>JAULAX010000021.1:0-62158 GCA_032654565.1 Anaeromyxobacteraceae bacterium | reverse complement strand
GGAGGGGCTCGGGAGGCGGCGGGTTCGTGTCGAAGGTCGGCGTCTCCCGAGCGGCTGCAGGGCGGTGTGACTAGGGGCTGACGCAGCAGATCTCGGAGCGCCCGGGGAAGTTGGCGACAGCGATCGGGGACGGCGCACCTGGCATAGGAGACCAAGTGCAAATCCAGCGGGCGTTCGAGGTCGGGTCGTTCCAGTAAAGTCCCTCGCTCCGGGAGACGTAGAAGAATTCCGAGACGCCCGGTGAGGCAGCGAGATAGCAGTCGCCGCTGAGGGGAATGTCAGTCATTGAGCGGCACAGGGCGACCTGGGTCCAGGTGTTGGAGATCTGGGTGCCCTGCCCAGACACGGTGTCGCAGTAAGACTTGGTGCGGTCCAGGCCCGGACCGGGAGGACCAACCGGACCGGTAGGGCCTTGGGAGCCACAAGCGGCGAGGAGGAGAGCGAGAACGGGGATGGTGCGTCGCATTGGTGCTCCAGTAGGGGTCGCGGGAATAGGGTTGCTGACGGTCAGTGAGCGATGGTGCGGGTGAGGTCGAAGGCGGGGCCAGAGGCGCTTTCACCAATGAGGGCACCTCCAGTCACGCCGGTCGTTGCGAACTGCAAGGAACCCGTGAGGCCTTCTGCGGCGGAGGAGAGGTAACGACCGCCGAGCGCGGGCTCGTACTGCTCCCAGCAGTAGCCGTAGCCGGGATTGGCGGTCTGTTTCCAGATGAGCAACCAGGACTCCTGTTGCTCATAGCGATTGCCGGCGGTAATCGCGTTCCAGGTCAGGGGTGTCGAGCGTACAGCGCCGACCGGGCGTGTCACGTAGACGACGAGTTGGCCCGGCGTGGGACCCACGGCGGCAGGAACAACAGCTTTGCCTCCGATGATGGAGGGAGACGTGACCTCGCCGCCCGACTGCTGTGGGGAGGCGAAGGCCGCCACGTCGGGAAGGGCGGTGATCGCGGGAGCAGGGGACGTGGCCGCTTCGTCGACGCAGGTCCATCGGGTGACGGTGTCACCGAGAACGTGCGCTAGGCGCTTGGTGCCGGCGCTGTCGTTCCAGGGAACGCCAGCGCACGGATTCGTGGGGGGAGCCGCTTCGATAGCGCCCGACAGGAGGCAGACGGGGTTGGTTCGGAGCATCGTGGCATCGTGCAAATTCATGCCGTCCACGGTGAAGTAGGAGCCGAAGTTGACGTTGATGGTGGTCCAGTTGGTGGACTTCTCGGCCCCCCGGAAGCGGCTCCAGGTCTCGCCGGCGCTCCAGGTCGGGGTGGTGAGGGTGGTGGAAACAGCGACGGGCACGCTGCTCGGGTTGGAGATGATGTAGCGCACGATGCGAACGTTGTTGAGGAAGAAGGGGCTGCCCGACGTGGTGAAAAGAGTGCTGTAGCTGCTTCCGCCGACGACTGGGAGCTTGTAGGGATGGGTGCTGCGGGGGTCTCCATAGGTCGGGTAGCTGGTGTCTTCGTTCACGAAGAGGGGCGCGCCGAGGACGTGAAGGGTGACGCTGGTGGCGCCGAGCGTGCCGACCTGACCAGCCATGTCGGTGACGGTGGCGTTGATGCTGAGCGAGATCGCGCCGGCAGTCTGGGCGAGTGCAGGGAAGAGGTCGGCCGAGAGCGGCAGATCGTAGAGATCGGCGCCGGTGGTGCTGGCGGGGCTCTTCCAGGGGAGGAGGTCTCCAGAGTACGGGGTGCCGGCGACGGTGACCGAGTAGGTCGCGGACTGGACAGCGGCCGTGCCCAGGCCGAAGGGCACCTGAATCTGCACGTACGGAATGTTGTCGGGGTTGGTGCCTTCGAGAATGGTCGGAGTCAGACCAGCAGAGGTGAGGCGCGAGGACGCCTTGTAGACGGCGGAGCCAGCGCCGACGTTGAGCTTGGTGGCGTTGGCCAGCGTGTAGGCCGGCGGGACAGTAGCGGCGCTGAGCGTGATGCCACGCTCGTCGATGTAGCTCGCCTTGGCGGTGAGTCCGGGCGCGGGTGGCTGATTGGCCCGTGTCACTGAGACGACGATGCCGGATGGCGCGCTGCCGTTGGCCGGCGACGCCTGGTCAACGCCCCAGACCTGGACGCTGTTGGTGCCGACGAAGAGCGGCACGTTGGTGAGGGTCCACTTGCCGGCCGCGAAGGTGCCATCGACGCGGCTGTTGCCCGGCACCTGGGCACTCACGCCAGCGACACCGGCGCCAGCGTCGGTTGCGGTGGCGGCGAAGGTGATTGTGTTGGTGCTCACGTAGGCGGGCACGGTGCCCGAGACGGCGACCGCAGGGGGAATGCGGTCGACCTTGGCCGCAAGCGCTGGCGTGGCACAGTTGCCGACGTTGTCGCATGCGGACCAGGTGCCGCTGTTGGTTCCTTCCGAGGCGCCAGCAGGAATCGTCCAGAGGCCCAGGAAGTGCGGCGCGGTGACGTCGCCGTCAACGAGGCCGGTGAAACCAACGGTTGTGAGCGAAGCGACTCCCGAGCCAGCACCGTCGGTGGCGGTGCCGTCGAAGGGCACCGTGGACGAGTAGAAGGTGGTGGCGCTCGGCTGCGCCTGCGCGACGGTGGGTGGCGTGTTGTCGACGGTGAGAGTCGCAGGCGTGAGGTTGGAGACGTTGGTGCGTTGATCGGTCGCCGTCACTGAGAGCGTGTAGGAGAGATCAGAGAGCAGGGTCGTGTTGACGTTAACCGTGTACGTGAGCGTTTGGCCGTCGGGGGAGGTGACGCTGGTGGCGGCCGCGTCGAGGGTCTGGACGCCCAGCTTGGCGGAGACCGACTTGACGCCACCGGTGTCGGTGGCCACGAGCACGATCTTGGTGGTGCCGGAGACGAAGGTTCCGCCGTAGGGCGGGGCATTGGACGGGCCGTAGGTGATGGTGGTGGTGACGGTGGGGCCGACGTTGTCGAAGGGGACGGGGGCTTGAGCGCCGAACAGTTCGGAGGCGTCGCTGGCGATCTGGTTGTAGATGCCGGCGCCGGCGAGCGTGGAGCGGTCGAGGCCGCTCTGATTTCGAACGGACTGGGACCAGGTGTCGAGAGCGTTGGCGAGCTTCACGCGCAGCGTGTTGGCATCGAAGGGGTACGGCGGGGAGCCGGTTTGGGTGGTGATGGTGACGCCGCCAGCGGCGAAGCCGTCTAGCTGGCCGTCGCCGGCGAGGTCGGAAATGAGCTTAGCGACGAGAAAGGGGGCGTTGATAACGCCAGAAACATGCACCTGGGTGCCGAGGTCCTTGCCGAGTTGGTTGAGGGCGACATCGGTGAACGCGGCGTAAGCGCGGTCAGTGAGGGTGGTGGGCCCTGCGGCGAGATCAACGGGAACGGTAGTGCGAAGGAGCCAACGCGGGGTGCTGGCCTGGACGTGCTGTGTGAAGAGACCGTCGCCGTAGGCGGCGGCGGCGGTGATGGTCTTCGGGCCGGCGTGCAGGCGGTGAAGGCCAGCGGCGTACGCGAGTAGCTCGGCGTCAGCGAGGGTGGTCGTGAGGCTGATAGGGGCGGTGATGGCCTGGCCGGTCGTGTAGTGGGCGATGAGGCTGGACAGGGTGAGACCACTCGGGATCTGGATGAAGCCGTTGCTGGGGTCCGAGGGGTCGATGTACTGCAAGGTGGTGCCCGAGGCGGGCCTGGCGCGAAGCTGGATCGGCCCGCTGTAGTTCTCCGCCGTGAGCGTGACGAGAACGTGGCCGCTGACGTCGGTCGGGCCGCCGGAACCAAGCAGACCGGCGTTGCCGGCGGTCGTGTCGATGGAGCCGTCGGCGTCGGAGAGTGCCCAGACGTCGATGTTGGCATTGGCTACCGGGGCGCCCGTGAACACATAGGTGTCGAGCCTACCGGCTGGAACGTTGTCGACGGTGACGGTGATGGAGGCGTCGCCGATCAGGCCGGTGGAGTCGGTGGCGCGGAAGTGGAGCGTCGCGGAGCCTTCGAGAGCCAGCGTGGAATTCCAGGTGGCGGCGAAGAAGGCGGCGGCGGCCGAGGTGTTGGCGCCAAGCCCGGCGGGTGGAGTGAGGATCTCGAGCTTGGTGATGGTGGCGCCCGCCTGCGCAGCCGCGGTCGCGGTCACGGCGACGCCGGAGCCGGTCACGGTGGCGCCGGCCGAGGGCGAGCCGATGGTGATGGTCGGCGCCTTGGCGGCGACATTGACGGTGAGGTCCTTCGATGTGGTGCCGCCGAGGTCGTCCTTGGCGGTGACGGTGATCTTGAGCACGCCGTCGGGGAAGGGGCTCAGGTCGAGCGTTGTGGAGAGCGTCGCGGCGTGGTTGACGGGATCGAGAGTCGGGGCGGCCGCGCCGAGCGCCGTGGGCGCCGTGAAGGTGAAGGTCTTGATGGTGGCGACACCCTGGGCTTTGGCGGTCACGGTGATGGAGCCGTGGACGTAGCTGGCCTCGACGGGAGACTCGAAGGTGATGGTGGGCGGTGGAGTCTGCTGCTGCACCCCAGGGCGTGAGCTGCAGGCCAGGGTCAGAACTGCCGCGACGATGACGTTGTGAAGACGAGATGGGCGAGGCAGGGACATTCGGTTCTCCGGTTCTAGATGAGATGTTCGACGGGCAGTGCCGACGGCGTGGTGCCGCCGGCGTAGAAGCTCGGCCGAGCGGCTTCTATGACGGCGGGTTGCCGAAGCTGGTTTGGGAGGAGCTGGGGCATCGCTGGCGTGTCATAGAATACCATGACATCGAGAGAACTACCCTGCGTCAAGTAGGAAGTGGCGAAAGGGTGGGTGGGGTGATGTGGGACGGTTGTGGCTACTTCCCAGGTGTCCACCTGTGCCCGCACTTGAGGCAGGTGAGCACTACGTCGTTGCGGCCGTGGGCGCCTGCGATGAGGCCGATGCCGCCGACGAGGAGAGCACCGACGACGGCCTTGCCGGCGCTGAACTTCTTCTCGGACAGGTGGATTTGGGTGGACCCGCACTTGCGGGGCCAGCCCTTGCCCGGGCAGCGAAGCGGGGCGTCCGCCTCGGTCTGGCGGGACACTTCCTTCTCGGCCAGCTTGGCGTCGTGCTCGGCGACCTTGGCTTGGTGGTCGGCCTTGACGACCGCCATGTCGGACTTGAACTTCGACCATGCAGCTCCGAGCGTCGGCTTGACCGGTGTGGTTTCAAGCGGGGGGAGCGGAGGCGGGAGGAGATCAGAGGGCTCGGACATGGGCAGGTTCCCTTCTAGCTCTGCGACATGTGCGGCTTGTTCTGCCGCAGGGCCGCGGCGATGGTTGCTGGGACGATGCCGACCAGGGCTACGACGTGCGCCCAGAACCTGAGGTGCTGGGGAAGCAGGATGGTGTTGCCGGTGGCGAACTCGAAGACGTCGAGCAGCAGGGTGGTTCCGACGAAGGCGAGAACGGCCCCGGTCAGCGCGGCGGCCGCGACCAGGACAAGGACGCGGCTCATGGCTTGGAGCCCGGGGCGCGCTGTGGAGGAGGAGCCTGAATGGGAGCCTTTGGCTTCCTCTCCGGAAGGATGCCCTGCGGGCAGTCGAGCATGCGCATCTGCGTCTCGAGCTGGAGTTCCTTGAGCTCCTGAGTCTCCTTGAGCAGGCGGGTGAAGAGCGCCGACGACTGGGCCGATTCGGCTCCTGAAGCGCCGGCGCGAGGGAGACGAAAGCCGACGACGAGGCCGAGCCCAAAGGCGATGACGATGAAGGCGAAGAAGCGCCTCAGATCCATGGCGGGGATCTGCGGAGGCTTGGACTTGATGGAGGGCGAAGGCTCTGTGGTCATCGTTGGGGTCCTGCTAGGGCTCGAATTGCGGTGGCAGTGGAAGGCGCTTGAAGCGCCCGTCGGGATCGTGGCTCTTGAGGTTGCTCAGGTAGCGCAGGGTGGCGCCGATGAGGAATTGGTGGGGGTCGACGCCGACGTACTTTGACGCTCGGGTGAGAAGATCGTCGGTCGCAGGGTCGATGGTGAGGATGACGCGAGAGACTCCGGTTTCGTCGTCGTCGCGGTGTGGCACATCAGGCCAGGCGCGACGTGAGTAGGGCTTCTGAGGTTGGATGCCGCCCGCGAAGACGCCGAGGCGGTGAGCAGCCTCGACGATTCCGGATTGAACGACCTGGCTGACGGGCCGACCGAAGGCGAGACGAATTCGTTGGAAGGTGTCGAGCTCGGCCTGGGTGACGCGGACGTAGTGGGTGCCACTGATCTCGGTAGGGCGCGACTTCTTCGCGCCTCCGGGTGGAACGGGTTTCGTAGCCATGGTTGGTGTCTCGGTCATGAGCAGCTGGGGACAGCCATGAATCAGCGCGATGTATTCCGGACCGTGGAAGGAAGCGGAGTGATGTGCTTGCAGACAGGGTAAGCGGAGCAGCCCAGGAAGGCGCCCTTGGCGCTCTTGCGCTCCATGAGCGGCTTGGCGCACTTGGGGCAGGTCCAGTTGTTCTTGCGGCTCTTGGCGAGCCCCTTCTTGTCGTAGGAGCCCTTGCAGGCGGGGTACTTGGTGCAGGAGAGGAAGTCGCCCTTGTCCGTCATGGAGCTGGCGCAGACGGGGCAGGTTTCGGCGACGGCGGGGGCGAGGTCGATGAGGCCGCCGCAGTCCTTCTTCACGCAGCGGGCGTAAGGAACGCCGGCCTTGTTGGCGACCTGCTCCATCGGGCCTGAGCACTTCGGGCAGGGCTTTTCGTAGGCCTTGGCGGTGGCATCGGCCTTGTAGTCGCAGGCCGGGTATCCGGAGCAGGCGAGGTACTCGCCGTCACCGCTCTTGCGGGGAAGGACGTTGAGGTCCTTGCCGCAGCGGGGGCAGGGCTTGCCGGCGCTCCTGGCGGCGGGGTTTGCCGCGTAGTTGCACACCGGGTAGCCAGAGCAGGAGAGGAACTGGCCCTTGGCGTCTTTGCGAGTGCGAAGGAGCAGGGGCTTCTGGCATTGCGGGCAGACTTTGTCGGTGGGCGTGCCGAGGCGCGCAGCGGCCTCGGCGGCGAGGGCCGGGTGGTTCTTGGCTTCGGCTTCGAACGCCTGGGGAGCCATGCGGAGTTTCGGCTCGAAGGTGGACCACCAGGCTTGAAGCTCCGGCTTCAAACGAGCCTGCCCATCGGCGATCGCGTCGAGGCGAGCTTCCATCTGAGCGGTGAGGTCGGTGTCGAGCAGCTCTGGGAGACCTCGAGCGAGGAAGGTGTCGACGCCGCGGCCACGCGGCGTCGGGTAGAGGTCCTTCTTCTCCTCGGCGATATAGGTGCGGTCGAAGAGCGTGGTGACTGTGGTGGCGTAGGTGCTGGGGCGGCCGATGCCGGTGCGCTCCATTTCCCTGACGAGGGTCGCCTGGGTGAAGCGAGGCGGCGGCTTCGTGGTCTTGGCGGCGACGGTGATGTCGGCGAGGGAGAGCACCTCGCCATTGGCGACACGGGGGAGCCTGGGCTCGTCCGCGTTGTCTTCCTGATCCTCGGAGTCGGTGAGGTAGTGCAGGAATCCGTCGAACTGGACGACGGCACCGACGGCGCGCCAGATGGTGTCGCCGGCGGTGATGGTGACGGTGGTCTGGTCGAAGACGGCTGGCTTGCTCTGGCAGGCGAGAAAGCGGCGGCGGATGAGGTCGTAGAGGGCGGCCTCGTCGCCCTGGAGTTCCGCGACTGTGGCTGGGTCGAGGGAGGTGGGCCGGATAGCTTCGTGGGCGCCCTGGGCGTCGCCCTTGACCTTGTAGCGGACGGGCTGGGCCGGGAGCGCCTTGGGGTAGTCGGCGGTGATGAAGTCGCGGGCGAGTGTGATGGCGTCTTCACTGAGCGCGACGGAGTCCGTGCGGTGGTAGCTGATGGCGCCGCGCTCGAAGAGGGCCTGTGCGAGCTTCATCGTCTGGTCGGGCTTGAAGCCGAGCTGGGAAGAAGCGGCTTGCTGCAGCGTGCTCGTCGTGAAGGGAGCCTTGGGCTTCCGCTCGACCGGCTTGGTCGCCACGGACGACACCGTATGCGTCGCGGCGCGAGCTCGCGTTGCGATGGCCTCGGCCTCGGCCGACGTGGTGAGCCGGGTGTCGACAAGCTCGCCCTTGTCGTTGAGCGAAGCGTAGCGAGCCACGAGACCGTTCTGGTACTTGGAGGCGAGAGTCCAGTAGGGGACTGGCTTGAACTGCTCCCGTTCGATCTCGCGGGCGACGACCAGGTGAAGGGTGGCGCTCTGGACGCGACCCGCGCTCGCGCCCTTGCCGAAGTAGGGGGTGAGCTTGGGGCTCACCTCGTAGCCGATGAGGCGGTCTTGGATGCGACGGCAGAGCTGAGCGTCGGCGAGGTTCTGATCGAGCGGGACGAGGCGAGTGATGGCCTCCTTGAGCGCCTTCTCCGTGATCTCCGTGTACTTGAGCCTCATGGGCTTCTTGAGGCCGAGCACCTGTGCGAGGTGCCAGGAGATGGCTTCGCCTTCGCGGTCGGCGTCGGAGGCGAGGAGGACCTCCTCGGCGCCGGCGGCCGCCGCCTTGATGCGGTCGACCAGGTCCTTCTTCTTCGGATTGATGGTGAAGGTTGGAGTCCAGGTCTTGGTGTCAACGCCCATGGCGTCGTCGGGGAGGTCTCGGAAGTGGCCGGCGGTGGCGAGGACTTTGTAGCCAGCGCCGAGGTAGTGGGAGACCTTCTCGACCTTGTTGGGCGACTCGAGGACGACGAGCTTCACTGAGAGCCTCCGAAGCTGTTGATGAAGACGAGGAAGTTGGTGCCCTTGCTCGCGGGGGTGGCGCTGGTGGGATCGGCGGCCGTGCCTCGGCGAATCGTTTCGGTGGTGGCGCCGGCGGCGCTGCTGACGACGTCTCCGACGGCGCCGCTGCCGCCGACCGCCCGGCCCACGACGCGCGCAGCGGTGTCGAGGGATGTGTTCCTGGCGGGTTCGCCGACGCCGGCGCCGCCGGTGACACCGGTTGGAAGGCCGGGCGCCTGGTCTGCTCCCAGCGCCGTGCCGTTGAGGGCGATGACGCGGCCACCGATGTTGACGCCGTCACAGCGGAGCTGGACGCGGCCGCCGTTGGCGAAGCCACCGGAAGAGCAGATCACCGTCGAGCCGACCGGGATCGCCACGGTGCCGTTTGGAGAGTTGACGGCCTTGGTCACGGTGGCGGTGACGGGGCCGGGGTTGTTCGGATCGACGGGCATGTTGAGGCGGGAGGGGATGAGCGTGCCCCTGGGAAGTGGGGGCGGGGGGCCGGTGGTCGCCGGCGCCTGGTCAGCGAAGGCGACGGCGCTGGAGGTGTCGAGGGAGCGGCGGCGGACGGGTTGTGGAGGTGGTTCAGCCTGGACAGGACCGGTCGGAACAGGCCGATAGGCGGCCTGAGCCGCTCCCTGGGAGGCGTAGGGCATGGGGCGAGGGGCAGCGGGGGTGGGAGCGGCTTGGAGGGCTGTAGCGGGCGCTGGCTTCGCCTCCGGGGCGTAGCCGGGGAGGTTCTGATTGAGGACGGCGTTCGGATTGGTGACGTCCGCCAGCTTGGCCTGGGTGGGCGAAGGGAGTTGGGCGCGTGATTCGACTTCCCTGGCGGCGCGCTTCTGGGCGTCTGTAAGGACGACCTCGACGACCTTCGGTTCGGAGGGTGTGTTGAGGCGGATGACGAAGTGCGCGACTACGCTGGCTCCGATGGCGATGGCGAGGAGCAACAGCGCGGGCTTAATGAGCCGTGGCTTCGGATCCTGTGGGTTGAGGAGCTTCTGGCGAGTCGCAGCCCGCTTGGCGATGCGGGTTTCGCTCGGTCCGGAGCGGGCCGGCGGTACGGGAGCTGGGGAGACCATGGGCGGGGCGACTCGTGGCGCTGGAGCGGCGGGTACCGGTGCTTCGCCGAAGGGAGTGTTGGGCGGAGGAGGAGGAAGCGTCGCAGCGCGAGGCTTGATGTTGGTGGCGTTGAGATCGGGCGCGCCGGCCAGGAGCGCGAGCTCCTCGGCGGCGTGGTGCCGGGAGTAGTGCGAGCCGGTGTCTTCGAGGTAGCCGCGAAGGGCGGCGGCGAGTGCGTGCCCGCTGTCGAAGCGGTCGTCCGGATCCTTCGCCAGGCAGGTGCGAATGACGTCCGCAAGATCCTTGTCGAGGTTGACCACGGCGCGGTCGACGTCCGCGGGGTTGGCTTCGTCGACGCGGCGCAGTGTGGCGCTGTCCGAGTTGGAGCCAGAGTCGAAGGGGCGCTGTCCGGTGAGGATCTCGCAAAGGACGCTGCCCAGCGTGAAGAGATCCGAGCGAGTGTCGAGGGTCCGCGCGCCCTGGGCCTGCTCTGGGCTCATGTAGGCGTAGATGCCTTTCAGGTCGCCGACCCGGGTGTGGGCTCGGTTCTCGAGCTGCGAGAACGCGACCCCGAAGTCGATGAGCTTCACGGCGCCGCTGGTGGCGATCATGATGTTCTGTGGGGTGGCGTCGCGGTGGACGATGCGGAGCGGTTGGCGGTTGAGCCCAAGCGTCGTGTACGCGTAGTGGAGGGCTTCGGCGACGTTGGAGATCACGTAGCAAGCGAAGGGGACGGAGAGTCGGAACTGACGCCGGGCCGCGAGGGAGAGAATCTCGCGAACCGACTGGCCCTCCACGTACTCCATGACCAGGTAGTAGTCGCCGTCGCCCCGTTCCTGGAGGTCGTAGACCTGGGCGATGTTGTCGTTCTGGAGCGCAGCGAGGGTGCGAGCCTCGTCGAGGAAGGTGTTGCGGAAATTGATGGCCTCGTCGTCGTCGACGAGGCGGTCAGCGCGGATGCGCTTGATGGCGACCTCGCGCTGGAATCCAGCGGGGCCATTGCGTCGCGCAAGCCAGACCTCTCCCATGCCACCGCGGCCGAGCCGCTTGAGGAGCTGGTAGGACCCAGCGCCGCCGCCAAGATCGATGACCTCGCCGATGGCGGGAGAGACGGCGGAGCGGGCTCGCGCTACGCCGGTCTCCGTGTAGGAGAGCGGCGTGGGGGGTTGAGGGGCGACGGGTGGCGTGGCCGGGGGTGGAGCTGGGGTCGGTGCGGCGGCAGCCTCGGGATCGGAAGGAGCCGGAGGCTCTGGCGGAGCGTCCGGATCAGGAGGTGCATCGGGGTCCAGCTCCGGAGACGGAGTGGCCGGACGCGCTCCGAAGAAGGTGGACCGGAAGGTCGGTGGAGTCTTGCCGCTCATGTGGTCCTACGGTTCGATGGCGTCGATGGAGAGAGAGCGTCCGAGACCGCCTCGTTCAAGGACGGTCAGCGCGTAGAGGCGAGGGGTGGCTTGGCCCTCGTCGAGCGAAAAGCCGATGACGCCGCGGGCGATAGCCTGGAAGTCGAGGTGGTCGGTGGAAAGGTACAGCTGCGGGGAGTCGGGAACGATGAGGGTCTTCTTGTCCTGACCGTGCTTGAGAGCGACCGTGTCGATCTCCATGGTGGTCCGGGCGCGATTCTCGACGGTGAAGACGACGTAGAAGCGCGCCCCGAAGGAGCAAAGCTCCTGAGCCTGGACGACGATGTCGTCACGCCGAGCCCTCTGGGAGAGAGGCGTGCAGGTGTGGTGGCCTGTGAGGGCCTTCAAGAAGGCTTGCGTGCTGGCCTTGTCGAGCTTGCTGGCGAAGTCTTCTTCGAGCTGCTTGCGAGCCTTGGCGACCTCCTGCTGAACGAAGGCGCTCTCCTGGGATCGTGCGGGAAGCGTGAAGACGATGCGCGGGTCCGCCTTCTTGGGGTCGTCGACGTACTCGATCTGCATCGTGAGGGTGAAGCTGGCGAGCCGAACGGTGAGCGTGGTCAGGAAGTCGGAGACCGAGATGACGCTGCCGTCCGGCTGCGGACCGGCGAAGAGGCGAGGCTTGACGACGAGGTAGCGCGCGTCGTTGAAGACGTCGAGCCGGAAGAGGCCGGTCTTGTCGCCGCAGTCCCCGCACGACGGAGGAGCGGCGAAGGCCTCGGGGAACTCGATGGTCGCCGGATAGGACGGCGAGACGCGCACTACGAGAACGCGGCGAGCCTGGGCCTCGGTAAGCGGGATGGTGCGGATCTCGCGGTCGGTCGCTGGAGGCGGTTGAGCGGGAGCTGGGGCGGGCGCAGCCGGAGGCTGGGCCGGTGGAGCGGTCGTGGCCTTCTTTTTCGGAGCCGGCTTGGGCGGAGCCTTGGTGGAGGCCGGAGGAGGAGCTGCGAGGGGTGGAGCGTCGGGCCCGAGCAGCGCCAGAGCGAGCGACAGAGCGATGGTGACGATCATGGTGTGGGGTCCGAGCCGCCCAGGCGAGGGCCAGGGGCGGGAGACAGTGGATTCGCATCGACGGTGGGCGCGCCTTTGGGCGCCTCGATGACCTCCTTGTCGAACCAGTCGACGAGCAGGCCGTTGAGGGTGTTCTTGGAGCGCGGCACCAGCAGGAGCGTGGTGCGCAGCGCGAGGTAGCGGACCGCGAGGGGACCGGTGAGGACGTCGGCGCGGTAGACGCGCAGGCGGCCTACGAGCTCGACGAAGTACTTCGTGGGGAGGCCCTTGCCGTCCTTCTCGGCGCGGATCGTGGTCTTGGTCGCGTCGAAGTCGAGGACGGAGCGGACGTTGCCCTTCTCCAGGCTGGCGAGCGTGGGGTCGTCGGTGACCTTCTTCTGGTAGACGGACTGGAACTGGGCCGTCATGAGGGCGAAGCCCTTGGCGAGGTCGCGTTGGACGCTGCCGCTGGTGAGCTCGAGCAGATGCGTGCTGATCTGGCGGGAGACGTACTCGGCTTCTTCCGGCCCCGGGTAGTTCACGGAGGGAACGGTGCTGAGCATCTCCGGAGAGCCGTCAGGGTTGACGCGGACCGCGGAGAGCGGGCGAAGCATGATGAGGACGAAGAGCGCAACGAAGGCAATCTGCACGATCCAGTGCAGCCAGTTGTTCCGCCTGAGGTGGGCGTTCTGGCGCTGGAGATCGTGGAAGAGTTCGTAGTGCACGGGCGTGTTGGTCGAGCTTGGGGTGGGCATGGTTAGTCTCCGGGGCGCGTATCGCCGTTGTTGGTCTGGGAGCCGCCTTGCATCTTGGGCGCGGACGAGGCGCCGCCGAGGCGGCCGGCGGCTTGGCCGACGCTGAGGGCGAAGGTGCCGCCCATGGCGACTCCCGCCAACGGACCGAGGGCGGCTACGCCGAAGAAGCGGCTACTGAGGACTGGTACGAAGGTGATGAGGAAGGCCAGGAAGGTGTAGCCCTTGAGATTCGCCCACCACTCGAAGTTGCCGATGCCGGTGCCGGCCTGGACCATGAGGTGCTCGTAGCTGGCACCAGCCATCATCGAGAGGATGATGGCGATGGTGATGTTCCACGAGCAAATCTCGAGGAGGGCACCGAACCAGATCTCGCCGGCGCGTAGGCCCATCACGTAGAGGCCGAGGCAGATGGGGCCGAAGCCGTAAACGACGTTGAAGACGGCGAGCTGGACGATGCGAATGGCGTCGATGGAGAAGGAGACGAACCAGTCTAGCAGCCACATCATCCCTTGGATGAAGGCGTTTCGGATGATGCTGAGCGGCGCCATGACGACCCAGTCGTTGGTGAGCATCGAGTGGGCGCGGATGTCGAAGTAGCGGATGTAGAACGCGGCTTGGCTGAGCGTGTGTTCGTTGGCGATGGAACGGCCGATGTCGAGGCTGATGTCCCAGACGCCGGAGCAGATGACGTTGTAGGTGCTGAGGATCGCGGCAGCGATGATGGCGCGACCGAGGACCGCGGTGGGCTGGGACGGCTGGCCGCTGAAAATGGAGAGCTGGTCCTTGGCGACTCCGATGACCAGGCCGAGTCCGATGAGCGACCAGCCCGTGAGCAGGAGGACGCCTCCATGGCCTTTGCCGCGTTCGGTGAGGAACCACGGCTCGGGAACGGTCATCGCGTCATAGATGACCTGGTTGGCGTTGTTGTCCGTGTTGGCGCGCTCGGTCGGGTTCAGTACGGATGGGGAGATGCCCATCGGCTGTGGGCCGAAGTCGGCCCTCGTAGGAACCAAGGGGATGAGCAACAAACTGAGGAATCCCAGAGCGAGAAGGACCAAGGACGCGCGCCGCGCTGCGCGATGAGCTTCCGTCATCATCGGAAGCCACCTTCGGTTGCCTTGAAGGCGGTGTCCCCGAGCGAAGGCATGGTGAAGGAGGCAGGCGGGGGTCGTCCGGTGATGCGGCGGTAGTTCGCGTCGGCCGAGGCTTGGATGTAGAGGCGGTACTGGGCTTCGAGCATTCTCTCGTCCTTGGTCTTGGTGGCGATCGCGTATTCCGAATAGGCGACCTGCTTCGCCTGCATCTCGCGGATGGCCGCGAGTTGAATGGCGCCGAGTGTGGTGGCCTGGGTGCCAAGCGCCGTGTTCTCGGCGAGGCTGCGTTCGCCTCGCCGGGCAGCCGTAGCGAGCTTCTGAGCGTCGCTCTGGGCGTCAGCTGCAGCGGCACGCTGGACGAGGAGCGCTTGCGCTGCGCCGGGATCCTGGGAGGCTACAGCGCTGAGCGCGACGCCTGCTGAGGCGTTTGCCGGCTGCTGGTTGAAGAGATCGTCGCGAGTGCGGGGATCGTAGACGGCGGTGTCGCTGGCGGCGCTGAGCCGGGCGGCGGCGAGGCGGTCGTAGCCGCGCTCGGCCAGGGCTGCGGCGCTCAGACCGAAGGGATAGCCGCGGGCGTGCGCCGCGGAGCAGACGTAGTAGCACTGGCCTGAAGCGCCTTCGTAGGGCTGGCCCTTCTCGTCGCAGCCGCACTCCTGGGCGCGGCGGTCTTGCTGGAACACGTCGTATTCGCGGCGCAGGTAGCTGGCGCCGCCGTAGGCGTCACCGCCGCTGATGCCGTGCGTGGCCAGGTCCTGCGCCAGGGCGCGGGCCTGAAAGACGACAGGGTTGCTGGCCATGAACTGTCTTTCGCTGCGGCGGAGCACCTCGGCGGGGTTCATGTTGACGATGTCGTCGCCCAACGCGTAGACGTTCCGGATCGTCTCGTACTCCTGCCGCGCCACGGTGAGCATGCTGAGAATTTCGGCGTACTGGCTTGTGCCTTGGAGAGTCTGGGTGATGTTCTGCTGGAGAATGGCGGCGAGGATGCCGTCGCCGGTGTCACCGACGCCGAAGATGGCGTAGGCGTTGGTGGGGGCGACGAGGGTGAAGGCGAGAAGGATGGCGAGCGTGCGCTTCATCATGCGGCCTCCATGGACGTGGGGACGAAGTTGCCGGCGGCAGCGCCATTCGGGAAGGTGGTGGCGAGCCGGCGCAAAGCTGCGGCCCGGTCGCCACCAACGGCCGCGAGGACCTCGCGTTCGAGCTCGCGGTCACGGGGGTCGGTGGTGTTGAGCCAGTAGTCGAGGGGAGTCGCGTAGTAGCGAAGCAGAGCCGGCTGGTCGACGCTCCCCTCCCCTGGCTTGAAGAAGACTTCGGAGAAGTAGCCCTTCCTCATTTCGAGCTGGTTGAAGAGCTGGGCCTCGCGCTGGTTGAGGCCGCAGATCTCGATGACCTTGGGGCGGACCTTGGCGTCGTGCGCGAGCAGGAAAGTGTTCTCGGCGTTGGCGAGAACCGCCTGTGCGGTGGGGGAGTTGAGGAAGTCCTCGAGCCGCTGTGTGACGGAAACGCAGCCCGTGTTGAGCTTGCGTGCCGTGCGGTAGAGCTCCTCCTGGAGCCGTGCGGCGGTGGGATCGCGGAGCAAGGCCCAGCACTCGTCGTAGATGACCCAGGCCAGGCCGTTGCGTGGCCGGGCGATCATTCCCCAGACGTAGCTGGTGAGGATCATCATGATGACCGGCGCGAGCCGGCCGAGGCCTTCGAGCCCCTTCATGTCGAAGACCGTGAAGTTGGTACGCGGCTTCACCTTGGAGGATGTGTTGAGCAAGGGGCCGTAGGGCCCTGCGACCCAGGCTTGCAAGGTCTTGGCGAAGGCCGCCGCGTAGACCGAGTCTTCCTTGTCGCCCTGCATGGCGCGGAACTCGGGGATCAGGTCCTCGAGGATGGGCGTGCGGCTGGCGCCCCAGCGCTGGTAGGCGGCGAGGATGCCGCGATTGATGAGGCCCACCTGGACGGTGGTGAGGGGCGGCATGCCCTCGTCGCGCACGAGCATCTCGATGATGCCCGACAGGAAGTTGAGCTTGGTGCCGTTTGGGGTCGGCTGTGGAGTGCCGTCGTTGGTGGCGTAGAGCTCGGCGAGGGGCATGAAGACGTTGACGGCGTTCTTGCCGTCGAGGCTGAACTCGAAGTACTCGCCACCGGCGAGCTGACATTGCCGGTAGTACGAACCGATGATGTTACCGAGCTCGTCGCGGCCGCCGACGTCGATGATGATGACGGGACTCCCCTGCCCTAGCATCGAGGTGGCGAGGAGGCCGTTGGTGAAGTAGCTCTTCCCCTTGCCTGAGCTGCCGAAGATGTTGAGGTTCCAGTTGCTCTTCTTCGGGTTCGCGATGTCGAGCAGGTAGGGCTCGCCGCTGCGATGCGGGAGCACGAAGAGAGGACGAGGCGAGCCCGTGGCGGAGCTGTAGATGGGGATGAAGTCGGCGGCGTTGTCGGTGAAGACGGTTCGAGCGTGCGGCGCGAGGTGCCCTGCCCCCGGCTGCATGCCGAACCAGGCGCGGTCCTGGTTGTAGATGGCGGTGGAGAGCGTGATCTTCATCTCGCTCTGGAAGAGCTCGATGGCAGAGCGCGTGCGCTCGTCGAGCTGGATCATGTCGTCGCCATTGATGAGGAGATGGAGGTTCACCTCAACGAGGCGCTGGTCGCGCCTGGCCATCTCATCCATGGCGCCCTCGAGCTCGAGCCGCTCCGCGTCGGCCTTCGCGTTGCGGACGAACTTGCCCTGAGCTGTTGCGCTGGCGGCGTTGCGCCGGCGCTCGATGCTTCCTTCGAGCTTGGGTGTGTCGAGGGCCTTGAGCCCGATGACGAGCCAGTGATCGTGTGCGAGCTTCTGGGCGCCGCGGATGAGGGCGCCCGGCGTCGCATCGCGAGGTAGCTCTTTCATCGCAAGGATGCGGTGGGGGCGGAGGGGGTCGTCGAGGTGAAGCATGTCGAGGTCGAACTTCACGTTCGACCGGAGGACCTGTTCGCGCAGCGACAGGTCCGTGTAGACAGGTGGCGAGTCAGTAGGAATCTCCCGGGGGAGCACGCTGGCAAGCGGCGGCACTTGGTCGCTGGCGGCGCTCGGGTTGAGGAAGCGGAAGATGAGACTGAGGAGGCCCTGTCCATCGAGGCGCGAGAGCTTCGCGCCCGTGGGAGCCAGGGCGTTCTCGATGCGCTTGGTGTTGTCGTTGAGCTCGCGCCGCGCCGCCTCGTGTTGTTCGACCGTGGTGGTGAGCGGGTTGACGCGACCGAACATGGAGTTGAGAAGCTTGGGGAGCATCCCCTGCCCCGTCTGACCGAAGCGGCCCAAGGCGTTCGGCTTGATGAGGACGGCGTAGGTCTCGAAGGTTCGAAGGCCGAAGCCCTTGAGTGCTTCTGCGCTCATGGCGCGCTGCTCCTGGAAGATCGGCTGCGGCGATCGAAGGAGCGAGCGGTAGCTGGTGAAGAAGCTGTCGTCGAGCGGTCGCGAGCGCCGGAAGAACTGGAGCGTGCAGCCGACGGGAATGGCGTTGACCGTTCGGCGAAGAGCCGCGGTCTTCTGGTTCACGTCAGCGTTGTCGACGCAGGTGACGTCGACTCCGGTGATCTGCCAGGCGATGGCCATGGAGCCATCGACGTTGACCAGGAGGCCGTCGTCGAGGTGCCAGTAGGGCAAGTAGTGAGCGAGGGGAGTGCCGAGATGTGTCAGGCGACGGGTCATGAGCGGCTCCGACGATCGTGGGCCTTGAGCCGGCGGTGAGCGCGCTGGCAGGAGGGTTCTGGGCAGGTGACGGGGTAGCGGCCGGTCCCGGAGTAGGTGAGTGGCTTGTTGCAGGCGTCGCAGCGAAGGATGAGCAGCTGTGGCCCGAGCGGCTTTCGGCGCGGAGTGGCGGCCACCGGTGAGGCTGGCGCGAGGGGAGCAGGGACGCGTGGCGCGTCTGCGACGACGTTGAGCTCCATCTGCCCTCCCCCGCGCCGCCGCATCAGATCCTCAGGCCTTGCTTGAGCTGGGTGGCGGGCGGGTACGGCTTGGCACCAAGGCCGCGGTCCGGGCTGAGGAGAGACAACGGGCGACCGAGCCCGAGGGAGCGGACGATTGGGAAGAGCCCATCGGGGAAGCGGCTCTTGAGAATCCAGACTCCGGCCAGGAATGCGGCCAGCGTGGCGTAGGCCCGGAGCGTGTTCCATCCCATGATGAGCGAGAGGTTGAGATGGATCGTGTAGGGAACCGCGACCATCAACATGTCGATTTCGTCGAAGCGGTTGAGCTGGTAGGCGCCACCGCGGGCTCCGTCGAGGCGACGGAAGACCGGAGACCGGGTGAGCGACTCGGGGTCCTGGAGCGGTGGCGACATGGCTCGCTAGCTCATGAACCAGCCGGACAGCAGGCCGACGATGCCGCTGGCGCCGAGGCCGATGATGGCTCCGACGACGACGCCGCTGATGTGCTCGTTGGCCTGCGGGTCGCCGAACATCTTCTTGACGCCGGCGTACATGAGGGCGAGGCAGGACACGGCCGCGACCAGTCCGGCGCCCCAGGTGGCGGCGCTCTTGAGACCGCTGGTGACCTTCTCCTGGGCGAAGACGACCGTGGGGAAGACGATCAGGCAGAGGACGGTTGCGAGACGAGGAGAGAGCTTCATGGCGTGTGGCTCCTATGGTGGTGCAGGGTCAAGGCCGTGGGAGTCCAAGACGGACCGCCCAGAGCGTGGGGTACAGCGAGGGACGTTCGGTGTTGGTGAGGTTGGTGATGCTGTCGTCGTAGAGCTGCTGGCCGAGGTGGATGTTGGTGGAGGGCGCGTAGCGAGCGCGTAACAAGCGCTCCCAGAAGCCAAGGCGGCGGTTCGTACGAAGGAGAAGCTGGCGCGTGGTGTCGAAGGCGCTGACGTGGTCGCGGAGGAGAAGGCGGCTGTCCGGAGGCCAGTCGGCGGGGAGCTGCTTCACCAGTGACTTGACCGATCGGCGCGGGTCGTCGATGGCGAGGAAGTGGAGCTCCGAGGGGTTTCGGTCCTTGTCCACCTTGAAGAAGAAGTCGAACGAGAGCGCCTTGGGCGCGAACTGCTCGACGCGAGCCGCATCCTGGCGAGCCATCATCAAGGTGGGGACGTCGATGCGACCACGGGCCTCCAGCTCGTCGAGACGACGCGTGAAGGAGCGCTTTGCGAACTGGACGTACAGGCCAAGGTAGTTGGAGTGGTCGCTCTCAGGCGTGTAATCCGGCCCGGCGACGTACCAACCATCGGCCTTGAGCGTGGCGTAGGCTTCGTTGCGAAACAGAAGGTACTGGAGGACGTCGTAGACGGGCCGGCGGAAGAGCGTGTTGTCCGCTCCGCGGCCGAGCTGCTTCGCGCCGGCCCAGGTGAGCTGGTAATAGTGCGAGGAGTAGGCGCCCTTCTCCGGGCGACTCAGGCCAGCGCGCAGGAGTCCGTGGTTAACGAGGACCTCGAGCCGCTGGTGAACGCCCTGGCGCGAGGTGGGCTTCCCCAGGCGGTTGCGAACGAACGGGTCGCAGAGCCGACGGAGCTGCTCAAGCGTCGCGACGCGGAGCAGCGCCAGCCTGTGGAGCACGGCGTAGTGCTCATCATTGATGAGCTTCTCGCGCTTGGCGATGTGGGGCCGGGGCCGAGCGGTCATACCTTCATGGCCTCCTGGCCAGTGATGGCCTCCAGGCGGCGGATGGTGGACGGCGAGTTGGTGGGTGCAACCCACACGACCTTGGCGCCGCCGAAGGCGGTGGCCTTCTCGCGGATCATCTTGTCGGTGTAGCCGCGGCTGACGTACTCGATGTTGATGGCTTCAGGTGGCGACCCGGCGGGAGCATCCGGAGCGCGAACGTAGAGGCAAGCGTCCGGATACTTGGTGCGTGAGAGTTCCACGCCTCGCGTGAAGGTCTTGCCGCGAAAGTCGGCTGCGATGAGCTGGTCTTCCCGCTTGAAGTCGACGATGGCGTAGCCTCGAATGCGGTACTCGCGTTCGAGGCGCCACGCGGCTTCGAGTGTCTGGAAGTGGTGCGTGAGCGTGCTGGAGCGGATCTGCGAGGAGGGCGGAAGCGCGTAGTGGCCGGCGCCTTTGGCGGTGATGGAGTAGACGTTGGCGACGACGGTATGCCCCGCGGCGCTCACGACACCGACGGCGCCCGTGGCGTCGGTGACCTGGTAGGCCAGCGTGCGCTTCTCGATGTATCCAGCGAGGAGCTGGCGGTGAAGCGCGGCTTCGACCCGAGGGCGAGCCTGCTCGATGGACTCGGTGTCGTCGCGGAGCATCTGCTCGGCGAGGTGGTCGGCGGTGAGGCACCCTGCCCTACCGATGAGCTGGAGGACCAGCGGGACGGCGTCGGCTTCATCGCCGGTGGTGGCCACCGCTGCGGCGACAGACGCGCGGGCGGTGAGCTCCTCTGCGATGGCGACCGCGCTGCGGTCCGTGGCGCTCTCTGGAGCGCGGACGTGGATGTCCGCGACAGAGTCGACGACGGCGATGCCGCGGCGAAGCTCGTCGCTCAAGGGATCTGGTACTCCGGGCGGTAGAACGGGAGGGTCTGGATGACCCGAGCGTCGCGGGTGGACGTGCCATCAAACATCTGGAGGACGGCATGGTTCTGCGGCAGGTGAAGAATCTCGTCCGCGGTGAACCTGGCTTCGTCGGCCTCGGAGAGCGAGTGCGAAAGCGTGCGCGATTCGCCGCCCATCTTGGCGTCCATGTGGTCGGAGAGAAGCTTCTTCTCGACGCCCTGGAAGCCAGCACTTTCGGAGACAGACTTTCGGAAGACCTTGTGGGTTCCGAAGAGCTGCTCGAACGTGGAAAGTGAGAGCAGGTCGTTGATCGAAAGGATGATGGGGGTGCGGAAGTTGGCGAGAACCGTCTGGCGCATGTTCTCGTTGAGAATTTGGCCGAGGGACTGGTGCAGGGCGAGCGTGCAGCACTTCGCCTCGCGTGAGACCGAAGTGAAATTCGGTAGCTCAGGGTTCATGTAGGCCCAGACCTCGTCCAGGCAGGCGAGAACGAGCCGTTCGGTATTGTGGTTCTGCTGGCGGAAGCGCGGAGTGGTTCGCGCGAGCATGACGCTCTGGAAATCCATGAGGACGAAGATGCCGAGTGCGCGTGCGAAGTTGCCGTACTCGTCGATGTTCATGGAGAAGACGACGATCTTTCCGTCGTCGAGCAGGCTTTCCCAACCGGGAAAATTCGGCGTCGCGTTGGCGAAGGTCGGCGCGATACTCGCGGAAACGAACTGAGCGAGGTCGGCGCGGAATCCCTTGGTGAGCATCATGCGTTCCTTGGGATCTTCGCGACGCCAAGCGAGCTGGAACCAGCGATACGCGAGCGAGTTTCCGGGCGCGACCTGGTCGACGAGCTTGGCCTGCCACGGCTCGTCGACGATAAAATTGTAGAGGTCCATCATGCCGGGCCGAACGGGAGCGAGGGCCTCGGTGAGAATCTCCATCGCGTTGGACGCGAACTCCGTCTGCATCTTGAGGTAGTAGGAATTCGGCTCCTGCTCGCTCATGGTCATGAGCGCGGCAATGAGCTTCTGAGCGACAGCGACAGGCGAGCCGTAGCCGAGTGGGTTGTAGGACCATTCGCCGCCGGGCTTGAGGATGACGACATCCTTCTCCCGGCCGGCGTGTCGGGCGCGCTCGACGATCCACTCAGCCATGTTGCCCTTGGCATCCAGGGCGAAAAGAGCGGGTCTGCGAGCTGCGTTGTCCGGCCATTTATGAATGGCTTGGTCCATCATCGGCTTGGCGATGGAGCTCGTTTTCCCGGAGCCAATGCCTCCGAGAACGTAGATGTTGCCGAACATGCCCTTCTCGGGAATGACCTCCCAGTGCTGGGTGCCAGTGGTGGACGTTTTGGCGTCCTGGCTGGCCACGCCGAGGACGAAATCGTCCGAGTCGAGGTAGGCGTCTACGACGTCGATGTATGGCGTGAGTCCCTCGACGTCGAAGACGCGAGGACGAAGGCAGAGGAAGTAGGCGACGACGGCGTAGGGGGTGGACAGCACGCCCCAGCTCGGAAGCCAAACGGGGACCGGGGCCAGCTTGAAAGCAAGCCCCGGGTTGAACGAAAGAATGAGTGCAAGGGTGGCGAAGCCAGCAGCAAGGCCGTAGGCCGCGGAGCGTGAAATCTGAACGCGGAGAGAGGGTGGCCGGTAGGTGTATTTCCGCGACTTCGAGAAATCGAGAAGCGCGAAGAGACCGGCAGGTAATCCGACAAAAGCAGCCAGCTGGCGAACTTTGTCGGGGTTGTGAAACAGCCAGGTCGGAATTCTACCGGCGGGAACCCTGGTGACGATGAACATCAGCGCCACCAAAAAAAGACCAAAGACCAAAAACAGAATCTGGATCTGACTGCCAACCGCGCTGACTGATGTCTGCCCGGGGCTGTTCTGTTGAGGAGCCATACTTGTGTTGGGTCCTAGGTGGCTGGTCTATGTCGGGGAGTTGCATGGTATTCCATGACATCCCCAGAGTCAATGAAGTTTCAGCTGAAGGCGGGAAACGAAGCGGCTAGCTTATGGCTTGTGTCTCTCTCTTGTTAAAAATGACCTCCACGAATGTGAGGTCTAAATGCTAAAAATCTGGTGTGCCAGATGGCGGGTTTATGTGAATGGGCTTGTAGCTGGTGAACGAAGTGAACAGCAAAGCTCAGGCTCACGAAGTGAAACGAGCAGAGCGAGTAACAGTAGGGGGGAAGAGTCAAAGAGAGGGGGGTGTAATGAACATGGAATACCCGCCATCTGGCACTAGTAGAGCGGTCGGTAGACCGTGAAGTAACTCAGATTTTTGGCATTTGAACCTTGACGGTACGGGTGCAGCTCCGCTGCAAGGTTGTTTTGAGGTGATTCCGTGGGATCTTGTATAGCGATAGTGAGTGCGCAGTAAGGGCGCGTATGCGCAGCGGTTTTCAAGGTAGCAACCTTGCTACGGGGCAACGTTGCCCCGAACGCCAACGGGCGGCCTAAAGGCCGCCCGTTGGCTGCTCGCGATAGTGAGCGGGGCAACGTTGCCCCTGCTGGTCGAGGACTAGCTTTCGGAGGTTTGGAGGGTCCGAAGGACTGCCTCCAGGGCGGTGCGAAGCGCCGCCTTCTGGTCGGGCGTGGCGGCAGCGAGCCGGGCCTTGTAGACGACGAGTTGCTTGTCGTCGTCGCGGTAAGGGGAGGTGGGTGCGGGGGAGGCGGTAGTCCCCTCCCCTGCGTTGGTTGCGCCGCCGTCGGCGGCGCTCGCGGCGGAGCCGCTGGAGGACGCGGGCTCGCGCTGGTCTCGGCAATAGTCGCGGATGCGGCGGTAGCCCCAGGCGTCCGTGAGGGCGGCTGTGATGTGCTTCTCGATGCGCTCGCTCGCCTTCTTCTCGGAGGCACCAGCCTTGACGTAGTGGCGGTGGAGCTGGTCGAACTCGAGGGCGCCCATGAGATCGAGCGTCCGGTGCTCCTGGGCGAGGCGGCCCTTGGGCGTCATGAGCGGCGAGCCGGCGTCGTCGTAGAGCTGGACCATGATGCCCTTGGTGCAGGCGTCGCGGATTACCTGGGACGCCTTGGTGATGCGCAGGAGGCGCTTCACCCGGTCGGCGGCCCAGCCGGTCTCTTGGACGAGCTCGTCGAGCGTCATGTGCTCGCCGTCCTGGAGGGCGAGGAGGGCCATCCCCTGTTCGACGGGCGAGGTGTCGTCGCGGTCGGCGTTCTCGACGACTCCGAGGACGTGCATCTTGCGGTCGGTGACGTCCGTCTTCTCGACGGCGATGATCTGGCTCCAGAGGAGCCGGTCAGCATCGGACGTCGCGGCCTCGCGGAGGAGCTGGAAGGAGCGGTGCCGCCGGTGACCGGCGATGAGCTGGTAGCGGCTTGGGTCGGTCGGGTGCCGGCGAACAGGGACGGGCTCGATGAGCCCGTTCACGCGGATGGACTCCATGAGCTCGTCCAGCTTGGCCGGATCCATCTGGAGTCGGTGCTGGTACGGGTTCGGGTCGATGACGTCGATGGCGAGGAGGCGGCCTTCGCCGTGCGAGCGAGGGCTCGCGGCCTGAGCGGCTTCCGCGGCCTTCTTGCCGAGGAAGTCGCGGATGCTGGTGCCCTTGGGCTGGGTGTCTGCGGTCACGGTGTCTCCTGTCAGTTGATGCCGAGGCGGCTGAGCAGCTCGTTGGTCAAGAGATCATACTGGATTGCGCCTCGGGCATGAGGATTCGCGAGCACGATGGGACGACCGGACTCGCTGGCGTCGTCCGTGGCCTGGTTCTCGTGGATGACGGTGTCGAAGACACGCGGGCCGAAGATCTCGCGCATGCGGGCGAGGACCTCCTTGGGCTTGTTGGAGGCCTCCTTCATGAAGGTGCCGAGGACGCCGAAGATGCGGATGCTGGGATCGAGGGTATGCGCGATGCGCTCCTCGATGTGCGTGCGGAGCTTGATGGCTCCTGGCACGCTGAGCGGCGACAGCTTCACGGGGACGATGACGTTCTTGCAGGCGGCGAGGACGTTCATCATGAGCGTGCCGAGCGTCGGCCCTGAGTCGACGAGGATGAAGTCGTACTCCTTGTCGACGGAGTCGAGGCCGCGTTCGAGCAGCCGCGACGTGGCCTGGAAGTCCTGCATGAGGACGAGGTCGTTCTCGATGAAGGCGAGCTCGTCGCTGGCGGGCACGAGGTCCAGGCGGCCACCGGCCACCTTGGAGAGCTCGAGCACGTCGCGCTGGGGGGCGAAGTCGAAGACCTTGCGCCCGCGGAGCAGCTCCACCTGGGCGATGGTGAACTCCGCGGCCGTGAACGTGCCAGGAGTCTCGGTGAGGTCGAGGCGGCCGAGGGCCATGGTCGTGTTGCCCTGGGGGTCGTAGTCGACCATGAGGACACGGTGCCCGCGCATCGCGAGGGTGACGGCGAGGTTGACCGCGGTGGTGGTCTTGGCCACCCCGCCCTTCTGGTTTGCGATGCCGAAGCGGTGAGCGGCCATGCGTGTCCCTCGGGTGGTGATGGCGGGTGAGCGAGTGGTTGCGGTTCTACGTGGTCGGATCCGGCCGGTCAACGAAGTGTCTGAAGGTGGCGGATGTTGACGTTGGGTGGATGGGGCGGTCATTCGCCCGCGTCGCCCAGGGGCGCGGGCGAATGACCGCCTGGAGAGACCGTGCGCGGGCCTTGGCCCGAGTCGTTGTCGAACAGTGAAGGACGTTCATGGGCTGGGCGTGTGGAGCTCACGAAGGTCGGCGCCGCCAAAGAGGTGGCAGTGGACAACGCAGGCTGGTGTTCTGGAAGAGTCCTTCATGTCGCGATGTTAGCGGGTCCGTCTGACGGGAAACAGAGCCGGCGACGACGGAATTTGATATGCGCGACGGGGGCGGGCGGATGAAGACTCCGCCCTCCCCTGCCCCGTCGCGCGTGCAACGGGGCTGCTCGATTGAGCGGCGAGGCGGCGCAAGCGCCGCCGGCAGCGGTGTCTAGCCGGCCTTCTTGCGGACCACGGGCGGCTTCGCGGTGGCCGGAGGAGGACTGTTAGAGAGCTCGTCCTCGGTGGCTACCAAGTAGCAGGGGCCGTCGAGGAAGTTGAGGTAGAGGACGCCTCGGTTGGAGCCCTCGAGGACTGCGATGCCGACGGGCTCGTACTTGACGACGGTGCTGTCGGGGACGTGGACGCGGCGGGCGATGGTGAGCTGCGTGGCGGGCTGGAGGGCCGGGACGAGGTCGACCAGGTTGGCGTGGCAGTTGGTGCAGACTTCCTCGTGCACACTGCGGTCGGCGGCGTAGAGGACCTGGACGAGCTTGCCGTTGGTGTCGGGGCGGCCGGGCGCGAGACCGGTCGCGAGTCTGAGGCAGGTCGGGCACCAGACCTCGTCCTCGGCGCTGTAGCCGAGGACCGAGTAGGGACGGCGGGCGAGCAGGCGAGCGAGGCGGGTCTTGAAGGTCTGCATGGCTAGGCGTCCTCGGGGTCGCGCGGATCGATGAGCGTGGTGGGTCGGAGGTGGATCTCGGGCGGGTGGTAGTCGCCGCAGATCTCGCAGTGGGTGTACTCGAGCTGGACGTTGGAGAAGAGCTGCACGACTTCGGCATGCAGGTCGGGGAATCTCGCTTCGGTCGGTATGAGGTTCATCGTCGCTCCCGTGTTGAGGGTGGCACCGCGCCGCTCTCACAAGTGGTGGAGCGGCCGGTGTCACCCTGGCGCGCGGAGGCCAAGGCGTTGTCGAGGCCGAGCGTCGTCACTCGGCGTGACAGCGGCGATGTTCGCGCTGGCGCGTCGGGTGAAGCGAGGCAGAGGCGTTCCTAGCCGCGGCCGAAGCGCGCCGGTTGGGAGTGACCGCGAAACTCGAACGAAGTGAGTGACCGTCAGGCCGAGAAAAGGGCAGTGGCGATGTCCGGATCGACGGTGTCGAGATTGCGGATGCCGTGCGCCTCGTCGCACCAGGCCGAGAGGCTCGCGGCATCGACGTTGATGCCGAGGCCGAAGATGGAGACGTTGAGTGAGCGCGCCATCGCGCGCAGCTCGTCGGCGCGGTCGTAGTCACTGGCGCCGTCGGTGATGAGGACGAGGTCGGCCTTGTGGAGGCCATCGCTATTCGAGCGGATGAGCTCAAGGCCGCGCTCGAGGGCGGCGGCAATGTCGGTGCCGCCGTCGCAGGACTGGAAGAGGGCCTCGTGCGGGAGGAAGTCGCCGGGCCGGACGACGGCCTCGTAGGTGACGTGCGAGTTGAAGTCGAGGAGGGCGAAGCGCCGGTTCCCGGCGTGAGCGTGTTCCAGCAGGGCGAGAGCGAGGGCGGTGGCCCAGACGTCCTTGAGACCGTCGCGATCGGCCATGGAGCCGGACTTGTCCAGGGCGACGACGATGGGGCCTCGGCCGAGGGTGTCGGTGCCGGTGAGCTGGTACTGGAGGAGTTGGCGCTCGAGGAAGCTGCGCATGAAGTCGAGGCGGAGCGCTGGGTGGGCGAGCTTGGCGAGCTCGGCGGGCAGGGCTCGACCGAGGTCGGCGCCCTGTTCGACGTCGGTGATCTCGTCGGCGCCGTGCTTCACCTTCTGGCGACGTTTGGAGGCGGCGATGCGCTTCATTCGGCCGGCCAGGAGGGCGATGCGCTTGAGGCGAGCGTCGTCACGCAGCCGCACGGCGAGGGGCCTCACCTTGGGGTCGGCCGCGCCGAGCTGGGCGGGCGCGGAGCTCGTGCCCCAGCCAACGAGGGCCAGGCCCTCGGTGGCGTCACGGAGATCCTCTACGGCCTTGGCGGCGACTGCGCAGGCGTTCAGAAGCGGGCGGCGCAACGGGTCCTTGTGGGACCCTGGCGGCGCGTCCGGGGGCGCCTGGTGAGGCGGGGGGAGTTCGCCGAGGGCCGCGATGAGGGTGTCCACCGCGGCCGCGGAGGCGGCTGCGTCGCCGCGGCAGTCGGCGGCGAGGCGCCCGAAGGCGGGAAGGTTCGCGCAAGCGTCGTGGATCCGCTGGGCCCAGGGCTTGAGCGCAGCGTTGACCTGGTGCTCGGGGAGCGCGTCGGTGTCGCCGGCGTAGAGCCTCTCGTAGAGCTCGTCTTGGAGCTTGAGGGCAGGCAGATCGGACTCACGCGCCAGCGGGAGCCGACGCTCGTTGCGGTGCTGGTACAGGTGCCAGCGAGAGACGTCGTAGAGCAGGCGGTTCATGGGGAGTCTCCGAGGGTGGATTGGACGGCGTTGGCCATGGCCTTCTGCAGGGCGGTCCAGCGATGGGGCGCGGTGCCTGCGAAGACACGCTGCGTGGTGTGCGGGCGGTCGCTGCAGGCGATGACGGTGACGAGCGCGTGCCAGCGGGGCTTTAGGCTGTCGTGGGCGTCGAGAGCGGTCTCCTTGTTGACGCGAACGGCGAGCTGGAGCGTGACGGGCGGGTAGTGGCGCTCGTGGCCGCAGCGGCGAGGAGCGGTCACCGGATGGCTCCGCGATTGATGGCGCCGCTGACAACGCGGGCGAGCTCGTTGTGGAGCTGGCTGATCTCCTGGCCGGCGTCGGAGAGGGTGGTCTGAGCGCGGGGACCGGCGCTCTTGGAGAGCGCGGTGAGGCGATCCCGCTGCTGGAGGAGGTCGTCGAGCGCCTGGGCTGCGGAGCCGACGTAGGTCTTGCGGTCGGCGGTGCTGCGGAGCCCAGCGACCCGGGCGGCGGTCTCGCGGGCGGCGTCGAGGATCTCGGCGGCCTGTGCGCTGATCGGGTCGGCGAGCTGGCCGACCAGGTGGGCGACCTTGGCGCGCTCCTTGGGCTCACGCCAGAGGGCGTCGGTGAGGAGCAGGAGGTCCTCGGGCGTCGTGGTGGTCTCGCCTGCGAGGTAAGCGCTCGCCTGGACGGCCTTCAGCGTCTTCTTCCAGCGACGGTCGGAGACGGCGATGCCATCGGCATTGCAGGCGTCGCGGATCTGGATGAGGGCGTCGATGGTGGCGTCGGTGATGGTGACGGAGCGGGCCGCGGACTGCGCGAGCTGGAGCTGGGCGAGCGAGACCGAGACGGTGGCCGTCGGCTCGGATCCCGAGACGACGGACCGGAAGTTGCTGGGCCGGACGAGGTAGCGAATGTCGTAGCGAAGCAAGAAGCGGTCGAAGAGGGCCTCGAGCTCCTTGCCCTCGGGCAGCTCGTTCGATGCGCCGAAGAGGGTGATGAGCGGGCAGGGGAGGGGAGCTCCGTCGTTGTGGAAGATGCGCTCGTTCACGAGCGAGAGGATGGAGTTGAGGATGGCCGAGTTGCCCTTGAAGATCTCGTCGATGAAGGCGAGGACGGCCTCGGGCAGCTTGTCGTGGACGACGCGGCTGTAGCGGTCCTGTTCGAGAGCCTTGAGGCTGATGGGGCCGAAGAGCTCCTCGGGCGTCGAGAACTTGGTGAGGAGGCGCTCGAAGTAGGGCGCCGAGAAGGCGCGGGCGAGCGCGCGAACGAGCGCGCTCTTGCCGGTGCCGGGCGGACCGAGCAGGAGGACGTGTTCGCCGGCGAGGAGCGCGTAGAGCGAACCGTCGATGACCTCCCGGCGTTCGGGGAAGAGCTGGTTGAGTTCGGCGCGGAGGGCGCGGAGGCAGGCAAGCGGAGTGGCAGTGGTCTTGGTGGTCATGTGTCCTCGGTGGTCAAGCGGGGTTGGAGCTGAGGAGGCCTTCGACGTTGGCGGTGAGCTCGTTGAGGGAAGTCTCGAGGTCGCCGATCTGGACGCTGAGGATCGAGTGGTAGAGGCGAGCGCGAGCCCGGATCTCCTCGAAGTTCTGGAGGCGACGAACGAGCGTGCTGGTGCGCTCGGGCGGCGTGTGCAGGAAGCCGTCGATCTCGGTGCGGAGCGCCGTGATGTCGTCTTCGATGGAGGCGCGAGCGGCGTCTCCGAGGGCCTGTTGAGCCTCGGGGGAGGAGTGGATCGGTACGACGTCGACGCGGCTGCGGCCGATGTTGGCGATTGCAGCCTGGAGGTGGCGCAAGGTCTCGGCGCTCGGAGAGGGCACCCAGTAGACCCCTCCGTGGTCACGGAGGGTCACTGCGGCGCAGGTCGCGAGGACCTTGAGGATGGCGCGGCGAATGTCGTCGCTGGTGTGGGTGGTGAGCAGCTTGTCGTAGTTGTCGTAGATGGCGCGAACGAGGTCGTGGCTGGGGACGTCGCTGCGAAGTTGCGAAGGCGCGTTGCGGTCCAAGGTGACGCGGGCCTCTTGGACGTAGTCGAGGTTGCCGGCACCGTCGCGCCGCTCCTGCACGATGGCGAAGACGAGCTCGTCCGTGTCTTCCTTGGCGAGGCGGATGAGGTGGTTGTGGTTGCCGACCTGGGCCTCGCGGACCGCGGTCTTGAGAGCCTTCTCGGGCGTGGAGGGCTCGGGAAGGAGGCTGGGCGAGAGACCGGCCGCGCACCAGACGGATTCGAGGCGGGTGCGGCCGATGCGCGCGTCCTCGAGGGTCCACCAGAGGAGGTCCCCGACGTGCTCGCCGGCGGTCTGTAGGTGGGCTCGGATGGTGGAGAGGCTCATGGTCTTGGTGTCCTCGGTGGCTGGAGTAGGTGGGCGGCCCCGCGCCGCCTCGCCTCGCGTGGGCGGCGGCGGGGTCGCGGCGTACAGAAAAGCGAAGGGGGGCGAGCTCTCGCTCGCCCCCCTTTGGTTGGGTGGTTGGATCGGTGGTGTGGGGTGCTAGGTCGTGCGGGTTACGACGGCCAGGTGGACGTCAGTGGCCGGTGACTAGCGCCCAGGTGGCTTGCCGTAGATGGACTTGATGCGATGCAACTTGAGGCGACGGGGCTTGATCGAGGGAGGGCGCCGTGTTGCAGGGGCGACGAAGCGTGCGTCGTAGGCGAGCGGCGTGGGGCCTCCGAAGGGAAGAGCAGCGAAGTCCGGGTGCGCTGGGTTGAGGAGGACGTTGAGCTCTTGCGGGACCACGACGGAAGGCACCGCCAGGGCGAGAGAGCGCTTGGAGAGCGCCCAGGCTTCGCCGTAGGCGCGGGCATGGTCGGAACGCTTGGGGTGATTCCAGTCGGCCGGGAGATCCGAAAGGGCGGGAATCTCAATGAGGGCATCTGGGACGTCAACAGCGTGGACGAAGCCGAGCGTCTTGAGCTGCGAACGGTTGGCGTGGACGAGGACCTCCAGAAGGGCAAGGGAGGTCGCACTGCTGGTGTAGACGATGGCGACGCCGGCGGGATGCCAGCGACCAGCGACGCGGCGCGCGCCTTCGCCGCTGAAGACGTCGGTCGGATCGCGGCGGTTCGTGAGTCGATAGACGCGCATCAGGTGTAGACGCCGTAGAGGACGCGGTCGAGAACCTCGAGGACCTCGTTGGTGCCGACGTCAGTGTCAAGGAGGGAGAGGGGCGGCTCCTCAGCGAGGGCGCGATTCGGGGTCTTGAGCCAGTCGAGCGCCGCATCGCGGTCGCCGAGCACACGAATAGCGTGGGAGGCGACGCGGGCGAGGCGAAGCACGTACTCGGACTCGACCGGCGTCAGGCGCGCTCCCTTGCGGCGCTGGAGGCTCCGCATGCTGAGGTGGAGGGTGTGCTGGACGTCTTTGAGCGAGAGCGAGAGCTCGCTGGTGACGGAACGGAGACTGCCGTAGGGCAGGCCGTGACGAAGCAGCTCGACGTAGTTGGCCTGGGCACGTGGCCCGAGGCCCAGGGTCTTGCGACCCCCGAGAAAATCGAGGACGGACGGGTCAGCATTGGGTGCGAGGATGGCGGCCATATGGCTGATCATAAGAGGTCACGTGGCGTTGCGCAATGGTCGGGGTGGTGATCGCTCCTAAGTGGTGAGAGCGGCTCCGCGCCGCCTCGCTGCAGGCAGGCGGCGGCGGTGCCGCGGAGAAGCTAGTCGGCGACCGGAGGAAGAGCGTTGGGGTACTGCGCAGCGAGAATCTGGTTGAGGCTGTCCACCAGGTCTTGGCGGAGCAAGTAGACGTGGCCGTTGCCGTTCTTGAACGTGCGGATGCGGACGTAGTCGTCGACCAGGTCGTGGTGGGCGGAACGGGCTTGGTTTAGGCGCGAGTGGACCCCGAGGCGGTGGTCTGGCTCGGGGCGGCCCTCGAGCACGTGGAAGACGCGGAGGAGGTCGTCGAGGGTGTTGCAGGTGTCGGGAGAGACGCCCCAGGGGTGCGGAGCGAGGTGACGGACGATGAGGCGGCGACCGAAGCGGTGGGGGAGGTTCGACTTGTAGTCCCAGGAGAGGGAACGGAAGAGCTGGACGACGCCGCGCTTGAAGAAGTCAGCGCGGCTCGCGTGCAGCGAGGCGAAGGTCGCCCGGATGTTGTTGTCGGTGAGGGGCGGCGTGCGCTGGTGCTCGATGTCGTCGTCCCACTGGTGGCGGGCGTTTCGGTCCATGAAGGACCGGATGCCGCTCTGGTGGAGGAGGAGATCCCAGAGAGCGGCGTCGATGGTCTTGGTGGAATCCTCGAGCCATGTGGGCGAAGTGAAGCGCTCGTGGGCGTAGCGGCCGTCCGAGATCGGCTGCAGAAAGCGACACCGCGCGCCGGCGAGACCGTCGGCGTCCAGGCCGAGCATGGTGGCGAGGGCCTGGATCTCGCTGACTGCGGTTTGGATGGCCTGGCAGCGGTCGAGGACGGCGTCGCGACGAGCGAGAAGCCCATCGATGGAGACCGAGGGGATGAGTGTCTCGGCTTCGACGGGTGTGGCGGAATCGGGAAGGGTAGGGGAAGCGTCCACGGTGGCCTCTGGAGTGGGAGGACGGCAGCGCGCCGCCTCGAATGAGGCGGGTGGCGCGGTGCCGTCAGCCGGCACGGTTTGGTGCTGGGGCGTGCGAATGGAACCAGGCGAAGCGCCGGCCTCGCTCTAGTCCGCGGAGGGGCGTTTCGTAGGTCCAGGCGGCCCGGGTGAGGGCGATGGCATTGAAGTTGGTGGCTCGCCCGGTGGCTGGGTGGACGCCCGTGATGGCCTCCACGTAGGCGGCGCCGGCGAAGAAGACCAGGTGGAGAGGGATTCCGACGAAGGCGTTGTGGAGCGAGGTGATGACGCTCTGCCCCCAGATGGCGCGTTCAGCTTGGCGACCGGAGAGCTGCGCGTCGTAGGTCTCGACGATGCGCTGGAGGGAGAGGATGCCGTAGTGCGCGGATAGGATCCAGGTCTCGTCGCAAGACGCCTCAGAGATCGGAAGAGCGCGCCGGAAGAAGTTGCCAGTGTAGAGGTCGCGAGCGCGCTGGCTGCCGGGGCGTTTGGACGCGCTGCAGCCGACCAGGCCGACGCGAACGGGTCGGCCGAGAGAGCGGACGCGGGTGAGCCGCGCAGCAGCGGCGCGGAGCCGCTCGACGTGCTGAGCGTCACCTGCGGGGTCGGGTGGAGCGACGGGGAGGGGGTTGCGCCGCAAGTCGCACTTACAGCACGAGGGATCGGGCCGCCCGTACGGCGCGCCACAGAGGGAGCACCGGAGCGGGTCTGGCAACGAGAAGAGGGTGGGCTGGATGAGCATTGAGGTCAGCCGACGAGGAAGAAGGGCGGCGCGGGTTCCCAGACGCCTTCGGAATAGCGGCGGGCCACGTAGTCGCCGGCGGCGGCGTGGAAGGCTTCCAGGTGGATGGTGAGGGCGGAGTCGGCGCGGACGGTGACTTCCTGTTGCCAGCGCACCATGCGGCGCTCGTCTGCGTCCTTGGCGATGAAGGGACCGGTACCGAGCACGTAGCGCCAGTGAAGCAGCACGTCATTGGCCGGCACGAGCGCGGTGGCGAGGTAGCCGTGGGGAGGGAGGCCGAGCTTCCCGGTGACGGGGTTCGGAATCGGCATGGCGAGCATGCCCTCGGCACCGGTGTCGGCGAAGTAGCACGCCACGTCGCGGTCCTCCGTGAAGGAGAAGGCGCGGAGCTGCGCGTAGCGAGGATCCGGCGGGAGCGGCTTGCCGTGGAGCTGGGGATTCTCGAGCCGAAGGCCTCGGTACAAGGTTCGGGTGGGAACGCCGCGGCCCCAGGCGTGCGGCAGGATGTGTTCTGCGAAGGCGGCGGCGGTGCGACGGATGGCGGCCTCTTCCTGTCGGTAGATGGCGTCGGCCGCGGTCATGGAAGAGGGGACGTCCCCGGGGCCGTAGTCGAGGCCGAGCATCCATCGAGCCCACTGGCGGTAGATGGCTGCGTCGCGCTTCTGGAGGTTGAAGGTCATTGGGTCGTTGGGTCCTTGGGAGCGGCACCGTGCCGCCTCGCTCCGCGGGGGCGGCGCGGTGCTGCGCCAAGGGCGCGTGTCGAGGAGAGAGGTCGAGGGGGAGGGCACCAGGCCCTCCCCCTCGGTTGGTGCCGGTGGTCGGACCGGCGGCGGTGGGCGCTCTCGTAGTCGCCCTGTGATTCAGGCCGGGCCGCCCGCGTCGATTTCCTCTTCGGAGCAGGAGCAGTTGGAGCCGCAGCGGCGGCAGTTCGGGGCGGTGTAGACGTAGCCGTGGTTCGTCTTCGCGTTCGTCTTCGAGGCATTCCGCTTGATGAGGGTCATCGTCGTCTCCCGTGGTGAGCGGCACCGCGCCGCTCTCGCAGAGAGTTGGAGCGGCCGGTGCTAGCTCACTGAGCTGGGAGTGGGTCGAGCTTCCCGAGCGGAGCGGCACGGCCCGTGACACACCCGTTGTTGGTGTGGCGCGGCGCTGGGCTAGCGACTGTGGTCGAGGGGGATTGCGAGGCTCACGGACAGCGGACGGGCAGACGGTGACCTGGAGTGGAATGACGAGGAACGTGAAGAGGGCAGGTGGCTACGGCGCGCCCCGAAGGGCGCTGTGGCGTGGGCCTGCTCTGGAGTGGAGGAGCCGGGCGGCCATGGACGGCAGCCAGGGGCGATAAGAGGCGTTCGCCGGGGTCGGCTGGAGGCAGTGGGCGAGGGGAGGCGCAGTGTCCCATCGACCTGGTCGACCGCGCCTGCAAGGCGCGTGGCGACCACAGTGGTGGAGCTCGAGGAGAGCCGGCGAGGCCTCCTCGGGGAGCAGGGGAGCATGCCGCGAGGGCGGTCCGTACGGGACCGCCCTCGGGGGCTGGAGGAGCTACGCGGCGGGGGCCTCGGGCTTCTCGGCCTTCTCGGCCGGGAAGACAGCGAAGTCGCCGTCGAGGAAGTGGAGGTACAACGTCCCGTTGGCGCCCTTGTCGCCCTCGCGGATCACCAGGCGGCCGACCTCCATGTAGAAGGGCTTTCCCTCGCCCTTGCCCGGCTTGACCTTCTTCACGACGTAGGTGGTGCTCTTGGTGGTGGCCATCTGGTTCTCTCCCGTTGGTTGGGCGGCTTGATTGCCGCTCTCGCTAGAGACCGAGCGGCAGGAAAAGCAGCCCTTCGAGCTGGACTGGACCTTCGCTCGCCGAGCGGAGCGGCAGCGACCGTGAAACGCCCGTCGTTGGCGTGGCGCGGTCGATGAGGAGCGACAGGAGAGGTAGTTGGCGGAGGGCCAGGGAAGCGTGGCGGGAGAGAGGATGGCCGGCGCCGTAGGTGTGCGCCGCAGTCAGTGAAGAGGGTCGGGCATGAGGCGGTGCCGGGCCCGAGCTGGTGGAGGAGGTCGGACGTCGGCCGCAGGGCGACAGGCAACGGGGACTGTTTCTCCCGGAGACGGTGAGGAGCTGGCCACCTGGAAGGTGAGGACCTGGTGGTCACGTCGCGGCTCTGCAGCGCCGGTGAGGTCCGCTGGACCGCACTCGCCGGCTGGCGACCTGGTGCTCCTTGTCCGGGGTGAGGGGAGCCGAGGGGAGAGGCGAAGCCTCGCCTCTGGGGCGGGGCTCTGCGGTCGGCGCTGCCGGCGCCGATGGAGAGCCTGGGCGGAAAAGATGAGGCCCCGCGACTTGCGGGGCCTCTGGTGGTGCGGCTCGTCTTCGAGCTGGCCTAAACGCCGCGCAGTCTTACCGCTCTGCCGTCGAAGCGGGCGGTGACTTCCAGCTCACCGCCTAGTGCTTCGACGTAGCGGCGGAGCGTCGAAAGCAGGTGGTCATCCCGGCGTTCGACGCGCGACAGTTCGGGCTGCTGCATCTTCGTGGCGGCCGCGAGCTCCTCCTGTGTCTTCCCGGCGAACTGCCGAACCTCGCGGAGGTTCATCTCAAGAATCTCGGCCTTTACGGCCTTGTCGATGTCGGCGATCTCCTTCCGGGTGAAGTACTTGGCTTCCAGGTTCTTCACCGGCTTCGTCCGAATCCTCTTCGTCATTTGTATTTGCCCGTCGCGCGGCGGCTACGACGAGTCCTCCTTCGCCTTGTGCAGGCCAGGCGTGCCAGTTTACTAAGTCTCCTCCTCGGAAACGTCTTTCAGGTGCTGCTCCCAGATGGCCTCGGCCTGCGGGATGATGCTGTCGTACATCTTCTTGTTGGAGGCTTTGTTGCCTCCGATAAGGAGGAGGGCCTCGCGCCGAGGATCGAAGGCGTAAATGATCCGCAGGGGACTCTTGCCCCGCTTCGGGCGAAGCTCCCGGAGAGGAAAGCGAGAGCCTTTGATGGCGCTGCTGTGCGGGTAGTCCAACTGCAAGCCCAACTCCCCCAAGAGACGCCACGCATGGAATGCCTCTTTTCGCTCGCGGGGGCTGAGATCCTCCATCCATTGATCGAACTGCTCGGTGGTGTGTACTGGGACCGCCATACGTACCTTTCTGCCAGAGCCCCCCCCTCCTTGGAGATTCCAGTCATTCGCCAGTATGAGGCCTGGCGCCTATGGTGTCAAGCGCATAGGACGGAGCTGGTATCTGGGCGGCATCGTGAAGTCGATGGGTGAAGCAGCGGCGCGGACCCCGGTTCCAACCCATGAGTGGCGTTCTGGTCAGGCGTCGAGTTGGACCGGCCGGCGGCAGGCTTCCTTGGATGCCGCCTTTCGGCGGTCGACGTGGACGGCGGCCTTGGTGGCGCCCTTGAGCAGGGCGACCAGGGTGTAGTCCCGGGTTCGGAGGAGGGTCGGTCGGATGACGGAGTCAGGGGGCAGCGTTACGCTCAGTGGGTAACTCGGTTAGGCTGCGAGCCCCGCGAGGAGGGGACATGGCACCTAAGGCTTTCGTGGCGTATTCATCGCGCATGGCTGCCTTGGCGAGCATGGTGGTGGAGGGCACACAGCGCGCGAGCGCAGCGAGGAAGGATGTCTTCTTCCAGCCGTGGGAGTTCAACGACATCGCAGGCACTCCCCTCATTTCGCCGATCATCGAGGGTATCGATGAGTCTCCATTCGTCGTCGCGGACGTCACATTCCTCAATCCCAACGTCGTCTATGAGATCGGCTACGCCATAGGCCGGAAGCGTCGCATGTTCCTCGTTCGGCACAGGTCGACTGTCGGTGACGCCCAGGTCGCACGAGAAGCCGGAATCTTCGATACGCTCGGATACGAGGAGTACGAAAACGCGGAGGAACTCGCTCAGAGGCTGTTGGGGTACATCAACCCAACACCATTCCTCTTCTCGGGTACCCTCGACCGGCAGGCGCCAGTCTATGTCGTTGAACCACCAACCAAGGGTGAAGTTGCAACGCTCATGACCTCGCGCCTTAAGAAGGCGCGCTACAAGTTCAGAAGCTTCAACCCGGCTGAGGATGTTCGCCTTTCTGCAGCGGACGCCATCCGCCAGGTTGCCTGCTCGGGCGGGGTGCTCGCTTCTCTGCTCGATTCGGGAGACGCGGTGGCGCACGTCCACAACACGCGGGCGCTCTTTGTAGTCGGTCTAGCGGACGGGATGGAGAAGCCATCGCTGACCCTTGTCCCCAAGGACTACGTTGCGCCCCTCGATGTTCGTGATGCCGTCAAGCACTACACTCACCCAGAGGACATTCAGAATCACATCGGAGCGTTCTCTCCCGAGATCACCGACTACCTGCAACAGGGTGAACCGCCGCCGTTAGGACCGGATACAGCTCTGCAGTCGCTCCAGATCGGCGATCCCACCGCAGAGAACGAGATGTCGACGCTGTGGACGTACTACCTTCAGACCGACGAGTTTCACCGCGCTCTAAGAGGTGAGGTCAACCTCGTCGTGGGGCGAAAGGGCGCAGGCAAGACTGCCCTCTTCATTCAGGTGCGCGACCACATCCGCGCCGACAAGCGAAATATCGTGGTCGACCTGCGTCCAGAGGGCTATCAGCTTCTCAAGTTAAAGGAGGACATCCTTCACCATCTTGCCGCTGGCGCTCGCGAGCACCTTGTCACGGCGTTCTGGGAATACCTCCTACTGCTCGAAGTTGCGCACAAACTCCTGGACAAGGACCGTAACACCTACCAGCACAACCATGAGATTCACGACCTCTACGTGAGCCTCGAGAGCATGTACAGGACGGGGCAATTCGAAGCAGAGGGGGACTTCTCTGAGCGCCTTCATGTTCTGTCCAACCGACTTGCTGTGGAGTATCGGGCCAAATATCCAGCAGTCGACGGTGAGAGGAATCTCGACCTCCAGGAAGTCTCGGAACTGCTCTACGCTCACGATCTGCGGGCGTTGCGGAGCAAGATCCAAGAGTATCTAGATAGGAAGAGCAGTGTCTGGATTCTGTTCGACAATCTCGACAAGAACTGGAACGTCGACGGAGTGGACGCGGTAGATACGCTTGTCCTGCGTTGCCTTATCGATGCTGGGCGAAAGCTCGAACGCGACATGCGCAAGCCCTCCAGCATGTTCCGGTGCATCGTGTTCATCCGCAACGACGTGTACCAGCAGTTGATGAAGCGCAGCTCCGACTACGGCAAGGAGATGAAAGCGCTTCTTGACTGGACGGAGCCGGACCTGCTGCGCGAGATGCTGAGGTTGCGCCTCGTGTCGGGCCTAGACAAGAGCGCGCGACAGAAGACGTTCGACCAGATCTGGCCAGCGCTCTGCGTATCCCATCTGGCGGGAGGGGAGGACACGTCGAACTACATGATCGACCGCTCGCTGATGCGGCCGAGAAACTTGCTCAAGATCTTCGGGCACTGCCGTGGGTTTGCGGTCAACCTGAACCACCCGAAGATTACTGAAGAAGATGTGCAGCGGGGCGTTAAGGCCTATTCACAGGACATTATGACGGAGGTGGATCGCGAGTTGGTGGACGTCTTCCCGCGTGCTCGGGACTTCCTCTATCAGTTCATCGATGTGCCCGGAGACCCGTCTCTGGCAGAGCTGAAGGAGCTCGTTCTACGTCATGGGTTGGAGGAAGTAGACGTCGAAAAGGTGATCGACTTTCTTCTGTACTACGGTGTAATCGGCCTTCGCGAAGAAGCCCAAGACCGCTACATCTACGACGTGAACTACGACATGAAGATGATTCAGGCTCGCGTCAAGCGCGCTGGTGAGAATGCGCGGTTCGTTATCAACCAGGCGTTCTGGCCCGCGCTGGGCATCCGAGCGCGAACTGCCTAAGGGCGCCTGCTACACCGCTACACTCGCCGCGGCCCGAGCACCGCTGGCAGGTCCCCGAGCAGGGCGAACCGGGGCTGCCGGAAGCGTCTGAGCCGCTCGATCGCCAGCGATGCCCCGACTTTGCGGATCTCGGCGTCCGCCACGATGGCCAGAGTGGGCTGCATAGGCGCGAGAGCGCTACTCGGGGAACCAAGTCTAGCGAGCCTGGCGGGCCGGCCTGATTCTCCTCCGCTCGCCCCTGAGGGCGCGTGGCGTCGCTTCACTGGAGAGGAGCGGCGCCCGCGCTGCCGGGAACCACCGTGAGCCATCGAGGGCGACTGGGGGCCTGGGATGAGTTGGAAGCGGCCGGCGAGGGGGCGAGAAGCCTAGTCGGGGAAGAGGGCCGAAGGAGAGGCGCCAAGCAAGCGAGCGAAGCGGCACACGCGGAGGAAGGGTGGATTCCGCCCACCGCGCTCGAGGAGAGAGATGTACGCGACCGAAAGGTGGAGGGCCGTGGCGACGCGGAGCTGAGTCCAGTCCTGAGCTTGGCGAAGCGAGCGGAGCTTGGTGCCGAAGGCTTGGAGATCCGGGTTGGCGGTGGGCCGCCGGCGACGCTTCGGAAGGCGAGGAATGGTTGTCATCGTGTGGGAGTCCTGCTGTTGGGGATCGGCTGAGATGGTACTCGACGGTGGGTGATCACCGGTGGGGAGTCTTCTCGTCGCGGATGGTGAGCTTGTTGGTGCCGAGCGGCAGGGCGTCCAGGTAGATGGTGATGCTGCCGTCGCGGTTGGCGAAGCCGCGGCCGATCTTCTGCCACCAGGCGGTCCGATCGCCGTCCTTCTCGTTGACGGCGTAGACGCTGAGGCGAGAAGCGGGGGTGGTGTCGGCGGCAGGGACGGGCTCGGTCTTCATGGTGTGGCCTCCAGTGGGATGGGACGGGGACGCCCCGTCCGTCCAGAGGACGCGGACGGGGCGCCCCCGGAAGCCGCTCAGGGGCCGTGGCTGGTGGTGACGGATGGAACGGCGCCTGAGAGAACCACGTGGATGGTGCCGTCCTTGTCTGTGCGGTAGACGCGCACGCCCTCGGACTCGAGCCGGTGGAGCGTGGAAGGATGCGGGTGGTGGTAGGCGTTGGCGATGCCGACCGAGATCACCGCGACCTCGGGCTTTACGGTGCGGAGCCAGGCGGTGGTGGTGGCGGTGCGGCTGCCGTGGTGGCCCACCTTGAGGACGGCCGCTCGTAGAGCGCCTTTGCGCGTGCGGAGGAGCTCGTTCTCCGTCACGCCCTCGACGTCGGCCGCCATGAGGATGGACTGGTTACCGCTGCGTATCAGGAGCGCGATGGCGTTGCAGTTGACGCGGTCGGTGCAGTCGACGAGGGGAGGTCGGAGTGGGCTGAGCACGGTGACGGTGGTGCCGTCGCCGAGGTCGAGGGGTGGTGTTCCGGCGTCGACGTGCTGGTGCGTGGCTCCGAGCGTGGCCACCGTCTTGTCGATGGTGGCGAGCAGCCGGGTCTGGTGAGCCGGATCCGGCGCCACGTCGTAGTAGGCGCGAACGCCGACCGCTCGGAGAGAGGCGCTCATGCCTCCGACGTGGTCGATGTGAGGGTGAGTGCCGACCGCGAGATCGAGCGGGCCGGTGGTGTGAGCTCGCAGGAAGTGGGCGACCTGGCCGCCGGTTCCGGGCGGTCCCGCGTCGATGAGGATGGTGCGCCCGGTCGGCGAGGAGATGAGGGCGGCGTCGCCTTGGCCTACGTCGATGAACCAGGCTTCGAGGACGCCGCCAGCGGCGCGTGAGGGGAGGGGGGTTGTCGCGAATAGGAAAGCGGCGGCGACGAAGAGCACCGAGCGAAGCGATGAGGTCTTCATGGGGGAGGGTCAGTCTCCTTCAGGAGCAAGCCCGGCGTCGATGAGCTTGCGCACAGAGGCGTCGAGATCGCAGGGCTCGGCTTCGTGGAGAAGGCCGTCCGCGATGGGATGCCGGCAGCTCGAGCAGTAGTAGGCAATGGGATGGAAGGTGTCGCCGCGGTTGTGCTCGTTCTGGATGTCATACGCGCCGGCGGTGAGGTTGCCGTAGTATTGGACTTCGGCGCGGTCCCACTCGATGAGGTTGCTTCCTGACGTGAAGGACGCGCCGCACTTCGGGTTGGGGCAGGCGTCGGGGATCTCGACGGTGCGGGGGACGAGGATGCTGTCGAAGATGGTTAGGGCGGCCATTGGGTTTCCTGTGGGCTACGCGGCGAAGGTGAGTTGGGAAGTCATCACGGCGGAGGAGGGGACAGGAGGTTGGCCATGGTGGTGCAGAAGTCGGCGGCCTCGTGGTTGCCGCGCTGGAGGTGCTCCTGGGCGAGAGCGCGCCAGGCGGCGGCGTTCTTGTGGGGACCGACGCCGGTGACGTCGAGCTGCTCGAGGACGGAACGCGGGGGCGCGGGCTTCTCATGGTTCATGGCGGGCGACCTCGGGGTGTTGTCGAGCGATAACGGCTTTCGCGCCAGCGAGGACGTTGAGAATGTCCTGGCCGTTGCGTGGTCTGACGGCGGACAGGAAGCAGTCGCCGGCGTGGGCGACGGCGACGCCGGGCGGGATGTGCGGCGTCTCGGCGCTGTGGTGCCAGGCGCGGTGACCACCGTGGTAGAGCCAACCGGTCGCCTTGAGCGCAGTGCGGACGGGCTGTGGCGGCATGGCGGGGAAGGAGAGCCACGCGCGGCGGGTGCTCGGTTCGTGCTGCAGGAGAGCGGCGATCATGAGCGCCACCGGCCCGCTTCGACGAAGGAATAGTAGCCGCCGGACGCAACGATCACGTGGTCCCTTGCGGACACTCCGACGAGCTCGGACGCGGCGCGGAGGCGCTCAGTTAGCTGATAGTCCTCGCTCGATGGCGATGCGTCACCACTGGGGTGATTGTGAACGAAGATGATCGAGTGAGCGGCGGCACGGACGGCCTCGCGGAGTAGCTCGCGAGGGCTGACCGGGCACTGAGAGACCGAGCCCTGGGCGATGCAGGCGGACTTGATGAGGCGGCCGCGGACGTCGAGCAGGATGACATGGAACTCCTCCCGGTCAGCGAAGGCCAGGTGGCGGAGCAGCTCGTAGACGCGCGCTGGGCTGAGGCACCGGTCGCCGCGGCGGGGCGGGGTCCAGGCACCGCGACGGCCGAGCTCGAAGGCTGCGGCGAGGGCGGCGGCGCGGGTGGGCCCGATGCCGGGGATCTGCTCGAGCTGCTCGGGGGGGGCCCAGGCCAGTTCGAGGAGGGGCGCGGCCGCGAGGAGCGCGGTGGCGGCCTTCTCGGTCGAGTTGGCGCCCCGGGTGCCCCCGAGAACGACGGTGAGCAGCTCGGCGTCGCTGAGGACGCGGGGGCCGTGAGTCTGGAGCCTCTCGGCTGCGCTGATGATGGGCAGGGCGGTTGGAGTCGTGTCTTCGGTCACTGGTGCTGCCTCCGTAGGTGGGAGACGGCACCGCGCCGCCTCGCCAAGAGGGCGGCGCGCGGGTCGGCGACTGGAGGCGTCTAGTCTCGGGTCTTAGGTGTCGAGAGGTGCCGGGGAGGAGCTCCTCCCTGGCCTGGCCCCTGCGCAGTGCGCTGTGCTCCCGAGGAGTTGAAAGAGTAGCGACCAGGAGAAAGGACGGGGCGAGGAGGCCGCTGGGGCAGCCTCGCCCCGCTTTGAGGCTACTTGTCGGAGAGGTCAAGGGCTGCCCTCAGGATGACGACGAGGAGCTCGACGACGAGGACCACGATTCGTGCTGTTTTCACATGACGTACCTTCCCTAGTTCTGGCCGGCGTTGTGGACGGGTCACACCGGTCGGTTTCCCCGAGGTGGTGCCGGGCTTCGCCGGCACCTCTCCCACTCAGGAAGTAGATTGCCGCTCGCTCAAAAGACCGACCGACGAGGAAGAAAAGTGGGCCGGAGGCCCGGGTCCCAGGCCTCCTAGATTCCGACTGTAGACGGCGGCCAGCTTCCGTCGAACTCTGACGGTCGACGTCTGGCCGGGTAGCGAGGGCCGACGCAGGCTTGGTGGGTGGACCGCCGCCTGCCCGGTGCCTGTCCGGGCGGGTCGCAGGCCACGGTCAGGCACCCATGCTAGGGTCCCTTCGGGCGGCGCGGGTCAGTGGGGCCGGGTTAGCGGAGCCGATTCAGGGCGGAGTTTCGCCATGTCGATGCACCGCGCCGATGTACCACGCCGGTCAGCCGCCCTCTTCCCTTCCCCTCTGACTCTCATGATCGCGCCACGGACCCGGCGTCAGGGCCGCGTGCTACCACCCACGCTCACCGGGGAGGGGCCATGAGCAAGATGACGCTTCGGTTCTCGCAGATGATCCAAGACTCGCAGGAGTACGGCAGCAACGATGAACACATGGTGTCGCGTGTGTTCTTCGACGTCGTGTACGAGGGCAAGACCACCCCAGCGAACGTGGACGTGAAGTTGGTGGTCGGAGGCAGCTTCCTCAGGGATGCATTGGAGGTCGGGCCTCCGGTCGGCTACGAAGGGAAGTTCGACCACGTGGCGTCCAGTGACGCGGTCACGAAGTACGTGCGCGCAGCTGTCGGGCCCACCGCACATGGCATCCACCTCGGGCCGGGCGTGACGAACGTGCGGATGTACAGCAACAGGTTCCGGTTCCCGATGGAGGTCAGCTTCGAGGTGCCGTAGGCCGTAACTGGAAGCGACGACTCGCTGAAGTGAACGCGGAAGCGGTGATGGTGAGCAGCGTTCAGGCGCGGTCGGTCAGCTTGGCGTCCAGATAGTGTAGCAGCGTCCGCACGACGTTCACGACCAGCATGGCCTCCTCGGGCGGCAAGAGATCGGTGTTGGGGTGGGCCACGCTGGTGTTGTTCCGGAGCGGGTTCAGCTTGTCGACGATCGTGGCGAGCGCCCGCAGGACCACCATGACGTCGTTCGGGCGCGGGCCAAGCCTCGTAAACGCGGTGTGCCCCTCGCGGAGCAACTTCAGGAGAGAGGTCAGCGAAGAGTCATCCGTGACGGTGAGCCCGCTCGCCCGGCACACATCCAACAGGTACCCGTGCAGAGCCGTATGGACCCGATCAACGCAGCTGGTAGGGCCGTTCGTCCGCAACAGTTCCTCCGCGTCTGAGAGCGCCCGCTCCACCACGGCGCTGGTAACGGCCAGGAGCGCGGGAGCAAGCACGGGCGCGGTGCCGCGGAGCCGCGCGATCCACCCCTGGATTTCCGCGGCGAACTCTGGCGTGCGTGTCGCTCCGCTCCCCGAGGGCACGTCGCTTCCAATCGGGTACTTCTGGAGGACCCCGCCGAGGATCGTGGCCTGAACGTCGGGGCGGCTCTCCTCTAGGATCTGGCTGAAGCGGGCGCGGGTGGTGCCCTCGTAACGGCTGGGGTCGATGGGTAGCTTGAGGTCGACGTAGAAGGCTTCGTGGCTCGCGTACGAGAAGTCACCGAGGTACCCGCTCGCCACGCCGATCCAATTCTGGACCAGGCGCCTGATCTCCAACGGCTTGAGCGCGAGGGCGGCCCGGTGCACGTCGGCAGGGGTGTCCATCGCCAACTCAACCGCGATAAAGCGCACGGGGGTGCCGAGCTCCGCCAGAACGCCCGCCACCCGTCGGTAAGCGTTTGAGCCTTCCGCCTCGGACACCACTCGGCGCTGCCGCTCGTACTCAGCCAGTGGCAGCGTGGCGTACAGCACCGAGAAGGTCCAACCAGCAGTGTCCTCGGCCGACACGATGTGGAAGGGGACCGACTCAAGCAGATCAGCGGCGCGGCGCTCGTTCCGGGCGCGCAGCAGCCGCGCTACGTTGGAGAGAACCGCCTGTGCCTGTGGAGCAGGTACTTCGTCTATCCCGATTTGGTAACCGCTGTGGACGCCGTAGGGCTCGTACAGGGTGAGCACCCCCGCATACTACATGGAGGGTCCGACGCTCAGTCGTCGTTCAGCGGGTCGACTACGGGTCGACTTGGACCGCCGCAGCCCAAGGCTGCGTTGTCAGCGTGAGCGTCTAGGGGTACCGCGGTCTCGTCGAGGACGGCGAAAGCGGACGTGGCGGAGAACTGCCTCGGGGGGTAGGGCGAAGCGAACCCTTGGAGCGTCGAAGGCATCGTTCGCCTCCCAGGGGCCGCCGAGGATCGCGACGAAGAGCGGGCGGCGCTGGGGGTCGTAGGAGGTGGCGTCGAGGTCTTGGTCCCACTCGTAGGTGCCGCGCAGCCAGGAGCCGCGAGGCATGAGCAGCTCGACCATTTGGCCGCGCTGGAGCGGCTGGTCGTCGAGCGTGTGGTAGCGGCGGCCGTCGGGCGCGTGGCGCAGGGAAAGCTGCGTCGCGGAGGGGTCCCAGCCTACGAGCGAGAAGGGTTTGTCATTCTCCATGTCAGCCCCAGGTTGTGGCACGGGTGCGTCTCGGCGGCTACGCCGCTCGGCGACGCGGCTTGCGGATGGCGGCCGGCTCGAGCTGGAGCTCGATCTCGGTGCGGTCGGGCAAGCCGGGGATAAAGAGCGGGGGTCCCCACGGCTGCTCGCCGTCCTCGGCGTCAGCCATCATGGCGCCGGGGACGGCGACGAAGTCGGTGGCCAGGTCGGCGGGGTCGAAGTCCTCGTCGCGGAAGGTCGGTGTGAGTGACGGGGTGGGACGAAGGACGGTAGAGCCGCGAACTGGAGGGGATCGTGGAGAACGCGGCGTGGTGTGGCGTGGTCGGCGCTTGCGCCGAAGGGCCTTGGCCAGGTGGAGTTCAATGAGCTCGGCGAGCGAGGGCTTCATGAGGGGTCCTCCGTGCGAAAGAGCGGTAGGCGGGACGGATCGACGGTGGAGCGAACGGGCCGCACGAGCGCGCCGCGGGCGACGGCGAGTCGGTAGAGCGCCTCCGCGCTCCGGCTGGCGAGGTCGTTGAGGATGTCGGCGCGGTGGAGGCGCTCGCGGTGAACGCCACCGACGGCGAGCCCGTCTGCGAGTCGACGGGCCTTGGTGAGGTGCTGGTCGCCGTCCATGGGGCGGCACTTGCGGTTGGGCGCAGCCCCGCAGCGAGCGCACCAGACCGAGCGAAAGAAGAAGCGTCGCTTCGGCCTCATGCCGATGACGTTGCCGCCGCACCGCTCCTGGAGAGCTTCGCCGTGGAGGGTGCGCTTCATGAGAAACGGTGCCTGTGGAGCTCGATGGTCACGAGTGCCTCCGGTTGTGGGACGGCGGCGTGCCGCCCTCGAAGAGGGGGGCGGCACGCGCGCCCCGAGCATGAAAAAGGCCCCCCGGCGCGGACGCCGGGGGGCCTCGGGGTGCAAGCGTCCACGGGAGCAGGCGCTTGCTGCGGGGAATCTGTACCAGCGGCTCCGGGGAGGGAGAGACCTCGGAGCCGCTGGGGCCGCGTTGGATGGCGGCCTTAAGCGGCGGACTTGGTGCGCTGGGCGGGCGGCTTGGAGGAGCGCTTCTGCTCGTCCTCGTCGGCGACGGCCTTCTGGATCGCGGCGGCGTCGATGCCGTAGAGGTCGGCGACGACCTTGAGCAAGCCGGGGGAGCCGTCCCAGTGGGTGAGGCGCAGCCCACCGCGGCCGATGAGGAACTCGAAGAGGAGACCACGGAGTCCGCCGGCGTCGAGCCCGAGCATGTGAGCCTTGATCGTCTCGGCGACGTGGTCGCCCTTGGGCGTCTTGAGCTGGCGACGCTTGGCGATGTGCTGGATGGCGTCGAAGAAGCCGCCGTGGAGGAAGGCGGTGTTCATCGCGCGGAGGAGAGCTGGGTCGTCGAGAGTGCTCTTCTCGAGTTTGGCGATGACGGCGGCCGCCACGCGGCGGAGGGCCTCGTTCTCGAGCAGGGTGATCCGCCGGGCCTCGTTGGGATCGCTGACGCGGCGCCGCTCCTGGGAGTCGGGGTGGTCGGGCGGCAGCTCGACCAGGTCGTCACCCAGCTCCTCGTCGGTGGCGGGGCCGGGGTCGCCGTTGGCGTGGGCGGGCGTCGCCGGTGGGGCGGCCCGGGTCTTGGTGGTGGGGTTGGACGGCTTCTTGGCGAAGGCGTGTCCAAGCTTGGCCAGCGCGTCGATGGTGGCCTTCCGGTCGAGCAGGCATACCGGCTGGCCTTGGCTCGTGACGGCCAGGGTCACCGGCGGCGCGTGGTCCCCCAGGAGCTTCTGGAAGGTGCGCTTCTTCTCGTCCTCGTAGCAGGTCGCGTTGAGAGCAACCCAGGGCGAGTTGTAGGGGAGGTGGGATCCGCCCTGGAAGATCTTGCGGCTCTCGGGCTCGGTGAGCACGTGGCCACCGTTGGCGCGGACCTCGGCGTCCAGGCGAGCGAAGATCGCTCGGGTCTTCTCCTTGAAGCAGAGGCGGTCGGTGCAGATGTCGGTGGGGTCGTCCTTCTGGAAGAGGACCGCCTGGTTGCCGGAGCGCTTGGGGCACTGGTCGCAGGACCCCACGGTCGGCAGGAGCTTCTTGTCCTTGGTGGGGAACGGCGCCTGGCTGAGCCGCGTGAGGAAGTTGCGATCGATGAAGTCCTCGACGTCGGTGGCTGGGATGCAGTCGCCGGGCTCGAGGTGGGCGCCGTCGTCGAGGAGCTCGGTGAGGGCCTCGGGCTGCAGGGCCGGCGGGACGCCGCGGGCGATGTGGAACGCGCCGGCGGCGTTGAGCGTGCCAGCGTAGAAGGCCCTGCGAACCTCCGGTACCAGGACGGTCAGCTTGAGGCGGTTGTAGACGTGGCCGACGCTCCGCCCGGCGAGCGCGGCGATGGTCTCGGGCGTGTGGACGGGGAGGTCCTTCTCGTCGTGCATGGCGAGGAGGCGCTCGAAGGCCTCGGCTTCCTCGAGCGGATGAAGGTCGGCCCGCTGGGAGTTCTCCATGATGCGGGCTTCGTGGGCGTCCACGTCCGAGAGCTTCTCGACCTGCGCGGGGATGGTGGTGAGGCGGGCCTTCTTGGAGGCGCGCCAACGCCGCTCGCCGTAGACGATCTCGAACCGGCCGCCGTCCTTCGGGCGGAGGCGGATGGGCTGCTGGACGCCCTTCTGGCGGATCGACTCGGCGAGCTCATCGATGTCGACGTTGGCGGGGCGATTGATGTCGGCCGGGTCGATGAGGTCGATGGGGACGAGCTGGATGGGGATCGGGGGCGTCGCCGCGGCCGCGGTGGACGTCTTCTTCTTCTCGAGCTTCTTCTTGTCGATCTTCGGTGTGGCCATCTGGCCTCCCAATGTGGTGGGGCGGCTCCGCGCCGCCTCGCATAGCAGGGCGGTGCGGGGACGCCGGGCCTTGGGAGTGATGCTTGGGGGACCCCCGACCCCCTCGCAGCGACCGGGCAACGCCAGGGCGCGAGGAGGGAAAGGGTGACAAGGGGAGGGTCAGTCCTGCAGCGGAGGAACGAGGCGGAGGTGGCTGGCCCGTCGGCAGGTGGAATCGGGTCGCTGACAGCGACCAATGAGCTCGGTGACCTCGATGACGAGTGCATCGAGGGTGTCCGTGATCGGTGATGGCTTGGCTTCCAGGGCCTCGACGAGGAGCGCTCGGGTGTTGATGAGCGCGCCCGCGAGCGATTGGCGAAGAGCGAAGGGTGAGTCAGCCAGTGGGGCCGCCGCCATTGCGTTGGTGAGCGGCAGCGCGGCGGTGCTCATCATCAAGGCGCTGCGCGGGAAGTGGTCGACGAGCTGAACCATCTTCTCGCGGAGCTGGGCGACCTGGGAGCGAAGAGGATTGTCGAGAGGCTGGAAATTCATGCTGGGGGCCCGCCGAGGAAGGTGCCTTCCAGAAGCACGACGCGGTTCCCGCCGGCCCGGACTGCTTGGCCGGTAGCGTACTGAGCGGCGTGGAGGAGCGAGTCGGGCTTCACCATGCCGGCCTCGGCGCGGGCGACGCCGACGCTGACCGTGAGGCGGAAGAATTCAGCGCCCCACGGGACGGCTACGGACGCGACGGCGGCCCGGATGCGCTCGCCAACAGCGGAGGCGATGGGGCCGTCCATGTCGGGGAGGAGGAGGGCGAATTCGCCCCCCGCGGCCGGGGCCGCGAGGAGGTCCTCCGGCCGGATGAAGGGCCGAAGGCGGTTGGCTATCTCGCGGACCAGGTGGTCGGAGGCGATAGGCCCGTGGTGATCGAAGACGTCATTGAGCTGGTCGACGGAGAGGAGCACTAAGGAAAGCAGGGCGCCCGAGTTGTTGACTCGGGACAGCTCGGTGACGAGGGCTTCGTTGAAGCGTCGCGAGTTGGGGAGGCCGGTGCGCGGCTCGGTGACGGCGAGCCGGTGGATCTCCTCGTAGTAGTCGGCTTCGGCTCTCTCGCCGGCGAAGTAGCGAAAGACAACGCGGCCGAGGCGAACGAAGTCGCCGTGGCGCAGGGTGTGTTCCTCGATCTCCTGCTCGTTGACGAACGAGCCGTTGGACGACCGGAGATCGGTGAGGGTGAACGCACCGTGCCCGGGGGTAATGCGAGCGTGGAAGCGTGACAGCGTGGCCGAGGCGTAGAACGGAAGGCTGTTGCCGTTCTCGCGGCCAAGCGTCGTTTCCTTCGGGTTGACGGGGAACTTGTGCCCCGGGAGGTAGCGTTCGTCGGGCGCGTAAACGAGCGCGAGGAACGCGGGGTGCGGAACCTGGGTGGGCGGAGCCGCGCGTGGAGCGCGAGCGACGCGAGTGGCGTCGTCCATGGTCAAGGGGAGCTAGTTGCGCTTGTACCGAAGCGAGGTGGACCCGAGCAGGATGGTGTCGCCCGTGCGAAGCAGGACCTCGTCCACGCGAGCGCCGTTGACCTGGCTGCCGTTGGTCGACTGCATGTCCACCAAGTAGTGGGCACTGTCGCGCACGATGATGCGGGCATGGAAGCGCGAGCAGTCGACGTCATTGAGGGTGATGTTGGCTGCGCTGTCGCGACCGATGGTGGTGTCTGCCCCGCGAAGCTGGACGACGCTGTCGACCTGGCCGTGGTCGGGCGACGTGACGATGGTGAGAGAGCCCAGCGAAGGGATCGGGGTCGAGGCGGGCTGGGGACGAGCTGCGACGCGGGTCTTGTCTTCGGGGAAGGTCATGGCGGGCCTACTTGCGGGGCGTGTCGAGGATGGCGGTGGGGGGACTCGAGACCTGGTCGCGGAGCTGGGAGGCGATGGCGTCGATCGTAGCGCTGTAGGCGCGGGACGGGTCGAGTGCGGCGGGGTCAAAGGCACGGGCCAGGCCAGAGGCCACGAGGTAGATGGTGAGGCGTGCTTCGCGAGCGCGAACATTGGGGTCGATGGTGGCACTGAGGTGGTGGAATGCCTGCTGGGCGGTCTCGATGGCGGCGGCGGTGAGCCCGTCACTCGGGATGCACGTGTGATTGAGAGGAAGCATGTGCCTGCTGCAGAAGGGCTCGTGGCAGTAGGGACAGGCTTCGTAGCGTCCGGCGATTTCGGTGAGGTCGCTTTGGACGCAGGGGTCGCAGTGGCGACGAGAGTGGCTCGGGGAGGTCATAGGGGCTCCGTGGTGGGTAGGTGAGGTGGAAAGTTCTCGGGGCTGCGAGTGGTGGTCGTCTAGGACCCAGGGGCGACGGAGCCGTCCGGTGACAACGACCATCGTGAGAACAGCCGTCGAACGGCTTCGAGGACCGCGGCGGGCTCCGTGCCAGCGAGGGCGCTCTCAACGGGCCAGGGGCCCTTCCGCTGTTCGGCTCGGGCGGCTTCGGTATCTGGAAGATCGCCGCCGGCGACGGCGAGGCGCGCGATGCCGACAGGGATCGTCTCAGCGGTCGCCAGCCATTGTCCGTCGGCTTCCAGCGAGGTGCGAACGACGAGAGCGTGGCCATTCATGGTGGTCTCCATGAGTTTCTTGGGTGCCCCGAAAGCCTACTTCGGGAGGCGAGGGGCACGTAGGCGCTTTGGCGCGGGTTTGGAGGGGTAGGAAGAGGGGGTAGGTTTCTGGGGCAGCAGGAGGCGGCCGACGGTGCTCTTGGGGATCTTGAGCGCCACCGCGATCGCCCGGTGTGAGCGGCCGTCATCGGCGAGCTTGCGAACTCGGGCCTCTTCTTGGCGAGTTAGGCGCCGGGGGCGCCCCCAGTGGCCGCCCTCGTCCTCGATGCGAACGCGAGCAGCGGCGATGCGCTCGTTGATGGCGAGCCGCTCCATCTGGGCGGCCCAGGCCATGACGGCGAGGACGATCTCGGCGGCGGGGCCGCGGAGATCGAAGCCGTCGGCGAGGGTGACCAGGTCGACGTTGGCAGTCCGGAGCTCGTCGACGACCTGGAGGGTGTCGCGAACGCCGCTGCGAGCGAGTCGGTCGAGTCGGTAAACGTAGAGGCGGCTGAAGCGGCCGGCGCGAGCGTCGGCGCGAAGCTGATGGAGCGCCGGGCGATCGATCGTCTTCGCGGAGAGCTTCTCGGCGTACCAGGTGGTGATCTGGTCCCCGCGGGTAGCGGCAGCCTGCGTGATGGCATGGCGCTGCATATCCAGGGTCTGGGCCTTGGAGCTGACGCGAAGGTATGCGGCGGCAGGCTTGAGCACGGGGCGTGGCATCGGTCGTGTCATAGAATACCATGACATCGCGGTCCCCTTGGGGCGCAAGGGACCGGTGATGCTAGTGGTGAACCACGGCGGCCCGCGTGAGCTGCTGGGTGACCTCGGCAGCGAGGTCTTCGAGGAGGAGCTGAGGGTCGGGGTCCCGGCAACTGAAGTGGACGCCGGCGAGCTCGGCCCTGAGCTGGAGCGAGAGGCGCTCTGCGAGCGCGACGACGCGGGCATGGAGAGGCAGGTCGCCCAGTACGGCGCGGATGGCCAGGGCGTCGGCCCGGACCAGGAGGTCCGATAGGTCGGCGTAGATGGCGTGGAGCTGGATGCTGCCGCGCACGGGACGGCTGCAGCGTGGACAGATGGGGGAGACGGCGTGCCCGGCGATCATGTGCGGGTCCTGTTCTTCTTGCGTGGAGGGGGAGGTGGAACGGGGGCCAGGGCAGCAGCGTTCTGGAGGCCGACGAAGCGTAGATAGGCGCTGATAGAGAGGCCGCCGCTGCGAGCTGCAGCAGCGAGCCGACGGCGTTCGTCGGCGCTGGCGCGGAGTTGGATGACGTATTCGCGACGCATGAACGTACCGACATTGTACGTACACGCGCCGCGAGACGCAACGGCCGAAAGGCTAGCGGGACGAGGCCCGACGGGACGGTAGGAGAGTGACGGGGGCGCCGCGTGGCTGGACCAGCCGGGTGTTCTGGGGGGACTCCAGCGGGAGGAGGAACCAGAAGGCCAGGTAGATGGGGCCGAAGAGGAGCGGCAGGAACCAGAAGCCGATGAAGGTGACGAGACGGAAGAGGGTGAGGTTGACGCCGGTCGTGCGGGCGAGGGCGAAGCACACGCCGCCGGGCATGCGGCAGTGCCGGTTGCGGGGACGGTGCCAGGGCTTGGAGGGCCTGGGGGGGGTGAGGTCCAGCGAGGACCCCGGTCGGCGGAGGTTGGCGAGGAAGCTGCGGATCGGCGAAGGCTGGTTCATGTGTGAGTCTCCCTGTTCGGCCCGTCGAGTGGGCCGCTTCGCAAGAAGCTGAGCGGCCACACGATGGGCTGAGGCCTCGACCCCACCGGCGCTGGCGACGTCCGACCCGTTAGGCCAGAGCGCGTGACACGCCCGTTGTTGGCGTGGCGAGGGCTCTGGAGGAGGACGTCGCGGCAGTGCGACGGTGGCGGGAGAGGCTGGGGGGAGACGACTGAACTGGCAGTAGCGAGGAACGCTTCGAGCTTTGGCCGGAGTTACGGGACCAGGTCGAGCGGGTCGGCGCAGATAAGCGGAGCTCCGGGGTCCGTGGAGTCCCTGACGATGAAACGCCCCGTGGGTGCAGAGAGGGATGGTGCGCGAGGACGATGCCGGTACTCGTGGTCGACGACGACCACGGCGCGACCGCTGGGCGCGTGCAGGTAGGTGCCGCCGGCGAGAATGGAAGGAGTCGTGGTCGTCATGGAGAAAGCTCCCTGCCTACACACCACCACCTAGACCAGCGGCCAACCGCCGTGCGACCCAATCACCTGGTCGATCCCCTCTGTGAGTTTGGTCGTCGAGTTGATGGCGGCCACCAGCGAGCGGTACGCCTCCAGGTCCTCGTACTTCAGCTTCACGCCCTTCCGGTCCTTGAGCCACTTGTCGCAGGGGCGGTGGCCACCCACAGAGAATGTCCAGGCGGCCTCCGGGACGCCACCGAAGTACTGGGTCTCGTTGATCCAGACTCGGGCGAGCTTCTGGTCTCCCGTCGGTGCCTCGTATCGGACCTTGTCGACGGTGTCCGAGCCGGAGATCGGAAATTCTGGTGGCTTCGCTCCAGCCACGCCTCCGGTGTGGAGCGCCACCAACTCGAGCCCGAGGGTGCTCAGCTTCGCGAACAGGGCTGGCGTCCTGGTTAGCGGGAGGTGCGGATAGTCCGACTTGAGGAACTCGGCGTAGCGGGTCCGATAGGTTGGGGAATGGAAGACCGCATACGCATAGCCGAGCACGTCCTCGGCTCCGAAAGTCTTCCTGCGGTCGCCCGTTCCCTCGCCGGCGAACTTCAGCCCGGTCGCTGTGGCGAGCGCCTCCAAGAAGGCTGGACTCAAGTTGCAGGCGCGGCCTTCGGAGAGCCCGGGAAGCTCAAGCTCTGCACCCGTGAGATAGAGAGGGAAGACACAGGACTGGGTGGTCGACTCACCGCACTTGGCCTCAGTGATGTGGCGAGTGCAGAAGAACTGGTCCTGCACCTCCGACTTGTTGCTCCTTGCCGAGACCAAGCCGAAGTTCTCGCCACCGACCAGGTGGCGCATCACGGCGTCCCGCGGCATGCACTGGAAGCCGCGGGAGCGACCGGTGTAGTAGGTCCAGCGCAAGTCGAAGGGGCGATACAGGATGGGCTGGAGTTTGGCTTTTGAGGGGCCGCTCGACTTCAGGTCTTGCTGCGCGAGCTCAACCCTCCAGTCCCGGGAGTCCGGCCCAAGATCGAACTTCTCCCGTGCCTCCTTTGGGCTCAGCGCGGCGAAGCCAGTGACGGCCTTCCAGGCGTCGTCCTTGCGCAGGTGGACGGTCAAGGCATCGCGCGCGGTGACGATGCCGACGCTGGTCACCGGCATGATTGCGGGCAGGCTCCAGCCGAGCTGGTACTCGTCGCGCAGCCCGGCGTCTTGCGGCGTGAAGGCATATTGTGGAGAAACCGGCTTGATGGTCTTCCACTTGGCGCTAACCACGTCGTGATCCCAGAGCCAATGGTACTTAGCTTCTCGGTCGCCCCAGAGCTCGGCGTGGCGAACCACCGACGGACGCTTCGGGCCGCGACCCGCCCGCTTGACGAAGATTCCGATGGCCACGCCCTGCTGGATGTCGAAGACGTTCTCGTCTCCCTTGTGCGCTGCGCCGGCGCGGCCGACACCTCCGTGAAGATCGAGCAAATACAGATCGTCGAATGTCTGCAGCAGGCTCTGACGCATCCCGCGGAAGGTCGGGTTGTTAAGGTAGCCATTGTTGGTGATGAAGCCCAGGATGCCGTGGCCCGTGCGCGCGATCCTCCATTGGGCGAAGCGGATGAACTTCACGTAGTCGTCGTTCAGCCAGCGCGGGTTGCGCTCGCCTAGCGGTGCTCCATCGGCCTGGAAGTAGTTCTCCGTCGGCGTGTCGGTCAGTGTGTCGTGCCCACGGAGCAGCTGTCGCATCCAGTCGCCATGGTTGGCGGAATCGGCGGAGTACGGTGGGTTCCCCAGGACCACCATGACCGGCGCATGTTGCTTCACGTCTGCTGCCGCGCTCGCCTCGGCAGCAAGCGCCTTGGTGAAGCCAGGCAGACCCGCCGTGTGGTGCCCGAGCTCAAGGGTATTGGTCATGAAGAGCCGGAGGCGGCTGTCACCCTTGAAGTCGTACTTGGTCTCCTGCAGCTTCAGGCCAAGCTTGAGATGCGCGACGGCGTACGGCGCCATGAGCAGCTCGAAACCGAAGAGGCGTGGCAGGAGCTGGTCGCGGACGTAGGCTGACCACAGGCCAGGGCTGCCCCGGAACTCCTTCTGGACCTGGGAGATAACGGCATGAAGGAACGTGCCGGTACCAGCTGCAGGGTCCAGGATCTGAACGCGGTGGACCTCCTCGGTCGCCCCATCGACCGTGAGCTTGCTCTTGCTGGCGTCGGCCAAGCCCTTGGCCAGCTTGAAGTCCTTGCGGAGCAGCTTGTCGATACTGGCAACGATGAAGCTGACGACGGGCTCCGGCGTGAAGTAGACGCCCCTCGACTGACGCAGGGCCGGGTCGTACGCCGCCAGGAAGGTCTCGTAGAAATGGACGACCGGATCCTCACCTTGCGTGTGCCGGCCGAAAGCACGCAGCACCTCATCACGGTCAGTGCGGTGGAGCAGCTCAGCCAGATCGTCGACCGCCCACGTGATCCTCTCATCGAGCATAGGTCCGGCGATGGAGGCGAAGACCTCCTTCAGGAATGGATTGGTCCTGGGCAGGTCATAGCCAGCGCTCTGGCGGGTGAAGGCCTCCTTCCCTGGGTGATTGCAGCGTGCCGCGAAAAGCCCGTAAGCGATCGTCTGCGCGAACATGTCGGCGAAGCGGATGGCATCGAGGTCGGGAAGCAGGACCTTGCGGAAGCCATCTACCTGGGTCCAGAGACCGGTCCCCGGTTCATCGGCGTCCAGAACCTTGGTGATGCTGAGACGCAGCATCCGGGTCAGCGCCGCCATCCGCCTGGCAAGATCCTCTGGGTCTTTGATGGTGGGGACGTCGGCATCCAAGAACGCCTGCAGGAGCGCTTCGACCTCGGTCACGCCCTTCACGTCCACCTTCAGCTGGCCATGGGTCAGCTTGGCAAGCCGGGCCGTCAGCCGGCGCTCCCCGTTGACGTACCAGCGGAACTCCAGAAAGTCGGTCAGTACCAGGTTCGAGAGAGCTGGGAGGTAGCGCTGAAGCTGCTCCGACGCTTCCACCGTGTCGAGGTCCTCGTCGAGGTCCTTCGTCTCGACATGACCGAGGGTCGTGCCACGCAGCGAGACGTGAACGTCGGGAGCCCCGCAGTCAACGTGCTTTGGGTCGTTCGCCGCGGTCAGACCGGGTTTGGCGCCATCGAGAAGGTTGACGAGGGCCACGCGATAGGTGAGTTCCGTCGCGTTACCACTTTTGAGAAGCTTCTCGAGGTGTTTGATGTAGGTCTTGAGGTCCATCGGCAGCGGCAGTCTACCTGAGGCGTCGGATTGTGCGCAGTGCAGCCAGCGACAGAGGGCGAGTTCGCTCAACGCAGCAAGTTGGCTCATTCACCTCTCCAGTCGCACCCGCAATCTCCGAGCGCGCTCACGAAAGGCGTCCTCACCGCCCTCCAGGATGTCGCAGACGGCTCTACGGATTTCCGCGTTCTCAAGCCCGCCTGCAAAATAGGCGATGGGCGGCAGACCGCCGGACGGATGCGGGCCCGCGGTGGCTACGATGATCTGGTCGGCGTCCGTGTTGATGACAAGGTTGGCGTTGTGCGTGACGATGATGACCTGCCGTCTCGCTTTGGCCGCGACGAACAGCGCCACGAGTTCGTTAAACACGGACTGTGGGTCGAGGTTCTCCTCGGGCTGGTCGATGATCAGCGGGCGATCGTCCGAATCATCTAGAGCGAGGTAGAGCAGCAACAGCACGATCCCCCGTGTGCCCGGCGAGAGCTGTCGGATGTCGACGCCGTCATAGGAGATCTCGTAGCGAACGGTGATGTGATCGGTGCCGAAGAGCCAGTGCGCGAACTGCTTTGACCACGCGCGAAATTTGGCCTGCTGCGTCGGGGCGTAGGGCGCGTGGGAGAGCAGGTCCTTCAGGTACTTTCCCATGAAGGTTGTCATCGCTGCCTGAATCTCGGCTGCCGAACCGGTCTCCCAGGAGGGCTTGAGTGCCTCCTTCGCGACCGCGATCAGCGTCCCGCGGCCATTGAAAGCACCGGCCATACGTCTGTCGAGCAGGTCCTCCTCGGCGACCGTGCCCCATGCGTCGACGTCGGCGATGCGGCGAACCGAGAAGCTCAGCTTCTTGAGGGTGCCTGACGAGGCCGCGAGTCGAGCCATCAGCGGCGCGTATAGTCCGGCGAGCGCGTTCTGCTCGTTGATGATCGCCTCGAAGACTCGGCCGTAGGTTTCGTCCCGCTCGGCCTGAAGTTCCTTCCGGCGCGTTGCAGCACCCTGCGCATCGACAAGCCGAGTCTCGAGGGTCTGGAGCGCCGAACTCTCTTGCGCGATGCGATTGGTCAGCGCGGCGTATTGGTCTCGGACGAGCTTGTCGGCGCCGAACAGCGTTTCGAGGCGCGTCATTTCGGCCGCGATCGGCGCGAGTGGGAGCGCCGCGAGGTCAGCGTCGTCCGCGACAAGCGCGACGTTCGGATCCCCAAGCGGCGGCGGAACGCCGTTGAGCTTTTGGGCTTCGCCGTCCGCCCATGCGACGTACGCCGTCAGGCTCTTGTCGACGTCGCCTTTGTAGATCAGCAGGAATTCATCCCATTGCTTGGCGTCCAGGGCGCTATTCCCGTGTCGTGCCTTGGCTTGGCGAAGCATCTCCGGCGCGCCGGTGGCGCGCATGCTTCGAACCTCGTCCTGAAGGGCGACAAAGGCGCGGCGTTGGTTCCCGAAGGCCTGGATCCTGTTCCGCAGTCCTTGGGCCGCCTCGCTAAGCCGAGCGTGGCGGGCCACCTGAGCTTCGGTGCCCTTGACCACCAGTTTGGCGCGATCGGAGGTGTAACCCGCCACCAACTTCTTCTTCTGATCCACCTGCGCCGCAAGCGTGGTGATGAGACCTTCCTTCTCGAACTCGGACGCGACGCGGTCAGAGATGTCGGATCGAAATAGCTTCGGCCTCACGAGCCCGGCCCTGTTGAAACCGTCCGGTCTGCCGGTCCCGCAGTTCAGCGAAATCGCTTGCCCACTCGCAGTCGTCTTGCGAGTGCGACTCGAAGATCACCCGCTCGATCTCATGCACGAGACCATCCGAAACCCCCTTCGCCGAGCAAAGCTCTTCGACGAACTGCTGGGAGAGATATCGGGCGCGCGGAAAGGACATGTGGCCGTTGGCGTCGCGGCCGTCGAGTGAGCGCGTGACCGTCGCTTCGCCTCCCCAGGTGAGAGTCGTAGTTGCGTCACCGACCAGGCTGCGTGCCCGAGCCAAGAACGACGGACTAATGCTTTCGTCTGCATTCCAGCCAGAGGGCGAAATCGCATCGCAGCCGGCCGCGATCACGTCCGCAAGAGCTGTCTTGCCCGATCCCCTTGCTCCAATGATGGCAACGAGTCGTGGGTTGAGCGGGATGTCGGGCGTGGCTGCCCAGCCCGCGTTGTCGATCCTGACGTGCGCGATGACCTGCGAGGACACTGCCGAGCGGGGCGGTTGCTCTCCGACGTAGGAGCGACCCTCGGGGTCGATGCACGCTTGGCGGAGGGCGTCGAACTCAAGCCCGCCCTTTATCCACGAAAAGCGTTTGCCGAATGGCGACGCCACGTCGTCGAGCTTGTGCGCGTCACTGCCGTGCAGGCAGGGCTTCAGCCCACCGTACCGGGCGCGGATTTCGTCGGGGCTTAGATCCTTCTGACCCAACCAGAACTCGCGTTGCGCGGGGCTGCTCGCAAAGATGATGTGGGCGAAGGTCTCGATCTCGCGGCGGATCGTCTGGTCCGCGGCCTCTCGCACCCCAGACGTGCCGTCCGTCGCGCCGCCGGCCACGGCGATGAGAATGTTCGCCTTCGCCCATCGACTACCCGAGAACACATCGCGGAGCGTCTGGAAGTTGACCTTGAACTGGTTGGCCCCGTAAGCCAGCGCAACGCGATCATCTGTGATGGTCGGATCGGCTTTCTTGCCCAGCCGGATGAGGTCGGCTCGCGTGCAGTCGAAACAGTCCTGCATAGCGTGGAATTGCAGCCGCGACAGCAGGCGACGCAGCTCCTCGAGGTGTCTGGGCTCCTCCGGGCTGACGAACAGGTGGAGATTGACGAAGCCGCCTTTCGCTGTGGCGACGTCGAGCCGCAGCTCCACGTTTGGGAAAATCAGTCTAGCGCTGGAGAGCCGACCGGCGGCCTTGTGCCGCAGCACTTCTTCATATGTCTCGGTGACGCAATAGTCCGTGACCGCAATAGCCTCGATGACCGGCGTAGCGCGCTCGAGCGCGGTCAGGTAGTCGTCCCAGGCGTTCGGGCCGGTGAACTGGTTGTTCATGACCGTGCCCGGAGCATGAATATGCGGCTCCCACCTCCGCCATTCCGATCCCCGGCTCAACATTCGCCCGATCCCCTTCCTGCGGCCAGAACATCAAGAGTGCCGCTTCCGTTCTCACTTGAAGTGTCGCCGGACCTCCGCGGCTGGTCAAACAGGCTGAAGGGGTGGTCCAGCAACGGCACTCCATGCCTGATCGGTTTGCGCGGCCCAACCGCGTTGATCCGGCAAGCCTTTCATGCCGCGGAGGCCGTGGGGTGAAGACGGTGAGTGCGCAGCTCGACTGAGGCGAGAAGCCCGTGGCGTGAGGCGTTGAGCTCAGCCGTCTGCGGCGACGCCGGTTCGTGAGGCACTTTCGGCGACGACACCCTGGGGGTGCGGGGGCGGGGACGAGGGTTCCACCCTTTCCCCGGGGCGGTGGGAGCGACGTCGGCCAGCCGCTGCAGCGGATCGCCGGCGAGCGGGGAGCTGGAGCTTCTTGGTGCGAGCGCCCCGGCGCGGATGTGGTTCGCGCGGACGAAGTTTCGGCGGCCGCGGTGACGAAGTCGCGGATCCTCGGCTCGAGCTCGACCAGGTGGAGACGCCTGGGGACCCCCGACCCCCGGGCGGCGAACGACGTCCGTTCAAACGGAGGATGAAGGGCAGGTTTCGAGGAGAACGGGTCGAACTCGACTCGCTCTTCGATGCTGCTTCACCGGAGGCGGTATTGGCGGCGTGAGCGGAGGGGGCGTAGGGGCAGGGGCCCCGAGCCCGGATGCCTGGCGTCGGGCTCCGGATCTCCGCAGTTGGAAGGCGAAAAAGATATCCACATCGCTTTTCGCCTTACTAAAGCTTCCAACGAAGCAAGATCCGATCAACTACGGAACGTTACGTGGTAGTCCCCCGTTGGCCTCTTAGAAATACGGGCACTTAGGGTGAAACTTCCCCGGTCATTATTCGTAAAGTCCCCGGTCGCCATTCTCAGCCCTTCGGGGGGGATTACCCGGTCCGTATTCGTGAATCCCGGTCGTCATTCGTGGACAACTCGGGCGCGGGGGGCAGAGCCAGCGACACGAACGGAACGTCCGTCTTTTCTGCGGAGCTTAACCTACGGGAATCGCATGTCTTTTATGCGATTTCCCCGGTCCTTATTCGTGACTGCCAGGGAGAGCCTCCCCGTCAAACTGGCGAGGCGGCTCTCAACCTGCAAACGGGAAGGCCCCTGGGAGCTCGCTGGAGGCTCTAGGAGCCGCGAACGGGGCGAGGCGCGGCGTCGGGGGCGGGCAGTGCAGCGGTCGGCTTGGAGGCTGCCGCGAGGGCCGTCTTTGGGGACTTGTCCTTGAGAGGCACGTGGGGCTCGCCAGGGCGGACGAGGATGCCTCCGCGAACGACCTCGGCGTTGCAGCCGGGGTAGATCTTCTTGACCATCTCGAGGGCGGCGATAACCCCTTCCTGGAAGTGGTCGCGCCGCTTGTAGGTGTGGCCGAGAAACTCGGAGAGGGTGTCCCAGCTCACGATTTCGGGAGCCTTGGCCTTGGCGATGTAGAGCGAATACTGCTTGAGCGTGAGGAACGGGTAGAGGTCGAGGGCGAGGCAGTTGGAGGTGTTGGCGAGCTCTCGATGGGCGCGAAGGAGGAAGGGCGCGCTGCGCTCGAGGATCTGCTGGAAGAAGGTGCCGTTGACGGTGAGCTGGAGGGGGTTCTGGTCGAGCTCCCGGATCTCCTCGGCAGTGAGTGCAGCGTCGTCGTCGGCCGCCAACGCCTTGTCCCAGAAGTTGGTGGCGCCTTCGATGGGGACGACCGTGAAGTGCGCGTCCTTGCCGTTCAGCCTCAGCTTGATCTTGCAGTTGAGGAGGCGGGTCATGGCGTCTCGGACGCCAGTGAAGGTGCCGGTGTCGCCGCCGCTCGGGATGAGGTCGAGAGCGTCGCGGATCCAACTGGTGAGGTTGGGCTCGATGCGGAGGACGGGTGAGCCGGTGGTGAGGGCCTCGGTGACGATCCAGGAGAGGATGAGGCGGGCGTAGACGCCGTAGGGCAGCCCAATGGGCCGGCCCTTGCCATCGGCGGTGTCGGCGACGCCGGCCTCGTAGGTGACGGTGACGATGCCTTCGTGCGTGTGGTAGCGGCGGCGCCAGGTGCGGATCTCCGCCTTGGGCTTCTTGTGGGGGAGCGTGGCGCGGATGAGGAACGGGGTGAGGTAGGCGATCTCGGAGGGGAGTGGGGGGTGAGAGTTGAGATCGATGCCGATCTGCTCCAGGCGAGCGAGGGTGCGCTGCTGGCTGAGACTGCGGCGGCGGCGAGCGGAGACGAGCCGTCCGCCCTGGGTCTTGAGCTGCTGATAGCGGGCGTTGGTGGACTCGGGCTTGGGAGCCGGCTCGGCCGAAGGGTCGAGCGGAAGCTGTTCGAGAACGCGCTGCTTGAGGGCAGCGAGATCGCGGGGCTTGTCCTTGGGGTCGTCGCCGCTCATAGGCGATCCCTACCAGATCCAACCGACGTTGATGGGAAAGTAGATGGCCCAGGGGCGCAGGGCGCCGGGGCTGACGACGATCCCGGCGCCGACGCCGGCGACCAGGTGGTCGCCGAAGCGGTACTCGGCGCGAGCCGAGGCGCGAAGCTCGAGCACGAACTCGGTGATGTTGGGGGAGCCGACGCCGTAGGAGGCGGAGGATGGGACGTAGAGGATGTTGGAGTAGCTGAGCGAGGCGACGCCGACGTCGGCCTGGACGAGTGGGGAGAGGCGGGTGCCGGTGTCGAAGCGGTAGAGGGCGAAGGCCGAGCCGCCCATGACGGTGACGTTCTCGTAGAGCGTCCCGGTGGATGGGGTGCCATCGCTGAGGACGATCTGGGCGGACTTGAAGGTGGCGTTGGAGGCCATGCTGAAGTGGAGCGCCGCGCCGACATGGATGGTGTTGGTGATGCCGTAGGCGACCGAGAGAGAGGCCCCGGGAGCGAGCGCGGTGGTGGTGCTGCGCTCGGAGATTGGGTCCTTGAGATTGAGAACGTAAGGCGCGACCTCGAGCGAGGTGTAGAGCTCGCGCTGGTCAGCGTTGGCGAGAGAGGGGCCGACGAGGAGAGCGAGGAGGGCGAGGCGAGCGAGCATCACTGGTCCTTGGAGGGCGGAAGAGGGCGGGAAGGGCGTGAGGCCGCCCGGCCAGAAAGCCGCGGAGCCTCTGAGAGGATGGAGGGCCCGCGGCTTCGCTGGCGTGGGGAAGGGCATGCCGAGCTAGGGCACGTCGTTGGTGCCCGGCTCCTCGCCGGCGACGACGGGATCGGCCTTCTCGGCCGAGCCGCCGAGGAAGATGACGCGGTCGGCGACGATCTTCACGCGGGAGTGCTTCTGGCCGTCCTTCTCCCACTGGTCGACGGCGAGCTCGCCGTGGACGAGGACCTGGCGGCCCTTGGAGAGGTACTGGCCGCAGGTCTTGGCCTGGACGCCCCAGACCTCGATGCTGTGCCAGGTCACCTTGCTCTGGAGCTGGCCGGCCTTGTCCTTCCACTCCTTGTTGGTGGCGAGGCGGAAGGTGGCGACGGTGCGGTCACCGGCGACGGTCTTGACCTCGGGGTCGGCCCCGAGGTTGCCGAGCAGCTCAACGCGATTCACGGATGCGGACATGAATGGACTCCTGGTGTGGCGTGGAAGGGATGTGGCGGGAGG
>JAULAX010000020.1:0-5902 GCA_032654565.1 Anaeromyxobacteraceae bacterium | reverse complement strand
CTCGATGCCTTCCCGCCCGACCCTCCCGGTTTGGGCTGTCAGCGTCCGATTCAGCCCTCACCCGGAAGGAGGGCTCGGGGAGCGATCCAATGAATACCCTGATGGGGCTCTCCGCCAGCGGAAGAAATTGTTTTTTGCCCGCGGTTCGCACCGCCGCGATGGCCGAACGTCCCGCCACGGTAGTCAACTTCTTGTGCCCACGGCTCGTCGACTGGCACACTGGTTCGTCGCCGTATCATCCTCTGGTTCCCGCCGCCCCATGCCCGACGACCCGAGTCACCCCAGCCCGGATCGCGTCCTCGCCGCCATCCCCGGCGCGCTGCTCGGCTACCACACCGACTCGGGACGGATCTGGCTCGCCAATCCCCGAGCCGGTGAGCTGCTGGAGCGCCCGACCGCCCAGCTGGAGGGCGCCCGCGTCGAGGAGGTCTTCGCGCCCATCGACTGGCTGATGGCCAACCGCAGGCTCCCCCAGCCCGACCGCCGCCGGACCATCACCCTGCCGAGCGGCGCCTCGCTGGTGGCCGGCTTCTCCCTGGTCGACCTGGACCGCGAAGACCAGCTGCTCCACTTCCAGGACATCGGCGCCTGGGAGCAGCTCAGGGTCGAGCGCAGCCGGCTCCTGCAGCTGGCCACGGTGGGCTCGACGCTCCCGGCCCTGCTGCACGAGCTGAAGAACCCGCTGGCCGCGGTCACCACCACGGTCGAGGTCCTGCTCGAGGAGGTGGAGCACGGGCCGATCCAGGACCAGCTCCACGCCGTCCTCTCCGAGCTGCGCCGCATCCGCCTCACCATCGACGGGGTCGGTTCGGTCGGCCAGGAGCTGCGCTCCACCCGCTACGCTCCCATCGACCTGGCCTGCCGCGAGGCCTGGGGGATCATGGAGACGCGCGCCAACCAGGCGGGGATCCGCTCGCGCTGCCGCGTCGACGACCTGCCCCTGCTCCCGCTCGACCCCTCGGTGATGCGGGCCGTCGTCTACAACCTGATGGCCAACGCCATCCAGGCCTGCTCGCCCGACGACACCATCAACCTCTACGTCCACCTGGTGGAGTTCGGGAAGGTCCTGGAGCTGGTGGTGGTCGACGACGGCCCGGGGATGACCGCCGAGACCTGGCTCCGCTGCACCGAGCTCTTCTTCACCACCCGGCGGAACGGCAGCGGCATCGGCCTGGCCCTGGTCCGGGGAGCGGTGGAAGAGGCCGGCGGCGAGCTCCGCGTGGAGTCGGTCCCTGGCTTCGGCACCTCGGTGACCGCACGGGTACCGCTGATTGCACCAGTCCGTCTTGCGAGTTGACGCCCCGCGAGGGCGAGAGGAGTTTCCATGGCGAGAATCGACGACCTGAACAAGATCCTGAGGACGCTGCAGTCCGGCACACCGGACATCGAGGCCAGTGCCCTCATCTCCGAGGACGGCCTGATCATCGCCTCCGCCCTCCCGGCGCACATCGAGGAGATGCGGGTGGCCGGCATGAGCTCGACGCTGCTCAGCCTCGGCACCCGCGCCGCCACCGAGCTGGAGCGCGGGGAGATCGAGCAGGTGATGATCCGCGGCCAGAACGGCTACGCGCTCATGGTGACCGCCGCGCCCGGCACGCTGCTCCTGGTCCTCGCCACCAAGGCGGCCCGCCTGGGGCTCATCTTCCTCGACGTCAGCCGGGCCGTCGAACAGATCAAGAAGATCCTCTGAGAGGGAACCACATGTCCACCATCACCATCTTCGACAACGGCCACCACCGGAACATCCTCCTCGAGGACCTCGACTCGGGGCTGGCGGTCCAGGCCAACCAGCACCTCATCATCCACGGCTCGGCCGGCGCCATCCTCGATCCTGGTGGGCACAAGGTCTACAACCGGGTGCTCTCGGCCACGCTCGGCCTCCTCAAGGGAGGCGAGCTCAAGTACCTGCTGCTCTCGCACCAGGACCCCGACATCGTGGCGGCGGCCAACGGCTGGCTCATGACCACCGACGCCGAGGCCTACTGCCCCAGCCTCTGGACCCGCTTCGTGCCCCACTTCGGCCTCGATCGCCTGGTGGAGAAGCGGCTCCACGCCGTGGACGACGGGGGCCAGGTCCTCGATCTGGCCGGCGCCCCCCTGCTCCTGCTGCCGGGCCACTTCCTCCACTCGCCGGGGAACCTGCAGGTCTACGACACCGTCTCCCGCACCCTCTTCAGCGGCGACCTGGGGGCCTCGCTGGGGATGCCCTACCGGGAGGTGCCCGACTTCGAGGGCCACGTGCAGTACATGGAAGGGTTCCACCGGCGGTACATGGCCTCGAACAAGGCCTTCCGGCTCTGGGCCGCCATGGCCCGCCAGCTCGACATCGAGGTGATCGCCCCGCAGCACGGCGCCATCATGCGCGGCAAGCCCATGGTGAAGGCGTTCATCGACTGGTGCGACGGGCTGGCCTGCGGACTCGACCTCATCGACGAGTACCGCATCCCGGGCCGCTGAGCCGGGCGCCATGGGCATCGTGCTCCTGCTGGAGGACGAGCCGGTGCTGCGCGCCTCCCTGGCGCGTGGCCTGGGGAAGCTGCCGCACGTCGAGGTGCAGGAGGCCGGCACCCTCGACGAGGCGCTGGTGCTCATCGACGCCTCGCCGCCCGACTTCATCATCTCCGACATCGACCTGCCCCGCCGCAGCGGGCTGGAGCTGGTGGGCGAGCTGAAGCAGCGCCACCTCGACACCCCGGTGCTCTTCGTCTCGGCCTACCTCAAGGCCTATCGTCCCCAGGTCCCGCCCAACGCCAACGTCGAGATCCTGGAGAAGCCGGTCCCGCTCGAGGAGCTCCGGGCCCGGGTCCTCGCCAAGCTCAAGGAGCCCAAGCGGGCCCGGGCACCCTTCGCGGTCACCGACTACGTGCAGCTGGCCTGCATGGGCCACCACGTGGTCGAGATCCTGGTCAGCTGGCCCCCTCGCGGAGAGGGGAGGCTGGTCATCGCCGACGGCAACATCTGGTCGGCCCGCGACGACCAGGGCACCGGGCTGGAGGCCTTCCGCCGCTTCGCCTTCCGCACCGACACCACCGTCGAGGTCCGCGGGCTCGAGGGTGAGCTCGGCCCGCGCGACATCTCCCAGCCCTGGGAGATGGTCCTGCTCGAGAGCGCCCGGCTGGCCGACGAGGCGGTCCGCAAGGGTCCTGAGCCCGCGCCCGACTCGCCGCCCGACTCGACAGCCGCCCCGGAGCTCGCCACGCGGGCCTTCGACGCGCTCTGGGAAGAAGGGGTCGACGCCTTTCTGAAGAAGGACTTCCCGCGCGCCCGGCGGGCCTTCCTGGAGGCCCGTGCCCTCCGTCCCGACGACGCGCGGGTGGCCGCCAACCTGAAGCGGCTCGCCGACCTGGGCCATGGCGACGGGGAACCCCCGTCCAGAGGGAGCTGATACATGGTGCAACGCATCGCCATCGTGAGCCAGAAGGGCGGGGTGGGGAAGACCACCGTCTCCCTCAACCTCGGCCTGGCGCTCGCCGAGCGGGGTCGCAACACCCTGGTCGTCGACCTCGACCCGCAGGGAGGCCTTGGCCACTCCCTGGCCAAGGACGACGACGCCCTGCCGGGCCTCGCCGACCTGGTGATGGGCCGGGCCAGTCCGGCCGAGGCGGTGCTCAGGACCCGCCTCCCCACCCTGGCCTTCCTGCCCCGGGGCCGGCTCGCCGCCAGCGACATGGTGGAGTACGAGGACGGCGTCGGCGCGCCCGGCGTCCTCACCGGCTCGCTGGCCAGCGCCGAGGGCGGGGTCGAGCTGACGCTGCTCGACGCCCCGTCCGGCCTGGGCCGGCTCACCCGGGCGGCGCTGGCGGTCTCCGACTGGGTGCTGCTCCCTGTCCAGGCCGAGGCGCTGGCGCTGCGCTCCATCCGCCAGGCCCTCGAGCTGGTGCAGTACGTCCGGGAGCGGGAGAACCCGCGCCTCGAGCTGCTGGGGATCCTGCCCACCATGGTGCAGAAGGGGGTCGATCCCTCCATGGACGTCCTCGTCGAGCTCTGGACCGGCTTCGGAGGGCTCCTCGAGACCATGATCCCGCGCGCCCCGGTCTTCCTGGAGGCGAGCCAGGCGGGGCTGCCGGTCGGCTACCTGGGGGGGCGGCCGGCGCCGGAGGCTCGCCGCTTCGAGCTGCTGGCGGCCGAGCTCGAAGGCATCATCCAGAAGCGCAGCGGAAAGGAGGGGGAACGTGGCGACCAACTCCGCAGAGAGCTCCTCTGACCTGGAGCGGGCCCGCGAGGTCTCGCGCCGCCTGCGCCCGGGTGGGGCGACCGCACCTCCATCGGCGGTGACCACCGGGCCGCTCCCCACCCGGCTCGGCTTCTCCGCGGAGCGGGCCCGCGCCCTGGCCGGGGGCACCGCGCCGATGGCTGCCGCACCTCATGCGGCCGCTCCCATTCCGGCCGCCCCACCCGCTCCACCGAACCCCTCGGCCGAATTGCCGGTGGCCGCGGCCCGCCCGTCCGCGCCACCCGCCCGCCCCACCATCCCCGAGCCGCCGGCCGACGCCAGCTGGGAGTCGCTGCTGGTCTGGTGTCGCAGCGCTCTGGCCGCCGAGGGGGCCTTCGTCATCGACGGAAGGGGGCTGCTGGTGTCCAACTCCGGGAAGCTCACCGACGACGACGCCCAGGCCATGGGGGCCCGCCTGGTGATGACCGTCGACCAGGCCGATGAGATGGAGCGCGGCGCCCAGGTCCGGACGCTGACCCTCGACCTCTCCACCCGCTGCCTCACCGGTGTCCGCCTGCAGCTGGCCAGCGGGGCGCGGCTCACCGTGGGGGTGCTCTCGCTGCGGCCGCTGACCTTGAGCGCCGGGGCGCTGGTCCGCCGGGCCTTCGCCAGCAAGCTGGCGGAAGGGTGAGCTGAGGAGCGCCGGTCCCGATGGGAGACCCGCCAGGGGCGTTCGGGATAGAGTCCGGCATCGCCATGAACCAGAAGCCCGACCCCGAGCGCCGCCGCGACCGCCGGCACCCGCACCGGATGCCCATCATCCTCACCCGCGGCGGTCAGGACCAGGTGGCGCAGACCGAGGACGTCAGCTTCGCCGGGGTCTTCATCCGCATGGACACCCCCCTTCCCGCCCGCCAGCTGGTGCGGCTGCGGCTGACGCTGCCCGACGGGGAGGAGCTGTCGGCGATGGGGATGGTGGCGCGCCACATCCCGGCCCGGGAGGGCCTGGCGCCGGGGGTGGGGATCCAGTTCTACTCCCTGTCCGCGAGCGACCGCCGGCGCTGGAACGAGTTCATCCGCCTGGTCTCCGCCGACCGGCCGGTCCCGGCCACCATCCCGTCGGCCAACCACCCGCCGGTCGCCATCCGTCCGGCCGCTGTCCCCCCGGTCGCGCCGCCGGCGCCACCTGCGGCCGACTGGGAGGTGGAGGAGTCGGTCGAGGTGGAGATCGAGGCCCCGCCCGAGCCGATCCGGCGGAGCTTCCCGCGCTACGCCGCCTCGCTGCAGGTCCGCCTCCACTCGGTGGACGACCTGCGCCTGCTCTACACCCGCAACGTCTCCAAGGGCGGCCTCTACTTCGACACCAGCCAGGACTTCGCCGAGGGGACCGCCTTGAAGGTGACGGTGATCCACCCGAGGACCCACGAGCAGTTCCCGCTCGAGGCGGTGGTGCGCTGGCGCAACACCTCGGCCGATCCCGGGCTGGGGCTGGAGTTCGTCCAGCTGTCCGAGGCGCGACGCGAGGAGTTCTTCGAGTTCGTCAGCTCGGAGATCGCCGTCGAGGAGGTGGTCTACGTCTCCGAGGGCGATCCCCACCTGACCCACTTCGTCCCGCCGGCCTGAGCGCCGCGGCGAACCCGGGCGCAGGCGGGCTGGTGGTCCGCCGAGCTGCGGGCCGGGGAGCCCACCCGGCGCAGACAGGCCGCCTGCGCCGCGGCGGGGGTCCGGCGGCCAGGTGCGTGGCGCTCC
>JAULAX010000019.1:0-1117 GCA_032654565.1 Anaeromyxobacteraceae bacterium | reverse complement strand
TATCGGTGCCGCTGAAATTGCTGTTCGGGGTGTAGGTGACGTTGCCGCCCGCCAGGCTGACGGTGCCGTTGCTGGCGCTGCCCACGGCGGTGACCGCGGCGGCCAGGTTCTCGAAGCTGTCATTGGCCAGCAGGCTGCTGGCCAGGATCACCACCGGCGTGTCCTCGGCCGTGGCCAGGGTGTCATTGGCGATATCGACCACGGAGGCGACGCTCAGACTAATGGCCTGGGTGCTGGTGTTGCCGGCGTCATCGGTGATGGTGACGGTGAAGCTGTCAGGGCCGTTGTAGTCGGCTGTCGGGGTGTAGCTCCAAGCGCCGCTGGCGGCGTCGATGGAGGCGCTGCCGTGGGTGGGCGCGCCCGTGACGCTGTAGACCGTGCCATCGCTCAGGCCGTCGCTGTCGGTGGCAGTCAGCGTGCCGGTGATAGCGGCCACGTCCTCGGCACCAGCGCCGCTGGTGCCCCCGGTGATGACGGTGGGATCGTTGGTGGCATTGACGGTCACGCTCACCGTGGCGGTCTCGGTCACACCAGCCGGGCTGGTGACGGTGTAGGTAAAGCTATCGGTGCCGCTGAAATTGCTGTTCGGGGTGTAGGTGACGTTGCCGCCCGCCAGGCTGACGGTGCCGTTGCTGGCGCTGCCCACGGCGGTGACCGCGGCGGCCAGGTTCTCGAAGCTGTCATTGGCCAGCAGGCTGCTGGCCAGGATCACCACCGGCGTGTCCTCGGCCGTGGCCAGGGTGTCATTGGCGATATCGACCACGGAGGCGACGCTCAGACTAATGGCCTGGGTGCTGGTGTTGCCGGCGTCATCGGTGATGGTGACGGTGAAGCTGTCAGGGCCGTTGTAGTCGGCTGTCGGGGTGTAGCTCCAAGCGCCGCTGGCGGCGTCGATGGAGGCGCTGCCGTGGGTGGGCGCGCCCGTGACGCTGTAGACCGTGCCATCGCTCAGGCCGTCGCTGTCGGTGGCAGTCAGCGTGCCGGTGATAGCGGCCACGTCCTCGGCACCAGCGCCGCTGGTGCCCCCGGTGATGACGGTGGGATCGTTGGTGGCATTGACGGTCACGCTCACCGTGGCGGTCTCGGTCACACCAGCCGGGCTGGTGACGGTGTAGGT
>JAULAX010000018.1:0-518414 GCA_032654565.1 Anaeromyxobacteraceae bacterium | reverse complement strand
GGCACGTCGTCCACGCTCACAGTCCAGCGACCATCGGCCACGTACACGATGCTCAGGGCGTGCTCCCGAACCTTGAAGACCACCGGGAGCGAAAACGCGGCTCTGGGTGGCTCGGCCCGTCTCCGAGGCGTCATCGAGGCAGTCTACGCCGCTCTGACATGCACTGGCAGACGGCCACCGACGCTAGGCCAAGGACAAGTGGAAGTAGCGGGTGGCCGCAGCTGAAGACCACCTGCGGCCACCACCAAGTTTAGACCCTGCCCTACCCCACCAGCTTGAACCGTCCACCGCACCTGTTGCAGGTCGCATCGAAGGCCGCGATGGCCACGCGGGCGTTGACACCGCAGGGGCATTGCCACTTCTTCATCTTCGAGCCTCTCGGCCTGGCCGGCGGCACCGGCAGCAGCGGCGAGGGACCGGCAACGCCGGGACTCCCCGCCGGCTCCGACGAACCGGGCGGCGGCGGGAAGGTGATGCCGTGGCGGCTGCAGTAGTCCTCGAACGGCGTCCCGTGCCGCACGCCGAGGTCGTGACCGCCTACATCGGTCGGGATGCCGAACGCCTCGCAACGGTCCCGGAACTCGCGGTTGTGATGGGGTGGCTTCGAGGGCGTGCCGTGCTCGTGCTGCCAGGCGTGGGCGAGTTCGTGTAGCAGGGTCGAGAGCACCCCGAACACCGGCCGGGCGAGGTGCACCGGGTTGAGGTTGAGCGCCCAGCGCACCCCGAGGCCATTGCGCTTGAGGTGGTAGTGGCCGAGCGTGCGCCGGTCGGTCACGTCGAACGACAGGACGACCTCGGGCACCTGGCCGGCGAAGAGTTCGGCGCGCATCTGGTCCACGTGCTCGTACAGGAACGCGACGATGTCGGCCGGGATGATGTGCTGCGGGCTCGGCGTCGAGGCCACGTCGCGGATGGCCCGGTTCGCGGTGGCGTCCTGCCCGGAGTCGTCGAGGCTGGCGAGGATGATGGCGGTCTCGTTCATGGTGTCGCCTCCGTCAGCAGACGCTGAGCGAGCCGGTGGCCAGCAGTTCGCCGCAGTGCGCGCACTCGTAGCCGAAGACAATCCAGACGGAGTCCGAGGGGTGCTCCTCGTTCGTCTCCGTGTCGACGAGGAAGCCGTCTCCGTCATCCCGGCCGAACGTCCCGAAGAAGTTGGCCGAGGCGAGGTTCAGTTCCCGTACTGCCGGGCGACGGATGTCGCCATCGCTGGCAAGCCGGTTGCCGCACATCGGGCAGGTGTCCGGGACTTCGAAGGTCCGGTACTTCACGTCCACGTCTGCAATGCTGATGGTCGTCATGTTCAGGTCTCCGGCGGCGCGGCCCCGATGCGCTGGGGCCGCCCCGCGTCAAGGGTTCACCGCCGCCAGTGCCCCGCCTCGACGAACGAGTAGTAGCCACCCGCCGCGACGATGACGTGGTCCCGCGCCATCACTCCGACCAGGTCCGCGCCGGCCCTGAGCCGCTCGGTCAGGTCGGCGTCCTCCGGGGATGGCGACGGGTCCCCGGAGGGGTGGTTGTGGACGAACACGACGCTGTGAGCCGCCTCGCGGATGACCGCGCGGAACACGTCGCGCGGGCTGACCGGGCACTGGCTGATGGAGCCCACCGCCACGCGCTCCGCCTTGATGAGCCGGCCGCGCACGTCGAGGAGCACCACGTGGAACTCCTCGACGGTCGCGTGCGCCAGCGCCCGGGTCAGTTCGTAGACCCGCTCCGGGCTCAGGCACCGCTCCCCACGCCTCGGCGGGGCCCACGCCCCGCGCCGGCCGAGTTCGAAGGCCGCCGCGACCACGGCCGCCCCGAACCCGCCGAGCCCCAGTTGCCGAAGCTCGCCGACGGACAGCCACGCCAGTTCGGCCACCGCTCGGCTCGCCGCGCTGCCAGCGCCCAGCACCGACAGGAGGTCCCCATCCGACAGCGCCCGGGGGCCATCCGACAGCATCCTCTCCCGCACCTCGTTCTTGAACATTTCGTTCTCCTCGGAGCCGGGCCCCTCACCAAACCCGCTCACTCCCCCCTGCCAGGGCGCACGCCCAAAACGGCCCCGGCCCGCGTCGAGGAGACGCACCGACTCACCTGGTCTTGCGTGGCGGAGGTACCGGTCGAAGGGCGGGCGACCGGGCGAGGGGCGTGACAGACGCGGGGCGCCCGGCTTCATGGGCGCACCGGGGCTGGCGCGGCCCTCGCTCCTGGCGCGCGCAGCGCGCTGTGATGTGCGGCGGCGAGGGCCGCCGCCGCTCCCAGCTTGCTCGCGGCGTCAGCCGCCAGCGGTCGGCTTCACGGAGCGGGTTACGACGCGCGGTGTTTTGGGCCGAACTGCAGGAGCCGAGTGTCAGCGATGTCCTGACACTCTTTCCATCAACCATGTCTCCGTAGCTCCCCCGACTCGCCCCCCTGCAACTTCTTCCTTCCCGTCTCTCCGTACGCCTTCCCAGAACGCTGTCTCCCGCACCGAACCTCTTCCCGACTCCACGCAGCAACGAACGCCTCCCCAACTCTGAACTCCGCTCGTTCATCTGAATCGTCCGCCCTTTGCCAAACCGCATGCTTTTTCTCTTTTTTGAACTTCTCACTTTTCACTCATCATCTGATTCCACCTTCTTCTGGACCTTGACCTCCAAGAACCCCGGCCCCTCCGCCCCCCTCTCCTCTCTCTTCCTTGGGTACCAACTGCCCGACCCCTCTCCCCAGGTGGTTGGGGGAGAGGGGTCGGGCAGTTGGTACCCCTCACCTCGCGCCGTTGCCACCTGGGGGGCGGCCGGGCCGGGGCGCTGATTTCAAGAGGTTACGAGCCGATGGTGGTGCTCAACCCTGTCAGCCGGGTCGTTCCCAATCCTGTCCTCGTGACAGGACACCACGACTGACAGGATTGAACCGAGCGCCTTCGCGTTTTCGCCTCGCTGGTCCGCGCGGACCAGCGCGTGGTTTTCGTGAAGTTGGTCCGCGCGGACCACTGGCCACTTTTCAGGGGAGCCGACCGAGGCAACGACCTTGGCCCGGGCTCGAGTCGGTCGACAGAATGGATTTCGGCCTGCTGGTCCGCGCGGACCAGGCGACCATTTTCGAGAGGACTGGTCAAAAGGCTGACCCGCGGCCCATGTCGGAGGCGGTCGGCCACTCGGTTCTTCGCGTGTTGGTCCGCGCGTACCAGGAGGCCGTTTTCTCGCTGCTGGTCCGCGCGGACCAGCAGGACGTTTTCGGGGCTACGACCTGCGAGTCTTGAAGAGCAGGTCCTCGAAGAGAGCGATCAGCGTGGCGCGCTCCTCCGGCGTGAGCTGGTGCTGCTCGATGCGCTCCACGTCCAGGATGAGGTGACCGTTCTTGTGCTCGAGGACCGGTCCCCGGGTCATCTGCTCCCCATGGGCGCCTGGCGACTTCACGGGCGCCTTGCGGTCTCGCGGTTGGGCATGGGGAATCCGGTCCTCGGTGTCCTCGCTCGGTGTCCTGTGGTCACTCTCTGCCACTGATCCACCGCCCTTGGCGTCGAGCCTGGCCGCCAAGCGCTCCAGCTTCCGCATAGTCCACCCCTCGCCGACGTACCGCTCGACGAGGCGCTCGATCTTCTTGAGCGCGCCGCTTCCCGTGGGAGACGAGTCCTCTCTGACGAAGCGGTTGTGGATGCGAACCAGCTCGAGGGCCACACGAGCGTCGAGCTGGCCCCGAGCCACGGCGCGCTTGATTGGAGCTGCCGCGGTGTGGAGCTGGAGCAGCCGCCGCGCTTGGCGCTGGCTCTTGCCGAGCAGCTCGCCGGCCTCCTTCACTTCGACACTCCTGGCCTCCATGAGCTGCACGAGGATGGCCGCCTCCTCCACGGCGTTGAGGTTCTCCCGGTGGAGGTTCTCCTCAGCCTGGGCGAGGAGCTTGTCCTTTCGCTCAACGAGCCCCGGGTCGACGATGCAGGGGATCTCCCGTAGCCCAGCCAACTTGGCCGCCCGCCACCGCCGCTCACCGGCCACGATCTGGAATCGGCCGGCCTCCGCGCCATGGGGCGTGACGATGATGGGCTCGCGGACGCCGGACCGCTTCAGGCTCTCCGCCAAGGCTGCCAGCCGATCTTCGTTGAACTCCTGTCGGGCCTGGCCTTCAGGCGCCGGGGCCAGTCGGTCCACGGGGATCCGCTGGAGGTGCTGATCGGGGAGGATGTGGCGGAGGACGTTGTCGTCCCCGGCCTCACCGGCCACTTCGCTCTCCGGTCCGAGGGGCGCCTGGACGGCCTGGTTGGCGAGGCGGACTGCGATCGAATTCTTGCTGAGTTCATTCATGGCGTTCCTCCAGAAGTGCAACTACCTCCTCGACGACCTGAAGATAGGCGGCTGGTCCTTTGGACCGGTGGTAGCGAGGGCTGAATGGCGAGGTGGCCTCGGCAAGGCTCTGCGCGATGGCCGTGGCGAAGGGAACGCGCGTCCGTAGGACCCGGCCGCCCTCCAGCCCCTGGAGGGCCAGCAGCGCCTCGCGCGACTCCGCCAGGCGGGCGATGTGGCGAGTTGGGAGGTAGCCCAGTACGGCGGCTGCTGGCGCTACGCCGCGGCGCAGCGTGGCCACCACCCGGTCGAGCTCCGGGACCACGGAGACCGCGAGCCGGGTCATTTCGACGGGCGCCAGGATGGGGCCGGCCGCCAGTGCGTTGTAGGTGACTGGCCCCAGGCTTGGAGCGCAGTCGCAGAGGACGTAGTCGTACCCGTTCTCGACGCGCTCCAGCGCCTCCCGGACGGTTACAGGCCCGGTGAGCTGATTCGCCTTCTGGACCTCGAGGTCCACTGCGGAACGCCAGGCGCTCGCCGGGACGAGGTCCAGCCCCACCACCACGGCGGCCGGCTCGAACGGCCGCTCGGGCCTGAGTAGGAAGTCGAGGGTCCCGTAGTTTCCGCCAGGGACGACGCCCAGAGCCGCAGTCGCGTTCCCCTGCGGGTCGAGGTCGACGAGGAGCACGCGCCGCCCGGCCCGGTGCATTCCCCAGGCGAGCGCCACCGCGGTGGCCGTCTTGCCCGAACCGCCCTTCGGCATGGCCACGATGATCCGGCGTGCCCGCATCCGCGCTCCTGGCGTCACTCCTCGTGGCGCTGCTTGAAGCGCCATGTTAGGTGTATGTCGGGCGGCATTCTAGTGGCTACGACCGACTCATTCGGGTGCCTTTCGGCGATCGCTGCACAAAATGTCAGTGGCGAGGATCATGCTGGTGCCCGGGAGGCAAGGAGGTTGCGCCATGTGGATCTACGAGAATCTCGGGCTCATCATCAGCGGCATCTTCATCATCGGCCTTAGCGGTCACTTCACGGCACGCCGGCGCCACCGGCGTTCGTACGTCGTCCTGCGCGACGCCTACGAGGATGCCGTGCGCGAGGTCCGCGAGTCAGGTGGCGATGCCGCAGCGCTCGTGCGCGGCCAGGAACTCCATCGCGAGTTCATGCGCGCTTACTACCCGGGTTGGTTCGAGGGGTTCGGCCGACGAGTCCGCACCATGGCGAAGGTCTGCGCCGCACTCACCCTCCTGGCCTTCTTCCTCAAGGGGCCCATCGAGCGTGGCGAGGAGGAGTACGCGAAGAAGCAGGCCCGCGCTGCTGCCTCGAAGGGGATGGTAGGGAAGGCGCCGCTAGCCACAACTCAGACAGCACGACGGTGACCCCAAGGGTTGGGCTCGAATTGTAGTGGGCGACTGCCCATTCAGATGACTCAGGGACACCCGGCAAGAAACTCAGTGCATGTGCCTTCCCCACAACAATTGGAATCCTATGCAGGCCGTCTCGAAGACGGTGATGCCCTGACCGATGCCTTGGCTTGGATGGCCGGCGGACGCCACCTCATGAATGTGACCCGGGGCAATGAGGCTGTATGGCAGCGCCTTTGCCTCGGTGAGGGTGGCGACGGCGATCCTCCGCTGTCACGGCGCCCGGTCGACTCAGAAGACGCTCCACATCGTCCGACGCCCCGACGTCCTGGTGTCAGTGCGCTCGGCGACACTACCTGCGCAGCATACGGAGCGCTGCCCACCTATGCCAGTGACATACGAGAGAGTCGTCGAGGCCCTACGCTGCCCCGAGTGGCACGTGGCGGTGTCGGCACTGGCGCGCGAGGCGATGGCTGACGGGGACGAGCAAACGCTCCTGAAGCCCATCGCGAAGGATGTCCGTGCCGCCCTCGCCGCGAACCGCGGCGCGCCGGCCCTCCGGTCCGCGTTCGCATGCGTCGCCCTCGCACGTCGCGATTTGCACGTCGTCGCCGACGCGCTTCGACCATTCACCTATGGAGTCGGCGCGCTGCGGAAGATCCGGTGGGTTCTCGGGGAGCTGAAACAGCTCGTCGCAGGCAGCCCCGAACTCCACGACCACCTCGGCGTGATCGACTCTTGGATCGCTTTCTCTGCGCTCGTGGCACTCGCTCGCGAATCGGAGGCGGACCTCGCAAATGCCGTTTCACGCTCACCGATTCGCACCCTTCACGCGGTGATCGGGACGCTCGACGACGATTTCCACGGCGGGAGGAGACCTCCGTTCGCAACGCTCGCGCCGACCACGTTCGAGGAGCTCGATTCGGAGCAGGTGGCCGCGGGAGCCGCGCAAGTCGTCGAGCTCCTCGCGCGCATGGGCCGGCTCGGAGGTAGGGGTTCCGCGGAGCGCCTCGTTTCGCAGGACGTCGCGCGACATCTGATCCTCGCGGGCTACTGGTTGCGCGAACTGCGCGGCCAGGAGATCCTGGTCTACCGGATGGGCTTCAAATGTACTTTGGAAGCTCGGTCGACCTTCCGCATCGAGGCCCCCACGGACAGCCTCGGCTACGCGCTGTCGTACGGCTACCTTCAGGCGAACCACACGCCCGCGCTGCGCGTCCGCCCGAGGCTGCGCGAACGGGTCGAGCTGCGGACGTTCGCCGAGGCGTTCTCCGAAGCGACGCGCGATGCGAGTCCGTACGTGCTGCTGACGGACTCGGAGCGCCCTCACTTTGGTTACCGCCTCCACGAAGGACACGCCGCCGCGGTGGCGAGCGTCGTGAACCGCGGAGCGGCGTACCGCGAAGAGGAGCTCGAGCTCCGCATCGCAGCCGCCCAGCTCAAGGTGAGCCCGCCCGAGCTCCTCGACCTCGAGATCGCGCGCGGCGTCACGACGCGCGACGTCGTTCGTTTTCAGCGCCTTCTCAAGTTCCTCGCGCTGTCGCGATCCGCCGAGCTCGACCGGTCACATCTTTCCGCGGACGACCGGCGCGAAGCTCGATTGTTGTACGTGGAAGCTGACACGTTCCTACGGGTCGCGGCGACTTTCGGGCTCGACCGAGGCCTTGCGGAGACGCTCGTCTCGACCTTTTCGTGGGACGCGCTTGAGCCTTCGCGTCTCGACCTCCAGCACACGCCCATCCTCGCGTTGCGGGACCACCTCCTTCTCCCGCTGGCGGTCGCCTCCGATTCGAACCTGATTCGGAACGGTCTCTGGTCGAGCGGGAGGAGACCGTACCCCGACGGGAAGACCGATCCGCTCGTCGCCGACCTCCGCCTCGCCTTCGAGATTGCGGGACTTCCCGCTTGGCCGAACGTCAGGTACGAGTGGTCCGGCAAGACGTACGAGATCGACCTGATCGCGGCGGTCGGTTCGCACCTCTTCGTGTTCGAGGCGAAGAACACGCTTGTCCCGTGCACCTGGTTTGAGCTGCGGACAACCTGGGACGCCGTCGAGAAGGCTGCGGTGCAGCTGGATCGGCACGCCACGGCGCTCGCCGACGCTTCGGTGCGATCCCGGATGTCGAAGCGGCTCGGGATGGACGTCGCCGCCGCGCGCGTCGCGACGTGCATCGTCGTGTCTCACCCTCTCTTGTCGGGGAGCCGTGTCCAGGGGCATCCGGTTCGTCAGTGCGACGTCGTGTGCAACTTCGTCGCCTCCGGCGAGGGAACTGCGTGGATCGGCGAGACCGGCGTGACCACGCGCCTCCGGTCTGAGGGCAAGCTGAGCGAGGCGGAGCTGCTAGGCTTGCTTGAGGAACACACCAGTGTCTACCGGGATGCATGGGCGGCAGGGTTGAAGCGAGTCCGGCCGGTGAGGATCGGCAAGGCAGTCGTCCATGTCGTCGAGTACGCCTTCAACCCGGTCGTCCAGCTCGCGCGATCGGGCCTCTGCACCGGCGAGATCCAGGCGGCGCTCGAGGCCGCGATCGTTCGCGTAAACTCGCTCGCGGACAACGCGCCGCGCGACGAGGTCGACGCGGCCTGGCGCGACGCCGCGACCGCCCACGAGGCGGCGTTCGCGTCGCTCGACGTCGCGGCGCGTGCCGCCAACGTTCCCGGCGCGCTTGGCTCGAAGAATGTCGCCGCACTGGGCGAACCAGGCTTGCCGCCATTGCCGTAAAAGCGCCACCATTCGCTCACCGACTTCCTCCTTCCTTGACAAGAAAAGGGAAGTACCAGATAGTGAGCTATCGCCCCAAGCACAGGCACGGGGGCATGGAGGAGTGGCATGGCTGCGTTAACGGAGCAGGTCGAAGTCGCCTCGGCTCTTGCCGAACTTGGGGTCTCCGAGGACGTGCTGGTGGAGGCCATTCGGCGCGGCGAGCAGTGGCGAAACGCGACGACTCCACATCATCCTAAGACTGCGCCAGGCTGGTACGCTTGGGCCGAGACCACCGCCGCACTCCGCGATGGACTTGTTCCTGAAGGCGGTGAGGCGATCTACGTCGATGGCTTTGAACGATGCATCTGCCCTACGAAGGGCGACGAGATCGCGGTGCTAGGGGGGGATCGATTCACCGGCGATCCCGATCGGAACCCTCAACCCAAGTACATGAAGCCCCGTGTGGTCGCGCAGGGCGCCATCGCCCAGAGCCAGGTCCAGATGTTCAAGCCGGAGGACATCCCCCCGCCTCCAGGCCGCCGAAGGTTGTGGTTTTTGCTCGTGCGCCGCAACGGGGACACCGTAGTCGCCGAGCTATCGCGGCCCGGCGGGATCACCGACGGCGGCCGCATCAACGTGTGGGAGCAGCGAATCATCTTGGCGCCCATTCCCGTTGGCGCGAGCGTCCCGGTCACGGCGAACACGGAAGAAACTGACCCCGTCGACATCGACGTGGCTCCTCGCGACGACCAGTAGTTGAGGCGCCATGACGCAGACGAGTTTCACGCCTTCGCGACTTACCGTCGCGCGGATGCGGCGCGGACTCTCCAAGTTCGAGCTCGCGGCGGCTGTAACGGTGCACCCCAAGATGGTGACGAAGTACGAGGCTGGCGAGCACGTCCCGTCTCAAGAAACGCTCTCCGCGATCAGCAGGGCTCTGCGATTCCCTGAGGAGTTCTTCTCTGCACCGACGATTCCAGTCATCGGAGAAGACAGCGGAAGCTTCCGTTCGATGGCTCGGATCGCGTCAGGGCACAGGGATGCTGTGCTGGCAGCAGCCTCCATCGCGATTTACGACGTGAACCGGTACATCGAAGCGAAATTCAAGCTCCCGCAACCCTCGTTGCCGGATTACGGCGGGCAGGACCCTGAAACTGCGGCCGCCGAACTAAGGGCGGAATGGGGATTCGGCTCGCGGTCGATCAGAAGCGTGATTCACGAGCTCGAGGCTCACGGCGTACGCGTCTACTCGCTTTCCGAGGAGTGCGCTCAGACGGTGGATGCGTTCTCTCTGTGGGCTGAGGGCCGCCCATTCGTGTTCCTCAACCCGCGGAAATCGGGAGAGCGTGGCCGCTTTGATGCGGCGCATGAGCTCGGACACCTGCTCCTTCACCAGCATGGCGCGCCGCGCGGTCGTCAAGCAGAGCAGGAAGCGAACCGGTTTGCCTCCGCTCTACTCATGCCGCACGAGGGCGTCGTGGCGGCGACGCCACGCCTACCTTCCATCGGGGCGATCGTCGCACTCAAGAAGTCTTGGAACGTCTCGGTTGGCGCACTCGTCCATCGCCTTGCGGACCTTAAGCTCATATCGGAATGGCAGTACAAGAGCCTTTGCATCGAGATCGCTCGGCGCGGGTGGCGCGTATCGGAGCCGGACTCGATTCCACGGGAGACATCGCAAGTGTTCCGGAAGGTCTTCGCAGCTGTTCGGAGTACGGGCCCAGCTGCGCGAGCCCGATTTGCTGCGGACCTGTGCCTCTCGCTAGATGACCTCGATTCGTTCGTTTACGGCCTGGTTCCTGTCGCGATTGATGGCGGCGGCGGGCCCCATCATTCGCAGCCGGGAGGTTCGCTTCGCCTTGTGAAGCGATAGGCGGGGCGCCTATTCGAGTTCACGCTGAAGGAGCGGGTACGCCAGCTGCGCGCATCCGCTCCACTACAGGATCGTGCAAGATGATGCGGTCCGGTCGTCCGCTCAGGACGTAGAACAGCGACTCAGGAAAGTACCCCTGCGACTTGAGCGTCGCGCGGAATCCCTTCCCGAACCCGTCTTCCCCAGCCATCTCTTGAAGAACGGCTATGGTATCTGCATATATGTGACGTGACCGGAGGCGCCCCTTCGACCGCTCAAGCATGAATCGCTGGATAACGCGCTTGTCGCGAACCCAGTTCAGCATGCCCGGCCCCGCTGCCAGGATCTCGTTAACTGCGTTGCTCGCCGTGACCCATTGCCATATCTGATCAATGCTGCGAAACGTGCCTGGTTCACTGATCGCCTGGTGGATGTAAGTGAAGAGGCGCGCCATCAAGATCGCGTTTCGAGTGGCCTGGACCGGAATCAGGGTTCCCAGTACAGCGATGGCTCCGCGGGCAAGGAGAACGTCCGAGATCGTTACTGCCCCAATGCCTCTCGGCGAAACGTGGCATGCGCTCAGAATCGTCAGAGGAGGCACACGCTCGAACCCGTCTCCTAGTGTGGGACGCCCCCCCACCATGAGACCTGCCGCGTTTCGCTCGCGATCGTAAAAGCCGTGACCACTCAGGATCAAAATGTCGAAGCGATGTCGTCGTAGGTGCTCGTTCAGTTGTTCGACGGCGCCCACGTCGACGATCTCGCATTGTGAGTTCGGCAGAGCATGGATCGTGTCACGGACAGTCTCCCATCCGACAGACGCAACTTTGTGTAGTGGATCCCTCTTGTCGAGGCACTCAGCGACGAGAACGTCGAACCCATTCTTCAGGTAGAACGCTGGTGGGTGACTGCACTCAAGCTGAAGAGCGCGCGTCAGAGGGGTTATCGGTCGTTGCGCAATAGGCTTCCGGCAGCAGATCGGGACCGAGTCCGTTGGCAACATTGCCAGAGACATCGGGAAGTCACTAAACACCGTCAACGAGGATGCTCGATCCATTAGCTGCTGGCCGTCTTCGCCAAGGTGCTCCGCAACCGCCCTGCCTAGCCGCTCAAGGTCACGAACTACGACCACGCCGTTCGGCTGTGCTTCGGCACAGTGACGCTCGAGTCGGTCCAGCAGCGTGAATACGCGGTCGGGAAGAGGAGCAATGCACAGCCCGACGCCGGTTGTGGCACACGCCCGGTGCTCGACCAGGAACGACAGCACATCGCGTTCTGCCGCCGAATCCCGGGCCGCTGTCGGGGCAAGCTGTCCTTTCGCCTCACGCTTCCTGAAAACTGCGCGCCGCAACGGAGGGGCCACGCCAAGGCAGCCGAGTGTCGCGTGCACGCGGACCTGCGGCCACAGCTCGTCCATCTCCGTCGGAAACCGAACGTTCGCTTCCTCGGGCGAGCACCGCTGTTCTTCGAGTTGGGCGGTAGTCCGGAGAACGAGATGGAGGTGCAGGGATGCTCGAAACGGGTCGACATCGAAGCTCGTCCGGCGAAAGCCGGTTCGGAACTGGCGTGCCAAGTGTGCGAACGAGACTCGGCTTACGCGTGACCCAAGTTGTGACAGCTCGGGCGGCTCATCGAGGCGGTTGCGTGTTGTCGCATACCGCCCGGCGAGTTCCTTCCAAAGATCCGCCAGCCTTGCCAGCGTCATCTCGGAGAACCTCACGACACCGACCGGCACGTGAAGGATCTTCACGAGCTCCTCAGCTTGGTCCGCAAGATGGTCAGGCGCCAAGAGTAGAGTAACTTCATTGTCGAGTGCGGCGAGGATCTCCGGATCCCGTATCGCTCGCGTCGGCAGCGGGACAATGTGATGCGGATGTTGAAAGTCCCTGGACTGATACAGCGTTAATGCTTCGACATTGACGGTGTCATACAGCGTTCGGGGCAGGTGCAAGCAGAAGGTAAGTGCTCCAAAGATCGGGAGCAGTTCAAGATCAAGCCCGTGGGGTCGCGTCCCGTGTTTCGCTTGTTCTGGCGTGAGCGCCACGAGGTGTTTGTAGGGCTCTCCACGATCCGCGCCGTCAAAGAGGATGAGATAAGTCGGATCAAATGCTGGTGCGGTGGATCCCGGGGGCAAGGGGAGGCGTGCCACGTTTGGGGCTCCATTCATCCGAGGACGCGTCCGTTCGCCTCGGGTGCGTCGACGCGGAAACGATGTCTAGCTGGTCTTCTTGGTCTTCTTGCCCGCGGTTCGTCCCTGCCACTCGTCGGCGAGCGCCTTCCAGTTCGTTGGGCGTTCCACCTTGTTGCCCTTCACGTCCTTGCGCGTCCACACGGTCCAGTAATCGGGATCGTCAGACCAAGGACGCTGTGACTCAGGGAGGTCATTCATCCGAACCATCACGGGAAGTTCGGAAGCCCATCCCAACAGGATGGCGCTCTGGGATGCCAAGGAAGGAAGCTCTCGAAGTAGTCCCTTCAGGTTGTCGGGCACCAGCCGTTGCACTAGTTCCTGGTCGAGGTAGTTGCTAATTCGGTGAAGCAGGAACGTGTTGCATTGCGAAAGGACCGTTGGTGACAGTTCCGACGGTCGCTGGGACGAGAGCACCAGCCCGAGGCCGAATTTCCTCCCCTCTCGCGCGATCCGCTCAAAGACCTGGCAACACACCGCGGAGGCGTCTTGATTTTCTACGTCCTCGCGGTAGCGCTTGACGAACGTGTGGGCCTCTTCCATGACCAGCACGGTCGGTAGGGTCTTGCCATTCATCCGCCGGTATCGCTGCAACGACTCGAAAACCACACGAGCGGTGACCGCGGTCACGATGTGGATCACCTCTGTCGGGACCAGAGACAGATCGAGCACCGACACGCAACCGTTCTTCGCGTCGGATTCGCCGATGTAGTCCCCCAGCCATTTCTCAAGCGTGACGCCGCCCGTGTCCGCGATGAGCGTCTTCATGCGGGCATCCGCTACAAGGCTGCGAATTCTCATGATCAGCGTCTCGGCATATTCCGAGACGTTCAGCATCTCCGCGGTCGCCTCTATGCTGCGAACGAGCGATTCTCCCTTGAACTCGCGAGGTGCGTCGACATCCAGGGGGTCTGTGTCGGTTTCAACTCCACCAAAGGCAAAGTGGGCGCCGCTCACGACGCCAATAAGCGTATCAACCTGCTGCTTCGTTAGGTCGTAGTGCGGATACTTGGCGGTCCGGATAGGAGCGCACATTCCTTCAAGTTCCTTAACGACAGCGGTGAGCTGAGTCAGTTCGTCCCCTGTAACGGAGGGAAGGTCCGGCTCGAGCCCCACTCGCCACTTTTCCAACTTCTCGTAGAAGCTCTTTGGCTTTGGAAAGGAGGCCCACGGAGCTCCCGCGTTACGCTCCATTCGGAGTGTCGTCAGCATCGTACGCAAGAAGCGGCGGAGTTCGTGACTCGGGCCCGCCTCCGGCTCAGTGACACCTTCGCGCACGGCGCGGAGTGCCTGCACGAGCGTTGGCTTCTGGGTCTTCGTGCTCGCTTGCGCGAATGAAACCCATTCCGCACTATTCCAGAACCAGAGCGGTACCTGAAGCAGGAGCTCGCCCGCCTTCGTGTCTGGGGATACCTTGAATACTCGCGCCTTCGCAGCCGAGCTCTCCCCTCCGAATGCCCGCGAGTACTCTCCATTGGGATCGAGGATGATGAATCGCGCGTTCGGCACACCGCCGCCGGCACGTTCCGCCTGCTCGAGCGACCACCGTATGAGGCCTGCTACGGAACAGGACTTCCCGCTGCCGGTATTTCCAAGGACCGCGAGGTGTCTCCCGAAGAGCCGGTCCGGGTCCACGAACACCTCGGCATTGCCTGCGAGCGGACTTGTTCCGATCTTGACGCGCCTGCGCTCGCCGGACTCGACAATTGCGCGGAGCTGAATCTCCGACGGGAGAACGACGCTCGCGCCGATGGAAGGCAGGGCTTCGACTCCACGCGCGAAACTGTACGTTCCAGGATCCGCCCGCTTGCGCAGGACGCCGAGCGGGTTGAGGCTCATCTTCCGAGCCGGATAGGGGAGATCAACCAGGCCGAAGTCCTGCATTCCGCGCCTCTTCGGAAACGCGGATCGTTCGACTGTCAGCCACTCGATTTGTCCGACAAGGAATCCGTCGTCCACCGGGACAAGTACGTACCCATTTACGCGTGGGAACGGCCGAGGGTTTCCAGCGTTTAGGGCGACAGACTCGGGGGCTTCGATGTCGAGGGCGACTTTGATCTCGTCGGGCGATACGAAGTCCACCGTACCGATGCGCAGAAGCTCCACCTGCTCGAACGGGGAATGAGCCATGACGCTCAGACTTCCTCGGGCGTCGGAACGCTGGGCTCTTGGGCGGCCGGCTTGTCTTCACTGCTACCCCAGCGGCCTCTCAGTAGTTCGGCCATCCGGAACGTCGTTCTGTCGATGGCAGGCTTTGGCAAGTAGTTATCGACGAGTGCCTGCAGGTCGCCGAGGTGGTCTCCAAGCATGAGGGTGACCTGCGCGGACCTGCCGAGGCGCTCGTAGGTTCCCAGAATGCGGCCGAGGGGGTCCCCGCGTGCGATTACCACGAGGTGGCTTGAGGGAATCGTCAGCATGTCTTCAATCACTCGGTTGATGTGCTCGTCGCCGAAGCTGTAGCCGAAGCACACGAGTGTGCAGTTCGGCCGGCACACCGCGGCTGCGAAGTCCCGGAACAGCTCGACGTACGGGTATGCAGCGGTCTCCTGGTCCTTCGCAGCGTTCGGATAGATCATCAATTGCATCGCTTCAGCAGAGGCGAGCCCAGGCGCCTCTAGATACGGACCGACACTCGGAGCCCCGAACGCCACGCCGACGCGCCGGATCGCGTTACCCGCGTCCACCCAATCGAGTGATCCGTGGAGCTTGGTAAAGCGCGCAACCCCCTCAAGGTAGCGCGGCTCGCCACGGATGCCCGGGGGGTTGTAGTGCATGTCCACGTCGAGGCGCGAAGAACGGAAGACTGCCGCAAGCGAGCCGACAAATCGGTCGATCAGTCGGAGCCCGGCAGCTTCCGCTCCGGCTTCGATGAACCGGTCGTAATTGGTCGTGAAGATGTGAAGCCGGTCACGTGTCCCAGTTCTGCTCGCGAAGCTCATCAAGAAGCTTACCAGGTAATTGAAGGCCTGCTCTCTCTGGTCCTTGTTCGCGGCAATGAGCCCGCGTTCTCCGGCTAGGATGGAAGCCGCGAACTCCCCGAGGATGCGGTTGAGGTCCGCGCGAAGATCACCCACCTTCTTTTCGAGTCCCGAGCCCCCGCCTGGCAACAGGACCTGCATCCCGCGGATGAGTTCGTTCACGACGCGAATTTGGTCTTCGATGTTACCGTCCATTCGCCCTGCGCCAGTTGCGGAGCGCTTCGCTGCTTCGGTGATCTCCTTGTCATGAACACTGAACTTCACCGCGCCCATTCCCGGCAGCTTTGACCCAGTCCCCAGACCGTAGACTGCGTGGCTCAGCCCCGATCCCACGAGCAGGGACAGGTGCTCCGATTGAACGAGTGCCGTGAGCCAAGGTTCGATCCGCGAGCGCAGCTTGCTTGCGCCGAATGGCTGCCCATCCGGCTGCCACGAGCAGCTTGCGCCTTTCGCTAGCCTGAACGGTTCGGAACTCTTCGGATCCTCCACCGAGAAAAGGACTGGCGCTTGGTCATCGCGGCACTTGAGAAGTTGTTCGTTCTTCTCCATCGAGGTCCCCCAGACGTCAGGCCGCACGCGAAGCATACCGCTAGAGAGCCGCCCATCGACGGAACCCACGAGCTGTCTCTCGAAGCTCAGACTCGAAGTGTATCAGGTGGCGTGGGATCGGCGAGGCGGATCGCACAGTCTGCGTCCTGACTTGGTTTGACCCGTCAAGCAAGGGGCCGGCTGGGCTTGATCCGTCTTGGTGGACACCAACGAAGAGAGGGTTCCGTCCTCGCCATCGTCGTGGCGGACAGACTTATCGCCCGAGGTCCTCAGCGGACACCACGCGACCCGCCAACTCGATGAGTTCCCTGGCCAGCACGTGCTCACCCCGCGCGGTCGCCTCCCCCGCCAGCTTCCCGCACGCCTCCAGGAACGCCGGGATGGCGCTGGGCAACTCGGCCGTGGGGCCCAGGTCCACCCTCCTCGCGCCGCCCGAGATCCCCGCACCAGGCGCATTCTCCGCACCTGGCGTCACGGAATATGGTGCGCCGGTGGTGCGCGGAGAGGGTGCCGGAAAAGATGAAGGCCGCGTGCCACCGGTTTCCCGAGTGACATCGCGGCCTTCTGAATGTCGGGGAGACAGGATTTGAACCTGCGACCCCTTGGTCCCGAACCAAGTGCTCTACCAGGCTGAGCCACTCCCCGTTGCTGCACCCGCGGGCGGTTTTCTCGACTCCCCGGGAGGGAGCCGAACCAGCGGAAGGCCGCGTAAATACTGGACGGCCGAGGGGCTGTCAAGCGCCGCGATCCCCGGCGCCGGCCCCCTCCGGGCCGGTCACCGCGTGCAGGCCGCCTCGACGTCGGCGATCTCCTTGGGCACCCCGACCGTCAGGTTCTCGTGCCCCGCCTCGGTGACCAGCAGGTCGTCCTCGATCCGGATCCCCACCCCGCGCAGCGCCGGCGGCGCCTGCTCGTCGTCCTCTGCCACGTAGAGCCCCGGCTCCACCGTCAGCACCATGCCCGGCACCAGCGGCCGGCTGGCCCCGCCCACCACGTAGTCGCCCACGTCGTGCACGTCCATGCCCAGCCAGTGGCTGGTGCGGTGCATGTAGAAGCGCCGGTAGCCCTTGGGCGCCGCCCGCTCCTCCGGCGAGCCGGGCGCGAGCTTGAGCAGCGCGTCCCCCTCCGCCACCCGATCCTCCACCGGCCCCGGCAGCAGCCCCAGCCCCACCAGCCCCTCGGTGAGCGCCCGCACCGAGACCGCGTGGATGCCGTCGATGGTCGCCCCCGGCTTGACCGCGGCGATGGCCGCCAGCTGGGCGGCCAGGCAGGCCTGGTAGAGGTCGCGCTGGGCGCCGCTGAACTTCCCCGAGACCGGGAAGGTCCGGGTCACGTCGGCGGTGTAGAGCCCGTACTCGCCGCCGGCGTCCACCAGGCAGACCTGGCCGTCGCGCAGCTCGGCGTCGCCGGCCCGGTAGTGGAGGATGGTGGAGTTGGCCCCGGCCGCCACGATGGTGCCGTAGCCCGGCCCGGCCGCCCCGCGGCGGCGGAAGGCGTACTCGATCTCGGCCTGCACCTGGTGCTCGCGCCGCCCGGCGCAGCCGTCGCGCATGGCCGCCAGGTGCCCCTCGGTGGTCAGGTCGACCGCCTTGCGCAGCAGCGCCAGCTCCTCGGGGCGCTTCAGCAGCCGCAGCTCGTGGAGCACCGCCCCCGGGTCGGCCAGCGCCGCCGGCGCCCGCTTGCCGGCCCGCCCCTGCCCGCGCAGCCCGGTCACCACGCCGATGACCCGGGTGTCCCAGGCCGGGTCGGCCCCCAGCGGGAACCAGAGCGTGGCCGCGGCGTCGAGCCAGCGCGGCAGCTCCGTGGCCAGGTCACCCATGATGAAGGCGAGGTCGGCCCCCAGCACCGCCCGGGCCCCCTCCACGCCCACCCGCCGCCCGTTCCAGATCTCCTTCTCCTTGTCGCGCGGCCGCACGAAGAGCAGGAACCGCCGCTCGCCGGGGCGGGCCGAGAGCAGCGCGCAGGAGTCCGGCTCCTCCAGCCCGGTCAGGTAGTGGAAGTCCGAGTCCTGGCGGAAGAGGTGCTCGTTGGTGCTGTTGCGCAGCTTCTCGCCGGCGGAGGGCAGCAGCAGCACCCCGCCGCCGCGCCGCTCCAGCTCCTCGAAGACGCGGGCACGGCGCTCGGCGAACACGGTCGGGTCCAGGGTCATGGCGCCTCGGTTCTAACCCGGGCTCAGGCCCCCGGCCACTCGGCCCCGCACCAGGCGGTGAAGGCGGCCCGCTGCGCCGGCGTGACCTCCGGCAGCGGCTCCAGCCACAGGGTGTCCTCGGGCGGCTCGGCGAGCGGCACCTCCACCTCCAGCAGCTCCTCCCGCCGGAACAGGGCCAGCCGCAGCCGCCCCTCCGGCCCCTGCTCCTCCAGCCGCTGCTGCAGCCCCTTGCCGTCCACCCGGAAGCCCCCCTCCGCCACCAGCTCGTCGTCGGCGGTCAGCCCCGCCCGCCAGGCCGGACTCCCCTCACGCACCGACTTGACCGTCAGCCCGGCGCCGAACTCCGCCCCCAACCAGCCGGCCCGCCGCTCCTCGCCCTTGCCCGGCGTCCCACCCTTGTCGTCGGCCCCCTGGGCGACGCGCCGCCGCAGCCCCAGCCCCACCTGCGCCAGGTCGAGCGAGGGCATGCCGTGGCTGCGCACCGTGGCGTCGAAGAGGGTCCGCGCCGCCTCGGGCCCCAGCCGCTCCGCCACCAGCTGCTCGATCCCGTCCTCCGGCAGGCCGCCCTGCGCCCAGCGGGCGTAGGCCTCGCGCATCACGCCGTCCAGGTCGTGGCCGGCGCGGCGCAGCGCCAGGTCGAGCGCCAGCGCCACCAGCTCGCCCTTCAGGTAGTAGCTGACGCCGCTGTTGCCGCTGTTCTCGTCGGGCCGGTAGAGCTTCACCCAGGCCAGCTGGCTGGCCTCCTCCACGGTGAGCTTCGCCGCGCCGGGGGTGCGGGCCAGCGTGGTCAGCAGCCGCCCCAGCGAGCGCAGGTAGCGGCGGGCCGGCAGCAGCCCGGCCCGGGCCAGCAGCAGCTGCTCGTAGTAGGAGGTGCCCCCCTCGAACCACCAGAGCAGCCGCGTGTACTGCTCGCCGTCGTACCGGTACGGGGTCAGCGCCGCCGGCCGCAGCCGCTTGACGTTCCAGGCGTGGAAGAACTCGTGGATCAGCAGGGAGAGGGCGTCGCCGTAGGCCTCGGCGTCGGAGAAGCCCATCCGCGGGTAGAGCACCGCCGTGGAGGCCAGGTGCTCCAGGCCGCCGCGTCCCTTCCCGGTGAGGTGGAGGATGAAGAGGTAGCGCTGGTAGGGGAGCCCGCCCCAGAAGCCGCCCACCGCCTCGACGATGGTCTCCAGGTCGACGCTGAGCCGGGTCAGGTCGAGGTTGCCGCGCCCCCAGACCGCCAGCTGGTGGGGCACGCCCAGGGCCTCGAAGGTGGCCAGCCGGTGGGTCCCCAGCTCCAGCGGCGAGTCGACCAGCTCGTCGTAGTCACGGGCCGTGAACTGCAGGGGGCCGCCGGCCAGCGCCGTGGCCACCTGCCAGCCCGGCGGCGGCGCCACCACCACGGTGTGCGGCTCGGCCTCCCGCCCCCGCACCGAGAGGAAGACCCCGGCCGGCGAGACGAAGCCGTGGGTGGCGTCGAGGTGGCTGGTCCGCACCGTCAGCTCGTTGGCGTAGACCCGCCAGCGCACCGTCACCGCCGCGGCCCCCCCGCTCCGCACCCGGAAGCGGTGCTTGTCGAGCCGCTCCACCGGCAGCGGCCGGCCGGCGTCGTCGGCGGCGGTCACCGCCTCGAGGTGGCGGGCGAACTCGCGCACCAGGTAGCTGCCGGGGGTCCAGACCGGCAGGGCCAGCTCGATGGCCTCGCCGGGCCGCTGCACCTCCAGCGCCAGGTGGAAGAGGTGGGTGGCTGGCTCGGGACAGGAGAGGTGGTAGCGCATGCGTCCCTCGACTCTAGCCGCGGCCGGGAGTCGAGGCTACGTTAGGCGCATGGACCCCTATGGCCTGCGGCGCGTGGTCTCGCCCCCCGGCGTGCTCCCCCAGCGCGCCGACCGGCTCGACCCCACCCTCCCCCTTGGCGAGGACGAGCTCTCCATCGACGTCGAGGCCCTCAACGTCGACGCCGCTTCCTTCCGGCAGATCGAGTCGGTGGTGGGGCGCGAGCCGGACGCCATCGCCGCCGCCATCACCCGGCTGGTCGCCGAGCGCGGCAAGCTGCAGAACCCGGTCACCGGCTCGGGCGGCATGCTCATCGGCCGGGTCCGCGCCGTCGGCCCGCGCCACCCCGCCGCCGGCACGCTCCAGCCCGGCGCCCGCGTCGCCACCCTGGTGTCGCTGACGCTCACGCCGCTCCGGCTCGACGCCATCACCGCGGTCCGGCCCGAGATCGACCGGGTCGAGTGCCGCGGCCTGGCCATCCTCTTCGCCACCGGGCTCTGGGCGCGCCTCCCCGACGACCTGCCGGAGACGCTGGCGCTGGCGGCGCTCGACGTCTGCGGGGCCCCGGCGCTGGTGGCCCGCCACGCCCGGCCCGGGCAGCGGGTGCTGGTGCTGGGCGCAGGCAAGTCGGGGGCGCTGGTGGCGGTGCAGGCCCGCGAGAACCTCGGCGCCACCGGCTGGCTGGTGGCGGCCGACTTCTCCCCCCGGGCGCTCGAGGCCCTGGGCGGCCTCGGCGCCTGCGACCAGCTGCTGCAGCTCGACGCCACCGACGCGGTCGGGGCGCTGGCGAAGGTGGAGGCGGCCGGCGGGCGCTTCGACCTGGTGGTCAACTGCGCCTCGGTGGCCGGCACCGAGATGGCGGCGCTGCTGGCCGTCAAGGACGGCGGCACCGTCATCTTCTTCTCCATGGCCACCAGCTTCACCGGGGCGGCGCTGGGCGCCGAGGGGGTGGGCAAGGACGCCACCCTGCTCATCGGCAACGGCTACGCACCCGGCCACGCCGAGCTGACCCTGGCGCTGCTGCGCCGCCACCCGCGGCTGCGCGCCCTCTTCGAGTCCCGCTACGCACGCTGAGGCGGGGCTCGGGTCGGTCCTGCGCTAGAGTGGCCGCGGGGCCGTGGCGAAACGGTAGACGCAGGGGACTTAAAATCTCCAGCCGCGAAGGCGGAATCCCGGTTCGAGTCCGGGCGGCCCTACACCCGGCGCCGGGTCAGTTCACGAACGGCGGCGGCCGGTAGCTGACCCCGGCCAGCGGCTTGCGGGTGGCGAACCCCTCGTCGAGCGGGTGCCAGTGGGTCACCGCCGGCTCGCCGAACTGCCAGCAGAGGAAGACCGGCTCGTCGTCGCGGAGCGCGTAGAAGTCCACCAGCCCCTGGTCGAGGTCCTTCACCAGGCAGCCCATGCCGTTGATCCGCTCCACCGCCGCGGTGATCTGGTCGGCCAGCCAGCGCAGCCGGGCCACCTCGGCCTCCCGCCCGTCGGGGGCCGCCTCGTCGCGCTGCAGCACCCCCACCACCAGGTCGGCGCCGCCCAGCGACTCCACCAGCGGCCGGAGCTCGGCGCGGACCTGGGCGATGCGCCCGAACTCCAGCTGGAGGTCGCCGACGGCGTCGTTGGCCTCCTCGACGGTGAAGAAGCGCGGCCCTTCGTCCATGGCGGGAAACCCTAGCATGGGCGTGATATAAGCCCGCTTCCGGAGGTTTCCAGACGTGTTCGAGACGGTGGCCAAGGGCTTCAAGGCGGCGCGCAACAAGCTGAAGGGTCGCACCGAGATCACCACCGAGGTGGTGGACGAGGCGCTGCGCGACATCCGGGTCTCGCTGCTCGAGGCCGACGTCTCCTTCGACGTGGTGAAGCGCTTCGTGGCCCGGGTCCGCGAGAAGGCCGTGGGCGAGGTGGTCGAGACCCGGGTCAAGACCGCCAGGGGGAAGCTGCAGGTCACCCCCCAGGATCACTTCATCAAGATCTGCCACGACGAGCTCGAGGGGCTGATGGGCCCCGTCGACACCTCGCTCACCCTCCCCGACCGCGTCCTCGCCGGCATCATGCTGGTCGGCCTGCAGGGCTCGGGCAAGACCACCACCGCCGGCAAGCTGGCCAGCAAGCTCAAGAAGGAGGGGAAGAAGCCCTTCCTGGTGGCCGCCGACATCTACCGGCCCGCCGCCGTCGAGCAGCTCAGGGTGCTGGGCGAGCAGCTGGGGGTGCCGGTCTTCCACGAGGCCGGGCTGCAGCCGCCCGAGCTCTGCCGCCGGGCCCGCGAGGCGGCCCAGAAGGCCCACGCCACGGTGGTCATCTACGACACCGCCGGCCGGCTGGCCATCGACGACCAGCTGATGACCGAGCTGGAGGAGATCAAGGCTGCGGTGGCGCCGCAGAACATCCTGCTGGTCTGCGACGCCATGATCGGCCAGGACGCCGTCAAGACCGCGGTGGAGTTCGACCGCCGGCTCGACCTCTCCGGCTTCGTCCTCACCAAGCTCGACGGCGACGCCCGCGGCGGCGCCGCCCTCTCCATCAAGGAGGTCACCGGCAAGCCCATCAAGTTCCTCGGCATGGGCGAGGGGCTGGACCGCCTCGAGGAGTTCCGGCCCGAGGGGCTGGCCAGCCGCATCCTCGGCTTCGGCGACGTGGTCGGGCTGATGAAGGACTTCGAGCAGCACGTCGACGCCGACCAGGCCGAGGCCGACGCCAAGAAGCTGCTCAGCGGCGACTTCACGCTGGACGACTTCGTCGGGCAGATCCAGCTGGTCCGCAAGATGGGGCCGCTCGGCGAGCTGATGGAGAAGTTCCCGCTCTTCGGCGAGCTGCCCGAGGGGTTCCAGTTCGACGACCAGGCGCTCGGCAAGATCGTCGCCATGATCGGCTCGATGACCCGCGTCGAGCGGCAGCGCCCCGACACCATCACCGAGCCGCGCATCAAGCGCATCGCCCGCGGCTCGGGCCGGCCGGAGAAGGAGGTCAAGAACCTCCTCAAGCAGTACAACGCCATGCGCATGGTGATGAAGCAGGTCGGCTCGGCGCCGGGCCTGCTGTCCCGCCTGCCCGGCATGAAGAACCTGATGAACCTGCGCCAGCTGCAGGGCAAGGGGATGGAGGACGTCCTCGGCAGCGACGCCGGGGCCTTCGAGCAGGCCATGGGGGGCGGCATGGACCAGGCCGCCATGGCCCGCGCCGCCGGGCTCCCCCGCGGCTTCACCCCGCCGATGCCGGCCGGGGCCATGGCCCGGGCCCGGCTCATGGGCTACTCGCCCGAGCCGGTGGCGGTGGGCGAGAGCGCCAAGGATCGCGAGGCCCGGCAGAAGAAGCGCAAGGCCGAGCGCCAGGCCCGCAAGAAGGCGCGCAAGAAGAACAAGCGCTGACCGGGTTGACCGGGCCGTCCCCGGCCCGGGCTGGCGCTAGCTGCCGTACTCCTCGTCGTCGGCGCCGGCGCCGCCCTGCAGGCCGTCGCGCTGCTCCAGCACGCAGCGCGGGCAGAGCTGGTTGGGCGGCGGCGCCCCGTGCAGCTGCAGGGTCGGCCCCACCGCGCCGCAGACCTGGCAGCGCCCAGGACCGGAGACCTCCCCCTGCCCCAGCGGCCCGTCCTTGAAGTTCTCCCTCACGGCCGCGGCTTCCCGGCGCCCTTGCGCTTCGGCACCACCAGCCCGCGCGAGAGCCGGCGCAGCACCCGCTGCAGCTGGCGCCGCTTGTAGCGGTCGTGGGAGGAGTCGCCGGCCTCGTTGGCCCGGGCGGTGGCGGCGTCGAGCAGCTGGAACTCCACCAGCGCGAAGACCACCCGCCCCAGCTCGTCGGCCATCGACTCGGCCGGCGGCAGCAGCTCGTCCACCCGCACCGGCACGTCGACCACGAAGTTGAGCATCTTGAAGGTCTCGCCGCTGAACTCGTTGCGCGGCGCCGAGGCCGAGCGCTTCTCGGCGTCGACGGGGAGCTGGAGCTGGGCGGTGATGGCGTCTCCCTGCGGGTGGCGCCCCAGCAGCTCGCCGAAGCGGAGCAGAGAGTTGCGGGTCTGGCCGGGGACCGCGTAGTTGAAGGGGAAGAGGTGCTGGGTGAGGTGCCAGGCCACGCCGGCCAGCTGGTCGCGCTTCTCGCAGACCACCCGGTAGCGGACCCGGTCGAAGACCTGGGCCGCCACCGACTCCTTCTTGGCCAGCAGCTTGGTCACCAGCGACTCGCGGCTCTTGACGTTGCCCACGAACTCCACGATCGGCATGCCCATGGCCCGCATCCGCGCCGCCTCGGCCATGACCCGGCGGTGGACCCGCTCGGCCAGGTCGGCCTCGCGGATGGGGGTGCGGAAGAGCAGCTCCCGGGCCTCGAGGTGGTGGAGCACGTGCATCACCTTGAGCACCACGCAGGCGATGCGCCGGTGCCGGGCCGGCTCGGCCACGCCGGAGGCCAGCAGGAAGAGGTGGCGCAGGTCGGCCGGCGCCGCCACCGGCGCCGCCACCCGGTAGCCGAACTCGGCCCGCACGTACTCCACCGCCTGGGCCAGCACCGCGCGCAGCCGCCGCTCGTCGCGCGGGTCGTCGAGGTCGAAGAGGTTGAGCCGCAGGAAGGCGTCCACCTCCGCGGCCCGGGTGAAGTTGAGTCGCCGCCAGTCGATCACCGAGCCGCCGCGCAGCAGCAGGCGCAGCGCCTCCAGCTCGGCCACCCCCATGGACTCGAGGGTCCGATAGGGGCCGGCGGTCGCTCCGAGGATGGGCCCGTGGCTCATGGTGCCGCTCCCTGTGGCGCGGCTAGAAGGAGAACGGGAAGGTGACCTGCTGGCCCCGGGCGTCGCCCAGGCGCGGGAAGCGCATCCCCTTCACCTCGGCGGTGATGCACTGGGCGAACGGCGTGGCGGCGTACTCGGGGGTGATGCAGCGGACCTCGCGGGGGGTGCCGTCGGCCTGGATGATCCAGCTCACCTTCATGGTGCCGTGGGCGTCGGCCGCCCGGGTGCGCTGCTCGGCCAGGCAGCGCTTCAGCCCGTCGAGGTGGAGGGAGACCGACTCGTTGATCTGCCCCTCGGTGAGCCGATCCGGCGCGGCGGTGGCGGTGCCGGCCGCCGGCGGGACGTAGACCTTGCGCCCCCCGGTGCCGCTGCCCAGCGCGGCGGCCAGGTCGTCTTCGCCGCCCTGGTCGAAGTCGAGGAGCCCGTCCTTCTTCTTGGGGGCCGGCTTCTCCGCGGCCGGCTTTTCGGCGGGCCGGGGCGCCGCCGGGGCGGCCTGGGCGACCGGCGGGCGGGCCGGGCGAGCGGCGACGGGCGGTGGGGCCTTGGCCTTCCGCGGCGCGGCCGCCTCGGCCGGCTTCTCCGGCGCCGGGGGGGCGGCGGGGGGCGGCGTGGCGACCACCGGTGCTGCGGTCAGGGCGTTGGTCGCGGCCTCGGCGGCCGGGGCCGGGGCCAACGCCGGCGCAGGTGCCGCAGGCGCGGGGGTGGGCGGGGGCGGAGGCGCCAGCTGGGCCACCGGCGCCGCCGGCTTCATGGCGAACTGGACCCAGGCGAAGGCGCCACCGGCCACGGCCACCACGGTGATCAGGGCGCCGATCACCACCGTCCGCATGGTCCGCTTGTGGCGCAGCTCCTCGGCGCCGCGGGCCACCGAGGAGCGGTGCACCGGCCGCTCGCCGGTCCGCTCCATGGCCTTGATGGGCAGCGGGATGGCGCCGGTGGGATCGACGCCGCCGGAGTCGGGCAGCTGCTCCATGACCGAGCGGGCGGCGGCCGGAGTGGCGGCCGGCGACGGGGCGCGCGACGCCAGCTCCTCGTTGGCCAGCGCGGCCAGGGCGCTGGCGCCGGTGGGCTTCCACTCCACCTCCGGGGCTGGCGTGGCCAGGCGCGGCTGCGGCGCCGACGTGCGCGAGGCGGCCGCCGCGGCGAAGACCGAGGCCGCCGGCGCGGCGCCCGGCGCGCTGGGCTGCGGCACCGGCGCCAGGAAGGTGGCCAGCTCGGGGACCCCCGAGAGCGGACCCCACTCGGCCATGCCCGGCCGCCAGACCAGCGAGTCGGGGCCGATGTCGCCGGCCTCCCACCGCTTCTTCACCTCGCCGAGCGGCAGCGGGCCGACCTGGGCCTCGCCGATGGCCACGTACCACTCCTGGGCCGCCGGCGACGCCACCGGCGCGGGGGATACCGGGGCCGGGGCCGGGGCCGGCGCTGGGGCCGGGGCCGGGGCGGCCGCGGGCGCCGCCGGCGTGTCGCCGAAGGCGTGGTCGAAGGCGCTGCCCAGCTCCTCATCGAGCCCCGCCGGGGCGGCCGGGGCGACGCGCTCCAGGACCGGCGCCGACACCGCCTCCTCGGCGCGCCGGACCGTGATCTGGTTTCCGCACTTCTTGCAGCGGACCTTGACGCCGTTGGCTCCGACCTTCTCGTCGGAGATCATGTAGGCCGCGCCGCAGCTGTCGCAGGTGAATTTCATGGCTCGCTCAGGCGGGGGTGACGGCCGCGAGGCCGAGCTGCTCCCGGAGGACCGCATATTCCTCCGAGATGCAGAAGTTCGATAGATCCTTCACCTTGGTCTCGTCGCGCAGCTTGGAGACCTGCGCCTTTTCGCCCAGGACGCCGCGCTTCACCGTCTCCAGGTCGGCGGCCAGCAGCGCCCCCGCCCGGTTGGAGGTGAGCTCGGCGCCGTCCAGGTAGGCCCGCACGTCGCCGGGGTGCTGCACGTCGCAGTACTGGCGCGACAGCAGCTTCAGGGTGTTGGTCCGGACCTTCTCCGGCAGCACCTTCTCCAGCTCGGTCTTCAGCTTGGCCACCAGGTGCGGGTCGGCGGTGACCACGAACCGGGAGGTGCCTACGCTGCAGGCCGCCTGGAAGACCAGGTCGAGCTGGTCGTGGGGCATGAGCCGGGCCATGTAGAGCTCCGGCCGCCGGAAGGCCAGCGCCTTGCCCAGCGCGAACCAGAGCTCCTTCTTGGGCCGGTCGGAGAAGAGCTCCTCCGCCACCAGCACGCCCGGCGGATCGGTCGGCACCAGCTGCAGCCGGCTGGCCACCTCCTCGCGACGGAAGAGCCGCAACGGCTCCACCCCCAGGGTGCGGGCCACGTACTTGAACATGTTGACCAGGAACAGCATCGACCCCTGCACGTCCAGCTCGTCCTTCTTGAGGTTGAGCCCCAGCTCCTTGGGGCTCTGCACGAACATGGGGCGGGCGTGCTGCGACAGCAGGGCCATGATCTCGGCCAGCGGGCCGCGCAGCCGCTCGTGGAAGAGCAGGCCCCAGAGCTCGTCATCGAGCGGGCGGGAGGCCTGGTCGCGGGCGAACTTGCGCAGCCGGGCCACCACCGCCACGTCCTCCGGGGTGGCCTGGCCGGTGAGGTGGACCAGCACCTGGGCCGCCGAGTAGGCCCGGTCGAACTGCTTGCGGGTGGCGTGGAGCGAGACCAGCGCCGACAGCGCCTTCTGCGGCTTGGCCCCCAGCTTGAGCAGCTGGCGGTAGGCCAGCATGGCCTCGGCCTCCTGCCCCGGGGTCCGCGCCGAGAGGTCGGCGTAGAGCTCGACGGCCACGGCGTCCTCGGGGTCGGCGCGCGACACCACCTGGTAGGCCATGCGGGCGCCGTCGTCGCTCTTCAGGACGTTGCGGTAGAGGTCGCCCAGCGTCTTCCAGAGGGCCAGCCGGGCCGGGGCGGCCTCGGCCGACTTGGGGAGCCGCTGCACCATGCGCAGGTAGGCCTGCTCCAGCTCGGCCCAGCGCTTGCCGCGCCCCAGCACCTGCTCGATCCAGGCGAAGGCCTGCGGCTGGCGCGGGTTGAGGTCGAGCGCCTTCTCGAACTGGGCCAGCGCCCCGGCCTCGTCCTTGACCTCGTCGCGCAGGATCTCGGCCAGCAGGACGTGGAGCTTGGCGGCGCGCGGCGCGTCGGCCTGCACCTCGGGCCGGGCGATGATCCGGGCCAGCACGTCGGCCGCCTTCTGCCCCTGCCGCGTCTCCCGGTAGAGGGCCAGCAGCGCCTCGGTGACCGGCAGGTCGGTGGGATCGATGCGGGAGGCGCCGGTGAAGGCGTCGATGGCCTGGTAGGGATCCTTGAGGTGGTCGCGGCAGGCCTGCCCGATGGCCACGTGGGCCTCGAAGCGGGCCCTCCCCTCCAGGCTGGGCAGCAGCCGCTGCCGCTGCTCCACCGCCCCGTCCCAGTCTCCCGCCGCCTCCAGCAGCCGGACCAGGCTGCGGCGCGAGGGCTCGTGGCCGCCGTCCAGCTCCAGCGCCTTCTTGAAGCTGCCCACGGCGCGATCGGGCTGCTGCAGCCGGTCGGCCACCTCGCCGATCTGCCAGTGGGTCTCCACCACCTCCAGGTCGGTGAGCTGGTCGCGGTGGTGGATGATGATGGCGGTGAAGATGCGCAGCGCCTCCTCCAGCTGCCCCTCGGCCACCAGCAGGTTTCCCAGCCCCTCCAGCGCCGGCAGGTAGGTGGCGTCCAGCTCGTAGGCGCGCCGGTAGCTCTGCAGCGCCTGGGGGCGCTGGCCGAGCTTCTCTGCCACGTAGCCCTGCCGGTAGCACTGCCGGCACAGCTCCTTGGCGTCGCCGCCGCCCTTCAGGGTGCGGACGATGGCCTCCAGCACCCGGGCCGCGTCGGGCCAGCGCTGCAGGGCCACGTAGAGGTCGGAGAGCGGGCGGGCCGAGGGCAGGTGATCGGCCTTGCGCTTCAGGGCCTCCTCGTAGGCCCGCACCGCGCCCTCGCGGTCGTCGCGCTCCTCCTTGAAGACCTTCCCCACCTCGGTCCAGCGGTCGGCGCGCTGCTCGTCGTCCTCGGCGTAGCGGGCCTCGGCGGTCAGCAGCTCCAGGAAGGCGTCGCGGTTCCCCTCGCGCTCGGCGATCCCCTTCATGGCCCGCAGCGCCGGCAGGCAGCCCGGGTCCAGCGCCAGGCACTTGCCGAAGGCCTCCTTGGCCGCGGCGGTGTCCATCAGCATGTCCTGGTCGATGGCGCCGATGCGCAGGTAGATGTCGACGGCGTCGCGGCTGGCGCCGGCGATGCGCCCCTCGCGCTGCAGCATCTCCAGCGCCAGGTTCCAGTTGCCGCTCCGCTCGTAGAGCCGCCCCAGCGCCGCCACCGCCTGCCGGGACTCGGGGTCGAGCTGGATGGCCTGGTTGAAGATGGCCTCGGCCCGGTCGACCCGCGACATCTCCTTCCACCAGACGTCGCCGGTGATCACCATCAGCGCCACCTGCTCCTTGCGGTCGGTGAGCAGCCCGAGATGGTGCGCCAGCACGGTGAGCAGCCGGTCGAAGAGCCCCTGGTCGCGGTAGAGCCGCTCCAGCGCCTTGATGGCCGGGACGTTGCCGCCGTCGACGCGGAGGATGGCCTCGTTCTGCGCCGTGGCCCGCGCCGCGTCGTGCATCTTCTCCTCGAAGATGCCGGCGCTCCGGGCCAGGATGCGCACCTGCTCGACCGGATCGGCGGAGAGCTCCACCTGGCGCTCGTAGACCCGGTTCAGCTCGGCGAAGCGGTCGAGCTTGGTGTAGAGCCGCTCCAGCCCGGCCAGCGCCGTGGCGTTGCGGTCGTCGAGCCCGAGGACGGTCCGGTAGTCCTCCACCGCCGCCTCCTCGTCACCGATCTCGTTCTCGTTCAGGCCGGCGATCTGCAGCTGCCAGCCGAGGCGGGCCGCGTCGTCGTTGGCCAGGTCGCGGGCCCGGGCCAGCACGCCGGCCAGCTCGCCCCAGCGGTGCTCGCGCCGCAGCAGCCCGGCCAGCGCCTCCAGGGCGGCGGGATCCCCGCCGTCCAGCTCCAGCAGGCGCTTCAGCGCCGCCACCGCCTCGTCGACGTCGTGGATGACCTCGTCGTAGAGGCGCGACACCTCCAGCAGCAGGGCCTTCTTCTCGTCCAGGCCGGCCGCCCCCTCCAGCTTCTGCTCGATGGTGATGACCAGCTCGTGGATGCGCCCGCGCCGCTTGAAGAGGCCGGCCAGGGCGTCGAGGGCGTCGGGGTTGGCGGGGTCGGCCTCCAGGGCCCGCCGGATGGCGTTCTCCGCCCCCTCGGCGTCGTCGAGGGGCGGGGCGTCGAGCAGCGCGCCCAGCTTGAGCAGCAGCCGGGCCCGGACCATGCCCCGGGCCTTGTCGGCGGCGTCCTCGATGACCACCGCCAGGGTGTCCTGCTCCTTGCCCTCGTGGCCCAGCCGCCAGCACTCGGCCAGCGCCTGCTCGTCGCCGGGGGCCTCGCCCAGCACCCGGTTCCAGGCCAGCGAGGCCATGTGCTTCTCGCCGAGGCGCTGCTCGCGCAGCACCGCGACCTCCTTGAGCAGGGCCAGGCGCTCCTCGGGCCCGGCCTGCGGGGCGAAGAGCAGGCAGAGGTCGGCGTCGGCCCGCCAGTTGGCGGCGGCCTGGTGCAGCCCGCGCAGCGCCAGGAAGGCGGGGCGGTTGCCGGGGTCGAGCGCCAGCACCTTGTCGAGCGCCGCGGCCGCGGCGTCGGGCCGCTTCTGCACGTTCCAGAGCTCCGCCACCGCAAGCCAGGCGGGGATGGCCTCGGCCGGCCCACCGCTCTCGGCCAGCACCGCGGCGCGCGCCTCGGCGGCGCGGATGGCGTCGGCGGCGGCGCCGGCGGCGCGGAAGACCTCCTCGATCCGGACCAGCTGCTCGACGGTGTGGGGCTCGATGCCGAAGGCCAGCTTGGCCTGCTCCACCGCCCCCAGCTTCTGCCCGGCCCGCGCCAGCACCTCGGCGAGGTCGAGCCGGATCCGCTTCACGCCGGCGGGATCCTCCTGCCGGGGGATGAGCTGGCGCAGCGTGCCGGCCAGCCCCTCCAGGTCACCCTGGGCGGCGTAGATGTCGCGCAGCGACTCCAGGGCCCGCTTGTTGGACGAGTCGGAGGCCAGCACCGCCTTGTAGGACTGGATGGCCTGGGCCGGATCGCCCAGCTTCACGCCCATCAGCCAGCCCAGCTTGTCGTTGAGCCGGGCCACCTCGCGGCGGTCCACGGTGGCGCCGATGCAGACCCGCAGGTGGGCCGCCAGCTCGCTCCAGCGCTCCAGCTGCTGCAGCAGCTCCTCGAGCGAGGCCAGCGCCTCCTCGTGGCGGGCCCGCAGCCCCAGCACCTCGCGCCAGAGCTCGACCGCCTCCTCGACCCGCCCCAGCTCGGCCGACAGCGTCGCCTGCCGGGACAGCAGCCGCTCGCGGGTGGCCCCGTCGTTGACCACGGCGCGCTGCGCGGCCAGGTTGGCCACCAGCTCGGCTGTGCGCCCGGCCGCCTCGTAGAGCGCCTCCAGCGCCTGCAGCGAGGGCAGGTGGCGCGGGTCGACGGCCAGCGCCTGCTCGTAGGCGTGGGCCGCCTGGTCGGGGGCCGCCAGCCGCTCCTCGCTGAGCCGCCCCAGCCGGTAGAGGAAGGGCACCCGCTCGCCGCCGATGGCCTCCAGCGCCCGGGCCTGCAGCACCTCGGCCAGCTCGGTCCAGGCCTCCAGCCGCTGGTGGAGCCGCTCCAGGGCGGGGAGCGCCACCGGCGCCGCGTTGGGGTCGAGGGCCCGGGCCCGCTGGTACCACGTGGCCGCCGCGGGCGGCCCGTCCAGCTTCTCCTCGTAGAGCCGCCCCAGCACCAGCGCCACCGCCGCCATGGGGGCCGGCTGCAGCTTGTCCACCTCGTCCTCGTAGAGCGCCGCCAGCTCCTCGAACTGCCCGGTCCGGGCCGCCAGCGCCTCGATGCGGGCCCGCAGGGCCTCGTCGCCCGGATCGTCGCGGAAGGCGCGGGAGAGGGCCACGAAGGCCAGCTCCGGCTCGGCCAGCGGCCCGGCCCGCAGCTCGGCGAGGCGGAGCCAGAGGGCCTTGCGCTCCTCGGGGTCGGGGCGCCCCTGGGCGCGGACCTCCAGCGCCATGGCCTGCTGCCGGTGGTCGCCGGCGGCGGCGTAGGCCGTCTCCAGCGCCAGGGCGGCGCGGTCGTTGCCGGGATCCTTCTCCAGCATGGCGCCGAGCCGGGCCAGCGTCTCCGGTGAGTCGGGGCGCGTCGCCAGCACCTCCTCGTAGAGGGCCATGGCCCCCTCGCGGTCGAGCAGCCGGGTCTCCTTGAGCTCGCCCAGCCGCTGGCAGAGGACCAGCACCGCCGGGGCGTCCCCGGCCTGCCGGGCCGCCGCCAGCTCGCGATCCAGCAGGTCGCCCAGCTCCACCCAGCGCTCCCCGGCCACGTGCAGCCGGTCGAGCCGGGCCATGGCCTCGCGGCTCCCCGGGGCCAGCTCCAGCAGCCGCTTCAGCGTGGCCGCGGCGCCGGCCGGATCGCCCAGCCGCTCCTCCTGCAGCATGGCCAGGTCGGCCAGCAGCACCTGGCGCTGCCCGGGCTGCTCCTCCAGGGCCAGCGCCCGCCGCAGCGCCTTCTCCAGCGCCTCGGCGTCCGGGCTGCCGCGCAGGGTGTCGAGCAGGCCGGCGCTGGCCTCGCGGTCCTCGGGGGCCAGCTCCAGCAGCCGCTGCCAGGCCTCGGCGGCCCGGGCCGGGTCGGACTCCAGCCGGGCCAGCTGGCGCTGGTACTCGACGCGGGCGGCCGGCTCGTGGGCGCGGTCGGCGTTCTCGGTGAGCAGCAGCTGCACCTGCTCGGGGAGGCCGATCTGCTGGCCGAAGGTGACCGCCAGCTGCAGCGCCTCCACCGAGTCGGGGTCGGCGGTGAGGGCCCGCCCGGCGGCGGTGAAGGCCAGCTCGCCGTTTCGGACCTGGGTGCCGTAGAGGCTGGAGATGCGGCGCAGCAGGGTGGACCGCGCCGACGGCGAGGGCTCGTTCTGGACCCGGGCCTCCAGCACCTCGATGAGCCGGGCGTGCTCGTTCTCGGCCACGTAGATGGGCTCGAGCAGGAGCGAGGCGTCCATGGCGGCCGGACCGCTGGTGCGGGCCAGCTCCTGCAGCGCCCCCAGCGTTCCGGGGTGGCGCGGGGCCCGCTCCAGCACCTGCCGGTAGGCGGCCAGCGCCCCGGCGGCGTCGTTGAGCCTGGCCTGGCGGATGCGGCCGAGCCGGAAGCGCAGCTCGGCGGCCTCGGCGGTGGTCTCGGGGCGCCGCGCCGCGGCCACCGCCTCCCGCTCCATCACCGCCGCCAGCTCCTCCCAGCGCTCGGCCACGTTGAGCAGCCGCCCCAGCAGGCGCAGCGCGCCCGGATCCTCCGGGTCGATGGACAGGATCTTCCGGTACGCCTCGATGGCACCGTCTCGGTTGGCGAGCTGCTCGTCCATGATCTTGGCCACCTCGAAAAGCAGTTCCTTCTTGGACTCCGGCGCCGCGGTCGCCTCGGCCAGGCGCAGCAGCGCCGCGACCAGCTCCCGCTTCGCCCCCTGCCGCCGGCGCAGGCGCACCAGCGCCGACAGCGGCTCCGGCCCGGGATCGGCCGCAGCGACTTCTTCCCACCACGCCACGGCCCGGTCCAGCGCCCCGAGCCGCTCCCCGCAGATGCTGGCCAGCCGCCGGCGCAGCTCCAGCGCCGCGGCCGGCACCTGGGACAGGGCCGCCTGGTAGGCCGCGGCCACCGCCTCCCACGCCGCCGCATCCCCGGCCAGCCGCTCCAGGTCGGCGCGCCCGGCCGGGTCGTCGCCGCCCGCCGCCACCGCCTCCTCGAAGGCCCGCAGCCGGGTGGCGAAGGCCGCCTCGCGGTCGCCGCCGCGCTCCCGCAGCCCGGCGATCTCGGCCAGCAGCCCCTGCCGGTGCGACGCCGGGGTCGCCTCCAGCCGGATCTCCAGCAGGGTGGCGAGCCGGGCAGGATCCCCGGCCAGCCGCTGCACGTCCTCGAGGATGCGCTGCGCCTGGGCGCGGGCGTCGGGGCGCTCCAGCAGCCGCTCCAGCCCGGCCACGGCGATGGGATCCCGGGGCCACTCCGCCAGCACCGCGGTGTAGGCGTCGATGGCCCGGTGCGGGTCGGGATCCCGCTCCAGCAGCTCGGCGCGCCGCGACAGCAGCGCCAGCCGCTCGGCCGGGTCGCGGTCGCCGGCCAGCTCGGCCATGGCCTGGAGCACCTCGACCTGGGCGGAGGCCCGGCCGGCCCGCCCCAGCGCCTCCTCCAGCGCCGCCAGGGTCGCCTCGTCGCGCGGCGCCACCAGCCGGGCCTCGGCCAGCGAGGAGATCTCGGCGTCGGCGTCGCCGGCCTGCCGGGCGATCTCGGCGGCGTGGCGGAGGGCCGGGACCCGGGCGTCGCCGACCGCCAGCGTGGCCCGCCGCAGCGCCATCTCAAGCTGCTCGCGGAACGCGGTGACCTCGGCGTAGCGCCGCTCCAGCACCTCCAGCGCCTCGGCGTCCTCGGGCTGGGCCTCCAGCACCGACTTCCAGACCAGGATGGCCCCGGGTCCGTCGTCGAGCTCGACGTCCCGGGCCCGGGCCGCCTTGCGCATCCAGTCCAGCGCCCCCTCGCCCCCCTCGCCGGCGGCCTCCAGGTAGGCGTCGGCCACCACGGCGAAGGCCCCCGCCCCGCCCGCCGCCGCCAGCCGCCGCAGGTCGGCCTCGGCGTCCTCCCTCCCCGGCCCACCTTCGGCGAAGGCCCGCCGGGCCGCCGCCCGCGCCGCGGCGGGGTCGCCGAGCTCCCGCTCCAGCAGGGCCCGGATCTCGGCGTGGAGCCGGGCCCGCTCGGCCGGCTCGGCCGGGCCCGCCAGGCGGGCCTCGCGGATGGCCACCCGCCGGACCTGCTCCCCGGCCGCCCGCAGCGCCGCGTCGGCCACGCCGAGCGCCTCCTGGCCCACCACCCCGGGGAGCGCGGCCAGCAGCACCAGCGCCTCGCGGGGCCCGGACCGGCCCGGCTCCCGGCGGGCCAGCTCGGCGTGGAGCGCCAGTGCGCCGGCCGGGTCCTCCAGCCGGGTGCGGCGCAGCTCGGCCAGCCGGAAGGCGGTCTCGGGGTCGAAGGCCCCCTCGAGCCGGGCCTCCAGCGCCGCCGCCAGCTCGGCGGGACGGTCCAGCGTGGTCAGCAGCCGATCGACGGCCGCGGCCACGTCGCGATCCTCCGGAGACAGCCGCGCCACCTCCCGCCAGGCGTCGGCGGCGCGCGGCAGGTCTCCGAGCCGGGTCTCGGCCAGCGCGGCGATCTCGCGGAGCGGATCCTGGCGCGCCGGCGAGGAGGCGGCGTGGGCGGCGATCACCTCGCAGATCTCCACCAGCCTCGACCACTGCTCGGTGGCGCGGAAGAGCCGGCGCAGCGCCGCCAGGGCGGCGGCGTCCCCGGGGACCACCAGCAGCAGCCGCTCCCAGGCCTCCGCGGCGCGATCGCGCGCCTCCAGCCGCCGCTCGCACCAGTCGGCCAGCTCGCGGAGCACGGTGGCCCGCTCCGCCCCCCCCAGCGCCTCGGCCGCCTCGTCGAGCCCCCGGGCCGCCGCCTCGACGTCGCGGCCCAGGTCGGCCACCCGCCGCAGCTCGCGCCGCAGCTCGGCGTCGGCCGGCGTGGCCCGCACCGCCTCGACCGCCGCGGCCACCATCTCGACCGGCGAGGTGCCGGCCTGCTCGTGGAGCCGCGCCACCTGGCGCCAGGCCGCCGCCCTGGCCTCGGCCTCGGGGTGGACCCGGGCCGCGGCGGTGAGCGCCCGCAGCCGCCCCGCGGCGTCGCCCCGGGCGGCGTGGGCCACCTCGAGCGCCCGGGCCGCGGTCAGCACCACCTCCGGCTGGGGATCGGCGAGCGCCTGCTCCAGGGTCGCCAGGGCGGCGGCGTCGGACGGATCGGCCCGCAGCACCCCGGCCAGGCGGCTCACCGCCCCGGCCTGGTCACCCAGCCCCGCCGACAGCCGGGCGCTCTCCAGCGAGGCCCGGGCCGCCTCGGCCGGGTCCTCGGTGGCCGCCGCCAGCTCGGCCAGCGTCGAGGCCTGGCCGGCCGGGTCGCCGGCCGCGCCCAGCGCCGCCGCCAGGCGGGCGAGCAGCCGGCTGCGCCCGGCCGGGGCCGCCAGCGCCAGCGCCTCGCGGTAGGCGGCCACGGCGTCGGCCGCCCGGTCGAGCCGCTCCAGCAGCACCTCGGCCAGCTGCCCCAGCAGCGCCGACCGGTCGGCGTCGGAGGCGCCCCGGGCCCGCTCCACCAGCAGCTCGACCGCCTCGCCCCAGCACTCGGCGACCAGCAGGACCCGGGTCAGCCTGGCCATCAGCTCGGGGTCGGCGGGGCGGAGCTCCAGGCAGCGGCGCAGCTGCTCGGCGGCGGCGTCGGAGGCGCCCAGCTCCTCCTCGGCGACCGCGGCGGCCCGGCGGCGCAGGGCCACCTCCTCGTCCGGCTTCCCCTCCAGGCGGCGCGCCGCCTCCGCCAGCAGCGCGTAGAGCTCGGCCTGGGCGCCCACCTGGTGGGCCAGCTGCTCGCAGCGCTTGCGAGCCTCGGTGTGGTTGGGGGCGGCGCGCAGCGCCTCGGCGGCGGCGGTGAGGGCCCCGCGCACGTCGCCGAGCCGCTCGCCCCGGATCACCGAGGCGTCGAGCAGGTAGCGGGCCCGCTCGCGGGGGTCGGCGTCGGCGGGGAGACGGCGCGCCACCAGCTCCAGCATGGCCACCTGCTTGCCCGGCTCGCCGCGCGCGGCGTGGACCGGGGCCAGCACCCGGGCGATGCGGAGCGGATCGACCCCGCGGGCCAGCAGCCGCTCCAGCAGGGCCACCGCCTGCTGCTGCTGCGCCGCGGTGGTGCCCCCGGCCGCGAGCAGGGCCGTGACCACCCCGGCCGCCTCGCCGTGGCGACCGAGCGGCTCCACCAGCAGGACGGCCCGCTCCAGCTCCAGCTCGACCCGCTGCGGGGCGCCGCGGACCAGGGCCGCCAGCCGCGCCAGCACCTGGGTCCGCTCCTCGGCGGCCACCGGCCCGGGCGTCGCCTCCAGCGCGGCGTGGAGCCCCCAGAGCGCCTCCTCGTCGTCCACCGAGGCGGCCAGCAGCTCGCGCCAGGTGACCGCCGCCGCCGTCCCCCGCCCGGCCACGCTCAGGGCGCGGGCCAGGGCGTACCCGGTCTCCCGCCGCCGCGCCCCCTGGGCCTGGGCGTGGTCGGCCGCCAGCGTGTCCAGCGCCTCGGCCTGGGCCCGGGCCCGGGCCTCGCAGGCGGCCAGCGCCGTCGCCGCCTCCCGGTCGGCGGGGTCGAACCCCACCAGCTCCCGCCAGGCCTCGGCGCCCGCCTCCGGCTGGCCCAGCTCGCCGTCGAGCAGCTCGCCGGCGCGCCGCAGCAGCGACCGGCGCGCCGCCGGATCCAGCGCCACCGCCCGCGCCGCCGAGCGGAGCGCCCGGCACAGCTCCGGGAGCAGGCCGGCCCGCCGGGCCGCCTCCTCCAGCGCGGCGCGGATCGAGCCGCGGCGAGGGTCGAGCGCCAGGGCCCGCGACAGCGTCCGGAAGGCGTCGCCGGGGCGCTCCAGCTGCTCCAGCTCGACGGCGGCCTGGCGCTCCTGCAGCCGCACCCGCTCGGTGGTGTCGGGCTCGGAGGCCACCCGCACCGCCAGCACCTCCACCAGCCGGGCCCACTCGCCCCCTGCGGTGAGCAGCGGCACCAGCGCCGTCGCCGCCGCGGCGTTGCCCGGGTCGGCCCGCAGCGCCGCGTCGAGGTGGCGCCGGGCCCGCTCACCGTCGTCGAGCCGGGTGCGGGCCAGCTCGGCGGCCCGGACCCGCAGCAGCGCGTGGCCGGGCTTCTCCGGCGTGGCCTCGAGGTGGCGCTCCAGCACCGCCACCGCCTCGGCGAAGCGGCCGGCGTCGGCCAGCTGCTCGAAGGACTGGAGGGCGGCCGGCTCGCAGGCCGGGTCGTACTCCAGCGCCCGGGCCAGCGTCGCCAGCGCCGCCGGCGCGTCCCCCAGCCTCACCAGCTTGAGCCGGGCCGACGCCAGCAGCAGCTGGACCAGCGCCCCCCGCTCCCGGGTGGCCGCCGCCAGCCGCTCCAGCGCCGCGGCGTGGCCGCCGAAGTCCTTGCGGTCCTCCAGCACCCGCTCCAGCAGCTCCAGCACCGCGGGGTGGCCAGGCGCCTGGACCCAGGCCCGCTCCAGCAGCTCGACCGCCGGGGCCACCCCGTCCGGCGAGTAGGCCGCCTGGAGCTGGGCGGCGCGCAGCAGCAGCTCGGCCGCCTCGCGCCGCGGCAACCTCCCCGCCCGGGCCTCCAGCTCGGCCGCCTCCTCCCGCCAGCGGCGCGGCAGCACCGTGAGCCGCTCGCGGGCCTCGGCGGCGCCGGGCGCGGCCCGATCGAGCATCTGCGCCTCGATGAGCGAGTCCATGGCGACGTCGTGGAAGAGCGCCTGGTCAGCCAGCGTGGCCCCGAGGCGAGCGTAGTCCCGGGCCAGCCCGGCCCGCTCGGCGCCGCCGTCACGGGCGGTGTCGAGCAGGCGCTTGGCCTGGGAGTAGCGCCGCAGCGCCAGGCAGGCGTCGAGCCCCCGCTGCCGCGCCTCGGCCAGCCCGGCGTCGAGCCGCACCGCACCGGCGTAGCGCAGCGCGGCGCGGTCCCGCCGGCCCAGCTTCTCCTCGTGGAGCTTCCCCAGCCGCAGCGACAGCCGGGCCCCTTCGGCCGGGGTGGGGGTGGCCAGGGCCTGGCGCTCCAGCACCTCGGCGAGCGTGGCCCAGTCCTGGCGGGCCTCGGCCAGCTCGGCCAGCGCCTGCAGCGCCGCCTGGTTGATGGGATCGTGCGCCAGCAGCGCGCGGTAGAGCTCCTCGGCCCGCGCCGGGTTGGCCGCCTCGCGCCGCGCCACCTCGGCGGCCTGGGCCAGCAGCCTCCCGGCCTCGGCGGTGGGCAGCACCCGGGCCCGCGCCTCCAGCAGCGAGGCCAGCTCCTCGAAGCGACCACCGCTCCGGTAGGCCTCCTCGAGCGCCCGGAAGGCCTCGGCGTCGCCGGGGGCGGCCTCGAGGGTCTCCAGGTGAGCCCTGATCTGCTGGTCCATCCGCCCCCCGGCTCGAGACTAGAACGTGTACCGCACCAGCGGCGTGACGGCGAAGCCGGGCGCCTTGGCGGAGAGCACGTACAGGCCGTCGACCTGCAGCCCCACCGAGAAGTGACGGAGCTGCGTGAAGTACTCGGCGCCGAGGCCACCGCCGACCAGCAGGTCGGTGTCGCCGAAGAGTCCCTTGGGGTGGGTGAGCAGGTAGCCGCCGCGCCCGTGGGCGTAGACGAAGAAGCGCTGGTAGCCGTTCCGGTCCTTGGCGCCGTAGAAGGCCCAGCGCAGGTCGAGGCCGCCCACCAGCAGGTCGAAGGCGCCGTAGGAGGAGCTGGCCTTCTCGCTGGCCCCCTCGGCGAACAGCGCCACCGCCAGCCGCTCGGTGAGGTCGTAGCCGAGGTGCAGGCCGATGACCGAGCCCTGGGCCGCGCCGCCGCCGCCGGTGGCGAACGGGAACCGGGCGGGGTCCTGGTTGGGCGTCTTCAGCAGCCCCAGCCAGCCGGCCTCGAAGCCGATGAAGAGGCCGCGCTCGACGTCCTTGTACCTGGGGGCCCGCGGATCCTCGACGGGGGCCGGGGCGGCGTCCTGGGCACGGGCCGGGGCGCCGTTCGCCGCGGCGAGGATCGCCATCACCAGGAGCAGACCGCGGCAGGGGACCAGGCGGGACACGGCGGCTCCTCTCCTACTCCAGGCCCGAGGCCCGCAGGATCCAGGGATAGGTGATGACGGCGATGCCGCCGCCCTTGGGCTTGGGGAACTGCCAGCTGACGATGCGGGCCATCATGCACTGGTGGACCTTGTCGCTGGCCAGGGTGGTCGAGCCGGCGTCGACGCTGGCGTTGGAGGCGTTGCCGTCGGCGTCGATGACCCACTTGATGGCCACCTTGCCGGCCAGCTTGGGGTTCACCGCCAGCTGCTCCTCGTAGCAGAAGCGGATCTGCGCGGCGTGCTCCTGGATCACCTTGCGGATCAGCTCCTTGTCGATGGAGCCCATCACCATGGCGGTGCCGGCGGTGATGGCCACGTCGCGGTCGGTCTTGCGCCCGAGGCTGCCGACGCCCTGGCCGTAGCCGCCCAGGCCGCCGCCGCGCCCCTTGGTGCCGATGCCGCCGATGCCCACGGTCTCGCCGGCGCCGCCGCCGCCGGCGCCGGTGCCGCGCACGCCGAGGCCGCCGAAGCCGAGGCTGTCCCCCACGGCGTTGCCGAACATGTTGCCGACGGCGCCACGGACGTCGCCGCCCAGGCCGCCGGAGCCGAGGATGGTGGCCAGGCCGCCGCCGCCGCCGCGGCCGAGCGCGCCCAGCACGCCCATGCGCTTGACCACCTCCTTGGCGTTGGGGTCGATGGCCTTGGGCGCCGACTTGCCGTCGGTCTTGGGCGCGTCCTTCTTGCCCATCTTGCCCTCCTCGCCCTTGTGCTTCTCGGCCATCTCGCCCGACTGCTCCTCCTTCTTGGCGGCCTTCTCGCCGGGCAGCTTCTCGGCCGGCTTGGGGGCCTCGGGCGGCTTGATGATGAACTTGGCCATCCGCGACGGGTTCTTGAAGAGGTCGTCGGCGAGGACGTCGGTCTCGTAGGGGAAGTTGTTGGAGGCGACGATGAAGCCGGCCTGGAGGAAGAGCAGCACCAGGAAGAGGTTGAGGAACTGGTAGTTGATGCGCTCCCACCAGGGCGGCACCTCGAGCACCTCGGGGCGGCGGGCCCGGGCCTCGATGGCCAGGCCCGACCCCAGCTCGGCGCGGACCGCCCCGGCGCGCGGCACGGCGACGGTGAAGCCGCCCTGGACGGTGGCGTCGGCGCTGGCCCGGCGGCTCTTGACCAGCTCGGCCAGCGAGGCGCGGGCCCCCTTCTCCTCGAGGGCGCCGGTCATGCCGCGGGCGAAGGCGAACTGGTACTCGCCGCCGCCGTAGCGGAGGACCGGGTACTGGGGCGAGGGCAGGTGGCTGGCGGGGACGGCCAGGGCGCAGCCGGGCCCCTCGCCGATCAGCACCGGCCCCCGGGGCGCCAGGAAGGCGGCGGCGTCGACCAGGGTGTCACCCCAGAGCAGGCGGAGCTCGACGCCGTGGTCGCCGGAGATCTCCTCGGCGAGGCCCGAGGCTCGCGACAGGCGCCAGGCCTTGCGGGCCGGCGTCTTGCCGGCGGGCCTCTTCGCCGCCGGGGCGGAGGGTGCGGCCACCGCGGCCACCGCGGCGACGGCGACGGCGGGGGCGGCGGCGACCGGCGGGGCGGCAGCGACCGGAGCGGGCGCCGACGGCGCGGCTCGCGGCGGCGAAACCACGGCGGCCGGGGCCGCCGGAGCGGCGGGAGCGGGTGCGGGTGGGGGTGGGGGTGCCGCGGCAGGGGCGGGCACGGCGGCCGCGACCCTCGCCGCCACCGGCGCGGCGACCGGCGCGGCGGCCACCGGGGGCGGTGCCGGGGCGGGCGCGGGTGGAGCCGCCGGCACCGCGGCGCCACCCTCGACCACCAGGGCGATTCGGAGTCCGCCCACGGTGAGCTGGTCCCCGGGCCTGAAGAGGCTCCGCGAGACCTTTCGGCCATTGACGAAGGTCCCCTCGGCGCTCCCCATGTCGATCACCGAGACGGCGCCGTCGGCGGCCACCTCGATCACCGCGTGGATGCGCGAGACCCGGTCGTCGTCGAGCGGCAGGTGCGCCGTCGCCAGCCGCCCGATCTTGATGATGTCGCGGGTGAACTGCTCGGCCCGCAGCAGCTGGTCGCCGCGATACACCTGGAGGGTGATGGGCGTCGCCATCTCGCCTAGAGCTCCCCGGAGGCCTGCATCACCTTGTCCCGCCAGTTCTCGCGGATCCGGATGAGGTTGGAGTGCGAGACCTTGCGCCGGGACTCGACGTATTCACCGTCGGGGCGCTTCAGGTCGCCGCTGATGGTGTCGTCCTCGAAGTTGATCTCGGTCCGCTTCTCGTAGGTGACGGTGGGCTTGGGCTCCGCCTTGTCCTGGGCGAGCGACGCCAGGGGAGCGGCGATCAGGACCAGCAGGACCAGGGTGCGCATGGGCGAGGACCTCATGTTCACGGGAGCTTACCACCGCTGCGGCGTGGGGGCGAAAGAGCTCAGGGCTTGGTCCCGGGTGGAGGCCCGGGGGGAGGAGGGGGCGCGATATCGGCCTTCTTGTCGGCCTCGAGCTTCATCTGCCGGGCGGCCTCGACGGCCAGGCGCGCCTGCTCCACCTGCTCCTGGCACTCGCGGATCAGCCGGGGCGCCGGCGAGCCCTGCGGCAGGACCGGGCCGGCGGCCCGCTCGTACTGGTCGAGGTCGCGCAGCGCCCCGGCGCAGTCCCCCTTGTCGCGCATCAGCAGCACGCCCCGGGCCAGGAGGACCTCGGGGAGCTTCCCGGCGGCCAGCTGCTCGGCGGCGGCGTAGGCCGCCAGCGCCTCCTCCGGCTTGCCGCCGTGGCGCAGGGCGATGCCGAGCACCAGCTGGATCGCGGCGTTGGCGGGATCGTCGGCCAGCGCCCGGGAGGCCAGGGTCTCCACCTCGCCCCAGCGCTCCTCGCGGACCGCCACCTGGAGCAGGCCGGCGCGGGCCGCCACCAGCCCGGGCTGGAGCGCCAGCGCCTTCTTCCACTGGGCCGAGGCGCCGGCGTCGTCCCCCTGCCGGGCCAGCAGCAGGCCGGAGAGCCAGGCCACCTCGGCGTCGTCGGGGGCGCTCTTCTGCAGCCGCAGCGCCACCAGCCGCGCCAGGTCGAGGTCGCCGCGGGCCAGCGCCACCCGGAGCATGGTCTTGCGGGCGCCGGTGGAGGTGGGGTCGCGCAGCAGCGCCTCGCGGGCCTGGTGCCAGGCCTCGTCGAGCTGGCCGGACTGGCGGTAGAGCGCGGCCAGCCGCTCGCGGGAGACCGCGTCGTCAGCGTAGTCGCGGGCCACCGCGTCGTAGGCGGCCTGGGCGCCCCGGGCGTCGCCCGCCTTCTCCATGAGCACCCCGAGGTTGGCGGCCGCCTGCTTGAGCGGCCGACCGGCCAGGGCCAGCTGGTACTCGGCGCGCGCCTCGGCGTCGCGCCCCTGCCGCTCCAGCGTGACCCCGAGGTTGAAGGAGGCCTCGGGGGCGCCGGTGGCGTCGGCGGCGGCCCGCCAGCGCCGCTCCAGGATGGCCCAGTCGACGGCCTTGGCCTTCAGCATCTCCTCGTGGGTCCGCACCGCCTCGTCGAAGAGGCGGCGGCCGGCCTCGGTGAGCGGCTCCCCGGGCGCCGGCCGGGCCTGGACGCGGGGGGCCTCCGGGCGCGGCGGCCTCTCCGCCGGGGTGGGCGCCGCCGGGGCGCCGGCGCAGCCGGCCAGCAGCAGGGCGACGAGCGGGAGGGCGGCGGGGCTGCGGGTGGCGGTGGGGGTCACTGGAGCAGGTCCTCGTCGTCACCCTTCTTCGGGCGCGGCAGCGGATCATCGGTGGAGGTCTGGGCCGGCGCCGCCTTCTCCTTGCCCCGGGCCCCCGGCCTGGGCATCCCCTTGGCCGGGGCCGGCGCTCGCAGCGGCGGGGCCGGTGTCGCGGCGCCGCCGCGGGCCGGCGTGGCCGGGCGCTTCGCCACCGGCGCCACCGGCTCGAGGGCCGCCAGCAGGCCATAGCCCCTCGGCGCCTCGGTGAACTCGACGGCGGCCAGGGTGGGCAGGGCCTCCAGGGTGGGGCCGAGCTCCGGCTTCTTGGTCATCGCCGCCTGCATCGACCGGGTGGCGCAGTCGTTGCGCACGCCGAGCTCGCGGGCCTTGGTGGCCGCCAGCTCGAAGCCGTCCTGGGCCTTGGTCTCCAGCGGCTCGGCCTGCTCGGCCAGCGAGGCCTTGTAGACCTCGACCAGCTCCTTGTCGTTCTTGATCTCGCGGGGCACCGGCGCCTCGGTGAGCACGCGGCCGAAGTGCTTGTAGAGCATGCCGATCCGCTCCAGCGAGCAGACCGCCGGCCCGGCCACGCCGAGCTTCACCACCGCGGTGTACTCCTCCTCCAGCTTCTTGAGCTTCCCGGCCATCCGCTCCAGCTGGTACTTGAGGTCGCTCTGCCGGATGTTCAGGTTGAGCTTCTGGTACTCGGCCCAGGCCGGCTCCAGCGCCCGGAACATCCCCTCGGCGCCGACGGTGAGCCCCTTGTCCTTCACCTGGGCGCGGTTCCGCTTCCAGTAGTCGAACCCCTGCTCCTGCGCGGCCCGGGCCCCGGCGGCGTTGCCGGCCTTCTCCATCACCCGGACGATGCGCTGCTGCGCCGCCAGCCACTCGTCGGGGGTCTTGGCGAAGCGCCGCTGGTACTCCTCGAGCCGGGTCAGCTCCTTCTGGGCCGGCCCCTGGCGCGCCGCCAGGTCGGCCAGCGAGAGCGACATGCGCGCCGCGTCCTCGCCGTCCGGCCAGGCCTCCAGGTAGGCCAGGCTGTCGGCCTCGGCCCGGGCCCAGTCGCGCAGGCCGACGCGGAAGACCGCGGCGTTGACGATGGCGTCGAGCGCCTTCTTCTCCTCGTAGACCGGGGCCGCCGCCGGGGCCGGGACCGGGGCGGCCGCCGCCCGGGCGTCCTTCCTCGGCGGGGCCGGAGCCTTGGCCGGCGCCGCGCCGCGGGTCCGACGCCAGGCCTGGAAGTAGCGCTCGTAGGCGTCGGCGGCCCGCTGGAAGTCGGCGATGGCCTCGGAGCCGGCGGCGTTGTCGAAGAGGCAGCGCGGCGCCAGCGGGTCGTTGGGGAAGCGCTGCAGCAGCTGGTCGCGCACCTCCATGGCCTTGTCGACGCGGCTGGCGCGGGCGAAGTCGACCGAGGCGTTGTAGAGGCCGGTCGGCGCCAGGCGGGTGTTGGGCCAGTCGCGCACGAAGGCCAGGTAGCTCTCGGCGGCGGCCTCCCACTCCCGGGCCTTCTCCTGCTCCTCGATGATCTTGAAGGCGCTCTGCTCGATCACCTTGGGCAGGTCGTCCTTGAGCTTGGGGTGGGCGGCCAGCAGCGGCTGGTTGGCGTAGAACCGCTTGGACCAGGCGTTGAGCTTCCGCCAGTCCGCCAGCTCGTTGTAGGCGTCGAGCACCAGGTTGGTGGCGTACTCCGCCTCCTCGGAGGCGGAGTGGTCGAGGGCCACGCGGGTGAAGAGGTCGATGGCCTCGACGTAGTCGTAGTGGTCGTAGGAGAGCTTGGCGCCGCGGTAGGCGGCCTTGGAGGCCAGCTTGCCGTCGGGCCGCCAGCGGGCGTAGCGCTGGTAGGCCGCGGCCAGCTTGAGCCGCGCCGGGGCCAGGGCGATCCGCTTCTTGGGGCCGGCCGGGGGGGCGGCCAGCGGCGGCAGGGCCTTGACCGCCTCCTCGTGGGCGAAGAGCGCCCCCTCGAGGGCGTCGTTGAACCACTTGCCGGCCTTGGCGCCGCTCTCCCCGCTGCGGGCCTGGGACGACTTGCCCTCCATGGCGGCCACGTCGAGGAGCACCACCCGGTCGTACTCGTCGGCGGCCTCGGCGAACTTGCCGAGCGCGTAGGCCAGCTCGGCGTGGAAGAAGCGCATCTCGTAGGCGGAGGGGCTGGCCCCGAAGACCTCCAGGTAGTCGGCGTAGACGCTGATGGCGTACCCGGCCACCGACTGGTCGTCCGACTTCTTCCACTCGTTGTGGTAGCGCAGCGCCAGGTAGCGCAGGGTGTTCTCGGCGGTGGAGCGGGCCTCGGCGGTGAGCTTGGCGTTGGCCGGGTCCTTGCCCCGCGGCGAGGCCTCGAAGTCCTCGAGGACCTTGACGAAGACGTGGGCCTGCTGCACCGCCACCGCCTTGTTCCCCAGCCGGCCCGCCATGGTGACGATGCGCGACTGGAGCATGGGGGCGTCGGGCGCCACCGGGTCCTGGCGGATGAGCCGGTGGTAGACCAGGATGGCCTCCCGGTCCTGGCCGTCGGTCCAGTAGATGTCACCGAGGGTGCGGATCATTTCGCGCACCCCGGCCTCGCCGCCGACCCGCTTGAAGTCCTCCCAGGCCGCCTCGGCGCTCCCCACGTGCGGCCAGGTGCGGACGTAGTCCTTCCTCGCCTCCTTCACCAGGGCCAGCTTGCGGTCGGCCGGGACCGAGGAGGTGGGCAGCTCGCCGAAGTAGACGACGGCGCGGAAGAGGTCGAGCGCCGCGGGGAAGTTGCCGAGGTTGAACTGCACCCAGCCCTGCTTGTAGAGGGCGTACCCGTAGACCGAGCTCTCCTGGTAGCCGGCGGCCTTCCGGTAGGCCTCCAGCGCCTTCTGCAGCTGGCCCATCCGGTCGCCCTTGTTGGCCCGCTCGAAGTAGTACTCGCCGAAGGCCATCCAGGCGTCGGGGACGTAGGGCGAGTCGGGGAAGCTCTTGATGAGCGCCCGGTAGGCCTTCATGGCGTCCTCGTCGGCCCGGTCGCGCTGCAGCAGGTTGCGGGCCAGGAAGAAGAGCACCTCGTCGAGCCGCTCGTACTTCGGGTACTTCTTGATGATGGCCCGGTAGAGGGCCACCGCCTGCTTCTGCAGCCCCTTGTACTGCCGGTCGTCGTCGGCGCGCTCCGCCTGGAGGCGGGCCAGCCGGCGATCGCCCTTGGCGAGGGAGATGATCTCGCCGTCCTTGCGGTTGGCCTCGAAGAAGAAGTACTGCGACTCCTCCCAGAGCAGCTCGGCGAGGCGGAAGTAGTAGCCGGGGGCGTCCCTGTCGCCGTCGCCGGCCGAGAGCTTGATGAGCTTCTGCAGGCTGGCGATCTCCTCGCGCCGCTTGCCGGAGAGCTTGACCTCGATGCCGGCGCGGAACTGCTCGAAGGCCAGCTTGGGGCCGGCCGGCCCCTGCTCGGTCTTCCTGGCCACCTCCAGCGTCCCCTCCAGCGCGGCGTCGGGGCCGACGCTCCGCTTCTGGCCCAGCGAGCCGCCGCCGGGGGCGGGGCGTGGATCGGCGGCGCTCGCCCCGGCCGCGGGGAGCGCCAGGACCAGCGCCAGGGCGCCGGCGACGAGGGCGTCGGTGTGGATCACGTGGTGTTCCCCCCTGCGCGGCTGCTCAGCGACCCGCCGACCGGGGCGGGCGGTCCTTGCAGCCCTTGGTCAACGTGTACGAGTAGGTCCCCAGCTCGTCGCGCCAGAACTCGCCCTCGTAGGGCCAGTAGAGGTGCTCGTCGGAGACGGCGTGGGTCCAGCGGAGGTCCTTGACCACCTCGACCTGGCTGCCGGCGGCCAGCGAGCCCTCCAGCGCCTCGCGCTCCTGCCGCGAGACCTCGATGGAGATGCGCAGCGCCTGGGCCAGCATGGAGCGGAGCTGGTCCCGCTCGTACTCCAGCTTGGCGCGGGCCCGCAGCCCGGCCTCGGTGGTGAGCTGCGACTTCTGCCGCGCCAGCCGCTCCTTGAGCGTCGCCGCCAGGGGCGAGGCGCGGAAGTCACCGCCGCGGTCGCCGATGCCGTGGTCGACCTCGGCGTCGATCGCGGCGGCGGCGTCGGAGAGCCGCTTGATGGAGGGATCGGTGAAGGCGACCCGGCGGGCCCGGGGGCTGACCGCCTGCTCCAGGAAGACCGAGGGGGCCGAGGGCCGGCCGGCCACCGCCACCAGCTCGTCGTAGAGCGGCTCGTACCTGGCGGTGAAGCTCTCCAGCACCTGCCGCGCCTCGGGGTAGCGGCAGTTCTCGTAGTAGACGATGGCCTTGAGCACCCAGGACTCGGGAAAGTACTCGTCCTTGAAGTAGGCCGACTGCAGGGTCAGCAGGTTGCCGAGCGCCTTCTCGTGCTCGCCGATGCGGTAGTGGGCGTAGGAGGCCTCCCAGAGCCCCTCCAGCCACTGGGCCCCGCCCCACGGCATCTTGCCGTAGTAGAAGATGGCGTAGCGGTTCTGGCGGTTCTGGTAGTGGAGCCGGGCCAGCTGCAGGAAGGCCAGCTCGCGCAGCTCGACGTCGCCGCCTCGCCCCTTGCGCGGGTTGGTGAGCCGCACCACGTCCTTGAACTTCTCGCTGGCCGACTGTTCGTCGGCGAGGGCGAAGCGGGCCAGGCCGTCGATGAACTGGGCCCGGCCGTAGATGTCGCCGTCGTCCTCGGCCCCGGCCACCTGGGTCGCCGAGGCGCCGGCCTCCTTGCGCACCAGCGCCGCCAGCCGGCTGGCCTCGCGCCAGGAGGTGCGGGCCTCCTCGGCCTTGCCGGCCTCCTCGAGGGCCCGGCCGCGCTCGAACTCGTACTTGGCCAGCAGGAAGTGGAAGCGGTCCTGGTACTCGGGCGGCGCGCCCTCGCGGGCGTAGCGGGCCACCCGCGGCAGCACCTCCTGCTCGCTGGAGGTGGAGCGGCTGACCTTGAAGAGCCACTCCAGGGCGCTGTGGAAGTAGCGGGTGCGCGATGGGCCGCGCTCCAGGATCTCGTCGAGGTAGCTGAGCGCCGAGTGGTCGAGCCCGGCCAGCGACAGCGCCTTGGCCAGCTGGTAGCGGGCCTCGTCGTGCCCCTCGGAGAGCGTGGGATCGCGGAGGATGGCGTCGAAGGCCAGGGCGGCGGCCTCGTGCTTCTTCCGCTCCGCCAGGGCCCGGGCCGCCTCCATCCGTGGCCGGGCGTCGACCACCTTGCCCCCGGGCGCCGACCGGACCTCGGCGGGGGCCCTGGGCTCGGGCGCCGGCCGGGCCTCGACGGGCGGCCGGGGCTCCGTGGGCGGCCGGACCTCGGCGGGCCTGGTCTCCGTCGGCCGCGGCTCGGCCTTCTTCGGCTCCGCCTTCTTCGGCTCGGGCTTCCTCTGGTCGGCCTTCTTCGGCTCCGCCTTCTTCTTGGGATCAGGCTTCCTGGCCTCGGCCGGCGGTCCGCCCAGGTCGAGCCCCAGCTGGGCCCGGGCCGGCGCCGCCAGCGCCAGGGCGAGGAGGACGGCGGCGGTGGCGAGGGGGCGCATCAGGGTCCTCCCCCGGCCGGGCGCGGGCTGGTGGGGAAGAAGAAGGAGAGCCCGAGCTCGAAGAAGAGCTGGTTCTGCACGTCGGTGCGGGGCTGGTTGCCGGTCCCCTCGATCCAGTTGGGGACCTTGACCGCGTAGACGTAGTCCTTGAAGTCGAGGCGGATGGCCATGAAGCGGCTCAGGTAGATGCGGACGCCGACGCCGACGTGGCCGCCGAACGTGCCCGTGGCGGCGGGGGTGCCGCCGGCGATGGCCAGCGCCTCGGCGGCGTCGCGGGCCAGCACCTCGTCGGCGCGGATGTAGTCGGCGCCGGCCAGGAGGGCGAGGTCGAAGTGGAGCACCTGCTCGGCGGCCAGGTTGAGCTTGCCGTAGACCGGCGCCCAGGCCACCTCGACGCCGCCGACCATGCGCATCGCCCCGGGCACCTGCCAGAGCTGCGCCTTGGAGGCCGGGTGGCAGCCCTGGTTGGCGGGGCAGACGACCGCCGAGCCTGAGGCCACCGTGGTGCCCATGGCGAAGCTGCCGGCCACCGAGAGGAACTCGGTGAAGTGCCAGCCCACCTTGAGGCCGCCGGTGTACTTCTTGAGGAAGGCGTCGTTGAAGGAGAGCCCGGCGGTCGGCGTGACCTCGAGCCGGCCGGCCTTGGGGTAGAGCTGCCCGGAGATGGGCTGGATCTTCCCCTCGAAGGCGTCGGCCTTGTTGGCGGCGCGGGCCGGGGCCGGGGCCAGGGCGGCGAGCAGGAGCGCCAGGCCGGCGGCGCGCGTGGTGGCGGCGGCGGGGCTCATTGCGGGTAGACGTACTCGGAGGAGGTGGGGAAGAAGAAGCTCACCCCCACGTTGGCGACGAAGACCCGCTGGATGGTGGCCGGCACCGAGACGATGGGCTGGTCCGGGTAGAAGGTGGCCATCAGCCCCAGCTCGAAGGCCATCCACTCCTTCGGGTAGAAGCGGACGCCCCCGCCCAGCTCGGCGGCGGGGTGCGGCCCCTCGCTGCGCGGCGGGTCGCTGGTGGCGCTCCAGACCACGCCGAAGCCGGCGGCGAGGAAGAGGTCGAAGTGGACGATGGCGTCGCCGAGGAAGGCGGCCTTGCCGTAGATGGGCGACCAGACCCCGTCCATCATGGCCTGCGAGTAGATCTGCGAGGTGAGCAGCTGGCTCTGGAAGGCCAGCTTGCCGGTGCGGACGTTGTCGGTCCGGAACGGCGTGTAGTAGGAGCCGCGCACCGCCAGGGCGAAGGAGTCCTGCAGGCTGTAGGCCAGGCGCAGCCCGCCGCCCACCTTCTGATAGTAGGCGTCGTTCACCGAGAGGGAGAGGATGGGGGCCACCTCGAAGCGGCCGCGCTTGAGGAAGCCCTTGCGCTGGACCGCCTTGACCCGGTCGCCCAGGGCCACGTCGCGCTCGCCGAAGAGCGTGGCGCCGGCGGCCGGGGCCGGCTCCGGCGCGCGCTTCCGCTCCTCGGCCTTGGCCGGCGCGGAGAGGTCGAGTCCCTGGAGCTCCTGCGCGCCCGCCGGCGCACCGAAGGCCAGGACCAACCAGCCGATGATCAGCCCCTTGTGCATGTACGCTCGCGGTTGAACGGTGGCATCGTAGCGAATGCCCGGGGAGGCGGCAATGACCGCGGCCGGCCGCCGCGCCCCGAGGCGGCGGCGCCTCCCGGGGGCCTTCCTTGCTGGGTGGTCTCGCACCGTGATAACGGTTGGAGTTGGTTCCCCATGCGCTTCGCCTCTTCAGCACTGGCCATGATCCTCGCCAGCACCTTGCTGGCGGGCTGCCAGTCCCCCGACGTGGGCCAGCGCTGCGAGCTGCTCTGGAACACCGCGGCGGGCGCGCCGCCGGCGCCGACCCCGGCCACCATCTCCTCCGAGTACTTCGAGACCGGCAACGCCGGCTGCGACAACCTGGTCTGCATCGTCTCCCCGCAGCTCCCCGGCCAGCGCTACTACGACTGCGCCGGCTCGCAGTGCGGCTATTGCTCCAAGCCCTGCGTCTCCGACAAGGACTGCTTCAAGTCGGAGACCGGCCTGGTCTGCCGGCAGGTGGTGATGGACCCGGCCTTCCTGGCCGGCCTCGACGCCGCGACCCGGGCCAGCTACCTCGCCGACCTGCAGTTCTCCAGCTACTGCGCCGTCCCGCGATGAGCCCTCGCCTGGCCCGGCTGGCGGCCGCCCTGCTGCTGGTCGCCGCCTGCGCCGCTCGCCCTCCCGCCGAGCCGGCCCCGGCCCCCGCGCCCCCGGCCCGCGCCGTCGCGCCGCGGGTGATCGTCCTGACCGCCGCCGGCGCCCGCCTCCCGGTGACCGTCGAGCTGGCACGCAGCGACGAGGAGCGGACCCGCGGGATGATGAACCGGCGCGACCTGGGGCCGGAGGCGGGGATGCTCTTCCTCTTCTCCGCGAGCGAGCCGCGCGCCTTCTGGATGAAGAACACCCTGATCCCGCTCGACATGCTCTTCATCGACGACGGCGGCCGGGTGGTCGGCCTCATCGAGCGGGCCGAGCCGCTCACCACCTCGCCGCGGGACCCGGGCGTCCCCAGCCGGTACGTGCTGGAGGTGAACGGCGGCTGGGCGGCGCGGCACGGCGTCCGGCCGGGCGACCGGGTGCTGTTCGAGGACGTGCCGCTGTTCTAGGTTCCCGGCTCGTCGGGCGGGTTCCGGTCGTGGGCGTGGCGGAGCAGGTTGCTGGTCAGCTCCGGCCCCAGGCTCCGCTCCATGAGCTGCTCCACCACCCGCTCGAACTCGATCCGCTCCAGCTCGTCACCCCAGACGAAGCGGATCCCCATGCCCGGCTCCTCGCCGCTGGCGGCGGCGCGGACCACCTCGCCGTTCAGCTCGAACGCCGAGTCCCGCCCCGGCACCGAGAGCCGGAAGATGAAGCGCGTGCCGTTGGGCAGCGTCTTCCTGGTCTTGATGAAGGTGCCGCCCTTGGAGATGTTCTTGGTGTAGTCGGCGAAGAAGCTGTTGAGCTTGCGGTAGTCGACGCGGAGCTCGATGGGCGCGCGACCGTACTGGCGGTTCTCGGACATGAGGCGGGCATGTTAGCGCTCCGCCTCGCCGACCGATAGGATCACCCCGCCCCACCTCGACCGACCGTGCTCCGACCCGCCCTCGCCCTCGCCGCCCAGCTCCTGCGCCGCCCCGCCGTCCGGGCCGCCGCCGCCCTGCTGCTGCTGCTCGGCGCGCTCGGCGGCCTGCTGCCGCTCCTCGACGTGCCCGGCTTCGAGCTGGGCGAGGTGGGCGCCTGGCTCGGGCTGGCCCTGGCGCCGCCCCTGGGCTGGTGGGCGGCCAGCGCCGAGCGGGCCCGCCACCGGGGTTCACCGGCGGTGGCGGGGCTGGCGGCGGCGCTGGCCTCGACGGCGCTGCTGGCGCTCCTCTTCCTGGCGGTGGCGGTCCGCGCCGCGCTCGGCCCCTGCCGCGCCCTCGACGGCGCCGCCTTCTTCCCGGTGCTGGCCCTCCCCTCGGCGTGGCTGGCGGCGGCGCTCTCGGCGGCGCTGGCCTGGGCCGGTCGGCGGGCCCGGCTGGCCGCCGGCCTGGCGCTGGCCCTGCTCGGCTCGGCCGGCTGGACGCTGCTGGAGGCCTGGCGCGGGCCGGCCGCCTTCGCGCTCGACCACCTGCTGGGCATCTGGCCCGGGCCGCTCTACGACGAGGCGCTCCGGCTCGACGCCCGCCTGCTGCTCTTCCGCGCCGCGACGGTGGCGCTGGCGGTGGCGGTGGGGGCCGGCGCCACGCTGGCCGCCGCCCTCCGCCACGACGCCCGCCGGGCCCGGGTCGCGGCGCTGGCCCTGGGGCTGGCGCTGGCCGCCTTCACCGGCCTGCGGGTCCAGCTGCGGGCCCGGGTGCTGGACGGGGACCGCGCCGCCATCGCCGCGGCCCTGGGCGGCCGGAGCGACGGCGCCGCCTGCACGCTCATCTTCCCCGCCGAGCTCAAGGCCCCGGCCCGCGCCGCCCTGGCGGCCGACTGCGAGTTCCACGCCGCCGACCTCGCCGCCGCGCTCGGCCTGGCGTCGCCGCCGCGGGTCACGGTCTTCTTCCACCGCAGCGACGAGGAGAAGCGCCGCCACGTCGGCGCCGGCGCCACCAACTTCACCAAGCCGTGGCTCCGCGAGATCCACCTCACCCAGGCCGGCCTCCCCCACCCGGTGCTGCGCCACGAGCTGGTCCACGCCGTGGCCGCGGCGCTCGACCCCGGGCCGCTGGGCGTCCCGGCCCGGGCCGGCGTGCTGGTGTCGGCGGGGCTGGTGGAAGGGCTGGCGGTGGCGCTGGAGCTGCCGCGCGGCAGCTGGACCGTCCACGAGTGGAGCGCGGCGCTGGGGGACCTGGGGATGATCCCCGACGTGGCCGGGCAGCTCGGCCCGGCCGGCTTCTGGTCCACCGCCCCGGCCCGCGCCTACACGGCGGCCGGCAGCCTGGTGGCCTTCCTGCTGGAGCGCCACGGGAGCGCGACGGTGGCCCGGCTCTACCGGAGCGGCGACTTCGAGGCGGCCACCGGCCGGCCGCTGGCGTCGCTGGTGGCCGACTGGCGGGACTTCCTGGCGGTGCGGCCTCGCCCCCCGGGGCTGGCCGCGGCGGCCCGGGCCCGCTTCGCCCGCCCCGCCCTCTTCGCCGTCCCCTGCGCCCGCGAGGTGGCGGCGCTGGAGGAGCGGGCCTGGTCCGAGGCCGGCCACGGGCGCGTCGCCGTGGCCTGCGCCCAGCTGCGGCGGGTGGCGGCGCTCACCGGCCGGGTCGGGCCGCTGAAGAGCGCCGGCGACCTGCTGGCGCGCAGCGGCGCCCTCGACGAGGCCGGGGCGGCCTACCAGGAGGCGGCGCAGGCGGCGGGCGACGCCGACCCGTCGCTCTCGGCGGCGCTGGCCTCGGCGCGGGCCGACCTGGCCTGGCGGCGCGACCAGCCGGACGCGGCCGCCGCCGGGTGGCTGGCGGCGCTCGACGCCGGCGGCGAGCGGCACGAACGGCGCCTGCTGGAGGCCAAGCTGGCGGCCCTGGCCGATCCCGCGCTGGCGCGGCTGGCGCGACCCTGGCTGCTGGGACAGGCCGACACCGCCGCGGCGCTCCCCGGGCTGGAGCGGCTGGAGCGGCCGCTCACCGACTACCTGGCGGCGCGGGCCCACCTGGCCCGCGGCGAGGTCGCCGAGGCGCTCCCGCTGCTCCGGCGTGCCGCCGCAGGCCCGCTCCCCGCGCTGCTGCGGCAGGAGACCCGCGCCCTGCTCGCCGAGACCCGCTGCCTGGCCGGGGCGACCGGCGACGGGGCCGCCGAGTGGGCCGCGCTGCACGCCGAGGCCACCGGGGGCGCCGACCGGGCCCGCGCCGAGGCCGGGATCCGGCGCTGCGCCTTCGAGGCGGCGCGACGTTGAGTCGCGGCCATCGGGAGGCCCCTGTACGGGAGGGGCCCGCGTCACCCCTTTGGATCCCCCACCCTCCGCGCTAGGCTTTTTCGTCGTGCGGTCCCGGCGCCGTCCCCGGGGGGGGAGTCCTTCATGGCCACCGTCTCCACGCAGGCGAAGCGTTCCACCTGGTTCCTGCCCGCCGAGCGGGCCGCCGGCGACCTGCTCAGCGCCCAGGTGGAGCGCGCCGCCTCCAACTCCGTCGTCGACGCGCTGCTGCGCAACTGGGGCGGCGTGCTGGCCATCCTCAACGCCCAGCGCCAGGTGATCGCGCTCAACGGCGCCTACCTGCAGGCCATCGGCGCCCTCAGCCCGTCCGACGCCCTCGGCCTGCGGCCGGGCGAGACCCTCCAGTGCGTCCACGCCGTGAGCGCCCCCGGCGGCTGCGGCACCGCCAAGGCCTGCGCCAGCTGCGGGGCGGCGGCGGCCATCGTCGCCGCCAGCGCCCGGGCCGTCCCCGAGGAGCGCGACTGCTCGCTGGCGGTGAATCGGGGAGGCGAGGTGCTGAGCTTCGAGATGCGGGTGCGGGCCGCCCCCCTCGACCTCGGCGAGGAACCGCTCACCCTGCTCACCTTCCGCGACGTCAGCGGCGAGCGGCGCCGGGCCTCGCTGGAGCGGGCCTTCTTCCACGACCTCGCCAACCTGGTCACCGGGCTCAGCGCCGCGGCCCAGGCGCTCCCCGACCCGGTCCGCCCCGAGCACGCCGTGGCCATCGACGACGTCCGCACCCTGAGCGACCAGCTGGTCCGGGAGCTCCAGGTGCAGCGGGCCCTCTCCAGCGAGCGGACCGTGGCCCTCCACGCCGCCAGCCAGGGGGTCGAGCTGCCGCTGGTGGTCGACCTGGCCGAGCGGCTCTTCCGCCACCACCCGGCCGCCACCGGGAAGTCCCTGCGGATCTCGCTGGCCGACGCGGTGCCGTCCATCGACACCGATCCCGACCTGCTGCAGCGGGTCCTCAACAACCTGCTGGTCAACGCCTTCGAGGCCACCTCGCCGGGCGGCACGGTGCGGCTCACCGTGGAGCCGTCCGGCGAGGGCGTGGCGCTGCGGGTCTGGAACGCCGCCGCCATCCCGGGATCGGTGCTGCCCCGCGTCTTCCAGCGCTACTTCACCACCAAGCCGGGCGAGGGGCGTGGGCAGGGGACCTTCATCGCCCGGCTCTTCACCGAGCGCTTCCTGCACGGGACCATCAGCGTCACCAGCACCCCGGAGGGCGGCACCGCCTTCGAGGTGAGGCTGCCGCGGGCGCTGCGGCACTAGCCGCGCGGCCGGGCCGGCCGGATGGAATGTGAAAGGGCCGCCCCCGCGAGGGAGCGGCCCTTCATGTGCACGGCGCCGGGCCTTTGTCCTGGCCTCGACAGAGGAGGTCAGGCTCGGAGGGCTGGGACCCGAGTGCTCAGGCCACCTTGGTGGCGCGGCCTGAAGGCCGCGCCGTTGAGTACTCCGCCAGCTCGTCGAACTGCAGGTAGCGGTAGACCTTGTCGGCCTTGGGCGCGATCTTGGAGTTGTAGGCGGCGAAGTACTCCGCCACCGTCGGCAGCTTGCCCATGCTGGCGGCCACCGCGCCCAGCTCCGCCGAGCCGAGGAAGACCTTGGCCCCGCCGCCCATGCGGTCGTCGAAGTTGCGGGTCGAGGTGGAGAAGACCGTCACCGCGTCCGGCACCCGGGCCTGGTTGCCCATGCAGAGCGAGCAGCCGGCGGTCTCGATGCGGGCCCCGATGGCGCTGTAGGTGGTGAAGTAGGCCTCCTCCTTGAGCTGCTGCTGGTCCATGCGGGTGGGCGGGCAGAGCCAGGTGCGGACGGCCGGGTTGAACTTCTGCCCCTTCCAGATCTCGCCGGCGGCGCGGAAGTGGCCGATGTTGGTCATGCAGGAGCCGAGGAAGACGTCGTCGATCCTGGTGCCGGCCACCTCGGAGAGCACCTTGACGTCGTCCGGGTCGTTGGGGCAGGCCAGGATGGGCTCGGTGATGGTGGCCAGGTCGATCTCGAAGACCTTCTTGTACTCGGCGCTCTTGTCGGCGGTGAGCACCACCGGCTTCTTGAGCCACTTCTGCACGGCGGCGATGCGCCCCTCGAAGGCCTGCTTGTCGCCGTAGCCGTCGGCGATCATCTTCTGCATCAGGGCCACGTTGGAGCGCAGGTAGGTGGCGATGGTCTTCGGGGAGAGGGCCACGCAGGCGGCGGCGGCGGAGCGCTCGGCGGCGGCGTCGGTCAGCTCGAAGGCCTGCTCCACGGTCAGGTCGGGCAGCCCCTCCATCTCCAGGATGGTGCCGTTGAAGATGTTCTTCTTCCCCTTCTTGGGCACGGTCAGGTCGCCCGACTTGATGGCGGCCAGCGGGATGGCGTTGACCACGTCACGGAGCGTGATGCCCGGGTTGAGCTTGCCCTTGAAGCGGACCAGCACCGACTCCGGCATCTCCAGCGGCATGAAGCCGAGCGCGGCGCCGAAGGCCACCAGCCCGGAGCCGGCCGGGAAGCTGATGCCGATGGGGAAGCGGGTGTGCGAGTCGCCGCCGGTGCCCACGGTGTCCGGGAGCAGCAGGCGGTTGAGCCAGGAGTGGATGACGCCGTCGCCGGGGCGCAGCGCCACGCCGCCGCGGGCCTGGATGAAGGTGGGCAGGGCGGCGTGCATGGCCACGTCGGCCGCCTTGGGGTAGGCGGCGGTGTGGCAGAAGGACTGCATCACCATGGGCGCCTGGAACTTCAGGCAGGCCAGCTCCTTGAGCTCGTCGGCCGTCATCGGCCCGGTGGTGTCCTGCGAGCCGACGGTGGTCATCCTCGGCTCGACGTACCAGCCGGGCAGCGCCCCGGGCAGGCCGCAGGCCTGGCCGACCATCTTCTGCCCCTGAGTGTAGCCCTGCCCCTGCTTCGGGGCCGGGTTGGTCTTGATGACGAAGAGGTCGGTGGCCCCCTTCTTGAGCACCTTGCGGGCGCGCTCGGTGAGGGCCCGGCCGATGATGAGCGGGATGCGGCCGCCGGCGCGGAACTCGTCGCCGATGGTCTCGGGGGTGAGGGAGAAGGTGGAGAGCACCTCGCCGGCCTCGCTGCGGACCTCGCCCTTGACGGTGTCGACGGTGACCACGTCGCCCATCTTGAGCTTCGAGACGTCGGCCTTGATGGGCAGCGCGCCGGAGTCCTGGGCGGTGTTGAAGAAGATGGGGGCGATGACGCCGCCGATGATGACGCCGCCGTTGCGCTTGTTGGGGACGTAGGGGATGTCCTCGCCGATGGCCCACTGGACGCTGTTGCAGGCCGACTTGCGCGAGGAGCCGGTGCCGACCACGTCGCCGACGAAGGCCACCTCGAAGCCGGCGGCGCGGTACCCGGCGATGGTCTTGAGGCCAGCGGGGAACTTGGTCTTGCCCATGGCCAGGGCGTGGAGCGGGATGTCGGGGCGGGTGGCGGCGTCGCCGGCCGGCGAGAAGTCGTCGGTGTTGATCTCGCCGTCGACGCGGAAGACCTTGACCTTGATGGTGGGGCGGACGCCGGCGCGGGCCGTGAACCACTCGGCGTTGGCCCAGGACTCGATGACCTTCCGGGCCTCGGCGTTCTTGGCCTTGGCCAGCGCCTGCACCTCGTCGAAGGCGTCGTAGACGTAGATGATGCGGGAGAGGGCGGTGGCGGCGGCGGCGGCCAGCGGCTTCACCTTGAGCGCGGCCACCAGCGGCGGGACGTTGTAGCCACCGCCCATGGTGCCGAGCAGCTCGACCGCCTTGAGCTTGTCGATCTGCTTGCAGGAGACCTTGCCCTTGACGATCTCGGCGAGGAAGCCGGCCTTGACCTCGGCGGCCGGGTCGACGCCGGGGGAGACCCGGTTGACCAGCAGGTCGAGGAGGAACTGCTCCTGGCCCTTGGGCGGCTTGACCAGCAGCTTCACGAGGGCGCGGGTCTGCTCGGGGTCGAGCGCCTTGGGCGGGATGCCCTGTTCCTTCCGCTCCGCCTCGTGCTTCAGGTAGGCCTCGATCACGTGGTCCTCCAAGGGTCTGGTGGTAGGTCGGTGGGGCGAATGAGATAGCACGCCGGGGGGGTGGGTGTCAGCCGCTCGACGGTCGCAGCCGAGGGGAAAAGAGGCCTGAGATTCCGCGCTTACGGGGACCGGTGCGGTCCACAAATTCCGCGGCCGCAAGGGCGCGGCACGGCGGGGGAAAAGGGAGGGCGTGCGCGGGCGGCGGAGCGGCCGAGTCGCCTCGGTCAGTGCCCCGGCTCGACCGTCACCAGCTCATCCGAGTCGAACATCGCCCCGGGGGAGATGACCGGCTCATCCAGCGGCAGGCTCGCGCCATACCGCTCCTTGAGGCTTCGCTTGACCAGCGGCTCCTGGAGATCGAAGTCGCGCAGGCGCTGCAGGCCTCCGATCCGCCGGCCGACCGCCCGCTCGTAGGCCTTCCAGACCAGCTCCGAGCAGTAGATCCGGTCGTCCGACCAGCCGAAGGCGAGGTCGTAGTGGCGGCCAATCATCCGTTCAGTCTCGCGGCGCAACGATCGCAGCGCCTCCGGCGTCAGCACCGCGGCGGCATCCTTCAGCCGTTTGACCACCACCCGCCCTCCCACCCCACGCGCCACCCACTTGCCCAGCGGGGTGGCCTTGACCGGTTCGACCGCCTCGTAGACGAACGGCGCACCTTCGCGGAAGAAGACGATTCCCATGTGGCTCCACGGGGACCGGGTCGCCTTCTGGATGGCGGCGCTCTGCGACGAGGCCGAGGTCTGGAAGACGATGTCGCCGTCGCGGAGCGATGGCAGCATCGTCGCGGCGAGGAGCAGCGGGAGCAGGATGCTGGGGAGCATTCGACATCCTACCGCGAGTGACTGGGATTCCCCGTCGTCGGGACTGGCGACCGATGGAGGCGAGCCCAGACGTTTGGACTGGGCTTCGGAAGATCGAGCAGTCCTGACCGAGGGCAGAGACATCGCCCGTCCCGATGCCTTGACTTGCGATCGCTTGGCGAAGCTCTAGATTTCCTCCATGCCCACCCTCCTCTCCCACCCGGCCGTCCCGATCGCGCTCGGCCTCGGGCTCGGGCGAGCGGTGGTCCCCCGGCCGCTGCTGGTGGCCGGCGTCGCCGCCTCCATCCTCCCCGACCTCGACGTGGTCGCCTTCCGCTTCGGCATCTCCTACGCCGATCAGCTCGGCCATCGCGGGATGAGCCACTCGCTCACGTTCGCAGTGGTGGTGGCGCTGCTCGGGGCCCTGGCGCTGAGGCGGTGGCGGGTGCCGGTCGGCACCTCGCTCTGGTTCCTCTTCGTGGCCAGCGCCTCCCACGGGCTGCTCGACATGGTCACCACCGGTGGGCTCGGCGTGGCGCTGCTCTGGCCCTGGAGCGCGGAGCGATTCTTCGCGCCGGTGCAGGTGATCCGGGTCTCGCCGCTCTCACCGCGGGCGTTCCTCACGTCGCGGGGGTTGGCCGTGCTCGGCTCCGAGTTGCTCTGGGTCTGGCTGCCGGCCGCGGTGGTCGGCCTGGCTGCCTGGACGGCGCGACGCAGGACCGCGTCGGCCCGGAGCTGACGGCGCGGCACGCTCGCTGGCGGGGTCCGCCGCGCGGACGCTCCTTCCGCCCTCGAACTACTCTCGGTCAGGACCGAGGGCCCCGAACCTGGCCCCTCTTTCGCGAGTTCTGACGTCCGAAGTTGCGTTGGAGGGACTCCGTGCGGGGCGGGTCAGTACGAGTTCGTGCGCACGAACCGGACTCTCAGTCCGCTGATGTCCGGCACCGAGGCCCCGACCGGGATGGGTCATTCCCGGTTCAGTTGACTGAACCGGCCGACGCGGACGCTGAGTCGGTTCTGACGTCAGAACGAACTCTCGGTACGTCCGAGGTCCGCCGACTCCGACCGCCCGCGGGGCGCCGCCCGCCCACGCGGCCCCTCGCTACGCCTTTCGCCGCACAGACGGCACCGCTTCCCGGCGCGAGCCCACCGATCTCACAGCCCAATGATCGGGCAGCCCAACGATAGGACAGCCCGGCACGGCACCGCCCGCCCCACGCTCACACCCTCGGCGGCTCGGGCGGCCCCGGCTTCCGCAGCCCCTCCTCCTCCTCCTCGTCCAGCATCCGGTACTTCGGCCCCTCCGGATCGTCGTACTGGCCGCTCTTCACCGACCAGACGAAGCCGAGCCAGGCGGCCAGGCCGAGCGCCAGGGAGAGGAGGATGAGCCCGGTCAGGATCACGGCGCACTCCCGACGGCGCGCGGGCCGACCGACCCGCCCGCCGCCACGGCCATCGCCGGGCGCGGCGCGAAGGTCCGGCGCAGCCGCAGCGAGTTGGTGACCACGAAGGCGCTCGACGCCGCCATGGCGGCCGCCCCGACGATGGGGTGGAGCACGCCGGCCACCGCCAGCGGGATGGCCACCACGTTGTAGAAGAAGGCCCAGAAGACGTTCTGCTTGATGATGCCGGTGGCGCGTCGCCCCAGCTGGACCAGGTCGGGCAGCAGCGTCAGGTCGTCGCGCACCAGCACGGCGTCGGCGCTCTCCATGGTCACGTCGGTGCCGCGCCCCATGGCCACCCCGGCGTCGGCCTGGGTGAGCGCCGGGGCGTCGTTGATGCCGTCGCCCACCATGAGCACCCGGGCGCCGGCCGCCTGGCGGGCCGCCACGAAGGACCGCTTCTCCTGCGGCGTCCGCTCCGCCTCGAAGGGAAGCCCGAGCCGGGCCGCCACCGCCGCGGTGGTGGCGCGGGCGTCGCCGCTCACCAGGGTGACGCGCAGGCCGAGCGCGGCCAGCGCCGCCAGCGCCGCCGGGGCCTCGTCGCGGATGGGATCGGCCACCACCAGCAGGGCCACCGCCCGCCCGCCCCGCGCCAGCCAGGCGACGGTGTCGCCCTCCCCTTCCGGCCCAGCCGCCAGCGCCGCCGCCTCGCCGGCCGGAACGCCCTCCTCCCCCAGGAAGGCGCGGCTGCCCACCAGCACCGCGGCGCCGTCGACCAGCGCCCCCACCCCGCGCCCCGGCACCACCCGGAGCGCCTCGACCCGCGGCTCGACCGCCGCCGGCAGGGCCCGGGCCGCCTCGACCACCGCCCGGCCGACGTGGTGCTCGCTGCGCCGCTCCACCGCCGCCGCCAGCCGCAGCAGCGCCGCCTCGTCGCCCCCCTCGAGCGCCACCAGCCGCCGCAGCGCCGGCCGCCCCCGGGTCACCGTCCCGGTCTTGTCGAGCACCACCTCGGTGGCCCGCCCGGCCGCCTCCAGCGCGTCGCCCCCCTTCACCAGCAGGCCGCGCGCCGTGGCCAGCCCGGTGGCCAGCAGCACCGCCACCGGCGTGGCCAGCCCCAGCGCGCAGGGACAGGCGATCACCACCACGGCGATGGCGGAGAGCAGCGCCCGCTCCGGCGGCGCCCCCGACCAGAGGTGGCCGGCCAGGGTGGCCACCCCCAGCAGCAGCACCAGCGGCACGAAGACCCCCACCGCCCGGTCGGCCAGCGCCTGCAGCCTCGGCTTCGCCCCCTGCGCCTCGTCGACGGCGCGGATGATCCCGGCCAGCAGCGTGTCGGCGCCGACCCGGGTGACCTCGACGGTGAGCGCCCCGGCCAGGTTGATGGTCCCGCCGATGACCGGCTCCCCCGCGAACTTCGCCACCGGCCGCGACTCGCCGGTGACCAGCGCCTCGTCGGCCTCGGAGCGCCCCTCCAGCACCCGGCCGTCGAGCGCGATCCGCTCCCCCGGCGCCACCTCCAGCCGGTCCCCCACCCGCACCTGCTCCACCGGGACCCGCCGGCAGCTGGTGACGCCATCTTCACCCCGGGTGACGAGCGAGGCCTCCCGCGGCCGCAAGGAAGCCAGCCGCGCCACCGCCTCCGAGGCGGTGCGGCGGGCCCGGGCCTCGACGTAGCGGCCGGTCAGCACCAGCGTCGGGATCATGGCGGCGGTGTCGCTCCAGACCTCGCCGCCGCGCAGCGCCTGCCAGGCCGAGTAGGCCAGCGCCGACCCCGAGCCGAGCACCACCAGCGAGTCCATGTTGAAGCGGCCGTGGCGCAGGGCCGCCAGCGCCGAACGCCAGAACGGGGCGCCGGCGGAGAAGAGCACCGGGGCGGCCAGGGCGATGGAGATCCACTCCAGCAGCGAGCGGGTGGCCCGGTCCATCCCCTGGAAGTAGCCGGCGTAGAGCGCCGCCGAGTAGATCATCAGCTGCGAGGCCAGGAACCAGGCGGTGCCGACGCGGATCAGCAGGTCGCGCACCTCCTCGTCGCGGGCCCTGGCCTGCTCCGACTCCACCCAGGGGCGCGGCAGGTAGCCGGCGGCCTGGACGCGCGCCAGCACCGCCGGCAGCGCCACGGTGGCCGGGAGGTAGCGGACGCGGGCCCGGTGGGTGGCGTAGTTGACCCGCGCCGCCAGCACCCCGGGGGTGCGCTGCAGCACCCGCTCGTTGAGCCAGACGCAGGAGGCGCAGCGGATCCCCTCGATGGCCACGTCGACCTCGACGCTGCCGTCGGCCGCCGGCACCGGCCGGTAGGCGGTCAGGTCGGCGGGCGGGGCGCCGCCGGGCCGGACCGCGGCGGGCAGGCCGTCGGCCTCCCAGCGCCGCTCGTCGTAGAAGCGCCCCAGCCCCTCCTCCCTGACCAGCCGCCAGACGCCGCGGCAGCCGGCGCAGCAGAAGATCCGCTCCGCCGCCCCGTCGCGCTCCCGCACCGCCTCCGCGTCGGGGAAGGCGGCCAGGCAGTGATCACAGCGGGACATGGACGCCCAGGCCTCGCAGGATGAAGAGGACGCCCAGCGCCGCCACCACCAGCCCGCCGGCGCGGCGCAGCGAGGCGCGGGCGCGCTGGCCGATGACGGCGCCGAGCAGGGCCGGCAGCAGCAGCCCGGGCACGGTGGCCAGCCCGAAGGCCAGCGCCATCAGCAGCCCCGGGACAGGTCCCCCCGAGGCGGCCGAGCCGAGGAAGATGGTCCAGGAGACGCCGCAGGGCAGGAAGCCGAGCGCCAGGCCGAGCGGGTAGAGGCGCGACGGCCCGCCCTGCAGCAGCGGCCGGAGCCACCGCAGGACCCGGCCGGAGGCGTCGGCCTCGAGCCGGCGCAGCGGCCCGGTGACGCCGGCGGCGCCCAGCCCCAGCGCCACCATGAGCGCCCCGGCCAGCAGCGCCACCACCTCGCCCACCCCGGCCAGCCGCCCGGCCACGTTGACGAAGGCCCCGGTGGCACCCATGACGGCGCCGATGGCGGCGTAGGTGGTGACGCGCCCGAGGTGGTAGGGGAGCTGCGCCGCGGCCGCCCGCAGCACCGAACCGGTCCCGGACGACGCCGGCGGCGAGCCCGCGGAGGTCGCCGCCGGCCCCGGCCCGGCGGAGAGCCCGAACGACGCCACCAGCGGTCCGCACATGCCGAGGCAGTGCGAGAACCCCATCAGCAGGCCGGTGGCCGCGCTGGCCCCGACCTGCGCCGCCAGGCTGGTGGCGGCCTCGGCGCTCACCCAGGCACCTGGAAGGGGAAGGCCGCCGAGACCGGCGCGCCGCCGGCAGGGCGGACGGTGACGGTGGCGATCCAGTCCCTTCGCCCGCTGTGGCAGCGGACCAGCACGGCGACGCCGGTGTGGCGGCCCGGGCCGGCCGCGGCCAGCCTGACCCGGTTCTCGCCCATGTTCATCTCCTTCATGGCGAAGCTCACCTCCACGGCCACGCCGTCGAGCGGCGCGCCCCCGCGGGTGACGGTCACCGTGACGGGGAGGTCCTTCATGGTGGCGAGCGTGCGCCCCAGGTCGAGCGTCAGCTGCAGCCCGCCGGCCGACGCCCGGCAGGGGGCCGCCGCCAGGTCGCAGGGGGCCCCCTCGCCGGCCTCGATCCGCACCTGCTGGGTCAGGCCGACGGCGTCGCCGGCGCGGGTGGCGTCGAGCCGGACATCCCAGAAGCCGGGCGCGGCGAACCCGACCGGGGCCAGGTAGCGGCCGCCGCCCAGGGCCCGGGCGCTCCCCTGCCGCTCGTCGCCCGGGCTGGCCGGCCGGGTCACCGCCACCTTCACCTCGGCCCCCTCGACCGGCGCGCCGGCCTTGTCCACCAGCGCGAAGCGGAGCTCGGCGCCGCCCGGCCTCAGGTCGGCCGCCTCGAAGCGGGCCTGCCAGCCGAGCCGGGAGCGGACGGCCCGGTCGTGGTCGTAGCGGAGCCCGTGCTCGTAGGGGTCGCTCACCACCGTCTGCTCCTTGAGCTGGATCCCGATGGCCACGGTGGCGGCCACGGCGCCGAGGGCGGCGACGGCGGCGAGGGCGATGAGCGGCTTCATGGCGACTCCGGGACGAGGAGGAAGGCGCGGCTGGTCCGCATCTGGCCCGGCCCGCCGGCGCCCTCCACGGTGGCGGTGAAGGTGGCGTCGCTGCGGCCCGCCGGCCCGTGCGCCTCGGCGACCACGCGCAGGCGGCGGTGCTCGCCGGCCCCGAGGGCCACCCGGGGCGGCCGCAGCCCCACCTCGAGCCCGGGGGCCGCCAGCGAGAGCCGGACCTGGACCGGCGAGCGGGTGCGGTTCTCCAGCGAGACCACGTAGGCCATGAGCGCCCGTCCGTCCGGGGCCAGGCGGGGCGCGAAGCCGCTGTCGACCACCACGGTGAGGTCGAGGCCGGCCCCGGCCACGGTGTACGCCGCGGCCGCGGTGGCGCCGAGCGAGAGCAGGGTGGCCGCCAGCAGGCCGACGGTGGCCGGGCGCACCAGCCGCCGGGCCCGCCCCGGCTCGCCGAAGAAGTAGCCGACCAGGTCGGTCTTCCGTTTCAGCTTGAGCATGATGGGCCGGCAGGCGTCGATGCACTCGGCGCAGGCGATGCACTCCATCTGGGCGCCGTCGCGGATGTCGATGCCGGTGGGGCAGCAGCGCACGCAGGCGCCGCAGTCGACGCAGTCGGCGTCGCGCCGCTCGTCGTAGGCGATGGTCAGGGTGTGGGCGTCGTAGAGCACGCCCTGCAGCCGGGCGTAGGGGCAGGCGGTGGCGCAGAAGCGACCGCGGACGAAGGCCAGGTCGAGGAAGAGCACCACCGAGAGCACCGCCCAGGCGCCGGCCGCCACCGGGCCGAGCCGGCCGGCGGCCAGGTCGCCGAGGAAGGAGAGCGGCGGCACGAAGTACCAGACGGTGGCGGCGCCGGCCACCAGCGAGACCAGCGCCGTGAGGGCGAAGCCCCCGGCCCGGCGCCAGGGACGCGCCACCCGGCCCGGCCACGGCTGCACCAGCCGGGTCAGGTCGCCGAGCACCGTCTGCGGGCAGGACCAGCCGCACCAGGCCCGCCCGAAGGCGACGGTCACCAGCAGCAGCAGCAGGGTGAGGAAGATGAGGGCCGGGAGGGTGACGAAGAGCTCGTCGACGCCGACGCCGGCCCCGAAGACGTGCAGGGTCAGCGAGGGGACGTCGAAGCGGAGCGCGCTCTCGCCGCCCACGCGCAGGAAGGGCAGGCCGACGAAGAGGATCGCCTGGGCTGCCCCGGCGGCGCGGCGGTACCGCTGGATGGCGCCGTTACCCGTCATCGTCCAGCATCTTGTACTTCGCCTGCTCCACGTGTTCGCGCCGCTTGCGGGAGTAGAGGAAGATCCAGATGCCGACGAAGGTCACGCTGAGCGTGATCCCGAAGAGCAGGTAGAAGGTGTCCGGCGCCATCGTTCCTCGCTCACCCCTTCTTAGCGGCGCGCTGCATCAGCCACAAGCCGATCGCCGCGGCGGTGGGGAGGGCGGTGAAGAGGACGGTCATGAAGATGTTCCCGCCGGTCTCGACCGGGGCGGCGGCCAGCTGGCCCTCCTGGGACCAGCCGGTGCTCCAGGGCGAGTACATGTAGAGGTACCAGGCGCCCCAGGCGATCAGGCCGAAGAAGAGCAGCAGCCAGCCGGCCGGGACGGTGTGCGCCGTGTCCTTGCGTTCCATGGCCTCGGCGGTGTCGGGAAGTTCGTTCTCCATCTGGTCGGCCCCCATCACTTCTTCTCCTGCTTCTCGGGCTTCTCGGGCTTCGCGCCCTTCTCCGCCGGCGGCACGTCGTGCCCCTCGGCCGCCTCGTGGGCCTTCTGGTTCCGCAGCCAGGTGATGAGCGACCAGATCTCGTCCTTCTTGAGCTGGCCCCCGAAGGCGGTCATGCCGCCGCCCGGGTCACCCTTGCGCCCGGCGATGGGCTTGGCGTCCGAGCCGCCGCTGATCAAGGCGTAGTAGGCGCCGTCGGGGAGGTCCCCCTTCTCGCCGAGGAAGGCGTCGTCGATCAGCGACGGCGCCACCCCCTCGGTCCCCTGCCCCTCGTCGCCGTGGCAAGCGGAGCAGTTCTCCAGGAAGAGCTTCTTGCCGAGCACCACCGCCTGGGTGTCGTGCGCCAGCGGGTTCTCCAGGGTCAGGTCGGCGACGCCGCCCTGCCGCCGCGCCACGGCGTGGCCGAGCTGCTGGGTGTAGGCCACCAGCGCGTCGAGCTCGTCCTTGCCGGCCAGCTGGGCGCGGACCGCGGCCAGGTCGGCCTTGAGCTCCGGGTGGACCATGCCGAGCGCGTTCAGGTGCGCCGCCACCTCCGCCGGGTCGAGCGGCCGCCCCTTGAGCCAGCCGTAGCTGGGCATGTTCGACTTCGGGAAGAGCGCCTGGGGGTTGGCGTAGTGCTGGTAGTGCCAGCCGTCGGGGCGCAGCCCGCCCTCGCGGGCCAGGTCCGGGCCGGTCCGCTTCGAGCCCCAGAGGAAGGGGTGGTCGTAGGCGAACTCGCCGGCCTTGGAGTAGTCGCCGTAGCGCGCCACCTCGCTGGGCAGCGGCCGGACCGTCTGGGTGTGGCAACCGACGCAGCCCTCGCGCTGGTAGATGTCGCGCCCCGCCAGCTGCAGCGCCGTGAAGGGCTTGAGCGTCTCCAGCTTCGGGTGCATGTCGGCCCGCAGCATGGGGTAGGCCATGGTCACCACCGACCCGATGAGGATGGCCACCGTGGCCATCAGCGCCAGGGTGATCGGCTTCTTGTAGATCTCGCCAGCCATGTCGATCCCCCTTTCCTACGCCGCGGCGGCGGCGGCCGACCTGGCCCGGCCCTGCCGGATGGTCATGAGGACGTTGTAGATGAAGAAGAGCATGCCGACGGTGAAGATGACGCCGGCCAGCGTCCGGGTGTGCCAGTACGGGTAGTTCTTGGAGAGCGTCTCCACGAAGGTGTACTTGAGCGTCCCGTCGGCGTTGGTGGCCTTCCACATGGCGCCCTGCTGGATGCCGGTGATCCACATGGTCACCGAGAAGAGCAGCTGGCCGACCATCACCAGCCAGAAGTGGATGTTGGCGATCTTCTCCGAGTAGATGGCGGTCCCGTGGATCTTGGGGATCACGTAGTAGATGGAGGCGCAGGCGGTCAGCGTCACCCAGCCCATGGTCCCCATGTGCACGTGGCCAGGGACCCAGTCGGTGTAGTGGATCAGCTGGGAGACGACGCGGAGCCCCTGGGTCGGCCCCTGCACCGTCTGCAGGCCGTAGAAGGTGATGGCCATGATGAAGAACTTGGTGAGGTAGTTGGTCTTCATCTTCGACCAGTCGGCGCCCACCGTGTAGTAGCCGTTGATCACCGAGCCCCACGACGGCGCGATCAGGAAGAGCGTGAAGACGATGCCCAGCGTCTGGATCCAGTCGGGCAGCGGCGAGTAGACCAGGTGGTGGGCGCCGGTCCAGAGGTAGCCGAAGACCAGCGACCAGAAGGCCAGGATGGAGAGCCGGTGGCTGTAGAGGGGGAGGTTCAGCGACTTGGGCATGAAGTAGAAGAACATCGCCAGGAAGGGCGTGGTGAAGAGGAAGCCCACGGCGTTGTGGCCGTACCACCACTCCACGTTGGCGGAGTTCACGCCGGCGAAGAGGTGGTAGCTCTTCATTCCGCCCGCCGGGATGGAGAGGTTGTTGACGATGTAGAGGACGGCGATGGCGATGACGGTGGCGATGATGTACCAGAGCGAAACGTACATCTGCTCGTCGCGGCGCTTGATGATGGTGGCGAAGACGTTGACCGCGAACATCACCCAGAGGATGACCACGCCGATGTCGAGCGGCCACTCCAGCTCGGCGTACTCGTTCGACTGGGTGTAGCCCATCATCAGCGAGACCGCGGCGGCGGCGATGGCCACGTTGAAGATCCAGAGCTGGACCCGGGCCAGCTTCGGGAACACCAGCGGGCGGCCGCAGAGCCGCATGACGATGTAGTAGGTCAGGCCGAAGATCACGCCGGCGCCGAGGCCGAAGGCCAGGCCGTTGGTGTGGACCGGGCGCAGCCGGCCGTAGGTGAGGTAGGGCGCGAAGTTGGCCGCCGGAGCCCAGAGCTGGACGGAGATGAGCAGCCCGACCAGGATCCCCACGACACCCCAGAAGATGGCCGAGAGGATGAACCCCTGGACGGTCTGGTTGTCGTACCGATAATCGTTCATGCGCCGCTGCCCTCCGTCGAGTGTGGCCGAAGACTTTCCGGCGTCCTTATACCGGATGGCGCCAGGTCCGGAGGCGCGCTTTTTGGGCCTTCAGGGTGCGAAAGAACGAATGAATTGGCGTGAGACTTCGTCCCAAGATCAATTCGTGGAGCGGTCCCGGCGTCGGGGGCGTGGCGGCGGCGGGCTCAGCCGGCCAGCCGGACGTCGATGCGGTTGTCGTAGAAGGTGGAGCCGCCCGCCTCGTCGGTGAGCCGCTGCGAGGTGAGGGCGTTGATGTTCCGCCCGGTGAACGTGTCGCGGGCCCAGTGCACCCCCTCGACCACGGCCAGCCCGTCCGGCACGGCGTCGGTCACCTCGGCCAGCAGCTCCACCTCGCCCAGCTCGTTGAAGGCCACCACCCGGGCCCCGTCGGCGACGCCGCGCCGGGCCGCCTCGCCGGGCGAGAGGCGCACGCGCATGGGGCCGCGCTTCGAGGCCAGGTCGTCGCGGTCCATGAAGGTCGAGTTGAGCGAGTAGAGGGCGGGGCCGGTCTGCAGCCGGAGCGGCAGCGTCCCCTCCCCGGCGTGGGTCGGCAGCAAGCGCGGCAGCGGCTCACGGTGGCGCGGGTTGAGCAGCTCCACCTTGCCCGACGGGGTCCGCCAGCGCGGCCCGGGGGGCGGCCGCAGCGTCACCGGCCGGCCGGCGTCGAGGTCGGCCCGCTCGGCCGGGGTCAGCCAGGAGCCGGGGCCGGAGAGCAGCAGGTCGATGACGCCGTCGGCGTCGAGGTCCCAGGGCGACCCCGCGAAGCCGAAGGCGGCCGCCAGCCGGCGGAAGAGCTCCCAGTTGGGGAGCGACTCGGCGAGCGGCGGGACCGCGGCCCGGGCCCGCTGCGCCACGTAATGGCCGTAGGAGCGGTAGAGGTCGGCGTGCTCCAGCGAGGTGGTGGCGGGCAGCAGCACGTCGGCGTAGCGGGCGGTGTCGGTGAGGAAGCGCTCGTGGACCACGGTGAAGAGGTCATGGCGGGCCAGGCCGCGCAGCACGGCGTTCTGGTCGGGGGCCACCGCCGCCGGGTTGGAGGCGTAAACGCAGAGTGACATGACTCGCGGTCCCGCCAGCGCCTCGAGGGCCTGGCCGAGCCGGGTCATGTTGATGGTGCGGGCCGGGCCGGCCATGAGGTCGGGGCGGGTGAAGCGGGTGACCGGGAAGGCGGCGCTGCTGGAGGCGCCCCAGAAGAAGCCGCCCCCCCTGGCCAGCACCCCGGCCACCGCCGCCAGGGCGGCGATGGAGCGGACGTTCATGGCGCCGTTGCCGTAGCGGCTCAGCCCCTCGCCGATGCGGATCACCGGGGCCCGGGCCCCGGCCAGGCCGCGAGCCAGGTCGAGCAGGGCCGGCTCGTCGAGCCCGGTGAGCGCCGCGGTGCGGGCCGGCGGGTGGTCGGCCAGCGCCGCCGCCTTCAGCTCTCCCCAGCCCTGCGCCTCGGCGGCCAGGAACGGCTCGTCGGCCAGCCCGTCGCGGGCCAGCAGGTGGATGAGGCCGAGGCAGAGGGCGCCGTCGGAGCCGGGCTGGACCACGAAGGTCCGGTCGACCACCGCCGCGGTGGCGGTCCGGTGGGTGTCGACGAGCCAGACCCGCGCCCCGTTCCTGCGGGCCTCCTTCACGTAGGGGAGGAGGTGGAGGTTGGCGGCCACGGCGTTGACGCCCCACAGCACGATCAGGTCACCGCGGGCCACCACCGACGGGTCGAGGCCGGGGGTGTCGCCGAGGATGGCCTTGAGGCCGGCGTCCTTGGCCGGCGAGCAGATGGTGCGCGCCAGCTGCGAGGCGCCCAGCTTGTGGAAGAAGGCGTGGCCGGCGTTGCGCTGCACCAGCCCCATGGTCCCGGCGTAGGAGTAGGGCAGGATGGCCTCGGGACCGTGTTCCTCGGCGATCTCCTTCCAGCGCGAGACGATGAGGGCGATGGCCTCGTCCCAGCTGGCTCGCCGGAACTTCCCCTCCCCCTTCGGACCGGTCCGCAAGAGCGGCGTGGTGAGCCGGTCCGGGTGGTTCACGGTCCGCTCGTAGTGGACCATCTTCGGGCAGAGCGAGCCGCGCGAGTATGGGTGGGCCTCGTTGCCGCGCACCGCCACCACCCGCCCCCCCTCCACCTCGGCGAGCAGCCCGCAGCAGTCGGGGCAGTCATACGGGCAGGCGGAGGGGACGAGCGTGGACATGCCGGCAATCTAGCCGCGCCTCCGCGCCGTTTCCACCCGCCGTTTCCGGTCTTGGCCGGGGCTCCAGTCCGCAGGGTCGACCGCCCTCCGGGTCACTCGCCGGCCGGGGTTTCAGTCCGCAGGGTCGATCGCCCTCCGGGTCACTCGCCGGCCGGGGTTTCAGTCCGCAGGGTCGATCGCCCTCCGGGTCACTCGCCGGCCGGGGCGCTCGTCGCGCTCCGGGGCGCGCCCTCTCGCCAGGTCTGGTTCCGCCTGGGTGGGCGGCTTGAGGCTGCGAGGCTCGCCCCCCGGGCCGGCGAATGACCCTGCGGGCTCAGGGCGTTCGGACATCCCAGTCCCGTCCTCGCGGTCCCGTCCTCGCAGTCCCGTCCTCGCAGTCCCGTCCTCGCGGTCCCGTCGTCGAGGTCCCGTCCTCGCGGTCCAGATTGACCGGCCCGGGTGGCGCATGCTCCTGTCTCCGACCATGAAGGCCCTCGTCACCGGCGCCGGCGGCTTCCTCGGGCAGGCCCTGGTCCGCGCCCTCACGGTGCGCGGCGACACGGTCCGGGCCCTGGTGCGCCGCCCCGTGCCGGAGCTGGAGCGGCCCGGCGTCGAGGTGCTGCTGGGCGACGCCACCGATCCCGCGGCGCTGGCGGCGGCGGTGGCCGGCGTGGAGGTGGTCTTCCACCTGGCCGGGCTGCGGCGGGCCGCCGAGCGCGACGCCTTCTGGCGGGTCAACGTCGGGGCCACCCGCCTGCTGCTCGACGCCTGCGTGGCCGGGGCGCCGGGGCTGCGCCGCTTCGTGCTGGCCGGCTCGCGGGCCGCCTCGGCCCCGTCGGCCACCGGCTGCCGCGAGGAGGAGCCGCTGCGCCCCGCCGAGTGGTACGGGGAGTCGAAGGCCGAGGCGGAGCGGGTGGCCTTCATCTACCGCGACCGGCTCCCGGTCACGGTGGCCCGGCCGCCGCGCATCATGGGGGCGGGGGACAAGGAGAACCTGCTCTTCTTCAAGCTGGCGAGGCGCGGGTGGGCGCTCGGCTTCGGCGGGGTGCGGCCGCTCTCCTGGATCGACGTCGACGACTGCGCCCAGGGGCTACTGCTGCTGGCCGACCGGCCCGAGGCCGTCGGCGAGGCCTACTTCCTGGCCAGCGACGAGCGGACCACGGCGCAGGGGCTGATGGTGGCGGCCGGCCAGGCCCTCGGCGTCGAGACCCGCCGCGTCGACGTGCCGGCGCCGCTCCTCTCCGGCGCCGCGGCGCTCGCCGACCTGGTCACCCGGCTCACCGGGCGGCGGCTGCCGCTCAACCGCAAGCTGGCCAAGCAGCTGCTGGCGCCGGGCTGGGTCTGCGACACCGGCAAGGCCAGGGCGCGGCTCGGCTTCACCGCCGCCACGCCGCTGGCCGAGTCGGTGGCCCGCGCCGCCCGCTGGTACCTGGAGCGGGGCTGGCTGGCGCCGACGGCTAGAGGCTGATCATTCCCCGGAGGCCGAGCTGGACCAGGCCGTGGACCCGCTTGTCGGCGCCGATCCCCTGGGTGGTCTCGACGCCGCTGACCTTGAGCGTGGAGACGCCGAACTGGCCGAAGCCGGCGCTGACGAAGGCGCCGAGGTCGAGCAGCGGCAGCGCCTTCATGTCGACGCCGGCCGTGACGGTGAGGAACTCCCAGCCCCGGACCTGCATCCTGGCCGTGGGGATCGGACCCTTCATCTCCAGCTGGAAGATCTCCAGGCCGCTGGCGGCCCCGGCCCAGATCCCCACCAGCCCGAGGTCGAGGAGCTGCCGGGTGGCCTGGAGCCCGACCCGGGTGGTCGAGGAGGTGATGGAGATGGAGGAGGGGATGCCGGTGGTGTCGACCTGGTTGGGCGCATACCCGACGTAGAGGCCGTACTGCGCGGACCGCGGACCGAACATGACGTCCAGCTGGAGCGGCACCTGCGAGTCGATGGTGTCCTTGTACTTGGATCCCTTGGCCAGGTCGCCGTTCGGCACCCCGTAGCCGAGCCGAAGGCCGAGGCCCACGAGGGCGTGCGAGGTGGTGGGGACGGCGAGGACCAGCAGGGCGGCCAGCAGCAGTCTGCGCATGTCATCTCCCGGTGAAGTCGTCGGCTGGCCCAGGCGGCGCGCCACGCCGGCGGCGACCATGACCGGCGGCGAGCGTGGCCCAGCCGAGGCCGACGAACAAGGTGTCGCCCGGGCTACCGCCCCGGAAGGGGCTTGGACCACGAGGAAGACCAGGACTGGAAGGGTGTTGGAGGCACCGCCCGGATTCGAACCGGGGAATAAGGGTTTTGCAGACCCTTGCCTTACCACTTGGCGACGGTGCCCTACCGGGGGCCCCTTGTAGCGAAGGCCCGGAGGGCCGTCAACGTCGGCGCCCCGGCCCCGGTGGACTCCCGCGCACCTCGGCGCTCACCACCACCACGCCACGCGACGCCAGCGCCCGGCAGAGCCCGGCCAGCTCGGTGCGCGCCGCCGGCTGGAGCGACCCCGGCGCCGAGAGCTGGACCGCCACCCCGCCGGCCGCCTGGCGCAGCTCCACGGCCAGCGCGCCGCCGAAGTCGATGGCCAGCACCTCGCGCCCGGCGCCGCCGAAGGCCTCGATGACCGGGGGCAGCGCCCGGATCGCCTGGGTGAGCGCCGCCCGGGCCGGGTCGGCGGCCAGGCCCGGCTCGCCCCCTGCGCCATGTGGACGGCTCGACGCCAGCGCGCCGCTCGCTCCCGCCGGCTCGCCGCCGGCCCCACCCGCTGCGCGCTCGCCCCGGCCTCCACTGGCCGCCGCTTCGCCGGGCCCCGCACCGGATGGCTTCACCGCCGCGTCGGTGTCGGGACGGCCCCCGGCGCCGGTCCGCCGTGCCTGCGTGAGCCGCTCTCCGGCCTGCTGCGCCGCCCGGCCGGCGTCGGCCCGCCCCGCCTCGGCGCGCCTGGCCTCCGCCCGTTGCAGCGCCGCGCCGAAGTCGCCGCGCCGCCCCGCCTCGCGCCGCTGCTCGGTCACCCTCACCTCCTCGCTCACGCGCACCGGGCCTCCCGGCAGGCCAGCTGGTGGCGCAGCTCCAGCTCCGCCGCCCGGCGCTCCGAGTCGCGCGCCCGCTCGGCCGCCGCCGTGGCCCGCGCCGCGTGGAACTCGGCCGCCGCCGACAGCCCCTGGGTCCTGGGGTGGAGCGGGTCGCCGGCGCAGGCGGCCACCAGCCCTCGCCGCTCCAGCGCCTCGCTGGCCGCCAGCCTGGCCAGCCGCCGCAGCCTGGCCACCTCGACCCAGGCCTCGGCCACGTCGGCCGCCAGGCCGAGGTCGGCGCCCGCCGTCGACGACCGGCAGGCCAGCTCGGTGGAGGTGTCGAACGGGGTCATGCGGCGGGGGGATGCAGCCCCGGTGCCGCGCCCAACCGGCCGTGATCAGGAACCTGGGGCGTCCCGCCCACCGGCCGGGCGGCGGACCACCGGCCGCGGCGCGGTCCTCCAGATCGTTCCCCGGCCCGGCGCGTTCACCTTGGAGAGAGCCGTTCGATTCCCGTCCCCGTTCGATTCCCGTCCCAGAGTAATTCGCTTCCCGTCCCCGCTTCCCGTCCCAGAGTCCTTCCGCTTCCCGTCCCAGAGTCCTTCAACGCACGCCGGAGCCGACCATGCACAGCCCGCTCGCCGCCGCCCTCGCCGCCCTGCTCACCGCCCACGCCGTCGCCGTCCCGCCGGGCTCCGCCGTCGACCGGGTCGCCGCCCTGGTCTCCGACCCCGAGGCGCAGCGGCTCGCCGGCGCCCGCGGCCTGCAGTTCGTCAACGTGCTCTGGGAGGACACCGGGCGGCACCAGGGCTCGTCGGTCGGCCCCAACATCTCCGACGTGACCATCGCCGTGGCCAACGGCGCCGGGCGGGCCCCGTCGCTGATGCCGGTGCTGCGCTTCCCCAACTTCGCCGACCGGACCGCCGACGTGGCGCTCGACAAGGTCTGGCTCCGCACCGGCAACCAGCGCCCGGGCGCCCCCGAGCAGGTGGTGACGCTGCGCGAGCTGCTGGCGGAGCCGGGGCGCTTCCTCTCGGCGCCCGGGAACGGCGCCATCCGCGGCGGCACCCTGCTGGCCCCGCGCGACACCCACGCGCTGGTCTCGGCGCAGGCCGCCTTCCTGCCCGTGCCCCGCGGCGCCCGGGCCACCTTCCACCCGGTCATCTTCAACTACCAGTCGACGGCCGGCCACCCCGCGGTCCTGACCCTGCTGGTGACACGCCAGGGGACCTCGGCGTCGATCGTCGACAACGGCCGCGACCAGGTCGGCACCGGGGCCTGGGGGCAGCGGCTCTTCTTCAACGACGGCGGCCAGCGGGCCCCCCTCACCGCCGAGCGGCGCTCCGACGTGGAGGCCAGCGGCGTCACCATGAACGGTGAGTCCTCCGCCAGCCTCGGCGAGGACGCCAACCTGCTCATGCTCATCCAGGTGCCGCTGCGCGTGGAGCGGCCGCGCCGCGCCTACGCCCTGGGCTCCGGAGCCCCTTCGCCCATGATGAAGTCGGAGGCCAAGGCGGCCCCCATGGCCGAGGCGGCCGACGCCATGGAGCAGGCGGTGCTCGGCCACGGCGAGCTGGAGGGGCCGTTCACCGAGCTGGCCGGCCTCACCATCGAGCGCGATCCGCGCTTCCCGGTCCGGGTGACGGTGCAGTTCTACCAGGCCACCTCGAGCGGGCAGGTCACGGCGGCCGAGGTCGGCAAGCTGGCCGCGCTCATCGACGCCGTCTACACCCGGGGCGACTTCGTCGGCTCGCTGGTGGTCCCGGCCCCGCGCGACCCGTCCCGCCCCACCGCCTGGAGCGGCGCCGCCACGCCCGCCGGGTCCTGCGCCTGCGCCTTCCCGGGGCTGGCCGAGCGGCTCGGGGTCTGCGGCTCCCCCCCGCGCCCCCCCATCGGGATCCGCTGAGCGCGGCGTCGTGGAGACCGCCCCGCTAGACTGGAGCTTCGCCTCGCCACCGCCGCACCGGCGGTCGGCCGCGGCGGACAGGAGTCCTGCGATGGCTGACCCCACCTCCCCACCCGCCGACCGGCTCGCCGCGCTCCTCGGGCTGGTCGGCGTCGCCGGCAACGTGGCCGGCGTGCTGTTCCTCGGCGACATCACCGGCGCCTACCGCCCCGACCAGCTCGACCGGTGGGCGGCGCTGTCGGTGGCCCACCCGCAGGCGACGGTGGGGAGCGCCGTCGCCTTCATCCTCGGCCTGCTGGCGCTGGCCGGCTGGGCCGCCGGGCTGGCCCGCCGCGCCCCCACCCCCTGGGCCCGCTTCGGCGCCGGGGCCATCACCCTCGGCGCCGCCCTCAACGCCGCGGGCTGCGTGGGGCCGCTGGTGCTGGTCACCCACCTGCTGCCCGGCGACGCCGCCGGCCCGGCGGGCCGGGCGCTGCTCGGCGTGGCCCTCTCGCTCGACGCCCTCTTCAACCTGCTGCTGGGGCTCGGGCTGCTCGGCCTGGCCTCGGCGCTCCTCGGTCGCGGCGAGCGGGGCGTGGGGGCGCTGGGGCTGCTCGCCGGCCTGGCCTCGCTCCCGGTGGCCGGCCAGCCCTTCTCGGTGGCGGCGGCCAACCTCCTCGCCGTCGCCGGCCCGCTCTGGCTCACCTTCGTCGGCTGGACCAGCGTGCGGATGTGGCGCGGCCTGCGACCCCTTCTCCCTTGAATCGCCTTCCCGGGCCATGCCACATTGTCCGGCCGCGCACCCTCCGCACGAACACCCCTCCCGCCAGGAGCCCCGCATGCCCACCGCGCCGCTCAACCCGCTCGCCCAGGCCGCCAACGACGCGCTGAAGAAGGACTGCCCGGTGGTCCTCGACCTCCTCGCCGAGCGCGGCAAGCGCTTCTTCTTCCCGGCCAAGGGGATCCTGGCCCAGGGGGCCGAGGCCAAGCTGAAGGCCAAGTCGGCCAACGCCACCGTCGGCATCGCCACCGAGAACGGCGCCCCCATGCACCTCGGGGTGGTGAGCAAGTACTTCACCGGCCTCACCCCCGGCGAGATCTACGACTACGCCCCCAGCTACGGGAAGCCGGACGTGCGGGCCGCCTGGGCCAAGAAGCAGCGGGCCGAGACCCCGTCGCTGGGCGACCAGCTGGTCTCCAACCCGGTGGTCACCAACGCCCTGACCCACGGCCTCGGGCTGGTGGGCGATCTCTTCCTCGATCCGGGCGACGCCGTCCTCTCCGCCAACCTGCTCTGGGAGAACTACAACCTCACCTGGGAGACCCGGCTCGGCGCCAGCTTCGACTACTTCCCGTTCTTCGACGAGAAGCTGACCGGCTTCAACCTGGCGGCCTTCACCGCCGGCCTGAAGCGCCACCGCGGCCGCAAGCTGGTGGTGGCCCTCAACTTCCCCAACAACCCCTCCGGCTACACCCCGACCCGCGCCGAGGCCGACGGCATCGTCGCCGCCCTGACCGCCGAGGCCGAGGCCGGGACCCGGCTGGTGGTGAGCGTCGACGACGCCTACTACGGGATGTTCTACCACCCGGACTGCCAGACCGAGTCGGTCTTCGGCCGCCTGGCCCGGGCCTCCGACAACCTGCTGGCCATCAAGGTCGACGGCGGCACCAAGGAGGCCTTCATCTGGGGGCTGCGCGTCGGCTTCCTCACCTTCGGCATCAAGAACGGCACCGCCGCCGTCTACAAGGCGCTCGAGGACAAGACCGCCGGCCTGATCCGCGCCTACGTCTCCAACATCTCCAACCCCGGCCAGTCGGTGGTCTTGAAGGCCCTCAACGACCCGGACTTCCGCCCCCAGCAGGCCGAGAAGGTGGCGACGCTGCGCAAGCGGGCCGAGGTGGTGGCGGTGGAGTGCCGCAAGACCGAGTACGCCGACTGCTGGGACGTCTACCCCTTCAACTCCGGGTACTTCATGTGCCTGCGGCTCAAGGGGGCGGACGCCGACACGGTGCGGGTGCGGCTGCTCGACGACCACGGCGTCGGCACCATCGCCCTCGGCGCCACCGACCTGCGGGTCGCCTTCTCCTGCCTCACCGAGGCGCAGATCCCCGGCGTCTTCAGCGCCGCCGCCGCCGCGGTCCGCGCCGTCCGCGGCCGCTGATCCCAGGACCCGCCACCATGCCCCTCCGCTCCAGCCTGCTCCTCCTCGCCGGGCTCCTGCCCGGCCTCGCCCTGGCGCAGGCCAGCGTCCCCGCCGCCCCCGGGGTGGTGGAGAGCTCGGTGGTGAAGATCTTCTCCACCCTCCGCGCCCCCGAGGTGGCCCGACCCTGGGCCAAGGCCCCGCCCGCCGAGGCCACCGGCAGCGGCGTGGTGGTGGAGGGGCGGCGCATCCTCACCAACGCCCACGTGGTGCTCTACGCCACCCAGGTGCAGGTGCAGGCCCACCAGGCCGGCGACAAGATCTCGGCCACCGTCGAGTTCATCGCCCCGGGCATCGACCTGGCCCTGCTCCGGCTCGACGACGAGTCCTTCTTCGACAAGCACCCGCCGCTGGCCCGGCTGGGCTCCATGCCCGACGTCAAGGACGCGGTCATGGCCTACGGCTACCCCACCGGCGGCAGCAACCTCTCCATCACCAAGGGGATCGTCTCCCGCATCGAGTTCACCTCCTACAACTTCCCGGTCTCCGGGCTGCGCATCCAGATCGACGCCGCCATCAACCCCGGCAACAGCGGCGGCCCGGCGGTGGTGGGCGACAAGATGATCGGCCTGGCCTTCAGCACCCTGGGGGGGGCCCAGAACATCGGCTACATCATCCCCAACGAGGAGATCGAGCTCTTCCTGCGCGACGTGGCCGACGGCCGCTACGACGGCAAGCCGGCCATGCACGACGAGCTGCAGACCCTGGAGAACCCGGCGCTGCGGGCCTTCCTCAAGCTGGAGAAGGGCGTGGCCGGCATGGTGGTGCACGAGCCCTTCGGCAAGGGCAGCAGCCTGCTCAAGCCCTGGGACGTCATCACCCGCATCGGCGACGTCCCGGTGGACGACCAGGGGATGGTGCAGCTCGGCCCCAACCTGCGGGTCCGCTTCCAGTACCTGGTGCAGAAGCTGGCCCGGGACGGCGCGGTGGCGCTCTCGGTGGTCCGCGCCGGCAAGCCGCTGGTGGTCCAGCTCCCGGTGGGCGCGGCGCGGCGGGTGATGGTGCCCGACCTGCAGGGCACCTACCCGCCCTACTTCATCCTCGGCCCCATGGTCTTCTCGGTGGCCTCGCAGCAGTTCGTCACCACCAGCGGCCGCGGGGCCATGGCCAACATGTTCGGGAGCCCGCTCTTCACCCGCATGCTCGACGGGCCGGCCTTCCCCGGCGAGGAGCTGGTGATGGTGCCGTCCCCCTTCCTGCCCCACCGGCTGGCCAAGGGCTACGACTCGCCGCAGGGGGCGGTGGTGAAGACCATCAACGGCGTGGCGGTGAAGAACCTGCAGCACGCCGTGGAGCTGCTGCGCGACGCCCGGGGCGAGTTCATCACCATCGACTTCGACCGGCGCGGCGGCGAGGCCATCGTCTTCTCCCGCAAGGAGCTGGCGGCGGCCACCGAGGAGCTGCTCACCGACAGCGGCATCCGCTCGCAGGGCTCGCCGGAGCTGATGAAGGTCTGGAACGCCCGGGGCGGGAAGTAGCCCGCCCCGGGGCCCCCCACCCCCTCACGGCAGCTTGTAGCTCCCCTTCGACCTGGTCACCGACTGGAAGGTGGCCTCGGTCGCCGGGCGGACGAAGTACCTGGTGAACTCGCTGCTCCCGGTGATCCCGGCCAGCTTGCCGGTGCCGCCGACGAACCGGGAGGTCCCCTTGGAGAGACCTCCGATCTTCCCGGTGGCGGTCTCGGTGGTGAAGGCCTGGTCGCCGTCCGGCCGGGTGAAGATGCAGGAGTTGGTGAAGCTCTGGTACTCGCCGCCGGCCGCGAAGACGGAGCCGAGGCAGCGGACCGAGGCGTTGTGGGTGACGCCCTTGCCTTCGTCGGCGAGCTGCACGCCGAGGAACTCCCAGGTCACCTGCAGGTGGTCCTTCCCCATGGGGAGCGCGGTGCGCGTCAAGGAGCCCATGGTCGTGTACGAGCCCGTCCCTTCCTTCGGGATCGGCGCCGGCTCCTGCGCCCCGGCCGCCGCCCCGCCCAGCATCGCCATCGCCACCAGGATCTTCGTCCGCATGTGACCTCCGTCGGTGCACCGTGGGTTGAGCGGGGCCCCGGTGAGACGGTTGGCGCTGCGGGCCCCGGTACCGCGCAGGGTACGGCCCCCCTGTGACCGGCTGCCATGGGCATCGAGCCGGGCGATAGGTCGGGCACGCCCCGGGCCCCGCGCCTGCCACGGGGCGTGACGCCCTGGGGCCCCGGCCACGGCCCTAGGCCGTCGCCGTGGGCCGCTCCGGCGAGGCCAGGCCCGCCGCCGGGACAGGCGGCAGGTCGCCGAACAGCGCGATGGCCTCGCGGCGCGAGCCGAGCGACAGCTTCCGCAGCGCCGAGGCCAGGCGGGTGCTCACCGTGCTGGTGGCGATACCCAGCAGGTAACCGATGTACTTGTTGGAGAGGCCGCGGGCGGCGTAGACGAGGACGTCCCGCTCCCCGGGGGCCAACCCCTTGGGGTCGGTGAAGCCGGGCGCGTTGCGGTGGGCCAGCAGGAACCGCCTCCCGTCGGCCTCGGTCCGCTCGACGATCGACCAGCGCCCCTCGAAGAGGGCGCGCCAGATGGCCAGCGCCTCCTCGGGATCACTCCGTCGCAGCCGGCCCCTCGCCCGCTCCACCGACCGGACCGCGTCGGTGAGGCTGGCGCGCGCCGGCGCCGAGGCGGCCGGCCCGGTGGCGTCGTGCACCTTCCCGCGTGGATCGAGCACCGCCTCCGCCGCCGCGCCGGGCTCCCCGGCCCGCTCCAGGCGGGTCCGGAGCCGCAGCGCCGCGGTGAGGTGGGCCGTCACCCGGCGGAGCTGCTCCATGGTGCGCGACGGGACCGCGAAGGTCCGGGCGAAGGGGATCGAGATGGTCACGGTCGGGCAGCCGGGCTCGGCCACCAGCACCCCGAGGGTGTCGCCCAGGCCGGTCCCGGCGAAGCAGGCGCGCGCCTCGAGCCGCGCCTGCTCCGGGAGGGCCATCCCCACCTTGCTGGTCCAGCAGGCCCCGCCGAGGGCCGGGCGGAGCATCGCCTTCAGCGCGTCGAGGTGGTGGGCCGCGAGGAGGCGCCGGCTCCGCTGGTAGGCGGTGGCCAGCGCTGGAGCCATCGACCGGCTGTGCACCCAGAGGCGCGCCCCGGGCTCGGCCGCCTCGAAGTCGTAGACCGTCCCCACGACCCCCAGCCCGCCCGAGAGCGGCTCGAACGGCTCGAGGAGCTCGCCGAGCCAGGCCGGCTCCGCCGCCTGCTGGGCGTAGCCCGCCTCGATGATCCGGACGCAGTCCACCTTCACGGCGTCTCCCTCGTCGGCGCCCGCCCCGACCGGGAGCGGGAGAGGAGCGCGAAGAGCTCCGGGCGCGAGCCGACGCCGAGCCGGCGGAAGATCGCCTCCACCTGGTGGGCCACGGTGCGGGCCGACCGGCCCCGCCGCAGCGCGATCTCGGCGTTGGACAGGCCGGCCAGGAGCAGCTCCAGCACCGCCTCCTCGGCCGGGGTCATGGCCGGGCGCGGCGACGGTCCTCCCGTCGGCCACTCCAGGATGGCGAAGGCGTGCCCGCCGGCCTCGAAGGTCTCCACGACCAGGTCGTGAGGCGGTGGCAGCTCGGGGTGGCTGGACGGCGAGGCCACGATGACCTCCGTGAAGCAGGACTCCCGGTGAGTGGAATCCCAGCAGAATGGCCCGAGGTTGTCATGACGCGGGGCGCAAGCCCGCCTCGCGAACCGGCGAACGGACGGCCGGGCCGGCGCCGCGGGGCCGGACCACGCCGCGGGTCAGCTGCGGTAGTCGGCGTTCTCGGTGACGTACTCGTGGGTCAGGTCGGCGCCCAGCACCTCGGCCTCGCCGGTCCCCAGCCCCAGCCCGATCTCCACCTCCACCGCCCGCTCGTGGGGCGGGAAGTCGACCGGCGGCTTGAAGGTGATGCCGTCGGCCGCCGGGGCCTGGGGGTAGAGCTCGGCGGCCTGGAGGTGGGCGGTGAGCCGGCGCTCCTTCTCGCGGTCGAGCCGGAAGAGGCCGCCCTCCAGGATCACCTCGCCGCCCATGGTGATGCGGGCCCGGTCCGGATCGAGGGGGATGCCGCGGGCCCCGGCCTCCTTGCCGAGCGCCGCCACCAGCCGCCCGACGTTGGGGTCGTTGCCGGCCACCGCGGTCTTGAGCAGCGGCGAGTTGACCACCGCCTTCCCCAGCTGCCGCGCCGCCGCCGCGTCGGGCGCCCCGCGCACCGTGACCCGCAGGACGTGGCGCACCCCCTCGCCGTTGCGGACCACGTCCTCGGCCAGGTCCCGGCACACCCGGGTGAGGCCGGCCTGGAAGGCCGCCGGGGCCACCGGACCGGCCCGGCCCGAGGCCAGCGCCACCACCGTGTCGCTGGTGGAGGTGTCGGAGTCGATGGAGATGGCGTTGAAGCTGGCGTCCACCGCCGCCGCCAGCGCCGCCCGCAGGGTGGCCCGGTCGACGTCGGCGTCGGTGAGCAGGTAGCAGAGCATGGTGGCCAGGTTGGGCTCGATCATCCCCGCCCCCTTGGCGATGCCGACGATGGAGGCGCCGCCCGGCAGGTCGACGCGCCGCACCTTGGGGTAGAGGTCGGTGGTCATGATGCCGTCGGCCGCCGGGAGGATGCTCTCGCCCTGCAGGCCGGCCGCCGCCCCGGGGAGCGCCGCCACCATGGCCTCCACCGGCAGCCGCCAGCCGATCACCCCGGTGGAGGAGGGCAGCACCTCGGTGGGCTGGAGCCCCAGCGACCGGGCCACCTCGGCGCAGAGCCGCTCCGAGGCCTCGACCCCGCCCGGCGCGCAGACGTTGGAGATCTTGTTGTTGACCAGCACCGCGCCGAGGCGCGGCTCGCCGAGCCGGCGGCGCCCCACCAGCACCGGCGCCCCGGGGAAGGCGTTCCGGGTGAAGACCGCCGCGAAGGCGGCGGTGGGCGGCTCGACGGTGAGCAGCGCCAGCTTCATGCGGGCCGGCTTCTCCACCTCGAAGGGGGTGAACTCGAAGGCGGTGGCGCCGGCGCGGAAGCCCCGCGGCAGGCGGGCCTGGGTGGCCAGCCAGGCCCGGTGCGCGGCGCGGTCGGCGAAGGTCAGCGAGGTGCTCGGCATGCGGCGCTCCTGCGGGGGGTCGGCCCGGGTTCCTACCACCAACCGGCCCCTCCGGAGATCCACCCGGGGGCGAATTCTGCCATGGACCCCGAAAAGGGGTTTGCCTCCGGGGCGGTCCAACGTTACCTAGCGTGCATGGACCTCGTGACTCGCTTCGCCGGTAACGTCCGCAAGCTCCGCAGCAAGAAGAAGCTCTCCCAGAAGGTCCTGGCCGACAAGGTCGGGATCTCCGTCTCCTACGTGTCGATGCTGGAGCGCGGGCAGCGCTCGCCCCCGCTCGACATGCTGGAGAAGGTCGCCAAGGCGCTGGGCGTCTCGCCCATCTCGCTGCTCGGCGGGAAGTAGGCGGGACCGCCCCGGGAAGCGCCGGCCGGCTCAGCGGCCGAGCGTCGGCTGGCCTGGCTGCCAGCCGGCGGGGACGGCGTCGCCGGTCCGCAGCGCCTCCAGCACCCGCACCAGCTCCGAGATCGACCGCCCCACCCGCCGGCTGTGGATGGCCGCGTACTGGATCACGCCCGCCGGGTCGATGACGAAGGTGGCGCGGCCAGCCACGCCGTCGGCCTCCAGCCAGGCCCCGTAGGCGCGGGCGATGGCCCCCCCGGGATCGGCCAGCAGCGGGAAGCTCACCGGGCCGAGGGCCTCGGTGATCCAGCGCCGGTGGGTGGCGACGTCGTCGATCGAGATCCCCAGCACCGCCCCCTCCAGCTCGGCGGTCCGCTTGCTCAGCTCGCGGAGCTCGGTCGGGCAGATCCTGCTGAAGTCACGGGGGTAGAAGAACAGCACCACCCAGCCGCCGCGCAGGTCCGAGAGCCGCTGCGCCACCGGCTCGCCGCGGCCGGTCACGCCCTCGGCCGTGAAGTCGGGCGCCGCATCGAGCAGGCTCAGCATCCGCTACAGGTAGGCGGCCTCCCCGACGCCGTCAAGCGCCGCCTGCGTAGACAGGTTGGCGAGTGCGGCAAGAAGGAGCGGCGCGGCGCTTCGGCTCGCCTCCCCGTCGGGCGGTCTGGTATCGTGCTCGCCCCTCGAAACGGGTGGCATGGAGGCCAGGGCGTCATGAACCAGAAGAAGCTGCGGGTGGGAGTGCTGGGCGCGACCGGGATGGTGGGCCAGCGGTTCCTGGCCCTGCTGGAGAATCACCCCTGGTACGAGGTCACGCTGCTGGCCGCCAGCGCCAACTCGGCGGGCCAGAGGTACGCCGACGCCGTCAAGGGGCGCTGGGCGCTCAAGACCGCCATGCCCGCCGCGCCGGCCGCGCTCACGGTGCGCAACGCCTCCGACGTCAAGGCCATCGCCGCCGAGGTCGACTTCGTCTTCTGCGCGGTCGACATGTCGAAGGAGGAGACGGCGAAGCTGGAGGAGGACTACGCCCGCGCCGAGACGCCGGTCATCTCCAACAACTCGGCGCACCGGGCCACCCCCGACGTGCCCATGATGGTGCCCGAGCTCAACCCCGAGCACGCCCAGGTGATCGAGCTGCAGCGCAAGCGACTCGGCGTGAAGCGCGGCTTCATCGCCGTGAAGCCCAACTGCTCGCTGCAGAGCTACGTCCCGGCCATCCACCCGCTGCTGAAGTTCGGGCCGCAGAAGATCGCCGTCTGCACCTACCAGGCGATCTCCGGGGCCGGCAAGACCTTCGAGACCTGGCCGGAGATGGTCGACAACCTCATCCCCTTCATCAAGGGGGAGGAGGAGAAGTCGGAGAAGGAGCCCATGAAGATCTGGGGGGCGGATCGAGGGGAGCGGCATCGTCGCCGCCCGCACCCCGGTCATCAGCGCCCAGTGCATCCGGGTGCCGGCCTCCGACGGCCACATGGCCGCGGTCTTCGTGCAGTTCGAGAAGAAGGCCAGCAAGGAGGAGATCCTGAAGCTCTGGAAGGAGTTCGCCGGGCGGCCGCAGCAGCTCTCGCTGCCGAGCGCGCCGAAGCCCTTCCTGCAGTACTTCGAGGACGACTCCCGCCCGCAGACCCGGCTCGACCGCGACGCCGGGAACGGCATGGCGGTCACCATCGGCCGGCTCCGGCCGGACAGCCTCTTCGACTGGCGCTTCGTGGCCCTCTCGCACAACACCGTGCGCGGCGCCGCCGGCGGCGCGGTGCTGACCGCCGAGCTGCTCACCACAGACGGCTGGATCGCCGCGAAGTAGCGCCGGTCCACGCCGGGCTGCCCGCCGCGCAGGTTGCGGGGCGGCGCGGCCCGGCTAGATTGGGTGGATGCCCCGGACCTCCTCCCAGCCGATCGATCCGCTCTTCCTCCGCCGCTGGTCGCCGCGCGCCATGTCGGGCGCGCCGTTGACCCGGGCCCAGCTCCTCCCCCTGCTCGAGGCGGCCCGCTGGGCGCCGTCGGGCGGCAACGGCCAGCCCTGGCGCTTCGCCTACGCGCTCGCCGGCACCCCGCACTTCGACCTCTACCTGGCCGCGTTGGTGCCGGGCAACCAGGAGTGGTGCCTGCGGGCCGGGGCGTTGCTGCTGCTCTCGGCCAGGGTGGTGCGCGACGACGGCAAGGCCGCCCCCTCGGCGCCGTTCGATGCGGGCGCCGCCTGGATGGGGCTGGCGCTGCAGGGGACGCTCTCCGGGCTGGTGGTCCACGCCATGGGGGGCTTCGATCGGGAGGCGGCGCGGGCGGCAGCGGCGCTCCCGGCCGGGATGGAGCCGCAGGTGATGATCGCGGTCGGCCACCCGGGGCGCGTCGAGGAGCTCCCGGAGAAGCTGCGCGGGCGCGAGGCGCCGAGCGACCGGCTCCCGCTCGAGGCGATCGCCATCGAGGGAAGGTTCCAGGGGTAGCGGCTGAGGGGCCAGGTTGGCGAAGTTCCGGGGCTTATTCCTGACCCAGAGTAGTTCACGCCGAACCTCTCGCCACCCGTCCCGGAGTAGTTCGGCGCTCCGTCCTAGCCCTCCCTCCCAGAGTAGTTCAGGCCGCCTTTCGCGGAACCGCCCATGCCGCACCGCGCCACGACACGCCCCTTGCGGCGAAGTGGCGCGCAGCGTACGAAAACCGTTCGTCACCCCATTTGCCTGGAGGATCTCTCATGCGCATCGCAGGTCGGATTTCCCTCGTCTTTGCCGCCGCCTCGCTCCTGCTCACCGGCACCGCCCGTGCCGAGACCGTCGTCAAGATCGGCGCCGCGCTCAGCCTCACCGGCCCCGCGGCGGCCTACGGCGCGCAGCAGAAGACCGGCATCCTCGCCGCCGTCGAGGAGATCAACAAGTCGGGCGCGCTCAAGGGCGTCAAGCTGGAGGCCGTAATCGAGGACGACGCCTCCACCAAGGAGCAGGGCATCGCCGTCTTCCAGCTCTTCATCAACAAGCACAAGGTCTCGGCCATCATCGGCCCGACCCTCTCCAACACCGCCACCGCCGCCGATCCGCTCGCCCAGGGGGCCAAGGTCCCGGTGGTGGCCGTCTCCAACACCGCGCCCAAGGGGATCACCGACATCGGCGACTACATCTGGCGGGTCTCGCTGACCGAGGGCCAGGTCATCCCCGGCGCCCTCAAGCGGCTCCAGGCCAAGCTCGGCTTCAAGAAGGCCGGGATGATCTACGGCAACGACGACGCCTTCACCCAGGCCGGCTACAACGTCATGAAGGGCGCGGTCGAGGCGCTGAAGCTCGAGGTGGTCGGCACCCAGACCTTCGCCAAGCCGGACAAGGACTACACCGCCCAGCTCACCTCGCTGCTGGCCGCCAAGCCGGAGATCCTGGTGGTCTCCGCGCTGGTCGAGAACGCCTCCGGCATCGTGGCCCAGGCCCGGCAGCTCGGCTGGCAGGGGCCCATCTTCGGCGGCAACGGCTTCAACAGCCCGAAGCTGATCGCCAACGCCGGCCCGGCCGCCGAGGGGGTCTACGTCGGCACCGCCTGGAACAAGGTGAGCACCGAGGCGCCCAACCAGGCCTTCCTCAAGACCATGGCGGCCCGCGGCCACGAGCCCGACCAGTTCTGCGCCCAGGCCTGGACCGGCGTGGCCGTGATCGCCGAGGCCATCAAGCTCTCCGGCGGCAAGGGCGGGCGCGACGACGTCCGCGCCGGCTTCCTCAAGCTCAAGGGGCTGGCCACGCCGCTCGGCACCTTCTCCTTCCTGGAGAGCCGCGACGGCAACCACGACCCCGCCCTGCAGGTGGTCAAGGACGGCAAGTTCCAGATCGTGCTGTAGCCGGAACCGGAGGCGAGCGTGGGGCAGCAGGTCATCAACGGGCTGTTCCTGGGGAGCATCTACGCCCTGTTCGCGCTCGGCTACACGCTCGTCTTCGGCGTCCTCGACATCCTCAACCTGGCCCACGCCGCCGTCTTCATGGCGGCCACCTTCGTGGCCGTGGCGCTGGTGGGGCATGGCCTCCACATCCTGCTGGCGCTCCCGGCGGCGGTCCTCTTCGCCGGGGTGCTGGGGCTGGTGCTGGAGCGGGTGGCCTTCCGCCCGCTGCGGGCCCGGACCGACTCCAACATCTCCGGCCTGATCAGCTCGCTGGCGGCCGCCACCATCATCGAGGCGGTGGCGCTGGAGATCTGGGGGCCCAACATCACCCGCTTCCCGTTCGGCACGCTGCCGGACGGGCCGGCCAACCAGCTGCGGCTCTTCGGGGGCACGGTCTCGCGGCTGCAGCTCACCATCATCGCCGTGGCGGTGCTGCTCTTCCTGGCGCTCACCTGGCTGGTGAAGCGGACGCGGCTGGGGCGCGAGGTGCGGGCGGTGGCCGAGAGCCCGCGAGCGGCGCGGGTGCTGGGCGTCGACGTCGACCGGGCCATCGCCGCCTCCTTCTTCATCTCCTCCGCCCTGGGCGGCGCCGCCGGCGTGCTCTACGGGCTGGCCTTCAACTCCATCTCGCCCGACATGGGGCGCGGCGTGGAGCTGAAGGGGCTGGCGGTGATCATCCTCGGCGGCATGGGCTCGATGCCGGGCGCGGTGCTGGCCGGCTTCGCCCTCGGCCTCATCGAGGTCTTCGTGGTGGCCAACCTGGGCGGGTCGTGGCGCGACGCCATCTCCTTCGCCGGGCTCTTCCTCTTCCTGGTCCTGCGCCCGCGCGGCCTGCTGGGCGCCGCCGTGACCCGGGAGGCCTGACCCCTTGTTGGAACAACTCTCCGACTTCTACCTGTCCTACCAGTCGACCTTCGGCTACATCGGCATCAACGCGCTGCTGGGGCTCTCCATCTACGTCTCGCTCTCCTGTGGCCAGCTGGCGCTGGGCAGCGCCGGCTTCGCCGCCATCGGCGCCTACGCCAGCGCCCTGGCCACCATGAAGGCCGACCTGCCCCTCCCGGTGGCGCTGCTGGTGGCGGCCCTGCTGCCGGCGCTGGTGGCGGTGCCGCTCGGCCTGCCGGTGCTCCGGCTCAAGGGGGTCTTCCTGGCCATCGCCACCATCGGCTTCGGCGAGGTGGTGCGGCTCGGCCTCGTCAACTGGGAGTACGTCAACGGGGCGCAGGGGATCGTGGCCATCCCGCAGAAGGCCTCGATCTGGATGATCTACCTGGCGGTGGCGGTGACCCTCTTCGTGCTCTGGCGGGTGCGCGGGTCGAAGTGGGGCTTCGCCCTGGAGGCCATCCGCGAGGACGAGCCGGCGGCCCGGACCATGGGGATCCACACCACCGGGTACAAGCTGGCGATGCTGGTGCTGGGCGCGGCGCTGGCCGGGCTGGCCGGCGGGCTGGAGGCCCACTTCACCTTCATGGTGGCGCCCAACGGCTTCGGCTTCTCGCGGGTGGTCGACATGCTGGTCTTCGCCGTGGTCGGCGGCGCCCAGATCTTCTGGGGCCCGGTGGTCGGCGCCGGCTTCCTCACCGTGCTGCCCGAGGTGCTGCGCGAGGCGGCCCCGCTGGTCGGCATCGAGCCGGGGCCGCTGCGCATGCTGGTCAACGGGCTGGTGCTGCTGCTGGTGATCCTCTTCCTGCCGGCCGGGCTGGTCTCGCTGCCTCGCCAGCTCCGGGAGCGGCGCGCGGCGCGGCGCTCCAGGCGGATGGCCCGGGCCGGAGCGGGGACCTCGACGTGAGCGCGCTGCTCTCGCTGCGCGGCGTGGAGCGGACCTTCGGCGGGGTGCGCGCCGTCGACGACGCCAGCTTCGAGGTGGCGGCCGGGACGGTCCACGGGCTGATCGGGCCGAACGGCGCCGGCAAGACCACGCTCATCAACCTGGTCTCCGGGCTGCTGGCCCCCAGCGCCGGCGCCATCGAACTGGGGGGGCTGCCCATCGCCGGCCTCCCGCCGCACCGGATCGCCGGGATGGGCGTGGCCCGGACCTTCCAGAACATCCGGCTCTTCCCCGAGCTGACGGCGCGGGACAACGTCCTGGTGGGGCAGCACCGCCGCCGGAACCCCTCGCTGCTGGCCCGCCTGCTGCTCCTGCGCAGCGCGCGGGTCGAGGCCGTGGAGGCCCGTGACCGGGCCGCGGCCCTGCTGGGACGGGTCGGCCTGCCGGAGCGGGTCGACGAGGAGGCCCGCCACCTCTCCTACGGTGAGCAGCGCCGGGTGGAGATCGCCCGGGCCCTGGCCAGCGAGCCGCGGCTGCTGCTGCTCGACGAGCCGACCGCCGGCATGAACCCGGTCGAGGTGCAGGGCGTGGCGCAGTTGATCCGGCAGGTCGCCGCCGAGGGCCACTCGGTGTTGCTGGTCGAGCACAACGTGCGGCTGGTCATGGACGTCTGCGACCGGATCACCGTGCTCAACTTCGGCAAGGTGATCGCCGAGGGGACCCCGGCGGCGGTCGCGGCCGACCCGGCGGTGATCACCGCCTACCTGGGGAGCGCGCGATGAGCACCGCGGCGCCGCTGCTGGAGGTGGAGGACCTGCACGTCGCCTACGGGCAGGTCGAGGCGGTGCGCGGCGTGTCGCTGCGGGTCGGCGAGGGGGAGATCGTCACCCTGATCGGGCCGAACGGGGCCGGCAAGACCTCGATCCTGTCGGCGCTGGCCGGGCTGGTCCGGCCGCGGGCCGGGCGGGTGCGGCTCGGCGGCGTCGACGTGACCGGCTTCCCGGCGCACCGGACGGTGGCGGCGGGCCTGACGCTGGTGCCCGAGGGGCGCGCCATCCTGGGGCGGATGACCATCGAGGAGAACTTGCGGCTGGCGGGTGAGCTGCGCCAGCCGGCGGGCGGGCTGGCGGCGGCCATCGAGGACCAGTACCGGCGGTTCCCCATCCTCGGGGAGCGGCGGCGGCAGCTGGCGGGGTCGCTGTCGGGCGGCCAGCAGCAGATGCTGGCGTTCGCCCGGGCCCTGCTGGCCCGTCCCAGAGTCATGTTGCTCGATGAGCCCTCCATGGGGCTGTCGCCGATCCTGGTGCAGCAGATCTTCGAGACCATCCGGGAGATCCACCGGGAGGGGACGACCATCCTGCTGGTCGAACAGAACGCCCGGCTGGCCCTGTCCGAGAGTAGTTATGCCTACGTCCTCGAGCATGGACGCCTGGCCCTCCAGGGTGCGGCGAGGGAGCTGGTCGAGGACCCGCGGGTCCAGGCGGCGTACCTGGGTGGATGAAGCCGCACCGGTCCGGGAGTAGTTGAGACCTCGCCAGTCGCTCGCGGGGTACGGCTGGGTCAACTTGGGTCGCCAGGTAGTGAACCGTCGCCCGAACACGCTCAGAAGGGTCCACCTGACGCCTGAACCGAGGCGTCGAAGCGGGAGGACCCCCTGGACTCAGGCTGGAGAGCCGTCCCCAGGCAGTCCCCGACCGCGGCCGGAGACGACTGACGTGGTGACGAGGCTGAGTGGGGGAAGCTGACGGGGTGGTGAGTCAGCCAGGGGCGAGGCAGGGGGCGCGGTGGAGGACGCGCATGAGATAGGTGCCGGCGGGGAAGAGGACGCCGGAGGAGCCGGCGCGCCAGCGGTCGAAGGCGCGGCGGTAGTCCTGGATGAAGGAGCCGAGGGCGCGGAGGGCCTGGACGCGACGCCAGGTGTCGTGGCTGGCGACGCGCGGGTTGAGCCCTCCGAGGGGCTCCCTGGTAGGAGGCCTGTCGAAGGGGCTCTGTGTGAGCACGCGCTGGACGCCGAGGAAGCCACGCCCGCGCGAGGCGAGGTGGGCAGAGGCGGCTTGCTCCCGGTCGGCGAGGGCGGCGTGGAGGGAGCGGCGGAAGTGGGCCGGAGAGTCGAAGCCCGTGGGGATGACGAGCCGCAGGGAGGCCCGGTCGGGAAGGGACCCCTGGCCGGCCCGCCGGAAGAAGGAGGAGGGCCTGGCGAACTCGAGGGGCGCGGCGCCCATCTGGTCCGGGGCGGACCAGAGCCCCGGCCAGAGCCGTCCGCGGCGGACCAGGCCGGCCTTGACCGGGTTGGCGAGGGTGTAGGCGACCTTGTCGAGGACGTCGGCCGGGGACTGCAGGGCGACGGCGCTGAAGGTGGGCGGCCCCCAGAAGTACTCCTGGCGCCCCAGCATGGCGTTCATGGAGCGGCCGATGAGCGAGTCGAGGAACCTGCCGAAGGCGGGGAGGCAGGCGTCGGGGTCGGTGACCACGAGGTGGAGGTGGTTGGACATCACGCAGAAGGCGTGGACCTCGACGTGGAAGCGCTCGGCGGCGACGGCGAGGAGGAAGCCGACGAGCTGGTTGGTGGCCTTGGAGGGGCGCAGGAAGAACTGCCGGTTCAGGCACCGGCGGGTGATGAGGTAGGTGGTGCCCGGGAGCACCTGGCGTGGCGCGGTCATGGCCTGGGGCTACATCGCAGGACCCGTGCCAATGCCTCCGCTCGCGATTCCGGCCACTTGCCTCACCGCCGCCCACCCCACCCCGGCCGTCCCGCGGACCTTGGTCCGCCGAACTACTCTGGGACGGGAGGGGGGGACGGGGGAAGCGGTCTCTGGGACGGGAGGGGGGGACGGGGGAAGCGGTCTCTGGGACGGGAGGGGGGGACGGGGGAAGCGGTCTTCAGTCCTCCTGCCTGCCAGGCCGAGGCGTGGAGGCGGTGAAATGATCTGCAAGTAGCAGTCGACAGCCGCCGCTTCTCTATGCTGTCATCCCGGGCGGAGGACTTCCTTGCGTGGATACCTGCTGACCTGGCTGGCCAAGGCCTCCCAGGGACAGACCCTCGACGCCTTCACCAAGGCCTGGCCGGAGGACTGGCTGGTCTGGGAGGCCGGGCCGTGGCGCCCCACCTACCAGACCAAGGACACCCTCGCCCAGGACAGCCTCCTCGGCAGCGTCCCCCATGGCGCCGGTGAGTCGCTCGCCATCGCGCTCGAGCCCCCCACCCAGCGGACCTACCTCTCCCTCGGGCGCGCCTCCGACAACGACATCGTCGTCGACGACGCCACCCTCTCCCGCATCCACCTGCTGCTCCAGCCCGAGCCGCTCGGCTGGTCCGTCCGGGACGCCGGCTCGACCAACGGCTCCGCCGTCGAGGACGCCCAGCTCGGCCCCGACGCCGTGGCGCTCCAGCCCGGCATGCGCCTCCTGGCCGGCTCGGTCCGCTTCACCTACTACGACTCGGGCGGGCTCTGCTTGCGCCTGCGCGGCAAGGGCTGACCGCGTAGAACATCAGCGGAGGCCTCCCCGTGCTCAAGAAGCTCATCCTCGCCATCCTCTCCGTCTTCATCGCCGTCCCGCTGCTGGTGGTGGCCGTCGCCGCCACCCGCCCCGCCACCTACCGGGTGGAGCGCTCCGCCGCCATCTCGGCCCCCGCCGCCGAGGTCTACGCCGCGGTCGTCGACCTCCACCGCTGGGCGCGCTGGTCCCCCTGGGCCAGGCTCGACCCGAACCAGAAGACCACCGTGATCGGCCAGGGCGTCGGCGCCGTCTCCACCTGGAGCGGCGACGACAAGGTCGGCGCCGGCCGCATGACCATCGTCGAGGCGACCCCGGGGGCCAGGGTGGTCATCAAGCTGGAGTTCCTGCGCCCCTACGAGTCGACCAGCGAGACCTCCTTCGTCGTCGTCCCCGAGGGCGTGGGCTCCCGCGTCACCTGGCTCATGACGGGCACCAACGGCCTGGTGGCCCGCGCCATGTCGGTCTTCATGGACATGGACAAGATGATCGGGCCCGACTTCGAGCGGGGCCTGGCCTCGCTCAAGGCCGAGGTCGAGCGGCCGCGACCCTAGGGCCCGGCGCCTCCCTACCTCCCCTTCAGCGTCTCGCGCAGCTCGAGCCGGGCGGCCCGCCGCGTGCCCGCCTCGCGCTGACGCTGCTGCTCCAGCTCGGTCTCGGCCCGCAGCGGCGCCACCGGCCGGGGGTGCTGGTCGGGCCCCAGCGCCACGAACGTCAGGAAGGCCTCGCAGCAGAGGTGCTGCTCCCCGGTGAGCGGCTCCTCGGTCAGCACCACCACTCCCACCTCCATGGAGGTGGCGAAGACGGCGTTGACCTGGGCCCGCACCAGGGCGATCTGGCCGATGCGGACCGGCGAGCGGAAGACCAGCTGGTCGATGGAGGCGGTGACCACCGGGAGCCGGGCGTGGCGCATGGCCGCCATGCCGGCGGCCAGGTCGGTCCAGGCCATCACCGTGCCGCCGAAGGCGGTGCCGTGTGAGTTGGCGTGGCTCGGCATCACCAGCTGGGTCATCTCGACGTGGGAGGCCGATGCGGGGACGGGCGTCATGGGTGCCATGTAGTATCCTGCGCTCCCTTTCGAGGTAAACCCATGCCGCTCGACGTCCGGCTCATCGACCACGCCCGCGACCCCCTGGCCAAGCTCTACGGAGCCTACCGCACCTGCTACACGCCCAAGACCCCCCGCGAGGTCTGGGACGAGATCGGTGACGGCCGCATCCCGCCCGAGAAGATCCGCGAGTTCATCGGCGAGCGGCTCAAGACCGGCCACGCCTCGCCGCTCGAGCAGGTGGTCTTCTGGTTCGGCATCAGCGGCGTCTCCCGCGCCCTCTCCCACCAGTTCGTGCGCCACCGCATCGGCATCAGCTTCGAGCAGCAGTCGCAGCGCTATGTCCGCTACAAGGAGGAGCGGCTCGACTACGTCATGCCGAAGAGCTGGCAGAAGCAGGGGCTCTCCGACGAGTACGACAAGCTGATGAAGGAGATCACCCGGGTCTACGAGGAGGCCCTGCAGAAGGGGATCCCGGCCGAAGACGCCCGCTTCGTCCTGCCCAACGCCACCCCCACCAACTTCCAGGTGATGGTCAACTTCACCGAGCTGCTCCACATCGCCGACCTGCGGCTCTGCTGGCGCGCCCAGTGGGAGATCCGCCAGATGGTGGCGATGATGCGGCGCGAGGTGATGAAGGCGGTCCCGGAGATCGGCGGCTACCTGCAGCCCAAGTGCGGCGACAAGCGGATGGGCTACTGCGACGAGCCGCTCAAGGAGTGGGAGCTCTGCCCCATCGGCAAGGTGCGCCCGCACAAGGAGCAGCTGCTCGACGTCTTCAAGCAGTACCGGTCGGGCAACCTGGTCCCGCTCGACGAGGCGCTGATCCGCTCGGTCGAGGACGCCGGCACCGAGTAGGACCAGGCCACTGGTCGCCGCCGGGTCGCGGCTGCCGCTATGATGCGCCATGCCCACGCACCGGCTGGCCAGGCGCACCCTTCAGCTCGCCGTCTCCGGGCTGCTCGCCCTGGCCACCCTGGCGGCGCCGCCCGCGGCCGCCCAGGTGCAGGACCTCCCGGCCAGCCTCTCCTCCGGCCTGCCGCTCCCGACCGGGGGCGCGGCGGTCGCCGAGGAGGCCACCTCGCTCTCGGTGAACCCGGCCAGCATCGGCTTCGTCCACGGCCCGGCCCTCCACTACGTCCACGTCCAGGGCCACGGGCCGCTCGGCGCCGACGGCGATGGCCTCTACGGGGCCTGGCTCACCGGCCCCCTCGGCCACGGCCTCTCGGTCGAGTGGGTCCGCCCCGCCGCCGGCACCAGCTACCGGCTCACCACGCTGGCGCTGGCGCTCACCGACGGCCAGACCGCCTCGCTCGGCATCTCCTGGCGCTGGTGGAGCTCGCCGGACCCGGCCATCGAGCCCATGCAGGCCTTCGACCTCGGCCTCGCCCTCCGCCCGTGGCGGCACCTCTCGCTCGGCGCCTCGATGCTCGGCGTCGACGCCAGGTACCTGGGGAGGAAGCTGCCGGTCCGCTACGACCTCGGGCTCGGCCTCCGCTTCCTCGACGACTCGGTGACGCTCTCGGCCGACCTGCTGGCCAACGACCAGGCCCGCGGAAGCTTCGACGTGACCGGCGCCGCGGTCGGGGTCGCCGTCGAGCTCGCCCGTGGGCTCGCCTTCACCGCCCAGTACCGGATCCCGGTGGGGAGCACGGCCCTGGCGCCGCCGCAGCGGCTCCCGGCGGGGATGGTCTCGCTCACCTGGAACGGCCGGCACGCCGGCGCCACGGTGGGGGCCGCCGCCGCCGAGGATGACACCCGCTGGCTGGTCGGTGCCCGCGCCTCCTGGGAGCGGTACCCCACCGCCTCCGCCGCCTCCTCGACCCCGCGCCTCGACCTGGCCGGCGAGCTGGCGCCCCGCCGCTTCCTCTTCCTCGAGCTCCGCGGGCCGGATCGCTTCGGCGTCCTGCTTGAGCAGCTGGCCGCGGCGGGCGACGACGCCGCGGTGGGGGCGGTGGTGCTGCAGATCGGCGACCTGCCGCTCGGCGCCGGCAGGATCGAGGAGCTGCGCGGGGCCATCCTGCGCCTGCGGGATCGCAAGCCGGTGCTGGCCTCCCTGGTCGGCGGCGGCTTGAAGGGTTACTGGCTGGCCACCGCCGCCACCTCGGTGGCCATGTCCCCGTCCTCGACGCTGCTGGTGAACGGCCTCTCCGTCAGCCAGTACTACCTCAAGGACGGCCTGGCCCGGCTGGGCGTGACCGTGGAGGCGGTGCGGGCCGGCGGCTTCAAGACCGCCCCCGAGCCCTTCACGCGCAACGAGCCGTCGCCGGAGTCGAAGGAGATGACCGGGGCCATCCTCGACGACGTCTACGACCGGCTGGTCGCCGACGTGGCGCAGGGGCGCCGGCTCGAGGCCGCCGCCGTCAGGGGGCTCCTCGACCGGGGCGTCTTCTCCGCCGCCGAGGCCCGGCAGGAGCGGCTGGTGGACGAGCTGCTCTGGCCCGACGAGCTGGAGGGCTGGTCCCGCACGGTCACCGGCCGGGGGCTCGACCTGGCCGAGGGGTACGATCCGGCGCCGCCCCGCCAGGCGCGGCGCTGGGGGCTCCCCCCGGTCATCGCCGTGGTCGGCCTAGAGGGGATCATCGCCGCGGGCCACAGCCGGCTCGAGCCGCTCGGCGGCGCGCGCATCAGCGGCGCCGAGACCGTGGTCGCCCAGCTCGAGGAGGCGGCCCGGGACGGGCGGGTCAAGGCCATCGTCCTGCGCGTCGACTCCCCCGGCGGCGACGCGGTGGCCTCCGACCTGATCTGGCGCGCCGTCAAGAAGGCGCGGGAGCGGAAGCCGGTCATCGCCTCGATGGGCGACGTGGCGGCCAGCGGCGGCTACCTGGCGGCGGTGGGCGCCGAGCGGATCCTGGCCGAGCCCTCGACGCTGACCGGATCGATCGGGGTCTTCGTGCTCAAGCCCGAGCTCTCCGGGCTGCTGGAGAAGCTCTCCGTCCACCGCGACGTCCAGACCCGGGGCCGGAACGCCGACCTCACCACGCTGGCCCGCCCGTGGCGCGACGAGGAGCGGGCCCTGGTGGCGAGGCAAGTCGACGCCGTCTACGCCACCTTCCTCGACCGGGTGGTCGAGGGGCGGGCCCTGCCGCGCGCCGAGGTGGAGCGGGTGGCGGGCGGCCGCGTCTGGACCGGCCAGCAGGCGCTCACCCGCCGGCTGGTGGACCAGCTGGGCGGGCTCGAGGAGGCGGTGGCGGCGGCGCGGACCAGCGCCGGGCTGCCGGCCGACGCCGACGTCGAGGTGCGCCGCAGCGGCGGCGACTGGAGGGACCTCCAGGTGTCGCTGGGGGCGGCGGTCATGACCGGCGGTGAGGCGGTGCTGCGGCGAACGGCGGCGCTCTTCCCCGAGCTGGGCGCCGCCGCCCTGCTCCTCGAGCTGGGGCCGGTGCTGGCCCTGCCGGTGGAGTGGGTGGCCCGGCCGGCCCCCTGAGCCGCCCCGGCCCACACAGGGCCTGCGCGTTTCTGCTTTGCCTGCGGATCCCTTTCTTGCTATGGATCCTCCCGTCACTCCCAGCCAGCGACTCTTGGTCGAGGCGGAGGGGTGACGGCCCGGTCGGCTTGCAGCGAGCAGCGCACCACCGGACGCCGCCTCGCGCGGCGCGTCTCGAGCCGGCCGCCACTCCAGAAGAGACGTAGGACGCGCCCCAGGCGACTCGCCGGGGGCCGCGCAGCAGACACCACATGAGCGAGAATCACGAGAACGGCCCCCAGGGGCAGCCCGCCACCACTCCATCCGCGCCGGCGCAGACTCCCGCGTCCGGAGGCGGCGGAGGCGACGGTGACGGTGGTCCCAACGAAGGTGGCGGACAGCCCGGCCAGGGTGGACAACCCGGCCAGCCCGGCCAGGGGCGCCGCCGCCGCCGTCGCCGCGGTCGCCGCGGCCGCGGTGGACCTCCGGGCAGCCCCAACGGCAACGGCCCCGGCGGCAACGGCCCGGGCGGCCAGCCCGGCGGGCAGCCGGGTGGACAGGCCCCGCAGGGCGCGCCCCCTGGCGGCCAGCCGCAGGGGAGCCAGGGGCCGCAGGGCGGCCCGGGCAACGGCCAGCCCGAGGTGACCGAGGAGGTCGAGGGCGTCCTCGAGTTCGAGGGCAAGGGGAACGGCGCGCTGCGCGATCCCAAGAAGAGCTACAACCCCCAGCCGTTCGACGTCGAGGTGCCCCGCTGGCTCATCGACCGGATGCACCTCCAGGCCGGGCTGCTGGTGAAGGGCCAGGCGGCCACCCGCAACATGAAGCGGGTGCTCACCAAGGTCGACACCCTCGAGGGCGCCGACCCCATGGCGGTGCTGCGCCGCACCCACTTCCCCAACCTGACCGCCACCGATCCCACCGAGCGGCTGGTGATGGAGACCCGCGCCGACGAGCTGGTGGGGCGGGTGCTCGACCTCATCTCGCCCATCGGCCTCGGGGCCCGCGGCCTGATCACCTCGCCGCCCAAGGCCGGCAAGACCATCATGCTGCAGCGGATCGCCCAGGCCATCACCGCCAACCGGCCCGACGTGCACCTGACGGTGCTGCTGGTCGACGAGCGGCCCGAGGAGCTCACCGACATGCGCCGCAACATCAAGGGCGAGGTGATCGGCTCCTCCAACGACCGGCCGGCCGAGGAGCACATCCACGCCGCCGAGATGGCCATGGAGCGCGCCCGGCGGCTGGTGGAGGGGGGCAAGGACGTGGTCATCCTGCTCGACTCCATCACCCGGCTGGCCCGCGCCTACAACAAGGAGGTCGAGTCCTCCGGCCGCACCCTCACCGGCGGCGTCGACTCGCGCGCGCTGGAGCGGCCCAAGCGGCTCTTCGGCGCCGCCCGCAAGGCCGAGGAGGGCGGCTCGCTCACCATCATCGCCACCGCCCTCATCGACACCGGCTCGCGCATGGACGAGGTGATCTTCGAGGAGTTCAAGGGCACCGGAAACATGGAGGTGGTGCTCTCCCGGCAGCTCTCGGAGCGGCGCATCTTCCCGGCCATCGACATCGGCGCCTCCGGCACCCGCAAGGAGGAGAAGCTCTTCTCCCCGAAGGAGATCGAGAAGGTGCGGCGGCTGCGCGGCGCCCTGGCCTCGCTCAAGCCGGTCGAGGCCATGGAGCGGCTCCTCAAGAAGCTCAACGAGTTCGAGACCAACGACGAGTTCCTCGGCAGCTTCTAGCGGCCCCGGGTCGCCGGCCCGCCGGCGTCACGCCGCCGGGCCCCGTGGGTCCCCAGCATGACCAGGGAGCGGGCCTCCACCCGGTAGCTCGACCCCGCCACCGTGGCGTTGTCGGCCCAGCCGACGGCGTCGTCAGGTGACGGCCGCGCCGTGTCCACCAGCCGCCGCCAGCTCCGCGGCGCCGTGGGCAGCTCGAACTCCAGCGGCTCCCAGAAGGCGTTGAAGGCCATGTAGATCCGCCCGGAGCGGCCGCGCGCCGTGAAGCAGACCGCCAGGCTGCGCGACTCCGGGCCCCAGTCCGGGGCGTCGAGCCGGACCCCGTGCCACTCGATGCGGGCCCGGGTGAGGAACTCGCGGAGCGGGACGCCGTCGCTGGCCGCGGTGGGATCGAAGGCGAAGCGCAGGTCGAGCAGGCGCCGCACGAAGCTGCGCAGGCCGGCCTGCCGCTCCACCAGGTCCCAGTCCAGCCAGGTGAGCGGGCCGTCGTGGCACCAGGCGTTGTTGTTGCCGAGCTGGGTGCGGCGCGCCTCGTCGCCCATGGTGATCATGGGCACGCCGCTGGAGAGCAGGGTCAGGGCCAGCAGGTTGCGCACCTGGCGCGAGCGAAGCGCCTCCACGGCCGGATCGTCGCTGGGCCCCTCGACGCCGCAGTTCCAGGAGCGGTTGTCGTCGGCCCCGTCGCGGTTCTCCTCGCCGTTGGCCAGGTTGGCCTTGCGGTCGTAGCTGACCAGGTCGTTGAGCGTGAAGCCGTCGTGGCAGGTGACGAAGTTGACGCTCTGCTCCGGCTCCAGCTGGTCGCCGGCGTAGAGGTCGGGGCTGGCGAAGATGCGGTTGGCGAGCCGGCCCACCATCCCCGGCTCGCCGCGCACGAAGCCGCGGACGTCGTCGCGGAAGCGACCGTTCCACTCCTTCCAGGAGTCGCCCACCCACTGCCCCACCTGGTAGAGCCCGGCGGCGTCCCAGGCCTCGGCGATCAGCTTGGTGCCGCACAGCAGCGGGTCGCTCTCGATCTCCCAGACGATGGGCGGGCTGCTCTGCGGGTGGCCGGCCTCGTCGCGGGCCAGCACCGAGGCCAGGTCGAAGCGGAACCCGTCGACGTGCATCTCGGAGACCCAGTGGCGCAGGCTGTCGAGGATGAGCCGGCGCACCACCGGGTGGTGGGCCTTGAGGGTGTTGCCGCAGCCGGTGTAGTTGGCGTACCGGGACCAGTCCTGCTCCAGCAGGTAGTAGGCCCGGTTGTCGAGCCCCCGGAAGCCCAGGGTGGGCCCGCGCTCGTCGGACTCGGCGGTGTGGTTGTAGACCACGTCGAGGATCACCTCGAGCCCGGCCCGGTGGAGCGCCTTGACCATCTCGCGGAACTCGTCGAGCGCCGCCAGCGGCTCGCCGGCGGCGGCGTAGGCGGTGTGCAGCGCGAAGAAGGAGACCGGCGAGTAGCCCCAGGCGTTGCGGCGCCCGGGCGGCGCGTCCTGGGGGTCGTACTGGAAGACCGGCAGGAGCTCCACCGCGGTGACGCCGAGGGACTTGAGGTAGGGGATCTTCTCGACCAGGCCGGCGTAGGTGCCGCGCCGCGGCTCGGCCACGCCCGAGCTGGGGTGGCGGGTGAAGCCGCGGACGTGCAGCTCGTAGATGGCGGTGCGGGAGAAGGGGTGGCGGAGCCGCTGGTCCCCCTCCCAGTCGAAGCGGGAGAGGTCGGCCACCACCGACTTCATGGCCACCCCGGCGTTGTCGCCACGCCGGGTGGCCGCCTCCCGGTCGTAGCCGGGGGGCACGGCGATGGCCCGGGCGTAGGGATCGAGCAGCAGCTTCTCGCCGTCGAAGCGGAGCCCGGCGTCGGGTCGGAAGGGCCCCTGGGCCCGCCAGCCGTAGTGCTGCCCAGGGCCCAGGCCGGCCACCAGCACGTGCCAGTAGTGGTAGGTGTGGTGCTGGTCGCGCTGCAGCTTGATGATCCGCGAGGGGCGGGCGCTGTCGGCGGCGTCGAAGAGCAGCAGCTCGATCCCGGTGGCGTCGCGAGACCAGACGCTGAAGTTGACCCCGTCCGGTCCCGGCGTGGCGCCGAGCGGGAACGGCTTGCCGGGCAGCAGGTCGGCTCGCGTCACGGGCGCTCCCTCCATCCGCGGCCGCCAGCCTACACCGCCGCCGCCGGCCCCGCACCTCGCCGGACCGCCGGCCAGAGCCTTGCGGGGCGGGCGCCCGCGTGCTCTGCTCCGCCTTCGTGATCGCGGAACGTGTCCTCATCGTCGACGACGACGAGCTGATCCTCAAGGCGCTGGCGCGCATCCTCGAGAGCGTCGGCTACGATCCGCGCTGCTACCAGGATCCCATCGTCGCGCTCGCCAACATCGAGCAGGACCGGCCGGTGGTGGTGATCAGCGACTTCATGATGCCCGGCCTCGACGGCATCTCCTTCCTCAAGCAGACCCGGGAGCGGGCCCCGGGCGCGGTCCGCATCCTCTGCACCGCCGCCGAGGACTTCCGCGTCGCCCTGCAGGCCGTCAACGCCGGCGAGGTCTTCCGCATCATCTCCAAGCCCTGGCACCAGCAGGAGCTGGTGGCCACCGTCAACCAGGCCGCCGAGGCCGCCCGGCTCCGCAGCGAGAACGAGTGGCTGACCAACGAGGTGCAGCGCCAGAACGGCCAGCTCCGGGAGATGAACCAGAAGCTGGAGGAGATGGTCCGGCACCGCACCCAGGCGCTCCTCGAGGGGCTGATCGCCGCGCTCGACTACCGCGACGCCGAGACCCAGTGGCACTCCCGCCGGGTCTCGCTCTACGCCCGCCGCCTGGCCCAGGCCCTCGGCCTCGGCGAGCCGGAGCTCACCGTCATCGAGCACGGCGCGCTGCTCCACGACATCGGCAAGATCGGGGTCCGCGACCGGGTGCTGCTCAAGGAGGGGCCGCTCGACACCATCGAGTGGAGCGAGATGAAGCGCCACCCGGAGCTGGGCTGGGCCCTGCTGCAGCGGGTCGACTACCTCCGCCCGGCCTCGCAGATCGTCCTGCAGCACCAGGAGAAGTGGGACGGCTCGGGCTACCCCAGCGGCCTGCGCGGCGAGCAGATCGTCATCGGGGCCCGCATCTTCCACGTGGTCGACACCCTCGACGCCATGACCAGCGACCGGCCCTACCGCAAGGCCCGCCCCTTCTCCGAGGCGCGCGCCGAGATCGAGCGCTGCGCCGGCACCCAGTTCGACCCCCGCATCGCCGAAGGCTTCCTCAAGGTGAACGCCGACGAGTGGGAGCGGATCCGGCTCGACGTCGAGACCGTGGCGGTGCTGGCGGCCGACCTGGAGAGTTCACCGCGGGTGGTGGGCGACGTCCTCCTCGACCCGCTCCGCAAGGTGCTGAGGAACTAGGTCGGGCCGGCGGCCTGCCAGGCCCGCTCGCGGTCGGCCTCGGCCTCGAAGAGCTCTCCGAGCAGCGCCGCCAGGTCCCCGGCCCCGGCCCCCACCGCGAAGGGTCGCAGCGCCTCCGCCAGCCCGTCCGCCCCGGGGTAGCGGTCGGCCGGCTCGCGCGCCAGGGCCCGCAGCACCACCGCGTCGAGCCCCGGCGGCACCGCCGGGTTCCGCAGCGACGGCGGGCGGACGTCGGCGGTCCGGACCCGCTCCAGCACGGCGAGGTCCGAGGGGCCGCGGAAGAGCCGCTCCCCGGCCAGCGCCTCGTGCAGGACGGCGCCCAGCGAGAAGAGGTCGGCCCGCCGGTCGACCGGCAGCCCGCGCACCTGCTCCGGCGAGAGGTAACCGAACTTGCCGCGCAGCGCCGTCCCCTCCCGGTGGGCGCGGAAGGCGGCGCTGGCCACCCCGAAGTCGATGACCCGGACCCCGCCGTCGAAGCCGAGCAGCACGTTGGCCGGGGAGAGGTCGCGGTGGACCACCTGGAGCGGGGCCCCGTCCCGGCCGGTGGCGCGGTGGGCGTGGTCGAGCGCCTCGGCGACCCGGACGCCGATCCAGCAGGCCAGCGCCACCGGGAGCAGCCGCCGCCGGGAGCGGAGCCGGACCAGCAGGGCGCGCAGGTCGGCCCCGGGGACGTAGTCCATGGCCAGGTAGTAGCCGCCCGGCTCCCGCCCCAGGTCGTGGAGCGGGACCACGCCGGGGTGGTCGAGCTGGGCCCCGAGGCGGGCCTCGTCGAGGAACATGGTGACGAAGGTGGGATCGTCGGCCAGCGTGGGGAGGAGCCGCTTCACCACCAGCCGCTGGCGGGGGGCCACCGGGCGCACCGCCAGCCAGACCTCGGCCATCCCGCCGACGGCGAGCCGGTCCAGCAGCAGGTACTTTCCGAAGGGGATCGGTTCTCGCATTGCCGCCGGCACCCCGGCCGATTCATGATACCGCCATGGCCACCTCCTGCTACGGCTGCGGCGCCACCCTGGTCTTCGACGGCCCCATCGGCCGGCGCACCACCTGCCCCGAGTGCGACGCCGACCTGCACCGCTGCATCAACTGCCGGCACCACGACGAGACCGCCGGCAACGAGTGCCGCGAGCCCCACGCCGACCGGATCGTCGACAAGCTCGGCTCCAACCCCTGCGACCTGTTCCAGCTCGGCGACGGCGCCCCACGCCGGCGGCAGTCGTCGCGCCAGGCCAAGGACGCCCTGCGGGCCCTCTTCGGCGAGGCCCCCGCCGCCCGCGAGGAGGACCCCCGCGACGCCCTGGAGGCCCTCTTCCGGAAGAAATGACACCCCCCGCGTGTTAGAGAGATCGCCATGCCCTTCGAACCCAAGCCGCAGGCCCGCTCGCCCTACCCCATCACCGTCACCGGCCAGCCGCCCCCCTACGCCGTCGGCGCGGTCAGCGCCGAGCGCGCCTTCATCGGCGCCGTCTACCGCTGGATGGCGCTGGGGCTGCTGGTCACCGCCGGCGTCGCCTTCACCGTCGCCGCCACCCCGGCGGTGCTCGAGGTGGTGGTCCGGAACCGCTGGGTCTTCTACGGCCTGATGATCGCCCAGTTCGGCGTGGTCATCGCCCTCTCGTCGATGCTGCCGCGCCTCTCTCGCGCCGCCGCCGGCGGGCTCTTCCTGCTCTACTCGGCGCTCACCGGGGTGACCTTCTCGGTGCTGCTGCTGGTCTACACCGGCGACTCGGTGGCGCTGGCCTTCGGCATCACCGCCGGCACCTTCGCCGCCATGAGCGTCTACGGCACCGTGACCAGCCGCGACCTGACCAGCTGGAGCTCGTTCCTGGTGATGGGGCTCTTCGGGGTGGTCATCGCCGGCCTGGTCAACATGTTCTTGCAGAGCTCGGCGATGCAGTTCGTCATCTCCTGCGCCGCGGTGGTGGTCTTCACCGGCCTGACCGCCTACGACACCCAGAAGCTCCGGGCCTACGCCCGGGCCGGCGGCGCCACCACGGCCGGCGCCCCCATCGGCGGGGCGCTCTCGCTCTACCTCGACTTCATCAACCTGTTCCTGGCGGTGCTGCAGCTGCTGGGCGGACGGCGAAGGGACTGAGTCGCCTCCCCCAAACGCAACTTCGGGCGCACGAAGTTGCGAAGGAGGGACCACCTCCGGGTACAGGTCGAGCCGCTCAAGGTCGTGACCAGTGACCAGGAGTCACGCTGGCACCGGCCCGGTGTCACGTGCCTCCTGGCCCGGCCAGCCTCGGCCACGCCCCCGGCCGGCCGACCTCCTGCGCCGCCAGCCAGGCCAGGTCCGGCGCGCTACTTCCCCAGCATCCCGCTCTTCAGGTCGCCGTCGGCCGGCTTGTCGCCCAGCCAGTTGCGCAGCAGGGCGTCGGCGAAGGTCTTGCCCTCGATGGTGACGGTGGCCCCGCCCGGCGCGGCCACGGTGGAGCCGGCCCCGGGGACGTAGGAGATCTCCAGCACGTCGCCGCTCTTCAGGTCCTTCATGATGGCGTCGATGCGGGCCAGGCTGGGGACCACCTTGGCCAGGTCGGCCTTGGAGTTGTTCTCGAACCCGTCCTTGAAGGCGCCCAGGATCGACGACTTGTCGACGTCGCGCTTGAAGAACATCGCCACCTTCCAGGGGGCGTCGGCGGCGACGATGGCGGCGGCGTCGGAGGAGCGCTGCTCCAGGTAGAGCGCGCCCACGTAGACCTTGATGAAGAGCTTGGAGCGCAGGCCGGCGCCGTTGAGCGCCAGGGTCTTGCCGCCCACGGTGGCGGCGTCGGGGACCTGGACCCCCGCCACCTCGCGGGCGAACGCAGGGAGGGCCAGGCTGAGGGCGAGGACGGCGACGAGGTGGCGCATGGTGGGTCTCCGGGGGCGGTGGTGGACCAGCGTGAGGCGCCCGGGGACTCTACCGCTTCCCCGCTCCGGCGCGCAGCAGTCCGTCACCGTCGACGGGGCGCCTCGCCCCCATCACCGAGCCGTAGGCCACGCCGGCCACCCCCACCACCACCCCCACCAGCGCCAGCGGCGGGAGCCGCTCCGAGAGCAGCGCCGCCCCCAGCGCCACCTGGGCGATGGGGGTCAGCTGCAGCCAGATGGCCGCCTCGCCCACGGTGAGCGCCCCGTAGGCCTCGGCCATCAGCACCTGGGCGCCGTAGGCGGCCAGCGCCATCAGCGCCGCCAGCCCCCAGGCCGCCGGGTCGAGCGGCCAGGGATCGAGCGCGAAGGGGAGCGCCACCGGCAGGCCGCCCAGGCAGAAGTAGAAGAAGATGGTGGCGGCGTTCTCGGTGGGGCGCATGGCCCGGATGGTCACCGCCGAGAAGGCGGCGAAGCAGGCCGCCGCCAGGGCGAAGAGCTCGCCGGCCCCCAGCCCCAGCGAGAGGGTTCCGCCCCCCAGCACCAGCCCCACCCCGGCCGAGGCCACCAGCAGCGCCAGCAGCAGGTGGACGGTGGGGCGCTCGCCGAAGACCGGGATGGCCAGCAGCGTGGCGATGACCGGGAAGAGGTTGTAGAGCATCCCCGCCTCGCCGGCCGGGATGCGGGCCAGCGCCAGGAAGTAGAGCACCACCACCACGCCGCCGGAGAGGCCGCGGGTCCAGAGCAGGCGCAGCCGCTGCGGGGCGTGGAGGCCGGGGCGGAGGCGGAAGGCCAGCAGCGAGACGGCCGCCCCCAGCCCGAAGCGGATCACCGAGAGGTGGCCGGCGGTGAAGGCGCCGGGGCCGCGGGAGAGGTGGCGGGCCAGCACCGCCATCAGCCCGAAGCAGAGCGCCGAGCCGAGCAGCAGCAGCCGCGCCCGCCCCCGGGTGCCGGGGCCGCTCATGGCTCCTCGGTGGGCAGGCCGGCCGCCGCCTCGCGCAGCACCGGGCTGGCGCCGGGGCGCGGCACGTGGCCGAGCACGGCGCCGTAGACCACCCCGGCGATGCCCAGCAGCACGCCCAGCAGGGTGACGCCGGTGAGCCGCTCGCCGATGGCCAGCGCCCAGCCGAAGGTGGCCAGCGGCGTCAGCTGCTGCCAGAGGGCCGCCTCCGGCACCGAGAGGGTGCCGTAGGCCTCGGTCATGAGCAGCTGGGCCAGGAAGGCCACCACCCCGCAGGCGCCGGCCGCCACCCAGGGCAGCAGGTCGACCGGCCAGGCGCCGGTGGCCCAGGGGCCGAAGGCGAAGGGGAGCGAGACCAGCACCCCGCCCACCGCCATGGCGAAGAAGATGGTGGGGGCGTTGTCGGTGGCCCGCAGGGCGCGGATGCTGGTGACGGCGAAGCCGCCCAGCACCGCCGAGAGGATGCCCAGCCCCTCGCCGAGGCCGAGCGAGAAGCTGAGCCGCCCGTCGCCCACCACCAGGAAGACGCCGGCCGAGGCGATCACCAGCGCCACCGCCAGGTGGAAGGTGGGGCGCTCACCGAGCAGGAAGAAGGAGAGCAGCACCGCCCAGATGGGGAAGGTGTTGTTGAGCAGCGTGGCCTCGCCGGCGGGGATGAGCGAGAGGGCCATGAAGTAGCAGAGGGCGGCCAGCCCCCCGAAGAGGCCACGGGAGACCAGCAGCGAGTAGCGGACCGGCCGGAAGGTCCCGGGGCGGGCCACGAAGAGCGCCAGCACCGCCACCACCCCGACCACGAAGCGGACCAGGGTCACCCGCCCGCCGCTCATCTGGCCGCCGGTGGAGGCCAGCCGGGCCAGCATGGCGGAGAGGCCGAAGAGCACGCCGGCGCCGAAGAGCAAGGTCCGCGCCCGGCCCCGGCTGGGCACCGGCAGCGGTGCTGGCACCGACAGTGGCATTCCGGGGCTGGCCATGACCCGCGGTCGTACCACCTCGGTGGGGGTCACGGAAGGGAGCGGGTGGGGCCGGCGGGGGGCAGGGCGGGTGGCCACCGGGGCCCCGGCGCGTTAGATACCTGCCTCCATGAGCGAGCCCGACACCATCGTCGTCAAGGGGGCCCGCGAGCACAACCTCAAGTCGGTGTCGCTGGAGATCCCCAAGAAGAAGCTGGTGGTCTTCACCGGCGTCTCCGGCTCCGGCAAGAGCTCGCTGGCCTTCGACACCCTCTACGCCGAGGGGCAGCGCCGCTACGTCGAGTCGCTCTCCTCCTACGCCCGGCAGTTCCTCGGGCAGATGGAGAAGCCGCGCTACGACACCATCCGCGGCCTCTCGCCCACCATCTCCATCGAGCAGAAGGCCGCCTCCAACAACCCGCGCTCCACGGTCGGCACCATCACCGAGGTGCACGACTACCTGCGCGTCCTCTACGCCTCCATCGGCCTGCAGCACTGCCCGGGCTGCGGCCGGCCGGTGGGCAAGCAGACCGCCCAGCAGATCGTCGAGACCATCCTGGCCATGCCGGAGGGCTCCCGGATCCTGCTGCTGGCCCCGCTGGTGCAGAACCGCAAGGGGGAGTACCGCGAGCTGCTCGGCGACGCCCAGCAGCGCGGCTTCGCCCGGGTCCGGGTCGACGGCATGCTCCACCAGCTCTCCGAGCGGCTGGCGCTCGACAAGAAGCTCAAGCACGACATCGAGGTGGTGATCGACCGGCTGGTGGTCAAGCCCGGGATCACCGCCCGGCTCACCGACTCGGTGGAGACGGCGCTGCGCGAGGGCCAGGGGACGCTGATCCTCGCCGACGCCGCCCACGAGCAGAAGGTCGGCCCCGGCCTCGACCCGGAGGGCTACAAGAAGCACGACCGCTTCTTCTCCGAGCAGAACTCCTGCCACGCCTGCGGCCTCTCCTTCGGCGAGCTGGCCCCGCAGCTCTTCTCCTTCAACAGCCCGCTCGGCTTCTGCCAGGAGTGCCAGGGGCTGGGCACCCGCGCCGAGATGGACCCCGACCTGATCATCCCCGACCCCTCGCTCACCATCCGCGACGGCGCCGTGGAGCCCTGGGCCTCCGGCATGGAGCGCGGCGAGGGCTGGACCTTCGAGTTCGTCGAGCACCTGGCCCGCTCGCTGAAGCTGGACCTCGACACCCCGTGGAGCAAGCTGGCCAAGCGCGATCGCGACCTGGTACTGCTCGGCACCGACTCGCTGACCGGCCAGAAGCCGCGCCTGGAGTGGGAGGGGGTGGTGGCCCAGCTCCACCGCCGCTTCCGCGCCACCACCTCCGAGGCCATGCGCCGCCACTACATGCGCTTCTTCTCGGACAAGCCCTGCGGCGCCTGCCACGGGGAGCGGCTCAAGGCCGAGAGCCGAGCGGTCCGCGTCCGCGGCCGCGGCATCGTCGACCTCTCCCGCCTCACCATCTTCGAGGCCCACGCCTGGCTGGACGAGCTGGGGCTGGCCGGGAACGAGGCCACCATCGCCGAGGAGCTGCTCAAGGAGATCCGCAGCCGCCTCAAGTTCCTGCTCGACGTCGGGCTCGGCTACCTCACCCTGGACCGGCCCGGGCCGTCGCTCTCCGGCGGCGAGAGCCAGCGCATCCGCCTGGCCTCGCAGATGGGCTCGGAGCTGACCGGCGTCATCTACATCCTCGACGAGCCCTCCATCGGCCTGCACCAGCGCGACAACGGCAAGCTGCTGGCCACCCTGAAGCGGCTGCGCGACATCGGCAACTCGGTCATCGTCGTCGAGCACGACGAGGAGACCATGGTCGAGGCCGACTGGCTGGTGGACTTCGGCCCCGGCGCCGGCGCCCACGGCGGCCAGATCGTCTCCTCCGGCACGCCCCGGCAGGTGATGGCCGACCCGGCCTCGCTCACCGGCGCCTACCTCTCCGGCCGGAGGGAGATCTCCCTCCCGGCGGCCCGGCGCGGCGCCGACCGCGGCGCCATCACCGTGCACGGGGCCCGGGAGAACAACCTCAAGGACCTCACCGTCGACCTGCCGCTGGGGCGGCTGGTGGCGGTCACCGGCGTCTCCGGCGCCGGCAAGTCGACGCTGATCAACGGGGTGCTCCGGCCGGCCCTCTCCCGGCTGCTCCACGGCACCCGCGAGGCGCCCGGGGCCCACGACCGGCTGGCCGGCGCCGAGCAGATCGACAAGCTCATCGACATCAACCAGCAGCCCATCGGCCGGACCCCCCGCTCCAACCCGGCCACCTACACCAAGCTCTTCGACTTCATCCGCGAGGTCTTCGCCCAGACCCCCGAGGCCCGCGCCTTCGGCTACCAGCCCGGCCGCTTCAGCTTCAACGTCAAGGGGGGGCGCTGCGAGGCCTGCCAGGGCGACGGCATGAAGCTGGTGGAGATGCACTTCCTCGCCGACGTGCTGGTCCCCTGCGAGGTCTGCGGCGGCAAGCGCTTCAATGACGCCACGCTGCGGGTCCTGTTCAAGGGCAAGAACATCGCCGAGGTGCTCGACCTCTCCATCGCCGAGGCCAGCCAGCACTTCTCGGCGCACAAGGAGGTGGTCCGCATCCTGCGCACCCTCGAGGACGTCGGCCTCGGCTACCTCAAGCTCGGCCAGCCCTCCCCCACCCTCTCCGGGGGCGAGGCCCAGCGCATCAAGCTCTCGCGCGAGCTGGCCCGGGTCGGGACCGGGCGCACCCTCTACATCCTCGACGAGCCGACCACCGGGCTGCACTTCGAGGACGTGCGCCGGCTGCTCACCGTGCTCGACCGGCTGGTCGAAGCCGGCAATACCGTGGTGGTGATCGAGCACAACCTCGACGTCATCAAGTGCGCCGACTGGATCATCGACCTCGGCCCCGAAGGGGGCGACCGCGGCGGCCTGATCATCGCCGAGGGCACCCCGGAGGAGGTGGCCCGGGTGGAGGCCAGCGCCACCGGCCACTACCTCGCCAAGGTGCTGGCACAACACCGCGCCCGCACCGGCTGATCCGCGGGTACACTCGGCGCTCCACCATCCAAGGGGAGCACCGATGCCGACCACAAACGAGAACCTGGCCGTCGCCTTCGCCGGCGAGAGCCAGGCCAACCGCAAGTACCTGGCCTTCGCCAAGGCCGCCGACAAGGAGGGGCTCCCGCAGATCGCCCGCCTCTTCCGCAGCGCCGCCGAGGCCGAGACCATCCACGCCCTGGCCCACTTCGCCAACATGGGGGGCGTCGGCACCACGCTGCAGAACCTCGAGGCCGCGGTGGCCGGCGAGACCTACGAGTTCACCGAGATGTACCCGCCCATGGTGAAGACGGCCCAGGAGGAGGGGCACAAGGGTCGCCACATGCTGGCCTACGCCCTGGCCGCCGAGCAGGTCCACGCCCGGCTCTTCAAGGAGGCGCTGGCCGCCATGAAGGCGGGCAAGGATCTCTCCACCATGGACGTCTACCTCTGCCCGGTCTGCGGGGACATCGAGTTCGGCCCGCCGCCGGAGAAGTGCCCGCTCTGCGGGGCGCCCGCCGCCAGGTACCAGAAGATCGCCTGAGCGGCGGGACGGCGGCTCCGCCCGGCTCTACCTTCAGCGCCGGCGGAGCCGCTCCAGGACGGCCCGCGGATCGGCCAGCCCCCGCCGCAGCAGCCAGAGCGCCACCCGCGGGCCGCCCAGGGCGAGCACCGCCAGGTAGCCGTTGGCCAGCAGGCGGCCGGTGGCGGCGTGGAGCCGCACCCCGACGCGCAGGGCCGGGTCGCGCTCCAGCAGCAGCGTGAAGAAGAGCAGCCCCAGCTCGCCGACCCCGGCCTCGGGGCGGGCGCAGAGCCGGGCCACCGCCCCCGCCGGCAGCCGGAGCGTGAAGTCGGGGTCGCCCGGCGCGCCGGCGCCGAGGCGAGGGGTGCCGTCGGCCAGGGTGAAGGCGGCCGGCCCCTCCTCCAGCTCGAGCCGGATCCGCGCCGCGGGCGAGAGCGGGCGCACCGCCCGGGCCGCCGCCGGGGCCGCGGCGAAGAAGGCGGTCAGGGTGGCGAGGCTGCTCCCGGGCGCGGTCACGGCCGGACGGTAGCGGCGTCGCCGACCGCCGGCAAGCCGCCGGGCCTGGCCGCGGCGCACCGGCCGGCGCCCGGCCCGAGGGGGCCGGTGAGTTGACGCTCACCCGGAGCCGCGCTAACGCTCCTGCATGCGCTCCCGCCTCCTGCCGCTCCTCGCCCTGCTCCTCGCCTGCGCCCCCAGCCGGATCCCCAACACCGAGATCGTCGACTCCAGGGAGAACCGGGCGGTCTACGAGGTCATCAAGCAGTACGGCGAGGCGCTGCGGAAGAAGGACGCCGCCGCCATCCTCCTCCTGGTCTCCCCCGACTACTACGACGGCTCGGGCACGCCCGACCCGGGCGACGACGTCAGCCGCGAGACCCTGGAGAAGTTCCTGGCCACCGACCTCGGCAAGGTGGAGTCGGTGATGATCGACATGGGGGTGAAGCGGATCGAGGTGAACGGCGAGGAGGCCCGCGCCGAGGTCTTCTACGACGCCGCCTACCGGGTGATCACCCCGGGCGGCCCGGTGGCCAAGCGCCCCTCCGACATCAGCCAGATGCGCTTCAAGAAGCAGGGCGGCGCCTGGAAGATCACCGCGGGGCTGTAGGACCGGAGGCCGGCCCCAGCAGCTCGCGGTACCCGGCCGCCCCCAGCGCCCGCAGCGCGGTGAGCCGGTCCCGGTAGCGCCGCCAGTCCTTGCTCACCACCCGGTCGGCCGGCAGCGCCGGGCCGAGGCTGGCGTGGAGGCGGCTCACCGTGAAGCGCAGCGCCGCCCAGCGCGCCCAGGCCGGCAGCGCCTCCACCGTCTCCGGCTCGATCCGCCGCCTGGAGCGGTACCCGTCGAGCAGGGCGCGGACCCGGGCCGGGTCGTACCGGTCGGTGAAGCACCAGGCGTCGACGGCCACCGCCAGGTCGTAGGCGAACGGGGCCAGGCAGGCCATCTCCCAGTCGAGGAGGTAGCTCACCCGGTCGCCGACCCAGAGGACGTTGTCGATGAAGAGGTCCCCGTGGCAGAGCCCGCGGGGCGCGCCCGGCAGCCGCTCGGCGGCCGCCAGCTCATCGCCGAGCAGGGGCAGCGCCGCCCGGGCCTCGGCGTCGAGCCCCGGCGACGACGCCACCGCCCCCAGCCACCCGGCCACCCGGGACGGGCCGAAGGGGTTCTCACGCTCCAGCGTGAACCCGGAGGAGAGCTCGTGGAGCCGCCCCAGCTGCTCCCCCACCCGCCGGCAGCGGTCGGGTCCGGCGCCGGCCCGGTCCACCGACTCGCCGGGCGCGAAGGCGAAGAGCATGGCCGGTCGCCCCGCCACCTCGGCGAACGGCCGGCCGTCGGTGGCCAGCACCAGCCGCGGCACCGGGAAGTGGGCGTCGAAGAGGAAGCTCATCACCGCGGCCTCGAAGGCCACCTCGGCCTCCGACCTGCCCTCGGCCAGCCGGAGGAACCAGCGGTCGGGCCCCACCTGCAGGTGGTAGCTGGTGTTGCTCCGGCCCCGCGGCTCGGGCTGGGCCCGGTCGGGCGGGGGGAGGCCGAAGCGGCCGGCGGCCTCGGCCAGCTGGCCGGTGGTGAGGACGGTGTGGAGCGCCATGGCGCGAGCGTGCCCGCAAACGGCCGGGGCCGTCAACGCGCGGCCGGGTCGCGGGCCGCTCCGGCCGCCTCCGGGCCGGCCAGGGCGTCCCCCAGCGACTCCTCCGCCCAGCTGGCGCCGACCACGCGCCACCCGTCCGGCTCCCGCTCCAGCCGGGCCTCGACCCGCCAGGCGTTGCCGTCGGCGGGGAGCAGGTCGGCCAGCGACCTCCCCGGCCCGGCGCGGGTCGCCACCAGGTCGAGCACGGCGCCGGCGGCGTCGCCGGCCACCTCCACCCGGAGCCCGGCCAGCCGCACCACCCGCCAGCTGCCCCGCAGCGTGGTGGCCGCCACCAGCCGCTTCACCCCCTGCCGGTCGAGCCCCTGCCCGCGGAACCGCTCGGAGAGCCCGGCCACGGCGTCGGAGACCCGCCCCGCCTCGGCGGCCAGGGCCGCCTCCTCGAAGAGGGCCCGGACCAGCTGCTCGTCGGTGGGCGGCGCCGGGCGGGTCAGCCGCCAGGCGGCGGCGGCGACGACCAGCGAGAGGAGGGCGATGAGGGCGACGCGGCGGTTCATGGGTCCCCGTGGGGGCGCGAAGCAGTAGACTCCGCCGGGTGAGCCGCGACAAGGACCCCGCCGACCGATCCGACCTGCACAACGCCCGGGGCATCGAGCTGGCCGACCGGGGCTGGCTCGACGAGGCGGTCAAGGAGTTCCAGCGGGCCATCGAGCTCGACCCCGCCGCCTCCCACCCCCACGACAACCTGGCCACCGTCTACGCCGAGCAGAAGCGGCTCGGGGAGGCGCTGGCCGAGCACCTGGTCGCCCTCCGGCTCGATCCCGAGAGCGCCACCGTCCACTTCAACCTGGCCTCCTTCCTCAACGCCCACGCCATCGACCTGGCGCTGGAGTCCTACCGGACCACCCTCGCCCTCGACCCGGTCTTCCCGGACGCCCAGCTCAACCTCGGCCTGACCCTGGCCGACGAGGGGCGCGTCGACGAGGCCCTGGCGGCGCTGCGGACCGCCGTCGACCAGGCCCCGGACGATCCGCAGCCGCGCCACGAGCTGGCCTCGCTGCTGCTCGACGAGGGGGAGTACCGCGGCGCCATCGGCCAGCTCAAGGAGGTGGTGCGGCTGGCGCCCGACCTCTTCGACGCCTGGCTCGACCTCGGCATCGCCTACGCCCAGCAGGGGTTCTACGAGGAGGCGGAGCGGGCCTACGCCGGGGCCTCCCGGCTGCGCCCCGACGACCTGCTCCTCAACTACAACCTCGGCGGGCTGCACGCCCTCTGGGGCCGGCCGGCCCCGGCGCTGGTGGCGCTGCGGCGAGCCCTCTCCATCGACCCGGTCAAGGTCCGCTCCTGGCTCGAGACCGACCGGATGTTCGAGGCGCTGGAGGGGAACGAGGAGTTCGAGGCGCTGGTCCGCGGCTGACCGGCTCGCGGCCCTCCTCCCGGGGTCCGCCCCCCGGGGACTGGTACTGGACCCGGGCCGTACGCCGGTCTCCTGCCCTGTCCAGCCCGGTACCCCCCGGGGCCGTGCCTCGACCCGTCCGCGCCGCGACCTGGGGGGTCCGCCGTTCGGCCGCCCGTCCAGCGGACGGCCGCCATTCAGCCGGCCGATCCGCGGCCGGTCCGTAGAAGATACGGCCACTTGGCGGCCGTCCGTGCCGCGGCCCCGTCCGTGCACTGGACCTCACTCGTCGCCGCCGCCCCGCACCCCGGCCGGGACGCGGCCAGTTTTCACTTCCCGTCCCAGTTCCCGCCGGTAGGATAGGACCAGGAGTTGACCATGCCCGAACTCGCCTTCTTCCGACACGGGGAGGAGCTGCTCCGCGTCGCCCTCGGTGACCGCACCGCCATCGGCCGGGCCCCGGACTGCGACGTGTCCCTCCCCGACCCCGCCCTCTCCCGCGTCCAGGCGGTGGTGGAGCGACGCGGGGACGTCTTCCACCTGGTCGACCGCTCCGGCCGCGGCACCCGCCTCGGCGCCGCCGAGGTCACCGAGGCACCGCTGGCCGATGGCGCCGAGCTGGCCCTGGGCGCCTGGCGCGCCCTGTTCCGCGCCGCGCCGCCGTCCGGCGAGGAGCTGACCCGCGCCGGACAGACCCAGCTGCGCCAGGCCGGGGCCCCGGCCGAGGAGGCTCCCCCGGCCCGCCTCCGCATCAAGGAGCGGGGGCGGGAGCGGTGGCACACCCTGCCGCGCGCCGGCCTCACCGTCGGCAAGGGCGCCGGCAACGACGTGGTGCTCGTCGATCCCTTCGTCTCATCGCACCACCTTCGCATCGAGCCGCGGGCCGGCCGCTGGCACCTCGTCGACCTCGGCTCCACCAACGGCACCCTGCTGGGCGGCGCGCGGGTGGAGCGGGCCGAGCTCCCCTTCGGCCTGCCGCTGCTGCTGGGCGACGCCGAGCTGGTCCTGGCGCCGCCGGAGGCCCCCGACGCCGTCCGCCCCGCGGTCTTCGAGCAGATGGTCAGCCGCGATCCGGGCATGCGCCGGGTCTTCGAGCTGATCGAGCGGGTGGCCCCGTCCGACGCCGCCGTCGCCATCCTCGGCGACACCGGCACCGGCAAGGAGCTGGTGGCCCGGGCCCTCCACGCCCGCTCGCCGCGCGCCGCCGGACCGTTCATCCCGGTCAACTGCTCGGCCATCGCCGAGACCCTCATCGAGTCGGAGCTCTTCGGCCACGAGCGGGGGGCCTTCTCCGGCGCCGAGCGGATGCGCAAGGGGGCCTTCGAGGAGGCCCACGGCGGCACCATCTTCCTCGACGAGATCGGCGAGCTCCCCGTGGACCTGCAGGCCAAGCTGCTCCGCACCCTGGAGCTGGGCGAGGTGAAGCGGGTGGGGGCCTCCCGCCCCATCACCGTCGAGGTGCGGGTGGTGGCGGCCACCCACCGCGACCTGCGCGCCCAGGTCCGCGCCGGGAAGTTCCGCGAGGACCTCTTCTACCGGCTCTGCGTGGTGCCCCTCACCGTGCCGCCGCTCCGCCAGCGGCGCGGCGACGTCCGGCTGCTGGCCGAGACCTTCCTGGCCGCGGCCTCCCCCCGCGGGCTGGCGCTGCGCTGGTCCGACGAGGCCCTGGCCCAGCTGGAGGGCTACGACTGGCCGGGCAACGTCCGGCAGCTGCGCAACGTGGTGCAGCGGGCCCTGCTCTTCCGCGGCGAGGGCCAGGTGATCGGGGCCGACGCCGTGGCCTTCGAGGACACCCGCTCCGGCGGGGGCGACACCGGCGACGACGACACCCTCTACGTCCGGGGCCTCACCCTGGAGGAGCTGGAGCGCGAGGCCATCCGCCTCTCGCTCCGGCGCCACCGCGGGCAGCGGTCGGCGGTGGTGCGCGAGCTCAAGATCGCCAAGAGCACGGTGCTGAAACGGATCGGCCAGTGGTCGCTGCAGCACGAGGGGCGCGCCCCCGGCCAGGCCGCCGACGACGCCGACGACGAGGCCGGGTAGGGCCCTACTTCTTCTTCGGCGGCGCCTTCCTGGCGTCCTTGGCCGGGAAGAGCTCGGCCAGCCGGGCCTTGGCCTTCCGGGCGGCGTCGGACTTGGGGTGGTCGGCCATGAGCTGCTCCAGCAACCCCCGGGCGTCCTCGCGGCGGTCGAGCTGGACCAGCCCCTCGGCCACCTGCAGCAGCGCCTCCGGGGCCCGCTCCGACTTCGGGAAGTCCTCGGCCACCTTGCCGAAGACCACCACCGCCTCTCGCCACTTCCCCTGGAGGGCCAGCAGGTGCCCGGCGCGGTAGGTGGCCTCGGCCGCCTTCTCGTCGCGCGGCCAGCGCTTCACGTAGTGGAGGAAGGTCTCCCGGGCCACGCCCTTGTCGCCGGCCGCCTCGAGCTGCTGGGCCAGCGCGAAGACCGCGGCCCGGTCGTCCGGCTTCGGCAGCTCGGCGATCTTCTGCCGGGCCATGGCCTCGTCGAGCGCCCCGGTCCCCTTCAGCGAGGCCAGCCTGGTCTCGGTCTCCTTGCCAGCCTCGGCCACCTGCTGCTGCAGCACGGCCAGGTTGTGGGCCTGGGCCTCCAGCTCGCCCTTCACCCGCGCCAGCTCCTCGCCGAGCCTGGCCACCGCCACGCCCAGGTCGGCCCCCTTGGCCCGGGCCGCGGTGTTGAGCTCGTCGAGCTTGACCTGGACCTCGCGCAGCTTCTTGTCGGCCTGGGTGATCTTCTCCCGGATCTGGACCTCCATCTCCTGGGCCTGCTCCCGGGTCTCGACCTCCAGCCGCTGCACCCTGGCCTCCAGCTGCCGGCCCCGCTCCAGCGGGACCCAGCAGCCGGTGAGGGCCAGCAGCAACGCCGGCGCGGCGGCGCGGCGGAGGATCATCAGCGCTCGACCCTGAACTCGGCGCGCCGGTTGCGGGCCCAGCAGGCCTCGGTGGGCTCGCGGCAGAGCGGCTGCTCCTTGCCGTAGGTGGTGGTGTCGACGGCGCCGGCGACGCCGAGGTCGCCCAGGTACTTCTTCACCGACTCGGCCCGGCGCTTCCCCAGGGCCATGTTGTACTGGGTGGTGCCGCGGTCGTCGGCGTGCCCCTCGACCTGCACCCGGCGGGCCGGCGCCTTGGCCAGGCATGCGGCCAGCTTCTGCAGCGACGCGGTGGCGTCCCCGGCGACGGTCGACTGGTCGAAGCCGAAGCGGACGGTGAAGGCGGCGGCGTCGGCGCAGGAGGGGTCGATGGTGCTGACGCACTTGCCGGCCTGGCAGCCCTTGCCGCTGCCGCACTCGCCGTCGGCGACGCACTCCGGCTTGGGCGCGGCGGCCACCGGGGCGGGCTTGGGCTCGCACCGGTTCGCCTTGCAGGTGAAGCCGTCCTTGCAGTCGGCGTCGGCGGCGCACTCGGCGCACTGGCCAGAGACGCAGATCTTGCCGAACCCGGCCTGGGCCTCGCAATCCTTGGACGACTTGCACTCCCCGTTCTTGGGAGGCGAGGGGCAGCCGGTGAGGGCGGCGACGAAGCAGAGGGCGGCGAAGATCGAGGCGCGACGCATGGAGAGACCTCCCAGGGGGCGGTGGGGCGGGTGGATGAAGCCCCCGCATCTTCCTCCAAAGCAACGCGCGACAGGGGAATTTCTGCCGCCCCTCGACCCTTCACTCCTGGAGCCGGGGAAACGTTGAGCACCTCCCGCCCCGGCGCTATGGTGCCGCCCCATCGTGTCCTGGACCCGCCGCCGCACCCTCCGACGTGTCGCCCTCGCGCTGGCCGCGCTGGCCGGGCTGGGCGCCGCCGTGGGGGCGCTGGTCTTCTGGCTCTGGACCCGCGAGCTGCCGGCCTTCGACACCCTCAAGGACTACCGCCCCCTGGTGGCCACCCGGGCGCTGGGGAGCGACGGCAGCGAGGTGTTCTCCTTCGCCCGCGAGCGGCGCACCGTGGTCCCCATCGAGCAGATCCCGCTGGTGCTCAAGCAGGCGGTGATCTCCGCCGAGGATGCCCGCTTCTACCAGCACGAGGGGATCAACTACCTGGCGATGTTCCGCTGCGTGGTGCGCGGCGTGCTGGGCGGCCGGATGCGCTGCGGCGGCTCCACCATCACCCAGCAGGTGGTGAAGACCTTCCTGCTCTCCAATGACTGGCGGTACAAGCGCAAGGTGAAGGAGCTGGTGCTGGCGCCGCGGCTGGAGCAGAACCTGCAGAAGGACGAGATCCTCTGGCTCTACCTGAACCAGATCTACCTCGGGCACCGGCGCTACGGGGTCGAGGAGGCCAGCCGGTACTACTTCGGGAAGCCGGTCGCCGCGCTGACGCTGGGCGAGGCAGCGGCGCTGGCCGGGACCATCCAGTCACCGGCCCGCCTCTCCCCGGTGGCCCACCCCCAGGCCGCCAAGGCCCGGCAGGCCTACGTGCTGAAGCGGATGGCCGAGGACGGCTTCATCACCGCCGCGCAGGCCGCCGCCGAGGTGGCCCGCCCCATCACCGTGGCCCCCCCGGCGCCGGAGCCCTCCGGCGCCTCGTACGCCGACGTGGTCCGCCGCTACCTCGACGCCCGCTACGGCGTCGACCGGGTCGAGACCGACGGGCTGGTGGTCAAGGTGGCCATGGACCCCGCCCTGCAGCGCCTCGGCGAGGCGTCGCTGGAGGCCGACCTGCGGCTGGTGGATCGGCGCCAGGGGTGGCGCGGGCCGTTGCTCACGCTCACCGCCGAGCAGCTGGCCACCGCCCTCCCCGCCTGGCGCGAGCGGCTGGCCGCGGCCTCCGGGCGCGGCGGGCCGCTGCTGGTCTGGGACCTGGCCTCGGTGGACCCCGAGGAGCTCGACCCGGACGCCGATCCGGCCGCCGCCGACCTGCGCAAGATGATCAGGCTCCGGCCGCTCCAGGCCGACGGCGTCTACGCGGCGCTGGTCACCGCCGTCGACGACCGGAAGGCCACGCTCGACCTGGGCGGCGTCACCGGCGCCATCCCCTTCTCCGACCTCGGCTGGGCCCGCAAGTGGAACCCGCAGGGCGGCACCGCGGCGCCGCGCAACGCCCGCCAGGTGCTGGCGCCGGGCGACGTGGTGCTGGCGAGGGTGCTGCCCGCGGGCCGGCCGCCGGAGGTGGCGGCGCGCGCCGGGAAGGCGCTGGCCCTCTCCCTGGAGCAGCGCCCCAGGGTGCAGGGGGCGCTGGTGGCCATCGACCCGACCTCGCGCCAGGTGCGGGCCCTGGTGGGCGGCGCCGGCGCCCTGCGCTCCCAGTTCAACCGGGCCACCCAGGCCAGGCGCCAGCCCGGCAGCTCGTTCAAGGCCTTCGTCTGGGGCGCGGCCATCGAGTCGCGCCGCTTCACGCCGGCCACGCTGGTCTACGACACCCCCGACCTCTACCGCGACCCCTGGACCGGCAAGGAGTGGAAGCCGCGCAACTTCGAGCGCGACCAGTTCGACGGCCCCATGCTGCTGAAGAGCGCGCTGGCCCACTCCAAGAACACCGTGTCGGTGAAGCTGACCGACGCGCTGGGTCCGGACGCGGTGATCGCCTTCGCCCGGCGCATGGGGATCGACAGCGACCTGCCGCGCAACCTGACCCTGGCGCTCGGCACCGGCGAGGTGACGCCGCTTGAGCTGACCAATGCCTACACCAGCATCGCCGCCCAGGGGCGCTTCCAGCCGCCCGCCTTCGTGCTGGAGGTGGCCGACCGTGACGGCAACGTCCTGGAGACCTGGCCGCCGTCCACCGAGCCCCCGGCGCCGCCCCCCTCCCCGTCCGAGCCCGTCCGCCCGGAGGGAACGCCGGTGGCCGCCGCCACGACCGACGCCCCGTCTCCCCCGGCGGGGCCCGGCGGCGACGCCCCGCCGCCGCCCGACTTCACCATCCCGGCCACCGGCACACGCCCCGAGGTGGCCTTCGTGCTCACCGACATGCTCCGCGCCGTCGTCGAGCACGGCACCGGCGTCGGCGCCAAGGCGCTGGGCCGCCCGGCCGCCGCCAAGACCGGCACCGCCCAGGAGCACCGCGACGCCTGGTTCGTCGGCTACACGCCGGAGCTGGTGGCCGGCGTCTGGGTCGGCTTCGACGACCACGGCCCGCTCGGCCCCCGCGAGACCGGCGGCGGCGCGGCGCTGCCCGCCTGGCTGGCCTTCATGACCGGGGCCCTGGGCGATCGTCCGGCCATGGAGTTCCTGGCGCCGGAGGGGGTCCAGCTGGCCCGCATCGACCCGGCCACCGGCCTGCTGGCGGCCGAGCCGAAGCCGGGGCAGCCGGAGGAGCCGCCCATGTCGTTCGTGGCCGGCACGGCGCCGACCGAGGCGGTGAGCTCCAGGCCGGTCAGCCCGCCGCAGAACTTCTTCCTCGACGACCGCTAGAGGACCCGGAGCGCTCCTCCTCCGCCTCGGCCTATTTGACCGGGGTGGCCCGCAGCGCCGCCTTGCCGTCCTTCACGTAGACGCTGAAGCGGACGGTCCGGCAGCCGTGCTTCTCGACCAGCTGCTGCTTGTTCTTCTCCAGCTTGGGGCGGAACCGCTCGTAGCCCAGCCCGTCGACCGGCTCGCCGCACTCGGCCCGGACCCGCAGGAACTCGGTGTGGATGCTGTGCCAGTGATCCTCGTCGCTCTCCTCGACCGCGGCCGGGGGGGTGACCGCCTGGAACAGGGAGGTGGCGGTGGGACGCGGCGCGGCGGGAGGCGGCGCGAGCGCGGGCGCCGGGGGAGGCGCCGGGGGGGGAGGGATGGGCTGCGGCTCGGCCTCCAGCGCCGAGATGGAGAAGCCGGTCCCGGCGGGAGGCTTGGCGCCGCCGTCGCGAACCTCGGCCGTCCCGGCGGCGCTGGCCGCAGGGGCCGGGGCCGGCGCCGGGAAGGTGAAGCTCGGCTCGGCCGGCAGGTTGAACTTCTGCGCCCCGGCGTCGGCCGAGAAGGGGTCTCCGCTGGTGAGCCGGACCGCCCCCGCCTCGGCGGCGGCCGCAGCCTTGTTGAGCGCGCCGGCGACGGTGCCGAGGGCGCCGAGGAACTCCGGGGCCCGGGCCGAGTAGTCGCCCCGCTCGATCTTGCTGGCGGCCGCCACCAGCGAGGCCGGCACCACCGGCAGCACGTCGGTCTTGACCAGCACGCCGAGCAGCAGCCCGACCACCAGCAGCGCCGAGAGGATGGTGATCAGCGTCCACTGGTAGCGCGCCAGGTCGCTGAAGTAGCCGACGGTGGGGACGGAGAGGACCAGGTAGCCCTTGGCCAGGCCGGAGAGCGGCACGGCCAGCGCCCGCGCCGCCGGCGCCTTCACGAAGAGCACCGGCACGCGGATCTTGAAGGGCTGCTCCAGCAGCACCGGCGGCGCCGTCCCCTCGCTGACCGGGACCTTGGGCGCGGCGGTGGCGCTCTTCGCCAGCCGCCGGGCCAGGTCGGGCTGGGTGGTGGTCACCAGCTGCGGGGTGCCGACGTCGAGGGTGACGTCGACCCCGCTGGAGGCGGCCATGGTGGTGGCCCAGCGCAGGTCGAGCGGCATGAAGAGCACCAGCGCCGCCCCCTCTCCGGCCGGGTAGCCGACGCCGTACCAGAGCCCGTCGTTGACCCGCACGTAGCCGCGCCGGGGGGTCCCGGTGGCGGCGTCGCGCAGGAAGGCGGCCTCCTCCTTGCGCTGGGGATCCTGCAGGGCGGCCGGCATCTTCTTGCGCAGCCACTCCTGGTTGGCCACCGCCCAGAAGGCGTTGGGCGGCAGGGTGATGCCGAGCCGGGTGGCCGCCTCCTCGATCGCCACCTTGGCCGCCGCCTCGTTGGCGGCCCAGCGGGCCTCGCCGTCGGCCCCCTCCTCGCGAGGCGGCGTGGCCTTGCCCTTCTTCTTGCCGCCGGGGTCGGACCGCGGCGGGGTGGCGAAGAGGGTCTCGAGCAAGCTGGCGTTCTTGACCGCCAACCCGGTGACGGCCGCCGCCTCGCTGGCCATCAACCGCTCGGCGTCGCGCAGGTGGGAGGCGCCGACCTGGAGGGTATCGTCGGCCCCCCGCAGCGCCCGCACCGCCAGGTCGCCGGTGAGCCCGAAGAGGTTGGCCGCCCCCGCGACGGCGAAAAGGAGCATGTAAAGCCAGAGCTTGAGCCGGTTGCGGTTCATGGACCGGGGATTTTAACCCACCCCGGGGTCCGGGGCGAGCCGGCGGCGAAGTTCCCTCTCCGGGCGTCACGAAACGGCCCGCCCCGCCTCTGTTTTCCATCGAACCACCAGACCCGCCACGGCGGGTCCCGCCTGGTCATTCCACCGGAGAACCACCGACATGAAGCGACTGCTGCTCGTCACCCTCCTCGTCGCCCCGGCGCTGGCCGGCGCCGACGAGGGGATGTGGACCTTCAACAACTTCCCCAAGGACAAGGTCGAGAAGGCCTACGGCGTGAAGGTCACCGACGCCTGGCTCGACCACGTCCGGCTCTCCTCGGCGCGCCTGGCCCAGGGCTGCTCGGCCAGCTTCGTCTCCAGCCGCGGCCTGGTGATGACCAACCACCACTGCGCCCGCGGCTGCATCGAGCAGCTCTCCGGGCCGGGGAAGGACTTCATCGCCGACGGCTTCCTCGCCAGGACGCAGGCCGCCGAGCTGAAGTGCCCGGCCCTGGAGCTGAACCAGCTCGTCCGCATCGAGGACGTCACCGCCCGGCTCGGCAAGGCGACCGGCGGCCTGGAGGGAAAGGCCTTCAACGACGCCCAGCGCGGCGAGATGGCCCGCATCACCAAGGAGTGCCAGACCGACCCCTCGCTCCGCTGCGACGTGGTCACCCTCTACCAGGGCGGCCGCTACGACCTCTACACCTACAAGCGCTACCAGGACGTGCGGCTGGTGATGGCCCCCGAGGAGTCGATCGCCTTCTTCGGCGGCGACCCCGACAACTTCATGTTCCCCCGCTACGACCTCGACGTCAGCTTCGTGCGGGTCTACGAGAAGGACGCCCCGGCCCCCACCCCGCACTACCTCGCGTGGTCGGCCGCCGGGGCCAGGGACGGCGACCTCACCTTCGTCTCCGGCCACCCCGGCGGCACCCAGCGGCTCCTCACCGTGGCCGAGCTGGAGTACCAGCGCGACACCGCGCTGCCGGAGCGGCTCATCGACATGAGCGAGTTCCGCGGCCTCCTCACCGAGTACGCCCGGCGCGGCGCCGAGCAGGCCCGCCACTCCAAGGGGGCCCTCTTCGGCGTCGAGAACGGCCTGAAGGCGCTGCGCGGCCGCTGGGAGGCCATCGGCGACAAGGCCTTCTTCGCCACCAAGGTGGCGGCCGAGGAGGCCTTCAAGGCGGCGCTGGCCAGGGACCCGGCCCGGGCCGGCGCCCTGGCCTCCTTCGACGCCGTGGCCAAGGCCACCGCCGAGTACAAGCTCCAGTCCAAGGCCTACGCCTACCAGGGCGGCGGCGCCTTCTCCGGCCGCCTCTTCCGCATCGCCCGCGGCCTGGTCCGCGCCGGCGAGGAGCGCCCCAAGGCCAACGAGCAGCGGCTCCCGGAGTACAGCGACGCCTCGCTGCCGGCCCTGACCCAGGGGCTCTTCTCCCCCGCCCCCATCTACGACGAGTTCGAGATCTTCTCGCTCACCTGGTCGCTGACCAAGATGCGCGAGAAGCTCGGCCCCGACCACCCGTACGTGAAGAAGGTGCTCGGCCCGGAGTCGCCCGAGGAGCTGGCCACCCGGCTGGTGAAGGGGACCAGGCTCAAGGACGTCGCCTTCCGCAAGCAGCTCTGGGAGGGAGGCCAGGCGGCGGTGGCCGAGGCCGCCAAGGAGGACCTCTTCCTGGCCCTGGCCCTCAAGGTGGACGGGGACGGCCGCGCCATCCGCAAGAAGGTGGAGGACGAGATCGAGGCGGTGCAGAAGCGCAACGCCGAGATCATCGCCAAGGCCCGCTTCGCGGTCTACGGCACCTCCACCTACCCGGACGCCACCTTCACGCTCCGGCTCTCCTACGGCCGGGTCAAGGGCTGGATGGAGGCCGGGGCCATGGTCGCCCCGGTCACCACCTTCGCCGGCGCCTTCGAGCGCCACACCGGCCGCGACCCGTTCGCGCTGCCGAAGTCCTGGCTCGACGCCAAGGCCACGCTGGACCTGAAGACCCCGTTCAACGTGGTCACCACCAACGACATCATCGGCGGGAACTCCGGCTCCCCCCTGGTGAACAAGGACGGCGAGGTGGTCGGCCTGGTGTTCGACGGGAACATCCGCTCGCTGGGCGGCGAGTTCGGCTTCGACGAGGCCACCAACCGCACCGTGGCCGTGGAGAGCACCGCGCTCATCGAGGCGCTGCGGAAGATCTACGGCGCCCAGCGGATCGTCGACGAGCTGAAGCCGGGGAAGAAGTAGCCGCCCCGCCTCCTGCCCAACCCGGGCCCGGTCACCGCGAGGTGGCCGGGCCCGCTTCGTTCAGGCGTCGCGCGGCACCGCGATCATCCGCTCCAGGGCGCGGCGGGCCCCGTCGGCCACGTCCGGCGGCACGGTGATCTCGTGCTTCCCTCGCTGCAGGGCGTCGCGGATCATCATCAGGTCGACCATCTTCATGTACGGGCAGTGCATGCGGCAGCCGATGCAGCCGTCGGCGATGATGAACTCCTTGCCCGGCCACCGCTGCTTCATCTGGTGGACGATGCCGTGCTCGGTGGCGACGATGAAGGTCTGGGCCTCGGGGTGGCGCCCCACCGCGGTGAGCATGGCGGTCGTCGAGCAGACCTCGTCGGCGATCTCCAGCACGTCGGCGCGGCACTCCGGGTGGGCGATGATCACCGCCCGCGGCCGCTCCCCCTTCACCTTGTTGACGCTGGCGCTGCGCAGCACGTCGTGCACCGGGCAGCAGCCGTCGTAGACCACGATCTCCTTCTCCGGCACCTTCGACTTGACCCAGGCCCCCAGGTTCTTGTCGGGGGTGAAGAGGATCTTCTGCTGCGGCAGGGAGCGGACCACGCTGGCGGCGTTGGCGCTGGTGCAGCAGATGTCGCTGAGCGCCTTCACCTCGGCGGTGGAGTTGACGTAGGTGACCACGGCGTGGCCCGGGTAGCGCGCCTTCCAGTCCTCCAGCGACTCGGCGGTGATGGAGTCGGCCAGCGAGCAGCCGGCCGAGAGGTTGGGCAGCAGCACCCGCTTGGCCGGGGCCAGCACCTTGGCCGACTCGGCCATGAAGTGGACGCCGCAGAAGACGATGGTCGACTGCGTGACCTCGCGCCCGGTGATGGCCAGCTGGAGCGAGTCGCCGACGTGGTCGGCCACCTCCTGCACCTCGGGGAGCTGGTAGTTGTGGGCCAGGATGACGGCGTCCTGGGCCCTGGCCAGGGCGCGGATCTCGGCCACCAGCTCGGCCACGGCCGCGGGCGAGAGATCGCTGCCGGCCTCCGGGTGGGCGACCGGATCGTGGATGGGGCTGACGGGCAGGCTCATGGGCGCTCCTTCGAAGGGGGCGAGTATCCGTCCCGGCGCGCGCCAGGCGCAAGGGCGCCGGGGGACCTCCCCAGGGCCGCGGCGCTACCGGCCCGGCTTGAAGGGATCCGGCTCCCGGAAGGCGGCGGGCTTCGAGCCGGGCTTGAAGGGATCCGGCTCCTGGAAGGGATAGGCCTCGAAGGAATCCGGCTCCTGGAAGGGCTCCTCCGGCGCCTCCACGCCCGGGATGGGGAGCTCCAGCGTCCAGGTGCCGGTCAGGTAGTCGAGGTTGGGGTTGGCCCCCACCCGCCCGCTCCTGGCCACCTCCCCCAGGCCGACCGGGCCCCGGGAGCCGGTGGCACCGGCTGGCGCCGGGAAGTAGTGGGCCAGCTTCCGGTCCAGCATCGCCGCCAGCTGGCGCTCGTCGGCGCCGCAGATGGAGCGGTGGAGCTCCGGCGCCAGCGACTCGAAGCGGTCGAGCACCACGGGATCGAAGCTCAGGTTCCGCCCGGCCTCGAGGTTGCGCATGGTCTCCTCGAGCGGGACGGGGGCCTTGTAGGGCCGCCGGGTGGTGAGCGCGTCGAAGACGTCGACCACGGCGAAGACCCTGGCGGTGATGGGGATCTGGTCCCCCTTGAGGCCGGCCGGGTAGCCGTTCCCGTCGACCCGCTCGTGGTGGCAGCGGACCACGTCGAGCGCGTCGGCCAGCCACTCGAACTTCCCCACGATCTCCACGCCGTAGCGGACGTGGGCCCGCATCACCGTGGTCTCCTCCGGGGTGAGCCGCCCCGGCTTGCGGAGGATGGCGTCGGCGATGCCGATCTTCCCCACGTCGTGGAGGAAGGCCCCCTTGATGAGCCCCTGGACCTGCTCCACCGAGAGCCCGAGCGCCTCGGCGAGGTGGATGGCGTAGATGGTCACCCGGTAGTTGTGGGCGTTGGTGCCCCGGTCGCGGCGGGCCACGGCGCTCCCCAGGGCGGCGAGCATGCCCATGTTGGCGTAGGCCAGGTCGTCGGAGAGCCGGAGCAGGCTGCCGTTGAGGCGGAGCATGAGCGGGAAGAGGACCGCCGCGGTGGCGAAGACCACCATCACCACCAGCAGCACCGCCAGGGACAGCTCCCGGTTCATCCGCTCCATGGCCGACGGGTCGACCCGGAAGATCCCCTCGAAGTAGGCCCGGGTCTTCCCCCCCGAGCGGAGCGGGGCGAACACCTGGACGTAGGACTCGGCGCCGATGGTGAGCCAGGTGTGGACCAGCTCCTCGCCCGGCACGAGCGCGTGGTGCTCGGCGTCCACCTTCCTGACCACCGAGGCGAAGGCCGGCTTCGTCGCCTCGATCACCTTGCGCCGCTCGAGATCGTAGATCTCGATGACCACGAAGTGGCCCTCGGCGATGTGCTCGGCGAGGACGTGGGCGGTGACCTCGGCCCGGGCCTGCTCGAAGTCGGCCGGCCGCGGATCGGAGAGGAACTCCAGGTGGGTGGCCAGGCCGCGCGACTCCTCCAGGGCCAGCGCGAGGATGCGCTGGTCGATGGCGCGGCGCTCGAGGAGGTAGGCGGCCCCACCGGCGACCACGGCCAGGCCGACCGAGACGAGGAGCAGCCGGGCGAGGATCTTCCCGCGGAGGTTTGAGGTCATCGTGCCTGGCATCTCGCTCCCTGGACTCCCACCCCGGCCTGGACGACCCGGCCAATCTAGCCGGTCGCCCGGCTCCAACCCAGAGTAATTTACCTCGAGGAGTTCCGGCGGCTTGGCCCCGGTGGGGCCCCCCCCGAACCGGGTCGATCCGCGGGCCACCGCCGGCCCGACCCCGGCTATGCTGCCGGCCATGCTCCCGGTCGTGCCGGAACGGCCGCCGCCCGCGCCCGCCATGAGGACCCTCGCCCGCCTCGCCCGCGCCATGGCTCCGGCGGCGCTGCTCCTCTACGTGCTCGGCCTCTACGGCGCCACCGCCGCCCTGCAGGACGGCCTCTTCGAGCGCGACGGCTACTACCACGCCCGGCTCGCCCAGCTCATGCCGGAGCGCGGCCTGTCACGCCACTTCCCCTGGACCCAGCTCAGCACCTGGAAGGACGGTTACTGCGACAAGGAGGTGCTCTACCACGTGGCCATGGCCCCGCTGGCGCAGCTCGGCCCCGAGCCCATCCTCGGCGCGCGGATCTTCTCGGTGCTGCTGGCGGCGCTGGTCATCGGCGCCCTGCTGCTGGTGCTGCGCGCCCACGGCGTCCCCTGGCCGACCTGGTTCGCCGCCCTGCCGCTGGCCGCCGGCGGCCTCTTCCTGGCCCGGCTCGGCATGATCCGCTCGCACGTACTCAGCATGCTGCTGCTGACGCTGGGGCTGCACCTGCTGCTGCGGCGGCGCTGGCGTGCCCTGCTGCTGCTCGGGTTCGTCTACGCCTGGTGCTACACGGTCCCCTTCGTGCTGGTGCTCACCGCCATCCCCTTCGCCGCCGGCGCCTGGCTCGGCAAGGGCGGGCTCGACTGGCGCTCGGTGCTGGCCTCCGGGACCGGCGCGGCGCTGGGGCTGGTGATCCACCCGTACGCTCCGCTGACGCTGGAGACCGTCTTCACCTACCTGCAGATCCTCCGCATCGGCCTGGCCGGGGTCGGCTCCTCCGGCTTCGAGCTGGGCAATGAGATCTACCCCTACCCGCTCCCGGTCTTCTTCGACATCTACCCGCTGCTCCTGCTCGGCGGCGCGGCGCTGGGGCTGGTGGTGGTGGTCCGCTGGCGGCGCCTCTCGGCCGAGGCGCTGGGGGCGGCGGCCGCCTGCCTCTTCTGGGCCGGCATGACCACCGCCTCGGCCCGGTTCGTCGAGTACCTGGTGCTGCTGCTGGCGCTGGCCGCGGGGCTGGTGGCGCGCGACCTGGCCCGTGGGGAGCCCACCCTGGCGGCCTGGTTCGGCCGGGCCCGCTGGCGCCGCTGGGCCGGCGCGATGGCCGCGCTCGGACTGCTGGCCGGCTTCCACGCCCACGCCCTGAAGTTCTACCGCGTCTACCAGACCCGGGCGGCGCCGGCCCGCTTCTTCGACGGGGCCGGGGCCTGGATGGCCGGCCACCTGGCCCCCGGCGAGACGGTCATCAACCTCTACTGGGACGACTTCCCCGACCTGTTCTACTCGGCGCCACGGCAGCACTTCCTGTGGGGGCTCGATCCCACCTACGCCATCCGCTTCGACGAGCCCCGGGCGCGCCTGCTGGAGCGGACCCGGCGCCGCGAGATCCCGCTCGACCCCCGCACCCTGTCCCGGGCCTTCGGGGCGCGCTACCTGGTGCTGCGGGCCAGCCGGGCCGCCCCCTACGTCGAGCTGCAGCGCCCCCCGTCCCGCGAGGTCTACCGCGACGCCTCGGCGGTGGTCTTCTCGCTGGAGGAGCCCGGCGGCGCCGGGGCCATACCTACCCCGCCACCTCCAGCGCCGGCTCCACCAGGGTGAGCCGCCGCCAGGCCCCGCCGCGGAAGCGGAGCCAGAGCGCCAACGCCAGGACCGCCAGGTAGACGACCAGCCAGCCGACCGCCACCAGGTCGCCGCCCCCCAGCACCCGCACCGAGATCCAGGCTCCGGGGACGAACAGCCCCCAGGCGATGAGCAGCCGGGCCCAGAGGGTGAAGGCGGTGTCGCCGGCGGCGCGGAGCGACTCGGCCAGCACCGCCGCGGCCGCGTCGAAGAGGAGCCAGGCGGTGGAGAGCACCAGCATGCGCTGCCCGCTGGCGAGCAGGGCCGGCCCGGTCACCGGATCGACGGCGAACGGGGCGAAGACCAGCGCCGGATCGAGGACGTAGATGAGCCCGACCAGCACCTGCCAGCCGGCGCAGACCCGGAAGGTCAGCCCCACCAGCGCCGGGACCTGGTCCTTCCTCCCGGCGCCGATGGCCTGGCCGACCAGGATGGCGCCGGCGCTGGCGATGCCGAAGGAGGGCATGAAGGCGACCGAGTTGACCTGGAGGACCGCCATGAGCGCCGCCAGCGTGGTGGTGCCGAGCCCGGCCACGATGACGGTGACGAAGAAGTTGAAGGCGTAGAACTCGAAGAACCAGTTGAGGCCGGAGGGGAGGCCGAAGCGGAGCATGCGCCGCAGCTCGGCGAGCCGCAGGGGGGCGCGGCCGCGGGGGAGCGCCCGCCGCTCCAGCCAGAAGGCCGCCAGCAGCCCGAGGAAGGCGATCCAGGTGGAGACCGTGGAGGCCAGGGCGGCGCCGGCCACGCCCATGGCCGGCAGTCCCAGGTGGCCGTCGATGAGCAGCCAGTTGCCGGCCACGTTGAGACCCATGGCGCCCACCTGCGCCTGCATGGGGCGGCGGGTGTTCCCCAGCCCGCCGTAGTAGTTGCCGAGCGCCTCGAGGCCGACCGCGGCGCCGCCCGACCAGAGCCGGATCACCAGGTAGTCGACCATCAGGGCGCGGACGTCGGGGGCGAGGTCGAGCAGGCCGAGCAGGCTGCCCACCGCCGGGAGCACCGCCACCCCGGCCAGCTGGGTGACCGCCGCCACCCCGAGGCCGTACCAGCCGTAGCGCCGGGCCCCGGCCGGATCGCCCATGCCGAAGAGCTGTGAGGCGAAGGAGGAGACGATGAAGACCACGCCCATGGGCAGGATGAGCAGGGAGAAGACGTTCATGGCGCCGGTGGTGGTGGCGGCCAGCGCCGTGGCGCCGAGGTGGGCCACCATGACGGCGTCGGAGACCCCCACCACCACCTGGGCCGAGCGCGAGACCACGATGGGCCAGGCCAGCGCGAGCAGGGCGGCCAGGCCGGGCGGGGGGGGCGCGGGCAGCGCCGCGGCCTCGTGGGGGGTGGTCACCGTGGAAAGGTAGCGCCCGGCCCGGCCCACGGCCACCTGGACTGGCTCGGGCGGTCGGCGGCGGGTCCCCGGCTACGCCTGGAAGGGGTCCGGGGAGGGGTCCCGGCCCCGCTCCGACTCCTCGGGTGCCCGCTCCAGCACCCAGGAGCCGCTCAGGTAGTCGAGGTCGGTCTCGCCGACCGCCGACTCCGGGGAGAGCCCGGGCGGCCCCCGTCCGCCGGCGCCGCCGCCCGGCGCCGGGAAGTACCTCGCCAGCAGCCGGTCCAGGGCCCTGGCCAGCTGGCGCTCGTCCGCCCCCGAGACGGTGCGGTGGAGCTCGGGCGCCAGCCCGGCGAAGGCCTCGAGCACCTCCGGGTCGAAGCTGCGGCCCCGCCCCTCCTCGAGGATCCCCATGGTCTCCTCCAGGGAGGCGGGGGCCTTGTAGGAGCGGCGGGAGGTGAGGGCGTCGAAGACGTCGACCACCATGAAGACGCGCGCGGCGACGGGGATCTGCGCGCCCCGGAGCCCGGCCGGGTAGCCGGAGCCGTCCACCCGCTCGTGGTGGCAGCGGACCACGTCGAGGGCGTCGTGCAGCCACTCGAACTTGCCGAGGATCTGGACCCCGTAGCGGACGTGCGCCTTCATGAGGTCGCGCTCCTCGGGGGTGAGCTGGGTGGGCTTGCGGAGGATGGCGTCGGCGACGCCGAGCTTGCCGATGTCGTGGAGGAAGGCGCCCTTGATGATCCCGCGGATGGTGTCGTCGGGGAGCCGGAGCGCCTCGGCCAGGTGGATGGCGTAGATGGTGACGCGGTAGTTGTGGGCGCCGGTGCCCCGGTCGCGGCGGGCCACGGCGCTCCCCAGCGCGGCGAGCATCCCCATGTTGGCGTGGGCCAGGTCACCGGAGAGCCGCAGCAGGTCGTCGTTGGCGCGGAGCAGGTCGCCGTTGAGGCGAAGCAGGATGGGGGAGAGGACCGCCGCGGTGGCGAAGACCACCAGCACCACCAGCAGCACCGACCAGGCCAGCTCGCGGTCCATCCTCCGCATGGCGTCGGGGTCGACGCGGAAGGTCCCCTCGAAGTAGGCCAGGGTCCGGGGGCCGGCCTTGAGCGGGGCGAAGACCTGGACGTAGGAGACCCCGCCGATGGAGAGCCAGGTGTGGACCAGCCGCTCCCCGGGCCGCTCCACGTGGTGCCTGGCGTCCACCTCCCGCTCCACCTCGGCGTAGGCCGGGTGCATGGCCTCGACCAGCTTGCGGTGGGCCAGGTCGTAGATCTCGATGACCACGAAGTGGCCCTCGGTGATGTGCTCGGCCAGCACGTGGGCGGTGAGGTCGGCGCGGGCCTGCTCCAGCTCGGCCGGCCCGGAGGTCGCCAGCCCCTCGACGTGGGCCGCCAGCCCCTCGGTCTCGCCCAGGGCCAGCAGGAGGATGCGGTCGTCGATGGCCCGCCGCTCCAGGAAGAAGGCGGCGCCTCCGGCGACGGCCGCGAGGGCCACCGTCACGGCGAGCAGGCGTCCCACGATCTTTCGGCGGAGCTTGCGGTCCATCCCGCCCCAGCATCTCACCACCACGGCCCGTCCGGGAACCCGTCCCGGGAGATTTCCACACCTCGGCGCCAGCGGCCCCGGGCACACTTGCGCCGCGCTGCGGCGCGGGGCACGTTGCCGCCGTGCGCGTCGTCGTCACCACCCCGCTGCGGCCGACGTCGGAGGAGGAGCAGGGCGCCCGCGCCGCGGCGCTCCGCCACCGGCTCCCCTTCGCGCCCCGCGGCCACGGCCCGCTCCAGGCCACCCTGGCCGGCGCCGGCGCCGAGGCGGCGCTGGTCCTCTCCGCCTCCGCCGCCATCCTCGCCACCGGCACCGCCAGCCAGCGCTGGTCCCCCGGCATGGGGCTGCTGCGCCTGCGCCGGACGGTGTCCCGGCTGGCCGGCCGGCCGGTCTCGCCCACCGACCGCGATCCCTTCCTGGAGGCGGCCGACCTGCGCCCCGGCGACCTGGTGCTCGACGCCACGCTCGGCCTGGGCGCCGACGCCCTGGTGGCGGCCGCGGCCTGCGGCCCGGACGGCCGGGTGGTGGCGCTGGAGGGCTCGCCGGTGCTGGCCGCCTGGGTGGCCGAGGGGCTGGCGCGGCTCGAGGTGGAGCCGGCCCGGCGCGTCGAGGTGCGGGCCGGGGAGCACCTGGCGGCGCTCACCGCCCTGCCCTCGCGCAGCTTCGACGTGGTGGCCTTCGACCCCATGTTCCGCCACGCCCGGGCCCAGCCCGGGGGCTTCGAGCTGGTGCGCGCCCTGGCCGACGCCCGGCCGCTGGGCCCCGAGGCGGTGGCCGAGGCGCGGCGGGTGGCGCGCCGCTGGGTGGTGGTGAAGGACGGCGCGCCAGGCTGGGACCTGGCCCGGCTCGGCCTCACGCCGCTGCCGAGCGCCCGCGGGGCGCACCGCTATTACGCCCGCGTCGCGGCCCGCTGACCGCCGGGGCCGCGGGGACGGCGGGCGGGACGCGGGGCCCGTCGCCGGCCGCCCCGGTTCACCCGCGGCTCACGTCAGCGGGCTGGCCTCGGCGCCCGGCAGCTCCGGGGCCCGGGCCGGCCGGGGACGCAGGAACTCCTCGGGGTGCTCCAGCCGCAGGGCGTGGCGGAGCACCTCGTCGGCCGAGTCGACCAGCACGAACTCCATCTTCTCGCGCACCCGGCGCGGGATCTCGCGGATGTCCTTCTCGTTCTCGCGCGGCAGCAGCACCTTGGTGATGCCGCCGCGGTGGGCCGCCAGCACCTTCTCCTTCAGGCCGCCGATGGGCAGCACCCGGCCGCGCAGCGTGATCTCGCCGGTCATGGCCACGTCGCGCCGCACCGGGATCTTGCAGAGCGCCGAGACCAGGGTGGTGGCCATGGTGACGCCGGCGCTGGGGCCGTCCTTGGGGATGGCCCCCTCCGGCACGTGGACGTGGACGTCGATGGTCTCGAGGAAGCGCTTCTCCAGCCCCAGCACCTCGGCGCGGCTGCGCACGTAGCTCATGGCCGCCTGCGCCGACTCCTGCATGACGTCGCCCAGCTTGCCGGTGATGGTCAGCTTCCCCTTGCCCGGCATCACCGTGGCCTCCACGGTGAGCAGCTCGCCGCCCAGTTCGGTCCAGGCCAGGCCGGTGGTGAGCCCGACCTGATCCTCGGCCTCGGCGGCGCCGTGGCGGTGGCGGGGGGGGCCGAGCAGCTTCTGCACCCGCTTCTCGGTGACCAGGTACCCCTTCCCCGCCGGCTGGCCGTTCTTGAGCAGGTCCTTGGCCAGCTTGCGGCAGATGCTGGCCAGCTCCCGCTCCAGGGAGCGGACCCCCGACTCCTTGGTGTAGCGGTCGATGAGGAAGCGGAGCGCCGAGTCGCGGAAGGTGACCGGGACGTTGGCCAGGCCGTTGGCCTGCTTCTGCTTCGGCACCAGGTAGCGCTTGGCGATGGAGCGCTTCTCCAGGTCGGTGTAGCCGGCCAGCCGGATCACCTCCATGCGGTCCTGGAGCGGCAGCGGGATGCCGCCCATGGTGTTGGCGGTGCAGATGAACATCACCTTGGAGAGGTCGTAGTCGAGGTCGAGGTAGTGGTCGACGAAGGTGTGGTTCTGCTCCGGGTCGAGCACCTCGAGCAGCGCCGCCGAGGGGTCGCCGCGGAAGTCGGTGGACATCTTGTCCACCTCGTCGAGCAGGATGACCGGGTTGCCGCTGCCGCCCTTCTTGAGCGACTGGATCAGCTTGCCGGGCATGGCCCCGATGTAGGTGCGGCGGTGGCCGCGGATCTCCGCCTCGTCGCGCACCCCGCCCAGGCTGATGCGGACGAAGCGCCGGTCCATGGCCCGGGCGATGGACCGGGCCAGCGAGGTCTTGCCGACGCCGGGGGGCCCGACGAAGCAGAGGATGGGCCCCTTCATGGTGTCCACCAGCTTCTGCACCGCCAGGTACTCGAGGATGCGCTCCTTGGCCTTGCGCAGGCCGTAGTGGTCCTCGTCGAGGATCTGCTCGGCGCCGGCGATCTCCAGCTTGTCCTCGGTGTACTCGTACCAGGGGAGCGAGATGATCCAATCGATGTAGTTGCGGACCACGGTGGCCTCGGCGCTCATGGGGCTCATCATCTTCAGCTTCTTGAGCTCCTTGCGCGCCTTGAGGGCGGCCTCCTTGGACATCTTCTTGGTCTTGATCTTCTCCTCGAGCTCGCCGATCTCGTTCTTGAACTCGTCGCGCTCGCCCAGCTCCTTCTGGATCGCCTGCATCTGCTCAGTGAGGTAGTACTCCTTCTGCGTCTTCTCCATCTGCTTCTTGACGCGCGAGCGGATCTTCTTCTCCACCTGCAGGATCTCGATCTCGGCCTGCATCAGCTCGTAGAGCCGCTCCAGCCGCGCCGCCGCCGACTCCACCTCCAGGATCGACTGCTTGTCGTCGAGCTTGAGGGAGAGGTGGGCCACGATGGTGTCGGCCAGGCGGCTGGGATCCTCGATGGCGGCCACCGACTGCAGCATCTCCGGAGGGATGCGCTTGTTGAGCTTGACGTAGGCCTCGAAGGTGGACTGCACCGAGCGCATCAGCGCCTGCAGCTCGACGGTGGGCGCGGTGGCGTCGGACAGCACCTCCACCTCCACCTGCAGGTACTTCTCGTTGGGCTGGTAGGCCTTGACCCGGGCCCGGACCTTCCCCTCCACCAGCACCTTGACGGTGCCGTCGGGGAGGCGGAGCAGCTGGATGATGGTCCCCACCGTGCCGGTGGCGAAGATGTCCTCCTCGCCGGGGTCGTTGGTCTTGGCCTTGCGCTGGGCGCAGAGCAGGATGGCCTTGTCGCCGGCCATGGCCTCCTCGAGCGCGGCGATCGAGCGCTGCCGGCCCACGAAGAGCGGCACCACCATGTGCGGGAAGACGATGATGTCGCGCAGCGGCAGCAGCGGCAGGCTGCGCTGCGTCGGGCCGGGCTTGCCGTCGTCACGCGAGAAGAGCGACACGATATCTCCTGGCTGCGGCGGGAGGCGGCCGCGTCGGCGAGATCTACCACCGCCGGGGCGCCGGCGCGACGGCCGTCCGGGAGCGCGCCGGCACCTTTCGGGTGGCGGGCGCGGCACCCGGTATCGCTTGTGGGCACCCGCGCGCTTGGATACAAGGCGCCATGCTCCCCTTCGACGAGGTGACGGCGCGGCTGCGGCGCGCCGAGGCCGGGCGCCGCGCCGTGGTGGCCACCCCGTTCGGCCGCCGCCTGCTCACCTACGCCGACCAGACCGCCACCGGCCGGTCGCTGGACTTCGTCGAGGCGTCGCTGGCCGGGGTCCGCTCGCTCTACGCCAACACCCACACCGCCATCTCCACCACCGGCCGGGTCATGACCCGGCTGCGCGAGGCGTCCCGCGCCAGCATCGCCGCCGCCGTCCACGCCGGCCCCGACGACGTGGTCCTCTTCACCGGCAGCGGCGCCACCGCCGCCATCAACAAGCTGGTGGGGCTGCTCGGGCTGCGCATCGACGAGCCGCTGGAGCGGCGCTACCGCCTCGCCGGGCGCATCCCGGCCGGGGAGCGGCCGGTGGTGCTGGTCACCCCCTACGAGCACCACTCCAACGAGCTGCCCTGGATCGAGAGCGTCGCCGAGGTGGTCGAGGTGACCTTCGGCCCCGACGGCCGGCTCGACCTCGCCGACCTCGAGGCCCGGGCCCGCGCCTTCGCCGACCGCCCGCTCAAGATCGGCGCCTTCTCGGCCGCCTCCAACGTCACCGGCGCCCTCACCGACGTCGCCGCCGTGGCCCGCATCCTCCACGCCCACGGCTTCCTGGCCTGCGCCGACTACGCCGCCGCCGCCCCCTACGTCCCCATCGACATGCACCCGGCCGATCCGGCGGCCCGGCTCGACGCCCTGGTCGTCTCCACCCACAAGTTCATGGGCGGCTGCGAGGGCTCGGGGGTGCTGGTGGCCCACCGCGACCTCTTCCGCTCGCGGGTGCCGGAGCGGCCGGGCGGCGGCACCGTCGACTACGTGGCCGCCTTCGAGCGGCTCTCGGTCGACTACACCTCGCACCTGGCCGAGCGCGAGGAGGGCGGCACCCCGGACCTGCTCGGCGACCTGCGCGCCGGGCTGGCCTTCCAGGTCAAGGCGGCGGCCGGGGCCGAGCGGATCCTGGCCCACGACCTCGCCCTCGGGGCCGCGGCGGTGGCGCGGCTGCGCCGCCACCCGCGCCTCACCCTCTACGGCCCGGACGGCCCGCGCCTGCCCATCCTCTCCTTCAACGTCGAGGGGCTGCACCACGACCTGGCCTCGGTGCTGCTCGACCACCTCTTCGGCATCCAGAACCGGGCCGGCTGCGGCTGCGCCGGACCTTACGGCCACAAGCTGCTCGGGGTCGGCCAGGCGCGCAGCGCCCTGCACCGCAAGGCCATCGCCGACGGCACGCTGGCGCTCAAGCCGGGCTGGGTGCGGCTCTCGCTCCCCTGGTATGCCACCCCCGACGAGGTGGAGTTCCTGCTGGCCGCCGTGGAGTTCATCGCCGACCACGGCGAGGCCTTCGTGCCGCTCTACCGTCTGGGCTGGCGCGACGGGGTCTGGCACCACCTCGGCGGCGAGCCGCCCGACCCGGTCCCCCTCACCTTCGACGCCGACGCGCTGATGGCGGCGGCGGCGGGGCACGCCCCCTGGCCTGGCTGCGAGGCGCCGCTCGAACCCGCAGGCGCCGCGGCGGAGCGGGCCCGGTATCTCGACGAGGCTCGGGCGCTGGCGGCCGCGCTGGAGGCCCGCTGGAAGACCGAGCCGCAGCGCTGGAACCGGCCGACCGGCGACGCCTTCGTCGACGGGCTGGTCTGGTTCAGGTACGTGCACGCCGCCTGAGGCCGTCGCGGCGGCCCCGGGGCCGGTGGTTCGCGTTCCACGCCAGCGCGACAAGCGGTACCATCCGGCCGCATGCCCGCGCTCCTCGCCATCTTCTTCCTCTCCGGCTTCTCCGCGCTCGTCTACCAGGTGGTGTGGCAGCGGGCGCTCTTCGCCCTGTTCGGAATCAACAGCGAATCGGTCACCCTGATCGTGACCGTGTTCATGCTCGGTCTTGGGCTCGGCAGCCTGGCCGGCGGCGCGCTCTCCCGCCACCGCCGTATCGAGCCCATCCTGCTCTTCGCAGGAGCCGAGATGATCATCGGCCTCTTCGGGTTGGGCTCACTGGCCCTGGTCCAGGCCGTCGGTCGCGCGACCCTGGGCTGGCCGCTCCCAGCGATCGCCCTGGTGATCCTATCCCTCCTGCTCGTGCCCACCCTGTGCATGGGCGCAACACTCCCGCTGCTCACCACCCACCTGGTGCGCCGCTGGAGCAATGTCGGGCGCGCGGTCTCCACGCTGTACGCGGTCAACACCCTGGGCTCCGCCGCGGCGGCCTTCGTCGCGGCCTTCGCGTTGCTCGGCACCTTCGGGCAGGCGGGCTCGGTTCTCGTCGCTGCGGTCGGAAATCTCGCCGTGGCCCTGGCGGCCCTCGTGCTCTGGCGCAGGTCACCGAGGAAGGCATGAGATTCCGGGCCTCCCTTGTGCTGGCAGGGCTCGCTGGCTTCGTGGGGCTCGCCTACGAGGTGCTCTGGTTCCGGGCCCTGTCCTATGTAACCGGCGGCGCGCCCTGGATCTTCGGCGCGCTCCTCGGCGCCTACCTGCTCGGTGTCGCCGGCGCATCCTTCGCCGCCCGTGCCTTGTGCGTGCGCCGGCCGTCACCGGGCCGCCGCGAGGCCGGCCTTGTGGCCGCCTTCGTCGCCGTCGCGACAATCGCCGCCTTCCTGGTCATCCCGACGATCGCGGAGGCCGCGGTGCGCCTCCACTGGGCCGCCGCCCTGCCCCTGCTCGGTGTCGCGGCGGGCCTGCTCGGGGCCGTGCTTCCGCTCGCAGCGCACTTCGCCATTGCGCCGGGCGAGGAGGCCGGCCTCCGGCTCTCCCACCTCTACCTCGCCGACATCGTAGGCTCGGCCCTCGGAAGCGCCGTGACCGGATACGTCCTGCTCGACGTCGCCCACACACCGGCGGTCTCGGTTCTCCTGGCCGCCGCCGGGTTCGCGCTGGTGTTCGCAGTGGTGGCGGCGGGCGGGTTTCGCCGGGGCGTGCAGGTCGGTACGGCCGTCGCGGCCCTCCTGGCCACCGCCGGCTGCGCGATGGCGGCGCCCCGTCTCCTCGATCGGCTCTGGGAGAGGCTCCAGTGGAAGCGCGAGGACGTGGGCCGCAGCTTCTCCCGCGTCGTCGAGAACCGCCACGGCGTCATCGCAGTCACCTCGGAGGGCACGCTCTACGGCGGAGGCGCCTACGACGGCGTCTTCTCCACCGATCCGCTCAACGACCGGAACGGCATCTACCGCGCGTACGCCGTGGGGGTCCTCCACCCTGCGCCGCGGAGGATCCTCCTGATCGGGCTCGGATCTGGTTCCTGGGCGCAAGTGCTATCCCATCTGCCCGGGGTGGAGCGACTGACCGCCGTCGACATCAACCCCGGATATGTGGAGCTCATCCGCGATCGGCCGGAGGTGGCCAGCCTGCTCTCGAACCCTTCGGTCGAACTCGTGGTGGACGATGCGCGGCGCTGGCTCTCGCGTCACCCGGAGCGCCGCTTCGACGTGATCGTTGCCAACGTGACCCTCCATTGGCGAGGCCACGCCACCAACCTCCTCTCACGTGAGTTCGTGGAGCTGGTTCGCGCCCACCTCGAGGCCGGCGGACTCTACTTCTTCAACACCACCTTCTACGTGCCGGCCCGTGAGACCGCGCTTTCGGTCTTCACCAACGGAATCCAGGTAGGCACCTTCTTCGCCGCCAGCGACGCCCCCCTCCAGTGGGACGGGCCCGGCTTCGCCCGCGTCGTGGCCGCGGCCCGGATCGACGGGCGGCCGGTGGTCGACCAGGCCCGACCGGAGGGGCGGGCGGGGCTGGTCACCCTCTCCGAACTGCGCTTTCGTGTCTACAACCCGGAGCCGGGGGCGAGGATCATCACCGACGACAACATGCTCCCCGAGTGGCACGGGACCCCGTTCAGCATCCCCGAGCATTCGGTCGTCATTCGAGGAAGACCCTGAGCTCCCGCCGCACCTTGGGAAGGTCGGGCGAGGCGCCACGGGCCGGCGCCTCCTTCCAGTCCGGGTCGTAGACCCTGGGCGGGCGGTGCGGCTCCCGCGGTCGAAAGACGGTGGTGAAGCCGTCCGGATCGAGCACGGCGCAGTCGATCCAACCGCACATCACGGTGTGGCTAGCGCCGGTCGCACCGGACAGGGCACGACCCAGGGTGTAGTCGGACGGCGGATTCAGGATCCCTAGTCGCTCCATCAACGTCGGCACGATGTCCACATGACGGGTCCGTCCGTGGACGTCGCCCGGCGGAACCCCCGGGGTCTTCATGAGGAGCGGGACGGCCGTCTGCGGCCTGTTGAGGGCGATGTTGTGGCCGAGCGCGCCGTATTCGTAGAACTCCTGGCCGTGGTCGCCGGTGAGAATGACGACGGTCCGGTCCTCGACGCCGCTTGCGGCGAGCGCCTCGAGGATCCCCCCGACGGTGATGTCGACGTCGGAGACGGCATTCAGGTAGCGGTTGTAGATGGGTTCGCGCGGCATGGGTGCCGTCATTTCGGTGTAGTGGAGCCGCTCGGTGAAGGGCCGGAAGCGCACCGCCTCCGGGGCGAAGGCGTAGGGGAGGTGGGTGGCGTCGAGAAACAGCGCGAGGAAGAACGGGCGCGCCGGGTCGTGGCGCTCGAGGAATGAGACGGCGCGGCCGAGGAGCGCTCGATCCTTCATGGCGGAGTCTTCGCCGGGGAGATCGTCCTCGACCGCGCCAGGCGGTAGCCCAGCGAAGACGGTGGCAGCGAAGCGCGGAAAGCGGGTGCCGCGGGAGGCCACCACGCGGATGTCGTAGCCGAGCTCCCGGACCCGGTCAAACACCACAGGGCCACGCCTGGCCTCCTCCACCTCCTGGGTGTACGCAGCGTGGAGTCCGTAGAACATGCTGAACACGCCGGCGCTGGTCCAATTTCCGCCGCTGCGGTGATCGAGGAAGCGCGTTGCATTGCGAGACCACCGCCAGACCACCGGCATGGTTCCGGGCGAGAGGGCGTCGCTACGCCAGCTCTCGACCACGATCCAGAGCACGTTGGGGGGTGCTTCCACCGGCTGGAACCGGAGTGGCGCGCGCGGATAGTGGAGGCGCTCAGGCGCAAGCCGGACGTGGAGCGCCTGCTCCAGGTCGTGGAGCGGAAGCGCCGCCGCGGCGCGCACCGGCTCGCGCCACCCCCCTGCGACGCCGGCCGTGTAGACGACCCGCTCACAGGTGAAGAGGCCTACCGCAGCCGCCGCGAGAGCCCGCGGCGCCAGCGCAGGTCCTCGCTGCGCCCGGCGAGCCCACCACGCCGAGGCCGCGAAGGCCAGGGTAGAGATGACGAGGAGCGCCAGCAAGACCGAGACGATCCTGATTCGCTCACCCCACTGCATCTCGAGCGAGGCCACGCCGCCGGGGGCGAAGGCCACGGCCAGGAGCGCACCGTTCACGTGGGTGCCGAGGATGGCGAAGACAATTCGGTCGGCCCAGAGGAAGGCGTGAAGCGCGGCACCGGCGACCACGGCGACCGGGGCCGCCAGGCCACGGAGCGGCCGCATCCAGGCCAGCCCGAGCGCTGGAAGCGTGACGGCCACGGCGAGGAGCACCGACTGCGATGCGAGGGCCAGAGCGAGATAGGCGCGTCCAGCGGCGCCGAGGCTGGGCCCCGGGATGGCGAGGTGGCCCAGGCCATGGACCACGGCAGCGACCGCGTTCAGGGCTGCAAAGGTCAGCACGCTCTGGCGCACCAAGCGCCCGCCGGACTCCGGCGAGGCAGGTGCCTTGCTCAGGCGCTCTCCGCTTCCTTCTTCACCACCACCAGCGGCGCCTCGCCGCCGTCGATGACCTCCTCGGAGATCACGATCTCGCTGACGTTCCGGCGGGTGGGGACGTCGTACATGATGTCGAGCATGGCCTGCTCGAGGATGGCGCGCAGGCCGCGGGCGCCGGCCTTGTTCTTCTGGGCGGCCCGGGCGATGGCCACCAGGCTGCCGTCGGTGAACTTGAGGTTGACGCCGTCCATCTCCAGCAGCCGCCGGTACTGCTTGATCAGGGCGTTGCGCGGCTTGGTGAGGATGTCCACCAGGGCCGGCTGGTCGAGCTCCTCGAGGCTGGTCACCACCGGCAGCCGCCCCACGAACTCGGGGATGAGGCCGAACTGCAGCAGGTCGTCGGGCTCCACCAGGGCCAGCAGCTCGCCGATGTTCCGCTCGGTCTTGCTGGTGACGTCGCTGCCGAAGCCGAGGCTGCGGCCGCCCACCCGCCGCTCCACGATCTGTTCCAGGCCACAGAAGGCCCCGCCACAGATGAAGAGGATGTTGGTGGTGTCGACCTGCAGGAACTCCTGCTGGGGGTGCTTGCGCCCGCCCTTGGGCGGCACGTTGGCCACCGTCCCCTCGATGATCTTGAGGAGCGCCTGCTGCACGCCTTCGCCCGAGACGTCGCGGGTGATCGACGGGTTCTCGCTCTTGCGGGCGATCTTGTCGATCTCGTCGATGTAGACGATCCCCTTCTGGGCCCGCTCGATGTCGTGGTCGGCGGCCTGCAGCAGGTTGACGATGATGTTCTCGACGTCCTCGCCGACGTAGCCGGCCTCGGTGAGGGTGGTGGCGTCGGCGATGGTGAAGGGGACGTTGAGGATCTTGGCCAGGGTCTGGGCCAGCAGGGTCTTGCCGGAGCCGGTGGGGCCGAGCAGCAGGATGTTGGACTTCTGCAGCTCGACGTCGTCGATGGCGACGCGGCTCTCGATGCGCTTGTAGTGGTTGTGGACGGCGACGGCCAGGGTCTTCTTGGCCCGCTCCTGCCCCACCACGTACTCGTCGAGGATGGCCTTGATCTCCGAGGGGCGCGGCACCCGGAGCTTGAGGTCCTTCTTCTCGTCGCCGGCGATCTCCTCGGCGATGATGTCGTTGCAGAGCCCGATGCACTCGTCGCAGATGTAGACGGTCGGCCCGGCGACGAGCTTCTTCACTTCCTTCTGCGACTTGCCGCAGAAGCTGCACGCCAGGCTCTCCCGCTTCTCCACCACGCCGGCCTCCCCCGGGCTTCCCCCCGGACCACGCGAATCTACTACGGCTTCTTCTCCAGCGCCTTCTTCGAGGCGATGACCTCGTCGATGAGGCCGTAGGTCTTGGCCTCGGCGCCGCTCATCCAGTAGTCGCGCTCGGCGTCCCGCTCGATCTTCTCGAAGGTCTGCCCGGTGTTCCCGGCCAGCAGCTCGTTGAGCCGCTTCTTGGTCTTGATGATCTCCTTGGCCTGGATCTCGATGTCGGAGGCCTGCCCGCCGGCCCCGCCGGAGGGCTGGTGGATCATCACCCGGGCGTTGGGGAGCGCGAACCGCTTCCCCTTGGCGCCGCCGGCCAGCAGGAAGGCGCCCATGGAGGCGGCCAGCCCGAGGCAGATGGTCGAGACCTGCGGCTTGACGTACTGCATGGTGTCGTAGATGGCCAGGCCGGAGGAGACCGAGCCGCCCGGGCTGTTGATGTAGAGGCTGATGTCCTTGTCCGGGTCCTCCGACTCGAGGAAGAGGAACTGGGCGATGATGACGTTGGCCACGTCGTCGTCCACCGGGGTGCCGAGGAAGACGATCCGGTCCTTGAGCAGCCGGCTGTAGATGTCGTAGCTGCGCTCGCCGCGGTGGGTCTGCTCGACGACGAACGGCATCGGGATGTAAGGCATGTGGCGCTGGCTCCCCTGTGGCCTAACCGGCCGTGACGCTCGCCGACTCGGCGAGCAGCGAGAGGGCCTTCTCCTCCCGCACCCTGCTATGTAGCGCAGCCCGGGCCTCGGCGCTGCGCATCTGCTGCTGCACCTTGGCCAGCGGCACCCCGGCCTCGTCGGCGAGGCGGGCCAGCTCGGCCTGGACGTCGTCGGCCTCGACCACCAGCTTCTCCGCCGCCGCCACCGCCTCCAGCAGCAGGCTGCCGCGCACCTGGAGCAGCGCCTGCTCGCGCAGGTCGCCGCGCAGCCGGGCCACGTCGAGGTCGAGCTGGGCGACGTCGAGCCCCATGCGGGCGAACCGCTCCACGGTCCCCTCCAGCATGTTGTCGATGGTCCGCTCCACCATCGAGGGCGGCACCTCGAAGTCGTTGCGGGCCAGGGCCGCCTTGATGAGCGCGTCCTTGAAGTCGCCGTCGGCCTTCCGCTTCTCCCGCTTCTCCAGGTCGGCGCGGATGCGCCCCTTGAGCGCCTCCAGCGTCTCCAGCCCTTCCACCCCCACCTGCCGGGCGAAGTCGTCGTCGAGCGCCGGGAGCTGCCGCACCTGCAGGCCGCGCAGCGTCACCTTCATGTGGGTGGTCTTGCCGCGGAGCTGCTCGTTGCGGTGGTCGGCGGCGAAGGGCTCGTCGAACTCGACGGTCTCGCCCACCTTCTTGCCCACCAGCTGGGGGATGTTCCCCTCCTCGATCTTCCCCTGCGCCGCCTTGACGTTGACCCCCTGCGCGGCGCCGCCCTCGAAGGGCTTGCCGTCGATGGTCCCCTCGTGGTCGATCACCGCCCAGTCGCCCTCGGCGGCCAGGTCGCGCCCCTCGAGCGGCTGCAGCGAGCCGAAGCGGTCCCGCAGCTTCTCCAGCTCGGCCGCCACCGCGGCGTCGTCCACCACCGGCGCGGTCCGGGTCACGGCCAGGCCGCGGTAGTCGCGGGGCGCGATGGCCGGCCGGACCTCGACCTTGGCCGAGTACTTGAACATGGCGCCGGGGACCAGCGGCCCCTCCAGCGAGACGTTGGGGGTGGCCACCGGCTCGATCCCCTGCTGCTGCGCCGCCTCGACGAAGGTGAGGTTGACCAGCCGCTCGGCCACGTCGCGCTCCACCTCGACCTTGAAGTTCCGCTCCAGCACGGCGCGGGGGATGTGCCCCGACCGGAAGCCGGGCAGCTTGGCGCGGCGCCCCACGCCCTGGTAGGCCTTGTCGAGCTCCTTGGCGACGCGCTCGGGCGGGACTTCGACGGTGAGCTTGCGCTCGACGGGGGAGAGGGTCTCGACGTTGATCTTCATGATGTTCCTTCGGAAACGTGAAAGCGGGTCGTACGCGGCGCGCGCGGCCGGGTCAAGGCCAAATGGGCGGGGAGGGAATCGAACCCTCACGCCTTTCGGCACGGGATCCTAAGTCCCGCGCGTCTGCCAGTTCCGCCACCCGCCCGAGTGGGGGCGCCGGTGGTGTACCACACGACCGGACCTGACGAGGCCCGCCCGGGGGTGGTAGATGGGAGGCCCGGATGAGCGCCCACGACCACCCGCCCGAGGGAGCCTGCACCCCGGCCTGCCCGGGCTGGGCCGAGGGGGCCATCGAGCTCTTCGCGGTGCAGCGCCGCTACGCCGACATGCTGGCCGCCTGCCGCGCCGCCGCCCACCTCGAGTGCCTGATCGTGGCCCCCGAGACCCCCGGCGCCGAGCTGCCCGACTACCTCGCCGAGGAGCCGGTGGTCCGGCTCAACCTGGTGGTGGGGCGCGACTGCCCCGAGGTGATGCTCGACGACTGGGGCGTCCGGGTGGCCCTCACCTTCCGCGGCCGCCGCCGCGACTGCGCCTTCCCCTGGGAGGCGGTCATGGCCGGCATCCTCGCCGCCCCGCCGCGCCCCCGGCCGCGCTTCGCGGTCATCGAGGGCGGGCGACGGGACTGAAGCGCGCCGTGGCGGGCCGGCGGCAACCTGGTGGACGGCGGTCCGTCCCGACCGCATCCGCATCCTCGCGGTCTGGAGCGCCATGCGCGGCCGCAGCCCCCGGCTGTAGCCTCAGCGATGACGAGCGGTGCCGCGCCTGGGGAGTGGTGCTGCGCGCGAGGCTGGCTCGCTCCGACGGGCGGACGCGTAGTGAGAGTCGTTTCGGCCAGGGACGAAGGCGATCCACCCCTGAAAGTATTCCCCCATTGGCGATTCCCGACGTCAGAAGTTGCGAAAGGGGGACCACGTTCGGGACAGAGAGGGAGCGGCCGGAGATTGACTGATGGTTCGGCACCGCCCGCGATCCCCGCGGCACCGCCGGCACCAGTTTCCCCCTCATGGCGCCTCTCGCTCGACAATCGGAACCGAGCCGACTCCACCAGGCACCTCCCGCCCGATGGTCGGCACCGCCCGCACCACTTCTCCCCTCATGGCGCCTCTCGCCCGCCGACCTCACCGAGCCGACTTCATCAAGCGCCTCTCGCCCCCCCCTCGCCACCGCCCGCCCCCGCCCTCCTTGCTCGCCTGGATGACCTTCTGCCGCACCCAACTCGCCGGGCCTTCAAGTCCTCGCCGCGCCGCGTCGCGGGCCGATAATGGCGCCGTTCCAGAAGGCCAGGGGCCAAGGGGAGAGACCATGCTGAAGACCATGACGCGACCGCAGGTGCCGGCGACGAAGCTTCCTCACGGGCAGGCGCTGCTCCACGACCCGCTGCTCAACAAGGGAACGGCCTTCAGCGACGCCGAGCGGGCCGCCCTCGGCCTGCGCGGCCTGCTCCCCCCGCACGTCCACACCCTGGAGGAGCAGACGAGCCGGGTCATGGACGCCTACCGCACCAAGCTCACCGACCTGGAGCGCTACATCTACCTGGTCAGCTTGCAGGACCGGAACGAGACCCTCTTCTACCGGCTGGTGGGCGAGCACATCGAGGAGATGATGCCCATCATCTACACGCCCACGGTCGGGCAGGCCTGCCAGCAGTGGGGCCACCTCTTCCGCCGGCCGCGCGGCCTCTACGTCTCCTGGAACGACCGCGGCTCGGTGGCAACGCTGCTTCGCAACTGGCCGGTCTCCGACGTGCGGGTCATCGTGGTGACCGACGGTGAGCGGATCCTCGGGCTCGGCGATCAGGGCGTGGGCGGGATGGGGATCCCGGTCGGCAAGCTCTCCCTCTACACGGCCTGCGCCGGCATCGATCCGGCGAAGACCCTCCCGGTGATGATCGACGTGGGGACCGAGAACGAGGGCTACCTGGCCGACCCGCTCTACCTGGGGCTGCGCCAGCGGCGGATCCGCGGCCCGGAGTACGACGCCCTGGTGGCGGAGTTCATCACCGCGGTGGAGGAGGTCTTCCCCGGGGCCCTCATCCAGTTCGAGGACTTCGCCAACATCAACGCCTTCCGGCTGCTGGCGCAGTGGCGCGACAAGGTCTGCACCTTCAACGACGACATGCAGGGGACGGCGGCGGTGACCCTGGCCGGGGTCTACTCGGCGCTGCGGCTCACCGGCAAGAAGCTGCGCGACCAGACCATCCTCTTCCTCGGCGCCGGCGAGGCCGGCGTCGGCATCGGGGACCTGGCGGTCTCGGCCATGGTGGACGAGGGGGCCACCGTGGAGGAGGCGCGGCGTCGCTGCTGGTTCGTCGACTCGCACGGCCTGGTGGTGAAGAGTCGCGAGGGGCTGGCCGAGCACAAGCTCCGCTTCGCCCACGACGCCCCGCCGGCCCCCGACCTGCTCGCGGCCGTCGAGGCGCTCCGGCCCACCGCGCTGATCGGCGTCTCCACCATCGCCCGCGCCTTCAGCAAGCCCGTCGTCGAGGCCATGAGCCGGCTCAACGCCCGGCCCATCATCTTCGCCCTCTCCAACCCCACCTCCAAGGCGGAGTGCACCGCCGAGGAGGCCTACGGCTGGTCGAACGGGAAGGCCATCTACGCCAGCGGCAGCCCCTTCCCGCCCTGCGTGATCAACGGCACCACCTTCGTCTCCGGCCAGGGGAACAACTCCTACATCTTCCCCGGCGTCGGGCTGGGCGTGGTGGCCTGCCGGGCCCGCCACGTCACCGACCAGATGTTCGCCGCCGCGGCCCGCACCCTGGCCTCGCTGGTGCTTCCCGCCGACCTGGAGATGGGGCGCATCTACCCGGCGCTCACCCGCATCCGCGAGGTCTCGGCCCACATTGCCGTGGCGGTGGCCGAGGTGGCCTTCACCGCCGGGCTGGCCCAGGTGCCGAGGCCGCCCGACCTGCTGGCGCTGGTGAAGGCGACGATGTGGACGCCGAGGTACCGCGAGTACGTCTAGCCAGGCCGCCGCCGGGGTGGCGCGCCCTGCCCTAGCCGCAGCCGGGACCACCACCACCAGCGCCGCTGCGCCGGCGGCAGGTCGGGGTCGCGGGCCTGGGCCACCGCGCAGCAGAAGGTGTCGAGCACGCAGGGATCCTGCCGGACGCCGGTGAGCCGGCCGAGGCGGGCGTAGAGCTCCTGGGGATCCTGCCGGGACAGGGCGGCGACGTCGTGCACCCCGAGCCGCTCGAGGTCGGCCAGCATGGCCGGCCCGATGCCGTCGAGGTCGAGGAGCGCCCGGTCCTCGCTGGCGCGGCGGGCGGCTCGGTCCCTGGGGCGGCCCGCGCCCGGACCCCGCAGCCCGGCCGCCTGTCGAAGCAGCGCCGCCAGCGCCGGCCCCCGGAGCTCCGTGGCCGAGCGGACCTCCACGTGGCGGACCTGCGTGCCGGTTCCCTGGAGCAGGCCACCAGGGTCCTCGAGCACGGCGCCGCGCTCGAAGCCGATGCGGACGTGATCCTTCATCGGGGCCAGGTAAGCGAAGTAGGCCGGCGCGTCGTAGCCGATGATCCCCCAGCCGGCCCGGAGCCGCTCGGTGGCACCCGGCACCGCGGCGAGGACTCGCCGGCGGGCCGCCTCGATCAGCCGCCTGACCGGTGGCGAACAGCGCGCCAGGAGGTCCTCGACCGAGGCGACGCGGTAGGAAGGGAAGGTCACCCTCGATGCCTCGACGTGCAGGCCCCCCCCCTTTCTCCCTTCTACTTCGGCAGGAGCACGGTGTCGACGACGTGGATGAAGCCGTTGCTGGTCTCCACGTCCGCCTTGACGACCTTGGCGCCGTTGACCTTGAGACCGGCCTTGGACGACTCGAAGGTCAGCTTGCTGCCCTGGGCCGAGCTGATGGTCTTGAGCCCGGCCAGGTCGGAGGCGTCGGCCTTCATGGGCAGCACGTGGTTGGTCAGCACCGCCTTCAGCCTGGCCTTGTCCTTGAGCAGCGCCTCGAGGTCGGCCTTGGGGATCTTGGCGAAGGCCTCGTCGGTCGGGGCGAACACGGTGTAGGGCCCCGGCCCCTTGAGGGTCGCGACCAGGTCGGCGGCCTGGACCGCGGCCACCAGGGACTTGAAGCTCCCGGCGGCCACCGCGGTGTCGACGATGTCCTTGAGGGGGGCGGCGCGGGCCGGCTCGGCCAGGCCGAGCCCGACCAGCAGGATGAAGGCCATGTGACGCAGGATACGGGGCATGTGGTTCCTCCTCGAGGCGGTGAGTTGGACGCCCACCCGACGGGGAGCGGGACGCCCACGAGCGCTGGACGGCCCTTCCGGCCCAGGGGGAGCCCCGGGTTCCCATCGGGGGACCCGGCCCTGGAAGGCCTTGACAGCCGACACTCGCCTAGGGAAGAGTACGCACGTCGCATTATGGATATCAACCTCCATTGTATGGATTGAAGACCTCGAGGACGCATGATCTTCTCGGCCTCGGCCACCCACGCCCTGCGCGCCATGTCCAGCCTGGCCGGGGGCGTTCCGTCCAGGCCGGTGCTGGGGCGGGACCTGGCGAGACGCATCGGCGTCCCGAGCCAGTACCTCTCCAAGGTGCTGGCCACCATGGCGCGGAGCGGGCTCCTCACCGCCGTCCGCGGCGCCAAGGGCGGCTACCGCCTGGCACGGCCGGCCAACCGCATCGCGCTGATCGAGGTGGTGCTGCCGTTCGAGGGCCAGCGGGCCCTGCCAGGCTGCCTGCTCCGGCCCGGCAAGCCGTGCCGTGACTCGCTGGCCTGCTCGGCGCACTCGGCCTGGGGAGACATGAAGCGAACCTACACCGACTTCCTCGAGAAGACGACGGTGGCGGACATCCGCGGGGGCGATCCCGCCTTCCTCGCCAGGGAGGCTCGGAAGGTGAGCCGCCCGGCCGAAGGGTCGCGCCAAGGGCGTCCCGCTCCGCGGCGCATGGTCAAGAGGGAGCGGTCATGACGGTGCGAGTCACCCTCCCCGACCTCAAGGACTGGAAGGCGCAGGTCAAGTGCCAGGCGGGCTGTCCGGTCTCGACCGACGCCGGGCGCTACGTGCAGCTCATCGCCGAGGGTCGCTACCAGGAGGCCTACCTGGTGGCGCGATCGCCCAACCCCTTCGCGTCGGTCTGCGGCCGGGTCTGCGCCGCGCCCTGCGAGGACGCCTGCCGGCGCGGCGCCATCGACGCGCCCGTGACCATCCGGGCCCTCAAGCGCTCGGTGTGCGAGCGGTTCGGCGTCGAGTCGGTCCACCCCGGCACCCAGGATCAGCTGCGCGGCGCCCTGGTGACCGAGGGCAACCGCTACGCTGGGCACCTGCCGGTGCAACCGGTGGCCAAGCAGCCAGCCTCCGGCGCCCGGAAGGTGGCGGTGGTTGGCGGTGGACCGGCGGGCTTCGCCGCCGCCCACGACCTGGCGCTGCTCGGCTACGCGGTGACCGTCTTCGAGGCTTCGCCCGAGCCGGGCGGCATGATGCGCTTCGGGATCCCCGAGTATCGGCTCCCGCGCAGCGTCATCCAGGGCGAGATCGAGAAGATCGTCGCGCTGGGGGTCACGCTCAAGCTCGGGAACGGCCTGGGGCCGGGCTTCGGCCTGGCCGAGCTCAGGCGCGAGGGCTTCGAGGCGGTCTTCCTCTCGGTCGGCGTCCAGAAGGGGCGCGACATCCAGGTGCCAGGTGTGGAGCTCGACGGCGTGATCAAGGCCGTCGACTATCTCCTCAACGCCAACCGGGGGTTCCGCCTGGACCTGGGGCGAAGGGTGGTGGTGATCGGCGGCGGCTTCGTGGCCTTCGACGCGGCCCGCACCGCCCTGCGCCTCGGGCGGGAGGAGGAGGCCGCCACGCTGGCCGCGGCGCTGCCCGAGGAGGCCGACGCGCGCCTCAAGGAGGCGCTCGACGCCGCCCGCGCCGCGCTGCGCGGCGGAGCCACCGACGTGACCATCGTCTCGCTCGAGGCCTTCGATGAGATGCCGGTCCTGCGCACCACCCAGGGGCACGAGGAGTTCGAGGAGGCCAGGCGGGAAGGGGTAAGCTTCCAGCCCCGGCGTGGACCCCGGCGCTTCCTGGGCGAGAAGCGCCTCCAGGCCATCGAGCTGAGGAAGGTGACCTCGGTCTTCGATCCTGCCGGACGCTTCGCCCCTCAGTACGACGACCAGGACGTCGTGACCCTCGAGGCCGACGCCTGCATCCTGGCCATCGGGCAGCAGCCTGACCTCTCCTTCCTCGGTCCAGACGATGGGGTGAAGCTCTCGCCGGCCGGGACCATCCTGGTCGACCGGGAGACGCTCGCCACCTCGGCGCCAGGGGTCTTCGCCGGTGGCGACGTGGCCTTCGGCCCACGGAACCTCATCGAGGCCATCGCCAACGGCAAGCTGGCGGCCCGGTCCATCCACACCCACCTCTCGCGCGAAGCGGCCGGACTCGAGGCGGTCATCGAGATCGAGAAGATCCCCACCCGGGATTATCGGATGATCGCCGGCTTCGAGCTCCTCGATCGGCAGGTGCCGCCCACGCTGGACGTCGGCCGCCGGACCGGGATCGCCGAGGTCGAGATCGGCTTCGCCGAGGCCGAGGCCCGGGCCCAGGGGGCTCGCTGCCTGGCGTGCCACGTCCAGACCATCTACGACCCGGAGCAGTGCGTGCTCTGCGGCCGATGCGTCGACATCTGCCCGGAGCACTGCCTGGCGCTCGTCCCCTACCAGGAGATCGAGCTGCCCGACGACCAGCGGCTCGCCCTCGAGGCCTCGGCCGGAGCCGACGGCCTGCCGCTCTCCGCCATGGTCAAGGACGACACCCGCTGCATCCGGTGCGGGCTCTGTGCCATCCGCTGCCCGACCGACGCCATGACCATGGAACGCTTCTCCATCACCGAGCGCTACGCGCCGGCTGCAGCCAGGGAGCTCGCATGAGCCAGAAACCGGACCAGCCCGGGGACCGCCGGGAGTTCTTCGTGAAGATCGGCATCGGCGCCGGCCTGGTCGCGCTCGGCGGCCAGGGGCTGGCCTCGCTGCGCTCGCTGGTACCCAACGTCTCCTACGACGCCCCCACCACGGTGAAGCTTGGTTTCCCGCAGGAGTTCCCCGACGGGATGAAGTTCCTCCCCGACCAGCGCCTCTACGTCTTCCGGGAGGGCAAAGTGCTCCACGCCATCTCGGCGGTCTGCACCCACCTGGGATGCACGGTCCGAGCCGAGGCGCTCTCGCAGGTGGAGACCCGGACCGTGGAGGGCAGCCCGCTGCGCCTCACCCACCGGTTCCTCTGTCCCTGCCATGGCTCCAAGTACACCGGCGATGGCGAGAACGTGGCCGGCCCGGCCCCCAAGCCCCTCGACTGGTTCCACCTCTCGATCGCCACCGACGACGGGCAGCTGGTGGTGGACCTGGCGAGGCCGGTCGAGCGCACCTTCCGCCTCACCCTGGCCTGAGGAGCCCCACCGTGGCCCATCCCCCCGAAGCCGAGAAGACGCAGGCCCCCGGCGTCCACCCGCGACCGCTCTGGAGCCTCGACCCAGCCTCCGATCGGCAGGCCGGCGACGCCATCGTCTCCAACTTCATCTTCCACTGGTTCCCGGCCAAGGCCCTGAAGGACTCGCTGGCCTGGCGCTACTCGCTCTGGCTGGGGACGGTCTCGGCGGCGCTGCTCCTGCTGCTGGTGCTCTCTGGCCTGCCGCTGCTCTTCCTCTACGTGCCCTCGGTGGAGCGGGCCTACGGCTCGGTGAAGGACATCGAGTTCGTCATCACCTTCGGCTACTGGATCCGCTCGGTGCACCGGTTCGGCGCCCACTTCATGGTGGCCGCGGTCTTCCTCCACCTGGTCCGGGTCTTCCTCACCGGCGCTTACAAGAACGGCCCGGGCCGCGGCCAACACCGGGAGTGGAACTGGTTGATGGGGATCGTCATGCTGCTGCTGACGCTCTTCCTCAGCTTCACCGGGTACCTGCTGCCCTGGGACCAGCTCGCCTACTGGGCGGTCACGGTCGGCACCAACATCGCCTCGGCGGTGCCCTGGGTAGGGCCGCAGATCCGTGAGCTGCTGCTGGGCGGGCGCAACATCGATCAGGCCACGCTGATCCGCTTCTACGTCCTCCACGTCATCGTGCTGCCCGGCGGGCTCGGCATCCTCTTCGCCTACCACATGTGGCGCATCCGCAAGGACGGCGGGCTGGCCAGCGCCGACCACGCCGCGTCGCTACCGGCCAAGGTCGAGGTCCCGCCCGGCCAGACCAAGACCTACACCCTCCTCGGCATCGCCCGGGGCACTGGCCCGACCATCCGCGCCTCCTCGATCGAGGCCGCCGACACCACGGTCAGCTCCATCCCCGACCTCACCCGGCGCATCGCCATCGTCGTGCTCGGCACCATCGCGGCCATGAGCATCCTCTCGGTGTTCGTGCACTCGCCGCTCGAGGAGGCCGCCAACGCGCTGGTGACGCCCAACCCCGCCAAGGCGCCCTGGTACTTCCTCTGGCTGCAGGAGATCGTCACCGACACCACCATCAAGATCGGCTCCTTCACGGTGAACGGCGCCTTCCTGGGCGGCGTCATCCTGCCGGGCATCCTGGTGGGCGCGCTGGCTGCCTGGCCGTGGCTCGACAAGAGCCCGACGGCGGCAGCTGGCCGCTGGCTCCCACAGACCCGGCAGCGGCAGAACCTGGTCTTCCTGCTCATCGTGCTGGGCGTGCTGGTGCTCACCTTCGTCGGCACCTTCTGCCGCGGACCCTACTGGCAGCTCTACTGGCCCTGGCAGGCCTGGATCGAACTGCCGACGAGGATTTGACCATGGAGAAGCGTTCTCCCTCGCCGTTCCGCCAGCGCGATCGCGCCATCCTGGCCGTCATCGGCGTTGTGCTGGTGATCTCCACGGTCCTCTTCGTGCGCAGCGACCGGGCCCACGACTGGCGCTACTACCAGGCCGAGTTCAAGAGCCGGGTGGGGGCGAAGTTCGGCGCCGACAAGGCCGCCCTGGTGCCGGCTGGCCTGCAGCAGGTCTGGGTGCCGGAGATGCAGCGCGCCGACCGCTGCATCAGCTGCCACCAGGCCACCAAGTGGAAGGGCTTCGACGACGCCGAGCAGCCCTTCCGGACCCATCCGGAGGCCATCCTCCGCCTCCACCCCCCGGAGCGGTACGGCTGCAGCGCCTGTCACGGCGGCCAGGGGTACGCCATCGACGCGCCCGAGGCCCACGGCCCGGTGGCCTACTGGGAGGAGCCGGTGCTCTCCCGCTCCATGGGCGAGGGCTACAACCTGGTCGAGAAGGGCGCGCTCCAGCAGATGAACTGCAACGTCTGCCACCGCTACGACCGCGAGACCAAGGGGGCCGACGCCATCAACCTCGCCAAGGCCCTGGTCAAGGACAAGGGGTGCCGCGCCTGCCACGTCATCAACGGCCGCGGCGGCACCATCGGCCCGGACCTCACCTTCGCCGGCGAGAAGGCGGCTGAGCAGTACGACTTCAGCCACCTCTCCGGCCAGAAGACCTCGTTTGCCTGGCACGTGGCCCACTTCAAGGAGCCCCGGGCGCTGGTGCAGGACACGGTCATGCCCCAGTTCAACTTCACCACCAAGGAGGCCCAGGCGCTTGCCATGCTGGTCCTGTCATGGCGGCGCTCGCCGGTGCCGGCCACCTTCCTGGCCGGCGCGCCCCGCACCGACCCGCAGACCGTCGACGAGGTCGAGACCGAGCGGAAGATGGCCACCGGCCCTGGCGCCTGGTTCGTCAAGACCGGCTGCTTCGTCTGCCACTCCATCTCATCCCTGGGCGTGAAGAGCCCGGCCCAGATTGGCCCCGACCTCTCCATCGCGGTCGAGGACGTCCAGAAGCGCTTCGGGCGGACCATCGACGACTTCATCGCGACGCCCTCCGGGACCATGGCCGTGGTGCTGTCGCGGCAGATCATCCTCTCTCCCGAGGAGAAGGCGGTGGCCATCTCGAAGCTCCGCGAGGCCTTCGCCGAGTACCAGAAGCAGAAGGCGGCTGGCACGGCCGCGCCCTTGAGCCGTTAGCCGTTCACATCCACAGGAAGGATGGACCCATGAACCAGATGACGAAGTGGTCGAAGCGCAGCCTGGCCGCGGCCGGGCTGATGACGGGCGCCCTGCTGCTGGCGCGCTGCGCCCCGTCGGCGCCCACCAGCGCCAAGAAGGCCCCCACCGCGGCCTCTGACCTCCAGGTCGCTGCCATGAAGACCTACGTGGCGCCAGGCGATCTCGACGAGTACTACCTGTTCTCGTCGGGAGGCCACTCGGGCCAGGTCTACGTGTACGGGGTGCCATCGATGCGCCACCTCTCCACCATCCCGGTCTTCACGCCCTATCCCGGGACCGGCTACGGGTTCGACGACGACACCAAGAAGATGCTCGGACGCTTCACCTGGGGCGACGCCCATCACCCGGCGCTCTCCGAGACCAACGGCGACTACGACGGCCGCTGGCTCTTCATCAACGAGATGAACGGCCGCATCGCCCGCATCGACCTGCGGGACTTCAAGACCAAGGAGATCATCGGGCCGGTGGCCAACATCTCGGGCAACCACGGCTCCTCCTTCGTCACGCCCAACACCGAGTACGCCATCATGTCGACCCGCTTCTCGATCCCCATCCCCAAGGGGACCTACGCCTCGATCGACAAGTACGCCGCCTCCTACAAGGGGGTCGCCGCCGGCATCAAGATCGACCCGAAGTCCGGCGCCATGACCCTGGGGTGGGAGGTGCTGCTTCCGCCCTTCGACTGGGACATCGGCGACGCCGGCAAGGGGATCTCCGATGGCTGGTTCTTCCTGACCGCCTACAACACCGAGCGCGCCACCGGGAAGCTGGAGGTCACCGCCTCACAGAAGGATCGCGACTACATCGTGGCCATCAACTGGCGCGACGCCGAGAAGTACGCCAAGGAGGGCAAGGGCGACCTGATCGGTGGCGTCAAGGTGATCGACCCGAAGAAGGTCCCGGGGTTCGTCTACCTCATGCCCTGCGGGAAGTCCCCCCACGGCGTGGACGTCTCCCCCACCGGGAAGTGGGTGGTCGGCTCCGGCAAGCTGGCCGGCATCACCACCGCCTTCAACTTCGAGAAGGTGCTGACCGCCATCAAGAACAAGGACTTCACCGGCGAAGAAGACGGGATCCCGGTGCTCAAGTACGAGTCCATCAAGGACGCCGAGATCCAGGTGGGGCTGGGGCCGCTCCACACCCAGTTCGGGCCGGACAACTGGGCCTACACCTCCCTCTTCGTCGACAGCGCCATCGCCAAGTGGAAGCTGGGGACCTGGGAGGTGGTGGACAAGGTGCCCATGAGCTACTCCATCGGCCACCTCTGCGCCGCCGAGGGCGACACCGTCAGCCCGGATGGCAAGTACCTGGTGGGCCTCAACAAGCTGTCGCACGGCCGCCACCTGTCGGTGGGCCCGTCGCAGCCCGAGTCCTCGCAGCTGGTGGACATCTCGGAGGAGAAGATGAAGCTCCTCTACGACGCCTTCACCGAGCCCGAGCCCCACTACGCCCAGATGATCAAGGCCGACAAGATCCACGCCATCGAGGTCTATCCCAAGGAGGAGAACAAGCACCCGCTGGCGGTCTGGGACGTCAAGGACGCCGGGGTGACCCGCCAGGGCGACAAGGTGATCGTCAAGGCCGTGCTGGTGCGCTCCACCATCACGCCCACCTCGGTGGAGGTGCGGGAAGGTGACACCGTGACCTTCGCCCTGACCAACATCGAGCAGACCACCGACGAACTGCATGGTTTCGGGCTGCTCGACTGGAACACCAACATCGTGGTGGATCCGGGCGAGACCAAGACGGTCACGCTCAAGATCGATCGCCCGGGCGTCTTCCCCTACTACTGCACCAACTTCTGCTCAGCGCTCCACCAGGAGATGCAGGGCTACCTGATCGTGAAGCCCAAGTAGCCCAGGCCCGGAGGCCCCGTGCGATCGTTCATCGAGAAGTGCGACCGGATCCTCAAGTCACCGCTTGGGCTCGGTCCACGGGGGCTCCTCCTCCTGGCCACGCTGCTGCTGGTGCCGGCCCTGGTCTCGCCACTCTGGCGGCTGACCATGTTCGCGCCCCAGTACCAGGAGGGGCTGCGCCTCGACATCTACAGCTACAAGCTGGAGGGCGGGCACGCCGGGCAGGACACCAAGGAGATCAACCTCCTCAACCACTACATCGGCATGAAGGATCTGGTGACCGAGGACTTCACCGAGTTCCTCTGGCTCCCCTTTGCCATCGGGGCCTTCGGGCTGCTCTTCCTCCGGGCCGTGGTGCTGGGGACGGTGGGGTATCTCATCGATGTGACCGTGCTCTTCGCCTACTTCAGCGGCTTCTCCATGTGGTCCTTCGCCCACAAGATGTGGGCCTATGGACACAACCTGGATCCGACCGCGGCGGTGAAGGTCCCGCCCTTCATGCCACCCCTCTTCGGAGGAAAGCAGCTCGCCAACTTCGAGGTCTACTCCTACCCATCGCTCGCCTCATGGGCGCTTGGGGCCGTTGCGCTGGCGCTGTTCCTGGCCCTGGGCCTCTCGGTGCGGGCGGCCGGCCGCGCCGGAACGGTGGCAGGCCAGGGGCCCGGGTAATATCTGATCGCCGTGATCCCCTCCCTGGTCCTGGCGGCCCTCCTGGCGGTCGCCGACATGCCGGCTGTCCTCCCGGGCAACCTGGAGGGGAGGCCGCCGCCGTCGGCGGCCTCCCCGCTGCAGCGGCGCATCGACGCCGCCGAGCTCGGCTCGGTGGTGGAGGTGGGGTCAGGCACCTACCGTGGTGATCTCTACCTCGATCGCCCGGTCCGCCTGGTGGGCCGGGGCCGTCCCAACCTGATCGGCTCGGGAACCGGGAGCGTGGTCCGCGTCCGGGCCGCCGACGTGGTGGTGGAGGGGTTCGACATCGACGGGCTGGCCGGGGGCGACATCTCTGCCGACGCCTCCGGCGTGCACGTGGCTGCCCCCCGTGTCACCATTCGTGACTGCCGCATCGGCAACACCCTCTTCGGCATCTACCTGCGGGAATCGCCGGGTGCTCTGGTCGAGGGCAACGTCATCCGCGGGATCCCGGGCCGTGAGGCCGGCGAGAAGGGCTCCGGCATCCACGTCTGGAACACCACCGGCTTCGCCTTCGTGGGGAACGACATCGCCGATTCCCGGGACGGCATCTATGTCCAGAACGCCTCACAGGGCCTGATCCGGGGCAATTTGGCCCGCCGGCTTCGTTACGGGCTGCACTACATGAACTCGGACGACAACGTCTTCGAGGACAACCTCTTCGAGCAGTCGGCCGCCGGCGCGGTCCTGATGTTCTCCAGGCGGATCCAGTTTCGCCGCAACAGCTTCCTCCACAACCGGGGCTTCGCCTCGGTGGGGCTGCTCTTCAAGGATGTCAGCGACTCGGTGGCCGAGGACAACCTCATCGCCGACAACGCCCGCGGCGTCTTCCTGGAGGGGTCCTCGCGCAATCTCTTCCGGCGCAACCTGCTGGCCCAGTCGGACGTCGCCGTCGTCCTCTATGGCTCCAGCACCGAGAACCGGTTCGAGGGCAACGCCTTCATCGGGAACCTCTCTCCGCTGGCGCTCTTCGCACGCCGCACCGACACTCGCTTCGACGGCAACTTCTGGTCGGACAACGACGCCCCCGATCTCGACGGCGACGGACGCAGCGACCGCCCCTACACCCTGGGGAGCCTCTTCGACCACCTGAGGGGCAACCTCACCGCCGCCGACCTGATGGCGCAGAGTCCGGCGGCGCTGGCGCTCTCGGCCGCCGAGCGGGCCTTCCCCGTCCTGGAGGCCATCCAGGTGGCCGACGGCGCCCCGCTGGCGCGCCCACCGACCCTCCCGGACGTCCCGGTGCCCGACCCGGGCGGGCGGCGCCTCGACCCCTTGGGGCTGCTGGCCGCCCTGGGGCTGGCCGGCGCCGGGCTCGGGGTCCTGGGCGCGGGCCGCCGCTGGCGCTGGAGGTCGGCGTGATCCGCTTCGATGCCCTGCAGAAGTCCTTCGGGGCCCACCGGGCCGTCGAGGCGCTGACCCTGACGGTCAGGGCCGGCGAGGTGGTGGCGCTCCTCGGCCCCAACGGCTCGGGCAAGACCACCTCGCTCAAGGCGGCTGCCGGGCTGCTGCGCCCCTCGTCGGGGCAGGTCCTGGTCGGGGAGCCGGGCCTCCCGGCGACGCTGCCTGGGGCCCGCCGGGTGCTCTCCTTCCTGCCCCAGAAGGTCTCCTTCCCCGACCTGCTCACCGGGCGTGAGGTGGTGGAGTTCTACCGCCTGCTTCGCGGCGTAGAGCCGGCACGGACCGACGAGGTGCTCCAGGTGGCGGCGCTCAATGGCGCGGCCGCGCGGCAGGTGGGCACCTACTCCGGAGGCATGACCCAGCGGCTGGGGCTGGCGGTGGCGGCGCTTCCCAGCGCACCGGTGCTGCTCCTCGACGAGCCCACCTCCTCCCTGGACGCCGATGGCCTCTGCGCCTTCTACGGCCTGGTGGAGCAGCGCCGGCAGCATGGCCAGACCGTGCTCTTCACCTCGCACCAGTGGGGCGACGTGGAGCGGCTCGCCGACCGGGTGGCGGTGCTGGTGGAGGGGAGGCTGGTGGCCGACCTGACCCAGCGCGAGCTCTCGGACCGCCTGGCCTCGCGCGGCGTGATGCGGCTCCGGCTCGACGCCTGTCCGCCGGAGCTGCTGGCGCGGGTCCAGCGCGCCGCTCCGGGGACCCGCTGGGCTATGTCGCAGCTCGCCATTCCCGGGGCGGCCGAGGTTCGCGCCGCGGCGCTCGAGGCGGTCCGGTCGGGTGGCGTCGAGATCCGGGGGATCGCCTCGGATGACGGCCGCCTCGACACCCTCTACCGGGACCTGACGGAGGCAGCCCCGTGAAGGCCCTCCGCGTCGCCGCAGAGGCCGCCGTGCACCTCGCTTTGGCCCTGGCCCTGGCCTTGAGCTTGATTGCCTGCAGCCGCGGTCCAGCGCAGCCCAGCGCCGTCGACACCAGGAACGACACCTGTGCCCACTGCCGCATGGCCGTCTCCGATGCCCGCTTCGCTGCGCAGCTGGCGGCGCCAGGGGAGGAGGCCCGACACTTCGACGACATCGGCTGCCTGCGCGGCTATCTGATGGCGAAGCCGCGGCTGCCTCGCGGCTCGGTGGCCTTCGTGGCCGACCACGGCACCCGGGATTGGGTGCGCGCCTCCAGGGCGGTCTTCACCCACCGCGAGGCGCTGCAGACCCCCATGGCCTCGCACCTGGTCGCCCACGCCAGCTCCGCTTCCCGCGACGGCGATCCGGCCACGGCTGGGGGGACGCCGAGGACCGCGGCCGATCTCTTCGGGCCCGAGGGTCCGCCGGACGGCACGCCATGAGCGCCCCACGCACCTCCCTGGTGCTGCTGGTGGCCCGCCAGGAGCTGCTCCTGGCGGCTCGCTCGCGCTGGACCCAGATCTTCGCCGCGGTCTTCGCGGTCCTGGCGCTGGGAGTCTCCGCGTCGGGCTACATCCTCTCTGGCGGTCACGGCTTCCAGGACTTCGCCCGCACCAGCGCCTCGCTGGTGCAGCTGGTGGCGCTGGTGGTGCCGCTGGCCTCGCTCCTCATGGGCGTGATGGCCCTGGCCCCGGAACGAGGCGCCGCCGAGCTGCTCTTCTCCCAGCCCATCGCACGCCGCCAGATCCTGGTCGGCAAGCTCCTCGGCCTGCTCGCGGCCCTGGCCGCCGCCGAGGCCGTCGGCTTCGGCCTGGCCGGGCTGGTGGTCTTCCAGAACACCGGAGAGGACGGCGCGGCCGGCTACGCGCTGCTGGTGCTGGGCTCGTTCCTCCTCACCGCCGTGTTCCTGGCGCTGGCCGCGCTCATCGCGGCCGGTGCGGTCGGTCGAAAGCGGGCCCGGGCGCTGGCCGTTGCCCTGGTGGTCTGGTTCGTGGCCGTGCTCCTCGTCGACCTGGTGGCGCTGGGCGTGGCGTCGCTGCTGCCCTCCACGGCGGCCTCCCGGCTCCTCATCCTCTCGGTCCTCCTGAACCCCGCCAGCGCCATGCGGACCGGCGCCCTGCTCGCCATCGAGGGCACCGCCGCCTTCGGCTCCGGTTCCCTGGCGCTGCTGCGCTTCACCCATGGCACGGCCGGCGCCGCGGTGCTGGTGACCCTCTCCCTGGTGGCCTGGACGGTGCTGCCGACCCTGGCGGCGATCCGCCGGCTCTCCCGGGCCGACCTCTAGCCAGCCCACCCGGCGTCGCCGGGCTGGCCCGGGCGCGGCGGTGGGCGGCCCAGCGCTCCCAGGCCACCGACACTGCGACCGCGCTGGCCTTCGCCGGGCCGGGCGGCGGCCCTACCCTTCGCGGGTGAAGGTGGTGACGAACTCTTCGGGTCCGACCTGGACGGTCCTCCCCTTCACGCCCAGCGCGCCGGCCCGCTCCAGGATGGGCCCCGGGAGGTGCGGTGTGACCAGCTCGAAGGCCTGGCCCGGACCCAGCCGCGCGACCTCCTCGAGCACCTGCTCCACCGGGTGGATGCCGGCGGCCTTGAGCGGCCGGGCGTCGAGCCGCTTCACCACCCGCGGGCTCCCCGGCGCGGCCTCGGCCGGCGGTGGGCGGAGGGGCACCGCCTGGCCCGCCGCACCGAGCGTCGTCTCCAGCTCCTTGAGCCGGAGCTTGAGCGCCTTGTCGCGCTGGAACCGCTCGGTGACGTCGCGGAAGACGGCCACCACCCACTCGATCTGGCCGGCGCTGTCCTTGAGCAGCTGGATGGAGAACTCCACCGAGAGCTGCCGGCCGTCCTTGTGGAGCGCCGGCACCGCCAGCAGCTGGCCCTGGCCGTAGCGGGTCACGCCCGAGGCCATGACCTGCTCCCAGCCGCCCCAGTGGCGGCCGCGCAGCCGCTCCGGGACGATGAGATCCATCGAGACGCCCAGCGCCTCGGCCGCCGGGAAGCCGAAGAGCCGCTCGGCCGCGCCGTTCCAGCCGCGGATGGCGCCGGCCCGGTCGGAGACCAGCACGGCGTCGGGTGAACCCTCGAGGATGCGGCGGGCGAGGTCGTCGGGGAGGCCGGTCATGCCGGCACGATCGCGCCTCGCGGCCGGCGCCGCAAGCGCACGGCCCCTGTTCAGTGGAGTTCGAGCGTGGCCGTGACCGCGAGATCCAGGCCCGGTGCCCCGATCTGCACGCTGTCGCCCGAGTTGGTCAGGCAGGCCTGGACGGACGGCGGCAGGTCGCCGCTCTCGTCGGCGAGGCTGCGCGACATCTCCTTGCCCTGCCCGTCAAAGACCACGTGGAAGGTCACGCTGCGAGGGCGGACCCGGGCATGGCCGGGCTGCTCGGGCCAGCAGCGCGTGGCGATCTGGTCGCGCTGGGCCTGGAGCGCCACGGTGGTCGCCTGGCGGACCTGCTCGACCAGCTCCGGCGAGGCGAAGCGGGGTGCCGGGGTGGGTGCCACGGGGACGGCCACCGCGACCGGGGTGCCGGCGGAAGGCCCGACCGCCGGCCGCACCTCGCCGGGCTGGAGCGGAGGCGCGCTCCACCCCTCGGGCTGGCGCTCCGGAGCGACGCCACCGGCGGTGGCGGAGCGGCGGGGTGGGTCGTCCACCGAGGCGCGACCGGCCAGGAAGGAGAGCCCGACGACGAGGAGCGCCCCGAGAGCGAGGGGCCATCGCGAACGGAGGGAGACCGGAGTGGTTGTGGTAGTCATGACGTGAAGGCGCGGGGCGCGGGCCTGGTTGCCCCGCGCCCCGCGACAAGCACTACGGGGTCTGGCCCTAGGTCTTGACGATGGTCACCAGGGTGTTGCACCAGACGGTGGTGGCCGGGAACCCGGCCGACTCCGAATCAACCACGGCCACGGAGAAGATGTAGGTGGACCCGGCCGTCAGGCTGAGCACGCCGCTCATGCCGTTGGTGACGCCGGCCACGCCGGTGCCGTTGTTCCTCTGGTACATCCAGAGGCCAAAATTGGTGTCCACGCCGGCATTCACGTTGTAGCCGGGACGAACGCCGATGCCGGACCCGACCGGAACGGTCGCCGAGGCCTGCACGTTGATGATGGCGCGCTCACCGGCCCCGGCGACGTAGGCGGGGGTCTTGCAGAGGTACTGGAACGTGCTCCCCACGAAGGCCGCGCTGGTGGCTGTGGTGTTGACGTAGAGCGTGTTGACCACGCCGGAGATTCCCTGTGGGCCGGCGGCACCCACCGCACCGGCGGGACCGACAGGACCGGCAGGACCAGCAGGACCGGCAGGACCAGCAGGACCGGCAGGACCGGCAGTGCCGTTCGTACCGTTCGTACCAGCAGGACCGGCAGGACCCGTGGCACCATCGGCGCCCTTGGACCCGGCGCACCCCACGAGGAGAGACAAACCGACGACGAGCGAGGCCACCTGGGCACGGTTTGGAACGAGAGTCATGATTCCTCCATGGGCGTTTTTTTGGGTGCGACCCCTTTTCCCTACCACGCGCCACCCGATTGCAAGGGTGCCCATGTGGGCCTCATCGTCGCCCGATCAAGTGACCCCCGGCGGTGGATCGGCCGGCGCCGCCACCCCGGCCCCCTCCAGCCGCGGCTCGTCGTGCTCGAGCCGCCCCAGCAGCCGGAGCAGGCCGTCGAGCACGGTGACCGGGTGCGGGGGGCAGCCGGGGATCCAGAGGTCCACCACCACCCCGGGGAGGACGCCGGCCAGGCCGTCGGCGCAGACCGGGCTGCCGGCCAGCGGCCCGCCCGAGCAGGCGCAGGCCCCCACGGCGATGAGCAGCTTCGGCGCCGGGACCGCCTCCCAGGTGGCCAGCAGCGCCGCCCGCATGTTCTCGGTGACCGGCCCGGTCACCACCAGGCCGTCGGCGTGGCGCGGCGAGGCCACGAACTGGATGCCGAAGCGGGAGAGGTCGAACTGCACGTTGCCGGTGGCGTTGAGCTCGGCCTCGCAGCCGTTGCAGCCGCCGGCCGAGACCTGGCGCAGCTTGAGCGAGCGGCCGAAGAGCCGGCGCATCCGGGCGTCGAGCGCCGCCACCCGCTGCGGCTCGTCGCCGCCGACCACCAGCGCCTCGCGGGTGCGCGACGCCAGCCGCGGATCGCGGGTGAAGACGATGGCCCGCGCCGCGCACGCCTCCTCGCAGAGGCCGCAGAAGGTGCAGGCGCCGGTGTCGAGGGCCAGCGCCTTCGAGGCCGCGCCGCGGATGGCCTCGGTGGGGCAGGCCGCCTCGCAGTCATGGCAGCCCTCGGCGCAGCGCTCCGGGTGGATTGCCGGCCGTCCCCGGAAGCGCTCCGGGAAGCGGGCCGGCCCGTCCGGCCAGGCGATGGTCTGGTGGCCCAGGTGGAACCGGGTACGCAGCAGTCCCTTCACAGGTCGTGTCCGCAGTAGGAGAGGTTGAAGCTCTTGTTGCAGAGCGGGAAGTCGGAGATCTGCTCGCCGCGCATGGCCAGCGCCAGCCCGGCCCAGTTGTGGAACGAGGCGTCCACCACCTTGTAGCGGAGGAAGCGCCCGTCGTCGCCGGTGGCCACCACGTGGCAGAGCTCGCCGCGCCAGCCCTCCACCAGCGAGACCACCAGCCGGCGGGGCGACAGCGCCGGGAGGTCGAGGCGGGGCTCGCCGGGGGGCAGATCGCGCAGCCACCGGTCGACCAGCCCGGCGGAGTGGCGGGCCTCCTCGAGCCGCACCCAGGCCCGGGCGTGGACGTCGCCGCTGGTCACGGTGGGCAGCGGCACGTGGGCGGTGGTGTAGGGGGCGAACGGGTGGGTGCGCCGCTGGTCGACCTTCAGCCCCGAGGCCCGCGCCGCCGGCCCCACCAGCCCGAGCCGGGCGGCCGACGCCTCGTCGAGCTGGCCGGTGCCGTCGGTCCGGTTGCCCACCGACGGCGAGTCGAAGAAGAGGCCGGCCGCCTCCTCCACCCGGGTCCAGGCCTCGGCCAGCCGGTCGGCGAGCCGGGCGGCCGCGGCGGCCGTGAGGTCGAAGCGCACCCCGCCGGGCACCACCAGGCCGCGCCCGAACCGGTTGCCGCACAGCTCGGCCAGGGCGTTGAGGTAGTCGGCGCGCAGGGCCCCGCAGAAGCTGGCGGTGGGCAGGTAGCCGACGTCGCCGGCCAGCGCCCCGAGGTCGCCGACGTGGTTGGCCAGCCGCTCCAGCTCCAGCGCCGCCGCCCGCAGCACCGCCGCCCGGCGCGGCGCCTCCCGCCCGGCCAGCCCCTCCAGGGCGCGGGCCGAGGCCAGCGCGTGGCCCACCACGGTGTCGCCGGCGATCGACTCCACCAGCGTGGTGGTGCGGCGGGTGGGGCCGCCCTGCAGCAGCCGCTCCATGGCCCGGTGCTGGTAGCCGAGCGAGATCTCCAGGTGGAAGACGTGCTCGCCGTGGCACTGGAAGCGGAAGTGGCCCGGCTCGATGATGCCGGCGTGGACCGGGCCGACCGCCACCTCGTGCACCTCCTCGCCGGAGACGGCGAAGAACGGGGTGTCGCCGGGGAGCGTGGGGCGGGAGGGGGAGCGGTTCCAGGGCGGGTGGGCCCCGCCCAGCGGGTGCTCGAAGCGCACCGGCTTGAACCAGGGGTGGCCGAGCGGCACCACCCCGAACTGCTCGGCCAGCTCCCGCTCGAAGAGCTGCAGCGCCGGGCACTCCTCGGCGAGCGAGGGGAGCGACTCACCGGCCACGGTGGAGAGCACGCCGAGGCGCCCCTCGGCGTCGTTGGCGAGCACCGCGGTGACCCGCACCGCTCCCGGCCCGTCGCCGTCCGGCTGGCCGAAGTAGGCCGCCACCCGGGCCCCGGCGGTGACGGCGTCGGCCAGCACCTGCTGGAACTCCCCGGCCGGCAGGCGCGGCACCGCCGCGGCGTCGAAGGGCTGCCCGTTGGCCACCAGGATCATCCGCGAGGGCATCAGCCGCCTCCCACCAGCGCCGCCGCCGCCTCGACCAGCGCCCGCAGCGGCGCCGGCACCCAGAGCCCCAGCACCAGCACCAGCGCCAGCAGCGCCAGCGGCGGTCCGGCGGTGAGCGGCGAGTCGCCCATGGCGGTGGCGACCAACCCCTGGGGCGGCGCCCCCTGGACGATGCGCAGCACCGTCGCCCCCATGCCCACGAAGATGACCGCCAGGCCGAGCAGGTAGCCGGCCGCCGGCCCCCAGGCGCCGACCCGCAGCGCCCCGTCGAGGATGGCGAACTCGCTGAAGAACGGCGCGAAGGGGGGCGAGCCGGTGATGGCCAGGAAGGCGGCCAGGAAGACCGGGCCGGAGACCGGCAGGACCCGGGCCGCCCCGCGGACCTTCTCCACGTCCTTGGAGCCGAAGGCGCGGTGGATGTTCCCCGCGGTGAGGAAGAGCGCCCCCTTGGTGAGGCCGTTGTAGAGGAGGTGGAAGAAGGCGCCGGTGGCCGCCACGCCCCCCAGGCCGACGCCGAGCGCCAGGATCCCCATGTGCTCGACGCTGGAGTAGGCCAGCATCCGCTTCAGGTCGCGCTGCCGGACCAGGAAGACGGCGGCCAGGCCGATGGAGAGCAGTCCCAGCGCCACCAGCGCCTGGCGGGCGAAGGCCCCCTCCCCGGCGGCGATGCAGACCTGCAGCACGCGCATCAAGGCCAGGAAGGCGACGCTGGTGACGCCGCCGGAGAGCAGGGCGCCGAGCAGCCCCGGGGCCTCGCCGTAGGCGTCGGGCTTCCAGGCGTGGAACGGCGCCAGCCCCAGCTTGGTGCCGTACCCGGCCAGCAGGAAGACGAAGGCGAAGCGGACCCACGGCCGCGCCAGCGCCGGCCCCGCCGCCAGCAGGTCGGCCAGCAGCAGCGACCGGGGCCCCCCGGGGCCGGCCGAGGCGAGCGCCAGCAGGAAGGTCCCCAGCAGCGCCAGGGCGATGCCCACCGAGCAGACCACCAGGTACTTCCAGGCCGCCTCCAGCGCCCGCTCGTTGCGGTTGAAGTAGATGAGCGGGGCGGTGGCCAGCGTGGTGATCTCGATGGCCACCCAGAGCAGGCCGAGGTGCTGGGCCAGGGCCACCGCCGAGACCGACCCCAGCAGCAGCAGCAGCCCGGCCACGAAGGCGCGGTTGTCGCGGTCCTGGCGCCGCGCCAGGTAGCCCTGGGCGTAGACGGCGCAGACCAGGAAGAGGGCGCTGACCAGCAGCAGCACCAGCAGCCCGGCGGCGTCGACGGCCAGCCAGCCCCCCAGGATCGGCGCCGGGGGCCAGGCCCAGGTCCAGGCCACCGCGCCGGCGTGGACCAGCGCTCCGGCCAGCAGCACCCGCGGCCGCCGCGGGGCCCCGGGCATGGCGAAGGCCACGACGGCGAGGAGCAGCGGGGCGGCGACGAGGAGGAGGAGCACCGGTCAGTCCCTCAGCGACGCCAGGTTCTCGGTGTCGAGCGAGCTGAAGGCCCGCTGGATGTCGAACATCACCAGCCCCATGACGAAGACCGCGGCGAAGAGGTCGAGCAGCACGCCCACCTCGACCATGGCCGGCATGAAGTCGGAGAGCAGCAGCCCCAGCACGAAGACGCCGTTCTCCAGCACCAGGAAGCCGAGCACCTGCCCTACCGCCTTGCGCCGGGTCATGATCAGCAGGAGCCCGCACCAGACCGTCCCCAGCGAGGTGGGGACCAGCAGCGGGTGCTTGCCGGGGACCGGCAAGGGCAGGTCGGCCGCGAACCAGACGGCCAGCACGATGCCCAGGGCCCCCAGCACCAGGGTGGGGACGAAGCCGAGGAGCGGCGCCGCCTCGCGGCTGATCTTCGACTCCCGGGTGGCCCGGGCCAGCAGCCAGGGGATGCCCACCCCCTTCACCAGCAGCGCCCCGGCCACCAGCACCGCCACGTGGCGGGTCTCGGTGGCCTCGCCGGCCAGCACCACCGGCAGGACCGCCAGCAGCGCCCCCTGGGCGGCCACGGCGCGGATGCCGGCGCGCAGCCGGGAGGAGGCCAGCACGAACAGGTCGAGCACCAGGACGAGGAGGAAGAAGAGGTCGGTCCAGCCGGTCATGGGCGTGGTCATCGGAGGAGCAGGACCAGGGCGAAGCCGGAGAGGACCGAGGCGCCGACGAGCAGCTGCGGGACCCGGCTGAGGCGGAGGCGGGCCATGGTCGACTCGACCACGCCGATGCCTGCGGCGAAGAGGAGCTGCCCGCAGAGGAAGGCGACGAAGGCGGCCGCCGGATCGGCGAAGCGGGCCCCCAGCGCCAGCTTCACCACCAGCGCGCCGAACAGGTAGAGCTTGAGCGCGGCGCCGTACTGGATCAGGGCCAGGTCGGGACCCGAGTGATCGAGCACCATCACCTCGTGGACCATGGTGAGCTCGAGGTGGGTGGACGGGTCGTCCACCGGCAGGCGGGCGTTCTCGGCCAGCGCCACCACGAAGATGGAGAGGGCCACCAGCAGCAGCGCCGGGCCGTCGCTCTGCCAGGCCGCCGCCAGCCCGTCGCCGAGCAGGTGGCTGAGGTCGAGGCCGCCGGTGGAGCGGACCAGCGAGAGGAAGCCGAGGAAGAGCGCCGGCTCGGCCAGCGCCGCGAAGGTGACCTCGCGGGCCGCCCCCATCCCCTCGAACGAGGAGCCGGTGTCGAGCGCGGCGGTGACGCTGACGAACCGGGCCAGGCCGAGCAGGCCGGCCAGCAGCGCGAAGTCGCCGGCGAAGGAGAGCGCGGACGACGGCGCCCCCATGGGCACCAGCAGCCCGGCCGCCAGGACCGCCGCCAGCCCCACCACCGGCCCGGCCCGGAAGACCCAGGTGGTGGTCCGGCTGAAGACCGCCCCCTTGCCGGCCAGCCGGCGCAGGTCGCGCCAGGGCTGGAGCAGGGGCGGCCCCACCCGGCCGGCGACGCGGGCCTTGACCCGGCCGATGACGCCGAGCAGGAGCGGGGGCAGGGCCAGGAAGGCGAGGAGCTGGAGGACGGCGAGGATCACCCCGGCCCCCCGAGCGCCAGCCAGGCCAGCAGGCCGAGCACGCCCACCAGCACCAGGAAGACCTTCGACTGGACCCGGCCACCGAACTGGGCGCGCAGCCGGTCGGTGACCCGCACCGCCGAGCCCAGCGCCGGCAGGATGCCGAGGTCGAGGATGGTGTCGGGCAGGTGCGAGCCGAAGGCGGCGCGGCGCGGGAAGAGGCCGGTGGGCGGCTCGACCCGGGTGCGCGGGAAGAAGACCCAGCCGAAGCGGAGCACCAGCTGCTCGGCGAAGGAGGAGCCGGTGTACTGCATGCGCGGCGACGGGCGGGCGAAGCCGCAGCCCCAGGTGGGCGCTGCCGGCTGGCTGCGTCCCAGCCGGAGCCGGCGCCACCCGGCCAGCAGGGCGACCCCGAGCAGCAGCGCCGCCGCCACCAGGCTCACCTTCCAGGCCCCTCGCGCCGCCTCGGCGGCCGGCCCGGCCAGCAGCGGCCCGGGGAGGCCGGACCAGGCCACCGCCGCCCGCACCAGCCCGGGCAGCCAGGCCGCCGGCAGCAGGCCGATGACGGCGCAGGCCACCGCCAGCACGCCCATCGGCGCCAGCATGGCCGGCGAGGCCTCGTGCCCCCGCCCGGCGGCCGGGGAGCGGGGCTGGCCGAGGAAGACGGTGCCGAACACCTTGGCGAAGCAGGCGGCCGCCAGCCCGCCCACCAGCGCCAGGGTGGGGGCCGCCAGGCCGGCCAGCGGCGTGGCCGCGGCGCCGTGCCCGAGGATGGCGTGGAAGGAGGCCAGGAAGACCAGCCACTCCGAGGCGAAGCCGTTGAGCGGCGGCAGGCCGGAGATGGCGGCGGCGCCCACCAGGAAGAAGGCGGCGGTGAAGGGCATGGCCCGGGCCAGGCCGCCGAGGTGGTCGAGCTCGCGGGTGCCGGTGGCGTGGTCGACGGCCCCGGCGCCGAGGAAGAGCAGCCCCTTGAAGGCGGCGTGGTTGACCACGTGGAGGGCGGCGCCGGAGAAGCCCAGCACCACCAGCGCCGGGTTGCCGCTGGAGCGCCCCAGCAGCGCCAGCCCCGCCCCCATGGCGATGATGCCGAGGTTCTCCACCGAGTGGTAGGCGAGCAGCCGCTTGACGTCGTGCTGGGCCAGGGCGAAGGCCACGCCGAGGACCGCCGAGGCCGCGCCGGCCAGCAGCAGCGCCGCGCCCCAGGCGGCCGGCACCTGCTGGAAGAAGCCGGTGACCCGCAGGATCCCGTAGATGCCGGTCTTGAGGAGCACGCCGGAGAGCAGCGCCGAGACGTGGCTGGGCGCCGCGGCGTGGGCGCCCGGCAGCCAGAAGTGGAGCGGCACCAGGCCGGCCTTGAGGCCGAAGCCGAACAGCGCCAGGGCGAAGACCCAGCCGGCCAGCGGCCCGCCGCCGTCGAGCCCGGCCATGGCGGCGAACTCGAAGGAGCCGGCCAGCCGGCCCAGCAGCGCGAAGAGGGCGAAGAGCGCCAGGTTCCCGGCGTGGGCCGAGGCCAGGTAGACGAAGGCGGCGCGCTGCACCTCGGGCTTCTCGTGCTCGGTGAAGACCAGCAGGAAGCCGGCCAGCGCCATCACCTCCCAGGCCACCAGGAAGAGGACGGCGTTGTCGGCCACGCAGACCAGGGCCATGGCGCCGGTCACCAGCCCGAAGGCGAGCTGGAGCCGGATCGAGGCCGCGCCCCGCGCCGCCTGCGGCCAGTAGCCGAGGCCGTAGATCGAGGCCAGCGCCGGCAGCCCGAGCACCGGCAGCAGGAAGATCGCCGAGAGGGCGTCGAGCCGCAGCGACAGCGAGCCCCGCGGCGTCGGCCAGGCCGCCGACCAGGCCGCCCCCTGCCCGGCCAGCGCCAGCAGGGCCCCGGCCACGCCCAGCGCCGCGCCGAGGACCAGGGTGGCGGTGGCGAGCCGCTGCCCCAGCGCCGGCCGGCGCCGCAGCGCCAGGGCCCAGGCGCCGCTCGAGGTGGCCAGGCCGGCGGCGGCGATGACGAGGAGCAGGCTCATGGGTCGCGCCGCGAGGACGGCAGGCGAACCGCCTTCGACCTCCGGTGCGTGACGGTACCGCCGCGAGGCGGTGGGCGACAAGGTGAACCGTGCGACGGAGCGTGTCGGGCGCCGGCGCGCGCTGGCCGCCGGGCCCCATCGGCACTAGACTGCGCCTCCTCGAGGTGAACGAAGAGATGCGGCGGGAAAGGCAGGGCCTGGCGGTGGCGCCCCTGGAAGGGCCGGAGCGATGAACCTCCTCCTGGCCGGGGCCATGGTCCTGCTGCTCGGCGCCTTGCTGGCCCTGGTGCTGCGCGACAACCTGCAGCGCGGGGTGGCCGCCATCGCCTCGCAGGCGGTGGCCTGCGGCCTGGTGCTGGCCGCGGTGCTCCCGGTGCTGCTCGACGGCGGCGACCTGCGCTCCACGGCGGCCTGGTCCTACCCCATCGACGTCATCGCCGTGCACCTCGACCCGCTCAGCGCCTTCTTCCTGGCCTGGTCGCTGCCCATGACGCTGCTGGGGACGGTCTACGCGGTCGGCTACCTGCGCCCGTACTTCGCCACCCGCAACGCCGGCGTCCAGTTCGCCCTGCTCAACGTCACCGCCCTCTCCTTCGTGATGATCTACACGCTGGAGAGCGCCTTCGCCTTCCTGCTGGGGTGGGAGATCGCCGCGGTGGCCGCCTGGCTGCTGGTGGTCTGGGACTACCGCAACCAGCGCATCCGCTTCGCCGGCTTCAACTACCTGGTCTCCACGCACATCGGCCTCTTCTTCCTGCTGGCCGCCTTCATGGTGATGCACAGCCAGACCGGCTCCATGGACTTCCAGGCCTTCGGCCCCTTCCTGCGCACGCCGGGCACGCTGCGCAACGTCACCTTCGTGCTGCTGGTCACCTCCTTCGGGCTCAAGTCGGCCTTCTTCCCCTTCCACACCTGGCTGCCGCGCGCCCACGCCGCCGCCCCGGCCCACGTCTCGGCGCTGATGTCCGGGGTCATCCACAAGGCCGGGCTCTTCGGCCTGCTGCGCTTCACCCTGCTCCTCGGCACCCCCGACGCCTGGATGGGCTGGTACGTGATCGCCTTCTCCGCCCTCTCGGCGCTGATGGGCGTGCTCTACACCACCACCCAGCGCGACCTGAAGCGGCTGCTCGGCTACTCCTCCACCGAGAACGTCGGCATCGCCGGGATCGGCTTCGGCGTCGGCACCCTGGGCCTGGCCTGGCACCAGCCGGCGCTGGTGGTGCTGGGCTTCACCGGCGGCATCCTGCACCTGCTCAACCACGCCTTCTTCAAGTGCCTGCTCTTCTACGCGGCCGGGGCCGTGGCCCGCGCCACCCACACCGTCGACCTGGAGCGGCTGGGCGGGCTGGCCCGGCGCATGCCCTGGACCGCCGGGTTCTTCCTGCTGGGCGGGCTGGCCATCTCCGGCCTGCCGCCCTTCAACGGCTTCGTCAGCGAGTTCCTCATCTACGCCGGGCTCCTCAACCAGGCGGCGCCGGCCGGACTGGAGCGCGGCACCTTCACCGTGGCCGCGGCGCTGCTGGCCTTCGTGGGCGGGGTCTCGGCGCTGGCCATGGTCCGCGCCTTCGGCCTGGCCTTCCTGGGGACGCCGCGCGACGCCGCGGTCCACTGCGAGGGCGACGGCCCGGCCTGGATGCACCTGCCCATGGCGGTGCACGCCGTCGGGGTGCTGGCCCTGGGGCTGCTGCCCGGGCTCGGCCTGGCCATCGTCGAGCGGCCGGTGCGGCTCTTCCTCGGGCTGGGCGGGGGCGCCCTGCGGCCGGCGGCCCTGGACCTGGCCCTGCTGCTCACCCCCATCACCCGCGTCGGGCTGCTGCTGCTGCTGGTGCTGGCCGCCCTGGCCCTGCTGCGCCGCTGGCTGCTGCGCGGGGCGCCGGCGCCGCGACACGTCACCTGGGGCTGCGGCTACGTGGGCGCCACGCCGCGCATGCAGTACACCGGCACCTCCTTCTCGGCGCAGTTCACCGGCCTCTTCGACACCGTGCTGCGCCACCTGCGCCGCGAGCGGCTCCCCCAGGGGCCGTTCCCGGAGCGCGGCGACCACCTGCAGACCCACTGCGTCGACGCCGTGGAGCAGCGGATGTTCGAGGTCATGGGCGACGGCGACGGCATGGTGGTCCGGCTGGCCCGCCGCATCCCCGTCGAGCCCCGCTTCTCGCTGGCGGCCGGGCTGGTGGTGCTGCTGGTGGTGGTGGGGCTGGTGGTCACCGGCGCCGGAGCCGGCCCGTGACGCCGCTGCTCACGCTGGCCCACGTGGCCGCCCTGCTCCTCCTCCCCGTCCCCATGGTCGGGGTCATCAACCGCACCAAGGCGCGCTGGGCCGGGCGCCAGGGGCCCCGCCTGCTGCAGGGCTTCGCCGACCTGCGCCGCCTGCTGCGCAAGCGGCCGGTCTACAGCGCCGTCACCACCCCGCTCTTCGCCGCCGGGCCGCTGGTGGTGCTGGCCACCACGCTGGTCTCCGGCCTGGTGGCGCCAGTCCTCGGCGGCTTCGCCCCGCTGGCCTTCCCGTACGACTTCGTGGTCTTCGCCTACCTGTGGGGGCTGGGGCGGATCTTCCTGATGATCTCGGCGCTCGACACCGGGAGCGCCTTCGAGGGCATGGGGGCCAGCCGCGAGGCCACCTACGCCGCCCTGCTCGAGCCGGCCCTCTTCCTGGCCCTGGGGACGCTGGCGGCGGCCACCGGCCGGACCTCCTTCTCCGCCATCCTCGACGTCGGCTTCGCCAGCCCGGCCCAGGCCGCCATCAGCCTGGGGACGCTGCTCACCCTCTTCATCTTCCTCCAGGTGGAGACGGCGCGGGTCCCGGTGGACGACCCGGCCACCCACCTCGAGCTCACCATGATCCACGAGGTGATGATCCTGGACCACGCCGGCCCCGACCTGGCCGCGGTGCAGTACGCCGCGGCCATGAAGCTGACCCTGGGCGCCGCGCTGGTCGCCGCCATGCTCAACCCGCTCCGCCCCGCCGACGGCCTGCTCCGCTCGGTGGCGGTGCACCTGGCGCTGACGGTGGGGGTGGCGGTGGCGGTCGGCTTCGTCGAGTCGCTGGTGGCCCGGCTCAAGCTCAAGGTCATCCCCCAGTACCTGCTGGCGGGCGGGGTCTCGGCGGCGCTGGCCCTGCTGGTGACGGCCTGGTGGCAGGGCGGTGGCCGGTGACCTACCTGATGGTGGCCCTGCTGGTGGTGCTGGTGGTGCCGCTGCTGACCGGCTCCTGGCGGCTCAGCCTGGTGGGGCTGGGGCTGCAGGGGCTGCTGATGACCGCCATGGTGGCGCAGCGCGGCTGGACCGTCTCCGCCGGCGGCGTGCTGCTGCTGCTCGACCTGCTGGTGCTGCGCACCTGGTTCGTGCCGCGCCACCTCTTCGCCGTCATGCGCGGGCTGGGGGGGCCGGCCCGGCGCGACGTCATCCCCGCCAACCTGCTCTCCTGGACCATGGCCGGGGCGCTGGTGCTGGTCGGCTTCCGCTTCGCGGCGCTGCTGCACCCCGCCGGCGGGGTGGTGGCCACCCACGTCGCCGTGGCCACCACCGGCCTGCTGCTCGGCCTGCTGGTGCTGGCCACCCAGGCCAGCACCTTCGGCCAGGTGGTCGGCGTGCTCCGGGTCGAGTACGCCATCGCCTTCTTCGAGCTGGCCGCGGGCCACGAGCAGGGGCTGCCGGTCCAGCTCGGGGTCACCGCCGTCCTCTTCCTCTCGGTCCTGACGCTGGGGAGCTTCCTGCGGCAGCTGGGCGCCGCCGGCCCCGCCGGCCCCGCCGAGCAGCCGGCGGCGGAGCGGCGGCGATGAGGACGCTGCTCGCCGACATGTTCCCCGGGCTCCGGGCGCCGGGCGCCGGCCACGCCTACCGGCCGCGCATCCTCAACCTGCTGCTGCTGGCCGGCGGGGTGAACGTGGCCGTCTCCAGCCACTTCGCCTTCGCCCGCCCCGCCGCCGAGGTGGTGGTGTTCGGCGCCGGCTACTTCGTGGCCGACGCCACCTCCCGCCTCTTCGTGCTGGTGGTCAACCTGGTCTTCCTCGGCATCGCCACCTACCTGTGGACGCGGGTCCGCGACACCCCGGAGCTGCAGGTGGGCGTCGAGCGGCTGGCCGGCTTCATGCTGCTGTTCATCGCCGCCGCCAACCTGGCCATCCTCTCCAACCACGTCATCGCCATGTGGGCGCTGGTGGAGGCCACCACCCTGGCGGCGGTGCCGCTCATCCAGTTCCGCTGCACCCCCATCCGGCTGCGCGCCTCCTGGCGCTACTTCCTCTTCTCCTCGGTGGGGCTGGGGCTGAGCCTGCTCGGCTTCGCCTGCCTGGCCCACGGCCTGGAGGGGCGCGGCCACGAGGTCTCCTTCTTCCTCGACGGCCTCGGCGAGGCCGCCCGGCAGCCGCCCGAGGCCTGGCGCCGGGTGGGGCTGGCGCTGCTGCTGCTCGGCTACGGGACCAAGCTCGGCCTGGCCCCCATGCACACCTGGCTGCCGGAGACCTACCACGCCGCCTCGCCCTCGGTGACCGCCCTGCTCGGCGCCGTCCAGTTCAACGTGGCCCTGGTGGCGGTGCTGCGGCTGCTGCAGGCCTACGGCGACAGCGACCGCGCCCTGGCCGGCCCCATCCTGCTGACCCTGGGCCTGACCACCATGGCGCTCTCCTCCTTCGGGATCATCGCCACCCGCAACTACGTCAAGCTCATCGCCTTCGCCTCGCTCAACCACGGCGGCGTCATCGCCGTCGGCCTCGGCATCGGGGGGAGCGCCGCCTACGGCGTGGTGCTCTACGCGGTCAGCAACGCCTTCATCAAGGCCATCCTCTTCCTCACCGCCGGCAAGATCGAGGCGCACTACAAGACCGAGGACGTCACCGAGGTCTCCGGCCTGATCAAGGACATGCCCTACAGCGGCCTGTTCTTCACCGTCGGCACCTTCGCCCTGCTCGGCTTCCCGCCCTTCGGCAGCTTCCTCGGCGAGCTGATCATCATGAGCGGCCTGATCAGCGCCGGGCACTTCGTGGTCTTCGCCTCCTTCTGCGCCATCCTCACCGTCACCTTCATCGCCACCGGCCGCTCGGTCTTCCCCATGATCTGGGGGGAGCCGAAGAAGAAGGTGAACTGGGCCAGCCAGACCGCGGTCACCGTCCTGCCCAAGCTGGTCTTCCTCTGCGCCCTGCTGGCCATGGGCATCTACCTGCCGGCGCCGGTGAACGCCCTCTTCCGGCAGGTCGCCTTCACCCTGGGGGGCCAGTGAGCGCCGCCACCTTCCTGGCCCCGGTGGCCTCGCTCGGCCTCGACGCCCGGGCCTTCTTCGACGCCGCCGCGGTCCGGCTCGGCGCCGGGGCCCGGGCCATCACCTTCTACGGCCAGCCCGCCGACGACCCCGCGGCCCTGACCCTGACCCTGCTGCTGGAGGCCGGGGGCCGGCTGGAGGTGCTCCGCACCGAGGTGCAGCGGCGCCAGGGCTTCCACGCCCTCACCCCCGCCTACCCGGCGCTCCACGCCTTCGAGCGCGAGCTCCACGAGCAGCACGGGGTGGTGCCGCACTTCCACCCCTGGCTGAAGCCGCTGCGCTTCCCCTCCCCCGGCCCCGCCGGGATGACCGGCTTCCCCTTCTACTCGCTGGAGGGCAAGGAGGTGCACGAGGTGGCGGTGGGGCCCATCCACGCCGGGGTCATCGAGCCGGGCCACTTCCGCTTCTCCTGCCTCGGCGAGACGGTCCACCACCTGGAGATCCAGCTCGGTTACCAGCACCGGGGCGTCGAGGCGCTGCTGCTGGGCCCGGATCCCCGCGCCCTGGCGCCGCTGGTCGAGACCATCGCCGGCGACGCCAGCGTGGCCCACGCCTGGGCCTCCGCCGACGCCCTCGAGGCGCTGGCCTCCTTCTCGCCGGCCCCGGCGCTGGAGACCTGGCGCGGGCTGGGGCTGGAGCTGGAGCGGATCGGCATGCACCTGGCCGGCCTCTCCGGAATGGCCAACGACGTCGCCTTCCTGCAGGGGGCCGCCAGCTACGGCCGGCTGCGCACCACCGCCATCAACACCACCATGCAGGCCTGCGGCAGCCGCTTCGGCCGCGGCTGGGTGAGGCCGGGCGGGTTCCGCAGCACGCTGCGCGGCGGGCAGGCCGACACCCTGCGCGCCGCCCTCTCGCTCCTCGAGGCCGACCTGCGGCTCATCGACGACCGGATGCTCTCCTCGTCGAGCCTGCGCCACCGGCTCGACGGGGTGGGGACGGTGACCCGCGCCCAGGCGCTGGAGCTCGGCCTGGTGGGGGCCGCCGCCCGGGCCAGCGGCGTGGCCATCGACCTGCGCGCCGACCTGCCGGGGGCGCTGCACGCCCGCCTGCCGGTGACGCCGGTGGTGGAGCCCGGCGGCGACTGCCTGGCCCGGGCCCTGGTCCGCATGCGCGAGCTCGGCCAGTCGATCGGCTGGTGCCGCGCCGCCCTCGACGCCCACCCCGGGGTGGCCCCGGCCACGGCGCCGCTGGGGCCGCTGGCGCCGCGGACGCTGGCCATCGGCCTGCGCGAGAGCTGGCGCGGCGAGGTGGTGCACGCCCTGGAGACCGACGCCGACGGGCGGCTGCGCCACTACAAGGTGCAGGACCCCTCGCTGCGCAACTGGCACGGGCTGGCGCTGTCGCTGCGCGGCAACGACATCTCCGACTTCCCCATCTGCAACAAGAGCTTCGACCTCTCCTACTGCGGCCATGACCTCTGACCCCGTGACCACGCCATGCTGAAGGCCCTCAAGGTCCGGCGCTCGCAGGGGCGCCAGTACCTCCCCGACCTGCGCGCCGCCACCGCCCGGGGCTTCCGCGGCCTCCCGGTGCTGAAGGGCGAGCCCTGCCCGGAGGGGTGCCGCGCCTGCCTCGACGCCTGCCCGACCACGGCCATCGCCCTGGCGCCGCTGCGGCTCGACCTGGGGCGCTGCGTCTTCTGCGACGGCTGCGCCCAGGCCTGCCCGCCGGGGCGCATCGAGTTCACCCCCGAGCACCGGATGGCCGGCGACTCGCCGGAGGGGCTGGTGGTGCAGGAGGGGCGCGCCGCCCTGCCGGCGGTGGCGGTGTCGAAGGCGCTGGCCGACCTCTTCGGCCGCTCGCTCAAGCTCCGCTCGGTCTCCAGCGGCGGCTGCAACGGCTGCGAGCTGGAGCTCAACGCGCTCGGCAACGTCAACTTCGACCTGGGGCGCTTCGGCATCGAGTTCGTGGCCTCGCCGCGCCACGCCGACGGGCTGGTGCTCACCGGGCCGCTCACCGCCAACATGCGCGAGGCGCTGGAGCTGGCCTGGGCGGGGATGCCGGCGCCGAGGTTCGTGGTCGCGGTCGGCGCCTGCGCCATCTCCGGCGGCCCCTACGCCGGCTCGACGGTGCTGGCCCGCCAGTTCCTGGGGCGGGAGGTGCCGGTGCTCTACGTGCCCGGCTGCCCGCCCCACCCGCTCAGCATCATCGCCGGGATCCTCGACCTGCTGGGCGTGGAGCTGCCCACCGAGGGGCCCGCTTCCTAGTAAGCCACCAGCGGCCCCGCGCCCAGGCTGGAGGTGTGCGCCTCCAGCCCGATGTAGACGTCGCGGCCGAGGTGGAAGGGCAGCCCCCAGTCGAAGGCGCTGCCGGCCGGCTGCGAGCCGCCCACCTGGGCGGAGAGACGGCGACGCTGGCGCTGAGGCTGTGGATGCTCGCGATCTGGAAGGAGACCGGGGCGGCGGGGGTACCTCCTGCGCCGGCGTTGGTGGCGGTGAGCGACACCGGTGCGGCGGGGCAGAACCAGGCGCCGTCGGGCGACGGGCAGTTGATCAGGCCGGCGCCGGCCGGGGGGGCGAAGAAGAGGCCGTTCGAGCCGGTGTCGACGAAGGCCCCCACGGTGACGCCGCCCAGCGTGGTCTTGAACTCGCCGAACCCGTCGAGCGGGTAGGCCCGGACCGTCGGGGGGGGGAGGTTGTTGCTCCGGGTGCCGATGCCGAGGATCACGTGCCCCTCCACCGCGCCGCCCCCCGATCCCGGCACCGCCGGGAGCCTGACCACCACGCCGTTGTTGTCGGCGGGCAGCGCCGACACCGGGTTCTGCACCTGGGAGGCGGTGGCGAGGGCGGTGGGAGTGCAACCGCCGCCGCTGGCGCAGGTGAAGTAGAGGCCGTTGTTGGGGGCGGTGGCGCAGGCGGCGCCGCAGTCCTCCACCCAGTTCCCCAGCCCGAGGATGCCGTTGAAGCCGGCCGCGGCCGGGCCGGTCGTGGCGGCGCTGCAGGCGGAGGGGCGCACGCCGAAGGTGGCGTCGAGCCGGTGCATGGAGACCCGCACCGCCGGCTCACCGCCGAGCACCACGTCGGCCTGGACCACCGGACCCCACTGCGAGGAGCCGTCGAGGTAGCCGACGCACTCCGCCACCGGGACGCCGCCGCGCGAGACCTGCGGCAGCGCCAGCGTCAGCACCTGCGAGAAGACCCGCAGGCCGGTGCTGCCGGTGTCGAGGAGCAGGTCGTTGATCACCTGGCAGGTGGTGGTGCCGGGGACGCAGACGGTGGCGCTGACGCAGGGCTTGTTGAGGTAGGAGCCGGCGGAGCAGCCGGCGCCGTTGACGCTGACGGGGAGGACGTTGGGGAGCAGCAGGCCGGGATCGACGGCGGGGGCGCCGGACCCGGCCGCCACAGGCGGCGACGGCGAGGAGCAGCGGCAGGAGCCGCCGGCGGTCACTGGAGGTCATCGGGCTTCACTCCGGCAGGCAGGAGGGCCGGCAGCCAGGCGCGGCCGTGCAGGTTGCGGGCGTGCCCCCAGGTCTCCACCACCACCTGGGCCGCCTCGACGCGCCGGGGCCCACGCCCCGGCTCACCGCGCTTCACCGCGGCCCGGTAGTCGGCGTGGTGGACGCCGAGCAGCGTCCCGAGATCGGGCATGGCCAGGCCGCTCCAGGCGACGGCGAAGACCACGCCGGACGGGGTGACGAACTGGCGAACGCTCACGGTGGAGCTCCGCAGCTCGTGGACGGTGACCCCGGTGGCGGAGGCAACGGCGGCGGCGGCGGCGGCGACGGGGCGGCGGTCCATGGCCAGGGCCTGGCGGTCCCGCTCCACGGTGGCCTCGGCCTCGCCGAGCGTGGCCCGGGCCGGTGGCCCGGCCAGGAGGAAGGCCGCGGTGAGGGTCGCGGCGAGCAGTCGTGAAGGAGGTGTCACGCCATCCGCTCCTGATCTGGGGCCGAGCTGGACCCGTGGTGATGCAGCGGCCGTCGTCGGCCTGTGGAAGCATAACGCCGCCGGGCCCCGGCGGCCCGGGGAAGGCCCCTGAGAGCCCCTGGCCCCGGGAGCATGGGGCCCAGCTGGCGCGGCCGTCGAGCGCCGAGGCGCCCCGACGCACGAAGGCCTCCCCGGGTGACCGGGGAGGCCGTGGAAGCATTCGAGAGTTGGTGCTGCTTTCGGGAGTGAGCGCGGAAGGAATCGAACCTTCAACCTATGGATTAAGAGTCCATTGCTCTGCCAGTTGAGCTACGCGCCCGAAGACGAACTTCAGGATGGCCGAAGGGGCGCGGATCTACCAGCGCCCGACCGGGCTGTCAACGTGCCGCCGCGCTGGCGGGCCAGCGCCGTGTGGCGCGCCCGGCAGGAGTCGAACCTGCGACCAGCGGCTTAGAAGGCCGCTGCTCTGTCCATCTGAGCTACGGGCGCTTCGCGAGAAGAGTTGGGGTGAGTAAAGGGGTTCGAACCCTTGACCCCCGGATCCACAGTCCAGTGCTCTGCCGATTGAGCTATACTCACCGTAAAATTTGGGCGACCTCGTTGTTGCCCCGGCACCGCGTGCGACCCGCGGCCCGGCCACCACCATCGCTGTCAAAGAGTCGGGGCGGCCGGATTCGGACCGGCGACCTCCTGCGCCCAAGGCAGGCGCGCTACCAGGCTGCGCTACGCCCCGGAAACAGTGGCTGACCGAACGAGCCGGTCACTCCGAGGGGGTGGTAACTAGCGGTTCCCCCGGCCTTCGTCAAGGGCGGCGAGCCGCGCCAGGGCCGGCCGCAGCGCCCGGAAGGCCGCCCCGCGGTGCGACAGGGCGTCCTTCTCGGCCGGCGGCAGCTCGGCCATGGTGAGCGCCCGCCCCTCGGCCACGAAGAGCGGGTCGTAGCCGAAGCCGCCGTCGCCCCGCCCCGCCCTCCCGATCCGGCCGCGGCAGCGCCCCACCACGCCCTCCAGCAGGCGGCCGTCGGGACCGGCCAGGGCCAGCGCCGCCACGTAGGCAGCTCCCCGCCGGGCCTTCTCCACCCCGGCCAGCGCCGCCAGCAGCTTCTGGTTGTTGTGCCGGTCGCGGTCCTCCCGCGGCAGCGCCCCCGGGTGCTCGGCCTCCGACCAGCGGGCCGAGAAGATGCCCGGGGCGCCCCCAAGGGCGTCGACGCAGAGGCCGGAGTCGTCGGCCAGCGCCACTCGGCCGGAGGCCCGCGCGAAGGCCCTGGCCTTCTTCCCGGCGTTCTCCAGGAAGGTGGCGCCGTCCTCAACCACCTCGGGGAGCGGCACCCCCAGGTCGGCCGGCGTCACCACCACCAGCGGCAGCCCCTCCACCAGCCGCCGCAGCTCGCGCAGCTTTCCCTCGTTGGAGGTGCCGAAGAAGAGCTCCACCGCCGCGACCCTCCCGGCGCCCTACTTGAGCGCCGCCTGCTGCAGCTCGCCGAGCCGGGAGATCCCCTGCAGGGCGAGGTCGAGCATGGCGTCCAGCTCGCCGCGGCCGAAGGCCTGCCCCTCGGCGGTGCCCTGCACCTCCACCAGCTTGCCGTCGCCGGTGGCCACCACGTTCATGTCGACGTCGGCGGTGGAGTCCTCGGCGTAGTCGAGGTCGAGCAGCGCCACCCCGCCCTTGACGCCGACGCTGACCGCGGCGACGCGCCGGACCATGGGCTCGGCCTTGAGCTTGCCGGCCTTCTGCAGGGTGCGGACCGCCAGCGACAGCGCCACCCAGGCGCCGGTGACCGCCGCGGTGCGGGTGCCGCCGTCGGCCTGCAGCACGTCGCAGTCGAGGGCGATGGTCCGCTGGCCGAGGGCCTTGAGGTCGATGGAGGCGCGCAGGGCCCGGCCGATGAGCCGCTGGATCTCCAGCGTCCGCCCGCCCTGCTTTCCGGAGGCCGCCTCGCGGCGCATCCGGTCGTGGGTGGAGCGTGGCAGCATCCCGTACTCGGCGGTGACCCAGCCGGCCCCGGTGCCGAGGACGTGGGGCGGGACCCGGTCCTCGATCGACGCCGTGCAGAGCACGTGGGTGTCGCCGAAGCGGGCCAGGCAGGAGCCCTCCGCGTACTTGGAGACGCCTGCCTCGAGGACGATGGTGCGCAACTCGCGTTCGCCGCGGCCGTGGGTTCGCATAGGGTCGCGCATCCTAGTCGGGCGGGGCCGGACGCGCCACCGGGGGCCGCCGCGCCGCGCCACCTGCGCCGGTTCGCCACGCCCGGGCCGGGCCGGGCCGGGCCGGGCCGGCGACCTGCTACCGGCGCCGCTCCGCCTCGCGCCAGGCCGCCACGCCGGCGGCGATGGCCGCGGCGATCCGCTCCTGGTGGGCGGCGCTGGTGAGCTTGCCGGCCTCGACGGCGTTGGAGATGAACCCCACCTCCAGCAGCACCGCCGGCATGCGGGCGCCGGCCAGCACGTAGAAGGGGGCCTGCTTGACCCCGCGGTCCTCGGTGCCCAGCGCGGCGATGAGCCGGTCGTGGAGCGCGTAGGCCAGGCGCGAGGAGCCGGCCAGCGCCGCCGCCTGCTCCAGGTCCTGGAGGATGCCGGCCACCGGGTCGCCAGGATCGGGGAGCGGCTCCCCGGCCAGCCGGTCGGCGTTCTCCCGCGCCGCCGCCGCCGCGGCGTTGGCGTCGCTGGCGTCGGCGGAGAGGAAATAGGTCTCCACCCCGGTGGAGAGCCGCCGCCCCTCGGCGGTGGCCATGGAGTTGAGGTGGATGGAGACGAAGAGGTCGGCCCTGAGCCCGTTGGCCACCGCGGCCCGGGTGGTGAGCGGCACGCCGATGTCTCCGGTCCGGGTCAGCACCACCTTGGCCCCCAGCTGCTCCAGCCGCGGCCGGAGGCGCCGGGCGATCTGCAGCACCACGTCCTTCTCCTTCAGGCCGGCCGGCGAGTGGGCGCCGTCGTGCTCCCCGCCGTGGCCGGGGTCGATCACCACCACGAAGGCGGGGGGCCGGGGGGCCTTGGGCGGCGCCGGGGCGGCCAGGGCCAGCAGGGCGGCGAGGAGGGCGACGGGCATGGCGTGAAGCTAGACGATCTCGATGTGCGGCGGCGTGCCGGGCAGCACCTCGCCGATGTCGGCCGCCTTGACCCCGGCCGCCGCCAGCGCCGCCAGCACCCCGGCCGAGCGCTCCGGCGCCACCGCCGCCAGCAGCCCGCCGTTGGTCTGGGCGTCGGCCAGCACGATGAGCGGCAGGACCGCCTCGGGATCGGCGCGCAGGTGGGGCTGCACCCAGGCCAGGTTGGCGCGCGAGCCGCCCGGCACCACGTCGGCGGCGGCCAGGTCGACCACGCCGTCGAGCACCGGCACCGCCTGCGAGCGGATCCGCAGGGCCACGCCCGAGCCCTCGGCCATCTCCCAGGCGTGGCCGAGCAGGCCGAAGCCGGTGACGTCGGTGAGGGCGTGGACCGCCCCGGAGGCGGCCAGCGCCTCGCCGGCGGCCCGGTTGAGCTCGGCCATCAGCCGGGTCACGGTGTCGAGCAGCCCCCCCAGCGCCAGCCCCCGCTTGATGGCGGTGGTGACGATGCCGGAGCCGAGCGGCTTGGTGAGCAGCAGCCGGTCGCCCGGCCGGGCCCCGACGTTGCGCAGGATCCGGTCGGGGTGGACCAGCCCGGTCACCGCCATGCCGTACTTGGGCTCGGGGTCGTCGATGGAGTGGCCACCCAGCACCGGCGCCCCGGCCAGCGCCGCCGCCTCGGCGCCGCCGCGCAGCACCTCGCCGAGCAGCTCCATGGGGAGCGTCTTCACCGGCCAGCCCACCAGGTTGAGGGCGAAGAGCGGCCGCGCCCCCATGGCCCAGATGTCGGAGAAGGCGTTGGCGGCGGCGATGCGGCCGAACCAGTAGGGGTCGTCCACCACCGGGGTGAAGAAGTCGACGGTCTCCACCACCGCCTGGTCGGGCGAGAGGCGATAGACCGCCGCGTCGTCGCGGGTCTCGTGGCCGACCAGGACGTTGGCATCTCGAACGGGCTTCAGGTGGCGCAGGACCTGCGCCAGGTCCGCTGGGCGGATCTTGCAGGCTCAACCGGCGCCGTGGCTGAGCGTGGTGAGCCGGACGGTCTTCTCCTGCTCGCTCATGCCAGGCGCCCCCGGGCCCTACGCCTTCTGCCCCTCGGCCAGCTCCAGGTAGAGGGTGGCGTTGCGGTTGCCGGGGCTGATGGCCAGCACCGCCTGCCACTGCGCCACCGCCTCCTCCTTGCGCCCGGCGGCCAGCAGGCTCAGCCCCAGGTTGAGCCGGGCCGGGATGAAGGCCGGGCTCTGCTTGATCACCGCCAGGTACTCGGCCATGGCGGCGTCGCGCTCGCCGGCGTCGCGCAGGGCCCCGGCCATCCGGGCCCGGATGTCGCTGAAGGTGGGGCCGAGCGCCAGGGCCCGCCGGTACTCGGCCACCGCCTCGGTGTAGAGGCCGGCGGAGAGGTAGACGTCGGCGATCTCGGCGTACATGTTGGCCAGCTTGCCGGCCACGAAGCGGTCCAGCTTGGTGTCGGTGGCGCCGGAGCGGGAGAGGGCGTGGCGGTAGGTCTCCTGCGCGTCCTTGTAGCGCCCGGTGTCGTTGTAGGTGACCGCCAGGTTGAGGGCGGCGTCGGTGTAGCCGGGGTTGATGCGCAGCGCCGCCTCGAAGCCGCGCTGGGCTTTCTCGTACTGCCCCTGGTCGTGGTAGATGACCCCGAGCATGTTGTAGACGTCGGCGAACGACTGGTTCTTCTCCACCACCTCGGTCAGGAACTGCTCGGCGAGCGCGTACTCCCGCTTCAGGTAGTAGCCGCGCCCCAGCGCGAGGGCCTGCTTCAGGGTCTCGTCCATGTCGAACTCCCTCCGGGGTTGGGCGACTCTACCTCAGCCCGTCGACGATGACCCAACGGCCGTCCTCCTCCTTCAGCTCCAGCCGGGCCCGCAGCGTCGCCTCCGGGCCGTCGCCGACCCGCACCCGCTCGTCCTCGCCCACCACCACCCGCCCCGGCTCCACCCGCAGCTGCCAGGCGGTGACGGTCAGGGTGGCGGCCGGGCCGGGGCCGAAGTCGCGGCGCAGCTGGGCCAGCACCGCCGGCTTGCCCCCCGCCCCGCGGTACCCCTCCCCCACCAGCCGCCCGTAGGCGGCGGCGTCGCGGGCGTTGAAGGCGTCGATGCGCCGGAACAGCAGCGGCAGCACCCGCCGCAGCTCGGCCAGCTGGCGGCCGTCGGCGCACCAGCCCCCCAGGTCGCAGGGGGTCATGGAGAACCGCTCCCGGCCGATGTAGCCGACGCGGATGCGGCCGCGCCGCCAGTCGAGGCTCCCCTCCCCCTCCACCATGGCCACCACCTGGGCCCGGTCCCCCTCCACGGTGACGGCCAGGTCGCCGAAGCGGACCGGGTCCAGCTCCAGGGTGCCGCCGGCCTCGAAGCCGTAGACGTCGGAGAGGTGCAGGCTCCGCTGCCGGGCCAGCGCCGCCCGGACCCGGGTCTCGGGGTCGGCCGCCGCCCCGGCCAGGCGGGGGGTGAGGTCGCGCAGCCACCAGCCGCCGGCCAGCACCAGCAGCACCAGCAGCAGCGGGAAGAGGTAGGGGGCCCCCTGGCGGGCCTGCAGCAGCCTCCCCAGGGCGCGGCGCCCGGAGCGGGCCCCGAAGCCCTGGTGGTCGGGCGGAGGGCCCTTAGCGGAGCTGCCCAAGCAGCTTCTCCGCCTCGGCCCGGCGCGGATCCAGCGGGTGGCGCGCGATCAGCTTCTGCAGCGCCTGCTGGGCCCTGAACTTCTCGTCGAGCCGGGCGTAGGCCTGCCCCATCCTCAGCAGCGCCAGCGGCTCCTGGGGGGCGCCCGGGTAGTCGCGGACCAGCCCCTCGTAGCGCATGGCCGCGCCGGCCCAGCGCTCGCGCTTCCAGTAGAACTCGGCCACGTAGGCCTCGTGATCGGCCAGCCGCTTCTGCGCCACGGCCAGCATCGCCCTGGCCTCGGGGATCTGTGTGGCGCCCGGCCGGTCCTTGAGGAAGGCCACCAGCAGCTCGGTGGCGGCGCGCAGCGCCTTCTGGTCCTTCTCGTAGGTGGGGGGGAAGAGGATGAACTCCCCCGGCGCGTCGTCGGAGCGGGCCTTGGCGGCGCGGAAGGCCGCGTAGTCGGCCTCCTCGTGGATGGGGTGGGCGGTGACGAAGGCGGTGTAGGCGTCGGCCGCCTCGCCGAGCCGGTTCTGCTGGAACTTGGCGTCGGCCTGGCGCAGCTCGGACAGCGCCGCGTACTTCGAGAAGGGGTACTTGGTCCGCACGTGCTCGTAGAACTTGTGGGCCTCCACCCAGTTCTCGTGCTTCATCTCGTCGACCCCGGCCTCGTAGTTCTCCTCGGCGGTCTTGGCGTACTTGATCTCGCCGGTGAAGGAGACGCGGCTGCTGGAGCAGGCCAGCAGCGGGACCAGAGCGAGCAGGAGGATCCGGGTTCGCATGAGGGGGCGGAACATATCGTAGAACCGGCGGCGGCGCATCGCTCCGGAGGCGGGGCCTGGCCCGCTCAGGGGTCCTCCAGGTCGCGGTCGTGGAAGCCCCCCAGCGCCCGCGCCACGGCGGCGCCGGAGAAGCCGCGGCCGAGGAGGAAGCGGGCCAGCCGGCCGCGGGCCCGGGGGTCCAGCGCGGCCAGCGGCGTGCCCCGGGAGCGGCGCTCCGCCAGGGCCAGGCACAGCGCCGCCTCGCCGCCCGGCACCTCCTCGGCCAGGGCCCCGGCCACCGCCGCCCGGGCCTCGGCGGCGCCGATGCCGGCCCGCAGCAGGCGCCGCTCGGCGGTGCGCGGGCCGAGGCGGCCCGAGGTCACCAGGGTGCGGGCCCGGCCGCGGGCGTAGGCGGCGTCGTCGAGGTAGCGCAGCCCCCGCAGCCAGGCGATCACCGGGTCGGCCTGCTCGGCCAGCTCGGCCTTCACCAGGCGGGCCCTCACCTGGACCTCGGTGCGGGCGGCGGCGGCCAGGTAGCGCAGCGCCACCGCCTGGGCGCGCTGCAGCGGCGACTCGTCGGCCTTCATGCCGGTGGAACGGGGCTAGAACCGCTCGATCTGGAAGTCGTCGTCGCCGCCGGGGGCGGGGCCCGCGGGGGGCTCGGCGGCGGGGGCCTTGGTCGGCTGGACCCGGCCGAGGGCGATGCCGGGCTGGGCCGGCGGGCCGGGCGTGGGGCGCGGCGCGGCGGGGCGCTGGGCGGCGGCGCGCTGGGTGTTGGCGGGGGCGGCCGGCTCGGCCTTGGTCTCGAACCCGTCCCACTTCGAGTCGCTGGTGCTGCTGACGCCGGAGACCCGCAGCGCGAAGTCGTCCGGGTTGGTGGCCTGGCGCAGCGCCTCCTCGTAGGTGATCAGGTTCGACTTGAGCAGGAACATCAGCGACTGGTCGAAGGTCTGCATCCCGTAGCTGACGTGCCCCTGGGAGATGGCGTCGGGGATCTCCTTGGTGCGGTCCTTGTCCTCGATCATCTCGCGGACCCGGCTGGTGCAGAGCAGCACCTCGATGGCCGGCACCCGCCCCTTGGCGTCGGCGCGCGGCACCAGCCGCTGCGAGATGACGCCGCGCAGGACCGAGCCGAGCTGCAGCCGCACCTGCTTCTGCTGGTACGGGGGGAAGGCGGAGATGATGCGGTTGATGGTCTCGGTGGCGTCGAGGGTGTGCAGCGTCGACATCACCAGGTGGCCGGTCTCGGCGGCGGTGAGCGCGGTCTCGATGGTCTCCAGGTCGCGCATCTCGCCGACCAGGATGACGTCGGGGTCCTGGCGCAGGGCGCTCTTGAGCGCCTGGCCGAAGCTCATGGTGTCGACCCCGACCTCGCGCTGGTTGACGATCGACCGCTTGTCGCGGATGAGGAACTCGATGGGGTCCTCGATGGTCATGATGTGGCAGGTCTCGGTGGCGTTGACGTGATCCACCATGGCCGCCAGCGTGGTCGACTTGCCCGAGCCGGTGGTGCCGGTGACCAGCACCAGCCCGCGCTGCTCGCCGGCGATCTTCTCCAGGATCTTGGGCAGCATGAGCTGCTCGATCGACTGGATCTTGAAGGGGATGACCCGCAGCACCACGCCGATGGTGCCGCGCTGCTGGAAGATGTTGACGCGGAAGCGCCCCAGCCCGGGCACGCCGTAGGCCAGGTCCACCTCGTTGGTCTGCTTGTACTTCTCGCGCTGGTACTCGTTCATGATCCCGAGCGCCATCCGCTGGATCTCCTCGGGCGGCAGCCGCCGGGCGTCCTTGAGCGGCACCAGCCCGCCGTCCACCCGGAACATGGGCGGGAGGCCGGCCTTGAGGTGGATGTCGCTGGCGCCGGCGCGCAGGGCGATCTGCAGGATCTCGTTCAGTTCCATCGCGGCGTCGAGCGTAACACCCGGATCCGGCACCGGTCCAATGCGTGCGACGGCGGGGCGCGGCGGGGCGATAGCGCCCGCCCGGTGCGGGGCCGGACCCCCGGAACGCCGAACGGCCGGACACCCGTGGGGTGCCGGCCGTCGGTGCGAGCCAGGGAGGCCCGGTGAAGCGGCTAGCGCTTGCTGAACTGGAAGCGCTTGCGGGCGCCGGGACGGCCGTACTTCTTGCGCTCGACGGCGCGGGCGTCGCGGGTGAGGAAGCCGGCCTTCTTCAGCACCGGGCGGTACTCGGCGTTCAGCTCCACCAGCGCCCGGCTGATGCCGTGGCGGATGGCGCCGGCCTGGCCGGAGAGGCCGCCGCCGTGGGCGGTGACCAGGACGTCGACCTTGCCGAGCTGGTCCACGAGCTTGAGCGGCTCGATGAGGATCATCTTGGAGGTCTCGCGGCCGAAGTACTCGTCCATGGGCCGGCCGTTGATGGTGACGTTGCCGGTGCCGGGGACGAGGCGCACGCGCGCCACGGACTCCTTGCGGCGGCCGACGTTGATCTGGACCTGGGTTGCCATTCGGTCAGTTCCTCACTTCGAAAGGACGAGCGGCTGGGGCTTCTGCGCCGCGTGCGGATGGGTGGCGCCCACGTAGACCTTGAGCTTGGTCATCATCTGCCGGCCCAGCGCGCTGCGGGGCAGCATGCGCTTGACGGCGTTGACCAGCGGCCCGGTGGGGTGCTTCTGCCGGAGCTTGTCCGGCGGGGTCAGCTTCTCTCCGCCCGGGTGCATGGAGTGGGTGAAGTAGAGCTTGTCCGTCTCCTTCTTGCCGGTGAAGCGGACCTTCTCGGCGTTCACCACCACCACGAAGTCGCCGGTGTCGAGCGACGGCGTGTAGAGGGGCTTGTGCTTGCCCTTCAGGATGGAGGCGATGCGGGTGGCGAGACGGCCGACGGTCTGCTCGGAGCCGTCGACGACCCACCAGGCGCGGCCCTGGAGGGCCTCTTCGCGGGTGGCGCTGTGCGTGGTTCTGGACATGGAAGGACCTGCTTTTCCCGGGAAAATGGAAGGCGCGTTCTAGAGGAACGACGAGCCCTTGTCAAGGGTCGGCGACCCCTGGCACGGCGCGCTGCGCCGTCGCCAACGAGGGAGGGGCAATTTATACGGGAGCCCCCCCGATTACCAGCCCCGGACCCAACGGGCCGGCCACCCCGTGGCGGCACCTCCGCCGGGTCGCTATGAACACCCCCGTGAGCCTCCCTCGAAAGCAGCTGCGGCCGATCACGCCCGACCGGCCCGGGCCGGAACCGGCGCCGCGCCTGGCGCCGCTCGCCATCGAGGAGCGCCGCTGCAACCGCTGCGGGAGCTGCCTGAAGCTCTCCTGCCCGGCCATCGAGGATCTGGGCGGCGAGGCGCTGGTGATCGACCAGGCGGTCTGCACCGCCTGCGGGCTCTGCGTCCCGCTCTGCCGGGCCCGGGCCATCGGCTAGCCCGTCTGCGTGGGGCCGCCGGCCGCCGCCAGCCGGGCCCGCAGCTCCGCCATCCCGCTCGAGGTGTGGACCGCCAGCTCCTCCGGCGTGGCGGCCATGGCGCTGGGATCGATCTTCTCGTGCGAGGCCGGCGGCAGCTCCTCGAGGAAGCGCGACGGGGTCCGCAGCTGCACCTGGCCCCGCTTCAGCCGCTGCGTGGACCGGGTCAGGTAGAGCAGCTCGCGGGCCCGGGTGATCCCCACGTAGGCCAGCCGCCGCTCCTCGTCGAGGTCGCGGGCCTCCCCCTGGATCCCGGCGCAGGGGAGCAGGTCCTCCTCGGCGCCGACCAGGAAGACCACCGGGTACTCCAGTCCCTTGGAGGCGTGCAGCGTCATCAGCGAGATGCCCTGCTCGGCCGCCGGGTCCTCCTCCTCGCGGCTGTCGAGCGCCAGCCGCTGCAGCCAGGTGGCCAGCGAGCCGCGCGGGTGGCGCCCCTGGTACCACTCCAGCGAGCGCAGGATGCCGTCGATCCCGTCCACCTTGCGCTGCCCGGCCACCGCCGAGGCCATCGAGCCGCGGGCGTAGGCGTAGAGGTCGAGCTCCTCGACCAGCCGGCGCGCCGCCGCCAGCAGGTCGCCGCCGCGGAAGGCGGCCCGGGTCCGGTCCACCAGGGCCACGAAGTCGGCCACCTTGTCCTGGGCGCCGCGGACCAGCCCCTCGACCCGGTCGGCCTGGCGGAAGGCCTCCAGCAGCGGCAGGGCGTGGGCCACGGCGTGGGCGTGGACCTTCTCGACGCTGGCGTCGCCGATGCCGCGCGGCGGCACGTTGACGATGCGGGCCAGCGAGGCCTCGTCGTCGGGCGAGGCCACCACCTTCAGGTAGGCCAGCAGGTCGCGCACCTCGGAGCGGTCGAAGAAGGCCGAGCCGCCGTGGACCTGGTGGGGCATCTGGGTCTCGCGCAGCGCCTCCTCCACCGGCCGTGACTGCGCGTTGAGCCGGTAGAGCACGGCGAAGTCGCTCCAGGGGCGCCCCTCGGAGCGCAGCCGGGAGATCTCGCCGGCCACGAAGCGGGCCTCCTCCTCCTCGCTCTCGCAGGCCACCACCCGCACCGGCTGGCCGGGGCCGGCGCTGGTCCAGAGCTTCTTGGGCTTGCGGGCGGCGTTCTTGGAGATGACGCCGTTGGCGCAGGCCAGGATGTGGCCGGTGGAGCGGTAGTTCTGCTCCAGGCGCACCTCGACGGCGCCGGGGAAGTGGCGGTCGAAGCGGAGGATGTTCTTCACCTCGGCGCCGCGCCAGCCGTAGATGGCCTGGTCGTCGTCGCCCACCGCGCAGACGTTCCGCCGCTCGCCGCAGAGCAGCTTGAGCAGCTCCAGCTGGCAGGCGTTGGTGTCCTGGTACTCGTCCACCAGCAGGTGGCTGAAGCGGGCCTGGTACTTGCGGCGCAGCGCCGGGTCCTTCTTGAGCAGCTCGACGGGGCGGGCGATCAGGTCGTCGAAGTCGACGGCGCGCTGGGCGCGGAGCGCCTGCTGGTAGCGGGGGAAGACCTCGGCGGCGATCAGGTCGTAGTCGTCCCCCTGCCCCTCCGGCCGGGGCACGATCTTCTTCTTCAGGGCGTTCTTGGCGCCGGAGATCAGCCAGAGGACGCGGCGCGGGTCGAAGGACCGGTCGTCCACCTTGACCTCGCGCATGCAGCGCTTCACCAGCGCCTGCTGGTCGCCGGCGTCGGCGATGGCGAAGCGCCGGGGCAGCCCGGCGGCGGTGTGCTCCTCGCCGAGCAGCCAGAGGCCGAAGGCGTGGAAGGTGGAGACCCGCACCTGGGTGCCGGCGTGGCCGGCCAGGTGGGCCACCCGCTCCCGCATCTCGGCCGCCGCCTTGTTGGTGAAGGTGACGGCGAGGATGGCCGCCGGGTCGAGCCCCTGCTGGATCAGCCAGGCGACCCGGTGGGCGATGACGCGGGTCTTGCCGGAGCCGGCGCCGGCCAGCACCAGCAGCGGGCCGTCGGTGGTCTTGACCGCCTCGAGCTGCGGCGGGTTGAGCGTGGAGAGGTCGAGCATCGGGGGCGCGCGGTTCTCACACGCCGGGGGGCGGGGGGACAAGGGGCGACGGCGACGGCCGCCGGGCCTCTGCTCCCGGCCGGCGAACGGTCCGGGACGCGACGCCGCCCGGACCGGTCACGGTTGACCCGGGGTCGGGCCGCTGCCGGTAGGCGAGACCCCGCGGCGGCCGCGGTATCGGTGCGCCCGAACACCCAAGGCGCCGCGATCTCACCGCTTTTCCCGCCTCGACCTCCGGTGGGTTCGCCTCGAAGGTTTGGCTGACCCATTGCATTGGTGCCCCCTCGTCTGGCGAACCCGGAGGAAGCCATGGCCTGCAACCACGCCTGCGAGTGTCCGCTCTACCAGCTCTTCGGCTCCAAGCCGTCGCTGCGGGTCTGGACCTCCTGGTACTGCGACGGCCGCTACCAGCACTGCGCCCGCTTCGCGCTCGGCGAGGCCGGCCACGCGGTCCCCCTGCACCTGCTCCCCAACGGCCGCTCGCTCGACGTGGCCCCCGACGCCGTCACCGCCTGAGGCTGGCCCCCTCGGCCCGGGCCCCGCCCGGACCGGCTCCACCCGTCACGCCAGCGCCGCCAGCGCCGCCTGCAGGTCCCTGGGGAGCGGCGCGGTCACGTCGACCCGCTCGCCCAGCGGGGACGGGAAGGCCAGCCGGGCGGCGTGGAGCGCCTGGCGGGTCAGCAGCTTCGAGGCCAGGCCGTAGACCACGTCGCCCAGCACCGGGAAGCCGGCCTCGGCGAGCTGGACGCGGATCTGGTGGGTCCGCCCGGTGTCGAGCCGGACCCGCAGCAGCGCCGCCCCCTCGAAGCGCCGCTCCACCTTCCAGGAGAGGCGGGCCCGCCGCGCCGAGTGGACCCGGGTGGTGAAGCGCCGGGGATCGGCGGGATCGCGGCCGTAGGGCTGGTCGAGCGCCTGCTCGTCGGGCGGCGCCCCGGCCACCAGCGCCAGGTACTCCTTCTCCACCTGCCCCTCCTCGAAGGCCCGGCGCAGCGCCGCCAGCGCCAGGTCGGTGCGGGCCAGCATCAGGCAGCCGCTGGTCTGGGCGTCGAGCCGGTGCGGCAGCCCGGGGAGGTTGCGCCCGGCCACGTCGAAGCCGCCCAGGCGGCTCACCGCCGAGACCACCGAGACCCCGCCGGGCTTGATCGGCTCCACCGGCAGGCCGGCCACCTTGTTGACCACCACGCAGGCGGCGTCGTCGTGCAGCAGCGCCAGGTCCGGGCCGGCGGCGTCGCCGGGGCGGATGGCGCGGGGCGGCGGCAGCACCACCTCGATCTCCTCGCCGCCGAAGAGCTTGCGGACCGGCGAGCAGGTCTTGCCGCGGATGCGGACCCGCCCCTGGTCGATGAGCCAGCGGGCGCGCTCCAGCGTCTGGCCGGAGTGGGCCGCCAGCCACTTGTCGAGGCGGGCGCCGGCGTCGGAGAAGGGGACGATGATGGGGTCTTCGGCCACGGCCCGGCTCTACCACGCCCGCCCGGGGAGCGGCGCGCCCGCCTCCAGACGCAGCGCGCCCCGGTCTCCCGGGGCGCGGCGACCACCTTCGAGGTGAGCGGGAGGCTAGCGCTTGGTCTCGACCGGCGCGGCGGCCTCGACGCTGGCGGCGGTGCCGGTCAGGGCGGCGATGCCGGCGCCGATGGCGGCGCCCAGGGCGGCGAAGAGCGAGGCGCAGAGGACCACGCCGAGCACGGTGCCGGAGACGATGAGGGCGCGCACCGCGAAGGTGGAGTCCACCGGCGTCCCGAAGATCCCGCCGGCCAGCAGCACGCCGGCGTAGCCGCCGTAGAGGATGGAGGGGAGCAGGCCGACGGCCAGGAAGGCGGCGAGGCCGACGCCGGCACCGATGAGGGTGAAGGTCTTGCTGGTGCTCTTCGAGGTGGTGGTCATGGCGTTCTCCCTTGCGCGGGGCCGTTCGTCTGCGCCCGAGCCAGTTCATTGCACCCGGCCTGCCAGCCGGCCGGGTCCGGGATTCCGGGGGTTTGGCGAGGTGGGATGTCGGGGATTCCCGACGCCCACATCGGGTGGCCCGACGCTGGAGGCGGCCCGGGGCCGGGCGCCGTGCTAGGAGAGGGCCATGTACGCTCCCCTGCTCGCCCTCCTCCTCTCCCAGGCCCCGGCCCAGGCGGCGCCGCCCCCGCCGGGCGAGACCACCTCCACCCTGGCCTTCGCCGTCGAAGGGGTGAAGGGGGCCAAGGGGCAGCTGGTCATCGCCGTCTACGGCAGCAAGGTGGCCTGGCTGGACCTGGCCCGCGCCGCCAAGGTGCTGCGTCTCAAGGCCACGCCGGGCACCATGTGGGCGGTGCTGGAGGGGCTGCCCACCGGCCCCTGCGCGGTCTCGGTCTTCCACGACGAGAACGGCAACGGCAAGCTCGACATGGGCTGGTTCCCGCTCCCCGGTCCCACCGAGGGGACCGGGGCCTCCAACGGCGCCACCGGCAAGCTGGGGCCGCCCGGATGGGACGACGCCCGCATCGACTGCCGGGCCGGCGAGACCGTGGTCCGGGTGAAGCTGGCCTACTGAAGCAGGTCGACCAGCTTCGGGTCGCCCAGGCCGAGCTCCTTCAGCCCCGCCTCCACCTTGGCCCGGTCGCCCACCACCACCCAGACCATGTGGGCCGGGTCGAGGACCTGGGCGGCCTCGGTCACCGCCTGCGGCGTCACCGCCCGCACCCGGGCGGCGTAGCCGTCCCAGTACCGGTCGTCGAGGCCGAAGCGCAGGATCTCGGCGGTGGAGCCGGCCACGGCCCGGGCCGTCTCCCACTCACCGGGGAGCGCCAGGGTCATGGAGGCCTGGGCGGCCGCCAGCTCGACGGCGGTGACCGGCCGCTCGCCGCGGATCCCCTTCACCTCCTTGATGAGCTCGGCCAGCGCCTCCCGGGTCTTGTCGGTCTGCACCGGGGCCATCCCCAGGTAGGGGCGCGGGCCGCGGGCGGCCACCAGGAAGGCGGAGGCGCCGTAGGTCCAGTGCTTGTCCTCGCGCAGGTTGGCGTTGATGCGCGAGGAGAACTGGCCGCCGAAGATGGCGTTCATCACCTCCTGCTCGATGGCCCGGGGGTTGTTGCGCGGCGGGGCCACCGCGCCCATGACGATGACCGACTGCTCGGCGCCGGGCCGATCGACGAGGTAGATCCCCGGCGTGGCCGGGGCGCCGGCGCCGATCGCCCGGGTCGGGACCTCGCCGCGCTTCCAGCCGCCCAGGGCCTTCTCCAGCTTCGGCGTCAGCTCGGCCAGCGTGGTGTCGCCCACCACCAGCAGGGTGGCGGCGTTGGGCTTGAACCAGGTGTTGCGCCAGCGGACCACGTCGTCGCGGGTCAGCTTCTTCACCGCGGCCGCGGTGCCCGAGCCGGAGAGCGGGTTCCCGTAGGGGTGGCCGGCGCCGAAGAGCAGCCCCGGCATGAGGCGCATGGCCAGGCTCGACGGCCGGGCCTGCTCCTGCTCGATGCCGGCCAGCTGCTGCTTCCTGAGCCGCTCGAAGTCGGCCGCGGGGAAGCTGGGGTTGAGGACCACGTCGGCGAAGATGGCCAGCGAGCCGTCGAGGTTGGCCTTGAGGGCGTCGAGGGAGATCTGGCTCTGGTCGAGGTTGGAGCCGGTGGAGAGCATGGCCCCGAGCCGCTGCAGCTCGTCGCTGATCTGGAGCGAGCTGCGCGTGGTGGTCCCCTCGTCGAGCATGGCCGAGGCCAGCATGGCGGTGCCGGGCAGGCCGCCGACGTCGGAGGCGTAGCCGGCGTCGACCCGCAGGCCGAGGTTGACCACCGGCACGGCGTGACGCTCCACCAGCACCACCTTCAGGCCGTTGCCGAGCGTGGCGCGCTGCAGGGCCGGGAACGCCGTCTCCGGCTGCGGGCCGGGCCGCGGGAGGGCGCTCCGGTCGACGTCGGGGGCGAAGGCGGCGAGCCGGTCGCCGAAGGGGCGGACGGTGAGGACCACCAGGCCGTCGGTGAGCCAGCGCCGGGCCACGTCCTGCACCTGGGCCGGGGTGGCGGCGCGGGTCCAGCCGGTGGTCTTCCGGTAGGCCGACGGATCGCCCTGGTAGACCTGCCCCTGGGCCAGCACGTCGGACTTGCCGCCGAAGCCGCCGATCCGCTCGACGCCGCGGATGAAGCCGGCCAGCGCCTCGGTGCGGGCCCGGGCCAGCTCGTCGGCGGTCGGACCCCTGGCCACCAGCCGGGCCAGCTCCTCCTTGACGATCGCCTCCACCCGGGCCGGGTCGCCGCCCGGCCGGACCGTGGCGGTGACGGCGAAGCGTGAGCCGATCTCGGCGGAGGCCTGGTAGGCCGCCACGTCGGTGGCCAGCTGCTCGTCGTAGACCAGCCGCTTGTAGAGGCGGGAGCTCTTGCCCGAGGAGAGCACCTGGCCGGCCAGGTCGAGCAGGGTGTCGTCCTGGGTGCCCGCCTGCGGGGTGTTCCAGGTGAGGTAGATCCGGGCCTGCGGGACCCGGTCCTGCAGCTCGAGCCGCTGCTCGCCGGTCCGCCGGGCCACCCAGGCCGCCGGCCGGGCCACCGGCGGGCCGGGGGGGATGTGTCCGAAGTACCGCTCGACGCGGGCCTTGACGTCCTCCGGGGTGACGTCGCCGGCCACCACCAGCGTGGCGTTGGACGGGCCGTACCAGGTGGAGAACCACTCCTTGACGTCGTCGAGCGAGGCGGCGTTGAGGTCGGCCATCGAGCCGATGACGGTCCAGGAGTACGGGTGGCCGGCGGGGTAGAGGACCGCCTGGAGCGCCTGGTAGACCTTCCCATAGGGCCGGTCCTCGCCCTGACGCTTCTCGTTCTGCACCACGCCCCGCTGCAGGTCGAGCTTCTTCTGGTCGATGGCGCCGAGCAGGTGGCCCATCCGATCCGACTCGATGAAGAGGGCGGCGTCGAGCGCCGAGACCGGCACGTTCTCGAAGTAGTTGGTCCGGTCCTGGTTGGTGGTGCCGTTGAGGTCGCTGGCCCCCAGCTCCTCCAGGGTCTTGAGGACGTCCCCGGTGAGGTGCTCGGAGGGCTGGAACATCAGGTGCTCGAAGAGGTGGGCGAACCCGGTCCGGCCCGGCTTCTCGTTCTTGGAGCCGACGTGGTACCAGACGTTGACCGCGGCGATGGGCGCCTTGTGGTCCTCGTGGACCACCAGCGTCAGCCCGTTCCTGAGGACGTAGCGGGTGAAGGGGATCTCCGGGACTTCCTGGGCGCTGGCGGAGCTGGCGAGCAGGGCCAGGGCGAGGGCGAGCGCGGGTCGCATGGTCATCGGGTGCTCCTTGGGGGACTGAAGACGGGAGGAGTGTAGGGCCGGCGGGCCGGCGGCGCGACCCCTCTGATGGTCCTCCTCCCGGGAGGCGCCTGCGGGCCCGGCGTGACCTCGGCGGCGTGCTATTTTGCGCGGCCCATGGCCGCTGCGTCTCGCCCCCCGCCACCGCCCGAGCACCCTCCCCGCCGGCCGCTGGTGGCGCTCGACCGGGCCTCGGTGACCCTGGGGGGCGCGGCGGTGCTGCGCGAGGTGACCCTGACGCTCTCGGCCGGCGATCGCTGGGCGGTGGTGGGGGGCAACGGCTCGGGCAAGTCGACGCTGCTGCGGCTGCTGCGCGGCGACCAGTGGCTCGACCCCTTCCTGCCCGGGCGGCGGCTCTTCCACGGGCCGGACGGCGAACCCTCGGAGAGCCACATCGGCTGGCGCGAGCGGGTGGCGCTGGTGGGGCCGGAGGGGCAGGACGAGTACCTGCGCGCCGACCTGGACCTGCCGGTGGAGGCGGTGATCCGCTCCGGGCTGGACGGCGAGCGGTACCCGGTCTGGCCGGCGACGCCGGCGCGGACGGCGCGGGTGGAGCGGGCCGCGGCGGCGCTCGGCGTGGCGCCGCTGCTGGGGCGCCGCTTCCTGGCGCTGTCGCGCGGTGAGGCCCGCCGGGTGCTGGTGGCCCGGGCGCTGGCGCAGGACCCGGCGGTGCTGCTGCTCGACGAGGTCTGCGACGGGCTCGACCGGCCCGCCCGGGAGGCGCTGCTGGCCCGGCTGGAGGCGCTGCCGGCGGCGCTGGCGGTGGTGACGGCCACGCACCGCGAGGAGGAGATCTTCGGCGGCGTGGCGCGGGTGCTGCGGCTGGCGGGCGGCCGCGTGGTGGCCGACGGTCGCGCCGCGGACGGACGAACGGCGGACGGTCGCGAGACGGACGGTCGCGAGACGGACGGTCGCGAGACGGGCGGTCGCGAGACGGGCGGTCGCGAGACGGTCGGTCGTGAGGCGGACGGTCGAACCGCGGCCGCCCCCCTCCTCTTCGACCTCCGCGACGTCACCGTGCTGGTCGACGGCCGCCCCGTGCTCGACCGGGTCCGCTGGTCGGTCGCCGCCGGCGAGGCCTGGGGGGTCACCGGCCCCAACGGCGCCGGCAAGTCGACGCTGCTGCGGCTGCTGATCGGCGAGGAGCAGCCGGCCACCGGCACCATCCACCGGCTCGACCTCGGCCCACGCGCCGACGCCGACCAGGTCCGCCGCCGGGTCGGCCTGGTCTCCCCCGAGCTGCAGGCCCGCCACCGGCTGGAGGCCTCGGGCGAGGCGGTGGTCCTCTCCGGCTTCCTCGGCACCGTGGGGCTGGCCGAGCGCCCCACGCCGGCGCAGCGGGCGGCGGCGGCCGCGGCGCTGGCCCGGCTCGGCCTCCCCCACCTCGGCGAGCGGCGCTTCCTCTCCTGCTCCTACGGCGAGCAGCGGCTCCTGCTGCTGGCCCGCGCCCTGGTGAACCGACCGGGGGCGCTGCTGCTCGACGAGCCCTTCGCCGGCCTCTCGCCCGAGCACCGTCGAGGGCTGGCGGCGGCGCTGGCGGCGCTCCACCGCGGCGGGACCACGCTGGTGCTGGTGAGCCACCACGAGGACGAGCTGGGCGGGCTGGTGGAGCGGCGCGCCCGGCTGGTGGGCGGCCGCCTCACCGCCGATCCCTGAGCGCACCACGCGCCGAGTCGGATCCGGGGTCGGACCCTGGAGGCGGCGCAGACAGCCTGCCTGAGCCGCAGAACGGAGCGGGCCCGGTGAGTGGAGCCCTCAGCTCCGGTCGAGCTTGATGGCGTCGGGCAGCTCGTTGGGCGTCGGCGCGGCGGCGCCGTCGCGCGGGAAGTGCTCCGCCAGCCGGGTCCCGCAGCGGCCGATGGCCTCGACGAAGCCGTCGGCCGGCGCTCCCCGCTTCATCCCGGCCACCAGCGCGTCGACGGTGGCCTGCCACTCGCCGTCGCCGACCCGGGCGTGGATGCCGTGGTCGCCCAGCACCACCGCCTCGCGCTCCAGCAGCGAGGCGAAGACCAGCACGCCGGTCCCCTCGCTGGTCTGGTGCAGGCCGTGCTCCAGGAAGGCGCGCATGGCCCGGGCCCTCACCTCGCGGTCGAGGTGCTGGTGGCCCACCAGGAACCGCTCCACCGGCGCCAGCCAGGTGAGCCCCCAGCCGAGCAGCGCCCCGGCCAGCTGGGCCAGCGGCAGCTCGCCCGGCGTCACCGGGAGCGGCGAGAGCAGCAGCCCCGCGGTGACCGCCGCGGCGCCCAGCAGGGCCCCGCGCAGCCGGGCCTCGGGGTAGGCGTCGCTCCTCGCCACCACCACCGGGACCACCTGGCCGCGTGAGCCGGCCTCGGCCACCCGGACCGCCTCGGCCACCCGGGCGCGCGCCGCCTCGTCGAAGCTCCGCTCCAGCTCCATGCCGCCTCCTACCAGCTCCCCGACGCGCCGCCGCCGGAGAAGCCACCGCCGCCGCCGCTCCAGCCACCACCGCCGCCGCCGCTGCCGCCGAAGCCACCGCCGCCGAAGCCGCCCCCACCGAAGCCGCCGCCGCCCCAGCCCCCGCGCCCGCCCAGCAGGCCACGGCGCCCCAGGCCGAAGATGGCCCGGATGACGATGAAGACGATCACCAGGACGGCCATGAGCAGGCCGCCGAACCGGCTGCCCACCCGGCCGGCGCGGGCCTCCGGACGGCCCCTGACCCCCTCCGGCAGGGCGCCCAGCACCTGCAGCACCTCCACCCCGGCCTGGTGGAGCCCCTCGCCGTAGCGGCCGGCGCGGAAGGCCGGGGCGATGGCGCCGCGGATGATGCGGGAGGCCTGGGCGTCGGTGAGGCCGCCCTCGATGCCGTTGCCCACCTCGATGCGGACCTTGCGGTCGTCGATGGCCGCCACCAGCAGCACGCCGTTGTCCCGGGCGGCGTCGCCCAGCTTCCAGCGCTCGGCCACCCGGATGGCGAAGTCCTCGATGGCCTCGCCGTCCAGGGTCTTCACCAGCAGGAACTGCAGCTGGACGCCCCGCCGCCCCTCGACCTCGCGCGCCGCTCGCGCCAGCCCGTCGAGCCGGCGGACCTCGGCGCCGGACAGCACGCCGGCCTCGTCCACCACCGGGCCGCCCAGGGGCGGGATCTCGCGCGCCGCGGCCAGCGCCGGCAGCGCGCCGAGCAACACGACCGCGGCGAGGGCGTTGAGACGCACCGGGGCCTAGAACTTCACCTTGGGCGCGGTGGCGGCGTCCGGCGTGGTGGCCTGGAACTGCGCCTTGGGCTGCTTCTTGTAGAACAGCGAGTTGGTCCAGCTGGTGGGCGGGACGGTGACCAGGTCGTTGAAGGCCTGCACCACCTCGATGTAGCGGCGACGGGCGATGGTGATGCGGTTCTCGGTCCCCTCCAGCTGGGCCTGCAGGTCGCGGAAGTTCTCGTTGGCCTTGAGCTGCGGGTAGTTCTCGGCCACCGCCAGCAGCCGCCCCAGCGCGCCGCGCAGCTGCCCCTGCGCCGCCTCGAAGGCCTTGAGCTTCTCCGGCGTCAGGTCGTTGGCCGAGATCTGCACCGAGGTGGCCTTGGCCCGGGCCTCCATCACCCCCTCCAGCGTCGCCTTCTCGTGCGAGGCGTAGCCCTTCACCGTCTCCACCAGGTTGGGGACCAGGTCGGAGCGGCGCTGGTACTGGTTCTCCACCTCGGCCCAGCCGGCGGTGACGGCGTTCTCGGCGCGGGGGATCGACTGGTAACCGCAGCCGCCCAGCAGGAGGGCGGCGGCGACGGCGACGACGGTGCGGGTGTGGGTCATGGGGGGTAACCTAATCCGGAACGGGTGGCGAGTGGCGCCCCCGTCGGGTCGAGCGAGGATGACATGAAGAGGGCCGGAGCCGTGCGACGAGGGGGTGACGCGACCAAAGGCCGCGGAACGGCGGGCGGTTCCGCGAAGCCGGCCAGGCCGTCCAGGACCGTCGGGCGCGGCGCTGGTGGTGGCGGAGGCGATGGTGGTCGCGAGGCCGGCGGAGGCGAACGGGCGGCCAGTGGCCGTGGGACGGGCGGCGTGGTGGTGAAGTTCGAGCCCTTCTACGAGGTGGCGCGTCGCATCCCACGCGGGAAGGTGGCCACCTACGGCCAGGTGGCGGCGCTGGCCGGCCGGCCGCGCGGGGCCCGGCTCTGCGGCTACGCCCTCTCGGCGCTGCGCAGCACCGTCCACGACGTGCCCTGGCAGCGGGTGCTCGGGGCCCGCGGCGCCGGGCGGGCCGGCATCTCGCTGCGCGACCCGGTCGGCGCGGCGGCGCAGCGGGCGCTGCTCGAGCGCGAGGGGGTGGTGGTCGACGGCCGGGGGCGGGTGGAGCTGGCACGGTTCGGCTGGCGTCCCGCGGACGGGTGACAGGACCGACCCCGCCTGGCACCCTCCCTCGGGCCTGTGGCGGATTGCCCATCCACGTTGCGTACAGCGTGCTACAGAGGTCGGGACTTCACTGCGAGCGCACCCACCACGGTGGTGGCGCCGCCCCGGAGGCTCCACCATGTCGCTCGCCACCTGGTCCCGACTCGCCGCCTCCACCGCCCTGCTCCTGCTCGCCGCCTGCGGCTCCAGCCCGGCGGCGCCGGCGCCGACCTGCACCGACACCGTCAAGAACGGTGCCGAGACCGACGTCGACTGCGGCGGGACCGCCTGCGCCCCCTGCCCGGCCGCCCGCGCCTGCGCCGCCGCCACCGACTGCGCGAGCCGGGTCTGCAGCGGCGCCACCTGCCAGCTGCCCACCTGCGCCGATGCCGTCAAGAACGGCGCCGAGCTGGACGTCGACTGCGGCGGCCCCTGCCCTGCCTGCGCCGACGGCAAGGCCTGCACCGCGGGGCCCGACTGCGCCAGCCTGGTCTGCACCGCCGCCACCTGCCGGGCGCCGACCTGCGCCGACCTGGTGAAGAACGCCACCGAGACCGACGTCGACTGCGGCGGCGGCGCCTGCCCGCCCTGCGCCGACGGCAAGACCTGCACCAGCAACGGCGACTGCCAGGCCAATTACTGCGGATCGGGCACCTGCGTCACCCCCTCCTGCGGCGACGGGATGATGAACGGCACCGAGACCGACGTCGACTGCGGCGGCACCTGCCCGCCCTGCTTCGACGGGCAGCGCTGCGCCGGCCCCGGCGACTGCGCCAGCCTGGTCTGCGACGGGCTCACCTGCCAGCCAGCCTCCTGCGCCGACATGGTGAAGAACGGCGGCGAGACGGCCGTCGACTGCGGCGGCGGGGCCTGCCCGCTCTGCCCGCCCGGGAAGGCCTGCAACGCCGGCGGCGACTGCGACAGCGCCGTCTGCTCTGGCGGGGCCTGCGCCTTCCCCGCCTGCAACGACGGCGTCACCAACGGCACCGAGACCGCCCCGGACTGCGGCGGGGGCGGCTGCGCCTCCTGCCCGCCGGGGAAGACCTGCCTCCTCCCCCGCGACTGCACCTCCGCCGTCTGCGCGGGCGGGTTCTGCGCGTCCTCGACCTGCACTGACGGCGTCAAGAACGGCACCGAGACCGACGTCGACTGCGGCGGCTCCTGCGGGCCGTGCGCCGACACCAAGGCCTGCGCCCTGGCCGCCGACTGCCGGAGCGGCGTCTGCGCCGCCGGGGTGTGCCGGACGGCGGCCTGCAACGACGGCGTCAAGAACGGCGCCGAGACCGACGTCGACTGCGGCGGCCCCTGCGCGCCCTGCGCCGACAGCAAGGCCTGCGCCGCCAACGCCGACTGCGCCAGCAAGGTCTGCTCCGCCGGCAAGTGCCAGGCGGCGACCTGCACCGACATGGTCAAGAACGGCCTGGAGACCGGCGTCGACTGCGGCGGCGGCACCTGCCCGGCCTGCGGACCGGGGGCCACCTGCGCGGCCAACGGCGACTGCGCCGGGGCCAGCAGCACCTGCCTCGCCGGCCTCTGCGCACCAGCCACCTGCAAGTCGGCGCTGGTCGAGGCGGGCGCGACCAACAGTGGCGTCTACCGGATCGCGCCCGACGGAGTGACCGGCTTCGACGTCTACTGCGACATGGTCACCGACGGCGGCGGGTGGACGGTGGTGGCCTCGAACGGGACCCTCTCCGCGACGGGCAGCTGCGCCTTCCGGCTGCGCAACGACGCGCCGGCCTGCGGGGGCAAGCCCGGCATCGTCGAGGACTGGCAGCTGGCGGGGGCCTACCAGAACCTCATCCCGTTCGGCCAGGTGCTGGCGGCGGCCCACTTCAGCGGCAGCGTCCAGGCGGCCACTCGCCTGACCCTCCCCGGGCTGTCGATCGGGGTGGGCGCCGGACAGATCACCGGCGCCGCCGTCTCGGCGGTCGGAGGCGGGCTCTACTGCCAGGCCGGCGCAGCCCCCGGGGCGGCCCTCTTCGGGCTGGACGTCGACACCAATGGCTACACGCTCTTCGGCCCGTACCTGGTCTCGGGGTGCCCGGCTGCCCGCATCACCTGGGGACTCGGTCTGAACCCGGTCGCCGTGACCGGCACGGCCCAGGTCGGCTGGTCGCCAGACACCGCCTCCGCCCCCTGCGGCTGCCCGCCGGGGGCCATCGTCCCGCCACTGGCCGCCACCGGCTGGCCCGGGTTCTTCGGCCTCCGCTGACCGGCGCCCGGGGCTACCGCGGGTCGATCGCCACCGACTTCACCTTCCAGATCTCCTCGGCGTACTGCCTGATGGTCCGGTCGCTGGAGAACTTCCCGGAGCGGGCGGTGTTGAGCACCGCCATGCGGGTCCAGTTCTCCCGGTCGAGCCAGGCCCGGGAGACGTCGGCCTGGCAGGCGTCGTAGGCGGCGAAGTCGGCCAGCACCAGGTAGGGGTCGCCGTTGAGCAGCGAGTCGACGATGGGCTTGAAGAGCCCGGGCTCGCCGGGTGAGAACTGGTCGCCGAGCAGGGCGTCGAGCACCCCCTTGATGACCGGGTCGCGCCGGTACCACTCGCGCGGATCGTAGCCCCTGGCCTTGAGCGCCTGCACCTGGTCGACGGTGAGGCCGAAGAGGAAGAAGTTCTCCGGCCCCACCTCCTCGCGGATCTCGACGTTGGCGCCGTCGAGGGTGCCGATGGTGAGGGCGCCGTTGAGCGAGAACTTCATGTTGCCGGTGCCGGAGGCCTCCTTGCCGGCGGTGGAGATCTGCTCGGAGAGGTCGGCGGCCGGGTAGATGCGCTCCGCCAGGCTGACCCGGAAGTTGCGCAGGAAGGCCACCTTGATGCGCCCCTTCATGGCCGGGTCGCGGTTGACCACGTCGGCCACCGAGTTGCAGAGCTTGATGATCTGCTTGGCCATGACGTAGCCCGGGGCCGCCTTGCCGCCGAACAGGTAACTGCGCGGCACCGGGTCGTAGCTGGAGTCGGCCTTGAGGCGCTGGTACTCGGCCGCCACCCGGAGGATGTCGAGCAGCTGCCGCTTGTACTCGTGGATGCGCTTCACCTGGACGTCGAAGATCGAGTCGAGGTCGAGGGTGACGCCGTTCTCGGCCTGGACGATGGCCGCCAGCCGCTCCTTGTTGTCGCGCTTGATGGCCCGGAAGACGCGGCGGAAGCCGGCGTCCTCGGCCAGCGGCTCCAGCTTCCTGAGCTGGTCGGCGTCGGTGATCCAGCCGGGGCCGACGGCGTCGGTGATGATCTTGGCCAGCTCCGGGTTGGAGGCCAGCAGCCAGCGGCGCGGGGTGACGCCGTTGGTCTTGTTGTTGAACTTCTCCGGCCAGAGGGCGTTGTAGTCGGCGAAGAGGTTGGCCTTGAGCAGCTCGGTGTGCAGGGCGGCCACGCCGTTGACCGAGTGGGAGCCGACCACCGCGAGGTTGGCCATGCGCACCTGCTTGGGCGTCCCCTCCTGGATCAGGCTCATGCGCTCGATGGCCGCCTCGTCGACGCGCTTGGAGGCGCGGCACTCCTGCAGGAAGCGGCCGTTCAGCTCGTAGATGATCTCCAGGTGGCGCGGCAGCACCCGGCCGAAGAGGTCGACGGTCCAGCGCTCCAGCGCCTCGGGCAGCAGGGTGTGGTTGGTGTAGCCGAAGGTGGCCCGGCAGATGGCCCAGGCCTCGTCCCAGACCAGGTCGTACTGGTCGACCAGCACGCGCATCAGCTCGGCGATGGCGATGGCCGGGTGGGTGTCGTTGAGCTGGATGGCCACCTTGTCCGGCAGGTTGGTGAAGCCGGGGTGGACCTTGAGGTGGCGCTGCACGATGTCGTGGATGGAGCAGGCCACGAAGAAGTACTGCTGCTGCAGCCGCAGCTCCTTGCCCATCACCGTGACGTCGTTGGGGTAGAGGACCTTGGAGATGTTCTCGGTGAGGTCGCGCTCCTCGACGGCGCGCAGGTAGTCGCCGGCGTTGAAGTCGGCGAGATCCAGCTCCTGGGCGGCCCGGGCCCGCCACAGCCGCAGGGTGTTGACCGCGCCGGACGGGCCGTAGCCGGCGATGGGGACGTCGTAGGGCATGCCCATGACGCGGCGGCTGTCGACCCAGGTGACCCGGAGCTGCCCGCGCTCGTCGCGGACGTGCTCGGTCCGGCCGTAGAGCTGCACCGGGACGATGTACTCGGGGCGCGGCACCTCCCAGGCGCAGCCGTAGCGCAGCCACTCCTCCGGCCGCTCCACCTGGTAGCCGTTGCGGATCTCCTGGTCGAAGATGCCGAACTCGTAGCGGATGCCGTAGCCGTAGGCCGGCAGCGACAGCGTGGCCATCGAGTCGAGGAAGCAGGCCGCCAGGCGCCCCAGGCCGCCGTTGCCCAGCCCGGCGTCCTTCTCGTGGGCCAGCAGGTCGTTGAGATCGAGCCCGAGGTCGGAGAGCGCGGTCTTGAGGTGATCGTGGATCCCCATGTTGATGAGGTTGTTCTCCATCATCCGGCCCATGAGGAACTCGAGCGAGAGGTAGTAGACCCGCTTGGCGTCCTGCTTGTAGTAGGCCTGCTGCGACTGGATCCAGCGGCGCATCAGCCGGTCGCGGGCGGTGTAGGCGGCGGCGAAGTACCGGTCGAGCGAGGTGGCGGTGTGCTCGTCCTTGGCCTGCGAGTACTGCAGGTGCTCGGCGAAGCCGCGCTTGAGCGCGTCGACGTCGTGGCCGGTGCGGGTGGTGGGCAGCTCGCGCGAGCGCTCCAGCGCCCGGGTCTCCTCGTTGCGCACGACCGGTGTCCTCAGCGGTGACATCCTCATCCTCCTGCGACGTTGGGCCGGCGACGGCCCCGGTCTGTAACCGGGCCGGCCGGGCCGCGCATCCTACCGCGAGAGGGCGCCCCGGCGCGCCCCGCCTGCGCCCCCGCGACGGCCGGGTCTGGGGTAGCATCGCCCCAGACCCCAGGAGCCCCGATGACCACCGTCCTCCGCCACGCCATCCCCATCCAGACCACCTTCGATCCGCCGCCCGGCCACGTCATCGAGCGGCTCATCGGCCCGTGCTGGGGGATCACGGTGCGCAGCCGCAGCGTCGTCGGCACCACCTGCGCCGGCCTGCAGACCATCTTCGGCGGCGAGATCACCATGTTCACCGAGCTGGCCAACGACACCCGCAACGAGGCCATGAACCGGCTCGAGCAGAACGCCCGCCAGATGGGGGCCAACTGCGTGCTGGGGATGCGCTTCGACTCCTCCGAGCTGATGCAGAACACCAACGAGATCGTGGCCTACGGCACCGCGGTGGTGGTCCGGCCCGCGGTGTGACCCCGCGCGCGCCGCCGCCGGGCCCGCCCCCATGAGCCGGATCCCGCCGGGCCTGGCCGGCCGCATCGACCGGCTGGCGGGCCACGCCCACCGCTTCCACCGCTACGCCCACCACCCGCTCTGCGGCGCCTACGCCGGCGAGGTGGTGCGCCTCGGCCGCCGCACCCGGCTCTGCCGCGGCTGCACGCTGGCCGCCGCCGGCGCGCTGCTGGGCGCCCTGGCCGGCTGGTGGTCGCCCCCGCTGCCGGTGGAGCTGCTGCTGCTCGGCCCGGCCGTGCTGGCCGGCGGGGCCGGGCTGGCCCTGGCGCCGCGCCGCGGCCGCCACGCCACCAAGTGGCTCACCCGCGCCGCCCCCACCGCGCTGGCCGCCGCCCTGCTGGTGGCCGGCCTGCGCGCCGCGGCCACCGCCCACCCCGGCGACTGGTCCGGCGTCGCCACCGCGGCCAGCAGCGCCGCCATCGTCGCCGCCGGCCTGCTCGCCTACCGCCGGCGCGGCCCCGACCGGACCGCCTGCCTGGCCTGCCCCCAGGCGCCACCCGGACCGCGCTGCGACGGCTTCCGCGAGGCGGCGCTGCGGGAGCGGGCCTTCTCCCGGCTGGCGTCCCGCTGGCTGGCCGGATCGTGCGAGACTCCCCGGCCATGATCGGCCCGCTCCTCCCCCTGCTCCTCGCCGCCGCCGCCGTCGCCGGCCCCGCCGCGCCGGCCTCCCCCGAGGCCGAGCCGTTCCTGAAGCGCTATCTCGAGACCCGCCGCTTCTCCGCCGGACGGCCGTCGCGGGTGGCCCTGACGCCCGACGGCGACGCCGCCATCTTCCTGCGCTCCCCGCCCCGCTCGCCGGTGGCGGCGCTCTACACCACCGACCTGCGGAGCGGCGAGACCCGCGAGCTGGCCAGCGCCGAGCGGCTGCTGGACGGCGGCTCGGCCGCCCTCACCGCCGCCGAGCGGGCCCAGCTGGAGCGACAGCGGATCACCACCCGCGGCATCACCGCCTTCCAGCTCAGCAAGGACGGCCGGCGGCTGGCGGTCACCGTGGGGGGCAGGCTCTACCTGCTGGAGCGGGCCACCGGGGCCATCACCCCGCTCAAGGCCGGCGGCCGGCCGCTCGACCCGCGCTTCTCGCCCGACGGCAGGACCCTCTCCTACGTGGTCGACCACGACGTGCGGCTGCTCGATCTCGCCACCAACGTGGAGCGGCCGCTCACCACCGGCGGCGTCGCCGACGTCCCCCACGGCCTGGCCGAGTTCGCCGCCCAGGAGGAGCTGGACCGCTTCTCCGGTTACTGGTGGTCGCCCGACTCCAGGCTGGTGGCCTGGCAGGAGACCGACCAGCGCGCCGTCGAGACCTTCACCATCCACGATCCGCTCCACCCCGAGCAGCCCGCCGACAGCTTCCGCTACCCGCGCGCCGGCCACGCCAACGCCAGCGTCAAGCTGGCGGTCTCGCCGGCCGCCGGCGGCCCGCCGGTCTGGGTGAGCTGGGACCGCGAGCGCTACCCCTACCTCGGCGCCGTCCGCTGGACCGACGGGGGCCCGCTCTCGCTGGTGGTCCTCAACCGGGCGCAGACCGAGCTGGCGCTGCTGGCCGCCGACCCCGCCACCGGCGCCACCCGGGTGCTGGTCGAGGAGAAGGACGCCGCCTGGGTCAACCTGGTGCAGGGCTTCCCGCTCTGGAAGGAGGACGGCTCGGGCTTCTTCTGGCTCTCCGAGCGGACCGGCTGGCCGGAGGTGGAGCTGCGCCGCGCCGACGGCAGCGTGGCCTCCACCTGGGTGAAGGGGAGCGCCGGGCTGGCCCGCCTGGTCGGCTACGACGAGAAGCGGCGCTGGCTCTGGTTCACCGGCGGCCCCGAGCCGACGCAGTCGCGCCTCTACGTGGTCAAGGACGGGGCCCCGCCCGAGGAGTGGCTGGCCCCGGTGGTCCCGGTCTCCACCAGCGCCCAGCTCTCCAGGAACGGCGAGGTGCTGCTGGTGGGGCGCTCCACCTCGGCGGCCTCGGCGGTCCCCGCGGTCTACCGGGTCGACGGCCGGCGGCTCACCGACCTCCCCTCGGTGGCCGAGAAGCCGCCCTTCGAACCCGGGGCCGAGATCTTCAAGGTGGGGCCGGCCCCGGGCTTCTACGCCGCGGTGATCCGGCCGCGGGCGGCCCGCCCCGGCGTCAAGCTGCCGGTCTACCTCTCGGTCTACGGCGGCCCGCACGCCCAGGTGGTGGGGGTCCACCCCGACCACCTGGCCCAGTGGATCGCCGACCAGGGGTTCATCCACGTCGCCATCGACGGGCGCGGCACGCCGCGGCGCGGGCGCGACTGGGAGCGGGCCATCCGCGGCGACTTCGCCGGGCCGGCGCTCGACGACCAGGTGACGGCGCTGCAGGCGCTGGGCGCGGTCATCCCCGAGCTCGACCTCACCCGGGTCGGCGTCGAGGGCTGGTCCTTCGGCGGCTACTTCGCGGCCCTGGCGGTGATGCGCTACCCGGCCATCTTCAAGGCGGCGGTGGCCGGGGCGCCGGTGGTCGACTGGGCCGACTACGACACCGCCTACACCGAGCGCTACCTCGGCCTGCCCGCCGAGCAGCCGGAGGCCTACCGGCGCTCCTCGCTGCTCACCTGGGCGCCCCGGCTGGAGCGGCCGCTGCTGATCATCCACGGCACCGCCGACGACAACGTCTACTTCTTCAACTCGCTCAAGCTGGCCGACGCCCTGATGCGGGCCGGCAAGCGGTACGAGCTGCTGGTGCTGCCCGGCCTCACCCACCTGGCGCTCGCCTCCGGCGACCCGGCCTACGTGGCGCGGATCTGGGAGCGGGCGCTCGGCTTCCTCAAGGAGAACCTGGCCCGATGAGCGGCGGGCTGGCGCGGCTGGCGCGGTCCCTGGGCGTCACCCGCGTGGCCCGGATCACCGGGCTCGACCGGGCCGGCGTCGAGGTGGCGGCGGCCGTCCGCCCCGGCGGCCACGTCCTGCAGGTCTCGGCCGGCAAGGGGGAGCGCTGGGAGGAGGCGGCCCGCGGCGCCCTCTCCGAGGCGGCCGAGCTCGACGCCGCCGAGCACCCCCGCGTCGACGCCCGCGCCAGCTTCGCCGACCTGGCCGCCCGGTTCGGCGACGCCGCCCTCGATCCGGCCACGCTGGCCCCGGACCGGGCCGCCCCCGGCTGGCGCACCCTGCGGCTCGCCTGGCGCGAGGCGGTCGAGCTGGCCAGCGGCGCCGCCCGGCTGGTCCCGGCCCACGCCGTCCACTGCCCGCCCCCCGGCGCCGAGCCGCTCGGGCTGGCGGTGGTGCCCTGGACCTCGTCCGGCCTGGCCGCCCACCCCGACCGCGACGCCGCGCTCCTCCACGCGCTGCTGGAGCTCTGCGAGCGGGACCAGCTGGCCCGGGCGCTGCCGCGCGGCTTCACCCCGGCGGCGGTGAAGGCCCGGCTCCTCGACCCGGCCACGCTCCACCGCGCCGCGCCGCGGACCGCCGCCTGGCAGGCCGCGCTCCAGGCCCGCGGCTTCGCCGTCCACCTGCTCGACGTCTCCGGCCCGCTCGGCCTCCCCACCGCCGCGGCGCTGCTCGGCGACCGGGAGGGGGGATCGGTGCCGCTGGCGGCCGGCTATGCCTGCCGGCTCTCCCGCGACGAGGCGCTGCTGGCGGCGCTGCTGGAGGCGGCCCAGTCCCGCCTCACCGAGATCCACGGGGCCCGCGAGGACGCCCTCCACGCCGAGCGGGAGGCGGCCGCCCCCCTGCTGCGCTGGTGCGACGCCGCCCGCCCCACCCGCGGCGCCGCCGACCTGCCCAGCCACCCGCCCCGCCCGGCCGCCGCCCAGCTGGCGCTGCTGCTGCGGCGGCTCGGCACCGCCGGCGTCTCCCCGCTGGCCGCCGACCTCGACGGCCCGCCCGGCCTCTCGGTGGTCAAGGTGCTGGCCCCCGGGCTGCGCCGCTCGGAGCTTCTGGGATGAGGGCCCGCCTCCGCCCCGGCGACGTGGTCGCCTTCCTCGGCCCCTCGCTCCCCGCCGCCGAGGCCGTCGCCCTCGGCCCGGTCACGCTCCACCCGCCGGCGCGCGCCGGCGACGTCCACGCCGTGCTGGCGGCCCGCCCGCTGGCCATCGCCCTGGTCGACGGGCTCTTCGACTCGGTCCCCTCGGTCTGGCACCACGAGCTGCTGGCGGCGCAGGCGGCCGGCGTGCAGGTCTTCGGCGGCGGCTCGATGGGGGCGCTGCGGGCCGCCGAGCTGGCCGCCTTCGGGGTGGTCGGCGTCGGCCGCATCTTCGCCGACTACCGCGACGGGCGGCTCACCGGCGACGACGAGGTGGCGCTGCTCCACGCCACCGCGGCCCACCGCTACCGGCCGCTCACCGTGCCGCTGGTCGACGTCCGGCGCGCCGTCGAGGAGGCGGTGGCCGCCGGGCTCGTCACCGAACGTGAAGGTCGGCGCCTTCGACGCGCCGCCGCCGCCCTCTTCTACCAGGAGCGGACCTGGGAGCGGGCGCTCGACGAGGCCCGGCTGCCGGCCGCCACCGCGGCGGCGCTGCGCCGCTTCCTCCCCGCGGCGCCGTCGCAGAAGGCCGAGGACGCCCGGGCCACGCTGTGCGCCGCGCTCGACTACGCCCGGGCCCGGCGGGCCGGGGCGCCGCCCCCGCCACGCCCGGCGCGCCCGCCTCCGCCCACCCAGGCGCGCCGGCTGGCGCTCGACGCCGCCCGGGCCAGGGTGGGTGACGCCGAGGTGGCGGGGCGCGAGGTGCTGGCGGCGCTGGCCGGACGCCCCGACGCCGGCCGCCTCGCCGCCGATGGCCTGATGCGCCTGCTCCTCGCCGCCCAGGCGCGGGCCCTGGGGCTCGCCGCCACCGACGACGAGGTGGCCGGCGCCGAGGGGCGCTGGCTGGAGGCGCTGGGCGTGCCGGCCGCCAGGCGCCAGGCGTTCCTGGCCAGCTGCGCCCTCGACGACGGTGAGGCCCGCGCCCTGGCCGAGGGGCTGGCGCTGGAGGCGAGGCTGCGCGCCGAGGCCTCGCGGGCCATCCCCGACGGCCCCGGCTGGCTGGAGGGGCTGGCGCTCGGCGCCCGGCTCAGCGGGGCGTGGTCGGCGGAGGCGGCGCGGCTGGCCCGGGGGTCGGCGGTGGCGCGGCCGGCGCCTTCAGCGTCCTCGAGAAGAACTCCAGCTGCCGCCCCAGGGTCTGCACCACGTTCTCGCGCTTCTGCGCGCCGTGCCCCTCGTCGGCGAAGATGAGCAGCTCCGCCGGCACCCCCCGGGCGGTGAGGGCGTCGAAGATCTGCACCGCCTCGCCGGCCGGCACCCGCGGGTCGCTCGCCCCCTGGATGATCAACAGCGGCCCCCTGACCCGATCGACGTAGCTGGACGGCGAGAGCTTCACCAGCGCCGCGCGGTCCTTCTCCAGGTCGCCGTACTCGGTGGCCCGCAGGATTCGCCGATAGGGGGCGGTGTTCTCCAGGAAGGTGACCAGGTTGGAGATGCCGACGTTGGAGGCGCCGGCGTCGTAGCTCCCGGCGAACATGGTCATGCCGATGAGCGTGGCGTAGCCGCCGTAGGAGCCACCCATGATGCCGACCCTGGGCTCGACGCCGCCGGCGGCGAAGGCCGTGCGCGCCCAGCGGGCCGCGTCCTCGATGTCGGTGATGACGGCGAGCCGCTTCGGCCCGTCGTCGGCTCGCACCCAGCGCTTCCCGTAGCCGAGCGAGCCGCGCACGTTGGGCTGCACCAGCACGAAGCCGGCGTCGACGTAGAGCTGGGCGGAGGGGCTGAAGCCGGGCTTCACCTGCCCCTCCGGGCCGCCGTGGAACTGGACCAGCACCGGGCACGGGGCCGGGGCGCAGCGGGCCGGGCGGCGGACCAGGGCCGGGATGGGCGTGCCGTCCCGCGCCGGGTAGCTCTCCAGCGAGGCCCGCGCGAACCTGCGGGTGTCCACCTCCGGGGCGCTCGGCACCACCCAGCGCCTGAGCGCGCCGGTCTTCCAGTCGTGGACCCAGCTGGTGGCCGGTGCGTCGCCCGGGTCGATGGAGAGGACCGTGTAGCGGCCGTCGCGGGTGCTGGCGCCGCCGAGGACGTGGTCGGCGGCCGGCAGCTTCGGCAGCGCCACCGGCCGGTAGGTGCGGGCGTCGAGCGCGAAGAGGCGCGTCGAGCCGGCCTGGTTGACCTGGTAGAGGAGGCGGGCGCGGGCCTGGTCGAGGCCGAACCCGGAGACGTCCCACTTCAGCTCCGGCGTCACCGGCGTGAAGACGCCCGCCTTCCAGCGGTAGAGCCGCGACAGGTCACCGAGCTTGTTGGTCTGCACCAGCAGCTCCCCCGGCTGGGCCGCGTAGGCCACCTCGTACTCCTCGGCCTCCCCCTGCCCCAGCAGCGGCGCCAGGGTCTTGCCGGCCACGTCCCACTCGAACCACTCCGAGGTCATGGCGCCGGTGGCCTTGGCGAGCAGCAGCTTCCCACCCCGCTCATCGTGGACCGACCAGAGGCCGGGCTGGTCGAGCACCAGCTCCCGCGTGCCGGTGGCGAGATCGAAGCGGTAGATGGCGTAGGCGTCCGGCCTGCGGTCGTTGGCGCGGAAGTAGAGGGTGTGGCCGTCGCGGGCCAGCCACTGGGCGGTGGTCTGCACGCCGGCCTGGTGCTGGAGCTGGACCAGCGGACCGCCTTCGGCCGGCAGAAGGTAGAGCCCGGGGTTCTCCTCCCCTTTCCGGTCGCGCTGCACGATGAGCGTCTTGCCGTCCGGGGTGATGGCGAAGAGCGAGGTGGCGTCCTCGCCGCCGGTGAGCTGGACCGGGAAGCGGTCCGGGCCGTCGAGCCGCCAGAGCTGGTTGGTGCCGGTGACCCGCCAGGAGAAGTAGAGGCGGCGGCCGTCGTCGGAGAGCTGCCCGCCACCCGGAGCGCGGACGTCGAGCATGGCCTGGATGGTGCGGGAGAGGCCGGCGTCGACGGGACGGGGGGCGAACTTCGAGAGCAGCTCGGGGGCCACCGAGCCGGCGCCGTGGCCGGAGTAGCCCGGTGCCGATGCCGGTGCCAGGGCGGCGGCGGGTGCGGGCGCCGCCGGAACCGCCGGTGACGGCGCGGAAGACGGGGCGGCGAGGGCGAGCGCGAGGAGGGCGGCGGGCAGGCGGACCATGTGTGCTCCGGGGCGGTGGGGCTCCTTCCTAGCCTTGGCCGGGGCGCGGGTCACGCGCTCCTTTCCCGCGGCCCGGTCCAGCCCCCTTGACGCCGACCCCGGTCCCGAAAAGAATCCGCGCCCGCCCCGCTCCGGGGGCGCCCGACGGAGGTGGCACGGTGGCCGAAGAGAGGAAGGATTCGTGGACGCAGTGGGTGGCGCTGACCACCACCATCCTGGCGGTCTGCGCGGCCATCAGCTCCCTCAAGGGGGGCGGCTACTCCACCAAGGTGCAGCTGGCCACCACCGACGAGGCCAACAAGTGGGCCTTCTACCAGGCCAAGAGCCTGAAGCAGAACCTGGCGGTGCTGGAGCGGGCCCAGATGGAGGTGGCGGCGCTGGAGGCGCGCACCCCGGAGGGGAAGCGGACCGCCGAGGCGGCCCGGGACCGCTCCGCCGGCGAGGCCAGGCGGTACGAGGAGGAGAAGACCAAGATCAAGGAGGAGGCGGAGGCGCTGAAGCGCGAGGAGGAGAAGAACAAGCGCCACGGCGCCGCCTTCGGCCAGGCGGTGATGCTGCTCCAGATCGCCATCACCCTCTCGGCGGTCTCGGCCCTCATCAAGCGGCCGGCCATGTGGTGGGCCGGGCTGGTCTGCGGCGCCGCCGGGCTGGTCTACATGGCCAACGGCTTCTTCCTCTTCTTCCTGGTCTGAATCTCCCCGCGGGCGGCCTGTCCCCTATCCGCCCGGTGCCGTCGCCGTCCGCTCCCTCCAGCCACCCCCGAGCGCCCTGTAGAGGTCGACGAGGTTGGTGAGGCGCGCCAGCCGGGTCTGGATGAGCTGCTGGCGCGCGGCGCTGTCCTTGACCAGGTCGGCGTGGCGCTCGCCCCGCAGCCGGGCGTTGACCAGGGTGGCCTCGGCGCGGGCCCGGGGCGGGTCGCCTACCAGGGCTCCCGGACGCCGATGAAGTCGTACGGGTAGCCCCAGTCCGGGGCGCTGGCGGCGTCGAGCGCCGCCACCTCGGCGGGCGTGAGCGCCAGGTCCAGCGCCGCCAGGTTCTCCTCCAGCTGCGCCACCGTCCGGGCCCCGACGATCACCGTGGAGAGCTCGGCGTGGCGCAGCAGCCAGGCCAGCGACACCGCCGAGGCGGTGGTACCGCGGGCCTGGGCCACCGCCTGCACCACCTCCAGCACCGCCCAGCTGCGCGGCTGGTCCATCCGCCTCCAGGTGTCCTTCCACTCGGCCAGCCGGGCCCCGGGCGGCGGCGGCTGGTCGCGCCGGTACTTGCCGGAGAGGAAGCCGCGGGCCAGCGGGCTCCAGGCCATCAGGCCGAGGCCGAAGGCGCGCGCCGCCGGCACCAGCTCGCGCTCGGCGTCGCGGACCGCCAGCGACCACTGCAGCTGCAGGGAGGAGAACCGCTCCAGGCCATGGGTCTCGGCCTTCCAGAGCGACTCGGCCAGCCGGTACCCGGTGTAGTTGGAGCAGCCGGTGTAGCGGACCTTCCCCTGCCGGACCAGGTCGTCGAGCGCCGAGAGCGTCTCCTCGATGGGCACCGCCCGGTCCTGCATGTGGACCTGGTAGAGGTCCAGGTGGTCGACCTGGAGCCGCCGCAGCGAGTCCTCGCAGTTGCGCAGGATCGACTGGCGGGAGAGCCCGGCCAGGTTGGGGCCGCAGGACTCGAGCGCCCCGGCGGTGGGGAAGCGGCACTTGGTGGCCAGCACCACCTGGTGGCGCTTGCCCTTCAGCCACTGGCCCAGCAGCTCCTCGGAGCGCCCCTCCGAGTAGAGGTTGGCGGTGTCGACGGTGTCGATGCCGGCGTCGAGCGCGGCGTCGAAGACCCGGCGCCCCTCGGCGTCGTCCGAGGTGACCCCCTTCATGAAGCCACCCGCCCCCTCGCCGAAGGTCATGGCCCCGAGGGAGAGGACCGAGACCTGGAGGCCGCTCCGGCCCAGCGTGCGATGTTCCATGCCAGGGATCCTAGCGCGGCTCGTCGGAGAGCGCCCCGGTCTTCCAGCCGAGCCGGATGGCCCCGAAGCGCAGCAGCAGCACCACCGCCACCCCGGCCATGGCCGCCAGGTGGGTGGACCGTCCGGGCAGCTCGTCGAGCACCACGAAGGTGGTGGCGCCGGCCAGCGCCGCCAGCGCGTAGAAGCCGCCCGGCCGCAGCAGCATGGGCTCCTCGCGCACCAGCACGTCGCGCATCAGGCCGCCGCCCACGGCGTTGACGGTGCCGACCAGCGTGGCGGCCAGCGGCGGCAGCCCCGCCAGCATGGCCTTCTGGGCGCCGTAGACGGCGTAGAGCCCGAGGCCGAGGGCGTCGACGATGGCCACCACCAGCCGCAGCCGGTGGAAGCCGCGGGCGAAGACCACGCCCAGCGCCGCCCCCACCAGCACCGCCGCCAGGTAGCGGCCGTCCTGGACCGAGGCGGGGGGCCCGCCCTGCAGGAAGATCCCGTCGCGCAGCAGGGCGCCGCCCAGGCCGGTGACCAGCGCCATCACCGCCACGCCGATCAGGTCGTAGCGCTTGCGGATCCCCTCGATGGCGCCGGTGGCGGCCAGCAGCACCACGGCCCCGAGGTCGACGAAGAGCGGCAGCTGGAAGGGTTGGTCGACCACCGGCTGGCGATACCACGCAAACTTCACCCGGCCAACCGGCCGTGGCAGGCTCCGGCGATGGTCACGCCGCCCGCCTCGCTGCCCACCGCCAGGCTGGTCCTCCTCGTGGCCGGGCTGGGGCTCTCCGCCCTGGCCCGCGCCGACGCCCCGGCACCGGCAGCGGCACCAGCACCGGCCCGGGCGACGGACGAAGGCAGGCCCTGGCCCGCACCGGAGTCCGGGCCCGCTACCGCGGCACCCCAGCCGCCCGCCCTGACCGTCGATCTGGCCACCGCCGCCGCGGTCACCGGGGCCGGCCTGGGCCTGACCGGCCTCTCGCTCCTCCTCAAGGACTCGCTGGTGGCCCCGGCCTGCCGCTGGTGCCAGCCCCCCCAGCTCGACCGCTGGGCTCGCCGCCAGCTCCGCTGGAGCGACGGCCGCGCCGCCTCGACCGGGTCCGACGCCCTGCAGCTGCTCATCCCGGCCGGCGCCGCCGCCACGCTCTGGGCCCAGGCCTCGCCGCACGGCCAGCGCCAGGTGGTGGAGGACCTGCTGGTGCTCGCCGAGTCGGCCAGCACCGCCGTGCTGCTCACCCAGGGGGCCAAGTTCGCCACCGGCCGGCTGCGCCCCGACGCCTGGGCGCGCGGCACCACCCCGTCCGCCGACGACCGGCTCTCCTTCTGGTCGGGCCACACCGACTTCGCCTTCGCCACCGCGGCCGCCGCCACCCAGATCGCCAGGCTGCGGGGCCGGCCCGGGTGGAGGTGGCTGGCCGCGGCGACCTTCGGCGCGGCGGCCCTGACCGGATACCTGCGGGTGGCCGCCGACCGTCACTGGCTCACCGACGTGGCCACCGGCGCGGTGATCGGCACCGCCACCGGCCTGGTGGTCCCGCTGCTCGCCTACCAGCCGGAGGACGGCCGGAAGCCACCGGTGCAGCTGGTGCCTGCGCCGGGGGGGCTGGCGGTGATATTCTGAACGGGAGCCCCGCATGAGCCCGACCACGCGCAGCCCCATCCTCCAGGTGATCCACGCCGCCGACCCGGCGCTGCGGGACAAGGCCTACCCGCTCGACGTCGAGGTGACCATCGGGCGCGGCGAGGAGAACACGCTGGTGGTCAGCTCCGACCAGGCCTCGCGCCGCCACGCCGCCATCCGGCCCGACGGCGACGGCCACCACCTCGAGGACCTCGGCTCCACCAACGGCACCTTCGTCAACTCCAAGCAGGTCACCCACCGGCGGCTGGTCCACGGCGACGTCATCCGCGTCGCCTCGACGGTCTTGAAGTACGTGGGCGGCTGAGCGCCTCCGGCGCCGCCCCCTCCCCGGCTCCCCGTGCGCGGCGTCGAGCAGATCCCCTGGGTCTACGATCTCGGCCTCTGGTTCGCCGAGATGGCCGGCTTCATCCGCTGGCGCCGCTGGCTGGCCGAGGGGGCCACCGGCCGGATCCTCGACGTCGGGACCGGCACCGGGCGGAACCTGCCCTGGCTGGCCGGGGCCGGGCCGGTGGTGGCCATCGACCCGAGCCGGCACAACCTGCGGGCGGCGCGGGCCCGGCGGCCCGGGGCCCTGCTGGTCCGCGCCCGGGCCGAGGCCCTGCCCTTCCGCGACGCCGCCTTCGACACCGTGGTCTCGGGGATGGTGTTCTGCTCGGTGGACGACCCCGCCGCCGGCCTCGCCGAGGTGCGGCGGGTGCTCGGTCCCGGCGCCACCCTCCGCATGATCGAGCACGTCCGCTCCAGCTCGCCCTGGGAGGGCCGGTGGCAGGACCTCATCCAGCCGGCCTGGACCCGGGTGAGCGGCGGCTGCCGCAACAACCGCCACACCGAGCGGGCGGTGGCCGAGGCCGGGTTCGAGATCGACCTCACCACGCGCCGGGTGAGCGGGACCATGCGGCGCTTCGTGGCCCGGATGGCCCGGGCCGACCGCGGCGAGGCCGGCGGCGACGGTGCCGGGCGTCAGGGCCGGCCTCTAGGTTGCCCTCCCCCATGACCTCCACCGCACGCTTCCTCGCCTTCTGCGACGGCTCCGCCCTGGTCAACCCCGGCGGCCCCGGCGGCACCGGCTTCGTGGTGCTCGACCGCTCCCGCCCCGCGCTCCGCTTCGGCGGCACGCGGTGGGTGGTGGACGGCCCATTCGCCGTCACCAACAACCGCATGGAGCTGCGGGCGGTGCTGGAGGCGCTCGACGGCCTGCCGGCCGGCGAGGCCGTCGAGGTGATCAGCGACTCCCGCTACGTGGTCGACGCGCTCTCGAAGTGGATCAAGGGCTGGCGCCGCAAGGGCTGGCGCACCGCCGGCGGCGCGCCGGTGTCGAACCGCGAGCTCATCGAGGCCATCGACGGTCGGGCCTCGTCGCTGCAGGTCCGCTACGCCTGGGTGCGCGGCCACGCCGGCCACGCCGTCAACGAGGTGGTGGACCAGCTGGCCCAGGCGGCGGCGCGCGGCGTCGCCGGACCGGACGAGGCGGCGGTGCGGGCGGCGCTGCGGTCGGAGGGATTCCTCGGCGCCGGGTCACTCCCTGCGGCCGTCGCGCCCGCGGCCCCGGCCGGGCCCTCCACCCTGGCCACCCCGGGCTCACCAGCCGGGCCGGCCACTCCGGCCGCGACCTCCGGCGCCCAGTCGGCCTTCACCTTCCGGTAAGCTGGCGGCATGAGCGACCTGGGCTTCAACGCCCCCGGCGGCCCCATGGCGCAGCAGCTCGGCATCGTCATCACCGAGGCCTCGGCGCAGCGGGTGGTGGGGACCATGCCGGTGGAGGGAAACACCCAGCCCTACGGGCTCCTCAACGGCGGCGCCTCGCTGGCCCTGGCCGAGACCCTCGGCTCCATCGGCGCCCACCTGCACGCCCATCAGCCTGGGCAAGACGCTGGCGGTCTACCAGGCGGTGGTCAGCGACGCCCGCGGCGCCCGGCTCTGCACGGCGCGCCTCACCTGCATGCTCCGCGAGCTGGCGGTGGCGCCGGAGCCGCCAGCGGCGCGGCCGGGGCTCAGCGCGGCCAGAGCAGCCCGGTGCGGGCCCGGTAGGCGGCCCAGCCCGGGTAGCGCGACAGCGAGGCGTCCTTGAGCAGCATGTTGGGGACGAAGACCAACCCCCAGACCCAGGCCAGCACCAGCCAGGGGAGCCAGTGGCGGGTGAGCAGCGCGTAGGATCCGTAGAGCATCATCTCGCCGAGGTAGTTGGGGTTGCGGGTGCGGGCGAACATCCCGCCGGTGAGCAGCCGCGGCCCGGCCTCGAGCTGGAAGTGCTTCTGGGCGTCGGCCCCCAGCATGAGGGCCAGCCCCAGGGTGTGGACGGCGATGGCGGCGCCCAGCAGCGGCGCGCCGGCCTCCGGCCTCGGCCCCAGCACCCCGGAGATGAGCAGCCAGGGGGCCAGCCAGTACGGACCGAGCACCGCCGCCAGCGTCATGACCGCGCCGCCCACGGTGACCGGGGCGTCGAAGCGACGGTCGCGGAAGGCGAGGTGCTTCAGCAGCCAGGCCAGGCCGTAGCTGCCGTGCAGCGCCAGGTAGACCCAGGCCTCGACCGACCCGTTCCGGTAGAGCCACATCAGCCCGCCGACGAAGAGCGCCGTGCCCCCCTTCTGCAGGTTGATGACGGTGGAGAGCCGCAGCAGCCGGGGGCCGCCGAGGAAGTCCTGGCTCAGGGTCCGGGCCAGGCCGCCGAACCAGCGGGCCAGCGCCGGCGCCTCCACGCGATGGTCTTGGCTCATGTGACCGTTCTATCCCGCGGCGCTCCGGCTGGCACGCCCGGCGCGTGGCCGGCCGCGGCGGCCCGGATCCGGAAGCACGGGCGGCGCCGGCGCGACTACCCTCCCCCGAGCCGCGCCTCCACCCAGGCGAGCACGCCGTCCACGCCGCGGAAGTCGTCGATCGACCGGGAGGCCACGCCGGGGAGGAGCTCCGCCGCCATGCGCGCCAGGGCCTGGCCCGGTCCGAGCTCGAGGAAGACGGTGGCCCCCAGCTCGGCCGCGGTGGCGATGACGTGCGACCACTCCAGCCGGGCGGCCAGCTGCCTGGAGAGCGCCTCGACGCCCTCGGCGCGGCGGCGCAGCGGCGCGCCACCCAGGCTGGAGAGCACGGGCGAGGTGGGATCCCGGAGGCCCGAGGCGGCCAGGGTGGCGGCGAAGGGCTGGACGGCGCACACCAGCGCGCTGGTGTGCGCGGCGACGCCGATGGGGAGGCGCTGCACGGTCGAGGCCCCCGCGGTCATGGCCGCCGCCGCCAGCCGGCCGAGGGCGTCGCTGGTCCCTCCGGCCACCACGTGATCGGGGCCATTGACGATGGCCACCTCGGCGCCGGCGGCGAGGGTGAGCGCCTCCAGCCGGGCCAGCGGCAGGCCGCGCAGGCCGAGGAGGCCGGCCACGCCGACGCTGGCCTGGTCCATGGCGGCGGCGCGCCGCCCGGCCAGGCCGACCGCCTCCACCGGGTCGAGGCCGCCGGCGCAGCCCCAGGCGGCCAGCTCACCGACGCTGTAGCCGGCCACGGCGACGGGGGCCGGCAGCCGCCCCCGGAGCGCCTCCCAGGCGGCCAGGGTCGCGGCGCAGACCAGCGGCTGGGCCACCCCGTTCTCGAAGAGGCGTGACCACGGCGCCCGCGCCAGGCGCACCGGATCCTCGCCGACCACCCGGGCCGCCGCCTCGATCAGGTCGCCGCCGACGCCGGCCGCCAGCGCGAAGTCGAACATGGCCGGGTGCTGGCCGCCCTGGCCCGGGCAGAGGATGGCGAGGCCGCTCACCTCGAGTCCTCGCCCCGCGCCGGCCCGGCCAGCCGGTGGACCAGGAGCGCCGCGGCGAGCAGGTCGGCGCTCCCTCCCGGCGAGAGCCGGCGCGCCACGAAGCTCCGGTGGAGCGCCACGGCCTCCACCTCCCACCCCTCCCGCTCCACGCCGCCGTCGGCCAGGAAGGCCGCCGCGCCGGCCTGGGCGAAGGCCAGCCCCGCCTCGCCCCCCCGCCAGAGGAGGTTGGTGTCCGGGAGGACCGCGACCAGCGCCAGCAGGCACTCCACCGCCGCGGCCCGGCGCGGCACGCCCCTGGCCAGGGCCGACTGGAAGGACGGCAGCGCCACGTCGAAGAGGTGGGGGAACCCGGCCGACGCCTCGAGGCGGGCCCCCCCGGCGCCATGCCGAGCCGCCACCGCCTGGCCATGGCTCGACCGATCCGGCGGGAGCCGTCCGAGCAGGGCCGGGGCCAGCACCTCCCGGACCTCGGCGCGGAGGGCCCGCCGCGTGACCGGGCGCGAGGCGGCGGCGAGGCTGCCGGCCGCGGCGGCCAGCAGGCCGAGCGTGAAGATGGCTCCCCGGTGGGTGTTGACGCCGCCGGTCGCCGCCAGCATCCGCAGCTCGGCGGTCACCCCGAGCGCGAGGAGCCGATCGCCGGGATCCCCGGCCGCGCCCAGCCGCGCCGCCTCGGCGAAGACCCCGCGCAGGGCGGTGACGCTGGCGAAGAAGGTGTCGGCGCCCATGTCGGCGTGGGCGCCTCGATCGGAGGGCGTCACCAGCCCGGGCTTGGGCGAGGTGGTGAGCTCCTCCAGGAGGGCCTCCTGGGCGGCCCGCTCGACGGCGGCGGCGAAGAACTCGACCGGGGAGCGGGCCGGCGCCCGCCCGGCGACCGCCACTCCTGGCCACACCCGGGCGGGGCTCATGGAGGCCGGAGGGTTCACGCCACCTCCTGCGCCTGCCAGCCCAGCGCCTGGTCCACGGTCAGGAGGGCGACGGCGTCGATTGACTTCACCAGCACCCGCGCCGGGCGGGTGGCGAGCTCGCGCCAGGCCACGGCGCGCCCGCCCGGGAGGAGCAGCTCGCCGTCGAGCCGAGGGGCGCCGCCGTCGTGGGCCTGGAGGAGGTCGACCACCGACCAGGGCGACGTCGGCCCGGCCAGCTCCAGCAGCAGGTCGACGTCGGAGGTGGCGCGCAGGTAGGGCTCTCCCGCCAGGTGCTGCCAGGCCAGCGAGCCGAAGACCGCGGCGGTGATCCCCACCGACCAGAGCGCCGCGTCGAGCGCCGCCAGCGGGCCCCGCCAGGCCTGCGGCGCCGAGGCCGCGGCCTCCCGAAGCCGGAGCGGGGCGGCCCGCCGCGCCACGGCGTCGGCCCGGACCAGCAGCCCGATCCGCCGCCCCGGCCCGGGGAGCGCGACGCCGAGCGTGACCGCACCCGCAGGCGCACCGGCGAGGCGGCGGCAGACCACGGCGGGCCGGCCCCGGTCGGCCCAGTCGGCGATCGCCGCCTCGTCCCCGGGCGCGAGCGGCGAAAGCAGCGAGTCGCGCCAGCGGGGCCGGAGCCAGGCCAGGTCGTGGCGGTGGAAGGTGGTCACCGCCCCACCGGTCCAGGCGCTGCGGCGACCCGCCTCGCCACCTCGGCGGCCAGCGGCCGCCCACCGCGCTGGTGGCCGAGGAGGTCGCGGGCGTCGGGCCCGCTCGGACGCTGCAGCGCCGCCGCGAGCCGGGGCGCCAGCGGGGGCTCCCAGCGCTGGTCCACGCCGCCGAGCCGCAGGAACGACTCGAGGCCGGGGGCCAGCACCGCCGAGCCGCGCGAGAGCGCCTCGAGCCGCTCCAGCGGCAGCTTGGTGACCCGGGCCATGGCCGGCAGCGCCATCACCCAGGGGTTGGCCCCGTCGACGGCGTGGATCTCGTCGGCCATGAAGCCGAGCGGCAGCACGCCGCCGCTGCTGGCGTCCCCGAAGAGGACGGCGACCAGCCGGTGTCCGCGCTGGCGTGCCAGGCCGACGGTGGCGGCCAGGTGGCCGAGGTAGCTGGCCAGGCCGAGCAGCTCGTCGCGCCGGCTCATGCGCTGGCCGCGGGTGTCGACCAGGAAGACCACCGGCCGGCCCGGGTGGGCGCGGAGGACGGCGAGCAGCTCGCCGGCGAGCCGGAGCGCCACCTCGACGCCGACCTCGGCGGCGCCACAGGTCCCCAGCACCGCCACCACGCCGGTCGGGCCGCTGGCGGTCCCGGCCAGGACCGGGCCGTCGACGCGGACGGCGTGGCCGGCGGGGAAGAGCGCGTCGAGGAGGTGGGAGGGGGTCACCGGATCCCCCGCCGCGCGCCCTCGGCGCGGACCAGCTGCTCCGGCTCCATGCCCGCGACCTGGTCGAGGTCCTGGACCCCGAGCGACCGCCAGGCCTCGCGGGCGTCGGATGCGCCGCCGAGCCGCTCCAGCCGGCGGGCCAGCGCCCGGTGCGACGCCTCGAGCGTCTCCAGCTCGAGGGGGCGCGGAGCGGCCAGCAGCTCGAGGGCCGCGGCCCGGAAGGCCCCCAGGTCGTCGGCCACCAGCCGGTCGGCGTCGCCGAGGAGCCAGCGGTGCTTGCCGCCCCAGGTCCGCCAGACCAGGGCCCGGTCGGCGCTGTCCAGCTCCTCGACGCCCTTGACGGTCTCGAGCACGTCGGGACCGCTGACGCCGAGGCGGCCCTCCTCGCTCATGGCCAGGGCGTCGCAGCAGCCGGCCACGATCCCCATGCCGCCGAAGCAGCCCCAGGCGCCGCCGATCAGCCCGATCACCGGGACGCCGGCGGCGCGCGCCTCCAGCAGCGCGCGCATCACCTCCGAGACCGCCACCAGCCCGGCGTTGGCCTCCTGGAGCCGCACCCCGCCGGAGTCGAGGAGCAGGAGCACGCCGGCCGGGCGCTCCCGGAGCGCGCGCCGCAGCAGCCCGGTGAGCTTGGCGCCGTGGACCTCGCCCACCGCGCCGCCCATGAAGGCCCCCTCCTGGGCGGCCAGCAGCACCCGCTGCCCCTGCAGCCGCCCCTCGCCGACCACGGCGCCGTCGTCGAAGGCCACCGGGAGGCCGAGCGTGGCGAGGTGCGGGCTGGTGACCCGCGACGCCGGAGCCAGCCACTCGACGAAGCTCCCCGGATCGAGGAGCGCGGCCAGGCGGCGGCGCGCGGTCGCCTCGCGCCAGCTCCGCCGGTCGAGGGCCGCCGGCCTCACCGGCGCGCCCCCCGGAACTCCTCCACGGCCTGGTCGAGGCGGAGGCTCACCACCGCCGGCGTGGCCCCGGCGTCGTTCAGCGAGAAGACCAGCCCGGAGGGGCGCTGGCGCGCCGCGAAGTCCTCGACCACGGCCCGCCAGGTCTCGCCGAAGCCGCGGACCGAGGTGTCCACGCTGAAGCGGCAGCGGCCCGCCGGCGCGCCCTGCTCCACCAGCACCTCGAGGTTGCCCGAGGCGACCACGCCGACGACGACGGGCGCGGCCGCCGCCGCCGCCGCCCCGCTCCCGCACTCGACCTCGAACTCCAGTCGCTCCATGGCCGCTCCTCACCAGCTCCTGAACCGTCGCGGCGGGTCGTAGAGCCCACCCGACCAGCGGACCAGGTCCTTCACCGTCCGCGCGGCGAGGAGCTCGCGGGTCGCCTGGCGGACGTCGAGGCCCAGGTCGACCGGCCGCCGGATGATGCCCCGGTCGCGGAGCCCCTCGACGGCGCGCCGATCGCGCGCCCGCCCCACCGGCGTGTACCCGGCCACCCCGCGGATGGCCTGCTCGCGCTCCTCCGGCGTGCGGCACAGGAGCAGGTTGGCGATCCCCTCCTCGGTGACCACGTGGCTGACGTCGTCGCCGTGGATCATCACCGGCGGGTTGGCCATCCCCATCCGCTCGGCCAGGTCCCAGGCGTCGAGACGCTCCACGAAGGCCGGCTCCATGTGCTCGCGATAGGTCTCGAGCAGCTGGACCACCAGCTTGCGCCCGCGGGGCATCGCCTCCGGCCGCGGGCTCGCCTCCCGCCCCGCCCGCAGCCAGGCCGGGCTCTCGTGACGCCGGCCCCGCGCGTCGGCGCCCATGTTGGGGGCGCCGCCGAAGCCGGCGATGCGGGAGGCGGTGGCGGTGGAGCTGTTGCCGGCCACGTCGACCTGGAGGGTGGAGCCGATGAACAGGTCGCAGGCGTACTGCCCGGCCACCTGGGCGAAGGCCCGGTTGGAGCGGAGGCTCCCGTCGCGGCCGGTGAAGAAGACGTCGGGGCGCGCCGCCACGTAGGCCTCCATGCCCAGCTCGGAGCCGAAGCAGTGGACCGAGCGCACCAGCCCGGCCTCGATGGCCGGGATCAGGGTGGGGTGCGGGTTGAGCGCCCAGTGGCCGCAGGCCCGCCCCCGCAGCCCGATCGACTCGCCGAAGGTGGGGAGGATCAGCTCGATGGCCGCCGAGTCGAAGCCGATGCCGTGGTTGAGCCGGTCCACCCCGTACTCGGAGTAGATGCCCTTCACCACCATCATCGCCATCAGCACCTGGACCTCGCTGATCAGGGCCGGGTCGCGGGTGAAGAGCGGCTCGACCACGCTGGGGGTGGGCGCCACGGTGAGGAAGTCCACCCAGCCGGCCGGGATGTCGACGCGGGGGAGCCGCTCCACCCGCTCGTTCACCTGGGCGATCACCAGGCCGTCGCGGAAGGCGGTGGCCTCCACCACCACCGGCGTGTCCTCGGTGTTGGGGCCGGTGTAGAGGTTCCCCTCGGCGTCGGCGGCCATGGCGCTGACCAGCGCCACCCGCGGGGTGAGGTCGACGAAGTACCGGGCGTAGAGCTCGAGGTAGGTGTGGATGGCGCCGATCTCGAGCCGGCCCGCGGCCACCAGCTGCGCCACCCGGACCGCCTGCGGCCCGGAGAAGGAGAAGTCGACGCGCCGGGCGATCCCGCGCTCGAAGAGGGCGAGGTGCTCCGGGAGGGCCAGCACCGACTGCACCAGGTGGAGGTCGTGGACCCGGGCCGGATCGACGCGGCCGAGGGCGGCGGCCAGGAAGTCGGCCTGCTTCTGGTTGTTCCCCTCCAGGCAGACCCGGTCGCCCGGCTCGAGGATGGCCTCGAGGAGCGCGGTGACCGCGCCCGGCTCGACCCAGCGCCCCGGCGCCACGCCGCGGGCGCGCTCGAGGCGCGCGGCGCGGCTCCTCCGGGCCGAGTCCCAGGCGCGGGTCATCTCGCCGCCCGTCTCCGTCCCTTGCCCCCGGCCGGCGGGGCCGCCCGGGCCGGCGCCGGGCCACGCTCCTGCACCGCCAGCGCCGCCCGCTGCGACATCAGGTGGGCCCGCATGATCCGCTCGGCGGCGGCCGCGTCGCCCCGGCGCAGCGCGCCCATGATCTTCCGGTGCTCCTCCAGCGAGGCCTCGAGCCGGCCCGGCACCCGCAGCTGGCGGCCGCGGAGGAGCTTCAGGAAGCGGCGCAGCTCCGAGACGATCCGGGAGAGCCAGGGGTTGGCGGCCAGCTCCTGGATGGTCTCGTGGAAGGCGTAGTTGTTCTCGTAGTAGGTGGCCACGTCCCCCTTCGACGCCAGCTTCTCGAGCCGGGCGTGGATGCCCTCGAGCCGGCGCACCTCGACCGGCGTCGCCTTCTTGACCGCCTCGTAGGCGCAGCGCCCCTCCAGGAGCGCCATGACCGGGAAGAGCTCGTCGAGGTCCCCTGGCGCCAGCTCACCGGCCACGAAGCAGCCGCGCCGCGGGGTGAGCTGCACCAGCCCCTCGGCGTGCAGCACCTTGAGCGCCTCCCGCAGCGGCGTCCGGCTGATGCCGAACTCCACGGTGAGCGCCTGCTCGTCGATCCAGGAGCCGAGCGGCAGGTCGCCGTCGTAGATGAGGCGGCGGAGCCGGTCGGCGACCTCCTGGTAGAGCGCCCGGTGGGCGATGGGGCGGCTCATGGCGGGCGGCTCAGATCCCCAGGTAGGCGGCGCGGATCTCGGGGTTGGCGGCCAGCTCGGCGCTGCTCCCCTCCAGCCGGACCCGACCGGTCTCGATGACCGTCCCACGGTGGGCCACCTGGAGCGCCTTCCGCAGGTTCTGCTCGACCAGCAGGATGGTCATGCCGCCGGCGTGGAGACGGGAGATGGTGGCCATGACCTGGTCCACCAGCAGCGGCGACAGGCCCAGGCTCGGCTCGTCGAGCATGAGCAGCACCGGCTCGCTCATCAGCGACCGGCCGATGGCGCACATCTGCTGCTCCCCGCCCGAGAGGCTCCCGGCCAGCTGCCCGCTCCGCTCCCGCAGCCGCGGGAACATCTCGAAGACCTTCTCGAGGTTCTGGGCGGCGTGGGGCCGGGCCCGGGCCCCGTAGGCCCCCAGCTCGAGGTTCTCGCGGACCGTGAGCTGGGGCCAGAGCTCGCGCCCCTCGGGGACCAGGGAGATGCCGAGCTCGGCCCGGGCCGAGGCCGGGACCGTGGCCAGCGACCGGCCGCGGAAGCGGATCTGGCCGGCGCGCGGCGGCCGCAGCCCGGAGATGGCCCGCAGCGTGGTGGTCTTGCCGGCGCCGTTGGAGCCGAGCAGCGTGACGATCTCCCCTTCGCGGACCTCGAGGGAGAGGCCGAAGAGGACCTGGACGTCCCCGTAGCAGACGTCGATGGCCTCGATGGCGAGGAGGGGTTCGCTCATGGCGCGGCGGCTCCGCTGGCGGTCCCCAGGTAGGCCTCGATGACCCCGGGGTCGGCCACCACCTCGGCCGGGGTGCCCTCGGCGATCTTCTTCCCGTGGTCGAGGACCAGCACCCGGTCGGAGAGGCTCATGACGGCCGGCATGACGTGCTCGATCATGATGATGGAGGTCTTGAGCTGGTCGCGGATGCGCCGCACCAGCGCCGCCAGCGCCACCGCCTCGGTGGGGTTGACGCCGGCGATGACCTCGTCGAGCAGCAGGACGCGCGGGACGGTGGCCAGCGCCCGTGCCAGCTCGAGCCGCTTGCGCCCGGCCAGGGTGAGCAGGCCGGGGAGCTGCTCGGCACGGTCGGCCAGCCCGACGAACTCCAGCACCTGGGCGGCCCGGACGCGGGCCGGGCCGTGGGCGCGGTTCTTCCCGTGGAGGGCGGCCACGGTGACGTTCTCCACCACCGTCAGGTTGGCGAAGGGGCGGACGATCTGGTGGGTGCGGACGATGCCGGCCCGCACCAGCCGGTGCGCCGGGACGCCGCCCACGGCGCTGCCGTCGAGCAGGACCTGGCCGCTGCTGGGCGCCATCGACCCGGCGATGATGCTGAAGAGGGTGGTCTTGCCGGCGCCGTTGGGGCCGATGACGCCGAGGATCTCCCCGGTGGCGAGGTGGAGGTCGACGGCGTCGAGGGCCCGCAGGCCGCCGTAGCTCTTGCAGAGGGCGCGGACCGAGAGCAGGGGGGCGGTCACGGCGGCTCCCCCGCGGCCCGGGCCGGGACCAGCCGGCGCCGCACCTGGCCGCCGAGCCGGCGCAGCAGGCCGGTCAGGCCGAGCGGCTCGAAGAGGATGATGAAGATCAGCAGGCCGCCGTAGAGGCCGAGGTAGAGCTGGGGGTAGGAGGCCAGCAGGTACTGGCGCAGCAGCACGAAGACCACGGCGCCCAGCACCGGGCCGAGGATGGTCCCGACCCCGCCGATGACCGTCATGAGCACGAAGGCGATCGAGCGATCGAAGCCGAACATGTCGTTGGGCTCGATGAAGCTGAAGTAGGAGGCGTAGAGCCCCCCGGAGACGCCGACCACCGCGCCGGAGAGGACGAAGACCAGGTCCTGGTAGAAGGTGGCCGAGACCCCCACGTCACCGGCGGCGTCGACGTCGGCCTTGATGGCCAGCAGCTGCAGCCCGAAGGTCGACCGCCGCATCACCCAGGTGGCGGCCACCACCAGGGCCGCCAGCCCCAGCCCCCACCAGTAGAGCTGGCGCTTCATGTCGACGTCGATGGGGAGCGAGAGGCCGGAGGAGCCGCCGGTGAAGTCCTCCCAGTAGGTGAAGATGAGCCGGACCGCCTCGCCCATGCCGATGGTGGCGATGGAGAAGTAGGGGCCGCGCAGCCGGAGCGCCGGGTGGGCCCCCAGCGCGAAGATCCCGGCCAGCAGCCCGCCGGTGAGCCAGGCCAGCGGCGCCGGCACCGGGCCGGAGAGCAGCACCCGCGCCGAGACGAAGCCGCCCACCCCGAACATGGCGGCGTGGCCGAAGCTCACCTGCCCGAGGAAGCCGCCCATCCAGTTCCAGGCCACCGACCCGGCGATGAGCATGAAGGCCAGGGTGACCAGGTTGTGGCTGTAGGGGCTGAGGTCGAGGAGCCAGGGCGCGGCGGCGAGGAGCACCACCCCGCCGGCGAAGGCGGCCGCGACCGGGAGCGGGACCAGGGCGGGGAGCTTGACCGGCGTGGCCTCGCTCATCCCAGGACCCGCTGGCCGAAGAGGCCGCCCGGCCGGAGCACCAGCACCAGCACCAGCATGACGAAGCCGACCGCCGAGGTGAGGTAGGAGGGCAGGACCAGGATGGCGAAGACCTCGACCACCGCGAGGATCAGCGCCGCCACCCCGATGCCGAGGACGCTCCCCAGCCCTCCCAGCACCACCACCACGAACGACTTGAGCAGCTCCCCGGAACCGAAGCCGGGGTTGAAGGAGAAGATGGTGGCGGAGAGCAGCCCGGCCACGCCGGCCAGGGCGGTGCCGATCCCGAAGGTGAGGGCGTAGATCTTCTCGACGTCGATGCCCACCAGGGTGCAGCTGTCGGCGTTCTGCGCCACCGCCCGGATGGCGCGCCCGGTGTAGGTCCTGGTGAGCAGGAGGTGGAGGAGGACCGGGATGACGGTGGCGATGGCCAGCACCGCCAGCCGGTTCACCGAGACGTGGGTGCCGAGGAACACCACCGAGGAGGTGGAGTAGCTGGTCCGGATGGCCTGGTCGTTGCCGGTGAAGAGCAGGTAGGCGACGTTGCGGAGCACCAGCCAGGTCCCGAAGAGCAGCAGCAGCGAGGCCGGGCCGCCGGCCGGCCCGCGGGGCAGGTGGCGGACCAGCAGCCGGTACATGAGGATCCCGAGCCCGAAGCTGGCCACGATGACCAGGGGCAGGGAGAGGTACGGGTCGATCCCCCACCGCTCGAAGAGGACCCAGCCCAGGTAGGCGCCGGCCATGATGACGCCGCCGTGGGCCAGGTTGACGACGCGGAGGACGCCATAGATGAGGCCGAGCCCGTACGCCATGGTGGCGTAGAGCCCGGCCAGCATGATGGCGGACAGCGCGAGATCGATGAAGCGCGCCATGGCCTACGTGGGGCAGCGGGGATTGGCGGCGATGCCGGTGCCGGTGGCGGCGTCGGGAGGGAAGATGATGGGCGAGCTCTTGTCGGTGAGGTTCTGCTGGAGCACGAAGGGGTTCTGGGCCTGCTGCCCCTGGGCGCCCGGGAACTCGAGCGTCCCGCCCGGCAACATCGAGGGCATCTTGAGCGAGGCCAGCTTGGCCCGGACCGCCTCGCGGTCGAGCGACCCGGCCTGCTCGATGGCGGTGAACAGGGCCCGCGCCGACTCGTAGGCCAGTGCCTGGAACCACTCCGGCCTGCGGCCGGCGTGCTTGGCGGTGAACTGGTCGACGAAGGCCTTGGCCAGGCCGGGCTTCTTGCCCAGCTCGGCGCTCCACCAGACCCCGGAGACCACGTAGTTGACGTTCTCCTGGCCGAGGGCCTCGATGGCCCCCTTCTCGCTGCCGCGGGCGCCGTAGCTCACCACCTTGTGGCAGAGCCCGGCCGCCACGTACTGGCGGTGCATGGTGATGTAGTCGGGGAGGTGGGCGTCGGCCAGGAACAGGTCGACGTTGGCGGCCTTGACCTTGCCGAGCAGGGCCCCGAAGTCCTTGCCGTCGAGCGGGAAGGACTCGTCGACGCTGACCTGGTAGGCGCCGCCGCTCTTGGCCACGAAGTCGGAGATCCCCTTCCGGAAGTCCTTGCCGTGGGCGGTGTTCTCCCAGAGCAGGGCGATCTTGGCCGGCCTCGGCAGCTTCCCGGCCTTCTGCTGGATGTCGATCCAGGACATCATGGTGGTGCCCAGCAGCTCGACCGGCGAGATGGCGCCGAACAGGTACTTGAAGCCGCGCTTGTAGATCTTGGTCGCGCCGCCACCGCCGTTGATGTACGGGATGCGGTTCTGCTCGCCGATGGTGCTCTGGGCCTCGACCAGGTGGCTGGAGTAGGTGCCGAGTAGGAAGTCGACCTGGTCGCTGTTGACGAGGCGGTCGGCCAGGCTCACCGCGGTGGCCTGGGTGGTGGTGTCGTCGAGGATGGCCAGCTCGACGGGTAGCTTCTTGCCGCCCACCAGCAGGCCGCCCCGCTTGTTGGCCTCCTCGACGGCCAGCTCGTACCCCTCCTTGAAGAAGCCGCCGACGCGGGCCTCGGCCCCGGTGAGCGGGAGGGTGGCGCCCAGCGAGACCTTGGTGTGGGGCGCGGCGGCCCCGGCGGCCGCCGGGGCGGCCGCGAGCAGGGCCAGGAAGGAGGCGAGCAGGAACGCGACCGGCAAGGGGGTGCGGCGCAGGGTGGAGCGTGAGGGCATGGGGGGCCTCCGGGATCCGGGTTCTGAATCCATAATTATGAGTTACGGAAGCGGCGAGGCTAGTCCTCCGGGCGCGAGATCTCAAGCCCTGCGTGCGGCTCATGGCCTCCCGGCCACGGCGCGGTGCGGCACGACCGGCGGCGAGTCGGCGGCCGGAAGCGGCGCCCGGAAGCGGCTAAGCTCCGCTCCATGCACCCGCTCCTCCCCCACCTCGGCCGCGCCTCCGACCACCCGGCGCTGGTCAGCCCCGAGGCCACCCTGGGCTTCGGGGAGCTGCAGCGGGCGGCGCTGGCCCACGCCGGCCGGCTGGCCGCCGCGGGGATCCGGCCGGGCGACCGGGTGGCGATCTGGGCGACGCCCCACGCCGCCACCGTCGCCGCCCTGGCCGGCCAGGCGCTGGCCGGCGTCGCCACCGTCCCGCTCAACCCGGCCAGCGGCGCCCGGGAGCTGGCCCACATCCTCGCCGACGCCGCCCCGCGCCTGACCCTCGCCGCCGACCCGGCCGCCTTCGTCGACCGCACCCCCGGCGTCCAGCCCATCGCCCTCGACGGCCCGCCGGCGGCCCCGGCCGATCCGGCCCCCGACGATCCGCTCCTGATCCTCTACACCTCCGGCACCACCGGGCCGCCCAAGGGAGCGGTCCTGACCCACCGGAACGCCGCCTTCGACATCGACGCCCTCGCCGACGCCTGGGGCTGGACACCCGGCGACGTCCTGGTCCACGCCCTCCCCCTCTTCCACGTCCACGGCCTGGTGCTCGGCCTGTTTGGTTCGCTCCGGGTGGGCGGCACGCTGCGGCTGCTGCCGCGCTTCACGCCGGAGGGTGTCTGCGCCGCCTTCGCCGAGGGCGGCACGCTGCTCTTCGCGGTGCCGACCATGTACCACCGGCTCGCCGAGCACGGCGAGGCCCACCCCGCGGAGGCCCGCCCCCTGGCCCGGGCCCGGCTGCTGGTCTCCGGCTCGGCCGGCCTCCCGGTGCGCGAGAGCGAGCGGCTCTTCAAGCTCTTCGGGCAGCGGGTGGTGGAGCGCTACGGCCTCACCGAGACGCTGATCATCACCGCCGCCCGCCACGACGGCCCGCGCACGCCCGGCACCGTCGGCCCGCCCCTCCCCGGCCTCGACCTCCGCCTCGTCGACGAGCGGGGACGGCCCCTCGCCCCCGGCCCCGACCAGCTCGGCGAGGTCATCGTGCGCGGCCCCACCGTCTTCCCCGGCTACCTCAACCGCCCCGAGGCCACCGCCGCGGCCATCGACGCCGAGGGCTTCTTCCACACCGGCGACATCGCCTCGCTGACGGCGGCCGGGGAGCTGCGCATCGTCGGCCGGAAGGCGACCGACCTGATCAAGACCGCCGGCTACAAGGTGGGGGCCGGCGAGGTCGAGGCCGCGCTCCTCGAGCACCCGGCGGTGCGCGAGGCGGCGGTCATCGGCGTCGCCGACGACGACCTCGGCGAGCGGATCGTCGCCTTCGTGGTCCCCGCCCCGGGCGCCGCGCCGTCGCCCCGGGCGCTCATCGACCACGTGGCCAGCGCCCTGGCGCCCCACAAGCGACCGCGGCTGGTCCGGCTGGTGGAGGCCCTCCCCCGCAACGCCATGGGGAAGGTGCTGAAGCGGGAGCTGGCCGGGCTGCTCTAGAGCATCCCAAGCTGCAGGCGGGCCGCCTCGCTCATCCGCGACACGTCCCAGGGCGGGTCGAAGACCAGCTCCACGTCGGCCTGCTTCACGCCCGGCACCGAGAGGCAGGCGCGCCGGACGTCGTCCACCAGCACCGGCCCCACCCCGCAGCCGGGCGCGGTCAGCGTCATGTGGACCAGCACCCGGTGGCCGCCCTCGACCGGCTCGCTGGCCACCGAGTAGACCAGCCCCAGCTCGACGATCGAGGCCGGGATCTCCGGGTCGAAGACGTCCTTCATCGCGGTCCAGATCTTCTGCTCGTCGAAGGGCCCCTCCAGCGACGCCGCCCGCACCGTGGCCAGCGCCTCGGCCTCGGCCTGGTACCTGGCCCCCAGGGCGTCGGCGTCCTTGCCGTCGACGCGCACCAGCTGGCCGCGCTCGGTCATCAGCGTGAAGCTGCCGCCCAGCGACTGCTGCAGCACCAGCCAGGTTCCGGCCGGCACCACCGCCACCCCGCCCTGCGGGATGAAGGTGGCCTCGACGTCGCGGATGAGGATGATCGAATCGCGGGCCATGGCGTCGGTGCTCCTACTCGGTGCTGGCGGTGGCGCCGCCCTGCAGCGCCGACCGCAGCGTGTGCCACGCCAGGCTGGCGCACTTCACCCGGGTGGGGAACTCGTGGACCCCGCCGAAGACCGCCAGCTTCCCCAGCGCCTCCAGGTCGGGGTGGGCCCCGGGGCCGCCGGTCACCAGGGCGTGGAAGACCTGGAACATGGCCTCCACCTCGGCGGCGGTCTTCCCCTTCACCAGGCCGGTCATCACCGAGGCCGAGGCCCGGGAGATGGCGCAGCCGGTGCCGGTGAAGCGGGCCTCCTGCACCCGGCCGTCGGCCACCTTCACCTGCAGCACCAGGTGGTCGCCGCAGAGCGGGTTGAGCCCCTCGGCCGAGGTGGTGGCCCCCTCCAGCGGGCCGAAGTTCCGCGGCTTCTTGCCGTGGTCGAGGATGACCTCCTGGTACAGGTCGGTGAGCTCGCTCATGTGCGGGCCTCCAGCGGGCGGGGCGCGGTCACGCGAAGACCTGGATGGCGGCGTGGAGGGCGCGGACCAGCGCCTCGACGTCGGCGCTGGTGGAGTAGAGGGCGAAGGAGGCGCGGGCGGTGGCCGGGAGCCCGAAGCGCTTCATGAGCGGCTGGGCGCAGTGGTGCCCGGCGCGGATGGCCACCCCCTGGCGGTCGACGATGGTGGCGAGATCGTGGGGGTGGATGTCGCCCACCATGAAGGAGAGCACGCCGGCCCGCCGGCGCGGCGCCCCCACCAGCCGGACGCCCGGCACCGCCCGCAGCGCCGCCTCGGCCTCCAGGAGCAGCGCCGCCTCGTGGGCGGCGATGGCCGGCAGGCCGATGGCCTGCACGTAGTCGATGGCCGCCGCCAGCCCGACCGCCCCGGCGATGTCCGGCGTGCCGGCCTCGAACTTGTAGGGCAGGTCGTTGAAGGTGGTCTTCTCGAAGGTCACCGAGCGGATCATGTCGCCGCCCCCCTGCCAGGGGGGCATGGCCTCGAGGTGCTCGCGCTTGCCCCAGAGCACGCCGATGCCGGTGGGGCCGTAGAGCTTGTGGCCGCTGAAGACGTAGAAGTCGGCCCCCAGCGCCCCCACGTCGGCGCCGAGGTGGGGCGCCCCCTGGGCCCCGTCGACCAGCACCGGGATGCCGCGGGCCCGGGCCAGGCCGATGACCGCCTCGAGCGGCGTCACCGTGCCCAGCGCGTTGGAGACCTGGGTCACCGCCAGCAGCTTCACCCGGGGGCCGAGCAGCGCCTCCAGGGCGCCGAGGTCGAGGTCGCCGCCGTCGTCGACGGGGGCCGGCACCACCCGGGCGCCGACCGCGTCGGCCAGCAGCTGCCAGGGGACGATGTTGGAGTGGTGCTCCAGCGTGGTGACCACGATCTCGTCGCCGGCGCCGACCCGCCGCCGGCCGAAGGTCTGGGCCACCAGGTTGACGGCCTCGGTGGCGCCGCGCACGAAGACCACCTCGCGGGGGTCGGCGCCGAGGAACCTCGCCACCGTCTGGCGGGCCCCCTCGAAGGCCTTGGTGGCCCGCTCGGAGAGGGCGTGGACGCCGCGGTGGACGTTGGCGTTGTCCCGCTCGTAGAAGCGGGAGATGGCGTCGATGACGGCGCGCGGCTTCTGGGTGGTGGCGGCGCTGTCGAGGTAGCAGAGCGGCTTGCCGTACACCTGCTGGTGCAGGGCCGGGAACTCGGCCCGCCGGGCCTCGACGTCGAAGGGGGCCGGGGCGACCGGCGCCGGCGCGGTGGCGAGGCTCACGCCGCCTCCACCAGCCGGGCCCCGTCGGGCAGCCGGGCCGCCACCAGGGCCCGGGCGTGGGCCCGCAGCGGCGCCGGGCGCAGCAGCTCCACCATCCCGGCCGCGAAGGCGTAGATGAGCAGGCTGCGCGCCGCCGGCTCGGTGAGGCCGCGGGAGCGCAGGTAGAAGAGCGAGGTCGGGTCGAGCTGCCCCACGGTGCCGCCGTGGCTGCACTTGACGTCGTCGGCCAGGATCTCCAGCTGCGGCCGGGTGTCGACGGTGGCGTCCTCGGAGAGCAGCAGGTTGGAGCTGGACTGCTGGGCCGAGGTCTTCTGGGCGCCGGGGGCCACCCGGACCCGCCCGGTGAAGACGCCGCGGGCCCGGCCGTCGAGCACGGTCTTGAAGGTCTGGGTGCTGGTGCAGTGCGGCGCCACGTGCTCGACCTGGACGAAGGCGTCGGTGATGCGCGAGGCGCTGGCCATGCCCAGGCCGGAGGCGGTCAGCTCGGCCCGCTCGCCGAGGAGCCGGGCGTGCAGCTCGGCCCGGGCCACCTGCCCGCCCAGCGCCAGCCCGTGCGAGGTGAAGCGGCTCTCCGGCCCCTGCTCGACGTGGAGCGAGGCCAGCTCGAAGGTCTCCAGCCCCTCCTCCTGGAAGCGGTAGTGGTTCACCTGGGCGCCGGGGGCCAGCACGATCTCGGCCACCGGGGCCACCAGCGCCCGCACCCCCTCCGCCGAGATGGAGTGCTCCACCACGGTCACCAGCGACCCCTCTCCGGCCACCAGCAGCAGCCGCGGGAAGGTGGCCACCACCCGCCCCGGCAGCGAGGTGAGGTGGACGATGCGGATGGGGGGCGCCACCGCCCCGCCCACCGGCAGGTGGAGCAGGACGCCGTCCTCGAAGAGCGCGGTGTTGGCCGCCACCAGCGAGTGGCGCTCGACGCGGGCCAGCCGGCCGAGGTGGGGGTGGACCAGGTCCGGGACCTCGCGCAGCGCCTCGCCGAGCGAGATCAGCACGGCGCCGGGGGGGAGCCCCTGGGTCCGCGAGAGATCCGAGCGGTAGCGGCCGTTGGCGAAGACCAGCTGCGGGCCGTTCCAGCTCCCGGCCCGGTCGAGCAGCGCCGCCGCCGCCTCGCCGTCCTCGGGGCGGGCCCGCTCCAGCCGCAGCGCCGCCAGGGTGGCCAGGCTGGTGTAGCGCCAGTCCTCGTGGCGGGTGGTGGGCAGCCCCAGCGTGCGCAGGCCGGCCAGCGCCTCCTCGCGCAGGTCGCCGAGCCAGCGCGGGTCGTCGGGGCCGATGTGGAAGCCGGCCGCCAGGCTCTCCGAGGCCGGCGACAGGCTGGCCCCGGCGGTCACGAGCGGGCCTCGGTGAGCGCCAGCGGCGCCTTGTCACCAGCCCAGGCGTAGCCGGTCTTCTCCAGCTCCAGCGCCAGCTCGCGCCCGCCGGTCTTGACGATGCGGCCGCCCGCCATGACGTGGACCACGTCCGGCGCCACGTAGTCGAGCAGCCGCTGGTAGTGGGTCACCATGACGATGGCCCGCTCCGGGCTGCGCAGGGCGTTGACGCCGCCGGAGACCACCCGCAGGGCGTCGATGTCCAGGCCGGAGTCGATCTCGTCGAGGATGGCCAGCTTCGGCTCCAGCACCGCCATCTGGAAGACCTCGTTGCGCTTCTTCTCGCCGCCGCTGAACCCCTCGTTGACCGAGCGCGAGCCGAAGGCCGGGTCGAGCTCGACCAGCTTCATCTTCTCCTTGGCCAGCGCCAGGAAGTCCATGGCGTCCAGCTCCTCCTCGCCGCGGGCCTTGCGCAGGGCGTTGAGCGCGGTGCGCAGGAAGTAGAGGTTGCCGACCCCGGGGATCTCCACCGGGTACTGGAAGCCGAGGAAGATCCCGGCCACGGCGCGCGCCTCCGGCGCCAGCGGCAGCAGGTCCTGCCCGGCGAAGCGGACCGAGCCGGCGGTCACCTCGTAGGCGTCGCGGCCGGCCAGCACCCCGGCCAGCGTCGACTTGCCGGAGCCGTTCGGCCCCATGATGGCGTGGACCTCGCCCTCGCGGACGGTCAGGTCCAGCCCCTTCAGGATCTCCTTGTCGCCGACCCGCGCCCGCAGCCCGCGGATCTCCAGCAGCACCGCCCCGCTCATCCGACGCTCCCTTCCAGCGAGAGGCCCAGCAGCTTCTGGGCCTCCACGGCAAACTCCATGGGCAACTCCTTCAACACCTGCTTGGCGAACCCGTTGACGATCATCGAGACGGCGTCCTCGTCGGAGAGGCCGCGCTGGCGGCAGTAGAAGAGCTGGTCCTCCGAGATCTTGGAGGTGGTGGCCTCGTGCTCCACCGTGGCCGTGGGGTTCTTGACCTCGATGTACGGGAAGGTGTGGGCCCCGCAGCGGTCGCCGATCAGCAGCGAGTCGCACTGCGAGTGGTTGCGGGCCCCGACCGCCCCCTTCTGCACCTTGACCAGGCCGCGGTAGGTGTTCTGGCCGCGCCCGGCGCTGATCCCCTTGGAGACGATGGTGGAGCGGGTGTTGCGCCCGATGTGGATCATCTTGGTGCCGGTGTCGGCCTGCTGGCGGTGGTTGGCCAGGGCCACCGAGTAGAACTCGCCCACCGAGTCGTCGCCCAGCAGGATCACCGAGGGGTACTTCCAGGTGACGGCGCTGCCGGTCTCCACCTGGGTCCAGCTGATGCGGGCGCCGCGGTGGGCCACGCCGCGCTTGGTGACGAAGTTGTAGATGCCGCCCTTGCCCTCGGCGTCGCCGGGGTACCAGTTCTGCACCGTCGAGTACTTGATCTGGGCGCCGTCCCTGGCCACCAGCTCGACCACCGCGGCGTGGAGCTGGTTCTCGTCGCGCATGGGGGCGGTGCAGCCCTCCAGGTAGCTGACGGTGGAGCCCTCGTCGGCCACGATCAGGGTGCGCTCGAACTGGCCGGTGTCCTTGGCGTTGATGCGGAAGTAGGTGGAGAGCTCCATGGGGCAGCGGACGCCCTTGGGGATGTAGACGAAGCTGCCGTCGGAGAAGACGGCGCTGTTGAGGGCGGCGAAGAAGTTGTCGGTGGTGGGCACCACCGAGCCGAGGTGCTCCTCGATGAGCGCCGGGTGCTCGCGCACCGCCTCGGAGAAGGAGCAGAAGATGACCCCCTTCTCGGCCAGCCTGGCCTTGTAGGTGGTGGCCACCGAGACCGAGTCGAAGACGGCGTCGACGGCGATGCCGGAGAGGCGCATCTGCTCCTCGAGCGGGATGCCCAGCTTGGAGAAGGCCCGCTTCAGCTCCGGGTCGACCTCCTCCATGGAGTTGGGCCCCTGCTTCTGCTTGGGGGCCGAGTAGTAGACGATCTCCTGGTAGTCGGGCTTGTGGTAGCTGACGTTGGCCCAGTCCGGCTCCACCATGGTGAGCCAGTGGCGGTAGGACTTGAGCCGCCAGTCGAGCATGAACTGCGGCTCCCCCTTCTTGCGGGAGATGATGCGGATGATCTCCTCCGACAGCCCCTTGGGGATGGCGTCGGACTCGATGTCGGTGACGAACCCGTAGCGGTACTTCTGCTCGGTCAGGTCCTTGAGCTGCTCGGCGGTGGTCATGGCGTGGTCACCACGGGGAGGTGGGTCGGGGCGGAGGCGGGCAGCACCGCGGCGGGGGCGCCGCGGCCGAGCCGGAAGGGGCCGATCTCGGAGAGCGGCAGGGCCCGCAGCGCCGTCTGCACGGCGCGCGAGACCGGATCCCAGGTCCCCTTGGCGATGCAGGAGGGCTCGATGCTGCAGGGCTCGGCCCCCGGGGAGCCGCACTCGGTGAGGGAGATGGGCCCCTCGAGGGCCTCGACCACCTCGGCCACCGAGATCCGCTCCGGGGGACGGGTCAACGAGTAGCCGCCGTGGCGGCCGCGGTGGGACTGGAGCAGCCCGGCGCGGGAGAGCTCCTTGCACAGCTTGGAGACGGTGGGCAGCGGCACCCGCGAGCGGGCCGAGAGCGCCTGGGCGGTCAGGGTGCGCTCGTCTCGCGCCAGGTGGGCGAGGAGGACGATGGCGTAGTCGGTCAGCTTGCTCATCCGGATCATGGCGGCGGCCTCGGGCCCCGCGGCGGCGGTCGATGGACCGTGGTCGCGGAGGCATCATGGACCGAAAAGGTCCAGATACACCCGGATCTAATGGGTACAGGGGCGCTGTCACCAAAAAGTGTCGACTCTTTTGCCCCCGAAGGGGTCAACCATCGCGCCGCCCCCATCGGCCGCGCCGGCGCAGGGCCTGGGCCGGGCGCTAGACGCTGCCCCGGACCAGCGGGCCGTCGATGGTCTCCTTCCCGAAGTCGAAGTAGAGGTGGTCGGCCACGATGGTCAGGCCGATCTTCTGCCGCCGCTCCTCGCGCTTGGCCAGCACCGAGAGCAGCGCCGCCGGCACCGCGGCCAGCTCCGCCCTGGCCAGCCGCTCCGGGCGCCCGGCCCGGGCCTCGGAGAGGAAGGCCTCCAGCCGCCGCTCACCGTCGAACAGCACCGCCACCCGGGCCCCGCCGCCCCGGGCCAGATCCTTCTCCACCCGGGAGACCTCGGGGCGCCCCACCCGCACCAGGAGCGTCCGGGTGGAGCCGTCGGGGCCGAGCGCCAGCAGGTCGGGCTCCTCCGGCTCGCTGCTGATCCCGGACCCGAAGGCGATGGTCTCCTCCCACAGCCAGCAGTAGGCGAGGAGCCTGAGCCAGAGCCGCTCGGCGGTCTCGGAGGGGTGGCGCGCCGCCTTGACGGCGAGCTTCAGGTCGAGCCCGCGGTCGACGTGGGAGAGGGCGACATCGAAGTGGTGGAGCGTGGAGGGGAGCGCCATGAGGCCCCGGTCTATCGCAGAAGCTGGGAGATTTCTCCACCTGGCCCTACCCACGGGACTTGGCTCCCGGTGGCCGGAGCCCTAGGATCTGGGGTCGATGGTCAGGGCGACTCCACGCCCCGAAAGGTCCGATGCGCTCGCGCCTGCTCCTTGCCCTGCTCCTGCTGCTCGCCGCGCCCGCGCTGGCGCAAGCACCGGCCTCGGAGCCGCCGCCCCCGCCGGCCGTCGAACCCTCGCCCCCACCGGCGACCGACCCCTCGCCTGCCCCGCCGCCGGCTCCAGCCGCCGAGCCACCGGCCCCTCCACCGGCCGCCGACCAGGCGGCGGTGGCCCCTGCCCCCGCGCCGCCGGCCGCTGACCCCGGCCCGCCGCCACCCCCGGGCGAGCCGCCCCTCGGTGCGCCGCCGCCCGCCCCGCCAGCCGCAGCAGCCGCCGCCGCCTCCTCCGCCGCAGCCGCCGCCGCGCTGGTCCCGGCGCCCCCCTCGCCGCCGCCCACCGTGGAGCCCTACCCGAAGCTCGGGCTCCGCTTCGGCCTCGGCGTCCCCCACGGCGTCACCGCCGACCTGGTGGTCCGCCCCCTGCCCTCGCTCCGCCTCATGGCCGGGCCGGCCTGGAACTACCTGTCCTACGGCATCCAGGGCGGCATCGCCCTCACCCCGGTCCGCTGGTACGTCTCGCCGGTCCTGGAGGCCAGCGCCGGCCACTTCTTCCACAGCAACATGAGCAGCCTCTACAAGCCCAAGCCCGGCGACCGGCTCGACCCGACGCAGCTGCTCGAGAAGGTGGCCTACGACTACGTGAGCGGCCACCTCAACCTGGAGTTCGGCTCGCCGCGCGGCTTCACCTTCTCGATGGGGGTCGGGCTCACCTGGTTCTGGATGACGCTCCACGGCAGCGCCACCGCGCTGCCCGATCCCGCCGCCACCGGCCAGCCGTGGACCGTGACCATGAGCAACCCCACCGTCCGGGCGGTGATCCCCTCCCTGCGGCTCGGCTTCCTCTTCTACTTCTAGCGAGGCGAACATGCGCGTCCACCACTTCGCCTTCCCCGCCCTGGCCCTCCTGGCCGGCTGCGGCGTGCTCACCGCCGAGGTCGAGATCCCCAGCGTGGTCATGACCTCGACGGGCTACCCCTTCCCCGAGGTGCCGGCCGGCGGGACGCTGCGCAAGGACATCCCCTTCGACCTCGGCGACAAGATCAGCCTGATCAAGGAGAAGGACGTCACCTTCGACCTGCGGCTCCTGGCCATGGACGTGACCCTGGTCGCCAACCCGGCCATGGGCGACTTTGGCGACATCCAGTCGGTGACGCTGTCCGTCCTGCCGCCGTCGGGCTCGCCGCTGGATCCGGCCCTGCTCGCCTCCTACACCAAGCCGGCGCCCCCGGGCGAACAGCACCCCGCGTCCATCCCGGCGGCGGGCCGGTACAACCTCGACCTCTCCCCCTACCTCACCGCCGGCGTCATCACCCTCCGCCTCGAGGGCACCTCGGTCTCCGGCGGGATCATCCCCGCCTGGACGGGCGACGTCTCCGTGGAGTTCTACCTGAAGGTTCACGCCGACTACGGGGCGATGCTGTAGCCGGGGCCGCCGGCCCCTCCAGGCCGCAGGCGTCGCAGGCGTCGCCGCAGGGCCCGGCCACCTCGCCGAAGTGGCCCACCAGCCGCTCGTGGCGGCAGCCGGCCTCGTCGGCGAAGCGGAACATGGCCCGCGCCTGGCGCCGCTGCATGGCCGCGAACTGCTCGTCGTCGCCGGACATCCGGTCGAGCGCCGCCACGTCGGCCCAGGAGTAGAAGAGGACGCAGTCGGAGTCCTCGCCGTCGCGACCGGCCCGGCCGATCTCCTGGTAGTAGGCCTCCAGCGAGCGCGGCATGTCGCGGTGGATGACGTAGCGGATGTCCGACTTGTCGATGCCCATGCCGAAGGCGATGGTGGCCACCACCACCTCGACGGCCCCGGCGGCGAAGGCGTCCTGGACCCGCTCCCGCTCCACCGCCTCCAGCCCGGCGTGGTAGGCGGCGGCGCGGATGCCGTGATCGGCGAGGTACTCCGCCACCGACTCCACCGTCTTGCGCCCCAGGGCGTAGACGATGCCGCTCTGGCGGCGGCGCGCCTTGATGAGCCGCAGGATGGCGTCGCGCGAGGAGGGGCCGTCGCCCCCCTTCTTGACGGCGTGCAGCTTCAGGTTGGTGCGCAGGAAGGAGCCGGTCACCAGCAGCGGCTCCACCATGCCGAGCTGGGCGGCGATGTCGCGCCGCACCTCGGGGGTGGCGGTGGCGGTGAGCGCCAGCACCGGCGCGCCGAAGCGGTCCTTCAGGCCGGCCAGGTTCCGGTAGGCGGGGCGGAAGTCGTGGCCCCAGTGGCTGATGCAGTGGGCCTCGTCGACGGCCAGCAGCGACAGCCCCAGCCCGGAGAGGGCGCTCCCCACCGAGGCCTCCAGCCCCTCGGGCGCGGCGTAGAGCAGCTCCACCTCGCCGCGCCGCAGCGCCGCCACCCGGGCCCGCCGCTCCTCGGGCGGCAGCGTCGAGTTGAGGAAGGTGGCGCGCAGCCCGGCCCGCGACATGGCGTCGACCTGGTCCTTCATCAGCGCGATGAGCGGCGAGATCACCAGCGTGGTCCCGCCCAGCAGCCGGGCCGGGAGCTGGTAGGTGAGCGACTTGCCGGCGCCGGTGGGCATGACCCCGAGGCAGTCGCGGCCGGCCAGCACCGCCTCGACGATGGCCGCCTGGCCGGGCCGGAAGTCGGGGTGGCCGAAGAGCTCCCGCAGCACGGCGCGGGCGGCGGGCAGGGTCGGCACCGGCCGCGACGGCGGCCGCCGCAGCGTGTCGGCCAGCAGCTTGAGCCGGTCGACCAGGTCGGGGGTGAAGTCGCCGGGCCGGGCGCGGAAGCGGGCCCGCAGGTCGGTGAGCCGCGCCGCCGCCTCGCCCCGGCCGGCGCCGGCGGGGGCCTCGAGGGCGCGGGCGATGGCCGCCACCTCGTCCTCGATCACCGCCACCCTGGCCCCGCCCACCTTCATGCCGCCGACCTTACACCGCGTGTCCCACGAGACGGGCGCCGCCCGGGCCCTGGAGACGGGACGGGCGCCGACCCGGAGGTGAGCGCCCGCCTGCCGCCGCCGCGCCGGGTGGCTACTTCGACAGCTTGGCGTCCTCGACGATGACCGGGTAGGCGTAGCCGGCGCCGAAGTCCTTGTCGGCGCGGACCGTGCCCTTGACCACCACCGTCTCGCCGACCGCGGTCATGTCCTGGGTGGTGACGGTGACGTCGTTGTCCTGCTTGTCGGCCTTGCCGGTGCCGTCCTGGATGTGGACCCAGTTCTTGCCCATGATGCCGGGGTTGAACTTGACCACCTTGCCGCGGATGGTGACCGGCTTGTCCTTGAGGGCGCCCTTCTGGGCGTAGACCTCGGCCACGGTGCGGGCGTCGGCGCCGGTGGCCTTGGCCACCTTGACGTCGCCGACGTTGCTCGGCCCCTGGGCGGCCTTGGCGTGCTGCTGGGCCATGCCGGCGGGGGTGCTGTCCATGCCGGCCGGGGCCATCCCGGGCATGGGCGAGGGCGCGGCGGCGCCGGCGGCGGCCGGGCCGTCCAGGGTGCCGAAGAAGACCACCTCGAACTTCCGCTTCAGGGTCTTCGACTCGAAGTTGGCCATGGGCATGGCGTTGAGCACGGTCACCTCGGCGCCCTTGGCCACCTCGGCCTTGGGCACCGCGGCCCACAGCTCCTCCTTGCCCGACTGGATCCTCAGGTAGCTGTAGGGGGGCGCGTCGAGCCGCTCCAGCACCTTGCCCTTGAGGTTGGAGGCGGGGGGCGCGGCCTGGGCCTCCATGGCGTTGGTGGCGGCGGCCGGCGCTGCGGCAGGCGGCTCGGTCTTCTTGCAGCCCGCCACGGCGACGGCGACGAGCAGGACGGCGCTAAGACGACGCATCGGTGAAACCTCCATGGAGACGGGAAACGGTTGGGACCCGTTGAGGGGCCGTACACTAAACCAATCTGACCCCGAAACGGATTCCGGGATTCGGACAAGAGGTCGCGGAAGAGGCCCCCTGTACCATGCTCAGCCGCGCAGCCGCCAGCCGGAGCGGAGGAGCAGGTAGGCCACGGTGTGCGCCCCGGCCGCCAGCAGGGCCACCAGGCCGGCGCCGACCCAGGGGGAGGCGTCGCTGCTCCCCAGCATGGCGAAGCGCAGGCCGTCCACCATGTAAAAAACCGGATTGGCCCGGGCCGCCGCCGCCAGCCCGGGGGGCAGCATCCGCACCGAGAAGAAGACCCCCCCGAGGAAGGTGAGGGGCAGGATGAAGAAGGTGGGGAAGAAGTTCACCTGCTCGAAGGTCTGCGCCCAGATGGCGCTCACCACCCCGCCGGCCGCGAAGGCGGCGGCCGCCAGCGCCACCAGCGCCAGCGCCAGCGCCGGGTGGGCCACCTCGAAGCCGGTGAAGGCCCCGGCCACCGCCCAGGTGATGCCCCCCACCAGCAGGCCGCGCACCACCGCCGCCAGCACGAAGGCCCCGAGGATCTCGGCGTAGGAGAGCGGCGAGACCAGCACGTCGACGATGGTCCCCTGCAGCTTCATGACGAAGAGCGAGGAGGCGCTGTTGAGGTAGGCGTTCTGCATCACCCCCATCAGCACCAGCCCGGGCACGATGAAGCGGGCGTAGGGCACGCCGCCCACCTCGCGCAGCTGGTGGCCGATGGAGACGCCGAAGACCAGGAAGTAGAGGGTGGTGGTCAGGAGCGGCGTCGCCAGGGTCTGCCCGGGGACCCGCAGGAAGCGGCGGATCTCCTTGACCAGCAGGGTGCGGAAGCCCAGCGAGATCACGTGGCCACCGCCGGCTTGCGCCCCACCAGCTCCACGTAGACCTGCTCCAGCGAGCGGCCGCCGGAGCGGGCCAGCAGCGCCGCCTTCTCCTCCACCAGCCGCAGCCGTCCCTGGTCGATGACGCCGATCCGGTCGGCCAGCGCCTCGGCCTCCTCCAGGTAGTGGGTGGTGAGCACCACGGTGGTGCCCCGGTCGCGCAGGGTCCTGACGTAGGCCCAGAGGGCCCGGCGAAGCTCGACGTCGACGCCGGCGGTGGGCTCGTCGAGGAAGAGGACCCGCGGCTCGTGGACCAGCGCCTTGGCGATGAGCAGCCGCCGGCGCATGCCGCCGGAGAGGGCGCGGGCGCTGACCGTGCGCTTGGCGGCCAGGTCGAGGGCGCCGAGCAGCTCGGTGAGGCGGGCCTCGGTGAGCTTGACCCCGAAGTAGCCGGCCTGGAAGTGGAGCGACTCCTCGACGGTGAAGAAGGGGTCGAAGTTGATCTCCTGGGGGACCAGCCCGACCTGGCGGCGCGTGAACCGGTAGTCGGCGACCACGTCCCGGCCCAGCACCCGGACCTCGCCGGCGGTGGCCCGGGCCAGCCCGGTCACCACCGAGATCAGGGTGGTCTTGCCGGCGCCGTTGGGGCCGAGCAGCCCGAAGATCTCCCCGGCGCGGATCTCCAGGTCGACGCCGTCGAGCGCCACGAGATCGCCGTAGCGCTTCACCAGGCCGCGGATCTGGACCACCGGTTCGGACACGGGCGGCAATCTAACCCGGGCCGGGGTGGGCCGCACGCGGGGGCCAGTTGCGACGGGGCCAGTCGCGACGGCGACGGCCTCTGGCGTCGCCGCCGCAAACCATGAGGACCGCCTCCTGGCCTGGCTTTCGCTGCGGTTTGGTTCCGCCCCCTCCTCCTGACGGCGCCCGCCTCTCGGTCCCGGCGGGTCGGGTCCGCTCGGGCCAGGCTGCGCTGCGCCACCACAGGAGCGCCGGCCTCGGCGCGCGGCGCGTGGACGTGACGGGCGCGGCTGCAGAACTCGCTCTCAATCGCGACGGCGCCGGCTTCTGGTGGCGCCGCCGCAAGCCATGAAGACTGACTTCTCGATCGGTTTGATGGGACGACCCTCAGACCGTCCCCCACCTGCCGTCCGTCGCGTCCCGCCCACCGGTCCCTGCGGCGGCGCCTTCGGATTCGGGTACGTTTGTCACCAATGGCCTGTCCCTCTTGGGTTCTATGCGTGTGGGCAGGCCCGGAAATGTCAGACCTGAATGAGACGATGCGTGAATGATCAACCACGCGCATCCGACCCCACCCTCGGCCGCGGCCTCCATCCACGGAGCGGCCTCTCCCTCCCTCGAACTCTGTGATGCTCGCCAGGCTCGCGACGGACTGGCTACGCTGCTGCGCGCCGAGCGGTCCGCCGCGGCCGATTTCCTGCTCGCCCTGGCACACTTCGACCGCAACCGCGGCTGGGAGGTGCTTGGCCACGCCAGCCTCTTCGCCTTCCTCAATGTAGAGCTCGGGCTCTCCAAGGGCGGGGCCTTCTTCCGGCAGACGGCAGCTCGCCTGCTCCAGCGCTTCCCCGATCTCATCGATCCGCTCCGCGACGGGCGCCTGTGCATCACCACCGTGTTCGAGCTTTCCAAGGTCCTGACAGAGGCCAACCGCACGGAGGTGGTGCCGCGCTTCTTCGGCTGTTCCTCGCAGCAGGCGAGGGAGGTGGTGGCGGCGCTCGCACCCGTCACCAATCCGCCGGTCCGGGCCGTGGTGACGCTCCTGGGGTCGCCTCGGTTGGTCGAGGCGGTCCGGCCGAGCGAGCTGGTCTCGCCGGCAGCGCTCGAACTGCAGGCACCCCAGGCCACACGATCGGTCAAGACGGTTCAGTCAACTGAACTCGGTTTCACCCAGCCCGGACGGGTCGTCGCCTCCCGCGACGAAGTCGAGCCCCTCACCGCCGACCTGCGCAGGCTCCACGTCACGGTGAGCCGCCGGTTCCTCAAGGAGCTTGAAATGGCCAAGGACGGCCTCTCGCACGCCATCCCGAACGCCACCACGGAGCAGGTGCTTCAGGCGGCGCTGAGGCTCTTGCTTGAGAAGCAGGCCAGGGCGCGGGGACAGGTGAAGAGGCCGCGCAGCGTCGTCCCCACGGCAGCCCCGGTCGGAACCTCCGCCGCGACTCTGTCCGAGAACCCGCCCCTGGCCGAGTCTTCGATCGAACCTTCGAACGAGCCACCACCTCTCCGCCGCACCGGACCTCGCGAAGCCATCCCCGCCGCCGTCCGCCGCGCCGTCTGGGCGCGGGACGGGGGGCGCTGCTGCTGGCCTCGGGACGGCGGCGGCCGCTGCGGCTCGACGCACCGCCTGGAGCTCGATCACATCCTGCCGTGGGCCATGTTCGGCGGGAGGACGGAGGACAATCTCCGATTGCTCTGCGGACCGCACAACAAGTTGGCGGCGCGGCAGGCTTTCGGCGAGCGCTGCCTGGAGCGCTACCGCAGGTGACCGCGGCCGGAGAAGGCGGACGGTCCCCGTCCCCCTTCCCCGTGACTTGCCGCCGCTTCGCGCGGCGTGCCAACGTCCCGGGCCGTGCCGCCAGAGTCACCCGACCAGGAAGCCCCCGAGCCCGGCTCCATCTCTGCGCTGCTCGCCGACCTGGCCCACACCCCCGCCGTCGACGAGGGGGTGGCCTGGTCGCCCGACCTCCGGCCCGGGGCCCGCGTCGACCGGTTCGAGCTGGTGCGGGAGCTGGGGCGCGGCGCCTTCGGCGTGGTCTTCGAGGCCCGCGACACCTCGCTGGGCCGCCTGGTGGCCTTCAAGGTGGTCCGCGCCGGGCGCGCCGAGGTGGCCGAGGACCAGCTGCGGCGCGAGGCCGAGACCATCGCCCGGCTGGCCCACCCCAACCTGGTGACGCTCTACGACGTGGGGCGCTGCGCCCACGGCCCGTACCTGGTGCTGGAGCTGCTGCGCGGCAAGACCCTCTCGGCGCGGCTGGCCCGCGGCCCGCTGGCCCCCGCCGAGGCCGTGGCCATCGCCGTCGACGTGGCCCGCGGCCTGGCCTGGGCCCACGCCCACGGCGTGGTCCACCGCGACCTCAAGCCCTCCAACGTCTTCCTCGTCGAGGGGGGCGGCGCCAAGGTGCTCGACTTCGGCCTGGCCCAGGCCTTCGGCCGCCGGCGCATGGGCGGCGGCACGCCCAACGGCATGGCCCCGGAGCAGTGGCGCGAGGCGCCCGAGGACGAGCGGACCGACGTCTTCGCGCTGGGCGTGCTGCTGTTCCGCATGCTCACCGGCGCCCTCCCCTTCCCCGACGACGAGGGGCGCTCGGTGCTCGGCGGGGAGCCAGCACCGCGCCTCACCGTGCCCGGCCACCCGGCGCTGGGCCGGCTGATCTCGCGGATGCTGGAGCAGGACCCGGTGCGGCGGCCGCGCGACGGCGCCGTGGTGCTGGCCGGCCTGCTGGTGACCCAGGCCGAGCTGGCGCCGCCCGAGGTGGGTGGCCCGGCGGCCGGCTCGGTCCGCATCCAGCCGCACTGGCGCCGCTGGACCGGCCACATCGCGGCGGTGGCCGCGGCCCTGCTGGTGCTGGGGGCCCTGGCCCTGGGGGCCTGGGAGTGGCGTCGGCGGGCCGCGGTCGACCCGACCCCCTCGGTGGCGGTCCTCACCTTCGTCGACCTGAGCGGGAGGCACGACCAGGGCCACCTCGCCGAGGGGCTGGCCGAGGAGATCGTGGCGGCGCTGACCCGGCTGGAGGGGCTGCGGGTGACCGGCCGGCGGTCGACCGCCGCCCTGCAGGACCCGCTCCCCGACCTGCGGCAGCTGGGGCGCGACCTCGGCGTCGAGGCGGTGCTGGAGGGGAGCGTGCGGCGGTCCGGTGACCGGCTGCGGGTGACCGCCCAGCTCCTCAAGGTGGCCGACGGCTACCACCTCTGGTCGCGCACCTTCGACCGCGACGTGGCCGACCTCTTCGCGGTCCAGGACGAGATCGCCGCCGCCGTGGTCAAGGCCCTGCAGGTGAAGCTGCTGGCGGGCCACGCCCCCAGCTCCAGGCACCACTGGACCGCCGATCCCGAGGTCTATGCCCAGTACCTGCTGGGGCGGCAGCTCGACCGCGAGGAGCGGGCCGAGGACGCCCAGCGGGCGGTGGTCGCCTTCCGCCGGGCCCTGGCGCTCGACCCCACCTACGCCCCGGCCTGGGCCGGCCTCTCCCAGGCGCTCTTCTGGGGCCACGCCAACGCCGACGGCACCGCCGAGCAGCTCAAGGCGGCCCGCGACGAGGCCATGAGCGCGGCCGAGCAGGCGGTGGCGCTGGCCCCCGAGCTGGCCGAGGGGTACGCCGTCCGCGGCTTCCTGCGGGTCAGCGTCGACTGGGACTGGATCGGCGCCCGCTCCGACCTGGAGCGGGCGGTGGCGCTCGATCCCGGCAACGCCGAGATCCGCCAGCGCTACGCCCGCGATGTCCTCGCCCCCCTGGGGCAGCTGGCCGAGGCCAGGACCGCGGCGCTGCTGGCCACCCGGCTCGACCCGCTCTCACCCAGCGCCTGGTCCTCGCTGGCGGCCATCCAGCTGGCGCTGGGCGACCTGGAGGAGACCCGCCGGGCCGCCACCCGCTCGGCGCAGCTGCGGCCGCGGCAGGACTTCGCCACCACCTACCTGGCCCTGGTCGAGCTGGTCGAGGGGCGGCCGGAGCAGGCCCTCGAGGAGGCCAGGCGCTGCAGCCAGGAGCTGTTCCGGCTCCAGCTGACGGCGGCGGCGCTCCACTCGCTGGGGCGGCGCGCCGAGGCCCAGGCGGCGCTCGACCAGCTGCTGGCCCGCTACGCCGACGCGGGCCCCTTCCAGATCGCCACCGTCTACGCCTGGCGGGGCGAGAAGGACCTGGCCTTTCGCTGGCTGGAGCGGGCCCGGCTGGAGGCCGACGGCGGGCTCATGGACCTGCGGCTCGATCCGCTGGTGCAGGGGCTCTCCACCGATCCCCGCTTCAAGGAGCTGCTGGTCAAGCTCCACCTGCCGGTGAACTGAGCCGCCGGCGCGGCGCGGCGCCGGGGCCGGCGGTCAGGCCAGCTGGGTGCGGAAGCGGGCCACCGCCAGCGCCATCACCCCGACGCCGAGCGCCGCCAGGAAGGCCAGCTGGAACCAGAGGTCGCCGAAGCCGGCGCCCCGCATCAGCACCCCGCGCATCACCTCGGCGAAGTGGCGCACCGGGTTGAGCCAGGTGATCACCTGCAGCCAGCCGGGCATGCCGCGGATGGGCGTCATCACCCCGGAGAGCAGGATGGCCGGCATCATGAAGATGAAGCCGCCCAGGAAGGCCTGCTGCTGGTTCTGCGAGAGCGTCGAGATCAGCAGCCCGACCCCCAGCGTGGAGAAGAGGTAGAGCAGCACCCCGGTGGCGCCCACCAGCAGGCTGCCCCGCAGCGGCACCTCGAAGACCCAGCTCCCCACCGCCACCAGCAGCAGCACGTCGAAGATCCCGATCACCAGGAAGGGGAGCAGCTTGCCGATGAGCAGCCAGAGGGGGCGGATGGGGGTCACCAGCACCTGCTCCATGGTCCCCATCTCGCGCTCCCGCGACAGCCCCATGGCGGTGACCAGCGTGGTGACGATGACCAGCAGCGTGCCGGCGATGCCGGGCACGATGTAGGGGGCGGTCTTGAGCCGCGGGTTGTAGAGGACCCGCGGCGAGAGCACCACCTGGGCCGGCGCCGGGCGCCCGGCCGCCTCCAGCCGCTCGCGGATGAGCCGCTCGCCCACCTCGCCGAAGTAGCGGGAGACCGCGCCGCTGGCCACCATGGCGCGGTTGGGATCGGTGCCGTCGAGCAGCAGCTGCACCTCGGCGGGGCGCTGGCTGGCGAGATCGCGGGCCAGGCCGGGCGGGAAGACCAGCGCCGCGGCGGCGCGGCCGTCGTCGAGGGCGTGGTCGGCCTCGGGGATCCCGGCCAGGTCGCCGGCGTGGCGCAGGGTCTGGTCGGCCAGCACCTGGCGGGCCAGCAGCCGGCCCTGGTCGCTGCGATCCTGGTCCACCAGCACGGTGGGCACCCGGTCGACGTCGAAGTCGACGGCGAAGCCGAACATCACGGTCTGCACCAGCGGCGCCACGATGAGCAGGACCATGACCCGCCGGTCGCGGATGGTCTGGCTGACCTCCTTGCGGAAGACCGCCCCCAGCTGGCGCCGGGCGGTGTGCCAGAAGCCGGTGGCGCTCACGCCAACCTCCGCTTGAAGCGGGCGGTGGCCAGCCCGAGGATGGCCACCGCGAAGAGGGCCATGGCCAGCAGGTCGGGCCAGAGCACGTCGAGCCCGTTCCCCTTGAGCAGGATGCCGCGCAGGCTGTGGACCAGGTAGCGGGACGGGATCAGGCGCGAGACGGCCTGCAGCGCCAGCGGCATGTTCTCGATGGGGAAGATCATGCCGGAGAGGATGATGGCCGGCAGCATGGCCGAGAGCGCCCCGGCCTGGGTGGCCACCAGCTGGTTCTTGGCCACCACCGAGATGAAGAGCCCCTGCCCGAGCATGCCGGCCAGGAAGACCAGGCCGAAGAGCATGATCAGGGGCAGGCTGCCGCGGATGGGGACGTCGAAGACCAGGGCCCCGAAGGCCACCACCAGCAGAAGCTCCAGCAGCCCCAGCGCCAGGTAGGGGAGCAGCTTGCCGAGCACGATCTCGAGGCGGCCCACCGGCGAGGCGAAGAGCTGCTCCATCGACCCGCGCTCCCACTCTCCGGCGATGGCCAGCGCCGTCAGCATCACCGCGGTGATGGCCAGCAGGAAGGCCGAGAGCCCGGGGACCATGTAGAGCGCCGAGCGACCCTCGGGGTTGTAGCGGGTCCAGACCTTGACCTGCAGCGGGGGCTGGAGCCGGGCGAAGGTGGCGCCGGCCAGCCGCTGGCTCTCGACGCGGGCGATGGCGTCGGCCTTGGAGAGGATCTGGTTCCCCACCACCGGGTCGGCGCCGTCGAGCATGAGCTGGACCTGGGCCTTGCGCCCCAGCAGCAGGTCCTGCTGGTAGCCGCGCGGCACCACCAGCGCCGCCACCGCCGCGCCGCCGCGGAAGAGCCCCTCGACGCCCTCGGGGCCGGTCCGCCCCACCACCGCGAACTCGCGCGACCCGTCGAAGGCCAGCGCCAGCGCCCGCGAGGCCTCGCTCTGGTCCTGGTCGACGACGGCCAGCGGGATGTGGTCGAGGTCGCTGGAGACGCCGTAGCCGAAGAGGAAGAGCATCACCACCGGCATCACCAGCGCCAGCGCCAGGGTGAGCGGGTCGCGGCGGACGTGGATGGTCTCCTTGCCGGCCATGGCGCCGATGCGGCGCAGCGAGCGGAGCAGCGGCGAGCCGGTCACGGCGCCGCCCCCGCGCCGCGGTCGACCACCGCCAGGAAGACGTCCTCGAGGGTCGGCGCCGCCTCCTCCACCTCCACCGCCTCGGCCCCGGCCGCCCGCAGCGCCGCCGCCACCGCGGCCCCGTCGAGCCGGGCCGGGTCGACGCGCAGGTGGAGCCCGGCGCCGAAGGGGGCCACCGCCCTCACCCCGGCCGCGCCGGCCAGCCGGGGGCCGGCCGCCGCCAGGCCGCGCCCGCGCGCCACCAGCACCCGGTCCGGCACCCAGGTCTCCTTCAGGCCGGCCGGGGTGTCGAGGGCCGCCAGCTTCCCGTCCACCATCAGCCCGATGCGCCGGCAGTACTCGGCCTCGTCGAGGTAGTGGGTGGTGACGAAGACGGTGGTGCCGCCGGCGGCCAGCTCGCGGATCAGCTCCCAGAAGGCGCGGCGCGCCACCGGATCGACGCCGGCGGTGGGCTCGTCGAGGAAGACGATGCCGGGCCGGTGCAGCAGGGCGCAGGCCAGCGCCAGCCGCTGCCGCTGGCCGCCCGGCAGGTCACCGGTGGTGACGTCGTGCTGGGCGTCGAGGCCGACCCGCTCCAGCAGCTCGCCGGCGCGGGTCCGCAGCGCCCGCCCCTCAAGGCCGTAGGCGGCGCCGAAGAAGAGCAGGTTCTCCTCCACCGGCAGGTCGAGGTAGAGCGAGAACTTCTGCGACATGTAGCCGATCGACTCCTTGACCCGGCTCGGCGCGGAGGCCACGTCGTGCCCGGCCACGGTGGCCCGGCCCCCGGTCGGCGCCAGCAGCCCGATGAGCATGCGGATGGTGGTGCTCTTGCCGGCGCCGTTGGCCCCGAGGTAGCCGAAGATCTCCCCCTGCTCCACCTCGAAGGAGACCGCGTCCACCGCGGTGAAGGCGCCGAAGCGTCGGGTCAGGTCGCGGACCACGATGGCCTGGCTCACGCGGCCCGCCCGATCGAGTCGATGAAGAGCTCCTCGAAGGTGGGCCGGGCGTGGCCGGCCCGCTCGAAGTCGGCCAGCAGCCGCTCCGGCGCCCCCTCGAGGAGCAGCCGGCCGTGGTGCACCAGCCCCACCCGGTGGCAGCGCTCCGCCTCGTCCATGTAGGGCGTGCTGATCACCACCGCCATGCCCCCCTCGACGAACTCGTGGAGCAGGGCCCAGAGCTCGCGCCGCGAGACAGGGTCGACGCCGTTGGTCGGCTCGTCGAGCAGCAGCACCTCCGGCTCGGTGAGCAGGGCGCAGGAGAGGGCCAGCTTCTTGTACATGCCGCCGGAGAGCTGGTCGGCGCGCCGATCCACGAAGGGGGCCAGGCGGGTCAGCGCCAGCAGCCGGGCGGCGCGCTCGCGGTAGGTGGGGCCGGAGAGCGTCGCCAGCCGGCCGAAGAAGCGCAGGTTCTCGCCCACGGTGAGGTCGCGGTAGAGGCTGTACTGCTGCGGCATCAGCCCCAGCCGCTCGCGCACCGCGCCGTCACGGGCCGGGTCGAGGCCGAGGATGCGCGCCTCGCCGCCGTCGAGGTCGATGAGGCCGGCCAGCGCCCGGATGGCGGTGGTCTTGCCGGCGCCGTCCGGGCCGACCAGGCCGTAGAGCTCGCCGCGCGCCACCGTGAAGCCGAGCCCGTCGAGGGCCTGCACGGCGCCGAAGCGGCGGCGCAGGTCGCGGGCGACGATGGCCGGTGGCGCCGGCGCGGCGGTGGCCTGCTCCACCATGGCTACCGCCCGGTGCCGGGGATGGTGACCTGCACCGGCATCCCGGCCCGCAGCCGGTGCTCGGGATCCTTCACCGTCACCTCGACCGGGTAGACCAGCCGGTCGCGGTCGGTGCGGGTCTGGATGTTCCGGGGCGTGAACTCGGCCTCCAGCGAGACGGTCCGCACCGTCCCCTCGAAGGCCTGGCCGGGCCAGGCGTCGGCCGCCACCAGCGCCGCCGCCCCGGGCTTCACGGCGGCGACCTCGGCGTTGGGCAGGTAGAAGGTGGCCTTCGGCTCGGAGAGGTCGACGAGGCGGACCAGCACCGCGCCGGGGGCCACCAGCTCTCCCGCCTGGTGCGGGAGCTTGCTCACCTCGGCGTCGCGCGGCGCCTTCAGCTCGCACTCCCCCGCCAGCAGCCGGGCCCGCGCCACCGACGCCTCGGCCGCCTTCACCTGGGCCTCGGCGGCCCGGGCCTGGGCCTCGGCCGCGCCCACCCCGGCCTCGGCCGCCCGGGCCTGCGCCTCGCTGGCCCGGGCCTGCGCCGCCGCCGCCTCGGCCTGGTGGAGCAGCCCGTCGGCCGCCGACCGGGTCTGGTCGATGCTGGCCTCGGTGACGCTGCCCGGCGTGGCCGCCACCCGCTGGGCCTGGCGCTCGGCGGCGTCGCGCTGGGCCACCAGCGAGGCGGCCTGGGCCCCGGCGGCCGCCTGGCCGGCCCGCGCCGCCGCCGTGGAGCCGACCGCCGACTGGCGCTGGGCCCCGGCGGCGCTGGCCTGGGCCCGGGCGGTGGCGAGGCGGGCCTCGGCCTCGGCCAGCACCGCGTCCTGGTCGGAGCAGTCGAGCCGCACCAGCAGGTCGCCGGCCTTGACCGCCTGCCCCTCGCGCACCCTCACCTCCACCACCCGGGCGCCGACGCGGGAGGACAGGTCCACCACCACCCCCTCGATCTGCCCGGAGCCGCCCGCCGGCGCCGCCAGGGCCCGGGCCTGGAGCCAGACCTTCAGCGAGATGAGCGTGGCGAGGACGGCGGTGAAGGCGACCAGGGCGATGACGACACGGCGCATGTGGGCTCTCCGGAAGGTTGCGCATTGGACCGCGCCCCCGCCCCCACTGGCAAGCGGCGTGCCGACGAGGCGATCGTCGCCTGGCGGGCCCGGAGCCGGTCGATCCGGTGGGTTGGAGCCGCGCCGGGCCGTCGGGATTCCGACGGGGCGTACGGATCTTCGAACGGCTCGCCCGCGCCGAGGCGGGACTTCGGGCCCCCGCGGCCGGATCAGCCCCTCGTCGCCGACGGCATCCCTCTTGCTCCTGTCCCCGCCATGGCCTGGTTCGGGGAAGACACCAGCGTGCGCGGTGGGACGGCCCGTCGTATCCTGCCGGCGCGGCCGGCGCCGCACGAGGAACCACGCGTGACCCCCCGGGACGGCTTCGAGGAGATCCAGCGGCAGGAGATGTCCCGGCTCTTCGGGCTCTTCACCCGCGCCCGGCTCACCCTGATCCCGGCGCTGGTGGTCCTCTTCGCCTGGACCTGGTGGGTCGATCCCACCGGCTGGCGCATCATCATCCTGGCCGTGGCGGTTCCGGTGCTGGCCGCCATCTTCGTCATCGAGTTCCGGCGCTGGCAGCGGCGCGGCCTCTCCCGCCACGCCATCGACCGCAACCTGGTGGTGGGCATCCTCGCCGTCGTCACCTTCAGCGCCGTCAGCGGCGGCCTGCAGAGCCCGTTCCTGCCGGTCATGGTGGTGCTGACCGTGGCCATCGGCCTCTTCGGCTCGCCGGCGGCGGCCACCTGGCTGATGGGCCTGGAGATGTTCACGGTGGTCGTCTTCACCATCCTCGAGCTGACCCGCGGCGATCTCTGGCTGCGCATCCCCGCCCTCTCCGGCGAGGGGCGCATCCCCACCATCCGCACCTGGACCGCGGCCGTCACCTTCACCGTGCTGCTGGCGCTGAGCCGGCAGCTGGGGCGGTTCGTCCGCCGCGCCTTCGACGCCATGCTGCGCCGCACGGTGCGGGCCCAGGCCGAGTCGCTGCGGTCCCACGCCGAGCGGGCCGAGGAGCTGACCGCCCTCTCCGCCGAGATCGCCCACGAGCTGAAGAACCCGCTGGCCTCGGTGAAGGGGCTGGCCGGGCTGCTGGCGCCGGCGCTGGCGGCGGCCGGCGGCAAGGGGGCGGAGCGGCTGGCGGTGCTGCGCCACGAGGTGGATCGCATGCAGGCCATCCTCGACGAGTTCCTCAACTTCTCGCGCCCGCTGGTGCCGCTGGCGCTCGGCGACCACGACGCCGGCGAGCTCTGCCGCGAGGTGGCGGCGCTCCACGAGGGGCTGGCCCACGAGCGCGGCGTGGAGATCGAGGTGGAGGCCGCCGACCCGGCCCCGGCGAGGTGCGACCCCCGCAAGGTGAAGCAGGTGCTCATCAACCTGGTGCAGAACGCCCTCGACGCCTCGGCCCCGGAGTCGGTGGTGCTGCTGCGCGCCCAGGCGGTCCCCGGCGGCGGGGCGCTGGTGGTGGTGGCCGACCGCGGCCGCGGGCTCGACGCCGCGCTGGGGCGGCAGATCTTCGATCCCGGCGTCACCACCAAGGCCCAGGGGAGCGGGCTCGGCCTCACCATCGCCCGGGCGCTGGCGCGCCAGCACGGCGGCGACCTGTCGCTGGCCTCGCGCCAGGGCGGCGGCACCGAGGCCTCGCTGCGGCTGCCGGGGCCCGAGCCCACCGACGCCGGCGCGGCCCGGGGGTGCGCGTGAGCGCCCGGGTGCTGGTGGTCGACGACGACGCCGGGGTCCGCTACACGCTCCGCGAGATCCTCGAGTCGGAGGGGCTGGAGGTCGACGAGGCCGGCGACGGGGTGGAGGCGCTGGCCCGCTTCACCGAGCGCCCGGCGCCCCTGGTGATCACCGACCTGCGCATGCCCCGGCTCGACGGCCGCGGCCTGCTGGCCGAGCTGGTGGCCCGCGCCCCGGCCACCCGGGTGGTGCTGATCACCGCCCACGGCTCGGAGCGCGACGCCGTCGAGGCCATCAAGGCCGGCGCCTACGACTACTTCAAGAAGCCCTTCGAGACCGACGAGCTGCTGGCGGTGGTGCGGCGGGCGGTCGAGGCGGTCCGGCTCCGCGACGAGAACGAGCGGCTGGCCGGCGAGCTGGCGCTGTCGCGCACCATGGTCTTCGGCTCGGAGTCGATGCGGACGCTGGCCCGGCTGGTGGCCCGGGTGGCCCCCAAGGACATCACCGTCCTCATCACCGGCGAGAGCGGCACCGGCAAGGAGCGGGTGGCCGAGGCGCTGGTGCGGGCCTCGCCGCGGGCCGAGAAGCCCTTCGTCCGCTTCAACTGCGCGGCGCTGTCACCGGAGCTGGCCGAGGCCGAGCTCTTCGGCCACGCCCGCGGCGCCTTCACCGGCGCGGTCCGGGCCCGGCCCGGCCTCTTCGGCGAGGCCGACGGCGGCACCATCCTGCTCGACGAGATCGGCGAGCTGACCGCCGCCTCGCAGGCCAAGCTGCTGCGGGTGCTGCAGGAGGGGGAGGTGCGGCCGGTGGGCGAGGAGAAGACCCGCACCGTCGACGTCCGGGTGCTGGCCGCCACCCACCGTGACCTCGAGGCCGAGGTGAAGGCGGGGCGCTTCCGCGAGGACCTCTACTACCGGCTCAACGTGGTCCGGCTCCACGTCCCGCCGCTGCGCGACCGGCCCGACGACGTGGTGCTGCTGGCCCGCACCTTCCTCGACCGCTTCGCCACCCGCTTCGGCGTCGAGGGGCTGCGGGTGCCGGAGGCGCTCCTCGACCGGCTGCGCGCCCACCCCTGGCCGGGCAACGTCCGCGAGCTGGAGAACGCCCTGGAGAGCCTGGTGGCGCTGTCGCCGCCGGAGGGGCTCGACCTGTCGCTGCTGCCGTTCGGGCGCGGCGAGGCGGCGCCGGCCGACGAGGGGCCGCTGTCGCTGAAGCAGCGGGTCGAGGCCTACGAGCGCGGGCTGGTCTACGAGGCGCTCAAGGCGGCGCTGGGCAACCGCAGCGAGGCGGCGCGCCGGCTCGGCGTCTCCCGCGTCACCCTCCACGACAAGCTCAAGAAGTACGGGCTGGGCGGCGACGAGGAGGGGTAGCCCGCGCCGCCACCTGGTGGATGGAGTCCCGGGTGACGTAGGCGGTGCCGTGGAAGAGGGCCACCGTGCCCCCCTTGGCGTCCTTCACCGCCACCTCGACCCGGGAGAGGCGCGCCGAGCGCGAGACCTCCACCGCGGTGGCGGTCAGGGTCCCGCGCGAGGTGGCCGCCAGGAAGGAGATGGAGACGTCGATGGCCAGCGCCACCGGCCCGCGGGTGTTGCAGGCCACGGCGAAGGCGAAGTCGGCCAGCGTGAAGATGGCGCCTCCCTGGGCCACGTCCACGCCGTTCATGTGGCCGGCGTCGAGCGTCAGGCGGGCCACCGCCCGCCCCGGGCCGCAGTCGACCAGCCGGATGCCGGCGCCGGCGGCGAACCGGTCGCGGCGGAAGAAGCGGCGCAGGAAGGCGGGGGTCGGGGCGGGGGGCGGCGCCCCGTCGGGCGGGCGGGCGGGCGGCTGGGGCCCGGTGGCGCGGCGGCGGGGCGTGCTGGCCTGCTTCGGAGTGGGCATGGCGCAGGATACCGCGCCGCCGCCGTGGGAGCGCCCCCGCCGCTTTTGGACTATCTTCCCCGCCGCACCGATCCCGCGAGGCCACGCATGTCCAACGCCAGCTTCCGCATCCCCGCCCCCCGCAACGAGCCGACCCTGACCCACGCCCCGGGCACGCCGGAGCGGGCCGCGCTGCAGGCACGGCTGAAGGAGCTGGCGGCCGACCCCATCGAGATCCCGCTGGTCATCGGCGGCCAGGAGGTCCGCACCGGCCGCCTCGCCGAGGTGCGGGCCCCGCACCGCCACGCCCAGGTGCTGGCCCGCTTCCACCAGGCCGGCCCCGTCGAGGTGGCGGCGGCCGCCGAGGCGGCGGTGAAGGCGCGGCGCGACTGGGCGGCGCTCGGCCCCCACGACCGGGCCGCGGTGCTGCTCAAGGCGGCGGACCTGGCCGCCGGGCCCTGGCGGTCCACGCTCAACGCCGCCACCATGCTCGGCCAGGGCAAGACGGTGCAGCAGGCGGAGATCGACTCGGCCTGCGAGGTCATCGACTTCTGGCGCTGGAACCCGCACTTCATGGCGCAGCTCCTCGCCGACCAGCCGGTCTCCTCGCCGGGCATCTGGAACCGGACCGAGTACCGGCCGCTGGAGGGGTTCGTCTTCGCCCTCACCCCGTTCAACTTCACCGCCATCGCCGCCAACCTGCCGACCGCCCCGGCCCTGATGGGCAACGGGGTGGTCTGGAAGCCGGCCTCCACCGCGGTCCTCTCCAACTGGTACCTGCTCAAGCTGCTGGAGGCGGCCGGCCTGCCGCCCGGGGTCATCAACTTCGTCCCCGGCCCGGGCGCCACCGTGGGGGACGCGGCGCTGGCCCAGCCCTCGCTGGGCGGCCTCCACTTCACCGGCTCGACGGCGGTCTTCAACGGGATGTGGCGGACCATCGCCGGCAACCTGGAGAAGTACCGCGGCTACCCGCGCATCGTCGGCGAGACCGGCGGCAAGGACTTCGTCTTCCTCCACCCCTCGGCCGACGTCGAGACGGCCGCGGTGGCGCTCTGCCGCGGCGCCTTCGAGTACCAGGGGCAGAAGTGCTCCGCCGCCTCGCGCGCCTACGTGCCCCGCTCGCTCTGGCCGGCCTTGAAGGAGCGGCTGCTGGCCGAGGTGGCGGCGCTGGCGGTGGGGCCGGTCGAGGACTTCGCCTCCTTCTTCTCGGCGGTCATCGACAAGGCCGCCTTCACCCGCATCAAGGGCTACCTCGACCTGGCCCGCGCCACCCCCGGCCACACCATCCACTGCGGCGGCACCACCGACGACGCCACCGGCTGGTTCGTGGCGCCCACGGTGGTCGAGACCACCGACCCGCGCTCGCGGCTGATGCAGGAGGAGATCTTCGGGCCGGTGCTCACCCTCTGGGTCTACGACGACGCCAGGCTGGAGGAGGCGGTGGCGCTGTGCGACTCGACCTCCCCCTACGCCCTCACCGGCGCCGTCTTCGCCCGCGATCGCGGGGCGCTGGCCAGGCTCACCGGCCAGCTGGCCGACGCCGCTGGCAACTTCTACCTGAACGACAAGCCGACCGGCGCCGTGGTGGGGCAGCAGCCCTTCGGCGGCGCCCGGGCCTCGGGCACCAACGACAAGGCCGGCAGCCTCGCCAACCTGATCCGCTGGACCTCGATCCGCACGCTCAAGGAGAACTTCGACCCGCCGCGTTCGGTGGGCTACCCGCACCAGCGGGGAGGCTGAGGAGGCCTTCCCGTCCCGCGCGCGGCGTCCTGCCGCACCGGCGCGCCTGGCAGCGAGATGTGGACGGGCCTCGCGGCGGGGGTAGAATATCGCCTTGGCGGACCAGAGGCCCGCCGTCCACCCTCACACCGGAGTCCTCATGGTCCGCACGCTCGCCCGCGCCACCGCCCTGCTCGCCGCCCTCGCCTTCGCCGCTCCCGCTCTCGCCGCCCCCGCCGCTCCCGCCGAGGAGAAGGCCGCCGACAAGGTCCAGGTGGGCCTCGGGGTCTCGGTGGGCGCCTTCGACATCACCAGCGTGATGATGGGCAACCGGCTCCCCACCAACCAGATCTACGTCCCCATCAACTTCGGCCAGTTCCGCGTCGAGCCCTCGCTCGGTTACTTCAGCTACGACCAGGACCTGGGCGGCACCGGGAGCGCCCTCTTCCTCGGCGTCGGCGGCTTCTACGTGACCCGGCCGGCCAAGGACATCAACTTCTACGGCGGCGCCCGGCTCGGCCTCAACTTCGTCAGCGACAAGAACACCGCCGGGGTCAGTGCCTCGGCCACCGACTTCCGCTTCGCCCTCGCCGCCGGCGGTGAGTGGCTGGCGTCGCCGCGCTTCTCGCTCGGCGCCGAGGCCCAGCTGGGCCGCACCGGGTTCGGCGAGCTGAAGCGCGGCGGGGTGATCGACCAGCCCTCCATCGTCTCCTACAACACCCTCGGGCTGCTCTTCTTCCGCTTCTACCTGTAGCCGCCGGCCCGTCCCCGGCGCCCGCCTTGCCGGCGGCGCCGGGACGCGATACTGACCGCTGCCGATGAGCCTCCTCGTCGCCAGCGGTCTTTCCTTGTCCCACGGACCCAAGGTCCTCTTCGACGGCGCCGGCTTCTCGGTCGGCCCGCAGGACCGGATCGGCCTGCTCGGCGCCAACGGCACCGGCAAGTCGACGCTGCTGCGCATCCTGGCCGGGGAGGTGAGCCCCGACGCCGGCGCCCTGACCTGGCGGCGCGGCACCCGGGTCGGCTACCTGCCCCAGGACGTGGCGGCGCTGCCGGCTGGCTCGGTGATCGAGTCGGTGCTGGCGGCGGTGCCGGGCCGGGCCTCGCTGCAGGAGCGGCTCCAGGCGGCCGAGGACGGGCTCCACGCCGCCACCGAGGCGGAGGCCCAGCTGGAGCTGGCCGCGGCGCTGGCCGACCTGCACGAGCAGCTCGACCACTTCGAGGAGCGGTTCGGCAGGCACCGCGCCGAGCGGCTGCTGACCGGGCTGGGCTTCTCGCTGGTCGAGCTCACGAAGCCCTGCTCGGCCCTCTCCGGCGGCTGGAAGATGCGGGCCGCCCTGGCCGGGCTGCTGCTCCAGGATCCCGACCTGCTGCTGCTCGACGAGCCGACCAACCACCTCGACATCCCCACCCTCACCTGGTTCGACCAGTTCCTGCGCGGCTCGCGCCGGGCGCTGATCCTGGTCAGCCACGACCGCGAGTTCCTCGACCGGCAGGTCAACAAGGTGCTGGCGCTGGAGCTGGAGGGGGTGCGCGCCTACTCCGGCGGCGTCACCGCCTACCGGGCCTGGCGCGTCGAGGAGGAGGCCCGCCTCAGCGCCTCGGCGAAGAAGCAGCAGGACAAGCGCGACCAGCTGGAGGGGTTCATCGAGCGGTTCGGCGCCAAGGCCACCAAGGCGGCCCAGGCCAAGTCGAAGCAGAAGCTGCTCGACAAGATGGAGACGGTGGAGACGCTGGAGGAGCGGGCCACGGTCCGCTTCCGCTTCGCCGAGGCGCCGCGCTCCGGGCGCGAGGTGCTGCGGCTCACGGGGCTGGCCAAGGCCTTCGGCCCGCGCACCGTCTACCGCGACCTCTCGGCCACCGTGGCCCGCGGCGACCGGATCGGCGTCATCGGCCCCAACGGCGCCGGCAAGTCGACGCTGCTCAAGCTGGCGGCCGGGACGCTGGCCCCCGACCGCGGCGACGTCAAGCCGGGCCACGGGGTGGTGATGGGCTACTACGCCCAGCACCTGCTGGAGCCGGGCGGCGTCACCGCAGGCTCGCTCGACCCGAAGGCCACCGTGCTGGAGACGCTCTGGGCGCTGGCGCCGGACAAGGGCGAGGCCTGGGTGCGCAACATCGCCGGCGGCTTCCTCTTCACCGGCGACGACGTGCAGAAGCAGATCCGCGTCCTCTCCGGCGGCGAGCGGGCCCGGGTGGCGCTGGCCAAGCTGCTGCTGGTGCCGGCCAACCTGCTGCTGCTCGACGAGCCGACCAACCACCTCGACCTGGACAGCTCCGAGGCGCTCATCGAGGCGCTGCGCGGCTTCCCCGGCACGCTGCTCTTCGTCTCGCACAACCGGACCTTCGTCAACGCGCTGGCCACGGTGATCTGGGAGGTGAAGGACGGCGCCATCCTCCCCTGCCCCGGCAACCTCGACGACTGGCTCTACCACCAGAAGCAGCTCGAGGAGGCGGCCGGTGGCGCCGCCGCCGACGCCGACGGGCGCGCGGGGCCGGCCCCGGGCGGAGAGCCGGACCGGGAGCGGAAGCGGGTCGAGGCCGAGGCCCGCAACCAGCGCTACCGGCGGGAGAAGCCGCTGCGCGACGCGCTCGCCAAGGTGGAGGCCCACATCGCGGCGCTGGAGGCGGAGGCCCGCGAGGCCAGCGACGCCATGGCCGACCCGGCCATCTACCAGGACTTCGCCCTGGCCCGGCCCCACGTGCTGCGGAAGGCGGCCGCCGAGCGGGACCTGGCCGGGCTCTACGACGAGTGGGCGCGCCTGGCGGGGGAGCTGGAGGCGCCGTGAGGGCGCGGCGTCGAAGCGCCGGCCGGCGAGGACGTTCCCGAGTTCTGCTCCGAACGACGGACGCGGCGAAGGGCAGCATGGAGGTCCGGCCGGGGCCCTCCATGGCAGCTCCTGACGGAGCGGCCTTCGATCAGCCGGACCATGACCTTGCAAGTAGCCGGACCATGACCTTGCAAGTAGCCGGACCATGACCTTGCAATCAGCCGGAGCGCGACCCTACCATCCGGCGCATGATCGGGCCGCCCAGTCACCCACGCCTCGCCGAACCCAGGGTCACGGAGGCGCTCGCCGACACGCCGGTGGTACTCATCCACGGCCCGCGGCAGTGCGGCAAGACCACGTTGGCCAGGATGATCGGCGCCCGGACCGGCCGCGCCTACTTCACGTTCGACGACTCGGCAACCCTGGCCGCCGCAGAGGCGGACCCCACCGGCTTCGTCGATGACCTGCCCGCCGAGGTCATCCTCGACGAGGTCCAGCGCGCCCCGCAGCTCTTCTCCACGCTGAAGCGCGCCGTCGATCGCGACCGCCGGCCCGGACGCTTCCTCCTCACCGGCTCCTCCAACGTCCTGCTCCTCCCGCGCCTCTCCGACTCGCTGGCGGGCCGGATGGAGATCGTGAGGCTCCACCCCTTCGCGCAGGCGGAACTCGGCGGCGGCGGGTCGGAGTTCGTCGCGCGGCTCTTCTCGGGTTCGCACCGCACCCGAACCGGGAAGCGGCTCGGCCGCGAGCTCCCGGCGCTCATCGCCGCTGGCGGCTACCCGGCCGCGCTGGCCCGACCGGCCGCGCACCGGCGCGCCGCCTGGTACCGCGACTACATCGAGACGATGGCCCAGCGCGATGTCCGGGAGCTGGCCCGCATCGCCTCCCTCGACGCCGTCCCACGCCTCCTCGCCCTGATCGGCGCCCAGACCGCCCGGCTGCTCAACGTCTCCGATCTCTCCGTGCCGCTCGGGCTGAGCCGCCCGACGGTCCGCGACTACGTCACGCTGCTCGAGCGGGTCTTCCTGGTGGACGAGCTCCCGCCGTGGCACGGCAACCGGCTGAGCCGCCTCGTCAAGACGCCCAAGGTCCACCTCGGCGACAGCGGCCTCGCCTGCGCCCTCCTCGGCCTCGACGCCGCCGCCCTCACGGCTGATCGTGGCCTGCTGGGCCAGCTCCTCGAGACCTTCGTTGTGCAGGAGCTCCGACGCCTCGCCAGCGGCCTGCCCCAGCGGATCGACTTCCACCACTACCGGGATCGTGACGGCGCCGAGGTTGACCTGGTGCTGGAGCGCGGCGCCCGCGAGGTGGCCGGCATCGAGGTGAAGGCCGGAGCCACGGTCACCGCCGCCGACTTCCGCGGCCTGCGCAAGCTCCAGGTGGCCACCGGTGAACGCTTCAAGGCCGGCGTCGTCCTCTACGACGGCGAGGCGACGCTGCCGTTTGGCGAGCGGCTCCAGGCCGTGCCCCTCCGGCAGCTCTGGGAGGGCTGAGGCCTCGCCCCCCATCACCCCCCATGACACGACCGCGCCGCCCACCACGCGAGGTGGAGCGGCGGCGCGGGGTGCGGCGGGAGCGGGCCTCGCCTACGTGAGCGCCGCCAGCGCCTTCTCGTAGTTGGGCTCCTGCTTGATCTCCGGGACCAGCTCCTCGTAGACGACCTTGTCGTTCTCGTCGAGGACCATCACCGCCCGGCCGGTGACGCCGGCCAGCGCGCCGTCCACCAGGGCGATGCCGTAGTCCTTGGCGAAGCTGGAGCGGAAGGTGGAGAGCGGGGTGACGTTGGCCAGCCCCTCGGTGGTGCAGAAGCGCTTGGCGGCGAAGGGCAGGTCGGCCGAGATCACCAGCACCACCACGTTGGGCAGCTTGCCGGCGTCGGCGTTGAACTTGCGGGTCGAGGTGGCGCAGACCGGGGTGTCGAGCGACGGCACGATGTTGAGCACCTTCTTCTTGCCCTTGAAGTCGGCCAGGGAGAGGTCCTTCAGGTCCCCGGCGGTCAGCTTGAAGTCGGGCGCCTTGGCGCCCACCGCCGGCAAGTTGCCGCTGGTGTGGATGGGGTTGCCGCCGAGCGTGATGTTGGCCATGTGCCGTCTCTCCTGGTGAAGGTGATCTGGATGGTTGGTCTGGGACCCGAGTCTTGTGCCGTTTGGCCGCGGGATCGAGAGCCCTCGCGGGTACATACCGAGGATGTGCCCTCGATGCCACCGATTGTCACGCCCCGTCACGGACGGGAGGTCGCGCCGGATCAGGCCGGCCGCAGCGAGCTGAGCAGCGGCGAGGGGGTCCCGGTGGCGGCGATCCAGAGCTGGTGGGCGGTGCGGGTGACGGCCACGTGGAGCCGGCGACGGGCCTCCGGCTCGTCCGGGTAGGCCCGCGCCGAGGCGTCGGGGATGACCACGTAGTCGAACTCCAGCCCCTTGACGCTGGCCACGTCGGTCACGTCCACACCAGGACGGAAGGAGAAGCCACCATCGAGGGCCAGCCTGGCCTCGGGCAGGTCGGAGAGCAGCCTGTGGAACCCGCGCGCCGTCTCCGGCGACGACGCCACCACCGCCACCGAGGCCGCCGGCTCCCGCTCCAGCAGCTCGCGGATGGCGCCGGCCAGGAAGAGCTGGGCGTGGGCCTCGCCAGGGAAGTCGAAGCGGACCACCGGCGCGCCCTGCTTGCCGGCGCGCGGCGGCTCGGGGGGCGCCAGCGGGCCGAGGACGTGGTGGGCCAGCGCGGCGACCGGCGCCGGGCAGCGGTAGGTGGTGGCCAGCCGGACGGTGGCGGCGTCGGGGGCCCCCACCGCCTCCAGCGCCTGCGGCCAGCCGGCGTAGGAGGTGAAGGTCTGCTGGGCCTCGTCGCCGGCGATGGTGACGCTCCGCTCGCCGTCGAGGTGGCTGCCCAGCACCGCCAGCTCCACCAGCGAGACGTCCTCGGCCTCGTCCACCACCAGGTGGGCGAGCCGCCGGGCCCCGGGCCCGCCGCGCCGGGCGGCCATGAAGATCAGCAGCGGCAGGTCCTCGGCGTCGAGCGAGCCGGCCAGCGACTCCGGCGTGTCCTCGTCCACCGCCAGCCCGTCGATGGTGGCCAGCCGCTCCGGGTCGATCCCGGCCAGCGCCAGCGAGGCCGGCTCGGCCAGCTGCAGCCGGGTGTGGCGCACCACCTCCTCGATGGCGGTGGTGGGCAGGTCGCCGGCGGCGGCGGCCACCACCCCGCCCACGAAGGCCGGGTCCACCAGCAGGTCGCCGAGGTCCCGCCGCAGCGTCCTCAGCGTCACCGCGCCGGCCGGGCGCGGCAGCGCCGAGAGGGCGCCGTGGAGGGCGGGGTGGCGCTTCAGGCGCGAGACCAGCGCCGGGGGCTCGGCGCAGAGCCGGGGCGGCGGCACGCCGAAGGCCGAGTGGAAGGCGGCCCGGGCCCAGTCGTCCAGGGTGCGGACCGCCACCTTGTCGAGGCCGAGCGGCGCCAGCAGCCGGGTGGCCAGGCGCGCCAGCCCGGGCTCGGGCACCACCACCTGGATGCGCGAGGCCGGGTAGCGGCGCGGGTCGGCGGCGGCGATGCGCGCCAGCCGGTGCAGCGCCACCGTGGTCTTGCCGCTGCCGGCGCTGCCCAATACCAGCAGCGGCTCGGAGGCGGGGGCGCTCACCGCCTCCCACTGCTCGGGATCGAGGAGCGCCGTCACCTCGGCGTCGGCCGGCCGATCCCGGGCCCCCACCCCCACGCCCAGGGCCCCGGCGCGGGCCGCGGTCCCGGCGCCGCCGCCCAGCCGGGCCCCGGAGACCGAGGCCCGCCTCCAGCCCTCGGGGCCGCGCACCAGCGCCGTGGTCCCGGCGGTGATCCGCACCAGCCGGCCGCGGTCGATGACCACCACCCGCCGCGCCTCCACCACGCCTCGCGCCACCCGCCCCGGGAACGGCTCCTCGTACTCCTCGCCGTCGCGGTAGCGGTAGAAGAGCCCGGCCACCGGCGCCGCCCGCCAGTCGACCACCCGCACCCCGGCCTGCCGCTCGAAGAAGGTGGCGCGCCCCAGGCAGTAGTCGCGCACCTCGGCCCCCTCCCGCAGCCGCAGGTGGGCGAAGTACGGGGCGGCCGGATCGGGCACGTCGCCGCCGCGGCTCCGCTCCATCACCGCCCGCACCAGCCCCATCTCCTGGAAGACGGTGGGCAGGTCCTTGGCGGTCAGCTCCAGCGCCTCCTCGCGCAGCTCGCGCAGCCGCCCCTCCAGCTCGGCGCCGTCATCGCGGCCGGTGCGCCGGGCCGCCAGCGCCAGCTGGACCCGGCCCAGCAGCGCCTCCTCCTCGGCGATGAGCTGCCGCTCGGCCCCGGTGAGGGCCTTCGGCTCGGCGGCGGCGGTGGGCCTGGACGTCGGCAAGGCCGGACAGTGTAGGCCGGCTCACCGCGGCGTGCACGGGCGTCCTTCTCCCTCGACGGGGGGGCGCGGCCATGCCACGACAGAGGCATGCGCTGGATGGTCGCGGCCGCCGGCACCGCCCTGATGGCGGTCCTCGGCGCCGTCTACAGCTGGAGCCTCTACGCCCGGCCGCTGGGGCAGGCCTTCGGCTGGTCGGCCCGGACCACCACCGGCGCCTTCTCCACCGCCATCTTCTTCCTCGGCGTCGGCGCCATCCTCGGGGGGCGGCTGCAGGACCGGCTCGGCCCGCGCCGGGTGGCGCTGGCCGGCGCCGCCCTCTGGGCCGTCGGCAACGTCGCCGCCGGCCTCGGCGTGGCCCGGCTGGGGGCGCCCTGGCTCTACGCCACCTACGGCGTGGTGGGCGGGCTCGGGCTGGGGCTCGGCTACGTGACCCCGGTGGCGGCGGTGGCCAAGTGGTTCGGGCAGGAGCGCCGCGGCCTCGGCACCGGGCTGGTGGTGATGGGCTTCGGGCTGGGGGCCTTCCTCTACAACCTGGCCATGCGGGCCCTCGGCCCGGTGGTGGGGGCCGACGCCATCGGCGCCCGCCTCACCGGCTCGGGGCTGGTCTTCGGCGCGGTGGGGCTGGCCGCCGCGGCGCTGCTGCGCGATCCCCCGGGTGGAGCCGCTGCCGCCCTGGCTGGCGGCGCCACGCCCGGTCCGGCCGCCGCCTCCCCCCGCCCCGCCCCGGGTCACGACGGCTGGCCCCCCTCCCTGGCCCTCCGCACCCCGCAGTTCTGGGCCCTCTGGGCCATGCTCTTCCTCAACGTGGCCGCCGGCATCCTCTTCATCTCCAGCGCCGTGCCGCTGCTGGTGGAGCTGACCGGCCTCTCCGAGGACCGGGCGGTGGCGGTCTACGGGGCCATCGCCGTGGCCAACGGGCTGGGGCGGTTCTTCTGGGGCGCCGTGTCCGACCGGCTGGGGCGCCGGCTGGCCTTCGGGCTCATCTACGGCGTCCAGGCGCTGGTCTTCGCGGTGGTGGGCGGCGTCCACGCCGTGCCGGCGGTGACCGCGCTCTTCGCCCTGGTGCTGCTCTGCTACGGCGGCGGCTTCGGCACCATGCCCTCGCTCTGCGCCGACTGGTTCGGCACCCGCCACCTCGGCGTCAACTACGGGTGGCTGCTCTCGGCGTGGGGCGTGGCCGGCGTGGCCGGGCCGGGCTTCGTGGCCGCGGTGAAGGACCTGACCGGCTCCTACCTGGGGGCGCTGCCGGTGATGGCGGCGGTGCTGGGGCTGGCGGTGGCGCTGCCGGTGGTGGCGCGGCGACCGGTCGGGCCGCCACGCCACCCCGGATGACTAGAGCACCTTCACCGAGCCGTGGTCGGTGCCGTCGGCGTCGTGGGTGTGGATGGCGCAGGCCAGGCAGGGATCGAAGGAGTGGATGGTGCGCAGCGCCTCGAGCGGCAGCTTGGGGTCGGCGATGGGGTTGCCCACCAGCGAGGCCTCGTAGGGGCCGGGCTGCTCCTTGCCGTCGCGCGGCCCGGCGTTCCAGGTGGAGGGGACCACGCACTGGTAGTTCTTGATCTTGCCGTTCTCCAGGACGCACCAGTGGGAGAGGGTCCCGCGCGGCGCCTCGTGGAAGCCCACGCCCCGGTAGCTGCCGTTGGCCAGCTTGGGGTTGGGATCGGCGAAGGTGGTGGTGTCGCCCTTGCCGATGTTCTCCATGAGCAGGCCCCAGTGCTTCTGGGTCAGCTCGGCCATCATGGCGGTGCGGATGGCCCGGGCGGCGTGGCGGCCCAGGGTGGAGTGGAGCATGGCCGGGGTGACGTCGATCTTGTGGATCGACTTGACGGTGGCGATGGCCGCCCCCACCCACTTGAGGGTGAGCGGATCGTTGGTGAGGAAGCCGACCAGCACCTGGGCCAGCGGGCCCACCTGCATGGGCTTGCCGTCGAGCCGCGGCGCCTTGACCCAGCTGTACTTCTTGGGGGCCGGGGACTCGGCCTTCCACTCGCCGGAGAACTTGGGGACGGTCTCCTCGTCCCACGGGCCGCGCTGCCAGTCGCCGTCGTAGTGCGAGTGGGCGATCGACTCGGTGACGTTGGTCTTGAGGAAGTCGTCGTTCCAGTTGGCGATCTTCCGGACGCCCGGCTGGCCGGCCATGATGACGCCGCCCGGCAGGTCGAACTTGGTCATCTTGGCGTCGGTGGGCATGTCCGGCACGGCCAGGTAGTTGGTGACGCCGGCGCCGTACTTGAACCACTCCGGGTAGAAGCCGGCCACCGCGGCCACGTCGACCAGGTAGCACTGGGTGACGAAGCTGGTGACCTCGTCGAGCAGCGCCTTGATCCGGTACAGCTTCTCCATGTTGAGCGCGGAGGGGCTGTCGAGGTTGATGGCGTTGGCCACGCCGCCCACCGCCAGGTTCTGGATGTGGGGGGTCTTGGAGCCCAGGATGGCCACGATCTGGTTGGCCTTGCGCTGGATCTCCAGGGCCTGCAGGTAGTGGGCGACCGCCAGCAGGTTGACCTCCGGCGGCAGCTTCATGGCCGGGTGGCCCCAGTAGCCGTTCTGGAAGGGGCCGAGCTGCCCCGCGGCCACGAAGCCGGCCAGCTTGGCCTTGACCGCGGTGAGCTCCTTCACCGAGTTGCCGGGCCAGTTGGAGATCGACTCCGCCAGCGCCGAGGCCTTGGCGGGATCGGCCTTGAGCGCCGCCACCACGTCGACCCAGTCGAGCGCCGACAGGTGGTAGAAGTGCACCACGTGGTCGTGCAGCGAGTGCGCCGAGATGATGATGTTGCGGATGAGCTGGGCGTTGAGCGGCACCTCCAGCCCGATGGCGTTCTCCACGCTGCGCACCGAGGTGATGGCGTGCACGGTGGTGCAGACGCCGCAGATGCGCTGGGTGAAGGCCCAGGCGTCGCGGGCGTCACGCCCCTGCAGGATGGTCTCGATGCCCCGCCACATGGTGCCGCTGGACCAGGCGTTCTTGACGAAGCCGCCGTCCACCTCGACGTCGATGCGGAGGTGCCCTTCGATCCGGGTGATGGGATCGATCGTGATGCGCTGACTCATGGCGTCGCCCCTTGCTTGAGACCGGCCGGGACTTCACGCCCTGGAGGCGACGTGACGCCGGCGAGGATAGGAAACTTCCGGACCACCAGGACGTAGATCACCGTCTCGGTGGCGATCAGCCCGAGGGTGATGAGGATCTCAGAGACGCTGGGGAAGTAGATCCAGCCGTTGCCGGGATCGTAGGCCACCAGGAAGACGTCGATGCGGTAGAGGGTGCCGCCCAGCATGGCCAGCAGCGCCGCCTGGAGCTGCTGGTGCGGCAGGCCGTGCTCGCCCTGGCGCAGGAAGATGACGGCCGAGCCCAGCAAGATGAGGATCTCGGCCCAGAAGAAGAAGCCCATCCGCCCCGCCGAGAAGACCAGGCCCAGCTTCCCCTCGACGCCGAGGACCACGAAGCGCATCGCCAGGAAGGCCAGGATCACCCCGGCCACGTACCGGCCCAGGGTGGCCAGCAGCCGGTTCTCCAGCGGCCGCTTGAAGGAGACGCTGGAGAAGATGGACTCGAAGTAGAGCACCCCGAAGCCCATGGCGAAGGCGGTGAAGAGGAAGTAGATGGGCAGGAAGCCGGTGTGCCAGAGCGGGTGCAGCTTGTGCCCGGCCATCATCATCAGCCCGCCCAGGCTGGACTGGTGCATGGTGGGGAGCAGCAGGCCGAAGGCGATGAAGAAGGGCAGCGCCTTCTCGGCGCGCGGCAGCCAGGCCGCGGCCCACCGGGCCCGCTCCGGGTTGCGGCTGGCGGAGAGCCCCTCCAGCCAGGCCGGCGAGAGCTCCAGGAAGATGACCATGACGTAGGCCATCATGCAGAGCGCCACCTCGAGGAGCACCGAGGTGCTGCTCCACTGGTGCGGAGACACCGGGATGCGCCACATGGTCCAGTAGCGGCCCAGATCGAAGGCCACCGCCACGCCGGCCACGCCGTAGCCGAGCAGGCTGGTGAGCAGCGCCGGGCGGACCAGCGGGTGGTACCGCCCCTTGTTGAGGATGAAGACCAGGAAGGCCAGGACGTAGCCGCCGCTGGCCAGCCCGGTGCCGACCACCACGTCGATGGCGATCCAGATGCCCCAGGGGTAGCCGTCGTTCATGGCGGTGGCCGCCCCCAGCCCCGAGACGAACCGGTGCAGGCCGGCCACGGTGCCGAGCGCCCAGAGCACCAGCAGCACCTTGACGGCCGGGGTGAGCAGCTTTCCTTCGACGGCCTGGGCCCGGGCGGTCATCACTTCTCCTCCGGGCCGGAACCGGCCGCGCGGTGGTTCTTCCAGGCGACGACGGCGAAGGCCCCGAACAGGGCCGCCGGGGCCACGAAGCCCTGGTAGACGGCGTGCTGCACGGTCTCCACCAGCGCCGGCACCGGCTGGTCGCCCAGCGCCGGCAGCCCGAAGGCCGAGAAGCCGACCGGCGACAGGTACAGGCAGGCGGTGCCGCCGCCCTGGGTCTCGCCGTAGACGCCGCCCTGGTAGGCCGACGGGGTCGCCGCCAGGCGGCGCTTGGCCTCGGCCAGCAGCTCGGGCCGGCTGCCCGACACCACCGCGCCGCGCGGACAGGCCTCGGCGCAGGCCGGGCCCTTGCCCTGGTCCCAGCGGTGGCGGCAGAGCTCGCACTTGATGATCTTCGGCGAGGCGGCCGCCCACTGGAACTTGGGCACGTTGAAGGGGCAGGCGATCTGGCAGTTGCGGCAGCCGACGCAGCGCTCCACGTCGTACTGCACCACGCCGCGCTTCCCCTTGTGCAGGGCGCCCATCATGCAGACCGACGAGCAGGCCGGGTCGGCGCACTGCATGCACTGGGCCTTGAAGAAGCCGGTCTGCTTCTCGGTGCTCCACTGCTTGATGACCGAGAGGGTGCTGCCGTTCAGGTCGACCGGGGCGTCGTAGGGCGCGCCGGCGATCACCGCCACGTCGGGGGCCATGTTGTTGGCGTCCCGGCAGGCGGTCGAGCAGGCCCGGCACCCCACGCAGCGGGTGGCGTCGAAGAGCAGCCCGAGGTCGTCGGGGTTGCTCTTCTTGGAGGTGCGCGCCTCCGCCGGGGCCACCACGGCGGCGCCGGCCGCGGCGCCGAGGACCTTGAGCATCCCGCGCCGGGTCATGGTCATGGCTTCTTCTCCTGCTCGGCGCCCTCGGCCTTCTGCACCTGGACGGTCAGCTTGCGGGAGGCGACGTAGCTGGCACCGGCCACGGCGCCGACCACCAGGCCACCGAGGCCGGCGGCGATGGCGCCGACCTCGCCCTTGGCGCCGCCGACGGTCGGGTAGGCCATGGGGGCGGTGGGCTTGTCGATGTTCATGTTCTGGTGGATGGGGACGTTGAAGACGATCCCCTGCTCGGTGCAGCCGATGCACGGGTGGCCGGTGCCGATGGGCCAGGCGCCCGGCACCTCGCAGAAGTGGAGCAGCGAGCAGTTGGCGTGGGTCTGCGGCCCCTTGCAGCCGAGCTGGTAGAGGCACCAGCCGTTGCGGTGACCCTCGTCGCCGAACTGCCTGGCGAAGCGGCCGTTGTCGAAGTGGGCGCGGCGCGGGCAGTCCTCGTGGATGACCCGGCCGTAGGCGAACTTGGGGCGCCCCTTGTCGTCGAGCGCCGGCAGGGTGCCGAAGGTGGCGAACTGCAGCACGGTGCCGAGCAGGTTGTAGGGGTTGGCGGGGCACCCGGGCAGCGTCACCACGGTCTTGCCCTTGAGCGCCTGGGGCACGCCGACGGCGCCGGTGGGGTTGGGCGACGAGGAGGGGACGCCGCCCCAGGAGGCGCAGGAGCCGATGGCGATGACGGCCGCCGCCTTCTCGGCCACCCGGTTGAGCGTGTCGATGGCCTTCTTCCCGCCGACGTAGCAGTAGATGCCGTCGTCCTTGAGCGGGATCGACCCCTCGACGATGAGCACGTACTTGCCGGCGTTCTCGGCCATGGTCTTCTCGAGCGTGGCCTCGAACTGGTGGCCGGCCGCGGCCGCCAGCGTCTCGTGGAAGTCGAGCGAGATGAGGTCGAGGATCAGCTCGCCCAGGTCCGGCGCGTTGGCGCGCAGCAGCGACTCGGTGCAGCCGGTGCACTCCTGGAAGTGGAGCCAGATGACCGAGGGCTTCTTCCCCTTGGCGACCTTCTCCGCCATCTTCTCGCCGGCCCAGGCCGGCAGGCCGACGGCGGCCGCGGCCGCCGTGCAGACCTTGACGAAATCGCGCCGGGAGAAGGCGGAGGGTTCCGCTGCGGGTTCCGCTACCACGGGCTGCGGCATTGTGTTCCTCCTGGGGCGGGCGAAGAGTGGCCCGACCGACGTTCCAGGGATGTTCGCCCGAAGGGGGCCCCCCTTGGCATTGACGGCGATCAAGGGGCGAAATTTGCGCGCGTAAAAACTGCGTTACCCTCGGAATATGGGCTTTTTGTCGCGCGTCCCAGATGGGTACAGGGCGATCGATTTCGCCCCTTCCTTCAACCATCTGGCTCTCAGGTGGGCCGATGCGCACCTCGAGGTGGTGCCGGGGCGGCGCTGGTGCGGCCGCCTGACACCCGCGCTCAACGCGTCGGACGCGCCTTCTGGACCGGCGGCGGGCGGTGCTCCTGCTCGGTGTCGGCCACCAGCCGCTCGATGAGCCGGTTGACCGTCGCCAGCTGCGACTCCAGCTCCAGCTCGCTGCCGAGGCTGAAGCGGATCCGCATCGCCTCCATGGCGCGCGCCCGGGCCCGGTCGCGGAGCCCCTCCGACCTGGAAGGATCCTCGGCGGCGGCGACCAGCGGCTGGAGCGGCTGGTAGGCCTCGGTGAGGTGCCAGTGGTCCCGGGTGAAGCGCAGCTGGCGCGACTCGGCCAGGACCTGCCACCTGCCGGACATGGGCCGGGCCTCGACCACCCCGCCGCGCAGCTCGTAGAAGATGGAGGGCGGCAGCTCGAAGGTCCCCGGCTCCATGACCTCGAGCTGGACCACCTGCACCCATGTGCCGGCCAGCGACTCCACGTGGAAGTGGCCGCCGTCGTAGGTGAAGCGGATCCCCTCCCCGGCGCGGAGCCGCCGCCCCTCGATCTCCAGCGCCCGGCCGTCCTCGGAGATCTCGAAGTCGTGGCCGAGGATGCCGAGCACCTGCTGCCCGGGCTGGCCGGCCAGCACCGCCCGGTGCGCCTTGGCCATGGCCGAGTCGAGGCGGCGCAGCGCCGCCAGGGTGGCCTCCTCGGAGGTGCCGGGGAGCCGCTCGTCGAGCAGCTCGGCGAGCACGCTGGCGGCCAGCTGCCGCCGCGCCGGCTCCAGCGCCGAGCCCTCGGCCCGGAGCGCGTAGAGCGCCTGCCAGTCGGCGTTGGCGTAGCGGCTGGTGAGGTGGAAGTGCTCGGCGTGGGGGTGGAGCTGCTTCGACTGGACCAGCGCCGCCACCGTGGCCCCGCCCTGGTCGTGGAGCCGGATCAGGCCGCCGGCGACCTCGAACGGCGCCTGGGCCGGCCAGGCCGGGCGGCCGTCGGGGCCGAAGGGGACGGCCACGTCGAAGGTGAAGTCGGCGACCACCGAGACCACGTGCAGCCGGCCGTCCCGCTCGAAGAGGGTGAGCCCGTCCTGGACCTGCCAGCGCTCGCCGTCCACCCGCAGCTCACGCCCGTCCGGCGAGACCCGGGCCGGCCGCAGCAGGGCGCAGGAGGTCGACAGGGCCAGGATGGTCGCGGCGGTCACCGCACGGCGCAGGTGCATGGCTTCCCTCGCGGTGAACTCTACACGACCACCGGCGGCGTCACCTGTTCACGGTGCGCCCGCGATTCCGGGTCGACATACCCTAAAGGGTCGCGGGGGGCCGATGGCCGGCAGGATACTGTGCGTCTTGTAGCCGCACGCTGCGGACGAGAGGGCGAAATGCGTCGACTGACCCACTGGCTGGCCATCGGCTTCCTCCTCCCCGCGTTCTCGGCGACCGCCGCCCCGGCGACGCCGGCCGGCCCGCGGAAGATCCGGATCGCGGTGATGGAGATCCGGCCGCTCGGCACCGAGGCCCACAAGGCCGAGCTGCTCTCCGAGGTGGCGCTCACCGAGGCCGCCAACATCGACAAGTTCGAGGTGATCGGCCGCTCCGACATCGCCTCGATGATCGGCTTCGACCAGCAGAAGAAGGTGCTCGGCTGCACCGACGACTCCAACTGCCTCGCCGAGATCGGCGGCGCCCTGGGCGTCGACCAGGTGATGGTGGGGACGCTCGGCAAGCTCGGGGCCCTCTACCGCGTCGACATCAAGCTGGTCGACGCCAAGAAGGCCCGGGTGACCGGACGCTTCGGAGAGTCGGTCGAGGGGAGCGAGGAGAAGCTGGTGGCGGCGGTGCAGCGCGGGGTGCGCAAGCTGCTCCTGCCCCTGGCGGGCGAGCTGCCGATCCCGGGGGCCGTGGCCAGGGTCGAGCCGGCCGCCAGGCCCAAGCCCACGCCCGCCGCGCCGGATCTCACCGCCGCCAGGCCGACGGCCTCGACCCCGGCCGCGGTCTCCGTGGAGTCGTCCGACAAGGGGGGCGGCTGGTCGCGGCGCACCTGGGGCTGGGCGCTGGGCGGCACCGGCGTGGCGGTGGTGGGCGTGGGCGCCCTCTTCGGCCTCCAGGCCAAGGCCGCCTTCGACGCCGAGAAGAAGGCCTCGGCCGCCGGCGACGCCGCCGCCTACGCCAGCAAGAAGGACGAGGCCAAGAGCAAGTCCACGCTGGCCGACGTCTGCTTCCTGGCCGGCGGCGTCACCGCCGGCGTCGCCACCTACCTGCTGCTCACCAGCGGCCCCACCGTGGCCGTGGCGCCCACCGAGGGCGGCATGGTGGCGATGGTCTCGGGGAGGTTCTAGATGCGCCGTATCGCCTCGCTCTCTGCCCTGCTGCTCGGCCTGGCCGGCTGCTCGCTGACCATCGATCCCAACTCGGTGGCGCCCCCGGTGGTCCCGGGCTGCACGCCGGTCTGCACGTCTGCGCACATCTGCGGCGTGACCCTCAACAACTGCAACGCCACCTGCCCGGTCGGCTCCGGCTGCACCTCGCCCACCACGACCCACACCATCCAGCGGGGACAGCTGACGCCCGGCGCCGGATCGACGTCGGCCACCGGGGCCCATGCGGTGGCCCAGGGCACCTTGAGCGGGGGGGCCGGGAACATGAGCACGCCCTCCGCCCATTCCATCTCGCAGGGAACACTTTCGCCTTGAAGCGTGGAGACCACATGAAGACCATCAGGAACCTCGGCCTGGCCCTCGCGGTGCTCCTCCCCACCCTGGCCTCGGCGGTGCCGAACCAGGGCGTGATGACCTACTCCGGCATCTTGAAGAAGACCGGCGGGGCGGTGGAGACGGTGGCGCAGGGCCTCACCTTCAAGCTCTACGACGTCGCCACCGGGGGCCTCCCCTTGTGGACCGAGAGCTTCACGGCGGTGCCGACCGACCCGGCCACCGGATGGTTCTCGGTGGTGCTGGGCGCGTCGGGGGTGCCGCTCCCCGACACGCAGTTCCTCAACCAGATGTACCTCGGCGTCACGGTGGTGGCCGACGGTGTGGAGATGACCCCCAGGGTCACGATCGGCGCCGCCACCTACGCCCTCTCGGTCGACTACGCCGGCATCTCCGGGTGCACGGTGGCCAACCAGGTCTTGCAGTGGAACGGGACGGCCTGGACCTGCATCGCCACGCCGTCCGGGACCGGCGGCTTCACGCCGCCCAGCTGCGCCACCAACCAGGTGATGAAGTGGAACGGCACCGCCTGGGCCTGCGCCGCCGACCTCGACACCGGGATCACCTCCGTGATCACCGCCTTTCCGCTCTCCGGCACCGGCCTCTCCGTCGCCCCGGTGACCCTCACGCCCTGCGCCAACGGCCAGATCCTGCAGTCGAACGGCGGCGTCTGGAGCTGCATCGCCACACCCACCGGCGGCACCGGCGGCGTCACCAGCATCAGCGTCACCGCCCCCCTGATCTCCACCGGCGGCGCCACGCCCGCCCTCAGCATCGCCCACGCCACCGCCACCACCAGCGGCTTCATCGACCCGCTCGACTTCGCCGCCTTCAGCGGGAAGGCCCCGTCGCCGGGCGCCGCCTGCCTGCCCGGCCAGGTCCTCGACTGGAATGGCACGGCCTTCCAGTGCGTCACCGACCAGGCCGGCACCGGCACCGTGACCGGCGTGGCCGCCGCCGTCGGCACGCCCATCACCATCACCGGCACCACGGTGCCGACCCTGAAGATGTTCCACGCCGGCGACGGCACCGGCAACGCCGGCTACATCGCCGCCGCCGACTACGCCCGCTTCGACGCCAAGGCGCCGACCGCCAGCCCCACCTTCACCGGCGTGGTGAACGCCTCGACCATCAGCGCGGCCAGCTTCGTGGGCCCCTTGAGCGGGAACGCCACCTCGGCCACGACCGCCAGCTCCGCCACCAACGCCCAGACCGCCCAGGTCGCCAACTCGGTCATCGCCAACGTCATCAAGCCGTCGAACCTGACCACGGCGACCCTGCCGAACACCGGGCAGGTCCCCTCGCGCACCGCCTCCGACACCTTCGCCTGGGTCACCCCGCTGGCCGGGCCCGCCGCGGCCTGTGGTGCCGGACAGATCCTCACCTGGAACGGCAGCGCCCTGGTCTGTGTCACCGACTTCGCCAACGGCACCATCACCTCGGTGGTCGCCGGCGCCGGCCTGACCGGCGGCGCGGCATCAGGCGCCGCGACGCTGGCCGTCAACTTCGCCGGAACCGGCGCGGCGACCTCGGCGGCGCGCTCGGACCACTCCCATCCCATCTTCGTGAACGTCCCGCTGTCCGACTGCCTCGTCACGGCGCCGGCCACGCCCGCGAACATCACCGTGGGGGCCTGGCCCAAGTCCAAGGCCATCAGCGTTCCTTCCGGCGCCTCTTCGCAAGACGCCGTGCAGGTCTACACGCCCATGCCCATTTCGGCCAATCCGACCATCAAGGTGACGATCAACAATCCATCGGCGGCCGCCGTGACCTACAGCTTCTTCTTCTTCGCCAGCGGAATCGGTTCGGGGGTGGCTGTCCCGACTTCGCGGTGGTCCTATGCGCCGGTCTCGTTGACCGTTGCGGCCGGCGGGACCGGCCTGCTCACCTTCGCGGGGAACGCCACGGTCTGCCCGACCACCACCATGCCGGCAGCCGGCGACCTGTTCTGGTTCTCGCTCGGCTCGAGCACGGCCGCGGCCTACAACGTCCTGGGGATCCAGCTGGTGTACTAGCACCGCTTCGCGCACCCGCCTTCCCCTCCGGCCCGGGGCGCGGACCGGATCCGACAGGCCTGGCCGGGCGCGCGCCGGCGACGGATCAGCCCGGCCCGCGCCGATCGACCACCCGCGCCCCCTTCTCCCCTCCCCGCTCCAGGGCCCGGGGCCCCACCAGCTTCACCTCGACGGCCACGCCCAGCGCCGTGGCCAGCCGGCGCTGGATGGCCCCCTTCAGCTCGGCCTGCCGCTTCATCTCGTCGAAGAAGGTCCCCTCGTCCACCTCGACCAGCACCGTCACCTGGTCCTCGCCGTCGCGCCGCTCCAGCACCAGCTGCAGGCGCGGCTGCACCCCCTCGACGCTGCGCTGCGCCGCCGAGCTCGGCGACGTGCAGCCCGCTGCGCGCCAGGCACTCGCCGGCCAGCCCCGGCTCCGGCAGCTCTCCGAACCGGACCCTGCGAACGTTCGTGAACGGCGCGCTGGCCGCGTCGCGCTTCGGACTCGGCCGCAATCACGCCAGCTTGGGGCCGACCCCTAGGGGTATGCCCCGTGCAGACCATGGTGGGTGGCGACGGACCCCGAGAACTCAGCGCGGGATCCGCCTCACCACCTCACCAGGAGTCACGCATGACGATCCAGCGCTTCAACCTGAAGAACCGTTCCTTCCTCTTCGCCGCAGGGACCGCCCTGCTCTTCTCCCTCTCCGCCTGCGGCAGCAGCGACTCGGGGGGCAGCGGCGGACCGGTGGGGCTGGGGGCGGCCGGCGGCTTCGTGATGCTGGCCAAGACCGCGGTCACGGTGGTCCCCACCAGCGCCGTCACCGGCAACGTCGGCCTCAGCCCCAACGCCGCCGCCGGCATCTCCGGCCTGGCGCTGACCATGGACGCCACCAACGTGTTCGCCACCGCGCCGCAGGTGACCGGGCGGATCTACGCCTCCGACTACGCGCCGCCCACGCCCTCCAACATGACCACGGCGATCGCCGACATGCAGACCGCCTTCACCGACGCGGCCGGGCGCGCCGCCGGCGTCACCGAGCTCGGCGCCGGCGACATCGGCGGTCGGACCCTGACCGCGGGCGTCTACAAGTGGGGCTCCGGCCTGCTCATCCCCACCAACGTCACGCTCTCGGGGGGCGCCTCGGATGTCTGGATCTTCCAGATCGCCCAGGGCCTGACGGTGGGGAACGCGGTGCGGGTGAACCTGACCGGCGGGGCCCGGGCCAAGAACGTCTTCTGGCAGGTCTCCGGCGCCGTGTCGCTGGGGACCACCTCGCACTTCGAGGGGATCATCCTCGGCCAGACCGCCATCACCGTGCAGACCGGCGGCGTGGTCATCGGCCGGCTGCTGGCCCAGTCGGCGGTCACCATCGACGGAGCCACCATCACCGATCCGCTCTAGCGCGGGCCCGACCGGCGGGGATCCGGCCACGCCGGCCGGCTCAGTTCTCGACCAGCTCCGGCGTCGGCGAGGGGGCCGACGAGGGGGTGGCGCGCCCCAGCTGCCCGTCGGCGTTGGCGCCCCAGCACTTCACCACCGGGGCGCCGCCGACGTCGGCGAGGACGCAGGTGAAGGCGCGGCCGGCCGCGGCGGAGAGCACCACGCCGCCGAAGGACGGGCCGCTCCGATCCAGCACCGGGGTGCCGGTCGGGGCCAGCCCGCACTGGGCCTGGTCGTTGCGCCCGTTGCAGACCATCGAGACCTCGCCCACCTTGGCAGAGCAGGTGAAGGCCTCGCCGGTGACGAAGACCGCGGCCCGCTGGCCGTTGTCGATCACCGAGGCCTGGAGCGGCGACAGCACCGGCGTGTCGAGGAGCCCGTTCCCGATCTCGCCCTCCCCGCCCGAGCCCCAGCAGGAGAGCGGCGTCCCACCGCCGCTGGAGGTGGCGCAGGCGTGCTTCCGGCCGACGGCCACCTGGAGCGCCGAGCCCGGGATCCCCACCAGCTGTGGCGTCGCCTTGGGCAGGCGTGGCGTCGAGGCGTCGCGGGAGCCGGTCTGACCCTCGAGGTCGAGCCCCCAGCACCGGGCCTGGCCGGCGGCCACCGCGCAGGTGTCGTCGCCCGCCGCCGACAGCGAGGTGACCCCTGCGGTGACCAGCGACGCCACCGGCGCGGCGTGGGCGGTGAAGTCGCCGGTGCCGAGCTGCCCCGACCCGTTGGCCCCCCAGCAGCTCACCGAGGCCCCGGCCCCGCTGCCGACGATGGCGCAGGAGTGGTCGGCCCCGAGGGCCAGCGCCGTGGCGCCGGTGAGCCCGGTGGAGACGATGCCCGCGGTGGTGGTGGCGGTGCCGTCGCCCAGCTGGCCCGACAGGTTGGAGCCCCAGCAGCGGACCAGGCCGCCCTGCACGGCGCAGGTGTGCCTCCCCCCGGCGGCCACCGCGGTGACGCCCGCGGTGAAGACGGTGACCGGCCGGGCCGAGCGGAGCAGCCCGGCGGCGCCGGGGCCGAGCTGGCCGGCGTCGTTCTTGCCCCAGCAGAGCAGGCCGCCGTCGCTGGTGACGGCGCAGGCGTGGACGTCGCCGGCGGCCACGGCCGCGGCGCGGCAGCAGCCGCTGGCGCAGGCGAGCCAGCCGGCCTGGCAGACCTGGCCGCAGGCGAAGGCGCCGGTCCCCCCGGCCTCGCAGACCGCGGTGGCGTTGGCGGTCCCGGCGGTGCAGGCCTGGCAGGAGGGGCCGCAGGCGGCCACCGACTGGACCACGCAGGAGCCGCCGCAGATGTGCTGGGGGGCGGGGCAGTCGGGGCCACCGCCGGCCGCGGGCGGCACGCCGGCCGCGTCGTGGAGGGTGCCGTCGCAGGCGCCGAGGAGCAGCCCGGCCAGCAGGGCGACGCGCAGCGTGGCGGGCGAGCAGGCGAGGCGCACGGTCAGAGCCCGTAGAGGAGCAGCAGGGAGAGGTTGGCCACCGGGCGAATCACCCGGGCGCCGTTCAGGCTGAAGAGCTTGCCGCCGCCGGTGAGGTCGAGGGCGGCCCGGAGCGGCCCCACCGGCATCGAGCCGCGCACGGCCAGGCCGGCGGTCAGGTCGCCGGTCTCGAAGTGGCGCCCGTCGCCGAGGGCCTGGCTGTTCCAGCCGCCGCCGACGTCGAGGCCCCCTTCGAGGAGGGCCCGGCCGCCGACCACGGGGAGCAGGACGCTGAGGCCGCCGCCGGCGCGGGTGTAGCCATAGCCGAGCCCCCGGTCGGTGACGTCGCCGGCGGCGTAGTCGGCGTGGACCACCAGGGCCAGCGGGCCGACCTCGCGCCGCAGCCCCAGCCGGAAGCCGGGGAGCGCCGCGGTGCCGGGGAGGCCGGTGGCCTGCAGGCCGGCGCCCACCCAGAGCTCGGTCGGCAGCGGGCCGCCCTTGGAGCGGGCCACCTCGTAGCGGGTCGGCACCAGCTGCGGCAGGGCCCGGGTCTCGCCGCGGCCGAGCCGGACCTGGCCGAGGGCGCGGCCGTCGCGGGCCCGCCGCTCCACGGCGTAGTCGCCGACCGGCAGGGCCAGCGCCAGCGCCGTCGCCCCGGCCGGCACCTCGGCGGTCAGGCCGCGCGGGCCGCGCAGCACGTAGAGCGCGCCGGGATCGGCCGGCACCAGCAGCCGGGCCTCGGCGCGGCGCAGGTCGGCCAGCACCACGTCGCCGCGGCCGGACATGCGGAAGTCGTAGGTGGGGTGCTGGGCGCCGGTGCGGGTCGCCGAGGTGTCGGAGACGGTGGCCTGCGAGGTGTAGCGGAAGGCCTCGGCCAGCGTCACCTGGCCGTCGCCGTCGGTGTCGCCGGCGCCGCGGAGCGCCACCTCGAGGTGGTGGGTGAAGAAGCTGCCGCCGATGGCCGCCGACTCCTGGGCCGCCTCGCCCACCGCCGTGGAGGCGATGAAGGCGGTGCCCCGCACCTCGTCCACCGGCAGCGCGAAGTCGACCCGGGCCTCGCCCCGCGCCCCCTTCACCTGGGTCAGGGCGCCGGCCTCGCAGGCGTCCACCACCACCACCCGGGCCTCGGCGCCGGAGCCGGCCGCCGCCGCCTTGAGCTCGTCGTAGCCGACCCGCTCGGCGCCGAACTCCAGGCCGCCGGCGCCGGCGTGGCCGGAGTAGAACACCAGCAGCAGGGTCCGCTCGCCGCTGGCGCGGGCCGCCTGGACCCGGGCCTCGGCGCGGACCAGCGCCTGGCGGAAGGCGCCGGCGGTGGGGCCGCGCAGCAGCTCGACGGCGTCGGCGGAGAAGTCCCCCAGCTCCACCAGGGCCCGCTGGAAGCGCTCGGCGTCCTTCTCGGCGAACCAGAGCCGGGAGCGCCCCTCGGCCCCCTGGTTCATGCCGACCACCACCGCGATCCGGCCGGGCGTGGCGCCGGCCAGGAGCGGCAGGGCCAGGACCAGGGCGGCGGCGAGGAGGCGCATGCTCAAGGCCGCTTCTCGAGGAGCACGGCGTCCTGCGCCGCGCCGGCGGGGAGCCCGGCCACCACGGCGCCGCGGCGGACCGGCTCCGGACCGGGCGCCGGGAAGGCGGCGCGCACCGCCGCCTCGGCGCCGGCCCAGGGCAGCGCCTCCGGCGCGCAGAGGGCCACCACCCGCTCCGGCCCGGCCAGCCCGTCGAGCAGGGCGCCGCCGGGGAGATCGGCGGTCCGCTCCAGCACCGCCCCCCCCTCGCCCTGGGTCGGGTAGAGGCGCGAGACCTGGCCGCGGCCGTCGACCGAGAGGACCCAGAGGCGGCAGGCGCGGGCGGTGCGGACGCGGAAGCGGAGCGCCGCCCCGGCGGGGACCGTCTCGCCGTCGCGGACCGGCCTGGCGTTGGCCCCCTCCTGGACGAAGACGGTGAGGCCGAGCGCGCCGCCACCCTTGATCCCGAGGTAGTCGTCGGGCGGCGCCGATGGGAAGGCGAGGAAGAGCGCCAGGGCGGCGGCGGCGCCGAGGGCCGGGACCAGCGCCAGCCAGCGGAGCCAGCGGACCGCGCCGGACGGTCCGGAGGCCGCGGCCGCCTCCACCGCCTCCACCGTGGCCGGGTAGACGTAGCGGAGGAACTCCTCCCCCTGCCGCTGCATGGTCTGGAGCCGGGCGGCGCAGGCCGGGCAGGCCGCCAGGTGGGCGGTGAGCGTGGAGCGCTCCGGCGAGAGCAGGTGACGTTCCAGCGCGAGATCGGAGGGGCAGCGGGCGGTCATGACCAGCTCCGGTCGACCTGGTGACGGGCCTGCTCCAGGAAGCGGGCCAGCTTGCGGGCCACGGTGCGGCGGGAGAGCCCCAGCACCTCGGCCACCTCCTCCTGCTCCATGCCGTCGACCAGCACGCCGACGGCGACGGTCTGGGTGGCGGCGTCGAACCTGGAGAGGATCAGCTGGGCCAGCTGCCGGTCGGGGAACGTGTCCGGTGGGACCGAGTCGGCCAGCTCCAGCGGCGCGGCGGCGGCGTCCTCGCCGCGGCGGGAGGCGTTGCGCCGGTGGTTGAGGCAGTGGTTGGTGGCCACCCGGTAGATCCAGGGGAGCACGGTCTCGCGGTCCTCGAGCTTCGACATGTCGCGGATCAGCTTCACGAAGACCTCCTGCGTCGCGTCCCGGGCCGCCTCAGGATCCCTGAGGATCCGCAGGCAGCGACGGTAGACCGCCGGACCATGGGTCCGGTACAGCTCCGCCGCCTTGCTGCGGTGCTCGCTCACGTACCGCCTCCATCCTTCATGACACCGGACCCGCCCCGGACGTGCCACCCGGAAACCCGGAGTGGATCTAATCGGGCCGGAGGCTCCGGGCCGCACCAGATGCACCCCTGGAACGGCTCCGGGGACGGTGGCCTGACTGGCCCACCGTCCCCGGGTTCCCGCCGAAGCGGCAGCGAGAGGATCGGCTCCCGCCTGGTGCTCAGGCCTGGCTCCGGGCCCTACCGGTCCCCCTCCAGCTCGACCTCCCTGGCGGTGAGCACCGGGTCGACGAAGGCGGCCTGGTCCTTGCCGCGCGCCTTGGCCTCGGTGATCCCCGGGGTCACGGCGGCGAAGAACTCGGCCGAGGTCATGGTGGAGCCGCTCACGCCGGAGACGTCGGAGTGGGCGTGCAGCCCGCCCGACTCCAGGGCGGCCAGGGAGATGGTCTTTCCGAGGATGGTCAGCGTCCCGGCGGCGGCGTCCTTGGCGCTGACCAGCCCCCGGATCACCGGCCGGACGTCGCTGGTCCGCTTGACGCGGGTGGAGACCAGGGAGAGGCCGTCACGCCCCGGCGCGCCGCTGACCTCGACGAGGTCACCGCTCACCAGCGACGACACCGCGTCGCGCTGCTCGGTGAGGGCGTCGACGCTCACCCGCACGCCGTTGACGGTGAAGGTGCCGACCCCGGCGGCGTCCACCGACAGGCTGGCGACCGCCCCTTGCAGGTACGAGCTGGCCTTGAAGCAGACCTTGGTGGCCGCCAGCACGCCGTCCGGACCGAGCACGCCCTCGGCCTCGGCCTTGACGCCCGGCAGCAGGTCGCCGGGGAGGCCGCCGGTCCAGCTGGTGGTGGCCGAGGTGGTGACGGTGGTGCCGGCCAGCACGAACGAGGCGGCGGCGCCGGAGGTGACGATCCCCTCCAGCTCGCTCTCGCCCCCCTCGACGCCGGAGAGCCGGTCCTCGAGGGCGATGGACGAGGCCTCGATGACCTGGCCGGCCTGCACCGGCTTCAGCGAGCGGACCTCGACCAGGCTGCCGTCGGCGAGGCCGGCCGGCAGGGTGGCACCGCCCAGCAGGTTGACGGTGTAGGTGTCGGCCGGGCCGGCGTCGGGCGAGGTCTTGAGCGTGAAGCCGCCGGCGCCGAGGCCGGAGACCATCCCCTTCAGCTCGAAGTCGTCGGAGACGCCGGGCAGCCTGTCGATGCGCGTCGCCCGCAGGCCGCCGCGGTCGTCGGGCACGCCGGAGACGCGGACCCGGTCACCGGTGGCCACCGAGGCCAGGCGGGCGACGTCGTCCTCGAAGTGGGTGGTGTCGTCGACGCGGACGGTCTGGCCGCCCACCGACAGCGTGGTGGCGTCCCTGGCCTCCACCCTCCCCTTGACGGCGTCCTCGAACCGGACCTCCAGCCCCTCGCCGTGACGGCCGGAGGCGTCGGCGTGGAGCTTGACCCGGACCTCCATCCCCTCCTTCAGCTCGCTCTCGGGCCGCTCGACCCCCTCGATCTTGACCAGCGGCGGGGTGGTGACGGTGACCCCGTTGACCACGATCTGGTTGAGGGATCGGGCGGTGATGGCCCCCTGGAGGACCATGTTGGGTGTCGAGGCCCCCGGGGGGACCGGGGCGACGGCGGGGGTGGCGCCGCAGGCGGCGAGCAGGGCGACGGCGGCGAGGAGCAGGGTCCGGCGGGCTGGGGTCTTCATGGGTGGGCCTTTCGTGCAGGGTGTCTGCCTCGTTGACACCTGACCCCTTCGCCACGGGCACCTGGTCGCCGGGTCGCCCCGCCGGGTCGGCCACCACCCCGGGTCGCCGGACCCGCGCGACATCGCCCCGCGACCGTTGAGGCTCGGTGGGCACGCGCTTCGCAGCACCCTGGACCTGATGAGCGATCTGAGGGTCCCCAAGCACAAGACCGTCGTCGAGGTGGTGCTCCCCGGCGGAGCGGTCCGGCACATGGCCTTCTTCCTCGCCGAGGCCGCGCCCGACCACCACGGCCCGGAGCGGCCGCTCGATCTGCTCAACGGCGAGGTGGACTTCCTCCCGGCCTGGGACGAGCAGGCCGGCGCCATGACCTTCTTCAACCGCAAGGGGGTGATGGTGGTGCGGGTGGACCAGGCCCAGGACGCCGACGACGACGCGGTCACCCTGCCCACCGAGTACGAGGTGGACGTCCAGCTGGCCGACGGAACGGTGCAGCGAGGGCTGGTCTCCTTCGTCCGCCCGCCGGACCACTCCCGCCTCGCCGACCTGCTCAACGAGCCGCCGCCGTTCTTCCGGCTGCTGCAGGGGACGCGGGTGGCCTACGTCAACAAATGCCACGTCGCCCTGGTGACGCTGATCCCCCACTGACCATGCCCCGACTCGACGCCATCATCGATCTCCTCCTCGCCGATCCTCGCGGCCAGCTCAGCTTCGCCACCGGCGAGGGGGCCACCCTGGTCACCACCCGGGGGACGCAGCAGCCCATCAAGCAGGCGCTCACCACGGCGCAGATCGTCGGGGCGGTGGCCGAGATCGTGCCGGACGACCAGCGGACCGGCTTCCCGCGACCCGGGCCGACGGTCTTCAACTACCTGGCCCCGGCCGGACCGGTGAAGGTCCGGTTCGAGCTGGCCGGCGCCATGGCCCGGGCCACGGTGGTGCCCTTGACCACCGGCACGCCGGTGAAGCCCTCCAGCGCCCCGCCCACGCCGGCAGCCGGCACGCCGGCGCTCGACCTGGACTTCCTGGCCGCGGTCTCCCGCCCTCCCTCGGCGCCCGCAGCGTCGGTCGCCCCGCCCGCCCCGGCGGCGCCACCGCCTCCGCCGGCCATCGAGATCCCCGCCCCCGCCGACCCGCGCGCCGCGCTCGAGGCCCTGCTCGAGACCATGGTGCGGCGTGGCGCCTCCGACCTGCACCTGACCAGCGACTGCCCGCCCATGCTGCGCATCGACGGCGACATGACCGCGGTGGCGAGCTACGGCGCGCTCGGCCCAGAGCGGCTCAAGGAGCTGCTCTGGTCGATGGCGCCGGAGAAGAACCGCGAGGAGTGGCACGCCAGGAAGGACACCGACTTCGCCCACGAGACCCCGCAGGCCCGCTTCCGCGTCAACGTCTTCTGCGACCGGAAGGGGATCGGCGCGGTGCTCCGCCAGATCCCCACCGAGATCCTCACCGCCGAGAAGATGAGCCTGTCCAGGCCGGTGCTCGACCTCTGCTTCCTCAGCAAGGGGCTGGTGCTGGTCACCGGCCCCACCGGCTCGGGCAAGTCGACCACCCTGGCGGCCATGGTCGACTACATCAACCGCAACCGCGAGGACCACATCGTCACCATCGAGGACCCCATCGAGTTCGTCCACCCCAACAAGCGCTGCCTGGTGAACCAGCGCGAGGTGGGGGTCCACACCAGCGGCTTCAAGGCGGCGCTGCGGGCGGCGCTGCGCGAGGACCCCGACGTGGTGCTGGTGGGCGAGCTGCGCGACCTGGAGACCATCGCCATCGCCATCGAGACCGCCGAGACCGGCCACCTGGTGTTCGGCACCCTGCACACCAACACCGCCCCCTCCACGGTGGACCGGATCATCGACCAGTTCCCCTCCGACCGGCAGGCGCAGATCCGGATGATGCTCTCCGAGTCGCTCAAGGGGGTCATCGCCCAGACCCTGTGCAAGAAGGTCGGCGGCGGGCGGGTGCCGGCGCTGGAGATCCTGCTCTGCAACACCGGCGTGGCCAACCTCATCCGCGAGGGGAAGACCTTCCAGATCCCGTCGATGATGCAGACCGGGCGGGCCCAGGGGATGGTCACCCTCAACGACTCGCTCATCGACCTGGTGAAGCGCAAGGTGGTCGAGCCGCAGGAGGCCTGGCAGAAGGCGGTGGCCAAGGCCGACTTCAAGGCGCTGCTGGAGCGGGCCGGCGTCACCCTGGACCCGGCCGCCGTGGCCGGGGCCTGAGCCGCGGTCGGCACGCCGCCCCCTACTTGTCGGTCTGCAGGATCACCGGCAGGCCGCTCTTGCCGCCCCCCACCACCACGATCTTGGTGTTGGGGCTGAGCGCCAGCGCCTGGGTGGCCTCGATCCCCTTCCACTGCAGGTACTCGTTGGTGAGCCCGAGCCGGACGATCGACTGGTACTTGGCGATGCCCTCGGCCTCCACCTGCTTGCGCTGGGCCTCCTGCCGCTCCTTGTCGAGCGTGAACTTCATCTTCTGGGAGCGCTGCTCCTCGGCCAGCTTGTCGGCGATGGCGGTCTTGATGGTCTCGGGCAGCGCCACGTCGCGCACCAGCACCGCCTCCACCACCACGTGCTTGCCGTTGAGCGCCTTGAGCACCTCGTCGTAGATCTGCCGCTCGATCTCCTCGCGCTTGGTCGAGTAGATCTCCTCGGGCTGGTAGCGGCCGAAGACCTTGCGGGCCTCGGAGCGGACCACCGGCGCGATCAGCTTCTGGTCGTAGTCCTGGCCGATCTTGGTCTGCAGCTCGAAGAGCTCGTCCTCCTTGGGCCGGTAGCGGATCGAGGCGTCGACGATCATGGTCAGGCCGTTGGAGGAGATGACCGCCAGCTGCTCCTTCATCTCGTGGACCCGGGTGTCGTACGGGATCACCGAGTTCCAGACCGGCATGACGTGCAGCCCCTCCCCCACCACCTCCTTGGAGGTGCCGCCGGAGAGCGACTTGAAGACGATGCCGCGGTGGCCGGACTGGACCACCGGGCAGCGGCACCCCTCCATGAAGGGCATGGCGGCGAGGATGGCGAGGACGAGGGTGCGGCGCATGGCGGCTCCTGAGGTTGGGTCCGCCGGAAGCCTACTCCGCGGCCGCGCCCGCCACCCCTGAAATCGGCCGCGTGGGCTGCGCCGCCACGCCGCGCTGCGACGGGATTCCCTGCCGGATCCCCGCTATGGTCCCTGCATGGAAGAGACCGTGACGCTGCCGCTCTGGGGAGTGCTGCTCCTGCTGGCGCTCGCCGTGGTGGCGCTGCTCGACCGGCTCCTGGTCCCCGGCCTGCGCTGGTACCTGCGCCGCAGGGTCAACGTGGTCATCGACCGGCTCAACTCCCGGCTCCGGCTCCACATCCAGCCCTTCAAGCTGACCCGCCGCGAGGTGCTGGTGGACCGGCTCACCTTCGATCCCCGGGTGCTCGAGGCGGTCGACGCCCACGCCCGCGACTCGGGCGAGCCGCGCGCCGCGGTCCAGGCCCGGGTGGCCCGCTACGCCAGCGAGATCGTCCCGGCCTTCAAGCCCTACGCCTACTTCCAGATCGGCTACCGCATCGCCCGCACCGTGGCCCGGCTGCTCTACCGGGTCCGCATCGGCTACCAGGACGACGATGGGCTCTCGCGCGTCGACCCCAAGGCCAGCGTGGTCTTCGTGGTCAACCACCGCTCCAACATGGACTACGTGCTGGTGGCCTACCTGGCGGCGGAGAAGACCGCCCTCTCCTACGCGGTCGGCGAGTGGGCCCAGGTCTGGCCGCTGCAGACGCTGATCCGCTCCATGGGGGCCTACTTCATCCGCCGCAACTCCAAGGACCCCATCTACCGGCGGGTGCTGGAGCGCTACGTCCAGATGGCCACCGAGGCCGGCGTGGTGCAGGCGGTCTTCCCCGAGGGCGGCCTGACGCGCGACGGGGTGCTGCGGCCCGCCCGCCTCGGCCTCATCGACTACATGCTGCGCACCTTCGACCCGGCCGGTCCGCGCGATCTCTGCTTCGTTCCGGTGGGCATCAACTACGACCGGGTGCTGGAGGACCGGGCGCTGCTGGCCCAGGCGGCCGGCGAGGCGCCTCGCGGGCTGCTGGCCACCACCGGCTCGGCCACCCGCTTCGGCCTGCGCCAGGCGGTGCTCTGGTCGCTGGGGCGCTGGCACCGCTTCGGCTACGCCTGCGTCAACTTCGGGACCCCCATCTCGATGCGCGAGTGGTCGGCGGCGCGCGGCGTCGACTGGCGCGCCCTGGCCAAGGAGGCGCGGGCGGCGCGGGTGGAGGAGCTGGGCACGCAGCTGATGGCGGCGGTGGCCCAGGTGGTCCCGGCCCTGCCGGTGTCGCTGCTCTGCACCGCCCTGCTCGAGGGAGGCGGCGAGACCCCGGTCTCCACCATCGACCTGCACGCCCGGACCCAGGCCCTGATCCGGCGGCTCGGTGCCACCGGGGCCCACGTCTACCTGCCGCGCGAGGACGAGGCCTACGCCATCGAGGTGGGGCTGCGCACGCTGGTGGAGCGGCGGCTGGTGGAGGAGCGGGACGGTGGGTGGGTGACGGTGGCGGGCGAGGCGCCGGTGCTGCGCTACTACGCCGCCGCCATCGCGCCGCTGCTGGCCCGGTCCCACCCCTCCGGCTGAACCGGGGCACTAGCGAGGCCCGTCGAGCATCTCGCGGACCCTCGCCAGCAGCTCGATCGCCAGGTAGGGCTTGCGGAGGAGCGCGGCGTCCTCGCGGGCCGACATCTCGACGAAGCTGATCTCCGGCGAGTACCCGCTCACGAAGAGGATCCGCGACGGTGTTCCCAGGGCCTCGATCTCGCGCCAGGCCGCCCGGCCCGAGCGCTTCGGCATCACCAGGTCGAAGACACAGAGCGCGATCTCGGCGCGTCGCGCCTGGAACTGGCTCACCGCCTCCTCGCCGTCGGCGACTTCGAGGACCTGGTAGCCGGCGCCGCGCAGCACCCTGGCTCCGAAAGACCGGACCATGGCGTCGTCCTCGGCCAGCAGGATCAGCTCCCCGCCGCCGCCCTGGAGCGAGCGACGCCCCTCCCCCGCCTCCTGGTCCACAGAGGCCGGCGGCGAGTCCACCAGCCCGGGCGCGGCTTCCGGTGCCGCGGCCTCGCCGCTCGCAGGAGGCGCCAGCGGCAGGTAGAGCCGGAACGTGGTGCCGCTCCCGGGCGCGCTCGTCACCTCGATGAACCCGCCGTGCTGCCGGAGGATCCCGTAGGCCAGGGAGAGCCCCAGGCCGGTCCCCTTCCCGACCTCCTTGGTGGTGAAGAAGGGGTCGAAGATGCGGACCTGGGTCGCGGCGTCCATGCCGCGGCCGTCGTCCTGCACCGAGACCAGCGCATGGCGCCGCCCTCGCAGGCCGCGGGCCCGCACCTCGGCCTCCGGGAACTCGACCGTCGAGACCTCGATGGTGAGCCGCCCGCCGCCGGGCATGGCATCCCTGGCGTTGGTGGCGAGGTTCATGATCACCTGCTCGAGCTGGCCCCGGTTTCCCACGATCTCGACCGGCTCCTCGGTGACCCGCAGGATGACCTGGACGTCCTCGCCGATGAGCCTGGAGAGCAGCTTGTCCGTCCCGCGCACCAGCTCACGCAGGTCGAGGCGGCGCGGGCTCACCAGCTGCTTGCGGCTGAAGACCAGCAGGCCCCGCGCCACCTCGGTCGCCCGGCGTCCGGCGTCGAGGATCGCCATGAGTCCTTCCTGCTGCGGCCCTTGCGGCACCGTTCCCTGGAGCAGCTCGGCATTCCCGAGGATGACGGTGAGCAGGTTGTTGAAGTCGTGCGCCACGCCGCCGGCCAGCCGACCGACCGACTCGAGCCGCTGGGAGTGGATGAGCTCGGATTCCAGCCTGGCGTTCTCCCGTTCCCGCTCCTGGATCCCGTCCAGCATGGCGTCGATGCCTGCCCCGAGCTCGGCGAGCTCGTCGCCCCCGCTGGTCCTGGCCCGCAGGTCGGTCCGCCCGGCCCGGACGCCCTGGGAGACGGCCAGCAGGCTGCGGATGCGCGAGGTGAGCCAGTGCCCCATGGCGGTGGCGAACGCCGCTCCCAGGAGCGTGGCCACCAGGCCGAAGGCCAGCCCGGCGCGCTGGACGGCGACCAGGTTCCGGGTCATGGCCTCCTGTCCCTGCCCGATCCGGACCCAGGCCACGCAGGCCCCGGTACTGGAGAGGACCGGCCCGGCCATGTCGAGCAGCGCCCCGTCGGAGTGGACCACCTGAAACCTGGCCTCCCCGCTGAGCACCTGCTGGCTCGGCGGGTCCACCAGCTGGGTGCCGACGCGGTCGCTGTCGGTGTGAGCCAGCACCCGGCCCTCGGGGGAGACCACCATGGCGTAGCGGAGCCCGGGCTGGGCGCGGTGCGCCGAGACCACCTCCCCGAGGCCGACCCCATCGTTGGCCAGCACCCAGGAGCTGGAGTTGAGGGCCAGCAGCCTGACCAGCCCCTCGACCTGGTCATGGGCCTCGCCGGCGAGGAAGGCCTGCTGCCGCTTCACCACCTCGATGGTGAACCCGGCCACCAGGAGCAGGTGGACGCCGGTCACCCCGATGATCAGCTGGGCCCTGAGGCTCAGCCACCAGCCCCGCCGGCCGGGCCGAGGGCCGGGCGGCACGGGTGGGCTGGCCGCTGCAGGAGCCGCGGCGCTCACCGGGGTCACTGGATGGCCTTCTCGTAGGCGTCGAGGAAGACGCGCACCGGCTCGTAGGTCAGGGCGCTGGCCGGCTCGAAGCGGGAGATGGGGATGGCCTGCAGGAGCCGGGCGCCCTCCTCGGTCTCGTGCAGGCTGGAGAGGAGCTCCCCGAGCCGCTTCACCAGCTCCGGCGGCACGTCATCGCGGGCCACCAGGCTGTTGTTGAGGAGGGACGCGGTCTCCCAGCGGACCACCAGCGCCGCCGCGATGTCGGGGCGCTTCCGCTGGAACGCCTCCCAGGGGACGGGCCAGGTGGCGCCCGCCGCGGTCTCGCCCAGGTAGACGCTCATGATCGACGACTCCTGGGAGCCGGCGTAGCGGCGCTGGATGTCGCGGTTGGCGTCCAGCCCGTGGTGGTGGAGGAACCAGAGCGGCAGCATGGTGGCCGCCAGCGCCGTCGGCGCCGGGAAGGCCACCGCCTTCCCCTTGAGCTGCGCGACCTCGAGGATCCCCGAGTCCCGGCGCACCAGGATGATGCCGCGGAAGCTGGTGTCGTCGCCCATCTTCCCGAAGGGGCGGTACCCGCTCTGCAGGGCGTGGATGGTCTGGTGCGGGTTGGGGAGGGCCAGGTCGTAGGCCCGGCCGTAGAGCTTGCTCTCGAACTCCTCGTAGGAGCGCGCCGCCTCCAGCTGGAGGATCGGCCCGCCCAGCCTCCGGTTCAGGTAGGCGACGATGGGGCCATAGGTCTCGGCGAGGCGCTGCGGGTTGTGGAGCGGATGGACGGCGAAGCGGTAGATACCCCCGGCCGTCGGGCGGGCAGGACCGTAGACCGGGGCGTAGCTGGCGCGCGGGTCCGGGGCGCAGGCCGCCAGGACCACGGCGACGGCCAGCGACGACAGGGCGGCGTGACGGTGCCACCAGGCCACCCGCGCCCCGGCCGCCCGCGCCGACCAGGGCCCGCCCGGGCGTGGTCGCCTCTGCGCGTCGAGCTGCTGCATGCCCCCCCCCCCCGGTGACGGCACCCGCTGGGCGATCTCGCCTCCCCCCGCGTTGGTCGGACCTTGACATAGGAGACCAGCCCCCTTCAAGGCAAGGCCCCAGGCGGGCCGTGACGCCAGGCCACGGGCCGGCCCATCTGGGCCGACCGGGCCAACCGGCGCCATTCCTCAGGTCGGCAGCACCGTCTCGCCGTGGGAGAGGAAGCGGTCGACCGACTGCGCCGCCACCCGCCCCTCCTGGATGGCCCAGACCACCAGCGACTGGCCGCGGGCCATGTCACCGGCGGCGAAGATGCCCGGCACGCTGGTCATCTTGTCGGCGTCGGTCCAGACGTTGCCGCGCTCGTCGAGCTTGCACTGGAGCTGGCCGGGCACGGTCTTCTCCGGGCCGGTGAACCCCAGCGCCAGCAGCACCAGGTCGGCGGGGATGGTCCGCTCGCTGCCGGCCACCTCCTGCGGCCCGAAGCGGCCGTCGGCCCCCTTCTTCCACTCCACCGAGACCAGCTGCAGCGCCTTCACCCGGCCGGCGTCGTCGCCGATGAACTTCCTGGTGAGCACCGCGTACTGGCGGGGGTCGGCCCCCTGCAGCGCCCGGGCCTCCTCCTGCCCGTAGTCGAGCTTGTAGACCTTGGGCCACTGCGGCCACGGGTTGTCGGCGGCGCGCCGCTCCGGGGGGCGGGGCAGGATCTCCAGCTGGGTGACGCTGCGGGCCCGGTGACGCAGGGAGGTGCCGACGCAGTCGGTGCCGGTGTCGCCGCCGCCGATCACCACCACCTGCTTCCCCGTGGCGGAGAGGTGCTGGCCGTCGGCCAGGCCGGAGTCGAGCAGGCTCCTGGTGTTGCGGTGGAGGAACTCCATGGCCAGGTGGATGCCCTGGAGCGAGCGCCCCTCCACGGCCAGGTCCCGCCCGGCGGTGGCGCCGCCGCAGAGCACCACCGCCTCGTAGTCCTTGACCAGCCGGTCGGCGGTGATGTGCTTCCCGATCTCGGTGGAGGTGACGAAGCGGATCCCCTCGTCGGCCAGCAGCTTGACCCGCCGCTCCACCACCCCCTTGTCCAGCTTCATGTTGGGGATGCCGTACATGAGCAGGCCGCCGACGCGGTCGGCCCGCTCGAAGACCGTGACCACGTGCCCGGCCCGGTTGAGCTGGGCGGCGCAGGCCAGGCCGGCCGGGCCGGAGCCGACCACCGCCACCCGCTTGCCGGTCCGGACCGGCGGCGGCTCGGCCACCACCCAGCCCTCGGCGAAGGCCCGGTCGATGATCTCGGCCTCGATGGACTTGATGGTGACGGCCTCGCCGTTGAGGGCGCAGGTGCAGCTCCCCTCGCAGGGGGCCGGGCAGACCCGCCCGGTGAACTCGGGGAAGTTGTTGGTCTTGGCCAGGCGGATGTAGGCCTCGCGCCACTGCCCCCGGTAGACCAGGTCGTTCCACTCCGGGATGAGGTTGTTGATGGGGCAGCCGGAGGCCATGCCGCCGATCAGCTTGCCGGTGTGGCAGAAGGGGATGCCGCAGTCCATGCAGCGCGCCCCCTGCTGGCGCAGCGTCTCCTCGGCCCAGGCCGGGTGGGTCTCGCTCCAGTCCTTGATCCGCTCCAGCGGGTCCCGCTCGTGCTTCGGCTCGCGCTGGTACTCCAGGAATCCGGTCGGCTTGCCCATGGCTCAGTGCCCCGCCCGCGCCTGGTCCAGCGCGTTCATCTCGAAGGCCGCCAGCTCGGCCTCGTCCTGCGTCAGCCCGGTGGCCCGCAGCTTCCGCTGCGACTCCAGCATGCGCCGGTAGTCGTGCGGCATGACCCGGACGAACTTGGACAGCGTGGCCTTCCAGTCGGCCAGCAGCCGCCGGCCCAGCGCGCTGCCGGTGGCGGCGACGTGGCGCTCGATGAGGGCCTTGAGGGCCCCCGCCTCCTCCGGCTCCTCCACCTTCCCCAGCCCGGCCATCTCGGTGTTGCAGGTGGCGGCGAAGTTGCCGTCGAGGTCGTACACGTAGGCGACGCCGCCCGACATGCCGGCGGCGAAGTTGCGGCCGGTCTGGCCCAGCACCGCCACCGTGCCCCCGGTCATGTACTCGCAGCCGTGGTCGCCGACCCCCTCCACCACCGCGCTGGCGCCGGAGTTGCGCACCGCGAACCGCTCGCCGGCCACGCCGCGGATGTAGGCCTCGCCGGCGGTGGCCCCGTAGAGGGCGACGTTGCCGATGATGACGTTCTCCTCGGCCACGAAGCCGGCGGCGGCGGGCGGGAAGACCGCCAGGGTGCCGCCGGAGAGCCCCTTGCCGAGGTAGTCGTTGGCGTCGCCCTCCAGCAGCAGCGACAGGCCGCGGGGGATGAAGGCGCCGAAGGACTGGCCGGCCGAGCCGGTGAAGCGGAAGGTGATGGTGCCGGGCGGCAGGCCGGCGGCGCCGTGGCGGCGCGTCACCTCCGAGCCGGTCATGGTCCCCACCACCCGGTTGGTGTTGCGGATGGGCAGGCTGGCCTCCACCTTCTTCCCCTCCTCGATGGCCGGCCGGGCCAGCGGCAGCAGGGTGGTGGCGTCGAGGCTGCGCTCCACGCCGTGGTCCTGGGCGATGGAGCAGGTGCGGCCGAAGTGGCGCGGCACCGTGGGCTTGTGGAGGATGCGGGAGAAGTCGAGGTTGCGCGCCTTCCAGTGGTCCACCGCCCGGCGCATCTCGATCCGCTCCGAGCGCCCCACCATCTCCTCGACGGTGCGGAAGCCCAGCTCGGCCATGTACTCGCGGACCTCCTGGGCGATGAAGCGCATGAAGTTGACCACGTGGGCCGGGTCGCCGGTGAAGCGGGCCCGCAGCTTGGGGTCCTGGGTGGCCACCCCGACCGGGCAGGTGTTGAGGTGGCAGGCCCGCATCATGATGCAGCCCAGCGTCACCAGCGGCCCGGTGGCGAAGCCGAACTCCTCGGCCCCCAGCAGCGCCCCAACCACCACGTCGCGGCCGGTCTTGAGCTGGCCGTCGACCTCGACGGCGATGCGGCTGCGCAGGTCGTTGAGCACCAGCACCTGGTGGGCCTCGGCCAGGCCCAGCTCCCAGGGGATGCCGGCGTGCTTGATGGAGGTGAGCGGCGAGGCCCCGGTGCCGCCGTCGTGGCCGGAGATCAGCACCACGTCGGCGTGGGCCTTGGCGACGCCGGCGGCGATGGTGCCCACCCCCACCTCGGCGACCAGCTTCACCGAGATGCGGGCCTTGTGGTTGGCGTTCTTGAGGTCGTGGATGAGCTGGGCCAGGTCCTCGATGGAGTAGATGTCGTGGTGCGGCGGCGGCGAGATCAGGCCGACCCCGGGGGTGGCGTGGCGCACCTTGGCGATCCACGGGTAGACCTTGCCGCCGGGCAGCTGGCCGCCCTCGCCCGGCTTGGCCCCCTGGGCCATCTTGATCTGCAGCTCGCGGGCGTTGACCAGGTAGAGGCTGGTGACGCCGAAGCGGCCGCTGGCCACCTGCTTGATGGCCGAGTTCTTGGAGTCGCCGTTGGGCTCCAGGGTGTAGCGGGCCGGGTCCTCGCCGCCCTCGCCGGTGTTCGACTTGCCGCCGATCCGGTTCATGGCGATGGCCAGCGCCTCGTGGGCCTCCTTGGAGATGGAGCCGTAGCTCATGGCGCCGGTCTTGAAGCGGCGCATGATGGCCTCGACCGGCTCGACCTCCTCGATGGGCACCGGCCGGGCGGCCGGCTTCAGGTCCATCAGGCCGCGCAGGGTGCAGAGGTTGCGGGCCTGGTTGTCGACCAGCGCGGTGTAGTCCTTGAAGACCTTGTAGTCGCCGGTGCGGGTGGCCACCTGCAGGCGGTGCACGGTCTCCGGGTTGAAGAGGTGGTGCTCGCCGCCGGCCCGGTACTGGTACTGGCCGCCGGCCGGCAGGCTGCGGTGCACGATGGGGCGCCGCGGCGGGAAGCCGCGCTCGTGGCGCTGCCGGGCCTCGGTGGCCACCACGTCGATGCCGACGCCGCCGATGCGGGTGGCGGTCCAGGTGAAGTACTCGTCGATGAAGTCCTGGTTCAGCCCCACCGCCTCGAACACCTGGGCGCCGTGGTAGCTCTGGATGGTCGAGATCCCCATCTTGGAGATGACCTTGACGATCCCCTTGGAGACCGCATTGGCGTACTTCTTCTCGGCGTCGGCCGCCGTGCCCGGGATCATCCCCAGCTTCACCTGGTCGTGGATGGTCTCGAAGGCCAGGTAGGGGTTGACGGCCGAGGCGCCGTAGCCGGTCAGCAGCGCGAAGTGGTGCACCTCGCGCGGCTCGCCCGACTCCAGCACCAGGCCGCAGCGGGTCCGGGTCCCCTCCTTGATGAGGTGGTGCTGCACCGCCGAGACCGCCAGCAGCGAGGGGATGGGGGCGTCGGTGGCGTCGAGGCCGCGGTCGGAGAGGATGATGATGTTGTACCCCTCGGCGATGCACTCCGAGACCCGCCAGCGCAGGTCCTCCAGCGCCTTGCGCAGGCCGGCGCCGCCCGCCGAGGCCTTGAAGAGCGTGGGCAGGGTGATGGCCTTGAGCCCCTTGGCGCCCGGCCCGCCGTCGAGGCCGCGGATCCGCTCCAGCTCCTCGTTGCGGATCACCGGCGAGGGGAGCGCCAGCTGCCGGGCCGACTCCGGCCGGGCCTCCAGCAGGTTGCCCTCCGGCCCCACCGCGGTCTCCACCGCCATGATCAGGTCCTCGCGGATGGCGTCGACCGGTGGGTTGGTCACCTGGGCGAAGAGCTGCTTGAAGTAGCTGAAGAGCAGCTGCGGCCTCTCGGAGAGGACCGCCAGCGGGGTGTCGGTGCCCATCGAGCCGATGGGCTCGGCGCCGTCGGTGGCCATGGGGCGGATCAGCCGCTCGACGTCCTCGGAGGTGTAGCCGAACACCTCCTGCCGCCGCAGCACCGTCTCGTGATCCGGCTCGATGACCCGGCCCGGCTTGGGGAGCTGGTCGAGCCGGACCATGTGCTCCTCCAGCCAGGCGGCGTAGGGCTGGGCGACGGAGAGGCGGAGCTTCAGCTCCTCGTCGGGGACGATGCGCTTCTCCAGGGTGTCGACGTAGAAGATCCGGCCCGGCTGCAGCCGCCCCTTCTGGACGATCTGGTCGGCGGGGATGTCGAGCACCCCGACCTCGGAGGCCATCACCACCAGGTCGTCGCGGGTGACGTAGTAGCGGCTGGGGCGCAGGCCGTTGCGGTCCAGCACCGCGCCGATGCGGACGCCGTCGGTGAAGGCGATGGAGGCCGGGCCGTCCCAGGGCTCCATCAGGCAGGAGTGGAACTCGTAGAAGGCCTTCCGCTCGGCGCTCATGGCCTCGTGGCGGCTCCAGGCCTCGGGCACCATCATCATGATGGCGTGGGGCAGCTCGCGCCCCGCCAGCGTCAGCAGCTCCAGCACGTTGTCGAACATGCCGGAGTCGGAGCCGTCGGTGTCGACCACGGTGAGGATCTTCTGCAGGTCGTCGCCGAAGAGCGCCGACTTCATCATCGACTGGCGGGCGTGCATCCAGTTGATGTTGCCGCGCAGGGTGTTGATCTCGCCGTTGTGCGAGATGTAGCGGTAGGGGTGGGCGCGCGACCAGGAGGGGAAGGTGTTGGTGGAGAAGCGCGAGTGGACCATGCCCAGCGCCGAGACCACGCCGGTGTCCCGCAGGTCGGGGTAGAACTCGCGCAGCTGCGGGGCGTTGAGCATCCCCTTGAAGACGATGGTCTTGTAGCTGAGGCTGGGCAGGTAGAAGTGGCTGCGGCCGGGGATGGCCGAGCGCGACACCTTCTTCTCCACCTGGCGGCGGATCACGTAGAGCTTCCGCTCGAAGGCCAGGTCGTCGGCCGGCCCCTCGCCGCGCCCCACGAAGACCTGCCGGATCACCGGCTGCGAGCTCTTGGCCGACGGCCCCAGGGTGGCGGCGTCGGTGGGCACGTCGCGCCAGCCCAGCACCCGCTGCCCCTCGAGGCGGATGGTCTCGTCGACGATCCGCTCGCAGGCGGCGCGCCCCTCGGCGCCCGGCGGCAGGAAGACCATGCCGACGCCGTACTGGCCGGCGCCGGGCAGCGCGAAGCCGAGCTTGCCGCAGCGCTCGCGCAGGAAGGCGTGCGGGACCTGCAGCAGGATGCCGGCGCCGTCGCCGGTGTCCTTCTCGGCCCCCACCGCCCCGCGGTGCTCGAGGTTGACCAGCACCTGGAGGGCCTTCTCGACGATGTCGTGGGAGGCCCGCCCCTTCAGGTCGACCACGAAGCCGAAGCCGCAGGCGTCCTTCTCGTCGCGCGGATCGTAGAGCCCCTGCCTGGCTGGGTAACCGGTCTCGCTCATCTCTTCCCTGGTCCTGGTGGGGCTCGATCCCCGCCCGCCCGGTGCTGGCCCTGGCCACCCGCTGGCCACGTCGCGCACCGGGTTCTGTGCCGTGTCGTCCTGAAATGGACCGGCGAGTGTGACCCAAGGCGGGAAGGAGCGTCAAGCCCGTAAGGACTGCCGGATTTCGTGCAGCTGCCTGATCTTCGTGCAGCTTGCCGGGGGGTCCGGAGGCCGACCGCAACCCGGGCCGGGCCCCGGTGTTGAGGTGGAGGAGCGCCTCGTGGGAACACCCCTGCGCCGCTCCCCGGAGGAGACCCGACATGAAGACCACCATCACCTTGCTGAGCGCCGCCGCCCTGGCGCTGACCGGCTGCGGCCAGAAGAGCGACGACTTCGCAGGCGCCACCCCTGACGTCGCCGGCCTGACCCTGGAGGTCTCCGGCGGCGCCGCCGAGGGGCTGCCGGTGCTGCCCGCCACGGCTGCCGCCGCGCCGGCCCCGGAGGCGCTGCTGGTCGCCGCCCCGGCCGACGGCGACGAGCTGGCCGCCCTGCGCGCCGAGCTCAAGGGGCTCAACGGCGAGCTGCGCCGGGTCATGGAGCGGGTCGAGGAGGCGGTCCAGGCCGGTGGCGCCCCCGCCGTCGGCGACCGGATGGTCTACGGCCCGGCCGACCGCTGCGTGGTGAAGGACGCCGCCGGCGCCTGCGCCGCCTCGGCCACCTTCGTGCTGGGCGTGAAGCGGGAGCGCGACCACGTCTTCACCTGGCTGCTCCAGGCCCGGCCGGTCGCCTCCACCCTCGCCGCCGACTTCAAGCCGGTGGCGGCCGGCTGGCTGGCGCGCGGCCCCCACGGCCACCGCGGCGTCGGACGGCTGGCCATCAACCTGCGCAACCTCAAGGCGGTGCAGCCGCTGGCCCCGGGCGACGGCTTCCTGCTGGCCGGCTTCGCCAACGGCGCCGGCGCCAAGTCGCTCCGCTACCGGCTGGTGGAGTTCACGCCCGACGCCGCCGTCCAGGCGCCGGTCACCGCCGCCTACGTGGGCATGAAGAACGCCGCCGGCGTCCGCCGCGTCCGCGTCGCCACCCCGCGTGACCTGCTGGTGGGCCCGAACGGCGAGGAGCTGCTGCTGGGTCGGGCCGCCTGGCTCCCCGGCGTGGCCGGCCGCACCTTCTCGGTGGTCACCAACTGGAGGCCGCTCGACCGCACCGCCTCCCCGCCGGTGGTCGATCCCATGGCCACGCCCCGCGGCGACGTGCCCGGCGCCAGCTGGAACTCCAGCTACTACTTCGGCCGCGCCTGCTACGCGCCGGCCACCGCGGGCGCGCCGCTCACCATGGTCTTCAAGGAGTGGTACCTGTGCGATCGCCCCCAGGCGCCGGCCGCCTGCGTGGCCGCCCAGGGCGGGGTGGGGACGGTGGTCGCCGGCGCCGGCACCTGGGCCGACCGCTGCACGCTGGCCGTCGAGCCGGTGGAGCTGAGCGATCCGGGCGACGCCGGCGAGAGCCCGGTCCACGACGGCGCGGAGCCGGGCATGGACGGCAGCGGCATGCAGGTGCCCCCGGCGCCGCCCGCCGGCCCCGACGACACCGGCGCCCCGCCGGCCGGCATGCCGGGCATGAGCCCGACCATGTAGGCGGGTGTCGTCTCGCTGGAGCCGGAGGGGGTCGACCGCAGGCGCGGCCGGCCCTCTTCGCGTCTCTGTTTACTCCCCGTTGAAAAGTACGGCGCCAGTACGCCGCACGAGAATGGACTTCGCGGTCGCCTGTTCCACTTCCGATGCGGCCCGGGGTGTGCCATGTTCCCGCCCTCTTCCACGTCCCGGTCCGGGAGAATCGGGCGGGTGCAGCGTTTGCGCCGGCGGTCGGCGCCCTCGCTGATCCTGCGGGACGTGGCGGGGTGATTCGGCTTGTTGTCCCCCGGATTCCGGGGGCTTCGGGACCGCGAGTCAGGGCACGTGGCTTGCTGGTCTCGGGCTTTCACGGAGGTACATGGTGAGCAACTCTTCGACTTCCCCCGGCCCGGCGCCGGAGGCCGCCCCCAGCGCCGCCGAGCGCGAGGCCCGGCTGGTCACGCTGCTGGTCTTCGGGGCCATGGTCATCGGCGCCGTCGTCCAGATCTGGATCCCGCCCGGTCCGACCACCCTGGTGGCGGCCACCGGCATCGCCAGCCTGGTGCTGCTCGGCCTCACCTTCCTGGTCCCGGGGCGGCTGCGGGCCACGCTGACCGGCTTCCGCTTCACCTCCTCGCTGCTCATCGCCCTGGCCATCTTCGCCATCCTCGGGACGCTGATCCTGCAGGGGAAGCCGGCCGAGCTCTACCGGGCCAAGTACCCGGCGGTGGCCGGCCTGATCCTGGCGCTCCGCTTCGACGACATCTTCCACGGGCTGCCCTACGCCGGCCTGATGGCCCTCTTCGGCGCCGCCATCCTCGCCTCGGCATCGCTGCGGTGGCCCATCTCGGCCCGGCGGGCCGGGTTCTTCATCGCCCACGTCGGCCTGCTGGTCTCCGGCGCCGGCGCCGCCGCCTCCAGCATGCTCTCGGTGCGCGGCCGCATCGACCTCTTCGCCGGCGGCGACGTGGCCCACCAGGTCCGCGTCACCAAGGGGGGGGTGGCCACCGGCGCCACCGAGCAGCTGGCGTTCGAGCTCAAGCTCGACCAGTTCGACCTCGTCAACTACGAGACCGAGTACCGGGTCGGCTACTACGAGAAGGTCCGCATCGTCCGGGACGGCGTGGCCCTCGACGACTACAAGCTGAAGACCAGCTTCGACCCGGACCTCGGCTGGCACCGGCTGCCCCAGGGCGATCGCTTCCGGCTCAAGGCCATCTACCCCGACTTCGAGGTGGCGCCCAAGGTGACCCCGGCCGCCGACGGGCCGGCGGCGCTGCTGGTGACGCTGGCCGGCCGCCCCCAGTGGCTGCAGCCCGGCGAGGTGGTGACCACGGCCGACGGCGCCCTGGCGGTGGCCTTCGGCGACCAGCTGCCGGCGCCGCCCGGACACCCCACCGCGGTGCTGGTGTCGGCGCAGGAGCGGCGGGTCGTGATCCACCGCGCCGACGGCGACGCCACCCAGCCGCTCACCGACGGGCTGGTCCTGCTCGGCGGCGCGGTCCGCTTCGACCAGCTGCTGCCCCACGCGACGCGCACCGCCGTCTACCAGACCCGCAGCCGCCTGTGGAACAACCCGGCGGTGGTCTTCGAGACCGAGCTGAACGGCCGGCCCTCGGAGACCCTGGCGACCGCCGCCCAGCCGCGCGGGGTGTTCCTGCGCGACGGCCGGTCGGCGCTGGTCTTCGAGAAGCGCGACAAGGAGGTCAAGGCCTTCCTCTCCCACGTCACCGCCCGCCAGGGGAACACCCTGGAGCGGGCCGTGATCTCGGTGAACGACCCCATGGACTTCGGCGGCTGGACCCTCTACCAGGTGAACTACAACCCCGAGGATCCCAGCTACTCCGGCCTCGAGGCGGTCCGCGACCCGGGCGTCCTCTGGGTCTTCGTCGGCTTCACGCTCATCTGCGTCGGCGTCTTCTACATGCTCTACGTCGAGCCCCGCCTCCGCGGCGGCGGCATCGACCGCCCGGCGCCCCCGGCGTCCACGGCCGCCCCGGTCTGAAGGAGATCACCCATGCTCCAGTACGTCTTCCTCGAACACCCCTTCTTCGCCCTCACCAGCCTGCTCTACCTGGCCTCGACGCTGGCCTACGGCCTGGCCTGGGTCTCGCCGAGCCGGCTCCCCGGCCGGATCGGGACCGCGCTGATGGCCGCCGGCGTGGCGCTCAACACCGCGGTCATCGTCGGCCGCTGGCTGGAGGCCGGCCGGGCGCCGTTCAAGTCGCTCTTCGAGTCGCTGGTCTTCTTCGCCTTCTGCATCGCCCTGCTCTACCTGGTCTTCGAGCGGCTCTACAAGACGCGGCTCTTCGGCGTGGCCGGCGGCCTGATGGCCTTCGGCTCCATGGCCTACGCCCTGGCCAAGTGGGACGCCGAGATCGTCAAGCTGCCGCCGGCGCTGCAGTCCGGCTGGTTCGTGCCCCACGTCATGGTCTACTTCATCGGCTACGCCGCCGTGGCCATCGCCACCGGGGTGGCGGTGGTGCAGCTGCTGGCCAGCCGCATCCCCTTCGTGCACCGGCTCACCACCCTGAAGGCCGGCTCGGTGCTCTCCGGCGAGCCGCTCGACCTCGACCGCATCAGCTACGACGCCGTCCGCTTCGGCTTCGTGCTGCTCACCGTCGGCCTGCTGGTGGGCTCGGTCTGGGCCAAGAGCGCCTGGGGTGACTTCTGGGTCTGGGATCCCAAGGAGAACTGGTCGCTGGTGACCTGGCTGGTCTACGGCGCCTACCTGCACCTGCGCAAGGTGCGCGGCTGGCGCGGCGACCGGGCCGCCTGGCTGGCCATCATCGGCTTCGCGGTGGTGATGTTCACCTACCTCGGCATCAGCGTCCTGCCCACCGCCGAGGAGAGCGCCCACGTCTACACCCAGAGCTGAGAGGCCGTGAGGGAGTCCCTCGCGGGCCCTGAGCCTCGCGGCCGTCCCGGCCCGGCCTCAGCGGTGGTCTGACTCCCCGCCGAAGGCGACCGCCGCGGGGAGTCCGGCGCCGGGCAGGCCGGCCCGGTACTCCTTGAGCCGGTACTGGATCTTCCGCACCGAGACGCCCAGCACCTCGGCGGCGCGGGCGGTGGAGCCCTCCGCCTGCTCCAGGGTCCGCAGGATGGCCTCGCGCTCGATCTCGAAGAGCGTGGCGCCGGGGATGAGGCCGCTGCCACCGCCCTCCTCGGCCTGGCCGCCGGTGAGGACCGCCGGCAGGTCCTCGGGGCGCACCTCGCCGCCGGTGGCCCGCGACGCCGCCTCCTCGACGGCCGCCGCCAGCTCTCGCAGGTTGCCGGGCCACGGGTAGGCGAAGAAGGCGGAGAGCACCCCGGGGGCGGCGGTGAGCGGCGCCACGCCCGCGGCGCTGGCCCGCTCGGCGAGCAGGAAGGCCACCAGCGCCGGGATGTCGGCCTTGCGGTCGCGCAGCGGCGGCAGCGTCGCCGAGACCACGTTGAGGCGGTAGTAGAGGTCGTCGCGGAACCGCCCGTGGCGCACCTCCTCGGCCAGGTCGCGGCTGGAGCCGGCCACCACCCGGACGTCGGCGGACACCAGCTCGCGCCCGCCCATCCGCTCGAAGACCCCCTCCTGCAGGACCCGCAGCAGCCGCACCTGGACCGCCGGCGGCAGCCGCCCCACCTCGTGCAGGTAGAGCGTCCCGCCGCGCGCCTCGTCGACGCGGCCGACGCGGCGCCGGTCGGCCTCCTCGAAGGCCCCCTTCTCGTGGCCGAAGAGGAGCGCGTCGACCAGGGTCTCGGAGACCGCGGCGCAGTTGACCGCCACGAAGGGGCGCTCACGCCGCGGCGAGAGCTCGTGGACCACCTGGGCGAGGTGGTGCTTGCCGGCGCCCGACTCCCCGTGGATGAGGACGGCGGCCTTGGTGGGCGCCACCCGCCGCATCAGCTCGAAGACCGCGGCCAGCTCCGGCGAGTTGCCGATCAGCGCCAGCCGGCGCCGGATCCGCTCCCGCAGCCCGGCGATCTCGAGCCGCAGCGCCCGCCGCTCGCCGGCCCGCAGCAGCGCCGCCTGCAGGCCGGAGGGCTGGTGCGGCCGGGCCAGGTAGCCGTCGGCGCCCGACCGCAGCGCCACCAGCGCCAGGGCCCCCTCGCCACCGGCGCCCACCACCACCGCCGCGGTGCCGCCGAGGGCGCGCAGCCGCTGGACCAGGCTGGCCTCGGTGCAGCCGGGGGCGGTCACCTCGAGCAGCGCCACCTCCGGACGCAGGGCGGTCGCCAGCCGCAGCGCCTCCTCGGCGGAGGCGGCCCCGATCGCCTCGAAGCCGAGCTCGCGCACCTGGGCGCGGAGCGCGGCGCCGGGCTGCGGGTCGGCATCGACGATGAGGACGCGGAGTTGATTCATGGAGGCCGGCGGCACCTGTCACCGTTCGCTTAGCAAGCCGCGTACCGGCAAGTTTAGGCCGATTCGGTGAGGTGGGGGCGCATTCCTTGCGGCCAGCGCAATTTAGGCGCATCCGTTGCCCGCCCGAATGGGGGGCTGACGGGGCCTGGTATCACCCGGTGATGCGCCGCAGGAAGGCCACGAAGCCGGCCACCCTGGAGGTGTAGGGCGGGAAGAGCAGCTTGGTGCTGGCCCAGAAGGTCTGGTGGAGCACCGCCCGGGTGTGGGACATGGCCTCGAAGCCCCAGCGGCCGTGGTAGCTCCCCATGCCGCTCTCGCCGACACCGCCGAACGGCAGGTACGGGTTGGCGTAGTGGAGCAAGGCGTTGTTCACGCAGGTGCCGCCGGCGCTGGTGGCGCGGAGCACCTGCTCCACCGCCGGGTCCGACCGGCTGAAGATGTAGAGGCCGAGCGGCTTGGGGCGCGCCTGGACCCGCCGGATGGCCTCGCCGAGGTCGCGGTAGGTGAGCAGCGGCAGCACCGGGCCGAAGATCTCCTCGGCCATGATGGCGCTGTCCTCGGCGACGTCGGCCAGCACGGTGGGCGACATGCGCCGCCCCGCCTCGTCGACCGCGCCGCCCACCACCAGCCGGGCGCCGCGCGCCACCGTCTCCTTCACCGCCCTCGCCAGCCGCGCCGCCGAGGCCGAGTCCACCAGGCTGGCCAGGTCGACGCTGCGCAGCCGGGTCTCCTCGTCGGCGCCGTAGAACCGCTCGATGGCGGCGCGCAGCGCCACCTCCAGCCGCGGCGCCACCGACTCGTGCACCAGCACGTAGTCGGGGGCCAGGCAGGTCTGCCCGGCGTTGACGAACTTGGCCCAGGCCAGCCGCTCGGCGGCGACCTCGACGTCGGCGGTCTGGTCGACGAAGACCGGCGACTTGCCGCCCAGCTCCAGGGTCACCGGGGTCAGGTGGCGGGCGGCGGCGGCCATCACCTTGCGCCCGACGCTGGCGCTGCCGGTGAAGAGGATGTGGTCGAAGGGGAGCTCCAGCAGGGCGTCGGCCACCGAGCGATCCCCCACCAGCACCGCCACCTCGTTCTCCGGGAAGACCCGGCCGAGCAGGTCGCGGATGAAGCGGGCGGTGCGCGGCGTCTTCTCCGAGGGGCGGAGCATCACGGTGTTGCCGGCGGCCAGCGCCGCCACCACCGGGCAGAGCGCCAGGCCGAAGGGGTAGTTCCAGGGGGCCAGCAGCAGCACCACCCCCTTGGCCTCGGAGCGGACCTCGCTGCGCGAGCCGAGCAGGAGCAGCGGGGTGCCGACGCGGCGGGGCTTCATCCAGCGCCGCAGCTGGTGGATGGCCAGGTTCACCTCCTCGATGACCGGGAACAGCTCGGTCATCTCGGCCTCCACCGCCTGCTTGCCGAAGTCGGCGTGGATGGCCTCCAGCAGCTCCAGCCGGCGCGCCTGCATGGCGGCCCGCAGCCGGGTGAGTCGCTCGATGCGCTGGTCTGCCGTCGAGGAGGCGATGACCCAGCGGTTGGCGACCTGGGCGTCGAAGATGCGGCGGACTTCGGCCTTCGGATCCGGGGTGGTCATGGCGGCGCCAGCATCGGCCAAAGCCGGGGGGCTGTCACGCTCCCGGCGCGGCGACCCGCCCGGGCCGGGATCAGGGGTGGGCGGGGGCCGGGTGGGCCGTGGCCGGCGGCGGCGCGTCGTTGAGGATGGCGTCGCGGATTCGCTGCGGCGCGGTCTCGGCGTCGGGCGGGTTGGCCAGCGGGAAGCGGGTGGCGTTGTCGAGCAGCGGCAAGGCGATGAGCAGGGCCACGAAGATCAGCGAGGTGACCAGCACCAGCCGGTTGGGGCCGGGCTGGTCCCAGAGGTGCATGAAGAAGAGCGCCACCAGCGTCCCCTTGACGGTGGCGATGCCGAGCGCCAGCGCCACCCCGCCGAAGCCGGTGACGTGGACCGTGGAGAGCCCCCAGGTGAGCGCGGTGAGCGCCATGAGCGCCGCCCAGACCACCAGGTAGCGCCCGGCGTGCGAGTGGGCGGTGGCGGCGGCGGCGCTGCTGTGTTCGGACATCGGGTCGCTCCGGTTCAGATCAGGTAGATGAGCGGGAAGACGAAGATCCAGATCAGGTCGACGAGGTGCCAGTAGAGCCCCGCCAGCTCCACCGGCACGTGGTACTGCGCGTCGTACTTGCCCATCCAGGCCCGGGCCCCGATCACCCCCAGCACCGTCATGCCCACCACCACGTGGAAGGCGTGGAGCCCGGTGATGAGGAAGTAGAGGGCGAAGAACATCGACCCGCCCGAGCCGGCGATGGGCCCGCCGTAGAACTGGCCGGGGAGCTCGGCGTGCAGGAAGTGGTGGCGGTACTCGATCCCCTTGAGCACCATGAAGACGCAGCCCATCAGGATGGAGAGGCCGAAGAGCAGCGCGGTGCGCCGGTTCTTCCCCTTGACGATGGCGTCCAGCCCCATGGCCACGGTGAAGGAGCTGGTCACCAGCACGAAGGTGTTGACGCCGCCCAGCCAGGTCTCCAGCCCGCGGGAGGCCTGCGCGAAGGCCTCGGTGTAGAGGTAGCGATAGACACCGTAGGCGGCGAAGAGCGCCGTGAAGAGCAGCACCTCGGTGGCCAGGAAGAGCCACATGCCGAGCCGCTGGGCCTGGCCCTGCTTCTCCAGGCTCTCGAAGTGGTGGGCGACGGCGCTATGCATGGCCCGCCCCCGGCGCCCCCGGCGCGCCCGGCGCCGGCAGCTGGTGGTACTCGTGCGGGCCGCGCTCGAAGGCCGGCACCACGTCGAAGTTCTCGAACGGGGGCGGCGAGGTGGTGAGCCATTCGTAGCCGCGCGAGCCCCAGGGGTTGGTGCCGGCGATCCGACCGTGCCTCAGGGCCACCAGCAGGTAGACCAGGATGATCAGGAAGCCGATGCCCAGCACCGAGGCGCCGGCGGTGGAGGCGACGTTGAGCGCCTGGAACCGCTCCGGGTAGTTGTAGTAGCGGCGGGGCATGCCCTCGTTGCCGAGCAGGAACTGCGGCAGGAAGGTGAAGACGAAGCCGCTCACCACCAGGGTGGCGCCCACCAGCCCCCAGCGCTCGTTGTACATGCGGCCGGTCATCAGGGGCCACCAGTAGTGGAGGGCGGCCAGGAAGGCCATGATCGTCGACCCCACCATGATGAAGTGGAAGTGGGCCACCACGAAGTAGGTGTCCTGCCAGTGGATGTCGAGCGAGACCGTGCCCAGCGCCACCCCGGTCATGCCGCCGAAGAAGAGGAAGAAGAGGAAGCCGATGAAGTAGATGAAGGGCGTCTTGAAGTCGATGGAGCCCTTGTACATGGTGGCCACCCAGTTGAAGACCTTGATGGCGGTGAAGATGCCCACGAACATGGTGAGCACGCCGAAGACCCCGGCGTTGAAGGCCGACTGCCCCGAGGTGAAGAGGTGGTGGCCCCAGGTGAAGAAGCCCACGAAGGCGATCCCCAGCGAGCTGTAGGCCACCGCCTTGTAGCCGAAGATGTTCTTGCGGGAGAAGGCGCAGACCACCTCGCTGATCACCGCCATGGCCGGCAGGATCATGATGTAGACGGCCGGGTGGGAGTAGAACCAGAAGAAGTGCTGGAAGAGCACCGGGTCGCCGCCGCGGGCCGGATCGAAGATGCCCCAGCCGAAGGCGTTCTCGATGGCCACCAGCAGCAGGGTCATGCCCAGCACCGGGGTGGCCAGGATCTGGATGATGCTGGTGGCGTAGATCGACCAGACGAAGAGCGGCAGCTTGTTCCAGGTGATCCCCGGCGCCCGCAGGGTGTGGACGGTGACGATGAAGTTGAGGCCGGTGAGGATCGAGGAGAAGCCGAGGATGAAGGCGCCCAGCAGGATGGGCACCACCTTGGTGGTGGTGGTGGTCGAGTAGGGCGTGTAGAAGGTCCAGCCGGTGTCGGCGCCGCCGTAGATCATGCCGCCCAGCGCGATGACCGCCCCCAGCAGGTAGACGTAGAAGCTGAGCAGGTTGAGCCGGGGGAAGGCCACGTCCTTGGCCCCCACCATGATGGGGACCAGGAAGTTGCCGAAGCCGCTGGGGATGGCCGGGATCATGAAGAGGAAGATCATGACCACGCCGTGCAGCGTGAACATCCGGTTGTAGGTCATGGCGTCCATGACCGTCGGCCCGGGGGTCAGCAGCTCGAGCCGGATGAGCATGGCGAAGAGGCCGCCCACCGCGAAGAAGATCAGCGCCGCCACCAGGAACATGACGCCGATGCGCTTGTGGTCGAGCGTGAACAGCCAGGACTTCAGGCCCGTGGCCGGGGTGTTGAGGTAGTTGCGCTCGGCGTACACGGGTGGGCTACTTTCGGGGTGATGGCTCATAGACCGGGCCCTCCGACGGCCCGGCGGAGACGGCCGGGGTCTTGAGCGACTTGATGTACTCGACGACCGAGGCCACCTCGGGGGGCGACATCCGCCCCTGGAAGCTCGGCATGACGTTCTGGAAGCCGGCCACCAGCTGGGCGGCCGGGTCCATCATCGACCGGGTCAGGTAGGCCTCGTCGGCGACGACCACCTCGCCGGTGGTGAGCTTCTCCTTGCGGCCGTACAGGTCGATGAAGGTCGGCCCGATGTGCCGGGAGCCGTCCACCGAGTGGCACTTGAGGCAGCCCTGGTCGGCGGCGACGCGGCGCCCCTGCTCCAGGATCGAGGAGCCGGGCAGGCCCTGCTCGCCGGCGGTGAGCGCGGCGTCCTGGGCGCGGGCCTCGCCGCGACGCTGGTCGGCGATCCAGGCGTCGAACTCGGCGGCCGGCATCACCACCAGCTCGGCCAGCATCCCGGAGTGGGAGAGGCCGCAGTACTCGGCGCAGAAGACCTGGTAGCGGCCCGCCACCTCCGGCTGGAACCAGGTCTGGGTGTAGCGGCCCGGCAGGGCGTCGAGCTTGAGCCGCAGCTCCGGCACGTAGAAGGAGTGGATGACGTCGCGCGAGGTGATGAGCAGCCGCACCGGCCGGCCCACCGGCACCCGCAGCACGTCGAGCGACGACGGGCCGCCCTGGTAGGCGAACTTCCACATCCACTTCTTGCCCTGCACGAAGACGTCCATGGCCCCGGGGGGCGGCTGGGTGGTCTCCACGAACTGGGGGTAGCCGATGGCGAACCAGAGCAGGAAGAAGGCCAGCGGCACGCCGACGAAGACCGCCTCGTGCCAGTGCTTGGGCTGCACCTCGGGGGTGGTCTCGCCCTCGGAGCGCCGCCGGTAGCGGATCATGAAGGCCAGCGCGGTGGCGAAGATGAGCAGCCCGGCCACCATGGTGGTGACCACCACGAAGAAGTGGAGCCCGTCGACGTCGCGAGCGTGCTCCGACAGCTGGGTGGGGAGGAAGAGCAGCCTGCGGAGGAGGTCGTTCATGCCGTCGGCCTGGCCTTCCTGCGCTCCCGCCAGAGCAGCCCGGCGATCAAGCCAGCCAGCGCCACCATGGCCACCCCGCCGCCCAGCCGCAGCAGGCCGAAGGCGAAGGGCTGGTACTTGCGCGAGGCGGGGTCGTAGCGGAAGCAGGTGAGGATGAGCTTGTCGAAGCTGGTGCCGACCCGGCCGCCGGCGGCCTCGACCAGCGAGAGGCGGAAGTCCTTGGGTGGGAAGTCGATGCCGTAGAGGTAGCGGGAGACCTTGCCGTCGGGGGTGAGGACGAAGATCGAGGCCATGTGGGCCCACTCGCCGGTGGCGGCGTCCTTGGCGTAGTGGAAGCCGACGGTGTCGGCCACCCGCCTCGAGGCCCCGGCCCGGTCCACCCAGAAGCGCCAGCCCCCGGAGTCCTCGGTCAGGCCGATCGACTGCAGGTAGCCGCGCTGCCGCTCGCGGGCCTGCGCCGGCTTCTCCTCGGGATCGAAGGAGATGGTGAGCGCGCTGAAGTCGCGCCCCAGCTCCAGCCCGTTCTCGCGCATGGCGCGGGCCATGCCCGACTGGATCAGGCCGCAGAGCATGGGGCAGTCGTAGTAGACCAGCGCCAGCACCACCGGCTTGCCCTGGCCGAAGACCGAGCCGAGCCGGACCGGCTGGCCGGCGGCGTCGGTGAAGGTGGCGTCGAGCGGGAGCTGGGCGCCGAGCTGCTCGTCGACGCGCACCTCGTCGAGCACCGCGGGGGCGACGTCGACCGGGGAGGTGGCCGCCATCCCCTTCGACTTCCAGAAGTCGGCGCGGGCCGGCCCGGCCAGGGCGAGCAGGCCGGCCAGGGCGGCGGCGGCGGCGAGGCGAGGCGCGCGGGTCACGGGCGCTTCCTTCCGCCTGGGGCGGGGAGCGCCGCGGCGGCGCCCGGGGCGGCGGGCGGCGTGGCCCCGGGGGCGTCGGCCCCTCCGTTGGCGGCGCCGATGGCCGGCGGCGGCGGCCCCTCGCCGGCGGGGACGCGGACCCCCTCGGCCACCAGGGCCATGGCCTGGGCGATGGGGATGTGGAGCACGCCGGCCTGGCGATCGACCCAGCCGGTGCCGTCGAGGTGGGCCCGGCGCGCCGCCGCGTCGCGGGCGCCGCGCAGGGTGGTGTCGAAGAGCTGCTGCTCCACCAGCCCGATCTTGGACTGCCCGACCTCGGGCGGCAGGGCGGCCTGCGGCGTCACCGCGTTGCTGTGGCGGATCCAGGTCACGGCCCCGGCCCCGGCCAGGATGAAGATGGCCAGGGCGCCGAAGCCGACCATCAGGACGGAGCGGGAGTCGACGCGATCGTTCTCGGCGCGCGGGTGGGCGCCGCTGTCGTGGGGGTGGCTCATTGCGGCTGGTACCTCAGCGACTCCTCCAGGTAGGGATCGCGGACCGGCACGGTGGCGACGCCGCGCATGCGGAAGACCAGGAAGGCCAGGGCCACCCCGCCGACGCCGACGAAGGCGGTGAGGTCGAGCCAGGAGAGGCGCGGCCCGGCCTCGTGGATGCGGGGCATGATCACCCAGTGCAGGTCGACGAAGTGGACCAGCAGGATCCAGGCGGCCACCGCGGCCAGCCGGCGCGGGTCGCGCTTCAGCTCGCGGGAGAGGAGCAGGAAGAAGGGGACGGCGAAGTGGGCCACCGCCAGGAAGATCCCCACCCGCCCCCAGGGCGAGTCGGTGCGGACCACGTACCAGGGGATCTCCTCGGGGATGTTGGCGATCCAGATCAGCATGAACTGGGAGAAGCCGATGTAGGCCCAGAAGGCGGTGAAGGCGAGCAGGAACTTCCCCAGCGAGTGGACGTGGTCGACGTTGAGGTGATGGCCGAACTGGCCGGGGTCGGCGCGGGTGGCGGCGGCGGCGATGATCAGCACCGCGAAGCAGGCCAGGAAGCTGCCGGCGAACCAGTAGACCCCGAAGATGGTGGAGAAGAAGCGCGGGTCGAGCGACATCATCCAGTCGAAGGAGGCGAAGGAGAGGGTCAGCGCCAGGAGCGGGAGCGCCCCGGTGCCGAGGCGGCGCTGCCAGGCGGTGAGCTGGTGGCCGCCTTCGGAGTCCTGGCGGACGCTCCAGCGGCGCAGCAGCGTGGCCACGGTGATCCAGACGGCGAAGTAGAAGGCGGCCCGGGCCAGGAAGAACGGCACGTTCAGGTAGGGGCGCTTGTGCTCGATGGCGTGGAGCAGCTCGCCGGTGGCGCCGGAGGGGTCGACCCAGGCGAAGAGGTGGCGCAGGCCGAGGGCGATGGGGAGGAAGAGCAGCGCGAAGAGCGGCAGGGTCTGGGGGATGGTCTCGAGGAAGCGGCGCAGCACCACCGGCCAGCGGGCCTTGGCGGCGTGCAGGGCCCCGAGCAGCACCAGGGCGCCCACGGCGATGCCCACCCAGTAGACGAAGGCCACCAGGTAGGAGGCCAGCGCCTGGCGCGGATCGGCGAGCCCCCCCAGCGCCGTCAGGCCCAGCCCGGCGGCGCCGACGATCCCGGCGAGGGTGACGAGGCGGCGGCCGCCCTGGAACGGCGTGGCGGTCATCGGACGTCTCCTTGGAGCTTCTGCAGGGTCTCGGGGGGCACCTGGGCGGCGCTGGCGTGCTGCGAGAGCTGCAGGGCCCGGACGTACCCGACCACGCCCCAGCGCTCCTCGGGGGTGAGGTCGCCGGCGTAGCCGGGCATCAGGCCGAACCCCTGGGAGATGACCTGGAAGAGGTAGCCGTCGGCCACGTCGCGGTAGCGGTGCAGGTCGGGCGGCTTGCGCAGCGACATGTTGAGCGCCACCTGGCTCTGGCCGTCGCCGACCAGGCCGTGGCAGACGGCGCAGTGGATGTCGAACTTCTTCCGCCCGGTCGCCAGCAGCTGCGGGGTGAGCGGCACCGGCGCCAGCGGCAGCGGCTTGCCGTCCGGGCCGACGCCGGCCTGCACCGCGGGATCGCCCACCGAGCCGTAGGGGACGGTGCCGGCCGGCGGGGTGCGCATGGCCAGGCCGTCGGGGTGGAACTCGCTCGACTGGTAGGCCTTGTACTTGGCCTGGCGCTGCATGGGGTCCCAGGCCGGGCAGCCGGCCAGCAGGGCCACGGGGAGGAGCAGGGCGAGGTGGCGGCGGCTCACGAGGCGTCCTCCACGATCTCGACCTGGCGGGCGCCCAGGGCGCGCAGCCGCGCCGCCGTGGCGGCGGCCTCGGCGGGGCTCACCACCGCGGAGAGCCAGAGACCGTCCACCGAGGCGCTGCGGAAGGCCTCCACCTCGAAGACCGGGTGGTGCAGCCGGGGCATGCCCCACAGCTTGAAGAGCCCGAAGAAGATGGTGAGCGCGGCGAAGAGGATGCCCAGCTCGAAGGTGACCGGGATGAAGGCGGGCGGGCTGTGCGGCGGGCGGCCGCCGACGTTGATGGGCCAGGCCAGCCCCACCATGAACCACTGCATCAGGTAGCCGGTGACGGCCCCGGTCAGCCCGGCCACCAGCGCCAGGCGCGGCACGATCGACTTCTTCAGCCCCAGCGCCTCGTCGGAGCCGTGCAGCGGCACCGGCGAGTGGAGGTCGAGCTCGGCCTGCCCCTCGGCGCGCAGCGCGCGGGCCGCCGCCAGCAGCGGCCCCTCGGCGGCGAACTCGGCGACCACGTAGCTCCTCACGGCGTCCCCTCCCCGGTGGCGCCGTGGCCGGCCGCCTGGGCGTCGAGGTGATCCAGCTCGCGGCGCAGCTCCTTGACCTCGGCGATGGGGATGACCGGGAGGAAGCGCAGGAAGAGCAGGAAGAGCACGCCGAAGGTGCACATCGAGCCGAAGAGCAGCCCCCAGTCCACCCAGGTGGGCGAGTACATGGCCCAGCTGGAGGGGATGAAGTCGCGGTGCAGCGAGACGGCGATGATGATGAAGCGCTCCGCCCACATGCCGATGTTGACGAGGATGGAGACCAGGAAGAGCACCTTGAGGTTGCGGCGCAGCGACGGGAACCAGAAGACCTGCGGCGCCAGCACGTTGCAGAAGAGCTGCATGTACCAGACCGGGGCGTAGGGGCCGGTCCAGCGGTTGATGAAGGCGAAGGCCTCGTACTTGTTTCCGCCGTACCAGGCCATGAAGTGCTCCATGGCGTAGCCGTAGGAGACCATCATCCCGGTGGCCAGGATGACCTTGGCCATGTTGTCGAGGTGCTTCATGGTGATGACGTCCTCGATCCCGAGGATCTTCCGGGCCGGGATCATCAGCGTCACCACCATGGCGAAGCCGGAGAAGATGGCGCCGGCCACGAAGTAGGGCGGGAAGATGGTGGTGTGCCAGCCGGGCAGCTGGGAGATGGCGAAGTCGAAGCTGACGATGGTGTGCACCGAGACCACCAGCGGCGTGCCCAGCCCGGCCATCAGCAGGTAGCCGATGCGGTAGTGCTGCCAGGCCCGGGCCGAGCCGCGCCAGCCGAAGGCGAAGAGGCCGTAGATGGTCCGCTTCAGCCGGGTGGGGGCGGTGTCGCGCAGCGTGGCCAGGTCGGGGATGAGCCCGATGTACCAGAAGAGGAAGGAGACGGTGGCGTAGGTGGAGATGGCGAAGACGTCCCACGGCAGCGCGCTCTTGAAGTTGGGCCAGAGCTGGGTGGTGGCCGGGTACGGCATCAGCCACCAGAAGAACCAGGGGCGGCCGAGGTGGATGATGGGGTAGATGCCGGCCATGGCCACCGCGAACAGGGTCATGGCCTCGGCGAAGCGGTTGATCGAGGTGCGCCACTTCTGCTGGAAGAGGAGGAGGATGGCGCTGATCAGCGTGCCGGCGTGGCCGATGCCGATCCACCAGACGAAGTTGGTGATGTCGAAGGCCCAGGCCACCGGGATGTTGTTGCCCCAGGCGCCGATGCCGACCACCAGGGTGGTGGCCAGCGAGAGCAGCCAGAAGCCGGTGCCGGCGGCCAGCGCGGTGATCAGCAGCTTCCAGCCGCGGGTGGTGGGGGCGTAGAGCGGCTTGAGCAGCGCCTCGGTGAGGGCCCGGTCGTCGGGGCGCCCCACCAGGACCGGGACCGGCTCCAGCGGGTCGAGGACGGCGGCGGTGGCGGGCTTCGAGCTCATGCCAGCTCCGGGTTGGGGTTCTTGAGCCGCGCCAGGTAGGCGGTGCGGGGGCGGGTGCCGAGCTCGTGGAGCAGGTCGTAGCGCCGCTCCCCCTGCTGGGCCCGCGCCACCCGGGAGGTGGGGTCGTTGAGGTTGCCGAAGACGATGGCCTGGGCCGGGCAGGCCTGCTGGCAGGCCGAGACCACCGTGTCGCCGCCGATCTTGACGCCGGCGACGCGGGCGTCGATGCGGGCGTGCTCGATGCGGTGCACGCAGTAGCTGCACTTCTCCATCACCCCGGTGGCCCGGACGGTGACGTCGGGGTTCTGCAGCATCTTCAGCTGCGGGGTGACCGCCTTGTGGTAGTCGAGGTAGTTGAAGCGCCGCACCTTGTAGGCGCAGTTGTTGGAGCAGTAGCGGGTGCCGACGCACCGGTTGTAGACCATCTCGTTCAACCCCTCGTCGGAGTGGACGGTGGCGTTGACCGGGCAGACGTACTCGCAGGGGGCCTGCTCGCAGTGGACGCAGGCCAGCGGCTGGGAGACGGTCTCGGGGTCGGCCTCGGAGCCCTGGTAGTAGCGGTCGACGCGGAGCCAGTGCATCTCGCGGCTGTTGAGCACCTGCTCCTTGCCCACCACCGGGATGTTGTTCTCGGCCTGGCAGGCCAGGGTGCAGGCGCCGCAGCCGATGCACTTGCTGAGGTCGATGGACATGCCCCAGCGGTACTCCTCCTTGCCGTAGTCGACGAGCGGCAGCAGCGACGGCTGCGGGCCGCGCTGCTCCTCCAGCTCGTGGGCCGCCGCCTCCAGCTTGTCGACGTCGAAGGCGAGCGCGATGGAGCGCCCCTCCATGGAGAAGTGCTCCTGGGTCTGGGCCAGGTCGTGGGACTTCCCGGTGGCCTTGAGCTCCAGGCCGCCGTCGATCCAGGGGGCGGCGGCGGCGCGCAGCGCGTAGGCGTTGAAGCCCACCGCGGCACCGGCCGGGCCGGCCACGCTGCGGCCGTAGCCGAGCGGCAGGGTCACCGAGTCGTCGGCGTGGCCGGGCTGGACCAGCACCGCGGCGGTCAGCGAGCGGCCGCGCAGGGTCAGCGTCACCTGGCTGCCGGTCTTGACGCCGAGGCGGGCCGCGGTGGCCGGGGAGAGGCTGGCGGCGTTGTCCCAGGTGAGCTTGGAGACCGGGTGGGGCAGCTCCTGCAGCCAGGCGTTGCCGGCGTAGCGGCCGTCGAGCGTCTTGTCGTCGGGGGCGAAGACGGCCTCGAGCCCGGCGCCGGGGGCGGGGGCCGCCCGCAGCGCCGCGGAGACCCGGGCCAGGTCGAGCCCGGCCTTGACCGGCGCCGCCGGGGCCAGGGACCGGCCGGTCACCACGCCGGAGGCCAGCCACTCGCTCCAGGCCCGGTCGAAGCCGGCCTCGCCGGCGCGCGCCTTCCAGCCCTCGCGCACCAGCCGCCAGGCGCCCAGGTGGCCCTGGTCGACGAAGGCGGCCAGCAGGTCGAGGCCGGTGACGCACTCCACCAGCGGCGACAGCAGCGGCTGGACGATGGAGGCGGTGCCGTCGCGGCCGCGCAGGTCGCCCCAGCTCTCCAGCGGGTGGGCCGCGGCCACCACCACGCCGGCGGCGCGGGCGGTCTCGTCGTCGGTGGCGGCGAGGTAGATGACGTTGGGCACCCTGGCCAGCAGGGCGCCGAGGTCGAGGTCGGCGGGCGCGGTGTAGACCGGGTTCCAGGCGGTGATGACCAGCGTGTCCACCTGGCCGGCGCGCAGCTCGGCGGCCAGCGCCGCCAGCCGGTCCGGGCCGCTGGCCGGGTCGAGCAGCGCCGACTCGCGGTAGACCACGGTGGCGCCGGCGTTGCCGAGCGCCTCGTTGAGGGCAGCCGCCAGGGCGTGGACCGCCGCCGGCTGCCGCCGACCGGCCACCACCAGGCCGCGGCCGCGGACCCGGGCCAGGTCGGCCGCCACCACGGTGGCCTGCCTGCCGCGCGGTCCGGCCAGCGGGGCGCCGAGCCCGGCCAGCTGGGTGAGGCCGTGGCCTGAGGCCAGGGCCGCCGCCACCGCCCGGCCGAAGCCGAGCACCTCCGAGGCGCGCATGCGCAGCCGGTGATCGGCGGCGCCGCCGGTGACCGTGAAGCTGGCCTCGGCCACGTAGAGCCGGTTTATCCCGGTGGGCTGGCCGCGCCGGCTGGCGAAGTCGCGGGCGTGGCGCAGGTGGTCGCCCTCGGTGGCGAGGAAGTCTGCGTCGAGGGAGAGGACCACGTCGGCCCCCACCAGCCGGAGCTCGGGGTCGAGCGGGCGGCCGAAGGCCACCCGGGTCCCTTCGCGGGCGGCGTCGTCGGCGATGGGCCCCCAGCTGTCGATGCGGGCCCTGGGGAAGCGGGCCAGCAGCCGGGCGCGCAGGTCGGCCTCGGCCGGCGAGCTGGTCGGCTCGGCCAGCACCCGCAGGCGGGCGCCGCCGTCCTGGGCCAGCACCCCGGCCATCACCGAGAGCTCGCCGAGGAAGGCCCCCCAGGCCACCGGCTGGCCGTGGCGGCGAACGCCCGACAGGCGATTGGGATCGTAGAGATCGAGGATGGTGGCCAGCTCGTGCAGTCCGGCCCCGCCCAGGCTGGCCGGGTGGCCGGGGTTGCCCTCCATCTTGGTGGGGCGTCCCTCGTGGCTCTCCACCACCACGCCCACGCCGTAGCCGCCCCGCGAGACCGCCGAGGCGTAGTGCGAGGCCACGCTCGGGGTGACGCCGACCGGGCGCTTGACGTAGGCCACCACCTGCTCGCGCGGCGGCTTGCAGGCCGCCAGCGTGGCCAGCGCCGTGGAGGCGCCGAGGATCTGCAGGAAGGAGCGGCGGGAGAAGCCCTCCGGCGCCGGCTCCTCGCCGTCGGGGTAGAGGCCGGCCGCCGGATCGACGGTGCCGTCCCGCTCGGCCAGGCTGCGCCAGCGGGGGCTCGCCGGCGCGCCGGCGGGGGACTGTCCAAAGATGGGGAGGCCTAGCGATGGCATGTGGTGCAACTCACTCTCGCGCGGACGTCGTACTGCTTGGCCAGCTTCGGCCCGACCTCGGCCTGGTTGGCCGGCGGCTGCCACTTCATGTTGGTGATCTGGTCGAGGGGGCGCAGGTTGGGCGCCGGGTCCTGGTGGCAGGTGATGCACCAGCCCATGCTGAGCGGCTGGGCCTGCTCGATGGAGGCCATCTGGTCGACGCGCCCGTGGCAGGTGGCGCAGCCGATCCCCTTGTTCACGTGGATGGCGTGGTTGAAGTAGACGAAGTCGGGGAGCTTGTGGACCCGGGTCCAGGGGATGGCCTTGCCGGTGAACCAGCTGGCGCGCACCTGGTCGAGCAGCGGGCTCTTGTTCCAGACCTGGGCGTGGCAGGCGAGGCAGGTCTCGGTGGGCGGGATGCCGGCGCTGGGCGCCTTCTCCGCCGTGGTGTGGCAGTACCTGCAGTCGATGAGATCGTCCTGGGTGTGGTGCCGGTGGTCGAACTGCACCGGCTGCACCAGCTGCTCGGCCTGGCTCACCCCGTAGGGCGTGCGGACGTAGAGCAGGAGGCCGCCGATGGTGGCGACGGCACCGCCGACCAGCAGTCCCAGGACGAGCTTGAGGAGGGCGTCGGATCTCGGCGAGAAGAGTGCGCTCATGTGGCGTCGCCGGCCCCGGACTGTCCGCCAAAACCGCGCGCGTCGTGGGGCCCGCTTCGGGTTGTAAATTGATCTGAATCAATCCGAAGCGAAAGGTCCCGGATGGGTACAACCCAGTAGTTTCCCGGGGTGGCCCCTGGTTTGAACCCTCTTTGGGGTGCCCAGCCCAATTACTCTGGGACGGAGTCGGTCCCCCGTTGGAGGAGTCGCCTCAACTACTCTGGGACGGGAGGTGAGCCCGGCTGTCCGGCCATGGTCCACCGCCCCCGCCGCGTCGGCTGCTCCAGCGCCGCCGCCAGCGCCGCGAGGAACCGCGCCCGCGGCCAGTCCTCGGCGCCGAAGCGGGCCAGGTGCTCGGTCCGCACCTGGCAGTCGACGAGGCCGACCCCCTGCCCCGCCAGCCACTCGACGCTCTCCACGAAGGCCAGCTTGGAGGCATCCGGCCGCGCCGCGAACATCGACTCCCCGAAGAAGGCGGCGCCCAGGGAGACGCCGTAGAGCCCCCCCACCAGCGCCTCGCCCTCCCAGGCCTCGAAGGAGTGGGCGAAGCCGAGCTCGTGGAGCTGCACGTAGGCGCGGAGCATGGCCGGGGTGATCCAGGTCCCCGGCTGGCCGGGCCGGCCGATCTCCGAGCAGGCCCGGATGACCCGCCGGAAGGCCAGGTCGGTGGTGATCCGGTAGGGGGCTCGTCGGCGGGTCCGGGCCAGCGAGCGGGGGACGTGCAGGCGGCCCGGCTCCAGCACCAGCCTGGGATCTGGGGACCACCAGAGGATGGGCGAGTCCGGCCCGTACCAGGGGAAGATCCCGGCGGCGTAGGCCGCCAGCAGCCGCTCCGGGAGGAGGTCCCCGCCCACCGCCAGCAGCCCGTCCGGCTCGGCCAGGCCCGGGTCCGGGAAGGCGACCTCGCGCGGGAGCCGGAAGAGCGTCACCACCTCAGTCTATTCGACCGCGGTGGGAGCGGCACCACACCAGGCTAGCCCGGAGGCGCGCAGGGGACGGGGGCGCCGGACCCCTGCGCCAGCTGCCGGCTGGCCGGCTGGCTCCGGGCCGCGGAGACCTGCTCGGCCGCCGAGGGCGGCGTGGCGATGCTGGCGAGGAAGGCGAATTCGAAGGCGGCGACGGCGGCGACGAGGATGAGGGGCTTCATGTGACCTCCTGATGCCCTGCTCTACGGGATCAGGCCGCGCCTATTTCCATCCCCGTGAGACACCCCAAGCGGGGCCCGCCAGGCCGACGCGACGCGGTCGCCAGCCGGTGCCGGGGGTCCGCTCGTCCCGGCGGTGGCCGGCGGCGCCGCATCACGGACCTGACGGGAGCTCAGCCCCCCTGCCCCAGGTCCTCGAGGAGCGCCGCCCGCTGCGCCGCGGTCAGCACCGTCTCGGCGGTCAGCGCCGGCAGGTCGGCGCCCAGGGCCACCGGCGCGGCGCCGCCCACGTCGAACTTGAGGTACTGCACCGAGGAGAGCCGGTCCTCCCCCACCTGCCGCGGGTCGTAGCGCGGCCGCACCCGCCGGCCGTCCTCCAGCCGGGCGTAGAGATGCGGCAGCAGGCCGAGCCACTCGCGCAGCTTGCGGTCCCGCTCGGCCGGGTCGGTGAGCTCGATGAGCAGCACCGCCCCCAGCTCGCCCGGCCCGCCCAGCACCTCGTTGTAGGTCTCCAGCTCGTGCAGGATCTCCGGCTCGCCGGTCATCTTCTCGGCCCGCACCATCTCCTGCACCTGGTAGCGGATGGTGGCGGTGTTCTCGAACAGGAAGGTGAGCGCGCCGGCCACGGTGACCCGCCGCCGCTCCTTGGCCTCGATGATGGCCGCCCGGAGCTCGGCCCGCGACCGCTCGTAGGCCGGGAGCGGCATGATCTCCTCGCGACGGACCGGCCTCACGCGCCACCTCCCTGGCCCGGCTCGAACCCCTCGCCCCGGTAGGCGCGGGCCAGCAGCGTCACCGGGTGGAGCGGCTTCTTGCCGGCGTGCTGCTGGAACTGGAGGGCGGCCAGCGGGCAGTCGGTGGCCCAGGTCTCGGCGGTGGCCGCGGCCATGCCGTCGAAGGCCTTCTTGCCGAGCCGGGCCGAGGGCTCGAACCCCTCCACGGTCATGGCGTAGGTGCCGTCGTGGCCGCAGCACTCCATCACCGTGCCCGACACCGTCACCCCGGGGATCTTCCTGAGCAGGTCGCGCCCCTTGAACCCCACCCCCTGCGCCCGCAGGTGGCAGGGGGCGTGGTAGGCCACCCGGCCGCCCGGGGGCGTGCTCTTGAAGTCGGTGCTGAAGCGCGGCTGGTCGCGGATCGACCAGAGGAACTCCGACACGTCCATCACCGCCGGCGCCAGCCGCTCGGCCCGGGCCCGGTCCTCGCCCTCCAGCAGGTGGGGCCACTCGCGCCGCATCATCATCGAGCAGGTGGGGTTGATCACCAGCACCTTGGCCCCGCGCTCCACGAAGGGCATGAGCAGGTCGAGGTCGTGGGTGGCCTGGGCCCGCAAGGAGTCCAGGTCCCCCTGCTCCCAGGCCGGCATCCCGCAGCAGCGCAGCCCCGGCACCACCCGGGCGTCGACGCCGTTCTGCTTGAGGACGAAGAGGGCGTCCTTCCCCAGCTGCGGCTCGTTGTGCTGCACGAAGCAGGTCTGGAAGAGCACCGCCTCGCCGCCCGGCTCGGCCTGCACCAGCCCCTGCTTGCGGGCCCAGCGGTCGAAGGGCTCGGCGGCGAAGTCCGGCAGCAGCTTGTCGCGGTGGACGCCCACCGTCTTCTCCAGCAGCACCCGGAACGGCCGCACCCGGTTCATGACGTTGGCCATGCCCAGGCTGGCCCGGGCCATGGCGGCGGCGCCGTCGGGATCGTTGAGCACCCGCATCCGCAGGGTCTTCCCCTGCCCGCGCCGCTTCACCCCGCGCCAGCGGTGCACCAGCTTGGGGAAGTCGAGCTGGAACTCGTGCTTGTCACGCGGCGTGTAAGGGCACTGCACCTCGCAGAGCTTGCACTGGAAGCAGGCGTCCATCACCGCCTGCTCCTCGGCGGGGGTCACCTTGCGGACGTCGCCGTCGTGGCGGTCGTCGATGGCCTTGAAGAGCAGCGGGAAGCTGTCGCAGTACTTGAAGCACATGCGACAGCCGTGGCAGATCTCGAAGGCGCGGTGGACCTCGCCGGCCAGCGCCTCGGGCTGCCAGTAGACCGGTTCGCTCGGGTCGTAGGAGAGGCCGGCGGTCGGCTGGACGGAGATGCTCTTGGAGTCGTCGCTCATGGGCTCACTCTCTCCCGGGATGGTGGCCGGCACCAGAGACGAGGAAGCCCGCCGCCCCGAGAAGGACGCCGGGCTCCCCTGGACCGCGCCGCGTTCACCTAGCTGATGGTCTTGAGCATCTTGTCGAAGCGGCCGGCGTGCGACTTCTCCGCCTTGGCCAGCGTCTCGAACCAGTCGGCGACCTCCTTGAAGCCCTCGTCGCGCGCCGTCTTGGCCATGCCCGGGTACATGTCGGTGTACTCGTGGGTCTCGCCGGCGATGGAGGCCTTGAGGTTGGTGGCGGTGTCGCCGAGCGGCAGGCCGGTGGCCGGGTCGCCCACCTCCTTGATGAAGTCGAGGTGGCCGTGGGCGTGGCCGGTCTCCCCCTCGGCGGTCTCGCGGAAGTTGGAGGCCACCTCCGGGTAGCCCTCCACGTCGGCGACCTTTGCGAAGTAGAGGTAGCGGCGGTTGGCCTGCGACTCGCCGGCGAAGGCGTCCTTCAGGTTCTGGTGGGTCTTGCTGCCCTTCAGGTTGGCCATGTGCTTCCCTTCCGTGGTGGGTGGGTTCCTGGTGTCTTGGTGATATCTTGTCTCAACTGGCCCAGCGCACGTCCCGTTTGGGGCCCCGCCGAGGAGTCGGCGTGGCCTAGATGTTCTGCGAGAGGATCAGGTGGACGTACTGGGCCCGCTCGAAGGCCCCGGGGTCGCTGATCTGCTTCTGCGAGAGGGTGCCGCGGAACTCGTCGATGGTGGAGTGGCCGCGCTTCTCCATCCACTCCTCGATCCCCTGCCGGACCTTGCCGAGGTAGGGCACCCCGTTGCGCGCCAGCGTCGAGGCCAGCTGGACCACGGTGGCGCCGGCCAGCAGCTGCTTCACCGCCCCGGCCGAGTCGTGCACGCCGGTGGAGGCGGCCAGGTCGAGCTGGACCCGGCCGTGGAGCAGCCCGATCCAGCGCAGCGGCACCAGCGCCTCGGCGGTGGTGGAGAGGCTCATGGTGCTCTGCGGGGCCATCCGCTCCAGCGAGATGTCCGGCTGCATGAAGCGGTTGAAGAGCACCACCCCGGCCACCCCGGTCTGCTGCAGCTGGGCCACCACGTTGGCCAGCGAGGTGAAGTAGGGAGAGAGCTTCACCGCCACCGGGATCTTCACCGCCGCCTTGATGCCGGCCACCGCCTCCACGTAGCGCCGCTCCACCTCGGAGCCGGGCAGCGAGGGATCGGCCTCCACCGCGTAGACGTTCACCTCCAGGGCGTCGGCGCCGGCCTCGGCGATCTGGCGGGCGTAGCCGGTCCAGCTCCCCGGGGCGCAGCAGTTGAGGCTGGCGATGACCGGGATGCCCAGCGACTTCTTGGCCCGCTGCACCAGCGACAGGTACTCGTGCGGCCCGACCCGCTGCGGCGGGAAGTAGGTGCGGGCCTCCGGGTTGGAGTCGGCGAACTTGGAGGCCGCCTCCTCCAGCACGGTGTTGGTGGCCTCGATCTGCTCCTCGAAGAGCGAGCGGAGCACCACGGCGCCGGCCCCGTGCCCCTCGGCCGCCTCGAGGTTCTCGATCCGGTTGGAGAGCGCGGAGGAGGCGAGGATGAGCGGGCTCGGCAGCTGGAGCCCAAGGTACTCGGTGGTCAGGTCGGCCATGTGATGCCTCCTCGGAGGTCGAAGCGAAGGTCAGCGGTGCAGGCTACAGGAAGGCGGGGCGGACGGAGGCCCCTCGACGGGTCTAGCGCAAGCGGGCCGGGTTCGCCACGCCCTTCGACCGGCCGCAGACCGGCCAGCGTCCCTGGAGATGGGCCCCGGGACCGGACCGCCCCCTCAGCCCGGGGGCCGGACCGTCAGCACCGGGCAGGTGGACCGGCGCACCACCCGCTCCGCCACCGACCCCATCAAGGCGTGCTGCAGGCCGGTCCGGCCATGGGTGCCGATCACCACCAGGTCGGCCCGCTGCGCCTTGGCGAAGGTCAGGATCTCGTGGGCCGGCTCGCCGATGGCGCTGGCGGTCTCGACGTGGGTGATCCCCATCCCTTCGGCCAGCGCCTTCCACTCCTGCAGGTGCTGGTTGGCCTGATCGGAGAGCTCCTCGAGCATCTTGCTGGAGGCGACGAAGGAGCCGTCCGGGAAGGTGTAGCCGGGCACCGGGTAGGCGTGGAAGAGCGCCACCATGGCGCCGTACCGCTTGGCCAGGTCGGCGGCCGTCTCCAGCGCCGCGCGCGAGGCGTCGGAGAAGTCGATGGGGCAGAGGATCCTCTTCCACTCGGCGCTCGGCATGGCGACCTCCCTGGGGCGTGAACTTCGCTGGCGGTACGATCCTACCCCGTCCCGGGAAATCGGAGGCGCCCCGGAGCGGGGCCGTCGGCCGGGGGAGGCGGGATCGCGCGGCTTCGCCGACGGCGGCGGGCACGACCCGGCCCCTCCGGACCGGCAGCCCCCGCCGGTTCAGCGGTCCTGGCCTTCCCCAGGGTGGTCCGGCCTCCGGGGCCGGCCCGGGGCCCGGCGGGCGTCGGTCACGAAGGAGCCGACGGCGTCGATGGCCTTGTCGAGGAAGGCCTCGAAGCGCCCCAGCTCGTCGTCGGAGCGGGCCAGCCCCTCACCCACCTGCCAGTCCCCCCGCGCCAGCCGCTCCGGCAGCTCCTCGAGCGTCCGGGTCATCCGCGCCACCGGCTCGAAGACCAGCGTCTCCAGCAGGAAGGTGACCAGCGCCGCCAGCGCCACCGCCAGCAGCACCACCAGCACCACCACCTGGAGCCGCAGCTCGTCGACGCCGGCCAGCAGCGCCGAGATCTCGTGGCGCTCCACCACCGCGCCGATGGTCTTGCCCTCGCTGTCGAGGAGCGGGAAGAACCCGCGCGCCCAGCTCCGTCCCTGGCGGGTCTCGCGCCCCAGCAGCGCGGGCTGGGCCGGCACCTGCGCCATCCGCTCCAGGCCGGCCAGCAGCGACGGGTCGCCGCTGGTGTTGGCCACCTCGAGCAGCTCGGCCCGCTCGTCCCAGCGCTCGGGCTTGCCGGTGACCCGCTGCCAGCCGATCCGGTCGAGCCGCCGCTTGTCGAGCAGCATGCCGTACTCGTCGCCGCCGAGGCGGGTCAGCCGGACCAGGAAGGAGTCGATGTCGGTGCCCAGCTCGACGTAGCCGAGCAGCCGGCCCTTCGACCGCCAGGGCCTGACCACCCGCACCGCGTAGGCGGTCCTCCCCAGCTCGATCCCGCGGGCCTCGGCCCCGGTCGCCACCGCCCGGCGGAAGGACGGGCGCTTCACCACGTCGCCGAAGAGCGCCGGCTGGTGGATGCGGACCAGGATGCCGGCGGCGGGATCGACCGGGTGGAAGTACCAGTGGGTGACGCCGTGGGCCTCGCGGAGCCGCCGCAGGATGGGCCCGGCGTCGGCCAGCAGCGCCGCCCGGTCGCCGCGGGCGAAGGCCTCCACCAGGGAGTCGTCCTGCTCGATGACGTCGAGCAGCGCCGAGAGCCGGTCCTCCTCGGCCGCCTCGATGCTGGCCAGCGCCGAGGCCGCCTGCTGCACCTCGTGCAGGGCGGCCTGGTCGACGGCGCGCTGGTGGACGAACCGCATCAGCACCGCGGTGGCCACGGCGATGAGGGCCAGGCCGACCACCAGCGGGACGATGAGCTTGAAGCGGATCGACCGGAGCACCCCTGGACCTCCCCGGCCTAGTACTTGAGCAGCGCGTGGACCTGGCCGGCGCCCAGCCGGGCGGCGCCGCCGAGGAAGGTCAGGTCGACCACGAAGGCGTAGCCCGCCAGCGTGGCCCCCTGGCGCGCCACCAGCCGGCCGGCCGCCTCGGCGGTGCCGCCGGTGGCCAGCACGTCGTCCACCACCAGCACCCGCTCCCCGGGCTGGAAGGCGTCCTGGTGCAGCTCCAGCACCGCCTCGCCGTACTCCAGCGCGTAGGCCTCGCGGATGGTGCGCCACGGCAGCTTGCCCGGCTTGCGGACGATGGTCAGCCCCACCCCCAGCGTGTAGGCCAGCGGCGCCGCGAAGACGAAGCCCCGCGACTCGATGCCGATGATCTTGTCGATCCGCTCGCCGCGCCAGCGGGTGGCCAGGGCGTCGATGACCTGCCTGAAGAGGCGCGGGTCGGAGAGGATGGGGGTGATGTCCTTGAAGACCACCCCGGGCCTGGGAAAGTCGGGGACGTCGCGGATGGCGGCGCGGACGTGGGCGAGCATGTCAACCTCCTCTTACCACGGGGTCGGGTCAGGGCAGGAAGAGGAGCGGGTTGCGCGGCCGCGTCCCCTCGCGCACCTCGAAGTGGAGGTGGGGGCCGGAGCTGCGGCCGGTCTGGCCCACCCGGGCGATGGCCTGGCCGGCCTTGACGGTGGTCCCCTCGTCCACCAGCAGCTTGCTGCAGTGGGCGTAGAGGGTCACCAGCCCGCCGTCGTGGCGCAGGATGACGATGGAGCCGTAGCCCGACTGCTCCCCGGCGTAGATCACCGCGCCGGGCGCGGCGGCCCCGATGGTGGTCCCCTCCGGCGCGGAGAGATCGATGCCGTCGTGGCGGCGCCCGGAGCGCACGCCGTAGCGGCCGTAGAGCACCCCCTTGAGCGGCCAGGCCAGCCGGGTCTTCACCGCCGGCGCCGGGTGCTCCGGCTCCACGGCCGGGGCCGCGCCGCGCCCCGGGGGGCGCCCCACCGCGGTGGGCGAGCTGCCGGTGGTCTCCTCCATCCCGACCACCCGGCTGGCCCCGGGCACGAAGAGCTCGGTCCCCACCGCCACCTGCCTCGGATCGACGATGCCGTTCTCCTCGAGCAGGTCGGCCGGCGCCACGCCGTAGGCCCGGGCGATGCGGTAGACGGTCTCGCCCTTGCGCACCACGTGGACCACGCCGACCACCTGCGGCTCCTCGTGGAACTCGCTGGCGGCCAGCGGGATGGGGAGCGACCGGGCCGGCGCGCCGGTGGCGGGGCGAGTGGCGGGGCGCGGTCCCGCGCAGGCGGCCAGCCAGAGCGTGGTGGCGACCAGCGCCGCCCGCCTCACGGCGCCCCTCGCCTGGCCCGCGCCGGCCGCGCGCCGCGCCGGGGCGGCCGGGCTAGCAAGGCCCGGGCTCCCGCGGAAAGCCCGGGAGCAGCACGGCCTGGAGCGGCCCGAGCCCGGCGCCGTCGGTGGCGTCGAGCTGCAGCGGCGTCACCGAGGCCAGCCCCTCCTCCATCACCGCGTTGCAGTCGGAGCCGGGGATGTCGTGGTTGACCGCCCCTCCCTCGCCGCCGATCCAGTAGTAGCGGCGGCCGCGGGGGTCGATCTTGGTCACCACCTCGTTGCCGTAGGTCCGCTTGCCCAGCCGGGCCAGCCGCCAGCCGCGCACCACGCCGGGGGGCACGTTGACGTTGAGCAGCACCGGGGCGGCGGGGCGGGAGGCCACCAGCGCCCGCGCCAGCTCCACGGCCAGGCGCGCCGCCGCGGTGAAGTCGTGCGGCGGCGCGGCCGCCAGCGAGACGGCGATGGCCGGGACACCCAGCAGCGCCCCCTCCATGGCGGCGGCCACGGTCCCCGAGTAGTGGACGTCGTTCCCCAGGTTGGGGCCGTGGTTGATGCCGGAGACCACCACGTCCGGCCAGCGCTCCTTGAGCACCAGGTTGAGCCCCACGTAGACGGCGTCGGTGGGGGTGCCGTCGACCGCGAACCAGCGCGGCGCCACCTCGTGGAGCCGGAGCGGGCGGTGGAGCGAGATGGCGTGCGACGAGGCCGACTGCTCGCGGTCCGGGGCGCAGACCCAGACCTCGTCGCCCTCGAAGGCGGCCGCCAGCGCGCGCAGGCCCGCGGCGTGGACGCCGTCGTCGTTGGAGATGAGCACCCGCACGGCCGACGAATGTAGCAGCGGGATCGAGGGCAGGGAAGCGAACGGCCCAATCGCGACGGGGCCGGCTTCTGGTGGCGCCGTCGCAAGCCTGGTTCGCAGGCTTGAGGGCCGCCGCCGTCTTTGATGAGGGTGGGCTCCAATCGCAAGGTCCCGCGGCAGGCCCTCAAGGCCGCACCCCGGCGGCCTTGGACCGGCGGCTGGACCGGGTGCGGGACCGGGAGCGGGAGCGGGACCGGGGGCTGCGCGGCGGGGCGTCGCCGGTCGGGTCGCTCCCCGCGCCTGCGGCGCGCCCTCTCGCCGGCGAGGTGGCCGAGCCAGCGGGCGGAAAGGGGGCTGCGAGAGTCGCGCCCGAGCCGGCGTCGTCCCGTCGCTCCGCAGGGAGGTCCGTTGCTCCGCTCGCGAGGCGGTGCGGGGGTGCGGCGGGCCCGGAGTGCGACTCTCGCAGCCCCAGCCCCGCCCGATCCCGAGGCCACGCCCTGGCGAGAGGGCGCGCCGCAGGCGCGGGGAGCGCTCCGGCCTGTCGCGCCCCCGACGCCGCCGCCGGCCTTCGGTCGGTGGCCCCGTCGCTCCGCAGTCCGCTGGCGAGGCGTCGCGGCGACCTACGGCGCCGGGCTCCGGTCCAAACCCTGGTCCTGGAACGAGGCCGGATCCTCGATGGCCTCCAGGTGGGTGAAGACGGTGGCGTTGTGGATCACCCCGCGCACCTCCGACTCGATCAGCTCGGCCAGCTCGTGCCCCTGCCGCACCGACCAGCTGCCGGGGACGAGGATGTGCATGGAGACGAAGCGGCGCGACGCCGCCTGCCGGGTCCGCACCGCGTGGAACTGCAGCGCCGGCCCCTCGTGGCGGGCCAGCACCGCCCGCACGGCCGCCTGCTCCTCGGGGGCCAGCGCCGAGTCGAGCAGCCCCAGCGCCGAGCGGCGCAGCAGCTGGACGCCGGTCCAGATGATCTGGGCCGCCACCACCAGGGCGATGATGGGATCGAGGATGATCCAGCCGGTGACCGCGACCAGGCCGAGCGCCGCCAGCACCCCGGCGGTGGTCCAGACGTCGGTGAGCAGGTGGCGGGCGTCGGCCTCCAGGGCGATGGAGTGGTGGCGCTTGCCGGCGGCCAGCAGCACCCGGGCCACGCCGAAGTTGACCAGCGAGGCGCCGGTGGAGACCAGCACGCCCCAGCCCACCTGCTCCAGGCCGGCGGGGTGGAGCAGCCGGTCGACGGCGGTCCAGGCGATGCCGACGGCGGCCAGCAGGATCAGCGCCCCCTCGGCGCCGCTGGCGAAGTACTCGGCCTTCTCGTGGCCGTAGGCGTGGTTCTCGTCGGGCGGGCGCGCCGCCACGATCAGCATCACCAGGGTGATGACGGCGGCCACCAGGTTGACCAGCGACTCCAGGGCGTCGGAGAGCAGGCCGACCGAGCCGGTCATCCGCCAGGCCACCGCCTTCATGGCGATCGTCACCACCGCCGCGGCGATGGAGAGGAAGGCGAAGCGGCGCAGGTCGGAGGTCGGGGCGCTGGTCATGGCTCCACTCTACGTCAGGTCCGGACCCGCTTCAGCGCCTCTCGACCGACCCAGTCGCAGGCGAACTGCCAGGCGATGCGGCCGCTCCGGTCGCCCTTCTTCTGCGACCAGAGGATGGCCTCGGCCTCGGCGTCGGCGGTCCACGGGGTGGGGGCGCCGGCCCGCTCGGCCAGGCGCGCGACCCACTGCCGCGCCACCTCCACGTAGCGGTCCTGGCTGAAGGGGTGGAAGGCCACCCAGAGGCCGAAGCGGCCGGAGAGCGAGATCTTCTCCTCCACCGCCTCGCCGTGGTGCACCTCGCCCTCCACCATCATGGCGCCGCGGTTGTCGCTCTCGTACTCGGCCACCAGGTGGCGCCGGTTGGAGGTGACGTAGATGAGCACGTTGGGGGGCAGCGCGTAGACCGAGCCGTCGAGGGCGCTCTTCAGCACCTTGTAGCTGGGGTCGCCGGTCTCGAAGGAGAGGTCGTCGGAGAAGACCAGGAAGCGCCAGGGCTCGGCCTTGAGGGACTCGACGATGGCCGGCAGGCTGACCAGGTCGTCCTTGTCCACCTGGATGATGCGCAGCCCCTCTGCGGCGTAGGCGTGGAGCAGGGCCCGCACCAGCGACGACTTGCCGGTGCCGCGCGTCCCCCAGAGCAGGGCGTTGTTGGCCGGGAGCCCGGCCAGGAACTGGCGGGTGTTGCCCTCCACCGCCTGCTTCTGCGCCTCGATGCCCAGCAGGTCGTCGAGGTGCATGGCCTCGATCTCCGGCACCGGCTCGAGGACCCCGGAGAACGGGCCGCGGTGCCAGTTGGCGGCGTGGCAGGTGGCCCAGTCGATGGCCGGGGCCGGCCGGGGGAGCAGCGGCTCCAGCGCCGCCAGCACCCGCTTCAGCTGCGCCGTCAGTTCGGGGTCGAGGCTCACGATTCCTCCCTGCTGCCGCGGGCCGTCCCGGCCCGCCGAAACGAACCGGGGCAGGGACCGGCTGGCCCCTGCCCCGTGGATGGTGCCGGCCGGGCCGGTGGAGCGCTAGCCGTCCGAGGCGACCTTGACCGTGGAGATGGCGCCGATCTTCTCCAGGAAGAGGGCCTTGGTGAACTCGCGGTTCATGCGGGCGATGAACTTCACCTTGATGCCCTTGGGGCAGGCCCCCTCGCACTCGTAGTGGTTGCTGCAGTTGCCGAAGCCGAGCTCGGCCATGGCGTTGACCATGGCGGCGACGCGCTGGGGCGCCTCCACCTGGCCCTGCGGCAGCTCGGCCAGCTGCGACACCTTGGCGCCGGCGAAGAGCATGGCGGCGCTGTTGGGGCAGGCGGCCACGCAGGCGCCGCAGCCGATGCACTCGGCGGCGTCCATGGCGTAGTCGGCCTGCGGCTTGCCCACCAGGATGGCGTTGCCGTCGGCCACGCCGCCGGTGTGGCAGGAGACGTAGCCGGCCGTCTGGATCAGCTTGTCGAGCGCCCCCCGGTCGACGATCAGGTCCTTGAGGATGGGGAAGGCCCGGGCCCGCCACGGCTCGACGTAGATGGCGTCGCCGTCCTTGAACTTCCGCATGTGCAGCTGGCAGAGCGTGGTGCGCTCGTGGCCGCCGTGCGGGACGCCGTTGACCACCGCGGAGCACATCCCGCAGATGCCTTCGCGGCAGTCGTGGTCGAAGGCGATGGGGTCCTTCCCCGCCTTGATCAGGTCCTCGTTCACCACGTCCAGCATCTCCAGGAAGGAGTGGTGGGGCGTGATGTTCTTGGCCTCGTAGGTCTCGAACTGACCCGGCTTGTCGGCTGCCGGCTGGCGCCAGACGATGAGCTTGATGTTCATGGTCGCGTGCTCGGTGTGGGCGCTCATTACTTGTAGCTCCGGACAGCGAGGTGGATGTTCTCGAACTTCAGCGGCTCCTTGTGCAGCTCCGACACCTTGCCCGTGCCCTTGAACTCCCAGGCCGCGGCGTAGGCGAAGTTGGCGTCGTCGCGCTTGGCCTCGCCGTCCGGGTACTGGTGCTCCACCCGGAAGTGGCCGCCGCAGGATTCCTCCCGTTGCAGCGCGTCCCGGGTCAGCAGCTCGGCGAAGTCGATGAAGTCGGCGGTGCGGCCGGCGTTCTCGAGCTGCTGGTTGAGCTCCTCGCCCGTGCCGCTCACCTTGACGTCCTTCCAGAACTCCTCGCGGATGGCCGGGATCTTCTGCAGCGTCTCGTTGAGCGACTCCTTGCTGCGAGCCATGCCGACGTTGTTCCACATCAGCACGCCGAGCTCGCGCATGAACTCGGTGACCGTCTTCCTGCCGTTGATGGAGAGGAACCGGTCGCGCTCTCCCTTCACGTCGGCGATCGACTTGAGCATCTCCGGGTGGTCGGCCTTGACCTTGCCGGGCTTGGTCTGCGCCAGGTAGTTGGCGATGGTGTAGGGGATGACGAAGTAGCCGTCGGCCAGCCCCTGCATCAGGGCGCTGGCGCCGAGCCGGTTGGCCCCGTGCACCGAGAAGTTGGCCTCGCCGAGCACGAAGAGGCCGGGGATGTTGCTCTGCAGGTTGTAGTCCACCCAGAGGCCGCCCATGGCGTAGTGGGGCGCCGGGTAGATGCGCATGGGGCGCTTGTAGGCGTTCTCGTCGGTGATCCGCTCGTACATCTCGAAGAGGTTGCCGTACCGCTCGCGGATGGTGTTCTCGCCGAGCCGGGCGATGGAGGCCGAGAAGTCGAGGTAGACGCCGCGGCCGCCCGGGCCCACGCCGCGCCCCTCGTCGCACTGCTCCTTGGCGGCCCGCGACGCGATGTCGCGCGGGGCCAGGTTGCCGTACGAGGGGTACTTGCGCTCCAGGTAGTAGTCGCGATCCTCCTCGGGGATCTCGCCGGGCGCCTTGCCGCAGTCCTCCTTCTTCTTGGGGACCCAGATCCGGCCGTCGTTGCGGAGCGACTCGGACATCAGCGTCAGCTTCGACTGGTAGTCGCCGGCCTGCGGGATGCACGTCGGGTGAATCTGCGTGTAGCAGGGGTTGGCGAAGAAGGCCCCCTTCTTGTGCGCCTTCCAGTTGGCCGTGACGCTGCACCCCATGGCGTTGGTCGACAGGTAGAAGACGTTGACGTAGCCGCCGGTGGCCAGCACCACCGCGTCGCCGACGTGGCTGCGGAGCTCGCCGGTGACCAGATCGCGGACGGTGATCCCCTTGGCCTCGCCGTCCACCACCACCAGGTCGAGCATCTCGGTGCGGGCGAACATCTTGACCGTCCCCAGGCCGATCTGCCGGGAGAGGGCCGAGTAGGCCCCCAGCAGCAACTGCTGGCCGGTCTGGCCCCGCGCGAAGAAGGTGCGGGAGACCTGGGCGCCGCCGAAGGAGCGGTTGTCGAGGTAGCCGGCGTAGTCGCGGGCGAAGGGAACGCCCTGGGCCACGCACTGGTCGATGATGTTGTTGCTGACCTGGGCCAGCCGCCAGACGTCGGCCTCGCGGGCGCGGAAGTCGCCGCCCTTGATGGTGTCGTAGAAGAGCCGGTAGATGCTGTCGCCGTCGTTGGGATACGCCTTGGCGGCGTTGATGCCGCCCTGGGCGGCGATCGAGTGGGCCCGGCGGGGGCTGTCCTGGTAGCAGAACGCCTCCACCTGGTAGCCGAGCTCGGCCAGCGAGGCCGCCGCCGAGGCGCCGGCCAGGCCGGTGCCGACGACGAGGACCTTGTACTTGCGCTTGTTGGCCGGGTTGACCAGCTTCAGTGAGTCGAAGCGGTGCTTGTCCCAGGAGTCCTGGATCTTGCCGGTAGGTGCCTTACCATCGAGGATCACGGTTGTTCCCCTTACTTGGCGAGAAGGCCAACGAGAAAGAGCACGGGAATCGACCCGTAGCCGACGAGGAAGAGCACGGAGAGCAGCTTTCCGCCGGTGGTGAAGCCCGGCATGGTCTTGGGGTTGTTCAGCCCCAGCGACTGGAAGGTGCTCTGGATGCCGTGCGAGAGGTGGAGGAAGAGCCCGACCATGGCCACCACGTAGAGGATGGCGATGCCGCCGCGCGAGAAGGCGTCGGAGACCATCGAGTAGACGTCGAAGCGGCCCAGCATGTCCTGCAGCAGCACCACGCCGGGCAGCGACCGGACCGTGAAGTGGAGCAGGTGGTAGCCGATGAAGAGGCCGATGACCACCCCGGTCCAGATCATGTTCTTGCTGGCGAAGGTGGCGCGCAGGCTCCGGTCGACCGCGTACTTGGTCGGGTTGGCCTTGTTGTTCTCCAGGGTGATCTGGATGGAGATGATGATGTGGAAGAGGACCGCGATCCCCATCACGATCCGGGTGATCCAGACCACCACCGGCATGGAGTGGAGCTTGGCGGCGTAGGTGTTGATGCCGTCAGGCCCCGCGTAGATGCTCAGGTTGCCGAGCAGGTGGCCGACGACGAACAGGACCATGAGCAGGCCCGTGATCGCCATCACGACCTTTCTTCCGATCGAGTCCGAGAGCAGTCGCATGAGTTGGTTCCCTTCTTCCTGGCTGGGGCGCCGGCGTGTCGGGCCAGCCTCCAAGCGATGTGTGCGGCGGGGGGATCCCGGTTGAAACGGGTGCGCAATCTACGGGATCCGGGCCCGGTTGTGGTGATCCAGAGCAGTTCCCGGGGGACTTTTTTTGCGGGTCATCGCCCGCACCAGTCTACAATGACCGTTGACCGGTTCACCGACCGTCGCACTCGACCCGGGCGCTCCGAGCGGCCCGGAGGGGACCGATCAGCGCGACAACTCGTCGGAAAGCGCGTCGAGCACCTCGCGCGCGGCGGCGACGGCGCGGGGTGAGAGGCGGGCCAGGGCCCGGCGAACCCGGCCTCGACCGTTCCACCACGCACTGCGTCGATCGACCGCCCGCGCCCGGTCAGCAGCAGCCTGGCCTTGCGGCCGTCGGCCGGGTCGGAGCGGCGCGACAGCAGCCCGGCCTTCTCCAGCCGCTGCAGCACCCCGGTCAGCGTGCTGGGGTGGAGGTGGAGCAGCTCCGACACCTTCCCGGCCGAGATGCCCGGGTAATGGCCCACCAGCCGGATCACCATCCGCTGCGGACCGGTCACCCCGACGCTGGCCTCCAGCCGCTTCGACGCCGTCTGCAGCTGGTGGTCCACCGCCCAGAGGGCGCGCATGAACTCGAAGGCCTGGCCGAGATCGCCGGGGCGGGCCTCGGCCAGGGCGCCGGACGAGCGTCGAGGTTCACGCATGACAGGTGAGACTCCCCGCCGCCACCATCGGCCACGCCAGATTTCGGCGAACGGCACGGTCCGCGCTACAACCGGACCATGTCCGGCCTCCTCCTCGCCCTCGCCGCCGCCGCCCTGGGGGGCTGGCTGGGGGTGGCCTGGCTGGCCTGGCGGGCCGACCGGGCCCTGCCCGACCTGGAGGCGCTGCCGCCCGACCCCCACCCGCCCCCGCTCTCGGTGGTGGTCCCCTGCCGCGACGAGGCCCGGGGCGTCGAGGCGGCGGTCCGCTCCCTGCTGGCGCAGCGGCTCCCGTCGCTGCAGGTGGTGGCGGTCGACGATCGCTCCACCGACGCCACCGGCGCCATCCTCGACCGGCTGGCGGCCGAGGACCCCCGCCTCGCCGTGGTCCACGTCACCGCCCTCCCCGCCGGCTGGCTGGGGAAGAACCACGCCCTCGAGGCCGGGGGGCGGCGCGCCACCGGCGAGTGGATCCTCTTCACCGATGGTGACGTGGTCTTCGGGCCCGGGGCGCTGGCCCGCGCCCTCGGCCACGCCCGGACCCACCGCCTCGGCCACCTGGCGGCGGCCCCGCGCTTCGTCGCCCCGGGCTTCCTGGAGCGGGCCTTCGTCACCGGCTTCGGCGCCTTCGCCTCGCTGGCCTTCCAGGTCCACCGCCTCCGGGTGGCCGGCAGCAGCGCCTTCGTCGGCGTGGGCGCCTTCAACCTGGTGCGGCGCGCCGACTGGGAGCGGATCGGCGGCCACCAGCGGCTGCGGCTGGAGGTGGTCGACGACCTCAAGCTGGGGCTGGTGCTGCGCCGCAGCGGCGTGCCCCAGGGGGCGGTCTCCGGAGGCGGGCTGGTCTCGGTCCGCTGGCAGCACGGCCTCTGGCCCTCGGTGCTCGGCCTGGTGAAGAACGCCTTCGCCGGGACCGAGTACCGGCCCGGGGTGGCGGTGGCGGCCTCGCTGGCCCTGGCGCTGGCCGGGCTGGGGCCGCTGGCGCTGGTGGTGCTGGCGCTGGCCCGCGGTGAGGTGCTGGCGGCGGCCCTGGCCGGCGGCGCCCTGCTGGTCGGCGTCACCATCCATGGCGGGGCGGCGCGGCGGCTGGCGGGCGGCAGCGGGCTGGAGGGGCTGGCGCTGCCGCTCTCCTCGGCGCTGCTGGCCGGCGTGCTGCTCGGCAGCACCGCCACGGCCCTCTGGCGAGGCGGGGTGGTCTGGCGGGGGACCCCCTACCCGCTCGACGCGTTGCGGCGGGGCTGCGTCCGGCTCGACGACTGGCCGCAGCGCGGGGCGGTGGGCTGGCCGGAGGACCCTCGCGGGTCGGATTGAGCGCTCGCAAACTGTCTAGACCGGTGCCAAGATCCGGGGGTCGAGGGAACAGCGAGGAGGTCGGAGATGGCGACGGAGTCGAAGCGACCACGGCCTGGCCTCGAGCCGGAGTACTGCAAGGGCTGCAACCGCTGCGTCGACGCCTGCGCCCACGGCTTCATCGTGCCGGGCCAGGAGATCAACTCCCTGACCGGGCTGATCCCGGTCTCGCTCCACCTCGACGAGTGCAACGGCTGTGCGGTCTGCGTCGACGCCTGCCCCGAGCCCTGGGGGCTGCGGGTGGCCGACGACGCTCCGCCCCGCCCGCGGCCGGTGCCGGTCGACCTCCCCGCCGAGCGGCGACCGCTGCCGGAGGGGCGGCCGCTCATCTTGAAGGGGGCCCACGCCTCGGCCATCGGCGCCCTGCTGGCCGGCTGCCGCCACTTCTTCGGCTACCCCATCACCCCGTCCACCGAGGGGGCCGAGCTGATGGCCCGGCTGCTGCCCCAGCTCGACGGCCACTTCGTCCAGGCGGTGAGCGAGCTGGCGGCGGTGAACATGATGTACGGCTGCGGCGGCGCCGGCCTCCCCTCCATGACCTTCACCTCCTCCCCCGGCTTCAGCCTGATGCTGGAGGGGGTGAGCTACATGATCGGCGCCGAGGTGCCGGGGGTGATCGTCAACGTCATGCGCGGCGGCCCGGGGCTGGGCGGGATCGGGCCGGAGCAGTCGGACATCAAGCTGATGTGCCGCGGCCTCGGCCACGGCGGCACCCACGCCATCGTGCTGGCGCCGGCCACGCCGCAGGAGATGCTCGACTACACCCAGCTCGCCTTCGAGCTCAGCTTCGAGTACCGCAACCCGGTGGTGATCGCCGCCGACGGCTACCTCGGCCAGATGACCGGCAAGGTGACGCTGCCGGCGTCCTCGGTGCGGCCCGGCCTGCCGTCCTGGGCGGTCTTCGGCGACGCCGCCCACCGCGGCAACCTCATCAACTCCTTCCACCTCGCCGAGGCCGACCTGGAGGCCCACAACCGCCACCTGCAGGCCAAGTACCTGAAGATGGTCAAGGCCGAGCAGCGCGCCGACCTCTACCGCTGCCAGGGGGCCGAGGTGCTGCTGGTGGCCTGCAACACCCCGGCCCGCATGGCCAAGGGGGCGGTGCGGGCGCTGCGCGATCTCGGGATCGCCGCCGGGCTCTTCCGCCCCCAGACCCTCTGGCCCTTCCCCATCAAGCCGCTCAAGCCGCTGCTCGACGGGGTCCGGCAGATCGTGGTGGTGGAGGCCAGCGAGGGGCAGCTGGAGGACGAGCTGCGGCTGGCGCTCAGCCACGCCGGCGTCGGCCACGGCATCGACATCCGCCACGTGCGGCGGATGGGCGGCGTGCTCCCCTCGCAGCGCGAGATCGTCGACGGGGTGCGGACCGCGGTGAAGCGGAGGGTCTCGGCGTGAGCACCTTCTACGAGAAGTTCGAGCGGCACGACCACGCCTCCGGCCTGAAGGCCCGCTCCACCCACTACTGCCCCGGCTGCGGCCACGGCCTGGTCCACAAGCTGATCGGCGACGCCGTCGACGAGCTGGGGCTGCAGGACCGTGTGGTGGCCATCTCGCCGGTGGGCTGCAGCGTCTTCCTCCACTACTACCTGGACGTCGGCAACACCCAGGCCCCCCACGGCCGGGCCCCGGCGGTGGGGATCGGCCACAAGCTGGCCAACCCCGACGCCATCGTCATCAGCTACCAGGGGGACGGCGACCTGGCCTCCATCGGCCTCGCCGAGATCATCCACGCCGCCCAGCTGGGGCTGCCCTTCACCGTGGTCTTCGTCAACAACGCCATCTACGGCATGACCGGCGGCCAGCTGGCCCCCACCTCGCTGATGGGGCAGCGCACCGCCACCAGCCCGACCGGCCGCGACCGCCAGATGGGCTCGCCGCTGCGCATGGCCGAGCTGATCGCCCAGATCGACGGTGCCGTCTACGTGGAGCGGGTGGCCCTCTTCGATCCCAAGCAGCGGGTCCGCGCCGGCAAGGCCATCAAGAAGGCGCTCCAGCTGCAGGCCGACCGGGTCGGCTTCGCCTTCGTGGAGGTGCTGGCCGAGTGCCCCACCCACCTCGGGCTCACCCCCGCCGAGACCGAGCGCTGGGTGGCCGAGCAGATGGTCCCGGTCTTCCCGCTCGGCGTGAAGAAGGCGGTGGTGGCCGGCCCGCCCTTCCCGCCCTGGCCGCCGCCCAGCCACGACCCGGCCGGGCTGCTGCGGGTCATCGGCGCCACCGCGGCGCCGGCGCCCCGCTTCTGCCGCGGCTTCCCGGTCACCGCCTTCGGCGACGACGTCGCCCTCAAGCTGGCCGGGGCCGGCGGCGACGGCGCCCAGACCGCCGCCCTGCTCCTCACCAAGGCGGCCATCAACGAGGGGTTCGACGCCACCCACATCCCCAGCTACGGCCCGGAGTCGCGCGGCGGCACCTCCTATGCCGACGTCCGCATCGCCGAGAGCGAGGTGCTCTCCCCGGCCGCCCCCCACCCCCACGCCCTGGTGGCCTTCAACGCCCCCAGCCTGGCCCGCTTCGGCCCCGAGGTGCAGCCCGGCGGCCTGGTGATCTACGACGCCACGGTGATCCCGTCGCCGCCGCCGCTGCCGGCCGGGGTGCGGGCCATCCCGGTGGCCTGCACCGCCATCGCCCATGAGCTGGGGCAGAAGATGGTGAAGAACGTGGTGGCGCTGGGGGCGCTGGTGGCCGCCACCGGGCTGTTCCCGCCCGAGACCCTGGTGGCGGCGGTCCGCCAGGCGCTGGGGGCCAAGCCGCAGCTGCTCGGCGTCAACGAGGCGGCGCTGGAGCGGGGGCGGCGCGCCGCCGAGGAGGCGCTGGCCGGCCCGGCGGCCTGACGCCTCGTCGTTCGCGAGCGAGCGGGGCCAGGACCAGGGCGCTGCCCCCCGGGGCGGCGGACCGCGCCCGGGCACCCCGTGCTACCTTGGCCGGCATGGCCGGCCCCACCGAGCACCACGCCATGACCGTCACCGCCGCCTGGGACGAGACCCCCGGGCTGCGGGCGCTGCGGCTGCAGCTCCCGCCCGCCGCGGCGCCGGCCCACCAGCGCCCCGGGCAGGTGGTCAAGGTCAAGGTGGCCCCCGGCGAGAGCTACTTCGCGCTGGCCTCGGCGCCGGCCGCCGACGGCCGGGTGGAGCTGCTGGTGAAGCGCGGCGGCCCGGTCGGCGACGCCGTCGTCGAGGCGGCCCGGCCCGGCGCGGCGCTGCAGGTGACGCCCCCCTTCGGCCGGGGCTACCAGCTCGAGGCGGCCCTGGGGCGCGACGTGCTGCTCTTCGCCGCCGGCTCCGGCATGGCCCCCATCCGCGCGCTGGTGCAGGCGCTCATCGCCCGCCGCGACGAGGTGGACCGGGTGGCGCTGTTCTACGGGCAGCGGCGCGGGGCCGAGTTCGCCTACCGCGCCGAGCACCTCGGCTGGGAGCGGCACGGGGTGCGGGTGGTGCTCTGCCCGTCGGCCGAGGACGACACCTGGCCCGGGGTCCGCGGCCGGGTCCAGGAGGCGGCCCACCTCCTCGACTGGGGCGGCGCCCGGCCCGCCCAGGCCAGCGCCTTCGTCTGCGGCATGTCACCCATGGTCGCCGAGGTGCGGGCGGCCCTGGCCGCCGCCGGCGCCCCACCCGAGCACGTCCACGTGAACTTCTAGCCCCCCCCCATGGTCAACAAGGCCTCGCTGCGGCGGTACTTCCTCCTCGCCCTGGTGGTCACCTCGGTGGCCCTCACGGTGGTGCTGATCTGGCCCTTCTGGACCTCGCTGCTGCTGGCGGCGGTGATCTCCGCCTCCCTGCGCGGCCCCATGACCTGGCTGGTGGCGCGGCTGCGCGGCCGGCGCGAGTGGGCCTCCGGCCTGCTGGTGGTGGCGCTGATCGTGGCCCTGGTCATCCCGGTGGCGGCGCTGCTCACCGTCATCGCCGGCCAGGCGGTGGAGGGCTTCCAGTGGCTGCGCGAGGCGCTGGCCTCGCAGGGGATCGCCGGGCTGGTGGCCCGCCTCCCCCTCTGGCTGGAGCCGCTGGGGCGCCGCATCCTCACCTCGCTGCCGGAGCTGCTGGCCGAGCTGGAGCGCCGGGTCGGGGCCGGCGGCGGGCAGGCCTTCAGCGCCCTGGGCGGCATCCTGGCCGCCACCGGCGGGGCCATCCTCAAGCTGGTGGTGGCGCTGGTGGCGCTCTTCTTCTTCCTGGTCGACGGCCACAAGCTGGTGGAGTGGGTGGAGGCCAACGCCCCGCTGGCCCCCGGCCAGTTCCGCGAGCTGGTCGGCGAGTTCCGGCGCACCGCGGTCTCGGTGCTGGTGGCCACGGTGGCCACCGCCGGCATCCAGGCCGGCGCGGCGCTGGTCGGGTTCCTGCTGGCCGGCGCCCCGGGCCCGCTCTTCCTCACCACCGTCACCTTCCTGGTGGCGCTGGTCCCGGCGGTGGGCGGCACGGTGGTGGTGCTGGCCGTGGCCCTGCTCCAGTACGCCACCGGCCACGAGGTGGCGGCCCTCTTCCTGCTGGTCTGGGGCCTCGGGGTGGTGTCGATGGTCGACACCCTGGCCCGCCCCTACCTGCTCCGCGGCGGCATGGCCCTCCCCATCGGCATCGTCTTCCTGGCGCTGCTCGGCGGCGTGGCCGCCTTCGGCGTCATCGGCGTGCTGCTCGGCCCCATGGTGGTCACCTTCCTCATCGCCGCGCTGCGCATCTGGCGGCGCGACGTCGAGGACCGCGACGACGCCGACGAGGCGGGCGGGGCGGGCGGCCCCTCCGGTGAGCCGGGCGCCGGGATCTAGGGCCTGGCCCCGGCCCCGCGCAAGGGCGGGCGCCCCTCCCGGCGGTTCAACTCCCGGCGACTCGACTCCCCGCCGCTCAGCTCCCGGCGGTGAAGGCCTGGAAGGCCAGCATGGTGTCGGTCTGGCGGATCCCGGGGATGCGCTGCAGGCGGGTGGGGATCAGCTCGCCGAAGGCCTCGTAGTCGGCGGCGTAGAGCTTCACCAGCAGGTCGTACTCGCCGGTGATGGAGTGGACCTCGGAGACGCCGTCCAGCTCGACGATGGCGTTGGCCACCTCGCCGAGCCGTCCCGACTCGCACTTCACCAGCACGAAGGCCGCCTTCATGTGAGCTCCTCCCGCGCCGCCCCACCGCCGCGCCGCCGCCATCCTACCTCGCCCCCGCCCGGCCGGAGCGGCCGCGCCGCCCGCCGCCGGGGCCCCGCCCTCCACCACGGCGCCGGGTGGTACCAGCCGTGGCTGCGACAAAGGAGCGCAAGGTCGGCGGGCCGCGGGACGTCCATGCTGGGGCCGGTGGGAGCTTGACCTGCCGCACCGGGGGTGCGGAAGATCCAGGTGACTCCACCCGTGCCGCCCACGCCGGGCGAACCAGGAGAGGCCATGGCCCACGATCACGACGACGAGCTGGAAGTCCTGGAAGGCGACGAGGCGGCGCCGGAGGTCGGCCGCCACCGCGACGTGGGGCGGGAGATGCTGGAGACGGCCATCGGCGAGCTGCGCCGGTCGCCGGCGGTGACAGTGTCGCCCACCGCCACCGTGGCCCGCGCCGCCGAGCTGATGCGCAAGAAGAAGGTGGGGGCGGTGCTGGTGAAGAAGGGCAAGGTGGTGGTGGGCATGTTCACCGAGCGCGACCTGGTGAGCCGGGCCATGGCCACCCCGCGCTGGTCCAGCGCCCCGGTGAAGAAGTTCATGACCCCCGGTCCGGAGACCCTCAAGCTGGGCGACCCGGTGGCCTACGCGCTCAGCAAGATGAGCGTGGGGCGCTTCCGCCACATCCCCCTGCTCGACGCCAAGGGGGCGCTGGCCGGGATCCTCTCCATCCGCGACATCGTCGACTTCATCGTCGAGCTCTGCCCGGAGGAGATCCTCAACCTGCCGTCGCGGCCGGAGCTGGCCATCCCCCACTCGCCCGACGGCGGCTGACCGTCAGGGGCGAGCGCCACGCCGGCGCGACCGGGCCTCTCCCCGGTCGGCTGGCGCGTGGCGACCGCCGCGTCAGGTCGACGCCTCGTTGACCCCGTGGCACTTCTTGTACTTCTTGCCTGAGCCGCAGGGGCAGGGGTCGTTGCGCCCCACCTTGGGCGCCTGCCGGACCACGGTCTCGGCCTTGGCCCGGGGGGCCTCCCCCTCGTCGCCGGCGGCGGCGTGGGTCTCGGTGATCCGCTGCAGCGCCTTGCGCTGCGCCGCCAGCCGCTTGCGCTCGATCTCCTCGGCGCTCTCCTGGCGGGCCGGCTGCAGCCGCAGCACGTTGCCGACCACGGCGCCCTTCACGCGCCAGGTCATGGCCACGAACATCGCGTAGCCTTCCTTCTTGTACTCCTGCTTGGGGTCCTTCTGGCCGTAGCCGCGCAGGCCGATGCCCTGGCGCAGGTGGTCCATGGAGAGCAGGTGGTCCTTCCACATCTGGTCGATCGACTGGAGGTAGAGCCACTGCTCGTAGCGGCGCAGCACCGGCACGCCGTCCTCGCCCACCCCCAGCTCCTCCTCCTTGGCGGCGAAGGCCCTGGAGACCACCGCGAAGACCTGCTCCTCGATGGCCTGGCGGGCCTCGAGCGCCTTGCCGGCGGGCTGGCCGAACTGCATGTCGACGCCGAACTGCTCCTTCACCAGGGCCGACAGCCCGGGCAGGTCCCAGTCGCCCATGTTGGGCGGGCAGGCGCCCCCCACCATGTCGATCACCAGGTCCTCGATGAGGTCGACCATGTGCTCGCGCTGGTTCTCCAGCGTCCAGAGGGTCTCGCGGCGGGTCTTGACCCGGGTCTTTGGATCCTCGTCGAACTCGACCACCGGCACCCCGGCGCCGAACCCCAGCACCATGCGGCGCAGCGCGTAGATGGAGCGGCGCTGCTGGTTCATGACGTCGTCGTACTCCAGCAGGTTCTTGCGGATGTCGAAGTTGTGGGCCTCGACCTTCTTCTGCGCCCCCTCGATGGAGCGGGTCAGCCAGGGGTGCTCGATCTGCTCCCCGGGCTTCATGCCCATCTTCTCCATCAGCCCGGAGATGCGATCCGAGCCGAAGATGCGCATCAGCTCGTCCTCCAGCGAGAGGTAGAAGATCGACGAGCCGGGGTCGCCCTGGCGGCCGGCCCGGCCGCGCAGCTGGTTGTCGATGCGGCGTGACTCGTGGCGCTCGGTGCCGACGATGTGCAGCCCGCCCAGCGCCACCACCTCGTCGTGCTCCCGGGCGCACTGCACCCGGAGCTCGGCGACGCGCTGCTCGAGCCGCCGGGTCCAGTCGGCGCGGCGGTCCTCGAAGGCGGCCACCTCCTCGCCCTCCATGGGGGCGTCGGGCGCCGGCCCCAGCTCGTGCCGGGCCATCATCTCCGGGTTGCCGCCCAGCACGATGTCGGTGCCGCGGCCGGCCATGTTGGTGGAGATGGTGACCGAGCCCTTGCGGCCGGCCTGGGCCACGATCTCGGCCTCGCGCCCGTGGTGCTTGGCGTTGAGGACGCTGTGGGGCACGCCGCGCCGCTTCAGCAGCGACGCCACCACCTCGCTCTTGGCCACCGAGACCGTGCCCACCAGCACCGGCTGGCCGGTCTGGTGCCGCCGCTCGATCTCCTCGCAGAGCGCCTGGAACTTCTCGCCCTCGGTCTTGTAGACCACGTCCTCGGCGTCCTTGCGGATGTTGGTCTGGTTGGTGGGGACCACCATGACGTCGATCTTGTAGGTCTGGGCGAACTCCTCCGCCTCGGTGTCGGCGGTGCCGGTCATGCCGGCCAGCTTCGAGTACATGCGGAAGTAGTTCTGGAACGAGATGGTGGCCAGGGTCTGGTTCTCGTTCTCGATCTTCACGCCCTCCTTGGCCTCGACCGCCTGGTGCAGGCCGTCCGACCAGCGCCGGCCCGGCATGAGGCGGCCGGTGAACTCGTCGACGATCAGCACCTCGCCTTCCTTGACCACGTAGTCCACCTCGTTGCGGTAGAGGTGGTGGGCGCGCAGCGCCTGCTCGACGTGGTGCAGGGTCTCGATGGCCTCGGGGTCGTAGAGGTTCTTGACGCCCAGCCTGCGCTCGATCTTCTCGACGCCGGCGTCGGTCATCACCACGGTCCGGTTCTTCTCGTCGACGGTGAAGTCGGCGTCGCGGATCATCGAGGGGATGACGGTGTTGACCTTGTAGTAGAGCTCGGAGGACTCGTCCGACGGCCCGGAGATGATCAGCGGGGTGCGGGCCTCGTCCACCAGGATCGAGTCGACCTCGTCGACGATGGCGAAGTTGAGCTCGCGCTGGACGTAGTCGCCGAGCCGGAACTTCATGTTGTCGCGCAGGTAGTCGAAGCCGAACTCGTTGTTCTGGCCGTAGGTGATGTCGGCGCCGTAGGCGGCCTGGCGCTCCTGGTCGGTGAGCCCGTGGACCACCACCCCGGTGGTGAGGCCGCAGAACTTGTAGAGCCGGCCCATCCACTCGGCGTCGCGCCGGGCCAGGTAGTCGTTGACCGTGACCACGTGGACGCCGCGCCCACCCAGGGCGTTGAGCACGCAGGGGAGCGTGGCCACCAGGGTCTTGCCCTCGCCGGTCTTCATCTCGGCGATGCGCCCGCCGTGCAGCACCGTGCCGCCGATGAGCTGGACGTCGAAGTGGCGCATCCCCAGCGAGCGGACCCCGGCCTCGCGGACCAGGGCGAAGGTCTCGGGGAGCAGGTCCTCGAGGGTGCGCCCCTTCTTGACCTCCTCCTTCCACTGGGCGGTCAGCCTGGGGAAGTCGGCGTCGGCGAGCGCCTTCATGCGCGGCTCGAGCTCGTTGATCCGCGCCACCAGGGGCCGGATCTTCTTGAGCTCGCGCTCGTTCTTGGTGCCGAGCACCTTCTTCAGGACGTAGTTCAGCATGTGGGCGTACCGACCTCGCGTGGGGCGGGGGGGGGTGAAGGCCATTCACTACCCCGAAGTCATCCCAATAACCACTCCTGCCCCCTCGTCAATCCTGGGGTTTTCGATTCCCGGCCCCCTCCCCTAGGATGCGGGGGTGGTGACCCCCTCCCCCGCCCTGGCGCCGCTGCTCCTGGCCCTGGCCACCGCCACCGGGTGCGCCGGCACCTCGCTCACCATCCGTGAAGCGCTCGACCGGAGCGACCGGCAGGCCCGGCTGGCGGCCCGCGGCCACCGCTGGCTGGGGCAGGGCCACGCCCCGTTCGAGGCCGGCGGCGAGCGCTTCAACCCCGACTGCTCCGGCTTCGTCGAGGCGGTCTACGCCGCCGAGGGGCTCCCGCTGCGGCGGCTGGCCCAGCAGGCGGCCCCCGGGGAGAGCTCCGGGGTGGCGGCCCTCTGGGCGGCGGCCGGGCGGTACGGGCAGCGCTGGCGCGGCGGCGACTGGCCGGCCCCGGGCGACCTGGTCTTCTTCGAGGACACCTGGGACCGGAACGGCAACGGCGCCCTCGACGACCCGTTCACCCACCTCGGGCTGGTGGAGTGGGTCGACGAGGCCGGCACCGTCACCTTCCTGCACCGGGCCGGGTCCGGCGTGGTCCGCGGCCATTTGACGCTGCGGCGCCCCGGCCTGATGCGCACCCCCGACGGCGCCGAGCTGAACGCCCCGCTGCGGGTCAAGGTGTCGAAGGACGACCGGGCCCCGGCGCTGGCCGGCGAGCTGTTCGTGGGGTTCGGGCGGATCGACCTGGCGCGGGTGGCGCGGGGCCGGTGAGGGAGCGGGGCCGCTGCGGAGCCGGTGAGGGGTCGGGAGGGGCGCCGCGGGGCCTGTGAGGGAGCCGCCGAGGTCTCCGCGACGTCGCTACTCGAGGATGAACTTGCGCGGGTTCTCGGGGATGCCGTTGACCCGCACCTCGTAGTGCAGGTGGGGCCCGGTCGACTTGCCGGTGTTGCCCACCCCGGCCACCTTGTCGCCCCGCTTCACCCGGTCGCCCACCCGGACGAAGGTCTCGGAGAGGTGGCCGTAGCGGGTCTTGACGCCGTAGCCGTGGTCGATGACCAGCACCTTGCCGTAGCCCCCCTCGACGCCGTTGAAGACCACCACGCCGTCGGACGGCGAGGTGACCGGCTGCCCGTGCGGGGTGGCGACGTCGAGCCCCTCGTGCATCTTCCGGTCGTCGGAGTAGGGATCGAGCCGGGTGCCGAAGTCGGAGGTGACCCAGCCGTGCGTCGGCCAGATGGACGGGGTCGAGGCCAGCAGCGAGCGCTGGTCGTCGAAGTACTCCTGGAGCTGGCGCAGGCTCTGCTCGGAGCGGGCGGCGTCGGCCTCCAGCGACCCGAGCCGGCCGGGGAGCGCCTTGACGTTCTGCTCGGCGGCGGGGATGGGGCCGGCCGGGATGGTCTCCGGCTCCGAGCTCCCCACCGGCCCGATGGCCAGGTTGCGCTCCGGGTCCTGCAGCGAGGTCACCGCGGTGCGGAGCTTGGCGTCGAACCGCTCGACCCGGTCGAGGGTGGCGCTGATGTGGGCCACCTTCTCCTGGACCAGCAGCACCTGGCTGCGCAGCTGGGAGTTCTCCTCCCGCAGCGTCGAGTTCTCCGAGGAGGCGGACAGCAGGGTCAGGTAGTGGATGCCGGTGATCAGGGCCACGGTGCCCAGCGCCAGCCCCCCCCAGGCCAGCTTCTGGAGCCAGGGCTTCGGGACCCGGAACTTGCGCACGGCCTGGCTGTGGTCGGAGACCACGATGACCGTGAAGATCTGGGACTTGGGCGCTTCGGCCATGGCGGCTTCGGGAGCTCCTGGAGCGGACGCGGAACGGGCCGGAGCGGGGGCTCCAGCCATCCAGAGGGGAACGGGTAGCAGACCCCGCTTAAGGGTGTCAAGGAAGGGGCGGCTCGGAGGACGCCCCATTCGGGGCCTCCGCTCCGGGCTCGCCGAGCAGGACCATGGCCACGGTGATGTTGTCGTCCCCGCCCCGCTCGTTGGCGAGATCGACCAGCCGCTCCACCGCGTCGGTCCCGGCCTCCTCGACCAGGGAGAGGATCTCCTGGTCGTCCACCAGGTTGGTCAGGCCGTCGCTGCAGGAGACGATGGCGTCCCCGGCCTCCAGCTCCAGCCCCATCAGGTCGACCAGCACCTCGCGCTCGAAGCCGACCGAGCGGGTGATGATGTTCTTGTAGCGGCTGTTGCGGGCGTCCTCCTCGGTGATCACGCCGCTGCGCAGCTGCTCGGCGACCAGGGAGTGGTCCTGGGTGACCTGGTAGATGTGGCCGGCGCGGAGCAGGTAGGCCCGGCTGTCGCCGACGTGGGCGACGAAGGCGGAGTGGCCGTCCACCAGCACGGCGGTGACCGTGGTCCCCATCCCGGCCAGCTCGGTGTCGGCCTGGGAGGCCTCGAAGATGGCGGCGCAGGCCTGCTCGACGGCGTGGCCCAGCACGTCGGGGAGCGGGTTCTCCTCCCCCTCGGCGCCCGACCCGAACAGGGCGGGCTCCTCCTCGCGGGCCAGCTGGATGGCCTTGCGGATGGTCTCGACGGCGATGCGCGAGGCGGTGCCGCCTCCGGCGTGGCCGCCCATGCCGTCGGCGACGACGAAGAGGCCGAGCGGCTCGTCGATGAGCAGCGCGTCCTGGTTCTGCTCGCGCCGCTGGCCGACGTCAGTCAGGCCGCGCGCGGCGATCCGGAGGGGCGGTGAGGCCATTCGCTCGGAGCGTACCCTTGCGATCGAGCGAGGGTCAAACGGAGTTCCGGGGTCCTCCGCCCCACATTTTGCTCAGGGTGAGAGGGAAGCCGAGCGGGCCGCGGCCCGCCCCGGCGCCGCCCGCCTCCCCCGCTCCGCCCCGGCCCCGGTCCGCGCCGCGGCGATGAGCGCCCCGGCGTGCTCCAGCGCCGCCGACGTCACCGTGGCCCCGGCCATCATCCGGGCCACCTCCTGCCGCCGCTCGTCGGCGCCGGCCAGCAGCGCCACCTCGGATGTGGTCCGCCCTCCCACCACCCGCTTCGAGACCTGGTGGTGGCGGTCGGCGAAGGCGGCGATCTGCGGCAGGTGGGTGATGCAGATGACCTGCCGGCCCCCCGCCACCTCGGCCAGCACCCGCCCCATGGCCTCGGCCACGGCGCCGCCGATGCCGGAGTCGACCTCGTCGAAGACGTAGGTGAGCACCGGGTCGCGCCGCGCCAGGGTCCGCTTCACCGCCAGCAGCAGCCGCGACAGCTCGCCGCCCGAGGCGATGCGCGCCAGCGGCCGGGGCGTCTCGCCCGGGTTGGGGGCGAGCAGGTAGAGCGCCTGCTCGGCGCCGTCGGGGCCGAGCAGCGCCCCGCCCGCCGGCACGCCGCCCGCCGGGGGCGAGAAGGCCACCTCCAGCCGGCAGCGGGCCATGGCCAGCCCGGAGAGCTCGGCCTCGACCGCGGCGCAGAAGGTCCGGGCCGCCTTCTGCCGGGCCCGGGTGATGACGCTGGCCAGCGTGGCCGCCTCGGCGCCGGCGGCGTCGATCTCCGGGGCCAGCGCCGCCAGCCGCTCCCCGCCGCCGGTCAGCGAGGCCAGCTCGGCCGCCATCTCCGCCCGGCGCGCCAGCGCCGCCTCCAGCGAGCCGCCGTGCTTGCGGCAGAGCGCCTTCAGGGCCTCCAGCCGGTCCTCGATGGCCTGCAGCCGCTCGGCGTCGCCCCCCACGGTCTCGGCGTAGTGGCCGAGCTCGCGCCCCGCCTCGGTCAGCTCGATGGCCGCCGAGCGGAGCAGCTGCAGCGGCCCGGCGAGGCGCGGGTCGAGCGCGGCGGCGTCGGCGAGGGCGCGGACCGCCTGCCCCACCTGCTCGCTGGCGCTGCCGTCCTCGCCGTACACCAGCCCCTCGGCCAGCCCGGCCGCCTCGCGCAGCTTCTCGGCGCTGGCCAGCACCCGCCGCTCGCCGTCGAGGGCGGCGTCCTCCCCCGGCCTCGGATCGACGGCGTCGAGCTCCTTCAGCTGGAAGGCCAGGTAGTCGGCGCGGCGGCCGCGCTCGGCCTGGTCGCTCTGCAGGGTGTCGCGCTCGCGGCACAGGGTGGCCAGCCGCCCGAAGGTCTCGCGGTAGCGGGTCAGCGCCGGCGCCACGCCGCCGGCCGGGGCGTCGAGCCCGGCGAAGGCGTCGAGGAGGGAGAGGTGGGTGGCCTCGTCGAGGAGCGAGACGTGCTCGTGCTGTCCGGAGACGTCGACCACGCCGCGCAGCGCCTCGGCCAGCACCGAGGCGGTGACCAGCACGCCGTTGACGTAGGCCCGGCCGCGCCCGCCCCGCTGCGCCACCCGGCGCACCAGCAGCTCGGCCGGCTCGCCCACCGGCGGCGCCGCCACCCCCACGCCGCCGAGGCGGGAGAAGACCGGGTGGTCGTAGGGGAGCTCGAAGAGCGCCTCCACCACCGCCTCGTCGGCGCCGTCGCGCAGCACCTCGGCGCTCATGCGGCCGCCCAGCACCAGGTGGAGGGCGTTCACCAGGATCGACTTGCCGGCGCCGGTCTCCCCGGTGAGGACGTTCAGCCCGTGGCCGAACCGCACCTCCACCGCGTCGACGATGGCGAAGCCGGAGATTCGCAGGGTGGTCAGCATGGGCGGAGTCTGCCACCGACCCCTGACACTGCGCAAGCTTTCAGTGGTGGAGGTGTTCAGGTGAGAGCCGGGCCCGGGGCGTTGCGTCCGGCGCGAGAAGTGCCGGGCGCAGTTCGGACGTCCGAACGACTTCGGTCGTCGAAGGAATCGCCTCCCGGCCTGGCCCTGGCCCGGACAGCAGGTTCGTCACCAGGGTGCGGAGCGGCGGTTGCTCGCGCGGCAGGAGCTCCGCGGTGGTCGACAGGCAAAACCTGCCCTCGCGGAGCGGCCCGACGACCTGGGGGAAGTGCTCGAGCAGCCGCTGTCGCCGGCGCACCTCCATGCACGTACCCAGCGTGTGCCACCTATGTGCCCGGTCTACTTTGTTACCCATGTGCCCGGTTCGGACCCTCCTCCCCCATTCGCGAAGTCTGACGTCAGAACTCGCGAAGGAGGGACCATGTTCGGGTGCATGCCACACGGACCCAGAGTCATTTCGGGCGCCCGAAATGACGCTCAGTCCGTGTCCGCAACCGACCCCGATGCAGGCCGGCGCGCAGTGATCGAGAGCGCAGCCCTCCGCCTCTCGCCACCGGCCGCGTCCCCGCACCGCTGACCGATCCTGCTCGCCCTTCGCTGCGCCTCTCGATCGGCGAGCGGCGCCGCCCAACCGCGCAGGCCCCTCGCAAAGCCTTCCGCCCGAACAGCGGCAGCGCCCGCCCCCGCGCGCCCTCTCGCCACGCCTCTCCCCCCGCACACGAAGCCGCCCGCCCGCGCAGCCCATTCGCTACGCCTCTCGATCGATGAACGGGAGCGGACGGCAACGATGGAGCGGGGAACGGCGGGAAGGGGTCCAGTCCAGGAGACGGGCAACGTGCCTTGCGTCGCCGCTCCAGAAGCCAGCGGCGCCGCGATTGGGCCCCGCCACTATCTCTCCCCCCACCTCAGCTTGGCCCGCAGGATCCCGAAGAAGTCGACCTTGGGGTTCTGCACCAGCAGCACCCGGTTGTACGACTGCTTCACCTGGACCCGGTCGCCGCGCTGCAGCGCCGGCCCCTTCTTGCCGTCCAGCGTGAGGAAGACCTCGGCGTCGTTCATCAGCACGATGTCGAGCGTCTCGTCGTCCGGCACCACCAGCGGGCGCTGGGTGAGGGTGTGCGGGCAGATGGGCGCCAGCACCACGCCGCGCATGGTGGGGAAGAGGATGGGCCCCATGGCCGCCAGCGCGTAGGCGGTGGAGCCAGTCGGCGTGGCCACGATGACGCCGTCGGCCTTGAAGGTGCAGACGTACTGGTGCGAGCAGCGCACGTCGAGCTCGGCCATGCGGCTGAACGGGCTCTTGGAGATGACCACGTCGTTGAGCACCTCGGTGTCGAGGGCCCGCTCCGGCGAGCCCCCCCGGTGCAGGTGCACCCGCAGCTTCATGCGCGGCGACATGGTGGCCCCGCCGGCCAGCAGCGTCTCCAGCATGGGGTACATCTCGCTCTGCGGGGTCTCGGTCATGAAGCCGAGGCTGCCCATGTTGATGCCGAGGATGGGGGCGGCGCGCCCGCCCAGCAGGGTGGCGGCGTGGATCAGCGTGCCGTCACCGCCCAGCACCACCACCAGGTCGGCGTCGCGGCCGATGGCCTCCTCCTCGGTGAGCACCTCCACCCCCTTGGTGCGGAGGAACTGGGCGACGAAGTGGGCCGTCTCGGTCGCCTCGGCCGAGGTGACCTTGGGGACGATGCCGACGCGCTTCGGAATGGGGCACGGGTGGCCTGCCATCCCCGTATGATATCCGAACCTCATGGACCTCTTCGAACACGCCGCCGAAAGCGATACCGCCAGCAAGCCCCTGGCGGAGCGGCTGCGCCCCCGCCGGCTGGAGGATTTCGTCGGCCAGGAGCACCTGCTGGGCCCTGGGAGGGCCCTGCGGCGGGCCATCGAGGCCGACCAGGTCCCCTCGCTGGTGCTCTGGGGGCCGCCCGGCACCGGCAAGACCACCCTGGCCCGGCTGGTGGCCGGGAAGACCGGCGCCACCTTCGTCCCCTTCAGCGCGCTGGCCGGGGGGGTCAAGGAGATCCGCGAGATCGTCGGCGCCGCCCGCGACCGCAAGAAGCTGCACCGGCAGCGGACCATCCTCTTCGTCGACGAGATCCACCGCTTCTCGCGCGCCCAGCAGGACGCCTTCCTGCCCCACGTCGAGGACGGCACCATCGTGCTCATCGGCGCCACCACCGAGAACCCCAGCTTCGAGGTCAACGCCGCCCTGCTCTCCCGCTGCCGGGTGGTGACGCTGCGGGCGCTCACCGAGGAGGAGGTGGGAGCGCTGCTGGACCGGGCGGTGGCGGCGCCGGAGGGGTTGGGGGGCACGCCCACGCTCACCGCCGAGGCCCGCGAGGCGCTCTCCCGCTACGCCTACGGCGACGCCCGGCGGGCCCTCAACGCGCTGGAGGTGGCGGCGGCGGCGGTGCGGTTGGTGGGGCGCGCCGAGATCGACCGGGCCGACGCCGAGGAGGCGCTGCAGCAGAAGACGCTCCTCTACGACCAGGCCGGCGAGGAGCACTACAACATCGTCTCCGCCTTCATCAAGTCGCTGCGCGGCAGCGATCCCGACGCCGCCGTCTACTACCTGACCCGCATGCTGGAGGCCGGCGAGGAGCCGCGCTTCGTGCTGCGGCGCATGGTGATCTTCGCCTCCGAGGACGTCGGCAACGCCGACCCCCAGGCGCTCCAGCTGGCGGTGGCGGCGCTGCAGGCGGTGGAGCTGGTGGGGCTGCCGGAGGGCGTGCTGCCCATGACCCAGGCCGCCATCTACCTGGCGCTGGCGCCCAAGTCGAACACCGCCCTGACCGCCTACGCCGCGGCCCGGCGGCTGGTGCAGGAGCACGGCCCGCAGCCGGTGCCGATGAAGCTGCGCAACGCCCCGACCAGGATGATGGAGGCCATGGGCTACGGCGGCGGCTACAAGTACCCGCACGACTTCGCCGGCCACTACGTCGCCGAGCGCTACCTGCCCGACTCGCTGCGCGACGAGGTGATCGTCACGCTCTCGGAGAGCGGGCAGGAGAAGGCGCTGGGCGAGCGGTGGCGGGCGGCGGTGGGGAAGAAGGACGGCGGCGACCGGTGAGCCGCCCGGCGTGCCGCTCCGTGTGCCGCTCCGTGAGCCGTCCCGCGAGCCGCGACGCGGTCCGCCGCATGATCCGCCCCGTGAGCCGCCCGGTCCTCCGCCCCGGGGCCGCTCCCTCCACGGGACCCTGCCGCGCGTGATCGCCTACCTGCACGGCTTCGCCTCCGGCCCCACCTCGCGCAAGGCCCGCGCCGTCCGCGACCACTTCAGCGCGCGGGGGGTCGAGGTCGCTGTCCCCGACCTGACCCCGGGCGCCGACGGCTTCGAGCGCTCCACGCCGCTCACCATGCTGGAGATGGCGCGGGCGGTGCTGGGCGCCGACCCCGGCCCTCACGCCCTGGTCGGCTCCTCGCTGGGGGGCTACCTCTCGGCGCTGCAGGCGGCGGCCGACCCCCGCGTCTCGAGGCTGGTGCTGCTGGCGCCGGCCTTCAACCTCTTCGAGCGCTGGAGCGCCCGCCTCACCCCGGCCGAGCTGGACGAGTGGCGCGGCCAGGGGCTGGAGGTGGACCACCACGTCAGCAACGACCGGCGCCGGCTCGGCTGGGCCTTCCACGAGGCGGCCGCCGGCCTGCCCGCCTTCCCGGCGGTGACGGTGCCGGCGCTGGTGATCGCCGGGCGGCGCGACGAGTCGATCCCGCTCGAGGACATCGAGGCCTGGGTGGCGCGGACGCCCACGGCCCGGCTGGTGGTCGTCGACGACGGCCACGAGCTGACCGGCTCGTTGGAGCTGATCCAGCGGGAGGCCTGGGAGTTCCTGCGCCCGCTCACCGGGCGGTGAGCGGGCCGGCCCGCGCCGGGCGGACGGAGGGGCGGACGGCTCAGGCCTGCGGCTGGTAGAACTCGTCGCCCGGCTCGTCCGGCTCCACGTCGGTGCGGTACTTGCGCAGCACCCGCTTGAAGTTGGAGCGGTCCATCCCGGCGCGGCGGGCCGCCGCCGAGATGTTGCTGTCGCAGGCCTTCATCAGGGCGTCGACGTAGCTCTTCTCGAAGCGGCGCAGCGCCTGGTCCTTGGCCGCGGCGTAGGAGAGGGTCAGCCACTGGGCCTCGTCGCCGCCCACCGGCAGCTCGCGCACCAGCGGCGCGGTGTGGCCGGTCACCGCCGGCGGCAGGTCGGAGGGGTTCACCGAGTCGGCGCGGCAGAGGACCACGGCCCGCTCCACGGCGTTCTCCAGCTCGCGGACGTTGCCGGGCCAGCGGTAGCCGCAGAGCAGCTCGACCGCCTCGGGCGCCAGGGTCTTGACCCGCTTCCCCAGCCGGTCGCTGTAGCGCCGCAGGAAGTGGTGGGCCAGCAGTGGGATGTCCTCGGCCCGCTCGCGCAGCGGCGGCAGCGGGATGTTGATGACGTTGAGCCGGTAGAAGAGGTCCTCGCGGAAGCGGCCCGCCTTCACCAGCTTGGGCAGGTCGCGGTGGGTGGCGGCGATGACCCGGACGTCGACCTTCACCGAGTCGGCGCTGCCCACCCGCTTGATGTCGCCCTCCTGCAGCACCCGCAGCAGGCGGACCTGGGTGGAGAGCGGGATGTCGCCGATCTCGTCGAGGAAGATGGTGCCGCCGTCGGCGGCGTCGAAGAGCCCCTTCTGGTCGCGCTGGGCGCCGGTGAAGGCCCCCTTGACGTGGCCGAAGAGCTCGCTCTCCAGCAGGGTCTCGGTGAGGGCGCCGCAGTTGAGGGCCACGAAGGGCTGGGCCTTGCGCGGGCTCCGGGCGTGGAGGGCGCGGGCCACCAGCTCCTTGCCGGTGCCGCTCTCGCCGGTGATGAGCACGGTGGTGGCCGAGTAGGCCACCGCGTCGATCATCCGCTGCACCTCGCGGATGGGGGCGGAGGCGCCCACCAGCCCGTCGGGGGGCAGCCCCTCGCGCTCGCGCAGCTTGTTCTCCAGCTGCCGGTTGCGATCCCAGAGGGCCTTGCGCTCGGCGGCCTTGGCCACCGACCGGGCCACGATCTCGACGTCGTCGAAGGGCTTGGTGAGGTAGTCGTAGGCCCCGCTGCGCACCGCCTGGAGCGCCGTCTCCACGGTGGCGTGGCCGGTCATCATGATCACCTCGACCTCCGGCCGCCGGTGCTTCACGGCGTTGAGCAGCTCCAGCCCGGAGAGCTGCGGCATCTTGATGTCGAGCAGGGCCACGTCGAAGTCCTCGGTGGCCAGCCGCTGGGTGGCGATGATGGGCGAGTCGAGCCCGACCACGTCGTACCCCTTCTTCTTGAGCAGCGCCTCGAGCGCCCGCAGCAGCGTCGGCTCGTCGTCGACGATGAGCACGCGGGTCGGCCTGGTGTCGTTCTCTCCCATGGTGTTTCCCCCCTACGAAGGCGATGACGGCGCGGCCGGCAGCTCCAGCACGAAGGTGGCGCCGCGGTCCGGCGCCGTCTCCAGGCGGATGCCGCCGCCGTGCTCCTCGGCGATCTGGTAGCAGATGGACAGGCCCAGCCCGGTGCCCTGCCCCTCCGGCTTGGTGGTGAAGAACGGCTCGAAGACCCGGCGGGCCACGTCGGCCTTCATGCCCGGGCCGGAGTCGGCGACCTGGAGCCGGACGTGGCCGGCGCCGGCCGTGCCGGTGCTGAGCACGATGCGCCCCTCCCCGTTCAAGGCCTGGAGGGCGTTGACCACCAGGTTCACCACGATCTGCTGCACCTGGTTGGCGTTGGCGTTGGCCACCGCCGGCTCGAACTCGCGGATGACCTCGATGCGCCCCGACTTGAGCTGGGACTGGAGCAGGAAGAGGGCGTCGTCGACCACCCGGGGCAGGTCCACCGGCCCCTTCTCCTCGCGCGGGCGGCGCGAGAAGTGGAGCAGCGACTCGACGATCTTCTTGGCGCGGACGGCGGCGTCGGTGATCAGCCGCAGGTTCTCCTGGTCGTCGGGCGACCGCCCGGAGTCGCGGCTCATCAGCTGGGCGAAGGCCAGGATGCCGCCCAGCGGGTTGTTGATCTCGTGGGCCACGCCGCCGGCCAGCTGCCCCACCGCCGACATCTTCTCGGCGTGGAAGAGCCGCCGCGAGACCTCGCGCTCGTCGGTGACGTCCTTGAAGACCAGCACCTGCGAGCTCCCCTCCTCGAAGGGGAAGGAGCGGACCATCCAGGTCCGCTCGCCGAAGGTGGTCTCGCGCTCGGCGGCCCCGGTGGACGGCATGGCGCAGCGGGTGGGGCAGGGCAGCTCGCCGTAGGCGTGCTCGGTGCAGCGCAGGCCCGAGAGGTGGGCGGCCGGGACGCCGGCGGCGCGGGCGAAGGCGATGTTGGCCCGCACCACCTCGCAGCCGCCCCCGCGGACGATGGCCATGGGGTCGCCGATGGCATCGAAGCTGGCCCGCCACTCCTGGGCGGCCCGCACCAGCGCCGCCGAGCGCTGCGCCAGCTTGCCGTCGAGGTCGCGGTTGAGCCGCTCCAGCTCGTCGTTGCGCAGCGAGAGCAGCCCCTCCAGCCGGGCGTTCTGCTCCACGATCCAGTACTGGTCGATGGCGCTCTGGATGGTGATGATGAGGTGGGTGTCGTCCCAGGGCTTCCAGATGAAGCGGAAGATCTCCGACTGGTTGACCGCCTCCTCGATGGCGGTGGAGTCGGCCTGGCCGGTGAGCAGCACCCGCTGGATGCGCGGCCACCGCTCCTTGACGGCGCGGAGGAACTCGACGCCGCTCATGCCCGGCATCCGGTAGTCGGAGACCACCACCTGGATCGGCTCCTGCTCGAGCAGCAGCAGGCCGGCGGCGGCGTCCGGGGCGTCGAGGATGCGGCAGCGGGCCCGGCGCAGCACCCGGCGCAGGGCGCGGCGGACGTGCTCGTCGTCGTCGACGACCAGGATCGTCGACTGGTTGGCCCCTTCCTGCCGGGTGGCCCCCTCCCGCGCTATGGTCGCCTGATCCACCGTCGCCTCCACGGCTGCACGGGTCGGTCCAGCGACCCGGAGCACCGGAACCCCTGAATTCGGCAGGTTGGTGCCCCGGCCACCCGGGTGCAGAACTTCCCTGGGTCGTACCACACCCGGGGGCGCGGGATCAGCGCGGATCGGCCTCGTACCGGTAGTTCTGCGCCTGGTAGAGGCAGATGTTGTTCCGGCCCGCGCGCTTGGCCTGGTAGAGCGCCTCGTCGGCGAACTTCACCAGCAGCTCGGCGGACAGGATGTCCTTGGAGGGGAAGAAGGCCAGCCCCAGCGACGCCGTCACCCGCACCTCGGCCGCCCCCGCCTGGCCCACCGCCGGGACCTCCTGCAGGTAGACCTTGTCCTTCAGCCCCCGCCAGACCCGCTCGGCCACGGTGAGGGCGCCGCCGAGGTGGGTCTTGGGGAGGATGACGGCGAACTCCTCGCCGCCGTAGCGGGCGCAGATGTCCGGGTCGCGGACCGAGGCCTTGATGACCGCGGCGGCGTCGCGCAGCACCACGTCGCCCATCTGGTGGCCGTAGCGGTCGTTGACCTGCTTGAAGTGGTCGAGGTCGATCATCATCAGCGAGACCGGATCGCTGTAGCGCTGGGCCCGGCGGAACTCCTCGGGCAGCCGCTCGTCGAAGAAGCGGCGGTTCTTGAGGCCGGTGAGGGCGTCGGTGACCGACTGCTCCTCGAGGCTGCGGCGGGTGGAGCGCAGCTGGTCCTGGAGCGTCTTGATGCGCAGCATGGCGGCGCAGCGGGCCATGATCTCGGCCTCGGCGAACGGCTTGGCGATGAAGTCATCGGCGCCGATGCGCAGCCCCTCCACCTTGGAGTCGACGTCGCTCTTCACCGAGAGGATGATGACCGGCAGGAAGCGCTCGTCGGGCCGGGCCTTGACCAGCCGCAGCACCTCCAGCCCGTCCATGTCCGGCAGGATCATGTCGAGCAGCACCAGGTCCGGCGCCAGGGTGCGCGCCTTGACGATGGCCTCCCGGCCGGTGGCGGCGGTGACCACGTCGTAGCCGTCGCGCAGCAGCACCTGTACCAGCCAGTCGAGCTGGGTGCGGCTGTCGTCGACGACGAGGATGCGGGGGCGCGTGGGGGCCACGGGGGGAGTATCACCGGAACGACGCCACGACTCCACTTCGGGGGAGGCAGGCGGAGCCGGGAAGGCGACCGGGAGGAGGTCCTGGAGTTGTCGGGTTGCGCCGCGCGGAGCGCGGCGCGACTGGGCGCGAGCGCCGCGCGATTGACGCCGCGCGACTGAGCGCCGCGCGATTGGGCGCTATTTGAGCAGCTCGTACACGTCGGCGGGGATGACCGGGGCCAGCCCGCCGCCGCCGAGGATGTTGACGATGGGCGAGGCCGCCGCCCGCACCACCGAGCCGCCCGGGCGGGAGGGGCCGAGGCCGCAGTAGGTGGAGAGGTCGCGGTAGAGGTCGCCGTGGGTCTCCTCGTCGCCGGCGATGCGGGTGGCCGGCTTGCGCACCGCGAAGATCCGCTCCTGGGCCACGAAGCCGCCGCCGCGCTGGTCGATGAGCGCCTCGTCCACCACCCGCTCCCAGGCCTCCTGCCCCAGCTCGGCGCCCAGGTGGACCGACTTGCCGCCGTAGTCCCAGCTCCGCTTCAGCACGAAGCCGGCCCGCTCCGCCTTGACCCGCGGCACCAGCGCCGCGTCGAGCCGCCGGGTCCAGGGCAGCCGCGCCGCCGCCCCGCGCTCGGCCTCGTCGAGCCCGGCCCGGTCCGCCAGGGCGCGGTCCTCGGCGCACTCGGAGAGCCGGGCGAAGAGCGCCTTGGCCTCGAGCAGCCCGTTGACCGGGTTGTAGAGCGGGTAGCGGCCCGGGGCCCGCAGCGCCCGGGCGAAGGGGGCGTCGGGCGGCACGTGGTGGGCCCAGACGTGGCGGTAGAGCAGGTCCCAGTCCTCCGGCACGCACTCGGTGGGGAGCAGGTTGCTCACCTCGTGCCCCTGGGCCCTGAAGTGGGCCTCAAGCCGGCGCAGCTCGCCGATCTGCGAGTCGCCGGGGCGGGCCACGATGGCGATCGACGGCCGGGCCCGGGTCCCGCCGCGGGCCCGGTAGGCCCCCACCAGCGCCTCGCGCAGCCGCTCCATGTGGCTGCCGCAGGCCGCCACCAGCTCACCGGCCTCGCGCGCGGTGCGGCCCCGCGCCCGGGCCGCCGCCCGCAGCCACGAGTGTGCGGCCAGGTCGGCGTAGGCCGGCATGGCGGGGATGGTGGCGTTCAGCTCCAGCGCCCGCGGCGCCCCGCCCCCCTCGGGGACCAGGTAGTCGACCCGCGCCACCATCACCGGCAGCGGCGCCTCCTCGAAGAGCCGGTCCATGGCCTCGGCCTCCAGGCCGGAGAAGGGCTCGACCAGCGCCGCCCGGTCGCGCGGGTCGCCGCCGTGCCGCAGCGCCCGGGCCAGCTTCACGGCGCCGGAGAGGATCAGCTCGGCCTCGGCGGCGGCGGCCGCCAGCGCGGCCCGGTCGAGCACCTCGGGTTCGGCCAGCAGCGGTATCGGCACCACCGTGCCGTCCGGCTTGCGGACCGTCATCCCGCCCTCCCAGGCCAGCCGGGCCGCGGCCCTCCCCACCTGCAGCAGCGCCTCGCCCTCGAAGATCGGCTCCATGTGGCTCCTCGCCTCCTCGGGGTGACTGCCCGGCGGTCCCGCGTTGCGGTGGCCGGGGCCCGGTGATAGGCACGTCCTCGATGAAGATCTACACGAAGAGCGGGGACGGTGGAGAGACCGGCCTGTTCGGCGGCGGCCGGGTGCGCAAGTCCGAGCCGCGGGTCGAGGCCTACGGCGAGGTGGACGAGGCCAACGCCGCCATCGGCGCCGCCCGCGCCGCCCTCTCCGACCCCGAACTGGACGAGGAGCTGGGGCGCGTCCAGGCCGAGCTCTTCACGGTGGGCGCCGAGCTGGCCAGCCCCCACGGCGCCGCGGCGCGCGGCGCGGTGCCGGCCATCGACCCGGCCTGGGCGGCCCGCCTCGAGCAGGCCATGGACCGCTGGGACGCCACCCTCCCCGAGCTGCGCGCCTTCGTGCTCCCCGGGGGGACGCCGGGGGCGGCGGCGCTGCACCTGGCCCGCTGCGTCTGCCGGCGCGCCGAGCGGCAGGTGGTGGCGCTGGCGGCGCAGGTCGAGGTCGATCCCAACGCCCTCGTCTACCTCAACCGGCTCTCCGACCTGCTCTTCGTGGCGGCCCGCGTCGCCAACCTGCGCGCCGGCCGCGCCGAGACCCTCTGGCGTCCCCGGGGTACTCCCTGAGCGCCCGCGCCGAGGGGCGGGTGGCGCTGGTGACCGGCGCCGGCGTCCGCCTCGGCCTGGCCATCGGCCGCCACCTGGCGCGCCACGGCTACACCGTGGTCGCCCACTACCGCTCGCACCGGCCGCGCGGCTTCGCGGCGGCCCTGCAGGGTGACCTGGCCACCGCCGACGGCCCGGCGGCGCTGGCGGCCGCCTTCGGCGAGCGCTTCACCCGCCTCGACCTGCTGGTCAACTCGGCCGCCGGCTTCGAGCCCCGGCCGCTGGAGCGGACCGACGCCGCCGCCTTCGACGCCCAGCTCGACCTCAACGCCCGGGCGCCGCTCTTGCTCACCCGGGCCCTGCTGCCGCTGCTGCGGAGGTCGCGGGGCAGCGTGGTCAACGTCGCCGACGTGGGGGGCGGGCTGGTGGCCTGGCGCGGCTACGCCGCCTACTGCGCCGGGAAGGCGGCGCTGGTCCGGCTCACCGAGTGCCTGGCGCTGGAGCTGGCGCCGCGGGTGCGGGTCAACGCCGTGGCCCCGGGGACCGTGCTCTGGCCAGCGGGCTACCCCGCCGCCCGGCGCCGCCGCCTGGCCGCCCGCATCCCGCTCTTGCGGGCCGGCACCCCGCTGGACGTGGCCGAGGCGGTCCGCTACCTGGCCGAGGCCCCGTACGTCACCGGCGCGGTGCTGCCGGTGGACGGCGGCCGCCGGCTCAGCGGGCGCGGCGGCGGCTGAGCGCGGACCCGTGGGGCTCGGCCGGTGAGCGCCCGCCTGCGACCGCCTGCGACCGCGGCCCCGAAGGTGGCGCCCCGAAGCGAACGTTGACCCCGGGCGCCCCCGCCCCGGGGGCTCCCGCCGGTTCCGTTGAAGCGCCACGGGCCCCCTGTTAGACTTGCTCCGTCCATTCAACTCCGGGGCCGCGCCCCGGAAGGAAACGGGAAACAGACATGGAAGCGACGACCGTGGCAGCTCCGCTGGCGACCGATCTCGGGATGGACAACTTCGTCTCCCTCACCGACAAGGCGGTGGAGATGGTGAAGGACGCGATGCAGCGCGAGGGGCTGGCCGGGTACGGCATCCGCATCGGCGTCATGGGCGGGGGCTGCTCGGGCTTCCAGTACTCGATGGACTTCGAGAACGCGCCCAAGGACGGCGACGTGACGCTGGAGCAGGCCGGGCTCAAGCTCTACGTCGACGCCATGAGCTCCATGTACCTGCAGGGCGTGACGGTGGACTACGTGGTCGGGCTGCAGGGCGCCGGGTTCAAGTTCAACAACCCGAACGCCAAGAGCACCTGCGGCTGCGGCTCCTCGTTCCAGGCGTAGCGCCCGCCTCCTCATCTCCGGCCGGCTGCGGCGGGGGTTGGCGAGGATGGTGAGCTGCGCGGAGGCGGCGGCTGCCGCGCTCCATTCGTCGGGCCGGTGGGGAGACCCTCCGGCCCGTTCCGTCTCCGAAGGGGGCTGGCCATGCTGATCGTCCGCGGCGTCGTGGTCGGGCCGTTCGCCATGAACGCCTGGCTGGCGGCCTGCTCCGAGACCGGCGACGCGGTGCTCATCGACCCGGGCGCCGAGCTGCCGCGGGTGCTGGCGCTGCGCCAGCCCGAGGGGTTCGCGGTGAAGCGGATCCTGCTCACCCACGGCCACGTCGATCACGCCGCCGGGGCCGCCGAGGCCCGCGAGGCCACCGGCGCGCCGGTCTCCATCCACGAAGGCGACGTGCCCTGGCTGGCCATGCTGCCGCGGCAGGCGGCCATGTTCGGCCTGGAGGAGGCCCGGCCGCTCACCCCCGACGCCACGCTGGCCGACGGCGAGGTGGTGACGGTGGGGCGGCAGTCGGCCACCGTGCTCCACACCCCGGGCCACTGCCCGGGCTCGGTGAGCCTCTGGTTCGAGGAGGCCGGCGTGGTCTTCACCGGCGACACGCTCTTCCAGGGGTCGGTGGGCCGGACCGACCTGCCGGGCGGCGACTTCGAGCAGCTGGCCCGCTCCATCACCGGCAAGCTCTTCACGCTGGGTGACGCGGTGAAGTTCCTGCCCGGCCACGGGCCGGGCGGGACCATCGGCGAGGAGCGGCGCCACAACCCGTTCGTGGGGGCCGGGGCCAGGCCGGGGCGGTTCGTCTAGGACCGGCTGGCGCCTCCGAGGACCGGCTGGCGCCTCCGAGGACCGGCTGGCGCCTCCGTGGCGTGGCGTGCCATGCCGTGCCGCGACGAGGCGAGCCCGGCCAGCCCCTACCGCATCGACACCACGCCGAGGATGTTCTGGCCGGCGTCGACGTGGAGCACCTCGCCGGTGACGTTCTTTCCGAGCTCGGAGCAGAGGTAGAGGGCGGCGCGGGCCACGTCCTCGTGGCCGATGTTGCGCCGCAGCGGCGTCTTCTCGGCGTTCTCGCTGAGCATGGTCCGCATCCCCTTGATGCCGGCGGCGGCCAGGGTCTTGAGCGGCCCGGCGCTGATGGCGTTGACGCGGATCCCCTCCGGCCCGAGGTCCTCGGCCAGGTAGCGGGTGGAGGCCTCCAGCGCCGCCTTGGCCACGCCGGCCACGTTGTAGTTGGGCACCACCTTCTCCGAGCCGTAGTAGCTCAGGCAGACCACGCTGCCGCCCTTCGGCATGAAGGGCCGGGCGGCGCGGGTCAGGGCGATGAGCGAGTAGGCCGAGACGTCGAGGCTGATGCGGAAGGCCTCGCGGGTGGTCACCTCGGTGAAGCGCCCCTCCAGCGCCTCGCGCGGGGTGTAGGCGATGGAGTGGACCAGGATGTCGAAGCTGTCCCACCGCTGCTTCAGCGCGGCGAAGGTCCGGGCGATCTCCTCGTCCTTGCCGACGTCGCAGTCGAGGATGGCGGCCGGGTGGAGCGCCTGCACCAGGGGGATGACCCGCTTCCCCATGGCCTCGCCGGGGTAGGTGAAGGCCAGCTCCGCCCCCTCGGCGTGGAAGGCCTCGGCGATGGCCCAGGCGATGGAGCGGTCGTTGGCCACGCCGGCGATCAGGGCGCGCTTCCCCTTCAAGAGGCCGCCGAGCGGCTGGTGCGGGTAGGTCGGGGTCCAGGCCTCGCTCATGGCGTCCTCGTCGTCGTCGTCGGCGGCGGCGGCTGGTCCTGGCGCGAGCGGAGGGACTCGAGGGCCGCCTCCAGCTCGCCGCGGGCGTGGAGGTCCTGCCGTCGCGTCGCCGCCGCCATGCCGTCCTGGTAGGCGGTGGCCGCCTCGCCGAGCCGCCCGGCCGCCTCGAGCGTCTGCCCCAGCATCAGCCAGGTGGGGATGTAGTCCGGCGCTCGCGCCGTCAGCTCGGCGAAGGCCAGCACGGCCTCGTCGAGCCGGCCCATGGACCGGAGGTGCATGGCCAGCGCGTAGCGGGTGAAGGGGTCGTCGGGGCGGGCCTGCACGAACCTGCGGAAGGCCTCGAGCCGCTGCTCATCGGTCATCGGACCGCGTGACATACACGAATCGACGAACCGGGTCCACGCTCCGCGGTGCTAGGCTCCGGCGGTGGCCGTCCCCTACCCCGACATCACCGGCGCGCTCCTGGCCGGGGGGCGCTCCTCGCGGATGGGCGGGGCGCCGAAGGGGCTGCTGCGGCTCCACGGGCGGCCGCTGCTGGACCGGACGCTGGAGCTCTTCGCCGGGCTCTTCGGCGAGTCGCTGCTGGTGGTCGGCGACCCGCAGGCGTACGCCGGCACCACGGTGCGCCGCGTCGCCGACGAGCAGGCCGGCCTCGGCCCCGCCGCCGGGCTGCAGGCCGCCCTGAAGGGGGCGGCGACGCCCTGGGTCTTCACCGCCGGCTGCGACATGCCCTTCCTCTCCGTCGCCGGGATCGGGCTCCTGGCCGGCCGCCGCGCCGGGGCGGTGGCGGTGGTGCCGCGCTGGGACGGCCACCTCCAGCCGCTCCACGCCCTCTGGGCGCGGGAGTCGCTGCCGGCGGTGGAGCGGGCCATGGCGGGCGGGGAGCGCTCGCTGCGGCGGCTGGCGGAGGCGGTGGGGGCCCGGGTGGTCGAGGCCGAGGCGTGGGGGGCGGTCGACCCGGAGGGGCGGGCCTTCCTCGACGCCGACACCCCGGAGGAGGCGGCGCGGCTGGGGCTGCTGACCTGAAGGCCGGTGGCGTGACGGGGCGCGGCGTGACGGGGCGCGGCGTGACGGGCGGCGGCCCGACGGGTGGCGGCGGTGTCAGCGGGCCGTTACATCAGGGTCCATGTCGCTGAAGGTCACCCTCTACTCCGACATCGTCTGCCCCTTCTGCTTCATCGCCGAGGCCAGCACCCTGCTCAGGCTGCAGGAGGAGTACGACATCGAGCTGGACTGGCGGGGCTTCGAGCTCCACCCGGGGACGCCGCCCGGGGGGCGGCGGCTGGCCGAGGTCTTCGGTGAGGAGCGGAGCCGCGCCATGCACGACTACCTGACCCGCTTCGCCGCCGACTTCGGCGTCACCGGCATGACCTTCAGCGAGGTGATGCCGAGCACGCGCCGGGTGCTGGCGGTGGCCGAGTACGCCCGGGACCAGGGGCGGCTCCACCCGTTCCGCGCCGCCGCCATGGAGGCGGCCTGGCGCCACGGCCAGAACGTCGAGGACCCCGAGGTGCTGGCCCTCTGCGCGCGGTCGGCGGGGCTCGACCCGGTGGCCGCGGTGGAGGCCTTCGACGAGCCGAAGTACCTGGCCCGGGTCATGACCATGGGGGCCGAGGCCCGGCGCATGGGGGTCACCGGCATCCCCACGGTGCTGGCAGGGGGGCGGCGGGTGGTCGGCTGCCAGCCCTACGAGGTGCTGGCGGCGGCGGTCGAGGCCGAGGGCGGGAAGCGGCGGCCGTAGCCGCCGGCTCTGCTAGCCGTCGCGCGGGCCGCGCTTCACTGCGTGCCCTTCGCCGCTGACGCTGCGCGGCTTGTGCGACCCGGGCCTGGCCGGACCGGGCTTGAAGCCGCCCGGCCTGGAGGCGCCGGACTTCGGCGACCCCGGCTTGAACGACCCGGACTGGTCAGGGGCCGGCCTGAACGGCGCAGAGCGTCGCTCGGCCGGACGCGAGGTGGACGGCCGTGGCGCGTACGGACGCGGCGCGGCCGGACGATCCTCGGCCGGACGCGAGCCGGACGGCCGTGGCGCGTACGGTCGTGGCGCAGCCGGACGATCCTCGGCCGGACGTGAGCCGGACGGCCGTGGCGCGTACGGTCGTGGCGCGGCCGGACGATCCTCGGCCGGACGCGAGCCGGACGGCCGTGGCGCGGACGGTCGCGGCGCGGCCTTCACCGGCTCGGCGCTCTCCTGCTCGACCGGATTCGGCCCGGCCGGCCGAACCTCGACCGGCCGGGGCGGGGTGGGCGGACGGGTGGCCAGCACCTCGCCGGGCGGACGGGCCGGCTCGATGCGGATGCCCGGCGCGCGCGGATCCGGGACCCGCGCCGCGGCGGCGAAGCGGGCGGCGGCCACCGTGGCCACCTCGAAGCGGGTCTCCGAGGCGAGGATGACGATCTTCCCGATCTCGTCGCGGGTGACGCCGCCGCGCCGGCAGAGGAGCGGCAGCAGCCACTTCGGGTCGGCCTTCTTCTCCCGCCCGATGGAGATGCGGAACCAGGTGGCCTCGACCGGCGGACCCGGTCTCGCCGGACGTGGCCCGCGCGGCGCCTCGCTGGCCACCCGGCCGGTCTCGGGGAGCTCCTCGGGCGCCGGCAGCGACGCCCGGGCCCGGCGCAGCAGCGCCAGGGCCAGCGCCAGCGGGTCGCGCCCCGCCAGCAGCGCCCGGGCCGCGACCAGCTCGTCCTCGGGGGCCTCGGCGGTGGCGCCCGAGACCTCGGCGGCCAGGCGGGCCTCGTCCTGCTGGCGGATCAGGTCGGCGGTCGGCACCGGCGCCCACTCCGGGGTCACCCCGGCCTCGCGCAGCATCCGGTCGAGCTTGTGGCGCTCCTGCGGGGAGGCCAGCAGGACCGCCTGGCCCTTCTTGCCGGCCCGCCCGGTGCGGCCGCTGCGGTGCTGCAGCGCCGAGGCGTCCTGCGGCAGGTCGGCGTGGAGCACCAGCTCGATGCCCGGCAGGTCGAGGCCGCGCGCCGCCACGTCGGTGGCCACCAGCACCCGGGCCCGGCCGTCGCGCAGCGACTTCAGGGCCCGCAGCCGCTCCGACTGGGTCAGCTCGCCGGAGATGGCCACGGTCTCGAAGCCGCGCTCGCTCAGCGAGGCGGCGGTGTGGGTGACCAGGTCGCGCCGGGCCCGGAAGACCAGGGCGCTGGCCGGCTCGAGCGCCCGCAGCACGTTGACGATGGCGTGCTCGCGCTCGCGCTGGGCCACCACGTGGGCCCGGTAGGTGATGTCCTCGTGGGCCTGCTTGGGCGGCGTGGCGGTGACCCGCACCGGCTCGCGGGTGTAGGCCCTGGCCAGCTCGACGATCGGCTTCGGCAGCGTCGCCGAGAAGAGGATGGTGCGGCGCTGCTTCGGCGCCGCCTTCAGGATGGCCTCGAGCTCCTCGCGGAAGCCCATGTCGAGCATCTCGTCGGCCTCGTCGAGCACCAGCGCGCCGAGCGCCGAGAGGTCGAGCACCTTGCGCTCGATGTGGTCGACGAGCCGCCCCGGGGTGCCGACCACCAGGTGGACGCCGGCCCGAAGCGCCTGGGCCTCGCGCCGCGGGTCGAGCCCGCCGACGCAGGCGGTGACCACGCCGCCGGCCGGGCCGAAGAGCCAGGCCAGCTCACGCTGCACCTGCACGGCCAGCTCGCGAGTCGGGGCGATCACCAGCCCGAGCGGCGGGCCGCCGCGGCCGAAGGTGGGGGCATCGCCCAGCAGGGTCTCGGCCATGACCAGGCCGAAGGCGACCGTCTTCCCGGAGCCGGTCCGCGAGGAGACCAGCAGGTCCTTGCCGCGCAGCGCCGGGTCGAGCACGCCGGCCTGCACCGGGGTCGGCTCGGCGTAGCCGTGGGCCGCGAGCGCGCGCTGGAGGGCCGGATGTGCTGCGAGAGAGGCGAAGTCGGGGGCGCTCACGAGGCCCTTGTAGCAGAGCGCGGGCTTGACCGCACGGCCCGCCCCCCGCGAATCCCGACCGAGAGTAGTTCGCCAAGATTCGAGTCAACTCGCTCGTGGACCCGGCTGCCGGGGAGGGATTCCGGCCGCAGGGTCCGGAGGCGTCGCCCAGTCGGATACGGGAGGCATCCAAGCAGGACTCAGAGGTGCCCGGATGTCATCCAGCCACCAGTCGTGCGGCGCCTTCGGCCGTCCCCAGGCAGTCCCCGACCGCGGCCGGAGACGACTGACGTGGTGACGAGGCTGAGTGGGGGAAGCTGACGGGGTGGTGAGTCAGCCAGGGGCGAGGCAGGGGGCGCGGTGGAGGACGCGCATGAGGTAGGTGCCGGCGGGGAAGAGGACGCCGGAGGAGCCGGCCCGCCAGCGGTCGAAGGCGCGGCGGTAGTCCTGGATGAAGGAGCCGAGGGCGCGGAGGGCCTGGACGCGACGCCAGGTGTCGTGGCTGGCGACGCGCGGGTTGAGCCCTCCGAGGGGCTCCCTGGTGGGAGGCCTGTCGAAGGGGCGCTGTGCGAGCACGCGCTGGACGCCGAGGAAGCCACGCCCGCGCGAGGCGAGGTGGGCAGAGGCGGCTTGCTCCCGGTCGGCGAGGGCGGCGTGGAGGGAGCGGCGGAAGTGGGCCGGAGAGTCGAAGCCCGTGGGGATGACGAGCCGCAGGGAGGCCCGGTCGGGAAGGGACCCCTGGCCGGCCCGCCGGAAGAAGGAGGAGGGCCTGGTGAACTCGAGGGGCGCGGCGCCCATCTGGTCCGGGGCGGACCAGAGCCCCGGCCAGAGCCGTCCGCGGCGGACCAGGCCGGCCTTGACCGGGTTGGCGAGGGTGTAGGCGACCTTGTCGAGGACGTCGGCCGGGGACTGCAGGGCGACGGCGCTGAAGGTGGGCGGCCCCCAGAAGTATTCCTGGCGCCCCAGCATGGCGTTCATGGAGCGGCCGATGAGCGAGTCGAGGAACCTGCCGAAGGCGGGGAGGCAGGCGTCGGGGTCGGTGACCACGAGGTGGAGGTGGTTGGACATCACGCAGAAGGCGTGGACCTCGACGTGGAAGCGCTCGGCGGCGACGGCGAGGAGGAAGCCGACGAGCTGGTTGGTGGCCTTCGAGGGGCGCAGGAAGAACTGCCGGTTCAGGCACCGGCGGGTGATGAGGTAGGTGGTGCCCGGGAGCACCTGGCGTGGCGCGGTCATGGCCTGGGGCTACATCGCAGGACCCGTGCCAATGCCTCCGCTCGCGATTCCGGCCACTTGCCTCACCGCCGCCCACCCCACCCCGGCCGTCCCGCGGACCTTGGTCCGCCGAACTACGCCGAACTACTCTGGGACGGGAGGCGCTGGGACGGGAGGCGGGAGGCGTAGAGCGCGGGCTTGACCGCACGGCCCGCCCCCCGCACCATCCCTCCCGCCTGCGCCCCGCCGACCCCTACGCCTCGCTCCGCTTCGTGGAGTACCGCGCCTTCCTGGCGGCCATGACCGCCATCTTCGTGGCCACGCAGATCCAGAGCGCCGTGCTCGGCTGGCAGGTCTACATCCTCACCAACGACCCCTTCGCGCTCGGCCTGGTCGGCCTGGCCGAGGCCGTCCCCTTCCTGGCCCTGACGCTGGTGGGCGGCTGGGCCGCCGACCGGACCGACCGCCGCCGCATCTCCCTCCTCTCCTTCGGCGCCGTCGGCCTCTCCGGCCTCGCCCTCCTGCTGCTCTCGCTGGGCGCGCCCGGGCCGGTGCTCCCGCTCTACGGCGCCCAGGTCCTGGCCGGCGTCGGCCGCGCCTTCTTCCGCCCCGCCTCGGCCGCGCTCGGCACCGAGCTGGTCCCCCGCGAGCACTACCAGAACGCCGCCTCCTGGCGCTCCTCGCTCTTCCACGCCGCCATGGTGCTCGGCCCGGCCGTGGGCGGCGGCCTGATCGCGCTCGGCGGCCCCCGCCTCGCCTACGCCGTGGTGGTGGTCCTCTCGGCGGTCGGCCTGCTCCTGATGGCCACCATCGCGCCGCGCCCGCGGCAGCCGGCCAGCGGCGGCACCATCGGCGCCGGCCTCTCCGAGGGGATCCGCTTCGTCTTCGCCCAGCCCATCCTGCTCGGTGCCCTCAGCCTCGACCTCTTCGCCGTCCTCTTCGGCGGCGCCGTGGCCCTGCTGCCGGTGTTCGCCCGCGACATCCTCGCGGTGGGGGAGGTCGGCTTCGGCTTCCTGCGGGCCGCGCCGGCCTTCGGCTCCATCGTCATGGCGCTGCTGCTGGCCCGCTTCGGCTCCTTCGATCGCGCCGGCCGCGTCCTGCTCTGGTGCGTGGCCGGCTTCGGGTTGAGCTGGATGGCCTTCGCCCTCTCCCGCTCCTTCGCCCTCTCGCTGGCGCTGCTGGCCGTGGGCGGCGCGCTCGACGGGGTCTCGGTGATCCTGCGGGGCACGCTGGTGCAGCTCTGGACGCCGCAGGAGATGATGGGGCGGGTGGCGGCCGTCAACAGCTTCTTCATCGGCTCCTCGAACGAGCTGGGGGCCTTCGAGAGCGGCGTGGCGGCGCGCTTCCTCGGCGTGGTCCCGTCCATCCTCTTCGGCGGATCCCTGACGCTGGTGACGGTGGCGCTGGTGGCCTGGCGCTCCCCGGCGCTGCGACGCCTCCGCCGCCTGGCACCGGAGGGGGCCGATGGCGACGCGCACGCTGCGTGAGTGGCTGGCGGCCGGCCCGTACACGCTGGCCCTCTCCTCCGGCTTCTTCGGCTTCTTCGCCCACGCCGGGGTGCTCGGCGTCCTGGAGGACGAGGGCCTGCTCCCCTCGGCGCTCTGCGGCTCCTCGGCGGGGGCGCTGGTGGGCGGCCTCTTCGCCGCCGGGCTCCCGGCCGCCGTCATCCGCGAGCGGCTGCTCGCCCTCCGCCGCGGCGACTTCTGGGACCCCCGTTTGGGGCTCGGTTTGCTGCGGGGAGGCCGCTTCCGGACCCGGCTCGATGAATTACTCCCGGTCAGGACATTCGAGGCCTGTTCTCGGCCACTTGCCGTCTCCGCCTGGGACCCGCTGGCCCGCCAGACGGTGGTCCTCCGGCACGGCCCGCTGGCCCCGGCCATCCAGGCCTCCAGCGCCGTCCCCTTCCTCTTCCAGCCGGTCCGGCTGGGCGGGCGCTGGCTGCTCGACGGCGGCGTCGCCGACCGCCACGGCCTGGCCGGCGCGCCCGTGGCCGGGCCCGGCGAGCCTCCGCCGCGCCTCCTCTACCACCACCTCACCTCGCGCTCCCCGTGGCGCCGCGCCGGCAGCCCGGCGCTCGCCGTCCCCGACCGCCCCGGCCTGGTCGCCGTCGCCCTCCACGGCCTCACCCGCTCCGGCCCCTTCAAGCTGGAGCGCGGGGCCGAGGCCATGGCCCAGGCCGCCGCCGGGATGCGGGCGGCGCTCGGCGGGCCGGCCAGCCAGCCTTGAGTGGCCCGGCGAGTGGGCGCTAGCTCGACCGTCGCAGCAGCGCCTCGCTGCTGTACACGGCCAGTGACACCCAGATGCACCCGAAGGCGACGGCGTGCGCCGCCGTGAAGGGCTCGTCGAAGCGCCACACCGCCAGGGCGAACTGGGTGGTGGGGTTGACGTAGAGCAGCAGCCCCACGGTGGCCAGGGTGAGCCGCCGCACCCCCACCGCGAAGAGCAGCAGCGGCACCGCCGTCACCACGCCGGTCAGCAGGAGCAGCGTGGTGATGGCCGGCCCGGCGCCGAGCAGGTGGCCTTCCCCGCGCCACCAGAGCCAGGCCAGCCAGGCCACCGCCAGCGGCGCCAGCACCGCCACCTCGGCCAGCAGCCCGGCGATGGCGTCCACCGCCAGCTGCTTGCGGAGCAGCCCGTAGAGCCCGAACGAGCCGGCCAGCGTCAGCGACACCCAGGGCACCTTCCCCGCCCGGACCACCAGCCAGAGCACGCCGGCCGCCGCCAGCAGCACCGCCGCCACCTGCCGCCGGCTCAGCGGCTCGCGCAGGAAGACCACGCCGAGCAGCACCGAGACCAGCGGGGTGATGAAGTAGCCCAGGCTGGCCTCGAGCACCCGCCCCGACTGCACCGACCAGATGTAGACCAGCCAGTTGGTGGAGATGAAGAGCGCGCTGGCGGTGAGCGTCCGCATCGCCCCGGGGCGCCTCAGCTGGACCAGCACCGTGGGCCAGCGGCGCAGCCCGGTGACCAGCGCCGCCATGAAGAGCGCGCTCCAGGCCACCCGGTGGGCCAGCACCTCGCCGGCCGGAACGCCCTGGAGCGCGTGGAAGTAGAGCGGGAAGAGCCCCCAGATCAGGTAGGCCGCCGCCGCCGCGGCCACGCCCAACGACTGCTGGCGGCTGGCGGGGGTGGTCACGGCGCGGCTCGGGGCGGGGCGGGGCGGGCGCGGCCTACTCGCCCAGGTAGGCCTTGCGGACCTCGGGCGAGGCCAGCAGCTCGCGGCCGGTGCCGGTCATGACGATGTTCCCGGTCTCCAGCACGTAGGCCCGGTGGGCCAGCTGCAGCGCCTTGTGGGCGTTCTGCTCCACCAGCAGCAGCGAGACGCCGCTGGCGCTCACCTCGCGCAGCACCGCGAAGATCCGCTCCACCACCTGCGGCGCCAGCCCCAGCGAGGGCTCGTCGAGGAGCAGCAGCCGGGGTCGGCTCATCAGCGCCCGCGCCACCGCCAGCATCTGCTGCTCGCCGCCGGAGAGCGTGCCCGACACCTGGGCGCGCCGCTCGGCGAGGATGGGGAAGAGCGCGTAGGCCTTCTCGGCGTCGGCGGCGATGCCGGCCCGGTCCCGCCGCAGATAGGCGCCCAGCTCCAGGTTCTCGCGCACCGTCAGGTTGAGGAAGATGCCGCGCCCCTCCGGCGCGTGGGCCATGCCCCGCGCCACCAGCTCGTGGGAGGCGCGACGGGTCACGTCCTCGCCGCTGAAGCGGATGGTGCCGGAGGCGGGCCGGAGCATCTTGGAGATGGCCCGCAGCGTGGTGGTCTTGCCGGCGCCGTTGGCGCCGATCAGCGCCACCACCTGCCCCTCCGGCACCTCGAGCGAGATGCCCCGCAGCGCCTTGATGCCGCCGTAGTCGACCCGCAGGTCGCTGACCTCGAGGATGTTGCCGCTCACGGCGAGCCCCCCGGGACCGGCACGGCCATCTGCTTCTCCTCCAGGTAGGCGTCGCCCAGGTAGGCCTCGATCACCTTGGGGTTGGCCCGCACCTCGGCCGGGGTGCCGGCGGCGATGGTGACCCCGTGGTCGAGCACCAGCAGCCGCTCGGAGACGCCCATCACCAGCCGCATGTCGTGCTCGATGACCAGGATGGCGATGCCGAAGCGGTCGCGGATCGACCGGATCAGCTCCATCAGCTCCACCTTCTCGGCGGCGTTCATGCCGGCGGCCGGCTCGTCGAGGCAGAGCACCCGGGGGCCGGTGGCCAGGGCCCGGGCGATCTCCAGCCGGCGCTGCTCGCCGTAGGGGAGGTTGCGCGAGAGCTCGTCGCGCCGCTGCGAGAGCCCCATCACCTCCAGGTACTCCTCGGCGCGGGCCAGGATGCGCGCCTCCTCGCGCAGGTGGCGGCCGGTGAGCAGCAGGGCGTCGAAGAAGCCGCTGGTGGCGCGGGCGTGGCAGGCCACCCGGACGTTGTCGAGCGCGGTCAGCTCGCGGAAGAGCCGGATGTTCTGGAAGGTCCGGGCCACGCCGCTGGCGCAGATCTGGTGGGGGCGCCGGCCGTTGACCCGCTCGCCGCAGACCCGGACCTCGCCCTCGCTGGGCTGGTAGACGCCGGTGATGGCGTTGAAGGCGGTGGTCTTGCCGGCGCCGTTGGGGCCGATCAGCCCCACCAGCTCGCCCGGCCGCAGCGCCAGGTTGAAGTCGGCCAGCGCCTTCAGCCCCCCGAAGCGCATGGTGACGCCGCTCACCTCCAGCGCGGCGTCGCTCACGACCCGCCCCCCGCGCCCGCGGCGCCCGGCAGCACCGGTCCACCGGCCGCGCCGCCCCCGGCCCCCGGGGGCGCCGGCGCGCGGCGGCGCCTGAAGAGCGGCAGGTCCCAGAGCTCGTGGGTCCCGAAGATCCCCTGCGGCCGGAGCAGCATCAGGACGATGAGCAGCGCCGCGTAGACCACCATCCGGTAGGCCTGGAACTCGCGCAGCGCCTCCAGCCCCAGGGTCAGGACCACCGCCGAGAGCACGGCCCCGGTGATCGAGCCGAGGCCGCCCAGCACGATCATCACCACCACCTCGATGGAGCGGACGAAGGTGAACATCCGCGGCGTGGCCAGCAGGATGGCGTGGGAGATGAGGGCCCCGGCCAGCCCGGCGTAGGCCGCCGAGATCACGAAGGCCCGCACCTTGTAGCCGGTGGTGTCGACGCCCATGGCCTCGGCCGCCACCTCGTCCTCGCGGATGGCGAAGAGGGCCCGCCCCTGGGTGGAGACCGCCAGCCGCCGCGCCATCACCACGGTGGCCAGCGCCGAGACCCCCACCCAGACCAGGTTGGTGCGGAGCGGCAGGCCGGAGAGGCCGGTGGCCTGCCCCAGCGAGGGCATGTTCTCGATCACCGAGCGGATGATCTCGCCGAAGCCGAGGGTGACGATGGCCAGGTAGTCGCCCTGCAGCCGCAGCGAGGGCAGGCCGACCAGCACGCCGGCCAGCCCGGCCGCGGCCATGGCGGCCGCCAGCGCCAGCGCGAAGAAGAGCTGGTCGGAGACCGCCTCGGGCAGGAAGGAGAGCTTCATCCCGGCCAGCGCCAGGGTGATCTTGGCGGCGGTGTAGGCCCCCACCGCCATGAAGCCGGCGTGGCCGAGCGAGAACTGCCCGGTGGCGCCGTTCACCACGTTGAGCGAGACCGCCAGGATGACGTTCACCCCCACGGTGACCAGCAGCAGCGTGTAGGCCTGCGAGCCGGCCGCCTGCAGCGCCCACTGGAACCCGGTGAGCACCGGGAGGCCGACCAGGAAGGGCAGGAAGGAGCGGAGCACCTGCCGCAGCGCCGCCACTAGACCTTCTCCACGGTGAGCCGGCCGAAGAGGCCGGCCGGCCGCACCAGCAGCACCAGGATCAGCACCGAGAAGGCGATGGCGTCGCGGTAGGAGGAGTCGGTGTAGCCGGCCACGTACTCCTCGGCCAGCCCCAGCACCAGCCCCCCCACCATGGCCCCCGGCACGCTGCCGATGCCGCCCAGCACCGCCGCCACGAAGGCCTTCAGGCCCGCCATCAGCCCGAAGAGCGGCTCGATGCGCGGGCGCGACACGGCGTTGATGATGCCGGCGGCGGCGGCCAGGGCGCTCCCCAGCACGAAGGTCCAGGAGATGATCCGGTTGACCGGGATCCCCATCAGCCCGGCCACCTGCGAGTCGAAGGAGACGGCGCGCATGGCGGTGCCGAAGCGGGTCCGGTAGACGATGAACTGCAGGCCGAGCATCAGCCCCAGCGCCACCAGCAACCCGATGACGTCGTAGTTGGAGAGGCTGACGCCCATCCACTCGTAGCCGGTCCGCTCCAGCAGCGCCGGGAAGACGCGCGGGCTGGGGCCGGGCGGGAACTCGATGGGGGTGTGCATGAGCGGGCTGAGCTGGAAGCCGAACTCCAGCAGGAAGGAGACGCCGATGGCGGTGATCAGCGCGGTGAGCCGGGCCTGGTGGCGCAGCGGCCGGTAGGCGAACCGCTCGATGACGTAGCCGAGGGCGCCGCAGATGACCATCGCCCCCATGGTGACGATGGTGGCCTTGATGAAGGTCTCGCCGGCCCCCGGCGGGGGATCGGCCCAGGGCGGCCGCACCCCGACCAGGTCGGAGAGGTAGTAGCCGGCGAAGGCCCCCACCATGTAGACGTCGCCGTGCGCGAAGTTGATGAGCTTCAGCACGCCGTAGACCATGGTGTAGCCGAGCGCCACCAGCGCGTAGATGGTCCCGACCGAGAGGCCGTTGACGAGGTGCTGGAGGAACTCGGTCACGCGGCCTTACGGATCGACGCTGGCCACGAAGCGGGCCTTGTTCTTCTCGATGACCAGCACCACCGCCGACTTCACGGCGTTGTGGTCGGCGTCGATGGTGATGGTCCCGCCCACGCCGGGGAAGGCCTTGGTGGCGGCGATGGCGTCGCGGACCGCCGGCCCGGAGAGGTCGGTGGCCCGGGCCATGGCGTCGAAGGCCACGTGGGCGGCGTCGTAGCCGAGCGCCGCCATCGAGTCGGGGGTGGCGCCGAACTTCTCGCGGTAGCGCTTCACGAACCCCTGGATGAGGGGGGCCGGGTTCTCGTCGGTGTAGTGGTTGGAGAAGTAGGAGCCGTCCAGCGCCCCCTGGGCGATCTCGTAGAGCTTGGCCGAGTCCCAGCCGTCGCCGCCGCCCAGCGGGATCTTGATGCCGAGCTCGCGGGCCTGGCGGGCCACCAGGGCCACGTCGGTGTAGTAGCCGGGGACGTAGATCATCTCCGGCTTCTTGCCCTTGATGGTGGTGAGCTGGGCCTTGAAGTCCTGGTCGCCGGCCTTGAAGCTCTGGTCGTTGACGATGGTGCCGCCCAGCTCCTCGAACTTCTTCTTGAAGTAGTCGGCCAGCCCCACCGAGTAGTCGCTGCCCACGTCGCGCAGGATGGCCACCCGCTTCAGCTTGAGGTTCTCGCGGGCGAACTTGGCCATCACCGTCCCCTGGAAGGGGTCGATGAAGCAGACCCGGAAGACGAAGGGCCGGACCTTGTCGCCGTCCTTGGTGACCCGGGGGTTGGTGGAGGTGGGCGAGATCTGCGGCACCTGGTTGGCGTCGGCGATGGGGGCCATGGCCAGCGAGCGGCTCGAGGCCACCTCGCCGAGGAGGACCGTCACCTTGTCCTGGGTGATGAGCCGGGTGGCGGCCACCGCCGCCTCCTCCGGCTTGCCCTGGTCGTCGTAGGTCTTGGCCGCGACCTTCTTCCCCTTGATGCCCCCCTTGGCGTTGATGTCCTCGATGGCGAGCCGGATGCCGTTCTCGGTGGAGACGCCGAAGGAGGCCTCGGCGCCGGTCAGCGAGCCGACGTGGCCGATGAGGATGGTGTCGCCGGCGGCCGCGGCGGCGGGGGCGGGGGCGGCGGCGCCGGTGGGCGCGACGGTCGCCTTCTTCTCGCAGGCGGCGGCGAAGACCGCCATCGTCATCAGGACTGCTGCACGTAGGTGGCGCATGACAACCTCCAACGGTCGGGGGCACGGCGGGGGGCGCGGTGAGGGGCCATCAAAGCCCAGCACCGGGAAAACGTCGAGGCGAAAGGCGCCCGGCCCGTGGAGGGGGCCGGGGGGTCAGGGGATGAAGTCACGGGCGCGGAGGCCGAACCGCTTCAGCTTGAGGTGCAGGGTCTTGTAGTCGGTGCCCAGGGCCCGCGCCGCCTGGCTCTTGTTGCCGCGGGCGGCGCGCAGGGCCTCGGAGATGGCGCTCCGCTCGGCCTCCCCGGCCGCCTCGGCGGCGATCTCGCGCAGGGACAGGCCGGCCGCGGCGGCCTGCGCCACCGGTCGCCGGAGGCCGGGGCCTCCCAGCAGGTCCCGCACCACCTCGACGCCGATCATCAGGTCCTTGGTCTTCAGCACCGCCTGGCGGATCAGGTTCTGCAGCTCGCGCACGTTCCCGGGCCAGGGGTGGGCCACCAGCAGCTCGAGCGCGCCCGGCACGATCTGCTGGACCGGCCGCCGCAGCTCGACGCTCGCCTCGGCGAGCAGGCGGTGCGCCAGGGAGGGGATGTCCCCCGGTCGATCCCTCAGGGCCGGGATGGAGATGGTGTACTGCGCCAGCCGGAAGTAGAGGTCGGCCCGGAACAGCCCCTCGGCGGCGCGCGTCGGCAGGTCGTTGTTGGTGGCGGCGATGAAGCGGACGTCGAGCGCCGCCGACCGGTCGGCGCCCACCGCCTGGACCTGCCTCGACTCCAGCACCCGCAGCAGCTTGGCCTGGAGGTTCATGGGCAGGTTCCCCACCTCGTCGAGGAAGAAGGTCCCCCCCTCGGCCAGCTGGAACTGCCCCTGCTTCTTCCGCTCGGCGCCGGTGAACGAGCCTTTCTCGTGGCCGAACAGCTCCGACTCGAGCAGCTGCTCGGGGATGGCCCCGCAGTCGACGGCGATGAACGGCTTGGTGCGCCGCTCGCTCTCGCGGTGGATGGCCTGCGCCACCAGCTCCTTGCCGCTGCCGGTCTCGCCGGAGACCAGGACGGTGAAGCTGGTCCCGGCCACGGTCCTCACCTGCTCGACGAGGTTCTTGACCTGCGGCCCTGGACCCATCTGCGCGGCCAGCCCGGCGTCCGTCCCCACGCGGCGCCGGAGCTCCTCCACCTCCAGCTGCAGCGCCCGGGTCTGCAGCGCCCGCCGCACCACCACCACCACCTCCTCGTTGACGAACGGCTTGGTCAGGTAGTCGAAGGCGCCCAGCTGCATCGCCTTCACGGCGGTCCTGGCCTCCTTCTGCCCCGTCAGCATCACCACCGGCAGGGCGGGGAGCTCCTTCTTGATCCTGGCGAGCACCTCCAGCCCGTCGATGCCGGGCATCCGCAGGTCGAGGAGGAGGATGTCCGGCCGCTGGGCGATGGCCAGGGCGATGCCCGAGGGGCCGTCGTGCGCCATCACCACCTCCAGCCCCTCGACGCGGAAGATGGCCTTGATCAGGCGGCAGGTGGTGACGTCGTCGTCGATGATGAGGAGGGTGGCGCTCATGGCTCGGTAGCTATGGTCCCTGTACCCTAGATATGGCACTTGCGCCATAGCCCGGTCGCGCCTCGCTTCGCAACCGCCCGTGATCTGGCCGTTTCGTGTTGGTCGCGAACCGGCACGGAAGCCGCATTGGGTTCCATCGGCTGGAAGTCAGCTGCCGTATCCGAGAGCGCGGGAGTCAACCCCCATCCCGCGACCTCGCCCACCCGGTCCCACGAAGCCGAGGGTGGTCCACCACTGCACCACCCGGAGTCACCATGTCGCCGACGCACAAGCAGGGCTTTTCCATGACCGCCGCCGCCGTCCTCATCCTCTCTCTCGGCGCCTGCGGGACCGCCGAGCCCGTGAGCGCAGCCGATGGCGGCGACGCCTCGTCGACGCCGACCCTGTCCCGGAGCCAGACCGAGAAGTCCCGGACCAAGGGCGACAACCACCAGACCAAGGACGGCCACGGCGGCGGCGGCTCCACCAGCCCGGCCACCGGGACCGCCGTCAACCTCGGCACCGCGGGTCGCTTCGCCATCCTGAGCAAGTCCGGCATCACCGACGTCGCGCCGTCCGCCGTCACCGGGAACGTCGGGACCAGCCCCATCACCGGCGCCGCCCTCCTGCTCAGCTGCGCCGAGGTGTCGGGCACCATCTCGGTCGTCGACGCCGCGGGCCCTTCCCCCTGCGCCGTGAACAACGCCACCTCCCTGACCGTCGCGGTCGGCGACATGGAGCTGGCCTACAACAACGCCGCGGGCCGGGTCTCTCCTGACTTCACCGAGCTGGGCGCCGGCGAGATCGGCGGGCTGACGCTGGTCCCGGGCCTCTACAAGTGGGGCACCGACCTCAACATCTCCACCAACGTCACCCTCTCCGGTGGTTCCAAGAGCATCTGGATCTTCCAGGTGGCGGGCACCATGAACCAGGCCAGCGCCACCCGGGTGATCCTGACCGGCGGCGCCCTGGCCAAGAACGTCTTCTGGCAGGTCGCCGGCGACGTCACCGTCGGGACCACCGCGCACCTCGAGGGCGTGGTGCTGGCGAAGACCCTCATCGCCATGAACACCGGGGCCTCGGTGAATGGCCGGCTGCTGGCGCAGACCGCCGTCACCCTGCAGATGAGCACCGTCACCCAGCCCCGGAAGTAGCCATCTCCTCGGTATCCATCAACCCGGGACTCCTGCCGCGGAGGGACTGAACGTTCCCCGCGGCAGGGCTCCGGGCGCTGCAGCCGATCGGTCCCCCCGGCCGGTCATCGTGGCCACGGCCCAGCCGAACCAGCAGCACCGCGCCCTTCGCGCCGGGGCCCGGGAGCTACCGGAGCGGGGCGTAGCGGACCTGGATCCCCTCCGCGACCGTCACCTGGAGCTTCTGCTTCTCCTTGGCCTTCCCGTAGGCGAGCGTCACCACGTACTCGCCCGGCGGGACCAGCCGGTCCGGCCCCTCCCCGCCATACTCCGTCATGAAGTCCTTGGTGGGGCGCAGGTTCCAGGCGACGCGACCGAGGCCGGGCACGCCGGGCACCTCGAAGCCCGCCACCGGGGTCCCGGCGGCAGTGGCGATCATGATCTTGACCGGCTCGGCGAGCGGTGCCCGGACGTGGAAGGTGATGAGCGCCCCCTCCGGCGGGTTGGGGCCGCGGAAGCCGACCTTGCCGGCCGCGTCGACCCAGCCGGGCATGAGGTAGCGACCGAAGGCGGGACGCGGCGCGAAGAGGTGGGCCTCCTTGGCGAGCGCCTCCGGGGTGGCCTCCTCGAGCGGGCCGACGTCGTCGACCACGTAGAGGCTCCGCCCGTGCGTGGCGATCACCAGGTCGCGCTCGCGCGGGTGGATGACCAGGTCGTCGACGATGACCGCCGGCACCTCGCCGAAGCGGGTCCAGTGGCCGCCGCCGTCGAGCGTCAGGTAGAGGCCGAACTCGGTCCCGGCGAAGAGCACCCTGGAGTTGCGCGGGCTCTCGCGCACCAGCCGCACCGGCAGGTCGGCCGGCAGGTCCCCGGCCACCGAGCGCCAGGTCCTGCCGCGGTCCGCGGTCCGGAACACGTGCGGGCGCAGGTCCTGCGAGCGGTAGGCGTTCACCACCAGGTAGGCCACCTGGTCGTCGTGGTGGGAAGGCTCGAGCCGGGAGATCCACTGCCCCTTCACCGCCGCCGGCAGGCCGACGGTGAGGTCGGTCCAGCCCTTCCCGCCGTCCTCGGTGAGCCAGAGGCGGCCGTCGTCGGTGCCGGCCCAGAGCATCCCGGCCTTCCGCGGCGACTCCGCCAGCGCATAGATCACCGCGTGGTTCTCGGCGCCGCTGCCCACCGTGCGGGTCTTCCTCGGGTCGGCCGCCGTGAGGTCGCCGCTGACCACCTCGAAGCGCTCCGCCTGCCGCTCCAGCCGGAAGACCCGGTTGCCGCCCAGCCAGAGCACCCCCTTCTGGTGCCGGCTCATGATCAGCGGGGCGTTCCAGTGGAAGCGGTAGGCCTCCTGCCCCTCCGAGGGCTCGGGGCGCAGGCCGCGCATCTCGCCGGTGCGCAGGTTGGTCCGCTGGACGTACCCCTGCTGCGACTCGAGGTAGACGACGTCGCGGTCGCCCGGATCGAAGGCGCAGTAGAAGCCGTCGCCGCCGCCCAGGTTCGCCCAGTCGGCGCCGGTGATGCCGTCCTTGCTCCAGGTGCGGCTCGGGCCGAGCCAGGTCAGGTTGTCCTGCAGGCCGCCGCAGATCCTGTAGGGCGAGGAGTCGTCCACGGCGATCCGGTAGAACTGGCCGGCCGGGAAGGTGGCCAGGTGGTTCCAACTGGCCCCGCCGTCGCGAGAGGCGTAGGCGCCGCCGTCGGTGCCGAGGATGAGCCGGCGCGACACCGGCGGGGGAGGCGGCTCGCCGGGCCGGTCCGGGTCGGGCCGGCGCGGGGCGGCGCCGGGCACGATGGCGAGCGCGTGGCAGTCGGCGTGGACCTTCTGGAAGAGGTCCTCGCGGAAGGTCTTGCCGCCGTCCTCGGAGACGTGGAGCATGAAGCCGAGCACGTAGACCCGCTGCGGGTTGAGCGGATCGACCCGGACCTGGCTGAAGTAGAAGGGGCGCGGGTTGAGGGGCGAGCGGCGGGTCCAGGTGGCGCCGCCGTCCTCGCTGCGGAACACGCCGCCGACCCGGCTGCGGATCTCGTCCAGCGCGGAGGTGCCGCCCTCGTCGCTCTGGACCACCGCCATGATCACCCTGGGGTCGCTGGCCGCCACCGCCAGGCCGATGTTGCCGGTACGCGACGGGAGGCCGCCGCCCAGCTTCTTCCAGGTGGCGCCGCCGTCGGAGGTCTTCCAGACGCCGCCCACGTCGGCGCCGCCGGTGACGGCCGTGCCGTACTCGAACGACCAGGGGGTGCGGCGCCGGGCGTAGAGCGCCGCGTAGAGCACCTTGGGGTCGGCGGGGTCGGCGACCAGGTCGGCGCAGCCGGTCAGCTTGTCGTGCGGGGCCGGGGCCGCCAGCTGGCGCGCCCAGGTCTTGCCGCCGTCGGCCGTCCGGTAGACGCCGCGCTCGCCGCCCGGCCCCCACAGGTCGCCGGCCACGCAGGCCCAGGCGGCCCTGGCGTCGGCGGCGTCGGGGACGATGCGGGCCACGGCCCGGCTCGCCGCCAGCCCCGCCGGTGCCCACCGCTCCCCGCCGTCCTCGGAGCGGAGCAGCCCCCTGCCGAAGCCGGCGCTGTTCCGGTCGCTGTCCTCGCCGGTGCCCACCCAGACCACGCGCGAGTCGAGCGGCGACACCGCCACGGCGCCGGCCGAGACGGCGACCTCGGCGTCGAGGAGCGGCGCGAAGGTGTCGCCGCCGTTGGTGGTCTTGAAGAGGCCGCCCGTGGAGTGGGCCAGGTAGAAGGTCTCGGGGTCGCCGGGATCGACCGCCACGTCGACGATCCGCCCGCTCATGATGGCCGGGCCGATGGCGCGGGCCCGCAGCGCGGCCAGCGCCGGGCCGTCCAGGCGGACCTCGGCGGCCGGGAGCCTGGCGGTGGCAGGGGCGGCCAGCAGGAGGTGCGCGGCGAGGGCGCTGGTGAGCCAGGTCATCGGAGTTCTCCGGGGCAGCGGTGGGGTTGCGGTCGATCATACTGCGGGTCGCTGGGGTGGGCCATGCGGCCTGCCGTCAGCCTTCCCGAATCCCGTTCCGTCCCTTCCTGCCTCCTGGCCCGTTCCGGACCGTCGTGCTGGGCCGAAGCACAGGTGGGCACGGAGCGAAGGATGCTCCGCGCGGGATCGACGCGCCGGGGCTCACACCGCCTGGTGCTTGCCGTGGCCCTTCGACCGTTGCGGCTTCGCGCGCGCCTCGGCGCGCTTCCGGAGCGCGTGCCAGAGGTCGTGGTCCGACTGCAGCCCCATCCAGAGCTCGGGCGAGGTGTTGAGCGCCTCCGACAGCAGGATGGCCGTCTCGGCGGTGACGCCGCGCTTCCCGTTGACGATGGTGTTGACCCGCTGGATCGGCACGCCCATGCGCGCCGCCAGCTCGACCTGGGTGAGACCGCGCGGCTTCAGGTACTCCTCCAGCAGCATCTCGCCGGGCGGGGTCGGGGGGCGGTTCTTTGGCAGCATGACGGCTCTCCTCAGTGATAATCGACGATCTGGACCTGGCGGGCGTCACCGTTCTCGAAGCGGAAGACGATCCGGTACTGGTCGTTCACCCGGATGCTGAAGAAGCCCGCGTCGTCACCCTTCAAGGCCTCGAGCCGGTTCCCCGGCGGGTCGGCCAGGTCGCGGGGCTCGGTCGCCCGGTTGAGCCGGTCGAGCTTCCGGTGGGCTGTCGGCCAGAGCTCCTGCGGCAAGCACCGGCGGGCGGCCTTGCTCCTCGCCCCGTTGAAGATGTCCTCGGTGGCTTCATCGGCGAAGTCGAGGATGATGGGAACCTATATCGCTTACACGGATACCGTGCAAGCCGTTCACGGCGACGGCGGCAGATTCCTGAGGGGACCATGACCGCCTGGACGAGCAACCTTCGTGCCGAGCTCCGACCGCAAGAACACTGGAGGAACCGGAGTGGAGCGGTCCGCGCCACGGACGGGCGGAGGAACCGCGTCCCCCTCCACCGGACGGACCCGGTGATGCTTCCCCAGGTCTCCAAGAAGAAACCCCCGGCCACCTGGGAGGCGACCGGGGGTTCGAACTGGAGCGGGAAAACGGATTTGAACCGTCGACCCTCGCCTTGGCAAATCTCGGACGCGGTTTGCACGGCGGTGTACCAGGCGACACGGCCCCCTCTCTGCCAACGTGAGTGAGACAACGACCCCCACGGAGTTTAGTGTAGAAGGGCGAGCTTGGACTTCCACGTGAGCACCGCAGAGATGGGTTTGGTTGGGCAGGAGACCGAAGTGACCGCGAAGCCCCGGAGGCGGCAGTTCACCGCCGAGTTCAAGCGGAAGGTGCTTGCCGAGGCCGATGCCTGCACCAAGGCCGGCGAGATCGGCGCCTTGCTGCGGCGAGAGGGCCTGTATTCGTCCCACCTGGTCGAGTGGCGGCGGGCCCGCGACAGCGGAGCCTTGGCCGGGCTGACCCCCAGGAAGCGCGGGCCGGCGGCGAAGGTTCCGCACCCGCTCGAGCGCAAGGTCGTCGAGCTGCAGCGTGACAACGCCCGCCTGCAGCGGCGCGCGGAGCGTGCGGAAGGGCTCGTTGAGCTCCAAAAAAAGTCTCGGAGCTGCTGGGGATCCAACTCCCGAAGCCCGACGAGGAGCGGTGATGCAGGCCGTCACCGAGCTTGGCCCGCGCCTCGGCTTCGCCGCGGCCTGTGCGGCCGTGGGGCTCCCCAAGGCTACCTACTACCGTCGCCTCAGGCCGCCACGGCCGCGGGCGAAGCGGACCTCCCATCGCGCCTTGGACGCCACCGAGAAGCGCGCCGTGCTCGACGTGCTGAACGAGCCGCGCTTCGCCGACCTCGCGCCGGCCGAGGTCCACGCGACGCTGCTCGACGAGGGGCGCTACCTCTGCTCGGAGCGCACGATGTACCGCGTCCTGGCTGAGAACGCGGAGGTTCGCGAGCGCCGCGACCAGCTGCGCCACCCGGCCTACACGGCACCCGAGCTGCTGGCCACCGGGCCGAACCAGCTCTGGAGCTGGGACATCACCAAGCTGCTCGGCCCTCGGAAGTGGACCTAATTCCACCTGTACGTGATCCTCGACGTCTACAGCAGGTACGTGGTCGGCTGGATGCTCGCGCACCGCGAGACCGCCGCGCTCGCCGAGCGGCTCATCCGCGAGACCTGTGAGCGCCAGGGCATCCAGCGCGACCAGCTCACGGTCCACGCCGACCGCGGCACCTCGATGCGCTCTAAGCCCGTCGCGCTCATGCTCGCGGACCTGGGCGTCACCAAGAGCCACTCGCGGCCCCACGTCTCGAACGACAACCCGTTCTCCGAGTCTCAGTTCAAGACCATGAAGTACCGGCCCGACTTCCCGGAGCGCTTCGGCGCCATCGAGCACGGCCGGGCCCACTGCGTCGACTTCTTCGGCTGGTACAACAACGAGCACCGCCACGGTGGCCTCGGCCTCCTCACGCCCCACGACGTCCACCACGGCCTCGCCGGCGCCCGCCTGGAGGCCCGCAGCGCGGTCCTGGCGGCCGCCTTCGCCGATCGGCCCGAGCGGTTCCCCGCCGGCGCCCCGTCGGCCGGCGCCGTGCCCACCGAGGTCTGGATCAACAAGCCGCAGCAGATTTCACCGACAGAGGAAGTGCGTCAGTAATCTCAGCAGCAGGTTGTCTCATTCGTGTTGACAGGTTCCGGCCGCGCAAGGTCGCGGAATCCCTCAGGCCGCTCCAACCACCTCCGAGCACGGTCGCCCACGATCTGCAACAAAGCGCACGGCGCTTGTTACCCGGTTGCTACCCGGTCCGGTGGAGGGTGCCAGTCAGGGATCAGATCGGCTACTTACCGTAACCGGCCGGCCACCGACGTCTTGACGTAGACTTGGCCCGCACCACCAGGTGCAAGGAGGAGTCACGGTGGGACTCAGCGTGGTGCTGGAGCAAGAGGACGGCACGGCCCTCGATACCGTTTACGACCCGGGCAACTTGCTGCACCGGGTGCTTCCGTCACCCGAGGATACCTCCTATCAGTGGGTCACAACGATCGACTGGTACGGCGACACCGTGTTCAACCGAGTTCAGGCAGCGAAGGCGAGGTGCGAATGGCAGCGGCTTATTGAGGCGTGCCGCGAGCCAGGCGCATTGGCGCTGCTCCAACGCATCGATGGCCTCTTCGGACGGTGCGCATCTGAGGTCCATCTGTACGTGAAGTTCTACGGTGATTAGCTTCGGCTCATTACCGTCCAATCACGAACTGTTTAGCTCGACGGGGCTCCAGTTGTGCGGCAGCAGTTCGTCGATCCGCGAGGCGGGGTGGGTCTGCACGCGGAGGAGCACGTCGGCCAGGTAGTCGACCGGGTTGACGTCGTTGGCCTCGCAGGTGGCGATCAGCGAGTAGAGGCCGGCGAGGTTTTCGCCGGCCTCGTTGGTTCCGACAAAGAGGAAGTTCTTTCGTCCAAGTGCGGCGACGCGGAGGGCGCGCTCCGAGGCATTGTTGTCGATCGGCAGGTGCTGGTCGGTGAGGAACAGCGTCAGCTCGTCCCACTGGTTGAGGGCGTAGTTGATGGCCTCGCCTATTGGTCCTTTGGGCGGGTGGCGCCCCTTCTCGGCGTCGAGCCAGGCCTTGAAGTTCTCCATGACGGCCCGGCTCGACGTCTGGCGCATCGCCAGGTGCTCGGCCGTGCCGAGGACGTCGGTGTCGAGCGCCGCACGCTCGATGCGGTAGACGTCGAGGATGAAGTCCATGCCACGCTTCGCGGCGTCGGGCGCGACCGACTGGGCGTCGAAGAACTTCCTTCGGACGTGCGCGAGGCAGCCGGCGCGGACGCGCTTGCCTTGCGTAGTGACGCGGTCGTAGCCCTTGTAGGCGTCGGCCACGAGCTTGCCGGCGGTGCCCTCCAACACCCGCTCCGGCGTCTCGCTGGAGCGGCTCGCCGAGAAGACGTAGGCGATCAGCTCCCTGTCGGCCTCGTCGCGCCCGATGAAGCTCCAGATCCAGGCGCGGCGCGTCTTCCCCTTGGCCTGGACGCGATGCGAGGTCTCGTCGGCCAGGACGATCTCCTTCTCGGACACCACGTCGAGGAGCCGGTCGGAGATCGGCTTCGTGATCTCGGCGGTGCGGTGGAAGTAGTCGCCCAGCACCGAGTCGTTCACCTGCACGCCGACGCGCCGATAGGCCTTGGCCTGGCGGTGCAGCGGCAGCGCGTCGGCACACTTCGAGACGGCCACCTGGGCCATGAAGGTCGGGCCGACGCGGGCCTTGTCGAAGACCTTGTCCGGGCCGTCGGCGGTGATGACGGTCTCGCCACACTTGCAGCGCAGCTTCTCCTGGATGTGCAGCTGCCGCTCGACGATGGCCGGGATGAGTTCGTAGAGCTCGCTCACCGCGCCTTCGCCCAGCTTGGTGAAGTCGTGGCCGCCGCACTTGGGGCAGGTCTTCTGATCCTCGCGGACCTTGTGCTCGATACGTCGGGTGACGAGCTGGCGCTTCTTCTCGGCGTTCTCCCGGCGAGTCTGCAGGGCCGCGATCCGCTCGGACTCCGCGCGGGCCGGGTCGCGCAGCGCGGTGGCCAGCGGCGGGATCTTCTCGGAGCGCTTGCCGAAGACGTGTCGCTGCAGCTTCTCGACGGTGGCCTGGATAGAGGCGAACTGCTCGCCTTGCTTCGCCAAGACCTCGTCTTTGGCCCGCAGCGCCTCGGTCTGCGTGGCGATGATCTTCTCGGCAGCATCCAGCGCGCGACCGGCGTAGCCAAGCTTGCCTTCGAGCTGCTCGGCCCGTTCACGCCACTCGCATCGGTGATCGCGGTCACCCATCAACGATCGTCAGATCATGTTGGAGGCTGTTTGTCCATGGGACGGCCGCTCGGATGGTCAGCCTGGGGCGGCTTCCAGTGCTCTGGCCGGCGGACGCGCCCGAAGTCGATCCCGTCGAGCAGCATCGTCAGCTGCGTCGCGTCGATCTCGACGGCCATCGTGGACGCGTCCATGTGCGGCAGCTTGAACTGGCCACGCTCGAGCCGCTTGTAGACGAGTACGAAGCCGCCCTTGTCCCAGGTGAGGATCTTCACCCGGTCGCACCGCCGCGACACGAAGACGAAGAGGTGGCCCGAGTATGCATTCTCCTCCAGCTCCTCCTGCACGATCGACATGAGGCCATCGATCGACTTGCGCATGTCGATCGGCGTCGAGCCGATGAAGATGCGGACCGACCTCGGGATGGTGAGCACGGGCTACAAGGCCGCAGCCAGGGCCTGCAAGTACCGGAGGTCCGTGCCGGCTGGAAACCGCAGCAGCGCGCCGGACGGGAAGACCAACTCCAGCAAACTCTCGGCCTCGCCGCTCGCCCTGGCCCCCGTCCGCGACTTCGTCGCGGACCCTACCACCCGCACCGGTACGAGACGCGAGCCCTGTTTCACGATGACCTGCTCGGGGGCTTGACCAGGAGAACTGGCCGCCTCCGTCACCAGCGGCCGGGAGTCCTTGCGCAACTTGTAGATCCAGTGCCGGAGGGTGCTGAAGGAGATCCCCCGCTCCGCTGCAAACTCGCACTGCGTCAGGTCGCATGTCTCGAAGTCGGCGACGAGCTTCGTCCAACGCAACTTGTCCTGGTCGGCCATGTCTTCCTCCGTCGTGAACGGAGGAGCATCAGGCCGGTCGGTCGCCCTCGCTAGACGTGGTTCCCCGGCCGGTTACACTTACCGTGAAGCAGGTGGCCGAGCAGCTGGGAGTCTGCCGGGCGACGGTCTACCGCCTATGCAGCGAGCGAAGGCTACCGCACGTTCGAGTCCTAAACTCGATTCGGGTGAGTCAGGGAACCCTAGACGAACAGTTTGGCACGTTTGGCTCACCGGCGTCGTTGCCGGCTTCCGTCCGCTGATCGCGGTGCCGCGCACAAACTTCCCGCCTTGACTGTGGGGGCGTGGCTGCTACATGTCGGTTTCCAGAAGGTAGGGACCCCGGGCGCGTGAGATTTTCAGAAGCATTCCCCCCTGGGCGTGAGGGATTTCCAGAAGTATTCCCTCCCCGTTGGCGTGACCTAGCAGCCACGATGCCGCCGTCCACGGACGGAGGCGGCGATGGCGTTTCGCGAGGTCACGGTGCTGGAGGTCAAAGAGATCCTGAGGCAGTGGCTGGGTGGCGTGCCGAAGCGGCGCATCGCCCAGCAACTCGGCCTCGATGTGAAGACGGTGCGCCGGTACCTGGCCGCCGCGAAGGCGTGCGGGGTGGAGCAGGCGCATGGCGCCGCAGCGCTCACCGACGAGTTGGTGGCGGCCGTGCTCACCGCGACGCAGCCGGCGACCGGCCGCCCTCGCGGGGACGGTTGGGCGACCTGCGAGGCCCGGCGCTCGTTCATCGAGAAGCACATCGACCACGGCGTCCGGCTCACCAAGGTTCGCAAGCTGCTGGGCCGGGAGGGCGTCAACGTCAGCTACCAGACGCTGCGCCGGTTCGCGCTGGAGCAGCTCGGCTTCGGCCACTTGCCGCCATCCGTGCCGGTCGCCGACGGCGAGCCGGGCGCGGAGGTCCAGGTCGACACCGGCTGGATGACGATGCTGGAGCCCGACCTGCTCGGGCGCCGCCGCCGCTTCCGTGCCTGGATCTTCACGTCCGGGCTTTCTCGCCATCGCTTCGTCTACCCGGTGCTGCACGAGACCACCGTGACCGCCATCGAGGCGTGCGAGGCGGCCTGGGAATTCTTCGGCGGGATCTTCAAGGTCATCGTCGTCGACAACACAAAGACCATCGTCACGACGGCTGATGCGCTCGAGCCGAAGCTGAACGAGACCTTCCTGGAGTACTCGCAGGCGCGTGGCTTCGTCATCGACACCACGCGGGTGCGCCACCCGAAGGACAAGCCGCGCGTCGAACGCTCGGTCCAGACCGTACGCGACGACTGCTTCGGCGGCGAGCGGCTCCACTCCATCGAGGCGGCGCGGGAGCGGGCCTTGGGCTGGTGCGCGAGCGAGTACGGCTGCCGGCGCCACTCGACGACGCTGAGGCTGCCGCTCGAGCACTTCGAGGCCGTGGAGAAGCCGGCGCTGCTGGCGCCGCCCTCGGCGCCATACGATGTGCCGGTCTGGTGCGATCCCAAGGTCGCACCCGACCAGTTCGCGCAGGTGGCCAAGGGCCTCTACTCGCTCCCGCTCGACTACCGCCGTAAGTACCTGCGCGCCCGTGCCGACCGGCAGCTGGTCCGCTTCTGGTTCCACGGCCAGCTCGTGAAAACGCATCCCCGCGTCGGACCCGGCCAGCGCTCGATCGACCCGGCCGACTTCCCGGCCGAGTCGCTGGCCACGGCGCAGCGGGACGGGGCCTTCTGGATCCGCAAGGCGGCCGGCCACGGCGAGCACGTCAGCAAGTACGCCGAGGCGCTGCTTGCCGGGCCGGCGCCGTGGATGAAGATGCGCCAGGTCCACCGGCTCATCGGGCTCGCCGAGCGCTTCGGCGGCGCGCGCGTCGACGCCGGCTGCCTGACCGCGCTGGCCGCCGGCATGGTCGACGTGACCCGCCTCGACAAGCTCATCCGGCTCGACACGCGCCTCGCGCCACGGCCCACCAACGTGATCCCGCTGGCCCGCTACCTTCGGCCGCCGAGCCAGTACGCCCTGCCGCTCGCATCTCGCGAGCGGCCCATCGAAGGAGAAGACCGTGACCCCTGACGTCATCTCGCCCGATCTGAAGACCGTGCTGAAGCGGCTCAAGCTCTCCCGAATGCTCGACACTCTGCCGGAGCGGCTCACCCTCGCGCGCCAGCAGAAGATGCCGCACCAGGACCTGCTGCTGCTCGCCCTCGGCGACGAGGCCTCGCGGCGCGATGGCCAGGCCGCCACCATCCGGGCGCAGCGTGGCCACCTCGACATGGAGGCGCAGCTGGAGCGGTGGGACAGCACGTCCAAGGTCCAGTACGACCGCGCGCTGCTCAACGAGCTCGCCTCGCTGCGATTCCTCGAAGCCCACAACCACGTCGCCATCGTCGGCAGCGTCGGCGTCGGCAAGACTTTCCTCGCCCACGCGCTCGGCCACGTCGCCTGCCGCCGCGGCCACTCGGTCGTGGCCGTCAGCGCCGACGCCATGCTGAAGACCCTCAAGCACGCTCGCCTCACCCAGACCCACGAGCGAGAGCTGCGCGCGCTGCTCGCCGTCGACCTGCTCATCATCGACGACTTCGGCCTGGACGCCATGGACGTCCAGGAGAGCCGCGATGCGCACGAGATCATCTTCGAGCGCCACCGCGCCGGCTCGATGATCATCACCTCCAACCGCGGCCCCGACGAATGGCTCGCCACCTTCGCCGACCCGGCGCGCGCCCACGCCGCCATCGACCGCTTCACCTCGAACGCCTACGACCTCGTCATGGAGGGCGAGTCGTACCGGACACGCCTCAAGCCCGGCCGAAAGACTGGACAGAGCGAGGCCAAGAGCGGCAAGTAGATCACGTCACGCCGCCGGACCCGCGGGGGCATGCTTCTGAAAACCCGGGGTCCAATGCTTCGGATAACCGACACTACAGCTTAACGGGCAGCGAACCACTGAACACAACTCAGGCGCGCCACTCGGGAGAGTTCATGGACAGGAGGTACGAGGTCTTCATCAGCTCCACCTTTGTAGATCTTGAGGAGGAGCGCGCCAAGGTTATCCGAGCAGTCCTCAAGGCTGACTGTTTTCCTGCCGGGATGGAGCTCTTTCCTGCGGAAGATGCTTCGCAGTGGAGCGTGATTCAGCGCGCGATTGATCGATGCGACTACTACGTGGTTCTGGTGGCTGGGAGATACGGCTCTCTCGGCGAAGACCGTCTGAGCTACACGGAGCAGGAGTTCGACTACGCGGTCTCACAGCGCATCCCTGTGCTCTCGTTCGTGCATGGCGACCCAGACAGCATCCCGGTAGGTAAGACAGACAAGAATGACGACGCGAGAAGGAAGCTCGACGCGTTCCGCAACAAAGTGAGCAACGGGCGGATTCGCAACACATGGACCAATCCGGACGACCTTGCTGCAAAGGTTACCGTTGCGCTCATGAGGGCCATCCAGACGCACCCACGCCCTGGCTGGATTCGCGGAGTGCCTCAGGGTCAGGAAAAGCAGGCTGCGCCGGCGGTAGCCGAAGCCAACGGGGGTCACCCCCCGCCCGCGTCGATGCGGTTATTGCGGCAGTACCTCCAGGAGAGCAGCTATCAATTCGAGGAATTGCTCAGCAACGCGCTCCGCGCACCCTCAGAAGTTGCCACTTCCATCCTCGCCCAAAGCAACATTCCAGACACCGACTACCTCGCCCTCGTCAGTCGGGTCGAAGAAGCATCGGCCGATCTCGTCGGCATCTCTGCTGAAATTGGCTACTTCGGCAAGGACGAACATTATGAGTCGTTGCTCGCGACCATCGAACAACTCGCAGGGATGAACGAGGTCCGCAACGGTTTTACCCACCTCAATCAGCTCCGCGTGTACCCAGCCGTGCTCGCGTTCTATGCGGCGGGGATTGCTTCGCTTGCCAAAGGCAATCTCACGCTGCTGGCGAAACTTCACGCCATTCGAGTGAAGGACCCGGCCCGAATGCGTTCGCCTGCGCTGGGGATTCTGTCGCCGGGGTACGCCTTGGATGGCCCGCTCCAGGTGCCGCGGACGGACGGCCAGGTGCTCAAAACTCCGCAAAATGACCGCGTTCTCGACGCCGTGAAACCTGCGCTAATCCGTTTGCCTCGGGTGTCCGAGGCACGGTGCGAAGAACTGTTCTCTAGGTTCGAGTACCTAAATGCACTCGCCGCGACGCTCGTAGCTGATGTGTACCCGCACTACGGCCGGTTTCTATGGCACGACGGGGACACTCGAGGCGCCACATTGGCCGAGACAACCGATGCTGAACTGAACGAGCAGGGAGCGGCCTGGCCGCCGTTCAAGGCTGGTCTCTTTGGAGCCGACTTGGACGCCTTCAAGGCTGCGAAGGCAGCACTTGACAAGGAGGTCCGCCAGCACAGGTGGCGGTACCGCTAACAGAATTTGCCTTCCCCCGAGAGTTAAACCGCTCCTGATGCGCCTGGGGCGTGACGTTTCACTCCTGCTGGCAGCTAATATCGTCTTGGGTTCAGGAGGCCGTACTCCCGTCGGGTCGGCAGTCAACACATCACTTCGAGTCGGACTTACGAGCAACGTTGGATGACCGGCCAGCTTCTCGAAGCCTAAGGATCACGTTCAGGACGAGGGGCGATTCCCGATCTGTGACCAACCTCTCGAAGTGCGCCTGCAACTCTTCGCGATCTGCCGCCGTGCCGGAAGCGAAGAACGATTTCTCACGTCCATTGCCGATGCTAATTGGGTATCCGTCCCCTGTGAATCGGTAGGTAACCAACCTGCTGAGCACGGTCCAACTCTTGCCATCTCTCTTGAGCAGGGCCAACGAGGCTTCTGGGGCCTCAGCCTCTTGGAGTCTCTGGCGAATCAAGGCGGCGCTCATAGTCGAATCGGTCATCTCCTTGACGGCCACGGCGACTTCCCCCACCAGTGCGCTGAGGTCGGCGTTTGCCTTCTCAAAGGCCTCATTCGCCTGCTGAACCGTTGCCTTCAACTTGTCCTTCAGACTCATGGCTTCCTCCTTGCCGGGAGCACAAGCGTACCGCCAATAGGCAGGTGATCTGACACACACGGTTGGCTCTTGGAGTTTACTAGTGGCCGAATCGCAACTACTTCGACGGTGCGCTCATCGAGGAATGGTGCTGAGTGCGCCAGCAGGCCTCCGCTGACGATGACATGGTCGAGCGTCACCCACTCCTTCTCTGTACCCCAGTAGTAGGTTCCGGCAACCGAAGGCCCTCCTCTTCTTGCCCTGTGCGGTAGGTTTTCCCCCAGAAGGCGCCACGCACAATTGTACAACCGAGACTTCTTCACTGCCTTATCCTGATAGTGAAGCCGATCGCCGGCCCGGTCGCGACTACGGGAAGCATGCAGCAGTTGCACCGACTTGCTAAATGGCTCGTCGTTCAGGTCACCAAGAACCACAACGTGGCGTCTCTTGGCGCTTTGCGTTCCATGCAAGAAGTCGAAGATGCTCGAACGAAGGTGACTGGCCACGGTGGCGCGGTATTCATCCGCATTCTTGCCGATTCGCGCGACCCAGTGGCAAACGATGAAGCGAATCACGTGGGCTCCCCAGTGGAGGTCCACCGCCGCCGCTGCACGAGTACCGACCGGGACACCTTCGGAAGGCGCAATTGCCTGAGGATTTTCGAAGCCTAGTCTCGCTTCGTAGATTATGCAGACGTGGAAGTTCGACTGAGGCGGGACCACGTCGAGTGAGAGTACTTCGTAGCCTGGGAGCAGTCGGTCCCTTAGCTCTTCGGCCGCAGTACAGGTCACCTCAGCAAGTCCAAGCACTGACGGCCGTCCTCGCCGCCGGAATAGCGCTAGCAGCGCAGCATCGACTTCCCGACAGCGCAATCGGTAGGCCTTTTTGGAGCCTGGCCGCCGCTCCTCAGCAGCTCTCGCCCGCTCGTAGTGGGCGAAGCCTGTGATATTCCACCAAAGGAATCTAACTGCGAGGGTCTTGGGCATCGTTCCGAACGCTGCTCGGGTCGGCGCCCGTGTTGATACCACGACTTGTAGGCGCATCGCTGATTCGCGAGCGTTTGGTCCCTAAGTGTTCTTGACGTTCTGAGCGGTGATCTGGAGAGATCACTTTGCGAGTTGGGCCGTCCAGCCGAAGGCATGCTTTCCAGGCTGTTGGCTGCCATCTTCACCTCTGGGAACGCGCCTAGGAGCGCTCATGGGACAACGGAAGCGGGAAATCCATCCTTGGACCACCGCCAAGCTCGCGCTTGAGACTTGCCGGCTCCAGCTTGGAGAGGCGGCCCTCGCGGAAGCGTGCGCGACCTTCCGGCTGGCGTTCGGCCCAAAGGATGGCGGCAACCGGGGCCCGCTGCTCGACCGGCTCGACGCAGAGGAGCGCCAGACCTGCGCGGCGGACATCCTCTTCGTGCTGGAGCGTGTTCACAAGGTGACGATCACCGGGGGTGCAGCGGCGTTGCTGGAGGTCGCCGCCGCCAACGGGAAGGTGCGGTCGGCGGACCAGTTCGAGTCGATGCGCAAGGCCTGGGACGAAGCACTGCGCCGGGCTCGCAAGCGAGAGACCTGGATGGGCGAGCACCTATCCATGAACTCGCCGCGAGAGATGTTCGAGCTCGTCGCCTTCATGAAGCCTCTCGTCAAGCGCTCGCCTCGGCGGCCCCCAACTCCGGACCAGTTCCGGGCCATCATTCGGTTTCACCTGAGCCAGATGGAGCGCGGTCTCCACCGCCTGGACGCACGGGCGCTCCGGTCGCTGCTGCGAAAGCTCGAAGGGATCCGTAAGCCGCCCGCAAGGGGCCAGAGAATCCGCCTCCTGAATTAGCCGGAACGCTGAGCGCGGAATCTCGCGAATTCGGGATTCGGCGTTCCTTTGTATCCTCACGCTGCGGCCGCATCTTGGCCGCATGACGCTGCCTCTCCACCCACAGACGCCCCTTCGCCGCGAGCGACTCCGCGCCGGCCTCTCCCAGGTCTCGCTGGCCGTCCGCGCTGGCTGCTCCCTCTCGACGGTGAGCCTGGTTGAGCGCGGTGGTTTCCTCTCGCCCGACATGGCCGCCCGGCTCGCCCGGGCGCTGGCCGTCCCTGCCGACGACCTTGCTGCCGTTGCGGCCGCTCTGCCTCGCACCTCTCAATCGAACCCCGGCAGGGAGCCCACCCCGGGCGCCGCGCCGGCTTCACCCCTCACCTGAAAGGAACCCCCGTGCACCTGCCTTCGCTCGCCGCCCCTCCCCTTCACCCGTTCGCCGAGGGCGACGCCCCTTCCACCGGGTCGGAACATCGTGGCGCATTGCGGGCCGGCTCCGCGCTCGCTGCAAACGCTGCCGTGACGGCAGCTAGGTCGCGGTGTGTAACACGCGACCCTCTCGCGTCACGGGTCCGCTGGGACTTCCCCCACGGGTTCGACGGTCTCCTCCTGCCGGGTCCACCGGTGCGGCGTCTCCGGTTCCCCAAGATCCCTCCGTGCAGGCCCGAGTTTCCGATGAGCAAGCCCCTGCCAGAACGACGCCGGCGTTGGCCCCGCGCGCTCCCCGTTGTACAACGCCGTCCCTGGAGTGTGCGGAGGCTGCCGTGAGCGACCTCCGGGTGCTGGTCTCCGGTATCGACACGCTGCACCTGTTCTCGACTGCGCTGGTTCGCACCGTGTGGGCCGACCGGCTCACCGAAGCGAAGGCCGAGGCCGGCCAGCTGGACAGGAACGCCCAGCTTCCCACCATCGACATTGCCGGCCACACCTTGACCGTCCAGCGAAGCGGGGCGCGCACCGCCCCCCTCCGTCTCGACTCCGACCACATGGCGGTCTTGGTGAGCCCCAACGCCCCGCAGAACCTCCCCACGGTCACGGTGGAGCTCAGGGCGGTCTACCTCTGGCAACGCGGCATGGACGCCGCTGCGGCCGCGGCCCAGCACGTCGCTGACGAGCTGACGCGGAGGACCGGTCAGCAGGAACTCCAGGTCTCCCGCGTCGACCTCACCGTGGACTTCCAGGGATGGGTGCCCGAGGTGGCCGACCTCGCCAGGATCGTCACCCGGGCTGCCAGGAGGGACCTCCATCTGGACGGCCCCCACTTCACCGGCTTCTCCATCGGCCGGGGTGACGTGGTGGCGCGGCTCTACGACAAGACCAGGGAGCTGAAGGTGAGCCGCAAGGAGTGGTTCTTGGACGTGTGGCGCACGTCGAAGAACTTCCGTGACGGTGAACCGGTCTGGAGGCTGGAATTCCAGATGAGGCGACCGGCGCTCCGAAAGCTCCGGCTGAAGTCGAGCGACGAGATCATCCAGGGTCGGCGTCCGCTGGAGAACTGGCTCGACGTGCTCGACCTGGGTCAAGGGCTCTGGCGGTTCCTCGCGGGGCGCTGGCTCACGGTGCGCGAACGGAGAACGCGGGAGACCCGGCAGATCCTCACGCCAGCCTGGACCACCCTGCGGGACGACGGGTTCGCCTCCGGGCTCTGGGAAGGGACCGACGCCGACCTCTACCGAGCCGAGCAGAAGGCCGGAGCCAAGTTCACCGACGCGGCCCTGGCAGGCTACCTGGCGCGCGGTCTGGCCGAGCTCAACTTCATCGGCCGGCTTCCGCTCACTCTCGACGCCGCCGTGCCGGTCATGCTCGCGCGGGCGCAGCACAACATGTCGCGAAAGGGGACCACCCTGGAGGCACGCGCCGAGGCACGCGTGACCGCGTGGGAGCAGCAGCGCACGTCCATGGCGGCACGCAGGCACGCAAACGACACGGCACGGGCACTGGACGAGGAGAACGACGCGTGAACACTCAGGAGTTTGGCCGCACGGTGGTCGCCATGGACCTCACGCGTGCCGCGCACGTGGAGGGCACGCGTGCCGGTCACGAGGAGGCACTCTGGCGCGTGCAGGACGTGGCACGTTTCCTCGCCGTGTCGGCCAGCTGGGTCTACATGGCGGCACGCTCAGGCGTGCTGGCACCCGTACGCGTCGGGCGCAGCGTGCGCTTCCGGCCGGCGCTGGTTCGTGCCCTCGTCCAGGGCGAGCCCGGCGGGAAAGTCGTTCAGTTGCCGAGATGTCGATGAGGCGCGTTGCCTCCCACCCGGGGTTGGTGATCTACTTGACTCCGGAGGATTCTCCCGAGTGGCCACATCCAAGCGCAGTCACTGGTTCTCGATAGGGCTGTTCCTGCTGGCCATCGTCCTCTACCTGCTCGACTTGAAAGGTGCGGGAGTGGGCTTCGGCGCGCTTGCCTTTGTCTTCGAGACGGTTTCACAGGCGATCGACATCGGAGCGAAACGCGACGATGACGAGGAAATCAAGCCGCGCGATTGACGGCTCCTCAGTACCCTCCGTTCGCTTCAACACCTGAAAGGTCCCATGTCCAGCGTCTACCAGAAGCGCGGCACGTGGTACGCGCGGGTCAAGGAGGGCACGGGGGCTTGGCGCTCCCACGCCACGACCGCGACCACCAAGACCGAGGCGAAGCGGCTCGCGCAGGACATGGAGCGCCGCGCCGAGCGCCAGCGCTTCGGCCTGGACCCGCTCCCTTCGGAGTCGACGCGGACCCTTGGCCAGCTCTGCGAGTGGTGGCTCGACGAACGCTGCCCGGCCCCGAGCCGGGAGGGCGAGCGAAGCCGCCTGACCCTCCACGTTCTCAAGACCCCCTTGGCCTCGCTTCCGCTCCCCCAGGTCACGGCCGCCGCGGTCGACGCGCGGCTCCGCGAGATGGAGCGAGACGATGCCGCCCCGGCCTCGGTGAACAAGCTCCGCGCCGTGCTCCACACGGTCTTCTCCAGGGCAGTGAAGGCCCGGCTCTGGACCGGGGCGAACCCGCTGGAGGGGGTGGAGCCTCGCCGCGTCCCCCGCCGCGCCTACGACACGCTGCGGGCCGAGGAGGTGGCCCAGCTGCTCCCTCACGTGCCCGACGACTGGCGGGCCTTCTTCGCCGCCGCCGTCTACACCGGGATGCGCAAGGGGGAGCTCTGCGGCCTCCAGAAGCGCGACGTGGACCTGGCCCGGGGGTTCATCGTGGTGGGCCGCTCCTACGAGCGGGACACGACCAAGGGAGGCCACACCGACGCCATCCCGGTCGCGCCCGGCCTGGTGCCCTGGCTCGAAGGGGCCATGGAGTCGCGCGAGGAGCTGGTCTTCCCCTGGCCGGATGGCCGGATGCGCTCTCCGGGGACCGACCCGCAGAAGATCCTGCGCACCGCCCTGGCGCGGGCCGGGCTGGTCATCGGGTACGACCACACCTGTCGCCGCTGCTCTTCCCGCGGCACGCCCAACGTCGAGCGCCACGCCGACGCCGAGCGGCGCCGCTGCCCCGCCTGCGGCATGGCCCTCTGGCCCCGCCCGCTCCCGCGCAAGCTCCGCTTCCACGACTTGCGCCACACCACCGCGACCCTGCTCCTGCGCAACGGCATCGATGCCCACCGCGTCCAGCGCATCCTGCGCCACAAGAACGTGAGGACGACGCTGGACACCTACGGCCACCTTGATGTCGAGGACCTGCGCGCAGCCATGGCGACGCTCCCGGGCGGCGCCATGGACGTTGCGTCGGCCCCCCTGGGTCGCGCGGCCGGGACCCTGGAAACGGGGCCCCTTGTTACCCGGTTGCTACCCGCCGCCAGCCACGCGACGCCGTCCTCGGCCACCGCCGCGACAGGGCAAAGAAAGGCCCCCGGCAACCATGTGGTTACCGGGGGTTCGAACTGGAGCGGGAAAACGGATTTGAACCGTCGACCCTCGCCTTGGCAAGGCGATGCTCTACCGCTGAGCTATTCCCGCAAAGAAGGTCGCGAGTACGAGGTCGCGAGGAGGGGGTTTATAGAGGGGGGGCGTCAGGGGTGTCAAGGCCCTTGGGCCGGCCGGTAGACCGCCTTGAGGAAGTCGGAGAAGTAGGCCCAGGCCGACCAGACCGAGAAGACCATGGAGAGGTAGATGAGCACCGTGCCCACCTTGTTGGCGTCGTACGCCACCTGCGCGAAGCCGAAGTCGATGGGGTAGGCGTAGTGGAGCAGCAGGAAGGTGATGCTGACGATCTGCAGGATGGTCTTGGTCTTCCCCTCCTGCCCGGCGGCGATGACGATCCCCTCGCTCATGGCGATGGTCCGCAGGCCGCTGACGATGAACTCCCGCCCCATCACCACGATCACCACCCAGGCGGCCACCCGCCCCAGGTGGACCAGCATCACCAGCGCCGCCATCACCACCAGCTTGTCGGCCAGCGGGTCGAGGAACTTGCCGATCACCGTCACCAGCCCGCGCCGCCGCGCCACCCAGCCGTCGAGGAAGTCGGTGGCCCCGGTGAAGGCGAAGAGCATGGCGGCGATGAAGCTGGCCCGGCGCGACTCGTAGTAGGTGAACCAGAGGATCACCGGGATCATGGCCATGCGGGCCATGGTGATGGCGTTGGGGAGGTTGAAGGCCTCGGCCCGCAGCGAGCGGGCGCTCACGCCCGGTCTCCGCGCCGGTCGGTGGGGCCGGGATCGACCAGCACCCGCCCCTCGCCGCTGATCTCGACGGCCTCGTCGGCGCCGCCGGCGAAGAGCGGCTCGATGCGCGGGGTGAGCGCCCCGGTCCAGCCCACCAGCGACGCCAGCGGCACGTGGACCGGCGAGGCCGGGGTCACCGCCACCGCCACCGGCTCGCCGCGCGTCACCAGCACCAGCCGGCCGCGGCCGCGCAGGTGGACCAGATCCAGCCCGCCCGACGCCGAGGGCAGCCGCCCGTTCTCGAAGGCCACCTGCTCCTGGAAGCCGAAGACCACCGCCTCGCGGAAGTAGCCGGTCTCGCCGCCCAGCTCCAGCACCGTGAAGCGCCGGCCGGCGGCCCGCAGCACCACCAGCCCCTCCCCGACCACCCGGTGCATCTGCTCGGGCGGCTCGCCGAACGGCTTGTCGGTGGCCAGGCCGCGGAACCGCTTCACCTCGCCGGCGAAGGCCAGCTCGCCGCGCCAGGCCGCCAGCCCGGCCAGGCGGCAGAGCAGCTCGCCGTGGACGTTGACGGTGAGCGTCGCCCCCTCGGCCACGAAGACCTGGCCGGCCGGTCCCTGGACCTGGCGCGCCGCCGCGAAGCCCGACAGGGTGGGCATCGCGCCCGCGACGGCGTCGAACGACGGCTCGGCCGGCGCCTCCAGGGGCACGATCGGTTCGCCGGCCGCGGGTTCGCGGGCCGCGGACTCGACGTCCGCACCGACGTCCGGCTCGGGCGCGGGCGCCGACAGGTCCTCCACCGCCGGCGCGGTCGCCGCCGCCGGACCGGGCCCCGTCTCCAGCTCCAGCCCCAGCCCGAGGCCGAGCCCCAGGTCCAGGCGCGGCTCCGGCGCCACCTGCGGCGCGGCGGACGGTCCGACCTCCGGCGCCTCGGACGGCGCACCGGTCGGCGCCGGGGCGACCTCCGCCGGCGTCCCCCAGGTGGGCGGCGTCCAGGCCCGCGCCTCCGCCTCCTCCTCCGGCTGCTCCGGCGTCGGCTCCAGCGCCGCCACCTCGGCGGGCGCGGCCAGCAGGTCGTCGCAGCGGGCCACCATCTGCTCGCTGCCCGCCTTCACGAACCACTCGCGGGCCCGGTGAGGCTGCCCCAGCTCCAGCCAGGCCAGGCCGAGGTAGCCGGCCGCCTTGCGGTGCTCGGGGTTGAGGTCGAGGGCGATGCGCAGCTGCTTGACCGCCTCGTCGTACTGGCGCGCCTTCAGCCAGGCCAGCCCGAGGTTGACGCGCGCCCCCGGCTCCACCGGGTTGTCGTCCACCAGCCGCTGCCAGGCCACGGCGGCGTCCTCGTAGCGGGTCAGCCGGTAGAAGACCTGCCCGAGCAGCCCCAGCACCTGCGGGTCGCGCGAGCGGATGGCCAGCGCCTCCTCGAGGGCCTCGCGGGCCGGCTCCAGCTCGCCGCGGGCGGTGGCCTCGCCGCCCCGGGCCAGCAGTCGCTGGAACTCGATCTCCAAGGCCGTGACGGCGTCGTCGAAGGCCATCTCACCGCCCTGCCTTGTAGGCCTGGTACAGCGCCACCACCTTGCGGACGTACTCCTTGGTCTCGGGGATGTCCGGCACGGTGTCGCCGGCCCGCCGCACCGCGTCCGGCCCGGCGTTGTAGGCGGCCAGCATCCGGATCACGTCGCCGGCGTACTGGTTGGCCAGCAGGCGCAGGTAGCGGGTGCCGCCGTCGATGTTCTGCGAGGGGTCCCAGGCGTCGGTGACGTAGAGCTCGCGGGCGGTGGCCGGCATCAGCTGCATCAGCCCCATGGCCCCCTTGTCGGAGAGGGCCCGCGGATCGAAGTTGGACTCCACCGCCATCACCGCCAGGATCAGCGCCTGGGGCAGCTTGTACTTCTCGGCCGAGCTGCGGATGTGCTCGAGGTACGGCCCGGGGCGACCCGCCGCCGGCAGGGCGCGGCTCTCCGGCGGTCCCCGGCTCGGCCCGGCGGGGCGGTAGAGCCCGGCCACGTTGTTGGTGCGCCGGACCTGGCGGCAGGCCGGGTGGGTGGAGACGTTGCTGACCACCAGGATGCCGTCGGCGTCGGTGTAGGTGCACATGGCCTCGGCCGCACCGGCCGCGAGCGGCGCGGCGAGCAGGCAGAGCGCCATCCAGCCGGCGTGTGGTGTGGGCCACCCCATGGTCCTCGAACGTAGCAGGGCGGCACCGGCCCGGACAACTTTCCCTCCCCCGCCCGTGCTAGATCTCCGGGATGAGCGCGCTCCCCCCCCGCGAACATGTCGACTTCCTGGTCCTGGGCGGCGGCATCGCCGGCCTCTCCTTCGCGCTCGAGGTGGCCGGCCACGGCTCGGTGCTGGTCCTGACCAAGCGCCAGCGGTGGGAGGGCTCCACGCAGTACGCGCAGGGCGGCATCGCCAGCGTGCTGGCCCGGGACGACCAGTTCGAGCTGCACGTCGAGGACACCCTGGTGGCCGGCGCCGGCCTCTGCAACCGCGAGGCGGTCGAGGTGACGGTGCGCGAGGGGCCGGAGCGGATCCGCTGGCTCCTCTCCCTGGGCGTCGAGTTCGACCGCGAGGGGGCCGACCTCCACCTCACCCGCGAGGGCGGCCACTCCCGCCGCCGCATCGCCCACGCCAAGGACGCCACCGGCCGCGAGGTGGAGCGGGCCCTGCTGGCCGCCTGCGACGCCCGCGGCGTCCGCATCGTCGAGGACGCCGTGGCGGTCGACCTGATCACCAGCGGCAAGCTGGGGCTGGGCGGCCCCAACCGCGCCGTGGGGGCCTACGTCCTCTCCCGCGACGGCGGCGCCATCTCCACCATCTCCGCCGGGGTCACGGTGCTGGCCACCGGCGGCGCCGGCAAGGTCTACCTCTACACCACCAGCCCCGACGTCGGCACCGGCGACGGGGTGGCCATGGCCTGGCGGGCCGGCGCGGCCGTCGCCAACATGGAGTTCTTCCAGTTCCACCCCACCGCGCTCTTCCACCCCCAGGCCAAGAGCTTCCTCATCTCCGAGGCGCTGCGCGGCGAGGGCGGCGTCCTGCGCAACGCCGCCGGCGAGGCCTTCATGGCCCGCTACGACCCGCGCAAGGAGCTGGCCCCGCGCGACATCGTGGCCCGCTCCATCGACGCCGAGATCAAGCGGCGCGGCGACGACTGCGCCTTCCTCGACATGACGCACCTGCCCAAGGCGTTCCTGCTCGAGCACTTCCCCTACATCCACGCCACCATCAAGGAGTTCGGCGTGGACATGACCGTCCAGCCCATCCCGGTGGTCCCGGCCGCCCACTACATGTGCGGCGGGGTGGTCACCGACCTGATGGGGCGCACCTCGCTCCCCGGGCTCTTCGCGGTGGGCGAGGTGGCCTGCACCGGCCTGCACGGCGCCAACCGGCTGGCCTCCAACTCGCTGCTGGAGGGGCTGGTCTTCGGCCGCCGGGCCGCGCTCCGCGCCGTCGACGCCCTCTCCGACGCCACCGGCCCGGCCCCGGCCATCCCCGACTGGAACCCCGGCGACGCCCTGGCCCCCGACGAGGGGGTGGTGGTGGCGCACAACTGGGACGAGGTGCGCCGCACCATGTGGAACTACGTGGGCATCGTCCGCACCCAGAAGCGGCTGGAGCGGGCCCGCAGCCGCATCGCCAACCTGCGCGCCGAGATCCGCGACTACTACTGGCAGTACCAGGTGACGCCCGACCTGGTGGAGCTGCGCAACCTCGCCGACGTGGCCATGCTCATCGTCGAGTGCGCCCGCCGCCGCAAGGAGTCGCGCGGCCTCCACTACGTGCTCGACTTCCCGGCCGCCGACGAGAAGCAGCGGCGCGACACGGTGATGACGCTGGGCGACGCCGAGCAGGCGCGCTGAGCCGCGCCCTCAGGGGGCCATGCGGGACGGGAACGGCTGGCTCCCGTCGGGGCCGAAGTCGAGCACCAGCGCGCCGACCCCGCCGGAGATGCGGAGCTTGAAGGGGCGCCCCTGGAGCGGCGCCCCGGTCCAGGCGACGCGCACCCGGTAGACCAGGTCGAAGGGATCCAGGTAGGGGAGCAGCTGGCGGAGGTTGGCGTCGCTGCCGATCGCGGTGATCTCCGACGCCGGCACCCGGACCTGGCCGTCGTCGAGCTCGACGTGCCAGACGCTCTTCTTGGAGTCGAGGTCGTTGACGCGCCGGTCGGCGGTGTAGAGCGCCACCACGAACTCCTCGCCCCGGGCGTCCTCGGCCCGGCCCAAGGCCACCGCCTGCTCGGTCTCGGCCTCGCCCTTGGCCTGCCACTCGGCCAGCAGCCGCAGGCTCGACTCGCGGACCGGCGGCGAGAACCAGGTGGCCGAGGCGTTGGCCCGGTGGACCAGCCCGTCGTAGAGGGTGGCCCGCCGGGAGGCGGCGTCGCGCAGCCGGCTCCAGTCGCCCGCCTCGGGTCCCTGGGCGGGGGCCCGGCGCAGCTGGGTGTTCAGGCCGCAGCCGGCCGCCAGCACCGCCACCACCACCACCATCGCGCCGGCCCGGGTCATGGCAGGAAGTCCGTGCGGGTGAAGAGGGAGCGGAGCGGCACGCCCGAGGCCTCGATGGCCTGGCGCCCGCCCTCCAGCCGGTCGACCAGCGCCAGGCAGGCCACCACCTCCAGCTTCTCGGCGCGGCAGCGCTCGATGGCCTTGAGCGCCGACCCGCCGGTGGTCACCACGTCCTCGAGCACGATGACCCGGCTGCCGTCGGGGATGGTCCTTCGCCCCTCGATCCACTGGCCGGTGCCGTGCCCCTTCGGCTCCTTGCGGACGATGAAGGCGTCCACCGGGTGGCCCTGGAGCGAGCTGGTGAGGGCGATGGCGCTGGCGATGGGGTCGGCGCCCAGCGTCAGGCCGCCCACCGCCCGCACCAGCGGCTGCACCGCCAGCACCTCGGCCAGCAGGCAGCGCCCCACCAGCACGTGCCCCTCGGCGGTGAGCGCCGTCCGCTTGCAGTCGATGTAGAAGTCGCTCTCCTTCCCGGAGGCCAGGGTCACGGTGCGCCGCTCGAAGGAGAGCTGGCGCAGCAGCTCGAGGAGGCGGGCTCGGTCGGTCTCGAGGCTCATGGTCGGGCTCCGGAGAGGTAGGCGTGCAGCTCGGCCAGGTAGCGGAGCTGCTCGGTGATCTGTCGGCGGCCATGTTCGGGCAGGTCGGCCCAGGCGTCCACCGCCAGGTCGAGGTCCTGGCCCACGGTCCAGAGGCCGCTGGCCACCGCCTCGGCCAGCTCGGCCGGGGTGACCTCCTCGGGGCCGTCGGTGGCGGCGGCGGCGCTGGCGGCGTCCTGGGCGGCGGCGTCGGGCGGGTCGACCGGCGCCGGTCCCGGCCCCTGCCCCTGCAGGAAGGCGAGGAACCGCTCCCGCAGCTCGGGCGCCACCGGGGACCGCACCAGCGCCTCGTCCACCAGCTCGGCGGCCCAGGGGGCGGCCCCCAGCCCGGCCAGGCGCAGGCGCAGCGACTCCAGCTCGGCGGCGGCCAGCGGCTCGCCCAGCAGGGCGTCGGCCAGCGCCATGGCCCAGGCGTCCTCGTCGTCGAGGGCGGCGTGGACCCGGGCCAGGACGCGCCCCCGGGCCAGCAGCCGCACCGCCGCCAGGCGGCGGAAGCCGGCCACCACCTGGTAGCGCGCGGCACCGGGGACGCCCAGGTCCCCGCCACCGGCGGCGGCGGGGAGCGGACGGAGCTCGATGGGGCTGAGCTGGCCGAGCCGGGCGATCGAGCCGGCCAGCGCCGCCACCTCGCCCTCCGGCCGGAGCCGGAAGGTGGGGTCGGCGGAGAGCAGGGCCAGCGGGACGAACTCGACGACGCCCGTGGCGTGGGCCGGAGCCGTGGTGCGCGGGACGAGCTCCACGGACCTCCCGGGCTACTTCTTGGTCTTGACGATGACCTTGCGCTTGACCGAGCCCATGGCCACCGGCGCCGGCGGGACCGAGGGGCGCGAGGGCTGGGCGGCCGGGGCCTCCGCCTTCTTCCCCTGCGGCGCCCGGGTCGGGGCCGCGGGGCGGAGGCTGGGGCGGGCCGGGGCGGTGGCGCGGGCCGGGGCCGCGGCGCGGGCCGGAGCGCTGACCCGCCGCTCGCTGCCCACGTCCACCTCGCCCATGTCGATGCGGCCGCGGAAGCTGGCGCCGTCGACGATGATCACCCGCGGGGCGGCGATGTCGCCGACCATCCGCCCTTCCTTGGTGATCTCCACCGACTCGGTGGCGGTGACGTTGCCGACCACGATGCCGGCGATGATGCAGTTCTTGACCTGGACCTCGGCCTTGACCATGCCGGTGGGCTCGACGACCAGGGTGCGGGTCAGGGTCAGCGTCCCCTCGACGCGGCCGCGGACCGTCAGGTCCTCGTCGCCGGCCAGGCTGCCGCTGATGAGGATCGATTCGCCGATGATGGTGGTGCCGTCGGTGGTGGCCATGGTCACTTCCCCTTCGCTTCCTTGACGTCCATGTCCACGTTGCCCTTGAAGACCGCGCCGTCGGCGATGAGGATGCGCGGCGAGCGGATGTCGCCGACCACCTTGCAGTCGGCCTTGAGCTCGACCTTGTCGCTGGCGGCGATGTTCCCGGTCACCTGCCCGGACACCTCGACGTTGGCGGTCTCGATGTCGGCCTCGATGACGCCGGAGGACTCGACGTAGAGGCTCTCCTTCAGCGAGATGCGCCCCTTCACCGTGCCCTGGATGACCAGGTCCTCGTCGCCGGAGATCTCGCCGTCGATGACGATCGAGCTCCCGATGACGGTGTGCGCGCCGCTGCGGGGCGCGCTCGCCTTTTCAATGCCTGCCATGACCTTGGACTCCTCCAGGACTGCTTGGGCCCGGCGGCGAGGGCGCGAAACGCGCCGGGGGGTCGCCGGACCGGGGGGAACCTGAGGAGGATAGGGGGGGGTCGACGTGGCGTCAACGCCAATCACACGGCCCGCCGCTCAGCCCGACCGCTCCGAGAGCCACGCCACGGTGTCGGCGAGCGGCCGCTGGCGGTCGCGCTCGTTGAACAGCTCGTGGCGGAACCCCTCGTAGATCACCAGCTTCTTGTCCTGCGAGCCGGCCTCGTCGAAGAAGCGGCGGCCCTGGACCAGGTCGGCGATCCGGTCGTCCCCGCCCTCCAGCAGGAGCAGCGGCCCGGTGAAGCGCGGCGCCGCCGCCAGCACCTCCCGCTGGGCGGCCACCGAGGCGCTCAACCAGCGCGCCGAGGTGGAGGTGCCGCGCAGCGGGTCGACGGCGATCCAGGCCTGCAGCGCCGGGTCGGCGGTGAGCGCCGCGACCTCGACCCGGGCCGCCAGCCTGAGCCTGGGCACCGCCCGCCCCAGCACCGCGGCCGGCCACCGGCTCCGGGGCGCGGCCTCCGGGCCGAAGCCGAAGAGCGGCGAGGCGAAGACGAAGCCGTCGGCCTGCCCGGCCCGGGCCAGCGCCCAGCGGGCCGCGATCAGGGCCCCGGCCCCCAGCCCCACCACGAAGAGCCGCCGCGGGCCGGCGCGCTGGGCGTGGAGGAAGGTGTCGGCGTCGGCGAGGTAGTCGGAGAAGGAGTCGATGGCCCAGCGGCGGCCGTCGGACTGGCCGTGGCCGCGGAAGTCGACCAGCGCCACCGTGAAGCCGGCCTGGACCAGGGCGCCGGCCAGGGCGGGGTAACGCCCGGAGTGGTCGCCGCCGCCGTGGAAGACCGCCACCGTGGCCCGCGGCGCAGGAGGCCGGTAGCGCCGCCAGTAGAGCCGGGTGTGGTCCACCGAGTGGAGGAACCCCTCGTCGTGGGTCGCCTCGGAGGCGGCTGGAAACGGCGGGGCGTTCATCTCACCCGGAACCTAGGAGCGGGCCGGGAGGGCGTCAACCGGGAGTGAGCGGACGCTTGGGGCGGGCCGGCGCCGCGGGCGCCGTGGCAGCGCACTCAGCGCGCCACCGGGCGCAGCGCCGGGGCCGCGGCGCCGGAGAGCTTCCGCTCCAGCGCCGACCGCAGCCGGAGCTGCTCGGCGGGCGGCTCGTCGCCGAAGCCGCCCAGGGCCCGGCGCCAGGTGGCCGCGGCGTCGGCGGGGCGGCCGGCGGCGCGGTAGGCGTCGCCGAGGTGGTCGAGCACCGCCGGATCCGGGCCGGAGAGCTGGACGGCCCGCTCCAGCAGCTCCACCGCCCGCCCCGCCTGGCCCCGGCGCAGCATCAGCCAGCCGAGCGAGTCGACGATGTGACCGCGGCGCGGGGCCGCCGCCAGCGCCCGGCGCAGCAGGGCCTCGGCCTCGTCGAGCCGGACCCCCTGCTCCACCCAGTGGTAGCCGACGAAGTTGAGCGCCTCGGGGTTCTCCGGGTCGAGGGCCAGCAGGGCCCGCATCTCCACCACCGCCTCGGCGGGCCTCCCGGCCCTGGCCAGGGCCGCCCCCAGCGCGTAGCGGAGCTCCAGCTCGCCGGGCTGGGCCTCGACGGCGGCCCGCAGCCCGTCCACCGCCTCCGCGGCCCGGCCGGCGCGCACCAGCGCCTCGGCCAGGGCCTCCTCGATCTCCACCAGCGCCGCCAGGTCGCCGAGCCGGATCCGGTCGGCGCGCTGCTCGGTGAGCAGCGCCACCGCCTCGGCCACCCGCCCGGTCCGGATCAGCACCGTGGCCCGGAGCGTCACCAGGCGCGGCTCGCCGGGGCGGGCCGTCAGCGGCGCCGCCAGCGCCGCCAACGCCTCCTCGTGGCGCCCGGCGCGGGAGAGGGCGTTGGCCATGGTGACCCGCGCCGAGAACCAGAGGTCGCCGGCGCCGGGGGAGACCTGGCCGAGCAGCGCCGCCGCCTCCGGCCAGCGGCGCAGGTCGTGGAGCGCCAGCCCGGCCACCAGCAGCAGCCGGGCCTCGCCGGACGCCGCCGCCAGCCCGTCCCGCGCCACCCGGAGCGCCGCCTCGGGCCGCCGCGCCTCCAGCCACTCGAAGGCGACGCGCAGCCGCGGCTCGGTCCCCTCCCCCGCGGCGCGCAGGTGGCGACGGAACCACTCCTCGCCGGCGGCCACGTCGTCCTCCTGCAGCGCCAGGCGGCCGAGCCCGAGCAGGGCCTCGGCGTCCTCCGGATCGAGCCGCAGCAGCGCCAGCCAGTCGGCCCGGGCCGGGGCCCGGTGGCGCAGCGCCTCGTCCGCCTGCGCCAGCAGCCGCCAGCCCTCCAGGTCTCCGGGATCCACCTCCACGGCGCGGCGCAGCGGCGCCTCGGCCCGGGCCGGGTCGCGCCGCGTCAGGAGCAGCCGCCCCAGCTCGCGGAGGCCGCCGCCGTCGGCCCCCACCGCCGCCACCGCCGCCCCCAGCGTCGCCCGGGCCCCGTCGAGGTCGCCCGCCTCCACCTGGAGCCCGGCCGCCAGCCGCCAGGCCTCGGGGTCGCCGCGCTCGCCCCCGGCGGCGCGGGCCGCCTCGATGGCCATGGCGGCGCGCAGCTCGAGGAGGGCCGGCTCCACCTGCCCCCGGGCCACCAGCATCCGGCCCAGCAGCAGCCGCGCCGACGAGGCCGCCCGCCCGCTCCCGTCACAGGCCAGCGCTCGCCGCGCCTCCGCCTCGGCGGCTTCGAGCCGGCCGGCGGCGGCCAGCGCCTCGGCGTGGGCGGCGCGCAGCTCGGCGCTCCCCTCGTCGAAGATCACCGCCAGCCGCAGCTCCTCGGCCGCCTGCGGGTGATCGCCGCGCAGCCCGGCCAGCCGCGCCTCCAGGTAGTGGGCCACGGCGCTGGGGGAGCGGAAGGCGTCGCCGCCGGCCGGACAGGGCGGGGGCGCGGGTTCGGCCCCGGCGCTCCCGGCCAGGGCCGCGAGGAGGAGGCCGGCGAGGCGCCGGGCTGGGCTGGTGCCGCTCACGGTCTGGAGTCTAGGCAGGTCGCCACCGGCAGCCAATTCACCCTCCCCCCGGGGGGGCCGGGACGGTGGGGTTGGCACCACCGGGGGAGGTTCGGTCGTGATAAGTCGATCGACATGGCCCCGCCCACCTTCCTGATCGCCGCGGTGCAGATGACCTCCAGCCCGGACCGGGTCCGCAACCTCGAGACCGCCGTGCGGCTCATCGAGGAGGCGGCCGACCTGGGAGCCCGCCTCATCGGCCTCCCGGAGAACTTCTCCTACATGGGGCCGCAGGAGGGGCTGCTGGAGGGGGCGGAGACCCTCGACGGGCCGACCCTGGGGGTGATCCGCGAGGTGGCCAGGCGGCGGGCCGTCCACGTCATCGCCGGCTCCATCGCCGAGAAGGTGGCGGAGCCGGGGAAGACCGCCAACACCTGCGCGCTGATCGCCGACGACGGCTCGCTGGTGGCCGCCTACCGCAAGATCCACCTCTTCGACGTCAGCATCCCCGACGGCGCCCGCTACGCCGAGTCGGAGGTGGTGGCGGCCGGCGACCAGGCCATCATCGCCCCCACCGCGCTGGGGCGCATCGGCCTGACCATCTGCTACGACCTGCGCTTCCCCGAGCTCTACCGGAAGCTGGCCGGCTTCGGCGCCGCCATCCTCTCCATCCCGGCCGCCTTCACGCTCTTCACCGGCAAGGACCACTGGGAGGTGCTGCTGCGGGCCCGGGCCATCGAGAACCTGGCCTACGTGGTGGCCCCGGCGCAGGTGGGGACCCACTCGGCCAAGCGCCAGACCTTCGGAAACGCCATGGTCATCGACCCGTGGGGCGTGGTGCTGGCCCGCTGCGCCGACGGCGAGGGGGTCTGCGTGGCCCCCTTCAGCCGGGCCCGGCTGGAGCGGGTGCGCCAGGAGCTGCCTGCGCTCAAGCACCGGAAGCTGTAGCGCTCGCCCCCGGGGCGCCGCGGCGGCCGGGGGCGCGCCGGTCAGAAGGCGAAGAGGAACCCGAAGCTCACCGCCAGCTTGTCACTGGAGAGGTCCCAGCTGGTCTTCGAGCCGAAGTCGTCCACCTTGTTCTGGCCGACCTCCACCACCAGCATGGTGTGCTTGATGCCCGAGTCGCGGTCCAGCTCGCGCGCCAGCGTCGGGTCGATGAAGTCGAGCACCAGCGCCAGGCCGCCGGCCCAGCCCCAGCCGTTGGTGGCGCCGGACATGCTGGACTTGCCGCCCGCCCCGGTCACCCACCACTGGTCGCGCAGCAGCGCGATCCGGCCGTAGGGGACCAGCGGGATGCCCAGCCGCTCCCAGAGCGGATCCACCCGGTAGGTGAGGTCGAGGGTGAGCGGCACCATCATGAACCCGGTCTCCTCCGGGCTCACCGCGCCGCCGGTGTGGAAGAGGCCGTGGCCGGTGACGGAGTAGTAGCCGACCCCGCCTCCCAGCTCCAGGGTGCCGTAGCCGCTGACCAAGGCCTTGCCACCGTGGATCCGGTAGAGGAAGGGACGCGAGTTACCGAAGCTGCTGGCCCACGGAAGGCCGGCCGTGCCCAGGTCCGGAAAGAGCTCGGAGTCGATGAGCGGGCGGTACTGCCCCATCTGAAACTCGAAGGAGCCGGCCCCGGCCAGCCGTTCCCCGGAGGCCCGGTCCTCGGCCAGGGCCGGCGCGGCGATAGCGAGGAGCACCAGGGCAGCGGCGCGAATGGCGCGGCTCATGAGCGCCTCCGGAGCCCGCGCAAGGCCAGGGCCACGCCCAGCAGCGCCACCAGCCCGGCCGGGCCGCCGGCGCAACCGCCCTGCTCGACCCCGCCTGCGTTCTTGTACTGCTCCCAGAAGCCGTCCACCGGTTGCGGCGTGCCTAGGACTGGCGGCGAGGACGCAACCGACTCATTGCCGCCCGCCGAAAGAGACGTGACGGTCACCGAGTAGGTGACGCCGTTGGTCAGGCCGCCGAGCCGATAGGACTTGCTGGTGGAGTTCTTGGTGACGGTGGCACCGCCGCCCACCGCGGTCACGTTGTAGGAGACCGCCGCGATGGTGTTGGTGGTGCCGTCCGCCCAACTCACGAAGAGCGCGGAGTCGCCTGTTGCGACCGAGACGAGGACGGGAACCGGCGGTGGCTCCACTTCGAGCGTGGCGCTCCCGGTCGCCGTGCCCTTGGCGCTCGCCGCACCAATGACCCAGTGCTGGACGCAGACGGAGATGGTTGCGTTGGTCGTGCAGGCGGAGAGCGCCGCCTTGGAGATGAAGTCGCTGCGCGTCGTCGAGTAGGTCGGCGGCGTGGTGGTCACCGGGATGTCGCTCCCGAGCTGCAGGCTCCCTGTGGGCTGACCAGTGGTCAGGCAGGCCGTGTCGGTGTGGGAGACCCAGACCTTGTAGATCTCGTTGCCCCCGGCCACCGGCGTGCTCGACGAGGTCCAGGTGATCGTGACGGACTTGGCCGTCGAGGTGCAGTCGGTCGTCCCGAAGGTGGTCGGCGAGATCAGCACCGTGCCGGTGGTCTGGGCGAGCCCGGCGGCCGGGAGGAGCAACGCGACGAGGAGGGCGAGGCGGCGGATCATGGACGTGGATTGTGCAAGGCCGGCGCCAGCCAGGCAAGGTTCGAACCCATCGGGTCGACTGGGGTTTTCTTCGCCGCCCGGCGACGGCCGGCCGCCGCGGTGCCAATCTGGCAAAGGCGCCCCGGGCGCCTGGGGACGGCCTGCCAAACTGTCACGCGCCCCTCGCCCGTCCTCACGTGCCCCGCCGACGCCGCTCCACCATCGCCAGCGCCACCTGCACCAGGTTGGTCGGTCCCCCCTTGCGCAGGTTGTCGACGGCCAGGAAGAGCGCGAGGCCGTTCCCCAGCGCCGCGTCGGCCCGCAGCCGCCCCACCAGCACGGCGTCGTCGTTCACCGTCAGCATGGGCATGGGGTAGACGCCCTCCTCCGGCCGGTCGATCACCTTCACCGCCGGGGCCAGCCGCAGCGCCTCCCGCGCCGCCGTCGGCGCCAGCGGCCGGTCGAAGCCGGTGTGGACCGCGGCGGCGTGGCCGTAGAAGACCGGCACCCGCACCGCCGTCACCGAGACCGCCAGCCCGGGCAGGCCGAGCAGCTGCCGGAGCTCGCGGGCCACGCTGGCCTCACCCTCCGAGACGCCGTCGTCGCCGATGGCCCCCACCTGCGGCACCAGGTTGAAGGCGACGCGGTGACGGATCCGGCCGGGCTCGCCCGGCTCCCGCCCGTTCATCAGGTCGGCGGCCTCGCGCTGCAGCTGCTCGACGCCGCGGTGGCCGGTCCCCGAGACCGACTGGTAGGTGGAGACCACCACCCGGGCCAGGCCGGCCAGGGCGTGGAGCGGCTGCAGCGTGAGCGCCAGGGCGATGGAGATGGCGTGGGGGTTGGTGGCCAGCGGGGCGCCCCCCTCCAGCGCCGCGCCGTTCACCTCCGGCACCACCAGCGGCACGTCGGCCTGCTGGCGGAAGGCGGAGGAGTCGTCCACCACCAGGCAGCCGGCGGCGCGCGCCCGGGGGGCCCACTCCCGGCTGGCCTCGGCCCCGGCGACCAGGATGGCCACGTCACAGCCGGTGAAGGCCTCGGCGCTGGGGACCTCGACCTTGAAGGAGCCGCCGCGGAAGTCGAGCTCCTGTCCGGCGGAGCGGGCGGTGGCGAGCAGCCGGACCCGGCCGACCGGGACGTCGAGGTCCTCGAGCACCTCGAGGACGGCGCGGCCGACGGCGCCGGTGGCGCCGAGCAGCGTGATGGAGATGGGGCGTGGTTCCATGGGCGGGAGGATACCGCACCGCGCCCGTGAAGGCGCCGGCCTGCGAAGGCGCCGTCGCGGTTAGAGCAGGTCGCGCAGCGCCGGCTCCAGCGCCGGGAAGCGGTACCGGTAGCCGAGCGCCTCGGCCTGCCCGGGGACCACCCGCTGGCTGGCCAGCAGCACCTCGGCCATCTCCCCCAGCCCCAGCCGCAGCGCCGCCGCCGGCACCGGGAGCAGGTTGGGGCGATGCAGCACGCCCGCCAGCGTCCGCGCCAGCTCCGCCTGCCGGACCGGCGCCGGGGCCACGGCGTTGAGCGGCCCATGGGCCCGGTCGTCGTCGAGCGCCAGCAGCAGCAGCCCCAGCTCGTCCTCGAGGTGGATCCAGGGCTGCCAGGCCCGGCCGTCGCCGATGGGCCCACCGGCGAAGAGGCGGAACGGGCGGGCCAGCAGCGGCAGCGCCCCGCCGTCCCGCGCCAGCACGATCCCGGTGCGGACCAGCACCACCCGGGCCCGCGTCGCCGCCGGGGCCGCCGCCGCCTCCCACCGCACCGAGAGGTCGGCGAGGAAGCCGCGCCCCGGGGCCGCCCCCTCGCCGAGCGGCTCGTCGCCCCGATCGCCGTAGAAGCCCACCGCGCTCCCCTGCACCAGCACCTTCGGCCCGCCGGCGGCGATGGCCTGGGCCACCAGCCGGGTCGAGTCGAGGCGCGAGGCGGCCAGCCGCGCCTTTCGCGCCGCCGTCCAGCGCCCGCCCGCCACCGGCTCACCGGCCAGGTGGACCACCGCGTCGGACCGGGTCAGGGCCTCCAGCCAGGGACCGGCCACCGTCGGATCGCCCCGCAGCAGCGCCACCCCGGGGGGGAGCGCCGCGCCGGCCTGCCGGGAGAGCGCCGTCACCTCGTCGCCGCGACGGAGCAGCGCCGCGCAGAGCGAGCGGCCGATGAGCCCGGTGGCGCCGGTGACGAAGACGCGCATGCTAATGCCCCGCCCCAGGCACCGACTCAGGCCCGCCCGGACGTGCCGGTGCGCTGCAGCCAGCTGGCCAGCGCCCGGTCGTGCTCGTGGATGTGGGCCACCAGCCAGTTCTCGAAGAGCTCGACCACCGCGTCGGCCAGGCGCGGCGTCTCGCCCCCGGCCTGGTAGGCCTCGGCGGCGGCGTCGAGGTTGCACTCCAGCAGCCGGTGCTCGGCGAGGTGGGCGGTCGCCTGCGGGTAGGCGGCGGCGCTCATGTACCTGGCCTCGGTCTCGAAGTGGATGGCCGCGTAGTCGCTGAGGAAGTCGATGGCCGCCTTCACCTCGCCGCTCTCATGGCCGGACCGGACGGCGTCGCGCACCACCGCGGCGCGGCGGAAGAGCAGCTGGTGCTGGTCGTCGATCTCGACCACCCCGGTCCGCAGCGCCTCGCTCCAGGTCACCATCACGCCCCTCCTCGCTTCGGCAGGCCCGGCGGCGGCAGCCCGTCGGGGAACTTCACCTCGGCCTCGCTCTTGCGCACGTAGTGCGGCTCCAGCGCCGCCAGCCGGTCCTTGTCGAAGGCGGCCCCCCGCAGCGCCGCCGCGCAGAGCGTGCCGAGGGCGGCGGCGTTGGGGGTGCGGACCTCGGTGGCCAGCCGGGGCAGGCCCGGGCCCAGCTCGGCGGCGTAGGCCTGGTACCCCTCGCCGAACCCGGCCGGCGGGTGGCCGTTGGTCAGCTGGCGGGCCGCCTCCAGCAGCGCGCTCCAGTGGAGCACCGCGTCGGGCCGCACCGCCACCACCACGCCCCCCTCGGCCCGGTAGAAGCCGGCGTAGAGCTCTCCGCGCCTGGCGTCGAGCAGCGGCACCAGCAGCGCGCCGGCGGGGGCCCCGGGGGCGGCCGCCTGGGCCATCGAGGCCAGGCTGGAGGCGCCGACGATGGGGCGCTGGTTGGCGTAGGAGAACCCCTTGAAGGTGGCCAGGCCGATGCGCAGCCCGGTGAAGGAGCCCGGCCCCAGCCCGATGGCGTAGCCCTCCACCTCGGGGAGCTTCCGCTGGCAGGCCACCAGCAGGTCGCGGATCACCGCCGGCAGCCGGGCCCCGTGGCCGATGGTGGCCCCGGCCGCCACCCGCGGCGGCTGGTGCTCGGTCCGCTCGGCCAGCAGCTCGGCCCCGGCCTCGCCGACCTCGAGCAGCGCGGCGGAGAGGGTGAGCGTGGCGGTGTCGAGCGCGGCGACCAGCATGGGGTGGGAAGAGCCTACCCCCAGATCCGGATCACGTCGTTGGCGAAGGCGAGCACCATCAGGCTGAGCAGCAGCGCCAGCCCCACCCAGTTGGCCGCCTCCCGGGCCCGCATCGAGAGCCGGCGGCGCGTCGCCCCCTCGATGAGCGCGGTGACGATGTGGCCGCCGTCGAGCACCGGGATGGGGAGCAGGTTCATCAGCCCGAGGTTGACGCTGATCAGCGCCATCTGGAAGAGGAAGACCTTGAGGCCGGCCTCGGCCGCCTCGCTGGCGATCTGGAAGAGCATCAGCGTGCCGCCCACGTTCTTGAAGCTGAGCTGCAGCGTGACGATCTTGTAGATGCCGATCATGGTGAGCCGGACCACCTCGACCAGCTGGTCGGCGGCCACCCGGGCCACCTCGCCGGGGGTGCGCTGCAGCGCCACCTCCTCGGCCATCAGCGCCCGGGTGTCGACGCCGGCCCGGTCCTCGAGGTGGAAGCCGATGACCGGGCGGCGGCGCGGCTCGCGGGTCACCTCGTCCTTGAACCGCTCCTCGCCCGGCACCAGCGAGATGGTGCGGCCGTCGCCGAGGCCGATGGCCACCGGCCGGCCCGGCTGGAACTCCCTGGCCACGGCGTTGAGGTCCCGCCCGGCGCGGATGGGGGTGCCGTTGACCGACACCAGCCGGGCGCCGCGCCCGATGCCGGCCGCCGCCGCCGGGGAGCCCTCGTCCACCCGGCTCACGTAGGCCGAGACGCTGGGGTCGGCGGGCAGGATGGCGCTGGCACCGCCGGCGTCGCAGGTCGGCACCCCGCTGAGCTTGGCCGGGGCGCGGGCCTTGCCGACGCCGCGCCGCACCTCGAGGTCCACCGGCCGGCAGCCGGCCGCGGCCAGCGCCGCCTCCAGCTCCCCAGCGTGGCGCACCGGTCGCCCGTCGACGCCGGTGACGAGATCGAGCGGCTGGAGCGGCGAGGCCAGGCCCGGGGCGGGAGCGGCCAGCGCCGCGGCGAAGACCGGGGTGACGCCGATGATGCCGATGGGGCGGGTCTCGACCGGGTTGACGTCCTCCTCCCGCGCCGGCGTGATCTGCAGCTGGAGCCGCTGCTCACCACGCCGGATCGAGAAGGCCAGCGGCACGCCGGGGCGCGGCGACACCAGCTCGCGCAGGTCGGAGAAGTAGCGGACGGTCCGGGCCGCCCCGCCGGGGGGCTGGACCGCCTCGATCCGGTCGCCGGCCACCAGCCCGGCCACCGCCGCCGGGGAGCCCGGCGCCACGCTGCCGATGACCGGCCCCGGCACCAGGCTGCCGTTCTGCCCCAGCCCCAGCGCCAGGTAGACCACGAAGGGGAAGACCAGGTTGGCGGCCGGCCCGGCGAAGGCGATGGCCAGCCGCTTCCACGGCGGCTGCTCCAGGAAGGTGCGCCCCTGGTCCTCGGGGGCGACGGGCTGGGTCGGGTCCTCCCCGGCCATCTTCACGTAGCCGCCCAGGGGCAGCACCGAGAGCCGGTACTCCGTCTCACCCCAGGTGAAGCCGGCGAGGCGGGCCCCGAAGCCGACCGAGAAGCGCAGCACCTTGACGTGGAGCAGCTTGGCCACCAGGAAGTGGCCCAGCTCGTGGACGAAGATGAGCCCGGCGAGGAGCGCCACCACCGAGCCGGCCTTGAAGAGGATGTCCATGTCGTGCGTCCCCGTGCTCAGGCCTTCATAACCCGGCGGTCGGCCTCGCGCCGTCCCCAGTCGCTGGCGGCCAGCGCCTGCTCCACCGAGGCGAGCCGCTCGACGGCGTGGGCCTCCAGCACCTCGGCGCAGAGCCGGGCGATGTCGGTGAAGCGGCAGCGCCCGCCGAGGAAGGCGGCCACGGCCGCCTCGTCGGCGCCGGAGAGCACCGCCGGGGCCGTCCCGCCCAGCTCCAGGGCCCGGTAGGCCAGCCGGTAGGCCGGGAAGCGGACCGGGTCGGGCTCCTCGAAGGAGAGCTGGCCGAGCCGGGCCAGGTCGAGCGGCGGCAGGTCGAGCGGCAGCCGCTCCGGGTGACCCATGGCGTAGCTGATGGGGCCCCGCATGTCGGAGATGCCCAGCTGGGCCACGATCGAGCCGTCGATGTACTCCACCATGGAGTGCACGATCGACTCCGGGTGGACGACGATGTCGATGCGGGCCGGCTCGACGTCGAAGAGCCAGCGGGCCTCGATCACCTCCAGCCCCTTGTTCATCAGGGTCGCCGAGTCGATGGTGATCTTGTCGCCCATGGTCCAGGTGGGGTGCTTGAGGGCCCGCGCCGGGGTCACCCCGGCGAGCTCGCCGGCGGCCACCTCGCGCAGCGGCCCGCCCGAGGCGGTGAGGATGAGCCGCCGCACCTCGGCGTGGTTGTGCCCGCGCAGCGACTGGTGGATGGCCGAGTGCTCGCTGTCGACCGGCAGGATGGCCCCGCCGCGCTCGGCGGCCCGCCGCATCATCAGCTCGCCGGCCAGCACCAGCGACTCCTTGTTGGCCAGCCCCACGTCCTTGCCGGCCTCGACCGCGGCGGCGGTGGAGCGCAGCCCGGCGCCGCCGGAGATGGCGGCCAGCACGAAGTCGACGTCGGGGTGGGCGGCCGCGGCCACCACCGCGTCGTCGCCGCCGCGCACCTCGGTGCCGGCCGGGACCAGGGCCCGGAGCGCCCCGGCGGCGCTGGCGTCGGCCACCGCCACCAGGCGGGGACGGAAGCGCCGGGCCTGCTCGGCCAGCCGCTCGACGTTGCGGCCGGCCGCCAGCGCCACCACCTCGAAGCGGTCCGGGAAGCGCGACACCACGTCGAGCGCCTGGACGCCGACGGAGCCGGTGGAGCCGAGGATGGCGAGGCGCCGCATGGGGCCGGACCCTATCACGCGGAACGGGCCCGGCTCAACCACCGGCGGGCCCCTGCCGCCAGGCCAGCCGGCGAGCTCTACGCGAGCCAGCGCACGAACAGGTAGACCCAGGGGACCACGAAGAGCAGCGCGTCGATCCGGTCGAGCAGCCCGCCATGGCCGGGGATGAGCTTGCCCGAGTCCTTGACGCCGGCCGACCGCTTCAGCAGCGACTCGGTGAAGTCGCCCATGGGCCCGAGCACCGCGGCCCCGGCGCCGAGCAGGATGGCCAGGGTCACCGGGAGCTCCGGCAGCAGCGTGGCCCGGACCACCAGGGCGCCGACGACGCTCCCGGCGGCGCCGCCGGCGAACCCCTCCCAGGTCTTCTTCGGGCTCACCTTCTCGTAGAGCAGGTGCTTGCCGAAGAACATCCCTGCGAAGTAGGCGAAGGTGTCGTTGGCCCAGGTGACCACGAAGGCCAGCACCACCCAGGCGGTACCGCCCTGCACCCGCAGGCCGACCAGCATCGAGGCCAGCAGGCCGAAGTAGAGCCAGGCCAGGGTGATCCGGCCGGCCCGGGCCGGCACCTCGGCCTGGGTGTCGTGGGTGAAGAGCAGCAGGCCGAGCAGCGCCAGGGTGGCGAAGGCCACCCCCAGCGGGGCCCAGTCGGGGAGCAGCGCCCGGCCGCGGTGGAGCGCCGCCAGCAGCGGGATGGCGCCGGCGATCAGCACCCCGTACCACTCGGCCAGCTTGAGCGGCCCGAACATCAGCAGCAGCTCCACCGCGCACAGGCCGGCGGCCACCGCCACCAGCCCGGCGAAGGGCCAGCCGCCCAGCCAGGTGAGCCAGATGGCCACCGGGAGCAGCACCAGCGCCGAGATGGCCCGCTCGAAGAGGTTGCGGCGGTTGCCGGCGTCCATGGTCTTCATTCCCGCCCGCCCTTCGAGGCGACCTGCTCGCCGGTGAGACCGAAGCGGCGCTGCCGCGCCTGGAAGTCGGCCACCGCCAGCAGCAGCTCGCGCTCGTCGAAGGCCGGCCAGTGGGTGTCGGTGAAGTAGAGCTCGGCGTAGGCGGCCTGCCAGAGCAGGAAGTTGGAGATGCGCCGCTCGCCGCTGGTCCGCACCAGCAGGTCGAGGTCGGGCAGGCCGTGGGTCCAGAGCCCGGCCTCCAGCGCCGCCTCGTCGATGGGCCCGCCGCGCCCTGCCGCCACCTGGGCGGCGTGGACCAGCTCCTCGCGACCGCCGTAGGAGAGCGCCAGCGTCAGCACCATCCCGGTCGCGCCGGCGGTGGCCTGGCGCACCGCCGCCAGCCGCGAGCCCACCTCGGCCGGCAGCCGGGCCAGGTCGCCGATGGCGTTGAGCCGGATGCCGTTGGTGAGCAGCTCCTGCTGCTCCTTCTCGAGGAATTCGACCAGCAGCATCATCAGCGCCTCGACCTCGTCGGCCGGGCGCGACCAGTTCTGCATGGAGAAGGCGTAGAGGGTGAGGGCCTCGAGGCCGAGCCGGCGGGCGGCGCGGGTCACGGCGCGGACCGCGGCGGCCCCCTCGCGGTGGCCGGCCACGCGCGGCAGCCCACGACCCTGCGCCCAGCGCCCGTTGCCATCCATGATGATGGCGACGTGGCGGGGCAGCGGCCGGGCGCGGACGCGCGCCTCCAACTCAGGGGTGTCGGACGGTCCCGGCACGTGCGGTCTATAGCACGGGACCACCCCCGCCATGGTCCGGCTGTTTGACCGGTGGAGCGTGCCGTTTCTATGCTCACGCCGTGGTCCCTCACTTCATCGGCCCGTGGGAGCTGATCTCGGTCATCGGCCGGGGTGGCGTCGGCGTGGTCTACAAGAGCATCCACCGGACCACCCGGCGGCTGGCAGCCCTCAAGCTGCTCGGGCCCGCCCCCCTGGTGGACGCCCGCGCCGCCCGCCGGCTGGCCCGCGAGTTCGAGGTGCTGCGCAGGCTCGACCACCCCAACGTGGTCCGCGTCTACGAGGCCGGGGTCCACGAGGGGTACTCCTACCTGGCCATGGAGCTGGTGGAGGGGCTCGACCTGCGGGCCTTCCTCTCGCCGGCCATCGACGAGCCGCGAACCCTGCGGCCGCCCAGCGCCGACGCCTCGCTGCTCACCGTCTCCGGCTGCTTCGGCGATCCCGGGGAGCTGGGCGCCGAAGCCATCCGGGCGCTGGCCACCATGATGGAGGAGCCGGAGACGGCCCCCGACGGCATCCCGCCGCCGCCCCCGGAGCGGGCCGGCGGGATCCGGCCGACGCCCCGGGCGCCGCTCTCCCTGGACCTGGCCGCCGCCCTCAACCGGCCGCGCCGCATGGAGCGGCTCTCGGCGGCGCTGCGCCAGGTGCTGGCCGGGCTCGACTACATCCACCGCCACCAGCTGGTCCACCGCGACCTCAAGCCCTCCAACATCATGGTGGACGACCACCGCACCGCCCGGCTCATGGACTTCGGCCTGGTCAAGCACGACGACGGCTCCGAGCCGCTCACCGGCGCCGGGCGGGTGGTCGGCACCTACCGCTACATGTCGCCGGAGCAGGCCCAGGGCCACCTGGTCGACTCGCGCAGCGACCTCTACAGCCTGGGCGTCATCCTCTACGAGCTGCTCAGCGCCGCGCCGCCCTTCACCACCAGCGACCCGGCCACGCTCTGGCAGCAGATCCTCCACGACGACCCGCCCCCGCTGGCCTCGCTCAACCCGGGCGTCGACCCGGCCCTGGCGGCGGTGGCCGAGACCTGCCTGGCCAAGCTCCCCGAGGCGCGCTACGGGAGCGCCGCCGAGGTCCTGCGCGTGCTCGGGCACGGACCGTGACCTGGATCCTGAGCTCGCTGGCCGGGCTGGTGGCCGGCCTGCTCTCCGGGGTCTTCGGCATCGGCGGCGGGGTGGTGCTGGTGCCGCTGCTGGCGCTGCTGCTGGGGCTGGGCCAGCACGACGCCCAGGGGATGACGCTGGCCATCCTGCTCCTGCCGGTCGGCCTGGCGGCGGTGGTGGAGTACCACCGGGCCGGCCAGGTCCGCTGGCGGCTGGTGACCCCGCTGGTGGCCGGCTTCCTCGGCGGCGTCTGGCTGGGGTCGCTGGCGGCCACCGCGGTGGCGGAGCGGCCGCTGCGGCTCGGCTTCGTGCTCTTCCTGGTGGCGCTGGCGATCCGCAACTGGCGGGCGGCGGAGCGGGCCCCGGGCGATGGGCCCGCGCCGGCGCCGGCGGCGCCCTCCCGGGTGGCGCTGGTCCACGCCCTCTGGATCGGCGCGCTCGGCGGGGCCTCCTCCGGGCTGCTCGGCATCGGCGGCGCGGTGCTGATGATCCCGCTGCTGGTGGCGGTGCTTGGCCTCCGGCAGCACGAGGCCCAGGGGACCAGCCTGGCGGTGATGCTGCCGCCGGTCGGCCTGCCCGGCGTGCTGGTCTACGCCCGCGCCCAGGGCGGCTTGCCCTGGCTGGTGGTCGGCTGCGTGGCCGGCGGCTTCCTGCTGGGCGGTGCCGTCGGCGCCCGGGTGACGCGCCGGGTGGCCGGCCCGACGCTGGTGCGCGGCTTCGCGGTCTTCCAGCTCACCGTGGCGGTGGGGCTGCTCTGGCGGGCGCTCTCCTGACCGCGGCGCCGCGGGCCGGGAGCGGCTGCGCCTGCCTGGCGCTGGGCTGACTCAGCGCGGGGCCGGCGCCAGCCAGGCCTGCAGCAGGGCGTTCCAGTGGGCGTCGGTGACCTGGTCGTTGGGGGTGACCCAGAGGTCGCGGGCCCCGCCCTCCAGCGACGCCGCCAGGGTCTGGCCCAGCTGCGCCGGGGTGATGGCCTTCCCCTCCGGCCCCCACAGCCCCACCGACATGCTCCAGCGTCCGGCCGGGAGCGTCGCCGCCAGCCGCCGGGCCAGCTCGGTCGAGGCCGTGGCCGGGAGCCCCTCCAGCCAGTGGTAGTTCCAGACCACCAGCCGGTCGGCGTGGCGCAGCAGGAGCGCGTAGTCGTGGCCGTGGTCGCGGCCGTCCCGCTTCAGGTCCTTCCAGCTGGCCGCCACGTCCATCCAGAGCTGCTTGCCGTGGCGGTGGGCCGCCTCGGCGGCGCGCTGCACGAAGCGCTCCATCAGCGCCGACTTCCAGGCCCAGACCGCAGGGTCCTCCACGTCGGGCCGGCCGCGCCAGTCGCGGGGCCAGTCGGGCCGCCCGCTGATGGTGCGGAAGGAGGCGAGGTCGGCCGGACCGAAGGAGGTCTGGCGGTAGGCCGCCTCGGTGAGGTCGATGGCGTCGACCGCCTGGGTGCGGGCGAGCTCCTCCACCATCTGGACCACCAGGGCCCCGAAGGGCCCGTCGGCCAGCTCGGCGAGGCTGACCTGCTCGGGGTGGGGCGTCCCGTCGGCGAGGATGGCGGCGCTCCCGGGGTGGGCGGCGATCCAGGTGGGGGCGTAGAGATCGACGTAGGCGGCCACCTGGAAGCCCCGGGCCCGCAGCGCGGCGGCCGCGGTGGCCAGCAGGTCCTCGCTGGCCCCCTTCTGGTGGTTCGACCAGCGCGCCTCCTGCCCGGCCCAGCGGAAGTAGGTCCACTCGGCGCGGCCCGCCTCCACCCCGACCACCCGGCCCAGCCCCACCAGGGGTCGCGCCAGCACGCTGCGGACGGCGTCGTTCCAGTCACCGTAGGGGTTGAAGTGGGTGGAGAGCCCGAGCGAGAAGACCGGCCGGGCCACGCCGCTCCCGGCCCAGGCCAGCGGGGTCCCGCCGGCGCCCACCACCGTCGCCGGGGCCGGACGCTGCGACTGCAGGAGGGCCAGCGCGCCCGCCACCGTCCCCAGCATGACCGCCAGCGCCAGCCACGATCCCCAGGGCCGCCGCCCCGCGCCCGTCGTCGCCTCGAGGCGCCCCAGCTTCTCCCACTTCTCCTCGGCTCGATTCATCTCTTTCCACCATGAGTAGATGACGACGGCGTTCAGGACGTACGACACCGGCAGGATCAGCAGGCCCCAGGGCAGGTAGGCCAGGTCGCGCCACTCCCGGTCGAGGAGGATGGCGTAGACCGCCACCGCGAAGAAGAAGACCAGCCCCAGCCAGGCGGCCAGCTCCCACGGGCCGTGGAGGGCGAGCCAGCCCCGCGACAGGGCCAGGGGCAGCAGCAGCAGCAGGCCGGTCTGCAGCAGCGGCACCAGCGCCATGTTGGCGAAGTTGAGGGGCAGGTAGAGCGAGAAGGGCCAGGCGTCGCGCGCCAGGAACCGCCCCCGGTAGCGCCGGGCGATCTTGAGGTAGCTGCGCACCCAGCGGACCCGCTGCCGCCAGAGCCCGCCCAGGGTGGCCGGGCAGTCGGCCAGCACCACCGGCTCGGGGTCGAAGACGATCCGCTTGCCGGCCAGCTGGAGCCGCCAGGTGAGCTCCAGGTCCTCGCCCCAGATCGGCTCGAAGCCGCCCACCTCGTCGAGCACCCGCCGGCGGATGGCGCCGAGGTTCCCGGAGATGATGGGCAGGCAGCGGAGCATCGAGAGCGCCCGCCGCACGTAGCCGGTGCCGATGTGGGTGGTGACCACCAGGAGCTTCTGCAGCGCGGTGCCGGCCCGCAGCGGGGCGTCGTTGCCGCAGACGGCGTCGATGGCCGGGTCGGCGAACCAGCGCACCAGGAGGGCCACGGTGTCGCGCAGGAAGAGGCTGTCGGCGTCGGTGTAGACCACCACCTCGCCGGTGGCGACGGCGATGCCGGCGTTGAGGGCGCGGGCCTTGCCGGCGTTGGCCTGGCGGAGCAGCCGGATGCGGCCGGCGTCGGCCAGGGGCTGCACCTGCTCGGCGGTGCCGTCGGTCGAGCCGTCGTCGACCACGATCACCTCGAGGCCGGGCCAGCTCGACTCCAGCACCGTCTCGACGCTGACCCGGATGGTGCGGGCCTCGTTGAAGGCCGGGACCACCACGCTGACCCGCCCGGTGAACGGGGCCAGGCGGCGCAGGGTCCGCCGCTTCCAGGCCTCGTAGGCCAGGGTGAGCGGGAAGTAGACCGCCCCCTGGAGCCCGAGGACGAAGACCGTCAGGCCGAAGGCCCAGAAGACGGCGTGCAGGGCGGTCATAACTTCAGCGCACCAGCACCAGGGAGCGGAAGGCCAGCGCGTACCGGGCGCCGGCCTGGAGGCCGCGGTGGGCGGCCCGTCCCTTGATCACCTCGGGATCCATGTAGGCCCGGTGGGCCTGGGTGGCGTGCAGGGCGCAGACGCGGAGATGGTCCTCCAGGTAGTGGCTGATGTCCACGAACAGGTTGGGCTGGAAGCGCTCGGTGGTGGAGACGTCCTCGTAGCAGAGCACGGTGGGGACGCCGCGGGCCGCCTCGCGGGTGGCGGCGTGGACCGCCCGGTGGTCGCCGTGGACGTCCACGTCACTGTGGGTGAGCACGATGGTGGGGCGCAGCGCCTTCACCCTGGCCTCGATGGCCGCCTTGACGTCCCCCACCCGGTCCTGGAGCCCGGCGTCGGGGAGGTCGAGCACCTCGTGGCCGTCGAGCTCCAGGTAGCGTCCGGCCCGGGCGCTCTCCCCGGGCCTGACCCCGGGCTGGTCGGTGCCGCGCTCGCCGCGGGTCAGGGTCAGGCCGTGGACCTGGGCGCCGCTGGCCTTGAGCTTGAGGATGAAGCCGGCGCAGCCCAGCTCGATGTCGTCGGGGTGGGCGCCCAGCGCCAGCACCACCTGCCCGGCGAACTCGCGCTCGGTCGGCTCGCGACGCAGCAGGGTCAGCACCGCCACCGCCAACCCGGTGATGATCAGCACCTCGGTGCCGGCCTCGAAGATGCGCGGGTCGATCCGCCGGGCCAGCCAGGGAGCCAGCAGGTAGGAGAGCAGGTTGACCACCACCGCCGCCGGCACCACCCAGACGGCGAGCAGGCGCGCCCAGGGGCGGCGGCGCAGCCCGCGGCGGATCCGCCCGGAGACCACCAGCAGGAGCGGCAGCAGGGCGGCGTGCACCAGCAGCTCGGCCCACTCCGCGGTGGTCCGCAGCGGCCCCAGGCTCCCCTCCTTGTCGAGCGCCGCGGTGAGCTGGCGCGCCCCCTCGTCGCTGGGGCTCATGCGCTCCGCCAGCAGGGCGTGCTCCCGCGCCGCCGGCAGCCGGCCTTGCGCCAGGTAGGCCCGCCCCAGCGCCACCTGGGCCTGGGCCGACTCCGGGTCGAGCCGGACCACCTCCGACCAGGCCTCGACCGCGGCCGGCCAGTCCTGGCGCCGCTGCTGGGTCTCGGCCAGCAGGCGGCGCACCTCGAGGTCCCCTGGGGCCAGCAGGGCCGCCGACTGGATCGCCCGGAGCGCCGCGTCCAGCTTCCCCTGCTGGGAGAGGAGGCGGGCCTGGTCGCGGTAGAGGTCGACGTCCCGGGGGTAGAGCCGGAGCGCCCGCTCCAGCACCGGGGCCGCCCCGTCGGCGTCGCCGCGCAGCAGGCGCACCCGGGCCAGCCCCTTGAGCGCCTCGTGGTAGTCCGGCCGCTTCCCCAGCACCTCCCCGTAGAGCCGCTCCGCCTCGTCGAACCGCTTGGCGAAGGTGAGCGTGTCGGCGAGATCGCTCTGGAGCGCGGCGTCGGCCGGGCGACGCGCCAGGGCCTCGCGGTAGTGGACGATGGCCTCGTCGTAGCGCCCACCCCAGGCCAGCAGCTGGCCGAGCTGTCCCAGCGTCTCGACGTCCCCGGGGACGAAGGCCAGGAGCCGCTGGTAGGCGCGGATGGCGTCGTCGAACCGGCGCGCCTGCGTGAGGGTGCGCCCGTAGCGGCGCAGCCCCTCCACCTTGGCGGCCGAGGTGCCGACCTCCGGCGGGGGCGTGGAGACGCTGGCCGCCCCCCGGGGCGTCCCACGCTGGGCCGAGGCCGGGGCGGCGGCCAGCAGGACGGCCGCGAGGAGCGCGGCGGGGGGGAGGCGGCGCGCCACCGGGATCCCTAGTGCAGCAGCCCGGTGCGCCACTCGACGTCGAGCAGCAGGGTGGCGTCGGCGCGAGACCCGGCCGCGGCGCTGGTGCTGGCCGGGCTGGGGTTGTTCACGTATTTGAGGCCGCCGCCCAGGGCCAGCGCCGGGGTGAGCTGGTAGCGGGCCCGCGCCCAGACGATGTGCCCGTTCTTGCCGGCGAAGGTGGGGCCGGAGGCGGCGGCGTACCGGTCGAGGATCCACTGCAGGTCGATGGCGATCCGGTCGGCCGGCCGGAGCTCCAGCCCGGAGAGGATCGACCAGGCGAAGCCGGAGTCGAGGTCGCGGTTGGGGATGTAGCGGAGGCTGGCGGTGAACAGCCCGGTCCGGTAGGCCCCGCCGGCGCCCAGCAGCAGCTCCTGGCGGGTGATGACGTGGGTGGTGAGCGCGCAGCCCGCCGCGGCCACCCCCGGCGTGCAGGTGGTCCCCGGGGCGGCGCCGGGCAGCGGCCGATCCTTGATGGTGGTGCGGGCCGGGTCGGGGTCGATGAGCATGGCGGCCATGCCGCTCACCGAGAAGCCCTGGCCCAGCTGGAGCTCCACCTCGGCGGTGAGCTTGTGGTTCACGATGCGCGTGGCCTGGTCGTAGAAGAAGTCCGGGGCGAAGAGCTGGTAGGCGAGCCCGGCGCGGACCACCTCGCCGAAGCGGTGCGAGACCTCCACCTCGCCGCGCGGGACCAGGTCGTAGGCGCTGGAGTCGGGGGTGGGCCGGTTGGCGCCGGAGTAGAGGTAGCGGCGCAGCGAGAGATCGCCCTTCAGGTAGGAGCCGGGCGCGTAGTCGAAGTAGGCGGTCGCGTAGGCCTTGGACGCCGAATAGAAGATGTTGTCGGTCCAGCCGGCGCCGGCCTGCAGCTGCAGCCGCTCGAACCCGGCGTAGCCGAGCTGCGCCTCCACCGCCTGCTTGGAGGTGCCCGGCTCGGTGCCGCCCAGCCAGGCGCGGGCGGTCAGCCCCTTGTCCAGGTCCTCGGCGGCGGCGGCGGGGCCGGCGAGGAGCAGCAGGGCACAGGCGGCGAGGGTCAGGCGCATCGTCCATTCCTCCAGGCGTCGTCGAGGGCGTCCAGCACCTCGCGCGCGGTGAGCACGTTGGCGCCCAGGCGGGCGTTGATCTCAAGCACCGCGGCGGCGCCGTCCCGGCCGATGCGGATGTCGACGTCGAGCGGCCCCTCGAGCCAGAGGGCCCGGGCGGCGGCGACGGCCAGGGCGGCGAGATCGGGGCGTTCGACCCGCTCGACGCCGGTGGCGTTCCCCACCTCCCCCTCCCTCAGCCCGGTCTTGCGCAGGACCACCGCCGCGGGGGCCCGGCCGTCGCGCTCCAGGTAGAGGTTCACGTCGAACTCCTCGCCCGGCAGGAAGGCCTGCCAGACCACCTCGTCGCCGCCGACGCGCGCCAGGTCGGCGAGGGTGCGGTGGACCAGCACCCCGCGCCCTCCCCGGCCGAAGCGGGGCTTGGAGAGCAGCGGCAGGCCGAGCTGCCGCGCCGCCTCGGTGCCGGCCAGGCTCCCCGGGCAGGTGGCCGGGGCGGCCACGCCCGCCTTGATGAGCGCCCGGGCGGTGAGCAGCTTGTCGTTGGCGACGTCGACGCCCAGGGACTCGGAGGTGGCCACGGCGATGGCGCGCTTGCGCAGCAGCGGGCGGATCCGCGCCACCACCGGGAGCTCCTCGCTCACCGTGGGGACCACCAGCGCCGCCCCCTCGGCCACGGCCAGGTCGACCAGCGCGGCGGTGTAGGCCGGGTCGCGCGCCAGCGGCACCCGGCGGAAGACGGTGGCGGGCGACTCGACCTCGCGGACGTCGGTGCCGACGACCCGGTAACCCCGCCCCGCAAAATAGGCGGCGCCGGCCCGACCTGCCGGCCCCCCCACCCCTGTCACCAAGACCGTTGAATTCACCCGGAACTCCCTATCCACTCCGGACTTGACCCCGGACAAGCCGTCCAGGCCACCCACGACCGGGGCACCAGGCGAATCGACAGACACAACCGGCTGATGGAGTTGGGTAATTCGAGATTGTGTCATCTTGGTGACGAACCTGGATCTTGCGCTCGCGCCCCCGTCGGCCTGGCCGGGGCGGGCCCGCCCCCCGTCACCCTCCTCCGCTAGACTCCGAAGCATGTCGGACCTCGCCCCGGGAGACCTCTCCTACCAGCTGGTGGTGGCCGAGTACTTCCTCGGCCTCTCCGGCAAGGGGTTGATGGTCTCCCCGCTCGACCAGGAGCTGATCGCCGGCTGGGAGCGGCGCGGCCTCCCGGTGGCGGTGGTGCTGCGCGGGCTCAAGTTCGGCTGGGAGGAGCTCCTGCAGCGCCGCGCCCCCGGCGCCAGCCCTCCCCGCTCGCTGCGGGCCCTGCGCTACGCCGTCGAGGACGAGTGGCGCGCCTTCTCCTCCCGCGCCGTGGGCGATGCGCCTCCTCCGCCGGCGACCGAGGCGGCCGCGGCGCAGGCCCGGCTGGCCGCGGCCCGGGCCCGGCTGGTCGAGGCCGGCGAGGGCGCCCCGCCCGCCTGGCGCGCCGGCTACCGCGAGGCCCTCGCGCTGCTCGGCGCCGCCGGACCCGGCGCCACCCTGGCGCGGGTGGAGGCGGCCATCGCCGCCGCCGACGCCCGCCTCCTCTCGGCCTGGCTCGGCTCGCTGGACCGCCCCCGCCGCGCCTCGCTCGGACCCCGCCTGGCGCTGCGGGCCGGCCCCCGCCCGCGGGGCGCCAGCCGCCGCGCCCACCGCGCGACGCTGCGCCACCACCTGCTCGACGCCGCCCGCGAGGCCGGGCTGACCAGCCTGCGGGGATCGGTGTAGAGTCCGCGCCCTCTATGTCCACCCCGGTCGAGAGCACCCCGTGCGCCTCCTGCGGCGGCGCCGGCTACCTGGTCGAGCAGGTGCTCGGCAAGCCGGCCCGGGCCCGCCGCTGCGAGTGCCAGGCCCGCTGCACCCGGTGCAACGGCAGCGGCTTCGCGCTGGTCCCCTCCCCGTCGGGCCCGGTGGCCCAGGCCTGCGCCTGCCGCCACCTCGACGAACGGCTCGCCCTCTTCAACCAGATCGGCATCCCGGCCACGCTCGCCACCGCCAGCTTCGAGAGCTTCCGGCTCTACTCGCCGGAGCAGTCGGCGGCCAAGGGGATCGCCGAGGACTTCGCCCGCAAGTTCCGCCGCGACGAGCCGACCCGGGGCTTCCTCTTCTACGGCCGCCCCGGCGGCGGCAAGACCCACCTGCTGGCCTCCACCCTGCGCTGGCTGGCGCTGGAGAAGGGGGTGGCCAGCCGCTACGTCGAGTTCATGCTGCTGCTCTCCGACATGAAGGACGGCTTCAGCGCCGGCCGCAGCCACATGGAGATCCTGCGGCCGCTGCTCTCGGTCCCGGTGCTGGCCATCGACGAGCTGGGCAAGGAGCGCGGCACCCCCTGGGAGCAGTCGATGCTCGACGAGCTGATCAGCCGCCGCTTCAACAGCGGCCTCTCCACGCTCTTCGCCACCAACTACTTCGTCGAGCCGCGCGGCGCGCCCCCGGAGCCGGGCCGCCGCGACACCCGCTCGCCGGACTTCCGGGCCGAGGCCGAGGCCATGACGCTGGCGCAGCGGGTCGGCGACCGGATCTACTCGCGGCTCAGTGAGATGTGCACCTTCGCCAGGCTCGACCCGAAGATGGACTTCCGCAAGGACGTCCCCGGCGTCGGCGCCAGCGGCTACTGGGGGCGCTGAGCGCGCCACTCGACGGGCCCGATCCCTGCGGCCGCGCGGGCTGTTTGTCTGCGCGGGTCGGGCCGGCGCCGCCGGCTACAGCGCCACCATCACCAGGATGGCCAGCACGGCGATCACCACCGCCACCGAGCGCCCACTGCGCGCCCGGGCGTCGTCCACGGAAGGGACCTGCAGGGGGCGCTGGATCCCACTGGTCAACGCGAGACTGGCTTTCTGCAAGGTCATGGCCCCCTCCGCTCCGGTGGGGATCTACCGAGCAAGCCCCGTTCCCGGCAGGTCCCGGATGGGACGCCCACGATATCAACTGGATCGGCCGGCGCCGTCCCGTGAACCCGTGGCGGTCGCCGTGACCCGGGGGTCGCCCGCGCCCCGCCCATCGTGACCCGGGGACCCCGGCGGCGGCCGCGCCTGCGCCACCCTGCCGCGCCTCACCCCATCAACCGATGGTGAACCTGGCGGGCCAGCTCGGCCAGCAGTCGTTGCTCGGCGTAGACGGTGACCTGGAGCGGTCCGCTCTCGACGGCCAGCGGCGCGCCCCCGGCCGCGGCCAGCGCCTCGAGCAGCGCCTGGCGCACCCGCGGCGTCGCCGCCACGCCGGTCCCCACCACCGTCACCGCGCCCACGCCCTCGGCGGTGATCCGCACCCCGGGGAGCTCGCGCCGCAGCGCCTCGGCCAGCGGCGCGAAGCCGTGGACGTTCTCCAGCGCCACCGCCAGCACCACCCGCCCCGGGCCACCCTCCACCGGCGTCGCCGGCGCCTGCGCCGCCGCCAGCAGGGCCAGCGCCCGGTCCCCGTCCGCCGCCGGGACGTCCACCAGCGCCAGCTCCTTCTCCACCGCCACGCCGGCGATCCGCTCGACGCCGCGCCCGGCCCGCACCACCGTCTCCTCGTCGCCGCCGAAGCTGCTCCGCGCCCGGATGGTGATGCCGGTGGTCCGCGCGAACTCCACCGCCTGGGCGTTGAGCACCTTGGCCCCGGCCCGGGCCAGGGCCTGCATCTCCTCGTAGGAGAGCTCGGGCTGGCGCCGCGCTTCCGGGACCACCCGCGGGTCGGCGGTGAAGACCCCGGCCACGTCGCTGTAGATCTCGCAGTCGGCGCCGAGCGCCGCCGCCAGCGCCACCGCGGTGGTGTCCGAGCCGCCGCGCCCCAGGGTGGTGATCTCCTTCCTGGCCGAGACCCCCTGGAAGCCGGCCACGATCACCACCTTGCCGCGGGCCAGCTCCTCGCGGACGCGGGTCGGCCGCACCTCGAGGATGCGGGCGGTGGCGTGGGCCTCGGTGGTGAGGATGCCGGCCTGGCTGCCGGTGAAGCTGATGGCCTCGACCCCCTGCTCCTGCAGCGCCATGGAGAGCAGGGCCATGGAGATCCGCTCCCCGGCGGTGAGCAGCATGTCGAGCTCGCGGCGCGGCGGGTCGGGCGAGACCTGCTTGGCCAGGCGGAGCAGGTCGTCGGTGGTGTCGCCCATGGCCGAGACCACCACGCAGAGGTCGTCCCCGCCGCGGCGCCGGGCCGCCACCTTGGCCGCCACCCGCCGCAGCTTGTCGACGTCGCCGACCGAGGAGCCGCCGTACTTCTGGACCACCACCGCCATGGCTCACGCCCTCCGGCGGCGACGGTGCCACCGCTCCGGCGGGGCGTCCAGCGCCCGTCCCCCGTCCGGCGCCCCCCGGCCGCCGGGTTGACCCCGGCCCCCATCCCGGCTAGATCTCCCCGGCTTCAAGGAAAAGGACACCACCATGGCCCGCGTCACCGTCGAAGACTGCCTGCCGCTCGTCGATAACCGCTTCGCCCTCGTGCTGCTCGCCACCAAGCGGGCGCGGCAGCTGATGGCCGGCGCCCGGCCGCTCCAGCCCAACACCAAGAACAAGTCCCCGGTGCTGGCGCTGCGCGAGATCGCCACCGGCAAGGTCCGCTTCGACCGCCCGGTCCGCGACGCCCTCTCCGGCAAGTACGACAACGAGAAGGTCACCATCTCCTCGAGCCAGACCCGCACCCTGCGGTAGCTTCGGGGCGACTGGCTGCGGTACCGAGGGCGCCTCCGGGCGCCCTTCGCCGTTTCCGGCCCTCCCCCGAGATCGGCAGTCGGTGGCGACGACTGCTGAACGCCACGCAAATCCCCTGTCGTTTCAGGCGGCTGAATAATCGTCCCGGCCGCTTGACACCCGCCGGCCGGTGATTACCATGCCCCCGTCCTTGGCACTCGGGTGTTGCGACTGCCAAGGCCCTTTCGCCCACGAACGGCCCCGCCCCCAACAGGCGGGCCGTCCCAACGTACCAGGAGGCAGTCCATGAAGATCCGTCCGCTGCAGGACCGAGTCATCGTCAAGCGGCAGGAAGAGGAGACCAAGACCAAGGGCGGCATCATCATCCCCGAGACGGCCAAGGAGAAGCCGATCGAGGGCAAGGTGATCGCCGTCGGCAACGGCAAGATCCTCGAGGACGGCAAGGTCCGCCCCCTCGACGTGAAGAAGGGCGACAAGATCCTCTTCTCCAAGTACGCCGGCACCGAGATCAAGGTCGACGGCGAAGAGCTGCTGATGATGCGCGAGGAAGACATCCTCGCCATCGTCGAAGGCTAGCCGGTCCACCCCCACTTTCCGATCCAAGGAGAACACCGCATGGCTTCCAAGGAAATCCTGTTCGACCAGCGCGCTCGCGAGGCGATCCTCAAGGGCGTCAACACCCTCGCCGACGCCGTCAAGGCCACCCTCGGCCCCAAGGGCCGCAACGTGGTCATCGAGAAGAGCTTCGGCTCGCCCACCATCACCAAGGACGGCGTCACCGTCGCCAAGGAGATCGAGCTCGAGAACAAGTTCGAGAACATGGGCGCGCAGATGGTGAAGGAGGTCGCCTCCAAGACCTCCGACGTCGCCGGCGACGGCACCACCACCGCCACCGTGCTGGCCCAGGCCATCTACCGCGAGGGCTCCAAGCTGGTCGCCGCGGGGCACAACCCCATGGAGATCAAGCGCGGCATCGACAAGGCCGTCGAGGTCGTCACCGCCGAGCTGAAGAAGCTCAGCAAGCCCACCAAGGACCACAAGGAGATCGCCCAGGTCGGCATCATCTCCGCCAACGGCGACACCACCATCGGCAACATCATCGCCGAGGCCATGGAGAAGGTCGGCAAGGAGGGCGTCATCACCGTCGAGGAGGCCAAGGGCCTCGAGACCACGCTCGACATCGTCGAGGGCATGCAGTTCGACCGCGGCTACCTCTCGCCCTACTTCGTCACCGACGCCGAGCGCATGGAGGCGGTCCTCGAGGACGCCTACATCCTCATCAACGAGAAGAAGATCTCGAACATGAAGGACCTGCTCCCGCTGCTGGAGCAGATCGCCCGCGCCGGCAAGCCCCTGCTGATCATCTCCGAGGAGACCGAGGGCGAGGCCCTGGCCACCCTGGTGGTCAACAAGCTGCGCGGCACGCTGCACGTCTGCGCCGTCAAGGCCCCCGGCTTCGGCGACCGCCGCAAGGCCATGCTCGAGGACGTGGCCATCCTCACCGGCGGCCAGCTCATCGCCGAGGAGCTCGGCATCAAGCTGGAGCAGGTGACCCTGAAGCAGCTGGGCCGCGCCAAGCGCATCACCGTCGACAAGGACAACACCACCATCGTCGACGGCGCCGGCAAGAAGGACGACATCGCGGCCCGGGTCAAGACCATCCGCGCCCAGGTCGAGGAGACCACCTCCGACTACGACAAGGAGAAGCTCCAGGAGCGGCTGGCCAAGCTGGTGGGCGGCGTCGCCGTCATCAACGTGGGCGCGGCCACCGAGGTGGAGATGAAGGAGAAGAAGGCCCGCGTCGAGGACGCGCTCCACGCCACCCGCGCCGCGGTCGAGGAGGGCATCGTCCCGGGCGGCGGGGTCGCCTACCTGCGCTGCCTCAAGACCTTCGACAGCATGAAGGTGAGCGAGGGCGAGCGCTTCGGCCTCGACATCGTCCGCCGGGCGCTCGAGGAGCCGCTGCGGCAGATCGCCAACAACGGCGGCTACGAGGCCTCCATCGTGGTCAACAAGGTCAAGGAGTCGAAGCAGGCCGCCTTCGGCTTCAACGCGGCCACCGGTGAGTACGAGGACCTGGTCGCGGCCGGCGTCATCGACCCCACCAAGGTGAGCCGGTCGGCGCTGCAGAACGCCGCCTCGGTCGCCTCGCTGATGCTCACCACCATGGTGATGATCGCCGAGAAGCCGAAGGACGAGAAGGACGGCGGCGGCGGTGGCGGCATGGGCGGCGGCATGGGCGGTGGCATGGGCGGCATGGGCGGGATGATGTAGTCCGCCTCCGCTTTCGCGAGCGGACCTCTCACGGGGTCGCCGGGCAACCGGCGGCCCCGTTTCATTTTCGGGCCCGCTCAGCCGCCGAAGAGCGCGGCGGCCAGCCGGTCCAGCCCGCCCACCACGCCGGAGGGCCAGAGCAGCAGCGGCGACGCCAGCGCCAGCCCCAGGGCGATGGCCAGGGCGCGCGGGTGGACCCGCTCCGGCAGCCGGGCCTCCAGCGCCGAGACCCCGGTGAGCGCCAGGGTGAGCAGCCCGCCGGCCACGAAGGCCGCCGGGGGCGGGAAGCCGAGCAGCGCCAGCGCCGCCGAGTGGGCCAGCACCGCCGCGGCGTTGATGACGTCGCGGCCGTGACCGGCCCACCAGGCCCGGTGCTCCTCGCGCCGCAGCAGCTCCCCCAGCTCCTCGAGCCGCACCGTCCCGGCCACCGCGGCCAGCAGCGCCAGCCGGGCCAGGGCCTGCTCGGCGTCGCCGCGCGGCTGGAGGGTCCACATGGCACGGATGGTACCGGAAGGGACGTCCCCTTTGGAGGCGTGATTGGCGTCACGCCCCTCCCCCGCCAGTCGTGGTCTACTGAGGGCCCCCTATTCGGAGGTCAGGTCCATGCGTACCATCGCCGCCCTGCTGCTCGCCCTGCCGTTGGCTTCACTGGCCCAGAACGCGCCGCCCCCCGAGGTGCCCGCGGCCCCACCCGCCGCCGTGGCCGCGCCCGCCCCGCAACCGCCCCCGCCGCCGTCCCCGGCCCCCTACGCCCCACCCTTCCAGAAGCGTGACACCTGGTACATCGGCTTCGGCATCGGCGGCGGCTCCGGCAGCGCCACCGACGCCAGCGGGACCACCAAGTTCACCGACGGGCTGACCGATCCCACCACCGTCTTCCTCAACTTCAAGGTGGGCGCCACCATGACGCCGAAGCTGCTGCTCGGCCTCGACGTCTCCGCCGTGCGCACCCAGGGGACGGCCATGGGCCTGACCGTCGGGATCCAGACCACCAACTACGACGCCATGGTCACCTTCTTCCCCATGGAGCGCGGCTTCTTCCTGCGCGGCGGCGCTGGCCTCAGCCGCATCACCGCCGACGTCAGCAACGGCGTCGACCGGATCGCCGAGACCAACTCCGGCGTCAACTTCACCGTGGGGGCGGGCTACGCCCTGTGGATCGGGCGCTCCTTCAACATGACCCTCAACCTCGACCTCTCGGCGCAGAAGTTCAACTCCGGAAACCTGACCGTGACCTCCGGCAGCACCGCGGCGCTCTGGCTCGGCTTCGACTGGTACTAGCGCCGCGCCCCAGGCCCTAGCGGCCCGGCGGGGCGACGTCCGGGAGCACCTCCAGCACCGAGGTGCTCCGGCGCTCGCCCCGGTCGCCGGCCCCCGCCCAGCGCCGCTCGTCCTCGTGGCGCACCGCCACCAGCCGGTCGCCGGTGCGGGTGAAGCGCCAAGTCTGCCGGATCTCGGTCTCGAAGGTGATGACCAAAAAGATGCGCCCCTTGCCGAGCACCCTGGCCTCGGCCGCCAGCGGGATCCCGTCGGCGCCGAGCCAGATCCTGCCGGTGGCGTCGAGCTCCTTCAGGTAGCGCCGCTCGCGCGCCTGCAGCGCCGGTGACAGCTTCAGCACCAGCAGCCGCGCCGGCGCCCCCTCGAACAGGTCGTCCTTCTCCTCGACCAGCGTGGCGCGGGAGAGCTCGTCGCGGAGCGACCCGGCGGCGTCGAGCCGGTTGGCGAGGTCGATGGCCTGCACCTGCGCCAGGCCGTCGCGGGTCGGCGTCGGCGTCTCGGGGCTGGTGGCGTGGCGCCGCTCCTCCTCGCGCGCCTGCTGGACCACGGCCCGGCTCCAGTGGATGTCGAGGCCGGTCGCCCCCTCCGCCACCTCGCCTCCCACCTCGCCGGCCACCCGGACCGCCTCCTTGCCGTCGCCGGTGACGTTCTCGAAGCGGACGGTGAAGCGGGCGGCGGCCGGGGTCCGGGCGGCGAGCTTGCCGAGCGCCAGCTGCAGCGCGGCGAGCGGGTCGGGCGCCGGGTCGCTGCCCAGGGAGAGCGCGGCGAGCAGGGCCAGCGTGGCGGCGGAGGTCATGGCTGGTTCCTACCGTGGATGGGAGGTGAAGGCACGGCTCCCGGCCTGGGCCGTGGCGGGCCGGGGAGACGCGCCGCGGGATTGTCAGTCCAGGCCATGCGTGCCACCGTCACCGGCATGGTCAAGGCGCCCTCCCCCCGGCCCCACCTTCCGCGGCTTCCCCGACGCCCGGGGCGACTTCTTCCTCGCCCTGGCGCTCCACAACGACCGCGACTGGTTCAACACCCACCGGGAGGAGTACCAGCAGGGCTGGGCCGCCCCCATGGCGGCGCTCCTCGAGCAGGTGCGCGACGGCCTGCGCGGCGCCTACGGCCGGCGCGGGCTGGGCGCCCCCAAGGTCTTCCGCATCAACCGCGACGTCCGCTTCAGCAAGGACAAGACCCCCTACAAGACGCACGTGGCCGGCTGGATCCCGCTCGAGACCGGCCAGGCCGCCAGCCCCGGCGCCACCCCGGCCGCCATCTACCTCCACGTCGGCGTCGACGAGCGCATGACCGGGAGCGGCTGCTGGATGCTGGAGCCGGACGCGCTGCGCCGCTACCGGGCGGCGCTGCTCGACCCGAAGCGCGGCGCGGCGCTGGCGCGGCTCCTCGGACCGCTCGAGGCTGAAGGCTTCACGGTCTCCTCGGCCGAGTCGCTCAAGCGCGTTCCCGCCGGCGTCGATCCCGACCACCCGCGCGCCGCGCTGCTCCGCATGAAGGGGCTGGTGGTGGCGCCGGCCGACGTGCCGAAGAAGCTGCTGACCCGCCCGGCGCTGGCCGGCTGGCTGGTCGAGCAGGCCCGCGCCGCCGCCCCGGTGGTGGGCTGGCTGGCGGATCACGTGGCGTGAGACGCGGCGGGTCGGCGGCGGCCGTCACCCGGGCCGGCCGGGGGGGTTTGCGGCGCGGCGCCCTCCCCCGGTAGGTTTCCGCCATGTACGTCCCGGCCCACTTCTCCGAGCCCCGCGTCGAGGTCCTCCACGAGGCCCTGCGCGGCGGAGGGCTCGCCACCCTGGTCACCACGGGACCGGGCGGGCTCGACGCCAGCCACCTCCCGCTGCTGCTCGAACCCGGGCCGGGCCCGCTCGGCCGGCTGGTTGGCCACGTGGCCCGCGCCAACCCGCAGTGGAGCGCCACCCCGGACGGATCGGCGGCGCTGGCCATCGTGCTCGGGCCCGACGCCTACGTGACCCCCTCCTGGTACCCTTCGAAGCGCGAGTCGGGCCGCGTGGTGCCGACCTGGAACTACCTCGCCATCCACGCCCACGGCACGGTCCGCTTCTTCGAGGATCGGGCGCGGCTCCTCGACCTGGTCACCCGGCTCACCGACCGGCACGAGGGGGCGCGGCCGCACCCGTGGAAGGTGAGCGACGCGCCGCCCGAATACGTGGAGGCCATGCTGCAGGGGATCGTCGGGGTGGAGCTGACGCTGACGCGGCTGGAGGGGAAGTGGAAGGTGAGCCAGAACCGGAGCGAGGCCGACCGTCGCGGCGTGGAGGAGGGGCTGCGGGCCGAGGGACAGGAGGAGCTGGCGACGCTGGTGCGCGAGCGCGGGGATTCGTGAAGCTGTCGGAGGACGGTGGCAAGCGGGAGCGTCGCTAGCCGGGCGTCCCCTCGCCGTCGAACGGCCGGGAGAGTTTCTCGAGCAGGACCGCCAGACCGGCCTTGTCGAGCCGGCGCTCGGCGATGGCGATCATGGCGTCGAAGAGTTCCTCGCCCTGACCGGCGATTCGGAAGCCGTTGAGGCGAAGAAAGACCAGCGCTGCGCCGAGGCCGGTCCGCTTGTTCCCGTCCAGGAACGGCTGATTCTCTGCGATATGGAAGGCGTAGGCGGCGGCCATGGCGAAGAGGCCCTCGTGGACGAACTGGCCCCCGAAGGCGGCCTGCGGCATGGCCACCGCCGACTCGAGCAATCCCTGGTCCCTCAGCCCGAGCGCGCCACCGAACGCCTCGACCTGCCGTTCATGGAGCTCCAGCACGTCGCTGAGGTCAAGGAACTCCGGCTCGAGCATCGGGCTACCGAGCGAGCTTCGGGAAGGTCCACGGCGTAGATCCACCATCAGCTTCTCCGTCGATGGCAGCCTTCACCCGCTCACGCTTGGGCTGCTTCACCGGGGCGATGATGAGCCGGCCGCCCTCGGTGGTCATGTCGACGGCGCCATGGTCTCACGGGTTCGCCGATGGCGAGCAGCTCGCCAGGATGGGCTTCTCGCATGACGATGCCGAGGCTGTTTCCGAGGGCCGAGAGCTTCTTGCGCATGGTCGGGCTCCGTTCTTCCCAACGTATAACGCTCCCGGAGCGGCACGGCAAGGCCAGGCGCCATCGGGCCGCGACCGGCCAGCCCCGGCGGCACCCGGGGCAGCCCATCGATCGACCACGTGAAAGAAGATGCCGGAGCCGCCCTGTAAGCCGGGGCCTCTTTCATCTGTCGCTGGCCGTCCGCGCTCGGCGGCAGGCGCCGTCATCTCGCGTACTTCCCCGTCTGGTCGGGGGCGCAAAGGCACCGCCGGGAGGCAGATGGCGACGGAGAATGGCCAGTCATAGGCCAGTACGATGCGCCGCGAGGATGGACGAGAGAGCGAGCGATTCCTCTGCCTGAAGCCTGCCTCAGGCAGGCTGGCGCGGCTGGACGCGGGACCATCGCCGCGTCGCAGGCGCGTGCATCAGGTTGTGAACGAGCGGCCCCTGCCTGCGGGGCGAGGACCGCCTTCCAATCCGGGGCGAGGTGGAGCGGGTGGCAGTTCCCGTCTACAGCTTCGGGCCGCTGCCGCGCGGCGCGCCCCACACCGCCAGGACGTGGACGGTCGCCCCGGTCTCGTCCACACGAAAGTAGAGGTGATGCTCCGTCTTGGGCATGAGAACCCGGCGAATCCCCGGACGCCGCGCGGAAGGCCATCTCACACCGACGCCCGGCATCTCGCATATGAGCCGAACCGTCGATTCGAGCTCATCCGTGAAGACCCCCGGCACCGACGGGCGGTTCTCTTTCCACCACTGCTCGATGCGGTCGGCCTGCTGTTCTGCGCGCCTGGCGACCTTAAGCCTCACGTCGCGCTCGCAGCCGGGCGAGGAACTTGGAACCGTCTACGCACTCGCCGCGCTCGATCTCCTGCTCGGCCTCTTCGAGAGCCTGCTCCAGCCGCGCCCGCTCCTCCGGCGTGAACTCGTCGTACTCCACCAGGGTCAACTCGACTTCGGTCCCCTCGGGAAGCTCGGTGGGCTCATCGAGCACCAGCCGCCCACCTCTGACCTGTGCCTTGAGTGCCTTCATACGGTCCCCATCATACTCCGCCCACTGACCCTGCGCAGCCCTGCCGGGCTGCCCTACCCGCCCTTCTCGGGGTCCTTGTCGCCTGCCCGATGCCCTTGCCGCTGGCACCGACCACCCCCGCCACCTCGGCCTTGTACTCGGCCGTGAACTTCCTCCTCTTCCTCTTCGCCATGGAGAGCCAAAGGTCGTAGCCCCACTGCCCACCGAGTCGGATCAAGCCCAGGGAGCCAACGGCCCCGGGTCCTGCGCGCCGCGACAACTTGGGATTGAGCGGCGTTGCCTGAACCGTTGCACCCCAACTCCCCCGCCCAGCTTCGCGACAAGGCTGCGGCCGTCCGAAAGAAGGAGACCGCTCGTCCGCCGGCAGGAGCCGAGCGATCCAGCGTCCTTGGAATGTCGGGGAGACAGGACTTGAACCTGCCCAGTCATAGGCCAGTACGATGCGCTACGAGGATGGGGCTCTAGCGTTCACGCGAGCAGGGCTTCGGGATGCCTCTTGGCGACGGCCAGGAGCTTCAGCGCCGCGTCAGAGGGACGCCGGGCGCTGGTCTCCCAGGCCTGGACGGTCCTCGGACTCACGTTGAGGATGCGGGCGAACGCGGCCTGGGACACCCGGAGGCTGACTCGGACGGCGAGAACGTCCTTGGCGCCCATGGGCGGCGGCGGCATCAGCTCGACATCGCGAACGGTCAGCTGTCGTGCACCCTGGTGGTACGCGATGGCGTCCTCGAGACCCGCCTTCACCTTCGAGAACGCCGTGGTCTTCGTCGTCTTTCGCTTCATGACTTCTCCTCCTTCAACTGCTTCACGAGTTCTGCAACGGCTCGACGTTCTGCAGGCGACAGGTCGGACTTCTCCCGCTTTCCGAAGATCGCGACCATGTGAGTCACAGCCCGGTGTGGAAGGTCCAGGTAGTAGACCCGGACGCCACCGCTCTTGCCGCGACGGACCTGTCGTTGACCGAGCCGAATCTTCCGAAGGCCACCCGTTCCCGGAACAAGGTCGCCTGACTGGGGATCCCCCAGGATGCTCTGCTCCATGGCGACGAGATCGAGGAGCGAAAGCTCACGGGCTCGCTCGAGCCTCCTTCGATCCTCGCTGAATCCGATGGATTCCACGAACCGGCGCTTCACGGCGCTATACTACCATGTCGATATACTACTGGGTAGATGCCGATCGCCTATCGCTCCCCTGTGGGTCGCCAACGTGGCGTTCCGCGGGGAATCGTTGCCGAACCCTCCCGCGCACTCCGCCGGCCGCCATGGCCACCTTCGCGACCTGCCGGCCGACGCTCCACTTCTTGATGCGCCCCGGAGTTGATTCGGTCCGGTTGACATTTCGCCTACGCTGCCTGCCTCTCCGTAACGCCCATTCGCCTAACCCCACCAAGACGGATCAACTCCACATAGGCCAGTACGATGCACGACCAGCCTTGCCCGGATGGTACCAGGGCACTCGCTCGCCCCGACCACGGCCGACGAGGCCGGGACCCGCGCTCAGCCTCGCTTCATCGAGAGCCCCAGCGTGAAGCGCGCCACCGGGTCATCGCCGTGGCGGTCCGGCACGGTGGCCACGATCTCCACCGGCAGCGTCACCCGCTCGCCGGTGGAGGTGGCCTGGCGGGCCGCCTCCTGCACCCTGGCGCCGTCGCCGCAGCGGAAGAGGACGTCGCCGTCGGCGCGCTTCAAGAAGTCCATGCGGGCGTCCTTGAAGATGGGAACCAGCCTCCCCTGCCCGCGCGCGGCGCGGAACACGTTCAGTCCAGCGGCCAGGTCGGCTCCGGCCGCCAGGACGCCGATGTGCATCGAGCCGACGTGGTTCCTGGTCCGCCAGCCGAGCGGGATCTTCACCGTGCAGCCCCGGTCGTCGAGCTCCATGACCCGGGGCCCGGCGAAGAGGAAGAGCGGGACGCGCAGGCCGAAGAGGCGGAGCAGGGCGGTTTCCTTCAGGAGCATGGGATCTCCAAGTGGAGCGATGGACGCGGGGACCGTCGCCCAACCTGGAGCGGCCGGCCCCGTGCATCGGCGCAAGCCAGGCCCGGCGCCGATGCCACCCGGCCGGCGGCGCGCCCCTCAGGGCCGGGCGTCGCAGCCAATCCGTCGGTCGAGGGCCGCCGCCATCACCGGATGGTATGAGCTCCTGGCGACGCAGTAGGTCCGGGCCGCTCGCGCCGGCCCGTCGGGCAGGGCCAGGAGCTCCTCGTAGAGGGGCATCACCATGCTGCCGCGCCCGACGGTGCGCAGGACCTCCTCGGCGCGGGCCACCGCGGGTGGGTACCCGCAGCGGACCCCCAGGCGCAGCCAGGGGACCAGCAGCGTGGGGTTGCGGGACCGGCCGAGCTGCCAGGCCTGGTCCAGGGCGCCCGCGCGCGCGCAGTCGACGGTGCGCGGCAGGTGGGTGAGGAACCAGGCCCACTGCTCGGCCGACCAGGCGCGGGCGGGCAGATCGGCGGCTGGGGCGCTGCCGGCCGCCCACCCGGTCGCAGCGCGGCCGGCCGCCTCCAGCGCTACCGAGCTGACCACCGGGGCGTCCGCCGGGAGCCCCGGCGCCTCGATCCAGGCCTCGACCGGCGCCGGCAGGCTCGCCTGCAGGCGCGCCAGGAGCTGGGCCGTGGTGAGCGACCGGAAGGCGAGATCCTGGAACAGGCGGCGCAGGAACGCGTCCAGCCGGGCTCGCCCGAAGCGACGCTCGAGCTGGAGGAAGAACAGGTAGCCCTTCTCGTAGGGCACGCTGCTCAGCACGCCGTCCGGGTCACGGCCGGTGAAGTCGACGCGCAGGCGCTGGTCTTCGGGGGCCAGGGTGGCCAGCTCCTCCAGGAGCTGGTGCCTTCCCAGGACGGCCTCGGCCCTGGCGCGCTCGCTGCCCTGGAGCGCCTCCATGATCCGCCGCTCCAGGTAGACCGTCAGCCCCTCGTTGAGCCAGACGTCGTTCCAGGTCGCCTGCGTGACCAGGTTGCCGGCCCAGGCGTGGGCCAGCTCGTGCGCCACCGTCGAGACCAGGCTCCGGTCGCCCACCAGCAGGGTGGGCGTCACGAAGGTGAGCTGGGCGTTCTCCACCCCGGCATATGGGAAGGCGGGCGGCATGACCAGCAGGTCGTAGCGATCCCACCGATAGGGCCCGAAGAGCTTCTCCGCCACCTCCAGCATGCGCGGGACGTCGACGAGCTCGCGGTGGGCTTCGGCGACCACCGGCCGCTCCGCGAACAGGCCGGCCCGATCGTCCCAGGCGCGGAAGGCCAGGTCGCCCACGGCCAGCGCGATCAGGTAGGCGGGCACGGGATGGGCCATGCGGAAGCGTGCGGCGCTGCCGCGGCGCGAGACCAGGGTGGCGCTCATGACCGGCACCAGGCCAGGCGGCGCCTGCACGCTCGCCTCCCAGGTGAAGCGCACGGCCGGTGAGTCCTGGAGCGGAATCCAGCTGCGGGCGTGGATGGTCCCGGACTGGGTGTAGAGGAAGGGCTGGCCGCTGCGAGTCTGGCGGCCGTCGAGCCACTGCAGGGCCTGCGCCTTCCGGCCGGCCCGGTAGTCGACGAGCACCGTCTCCACCCCGGGCGGCAAGGTGATGCTCAGGGCGGCGCCGAGCACCGGATCGGCCGGGCCCAGCGAGAAGGCCAGCGGGGCGGCCCGGCCGCCCGGACCCGCGCCCGACACCGCCTCGATCTGCAGGTCCCTGGTGTCCAGCACCAGCGCCTGCGTCCGACCAGGCGCGGAGCGGGCCAGCCGCAGGGCCACCCGGCCGGCCAGCTCGCGGGGGTCGAGGCCCACCCGCAGGTCCAGCTCCAGGTGGGTGACCGCCACCTCGGCCGGGTTGGAGCGGGAGAAGGGATCGGCGGCCGCCGGAGCGGCCGCCAGGGCCAGCAGGGTCCCCATTGCCAGGAACATGGTACCAATGTACCATGGTATGACCCTGCGGCGCAAGCCTCGGCCCAGGTCACCCACGCCACGCCACCAAGGAGACCAACCACATGCAGACCAGCTTCAAGGGCTCACGCAGGATCCTCGAGCGCACCATCTCCATCAGCGCCGACCCCGACACCATCTTCCCGCTGCTCTGCCCCGTCCGCGAGGGCGAGTGGCTCGAGGGGTGGGTGGGCCGGCCCATCTTCGCCTCCAGCGGCGTCGCCGAGCTGGACGGGGTCTACGCCACCGGGCACGCCGGCGAGCCGGACACCCTGTGGGTCGTCACGCGCTTCGAGCCGGCCCGCCACGAGATCGACTTCGTCTACGTCCTCCCCGGGAAGCAGGTCGTCCACCTGGGCATCAAGGTGGCGCGGCTGGAGCCGCAGCGCTCCAGCCTGTCGGTCCGGTACGTCAGGACCGGGACCAGCGATCAGGGCAACCTGGCCATCGAGAAGCTCGGCACCTCGAACGAGTTCGAGGCGATGATGACCGACTGGGAGCGGTCGATGAACCACTTCCTGCAGACCGGATCCGTGCTGCTGGGCGCTGCTTGAGCAGCGCGGGCCGGTCGCCCGCGCCGGCCCGGATCCGGCCGGGCCCGGCTACGGCTGGCGCTCCTCCAGGCGATGGCTGTCCGCAGCCTGGAGCGTCAGCCCGTAGACCTCGCGCAGCTGGGCGATCTGCCGGAGCGTCTCCCGCGCGAAGGGGGCCTTGCCCTCGAAGGCGTGGAGCACGATCCCCTCCAGGAGGTCCCCGAGGGACAGCCCCTTGAGCTCGGCCAGGGCCTTCAAGACCTTGAGCACGCGCACCTCGACGCGCACCCCGGTCTGGATCCGCTCGACCTCCATGCGACGCCTGCTGACGCGCTTGACTGGCATGGTACCATGGTACTCGCTCCTCACGCGGCACGGCAACGCCCTCTCCTGGGCGCTCGGCCTACGGGACGCGCTGCGGCCAGGCTGGAAGCGCTTGCTCGATGGGGCAGCTCGACCGCCTCAGCGCCTGCAGGGCACGGTCCGGCACGGCTTGGGGTCCGGCGCCGGCACCGCGGGCCCCAGCAGCCGCGGGGCGCAGCCCAGCCCGCGCAGGAGCGTGCGGAGGGTGAGGGCGGTCGCCTGGGCCCGCTCGGCGGGACCGAGCGGCAACGCCTTGGCCACCAGCAGGGAGGCCAGCCCGTGCACCATCGACCAGGCCGGGAGCTCGGCCCCGGCTCGCGCCGCCGGCGTGATGGCGCCGGCGCGGACCAGGCCATCCAGCGAGTCCACCAGGATCTGGTAGGCGTCGCGCCCGCGCGGCTTGGCCTCGGACGGCACCTCGGTGAAGTCGAGGTGGTCGCACCAGGGGCCGAACATCACCTGGAACTGCTCCGGGTGCCGCACCGCGAACTCCACGTAGGCCTGGCCGGTCACCGCCAGCTCGGCGACGGCGCGGGCCGCCGAGCCCGCCCGGCCCTTGATCCCGTCCACGGCCCTCTCCATGGCCAGGGCCAGCTGGCCCATGCCGCCGACGACCAGGCTGCCCATCAGGGCCTTCTTGTCCTCGAAGTGGCGGTAGGCCGCCGCCGGCGACACGCCCACCTCGCGGGCCGCCTCGCGCAGGCTGAAGCCCTCCGCCCCCTTCTCCGCCACCAGCCGGAGCGCCGCCTGCAGCAGGGCGTTGCGCAGGTCGCCGTGGTGGTAGCTGTCCCCATTTGGGGGGATCGCCAGCTTTTTCATGACTCCATGTTGACATCGATAACTTGAATTTGCAATGTATGCGCCGTTCACATGGAGGGGCCTCCGCCCTTTGAGGAGCACTCGATGACCCGCCGCCCCGCCTCGCTCGCCGCCCTCGCCCTCGCCACCGCCCTCCCTGCCCTGGGCGGCTGCAGCCCCACCGCCCGCGCCGCCCCCGGCCCGGAGGAGGCCACCATCCCGGTCCGCACCGCCGCCGTGGCGCACGGCCCGGTCGATCGTCCGGTCCGCGCCGCCGGCACCGTCGCCACCAAGGACGAGTGGGACCTCTCCTTCAAGGTCGGCGGGCTGCTGGCCTCCGTGCAGGTCCACGAGGGCCAGCCGGTCCGCAAGGGCCAGGTGCTCGCCTCGCTCGACCCCACCGAGCTGGCCGCCGGCGTCCGCCAGGCCCGCGAAGGGCTGGAGAAGGCCCGCCGCGACGCCGCCCGCATGGCCCAGCTGGCCGCCAGCGAGGTGGTCGCCCGCGCCGCCGCCGAGGACACCCGCACCGCCGAGGCGCTGGCCGAGGCCCAGCTCAGCGCCGCCGAGTTCAACCTGCGCCACGCCACGCTGACGGCCCCCGGCGACGGCTGGGTGGACCGCCGGCTGGCCGAGCCGGGCGAGGTGGTGGCCCCGGGCCGCCCCATCGTCCACCTCTCCGGCCAGGGGCGCGGCTTCGTGGTCCGCGCCGCGCTGGCCGATCGCGAGGTGATCGGCCTGCTCCCGGGCACGCCGGCCCGGGTGACGCTCGACGCCAGCCCGGGCCGGGTGCTCCAGGGCCGGGTCACCGAGATCGCCCGCGCCGCGGGGCGCGGCACCGGCACCTACCTGGTGGAGGTGGCGCTGCCGGCCGCCGACTCGGCCGGGCTCCTCTCCGGCCTCACCGCCAAGGTCGAGATCGCCCGGCTGGTCCCCGCCGCGGGCGCCGTGCCCCTGGCGGCGGTGGTGGACGGCGACGGCGAGCAGGGGGCGGTCTTCACCGTCCGGGGCGGCGTGGCCCACCGGGTGCCGGTGCGCATCGCCTTCCTGCAGGGCGACCGGATCGCCCTCTCGACCGGGCTCGACGGCGTGGAGCGGGTGGTGACCGACGGCGCCACCCGGCTCGCCGAGGGCCTCCACGTCACCGTGGCCGAGTAGCCCGGCCACCACGGAGCCGCGCCATGCACATCGCCGAGTTCGCCGTCCGCCGCTGGCAGTTCACCCTGGTGGTCTTCGTCGCCCTGGTCGCCCTGGGCGTCTCCTCGCTGCTCGGCATCCCCAAGGCCGAGGATCCCACCTTCCCCTTCCCCGGCTTCGCCGTGGTGGCGGTGCTCCCCGGCGCCAGCCCGGCCGACGTGGAGCGGCTGGTGGCCGACCCGCTCGAGGCCGAGCTCAAGGGGCTGGAGGATCTCAAGTCGCTCAAGACCACCATCGAGGACGGCCTGGCCGTCATCCTGGTCGACTTCCAGTTCGGCGTGGACGCGGCCCGCAAGCGCGACGAGGTGATCCGCGAGACCACCGCGCTCCGGCCCCGGCTCCCGGCCGGCCTGGCGCGGCTGCAGGTGATCGCCTCCAACTCCGCCAACGTCAACATCCTGCAGCTGGCGCTGGTCACCGACACCGCCCCCTCCCGCGAGCTGGACCGGCTGGCCCGCGACCTCAAGGCCCGGCTCGAGGCGGTGCCCGGCGTCGGCAAGGTCGAGCTGGGCGGCCTGCCCGGCCAGGAGGTGCAGGTCGCCCTGCTGCCGGAGCGGCTGGTGGCGCTGGGGATCTCGCCCCTCGAGGTGCTCCAGGCCATCGGCGCCGACGCCCAGGCCATCCCGGCCGGCGCCGTCGAGGCCGGCGCCAGGCAGCTCAGCGTCAAGACCAGCGGGGACTACGGCTCCGTCGAGGAGATCGCCGACACCGTGGTGCGGATGGTGGGCGGCCGCGCCGTGAGGGTCCGCGACCTGGCCGAGGTGGCCCAGCGCGACGCCGAGGCCACCCACCTGGTCCGCCTCGACGGGAGGCGGGCGGTGCTGGTGGCCGCCACCATGAAGGAGAAGCAGAACCTCTTCGAGGTCCGCCAGGGGCTGGGCCAGGCCGCCGAGGCCTTCCGCCCGTCGCTCCCGCCCGGGGTCTCGCTGGTCACCTCCTTCGACCAGGCCGTCAACGTCGAGCACCGGCTCTCCGGCTTCGCCCGCGACTTCGGCATCGCCATCCTGCTGGTGCTGCTGACGCTGCTGCCGCTCGGCCTGCGCGCCTCCGGCGTGGTGATGATCTCCATCCCCCTGTCGCTGGCGGTGGGGCTGGCCCTGCTCCACCTCTTCGGCTTCACCATCAACCAGCTCTCCATCGTCGGCTTCGTCATCGCCCTCGGCCTGCTGGTCGACGACTCGGTGGTGGTGGTCGAGAACATCACCCGCTTCCTCCGCGAGGGGCACTCGCCGCGCCAGGCCGCGGTCGAGGCAACCCGCCAGATCACCATGTCGGTGCTGGGGTGCACCGCCACGCTGGTCTTCGCCTTCGTGCCGCTGCTGGCGCTCCCCGGCGGGGCCGGCTCCTTCATCCGCTCCATGCCGGTGGCGGTGGTCTTCACCATCCTGGCCTCGCTGCTGGTCTCGCTCACGGTGGTGCCGTTCCTGGCCTCGCGCTTCCTGCGCAGCCAGGGCGAGCACGGCAACGTCTTCTTCCGCTGGCTGGAGCGCGGCATCCAGGCGACCTACCGGCCGGTGCTCCACCGGGCCATCGCCCGCCCCGCGGTGACCCTGGGCCTGGCCGCCCTGCTCTTCGCCGGCTCGCTGGCGCTGGTCCCGGCCATCGGCTTCAGCCTCTTCCCCAAGGCCGGCATCCCGCAGTTCCGCGTCACCGCCGAGACGCCCGAGGGCGGGAGCCTGGCCGAGGCCGACCGGGCCGCCCGCGCCATCGAGGCCGCCCTGGCCCGCCACCCCGAGGTGGTGAAGGTCACCACCAACCTCGGCAAGGGCAACCCGATGGTCTACTACAACGTCAGCCCGCAGAACGAGAAGGCCGGCTACGCCGAGGTGCTGGCGGAGCTCGGCACCCGGGACCCGGCCCGGACTGCCCAGGTGCTGGCGGCGCTGCGCACCGAGCTCTCCGGCTACGCCGGGGCCCGCCTCGAGGTCCGCGAGTTCGAGCAGGGCCCGCCGGTCGACGCCCCGATCGCCATCCGCGTCCTCGCCGACGACCCGGCGGCCCTGGCCGCGGCCTCGGCCCGCGTCGAGGCGGTGCTGGCCTCGGTCGAGGGGACCCGCTACGTGAGCAACCCCTCGCGCGATCGGAAGAGCGACCTGCGGGTGCGCATCGACCGGGAGCGGGCCGCGCTGCTGGGCGTGGCCGTGCCCGACGTCGACCGGGCCGTCCGGCTGGCGGTGGGCGGCCTGGTGGCCGGGACCTGGCGCGACGCCAGCGGCGCCGAGGCGCGCGACATCCGGCTCACCCTCCCCCGCGAGGGCGGCGCGCCCCTCCCCGGCGGCGCCCGCCCCGGCCTCGAGGTGCTCGACCGGGTCTACGTCGCCGGCGCCGGTGGCCCGGTGCCGCTGGCCGCGGTCGCCTCCCTGGCGCTGGAGCCCTCGCCGGCGCGCATCTACCACTACGACAAGACCCGCAGCACCACCCTCACCGCCGACGTGCGCGAGGGGTTCAACACCGATCGGATCACCAAGGCCGTGCTGGACCGGCTCGGGGCCGAGGCCTGGCCCTCCGGAGTCCGCATCGTCCCGGCCGGAGAGTTCGAGAGCCGGCAGGAGTCCTTCGGCGGCCTGGGGGCGGCCATCATCGTGGCGGCCCTCGGGGTGCTGGCCATCCTGGTGCTGGAGTTCCGCACCTTCCGCTCCACCCTCATCGTGGCCTCGGTCATCCCGCTCGGCATCGTCGGGGGCATGGTGGCGCTCTTCCTCTCCGGCTACACCCTCTCCTTCACCGCGGTGATCGGCTTCGTGGCGCTGATGGGCATCGAGGTGAAGAACTCCATCCTGCTGGTGGACTTCACCAACCAGCTGCGCCAGGCCGGGCGGTCGCTCGACCAGGCCATCGAGGAGGCCGGCGAGAAGCGCTTCATCCCCATCCTGCTCACCACCCTCACGGCGGTGGGCGGGCTGGTACCGCTGGCGGTGGAGCGCTCGGCCCTCTACTCGCCGCTGGCGCTGGTCATCCTGGGTGGGCTGATCTCCTCGACGCTGCTGACCCGGGTGGTGACGCCGGTGCTCTACAAGCTCCTGCCTCCCGAGCTCGAGGCCGAGGAGGCGCCAGCGGCGGACGCCACCGAGCCGTCGCTGCCGGCCCCGGTGGCAGCGTGAGGCGGGCGCTCCCCATCGGCCGGCACCGCCGGTCCGCGGCGCCTGGTCGCCTGGTCCCTCGCCCCCCGCCCCGCCGGGGCGCAGCGGCAGGACGGAGCGCGGCCGCCCGGCGTCGGCAGGATGCCGGGGCGGCTCGGTCAGCCGGGCTGGCGCCGGACCAGGCGGCGGTCGACGGTGCGCTGGTCTCGGTGGCCAGCCTTCTGTTGGGGTGGTGAGCGCCGGGGCCATCCCGGCTCCGCCGCCCGGCGCGGCTCGCTAGGCGTGCCCCAGCGCGTCCTGGATTCGCAGCCGCGAGGCCCGGCGCGCCGGCAGCAGCGCGGCGGCCAGCGCCACGCCGCCCAGCAGGAGCGCGGTCCTCGCCAGGCTCGACGGGTCGATGGCTATCCCGAGCGGCATGGGCTCCGCAAGCAGGCCCGCGTTGTAGGTGACCCCGGCCCCGTTGACGGCGGCCGTCACGGCCAGGGTGGCGGCCAGGCCCAGGCCCGACGCCAGCCCCGAGAGCAGCACCGCCTCGATCCCGAACAGCCCGACGATGTGGCGCGTCAAGAAGCCGATGCTGCGCAGCGTCCCGACCTCCCGGGTCCGCTCGCTCACCGACTTCACCATGGTGGTGAAGATGGCCATGCCGGCGATGGCGACCACCACCATGGCCATCAGGCTGCGGAACGAGCCGAGCAGCAGCAGCCCCTGCGCCAGCGGGGCACCCATGCCGTGCTCCTGCATGGGCCGCGCCTCGACGGCCAGGCCGCGAGCCCTGGCCGCCGAGGCCAGCTCCCTGGAGAAGGCCGCGGCCCGCGCCGGATCCCGCAGGCGCACGCTGTAGTAGGAGAGCTCGCTGGTGTTGCGGAGCCGCTGCGCCAGCGCCAGCGGCATGGCCACGTGGCGCAGGTCCATCTCCCGCCGGCCGCCGTCGACCAGCCCCACCACCTCCGGCTCGACCGCGTTCACCTGGCCCGAGACGGTGCTCCCCATCAGCTGCACCCTGGGCCGGCGGCAGGTGAAGGGGCGCTCCACCGGGATGGGGCGCCCGTCGGCGCCGGCCGCCGGCAGGTCCGAGTCCGGGAGGCAGTCCAGCAGCGCGCCCAGCCCCTTGCCCAGCTGGGCCGAGGCCGGCCCGGCCAGGTGCAGCGGCTTGCCCGCCAGGGCGTCCCAGCCAAATGGGCCCCTCAGCGCCGCACCCTCGTCCGGGTCGTAGCCCCACCCGGTGAAGAGCGACGACGCCTGCCCCGTGCTGGCGTGCCCCCAGACGAAGAGGAAGCGCACCCTCGCCTCGACCTCGGCGCCCCGGGCTGCCAGGTACTCGTCGACGAAGGCCTGCTCCGGCTTGCCCAGCTGGGGAAGGTCGGCGGGGGCGCTGGCCAGCTTGTCGCTGGCGCCGGCCGCGTCGACGATCACGTGGCCCATCATGAAGCGGCGCTCCATCAGCTCCACCAGCTGCCGCTCGAAGTGCAGCAGGTAACCGTCGAACAGCCCGATGGCGACGAAGCCGGTGGCGATGGCCAGGATCGATCCGACGCTGTGGCGCCAGTTCTTGCCGACGCTCCGGGCCGCCAGGCGCAGCAGGGGGGCGGCCATGGTCACCTCACCACGTTGTTGATGTTGAAGAGGCTGGGGGCGTGCCGCTCGGCGCGCGGCTCCCGGTAGCGGAGCACAGTCACGTTGCCGGCGCCCATGGCGTCGCGGATGGTCATGCGGGACACCAGCGGAACCTCCTGGCCGGCCACCACCACCTGGTTGGCGTAGTCGAAGGTGGCGGTCTTGAAGCACTCGCCGCTCACGGTGAGGAACTCGGCCTTGAGGCCGAGGTGGCGCCGCTTGGAGACCCAGTAGCGGATCTGGTCGTAGCTGACGTCGGGGCGGAGCGCCTGGAGCTCCATCCTCCAGGCAGGCTCGTCCCCCACCAGCTCCTCGCCGACGACCCGGCCCTGGTAGTCGCGGGCGTAGTTGGTGCTGGCCACGTCACCGTTGGAGGCCTCGCCCTGGAGCCGCTGGCGCGCCGAGATCGAGATGGGCCGCCGCTGCCCCGGCTTCAGGAACCAGAGGCTGCGGTCGTTGAACAGGAAGACCTCCCCCTTGGTCCTGGCCGGGGCCACCCCCTCGGCGAGGGCATCGACCCCGCGAGCGCGCACCAGGAAGGTCCGGCGGCGCGTCACCCCCTCCTCGGTGGACTCGACCTCCAGCGTCCAGGTCACGCCCTGCTCGAGGCCGCCCCGGGCGCGGTCGGCGTCGCGGAGCAGCGCGGCGGCGCCAGGCGCGCCGGCGGGCGCGGCGCTGGGCACGGCGGCCGCCGGGGCGCTGGCGGCCAGGAACAGGGCGATGACGAGTGGTGACATGGGTGTCCTCCTAGGCGGTGGACGTGGTGAGGAGCTCCGCCACGCCGGTCCTGAGCCTGCGGCGTACGGCGATCCAGGTCGCCACCAGCGTGAGCGGGAGGATCAGCGCGGCGATGGCCAGGCACTGCGTCGCGGTGGGTTGGAGCAGGAGCTGGATGCGGTCGGCGAAGCCCGGCGCCGCGAAGCGCACGTTGGCCCGGTTCACCGCGACCACGGCCGCCAGCCCCAGCGCCAGGCCCGCCAGGGTCCCGAGCGCCGCCAGCGCCGCGGCCTCGCGGAGGAACAGCGCCAGCACCTGCCGCCGCGTGAAGCCGATCGACCGGAGCGTCCCGACCTCGCGGGTGCGCTCGATGACGGCCAGGGTCATGGCGTTGAGGACCGAGAGCGTCGCCACCACCGCGACCAGCAGCCCGATGAAGCCGACCAGGGCGCCGACGAACCCCACCGTCCCGACGTAGTAGGGGTTCACCGCCGGATCGTCGTAGCGATACACCGAGGTCCGCAGGCCGGCGGCCGCCAGCCGGCCGGCCAGGTCCCGGGCCACCGCTGGCGCGTCGGCGGCGTCACGCAGGTACACCGCCACCGAGGTGACCCGGTCGGTGTCGTAGAGCCGCTGCAGGGTGGCGAGCTCCGCCACCAGCGACGACTGGTCCTCCTCCGGCGTGGCTCCCCGGAAGATGGCCACCAGCTGGGCGTCGGTCGCCGAGAGCGAGCCGTCGAAGGTCGGCCCGGCCAGCTGGAGGCCGGAGTCGGCGGCGACCTGCGCGTCGGCGTCGGGGGCGCCGCAGTCGAGGGGCGGGGCCAGCGCCGCCGGAGCGGCCGCCGAGGGGCGCTTCCGCAGGCCCGCCGCCAGCCCGGCCGAGAGGGCCACCGCGCCCTCCACCCCCTGGACATCGGGCAGCGCCAGCCCGGCGAGCGGGCGACCCAGCTCGGGGGCCCAGCGCTTCACCTGGACGTGCTCGAGGATGCGGCGCTCCGCGGCCAGCTCCACGCCGAGGGCCTGGAAGGGGCGGCTGGTGCAGCCGTTCCCGGCCAGGCCGCTCCCCTGGAGGTACCGCCCCCAGAACTCGACCCGCGGGTCGGCGGCCAGGATGGCGGCGATGGCCCGCTGCTCCTCCGGCGCCAGGGCGTAGGCGGCCGGCCTGGCGCTGGCCCGCCCCAGGCCGTGCTCGCGGTAGATGGCGAGGTGGCCGCCGTGCTGCAGGTAGACGGTGCTGGTGCGGATCAGGTGCTCGATGCGGTTTGCGTAGCCGCCCAGCACCACCAGCCCGGCGTAGCCGACCGCGATGGCCAGGCCGGTGGTGAGGTTGCGCCGCCGGTTGCGGGCCAGGCCACGCCAGGCGAGCCTCCAGGCGCCGGTCACGCCGCCGCCCCTTCCCCGGAGACGATGAGGCCGTCGCGGATCTGGACGTGGCGCCCGACCCGCGCCATCAGCTTCTCGTCGTGGGTCGAGAAGAGGAAGGTCACCTGGCGGCGGACGTTGAGGTCCACCATCAGGTCGAGGATGCGCTTGGCGGTGGCCGAGTCGAGGTTGGCGGTCGGTTCGTCGGCCAGCACCAGCAGGGGGGTGGTGACCAGGGCGCGGGCGATGGCGACCCGCTGCCGCTGCCCCCCCGAGAGCTCGTCGGGGCGGTGCCGCTCCAGGCCCTGGAGCTCGACGTCGGCCAGCGCCTGGTCGACGCGGCGCCGGCGCTCGGAGGGCGCCAGCCGCTCGTGGACCAGCAGCGGGAGCTCGACGTTCTCGCGGACGTCGAGCACCGGGACCAGGTTGAAGGACTGGAAGATGAAGCCGACCTTGCGGTTTCGGAGCCGGCTCAGCCCGACGTCGCCCAGCGACCCGACGTCGACCCCCTCCAGGTAGACCTTGCCGGTGTCCGGCACGTCGATGGCGCCCACCAGGTTGAGGAGCGTGCTCTTGCCGGAGCCGGACGGCCCCACCAGCGCCGTGAACTCGCCGCGGTGGAGGTCGAGCGAGACCCCTCGCAGCGCGGGGACCATGGTCTTGCCGAGCTGGTACGTCTTGGTGACCGCCTCGATGCGGATCAGCGCCTCGCTCATCTCGATGCCTCCTTGGGGACCTTCACCAGTTCACGATCAGTCCGGCCGTCGCCATGGATCGGGCCAGGGCCGACAGGGCGCCCAGGCCGTTGCCGTAGGTCGCCGCCACCGACGCGAAGGCGACCACCGCGTCGGTCGCGGCATGGCTCACCGTGGCGAAGGCGGCGCCGGAGCCGTCGGTCAGGGAACGCAGGGAGCGCAGCTGCACCGTGGTCCGCTTCCCGGGCGGGAGATCGGGGAGCAGCACCGAGAGGTAGGCGAACCGCCGCCCTGGCAGCTCGAACCCAGGCGCCAGGTACCTCCCCACCAGGCGCGGGTCGGCGGCGGCGGCGCGCGACGCCAGGGTCAGGTCGCTTCGGTCCCAGCCCGCCTCGTCGAAGAGGTACTCGAGGCGGGCGTCGGCCCCGCCCGCGAAGCCATAGCGGAGACCGCCCAGCACCATGGTCCGCAGGCGGCGTCCCTCCAGCCCGCGCTGCGCGAAGGTGGCCCCGCCCGCCCCGTCCTCGACCGGGTACCAGGCCAGGCGCCCCACCGTGTGCAGGGCGTCCAGGTAGGCGGTCAGGCCCGCCACCAGCGGCACCGTGCCGTACTCGCCGAACCAGGCTCGCGACCGCTGGCCGGCGCCCGCGGTGAGCCCGAGGTAACGGTCTCCGCCCTCCCCGCTGTACTCCACCTTGACCTGGGCCTTGCTCTCGAAGGGCTGGTCGGCCACGAAGGGCGCCTCGCCGCTGGGCGCGACCTCGGCCAGCAGCACCGCCGACCACTGGCGGCCCGCCGAGACGTTCACCCGGGCCAGCTGCTTGCCGCGCACCAGGTAGAGCGGATCGCGATAGAGGCCGGAGGTGTGGAAGATCCGGTTGGAGGGGCTGACCAGCTCGGCCGGGCCCCACTGGAAGCTCTGCCGGCCGCCGGAGAGCGTCAGGCTGTCGTCGACCCGCCAGCTGGCGTAGGCCTCGATCCACTCGGCGGACGCCGAGGACCGCTCCGCCGCCCAGGCGCCGCCCACCCTGGCGCGCTCGACCTGCAGCGCCAGGCGAGGCCGCAGCAGCGCGGTGAGCTGGTTGCCGTACTCGAGGCGCAGCTCGGGCCGGAGCTCGGAGATCGCGGTGAGCTGGGGCAGCGCGAGGACCCGGTTGGCAGGGTTGACCGGGCCCTCCCGCAGGTCGGCGCCCAGCCCGGCGCTGAGCCACTCGAGGTGGCCACGGAAGGCGAGCGCCGGCGCCGCGGCCAGCTCGAGCTGGCGCGCACCCTCCGGCGCCACCTCCGCGCCGAGCAGCGCGGCCAGGAGGACGGCCATCATGGGCGGGGGCCCCGGCCCGGAGTCCTCCGGGCATGTTCACTTCTGGGCATGGCCGGACCATTTGGTCGACCCGACGCGACCTGTCAAGCGTGGCCCATCGACAGGGATGCGACCTGGCCTTGCAGGCCGGCAAGGGCCCCGCCGCACCACTTCGGCTACAGTTGGCGGGACGGGTCGGGACCAGTTGGAGCGCGGAGCCACCCCACATGAGCGGACCGAGCGAGCCGGAACAGGCCGAGCCCATCGAGACCTACCGCGGCGTCGTCTACCCGTGGCACTGCGACCACATGGGCCACATGAACGTCATGTGGTACACGGGCAAGTTCGACGAGGCCACCTGGGCGCTCTTCGCTGCGGTGGGCCTCACGCCCTCCTACCTGCGCGAGCAGGGGCGAGGCATGGTGGCAGTCCAGCAGGACATCACCTACCGCCGCGAGCTGCTGGCCGGCGACCTGGTCCTGGTCCGCTCCTGCTTCCTGGAGGTCCGGGAGGCGGTGCTGCGGTTCCGGCACGAGATGATCAAGGTGGAGTCCGGCGAGGTCGCCGCCATCAGCGTGCTGACCGGGGTGCACCTCGACACCCGGGTCCGCCGCTCCTGCCCGCTGCCAGAGCAGCTGGCCGGGCGCGCCCGGGCCATGCTCTCGGCCGCACCGGCCCCGGCCAGGCGCTAGCGCGCCCGCGGCGGCCGCCCCTCACCCGCGCGAGCCCGCGCCGGCCCGGGCCGGTGGAAGGCGCCGGACGCTCCGGATGGTCTCGGCGATCTGCTCGAGCGGCTCCGGGAAGGGGCCCTCGCCGATCGACTGGACCCCCAGCCCCCCGCCGCCGAAGCGCGGCAGGACGTGGACGTGCAGGTGGAACACGGTCTGCCCCGCCACCGCCCCCTGGTTCCAGCCGATGTTGAAGCCGGCCGGGTGCAGGGCGCCGTCGAGCCGCTCCACCACCTCGACCACCGAGCCGAACAGGGCCCCGGCGGCCCCCTCGTCGAGCTGGAGCAGCGAGGGGGCGTGCTGCCTGGGGACCACCAGCGTGTGACCGCGCGCGGTGGGGAAGCGGTCGAGGAAGGCCACCGCGCTCGAAGACTGGTAGACCACCTCGGCGGGGCGGGTGCCCGCGGCGATCTGGCAGAACAGGCAGGCGGGGTCGTGCGGCTGGGCGGCGGTCATCGGGGCTCCGGGTGGTGGCTGCGGACGCTGCTGGCCCGTCCTACTGCTCCGGCGCGTCCGAGTCAGCCGCGCCGGCGCAAGCCAGCATTGCGCGCCTGCTGGCCGCCTGGGATGGCCGCGCCGTGGTCGGTGCCGTATCGTCCCGCCATGGCCGCCGCCTCCACAGTCCTGCTCCTGGTCGGGCCCAAGGGGAGCGGCAAGACCTTCATCGGCTCGCTGATCGGCGAGCGCCTGGGCCTGCCCTTCCTCCGCGCCGAGCCCATCTTCCTGGAGAACCTGCGCAGCTCCCGGGCCACGGGCCCGGCCCGCGACGCCGAGGGCTACGCCAAGGTCTACGCGGAGGTCACGCGGGTCCTGGCCAGGAACCCCCAGGTCGTCCTGGAGTCGACCGGAGCGTCGGAGGCCTTCTTCCCCTTCCTGGGCGCGCTGCGGGTGAGATACCGCGTGCTGCTGGTCTCGGTCCGGGCGCCGGCGGAGACCTGCCTCGCGCGGGTCCGGACCCGGGACCCGGCGGCGCACCTCGACGTCTCCGACGCCGACGTCGAGGCGATCAACGGGCGGGCGGCCCAGGTCCGCCTGGCCTGGGATCTCGAGATCGACAACGGCGGCCCGGCCTCACCCGAGGCCATCGTCACCGCGGTGCGAGGTCTCCTCCATGCCAGAAGCGCCTGAGCCCAGCTATCCCTTCTCCCGCCGCGTCGAGGGCCTGAGGAGCTCGGCCATCCGTGACCTCCTGCAGGTGGCCAACCGCCCCGGGGTCATCTCCTTCGCGGGCGGGCTGCCGGCGCCCGAGCTCTTCCCGACGGCGCTGCTGGGGCGGCTGGCCGGGGAGCTCTTCGCGGCGCCCGAGATCCGGGAGGCTCTCCAGTACAGCGAGACCGAGGGGCTGCCGGCGCTCCGCCGGCGCGTGCTGGAGCGCGCGCCGTTCCCGGCCGGCTCCTTCCAGCCCGCCGGCGTCCTCATCACCCACGGCTCCCAGCAAGGGCTCGACCTCGCCGCCAAGCTGTTCCTCGACCCCGGCGACGAGATCCTGGTCGAGACGCCGGCCTACGTGGGGGCGCTGCAGGCCTTTCGCTTCTTCGGGGCCCGGGTCACCTTCCTCCCCTGCGACCGCGAGGGGGTCGACCCGGAGGCGCTCCGCCAGGCGCTGCGCCGCAGGCCCAAGCTGGTCTACCTGACGCCCACCTTCCAGAACCCGAGCGGCCTCTGCTACTCGCCGCGCCGGCGCCTGGAAGTGGCCGAGGCGCTGCAGGGCTCGGACACGCTGCTGCTGGAGGACGACCCCTACCGGGAGCTCTGGTTCGACGCGCCGGCGCCGCCCCCCATCTCGGTGACGGCCGACCCGGACCGGCGCCTCTACATGGGGAGCTTCTCCAAGGTGGCCGTGCCGGGCCTGCGCATCGGCTACCTGATGGGGCCGGTGGCGCTGCTGCGCCGCTTCACCCTGGCCAAGCAGCCGGCCGACCTCCACACCAGCACCTTCGGCCAGCACCTGATGCTGCGGCTGCTCGGCGACCCGGCCTTCGACCAGCACGTCGCCGGCCTGCGCACGGCCTACCGGGCGCGTCGCGACGTGCTCGACACGGCGCTCCGGGAGCTGCTGGCCGGCCGGCTGGCCTGGGAGCGGCCGCACGGCGGCCTCTTCCTCTGGGCCCGGCTGCGCGACGGGGGCGACGCGGCGAAGCTGCTGGAGCAGGCCATGGCGCTGGGGCTGGCCTTCGTCCCGGGCGGCGAGTTCCACGCCGAGGGGCAGGGGCGCGACACCCTGCGGCTCAACTTCAGCCACTCCAGCGAGGCCCGGCTGGTGGAGGGCGCGGCCCGGCTGGCGCGGGCGCTCCGGGTCACCCGGCCAGCTTGAGTCCCCCGGGTGCCTACCGGCCGGCCCGTGGGCCAGCGGCCGCGATGGCCGCTTCAAGCTGGTAGATTCCCGCCATCCGGCGCGTCGCGGTGCCGCCCACCCGCACCGCCGCGATGGCGCCGCCGGAGATCTCCAGCTCGGTGGTGACCAGGCAGGGACGGCCCATCTCGACGCCCTGCTCGGCGCGGACCCGCACCACCCCGCCGGGCTGGACGGGCCGGAGGGCGCCGCGGCGCCAGAGCAGCGCGGCCAGCGCGCCGTTGGTCGTGCCCGAGGCGGCCTCCTCCGGATCGCCGACGCCGTGGCAGAGGTCCCGCACCCTCAGGTCGGCCACGCCTCCGGCCGGGTCGAGCCAGGCGTAGACGCCGACGGTGTCGAGGCCACGCTCCCGGCTCAGGAGGCGCAGCCCGGCGTCGTCCGGGCGCAGCCGGCCGAGCGTCTGCAGGTCCCGCACCTCGACCAGCAGGTGGCGGAGCCCAGTGGAGGCCGAGCCGACGCTCTCCAGATCCTCGGTCGCCAGCCCCAGCAGCCCGGCCAGCTCCGCCGCCTCCACCTCCACCAGGTCGAACCGCGGCGCCACCTGGCGCATGGTGACCTGCACCGCCCCGGAGCGCCGCTCCACCGAGATGCCGAGCTCCCCGGCCGCCGTGATCAGGCGGCGGGCGATGGCGGCGCCCTCTCCGAGGCGGCCGTCCTCGGCCAGTGCGACGAAGACCCCGACGGCGACGTGGCCGCACATGGCCATCTCCGAGCGCGGGCTGAAGAAGCGGACGGCCACCGCATCGGCCGCGATGGTCCGGACGAACCCGGTGGTGGGCGCGCCCAGGTCCCGGGCCACCTGCTGCATCTGGTCCGGCGTCAGCCCGGCGTCGTCGTAGACCACCCCGGCGAGGTTTCCGCCCGCGGGGGTGGCGGCGAACACGGCGTAGAGGCGGACCAGGACGGAGGGCATGGACGGAGGCTATCGGGCGCCAGGTCGCGACGGCAACTGCATCCGCGCAAGCCGGATCCTGGCTCAGTCGAGCAGCCGGAGCAGCTCGTCCTGCCCAGGATCGCGCCAGACCGCCGGGTCGAGATCATCGAAGTCCGACCCGAGCCGGGTCCAGCCGGTCGGCAGCCCGGCGCCGAGGCAGCTGATCGACCTCGACCCCGCCCCGACACCGTCGCCGTCCTGGTCGAGGTAGAGGACCACCCATCGAGACCGGGACGGGTCGGAATCGTCGCAGTCGTCCCCGGTGAGCGAGAAGCCGGGCGGCACGGCCCCGCTGGAACAGCTGGTGATCGGCGCCCCGGCGCCGGCGCCGTCTCCGTCCCCATCCAGGTAGACCGTCAACAGGCTGTGCACCAGGGGGTTCGAGTCGTCGCAGTCCAGGCCGGCCGGGAAGCCGTCCCCGTCCGCGTCCACGACCACCACCGCGTCCACCGCCGCGGTGCCGTGACCGCAGGCGGCGGCCAGGAGCAGGGCGCCGAGGAGGGGCGCCGGGGTGAGGCGCCTGGTCATGAGCCTGGCGCTCACGGCGCCACGAGGACCACGGCGCACCTGTTGAGCGTCGCCTCGGCGAGGAACTGGCCGGGCTTGCTGAGGGCCAGCAGCAGCAGCCGGCTGCAGGTCTCGAACGCCGCGAGCTGGCCCGCCGCCGTCCCATAGGTGAACTGGATCTGGCGGGTGGTGGGGCCGGCCGCCCCCTGGACCACCCCGGTCACCTTGATGCTGAGGTTCTCGATGAGGACGCCGTCCACCGTCATGTAGACCGGCGCCACCTGCGCCCGCGCCGGCGCCGCCAGCGCGACCACCGCCAGCGCCAGCGCCGCCATCCGAAGCTGCTTCATGGTGATGCTGCGAGTCCAGGTCTGCTTCATGGTCTGCTTCATGGTCTGTTGCTCCTCGTGCGGGCGCCCTCGCCCGCGTCAGTAGGTCCGTGAGACGCCGAGCCGGTAGGAGACTCGCCGCCGGTCTCCACCCGCCGCGAAGAAGTCGATGGCCCAGGCGTCCCAGGGGTGGACGCGCAGCAGCGGCAGCGACTCCAGGCCGAACTCCTGCACCGAGCCGAAGGTCAGATCGCGGAAGCTCAAGGTCGTGGAGTTCCAGCTGCCGCGGTCCTGGTGGGACCTGGAGGCGCTCACCGCCAGGTGCACGGTGAGGTAGGGACCGATCGCCAGCGAGAGGCCGGCGGCCACGTGAGCCTGCCAGCCTCCCGACAGCCTGTCGGAAAGAAGCCCCTCGCCGCCCAGGGTGAACACCGCGGCGCCACCCTGGAACGGCGCGCGCAGCCCCAGCCCGCCTCCGAGCCGGGCCTGGGTGCCATCCAGGGGCTCGCCGGCGGCGCCGGTGTCCCGCGCCCGCTCCAGCCCGGACCTCCAGGAGAGGAGGCCGGCATAGGGCGCAACCTCCAGGCCACCGCGCTCGCCCAGCCGGTAGCTCAGCGCCAGGGTCCCGAACTTCCAGGCCAGCCGGTCGGTGAGGCCATACCGGCCGTCGAAGCGCACCATCGCCCCGGCGCCCAAGGCGTCCCCGGTCCCGACCCCCAGGTGGTCGAGACGGGCGTCACGCCAGGTCTCCAGGCTGGCGCCGAGCTCGCCCCCGCCCCTGGCGGGCCAGCGGCCGGTCTGGACCACCGGCTCCCTACCCTTCAGCGCCAGCCGGTCGGTGGCCACCAGCACCAGCTCCTGCTCGCTCACGGTGGCGACGCCGGCCGGAGGCACCACCACCTCCCGCGCCGAGACGCCGGCCACGTCGACCCTGCGAACCAGGTAGGTCCCGGCTGGCACGGCCAGCACCACCTGCCGGCGCCCCTGGGGAAGCTCCAGGACCCTCAACCCCGTTCCCATGTGGATCAGCTCGATGGGGCCGTCGGACTGGTCCAGCGCCAGGGAGCTCGGGCTGGACGCCAGGTGGGCCAGCACCACGTCCTGGCGTCCCTTCAGGTTGATCGCGAAGCTGGGGTGCTGCGGCTCCGCGGCGCGCCGCGCCGTGTCGCGGACGGTCTGCTGCCGGGCGTACTCGAAGGCCTCGGTGAGCGTCACCTCGCCGCGGCGCCGCTCGTCCCCGGCGCCCCGCAGCGCGGCGACGAAGTGGTGGGTGAAGAAGGAGCCGCCCAGGGCGTCCGACTCGTGGGCGGCGCCCGAGCCGGAGCTGGAGGCGATCAGCGCCGAGCCCTCGCTGGCCAGGAGCGACGGGACGGTCACCTCGAAGGGCGCCTCGGGCGACAGGCCCTTGGCGCGGGTCCAGCCGCCGCCCTGGCAGGCGTCGACCACGCCCAGCCGCAGGCTCACCTCGGGCCGGTCGAGCGCGGCCCGCAGCGCCTCGATGGGCACCGCCTTCCCGGCCGAGTAGAGGGCGCCGCCGTCGGCATGGCCGGAGAAGTAGAAGAGCAGGAGGCCGTGCGGCACGCCCGCCAGCGCGCCGGCCTCGCGGGCCACCAGGGCCAGGAGCGCGGCCGGCTCGGGATCCCGCAGCACGTGGACGCGGCCGGCCTCGAAGCCGCCCACCGCGACCAGCGCGTCGCGCACGGCCTCGGCGTCGCGATGGGCGTGGCGCAGCACGACGCGCCCCGGGACCGGCGCGGTGGCCCCGATGACGATGGCGACCCGCGGAGCGTCGCCCGACGGCGCCGCGAGGGTCCCTCCGGCGGGCAGGAGGACCGCGATGGCGAGGAGCAGGCGGGCGATGAGCCTGGCGGTCATCGAGTGGGCTCCTTGGGGAGCAGCAGGCGGGCGGCCCAGGCGCCCCGGGATGCGGCCTCGCCGGACGGCGGGCCATGTGCGTCGGGTGCGACCGGCTGGATCGCCAGGATGATGCTCAGCTCCTCCCGGTCGCCGCCGGCGTCGACCCGGAAGCTGACCGGCAGGAGCGTCTCCCCGCGTGGCTCGAGCGGCCCCGCGTAGAGCAGGGCGGGGCCGGCTCCGGCCTGGAGGGAGGCCACCGAGAGGTGGGTGAAGCCAGCGCCACGGATCCCCAGCTGGATCCGGTCCCCCGGCTGGACCGGTGAGCGGCCGTCCCAGGCTGCGACGGTGGCGCCCCGCTTCAGGTAGACGGCCACGGCGGGCAGCGCCTTCTCGCGAACCGCCCCACCCCCCGGCTCGGGCTGCGGCGCCGGCAGCAGCAGGACGACCGCGGCCACCAGCGCGGCGGCCGCCGGGAGCGGCAGGAGCCGCCAGGCCGGCCGGCGCAGCCTGGCCAGGAGCTGGGCCGCCAGGCTGGGTGGCTGGACCAGGGCCGGGGCCACGCGGACGCCATGGACCCAGCCCGGGAGCGGCCCGGCCGCGCGTCGCTCCGCCACCGTGGCGGCGCAGGCCTGGCAGGCCTCGAGGTGGCGGGCCACCTCGGCTGGAACCTGTCCGCCCAGCGCGGCCAGGTCGAGGGCCAGGACGGAGGGGTGGTCCATCACCGGGGCCTCCCATCCAGCCGGGCGACCCGGCCATCGAAGCGGGTCAGCAGGCGCCGCACCGACCGCTCGGAGATGGCGCAGACCCCCGCCGCCTCGGCCTGGCTCAGCCCATCGACCCGGCACAGCATGGCGACCTGCAGCTCCTGCGGCGGGGCGTCGGAGGCGATGGTGGCGAGCGCCTGCCGCGCCGCCAGCGCATCGTCGAGGCGAGGAGCGCCGGTGGAGGGCTCGCCGGGCTCGTGGCCGGGCTCCTGCGCCGAGCCAAGGGTCACCACCCCCAGCTTGCGCCGGCGCAGCAGGTCGATGGCGATGCGGGTGCTGGTGGCGTAGATCCACCGCAGCCGCTGCTCCGGTTCGAGATGGACGGCGCCGCTCTCGCACAAACGCACGAAGGTCTCCTGGGCCACGTCGGCGCCTTCCTCTCCCGCTCCGAGCATGCGGGTGCACTTCGCCCGGATGATGGGGAAGTTCTTCCTGAAGAGCTGTTCAAGCTGCGGGTCGGCCAAGCGTCCTCTCGGTCGGCTTCTTCCCATCAAGACGAATGACGGGTCCGGATGCGGACAGGCGCCGATGGCCTATGCGCCGGGCTGGCCGGGGGCGACCACCGGGCCGGATTGGCGCTTGAGGAGGTAGGACGCCTCGAGGCGGGCCACCACCCTCCCGTTCTCGTCCCTCACCTCGCTCAGCAGCGTGAACTCGGAGCGCCCTCCCCTCGCCAGGTCGCCCTCGATGACCCGCAGCGTCGAGGGGTCGAGGCGGTACTCGACCCGGAGCGTTCCGCGGCCCGGGGCGCAGAACTCGACCCGCAGCTGGCGCGTCACCATGTGGTGGCGGGCCGGCGGGAACTGCCAGAGCACGGCCACCCCGTGGACCGTCTCGGCGAAGGCGGTGATCACCCCGCCGTGGACCGTGCCGGCGTCGTTCTGGTTGCGCCGCCGGGGCGGGAGGCGGAGGGCCACCCGGCTCGAGTCGAGCGCGACCTCCTCGACGCGCAGCCCCATGGAGCGGTTCATGGGGACGCCGTGCTCGACGAACCAGGTCTTGGCCGCGTGCGCCAGCCGCGGCGCGTGCCGCTCCAGGGTGCTCAGGATCTCGGCGAGCCGCATGTGGCCTCCGACGATGAAACGACCAGCCGACCGCGGAGACGCTGCCCGAAGGGAGGGGGGGAATCCTCGGGCGTCACATCCCCGCGGTCGGCTGACCGGATGGCGTCCGCGGCGACGCCATCAACCGGCTCCTCATCGAGCCAGGCCCGCCCCACGCGGAGCACCCGCTGGCTTGGGCTGGCCAGCGATGGGCCGACCGGCGCGCAACCTGCCACCCGTCGCGGGTGGGCCACCAGCCCCTTTCCTACAAGTCGGCGTTGCATCCGCGCCGGGCCCCGGACGATCGGAATCCATGACCTTCGCTGGCAGTTCCTCGTCGAGCTAGGCTCTCCAGCTGACAACGCAGCCCCATCCAGCCGCGCCCGGGAGCTCGCCGTGAGCGACATCTTCCTATTCCACTCGGCCTACGGGCTTCGCCCCGCCGTCCGGGCCGCCGCCGGGCGGCTGCGCGGCCTGGGGCACCGGGTCGAGACCCCTGACCTCTACGGCGGCCAGGTCGCCGGCACGCTCCAGGAGGCCCTGGCCCTGCGCGACCGGGTCGGTCGCGACCAGCTCCTCAGCCTGGCCCAGGTCGGCGTCGCCAGCGCGCCGCCGGGGACGGTGCTGGCCGGCTACTCGATGGGCGCCTCGCTGGCCCTGCGGCTCGCGACGCAGGACGCCCGCTTCTCCCGCCTCCTCCTCTTCCATGGCCTGGCCGAGCCGCCCGCGGCGCTGCCGGCCCGCTGGCAGGTGCAGGCCCATCTCGCTGCGGATGATCCCTGGGAGCCGCGCGCCGGGGCGCTGGCCTGGCGCACCGCGCTGGAGGCCATGGGCGCGCAGGTGGAGCTCCACTTCTACCGGGGTGGCCACCTCTTCACCGACCCCGACCTCCCCGACCACGAGCCCGCCGCTGCCGCCGAAGCCTGGGCGCGGACCGAGCGCTTCCTGGCCAGCTGACGCACCCTGTTGAGATCGACCGGCGGGAAGGCGTAGCGTCGCACCCAGGGGAGGGGTCCATGGCCAACCTCGACTGGAACGGCTTGCAGTTCATCCTGGCGCTGGCGCGCCACCAGGCCCTCGACCGCGCCGCCGAGGAGCTCTCGGTGGACCCCTCGACGGTGAGCCGGCGGGTCCGGGCGCTGGAGCGCGACATCGGGGCGCGGGTCTTCGACCGGACCGCCACCGGCCACCGGCTCACCGCGGTGGGCCAGCGGCTGCTCGAGACGGCAGAGCGCGTCGAGGCGGACATCGCGTCGATGGAGCGCGAGGCCTCCCAGGCCGACCAGCGGCTCGAGGGGGTGGTGCGCATCGCCACCAGCGACGCCTTCGGACGGCACTACCTCTCCGCCATCCTCAGCAGCTTCCGGCGCCAGCACCCGCACGTGGACTTCGAGCTGGTGGCCGACAACCGGGCCGCCAGCCTGATCCGCCAGGAGGCCGACCTGGCCGTCCGCTTCGTCCGCCCCGCCCAGGCCCAGCTGGCCTCGCGCCGGATCGCCATCCTCGGCCACGGCCTGTACGCCTCACCCGGCTACCTGGCCCAGCGCCCCTTCGATCCCGCCGAGCCGACCCGCGGCCATGACCTGCTCGGCTACCACGCCAGCCTGGCGGCGATGCCGGAGGCGCGCTGGCTCGAGGATCGGGCTGGAGGGGCCCGCTTCGCCCTGCGCGCCAACCGCGTCGACCTGCTCCTCCCCGCCGCCCTGGGCGGGCTCGGGCTGGCCGTGCTCCCCTGCTACATCGCCGACCGCGAGGCCGGGCTGGTCCGCCTGCTCGGGCCCGAGGAGGTGGTGACCCGCGAGCTCTGGCTGGTGCTCCACCGCGACTCCCGCCGCATCGGCCGCATCCGCGCCTTCACCGAGCACCTCACCGCCGAGATCCAGTCCCAGGCCGTGGCGCTGCGCGGCGAGGAGGCGCCGGTCAGGTCCAGCGCCGGGGGGAGAGGATCAGCTCGCTGAAGGCCCGGTCGTGCTCCTCGGCGAAGCAGCGGTCGAACCCCTCCCCGCCGCTCCGCGAGATGCGCTCCTTGGTGAACCGGACCGCGTCCGCCGGGGCCTCCAGGATCAGCCGCGCCAGGGCGCGCGCCGAGTCCAGGAGCACGTCGGGGGCGACCACCTGGCTCACGAGGTTGAGCCGGAGCGCCTCGTCGGCCTGGACGCGGCGGCGGGTCAGGCAGAGGTCGCGGGCGGCGGCGTCGCCCACCAGCCAGCGGAGCGGCGTGAAGAGCGGCGGGGCCCCGTGGAGGAGCTCCGGGTGGGAGAACCAGGCCTGCGCCGAGCCGATGCGCAGGTCGCAGAGGGTGGCCAGATCGAAGCCGCCGCCGGCGGCCAGGCCGTTGACGGCGGCGATGGTCGGCTTGGGGAAGTACCAGACGTCGCGGTGGTAGGCCGTCGAGGTCGCCAGGATCTCCTCCCAGAGCGTTGGCTGCTGGAACTCCTCGATGTCGAACCCGGCGCTGAAGGCCCGCCCGGCGCCAGTGAAGATCACCGCCTGGACCGCAGCGTCGGCCTCCCAGGCCGCCAGGCAGGCCGAGATCTCCCGGCGCAGCTCGATGGTGAGCGCGTTGAGCTTGGCCGGGCGGTTGAGCGTGATGACCCCGACGCCGGAAGGATCCACTTCTGCGACGATGGCCTGGAAGGACATGAACTCCACCGGGACGTGCTGCGAGTGGGACCGATGATGGCCTCGACTTCTTCCGCGCAGCCTAGTGGCGCCGGCAAGCCGCGGTCAGCCACATCCCTGCAAGGCAGCGCCGGGAGCGTCGCAACCCGGACAGACCGGACTGGCCCGCCCCGCGGTTCGGCTCAACGCCTCTCGGCCCTGGCCCGCGCCACCCGCAGGAAGAGCCTGCGCATCCAGGCGCTCCAGGGGCCGATGGCCAGCCAGTAGGCGGCGAAGCGGAGGCCGGCCGCGGTGCCGCTGGTCCGGACGCTGGTCTCGGTCCAGAGTCGGGTCCCTCCCGCCGCCGGCTCGGCGCGGAAGTTGACCACGGCGCCCAGCGGCGCCCGGACCGCCGCGTGGACGAACTCCGCGGGCGTCGCCGGCCAGCGGCGGCTTCCGTCCGGCTCCGCGGCCGGGCTGAGCACGCCAAAGACCAGCTCCCGTCCCGGCTCCTCCGCCAGGAGCATGAAGGGACGGGTGCTGAAGAACTCCCGGAGCGTCGCCTCCCGGTCGAAGCGGAGCCCGCGCAGTGCGAAGAGCGCCGTCACCGCCGGGAGTTCGCGCAGGGGCGTGCTGGCCAGAGCCTGGAGCGCCGCCTCGGGAGGCGCCTCGACCTGCAGCTCATGGCGCTCCACCAGGCGCCAGCCCGGGCCGGTCCAGGCGTCGATCCCGCTGGCCGGGCGCGGGGCGGCGGTGCGTGTGTAGGGGTAGAGCATGATCTCGGCGGCGGGCGGCCCCTCACTCCAGCGCGGCGCGCAGCCGGGTCCTGCCATACACCATGACGCCGATGGCCAGGGAGGCGGCCGAGAGCACGGCCGTGGCGGAGAGCTCGAAGGCCAGGTCGCCCAGCCCGGCGCCGTGGACCAGCACCTGGCGGATCGCGTCGTAGGCGTGCTTGGCCGCGAACAGGTGCCAGGGGCCGAGCTCCCTGCCGAAGGCCTGGACGAAGGCCAGCTCCGGGACCGGGAAGAACGCGCCGGAGAGGAAGGTCACCGCCAGCAGGACGCCAGCCCCCAGGTTGGACGCCTCGGCCGGGGTGCGCGCCACGCAGGCGACCAGCAGCCCCAGCCCGACCGCGCCCAGGCTCAGGATCAAGGCGATCAGGATCGCCGCCAGGATCGAACCCACGGCGTTGAACCCCATCAGCAGCGCCACCCCGGTCATCAGGGGCACCTGGACCGCCGCGATGACCATCTGCGAGAGCGAGACGCCGGCGAAGAGCACGCCGGCCCCCGCGCCGGAGAGCTGGTAGCGCTGCAGCGTGCCGCCCTGGAACTCGGCCACCATCAGCATGGCCGTCTGCGCCACCAGCAGCAGGACGGCGAAGACGATGACCCCCGGGGCGACGTAGTCGTACTCGGTGCGGGCCACGCCATCACCCAGCAGGCGGGTAACGGCGTGCCCGGGGGGTGGGACGCCCTGCAGCGAGGCCACCGTCGCCTGGATGACGTCGTCGACCACCCAGCGCGCCGAGACGAAGGCCGGGCTGGAGGGGTCGCCGGCCAGCGTCAGCGCCGTCGCCGCCCGGGGATCTCCCGCCGCGACGCGCTCGGAGAAGTCGGGCGCGACCTCGAGGAGCAGCGCCGCCTGGGCGGCGCCGAGCGCCCGCTCCGCCTCCGGCCGGGTCGACGGGCGCAGCTCCAGCACCGGCTTGCCGTCGGGGTACTTCACCGCCCGCAGCGCCTCGGTGAGCCGCTGCGTGGCCCGGAGCGGTGCGCCGCCTGGGCCGGTGGCGCCGCGGTCCTGGTCATGGACCACGACGCGGTAGGTCGGCAGCCCCCCGGCGTAGGGCAGCGCGAACATCACCATGAAGCCGGCCGGCAGGCTCACCGCCAGGAGCATGTTCCGCACGTCGCGGAGCTGCTCGACCAGGCTCTTCCAGGCCACCAGGAGGACCTTCATTCGCGCAGCCTCCGCCCGGTGAGGGCCAGGAAGACGTCCTCGAGCGTCGGCTGCGGGAGGAGGCGCTGGCGCGCCGGGTCGGAAGGCGCCTCGGCCGGCTCCACCTCCAGCGCCTCGGCGTCGGCCAGCCGGCGCTTCAGCTCGGCCTGGGTCCCCTCGGCCAGGATGACCCCGCGATCGATGATGGCGACCCGGCTGGCGAGCCGGTCGGCCTCGTCCATGTCGTGCGTGGTGAGCACGATGGCCCGGGTGAGGGAGAGCTGGCGGAGGTAGTCGCGGAGCAGCAGCCGCGACTGCGGATCCAGCCCCGCCTCGGGCTCGTCGAGGAAGAGGATGTCCGGGTCGTGGACCAGGGCCAGCGCCAGGTTGAGACGCCGCCGCATGCCGCCGGAGAGCAGGCGGGCCTGGGCCCCGGCCTTCTCGGCCAGGCCGAGGTCGGCCAGGAGGGAGCGGGCGCGCTGCCCGGCGGCGGTCCGCGCCACCCCGTACATGGCCCCCAGGAAGGTGAGCTGCTCGAGGCAGGTGAGCCGCTCCCAGACGATGATCCGCTGCGGGCAGACCCCGATCCGGCGGCTCTCGGCCGAACCCATCTCGAGCAGGCGGCCGTCGATCAGCGTCCGGCCCTGGTCGGGACGGAGCAGGCCGGCCAGCATCCGCAGGGTGGTGGTCTTGCCGGCGCCGTTCGGCCCCAGCAGCGCCAGCACCTCGCCACTGCGAACCTCGAGCCCGACCCCTCCCACCGCCACCAGGTCGCCGAACCGCTTGGTCAGCCCCTCGGCCCGGAGCGCGGGCGTGGGCCCGGAACCGGGGAGGCTCGGCGGAGGGATCATGGCCTGCCCGTCGCGGGCCTCGCCTGGGCCCGGGTGGAGCCCAGCGAGGCGGCCAGCTGCGCCGCCCCGGAGATCCCCAGGCCGGCGAGGAGGGCGATGGAGACCGGGGTGGTGAAGCGGGGGTGGCCGAGGGCCAGGAGCAGGCCGTGGAGGCTGGCGGCGAAGAGGGCCGCCCCGGCGACCACCCAGGACATCCAGTGGCCGGCACGGCTCCCCCTGATCGCCTCCCCGTAGCCCCAGAAGAGCAGGAGGAAGATCCCGAGGTGGAGGACCACGAAGAGCTGGGGGCCTCCCGGAAGACCCAGGAGCTCCCACTCGCGCCAGCCGCCGGAGTCCACCTCATGGGCCGCCAGGAGCACCGCGCTGAGCAGGAACCACCGCCGGCTGGTCCCTTCGGCAACCGATCTCATGAAGCCTCCCTCCTGACTGGCTGGCCGAGCCCGTGCCGACCGGGGCGACTCTCCCCGATCCAGGTACGATCCGCACCCGCAACGGTGCAAGACCGCACCGGCGCCAGGGCACGGGGGCCTGAAGGTGGCCCAGGCTTCAGCCGCCAGCTCCCCGGAGGTCACCGAAGACGGCGGGGCCGCCCGCAGGATCGCAAGACGGGACCAGGCCCCCTGCAAGGCGGCCACCCCGCCCCCGCGATAGGTTCGGAAGCGCTTTCAGTGCCAGATCGGCCAGACCGCGGCGAGGTCGGCGAGCGGCCCTGCCAGGCGCGCCGTGACATGGCGGTTCGGAATCTGGGAAGAAGGGAGCATTGAGATGAGGACCCGTTTCCGCCCTGGAGGCGCCGCGCTCGCAGCACTCGCCCTGCTCCTGGGTTGTTCTGCCCTCGACCACGTCCAGCCGCAGGGCGAGCCTCGCGCCGTGCTCGAGCCCATCGTGGCGCGGGACGCCACCTTCACCGCCCCGGGCGCGGTGTCCGACGCGCTGGTGGCCCGCCTGTCGGCCTCCAGGCTGGTGCTCTTCGGCGAGACCCACTACGTGGAGGAGCACCAGCAGCTGCTGGTGGCGCTCCTGCCAGGGCTCCACGCCGCGGGCTTCCGCACCCTGGTCGACGAGATGTCCCACGCCACCGCCTGGACCGGCGAGGAGTACGTGATGGGCCGGAGCGACATCCTGGCCCGGCCACTGGCGCAGCTCGACAAGGCGTTCCTCGACGGCCTGCGGGCCTTCAACGCCGGCCTCCCGGAGGTGGAGCGGATCCACTACGCAGGGTTCGACATGAATCACTGGTCCATCCACTTCAGGACCGGCGTCGCCGAGTTCCAGGCCCGCTTCGGGCCGGTGGCCGAGCTGGACGAGATCATGGCCGCCGCGCCCGACTCCCCGGCCTACCTGGCCGCCCTCCAGGCGCTCCCCGCCAGGCTGGCCGTCGGCCGCGTGGCGCTGGAGGGGGCCCTGGGGACGGGACGCTTCGCGCAGCTCGCCGAACTGGTGGAGGTCGAGCGCCGCAGCCAGCCGCTCCGCGCCAGGATGGACTACGCGGCGCGAGAGGTCATCATCGTGGAGCGCATCTCGGCGGCCCTCTCGGCGGCCGGCAACGCCAGCGTGGCGGTGGACTGCGGCATGACCCACGCCCAGAAGGAGACGCGCTCCGGTCCAGTCGCCCAGGTGGTGGGGACCTGGCTGGCGCACCACCCCGAGACCTACGGGGGCGACCCGGCCGGTCTGGTGTCGATCGCCTTCGCCGGGGCTCGGGGCCTGCGGCTCTCGAGCTATTTCGACACGGTCCCCTGGAGCTTCGACGTCATCGCCGAGGACCCGGACAACAGCCTCACCCGGATCCTCGCCGAGCAGGCGGCCGGCCGCCTGGCCTGGCTCCCCCTCACCGATCCGGTCTTCTCCAGCCGGGACATCAAGGTCGACTACGGGCGGGACGTGCACGTCCTCCCCCTGGGACGGCAGTACGACGGGCTGGTGCTCTACCCGAGCGTCTCGGTCCTGCGCAGCCTCTCGATGCCGTAGGCAGGTCCGGGTCTCATGCCGGAATGGGTGGGCTCCGGACGAAGTGCTTCTGCCTGCGCCTGCCCCTGGGCTGGCAGCCCATCTGGAGCAGCGTCGTGACCATGACATCCTGGAGGCTGGCCGGCGTGCGCGGGAACTCCAGCTCGAGGTACTGCCGCGAAGTGGAAGCCCGTCGAGAAGCCATCGTGGAAGATGCCGCGAATCGTCTGCCAGTCCGTCGTTGTGATCTCCATGCGCGTCCGCCTTCCTCCGGGGTGGTCTCCGGAGCGCGGGCAGGGCGCCAGCGCCGGGGAGGATCGGCGAAGGGTCATGGGCTTCCCGGGCCCACCCGCAGCAGCAGCGCCCGGCAGCGCCTGAAGGTGTCCTCGCGGTGCCGTGGCGCCGTCACGCTGATGATGTGGGTGCCGAAGAGGCTCGAGTAGGCCAGGAAGGCCCGGGCCCGGGCGTCGCCGGGCTCGAGCCCAAGCCCGCCGAAGAGCCGCTCCAGGTAGCGCAGGCGGCGCCGGTCGACCCGGGCGACGGCCCTGGTGACGAATGGCTCCCGCCGTCCCCAGTCCCGCAGCGCCATCTCCAGCGGCACGGCCCGCTTCTCGAAGGAGAGGCGGAAGAGCACCCTCAGCCGGTCCTGTGCGGTCTCACCGGCCGCCTCCGCCTGGCCGATGAGGGCCTTGGTCATGACCTGCTCCCACCTCACCAGCATGGCCCGGAGCAGGTCGGCGCGATCCTTGAAGTGCCAGTAGAAGCTCCCCTTGGTGACGTGGAGCAGGCGGGCGATCGGCTCGACCCCGACGCCGCCCAGCCCGTCCCGCGCCAGCGTGTCGAGGGCGGCGTCGATCCAGCGTTCGCGCGTGACGGGGCCGGTCATGGTGGCCATACGCTACCGTATTGACGGCATCGGTGGGAGGCGCTAGCGTGCATACGCCCCCGTATGGCGCGCGCCCCCCGCGCCCCCGGAGGCGCCAGGCTGGTCCGGCCGTCCCGAAACGTCGAGCGGCCGCCGGCGGGGGAAGAGGTGCACATGCAAGACCTGAACTGGAACTCGCTGCAGTTCGTGCTGGCGCTGGCGCGCCAGGGCTCCCTGGAGCGGGCCGCCCGCGGGCTGGGCGTCGATCCGTCCACGGTGAGCCGGACCATCCGGGCGCTCGAGGGCGACGTGGGGGCGCGGATCTTCGACCGCACCTTGGCAGGCCATCGCCCCACCGAGGTGGGCCGCCGGGTCGTCGAGGCGGCCGAGCGGGTGGAGGCGAACATCCTGGCCATGCGACGGCTGGCCGACCGGGCCGATGAGCGGCTGGAGGGCGTGGTCTGGGTGGTGACCAGCGAAGCCGTGGCCGGACGCCTTGCTGGCCACCGGCTAGGTCACCTCCGCCCACCCTCCCCGGACTGCCGCGGCGAACGACGCCGGATCTCGCCTGGCAACCAAGGCCCTGGCCGGTTGCATCCATGCCGCCCCGGTCTGCATGGCTGCGCTGGCTGGCCGGGCCGTCCTCCGGCTAGGGATTCGCCGTGAGCGCCACTCTCCACCCTCGGACTCCGCCGGTCTCGGCGGCCACGTTCGCGGCGCTGCTGGCCGTCGGCATGACCCTCACTGCGCCCTCGGCCGCGCGCCCCGTCGAGGACGATCGTGCCACGAGCCCTGGCGCCGCCGCCGCACCGTCGCCGCCATCCAGCTGGTTCGCCATCCCGGTGGCCTTCTACATGCCGGAGACGCGGCTCGGCCTGGGCGCCATGGGCGGCGTCCATTTCCGCTTCGAGCCTGCGCTCCAGGTCTCCGACGTGCAGGTCGTGGGCACCGGCACCGCCAGGCATCAGGCACTCTTCGCCCTCCAGACCCAGCTGTTCCCCTCCAGCGCCATGGCCATCGGCGGGTCGCTGCGCCTCTCCCGCTACCCCGACGTCTTCTATGGCGTCGGCGACGACACCCCGCGGAGCGCCAGGGAGGGCTTCACCTCGGCCTCGTTCGAGGCCCAGCTCGCCCCTGAGTGGTACCTGATCCCCGGTCGCCTGCGCAGCGGTCCCAGGGCCTGGTTCCGGCAGGAGTCGTTCCGGGACCTGGTTCCGGGCGGCCTGCTCGCGTCCGGCACCATGGCCGGTCTTGGCGGCTACGCCTCGACCGGCCTGGGCTGGAGCCTCACCTGGGACACTCGTGACAACCGCTTCGCCCCTGGGAGCGGCAACTCGGTGGAGGCCTGGTACCTCCTGTCGCCCGGTGTCTTCGGCGACCGGCTCCGCTTCGGCCGCGGCGCGCTCGACGCCCGCCAGTTCCTGCCCCTGTGGCGTGCGGTGGTGCTGGGCCTGGCCGGCCACTTCGAGCTGGCGCACGGTGACGTTCCGGTCACGCTCCTGCCCCGGCTGGGCGGGGACAGAAACCTGCGGGGCTACTACGAGGGGCGCTGGCGCGACCACGTGCTCTACTCGGGCCAAGCCGAGATCCGCTTTCCTGTCGCCGGCCGGTTCGGCGCCGCCCTCTTCGCCGGGCTCTCCGACGTTGCCCACCGGCTCTCAGGCTTCGAGTCCCGGACCATCCGCCCCGCGGCCGGGGCCGGCCTCCGCTACCGGCTCACCGATGACGGCCTCAATGTCCGCCTGGACGTCGGCGCGGGCCAGGACGGCGCCAACCTCTACTTCAACCTCGGCGAGGCCTTCTAGGCCTCCCGGCCCCGACCCGCGCCCACCTGGAGGCGATGATGCCCTCGACCATCTCCGACCACCACATCCTACCGCCCCTGGCCCGGCCGAGGTGGCCGCACCTGGCCTATGTCGGCCTGGCGGCTGGCGTGGCCGGCGCGACCTGGCTGGTCCAGTCGGGAAGTCCCCTCCACTTCCGGCGCTTCCTCGGCGCCGCCGACCCGATCGCGGCCATGGTCCTGGTCGGCCTCCTCGGCCTGGTGCTGCTGTCGGCGCTCCACGCCAGGGGCTGGTTCGCCATCTTCGAGGTCGAGAACCTCCGGTCGCTCGGCTTCATCGGCTGGCTGGCCACGGCGCTGGCGTCGGCGGCCGTCCTGCTCGACCTCGCCATCGCCTTCCCGGCGGACATGAACGTCCCGCTCCCCGCCGCCCTGCTCTTCTACCCGGCCATCGGCTTCCTGGTGGAGGTCATGTTCCACCTGCTCCCGCTCACCCTGCTGCTATTCCTCCTCACCAAGTTCTCCCCGGCCCTGGGGACCGACCGGTCCATCGGGATCAGCATCCTCCTGGTCTCGCTGCTGGAGCCGGCCTACCAGGCCTTCGCCATGGCCTCCTCGGGCCGCTTCCCGCCCTGGGCGGTGGCCTGCGTCGGGGTCCTGGTCCTCGCCGTCAACTTCTTCCAGCTGCTCCTCTTCAAGCGCTACGACTTCTTCTCCATGTTTGCCTTCCGGCTGGCCTACTACCTGGTCTGGCACGTCGCCTGGGGGTCGGTCCGGCTTCACCTGCTGTTCTAGTCGTCGAAGCGGAGCGAGCACATGACCGTCCCATCCTGGTGGGCCAAGGGGCTGCTCTTCGAGAACTGCAACTGCCAGCTCCTCTGCCCCGGCCACCTCTCCTTCAAGCAGCTCTGCGACCAGGAGCGCTGCCTCGGCATCTGGGCCCTGGCCATCGAGGACGGCCGCTTCGAGGAGACTCCGCTGGGCGGCCTCAACGCCGCCATTCTCTGGGACTCGCCGCGCCACATGATCGCCGGGAACTGGACCACCGCGCTGTTCGTGGACGAGCGGGCCGACCTGCGCCAGCGCGAGGCGTTCGAGACCATCCTCTCCGGCCGGGCCGGCGGTCCCTGGCAGGTGCTGGGCAGGTTCGTGGGGACGCGGCTCGACACCCGGGCGCTGCCCATCCACCTCGAGGACACCGGGCGAACCAAGCGGATGTGGGCCGAGGGGTTGTTCGACACCTCCATCGAGGCCATCCGCGGCAAGGACAAGTCCCAGGACGCCGTGCTCTCCAACGTCTTCAACCAGATCCACGCCCCCACCCAGGTGCTGGCGCTGGGGAAGACCCGCTGCACCGACGCTCGCCTGCCGTTCACCACCGAGGGCACCCACGCGCTCTCCTCGCAGTTCAGCTGGAAGGCGCCGTGATCCCGGCCGAGCTCCTGGCGTCGAACGTCCGCCGGGATCGCGCCATCCTCCTCGCCGGGCTCCTGCTGGTGGCCGGCCTGGCCTGGTGGCACCTGGCCGGCATGGCGGCGGCCCCCGCGGCGTGCCACGGCGGCATGGCCGGGCCGGACCCACGGCCCTGGACGGTGGCGGAGTTCGGCGCGGCGGCCGCCATGTGGGTGATCATGATGGTGGCGATGATGCTGCCCATCGTGAGCCCCTGGCTCCTGGCCCTGTCGCGGAACGCCCGCCAGCGCGAACTCGACGTCACGCCCCTGCCGGCCGTGGGCGGCTTCCTGCTCGGCTACGTCACCGTCTGGGTCGCCTACAGCCTGCTGGCCGCGGCCGGCCAGGTGGCCCTGCAGCGGTCGGCGCTGCTCTCCGGAGAGGGGACGCTGACCAGTCCGTACCTCTCCAGCGCGCTCCTGGCCGTCGCCGGGGCCTACCAGTGGTCGCCCTTCCGCGACGCCTGCATGACCCACTGCCGCTCCCCCTTCGCGTTCTTCCTCACCAGCTGGCGGGAGGGGAGCTGGGGTGGCTTCACCATGGGGGCCCGGCACGGGATCTACTGCGCCGGCTGCTGCTGGGCGCTCATGGCCCTCTCCTTCGTCTTCGGCGTCATGAGCCTCGCCTGGATGGCGGGGCTGACCGCCTTCCTGGTGCTGGAGAAGACCACCTCGGCCGGGCCGTGGCTGGGCCGCGTGGGCGGCGGGCTGCTGCTCTGCGCCGCCGCCTGGGTGGCGGTGGGCGGCCCGTGACCTGGGGAGGATCGATGTCCCTGCAACCGCACCTGGAGATCACCTCGGCCGACTGGCAGGTCATCCGCCGCATCTTCCGCGATGGCTTCGCCTCGAACTTCCAGTTCAGCGTGGCGAGCGTCGGCGAGGAAGGCGCCCCACATGTCACGCCCATCGGCTCGCTGGTGCTGGAGTCGCCAGGTCATGGCTTCTACTTCGAGGAGTACGCGGGGGGCCTGGCGCGGCGGCTCCAGCGCGACCAGCGGGTCTGCGTGATGGCCTTGAACTGCGGGAGGTGGGAGCTGCTCAAGGCCCTCTGGCGTGGTGAGGCGCGTCGCCCGCTCGGTGTCCGGCTCCACGGCACCGTCGGGGAGCGCCGGGAGGCGACCGACGACGAGCGCGATCGCTTCCATCGGCGCGTGCGGCGACTGCGGTTCCTGCGCGGCCACGCCCTGGTGTGGGGGAGGCTGCGGACCGTTCGCGAGGTGCACTTCCACGCCTTCGAGCCGGTGCGCATCCCGCCGCTCGGCGACCCGTGGCCGAGCGGGCGTGGGGCGACGTAGCCCGCCCGGCCATGACCACGGAGGAGCCGCTGGCTGCCTGCCCGGGGTCGTGGCGGGTTCACTGCCGGGCCAGGGTGGGGCCGGCGCGCGGCGTGTGTCCCCAGACCCGCTGCCCGGGGACCAGCGGACCGGCTCCGGTGACCTCCACGAACACCTCCCGCACCCGCACGTCGGCGCGAGAGGTCGGCGACTCGCTGGCGAGGGCCCGCCGCCCCATCTTCGGGGCCAGCCGCTCGACCGTCCCCTCGGCGAGCTGGACGCCCCCGTCCGAGCGGAGGCTGCACGGCCTCCCCGGGCCGACGTCGAGGGCGTCGACCTCGTCCACCTCCAGCCGGACCTGGAGCCGATCCAGGTCACCGAGCAGGAAGAGCGGACCCGCCCCGGCGTCGTAGAGCTCGCCGACGTGGAAGCGGCTCAGCAGGATGGTGCCGGCGGCGGGAGCGAAGACCCGGCGCCGCTCCAGGCCGGCCTCGGCCAGCCCGAGCCGGGCCCGGGCGGCGGCCACCCGGCTCCGGGCGGCGCTCCGGTCCTCGGCCCGCGCTCCGCCCTGCACCTCGTGCAGGCGAGCCTCGGCCCGCTCCGCCAGCGCCCCCTGGGCCCGGGCCTCGGCGGCCTCGCGCTCGGCCTCGGCGTCGGAGATGATGCCTTGCCGATGAAGTCGCTCGGCCCGGTCCGCGCCGGACCGGGCCAGCTGGCTCCGGGCGGCCGCCCCGTCGGCGTCGGCCTGGGCCTGCCGACGCTCGTCGGGCGTGGCGCCGGCCTCGAGCCGGGAGAGCTCGGCCGCGGCCACCGCCAGCTCGGCGGCGGCCAGCTCGACGGCGCGCCGCTGGGCCGAGTCGTCCAGGGTCGCCAGGAGCTGGCCGGCTTCGACTCGCGCCCCCTCCCCCACAGCGAGGACGGCGATCCAGCCCGACTCCCGAGCCGCCAGCGCGATCTGCCCACCCCGGGGCTCGACGATCCCGGGCGCCACCACGGCCTCCAGCCCGGGCTGGCCAGGCCGTGCCGCCGAGGCCGGGGCCGGGGCCCGGTCCGCCGCGCTCGGACCGGCCGCCGGCCTGGCGCCGACCTTTCGCTCGACCTGCATCCGGTCGTGAAGGCCGCACCCGGCGACCGAGGCGGCCAGGACCAGCGCCGTCACCCACCAACCACCCTTGAAACCTGTTCTCATGGCGTCCTCCTGTTCACTTCGAGACGAAGGCTGGCGGCCCCGTGGTCCGCCCTCGCGGAGCCAGTCCGGGCCAGCCCGGCGTCGGGGATGACGCGCCCGTCGACCACCTGGACCAGCCGGTCGGCGATGGCGAGCACCCGCTCGTCGTGGGTCACGATCACCACCGCGCGGCCGCCCTCCGCCAGCGATCGCAGCGACGCCAGGACGGCCCGCCCGGTGGTGCCGTCGAGCGAGGCGGTCGGTTCGTCGCAGAGCAGGACCGAGGCGTCGTTGACCAGGGCGCGGGCGATGGCAACCCGCTGCTGCTGGCCTCCGGAGAGGAGCCGCGGCTTGGCGTCCCGCTTGTCGGCCATCCCCACCAGCTCCAGCGCCCGGGTGGCTCGCTCCACCCGCTCGGACCGCCGCCGCCCCGCCAGCAGCAGCGGGACCACGGTGTTCTCGAGCGCGCTCAGGCTGGGGAGCAGGTTGAACTGCTGGAAGACGAAGCCGAGCCGGTCGCGGCGCAGGGCCGCCAGCTCGTCGGCGCTGGCGGCCGCCACGCTCCGGCCCTCCACCAGCACCTCGCCCTCGGTGGGCGTGAGGACCAGGCCGAGGATGCTGAGCAGGGTGGTCTTGCCGCTGCCCGACGGGCCCATGATCACCAGGACCTCTCCGCGCCGGACCTCCAGGTCGGTCGGCTGGAGCACCCGCGCGGCCAGGTCGCCGGCGCCGAAGATCTTGCCGACGCCGCGCCCCTGCAGGGCGATGAGGGAGGTGGTGGTCGAGGGCATGGCGGTCAGCTCCGGAAGACCAGCGCCGCGTCCAGCTGCAGGACCCGCCGGATGGCGGCCAGCGAGGCCAGCGTGCAGGAGACCAGCGCGGCCGCGGCCACGCCGAGCACCAGGGTCGGCGGCGCCACCAGCGGCAGCGCCGGCATCAGGTGGCGGACCAGGAAGAACCCGGCCATCCCGACCAGGTAGCCGGCGGCGGCGAAGATCCAGGCCTGGGTGAGCAGCAGCCAGAGCAGGTCCCGCCGCCTGGCGCCGATCGCCTTGAGCGTCCCGTAGTCGCGGGCCCGGTCGATGGCGGTCGAGTAGAGGGTCACCGCCACGATGGCGGCCCCGATGATGGCCGCGATCAGCGAGCCCATCCCGAAGACCAGCCCCACTGGCGTCCGGACCAGGAAGTAGCGCTCCTCCATGGCGCTCAGCTCGGCGCTGGTCTTCACCAGCGCGCCCGGCAACCTGTCCTGGAGCCGCGCCCGCAGCTCGTCGAGCCGCTCCCCGGGGGCGGCGCCGACCGCCACGAAGGTGACCCGGTCCTGGGGGAAGCCGGTGAGCGCCCGCGCGTCGTCGAGGTTGGCGAAGACGTAGTAGTACGGGCTGTGCGGGTCCATCCCCTCGAAGAAGCCGGCCACCGTGGTGGCCTGGCCCTCGATCTCGATCCGGTCACCCGGCTCCGCGCCGGCGAAGGCGGGGCGGTCCTTCAGGTTGATGAGGATCCGCCCGGGGCCACGCAGCGCGCCCGGCGCGGTCCCGGACGCCAGCCTCCGGGGCAGCCCGGCGTGGCGCGGCGCCTCCACCCCCAGCACCTTGACGAACTCGCGGACGCCGTCGGGGCGCGTCACCCGGCCCACCCCCTGGACGATGGGCGCCGCCCAGGCCACGCCGGGCGTGCCGGCCGCCGCCCCCACCTTGCTGGCCGGGAGGGTGTCGGTGGCGTCGGTGCTCTCGGTGGCGAGCGACGTGACCCAGACGTCCACGCCGGTGCTGGTCACGAAGGAGGTGACCCGCCCCAGGATGCCGGTGAGCAGCGAGGCCTGCTGGGCCATCAGGAAGACCGAGACCACCACCCCGAGCAGCGTGCCCAGGCTCTTGACCGGGGCGTCGAAGAGCATGCGCAGCGCCAGGCCGGCGAGCATGGGGCCCGCGGGGGCCGCCTCGCTGACCAGAGGGACTTTGTACTGGACGGCTTGATCGTTACTGGACATGATGTCCAAGAATACCGATCGCGGTCCGGTGTGCAATCCACAACGGGCCCGGTCGTGGCCAGTAGCGGACAGCCGGGGCCGACTGTCCAGGAAGGGACCTGCCACATGGGAACGAGGAGCGTGGGGAGCGATGACCGGCGGGTCCAGCGTACCCGCCGGGCCCTGACCGAGGCGCTCATCGCGCTCATCCTGGAGCGGGGCTGGGACGGCTTCGGGATCGGGGAGCTGTGCCAGCGCGCCGACGTGGGCCGGTCGACCTTCTACACGCACTTCGCCGACAAGGAGGACGTCGTCGGCGCCGGCTTCGAGGACCTGCGCCGAGCCCTGCGGGCGCAGCTCCAGGCCGGGAGCGACCCGCCGCGCCCGCTCGGGTTCTCCCTCGGCCTGCTCGATCACGCCCACGGGCACCGGCGCCTGTTCCAGGCGCTGATCGGGAAGAGGAGCTGGCACATCGTGCAGCGCAAGTTCCACGGGCTGGTGACCGAGCTGGTGAAGGAGGACCTCGCGCCGCTTCTCCCGGCGGGGCCGCGCCGCGACGGCGCCGTCGCCTTCCTGGCCGGGGGCTTCTTCGACCTCCTCACCTGGTCGCTGGAGGCCAGGGGGCCGCACACGCCGGAGCAGGTGGACGCCCTCTTCCACACGCTGGCGGCGCCGGTGCTGGCGGCGGCCGGGCGGGCGGTCACGGAGCGGCCTCCGGTCCAGCCCCTCCCTCGCTCCTCAGCTCCCCGGCCCGAGGCGACCTGACCGCGAGCTCAACTCCCCGGCACCTACCTCGGCGAGGCCGCGCTCCCGGCCAGCAGCCCCCCGTCGACGTTGAACTCCGCGCCAGTGGTGTAGGCCGACTCGTCGGCGCCCAGGTGGACACAGAGGGCCGCCACCTCCTCCGGCGTCCCGAACCTCCGCAGCGGCGTCTCGGCGACCAGGGCGCGCATGCGCTCCTGGCGGTCCGGGCCGTCGCCGAGCAGGGGCTCCCACATGGACGTGAGGATGGCGGCTGGGTGGACTGAATTGCAGCGGATGGCCAGCCCCTCCTGCGCGCACCAGAGCGCGACCGACTTGGTGTGGTTGCGCACCCCCGCCTTGCTGGCGGCGTAGGCCGCCGCGCCCGGGATCCCCACCAGCCCGGAGCGTGACGAGATGTTCACGATCGAGCCCCGGCCAGCCGGGCGCATGGCGCGGAGGCCGTGCTTGCAGCCGAGCATCACGCCCTCCAGGTTGGTGGCCATCACCTCGCGCCAGTGCTCCAGGGTGAGCTGCTCGGGGTCGCCGGCCACGCCGCCGCCCTCCAGCCCCGTGATGCCGGCGTTGTTGACCAGCACGTCCAGCCTGCCGTGGCGGGAGCGGACCTCCGCGACCACGGCGACCCAGTCGCGCTCCTGGCGGACGTCGAGGTGCCGGTAGCTGGCCCGGGCCCCGAGCCCGGCCGCCGCGGCCTCACCCACCCCGTCCCGGAGGTCGGTCAGCACCACCACCGCGCCCTCGGCGACGAAGGCCTGGGCCACGGCGAGGCCGATGCCACGGGCGGCCCCGCTGATGAGCGAGACCTTGTCCTGCAGTCGAGCCGCCATGAAGCCTCCACGTCGCCCATTGACCAGGCCGGGTGACGGCCGGGCTTTACCATGGGCGGGCACCGGCCGCGGTCTCCGGGCTTGCGCCGACCCCTCCCCTGCCTTGCAGCCGCGGGGAGGACGGCGGCCGTGCCGCGATGCTATGGCGCCGCGGCAGGAGGGGCTCCACATGACTCACCAGGTGAACGGGCTCTACAGGCTTGGAGGCATCTCGCTCATCGCCAGCGGGCTGCTCTTCGTCGCGAGGTACGTGTTGGATCTCATGGCGGGTCCGCCGCCCTCGAGCGGGGTGGCGATCCTGGCCTGGGCCGAGGCGGGCCGGCTGCCCCTGATCTTCGCCAACGAGGCCCTCTTCGTCGCCGGGATCCTGCTGATCCCAGCCGTGGTGGCGCTCTACCTCCGCCTCGCCGCGGTCGATCGGGCCAAGGCCGCGCTGGGGTGTGGCGTCATGGCGGCGGCGATCCCGGTCCTGCTGGTGCTCGACATCGTCCACGGGCGTCTCATCTACCCGGTGTACGGCCTGCGCATCGCCACCCCGGCGGAGGCGGAGCTGGTGGTGGGGCAGTTCTACGGGGGGCTGCACGCGGTCCTCATCATGATGGCCGTGGCCACCATCGCGGTGAGCCTGGCCCTGCGGCGCGGCCTCCACGGCAGGAGGATCGCCTCCCTGGGCTTCCTCACCGGCCTGTTCGACGTGATCGGCTCCTACCCCTGGGCCATCGGGCCGGCCCTGATGCTCGCCTCGCAGGCCCTGTTCGCGACCTGGTTCGTTGCGGTGGGGTGGATGCTCTATCGTTCGGCCCCGAGGTCGACCTGACATGGCCATCGACTCCTATCGCTTCCTCGACTTCGCCACCCGGCAGATCATGAAGGCCTGGGTGGGGCGCGAGGAGCCCCGCGCCGGCAGCATCCCCTGGACGCCCATGGCGAAGCCGCTGGCCGCCTCCACGGTGGCGCTGGTCAGCTCCGCCGGCGTGGCCCGCCGCGACGACGTGCCGTTCGACGAGGAGGGGGAGCGCCGGAACCCGTGGTGGGGCGACCCGACCTACCGCACCATCCCGCTCGGCGCCACCGAGGCCGAGGTGGAGCTGCACCACCTGCACATCGACCGGCGCTTCGGCCGGGAGGACCTCGACGTGGTGCTGCCCATGCGGCGGCTCGCCGAGCTGGCCGGCCAGGGGGTCGTCGGCCGGGCGGCCGACACCCACTACTCCATCATGGGTTACCAGCTGCGGCCCGAGGTGCTGGAGAACGAGACGGCGCCGGCCATCGCGCGGGAGATGCGGTCCCGCGGGGTGGACGTGGCCGCGCTCGTGCCTACTTGACCCTTCTGCTGCCGGTCCGTGGGACTGGTCCAGCGGGTGCTCGAGGCGAGCGGCATCTCCACCGTGTCGCTCTCCATGATCCCCGACTTCACGCGCGCCGCCGGGGTGCCGCGCCTGGCGGGCATCGCCTACCCCATGTCGCGCCCCATGGGCCGGCCCGGGGACGCCGGCGGCCAGCGCGAGGTGCTGCGGGCCCTGCTCGGCCTGCTCGAGTCGGCCCGGGCGCCGGGCGCCTACCTGGAGCTGCCGTTCACCTGGCCCGAGAGCCCGGCCCAGGCCAGGAAGGGATCCGACATCCACCCTCCCATCGCGCAGCTCCTGGCCCGCAAGCCCTGGCTCTTGCCCCGGCTCTACACCGGCGAGATCCCCGACGAGACGTGAGCTCCAGCCCGCCGGCCCCTCGGCCCCGGCGTGGCCGGCGCCCCGCCCGTCGGAGGTGACGGTCTCTCAGGTGCCGAGCAGCCGGCTGCCGGGCTCGACGCTATACCGGCGCCCCAGGAAGGCGGGCCGGCCGCTCCCCGCCACGGTGAGCGAGAAGGCCACGCCCGCCTCCTCGCCGCGCGACGCCAGCGTCACGTCGCTGCCGTAGTAGACCGGCCCCTTGAGCCAGAGATCGAGCCGCTGGGTGGAGGAGGCCGGCTCCGGGAGGCGCGCCAGGCACCGCCCCACCAGGGCGTGGGGGTGGTGGAGGGCTCCCTTGAAGCCGAACAGCCTGGCGTAGGCGCTGGAGGAGTGGATCCCGTTGGTGTCTCCCGAGATGCGGCTGAACTGGAAACCGCCGCCGCGCTCGGTCCACCAGCGGGCCACCTCGGGCCCGCCGCCGGCCGGAGCGGCCAGGGTGGGGCCAGCCGGGTCGGCCGGGCCGAAGCGGCCGCGGTAGAAGTAGGTGGTCAGCCCCTCCCAGGCCAGGAGTCCGCCGGTCCAGAGCCCGACGTGGAGGTCCAGCTCCAGCCCCTTCTCCAGGACGCGCTGCCCCACCACCGCGGCCTCGGCGTCGAACAGGGCGTCGGCCGGGAGGGGCCGGTGCTGCAGCAGGCTGTTGCGGACCTGCAGCACCTTCCAGATGGGGAGCGGGAAGCTCGGGTGGGTGAGGAGCACCATCTGCAGCGGGAAGGTGACGACCTGCGGGTAGAGCAGCGGCAGGCCGCGATCGGCGTTGAGGCCGGTGAGCTCGAGGAAGCGCCCGAGCCGGGCCGGGTCGGGCCGCATCGTCCTCCACCGGGCCCGCAGCGGCGGGAACGGCGGCGGCTTGCGCAGGGCGCCGGGGTAGAGCGCCCGCAGCATGTAGCCGGCCACCGAGGGGCGCCGGTCGAACTCGATCACCGTCGTGCTCATGGTCCCAGCTCCCCGCGCGGCCTCGGCGCCCATGGATGACCGAGCCTATTTCGCCTTCGGAGAGAGGCGGACCCAGCCCGCCTTGCCGTCGTCGCAGGAGTCGCCCCACTCCTCCCCGAGCGACGGGCCCGAGCCGCTGGTCTGCAGCAGCCTCACCGTCCAGGGCTCCTGGAGGAGCTGCGTCAGGCCACGTTCCCTGGCCGCCGCTCGCGCCCCTTCCACCTGGTCGCGAAACCCGGCGCGGCGGGCCCCGCTCCGCTGGAGCTGGATCTCGCCGACGTAGACCACCCGGTCCTGGGGCGAGACGTCGACGTGGGCGGGGAGCTCGAACGTCCTGGCCCCGGCGTTGGTCAGGTAGTAGAGGCCCCGCAGCTGGACCCGGGAGGCGCGCGGGACCTGGATGAAGAAGTGACCCTGGACCGGCAGGTAGGTCCACGCGGTGGGCTCGACGGCCTTGCGCTCCTGCGGCTTCCACGGCTCCGAGAGGTCCGACGTGAACATGGCCATGAGGTTGCCGTCGGTCTCCTGGACGAAGACGATCTTGCCGTCGGGCTCCCATCGGCCCTGGTACCAGACCCCACAGTGCCCCCGCGGGAGGCCGTGCTGCTGGATGGGCGGATCGGCGCGCAGGGAGCCGGCCAGGACGATGGTGTCTGGCGACAGCCCGGTGTCGGGGCGGAGCGGCGCCCAGGTCGGGTGGAAGCAAGCGCTCGTCGACATGACGAGCAGTCCCAGCGCGAGTCGGCGCATCGTCCCTCCTCTGGCCGCGAGCTCGCGGCTCTGGTGAGCAGCTCCGCCAGACTAGGCAGGCCGGGTTCGCGGATGTCACCGGCATCACCGCAACCGGAGCCTGCGCCGCTGCAAGGCGCCGCGGCGATTGCAGCGATGCCCGGAGGCCTTGCGCCTGCCCGGCTGCGTCCCGGATCGCTCCCGCGTAGCTTCCCCCCATGTCACTCGACCGGCCTTCCGAGCTGAGCCCGCCCGTCCATGAACTCGACGACCTGGTGGCCTGGTTCCGGGCCCGCGAGAAGCCGGCCCAGGCCTGGAGGGTCGGCCTGGAGCACGAGAAGGTGCTGATCCATCTTGGGAGCACCGCACCGGTGGCGTACCAGGGCCCGCGAGGGGTGGAGGCGGTGCTGCGCCGCTTCGTCCTCCTCGGCTTCAAGGCCGTGGAAGACGACGGCCGGATCATCGCCGCGCAGGACGGTGGGCTCACCGTCAGCATCGAACCGGGAGGACAGCTCGAGCTCTCCGGCCGGCCCTTCAGCGACCTCCAGGCCCTGGCGGCGGAGGTGGACCAGCACCACCGGACCTGCGCCATGGTGGCCGCCGAGCTCGGCCTGCAGTTCCTGGCCGTCGGCTATCGCCCCTGGGGGACGCCCCGGACCGTGGCCTGGATGCCCAAGACCCGCTACCAGGTGATGCGTCCCTTCCTCTCCCGGCGCGGCCTCCTGGCCGAGGACATGATGGCCATGACCGGATCGGGCCAGGCCTCCTTCGACTTCGGCAGCGAGGCCGACGCCGGCGAGAAGCTGCGCCTGGGGCTGGCGATCCAGCCGGTGGTGACCGCCCTCTTCGCCAACTCGCCCATCTTGAACGGCGCCCCCTGGGGCGGCCTGAGCTTCCGGGTGCAGGTCTGGGAGCAGACCGACCCGGCGCGCTGCGGGGTCCCGCGCTTCGCCTTCGAGGAGGGCTTCGTGGAGGAGGCCTATCGACGCTACGCGGAGTGGGCGCTCGACGTGTCCATGGTCTTCGTGCGCAGGGGCCACCGCTACCTCGACCCCGGAGGCCTGACCTTCCGGGCCTTCCTGAGGTCGGGCTTCCAGGGTGAGCGCCCCACCCTGGCCGACTGGGAGGATCACCTCACCTGCCTCTTCCCCGATGCCCGCCTCAAGGGCGTGGTCGAGATGCGCGGGGCCGACGCCTGCGACGCCGGGATGAGCAAGGGGCTGGCGGCCTTCTGGAAGGGGCTGCTGTACGATGACGGCGCGCGGTCGGCCGCCTGGGAGGAGGTCCGCCGGCTCGGGCTGGAGGAGCGCCGGCGGCTGATGGGCGACGCCGGGCGGCTCGGGCTGGCCGCCTCGGTGCCAGGAGGCGGCACGCTGCGGGAGCTGGCCGGACGGCTGCTGGCCCTCTCGGCCGAGGGGCTGGCAAGGCAACAGCCCGGCGCCATGGGCCAGGACGACGAGCGCCGCTGGCTCGAGCCCCTGCGGGCGCGCGCCGAGTCGGGCCGCAGCCCGGCCCACGAGGCGCTGGAGGCGTTCCAGCGCGGTGGCGACCAGGCGCTGATGGCGCGGCTCCGCTGCGCTTGACGGGAGGGGGCCAGGTGGAAGAGGCGGTGCGGTGGTCGGAGGAGGTCGAGGTCGAGGACGGCACCCGGCTCGGGCTGGAGCACGTCTGCCGGGCGGACGCGGCGGCGGACGCGCCGCTGCTGCTCTGCCTGCCGGCCATGGGGGTCGAGGCCCGATACTACCGGCCGTTCGCGCTGGAGCTGGCGCGCCACGGCCTGCACCTCGTCTCCGGCGACCTGCGGGGACACGGGACCAGCTCGGTGCGCGCCGGGCGGGGGACGCGCTTCGGCTACCACCAGCTGGTGGCGCTGGACCTCGAGGCCATGGTGGCCACGGAGCGCCGCTCCCACCCGGAGCGCCCCGTCTTCCTGCTCGGCCACAGCCTGGGCGGGCAGCTCGCCGCGCTCTTCGCGGCGCGCCACCCGGAGCGGGTCCGGGGGATCGTCCTGGTGGCGGCCTGCTCGGTCTACCACCGCGGCTACCCGGGCCTGGCCCGCGCCGGGGTCCTGCTCGCCACCCAGGCGGCCGCGCTCCTCGCCACCGCGTGGGGGTATTTCCCCGGGCGCCGCCTGCGCTTCGCCGGCAACGAGTCCGCCGGCGTGATGCGGGACTGGGCGCGCCAGGCGCGGACCGGGCGCTACGACCTGGAGGGGACCGAGGAGGACCACGAGGGGCGGCTGGCCGGGCTGGAGCTGCCGCTGCTGGCTGTCTCGGTGGACAACGACCGGCTGGCGCCGCCATCGGCCATCGACCACCTCTGCGCCAAGCTGCCGGGCGCGCGGCTGACCCGGTGGCACTACGGCGCCACGGAGGCGGGCCCCTCCGCCCGGCTCGACCATTTCCGCTGGGTTCGCCACGGGGCGCCGCTGGCCGCCTACGTCCGGGCCTGGGTGGCGGGGGTGCTCGGTCGGCCGTGAGCACCGGGCCCGGTGGCCGGCTCACTCCTCGATGGCGCCCCCCAGCCTGCGCAGGTGCTGGCGGAAGGTGTAGGACGGGTAGGCGGCGCGGCGCTCCAGGTACTCCTCGAACCGGAGCTGCTGGTGCAGGGTGGTCCCCTGGTTCACCAGCTCGGCCTGGGCCCGCTCCCTGGTGGCGATGGCGCGGGCCGTCTCGATCAGCTCCATGGTCCTGGTCCTCGGCACGAAGACCACGCCGTCGGCGTCGCCCAGGACGACGTCGTCCCGCGTCACCAGGCCATCGCCGAAGCGCGCCGAGATCAGGTCGTCGGGCTGGCCGGGATCCAGCCTCCGAGGCCCGGCCGGGCGGGCGCCGTAGCTGAACACCGGGATCCCCAGGCGTGCCAGCTCCAGCGAGTCCCGGTGGGTACCCCACAGCACGACGCCGCGCACGCCGAACGCCCTGGCCTCCAGCACCGTGAGGTCGCCGATGCACCCCTCGTCGGTCCTCCCGCCGTTGTCGATCACCAGCACGTCACCCGGCTCGGCCTGGTCGAGCGCTTCCAGGAAGACGTCGACGCTGCCGCGATGGCGCACCGGCAGGGCTCGCCCGGCCACCAGGTCGCCCGCCACCACCGGCCGGATGCCGAAGGGAGCCATGCGGATGGAGAGGCCCAGGCGCAGGCAGGCGTCGGTGACGAGCGCGGTGGAGAGGCCCGGGAACTCCCGGGCGAGCGTGCCGTTGTCGACGACCATCGAGTCCTCCCCGGCGGCCACTCCGATCCGGTCCACCGCCTCCGGCGTCACCCGCGAATGGTGATCCCCTGCAGGTTCTTCCAGGTCTGCGGCGAGTACCAGAGGTCGACGAACTCCGCGATGGAGGCGGCCTCCCTGGAGAGCATGGCCTCGACCACCGGCCTGCGGAGCAGCCCCTTGATGCTGCGGAACGCGGCCGGATCCTTGGCGGCGAGGGCGCCGGCCACCCGCCGCGCCTCCCCGGCCAGCTCGGCCTCGCCGACCACGGCGTCGACCAGGCCGATCGCCAGGGCCTCGGACGGCGCGTGGAGCTTGCCGCTGAAGAGGACCTCCTGGGCGCGCCGCTCGCCGAGCCAGTAGGCGAGCAGCTGGACGCTCCCGGCGAAGACCGAGGAGCCGAAGCCGATCTCGTTGAGGCCGATCTTGCCCTTGCCGTCGGCCATGAGGCGGGCGTCGCAGGCGGTGGCCAGCATGCAGCCCCCGGCCACGGCGTGGCCGTTGAGGGCGGCCACCAGCGGCTGGGGGTGCAGGAACATCTCCCGGTAAAGCCCGGCGAAGGCGGTCAGGTACCTGGTGAACTCCGCCCGGGAGTAGGCCAGGAACTCGGGGATGTCGAAGCCGAAGGAGAAGAACTTGCCGGTGCCGGTGAGGATGGTGGCCCGCACCGCCGGGTCGACGGCCAGCTCCCGCAGGCAGGTGCTCAGCTCCTGCACCACCTGGTCGTTGAGGGCGTTGACCTTGCCCCGCTCCAGCCTCGCCTCGGCGATGCCGTCACCCGTCGAAAGTCGCAGGAAGTCCATGTGCGCCTCCTTGGCTGGCCGGCATGATGGCCGGGACGGGGTGGGGGCGTCCCGGCATTCCGGCAAGGGCGATGAGGCATCCCTGCTGGGTGGACCGCCCGACGTCCGGCGTAGGCTGCGCCAGCTGAGTCGCTTTGGCTGGATGGGCAGGCATGATCGCCGCTTCCCCGCCGGCCCGGCGACGGAGGAACGAACGACATGCTTTTCATGGCCGCATTCGCGTCCCTGCTGTTCGCGCCGCAGGTCGACGCGGGACCACCGCAGGTGGCCCTCGCCTCCTGCAACGGCCGCGGCGAGGGCGCGCTTCGCGTCGTCGAGCTGGAGCGCGACGGCGCGGCGCTGGTGCTCTTCGGCGCGCGCCACCGCACCGAGCCCAGCGACCCGGTGCTCCTCGAGCTGGAGCGGCGCGTCGCGGCCTTCTCGCCGACGCTCATCCTGGTGGAGGGGGATGGCGCGGGCGCCTCGCCCGACAAGGCGACCGCCATCACCCACGGGGGCGAGGCCGGGCTGCTCTGCTGGCTGGCGGTCCGGCGGGGGATCCCCTGCCAGAGCATGGACCTGCCGGAGGCCGAGGAGGTGCGCCGGCTGGCGCTGCGCCACTCGCGGGAGGAGGTCCTGCTCTTCATGACGGTGCGGGTGCTGGCCTACTTCAACCCCAGGCCACCCGACCAGCAGCCGCCAGGCGACCTGGTGGCCTGGGCCATCCAACGCTACGCCCCGCTGGCCGGGCTGCCCGCCACCACCACCAGCGCCGACCTGGGCCGGGTCTGCGAGCGCGCCCTGAAGCGCCGGTGGGATCCGGCCGCGGTCACCACCGACTGGCACGACCCCACCAGGGACGAGCTGCTCACCCAGCGGATGTCGAAGGAGAGCAACCAGCTCCGCGAACCCTACATGCTGGAGCGGCTGCGGCTGGCGGCGACCCCGGGGAGCCGCGTCTTCGCCGCGGCCGGCGAGGGGCATGCCTGCAACATCCAGGCGGCGCTGGGCGGCCGTCGACGGCCGGGGTGAGCCGATGGCGAGGAGGATCGGATGACCGCCGAGAGCCGCCACGTCCAGGTCGGGTCGATCGACCTGCACTACCTCGAGGAGGGCACCGGGGAGGCGACCGTCCTGGTCCACGGCTGGCCGACCTCGTCCTACCTCTGGCGGGACATCGTCCCGGCCCTCGCCGCCGGCGGCCGCGTCCTGGCGCCGGACCTGCCCGGCTTCGGGCTCTCCGACAAGCCCGAGCAGGTGACCTACACGCTCGACTTCCAGGCCGGCATGCTGGGCGCGTTCCTCGACGCCGTCGGCGCCCGCCGGGTCTCGCTGGTCCTCCACGACCTGGGCGGGCCGATCGGGCTGCTCTGGGCGGTGCGAAATCCACATCGGCTCCGGCGGCTGGTGGTCATGAACACGATCGTCTACCGCGATGGGCCGGCGCGGCTGTACTGGGCCGAGGGCGGCCTGGCTCGCCGGCTGCGGTCGATCCTGGCGGACCGCCGGGCCCCGCTGGCGTCCAGGCTGCTGGTCGCCGCGGCGCACGCGCCAGGGCTGGGGCACCTGGTCTTCAGCGGCCTCGGGGTCGCCGGCGTCATGCGCGCCGGCGTCACCGGCGCGCTGGCGCCGGAGGCCGTCGCCGCCTACGTCCGGCCATACGCCACCGCGGCCGCGCGGCGGGTGCTCCGCAAGACCTTCCTCGACCCCCGGCTCGCTGAGCTCGACGAGCTGGAGCAGGGCCTCCACCGGCTGACGGTCCCGGCGCTGCTGCTGCGCGCCACCCGCGATCGCCTGCTGCCCGGCGTGGCCTCCGAGCTGGAGCGGCTGGCCCGCGACCTGCCCGGCGCCCGCCTCGAGGTCCTGCGCGGGTGCGGGCACTTCCTCCAGGAGGATGATCCCGCCACCATCGGTGGCCGGATCGCGCAGTTCCTGGCAGAGGATCGACCGGCATGACACGCAGCGAACCTCGCTCTCGCCGAGGAAGACGGCTGGCGCTCTACGCAGCGCTCTCGCTGGCTGGGTCTGCCGGCTGCGATGCCCGAAGTCTCCCAGCCGAGGCGGCCGGTGCCACGGCCGCGCAGAGCCAGCGCCAGGCGGGAGGCGCCGTGGGCATCACGCTGGACCAGGCCAGCGCCGAGACGGAGTTGAACGGAACCTACAGCGACGGCCGGCGCACGCTTCGCTTCGAGACCATGCGCCAGCCCATGGAGCGGGGCGCGTTGCAGCCTCCAATGGAGCGCGACTACTACATCGCGCTCCGGGTGATCGATTCGACCGGACGAACCCTTCTGTTGCTCTCCGAGGACAGGATCCCCAGCCACTGGGTCCGGGAGGGGCGGCCCACGCCGGGGCGCGAGCAGCCGATCGAGCCTGAGACGTTCCGGTTGGCCCTGGAGGCGGCGCACGCCGTGAAGCAGCTCGAGCTTCCGCGACACCTCCACCCAGAGCAGGCGCTGCTGGCGCAACAGCTCGCCTTCTTCGGCTCGCATCCGGTTCGACCACCTCCGGGTGAGGCGCCTGCCCGGGGAGGCCCGTAGTTTCGAGCGAGACGCCGGCTGGGGACGACGCCGGAGTTCCCGGTCAGGGGGACGGCCTGGCGATCACCCCCGCCGCCTGCACTCGGCCTGCAGGACGAAGCCGTCGAAGCGGAACCCGAGGTGCCTGTAGGAGGCGATGGCGGCGGCGTTGTCGATCTCCACCTGGAGCGCGATGACACGGCACCCCCGGTCCCTGAGCGCCTGCACCAGCGCGCTGGTGCAGGCCGTGCCGTGCCCCCGGCCGCGGGCGTCGGCGCGGGTGACGATGTTGCCGAGCACGGCGATCCCCTCCCGGGGCGAGACCACGTGGGTCCCGGCCACCGTCACCAGTCGCCCGCCCTCGAACCCGCCCAGGTAGAGCCCGGTCCGCAGGGCGCTGGCCTCGAAGTGGTTCCCGGGGTAGTCGGCATAGGCCTCGAGCACCCGGTCGAGATCCTCGCGCCCGTCGAGGCGCCGGATCACCAGCGAGTGGGCGGGCGCGACCGGGCGGAGGTCGTCGGCGGCCAGCCCCATGTTCCGCAGCATGGTTGGCGCGGGCAGTTCATAGCGACGCCGCCATTCGGCCTCGTGGTGGAGCGGGAGCTTCGCGTGGCAATTGACCGGGAGTGACTCCTGGAACACCTCCAGCGCCGAGGCCAGGCCATCCGGCTCGCCGTAGCTGAGGAGCGCCGGGGTGGAGAGGCCCCGGTACTCCAACAGCACGTGGACGAGCTCGCCCTCGCGGCTGGTCACCAGCCACCGGCCATCGTCGAAGAAGGCCGGATCCAGGTCCCCGAGAAGGTAGCCGGCGGCGACCGGGTCGCGCTGGAGGAAGCGCCGCAGCGGCGCGGCGTCGCGGGACTCATGCGTCTTCAGGTCACCCATGGCGCGCCACCAAACACCGGGCGGGAGTCGAGCGCCAGCGCGGTGGTGCAAGGCCGACCTGCATGGGGGCAGGCCTGATCGACCGGGCACCGGCTCCTCGGCCCGGGCCTGCTCACACTCCACGGAGACAGCCAGCCGGCCGCTACATCTCCTTGAAGCGGGCGGCGTAGGCCCGGCTCACCGCCACCGTGCGCGTCGAGTCGCGCAGGTGGACGATGAGCTGCCCGCCCAGGTCCCGGCTCACCCGGGCGATGGCGGCGACCCGGACGATGGCGCCGCGATGGATCCGCCAGAACCGCGCCGGGTCGAGCTGGGCCTCCAGCTCCTTCAACGGCGTGCGGATCACCCACTCCCGCGCGCCCGACAGGGCCAGCGTGTACTTCTCGGACGACTGGAAGACGTCGACGTCGTCGACCGCCACCAGCACCACGTCCTCCCGTTGCTGGACCTGGAGCCACTGGAGGTGGCCGGCGCCGGGGCGCAGCCGCTCGGCCAGCCGCTCCACCAGGGCGCCCAGGTCGGGCGGCTGGGAGGCCAGCCGGTCGCGGAGCCGCGCCACGGTGCTGGCCAGCCGCGCGCCGTCCACCGGCTTGAGCAGGTAGTCCAGGGCGGCGCTCTCGAAGGCCTGCACGGCGAACCGGTCGTAGGCGGTGACGAAGACCACGTGGCAGCGTCCCGCCAGCCGGCGGGCCACCTCCAGCCCGCTCAGGCCCGGCATCTGGATGTCCAAGAAGGCCACCTGGGGATGCAGCCGCTCCACCAGGGCCAGCGCCTGCGCCCCGTCGCCGGCCGTCCCCACCACCTGCAGCTCCGGCCAGGCGGCCGCCAGCGCCTTCTGGAGCTGGGCCACCAGCCCGGGCTCGTCGTCGACCACGATGGCGGTGGGGTGGGCCATGGTGCTCCTCAGGCGGCCGGCGTCGCGGCAGCGGCGTCGAGCGGGAGGGCGATGGAGACGCAGAGCCCCTCCGGCGTGTTGGGGCGCAGCGTGAGCTCGCCACGACCGCCCGAGACCTGGCCGATGCGGGAGCGGACGTTGGACAGCCCCACGCCCGGCGGGCTGGTCGGCTTCATCCCCAGGCCGGTGTCGGCCACCTCGAGGAGCAGCCGGTCGCCCTGGCGCCTCGCCCGCACCGAGATGGCGCCGCCCCCGGGCTTGGGCTCGAGGCCGTGGCGCACCGCGTTCTCCACCAGCGGCTGCAAGAGGAGCGGCGGCAGCAGGAGGTGGCGCAGCTCCGGCGCCGCCTCGATCTCCCAGCGTAGCCGGTCGCCGAGCCGCACCGCCTGGATCTCCAGGTAGGCGCGGACCAGCTCCAGCTCCTCGTCCAGCGTGGTCGGCCCCTCCCTCGTGCGCTTCAGGGAGGCGCGCAGGTAGGCGGTCAGGTTCTCGAGCATCCGCCGGGCCTGCGCCGGCTGCTCGTCGATGAGGTGGAGGACGTTGGAGAGGGTGTTGAAGAGGAAGTGCGGCTCGATCTGGGCCTGGAGCAGCTTCAGGTTGGCCTGGGTGAGCCGCTGCTCGCCGAGGACCCGCTCCAGCAGCTCCTCGCGCAGCCGGGCCTCGCCCGCCGAGATCCGCTCGGCGGCGTGGAAGTAGTAGGAGATGGCCGCGCCGAAGATCAGCGCCCCGCCCAGGATCGAGGCGAAGAGCCGAGGGTGCTCGGTGACCTGCCGGGCGATCGGCCCGCCGCCCGCCAGGGCGATGAGGCCGAGCGCGGCTCCGGCGCCGGCGGGGATGGCGATGAGCGCGGTGACGAACCGCGAGCGCTCCGGCCAGATGGCCTGCACCGTCCAGGAGGCCACCAGGATGCTGAGGCCGATCACGTGCGAGGTGATGAAGGCCCAGCCGAAGGTGATGGGCATCACCGCCACGCAGTACCCGGCAATGGCGGTGTTGAAGGCCAGGGTGATGGCCAGCTGGCGCATGAACCCTGACAGGCCCAGCGCGGTCTTCCCGCGGGAGGTCATCTGGCCATCGTTCACCCGAACGGCGCCCGATGCAACGAGGGACCGCGTCCGGCGTGGCGCGGCACCGGTCACCAGCGCAGCTCCCAGGAGCCGGTCACCGCGCCACCCACGGGGAGGAGCCGGACGGCAGCGTCGCGCGCCCCGCCGTAGGCGCGCACGGCGGCGCTCAGGCGCGAGCGCTCCCCCTCCCAGCCCACCGAAGCTGTGGCCACCAGGCCGCCGTCGGCCGGCGTCCAGAGCAGATCGAGCGCCGGCTCGAACCGGTCCCAGCGCTGCGAGGCCCGCAGCAGCAGGTTCTCCCGGACCAGGTTTCGCCCCTCGAAGGCTCGGGCGCCCCAGGCCAGGTTGGCCAGCACCGCCTGTCGTGGAACCGCCGAACCGGCCAGCAGCGCCCCCTGGGCCCGAGCCAGCCCGGCCCGGGCCCGCCAGTCAGCGGCGGTGGCCGCGGCCGGATCGATCCAGCCTTCCGCCAGGAACGACAGGTCCCAGCCGGGCGTGAGCGTGAGGCCGGCCAGGGCGGAGATGGCGTCGGCCGACGCCCGCACCCGGGCCGGATCGGCCGTGGCGATGGGTGCCGCGCCCGGCTCGAGCCGTGCGTCGTCGGACCGCTCCAGCCGCCGCTGGTAGAGGGCCGAGCCGTGGAGCTCCAGCGCCTCCGCCGGGACCCAGGCGGCGGCCAGGCCACCCTGCCCCAGGCTGCGCTTGCTCCAGCGCCCCACCAGGTGGAGGTCGAGCCCTCCCAGCCGCCGGTAGTGGCGCAGCGCCAGCGCCTCGTCGTCGCGGGATCGCGGCGCGGTCCCGCGCAGCGGGTTGGCGTAGACCAGCGCCGTGGCCGAGTCTTCGCCGAACCGCTCCAGCGCCAGCAACGGCACCCCCTCCAGCACGAAGGGCAGGAAGGCGCGGCGGTCCTCCTGCTGGACCACGTCGAGCGGCCGGAAGCCGTAGCCGACGTCCCAGGAGAGCACCTTCTTCCCCACGGTGAGGTGCTGCCCCAGGGGCGCCGCCTCGAAGAACAGCTCGTTCAGCACCCCCTCGCTCGCCGGCCGCGAGCCCTCGCTGGCGATCAGGTGGGCGGCGACGTCGGCAGTCAGCCCCTCCAGCCGGAGGCGCAGCGCCACCTCGCCCCGGCCGCGCTCGGCGCCCAGGCCGGTGAGCGCGGCGGCCGGACCGAAGGGGCTGTCACGGTTCACCCAGCTCCACTCGGGCGCGGCCCGGATGTGGAGCTGGAGGTCGAGGGACGACGGCTCGAGCGCCCGGGTCGGCGCGGCCAGCAGGAGGGCCAGGGCGAGGGCGCGGTTCACGGCTCAGTCCCTCGGCTCGTTGCGGGTGAGGAACATGGGATTGAAGAACTCGTCCGGCAGCGCCCGCGGCCGGCGGGCCAGGTAGCGGATCACCGTCGAGCGGCTGGTCTGGATCTGGTCCACCAGGGTCATGGCGGAGACCTGCAGCCGGCCATCGACCTGCTCCAGCGCGAAGGTGGCCCGCTTGGCCAGCTTGTCGGAGGCCACGTAGAGGTCGGCCTGCACCGGCCGGGCGTCGGCCCGGGTCAGCCAGAGCTCGACCCGCTGGTAGGTGACCCCCTTGCGTCGGGCCCGGAGGTCGAGCCGCAGGCACGGCACGCCCCCCGCCTCGACCTCGCCGGCCACGGTCCCCTGGTAGTCGTCGGCCCAGGCCATGGTGGCCACGTCGCCGGCCGCGGCGTCGCCGAGCAGCTTCTGCGCCGGCGTGATGCGGACGGGGCGCTGCGAGGAGGGCAGCACCATCCAGAAGTCGTCCTCCAGCATGAGGATCTTCTGCCCCTTCTCCACCGGCGATCGGGAGAGCACCAGCGAGCGCCGGCCCGGCCGGATCCAGACCAGGTAGCGGCGCTCCTTGTCGAGCGCGCCGGCCTTGAAGGTCGAAAGCTGGGTGTCGACCTGCATGGCCCCCTCGGCCAGCCGGTAGGCGTCGGCCCTGCGGAGCAGGGCGTCCACGTCGGTGGCACGCGCCGGGGTCGGAGTGGCGCCGACCAGGGCGAGGGCGAGGAGCGAAAGGACGGCCAGGTTCCTAGACATGGGCGAGCGCCTCCACGATCGAGGTGCGGGCCGCCTTCCGGCTCACCACCCAGGCGGCGGCCACGGCGGAGAGGACGATGACGGCGGCGGTGACGGCGAAGAGGACCGGCGGGAGGTCGACGTGCAGCGGGTAGCCGACCGAGCGGCCCGGGGGCGGCGGCATCTGCAGGCCGGCGGCGTCGAGCCCCAGCGAGGTGGCCGCCGCCACCAGCATGCCCAGCAGGGCGCCGGCCACCCCGATGACCAGCCCCTCCAGCGCGAAGTTGCGGACCACCTGGCCGGGCAGCGTGCCCATGGCCCGCAGGGTGCCGATCTCCCGGGTCCGCTCCAGCACCGCCATGCCCAGGGTGTTGGAGACGGCGAAGAGCACCATGGCCACCAGCACCAAGCCCAGCAGGCCGAAGATGCGGTCGTAGAGCTGGCGGACCGCCTGGTAGAAGAAGGCCTCGTCGAGCCAGGTGCGGATGGCCTGGTCGGGCAGGGCCTGGCGCAGCCGGTCCCGCATGGCGTCGGTGGCGGCGGTCTCGTGCAGGTAGACCGAGAGGGTGCTCACCTTGTCGGTGAGCAGCAACCGCTGGGCGGTGCCGAGGTGGACCATGATGATGCGCTTGTCGATGTCGGGGACGCCCACCGAGAAGATCCCCTTTACCCGCACGTCCACGGCGTTGAGGCTCCCCTCGGTGGTGGTGGCCATCAGCGTCAGCGAGCTGCCCGGCCCGGCGTGGAGCGAGCGGGCCAGGTCCTTGCCCAGCATGATCTCGGGGACGTCGCCGGCCCCGGGGCGCGGGTCGAGGACGTCACCGGCGGTGACCGAGAGGAACGGGCCGCGCACCGCGAACTCGCCGCCGGCGTCCACGCCCGAGCCGACGAAGATCGCCGAGGTGTCACCGTTGCTGATAAGGCCGGAGAGCTGGAGCCGGGGCAGGACGGCGCGGACCTGCGGGTCGGCCATCAGCCGGGTCCGCAGGGTCTGGTGGCCGGCCAGGCCAAGCTGCAGGGGCGCCTCCTCGTCCTTGTCGAAGTGATCCAGGTGGGCCACCACCAGGTGGCCGCTCTCCCGGGCCGCCATCTCCTTCAGCGACTCGTAGGTGAACTGGGCGAAGCCGCCCCCCACCAGGATGGCGGCGGTCCCCACCGCGGCGATCAGCACGGTGACGGCCGAGCGCCGGCGGTTGCGCAGCACGTTCTTCACGGCGAAGAGGAGCCACTTCATGACAGGACCCCGTCGGTGAGGGCCACCACCCGGTCGCAGCGCGAGGTCATGCGGGCGTCGTGGGTGGCGACGATGAAGGTGGCGCAATGGTCGCGCCCCAGCTCGTGCATCAGGTCGATGACCTGGGTGGCGGTGGCGCCGTCCAGGTTGGCGGTCGGCTCGTCGGCCAGCACCAGCCGCGGGCCGGTGACCAGGGCCCGGGCGATGGCCACCCGCTGCCGCTGCCCCCCGGAGAGCTGGTCGGGCCTGCGGTCGGCCTGCTGCCGCAGCCCCACCCGCTCCAGCATCCGCGCGGTGCGGTCGGCGCGCTGGCGCGGCGGCACGCCGGCCAGCAGCAGCGGGTACTCGACATTCTCCCGGGCGGTCAGCACCGGCACCAGGTTGAACCCCTGGAAGACGAAGCCGAGCTTCTGGCGTCGCAGCAGCGTCAGCTCCTGCACCGACAGGGCGCCGGTCTCCAGCCCCTCCAGCCGCAGCTCGCCGCGGTCGGGGCTGTCGATGAGGCCGCAGAGGTGGAGCAGCGTGCTCTTGCCGCTCCCCGACGGCCCGGTCAGGGCGACGAAGTCGCCGGCCGCGACATCCAGGTCCACTCCGCGGAGCGCCTGCACCGCGGTCTCGCCCTGGCCGTAGGTCCTGGCGATGCCGCGGAGCTGGAGGAGCGGCGCGGCGCCCGCGGCGATCACTGGCCCAGCTCCGCCAGGCGGGCGCGGGCCTTGCTGGCGGTGGGGCCCTCCGGCCAGGCCGCCAGGGCCTGCTTGAGGGCCTCGGCCTCGTCGCTGGGCTTCTTGTCCTTCTGGGCCAGGAGGGCGGCCTGCAGCAGCAGCTGGGCCCGGACCGGGCCGGGCGTGGCGGCGAAGGCCGGGCTCCTCAGGGCGTCGGCGATGGCCAGCCGCCCCGCCGTGGTCCGGTTCATGAAACCCGGGACGGCCAGGAAGGTGGAGGCGGCGCTGAGGCGCACCTCCTCCGACATCGGTACGCCACGGACGGCCTGCTGGTCGTGGGCCGGCGTCAGCAGCGCCAGGGCCTTGTCGAGGAGCCCCAGCCCCTTCTCGGTCTGGCGCATCTTGGTCCAGGGCGCCCAGGCGTCGCGCCCCAGCAGCGCGAAGGTGCTGCCCAGGTAGGCGAGGTAGAGCGGGTTGGCCGGGTCGGCCTCGACCAGCTTCAGGAACTGGGCGTTGGCGCGCTGGCTGGCGCCGCCGTCGCCGCCGAGGCCGCGCTGGAACTCGGCCTGGGCGGCGAGGAACGGCGTCGGGTCGGCGCCGGCGTCCGGCGCGGCGGCCAGCAGGGAGAGGATGGTGAGGGTGGCGGCGGCGAAGCGGCGGTGGGTTCGGTTCATGGCGGCCTCCTTGGGCACGCCCGGAACCTACGGTCTCACCGGCCTGCCGGTGGGGCCGGTGCGACGGAGCGCCGCCGGCGCCGACGGACGGTCGCCGGTGGCGACGAGCGGCGAGGAGCTGGAGTGGACCTCCGGCTCCGGCGGCCCATCGCGGTCACTCGGCGGCGACGAACCTGAAGTCGCAGCGGTCGCCGCCCCCGGCGATGGTGGTGGTCCGCTTGAAGCCGACCTTCCAGGTGCGAGCCAGGTCGTGGTCGAGCTCGCAGGCCGCCACGCGGCAGACGTGCGCCGCGTCGTGGTCCAGGTAGAACCGGGCCAGCGGGCAGGCGGTGATGTCGAAGGACAGCCCTGGCGCCGGCGACAGCACGGTGCGGCGGAACGGAGCGACGAAGAGCACCCGGTAGAGCAGCCCGTCGATGAACCGCAGGCGCGCCGCCCCGCTCCGGCCGGCCAGCCTGGAGAGGGCCCGGAGCGGAGCGCCCAGGCTCCCCGCCAGGCGGCGATTGACGGCGCCGAGCAGGCCGTCGATGAGCGGCCGATCCGCGCCGCGTGCCGTCATGACCCGATCCAGCGCCACGTTGCGCGCCGCCAGGGCCAGGAGCAGCCGGGTCTGGAGCGGGTACCTCCTGGGGACGTCGCGGCGGATGCCCCGGTAGCCGGTCCAGAGCTCCCGCAGGATCCCCGCCTGGCCCGAGGCGACCCCGGCCTCGCCCAGCGCACGCAGCAGCGCCCGCTGGTAGGACCAGTTCGGGAAGAGCAGCTCGACAATCATCTGGAGTGACCGACCCCGTCTGGGACGACGCCCGTGACCCGCGCCAGGCTGCCTCGGTCGAGGCGGATGCTCCGGTGGCCGGGAGCCCGGTCGGTTGCCGATGCCTTCACGCCAGGCCCTGATTCACCACTGAACTCGGCGAATCGATCCCGCCCATGACCGCCTCGAACGTAGAGAGGAACTCGTCGAGATCCTCCCGGGCGACAGTGAGGGCCGGGTCGAGCCTGAGGAGCTCGAGGCCGGGCCTGCGGACCACGATGATGCCGCGCTCGAAGAGGGCCTCCGCGACCCGCAGCGCCCGGGACGGACCGTCCGCAGGCACGAGCTCGACCGCCAGCATGAGCCCCCGGCCACGGACCTCGCGGATGAGCGGATGCCTCGCCCTGATCGCCTCCAGGCCTGCGAGGAGTCGGGCGCCGTCCGCCCGCGCCTTCTCGACGAGCCGGCTCCGCTTCATCTCCTCGATGACCGCCAGGGCCACCGCCGCGCCGAGGGCGTCGTTCTGGTGGGACTGGGCGTAGTGGAAGTGACCCAGGTCGACGCGGCGCCAGACCTCCCCGATGGCCACCGCGCTCACCGGGTAGCCAGATCCAAGCCCCTTCCCGAGCGCCACCAGATCGGGCCGCAGCCCGTAGTGGTTGAACCCGAACCACTCGCCGGTGCGGCCCATGCCGGTGGTGACCTCGTTGGCGATGACCAGCCCGCCCGCCTGGCGGACCCGCCGCGCCAGCGTCTCGACCAGTTCGCGCGGGGGGAACTTGACGTGCCCGCCCGAGCTCCCCGGCTCGAGCACGAAGGCGGCCACCTCGTGCAGGGGCAGCTCCCCGAGCCCCTGGCCACCTTCCCAGTCCACCTCGATCCACTGGCCGGCCGTGGTCCTCGAGGCCCTGCCGTAGGCCCCGAGGTAACACCCGGCCAGGGTGACGAACCTGCGCCGGCCCGTCGCCTCGGCGGCGATGGCCAGGGCGAACTCCACCGCCTCGCTGCCCGAGTTCAGGAAGATGGCCTTCCCGCCCTCGAGTCCTGTGACTTGCAGCACCTTCGCCGCGGCGCGATCCACGACGGGGTGGTAGTAGCAGTAACCGGTGTGCACCAGCTCGCGGAGCTGCGCCTCGATCGCGGCGGTCACCGCCGCATGCCCGTGCCCCAGCGAGGTCACCCAGACCCCGGACTCGAAGTCGAGGTAGCGCCGGCCCTCCGAGGTCCAGAGCCGGCAGTTCTCGGCCCTGATGACGTCCGTCAGCCTGGGCGCGTGCCCTGTGCATAGGAAGGTGTGTGGCATCGCTGTGGTCATCTGGTGGCTCCATCGGAGAACGAGGCAGCGCCTCGCGGCGGGCCGCTGCTCCAGATCATGCCTTAGCCCGGCCGGACTCCAGGACCCCTTGCACCAGCGCCAGCGCGGTGCGGCATCTCCGCAAGGTACCCTTCCCGGGCGAAGCGAGCCACGGCAGGGATTGCCAGCGGGGACCGGGCGCCGGTGGGAGCGACGTTCACCCGGGAGTCCTGCGCGAGTGGCTCAGGCGCCTCTGGCCTGCCCGGGCAGCTCCCCGAAGCGCTGGAACAGCTCCTCCAGGCGGGCCGCCGTCGGGAAGCCCCGGCTCGACCCCCGCTCCCCGATCTTGTGGGCCGCCGCCAGCTGGCCCCGGGTCAGCGCCTCGCGGGGCGAGCGGCCTCTCACCATGGCGTCTACGAAGCCGGCCGTGAAGGCGTCGCCGGCGCCGGTCCGGTCGACCACCGCTCGCACGTCGAAGGCCGGCTCGAACTCGATCTCCGCTCCAGCGCGCAGCCCCAGGGTGGCGCCGCCGCTCCCGTGGGTGGCCACCGCCACCTCCACCGGGTACTCGCGCCAGAGCTTCCTGAAGAAGTCGTGCGAGTGCATCCCCAGCCGCTCGGTGCTGAAGACCACGACATGTGCGTGGCGGAGGAACTCGCGATGGTACTCGTCGTCCCCGGTGATGGCCTGGAGGTCCACCACCACCCGGCACCCGTACTCCCGCGCGAAGCGCGCCACCGGCCGGCACCAGGCCTGGGTGGAGAGGACCACCCACCTGGCGCAGCCGAGCGTCCCGAGCAGGCCCTCGTCGGGGAAGCGGTAGTCGTGCACCTGCTTGGGGTCGTTGATGCAGCGGCGCCGGCCCTCGCCGTCCACCAGCACCACCGTCCGCGAGGTGATCGGCCAGTCGCGACGCACGTGACGCACCTCGACGCCGAGCTGACCGAGCCGTTCCAGCACCAGGTCGCCGATCCGGTCGGTGCCGATCACGGAGGCGAATGTGACCTGGTCCCCGAGCGCCCGCAGGCCACAGGCCACATTGGCGGCGGCACCGCCGACCAGGTCGACGACGCCATCTGCCGCGAACATGGTGTCGCCGACGTCGACAGGAAAGGCGGCGATCTGCACGGTGGTGTCCAGGTTGAGATCGCCGAGGACGGCGACGTGACTTGGGCTCTTCTTCATCTTCAGGTGGCTCCATCGCAGGTGTGAACCGAGGTGCTTCGCTGCGGGCCGCAACTCCGGGGTCATGCCTTAGCCCGAGGGAACGACCAGGGTCACTTGCGCGAGCGCGGTTCGGGCGCGGCGTCCGTGCAAGGGCCCGGTCTTCCCACTTTCAGTCCAGGTTCCGTCACGAGTGACCCGCGCCACGGACTGCGCGGTACCGGAGTGCGCCAGCCTTCGAGCTGTACCGGTCATGAAGCCTGGCCGCTGTGCCTGTCCTGGCAGGCCGGGGCGGCCTACCATGGCGGCGCTCCAGGAACGGGAGGACCATCCGTGAAGCCAGGCGAGAACGTGTCCCCCCCTGCCGTCCAGGTCCCGGTCCGCGTCACCCTGCTGGGAAGCGGCGACGCCTTCGGGAGCGGCGGCCGGCTCCAGGCCTGTGTCTGGTTGGCGGCCGGACCCGCCGGCTACCTGCTCGACTGCGGCGCCTCGTCGCTGATCGCGCTGCGCCGGGCCGGCGTCGACCCCAACTCGATCCACGCCATCCTCCTCACCCACCTCCACGGCGACCACTTCGGCGGCGTGCCCTTCTTCATCCTCGACGCCCAGCTCTACTCGCGGCGAACGGCCCCGCTGGTCGTTGCCGGCCCTCCGGGCACGCAGCAGCGGGTCGAGGAGGCCATGGAGGTCCTGTTCCCGGGGTCCAGCCAGGTCCGCCGGCGGTTCGAAGTCGAGCACGTCGAGTGGCAGGACGGCGCCGCCGTCCAGATCGCCGGCGCCACCTTCACGCCGTTCACCACCTGCCACGCCAGCGGCGCCACCTCCTTCGCGCTGCGGGCCGAGGTGGCGGGGCGGGCGCTCTGCTGCTCGGGCGACACCGAGTGGTGCCCGGCCCTGCCCCGGGCGTCGGCCGGCGCCGACGCCTTCATCGTCGAGGCGCTCACGTTCGACAGGAAGCTCAAGGGCCACCTCGACTACCAGACGCTCCGGTCCCACTGGGGCGAGCTGACGGCCCGGCGCGTGGTGCTGACGCACCTGGGTCCGGAGCTGCTCGCCCACCTGGGCGCCGTGAGCTGTGAGGTCGGCTTCGACGGCATGGAGCTCGACCTCTCCCCTCCCCCCACCTCTCGATGAGCCGGTGCCCCGGCGCTGCCCGCACGACAGCAAGCCACCTCGGCGTCGGTGCAAGGCTGGGTCGGACGCGATCATGCTAACGAGGCGCGTAGCATTTCGAGGAGGCCTCAAGTGACTCCCCTGAACCTGCCCGTCCCGCTTCTTCGCGCCGCGATGGTGCACACGCTCACCCTGTCCTGCGCTGGCTGCGTGACCACCTCGCCGCGGACCGCAGGTGACGGCCCGAAGGTGGCGCCGAGGCCGCCGCAAGCATGCGCCTCTCAGTCCGAGTGCGTCGGCAGGGACGTCTGCTTCGACGGGTGGTGCCGGCAGTGATCGTGGCGTCGCCATGGAACGGCACCACCTTGCTCGGTTGGTGCCCTCGCCAGCGCCTGAGCGGGTCGACGTCGACAACTTCGCCAAGCGCAGCATGGGAGGAAGGAATGGCATTCCGGACCGCCGTGCTTACCGCCATGCTGTGGGCCTTCTCGCTCTCCGCCTGTGGCGGTGGAGCGGGACCGGTACCGCCCGGCGGCGGCCCGCCCCCCGGAGCGTCGATCCACATCCGGATGGCGATCGATAAGGGAGGCACCACCGCGAATCCCGTCTACGCCGTGACTGGGGTGCTCCTGCGAGGCACCTCGACCCTCGTCGCCGATGCCACGGTCGCCGTCAATGGCGTGGCCATCCCGTACCTCGGCATGGTCCAGCAGTATCAGCACCTGACAGCTCCCATCCATGTCGCAGGCAACACCTTCAATCTGACGATTCAGCTCGACGGCGTCACCTACTCCGCCACCGCAGACGAGTACGCGATCGTGTCGTCCTTCACCGGGCCGGCGCCTGGCTCGATCATCGCGGCCGCCTCGAACACCTTCTCCTGGAGCCCGACCTTCCCATCGGGGCGCCTCTCTGGCTACCGCTTCAAGGTCATCTGCTTCCAGCAACTGGGCATGGGGTATCCCCCACCTGGCACGCCACTTCACCCGGTTGGTGTCGCCTCGGACACCGTGCCTGCGGGGACATTCACCGCCGGCCTCCAGTACGCCGCCCAGATCATGCCGGTGCAGGAGATCCCCATCGCTGGAGCCACCTCGGGCAGCGCGCTCAGCGTGCTCGACTCCACCAACTCCATCAACCAGATCAGCATCTTCACCGCCCAGTAGCTGAACCCGTGACCTCTCCCCGAGCCATGCTGCGGTGCCTTGAGCGCGCAGGCGCCGGTTGGCCCTCGGCCAAGCTACCAATACCCATCCACCTCGGCTGCGACGGTCGACCTCGAGGAGACCCATGAACGTTCCGAGCTTCAAGGCTGTGCTCGTGTCGCTGGCGCTGGCTGCGGCGGCCGTCAGCGACGCTGGCGCAGAGGGCCCTGCTCCCGGCCAGACGCCCATCGACTGCCCTCTCCACTCCAAGGGCGTGAGTCCCGCCGACCTCAAGCCCTTCGCCGCGACGGAGAAGTACATCGAGTTCCTGGAGCGCCCGGATCGGGCCGACTGGCAGAGGCCGGACTCGGTCATCCGTGCCCTCAGGCTCGAGGGGAACGAGACCGTGGCAGACGTCGGCGCAGGCTCCGGCTACTTCACGTTCCGCCTCGCCAAGGTGCTGCCACGCGGGAAGGTGGTGGCCACCGACATCGACCCGGAGATGGTCCGGCACCTCCACCACAAGGTCCTGGCCGAGGCCATCCCGAACGTCAGCGTGGTCCTGGCCGACGCGGAGGACCCCGCGGTCCCGGCCGGCGCGGACCTGGTGTTCATCTCGGACGTGCTCCACCACGTGGCGAAGCGCGAGGCCTGGCTTGGGAAGCTTGCCCGGGAGACGAAGCCCGGCACCCGCCTGGTCATGATCGAGTTCCGCGAGGGGCAGCTGCCGCAGGGGCCTCCCGAAGCCATCAATGTCCCCAAGACGACGCTCGTCCGGCTCGTCCAGGAGGCCGGGTTCGTCCTCGAGTCCGACGAACAGGCGCTGCTTCCCTACCAGACGTTCCTGGTGTTCAAGCGAGCCGGGTGACCACAGAGCGCCGCCACGGCGACCACTTCGGCGGCGTGCCCTTCTTCATCCTCGACGCCCAGCTCTACCCGCGGCGAACCGCCCCGCTGGTCATCGCGGGCCCACCCCGGACCAGGCGGCGGGTCGAGGAGGCCATGGAGGTCCTGTCCCCGGGGTCCAGCCAGGTCCGCCGGCGGTTCGAGCTCGAGCACGTCGAGTGGTCCTGGTCAGGCTGACTGCCACGGACCGCGCAGGACCGTCAGGTCCGCCGCTTCGGCACCGTGCTCCTCGTGGCTCGGCTCGGCCTCCAGCGAGTCGCCGCGGAGTGTGCCGGCCTTGGCCCGGGTCTCCGTGACCAGGAAGTCGGTAAAGGCGCGCACCCTCGCCAGGCGCCGGATGTCGCTGTGGACCACCAGCCAGAGGTTGCGCGTCACCACCTGATCAGGGCCCAGGAGGCGGACCACCCGCGGGTCGGCGTCGGCGAGGCAGCAAGGGAGCACCGCCAGTCCCAGGCCGCGGCCGGCCGCGACCAGCAGCGGGTCGACCCGATCGGCGCGCAGGGCCATGGTCCCCTCGGCGGCCCGCTGGTCGAGCCAGCGGGCCTCGGGGAGGTGGGCCAGGCTCCCGTGGTAGCCGAGCAGCTGGTGGCCACGAGTCGGGGTTCCGGCTCGGAACGGATGGCCGGAGAGGTACTCGGGCGCGGCGTAGAGCCCATACCCCACCGTGGCGATGTGGCGAGAGACCAGCCTGACCTGGGTAGGCCGCAGAAAGCGGACGGCCATGTCAGCCTCCCGGTGGACCAGGCTGGAGAGCCGGGCGCTGGCGAGGATCTCGAAGATCACCAGGGGGTGTTGCCGGTGGAAGCTGGCCACCATGGGGGCCAGGAAGCCGCCGATGGAGTCCCCCGCAGCGACGCGGATCGTCCCCTCGAGCCGCTCGTCGGCCCGGTCGGCCAGCCGCTCCAGGGTGGCGACGTCCACTTCCACCTTCTCGGCCGTCTTGAGCATCTCCTGGCCGACCGCGGTCAGGCGGTGGCCCGATCCGGTGCGGTCGAAGAGGCGAGCCCCGACATGATGCTCGAGCGAGCGGACCCGGCGGCTCACCGTCGATGAGTTGACGCCCAGCTTCTTGGCGGCGGCCTCCAGCGAGCCGAGCCGGCCGAGCGCCAGCACGAACTGCAGCGAGTTCCAGTCCAGATTGGAAGTCTCCATGCCTCGTCTCCACGAAGTACGATGCATCGGTCGACGCCGCGGCGGAATTGGCGCCACCCCTGTCACCCGGCCCGGCCCAACCTGGCGCCCCGGGCCCGGGCCGTACAGGTACACCGCCCCACTTCACTCGAGGGCACAGTTGCCCGCCGCGTGCTCCAGTTCGGCGGCCACCGAGACCACGTCGAAGGTCGAGAGGTTTCCGGCCACCGCGACGGTGAGCCCGCAGCCCGGAGCGTGGAGCGCGATGGCCGAGGAGCCGATGAAGAGGCCGGCATGGCCCCAGTGCTCCAGGCCGGCCACCTCCACGCGCGAGATCCCCAGGCCGTAGCCACGCTGCTCGGGACGCCCGGCCATGGGCGCCTCCTGGAATGACAGCATGTCCTCCAGGGATCTGGCGGAGAGGATCCGGTGGTCCACCAGGGCGTCCAGGAAGCGGACCAGCTCCTCTGTGGTGGAGACCAGGGCCCCCGCGGCATAGGCGACCGTGGCCCAGGAGGCGTCGCCGGGCTCCAGCCTGTAGAGCCCGGGGAGCGGGAGCATGTCCCGGTCGAAGCCGGTGGTGAGGCCGGCTGGCGGGGGATCATAGGGAACCAGCCGGGTGGCTTGGAGCCGCAGCGGATCGGCGATGCGCTCACGCAGCAGGCCGGCCAGCGACTTCCCGGTCACTCGCTCGCAGATCACGCCGAGCAGGACATAGTTGGTGTTGGAGTAGGCGAACCCCTCCCCGGCCGCCGACGGGTCCAGGCCGGCGGCGGCCGCGACCAGCTCCTCCGGCTTCCAGGTCGTGGCCGCGAAGGAGGACCTCACCTTCACCCAGGTGCTTGTCAGGAGCTCGGCCGCGCCGCTCCGGTGCGAGAGAAGCTGCCGGATGGCGATGCGGCTGGCGTTGGGGTAGCCGGGGAGCCAGTTCGCGATGGTGTCGTCCAGGGACAGCCGCCCCTCGTCGACCAGCAGCAACACCAGGGTTGCAGTGTAGAGCTTGGTCAGGCTTCCCACCCGGAAGGCGGCGTTCTGACGGAGCGGGAACTTCCGATCGGCGTCGGCGGTCCCGCTCACGCCGGTCCAGGTGCGTCCGTCGCCAAGCCGGATGGTGGCCTGCAGCCCGGGCAGGTCGAGCCGCTGGACGGAGCGATCCAGCGTGGCCTGGAGCCGCTCGGCGCTGGCACCATCCATGTTCCCAACCCCCGCGTCTCGGTCGGGCCGGGGCTGGTAGGGCGGCAAGGTCGTCCGGCAACTGGCCAGGCTGAGGCTGGCGGCCACCACCAGGCGCGCGGTGGCGCCGATCCGGTTCACGCCCACGGGTCCTCCTCGGCGTGGAGACCTTCCAGCGCCGCCGCCGCGATGCGCGCCGGGATGCCGAACCAGCGCTCGATCTCCTCGATCTGCTCGTGCCGGTCGCGCAGCGGCGAGATCTCGGTCCGGGAGCCCTCGCAGCGGATCAGCGAACGATTGTGGATGGTGACGGCTTTGCCAGCGGTGAACCGGACCAGCACCACGGTGTTGAGGAAAACTGCCTCGGGAAGGAAGGACCGGCGGATGACCTCGCCGAACTCCTCGATGCGTCGCGGCGCGGGGTTGGCCCGGTACCCGTGCACCAGCCGTCCGTCCCGGTGAAGCTCCAGGCGCGAGTGACCGGCCCGGTCTCGCGCCCTGAGGAGGTACCGATCACGGCCCAGCGTGAACTCCAGGTCGGCCAGGGCATCGAGCGGCAGCGGCCGCATGAAGGGCCCTCCGTACCCCGCGTCCACCAGGTAGTCGCGCCCCGCCAGGCGCACCACGATCACCAGGTGGGAGTCCGGCGCCCGCATGTCGGCGCCGCAGAGCCTGGCCTCGTACCCCAGGCTCAGCAGCAGCGAGTACAGGTGGTAGTTGTTCGAGTAGCAGGTTCCCCCGAAGTGGAAGCGCTCGATGCCGTCCAGGAAGTCGTCGATGCCGGTGAGCCCGGTCTGGCCCAGGTGCCTGTGACGGTAGAGCTTGGAGAGGTTCTCGAATGGGACTCGGGTCAGGTGGGCGGCGACCAGCTCCACCAGCGCCATCCAGGTCGGGTCCTGCCTGCGCACCCGGAGCAGGCGCAGGTACCTGTCGGCCTGGCCGGTGCCGAGTGCGGTCGGCGCCGCGGTTGTCAGCGGGTTCGGATTCATGGCTGGGGCCCGGGCTCCTGCGGCCTCTCATACCGGGTTGGAGGGCGACCAGGTAGGTGTACTCGCGCAAGCCGGCCCGGCGTCCACGCAACGCCGGCGCAGGCGACATCGAGTAGCCTCGCATCCTCAGGGAGGATCCCGGGCGCCCGTGGCCGTGAATGTCGAACCGCGATCCGGACAGGATCCACCTGTTTCGCCTCGACCGCGGTGTCGCGGGGAGGCCGTGGCGTGATGGGTGGACCATGAGCGTCGTGAACTCCAGGATCACCTCGGGACCGGCGGCGCTTCTGGCCTTGCTCGTCGGTGGAGGGCTCATGCTGGGCTGCAAGGCACACCGACTGGCCCACGTCAGGACCAGCGAGCTGGAGCGCCTCCTGGAGCGGGAGACGGTCAGCGGTCGCGCGCCCGGCGTCGTGGTCGCCGTGGCTTGGGCGGACGGCAGGGCGCTGGTCCGCTCGGCCGGCCGGGCTCGCCTCTCGCCAGCCGCCCCAGCCACGCCCGAGACGCTCTGGCCCTGGTTCTCGGTGACCAAGCTCTTCACCGCCACCGCGGTCCTCCAGCTGGTCGACGAGGGGAAGATCGCCCTCGACGAGCCGGTGACCCGCTACCTGCCCTCATTCGTGCCGCGAGGTGGGCGCCCGCCGACGGTCCGGGAGCTGGTCTCCCACACCTCGGGGCTCGCCAACCCCATCCCGGTGACCTGGATCCACCTGGCCGACGAGGCCGGGCCGGGCCTCGACGAGCTGACCGTGAGGCTCCTCGCCGCCCACGGCGACCTGGAGTTCGAGCCCGGGTCGAGCTTCAAGTACTCCAACCTGGGCTACCTGGTGCTCGGACAGCTGATTGAGCGGGTCTCAGGCGAGCGCTACCAGGATTACGTGTCCGACCACGTCCTGGCGCCGCTCGGGATGTCCCGCAGCTCGTTCTCCGTCTCTCCCGCCGTGGCCACCGGGTACTCGGCCCGGTGGTCGGTGATGGGCCTGGCTGCCTGGTGGATGCTGGACCAGCGGTACTTCGGCGACACCCAGGGCCGGTTGACGGCGCTGCGCCCCTTCGCGGTGGATGGCGCGCCCTACGGCGGCCTGGTCGGGCCGGCGCCGGAGCTGGTCCGCCTCGGCCTGGCCATGCTCGCTGGCGGCCGGCTCGACGGCCAGACCCTCCTGTCGCCCGCCAGCGCCGCCGCGGCGCTGACTCCGGCGCGGACCACCTCTGGCGCTGCGCTCCCCATCGGGCTGGGCTGGCACCTGGGAGAGCTCGACGGCGAGCCCTACGCGCGCCACATCGGCGGTGGCGGTGGCTTCCGCTCCGAGCTGCGAGTCTATCCACGCCTCGGCTACGTCGTCGCCGTCATCGGCAACGAGACCAGCTTCGACACCGAGGCGCTGGCGCGCCTGGTCGTCGAGCCATGACCCCTGGCGGCGAACGCGCCCAGGCGCCACTCGGCTCGACACACTGGAGGTAGACCGTGGCCCGCATCGGAATCCTCACCTGCTCCAACGCCACCCAGGACCTGGGCTGCGCCTCCGCCAGCTGCCTCGCCGACCTGCGCAAGCGGCGGGGCGCCTTCGCCGACTACCCGGCCGACCAGCCCATCGACCTGGTCGGCATCATCAACTGCCCGGGCTGCCCCACCCTGGCCGGGCCGGAAAAGCTGCTGCGCCGCATCGAGTCGCTGACGGCCTTTCGCGTCGACGCCATCCACTTCACCTTCTGCGTGAAGGCGCTCTGCCCGTTCCGGGAGCAGTACCGGCGCGCCGCGGAGCAGGCGCACCCGCAGGTCCGGGTGGTGATGGGGACGCACCAGGAGCACGTCTCGGCCCTGACCTTCCGGGGGGAGGTCGGGGAGCTGCTCTGCCAGCCCCGCCAGGGAATGGCGGACCTGATCCTGGGGAGGAAGGATCCCTGACCTGCGCGCCGTTCGCTACCCTTCCCCGACGCGCTCGACCCTCACCACGGTGTCCATCCAGCACATCGATCCTGCGATCGGGTCACCGACGTTGGGGATCACCAGGTTCGGGTGCGAGCCGTGCCGGGTCCACCACCGGTTCTTCCCGTCGTCCTCCGCCTGGTGAACGGCGCTCCGCCGGCCCGACGCGTACTCACCCCAGGCCCAGTGGCCGGCGGAGTGGGAGATGGCGATCGCACGCGGATGGATCCCCTCGGTCACGCGGGCATGGGTCTCCATCGCACCGATCGACGAGCGGACCAGGATCCGATCGCCGTCGCGGATGTTCCGCTCGGCGGCGGTCCTGGGGTTGAGCCAGGCCGGGTTCTCGTGATGCAGCTCCGTCAGCCACTTGCAGCCCTGCGTCCGTGACTGGGTCTGCACCGGGACCTTGAAGGTGGTCAGGATCAGCTCGTCGTCCGCCATGGCCTCGTGGCCCGGCACCGGCATCCAGCCGGCGATGTCGGAGAACCCCTTCTCCTCCAGCTCCCTGGAGCGGATGGTCGCCCGGCCGCGCCGGTACTCGACCGGCCTGGCCTCCCGGTCGTGCCAGATGCCGCGCGACCTCATGTACTCGAAGCCACCCGCCTCCCTGACGCCCGGCGTGGAGTCGCAGGCCGCCCGCACGAACTCCTCCGCCGAGGAGAACCCCAGGTCCATACCCAGCCGCCGGGCCAGGTCGCAGGCCACGTCGACGAAGCCCCGCGCCTCCTCCAGCGGGGCGTGCATGGGCTGGCGCAGGTAGTACTCGGGGACTCCCGCCGGCGAGGTCTTTCCCTCCAGGGTCCAGCGCTCCAGGTAGGTGGCGTCGGGCAGCACCAGGTCGGCCAGCTCGGTGGTCTCGCTCATGGCCACGTCCACGCTCACCAGGAAGGGGACCTTCTCCTCGTCGGCGTAGAGCCGGGCGTTGGCCCGGCAGTCTCCGTTCGAGTAGACCGGGTTGTGGCAGTAGACCAGGTACAGGTCGGGCCGCTCCGGTCCCCTGTCGATCATCCGGGCGATCTGGTGGGTGACGTCCTGGCTGGGAATCGCGTAGGCCCCCGCCTCGCCGCCCAGGATGTCCAGGCTCCTCGAGGGGCGCTCCAGCGTCGGGGTCGGAAAGGGCGGGCGCCAACGGGGGCGGGGGACGCTTGTGCCGGTCGAGCTCACGTTGCCGGAGATGATCCGCAGCATGTCGATGGCCCGCTGCGTCTGCACGCCGTTGGCGTGCATGAAGGCGCCGCGGGCGCTGATGCACATGCCTGGCCTGGAGCGGCCGAACTCCAGGGCCAGCTCGGTGAGGCGTGCCGCCGGGACGCCGCTGATGCGCTCGGCCCACCCGGTCGAGTACGGGGCCAGGTGGGCCTTCAGCTCACCCACGGTCACGTTGGTGTGGTCGCGGATGAAGCCGGCGTCGTGGAGGTCATGGTCCAGCAGGACCTTGCACATCGCCAGGACCACCGCGAGATCGGTGCCCGGCTTCACCGGGATCCAGGCGGTGGAGCGGGCCGCGGTGTTGGAGAGGCGCACGTCGAAGGTGTACAGCCGGGCCCCCCGGGCCAGCGCCTCGACGCACCCGCGGGCGCGGGGGACGTGGTTCACGCCGGCCTCCAGCTCGCTGGAGCCGAAGTTGAGGATGACCTTGGCGGCGCGGTAGTCGGCGACTCCGGCGCTGTCGCCGGTCAACTGGGAGCCGACGCCGCCGGCCATCATGCAGATCGAGTCGTGGCTTCCGATGGTGGCCGTGCCGTAGCGGGGCAGGAAGTGCTGGAGCAGGATGGTGGCGTCGCTCCCCACCGTGCGCCCGTAGTGGAACATGAACCGCTCCGGCCGGCCCTCGGCCCGGAGCGTGGCCAGCCCCTTCACCGGCCGCCCGGCGATCTCGCCCCCGTTCACCAGCAGCTCGAGCGCCTCGTCCCAGGAGATGCGCGCCCACTTCCCCTCGCCGCGCCGGCCCTCCCGTTTGAGTGGGTGCAGCACCCGGTCGGGGTTGTAGACTTGGTTGATCCCGGCCTGGCCGCGCGCGCAGATGGTGCCGCCGGTCGAGAGCATCTCGGGCTGCCCCTCGATCTTGACCACCCGCCCGTCCTCGACGTAGCCGACGATGGCGCAGCGGGTGACACACTGCCAGCAAGCGGACGGGATGCGCTGGCGCGCCGCCCCGGTCGCCGGGGAGAAGTCGATCCCGCCCGGCTGCAGGTCGAGCCCGGGCCGGGTCAAGGCGATCGCGCCGCCCCTGGCCGCCCGGGGCGCCAGCATCGCCCCGGGGGCGAGCGCCGCCAGGCGCAGGAACTGGCTCCGGCTCAAACCGGCGGAGCGCCGCCGCGTGCCGTCCTCGCTCATGGCGATGCCTCCACGCCCTTGGTGAGGTCGCGCGCGACCGGGACGTCGGGGATGAGGCAGATGGCGAGCGGGATCGCGGCCAGGACCGCGATCCCGGCCAGCCACCTGACGGGTGCCCCGTCGAGCTCCCGGACAACCAGGCCCCAGGCGATCAGGAAGGAGCCGACCAGGACCAGCCCGAGGACCACGGTCAGCCGCCGGTTCTGGCCCGGCGCCGTGGCGGAGCGCCTCCCGGGTTGATCGAGCCGGCCGCGATGGGCCGGGGTTGCCTCGGCCAGCTCCACCAGGGGAACCCAGCGCAGCAGGAGGAGGAGCAGGAGCGCCGCGAAGGCGTACGAGCCGAACGTCACCCAGAGCTCCAGGGCCGTCGGGCCGTACCCGACCTGGGCACGGGGCGGTGGCAAGGCCGACAGGAGCTGCGTCGGGATGAGCAGGAGGTAGCGCTTCGACCACATGGCCAGGTTCACCGCCAGCGCCGCCACCGCCACCGTGGGGACGCTCACGGCGGGACGGGTCGCCTGGGCGAAGAGGACCAGGAAGGGCGCGAGCAGCCCTCCGCCCACGGTCACCCAGAAGGTCCAGGCGTGGGGGCCCACCAGCATCGCCGTTGACACGGCCCGTTCGGCGGCCGGCCCGGCGTACTGGGCCGTCAGGTGCTCGGAGAGGATGAAGTAGAGGTAGAGGAAGACCACGAAGGCCAGCAGCGCGGCGAAGACCTTGAACATCCGGTCCTCCAGGACCAGCCGCCACCGGTAGGCCCGGCGGAGGAGGGCGGCCAGGACCAGGACGGCCGAGAAGCCCGAGACCACGGCGCCCAGCACGAAGAAGGGTCCCTGCAGCGGGTTGAACCAGCCGGGCCGGGCCCGGAGGAGCCCGAAGAACAGGCCGTAGACGGAGTGGACCGCCACCATGACGGGGACCAGCAGGACCGCCAGCCAGTAGAGGGTCCGTTCGTGGCGCCGGCTGTTCGCCGGCGACTCCTCATAGCCGAGCGCCAGTGCGCGGTAGGGGCCGCGACGGCCCAGGTCCATGGAGGCCAGCACCGAGAAGTCGCGGCGCAGCGAGAGGTAGAGGTAGACGGCGCTGGTGAGGAGGTAGGCGGTGATCACCGTCATCGACCAGACCATGGGCGCCTGCCAGCGGCCGCGCAGCGCCGTGGTGAGCAGGAAGCGGTCGGGCCGCCCGACGTCGACCATGATCTCGAGCACCGCGGTCACCAGCGCCACCACCGTCACCAGCTCCGCCAGCCGCGCCACGCTCTTGTAGGCTCCCAGCCCGAGCACGCGGACGGAGGCCGAGATGGCGATGCCGACGTGGCTGATGCCGATCAGGTGGAGGATGTTGACGACGGTGATCCCCCAGGTGGCGCCGTAGGAGTCGGTGCCGAGCCCGGCGTGGCCTCTCGACCAGACCAGGGCGCACGCCCCCAACCAGCCGGCCGCCCCGGCCGCCAGCAGGCCAGGCCACAGCGGCCAGCCGTTCCTTCCGACGGTCATCGGCGTCGCGGCGACGTGATTCATGCTGGTCTCCATTGCGGGCGTGCGGGCCTGGCGCTGCTCAGGCGTGCTCGAAGGCGTCCAGCCTTCCGCCGCGGTAGTGCACGGCGGGCCTGGTCTCGCGGCCGGGCAGGAGCGTGCGGGCGTTCCCCGTGGCGATGACCTGGGCCACCGACTCCCGGGCGTCGAGCAGGTCGCCGAACAGGCGCGCCCCGGCGGGGCAGGTGTTGACGCAGGCGGGCACCACGCCCTGGTCGATGCGGTGGGCGCAGAAGTCGCACTTGTCGACGGTGCCGTGCGTCAAGGCCGGGAAGGCAACCTCCTGGGGCGACCCCGTGGCGTTGAAGTACCGGGCCCCGTATGGGCAGGCCTCCATGCAGTGCCGGCAGCCGATGCAGCGCGCCTTGTCGATGGCCACCAGGCCGTCGTCGCGCCGATGTGTGGCCCCGGTGGGGCAGACGTCCAGGCAAGGAGGCCGCTCGCAGTGGTTGCAGAGCCGGGGCAGGAAGGCGCGCCCGACGCTGGGGTACTGGCCGACCTCCTGCTCCGACACCCACGACCGGAAGCCGCCGAGCCGGACCCCGTGCTCGGCCTTGCAGGCCACCGAGCAGGCCTGGCAGCCGATGCAGCGATCGAGGTCGATCACCATGGCCAGGCGGCGTGGCGACTCGACCCGGACCTGGTCGCCGGGGCTGGCGACGCTCCCGGCCAGCGCCCCGGCCACGGCCGCCGCGGCGATCCCCACGCCGCCGACGAACTGTCGGCGGCTGAGCGCGGTGGCGTCCCGGCCCATCCCGTCATCCCGCTCGTCTGTGCTCATAGCCTTTGCTCCAGGTTGGGCTGCGACTTTCGCCTAGCCGTGACTGGAGCGCCCGCGCGGCCCTGCAAGGCCGTCTGGAGTTCCCCGCAAGGACCCCCGAGCGAGCGGAGCGGGCGCAGGACGGGTGACCACCCCGCGGAGCGCGGCCAGCCAGGGGACCGCGCCCACCAGGAAGGACCTCAGCCCGAGCCGGGGCGGTGGCAGGGCCGACGCCACCGGCAGGATCGGGAAGGAGGCGCCGGTGGCCATGGAGCGGGAGGTCGCGGCGGCGCTGCTCACACTGGCCTCAGGATCGCCAGGGCGCGAGCCACCTGGACCAGGACGAAGAACCCGGTGAGGAGCACGGCGGCCACGACCAAGCCGAAGGCGATCGCCTCGGGCCAGGCCGCGCCGGTCCGGACGGTGAAGGTGGGCAGGTTGGTGAGCGAGGTGGGGCAGCAGGCGGCGCAGCAGGCAGTGGCTGGGGTCACGGTGGCTCTCCTTTCGCATCGAGAAAAGTGGATGAATGACATCAAAAAAAGGGGGGACGGCGCGAGCCCTACTCCAGCGCCGCCACGGACGCCGCCAGGCGGCGCTTCAGCTGCGCCAGCCCCTCCCGGCGGATGGACCAGTGCGACCAGACCCCGCGCCTCTCCGAGTCGACCACCCCGGCCTCCTTGAGGAGCCTGAGGTGGTGGGAGACGGTCGGCTGCTTCAGCCGGAGCGCGCTCATCAGATCGCAGACGCAGATCGGCTCCTGCTCGGCGAGGAGCAGGTGGAGGAGCTGGAGCCGGATGGGGTTGGCGAGGAGGCCGAGGTCGGTGCTCTCCCGCTCGGCCTGGGCGTCGGGGAGCCGGGCCTTCGGGGCGCAGCGGCACCGGGTCCCACGCGGGCGCGGATCCAGGGCGATGACGTTGCTCTCGGCCATGACGGAGGGGACCCTGGCATACGCATCCATAGAAGTCAATACGTCACCCGAGGGCCGGCCGAGCCCGGCCGCGCATCGCCCGGGTCAACAGCGCCAGCAGGCCCCCCGCTCCCGCCAGCAACGCCCCCAGGAGCAGGTACGCAGTCCCCGCCAGCCGGCCGCGCACCTCGTAGGGCACCGAGACCACCCCCGCGCCCGCGCCGGGGAGCTCCAGCAGGATGGCGTCGCCATCGGGAAGGTCGGCCCGCAGGACGACCCGGTAGGTCCCGTCCGCCGGGTGGTCGAGCTGAAGCTCGACGCGGGCCCCGGCCCGGTCGGTGAGGGCGACCCGCGCCGGTCCCAGGTAGGGCACCCCGCGCCAGCGGACCTGGAAGTCGACCCGGACCTCGTCGCCTTCGGCCGCGCTCGGTGGCGAGATGCGACCCCAGACCTCGAGCACTTCGGTCCGGTGATGGAAGCCGAGACGGCGATCCACCATGGTGAGCGCCAGCGCCCGGTCACCGTCGCCTGCGGGGTGGTGTGCGGCGGCCGGCGCCGCCAGCGCCAGCAGCGTGGCGATGAGCAAGAACCGGCCTGGGTGCGGTCTGGGCGCTGGCATCACCGGGTCCCTGGCCTACATCGCCGAGGTCCGCAGCTCCATGGGCTGGCGCAGCAACCACAGGCTCGCCACGCTGAAGAGGATCATGGCGGCCAGCATGGGCAGCTGGCTCCACAGGGCGGAACGCCGATCCGGGAACAGGCCGGCCGCCACGTGGCGCGCCACCCAGAGGCTGTAGAGGTGGCCCACCAGCACCAGCGCCACCTGGACGCCCCAGACCGTGGAGAGCCGCAGCAGCGGCGGCACCGTCCAGCGCGCCGTCCCGAAGAGGTCCCAGCCTCGCCCCAGCGGGTCGGAGATCAGCGAGATCGCCCGGGTGCCCTCCAGCAGCAGGTGCTCGCTGTTGTGCGCCAGGTGGTAGAAGAGCGCGATGGGGAGCAGCGCGTAGGCGTAGCGCACGAAGTACTCGCGATACCCCGGCTGGCCGGACCCGGCGGCCCAGCGCGACAGCCGGACCAGGGCCGCGTAGGCCGCGATGGGCGCGACCGTCAGCCCCAGCATCCCCAGCGTGAAGGTGAGCGTCGGCCCCGAGCCGAGCGCCGCGGAGATCCCGGCCATCCACCGGCCCCACGCCCCGGTCATGGTCAGGCCGTGGAAGCCGGTCAGGGAGAGCATCACCAGGGCCAGGTAGGCCTCGTCGGAGCGGGGGGCGCGGTGGTGGACCAGATCCTCCCCCCATGGCCGCAGGTTGAGGGCGACGTTCTGCCGCTCGCAGCTCTTGACGCACTCCATGCAGGCGATGCAGTAGGTGTTCTGGTCCAGGCGGGCCAGGTGCTGCGAGGTCGGGCAGGGGGCCCCGCGCTGGTTGCCCCGCTGGCACGAGGAGGTTGGGCAGCTCCGGCAGGCACCGGCGTCGGCCGCCCGGACCTCCACCGGCGAGAAGAGCGCGTAGAGGCCGCTGATCCGCCCGATCAGGCAGGCGTGGCGGCAGAAGGCCCGGCGGTCGAAGAAGAGCGCGCTGACCACCGCCAGGAGCACCAGCAGCAGCGCCAGCAGGGCCGTGGCCATGGGGCGCTGGGTGACGCCGAACCCGATCTCCACCCAGGTGAGCAGCACGAAGAGCAGGGTCGCAGGCCAGACGGTCCGCAGCGCTCGCGGCCAGCGCCGGCCCGCCGGCGGCTCGCCCCACCCCAGCACGCTGCGGGCGCGCTCGGCCCAGCCGGCCAGCGCGTCCCACGGGCAGACGTAGCACCAAGCCTTGCCGGCATACATGATGAGCACCACCAGGCCGCACCACCAGATGGTCCAGGTCAGCACGGGCGCCGCGTTGTGGCGTGGGTCCTGGCTCCCGAAGAGCCCGGCGACCAATATCAGGAGGAAGAGCGCCAGGACCGGGGCTCGAGCCAGCGGGCGCGTCCACGGATGGGCCAGCAGGTGCCGCAGGCCTGGTGAAAGGAGCAGGTCGATCCGGTCAGACCCGTCCCGTACCCGGGGCGCACCGCCCCTCCCCGTCCACTCGAAGATCCCGAAGGAGAGCAGCAGCACCAGGGCGATGCTGGCGTAGTAGAGGACGTCGGGGATTCCCAGCATGGTGTGGATGGCGGCGGGCGCCTCCCCCGGCGCTGCCGGCTCCCTCGCGCGCGGCTCGACGACCAGGCCGGCCGGCGAGGCACGGTACCTGGCCGGGTCAGCCAGGTAGCGGTCCCGGCAGTGGGCCGAGCAGAACCAGGAGGTGTGCCCTTCCCGGGCGGCCTCGATGCCGGGCCCAACGCTCATGCCGCAGACCGGGTCGACCCGGGTCGCTACGCCGGCGTTCACGTCCTGCCAGGAGGCTCGCAGGAGTGAGCCGTCCCAGACCATGACACCGCAGAAGGCCAGCCCGAGGAGGTAGGGGAGCGCCAGCTTGAGGGCTTGCCGCACGCTACGACCTCCGGCTCACCCGCCGGTCCAGCCAGGTGATCAGCGCGATGGCGGCGACGATGAGCACCAGGTAGTGGAAGAAGGCGTGCATGGACACGTCGGAGTCCATCAGGCTGAAGCAGGGCAGCGCCTCCAGCCCGGCGGGCCTTCGCTCCCTGGTCGATGGTGAGATCGTCACGGCGGCTCCAGGGCCCTTCAGTCGGTCGCGGCCGCCAGGACCGGCGTCTGCGGCGGCTCGGTCTCGTCGAGGATCTTGAGGTGGATGAGGGTCGACGCCACGCTCAGTGCGACCAGGAGCGTCCAGACCGGTCCGTAGGAGTGGGTCTGGTCGAAGACGAACCCGCCCAGCCAGACCCCCAGGAACGCGCCCACCTGGTGGCTCAGGAAGACCCCGCCGAACAGCGTGCTCAGGTAGCGGGCCCCCAGCATCTGCGCCAGCAGCCCGCTGGTGAGCGGGACCGTCCCCAGCCAGAGCAGCCCGGTAGCGGCGGCGAAGATCAGGATGGATTCCTCGGTCCTGGGGAGGAGCAGGAAGAGGACCATGGAGACGGCGCGCAGCAGGTAGAGGCCAGCCAGCAGGTGCTTCTTCCGGTGGCGACCGCCCCAGGTTCCCCACAGGTAGGTCCCGATGACGTTGAAGAACATGATGGTGGTGACCGCCGTCCCGCCGGTCTGCGCCGGGAACCCCTCATCGACCAGGTAGGCGGGCAGGTGGGTGGCGATGAAGGCCACGAAGAACCCGCAGGAGAAGAATCCGGCGGCCAGCAGCAGGTAGCCCTGGTGGCCGAGGGCCTCGCCCATGGCCCGGTAGGGAAACCCGGCTCCCTGGCCGCCCATCCCGCCGGCCCGCCCCTTCAGCGCCAGGGAGAGCGGCAGGATGACGGCCATGGCCACGCCCAGGATGACCAGGGCGCTCGACCAGCCGCCCGCGCCGATCAGGGACTGGGCGACGGGCAGGAACATGAACTGGCCGAAGGAGGCGCCGGTGCTCACCACGGCCAGCGCCTGGGCCCGCCGCTCCTCGGCGACCAGCCGGCCGACCGCTCCCAGCACCACCGAGAAGCTGGTGGCGCTGATGCCGAGCCCGACCAGCAGCCCGGCGCTGGCCATCAGGCTCGGGCCGCCGGTCGCCCCGGCCATCAGCAGCAGGCCACCGCCGTAGAGCGCGGCGCCGGCCGCCAGGACCCGGCCCGCTCCGAAGCGATCCGAGATCATGCCGGCGAACGGCTGGGCCAGGCCCCAGAGCAGGTTCTGGACCGCGATGGCCAGCGCGAAGACGTTGCGCGTGAGGCCGAGATCGGCGGTGACGGGCTTGAGGAAGAGACCGTAGCTCCGGCTCATCCCCACCGTCAGGCAGAGGACGGCGGCGCCGGACAGCATGACCAGCAGCGGCTTGGCGCGCATCTCGGCCTCAGCCAGCCGCCACGGCCTGTTCCTGCCGGCGCACCACCACGCTGACCGGGCAGGCCTGCTGTACCGTACCGTGGAGCTTGCAGCGCTTGACGTACGCGACCAGCTCCCGCTCCTGGGCTGCGGCCAGCCTGACCGGGCCGAGATCAATCTGGACCGTGACCTCGGCCAGCCTCGACTGGTCGGCGGTGGCGGTCGCCTCGGCCGAGATGCCGAAGCGCGGGGCCGCGATGGCCTTCTCGTCCAGGTAGTCCCGCACGTAGTGGCCCAGGCACGCCGCCAGCCCGGCCAGGAAGGTGTCGACCGGGTTCGACGCCGTCTTCTTGGTGTCCATGGCGAAGCTCCCGTGCCGCGTGGTCGCCAGGAACCTCGAGTCGCCCCAGTTCTCGATCGTCGCCTTGTACATGTCCGTCTCCTTGGAAGCGGCGTCGCGCCCATCGCGGCGCCTTGGGGGACAGCCTGCCGCCTCCAGCTCGACTGATACAGACACACCACTTCAGCTGGCTCATGGAGACAGTTCGCCAGCCCGGTCACTGTGCCCCTCTCCGGCCCTGCCAACTGTGCCTGTACCGGACGGGGGCGGCCCGGCCTATCATCGGCTCGATGAAGGTCGCCGCCCGCGCCGCCAGCCTCGAGCCGCTCCTCTACGAACGTGTCGCGGCGGAGGTCGGCCAGCTCATCGAGCGTGGCACCTACCGCCCCGGCGACCGCATCCCCTCGATCCGCGAGCTGGCGCGCCAGCGGCGGGTCAGCATCAACACGGTGATGGAGGCCTACGCACAGCTCGAGAACCGGCGCGTGGTCGAGGCCCGCCCGCAGTCGGGGTACTACGTCGCCTCGCGGCTGGCCGAGCCCGAACCGGCGACCGACTCACGCGCGGCGCGAGCGGGGCTGGCGGCGACGCCGGTCGCGCTGGGGCGGGAGCCGCTCGAGGTGATGCGGCGGCTGGCCGACCCCGAGCTCTTGCCGCTGGGCCGGGGCACGCCCAACGTCGACCTGCTCCCGGCCGCTAGGCTGGCGCGCATGCTGGCCAGCGAGGCCCGGCGCTTCCCGGTCGAGAGCATCACCTACTCCGGGCGCAGGGGCCTGAAGCGCCTGCGCACCCAGATCGCCAGGCGCTCGCTCGACGCCGGCTGCCGGCTGGCGCCCGACGAGGTGGTCATCACCTCCGGGTGCGTGGAGGCGGTCACGCTGGCCCTGCAGGCCACCTGCAAGCCGGGCGACACGGTCGCGGTCGGGTCACCCGTCTACTACACCTTCCTCAACTCCATCCAGTGGCTGGGCCTGAAGGTCCTGGAGATCCCCTCCAGCCCCCGCGAGGGGCTGAGCCTCCCGGTCCTCGACTACGCCCTGCGCCACCACCGGGTGAACGCCTGCCTGGTCATCTCCAACTTCAGCAACCCGCTCGGCTCGGTGATGAGCGACGCCAGCAAGGAGGCGCTGGTCCGGATGCTGGCCCGCCGCGAGGTGCCCCTCATCGAGGACGACGTGTACGGCGACCTCGGCTTCGGCCCGCACAGGCCCCTCTCCACCAAGGCGTTCGACGAGAAGGGCTTGGTGCTTCACTGCGCCTCCTTCTCCAAGACCCTGGCCCCCGGCTACCGGATCGGCTGGATCGAGGCCGGCCGCTTCCAGGAGCGGGTCGAGGGGTTCAAGGCCCTCTTCAACATCGCCACCGCTTCTCCCACCCAGCTGGCCATCACCGAGTTCCTCACCAGCGGAGGCTACGACCGGCACCTCCGCACCATGCGACAGGCCTACGCCCGGCAGGTCGCCGAGGCGCGCGCCGCCGTCGGCCGCTGGTTCCCTCCTGGCACGACGGTGACCCGCCCGGAGGGCGGCTTCGTCCTCTGGATCGAGCTGCCCTCCGGGATCGACGCCTTCGCGGTCTACCAGGAGGCCTTGCGGCAGGGGATCGGCGTGGCGCCCGGGAGTCTCTTCACCACCGGCGACGGCTTCCGCAACTGCCTGCGGGTCAGCGCCGCGGTCTGG
>JAULAX010000017.1:0-772997 GCA_032654565.1 Anaeromyxobacteraceae bacterium | reverse complement strand
AAAGCAAAGGCCTCGCCGGCACTTACCGGCGGGGCCTTTGTGTGTCGATTCTCACTTCTGGTCAACTGTGTCCATTTCCTGTCCAGTTGGCGTTTCAGCGGCCTTCCGGGTCCGGTTGAGCACCTGGACGGCCGCCTTGAGGTCCTGCTCCTCGACGATGTTGTAGCGCTTGAAGACCGCCGCGGTCCGGTGGCCGGAGAAGCGGGCCACCACCGACTCGGGGAGGCCGCTGCGGCGCGCCAGGGTCACGAACGAGCGGCGCAGGTCATGGACCCACACCCCCGGAAGGCCTGCCGCCGTCCGGGCCCGCTCCAGGGCCCCCTGCAGGTCCTGCCAGGGGTGGCCCGTGGCCGGGTTCACGAAGACGAACTCGGCATGGAGCAGCCTGGGCTGCTCGGAGAGGGCCTGCAAGACCCGCTCGGTCAGGTAGACCACGCGGGGCTCGTCGGTCTTGGTGTCCTCGGCCTCCAGCCGGACGGCGCCGGCCTTGAGGTCGAGCTGCGACCAGCGGAGGTTGAGGACCTCGCTCTTTCGCATGCCGGTGTCGAAGGCGGTGAGCAGGATGGGCCTGACCCAGGCCTCGGCCTTGGCGTGGAGGCGCTGGAACGCCTCCTCGTCGAGGAGCACCCGCCGCACGTTCGGCACCCGGAGGAGCTTCACTCGGGCGATGGGGTTCTCGGTGAGCCGGCCGCAGGCGGCGGCGTAGTTGAGGAGGCGCTTCAGCAGCTCCACCTCGCGGTCCAGGGTGCCCGGGGCCGGATCCCCGCCACGCCGGGTGGTCTCGGCCTGCCGCTTGGTCCGGTACTCCTCGACGTCGCCGCGCGTGAGGCGCGAGGCACGGTGGTCGCCGAGGAGGCGCATGAGGTGCGCCGCCCGGCCGACGTCGGACTGCCAGGAGTCGTTGTCCCGCCGGGTGATCGGCTCGTACTCGGTCCAGAGCTGCCGCACGGAGGCGGTCGGCTCCTTCACCCGGTTGAAGAACCGGCCCTCGTACGCTTCGGCCAGCATCTTGTGCTCGTACGCCTCCGCCTGCTCGCGGGTCGGGATGCGCCCGCACCGGATACGCTTCGTCGTTCCATCTGGCAGCGCGACGTAGGTGTCGACGCGCCACCTCACCTTGCTTCGTGCCAGATACTTCGAGACGCCCATCGTGTTCCTCCTTTCACGCGGGCAGACGGGCGCCATCCGTGGAACATAGCGGCGGGATCGGACAGGCGTTACGAGGGCCGACCGCCGCCGTTCGTGTGGCGGAGCCGATGTTCTCAGTGGCGGGCCGGCCTGTACGGAGCGTACTATCGCCATCGGCCTGCCAGATCGGAGGGAAGTCACAGTGAAGAGAGTCGTCATCGCCTCGTTGCTTCTGGCGGCAGTCTCGGCTTGCCGAACGAAGGCCCAGACAGCCCCGGCGCCGATCCATGAGTTCGACTTGGTGAGCTCGGGAATACCGCCCGGCGCGACCTCGCCCATGGATTTCGCCAGCTGTCTCAAAGGCCGACATGAAGGAAAGGCAATCCTCCTTCTTTCGGGCAGCGATTCCAGGACCTGCTCGGTCGTGGGCGGCAAGGTCGGCTCGCACGCCATGCAGGGGGAGTGCACCTTCCTGGAAGGCGTCGAGCGCTGCGGCCAGGGATTTCCGCTCGCGGTGCTTGGATCCCGTGGCGCTTACAAGTGGGTGGAACCCAAGGTCGTGACGGATGAGTCGGCGAAGGCCTCGCTGCTCCATGCCATCATCAAGGGGAAGGTGGTCGAGATCGCGACGGAGCGCTGGCGGAAGTCGCTCACCGACGTGGCCTACGAGGAGGTCATGGTCGAGGCGCTCACCTGGCCCGGTCTGGACGGAGTTCCCACGCTGGCGAGGATTAGGGCCAGGGGCCAGGACATCGAAGGTCCATGGGTGGCCATCGCGCGCGGGATTGCCGGGACCATGGTGGGCCCGTTCACGATGGAGGTGCCCACCGGCTTCATGCTCGACGGGCGCAGCTACCTCAGCATCCCGGTCGCCAGATGCCATCACTGCGGAGGCGTTGGTACCGAGGTCCACGCTGTCGAGGACGGGAGGCTCCGGCGGGTCCTCGAGTCGTACGCCAACGCCAACTAGCTGACTCGATGCCATGACGGTGTTGTCACCCCGGGAGTGCGACGGCGCGGCTTGAAAGCCGCGAGGGGTGGTGGTTCAACTCGGCGTCGAGCTCGCTCTGGCGGAAGCGGAGGCGCCTGGCCCCGAGCCGGTGAGCCGGAACGATGCCGCGGCGGACCGCCTGGTAGAGGGCGGCGCGGGTCCGGTAGCCGAGGTAGGCGGCGGCCTCGTCGGCGGTCATCCAGGCGTCGGCGCGCCGGCCGGTCATGGCTTCCGGTCCCTCGACGGGTCGAGCCGCCGTCCCAGGACGTCGTGTGCCAAGAGGTCGCGGAAGGCTCGTATCTCGGCCAGCGGTATCGGCTCGGGCCTGAAGCGGGCCGGACACGTTGCCGCGTGCGCCACCGACTGCTGCCTGATCTTGTTGAAGGCGTCGACGAAGACCTGGAACCCGGCGGTGAGGCGGCGATCCAGGTCGCCGTCAATGACGACGACACGCGCAGTCAGGGGAATCGGAGGGGAGGATGCAGGGGCGGGCGCAGGCGCAGGAGCAGCCGGGTGAGGTGCAGGGGTTGCGGCGGGGGCCACCAGCGGTGTGAGCGTTGCCTTGGCGCCAGCGAAGGTGAAGGCGCGCAGTGCGTAACGGGAGTCGCCGCCCTGGAACCAGTCCTTGATGTGCCGCTCGACCTTGGCGCGCCGGGCCTCGGTGCGGGCCAGCGTGATGACCTCGGGGTAGTAGCCGTCAGGGAAGGCGGCGCCGTACCAGGTCTGCTGCCTGTCCCGGCCCGTGAAGGAACCGAAGAACTCGACGTAGCGCTCGAGGCGACGCTTCACGTGGCCCTGGCGCGGGTCGGCAGGCGCCAGGCTGGTGGTGCCCAGCTCCGGCTCCAGGAAGATGCGGTTTCGGGTGCGCGGGAGGTCGATGACGGCGCCCGGGCGCAGGACCGCGGGCCGCCTGGTCATGTAGACGCGGTCGAAGGTCTCGAACCGGAGCGGCTGGTCGGCGACGCACCAGCGGAAGGGGAGGTCGGCGAGCGGGGCCGACTCGGACTGGCGGGCGGCCAGGATGAGGGCGATGAGCAGCTCGTTGAGCGCCAGGATCCGCTCGATGAAGAGGATGCCGACCCCTGGCTGGACGGCAGCCACCGGCCCCGGGGCGAGCGGCTCGGCCAGGGCGCGGCCGTGGGGCGTGAGCGTCCAGACCGGGAAGGGGAGGCTGTTGGAGCGGCGGTACTCCAGGCGGCGCAGGTAGGCGTCGTCACCCGGGTTGGGCCCGAGCTCGCAGAGGCGGGCCAGGCGACGGGAGGTGATGGCCTTGTCGTGGCCCGGGGCGAGGAGCCGGTGGGCCTGGGCGCCGGTGACGTAGCGGGCCACGCCGAGGTAGCCGAGGAGCGCGCGGTCGCGCTCGGTGAGGACCATGCCCTTCTGCCGCGGCACGATGCGCCTCCGTCTTTGGTCAGCGCCTTTTCCGCTTGCCGGCGTCAGGGCCGTCGAAGCCAGGGCCCTTCTCGCGCAGTTCCAGACTCCGCTGGAAGAGCAGGTGGAGGAGGTACTCGTAGCGCCCCATCCTGAGCGCCTCGCGGTCGGCCTCGAGGACGGCGATGGCGGCCGCTGGGAGGCCGAACCAGGTCCGGAGGCCGTCGAGGTAGCGGACCACGTGCGCAGTGAAGTCACGTCCCCCGCGGGTCGCCTCCTCCTTGAGGAATGTGACCAGCTCACGCGGCATGCGGATGGTCTGCATGATCTTCTCGGTAGTGGCGAAGACGGGGTCGTCGGGTCGGGCGCGTGGGGACATGAGATAGCCTCCTGTCAGTCAGATAGGAGCTAGACAGGCAGATGTCAAGTGACGTGCAGGGATGTAGCCGGCTTCGACGGGTCGCGCCGGCCGGGCGCCCGGCTTGGCGCCGAGGCGGCAGGGAGGGGTGTCGCGAGGTCGGTGCGAGCGAGATGACCCCTATCAACGGCGGTTGTCCTGACGTGTTGACGAGATACGCGACGGGGTTCACGCGGAGCGCGTGACGGGCTTCGGGACGCAAGTCCGCGATCTCACGCGCCTCCGCCCCGCCGCCCACCGGGAGTCGAACGAGTGGAGGCCGGGCGCCAGCCGCCCGACCCCCCACTCCCAACCACAAGGGATTGGGGGGTCGGGCAGCTGTTACCCTGGGAGTTGTGAAGTGGGTGGGCGGCGGGGGGGTGGAGAGGGATTGTCCCTGGGAAGGAAGCGGACGAACAGTTCTATGGGGCAGGTAGGTCTGTCCATGAGGTAGAGTCGAAAAGAAACACTGTCAGCGAGCAAGCGACCGGGGCGGGCCTAGGCGGGCGTGCCAGTCGAAGGCGCTCGGCGCTAGCAGCGGCATTTCGGAGGTAGCACAAGTTGATTACCGGCGAACTTCGCAACCAGGTTGACCGCATCTGGGATGCCTTCTGGTCAGGAGGCATCTCGAACCCGCTTGAGGTGATGGAACAGTTTACGTACCTGCTCTTCATGCGCCGCCTCGACGAACTCCACACGCTCGAGGAGAACAAGGCGGCTCGGCTGAAGAAGCCGATCGAGCGACGCATCTTCCCAGCCGGGAAGGACCCGAAGAAGCGCGCCTACGACGACCTCCGCTGGTCAAGGTTCAAGAACTTCGAGGCCAAGGAGATGTACGAGGTAGTCGGGGAGCACGTCTTCCCGTTCCTGCGGACGCTTGGGGGCGACGACTCGACCTACGCGCACCACATGAAGGACGCGCGCTTCACCATCCCGAAGCCGGCGCTGCTCGCGAAGGTGGTGGATCTCATCGACCACGTACCGATGGAGGACCGCGACACCAAGGGAGATCTTTACGAGTACATGCTCGGCAAGATTGCGACCGCCGGGCAGAACGGCCAGTTCCGTACCCCGCGCCACATCATCCGGCTCATGGTCGAGATGACGGCGCCGACGCCCAAGGATGTCATCTGCGACCCAGCGGCGGGCACCTGCGGCTTCCTCGTCGGGGCCGGTGAGTACCTGCGCGAGCACCACCCTGAAATCTTCCAGGACGCGAAGCTTAAGGCGCGCTTCCACGGCGAGCTGTTCCACGGATTCGACTTCGACAGCACGATGCTCCGCATCGGCAGCATGAACATGCTGCTACATGGCGTTGAGAACGCCGACATTCGATACCGTGACTCGCTCGCACAGGACCACGCAGGCGAGGAGGAGAAATACACGCTTGTCCTCGCCAACCCGCCGTTCGCGGGGAGTCTAGATATCGAGGGTGTGGCGAAGGATCTGCTCCAGGTCGTCAAGACCAAGAAGACGGAACTCCTCTTCCTTGCCCTCTTTCTTCGGCTCCTGAAGCCCGGCGGCCGTGCCGCCGTCATCGTTCCGGATGGCGTGCTCTTCGGTTCATCCAACGCCCACCAGCAACTCCGCAGGACATTGGTAGAGGAACAGAAGCTCGACGCGGTGATCTCTCTACCGGCCGGGGTCTTTCGGCCGTATGCAGGCGTCTCGACGGCGATCCTTCTGTTCACCAAGACTAACTCGGGTGGCACCGATCGAGTGTGGTTCTACGACGTCGAAGCCGATGGATGGAGCCTTGACGACAAGCGGACGCCGCTTCTTGATGAAGCCAAGTTGGGTCCGGCCCCCAAGTCGGCGCTGTCAACTGACGAACATTCTAAGAACAACCTGCCGGACGTACTGGCGCGCTGGGCTGGACGGAACAAGGCAGAGTGGAAGCGAATTCGGACCGAGCAGAGCTTCAGCGTACCGAGGGCTGACATCGCGGCACACCATTACGACCTCAGTCTCAATCGGTACAAGGAGGTCGTCTACGAGCACGTGGAACACCGAGCGCCGAAGGAGATCTTGGCCGACATCGGAGCGCTCGAAGGCGACATCCTGAGGGGATTGTCCGAGTTGGAGACACTGCTGTGAGGGTGGCCCTTCGACGCCTTGATTCCGTTTGCCTAGTGACCATGGGTCAGGCTCCAACCGGCACCGCCTACAATCAAGATGGCGCAGGTTGGCCTCTTCTGGCTGGCGCCGGCGACTTCGGCGATGGCGTTCCTCAGGCCACAAAGTACACGACCGAGAAGACGAAACTCTGCGCCAAGAACGACGTCATCTTAGGGGTTAGGGCCACCATCGGCGTGAAGGTGCTGGCTGACAGTATCTACTGCCTAGGAAGGGGGGTCGCTGGCCTCCGTCCTGGGCCGGATCTGGACCTACGATTTCTCTGGCACTGGCTTGGACACATTCAGCCAGCGTTGTCGTCGCGAGGAAAGGGCGCGACGTTCAAGCAGGTGAATCGGGAAGACATCGGCAGTCTCGAAATCCCGCTTCCGGCTCTCTCAGAACAGCGCCGCATCTCGGAAGTCCTCGATCGGGCCGAGGCTCTGCGATCCTGTCGCCGCGCGGCGTTCGAGTTGACGCGGTCGCTCCCATCCGCCCTCTTTGTGGAGGCATTCGGTTGCCCCACCAGCAGCCGAGGGGAATGGCCTCTCAGAGAACTCAGAGCCCTGGGTAGAGTTGCTACAGGAGGGACCCCACCAACTGGGAAGCCGGGAATGTTCGGTGGCAGTGTTCCCTTTGTCACGCCTGGCGACCTCGAAAGCGGGGACAGTCCGAAGAGGACATTGACAGAGGCCGGAGCAAGCGAAGTTGAAACGGTACGCGCCGGCGCTGCGCTAGTGTGCTGCATTGGGGCGACCATCGGGAAGATGGGTGTCGCTTCCGATCGCAGCGCCTTCAACCAGCAGATCAACGCGGTCGAGTGGAGCGAAGAAGTCGACGATCGGTTCGGTAACGAGGCGCTTCGGTTCTACCGGTCGAGGATTGCCAGGTGGGGTGCGTCGACAACCCTCCCCATCCTCAAGAAGTCTCGATTCGAGAAGATCCAGATTCCAGTGCCGCCGATCGACCTGCAGCGAAACTTCGCCCAAAAGGTGCGGGCGCAAGAAGGGCTTGATGCAGTGCAGCGAGCATCGGACTCCGCGATGGCCGCACTTTCCGCTTCCCTCCAACACCGCGCGTTCACCGGAGCTCTCTGAGATGAGCCATCGAGTCTTCCTTCGCCCCGAGTGGCCGGCGGTCTCCGAGGCAGTGGGGAGTGCGGGCTCACTGGCCTGCGCTGACCTGCTCCTTCCCAACAGGTTCGCGGCAGCGAGGGGCAATTCGTGAAGGCCACCGAAGCCAAGCTTCTCGCCTTCCTCAAGAAGTCGCCCCAGTTCGTCATCCCGATCTATCAGCGCAGCTACTCATGGACCGAGAAGGAGTGCCGCCAGCTCTGGGACGACATCCTGCGGACCGGGAGCAACGATGCCATCTCGGCGCACTTCGTCGGGTCCATTGTCTACATCGAGAAGGGGCTCTACCAGGTCTCGAGCCAGTCGCCGTTGCTCGTCATCGATGGACAGCAGCGGCTAACGACCGTGACGCTCATCGTCGCTGCACTGGCTCGTGTTCTGGGCGATGCGGAGCCGGTCGATGGGTTCTCGGCTCGCAAGCTGAGGAACTACTACCTCCTCAACCCCGAGGAGGTCGGTGAGCGGCACTTCAAGCTGCTGTTGTCGCAGACCGACAAGGCCTCGCTCACAGCCATCGTCGGCGGTACCGACCTTCCCAAGGAGCGTTCCTTGCGGTTAGAGCAGAACTTCGAGCTCTTCAAGAAGGCGATCGACGATCGAAAGGGTGACCTGGTCCAGGTATGTAGGGGGTTGGCGAAACTCGTCGTAGTAGACATCGCTCTCAGCCGAGACCAGGACAACCCCCAGCTCATCTTCGAGAGCATGAACTCCACGGGACTGGAACTGAGCCAGGCCGATCTCATTCGCAACTTCATCCTGATGGGGCTCGAGCCAACTCTCCAGACCAGTCTTTACGAGAAATTCTGGCGCCCGATGGAAGTTGACTTCGGCCAGGAGGCCTACGTCAGTCACTTTGACGGATTCATGCGGCACTACCTGACGGTGAAGACCGGCGAAATCCCGAAGCTGGACGAGGTCTACGACGCATTCAAGCTCCACGCCCGCTCCGCCGGGGTGGTGACGGTAGGCGTCGAGGAGCTCGTGAAGGATCTCAGGGCGTTCGCCCGGTACTTCTGCGCCCTGGCGCTGGATGCCGAGAGCCATCCTGAGCTGAAGCTCGCCTTCCAGGACCTGCGGGAACTGAAGGTGGATGTGGCCTACCCGTTCCTGCTGGAGCTTTACCAGGACTACGCGGCGGGGCAGCTGTCCGGGACGGACCTTGCGGCTGTGGTGAGGATGGTCGAAGCGTACGTGTTCCGCCGGGCCGTCTGCGCCATCCCGACCAACTCGATGAACAAGACCTTCGGTACCTTCGGGAAGGCCCTCAAGAAGGAGCGGTACCTGGAGAGCGTCAAGGCGCACTTCCTCAGGCTGCCGTCCTATCGGCGCTTCCCGAGCGACGAGGAGTTCCGACGGGGGCTGCAGAGCCGCGACCTCTACCACTTCCGCAGCCGCAGCTACTGGCTCCGCCGGCTGGAGAACCACGGGCGCAAGGAGAGTGTCTCGGTCGACGAGTACACCATCGAGCACATCCTCCCGCAGAACGAGGAGCTGTCCGCTGCCTGGCGGGAAGTGCTCGGCCCCGACTGGAAGAAGCTTCAACAGACATGGCTGCACACCATCGGCAACCTGACGCTGACCGGATACAACTCCGAGTACAGCGATCGTCCATTCAACGAGAAGCGAGACATGCAGGGCGGCTTCCGTGTGAGTCCGCTCAAGCTTAACGCGGGGCTCGGGCAGGTGGAGCGGTGGGACGAGGCCGCGATCCGGGCCCGGGCGGAACGCCTATCGGAAGCAGCGGTCGAAGTCTGGGGCGCACCGAAGCTCTCCGCCGAGTCGCTGGCCGCTTACGAGCAGAAGGCGGTCGTCCAGGCCAAGTACACCCTCGCCGATCATCCGAACCTGCTCATCCCGGCGATGCATGAGGTGTTCGAGGCACTCCGGAGGGAGGTGCTGGCGCTCGATCCGTGCGTGACCGAGGAATTCCTCAAGCTCTACGTGGCCTACAAGGCAGAGACCAACTTCGTTGATGTGGTGCCACAGGCGAAGAAGCTCCGCTTGTCGTTGAACATGCACTTCCACGAGGTCAATGACCCCCGGAAGATCTGCAAGGACGTCACTGGGCTTGGCCGATGGGGGAATGGTGACGTGGAGATCGCGCTGTCCTCGCTCGAGGACCTGCCGTACGTGATGGGGCTTGTCCGCCAGGCCTTCGAGCAGCAGGTGGGGGACGGAGCGGACGCATGAGCACCTTCGCCTTCCTCCGCGCCGAGTGGCCGGCGGTCTCCGATGCCGCGGAGAAGGCGGAGTCTCTCGTCCACGGCGACGCGCGTGCGTCATGCTTCTACGCGCGCCGGGGACTCGAGCTGGTGGTGGAGTGGCTCTACAGGCACGAGTCAGCGCTCAAGCAGCCCTACCAGAGCCAGCTTTCGGCGCTCATCCACGAGCCCAGCTTCCAGAACACCGTCGGCTCCGCGATCTTCCAGAAGGCCCGCATCATCAAGGACCTCGGGAACCTCGCGGTCCACAGCCACAAGCCGGTCAGGCAATTCGACGCGCTGACTGCGGTCCGGGAGCTGTTCCATGTCGGCTTCTGGCTTGCCCGGACGTACGCCCGGGGGTCGAAGCCGGCAGATGGCCTTACGTTTCAGCCCGATGTGCTGCCAAAGGCCGCGGCCGCTCCGAAGCAGAGCCCGGACCAGTTGCAAGCTCTTGAGGCGAAGCTCCAGGAGAAGGACCAGAAGCTGGCCGAGGCGGAGGCTGCAAAGGCGTCGGCCGACGCGGAACTGGCCAAGCTCCGCGCGGAGGTCGCCAAGGCGAAGCAGGCCAACGCCGCCAAGCCAGACAGCCACGACTACTCCGAGGCCCAGACCCGCGACTACTTCATCGACCTCATGCTGCGTGAGGCGGGCTGGCCGCTGGATGAGAAGCGGGACCTCGAAGTCGAGGTGAGCGGGATGCCCAATGCAGAGGGCAAGGGCTACGTCGACTACGTCCTCTGGGGCGACGACGGGAAGCCCCTGGCCCTCGTAGAGGCGAAGCGGACCAAGAAGGACCCCAAGGTTGGGATCCAGCAGGCCAAGCTATACGCAGACTGCCTTGAGAAGCAGTCTGGCCAGCGGCCGGTCATCTTCTGCTCCAACGGCTACGAACACTGGATCTGGGACGACGCCAGCTACCCGCCGCGTGGAGCCCAGGGCTTCTACAAGAAGGCCGAGCTGGAGCTGATGATCCAGCGCCGTGGCGGGCGTAAGCCGCTCGCCGACGCGTTTATCGACAAGAAGATCGTCGAACGGCCTTACCAGCACCGCGCCATTCGCCGCATCTCCGAGACGTTCGAGAAGGAGAACCAGCGGAAGGCTCTGCTCGTCATGGCGACCGGCGCCGGCAAGACGCGCACGGTCATTGCTCTCGCGGACCTGCTCATGCGCTGCAACTGGGCCAAGCGGGTCCTGTTTCTGGCCGACCGAGTCGCCCTCGTGAACCAAGCGGTCAACGCCTTCAAGGCCCACCTCCCCGAAAGCTCTCCGGTCAACCTGGTCACGGAGAAGGAAGGGCAGGGGAGGGTCTACGTGTCCACCTACCCGACGATGATGGGTCTCATCGACGAGTCCAAGGAGGGAGAGCGGCGCTTCGGCGTGGGCCACTTCGACCTCGTCGTCATCGACGAGGCACATCGGTCCGTCTTTCAGAAGTACCGGGCCATCTTCGAGTACTTCGACTCTTTCCTCGTTGGCCTGACTGCGACGCCCAAGGACGAGGTCGACAAGAACACCTACTCCCTCTTCGAGCTGGAGACCGGCGTTCCGACCGACGCCTACGGGCTGGAGGAGGCCGTCAAGGATGGGTTCCTCGTGCCTCCCAAGGCCGTCTCCGTGCCGCTCAAGTTCCAGCGGGAAGGCATCAAGTACGAGGACCTCTCTGAGGACGAGAAGGATCAGTGGGACTCGCTCGAGTGGGATGAAGAACAGGGGCCTCCCGACGCAGTGGACCCGGAGGCGGTGAACCAGTGGCTCTTCAACAAGGACACCGTGGACAAGGTGCTGGAGCACCTCATGACCCACGGGATCAAGGTCGCGGGCGGCGACCGGCTCGGCAAGACCATCATCTTCGCCAAGAACAACGCCCATGCGGAGTTCATCGCTGAGCGGTTCGACGCCAACTACCCTCACCTCAAGGGCTCCTTCGCCCGCGTCGTCACCTACAAGACGGTCTACGCCCAGTCCCTCATCAACGACTTCTCCCAGAAGGAGAAGTCGCCGCACATCGCGATCTCCGTCGACATGCTCGACACCGGCATCGACGTTCCCGAGGTCGTGAACCTGGTCTTCTTCAAGCTGATCAGGTCGAAGACCAAGTTCTGGCAGATGCTTGGCCGCGGGACCCGGCTCTGCCGCGACCTCCTCGGCCCCGACCAGCACAAGCAGTTCTTCTACGTCTTCGATTACTGCCAGAACCTCGAGTTCTTCAGCCAGGACCTTCCCGCTGCAGAAGGGACCACGGCGGCCTCTGTGGGGACGCGCCTCTTCCGGGCACGCGTGGCGCTGGTGGCCGAGCTCGACCAGGCTGCCGCCAAGCCGGTCCTCCCCGTGAAGGACCGCGAGGACCCGTTCGCTGCAGAGACGCCGACCATGAAGGTGTTGCGCGGCGAGGTCTCGGATGGTCTGCGTACGGAGATCGGAACGATGAACGTCGACAACTTCATCGTTCGACCGAAGCGAGCGCTCGTCGAGAAGTACGCCAAGACGCAGGCATGGAGGCAGCTGTCGGACGAGGCAGTTGAAGAGTTGTCCGCCGAGGTCGCGTCTCTACCGGCCGAGAAGGAGGCCGAACCCGAGGAGACCAAGCGTTTCGACCTGCTTATGCTGCGCCTCCAGTTGGCGCTGCTCCGGCAGAAGCCGGAGTTCATGCGCCTGCGAGATCAGGTGCGGAAGATCGTCGACCTCCTGGCCGAGAAGGCGACGATCCCCTTGGTGGCGGCGCAGATGGTGCTCATCCAGGAGGTTCAGGGCGAGCCCTGGTGGGAAGACGTCACTGTTCCGATGCTCGAGGTCGCCAGAAGGCGGCTCCGCGCTCTGGTCGTGCTCATCGAGAAGGCCGAGCGGAAGCCGATCTACACCGACTTCGAGGACGAGCTGGGCGCAGCTGCGGAGATCGAGCTGCCCGCTGTCTCCGGTGGTGACCCGTTCGAGCGGTTTAGGATCAAGGCCCGTCAGTTCTTGGTCGAGCACAAGGACCACATCACCATCGCCAAGCTGCGAAGGAACGAGCCGCTGACGCCAAAGGATCTCGCTGAGCTGGAACGGATGCTCGCAGGCGCAGGGCGCCCTGAGGACGTGAAGCGGGCTGCCAAGGAAGCCTCAGGCCTCGGCCTCTTCGTTCGTTCGATCGTCGGGCTTGACCGGGAGGCCGCCAAGCGGGCGCTCGGGCGCTTCCTCGACGAGACGAGGTTCAACGCAAGCCAGATCGAGTTCGCGAGTCTGATGGTGGACCAGCTCACCGAGCGAGGCGTCATGGAGGCCGCGCTCCTCTACGAGTCGCCGTTCACCGACGTCGCGCCGACCGGGCCGGATGGGCTCTACAAACCCGCCGAGGTGGATGACCTTGTTCACATACTCGAAGCGGTGAAGGCGTCCGCTGGAGTGGCGGCTTGACCTGAGGGCCGCAAATCGGGATGGCAGGCCCCTCCCAGAAGGCTGGGCTTCGAGACCTAGAATCAACCTACTCACGCCGTGCACTTGTCGGTCTCCAGCCACAAGGGACCGGCGTTGGCGGAAATCGCCAGCCTCATGGGGCCACCCTCTCGCCAGGCACATGGGACCACCCCACGGGGTGAGGCGGTCCTGAATGTTCAGGGTCATGGGGCCAGGCGCTGTTCAGGGTCATGGGACCACCCCGTGAGCCTGGCGGCGTAGGGCCCCGCGTGCAGCGACCGAAGGCAGTCAACGTCGTCCCCTCCCGGCACCCTGGGGTGAGCCAGGAGGGCGACGATGAGCTTTCGGGAGTTGACGATGGTGGACGTGAGGGAGTTGCTGCGCCGGTTCCAGGCCGGCGAGGCCGTGCGGCGCTCGGCGCGGGAGTGCGGCGCGGATCGCAAGACGGTGAAGCGGTACTACGAGGCGGCCAGGCTGTGCGGCGTCCGCGCCGGCGTCGAGCTGACCGACGAGCTGGTGGGCGAGGTCGGCCGGCGGGTCCAGGCCCGGCCAGCGCCGGCGCCGTCGGACGCCTGGCGGGCGCTGGTGCCGGTCCGCGACCGGATCGAGGCGTGGCTCCAGGCCGAGCGGCCGCTGCGGCTGGTCCGGATCCGCGAGCTCCTGGCGCGAGAGGGCATCGCGGTCTCGTACAGCACGCTGCGGCGGTACGCGCAGCGGGAGTTCGGGTTCGGCGGCCCCCGCGTCACCGTGCGGCTCGCTGACACGCCGCCCGGCGAGGAGGCGCAGGTCGACTTCGGGCACGTGGGCTGGCTCACCGACGTCACCGGCCAGCGGCGCAAGCTCTGGGCGCTCATCGTGACGCTGAGTTACAGCCGGCACATGTTCGTCTGGCCGACCCTGACGCAGACGGTGGTCGACGTGTGCGAGGGGCTCGACGAGGCGTGGCGCTTCTTCGGCGGCGTCGCGCGGCGGGTGGTCCTCGACAACGCCTCCTCGATGGTGACCGTGCCCAACGCCCAGGCGCCGGTGCTGCAGCGCTCCTTCCGCGAGTACGCGCAGGCCCGGGGGATCCTCGCCGACCCGGCTCGGGTGCGGCGGCCGCAGGACAAGGGCCGCGTCGAGAACGCCGTCCCCTACGTGCGCGAGCGCTGGGCCGACGGCGAGCGGTTCCTCGACCTCGCCGACTCTCGCCGATCGGCAGCGGCCTGGTGCCGCGACATCGCCGGCCAGCGCGTCCACGGCACCACCCGCGCGGTGCCCTTCACCGTGTTCGAGGCCGAGGAGAAGGCACTCCTCCTGCCGCCGCCGCTGGAGCGCTTCGACGTCCCGACGTGGGGCACGGCCAAGGTGCACCCCGATCACCACCTGCAGGTGGCGCGCAGCCTCTACTCGGTGCCGACCGCCTACATCGGCCGGCAGCTCGACTACCGGCTCGACTCGAAGACCGTGCGCTTCTACGGCGGCCTCGAACTGGTGAAGGTGCACGCCCGCGTCGCGCCGGGCAAGCGCTCCACCGACCCGGCCGACTACCCGCGCACCCGGACCGCATACGCCCTGCGCAGCGTCGACGCCCTGGTGGCGGCCGCGCAGGAGCGGGGGCCGTCCATCGGCGCCTTCGCCCAGAAGCTCCTCGGCGGGCCGCTGCCGTGGTCGAAGATGCGCCAGGCCCAGGCGCTGGTGCGGCTGTGCGACCGGTACGGCGCTGAGCGGGTGGAGGCGGCCTGCCAGCGGGCCATCGGCTTCGAGGTGTACGACGTCCCGCGCATCGAGCGGCTGCTCAAGCTCGCGCGGACCTGCGAGGCCGACGGCGAGGCGGCCGGCAAGGTCGTGCAGCTCCCGGGCCGCTTCGCCCGGGCGCCGGAGCTCTTCGCCACCCGCCGGCCGACCGACGGGGGTGCGCCGTGAAGGCCCGGACCGTGGCTCCGGAGCTCGCCGCCGCCCTCAAGCGCCTGCGCCTCGGCGGCATCCTCCCGACGCTGCCCGAGCGCATCGCGCTCGCCGAGAAGGACGAGACGCCCTTCGACGACCTCTTGCTCATGCTGCTCGTGGACGAGATCGAGCGACGGCGCAGCTCGGCCGCTCGCAACCGCGCCGCCGACGCCGGGCTCGATCCCGACATGGTGGTGGAGCGCTGGGACAAGACGGCCAAGGTTCACTTCGACAAGCGCGTCTTCCAGGAGCTGTGCAGCCTGCGCTTCGCCGACGACGCGCGGAACGTGGTCATCCTCGGCCCCGTTGGAGTCGGCAAGACCTACCTCGCCAGCGCCCTTGGCCACCTCGCCTGCAAGAGCGGCTACAACGTGCGCTTCCACCGGGCCGATGCGCTGCTGCGCCTGCTGCGACAGAGCCGCCTCGACAACTCCCGCGACGGCCTCATGGCCGAGCTGATCGCCGTCGACCTGCTCGTCATCGACGACTTCGCCCTCGAGTCCATGACCCGCGAGGAGAGCCGCGACGTCTACCAGCTCTTCGTCGAGCGCACCGGCCGAGCCGCCACCGTGGTCACGAGCAACCGCGACACCGCCGAGTGGCTCACGACCTTCGACGACGCCCTGCTCGCCCAGAGCGCCATCGACCGCTTCCAGAACGCCGCCTACGACCTCGTCATCGAGGGCGAGTCCTACCGGTCGCGGCAGAAGCCCACCGTCGACAAGGCCGGGCCGCCGCCCGAGCGCCCCGTCGAGAAGCGCCCCGTCCACCCCCGGCAGAAGCGGCGGCGGTAGGGCTCGACGCGAGCGGCCGATTCATGCGATCTGGAAGGCGGTCGCTCGCGTCTCACCCTGGTCCCATGTGCTTGGCGACGGGTGGTCCCATGAGCCTGGCGAGTGACAGCACTCAACTGGCTGAACTTCCGAGAGGAATGGCTCGCATGACAGGAACGAGAGGATTTGGCACATCTGCTGGAGGCCCGGGTGGGTGTCCAAGCAAGCCGCGAGAGGGGGTTCTTCAACCCGCCGGGGACGTGTCTAGCAGAGTTGACAGGAAGGCCGAAAGTGTCTATCTGTATAGACGGAATGTGGTCGCTTGCCGGTGGGCAGGCGGGCGTAGTCTGCGAGGCTCGCGGCCATGACGGGGAAAGGTCTACTGAAGATATTGAAGTCTCTGGGATGCGTCGAGGTGCGAACGAAGGGGTCGCACGTTCGCGTTCAGTGCGGGAAGTGCAGCACCACTGTTCCGGTTCATGCTGGTGAAGACATCGGCCCAGGACTACTGAGGAAGATAGAGAAGGATGTTGAGCCGTGTCTTGGTGAGCATTGGCTCAAGCGAAGCCTTCGGAACTAGCGAGGAGAGCGTCATGTCGAAGCGGCGGCACTACGTTGTTGAAGTTGAGCGTGATGAGGAAGGCTGGTGGGTTGCGTCCGTTCCTGAGGTGGCAGGTGTACACACGCAGGGCAGGACGCTGGCCCAGGCGAGGGAGCGAGTTCGGGAAGCCCTCTCTGCGGCTACGGGAGTTGATGACAGCGCCATAGTCATGAACGAGAACCTCCGCCTTGATGACGCCATCAAGGGCCGGCTTGATGAAGCCATGAGTGCTCGGATGGACGCTGAACGACTTCAGCGCCTAGCTCAGAAGGCGGTGCGAGCCGCAGCGGTGGACTTCACACGTCGCGGCATGAGCACGCGCGATACTGGCGACTTGCTGCAGATGTCTCACCAGCGAGTTCATCAATTGCTTCACTCCAAGGCCGGTTCCGAGAAGGTCTCGTGGGTGGCTGGTCGCAAGGCGAAGAACAAGTAGGGAGGGGACATGGACGCAAGCAAGTCGAATGAGAGGAGAAAGAGAAGACGTCTATTGGCCGACGAGCTGATGGTCGCCCACGACGCGGACCTGATGCTGTATTCGGGTCCCATTACAATGCATGGCTTCAATCACGTGGAGGAGGATCTTCGCGCCCGGAAGCCGAAGCGGAAGAATGTATTCCTCTTCCTCATGACGTTCGGAGGCGACGCGCACGCGGCATTCCGTATTGCCCGCTGCGTCGGTGCCAACTACAACCGCCTCACGATTGTGATCACCGATGCGTGCAAGAGTGCGGGCACTCTCCTGTGCTTGGGAGCCCACGAGCTTGTGATGTCAGACGGTGGCGAACTGGGCCCGCTGGACGTCCAACTTCGCAAGCAGGACGAGATCAACGACTTCGGATCAAGCCTGGATACGATGCAGACCCTTCAGTTGCTGGAGGAGCGGTCGCTTGCAACCTTCCGGCGGTACTTGCTCGACATCCACCTCGGCGGCCAACTCTCAACGCGCATGGCTGGGGAACTGGCTTCCTCGTTGGCTGTCGGTCTCTACGCTGAACTCTACAAACAGCTCGACCCAGTGCGTTTGGGAGAAGTATATCGAACGATGTTGATCGCCTCCGACTACGGGGAGAGGCTCGTCAAGAAGGGGCGAAACGCGAAGGAGCAAGCGATCGGCCGTCTTGTTGGCGGGTATCCGTCCCACGACTTTGTTATCGATCGTGACGAAGCAAGAGAGCTCTTTCATCGCGTTCGAGAGCCGACCGAGAAGGAACTTGAGTTGGCGGAACTGGTTAGCGACTCTGTCGATGACCTCGACGACTTGAACGTAGTGTGGATTGATAGTGATGACCCCGAGGAACTTGAGGAGGGTGCAAATGTTCCCGCTACTGTTGGAAGCCGGGCCGAAGAGTCAGGGGCCGAAGGGAAGGAGAGAGTTGGATCAAGCCCTGATCCGGAAGGGAGCGTCCCTCGCGAAGCTCATTCAGGTGACGATGCGCACGCGGCCCAACTCCCAGCCACTCCACAACCCAACTGACCCAGCATGCGGCGTCAAGAGTCCGCGCAAGCAGGGTCGGTAGCGATTCAGCGATGCCCGCCTATGCGCCTGGCCGCCGAATACGAGGCGGTTGATGCCGACTAGCACGCGGGACTGGCGACTCTATGCCGACGACATCGTCGAGTCCTGCGGGAAGGTTCGGCGCTTCATTTCCGGCATGGACTACCAGGCATTCGTTGCCGACGACCGCACGCAGGACGCTGTGATTCGAAACATCGAGATCATCGGCGAGGCCGCACATTGCCTACCGGAGAAGGTCCTTGCCGTCTCGCCAGAAGTGGACTGGAAGGCGGTTCGGGGGATGCGCGAGCTTGCCGTAAATGGCTACTTCGGCCTGGATTCCAGGGTTGTGTGGAGCACCGCCACGAACCAGCTCGATGAACTCGAGGCGGCCGTCCGGAAGTTCCTTGCCTGACCGTCGGGTCGTCCACCCACCCAACCCGCGTCCAAACCGCGACCGTCCCAGAGTCAATTCAGGTCATTTCTTGTCCACTCACGTGATCTGAGCCATCTCACCAACTCCCTGTCTCCCAGCGAAACCGCAACAACGACGCCCGTCTGCCCATACTATGAGTAAGGACTCATAACCCGAAGGTCCCAGGTTCAAATCCTGGCCCCGCAACCAGTAAGGACGCCGGCTTCGCTCACGCGGGGCCGGCGTTCTCCTTTTCGGGCGTTGCTGGTCGGGCGGGGAGGGGAACTCGCGGCGTGGTTTCGACCTCAGGCCCCCCCCCAGAGTGCGGATCCAGTCAACCGAGCCGATCGTGACCGAACCCAGGCAGGCTCCCTCCTTCGCAACTTTGGGCGCCCAAAGCGATTCAGGGTCCGTGTCGCTTCGGCACCTCCATGACTGTTGGGATTTCCAGGTCGGCGCCGTGGGCCTCTATCACCCGCAAGGTCAGCTCGGCCTGTTGCAGCGCGGACTGCGCGACCAGGCGAAGGATGCCGGCGTGGGGGAGCTCGCGGACGACGGCCAGCTCGCCGAAGTCCTTGTCGAGCGTGACCAGGACGCGGCCCTCGGCGAGGGCCCGAGCCAGGATCTCCTCGTCCCCAGGGTCCGCCGGCCAGTCGCCAGACCAGACGACGTCATGGCCAGCGGCGCGCAGCCGTCCGGCGGCACCGCCCCAGACGCAGGAGTCGAGGAGGAGCTTCACGTTCCGGTCGGAACGAGGAGGGGCTCGATGCGCTCATGGCCGACGACCCGCCTCGCGTAGGCCAGGCAGGCGAGGACATCCTCGCGCTCGAGCCAGGCGTAGCCGGCGAGGATGGTCTCGGTGGTGTCGCCGGCCGCGAGCATGCCGAGGACGTGCACCACGGCGAGCCGGTGCCCCCGGATGATCGGCTTGCCGCCGAAGACCCTCGGGTCGCTGACGATCCGCTGCAGCAGCTGGTTCTCATCCATTGGACGCCTCAGCTTGATGATATCCGGCGGCAGCGCGCGGCACAGCCAGGGCCCTAGATGGAAGGGGGAGGGCCAACCCCGTATACTCGGCACCATGCGGCGCGAAGAGGCCATCTCGACCCTGCGGGGCTACCTGCCGACCCTCCGGCGGGACTTCGGCGTGCGCCGAGTCTCGCTCTTCGGGTCCACGGCTCGCGATGAGGCGCGCGAGAACAGCGACGTCGACATCCTGGTGGAGTTCGATGTCACCCCGGCGCTGGACGCCTTCGTGGGCCTGAAGCTCTTCCTCGAGGACCGGCTCGGCCGGAAGGTCGACCTGGTCACGCCTGACGCCCTGAAGCCGCGGATGCGGCCAGCGGTGGAGCGCGAGGCTGTGGATGTCGCCTGATTTGAACCGCGACTGGAAGCTCTACGCCGAGGACATCATCGAGGCGTGCGGCAAGGTCAGGCGGTACATCGCCGGGATGACCTACGAGGCCTTCCTCGCCGACGAACGCACGCAGGATGCGGTGATGCGGAACATCGAGATCATCGGCGAGGCCGCCAAGGGAATTCCGGATAAGGTCGCGGCTGCTGTGCCGGAGATCCCGTGGCCCAACGTGCGCGGCATGAGGGACATCCTGGCGCACGGGTACTTCGGTGCATCCCTGGAGATCGTCTGGGTCACCGCGACGACCCGGATGGACGGGCTGGAGGCGGGCATCCGCAAGCTGCTCGGTCGACCCTCGGGTCCTTGACCCGAAGGTCCCAGGTTCAAATCCTGGCCCCGCAACCAGTCCAGACGCCGGCTTCGCTCACGCGGGGCCGGCGTTCTCCTTTTCGGGCGTTGCTGGTCGGGCGGGGAGGGCGATGGTCCGCGGCGCGGCCGTCCCTGCGGGGGTGGGTCACGTCTTCTTCTGACAGAAGCGACTCTGGGTCCGTGCAGAAGAATCACTCTGGGTCCCTTTCCGATCCTGTAGGATTGCCACGCGACATCCGACCGCACCTTGAGCTCCCCGGCCACGTGGCCGCGGAGTGGCCAAGCTGGGCCAGGCAGGGCGGTCAAACCACAGGACCTCGAGATGAGGTCCCAACAGCGAGGGGACTCCAATGCGAAACGTGATGGCGGTGGTGGCGCTCGCGGTCCTGGTGAGCGGATGCTCCGGCAGCAAGGGCGACCCCGGGCCTCAGGGGCCGACCGGTCTCCAGGGGCCCACCGGATCGCAGGGGCCGATCGGGCCACAGGGGCCCACCGGACCGCAGGGGCTCACCGGGCTCACCGGACCGATCGGACCGATCGGACCGCAGGGTCTCACCGGGCTCACCGGGCCGGCCGGCGCCACGGGACCGCAGGGGTCCACCGGGCTCACCGGGCCGACCGGCCCCGCCGGAGCGGCCGGTCCCGCCGGGCCCACCGGACCGCGCGGCCCGAGCAACGGCTACGCCCCCTGGCTCGACGGCAGCTTCAACCAGCACCTCGTCGACATGCCGGCCAGCGTCGAGACCACGCTCGCCAGCGTGACCTTGCCCGAGGGTTCCTACCTGGTCACGGCCAAGGTGGGGCTCTACAACCTCACCGGGGCTCTCGCCGGCGTGCAGTGCTACCTCCGGCAGGCCACCACCAACGTCCTCGACGGGACGATCAACCAGCTCGCCAGCGCCGAGATGCAGACCATCCCCCTCCAGGCCGCCACCGTGATCCCGGTGGGAGGTGCGACCGTGGCCCTGTCCTGCTGGTGTGGCACCGCGCCCATGCGCACCTTCTTCCCGCACCTGGCGGCCGTCCAGGTGGAGACGCTGACGGCGCCCTGATCCTCAGCGCGGCAGCGCCCCGCGCAGCCGCGTCAGCGCCTCGTCGAGCAGGGCGCGCGAGCAGCCGAAGTTGAGCCGCACGTAGCCGTCGTAGAGGCCGGCCGGGCCGAAGTCGCGCCCGTCGGAGAGCCCCACCCCGGCGGCCTCGAAGGCGCGCCCGGGGTGGGCCAGGCCCGTGCCGCGCGCGTCGATCCAGGCCAGCGCGGTGGCCTCCACCGGCGTGGTGCGCAGCCGCGGCTCGGCCGCCACCGCGGCCAGCACCCGGTCGCGGTTGCCGCGCAGGTAGTCGAGCAGCTGCCGGTGCCAGTCGCCGCCGTCGCGGAAGGCCGCCTCGCAGGCCGTGAGGCCGAGCAGGTTGACGTGCGGGACCAGGCCGCGCATGGCCCGGACGAAGCGCCGCCGCAGCGACGGCTCGGGGATGATCGCGAAGGCGCAGCCGAGGCCGGCGACGTTGAAGGTCTTGGACGGCGACATCAGCGTGATGCTGCGCCGCGCCGCCTCCGGCGAGAGCGTGGCGTAGGGCCGGTGGCGCCGGCCCGGCTCCAGCACCAGGCCGCAGTGGATCTCGTCGGAGCAGACGGTGAGCCCGCGCCGCGCCGCCAGCGCGTCGACCGCCTGCAGCTCGGCCTCGTCCCAGGCGCGCCCCACCGGGTTGTGCGGGTGGCAGAGCAGGAAGAGCCGGGTCTCCGGGGTGAGCGCCGCCTCCACCGCCGACAGGTCCCACTCCCAGCCCCCGGCCCCTTGGCGCAGCGGCGCCGTGGCCAGCTGCCCGGAGGCGGAGAGGAAGGGCGGGTAGATGGGGGTGGCGGTGAAGGCCCCGCCGCCGACGGCGCGGCAGGCGACGCCGAGGCCCGGCACCACGCCGGGGAGCCAGACCAGCCAGTCCGGCTCGACGGCCCAGGCGTACTCGACCGCCAGGTGGGCCAGGACCGCCTCCACCAGCGACGGCCAGGGCTCGGCGTAGCCGAAGACGCCGTGGGCCACGCGGCGCCGCAGCGCCTCCTCGATGGCCGGGGCCACGGCGAAGTCCATGTCGGCCACCCAGAGCGGCAGGACGTCGCGACCGGCGTAGCGCCCCCACTTCACCGAGTCGGTGCCGCGCCGCTCGGGGGGATGATCGAAGTCGTAGGTCACGTCGGGCGGGGAGACCCTGCGAGGGAGGTGGAGATGCTACTTCGCGATCGGGCCGAACTCCATCCGAACGCCCCGGAGATGAAGAAGCAGGGGCTGGTCCTCGACCACAAGATCTTCCTCGACACCGCCCGGCAGCTCAAGACCAGGGACGAGGCCAAGCAGCTCGAGCAGCTGGCGCCGCGCCACGACTGGCGCGAGTTCGTGGGCACCCACGACGTCCGCGAGATCACGCTGAAGCCGCTGCCGTGGGCGGCGCTGCAGCGGCCGTCACCTGGCGTCCATGGCCTCTCGCGCCGGTGGCGGCCGCTACCCGGCGGTGAGCCCGCCGTCCACCACCAGCTCGCTCCCGGTCATGAAGCGGGAGGCGTCGGAGACCAGGAACAGGATGGCCTCGGCGATCTCCGCCGGGTCGGCGATGCGCCCCATGGGCGTGGCCCGCTCCAGCGCCCCGTAGAAGGGCTCGCCGCTCCCGGTGGCCGCCGCCACCCGCTTCCACCCCAGGGTCTGCTCCCAGATCGGCGTCCTCACCAGCCCGGGGTGGACCGAGTTGACGCGGATCCGGTCGCGGGCGCACTCCAGCGCGACGGCCTTGGTGAAGAGCCGGACGCCCCCCTTGGAGGCGCAGTAGGCGCTGGAGCCGGCGCTGCCCACCAGGCCGTTGGTGGAGGAGACGTTGACGATGCTGCCGCCGCCGCCCTGGCGGCGCATGGCGGCGACGGCGGCGCGGGTCCCCAGGAAGACGCCGTCGAGGTTGACCGCCATGAGCCGGCGCCACGCTTCCAGGCTGGTCTCGAGGAGATCGGCGGAGAGGGGCACGCCGGCGTTGTTCACCAGGGCGTCGAGCCTTCCCCAGCGCGCCACCGCCAGCGCCAGCACCCGGGGCCAGGCCGCCTCGTCGGTGACGTCGAGCGGCGCCCAGGCCGCCTCGCCGCCGCCGGCCAGGACCTCCCCGGCCACCTGCTCGCCGGCGGGGGAGAGGTCGGTGACCAGCACCCGGGCCCCGGCCGCGGCCAGCCGCAGGCAGGCGGCGCGCCCGATCCCGGAGGCCCCCCCGGTCACCACCACCACCTTGCCTGCCATCCCGGTCATCGGCGCTCCTGTTCTCAGTTCACGTGAGGTCAACGCCCGGCGGCGCGCTCCCTGGCCAGCGCCGCCGCCGCCCAGGCCCGGGCCGTGCCGGTCCCGGCGTCGCCCGCCAGCGCCGCCTCGGCGAAGTCGAATCGCTCCACCGGGAGGCCGTCCACCAGCAGCTCCACCCGCCGCGCCGCGGCGTCGCCGGCCACCACCGCCCAGCGCCCGTCCTCGCCGAGCACCAGCGTCCCCTCCACCAGCACGTCGAAGCGGCGGGCCACACCGTCCACCACCACCGCCTGCCCCCCCGGCCGCCTCGCCAGCCAGGCCACGTGGGGGCCGGCCAGCTGCAGGTCCTCGGCCTCTGGCTCCTCGCCCACCTCGGCGCCGTCCACCAGCACCAGGCAGCGGCCGCCCCGGCGCAGGATGGCCCCCCACCGCTGGCCGTCGGCGGCCACCGCCACCACCTCGTCCCCCTCGGTGACGTCGAGGCCGTCCACCACCACCCGCCAGCGGCCGTCGCGCCGCTCCGCCCAGGCCACCCGACCGCCGCGCGGCGCCAGCGCCAGCAGGTCGGCCGCCTCGCCGGCCGGGCGGACCTGCGGGCCGATCACCACCCACGGCAGCTCCCCGCGCCGGGCCCGGTAGGCCACCGTGCCGTCGCTCGCCACCTTCAGGCCGGCCACGCCGTCGAAGGCCGGCCCGGCCAGGCCGTCCGCCACCACCCGAACCGCGCCCGCCTCGACGGCGGCGTAGGCCAGGTGCTGACCGTCCACGTCCCAGCGGAGCGACCTGGCCAGCACCGCCTCGAAGGCGGGCCCCTCGACGCCGTCGCGCACCACCCGCCAGCGACCGGCCCGCTCGGCGGTGTAGGCCAGCGCCGCGCCGCCCGGTGCCATGGCCACCTCGCCGATCCCTTCCCAGGCCGGCCCGATCCGCCCGCCATCGACCAGGTGCCAGGCGGCGCCGCGGCGGGCCGGATAGGCGAGCCGGCCGTTGGCCCCCTGCACCAGGCCGCCGGGGGCGACGCCGTCGAAGCTGGGGCCGGCGGCCCCGTCCACCAGCACCCGCTGGCCGCTCTGCGACCGCTCCACCTCCAGCAGCCGCCGGCGCGCCTCGTCGTGGCCGAACCAGACCACGGCGCGGCAGCCGGCGGCGAAGACGAGGAGGAGCGCCAGCGCCGCGGTGAGGGCGACCAGCGCCCAGCGGCGTGGCCGGGGCCGGCCGGCGGCGCTCACGGCACCCAGCCGCCGGGGCCGAGCGAGCGGCGGGCCGCGCTCATGGTGCCGCGCGCCACCGTCCGCCCCGCCACCTGCGCCTCCACGTCGAAGCGGTCCAGCGCCCCCACGGTGTGGGTGCGCGTCACCCGGTAGTCGAGCCGGGAGCCGGCGAAGACCGGCTCGGTGAACTTCACGTCGACGTGGGCGCTGAAGCCCATGGTGGCGGACGGGTCGGTGACGGCGGCCCGGATCAGCTCGAGCAGCTCCGGCCGGAAGCCGGGCTGGAGCCGGAAGCCCAGCTCGGCGTTGCGCAGCGAGGCGCGCAGCGCCGCCTCGTCGGAGCCGCTCCGCTCGAAGTGGGCGCAGAGCCCCTCCAGCACCAGCGCCACGTTGCAGGCCTGGCCCAGCCCCTCGATGGTGTAGACGCCCGGCCAGAGGTGCAGCCCGGGGAAGTGCCCCTCGAAGACCGGCTCGTTGGCGCTGACCTGGCGGCTGGCGCGGACCGAGAGGCGCGGGGCGCGGGTGAACTCCTGCACCCCGTCCACCATCACGAAGGGACGGCGGTGGGGCAGAAGGAACTGCAGCAGGTCGGCCCCCAGCTCCAGGGCGGTCGAGGCGAGCGGATCGGTCATGCGGCGAGCACCTCGGCGACCCGGCCGGCGTCGCCGGGATCGCAGACCACGTGGACGGGGAGGGGGCCGAGGGAGCGGCGCACCAGCCCGCGCACCACCTTGGGCGGGCCGAGCACCACCACGTCGGTGACGCCGCGCCGCAGCGCCTCGGAGAGCAGGCGGGTGAACTGGATGGGGGCGAGCAGCGCCTCGGCGAGCAGGTCGGGGACGCGCCCCTCCTCCTCCACCAGCGCCCCGGTGACGCCGGAGAGCAGCGCCGCGCCGGCGGGGGCGCGCCGCACCGCCCGGGCCGCCTCCCGGAAGGGCTCCACCGCCGGTGACATGGCCGGCGAGTGCCAGGCCCCGGCGACGCGGAGCCGCCGCCCCGGGACGGCCCGCAGCGCCGCGGCCACCGCCGCCTCGGCCCCGGAGACCACCCACTCGTCGGGGGCGTTCTGCGCCGCCAGCCCGAGCTGGCCGTGGGGCCGTCCGGCCGCCAGCGCCGCCGCCAGCGCCGCCTCGTCGGCGAAGACCGCCATGGCCCCTGGGGCGCGCGTCGCCTCGGCGGCCATCAGCTTCCCCCGGCGCGCCGCCAGCCTCACCGCCGCCTCGTCGTCGATGGCGCCGCTGGCGCTCCAGGCGGCCAGCTCGCCGAGCGAGTGGCCGGCCACCAGCCCCGGCCGCAGCCCGGCCGCCGCCGCGGCCCGGAAGGCGCCCAGCGCCACCGCCACCAGCAGCGGCTGCAGCACCTCGGTGCGCCCCAGCGCCGGGCCGCCGCGGGCCAGCAGCGAGAGCGGCTCGACCCCGGCCAGCTCGCCGGCCAGCGCCAGCAGCGCCGCCGCCGGCGGGAAGGCGGCCGCCAGGGCCAGCCCCATGCGCGGCTCCTCGGCCCCCTGCCCGGGGAAGAGCGCCAGGGTGAGGCGCGGCCGGTTCGCGGTGAGTGGCGCCATCACAGCGCCAGCCCACCGTCGACCGCCAGCGCCTGGCCGATCACGTAGCTGGCCTCGTCGGAGGCCAGGAACAGCACGGCCCGGGCCACCTCGTCCGGCTCGCCGAGCCGGCCGGCGGGGATGGCCTGGCGCCGGGCCTCGACCACCCGCCGGTCGAGCCGCGCCGCCAGCCCGGCGGTGAGCAGCCCCGGCACCACGGCGTTGACGCGCACCCCGCCGCGCGCCACCTCGGCAGCCACGGTGCGGGTGTAGGCGAGCAGCCCGCCCTTGGAGGCGGCGTAGTTGGACTGGCCGGGGCTGGCCCGCTCGCCGGCCAGCGAGGCCACGTTGACGATGGCGCCGCGCCGCGCCGCCAGCATGTGGCGCAGCGCCGCCCGGGTGGCGTGGAAGGCGCCGGCCAGGTTGACCGAGAGCACCTCGGTGAAGTCCTCGGCGGGCATGAGGGCGGCGGGACCGTCGCGCGCCACCCCGGCGTTGTTGACCAGCACGTCGAGCCCGCCGCGGGCCGCCACCAGCGCCTGCACCGCGGCCTCCACCTCGGCGGGGAGCCGGACGTCGAAGCGGAGCAGCGTCCCCTCCCCGCCGGTGGCACGCACCGCCGCCAGCACCTTCTCGGCCTCGGCCTCGCGGGCCAGGTAGCCGATGCCGACGTGGGCCCCCTCGGCGGCGAAGGCCTCGGCGATGGCCCGCCCCAGGCCGCGCGAGCCGCCGGTCACCAGCACCGTCCGTCCCTCAAAGCGGCGCATCGGCCCCCTCGCAGAGCGGCGGGAAGGTGTCCCGGGCGCGGGTGGCCCAGGCGTGGCGCTGCGGGCTGACGAAGAGGCTGCGGTTGGCGAGCACCGGCGGCGAGGTGGTGAGGAGCGGCGCCCCGCCCTCGGCGACCAGCCCCACCCCGGGCGAGGCCAGCGCCAGGTCGAGCAGGCAGAGCGCCACCCAGGCGCCGCGCGGCGCGCAGTGGCCGGCGTTGAGCACCACCCCCACCGCGGCCCCGTCGTGGCGCAGCGCCTCGCCGGCCTTCACCGGCGCCGGCGAGAGGGCGGTGGTGACCCGCTGGCGCAGCCCGGCGCGCCGCCGCGCCTCCAGGGCCGCCGACCCGGTGAAGACCTTGCGGCGCGAGACCCGCCACTGCAGCTGCAGCTCGAGCGGGGTCAGGCCGGCGGCCCCCTCCCGGCGGACGTTGAAGAACCAGTTCTCCAGCGCCGCCTGGTCGAGGTCGTCGAGCGTGGCCTCGGCCAGGTCGAAGGCCCGGCCGGCCTCCAGGAGCCGGGCCCGCAGCCCGGGCAGCCCGGCGCGCGGCACCAGCAGGTCGAAGCCGAACTCGCCGGTCTTGCCGGTGCGCAGGCAGGTGACGCCGCCCAGCTGCATGAAGGTCAGGTAGGGCAGGCCGATCACCTCGGGCCCCAGCACCTCGCCGAGCAGCTCCCAGGCGTACGGGCCGGCCAGCGTCAGCACCCCGGCCTCCTCGCCCAGGTCCTGCACCGTGGCCGTCGACCCGGCCGGGCGGGCCAGCTCCAGGTGGTCGAGCAGCTGCCGGCGGTCCCCTTCGGCGAGCAGCAGGAAGGCGTCGTCGTCGGCGCCGAGGTAGAGGTCGGCGAGCGGGGTGCCGTCCTCGCGCAGCGCCAGGCCGTGGAGCAGCCGGCCGCTCTGCAGGTAGAGGTCGCGGCCGCAGGCCCGGTCGAGCAGCTCGAAGGCCCCCGGCCCGGCCACCCGCAGGGCGTGCAGGTGGGCGCCGTCGGCCAGCGCCGCCGAGCCCCGCAGCGCCCGGTAGCCGGCGCTCACGCCGCCTCCGCGCGCTGGGCCAGCACGAAGTCCACCAGCGTGTTGACGGTGCGCATGGCCCGCCGGGCCCGGTCGTCGTCGGGGATGCGGACCTGGAAGGCCTCCTCCACCGAGATCACCAGCTCCACGGCGTCCACCGAGTCGAGCCCCAGGCCGGTGCCGAAGAGCGGGACGTCGGGGTCGATCTCGTCGGGCTCACGCTCCACCCGGAGCCGCTCGATGAGGATGCGCCGCAGCTCGTCGAGGGCGCGGCCCCGCTCCGCCAGCCGGTCCTGCAGCGGTCTGGTCATCAGGCCTCTCCCCGGGTGAGCAGCACGGCGCTGGAGGTGGAGCGCCCCTGGTCCGACACCGCCAGCGCCGCGGCCTGACCATCCTGCCAGATCGCCCTGGCCGCGAGCAGCACCGCGGTGACCCCGCCGGCTCCGTCGGCCCGCCCGGCGGCGGCCGAGGGGCGGACCACCCGCGTCCCCGGGGCCAGCGCCCCGGCCAGCACCGACGGCTCGGCCTCGCCGAAGGCCAGCGACACCTCGCCCGGCTCGAGCCCGGCCCGGGCCAGCGCCGCCGCCACCGCGTCGTCCAGCCTGCCCGGCCCGGCCAGCCCCCAGCCAGCCACCCGGACGGCGCGCCCCGCCGCCGGATGGTCCGCCGCCAGATGGCCCGGCCCCGCCAGCAGCGCGCAGCTCGCCCCCTCGGCGCGGCCATCACGGAGCGCCCGCTCGGCGTCGGTGAGCTCGTCGAGGCCGCCGGCCAGGAGCAGGTCGGCCCCCTCGCCGTGGGCCAGCAGGTCGGCGGCCATCACCACCGCGGCCAGGCCGCTGCCCGGGCCGGTGGTCAACACGGTGGAAGGCCCGCGCAGCTGCAGCAGCCGGGCGCAGGCGCCGGCCGGGGCGTTGAGCACCATGTGGGTGAAGGCGGTGGCGTCGAGGCGGGCCAGGCCGCGCTCGCGGATGGAGCGCTCGAAGGCCTCCACGCAGGACGGGGAGAGGCGGGCGATGCCGGCGAGGAGGCCGGTCCGGTCGCGCAGCGGGCCGCGCACCTGCACCCCGGCGTCGGCCAGGGCCAGCGCCGCCGCGGCGGCGAGGAAGCGCGAGGAGGGGTCGAGCCCGCGCGGATCGGCGGCGGGGAGGAGCGCCCGCAGGTCGGGGGGCGGGGTGGGGCCGGCGGCCTGCCGGCCTTCGGCGAGCAGCCGCGCCAGCGCTCCCAGCTCCTGGCCGAACGGCCCGACCACCCCGCCACCGATGAGCCGCACCGGCCGGTCGGGCGCCGGCGGCGGCAGGCGGGCGTCGGCGCGGGCCAGCACCAGCGAGGCGTTGGCGCCGCCGAAGGCCGAGCTGCCCGAGGCCGCCACCCGGGCCTCGCTGGGGCGCGGGCCGGGGCCGGGGATGGCGTCGACCGGGGAGCGCGGCCGGGGGCGGGTGTGGTGGAGCGTGGGCGGCAGCCGGCCGCGGCGCAGCCCCTCCAGCGTGCAGATGGCCTCGAGCACGCCGGCCGCCCCCTGGGCGTGGCCGAGGAAGCTCTTCGAGGAGCTGACCGGGAGGCGGGCCGCCACCTCGCCGAAGACCGACTGCAGCGCCTGCCACTCGGCCGGGTCGTTGGCGGCGGTGCCGGTGCCGTGGGCGTTGTAGTAGCCCACCGCGGCCGGCTCGACGCCGGCGTCGGCCAGGGCGGCGCGCAGGGCCCGGGCCACCCCGGCGCCGGTCGGGTCGGGCGAGGTGGGGTGGTAGGCGTCGGCGGAGAGGCCGTGGCCGAGGATCCAGCCGAGCGGCGCCACCCCGCGGGCCGCGGCGTCGGCCTGGCGCTCCAGCACCAGGAAGCCGGCCCCCTCGCCGAGCGTGGTGCCGGGCGGCTCGCTGAAGGGGGCGCAGGGCCCGGCGGAGAGGACGCCGAGGGCGTGGAAGCCGGCGAAGAGCTGGTCGGAGAGCACGTCGGCGCCGCCGGCCAGCACCAGGTCGGCGAGCCCGGCGGCCAGCAGGTCGCGGCCGACGCCGAGGGAGGTGGTGGAGGAGGCGCAGGCGGTGGAGACGGTGAGGCGCGGCCCGGCGATCTGGAGCAGGTCGCCGAGCGCCTCGGCCAGCCGGTGCAGCCCCTCGTTCCCGGCGGCCAGGCTGGTGCCGAGCACCAGGGCGATGCGGTGGGCCGGGACCCCGGCGGGGCCGGCCCTCGCCTGGTCGAGCGCCTCGCGGGCCGCCTGCCAGGCGATGCGGGCGCAGAGCTCCCCCAGCCCGCCGGCGGGGAGCGTGGAGGTGCCCGGCACGGTGCCGGCGATGCGGACCGCGAAGCCCTCGAGCGGGAAGCGCTCCACGGGAGAGAAGCCGTCGCGGCCGGCCTCGATGGCGCCCCAGAGCGCCGGCACCCCGTGGCCGAGCGCGCTGACGGCGCCGACTCCCGTCACGGCGGCGTGGCGTGGTCGAGGTGGCGGCGGCACGAAGTCGGGCGGGCGGAGCGCGGCGCGGGGCGGCGGCTACTGCGGCGGCAACGGGCTCTGTGGCGGGGGAGGGGCCGGGGTCGGTGGCGGTGGCGCGGGCTCAGGCGCGGGCGCGGGGGCGGCGCGGAACTCGGGGCGCAGGTTGCCGTCGGCGTCGAGCAGGTCGTCGGAGCGCTCGCCGATGCGCCGGGCCCCGGCGGCCAGGAGCAGGACCAGCCCGATCAGCATCAGCACCACGCCGACGGTGACGCCGAAGATGAGCGCGTTCATGCCTCCCAGCTGGGTCAGCGCGCACAGGCCGCCCACCAGCGTGCCGATGCCGAGCAGCCGGGCCCCGCTCCGGGCCATCTTCGCCGAGGGTGGCATGGCGCCCTCGTCGGCGATCGGGGTGGCACCGCCCGGCTCGTCGCCGGCCGAGCCCTCGGCGGCCAGCCGCTCGCGCCAGGCCAGCGCCTCACGCTCGGCCCAGCTCCGGTACTCCCAGAACCCCTCCTCGCCGAGCCGGGCCATCAGCACCCGTTCGGTGGCGCCGGCGTCGGCGTCCCGCTCCTGCATGCGCCGCGCCTTCTCCAGGTACTCGCCGATGAACAGCGACGGGGGCTGGGTGCGCAGCCGGGTGCCCATCTCGGTGGCCGCCAGCCGGAGCCGGCCCCGCTTCGACAGGGCCAGGTCGTTGGCGATGGCGGCGTCGTCGAGCATCTCGGCCAGCCGCAGCGGCAGGCCGGGATCACCCTGCAGGTGGCGCTGCAGCGTGGCGTGGTCCTCGGGGCGGAGCCCGGCCAGGAGCCGCTGGTGGGCCTCCACGGTCCCGTCGATCTCCGGCAGCAGGCCGCGCAGGCGCGACTGCACGCCGGGGTGGAGCTGGTCGGCCGGCGCCAGCTCCAGGAAACTCCCGGTGGCGTAGAGGGTCCGGAGCGAGCGGCGGAAGAGCGCCTCGCCCTCCCTGGCGCGCGGGCCGTCGAGCCTGACTCCGGGCGGGAGCAGGCCGGCCAGCAGGCTGCCGCGGTCGATGGCCTGGAGCCCGCGGTCGAAGCGGGAGATGAAGCGGTCGAGGTCCGCGGAGGAGCTGGCAGGCGGGGGCAGCGCAGCGCGGGCCCGGTCGGGGGTGACCAGCCCTGTGCCGGCGATCCCTGCGGCGGCCGTGCTCTTCAGGAAGTCGCGGCGGTCCATTTGGCCTCCAGGAGAGAAATCAACTGTACCCGATTCGTCCGGGCACGAAATGACGCGCCGCGCAGGCGCAGCGTCGATCCCGTGGCTTGGGTCGGGTCGATCCGGGCCGCGCCAACCACGCCGCCGCCGCGCCGTGGAAGCCCGATCCGGGGCTGCTCGGAATCGCCGCCGACGGTACCCTGGCCGACGGCCAAGCTGCGATCACCTCCGGGTGCTGGTAGGCTTGCGCTCGGGGTCGGCGATACGGCGTCGCTGGAGACCTCCTGGTTGGCGTCGGGCCAAGCGCGACCGTGGTCGGGACGGGTGATGTCGGTGGCATCGAGCGTTTCGCCGGAACCAGTCCCCCCGCCGGGCCGGCTGGGGGTGCCGCTGGCCCCGCTGGCGGCCGGGTTCGTGCTCGCCGCGGCCCTCGGGGCGACCTGGGTGGCCTGGGAGCGTGCCGGCGTCGCCGAGGAACGGGCGCTGCGCGCCGACTTCGACTACCGGGTCCGCGACGTCGAGCGGCGCATCACCCAGCGGATGATGGCCCACGAGCAGGTGCTTCGCGGCGCCGCCGGCCTCTTCACCTCCTCCCACCAGGTCGAGCGCTCCGAGTTTCGTGACTATGTCGCCTCGCTCCACCTCGAGGAGAACTATCCGGGGATCCAGGGGGTGGCCTTCGCCGTCGCCGTGCCCGCCGCCGGGCTGGCCCACCACACCCGCGAGGTTCGGCGAGAGGGCTTCCTCGATTACGCCGTCTGGCCTCCCGGCCTGCGAGATCCGTACACGTCCATCGTCTTCGTCGAGCCGTTCAGCGGCCGCAACCTGCGGGCCTTCGGCTTCGACATGTTCGCCGAGCCGGTCCGGCGCGAGGCCATGGAGCGGGCCCGGGACCAGGGGCGGGCCGCGCTCTCCGGGAAGGTCAGGCTGGTGCAGGAGACCGACATCGACGTCCAGGCGGGCGTCCTCATGTACCTGCCGGTCTACACCCAGGGAGCGGCGCCCCAGGACGCGGCGGAGCGGCGTCGGCGGCTGGTGGGCTGGGTCTACATGCCGTTCCGGATGAACGACCTGATGGCCGGGATCCTCGGCGAGCGCGGGCCGGAGCTGGTCACGCGGATCCACGACGGGGACGGGGCCGCGGCCGCCGGGCTCCTGTTCGACAGCGGAGGCGTCGGGACCACCACCGCGTCGGCCGGGGCGCGCCTCGAGGCCCGGCGGGCGCTGCAGGTGGCCGGGCGGAGCTGGACGCTGGAGGTCCAGGCCGGTCCCACCTTCGGTGCCCGGCTGGAGCGCGCCACCCGGCCGTTGCTGGCCTTCGGCGGCCTCGCCACCGGACTCCTCCTGGCCGCGCTGACCTGGGTCCTGGCCAGGGGCCGTGACCAGGCCACCCGGCTGGCCCGCGGCATGACCCGGGAGCTGCTCGAGGCCCACCGGGACCTGCTGGTCTCCGAGCAGCGCTTCCGCACCATGGCCGACGGCGCGCCGGTGCTGATCTGGATGTCCGGGCTGGACCGGGGCTGCACCTGGTTCAACCGGCAGTGGCTGGAGTTCACCGGGCGGAGCCTGGAGCAGGAGCAGGGGAACGGCTGGTCCGAGGGGGTCCACCCCGACGATCTGCAGCGCTGCCTCGACGTCTACGTCGGCCACTTCGACCGTCGCCGGCCGTTCACCATGGAGTACCGCCTGCGGCGCCACGACGGCCGGTACCGCTGGCTCCTCGACTCGGGCGAGCCCCTCTTTGACGAGGCCGGGACCTTCGCCGGCTTCATCGGCTCCTGCATCGACATCACCGAGCGCAAGGTGGCCGAGGAGGAGCGGGGGGCGCAGCTGGCCCGGGTGGCACGCTCCGAGCGCGGCGCGGCGCTGGGCACGCTGGCGGCCGGCATGGCCCACGAGATCAACAACCCGCTCACCCCGGTCCTTGCCGGCATCGACTACGTCAAGGCTCAGCTCCTCGCCCTCCCAGAGCCGGTGCTGGCCGCCTGGCGAGCCCGGGGCGACGGGAGCCTGCTGGAGGCGCAAGCGGCGCTCGACGACGCCGCCCGGGGGGCTCGCAGGGTGCGAGACCTGGTGGCCGACCTGCGCTCCTTCGCCCTGGGCCAGCACTCCGATGATGCCCGGTGCGACCTGGCCAGCGCCCTCGACCGGGCGGTGCGGGTGGCGCACCACGCCGTGCAGGATGGCACCACCGTGGCGGTGGACCTGCCGCCGCTCCCCTCGGTGGTGGGCAGCGAGACCGAGCTGGTGCAGCTCTTCGGGTGCCTGCTGGTCAACGCCGAGCAGGCCGAGGTGGCGCGGCCGAACCAGGTGCGAGTGAGCGCCGAGCGGCGCGGGGACCGGGTGGTGGTGCGGATCGCCGACACCGGCAGGGGCATCTCGCCGGAGGACCTGCCCAGGATCTTCGAGCCGTTCTTCACCACCCGGCCGGTCGGGCAGGGGAAGGGGCTTGGTCTCCCGGTGGCGCAGGGGATCGCCCAGGGGCTGGGCGGCGGCGTCGAGGTGGAGAGCGTGGCCGGGGAGGGGACCACCGTGACCGTCACCCTGCCGGTCGGGGGTGGCAGCTGACACCTTCCCGCCGGGGCCGGGAAAGTGTATTCCTGCGCGCATGAAAACCCTGACCGAGTTGAGCGGCACCACCCTGCGGCAGGCAGCGGCGGCCATCGCCGCGGCGAAGCGCTCGCTCCCCCGCGAGGAGCCGCCCGCCGCCGCCGAGGTGGCGCCCCCCGCCGAAGTCGTCGAGACCGCCGCCCCGGCCCCCGTGGCCGAGGGCGAGGTGCCCCCCGCCGTCGAGGCTTCGGCGGTCGTCGAGGCCAGCCCGCCCCCCGCGCCGGCCCGCCCCGCCGCCCCGGCCCGCCCTGTCGAGGAGGTGGAGACCGAGGCCGTCGCAGCGGCGTTCGACGCCGCGGTGGCCACGGCCACCGGGCTGTCGGGCGACCGGCTGTCGCGCCTGCGCGACGCCGTCAAGGCGGTCGGCCGGCAGATCGAGGACGTCCGGCTGGTCCGCGTCTTCGGGCCGGAGGAGCCGATCCCCGGCGCCAAGACGCTGAACGGCTTCCAGTACGTCGTCGACGTGGCCCCGGCCTCGATGCGCCAGGTGCAGCGGGCCGAGAAGAAGGATCGCGGCCGCGGCGGCCCCGGTGGCGGCGGCGGCGGCGGTCGCGGCGGCGCCGGCAGCGGCAAGGGGGCGCCGGCCAGCACCGGCTTCTCCATGGACTCGCTCAAGGAGGATCGCAAGGGACAGCGCAGCGGCCCCGGCGGCGGCGGTCGCGGTCGTCCGGGTGGCGGCAAGCCGGGCGGCGGTCCGCCCCGGTAGCCCGGCAGGTGGCCCGGAGCGCTTCGGGCTCCGGGTTCACCCCCCCAGGATCATCCGGTTGAGCGGGTCGCGCGACTCGCCGACCGAGCTGACCCGGATGGCGGCCAGCTCTCCCACCGGACAGCGGTTCTCGCAGATGCCGCACCCGACGCAGAGCGCCGGCACCACCTGCGGCCGCTGCAGCCGCACCGGCGTGCCGTCGGGGCGGCGCTCCTCGACCACCGTGAGCGTGATGGCCTTGGGGTCGGTGGGGCACATCTCCTCGCAGACGATGCAGGGGATCTGGTTGGCCCAGGGCAGGCAGCGGCCGCGGTCGAAGAAGGCGGTGCCGATGCTGACCGGCCGCTGGCCGTCGTACCCGGTCTTGCGCGACGCGGTCAGCCGGGCCAGCGCCCCGGTGGGGCAGACCTCGCCGCAGCGGGTGCAGGCCAGCTCGCAGCCGCCTCGCCGCGGCACCACCACCGGCGTCCAGAACCCCTCCAGCCCGGCCTGGCCCAGCGCCGGCTGGATGGCGCCGGTGGGGCAGGCCTCGCCGCAGAGCAGGCACTTGGTGCAGCGGGCCAGGAACTCCGGCTCCGGCGTGGCGCCCGGCGGCCGGATCAGGTCGTGGCGGCCGGCGTCGCGCCCCCCGCCGGCGGCCCGCACCACCGGGCCGAGCACCAGGCCGAGCAGCGCCCCGCCCACCAGGTGGCGCCGGCGCACGTCGGGCTCGGCCGGCTGCGGCGGCTGCGAGAGGCGCAGGCCGAAGGAGATGGCGCCGTCGGGGCAGGCGTCGAGGCACTCCAGGCAGACCAGGCACTCGCCGGGCCGGTGGGTGGCGAGCGGCTCGTCGGCCCCCTGGCAGGCGAAGGTGCAGAGCCGGCAGTCGGTGCAGGCGGCCCCCCTCCGCTCGATGCGGAAGAGGGCGAGGCGGGAGAAGACGCCGAGCAGCGCGCCGAGCGGGCAGAGGGCCCGGCAGAAGAAGCGCGGCACCCAGCGGGCCGCCAGCACCACGCCGAGCAGCAGCGCCGCCGCCAGCCAGCCCCCGGGGACCTCGCGCCCCCGCCCCAGCGCCGGCCAGAGCCCGCCCTGCAGGCCGCGGGCGGTGAGCGAGAGCGGGTCGAGCAGGCCGCCCTGCCAGGAGCCGAGCACGGCGAAGGCCAGCAGCGCGGCCAGCAGCACGTACTTCCAGCCCTGCCAGGCGCGGAAGCGGTTGGCGTCGATCGACTCGCGGCGGGAGCGCGGCGTCAGCAGCAGGCCGGCCAGCTCCTGGAGCGTGCCGAGCGGGCAGAACCAGCCGCAGAAGGCCCGCCCCACCACCAGCGTCAGCAGGATCAGCCCGACGCCGAGCAGCAGCGCCTTCGGGACGGTGCCGGCCGCCACGGCCAGCCCGGCCACCGAGAGCGGGTCGGCCTCGTGGAGCACGCCGAAGGGAAAGGCCCGCGGGTCGCCGCGCGAGAGCCCCCACATCAGGAAGAGGAAGAGCCCCAGGCTGGCGAGCTGCCAGAGCCGGCGCACCCGGCGCGTCCAGCTGGGGCGGGCCATCAGGCCTTGCCGAGCTCGCGCACCAGCGCCACGTCGGCGTGCCCCAGCCCCCGCCGCTCGGCCTCGCCGAGGTAGGCCAGGGCGGACGGCTTGAGGCCCAGCTGGGCCGCTCCCCAGGCGTCGAGCAGCACCGGGTCGACGCCGGCGCAGATGGCCCCCACCGCCCTGACGTCGTCGAGGCTGCCCCCCTGCGGCCCGTTGCCGAGCAGCACCCGCGAGGCGTCGATGATGGTCAGGGTGGGGCGGAAGGTGGCGGCCAGCTCGGCGATGGAGCGGTCGATCCCCTGGTGGAGCCGGTTGCGCCCCTTGCCGAGCACGCCGAACCAGTTCTTCATCCCCAGCGTGGCCTTCGACAGCGAGTGGTGCTTGGCCACCGGCACGTTGATGACCCGCTGCGCCTCGAAGAGCGGGGCGATCACCTCGAGCCCGGCGGCGGCGCCGGTCAGCCCGGCCGGCACCAGCTTGAGCTGGCGGGCGTCGAGCACCTCGGCCCCGGCCGCCTGGGCCTTGGCCAGCACGCCGGAGCGGGCGAAGCAGCGCTGCGGATCGTTGCAGGAGATGTCGGCCACCAGCACCCGGGCCGCCCCGGCGGCGCGGCACTGCCGGACGATCTCGGCCACCACGTCGGGGTCGGTGTTGGCGGCCTGCTCGGGGAGCCGGTCCCAGCCCACGTTCGGCTTCACCAGCACGGTCTCGCCCCGCTTCACGAACTGCCCCATGCCGCCCAGCGCCGCCAGCGCCCGGGCCACGTTCCTGGCCGGGTCGTCGCCGCGCGCCGCCGCGGCCTTGGCCGCCGGCCCGGTGGCCTGGACCCGCCAGTCGGGGATGGTCAGCCCCTCGGCGCGCGCCACCCGCCGGTCGAGCAGCAGCCCGGCGCCGCCCACCACCGCCACGCCGGCCAGGGCCGCCTGGGAGAGCCGGATCAACGCCTGGCGCCGCCCCATCCGCTCGTCGTACACGCTCATGGTGTCTCCTTCTTCCAGGCGCTCGCCAGCGCCGCCAGGGGCTCGGCGCCGGCCGCCCCGGGCGAGAGCAGGGTCAGCTTGAGCAGCTCGCGTCCAGCCCGGGCCACCAGCACCGAGCCGTCGGAGCTGGCCGCCGTGAGCCCGGCCACCGCGGTGGCGCGGGGGGGGCGCTCGGCCAGCGCCTGGGCCTCGGCGCCGGCCTCGGTCTGGAAGCGGTGGGCCTCGGCCGCCACCTCCACCGGAGCGGCGCCGGCCCGGTCGAAGGTGTAGGTGGCGAAGGCGGCGGCGGTGAAGCCGCGGGCCAGGTAGGCCTCGGCGGCGCCGTCGATGACGTCGGCCAGGGTCTCCTTGCCGTAGCGGGTCACCGGCGAGGCGCTGGCGGCGCCGGCGCGCCCAGGCGGGGGCAGGGCGGGGCCGCGGGCGGCCTGGAGGGCGAGGAGGACGTCGGCCGGCTCCGGGCGCAGGACCCGTCCGGGGGCCAGCACCGCCACCACCACCCCGGCCAGCAGGGCGAGCAGGACGGCGTGGTGGGTTCGGAAGGGCGGGGACGTCACGGATGGGCACGTTAGCGGAGCCCGTCGGCAGGCCGCAAGGCGGGGCGTCACACTTCCCGGGCCGTCCTGTCTCCCCTGCACACGGAGTCGGGGCGCAGCGGGGGAGGGGAAGCGATGAGCCAGCCGAGGACGATCAACTGGGGCGAGGCGGACGTGGGGCTGGATCAGGCGTTGCGCTGCCGGTGCTGGGACTGCAAGGCCTACCGGGGGTACCTGCTGCGCAAGGTGGCGCTGGTGGCGATGCTGGTGGGGCTCTGCTTCGGCTGGGCGGTGGAGTCCGGGCACGGCTGCGGGGTGCAGGTCGGCGAGGTGGCGGCGGCGGCGGAGGTGCTCGGCGTCACCTGGTTCTGACCCGGGAAGTAGGGTCGCCACTTGCCATGGCGGGCCTGGCGTCGGCACAATCCCCGTTCGTCGTCTGAAGGGGGAGGCCGGGTGGCGCAAGAGAAGGATCCTGCCGCATGGTGTGGCGCGCTCGACGCCTCGCCGAACCCCACCTTCCTGGTGAACGCCGCCGCCCGCGTGGTCTTCGCCAACGAGGCGGCCCGGCGGCGCTTCCCGGCGGCCGGCGACCCGTCGCTCCAGCCGGACCAGCGCCCCGGCGCCCTGCTCGGCTGCGTCACCGCCGAGCTCCCCGGCGGCTGCGGCGAGCAGCCGGACTGCGCCTTCTGCGCCCTGCGCCGGGCCATGGACACGGCGCAGCGCGGCGAGCCGGTCCGGCGCGACACCGCCTACCTGAGGCTGCGCGACGGCCAGGGCCAGCTCCAGGACCTGACCGTGCTGGTGAGCGCCACCACGGTGAAGCAGGCCCTCGACGGTCACCTGGTGATCTCCCTGGAGGTCGACGGCGTCGAGGCCGAGGACACCCGCCTGCGGCGCGAGCTGATGGCCACCTACGCCCTGCTCGACGCCATCCCCATCCCACTCTTCGTCAAGGGGCCGGACCGGAAGTACCTCTTCGTCAACCAGCTGGCGGCGCGGGTCATGGGGCGCCCCGCCGTCGACGTGGTGGGGCGGACCGACGCCGACTTCTTCTCTCCCGAGGTCACCGCGACGCACTGGGCCGAGGACGACCGGGTGCTGGCCACCGGCGAGGAGCTGGCCGTCGAGGAGGAGCTGCACGGGCTGCCGGGCGGCCGCCACGTGGCCCGGGTGCGAAAGCGGCGGGGGCAGAGCGCCCGCGGCGAGCCGCTCCTGATCGCCGTGGGGACCGACATCACCGACCTGAAGCAGGCGCAGGACGCGCTGGAGAGGAGCCAGCGGCGGGTCGAGGAGGGCCTGGCCAACCTGCGTGGCCTCCTCGAGGCCACCGACTCGGCCATCTTCTCGGTGGACCGGGAGTACCGCTACACCGCCTTCAACAAGGCCCACGCCGGGACCATGAAGGTCATCTACGGGGCCGAGCCGGTGCTGGGGCGTCCGCTCTCCGACTTCATGACCGAGTCCGCCGACTGGGACCTGGCCAGGGCCAACATCGACCGGGTGCTGGGTGGCGAGCAGTTCGTGGCCGAGGCCTTCTCCGGCGAGCCGGGCCGGCAGCGCCGCTCCTTCGAGATCAACCACGCCCCCATCCGGGCCGCCGACGGGAGGGTGATCGGCGCCGCGGTCTTCGCCCGCGACGTCACCGAGCGGCGGCAGGGGGAGCTGGACCTGCGCGAGAGCGAGGATCGGCTGCGCCAGGCCCTCAAGATGGAGGCGGTGGGGCGCCTGGCCGGCGGCGTGGCCCACGACTTCAACAACCTGCTGACGGTGATCATGTCCTCGGCCGAGCTCGGCCTGGCCGACACCATGCCGGCCAGCCCGCTCCGCGAGGAGTTCGACGAGATCCGCGGCGCCGGTGAGCGGGCCCAGGCCATCACCCGCCAGCTCCTCGCCTTCAGCCGGCGGCAGGTGCTGCAGCCGCAGGTGGTCGACCTGAACCAGAAGGTGCGCGAGGTGGAGCGGATGCTGGCGCGGCTGCTCGGCGAGGACGTGGTGGTGCGGACCCACCTGGCCGCGGGGCTGCACCCGGTGTTCATCGACCCCAGCCAGCTGGAGCAGGTGATCCTCAACCTGGCGGTCAACGGGCGCGACGCCATGCCCCGAGGGGGCAAGCTGAGCATCGAGACCGCCGACGTGGTCCTCGACCAGGAGTTCGTGGAGGGGCACCACGGCGCCACCGCCGGCCCGCAGGTCATGCTGGCCATCTCCGACACCGGCTGCGGCATGGACGCCGCCACCCTGGAGCAGGTCTTCGAGCCCTTCTTCACCACCAAGCCGCAGGGGAAGGGGACCGGGCTGGGGCTCCCCACCGTCTACGGCATCGTCAAGCAGAGCGGCGGGAGCATCTGGGTCTACAGCGAGCCCGGGAAGGGGAGCACCTTCAAGATCTACTTGCCGCGGGCGGTGGAGGCGGCCGCCGAGGTGGCCCCACCGACCGAAGCGGCCCGGCTCCGGGCCCGCCCCGGGGAGGCGGTCCTGGTGGTCGAGGACGACGAGCAGGTGCGCCGCGCCGCGGTCCGTTCCCTGCGGTCCCTCGGCTACGCGGTCACCGCCGCCAGCGGCCTGGCCCACGCCACCGTGCTGCTGGACGAGGGGCGGAGCTTCACCGCGCTCCTCACCGACGTGGTCATGCCCGGCGGCAACGGCGTCGAGGTGGCTCGCTGCGTGCTGGCCCGGTCCCCCTCGACCTCGGTGGTCTTCATGTCCGGCTACACCGATGACGCCATCGCCCAGCACGGCGTGCTCTCGCCGGGCTCGCTCTTCCTGGAGAAGCCGTTCACGCCGGACTCGCTGGGGCGGAAGCTGCGCGAGGCGCTGGACCAGGCAGCGGCGGCGCCTCGGTAGGAGCGCCCGGGAGCGGCGCCTCCAGCGGGTGGCCGAGCCGGCCGATCAGGTCGGTGGCGGCGGTGATGGCCACCGCCCGGAAGAAGAGCCCGACCACCGGGATGGCCAGCACCAGGCCGACGCCGGCGGCGAAGCCGGCCGTCTCCCAGCCGTGACGCTCGGTGAAGCGGACCTCCTCGCCCCAGGGGCGGGTCAGCCGCTCCAGCATCCGGCCGGCCCAGCGGAAGAAGCGGAGCGGCCGGGCCAGGCCACCCAGCCAGCCCAGGGCGCGGGCGTACCAGGGGGCCGAGGTGGGGTGGCGCGGGCCCACCAGCACCTCGATGGGCAGCTCGAAGGCGTCCACCACCACCCAGTAGAAGGCCCAGGCGCCGCCGATCGCCGCCGCCTCGGCGTCGCCGAAGGGGAGCAGCCGGATGAAGACCACCACCGGGAGCAGCCCCATGGAGACCACCACCGCCTGGCGGATGGCCTTGCGCCCCTCGCGCCAGAGCATGGCCAGGTAGCTCTCGCCGGGGAAGGGATCCTCGCCCGGCGGCAGCCCCAGCGCCCGGCGCGCCTCATGGGCCACGCCCATCCACTGGCGCTGCAGGAAGGTGGGCGGCATCGAGGCCAGGGCCACGAAGGTGACGAAGAAGGCCTGGAGCCCCCGGGGCGAGGGGCCGCCCTCGCCGGTCGCCAGCTCGACGCCGCCGCGCCGGAGGGCCACCGCGCCACCGGCCAGCACCGCCCCGAGGAGCGTCAGGGCGGTGGGCCAGAGGGCGGAGCGGAGCAGGGCCCGGTCGCGCACCATCAGCCGGGCGGCGTGGAAGGAGGCGCCCATCCCCCAGAGCAGCCGGTCGAGCCGGCCCGGGCGGGCCCGCGCCGACGGCTCGCCGGCGTAGAAGGCCAGGGCCGCGGAGGCCTGGCGCAGGGAGGCGACCGGGGGGCCGGTCACCGCGGTCGGCAGGGCGTCGAGGGGGTCGGGGCGGGGCTCTTCCACGTGGCGAACTCCGTGTCACCGGGCCACCGGGCCGCGGGCGAGAACTGGAACCCGCATCATAAGCGCCGGCCGGCCGGTCCGCCCCCGGGGTAACGTGCGGCAGGCCGGTCCGTCCTCGACCGGCCAGCCCGGGGGAACCTGCGGCCGGCCGGTCCGCCCCGGGGTGACCTGCGGCCGGCCGATCTGCCCCGGGTCACCTGCGGCCGGGAGGGGTGCCGTGGAGCTGGCCTACCGGATCCTCAACGTCTTCACCGCCGGCGGCGCGCCGCTCTCCGGCAACCCGCTCTGCGTCTTCGAGGACGGGCGCGGCCTCGACGACGCCACCCTGCAGGCGCTGGCCCGCCAGCTCAACCTCGCCGAGACCAGCTTCATCCTGCCGGCCAGCCGCCCCGGGGCGGCCGCCCGGGTCCGCATCTTCACGCCGGCCTTCGAGATGCCCTTCGCCGGCCACCCCACGCTCGGCACCGCCCAGGTGGTCCGGGCCCTCACCGGGTGCGGCGACCGGCTGGCGCTGGAGCTGGCGGCCGGCCTGGTCGAGGTGACGGCCCGGGGCGACCGCTGGACGTTGCGCGCCGCCCGGCCCCCGGCGGTGACGGCGCCGGAGGGCTCGCCCGCCCAGCTGGCCGCCATGCTCGGGCTCCCCGAGGGCAGCGTCCGCCAGCCACTCTGGGTGGACACCGGGTCGCAGCAGCTGGTCCTGCCGCTGGCCTCGCCGGAGCTGGTGCGGGCGGTGCGCCCCGACCTGGCCCGGCTCGATCGCCACGGCCGCCAGCCCGGCGGCGGCGAGGTGATGGTCTACGCCTGGGCGCCGAGCGGCCCGGGGCAGGCGCTGGCCCGCTTCTTCTCGGTGGAGCACGGCGCCCTGGTCGAGGACCCGGCCACCGGCTCGGCCTGCGCCAACCTGGGGGGCTGGCACCTCGCCACCGGCGCGCCGCGCCCGCTCTCGCTCACCGTCTCGCAGGGCGAGGCGGTGGGGCGCCCCTCCTCGCTCGACCTGCGGGTGGACCTGGCCGGCGAGGTCTTCGTCTCCGGGCAGGTGGTCGAGCTGGGGGGCGGGGTCTTCCGCCTGCCGGGGCCGGCCCGATCTGAGCCGCGTTGATGGATTGCCGCGCCGCTGGGAACCGGCCAGACTCCGGATCGGCCCGCCGCGGGAGGTCGCCATGAAGGTGCTGGTCGCCGACGCATTCCCCAGAGAGCGCCTCGCCGAGCTCGAGGCCCTCGGCCTCGCGGTGGAGTACCGGCCCGACCTCACCGCCGCGGAGCTGCCCGGCGCCATGGCCGGGGTCGGCGCCCTGGTGGTGCGGGGGAAGCAGGTCACCGCGGCCGTCTTCGAGCAGGCCGACGCCCTCTCGCTGGTCATCCGCGCCGGGGCCGGGACCAACACCATCGACGTGGCGGCCGCCTCCCGGGTGGGGATCCCGGTGGCCAACTGCCCGGGCCAGAACGCCATCGCCGTGGCCGAGCTGGCCATGGGGCTGATGGTGGCCCTCGACCGCCGCCTCCCCGACAACGTCATCCGGCTGCGGGCCGGGCGGTGGGACAAGAAGACCTTCTCCGAGGCCGACGGCCTCTTCGGCCGCCGACTGGGCGTGGCCGGGGCCGGCCCCATCGGGCGCGAGACCATCACCCGGGCCCGGGCCTTCGGCCTCCAGGTCACCGCCTGGTCCCGCTCGCTCGACGACGCGGGAGCCGCGGCGCTGGGGGTGAGGCGGGCCGCCTCGCTGCGCGAGCTGGCGGCGGGGTCGGACATCCTCTCGCTCCACCTGCCGCTGACCCCGGAGACGCGCGGGCTGGTGAGCCGCGAGGTGCTGGAGGCGCTCCGCCCCGGCGCCATGCTCATCAACACCGCCCGCGCCGAGCTGGTGGACCAGGCGGCCCTGCTGGAGCTGGCCCGGGCCGGGCGGCTGCGGGTGGGGACCGACGTCTTCGCCGGCGAGCCGGCCGGCGGGCAGGCCGCCTTCGCCAGCGAGCTGGCCCAGCTCCCCAACGTCTACGGGACCCACCACGTGGGCGCCTCCACCGCCCAGGCCCAGGACGCCATCGCCGCCGAGACGGTGCGCATCCTCGGCTGCCTGGTGCGCGACGGGACCGTCCCCAACTGCGTCAACGTGGCCAGGAAGTCGCCGGCGCGGGCGCGGCTGGTGGTGCGCCACCGCGACCAGGTGGGGGTGCTGGCCAACGTCCTCGGCGTCCTCCGCGAGGCCGGCATCAACGTCGAGGAGGTGCGCAACACCGTCTTCGAGGGGGCGACCGCCGCCAGCTGCGCCCTCATGCTCGACGAGCGGCCCGGCCCGGCGGTGCTCGACCGCCTCCGCTCCCGCCAGGACGAGATCTTCCTCGTGGAGTGCTTCGACCTGTGAGCGGCGATCCGGTGGCGAGCGAGGACCAGTTCGATCCGCTGCGGCTGGCGCTGCGGGTGCTGCGCTTCGGCCGGCGGGTGGTGGCCGCCTTCCTCCGCAACAAGGGGATCCTGCTGGCCGGCGGCGTCGGCTACAACGCGCTCCTCTCCCTGGTCCCCTTCCTGATCCTGACGCTGGCCGTCCTCTCCAGCTTCGTCGACCAGGCCCTCATCCTCGACGCCCTGCGGCGCGAGCTGGCCTTCCTGCTGCCGCAGCGGGCCGAGGCGGTCATCGACGCGGCCCAGGCCTTCCTGGCCCACCAGACCACCAGCTCGGCGATCTCGGTCGTGGCGCTGGTGATCTTCAGCTCCCTCGCCTTCCGGATGCTGGAGGACGCGGTGGCCACCATCTTCCACGCCTCGGGCCGGACGGCGCGCCGCCACGCGCTGCACTCGGCGCTGCTCCCCTACCTGATCATGGCGGTGCTGATGCTGGCCATCCTGGCGCTGACCGTCCTCTCCTCGGTGACCGACCTGGTCGGCGGCTCGACGGTGACGCTGTTCGGGCGGGCCATCCCGGCCGGCACCTGGGCCCGGCTGGCGCTGCGCGCGCTCGGCTTCGCCGGGCTGGTCTTCCTCTTCGCCGGCGTCTACGTGGTGCTCCCGGTGGGGCGCATCCCGCGCCGGCTCGCCTTCATCGGCGGGCTCAGCGCCGCCATCCTCTGGAAGCTGGTGGGGATGCTGCTCTCCAGCTACTTCGCCACCCTCTCCATGGTGAACGTGCTCTACGGCTCCTTCGCCACCGTGGTGGTGGTGCTGCTCTTCCTGGAGGGGGCCTTCATCATCGTGCTGCTGGGGGCGCAGGTGATCGCCGAGCTGACGGCCAGCGCCGCCGCCGGGCTCCCCTGGTACGAAGCGCCGCACCCCTGAGGGGATGGCTTCCGGGCCGGGACCCATGCGGAGCGGTACCCAGGGGCCGCGGCGACCCCGCCAAGGGCCCGGTCTTCCACGCTTCCTGGCAGGCACGTCGGGTGCACATCCAGGCGGCCATGGAACGCGCCACCGTCCTCCTCGTCGACGACTCTGAGTTCAGTCTCTTCGGACTCGGCCACGCGCTGCGCGAGCAGGGGCACCAGCTGCGCTTCGCCAAGGGGGCGGAGGCGGGGCTGCGGGCGCTCGAGCAGGAGCGGATCGACGTGGTGGTCTCCGACTACATCATGCCGGGCCAGGACGGCATCGAGTTCCTCGAGGAGGTGGCCGAGCGCTACCCGGACACCGCCCGGGTGCTGATGACCGCCCACTCCGGCATCGAGGTGGCCATCGAGGCCATCAACCGGGCCCGGGTCCACCGCTTCCTGCAGAAGCCGGTCGACCGCGAGGCGCTGCGCGAGGTGGTCGAGCAGTGCGCGGCCCGGCTCTTCAGGGAGCGGGGCGAGCAGCGGCTGCTGGCGGTGCTGCGCCGCCACCCCGACCTGCAGGCGCTCATCGAGGTCACCGGGGAGCGAGACGAGGCGCCGGCCGACGCCGACGAGCCGCTCGACGACCAGCCCCGGGGCTGGGGGACGGTGGCGTCGCGCTGAGTGGGCGGTGCACCCGGCCCGGCCTGGCGGCGTGCGCCGCGCCGGTGGCCGCCGTCAGGCGAGGTTGTGGAAGACCCGCTGCACGTCCTCGTCCTGCTCCAGGGCGTCGATCAGCTCGAGCACCTCCTTGGCCTGCTCCTCGCCGAGCTCCACCGGCGTCTGGGCCACGAACTCCAGCTCGGCGGAGATGACCGGCAGCTTGCGCTCCTCCAGCGCCGCCTGCAGCTGGCCGAAGCTCTCGAAGGCGCCGCGGATCACCAGCTGCCTCTCCCCCTTCTCGCCGGTCCCCTCGCCCAGCTCCTCCAGGCCGTGGTCGATCAGCTCCAGCTCCAGCGCGTCCTGGTCGATCCCCTCGGGCGCCAGCCGGAAGACCCCCATCTTCTTGAACTGGAAGGCGACGCTGCCGGCCGCCCCCATGTTGCCGCCGTGGTTCTTGAAGCCGACCCGCACGTTGGCCACGGTGCGGACCAGGTTGTCGGTGGCCGTCTCCACCACCACCGCCACGCCGTGGGGCGCGTAACCCTCGTAGAGCACCACCTCGTAGGCCTTCTGGTCCTGGCCGGCGGCGCGCTTGATGGCCCCGTCGACCTTGTCCTTCGGCATGTTGAGGCCGCGGGCGTTCTGCATGGCGCGGCGCAGCGCCGCGTTCATGTGCGGGTCGGGGCCGCCGGTCTTCACCGCGATGGCGATGTCCTTGGCGACGCGGGTGAAGGCCTTGGCCATCTTGTTCCAGCGGGCGAACATGGTGGCCTTGCGGGTCTCGAAGATGCGTCCCATGCGTTCCTTTCGGGGGTGCGGCGGTCGTCAGGTGGAGGGGTGGCGAGGCGGAGCGGGCGGGGCCAGGGCGGCGCCTCGGCTCAGGGAGGGCGGGGCGAGGCCTCGCTGGGCGGGGGCGGCGTGCCGCCGGTGGCGGGCGAGATGCCGAGGTTGGCGGGGAGGGTGCCGGTGCCGGGCGCGCCCGGCTGCGAGGCGGAGAGGTCGTCGGGGCGGTTGGAGCAGAGGCCGCTGTTGAGGTCGCCCCCGACGCACTTGAACTCCACCGGCGCCTCGCAGAGGCCGGACTTCGGGTTGCAGACCCAGCCCTGGGTGCACATGGCCACGCAGCCGCCGTGGGCCACCGAGGCGCCGGCCACCGCCGCCGCCAGCGCCGTGTTGACGGCCATGCTCGACATGTTGTGGGGCGCCGACGAGGAGCAGGCGCCGAGGGCGAGCAGCGGCAGCGCGGCGAGGTGGAGGCGGGCCATCGGAACCACCGTAGCGCGGCGGCGGGCCGCGGTCATCCCTCGGCCGGCGGACGCGGCGCCGGGCGCCCCGCCCCGGCCGGGTTGGCCGGGATGCCGGCCATGACGTGCTCGGCCAGGGCGGTGATGGTGAGCGAGGGGTTCACCCCCAGGTTGGCCGGCACCAGGCTGCCGTCGGCGATGAAGAGCCCGGGGTAGCCGAAGACGCGCCCCTGGCCGTCGCAGACCCCTTCCTCCGGGGTGCGCCCCATGGTGGCGCCGCCGAGGATGTGAGCGGTGGTGGAGGTGTTCAGGAGCACCTCGGGGAGGACGCTCCCGGGCGTGCCGCCGATCTTCTCGGCCATCTTCGCCGCCAGCTGGTTGGCCAGCGGCATGAAGGTGGGCGGGCGGGGTCCGGAGCGCAGCTCGCTGGAGAGCCCCCAGCCCCAGGGACGGCGGCGCAGGGTCAGCTTCATGAAGTTGTTGACCGGCTGCATCACCAGCAGGATCGAGGTGCGGCGGGCCCAGTCGATGGGGGAGTGGGCGCGGAGGGCCTCGATGGGGTGGCGCACCATGTGGCCCAGCCAGCGCAGCCAGCGCGGCCAGGGCGGCCCGCCGCCCACCAGCACCGTGGTGAGCAGCGACATGAAGTCCTGCCCGGCGCCGTAGCGGACCATCTCGACGTGGGTGTCGTCGTCGGGGTGGATGCCGGAGGTGATGGCGATGCCCTGGCTGTAGTCGACCTCGGTGCCGCCGGCCTTGACCCCGAGCAGCGCCTCGCTGTTGGTGCGGACGTAGTTGCCGAGCTGCGGCGAGAGGGCGGGAAGGCTGCCGCGCCGCTGGCACTCGAGCAGCAGCTTGACGGTGCCGAGCACGCTGGCCGCCACCACCACGTTGCGGGCGGTGAAGGTGCGGCGCCGCTTGAAGAGCCGGTCGGTGGAGCGGACGGTGCGCACGGCGTAGCCGCCGCCCGGCAGCGGCTTCAGGTCCTCCACCAGGGTCTCGGGGTGGATGACGGCGCCGCGGGCCTCGGCCAGCCAGAGGTAGTTCCTGTCGAGGGTGTTCTTGGCGCCGTGGCGGCAGCCGGTCATGCACTCGCCGCAGTGGTGGCAGCCGGTGCGGTCCGGCCCCTCGCCGCCGAAGAAGGGGTCGGGCACGCGCTGCTCGGGCTGGCCGAAGTAGACACCCACGGTGTACTTGGCGAAGGTGTGGCCGCGGCCGGTGGTCTCCTCCACCACCTGGCGCAGCAGCTCGTCGGCGGCGAAGACCCGGGGCGCCTCGGTGACCCCGAGCATGAAGCGGGCGGTGCGGTAGTGCGGCGCCAGCGCCGCCTTCCAGTCGGTGCCGGCCGGCCAGCGGGCGTCGTCGAAGACGCGATCCGGCGGGGCCAGCAGGGTGTTGGCGTAGACCAGGCTGCCGCCGCCGACGCCGGCGCCGTGGAAGATGAGCACGTCGCGCAGCAGCGTGATCTGCTGGATGCCGTAGAGCGCCAGCTTCGGCATCCAGAGGTACTTGCGGACGTTCCAGTTGGTGGCGGCGAAGTCCTCGCCGCGCCAGCGCTTGCCCATCTCCAGCACCCCGACGCGGTGCCCCTTCTCGCTGAGCCGGAGCGCCGAGACCGCCCCGCCGAAGCCGGAGCCGATGACCAGGAAGTCGTAGTCGAACTGGGATTCCATAGGGGCTCCGGGGGGTTGGGGTCCCGACGCCGGACAGTGGACGCGGTCGCCGGGCCGCGGTCAAGCGAATCCGACCCGCCCGGGGTCGGTGAAGCGCCCGAGCCGCCTCGGGCGACCGCCCGACGCCCATCCCCGGAATCAAAGGTGGCCGACCGGGGCGCTGTCCCAATGGTGAGCGACGCCGGGAAGGGGCAATGTCCATTCACGAAAGGGGAACACCATGATGACCTACAACGGCAACTCCAAGGTGAAGAGCGGCTACTACCTCTCGACCAACTCGTTCGCGGTCGAGGTCATCGGCGAGGAGGGCGGCACCCTGCCGGGCGCGGTCACCACCCGGTACGTCAGCGTCCCGTTCCCGCTCCTCTTCGCGGTCATCCCGGTGGTCGGGCTGGCCTTCCTGATGTTCCTCCCCTTCATCGGCATCTTCATGGTCGCCTACGCCGTCATCCAGCGGGTCACCGGCCACGTCTCCAAGGGCGCCGACGCCCTGGCGGCCACCGTGGCCCCGCCGCACGCCACCGGCGCCGCCTACCTGGGCGGCCACGAGGGAGAGAAGAAGAACGAGCAGGTCTCTCCCGAGGTCGAGCAGCTGGAGAAGGTAGTCGCCGAGAAGCGCAAGAACTGAGCAGAGCCACCCGCGGCGCGGCCTCCACCCGGCGCCTCCCGCAGCAGGACCCACTCGAGCACCCCCAACAGGAGAACACGATGAAGACCTTCGACGGCAACACCAAGGTGAACAGCGGCTACTACTTCTCGATCAGCACGCTCGCGGTCGAGGTGATCAGCGAGGACGGCGGCCGGCTGCCCGGCGCCTCCACCACCCGCTACGTCAGCGTCCCCTTCCCGCTGCTGTTCCTCATCCTCCCGGTGGTCGGCCTGGCCTTCCTGATGTTCCTCCCCTTCGTCGGCTTCGCCCTGCTCGGCCAGGCCATGGCCATCAGCGTCACCGGCCGCTTCCGCGAGCGGGCCGGCGCCTTCGCCGCCACCGTGGCCCCGCCGCACGCCACCGGCGCCGCCTACCTGGGCGGCCACGAGGGGGAGAAGAAGAACGAGGAGGTCTCGCCCGCCATCGAGAAGCTGGAGAAGGAGGTCGCCGAGAAGCGCCGCGGCTAGCGCCCCCGGCCTCCCTGCCACACCGCGGCGTCACCGGACAACCCCGGTGGCGCCGCTCCCTTTTCGGGCCCCCGGCCTCCGGCCCGGAAGTTCTGGTCGCGGCCCGCCCCGGGAACGCTTAGTCTTCCCGCTCCATGGCGAACCAGCCCGTGCCTCCCCCCGGCGCCCCCGCCCCGGCCCCCCCGTACCGCGACGAGATCATCATCTCCTGGCCCGAGCTGCATCGGGACGCCCGCTACCTGTCGCGGGTGCTCCACGCCCTGGACGACTGGAAGGGGATCATCGCCATCACCCGCGGCGGGCTGGTGCCGGCGGCGCTGGTGGCGCGCGAGCTCGAGCTGCGGCTCATCGACACCGTCTGCGTGGTCAGCTACGAGCCGGGGAGCACCGGCGCCGCCGACACCACCCAGGGCGAGCTGCGCTGGTTGAAGGGCGTGGAGGGGGACGGGGCCGGCTGGCTGCTCATCGACGATCTCGTCGACACCGGCCGCACCGCGCGCGCCGTCCGCGAGCGGCTCCCCAGGGCCCACTTCGCCACCCTCTACGCCAAGCCGGCCGGGCGGCCGCTGGTCGACACCTTCGTCAAGGAGTTCCGGCAGGAGAAGTGGATCTACTTCCCCTGGGACATCGACTACACCTTCGTCTCGCCCATCCGCCAGCAGCGCGGCGGGACTTAGTGCCACGCCCCAGGCATGATGACTACTGCGAAAGCCGATCCTCTCGCTGCGGCAGGCGGCCTCGTCGGTCCGCTGCTCAACGTAGCGCTGCTACGCTTCCGCTGCTCCCTCCTCGGGCGCCAGCCTCGCTTCGGTCTCGGCTCTCTCGTCACGTCATCATGCCCGGGGCGGGGCACTAGCCCGGGCCGCCCCGCCCTCCGCGCGTGACCGTCCCCAGGCTCCAGCTCGAGCAGATCACCCGGCGCTTCGCGTCGGTGGTGGCCAACGACGGGGTGACGCTCACCGTGCAGCCGGGGGAGATCCACTCCATCCTCGGCGAGAACGGGGCCGGCAAGTCGACGCTGGTGAAGATCATCTACGGCGCCCTCCGCCCCGACGCCGGCCGCATCCTCTGGAACGGCCAGCCGGTGCAGATCCGCAGCCCCCAGGAGGCCCGGGCGCTGGGCATCGCCATGGTGTTCCAGCACTTCTCGCTCTTCGACACCCTCACCGTGGCCGAGAACGTCTGGCTGGGGATGAGCGGGGAGCTGACGCTGGACCAGGTGGTGGCCGGGATCCGCGCCAAGGCGGCCGAGTACGGCCTGGAGCTGGAGCCGGAGCGGGCGGTGCACACCCTCTCGGTGGGCGAGCGGCAGCGCGTCGAGATCGTCCGGGCCCTGCTGGCCGAGCCGCGGCTGCTCATCCTCGACGAGCCCACCTCGGTGCTGACGCCGCAGGCGGTGGAGAAGCTCTTCGTCACCCTGCGGCAGCTGGCGGCCACCGGCTGCTCCATCCTCTACATCAGCCACAAGCTCGACGAGATCCGGGCCCTCTGCCACCAGTGCACGGTGCTGCGCGGCGGCCGGGTCTCCGGCCAGTGCGACCCCACCCAGGAGAGCAACGCCAGCCTCTCGCGGCTGATGATCGGCGCCGAGCCGCCCCGGCTGGTCCACCGCGAGGTGACGCCGGGCCAGGTGGCGCTGCGGGTCAAGGACCTCTCGCTGGAGAAGCTCGACCGCTTCGGCACCGACCTGCACCAGGTGTCGCTGGAGCTGCGCGAGGGGGAGGTGGTGGGCATCGCCGGGGTCTCCGGCAACGGCCAGCAGCAGCTGCTGGCGGCCATCTCCGGCGAGGACCCGCGCGCCACCGGCGAGTCCATCGAGCTCTTCGGCCAGCCCATCGGCGGGCTGCGGACCGGGGCCCGGCGCAAGCTGGGGCTCCACTTCATCCCCGAGGAGCGGCTGGGGCGCGGGGCGGTGCCGTCGCTCTCCCTGGCCCACAACATGCTGCTGACGCGCAACGAGTCGCTGCGCGCCCTCGGCTGGATCGACCGCCAGGCGCTCCGCTACCAGACCGCCTCGATCATCGAGCGCTTCAAGGTCAAGTCGGGCGGGCCGGGGGCGGTGGCCCGGAGCCTCTCCGGCGGCAACCTGCAGAAGTACATCGTCGGCCGCGAGATCGACGCGGTCCCCCGGGTGCTGGTGGTGGCGCAGCCGACCTGGGGCGTCGACGTCGGCGCCGCCGCGCAGATCCGCGCCGAGCTGCTGGCGCTCCGCGACGCCGGGTCGGCGCTGCTGGTGGTCTCCGAGGAGCTGGAGGAGCTGTTCGAGATGACCGATCGGCTCCACGTCATGGCCCGGGGGCGGCTCTCGCCCTCCATCGGCACCAGCGCCGCCACCGTGGAGCTGGTCGGCGAGTGGATGAGCGGCCTCTGGCCCCGCGGGCCGGAGGACGGGCCGGGCTCGTCGATCGGGGAGTTCCCGTGATCCGCCTCGAGCCCCGCGCCACCCCATCGGCCGCGCTCAGCGTCCTCTCGCCGGTCATCGCCCTGGCCATCACCGCCCTGGTGGGGGCGGTGCTCTTCGCGGCGCTGGGCAAGGAGCCGCTCCAGGCGCTCCAGGTCTTCTTCCTCGAGCCCTTCAACGGCACCCGGGCCCTGACCGAGCTGGCGCTCAAGTCGACGCCGCTCATCCTCATCGCCCTCGGGCTGGCCCTCTGCTACCGCTCCAACGTCTGGAACATCGGCGCCGAGGGGCAGTTCCTGATGGGGGCCATCGGCGGCGGCGGGCTGGCGCTCTGGGTGACCACCGCCGAGCTGGGGATGAGCCGCTGGCTCTTCTTCCCGCTGGTGATCCTGGCCGGGGCGCTGGCCGGCGCCGCCTGGGCCGGGGTGGTGGCGCTGCTGCGAGACCGCTTCAACGCCAACGAGATCCTGGTCAGCCTGATGCTGGTCTACGTGGCCAACCTCTTCCTCTCCTGGCTGGTCTTCGGGCCGTGGAAGGACCCGGCCGGCTTCAACTTCCCCCAGACCGTCAGCTTCGCCAGCCAGACCGAGATCCCCCGGGTCATCCGCGGCATGCGGCTGCACTGGGGGTCGGCGGTGGCGCTGCTGGCGGCGCTGGCCATGTGGATCTTCCTCTTCCGCACCTTCGCCGGCATCCAGCTGCAGGTGGGCGGCCCGGCGCCGGCGGCGGCCCGCTACGCCGGCTTCTCCTCGCGCGCCGCCATCTGGACCACGCTGCTCACCTCGGGCGGGCTGGCCGGCGTGGCCGGGGCCTTCGAGGTGGCCGGCCCCATGGGCCAGCTCACCCCGCACGTCTCCTCCGGCTACGGCTTCACCGCCATCATCGTCGCCTTCGTGGGCCGCCTCCACCCGCTCGGCTGCATCCTCGGCAGCGGCGTGCTCTCCATGTTCCTCATCGGCGGCGAGCTGGCCCAGTCGCGGGTCGGCCTCCCCTCGGCGCTCTCCGGCGTCTTCCAGGGGGTGCTGCTGCTCTCGCTGCTGGCCTGCGACACGCTCATCCACTACCGGCCGCGCTGGAGCCTCACGCGATGAACGACCTGGCGCTCCTGGTCGCCGCCACGCTGGCGGCCGGCACCCCGCTGGCGCTGGCCGGCATGGGGCTGCTGATCAACGAGCGGGCCGGCGTGCTCAACCTCGGCGCCGAGGGGCTGATGCTGGTGGCGGCGGTGGCCGGCTTCGCCACCGGCTTCACCACCGGGAGCGAGCTGCTGGCGCTGGTGGCCGGGGCGGCGGCCGGGGCGGTGGGCGCCGCCATCTCCGGCTGGCTGGTGATCTGGCTCAACACCAACCAGTACGCCACCGGCCTGGCGGTCAGCCTCTTCGGCTCCGGCTTCTCGGCCTTCGTCGGCATCGGCTTCGTGGGCAAGAAGCTGGAGGAGGCCCCGGTGGCCGGGGTGCCGCTGCTGCGCGACCTGCCGGTGCTGGGCGTGGCCTTCTTCCGCCAGCACCCGGTGGTCTACTTCGCGGTGGCCGTGGCCGCCGCGGTGGCCTGGTTCCTCTACCGGACCCGGGGCGGGCTGATCCTGCGCGCCATCGGCGAGTCGCCCGGCGCCGCCCACGCCCTCGGCTACCCGGTCCGGCGCATCCGGCTGGCGGCGATGGTGACCGGCGGGGCGCTCTGCGGCGTGGCCGGCGCCTACCTCTCGGTGATCTACACGCCGCTCTGGGTGGAGGGGATGGTGGCGGGGCGCGGCTGGATCGCGCTGGCGCTCACCACCTTCGCCACCTGGCGGCCTGCGCGGATGCTGCTGGGGGCGTACCTCTTCGGGGGTGTGACCATGCTGCAGCTCTACCTGCAGGGCGCGGGCGTGCAGGTGGCGCCCGAGTTCATGAGCATGCTGCCCTACCTGGCCACGGTGGTGGTCCTGGTCCTCATCTCCCGCAACCCGCTCTGGATCCGGCTCAACATGCCGGCCTCGCTGGGCAAGACCTTCTTCCCCGGAAGCTGACGTTTTGGGGTAGAGACCGCTGCACCGGCTGTTCCACGTTCACCAGAAGGAGCATCGCAGCCATGACCACTCGTTCCTCCCTGAAGTTCCTCGCGCTGGCCACGGTCTTCACGGCCGCCGGGCTCACCGCCTGCAGCAAGCCGGCCGCGCCGCCCGCCCCGGCCCCGGTGGCCGCCCCGGCGCCGGCCAAGCCGGCCCCGCTCAAGGCCGCCTTCGTCTACGTCGGCCCGGTCGGCGACGCCGGCTACACCTTCGCCCACGACGCCGGGCGCAAGGAGGCGGTCGCCAAGCTGGGCGACAAGGTGGTCACCTCCTTCGTGGAGAGCGTCAAGGAAGGGCCCGACGCCGAGCGCGTCATCCGCGATCTCGCCACCCAGGGCAACAAGGTGATCTTCGCCACCTCGTTCGGCTTCGGCGACTCCATGGCCAAGGTGGCCAAGGACTTCCCGGACGTCTACTTCGAGCACGCCACCGGCTACAAGACGAGCGAGAACATGCGCGTCTACGAGCCGCGCATCCACGAGGTGGCCTACCTGGCCGGCATCGTGGCCGGCAAGATGACCAAGACCAACACCCTGGGCTTCGTGGCCTCGTTCCCCATCCCCGAGGTGCTGCGCAACATCAACGCCTTCACGCTGGGCGCCCAGTCGGTGAACCCCAAGGCCAAGACCAAGGTGGTCTGGGTCAGCACCTGGTTCGATCCGCCCAAGGAGACCGAGGCGGCCAAGACGCTCATCAACGGCAAGGCCGACGTGCTGCTGCAGAACACCGACTCCACCGCGGTGCTCCAGGAGGCCGAGCGCCAGGGCAAGTACGCCTTCGGCTGGGACAGCGACATGAGCGCCTTCGCGCCCAAGGCCCACCTCGGCTCCTGCATGCTGCTGTGGGGCGTCTACTACGAGAAGGCCCTCAACGACGTGCTCAACAAGACCTGGAAGACCGGCGACACCAAGTGGGGCCACAGGGAGGGGATGACCGACTTCGTCAAGATCCCCGAGCTGGTCCCGGCCGAGACCCGCAAGAAGGTCGATGAGGCCAAGGCCGGGCTCAAGGCCGGCACGCTCGACATCTTCAAGGGGCCCATCGTCGACAACACCGGCAAGGAGCGGCTCAAGAAGGGCGTGGCCGCCGACGACAAGTGGCTCGGCGGCGTCAACTTCCTGGTGAAGGGCGTCGAGGGCAAGGTCCCGGCCGCGAAGTAGCCGTCACGCGGAGTTGAAGTCCCGGGGGGCCGTCCGCGAGGGCGGCCCTCCTCGTTTTCGGGGGGGGCGCGTGGCGCGGTGCCGTGGGGCGCGGGGGTGTGGTGCCAGGGTGTGGGTGTGGTGCCGGACATGGGGTGTGGTGCCGGACATGGGGCGGGTGTGGTGCCGGACATGGGGTGTGGTGCCGGACATGGGGGTGTGGTGCCGGACATGGTGGGGGGGGAGTGGTGCCGGACATGGTGCGGGGTGTGGTGCCGGACATGGTGGGGCGTGGTGCCGGGGGGGATGGTGCCGGACATGCGTGGCGGGCGTGGCGGGCGTGGGCGCGGTGCCGGACATGGGGGGGCGCGGTGCCGCGGGGCGCGGTGCCGGACATGGGGGGGCGCGGTGCCGGACATGGGGGGGCGCTGGGGATGGTGCCGGGGGGGATGGTGCCGGACATGCGTGGCGGGCGTGGCGGGCGTGGGGGCGTGGTGCCGTGGTGCCGGACATCGGGGCCGACATCGGGGCCGACATCGCGACATCGGGGCCGCGCTTGGCGCGGCGCTTGCTCACGTCAGTGAGGTCATGGCTCGACTCCGCCGTAACCACCTCGTTGAGGATGGTTCCACCAACCACTGCACCTGGCGCAGCCACGGCCACACCCTTGTCCTCGACTCGGACGAGGCGTGCCTCACGTTTCTGGCACTCCTGCGGAAGTACAAGGAGAAGTTCGGAATCGAGATCTACTCATACTGCTTGATGGGCACCCATCCGCACCTCATGATCCGGGCCACTCAGGGTCAGGGTGCCTTCAGCGCCTTCTGGAAGGTCGTCAATTGGGGCTTCGCCCGCTGGTACAATCGGCGGACCAAGGGCCGCGGACAAGTCGTCATGGAGCGCCTCCGGTCTCCCCGCATCCAGGATGGCCGGCATCAGCTCACGGTGATGCGCTACGGCGACTTGAACCCCGTCCGGGCCGGGCTGGTCCAGGCCCCAAGCAAGTGGCGCTGGTCGAGTTTCCGCCACTACGCCTACGGCGAGTCGGACGACCTCATCACCGACGCGCCGGAGTATCTCGCCCTCGGACGCACGGGGCCGAGCCGGCGCACCGCCTACCAGCACCTGTTCGCGTCGCCGATTCTCGAGAAACTCCGCTCCCGGCGCACCGACCTCGTCCACGGCCCGTTCATCGGCGAACTCAGCTGGGTGACCGTCCGGCTCGAGGCGTGCGGCTTATCACCTCCAAACTGAGGTGAGGCCGTGGTTGGCGATTGAGGTCGGCATGCCCGCCGAGGCCGCGCGGCTCGCCTTCGCAGCGCAAATCCCAGCAAATCAACTCCGCCGAGTGCCAAAGGGAGGCCACGTACAGCCTCGAAGTAGTGGCCGGCGGGCCGATCTGAGTCCTCCGCCAGACTCTTCTCGGCTCCAGAGCCCAATCACGGGCTCTTAGCGGTTCCAGGCCATCAGTCTTGCTCGGTCTAATGTCCGGCACCGGGGTCCGGGGTCCTCGGGGTCCTGGTGAAGGGCGTCGAGGGCAAGGTCCCGGCCTCGAAGTAGCCGTCACGCGGAGTTGAAGTCCCGGGGGGCCGTCCGCGAGGGCGGCCCTCCTCGTTTTCGGGGGGGGCGCGGTTGGCGGGCGGGGGCGGGGGCGGGGTGCCGGGGGGCGGGAGCGGGAGCGGGAGGGTGGGGGCGGACGGTGCCGGGGCGGGGGCCGTCGAGACGTACCCAGAGTCGCTTCGGGCGCCCGAAGTTGCGAAGGAGGGATCCTGCACGGGGTGGGTCATTTCCGTTTCGGGCGCCCGAAATGACGCTGGGTCCGTGTATGCTCGGTGTGAGTCTCGCTGAACGAAGTTTGCGCGCTGGCCAGGCTTCGTCCTTGTCTGGTTTCCATCCGAAGCTCGCCGCCTGAGGGAGAACCACCATGAAGCTCGTTCGCGCTCTTTCCATTGCCAGCCTTCTCCTCGTCGCCGGCGGCGTTCGCGCTGACCAAGCCTCGGAGAACGCCGCGGTCGCCGCCGCGGACGCCTGGCTGAAGCTGGTCGATGCCAGTCAGTACGGCGCCAGCTGGGACGACGCGGCCCGACTCTTCAGGGACGCGGTGAGCAAGGGCGACTGGGAGAAATCCCTGAGCGCCGCACGGTCGCCGCTCGGCAAGCTCGTCTCTCGCAGGGCGTCCTCCCGGAGATACACGGAGTCGCTGCCCGGGGCGCCGGACGGAAGGTACGTCATCATCACGTACCAGAGCTCCTTCAAGTACAAGAAGGCTGCCATCGAGACGGTGACACCGATGCTGGACAAGGATGGTCGCTGGCGCGTGTCGGGGTACTTCATCAAGTAGCCGCGCGACCCGGGCAGGGTGGGTCAAGTCGAGTTCGTGACTGAACCGCGACATCGGCGAATCCCCGAGCTGCCGGCGCCCGCCACCGCCGATGTCTCGCGGCCGCCCAGACACGCCCGCACCCACCGCGGACCCGTCCGTCCCTGCTCCCCCTTCGCAACGCCTCTCGATCGCCGGACGGACCGCCCGCCCCACTCCTCACTCCTTCTTCGACCCCGGCAGCCGGTTGGGGTCCCATGTCCGGCACCGGGGTCGCCGGGGTCCCCGGGGTCCCGGCACCTCAGCGAGCCCGCTCGACCAGCGCCCTCGCCAGCGCGTCGTGGCGCGCCAGCACCGGGGCCAGCTCGAAGCTGGTGAGCCGCCCGTGCTCCACCAGCACCCGGCCGGCCACCACCGTGAAGGCGGCCGGCTGCGGGGCGCAGAGCAGCAGCGCGCCCACCGGGTCGTGGACGGCGCCGCCAGCCAGCCCCGGTGCGCCGAGATCGAAGAGGGCCAGGTCGGCGCACATCCCCGGTGCCAGGTGGCCGATGTCGGCCCGCCCCAGCACCCGGGCGCCGCCGCGGGTGGCCAGCGCCAGGGCGTCGCGCGCCGTCATCGCCGCCGGGCCGCGGTCGCAGCCGAGGGGGACCAGCGAGGCCGCCAGGCGGGCCAGCAGCAGCGCCTGGCGGGCCTCGCCCAGCAGCTGCGCCCCGTCGTTGGAGGCGCTGCCGTCCACGCCCAGCCCCACCGGCACCCCAGCATCGAGCATGGCGCGCACCGGGGCGATGCCGCTCGCCAGGCGCATGTTGGAGCAGGGGCAGTGGGCCACGCCGGTGCCGGTGGCGGCGAAGCGGGCGATCCCGGCGACGTCGAGCTTGACGGCGTGGGCGTGCCAGACGTCCGGACCCACCCAGCCCAGCTCCTCGGCGTACTCGGCCGGGGTGCGCCGGAACTTCTGGCGCGACCAGGCCACGTCGCGGTCGTTCTCGGCCAGGTGGGTGTGGAGCCGGACCCGGCGCGCCCGGGCCAGCGCCGCGGTGTCGCGCATCAGCTCGCGGCTCACCGAGAAGGGCGAGCAGGGGGCCAGCGCCACCTGCACCATGGCCCCGGGCGCGGGGTCGTGCCAGCGCCCCACCACCCGCTCCATGTCGGCGAGGATGGCCGGCTCGCTCTCCACCAGCTCGTCGGGGGGCAGGCCGCCCTGGCTGCGCCCCACGCTCATGGCGCCGCGGGTGGCGGTGAAGCGCAGGCCGGCGGTGGCCGCCGCCTCGATGGTGTCGTCGAGCCGGACGCCGTTGGGGAAGAGGTAGAGGTGATCGGCGGAGGTGGTGCAGCCGGAGAGCAGCAGCTCGGCCATGGCCACCAGCGCCGAGACCCGGGCCATCTCCGGGTCGAGGCCGGCCCAGACCGGGTAGAGGCCGCGCAGCCAGGAGAAGAGCTCGGCGTCCTGGACCGCCGGCACCGCCCGGGTCAGCGACTGGTACATGTGGTGGTGGGTGTTGACGAGGCCCGGCACCACCAGGTGGCCGCGCCCGTCGATGACCCGGTCGGCGGTGGCGGGCAGCGCCGCGGCCGGGCCGATGGCCTCGATGAAGCCGCCGCGGGCGAAGATCGAGGCGCCCGGCAGCTCGCGCCGCTGCTCGTCGAGGGTGGCGACCAGCGCCGCGTCGCGGACCAGCAGGGTGGGGCCGCCGCGGCCGGGCGGGGCGGGGGAGGGCGCCACGGCGGGCGCTCAGGGCTTCCGGGGCGGGAGCCGGTTGAGGAAGATGGGCAGCCCCAGCTTGTTGGCGTAGAGCGGCCGGTAGCGGTCGGTGTTGTACATGGAGGGGACGTCGACCTTGCGCGCCCCCAGCTTCGGGTCGGGCAGCGGCACCAGCTGGTAGGTCCCCTCCACCAGCGCCGACATCACGCCGCTCTTCCCTGCCAGCACGGCGTCGAGCGCCAGGGTGCCGAAGGTGGAGGCCACCAGCTTGTCGAGGAAGTCCGGCTCGCCGGAGCGCAGGTCGTAGGTCAGGTCGGAGACGATGGTCTCCTCGCTGGTGCGCAGCCGGAACTCCTCGGCCAGCACCTCGGCGACGCTGGCCTTGCGCCGGCGCCCGTAGGTGTCGGCGGCGCCGTACTCCACCACCTCGTAGCCGTGCCAGGTGGCCCCCTCGGAGAGGACCACGATGGCGTAGTTGCTCGGGTTCTCGCGCTTCTCGGTCACCAGCAGGTCGATGAGCTTCTCGACGTCGACCTTGTACTCCGGGATGACGCAGCGGTTGGAGGTGACGTGGCCGGTATAGAGGGCGGTGAAGCCGGCGTCGCGGCCGAAGACGCGGAAGATGCCGATGCGCTCGTGCGAGCCCACCGTGGTCCGCTGCCGCTCGATGGCGTCAGTGGCCCGGGTGATGGCGGTGGAGAAGCCGATGCAGTACTCGGTCCCCTGCACGTCGTTGTCCATGGTCTTGGGGATGCCGATGACCTTGACCCCGAGTGCGTTGAGCTGGGCGGCGGAGCGCAGCGTGCCGTCGCCGCCGATGCAGATCAGGTACTCGAGGCCGAGCCGCTCGATGTTCTTGAGCACCTGCGGGGTGAGGTCCCAGGACGGACCGCTGGGGCCGGGGATCTCCGGGACGCCGGCGTTGACCAGGTGCGGCGGCAGCTTGCTCACCTTCCCCGGGCCGACGCGGCTGGTGTGGAGCATGGTCCCGCCGGAGCGGTCGATGGTCCGGCAGGTCTCGCGGTCGAGGGGGACGATGTAGCGCGACTTGCTGTACGGGTCGTCGAGGTCGACGTGGGTGAGCCCCTCGAAGCCCCGGCGCATGCCGACGACCTCCAGGTCGTGCTCCCAGCCGCGGTAGACCACGCTCTTGATCACCGAGTTGAGGCCGGGGACGTCGCCCCCGCCGGTGAGGATGCCGACGCGCTTTCTCTTGGTGGCCATCCTCCCAACTTAACGCGAGTCCGGCCCCGATTCCGCTTTGTCGCCGGGCTCCGCCGCCGCCGCTCCCGATGTCGGCCCGGGGTCCGGGCGGGTGCTCGCAATCCGCGCACCCCTTTCGCGGGAGAGGCGGCTACAATGACCCTCCACCGCAGGCCGACCTCCGGGGCACCACTCCATGACCGACTTCGAGAAGCGCAACGTCATCGCCCAGTGGGCCTTCGACACCCGGCCCGTGCTGCTCCGCTTCCACCTCTGGCTGGAGGACGTCGAGGTGGAGCGGGCCCAGGCCGACCCGGTCAGCTCGCACAGTTTCACCCCGCGCGGCATCACCCGCTGCCTGGCGGTGACCGCGGCGGCCACCGCGCTCGGCACCAAGCTCTTCGGCGGCCACGGCGAGGGGAAGGGGCAGGACAAGCAGGGGTACAACCAGGCCAAGAAGGCCGCCGACGCCATCAGCGCCTACGTGATGAGCGAGGGGCTCTGGCACCTGACCCGCACCCTGCCGGAGAGCCACGCCATCATGGTCTCGCTGGGCGAGGGGCTGATGCCCAAGGCCGGCGAGACCCCGGAGATGGGGGCCAACCCGCTGCTCGGCTTCGGCCGGGTCTACGCCCGCCCCGAGGTGGCCCGCACCGTCGATCGCCGGGTGCGGCGGCTGCTCAACGAGCCCGGCCACACCTTCCAGAACTTCCACGGCTGGCTGCAGGACCGCGGCATCACCATCTGGGGCGCCGCCATCGACACCCTGGAGTGCACCTCCCGCTTCGCCGAGGGGAAGCCGACCGGCCCCATGACGGTGTTCCACCTCTTCGACCAGCCGCTGCGGGTGGCCAAGCCCTACGAGTCCTACATGGGCTGCCTCACCGTGCCCCGGCGGGTCTGCGAGACCGCCGAGCGGACCGCCCTGCTGCTCGACTACCGGACGCCGCGGGCCCAGGTGGCGGAGGCCATCGAGGCCACCTACCCGGGCATCGAGCGGAAGAACGTCCACGTCTGGACGCTCTCCGGGAAGAGCCGGGTCAAGCGGCTGGGGCCGCTCTGGCAGGAGTGGAAGGACACCGGCTGCCACCTCGTCGAGGACGGCTGGGTGGCCCCCTCCGGGCACGCCGTCTTCACCGACTCCGGCACCTACGCCCCAACCTTCCTGGTGGGCAGCTGGAAGGACGCCGCCGGCAAGACCCACGTCTTCCTCTGCGACGGCTACGCCGCCACCGCCGAGGCCATGCAGGCCTCCAGCCTCTCCGAGGTGCTGGACGTCGACGCCAGCATGGCGATGTTCTCGCCCACCTTCGAGCTGCCCTGCCACAAGGAGGCGCAGCTGATGCAGCTGGATCCCGCCGACCCCGGCTTCGCCGCCCGGGTCAAGGAGCTCCACGGCGGCGTCGACGTCGGGCCGGTGCAGGTCAAGGCCTACGCCGACGCCATCGAGGAGGCGCGCGCCTCCAACATGCCGACCGGGCGCAAGGTGCTCCACGCCGACGACTTCCTGCCGCAGAAGGACTGGCACGTCCTCTCCTGCGTCGGCTACATGAGCGACGACCCGTACAGCGGGGCGCCGGGGATCGAGAAGGTGGGGGAGGGGGTCTACAAGGTGACCACCCTGCTGGCCACCCGCAAGGCCTCGGCCCGCATCACCTTCACCTTCCGCTTCATGGACCAGCTCGACCAGGCCCGCCACGTCTTCAGCCCGCTGCTGGTCCGCTTCCTCTCCGGCGTCGATCACCGCACCCGGCCGGTGAAGATCTCCGACTCGGGGCGCATCCGCAACGAGCTGCAGACCATGCTCTCGCAGGCCCTGGAGCACGACGGCGAGAACATCATCGTCCACTGGGACCGGATCGACGAGCGGGTCATGCCGCGCGACAAGCAGCTGGCCATTCGCGAGGTGCTCGAGTGGTACAAGGCCAACCACCCGGTCTGGTTCGAGTGGCTCAAGGTCTGAGGGGGCCGCCCCCGGGGGGCGCGGCGCGGGGTTCGGCCAGCTTGCGGTAGAGCGTCGACCGCCCCACCCCGAGCCGGCGGGCCGCCTCGCTGAGGTTGCCGCCGCACTCGGCCACCACCCGCTCGACGTGGAGCCGCTCCTGCGCCTGGCGGGTGGCGCGCAGGTCGGGCTGGCGTGCCGGCGCGGCCACGCCGTCGAAGAGCTCGGGGAGCACCGCCAGCAGCTCCACGTCCAGCTCGTCGTCGGCGATGGCCCCGTCGGCGAACAGCACCGCCACCCGCTCCAGCACGTTCTCCAGCTCGCGGACGTTGCCGGGCCAGGCGTAGGCCTCCAGCCGCGGCAGGACCCGGGCCAGGGCCCGGGCGTGGGCCCCGGGGACGCCGTGGCGCGCCAGCACCCGGCGCAGCAGGTCGCTGGCGATGGGGGCGACGTCGCCGGTGCGGTGGCGCAGCGGCGGCAGGTGGATGGGGAGGATGTGGAGGCGGAAGTAGAGGTCGTCGCGGAAGCGGCCGGCGGCCACCGCGGCGCGCAGGTCCTGGTGGGTGGCGGCGATGACCCGCACGTCGATGGGGGTGGGATCGTTGCTGCCCAGCCGCAGCACCTGCCGCTCCTGCAGCACCCGCAGCAGGCGGGACTGCAGGGTGAGCGGCACGTCGCCCACCTCGTCGAGGAAGATGGTGCCGAGGTGGGCCGCCTCGAAGAGCCCGGGCCGGCCGCCGCGGCGCGAGCCGGTGAAGGCCCCCTCCTCGTAGCCGAAGAGCTCCGACTCCAGCAGCGTCTCCGGGAAGGCGGCGCAGTTGATGGCCACGAAGGGGTGGTCGCGCCGCTTGCCGGCGGCGTGGATCCCCTGGGCCACCATCTCCTTGCCGGTGCCGCTCTCGCCGGTGATGAGCACGGTGGCGTCGGTGCGGGCGTAGCGCTCGGCCATGGCCCGCACCCCGAGGATGGCCGGGGAGACGCCGACGATGGCCTGGAGCGTGTAGCGGGCCTCGAAGCGCGGCGGCCGGTGCTGGGAGCGGAGCCGCCGCTCCAGCCGCTGGATGGTGGTGGCGTCCTGGCAGATGGCCATGGCGCCGCGCAGCGTGCCGTGGTCGCGCAGCGGCGTCCGGCTCACCAGCACGGCACGCCCGCCGATCCGCTCCAGGGTGTCGGTCTCGGCCATCCCCGCCTCGAGCACCCGGGCCAGCCCCAGCGCCGGGGCCACCGTGGAGAGCGGGCGCCCCAGCGCCTCGACGGCCGGCAGCGAGAGGAGCCGCTGCAGCGTCGGGTTGATCGACTGGATGCGCTCGTCGAGGTCGACCACCACCACCCCCGGCTCCAGGTGGTCGATGAAGAGGCGCAGGTGGTCGAGGCGGGCGGCGGCGGCCCCGGTGACCCGGGCGATCTCGATGGCCTGGCGGATGGCCTGGGCCAGCGAGTCCTGCCCGTAGAGGAGCACCGCCTTGAGGCCGGCCTGCTCGGCGAGGTCGCAGACAGGCCCCGGGCCGACGATGACCTCGACGCCGCGGGCGGCCAGCTCCAGCACCTGGGTGCGGGCCTCGTCGGGGGTCAGGTAGGGGCGCTGCTCCACGGTGGCCCCGTCCATGAGGAAGCCGCCCTGGTCGATGCCCGACACCACCCGGGAGAAGTTGACCACCCCGATGCGCGGCGAGAGCGTGCGGGCCCGCAGCAGCGCGCCGATGGTGTCGACGGTGGAGGCGCCCACCACCACCACCGGGACGTCGGCGTGGTCGCGCAGGTAGGCGCCGTTGGCGCCGGCGGCCACCAGGGCATCCACCCGCTCCCCGGCGGTCCGCCGGGCCCGCAGGGTGGCCAGCGCCTCCTCGAAGCCGCCGTCGAAGACGTGGATCTCGGCCTCGGGGGCCAGCAGCGGCGCCACGCTCTCGAAGCCGGCGCGGAGCCGGCTGGTGCTGAAGGCCCAGATGACCGGTCGGCGGGGGGAGGGGGGCATGGCGGCTCCGCGAATTGCTCTGGGACGGGGTCGTGAACGGCTCCGGGACGGGGGGAGCCAACTACTCTGGGACGGGGCGACTCAGGGCGGCTCAATTACTCTGGGACGGGTTGCGCTCAACTACTCTGGGACGGGGCTGCGACGAGCTGCCCGGCGGATCAATGCTGGTACAGGACCGTCTCGAAGCTGGGACAGAGCATGAGACACCTGTCGCACCAGTCAAGTCAATATGACCATAAAAGATCAATAGTCTCAAATAGGTGAGTAGTTGGCTCCATATCAAAAATCAACTGGCCGGCTCGTTGCACACCTCCGCCCGACTCCAGAATCAGCGCACGTGGCGCCGGCAACACCAACGTGGTCCGACAGCACGCGAGGAGGCCAGATGGGCACGACGGTTGGCGGTTCGATCCCCAGGATCGACAAGGTGGCGGTGCTGGGCGCGGGCGTGATGGGCGGGACCATCGCCGCCCACCTGGTCAACGCCGGGCTGAAGGTGGTGCTGTTCGACATCGTCCCCCGGGCGCCGTCGCCCGAGGAGACCGCCGCCGGCCTGACGCTGGAGAGCCCGGCGGTCCGCAACCGCATCCCGGCCGCCGGCCTGGCGGCCCTGGAGAAGCTCAAGCCCTCGCCGATCTTCCTGGCCTCCGACCTGGCCCGCATCGAGATCGGCAACCTCGAGGACGACCTGGCCCGGCTGCGCGAGTGCGACTGGGTCATCGAGGTGGTGATCGAGAACATGGCCATCAAGAAGGCCCTGTTCGCCGAGAAGATCGCCCCCAACATGAAGCCGGGCGCCATCCTCTCCACCAACACCTCCGGCCTCTCGGTCAACGAGCTGGCCGACGGGCTCCCCGAGGCGCTCCGCCCGCGCTTCCTGGTCACCCACTTCTTCAACCCGCCCCGCTACATGAAGCTGCTGGAGATCGTCTCCAGCCGCCACACCGATCCCGGCGTGGCGGTGGGGATGGCCGACTTCATCCGCCGCCGGCTGGGCAAGGGGATCGTCTTCGGCAAGGACACGCCCAACTTCGTGGCCAACCGCATCGGCGTCTTCGCCATCTGCAACGCCGTCAAGCACATGCAGGAGCTGGGGATGGACGTCGAGGAGGTCGACGCCGTGGCCGGCCCGGCCACCGCCCGCCCCAAGAGCGCCTGCTTCCGCACCGCCGACCTGGTGGGCATCGACACCCTGATGCACGTGGCCCAGAACTCCTACGACCTGCTCCCCAAGGACGAGCAGCGCCAGGTCTTCAAGCTGCCCGACTTCATGACCCAGATGGTGAAGAAGGGGCTGCTCGGCAACAAGTCGAAGCAGGGCTTCTTCAAGAAGACCAAGGGCGAGAAGCCGGAGAGCTTCTACTACGACCACGTCAAGGGCGAGTACGCGCCCGGCCGCCGCCCCAAGTTCGCCTCGGTGGAGGCCGGCAAGGGGATCGACGACCCGGGCAAGCGGCTGCGCACCGTGCTGGCGGGGAGCGACAAGGGGGCCCAGCTGGCCTGGCGCAACCTGCGCGACACGCTCATCTACGCCTTCAACCGGCTCCCGGAGATCGCCGACGACGTGGTCAACGTCGACAACGCCATGCGCTGGGGCTTCAACTGGGAGCTGGGGCCGTTCGAGATGCTCGACGCCGTCGGGGTCGCCGACTTCGTCAAGCGGGCCGAGGCCGAGGGGGTGGCGGTGCCGGCCGGGCTCAAGAAGGTCGAGGCCTTCTACGGGTACGAGAACGGCCTGAAGCGCCACTTCGACCCGCTGGGCGGCGGCTGGAAGAACGTGCCGGTGCCGGCCGGGCAGCTCGACCTGGTGCTGCTGGAGAAGGCCGGCAAGGTGGTGGAGAGGAACTCCGGCGCCTCGGTCTTCGATCTCGGCGACGGGGTCTTCGGCCTGGAGTTCCACACCAAGATGAACGCCATCGGCAACGACGTGCTGGCCATGGTGCACAAGGCGGTGCGGCGCGCCGAGACCGAGGGGCAGGGGCTGGTGATCGCCAACCAGGGGAGCAACTTCTCCGCCGGCGCCAACCTGGCGCTGCTGGTGATGGCCATCGCCGAGGGGGCCTACGACGAGGTGGCCCTGACGGTGAGCGCCTTCCAGAAGGCGATGATGGCGGTGAAGTACGCCCGGGTCCCGGTGGTGGCGGCGCCCCACGGCATGGCCCTGGGTGGCGGCTGCGAGGTCTGCCTGCACTCCGACGCCATCGTCGCCAACGCCGAGACCTACATGGGCCTGGTCGAGATCGGGGTCGGCCTGCTGCCGGCCGGCGGCGGCACCAAGGAGCTGGCCCTGCGCGCCATCCGGCTCGCCGACCAGTGGGACACCGACGTCACCCCCTTCCTCTTCAAGAACTTCAGCACCATCGCCATGGCCAAGGTGGGCACCTCGGCCGCCGAGCTCGGGCCCATGGGGCTGCTGCGCCAGGGGGACACCATCACCCTCGGCGGGGACCAGCTCATCCATGACGCCAAGCTTCGGGTCCTGGCCCTGGCCGCCAACTACCGCCCCTCCCAGCCGGCCACCGACCTCAAGGCGCCGGGGAAGAGCATCGCCGGCAGCCTCAACTCCAGCCTCTGGAACATGCGCATGGGCGGCTTCATCACCGAGTACGAGGAGCAGCTCGGAAAGACCATCGCCCACGTCATCACCGGCGGCGACGTCCCGGCCGGCACGGTGGTGACCGAGCAGTGGTTCCTCGACCTGGAGCGCGAGGCCTTCCTCAAGCTCTGCGGCCAGCCCAAGACCGTGGAGCGGATCCAGCACATGCTCAAGAAGGGCAAGCCGCTCCGCAACTGAGCCGCCGGGCCACCGCCTCTCACCGCCTCGACACGAACCACAGGGAGCCAGCCATGAGCGCAGCCTACGTCCTCGCCGCCGTCCGCACCCCCGGCGGCAAGGCCAAGAAGGGGAAGCTGAAGGACGTCCGCCCCGACGACCTCGCCGCCGTGGCCATCAAGGCGCTGCTGGAGCGGACCGGGATCGACCCCATGCTGATCGAGGACGTCATCCTCGGCTGCGCCTTCCCCGAGGGCGAGCAGGGCATGAACGTGGCCCGGGTGGCCTCCTTCAAGGCCGGGCTGCCCTACCAGGTGCCGGCCCAGACGGTGAACCGCTTCTGCGCCTCCGGGCTGCAGTCGATCGCCACCGCCGCCGAGCGGATCATGTCCGGCGGCGCCGACTGCATCATCGCCGGGGGGACCGAGAGCATGAGCCTGGTGCCCATGGGCGGCTCCAAGTTCAGCGCCAACCCCGGGCTGGTGGGCGCCTGGCCGGAGTCCTACGCCTCGATGGGGATCACCGCCGAGCTGGTGGCCGACAAGTACGCCATCTCCCGCGCCGACCAGGACGCCTTCGCCGCCGAGAGCCACCGGCGCGCCGCCGCCGCCCAGGACGCCGGCCGCTACCAGGACGAGCTGGTGCCGGTCGACGTGGAGACGGTGGGGCTGGTCAAGGGGAAGGTGCAGCGCCGCGCCGAGCGGTTCACCGCCGACGAGGGGGTCCGCCGCGACACCACCGCCGAGGGGCTGGGCAAGCTCAAGCCGGCCTTCAAGGTGGGCGGCACCGTCACCGCCGGCAACGCCTCGCAGATGACCGACGGCGCCGCCGCGGTGATGGTGGTCTCCGAGGCCTTCCTCAAGCAGAGCGGCGCCCAGCCGCTGGCCCGCTTCGTCGGCTTCGCCGCCCGCGGCGTGCCCCCCGAGCTGATGGGCATCGGCCCGGTCGAGGCCATCCCGGCCGCCCTCAAGAAGGCCGGCCTCAAGCTCGACGACCTGGCGGTCATCGAGCTGAACGAGGCCTTCGCCGCCCAGTCGCTGGCCTGCGTCCGCGCCCTCGGCCTGGATCCGGCCCGGGTCAACGTCAACGGCGGGGCCATCGCGCTGGGCCACCCGCTCGGCTGCACCGGCGCCAAGCTGACGGCGACGCTGCTCAGCGAGCTGAAGCGGACCGGGTCCCGCTACGGGGCGGTCTCCATGTGCATCGGCGGCGGCATGGGCGCGGCCGGCATCTTCGAGCGGGTCTAAGGCGGACGGCCCGCCGAGGGCGGGCGCGCCGGTACTTCCACGGTTCAACGGGTTCGACAGGGAGGCAGACATGGCAGCCAGGATCTTCAAGGGCGCGGAGTACCTCGTCACCGAGGCCACCAAGGACGACGTCTTCGTCATCGAGGACTTCACCGAGGAGCAGCGGGCCATCGCCGACACCGCCGACAAGTTCGTCCGCGACGAGGTCTGGCCGGTCTACGACCGGATCGAGCACCAGGAGCCGGGGCTGGCCATGAAGCTCATGGCCAAGGCCGGCGAGGCCGGGCTGCTGATGATCGACGCGCCGGCCGAGTACGGCGGCCTCGAGCTCGACAAGGTGACCAGCGTGCTCTCCGCCGACCGCATGGGCGCCGCCGGCTGCTTCTCGGTCTCCTACTCGGCCCACGCCGGCATCGGCACGCTCCCGCTCATCTACTACGGGACCAAGGCGCAGAAGGAGAAGTACCTGCCCAAGATCATCTCGGGCGAGTGGGGGGCGGCCTACTGCCTCACCGAGCCCGGCGCCGGCTCCGACGCCATGAGCGGCACCGCCTTCGCCACCCTCTCCCCGGACGGGAAGCACTACCTGCTCGAGGGGACCAAGCAGTTCATCACCAACGGCGGCTGGGCCACGCTCTTCACGGTCTTCGCCAAGATCGACCGCAAGCACTTCACCGCCTTCCTGGTGGAGCTGGGCACCGAGGGGCTCACCATCGGGCCGGAAGAGAAGAAGATGGGCATCAAGGGCTCCTCGACCACCACGGTGATCCTGGAGAACGCCAAGGTGCCGGTGGAGAACGTGCTGGGCGAGATCGGCAAGGGGCACAAGATCGCCTTCAACGTGCTCAACGTCGGCCGCTTCAAGCTGGGGGCGGCGGTGACCGGGGCGGCCCGCGTCGCCCTGGGCGTCGGCATCGCCTACACCAACGTCCGCAAGCAGTTCGGCGTGCCCATCTCCAGCTTCGGCGCCATGCGCGAGAAGATGGCCGACCGGACCGCCGACCTCTTCGCCTCCGAGGCGCTGCTCTACCGGCTGGCCGGGATGATCGACGACCGGCTGGCGACGCTCAAGAAGGACGCCCCCAACTACTACGAGGCCTACCAGGCGGCCATCGAGGAGTACTCGATCGAGTGCGCCATCGCCAAGGTCTACTGCTCGGAGATGCTGGCCGACGTGGTCGACGACGTGGTGCAGATGCACGGCGGCTACGGCTTCACCGCGGAGTACCCGGCCGAGCGCTTCTACCGCGACGAGCGCATCAACCGGCTCTTCGAGGGGACCAACGAGATCAACCGGCTGCTCATCCCCGGCACCATCCTGCGCCGGGCCATGAAGGGGGACCTGCCCATCACCAAGGAGGCGATGAAGGCGATGGAGGCGATGATGACGCCCTCCCTCGACGAGATCGACCCCTCGGTGCCGTTCGCCGCCGAGAAGGCCACCCTGGCCAACCTGAAGCGGGCCTTCCTGGTGGTCTCCGGCGCCGCCGTCCAGCGCTTCCAGGACAAGATCAAGGACGAGCAGGAGGTGCTGCTGGCCCTGGCCGACGTGGCCATCCAGATCTTCGCGGTCGAGAGCGCCATGCTCCGGGCCGAGAAGATCGGGCCGCGCCTGTCGGCCGAGCGCAAGGCGCTGGTCGACGCCGCCGTCAAGGTCTTCACCTTCGCCGGCACCGAGCGGGTGGCCACGGCCGCCAAGCGGGCCGTCTTCTACGTCGCCGAGGGGGACATGGCCACCATGATGCTGGGCGGCGTGCGCCGCTTCACCAAGTACGACGCCTCGGGGCTGCTCGACGCCAAGAAGCTGCTGGGCGCCGCGGCGGTGGCCGGCGACAAGTACCCTCTGCAATAGGCGGGCCCGGACCTCCACAGCCGTCGCGGGGTGACGCCCCGGTCTTCCGTCCTCAGCCAGCGGAGGGCCGGGGCGTTACATTGAGCGGATGCGCGCCCGCCTGAAGAGCCTCCGCTGCGACGAGATCGCCGACCTGGAGGGCTGGAGGCCACCGGTGGCCGACGAGTTCGCCCTGCCGCTGGTGCTGGAGGTGGGCGTGCTCGGGCAGCGCGGGCGGGAGCGGTTCGAGCTGCTGGTGGCCACGCCGCGCTGGCTGGAGCGGCGCCACGGCCGCCACGGCGCCGTCCCCGGGCGCGGGCTGCTGCTGGTCTTCGAGTGGGAGCTGCCCCGGCTCAAGGCCTTCCTGGCCCGCGAGGTGGAGCGGTGCACCGGCGAGACCTGGCCGGAGCTGGCGCGCCAGGTGGGGCGGCTGGCGGAGTGGGAGGGCGGCGACAACGTGGTGGGGTTGAGGTAATCGCTGATCGCGACGGCTCCGGCTTCTCAGTCGCGACGGCTCCAGCTTCTGGTGGAGCCGCCGCAAGCTTCGAGGACGTGGTCCTCCCCCAGGGAACCAACAGCCCTAGGCCGGCGCCGCTCCGCCCCCACCACCCCCGCCACCACGCCCACCTCTCCGCCTTCTCCGCTTCCTGCCCTGACCCGGCGAGGCCTCCGCGACTCCAGCGCCTCCGGGCGCCGAAGGGGCTGGCTGCGCTCCCAGCACCGGCCTCCGCTCCACGATCGGACCGCGCTGGGGCTGCCCCCCGCCACCGGGTCGCCGCTGCTGCTGCGGCTGGCGCCCGGGCTGGGCGGGGCGCTGCGGCTGCTGCTGCGGCGGGCGCTGCGGCCGGTCCTGGCCCGGCGAACGCGGCGGCTGGGCCGGGGGCTGCGGCTGGGGCTGGCGCCCGGGCTGGGCGGGGCGCTGGGGCTGCTGGGGTGGCCGGGCCGGGCGCTGCCCCTGCGGCGCCGGCTGGCGGGCGCCCTGGTGGGCGCGGTGCTGCAGCGGCGGCCGCTGCGGGTGGGCCGGTCGCCCCGCCCCGCCGGACCGCTGCGGCTGTGCTGGCCGCTCCTGCGGCGGCAGCTCCCGGGGATCGACCTGCGGGGCGGCGCCGGGGCGCGGCGGCGGCGGAACGAAGTCGGGCTCCAGCTCGCGCCTGGTGTAGGCCCGCCAGATCTCCCGGCCGTCGCCGGCGAAGGCCTTGATGCCCGGGTCGATGGCCTCGAAGTAGTGGCGCAGGTTGGCGAGGTCGCGGAAGAAGAACCCCTCGGCCTGGCTGTTGTGGGCCGCCCCCACCACCTGCGGGAAGTCGATGACCACCGGGCCGTCCCACCCCAGCAGGACGTTGTAGGGGGAGAGGTCGCCGTGCACGAGATCGCAGCAGAGCATCTTGACCACCTGCGCGCGCAGGTCGGCGTAGAGGGCGGCGGCCTGCTCCTGCGCCACCTCGGCGTCGATGAGGCGGGGGGCGGGGTGGCCGGCGGCGTCCACCACCACCTCCATCAGCAGCACGCCTTCGTAGAAGAGGACCGGCCGCGGCACCCGCACCCCGGCGGCGTGGAGGGCGTGGAGGGCGTCGGCCTCCTTGGTCTTCCAGGCCTCCTCGGCGGCGGCCTGGCCGAACTTGCTCCCCCGGTCCATGGCCCGCTGGGTCCGGCTGTTCCGGGTGCGCCGCCCCTCCAGGTAGGCCGAGTTGTTCTTGAAGGAGCGGGTCTGGCGCGACTTGTAGACCTTGGCGGCCACCACCTCCTGGCCGTGGCGCACCAGCCACAGGTCCGCCTCCTTGCCGCTCTTGAGCCGGGAGAGGACCTCGTCGATGACACCGTCGGCGAGCAGGGGTTCGAGTGGGTTGACCATGCGGGGCCCCCCCGTCGTATTGGACGGCGGGCGGGTGGTCAAGTCGCCACGCAGCCGAATCCTTCCCAGGGGCGTAGGCTCTGACCCACCATGACGACGAGACTGCTCATCATCGGAGGCGTGGCGGGTGGGGCGACCGCGGCGGCCCGGGCTCGCCGGCTCAGCGAGACGGCGGAGATCACGGTGCTGGAGCGCGGGCCCTACGTCTCCTACGCCAACTGCGGCCTCCCCTACTTCATCTCCCGCGACATCGAGAAGCGCTCCGCCCTGCTGCTGCAGACCCCCGAGGGGTTCGACGCCCGCTACCGGGTCAAGGTGGAGGTGCGGACCGAGGCGCTGGAGATCGACCGCGCCGGCAAGCGGGTCCGGGCCCTCGGCCCCGACGGCGAGCGCTGGATCCCCTACGACACCCTGATCCTGGCGCAGGGCGGGAACCCCATCATGCCGCCGCTGCCCGGCGCCGACGCCCCCCACGTCTTCAAGCTCTGGACCGTGCCCGACATGGACCGGCTCGACGGCTTCATCGAGGCCGAGAAGCCGCGCCACGCCGTGGTGGTGGGCGGCGGCTTCATCGGGCTGGAGATGGCCGAGGCCTTCCGCTCGCGAGGGCTGGAGACCACCGTGGTCGAGCTGCTCCCCACGGTCATGGGGGTGATGGACCGCGAGTTCGGCGTGCAGGTGGCCGGCGAGCTGGCCGCCCACGGCGTGCAGGTGCTGACCGGCGTCGGCGTCAAGGCGGTGGGCGCCGACAAGACCGTCGAGCTCTCCGACGGCCGCAGGCTCCCCGCCGACCTGGTGCTCTTCTCGGTCGGGGTCCGCCCCGAGCTGACCCTGGTGAAGTCGGCCGGGCTCACCCTCGGCCCGGCTGGGGGCCTGCTGGTCGACGAGCAGCTGCGGACCTCCGACCCGCACATCTACGCGGCCGGTGACATGGTCGAGGTGCTCCACCGGGTCTCCGGCAAGAAGGTCCGCATCCCGCTGGCCGGGCCGGCCAACCGCCAGGGGCGGATCGCCGCCTCCAACGCCCTCGGCCACCCCATGCGCTACGGCGGCGCCGTCGGCACCAGCGTGGTCAAGATCTTCGAGGCCACCGCCGCCTCCACCGGGCTCACCGAGCGCGCCGCGCGCGAGGCCGGGTTCGAGGTGGGCGTGGCGGTGATCCACAAGGACCACCACGCCGGCTACTACCCCGGCGCCCGCGAGCTCTCGCTCAAGCTGGTCTACGACCGCACCTCGGCGAGGCTGCTGGGAGCCCAGGCCTTCGGCCACGCCGGCGTCGAGAAGCGCATCGACGTGCTGGCCACGGCGCTGCACGGCGGGATGACGGTGCACGATCTGGCCGAGCTCGACCTGGCCTACGCCCCCCCGTACTCCTCGGCCAACGACCCGGTCAACCTGGCCGCCTTCATCGCCGGCAACGACCTCTCCGGCTTCTCGCCGCTGCTCACCGCCGCCCGGCTCAAGGCCGAGCTGCAGTCGCCGACGCCGCCGCTGGTGGTCGACGTCCGCACCCTCGGCGAGTGGGGGCGCGGCCACCTCCGCGGGGCCCTCCACCTGCCGGTGGACGACGTCCGCTGGGAGCTGGCCCAGCTGCCCCGCGACCGGCGGCTGGTGCTGCACTGCCGCTCCGGCTTCCGCGCCCACCTGGCGCTGCGGACGCTCAAGGAGAGTGGTTATACCGACGTGGTCAACCTCACCGGGGGCTGGGTCAGCCTCGAGCTCGAGGGCGGCTTCGACGTGGAGGGTGCGTGAACATCGATCCAGTGACCGCGGCGGTGATCGCCGTGGCCGGGTTTCTCATCGTCAGGAAGATCCTCAAGGGAGGCAAGGTGGCTCAGAGCGTGGTGATGGAGAAGATCAAGGCCGGGGCGCAGATCGTCGACGTGCGGTCGCCGGAGGAGTTCCGCGACGGCTTCTACCCCGGCGCGGTGAACATCCCGGTGGGCGACCTGCCCAGGCGGCTCGGCGAGATCAAGAAGGAGCAGGCGGTGGTGCTCTACTGCGCCTCCGGCGGCCGCAGCGGCATGGCCGCGCGGATGCTCAAGCAGGCCGGCTACACCGACGTGGTCAACGCCGGCGGCCTCGGCGACATGCCGAGGTAGGCGGCGCCGGCGGGGCGCGCCGGGCGGGGAGGGTGGCCGGATCCGGCTCGATCTCCGGGCCGGGCCGGACTAGCGTCGGCGCATGCCGACCCTCGCCGCCGCCCTGCTCGCCCTGGCGCTCACCGCCACCACCCAGGAGATCGTGGAGGGCGCTCCGCCCTCGGCCTGGCGGCCGCTCGACGACCAGCGGACCCTCTACCTGGAGCTCCCCGCCGGCCGGGTGGTGATCGAGCTGGCGCCGGCCTTCGCGCCGCGCCACGTCGCCAACCTCGCGGCGCTGGCCCGGGGCGGCTACTGGGACGGGCTGGCGATCGTGCGCGCCCAGGACAACTTCGTGGTGCAGTGGGGCGAGCCCGACGACCTGGAGCCGGCCCGGGCGCGGCCGCTCGGCAAGGCCGAGGCCAGGCTGCCGGCCGAGTTCACCCGGGCCGCCGCCGGGCTCCCCTTCACCAGGCTGCCCGACGCCGACGGCTGGGCGCCGGAGGTGGGCTTCAGCGACGGCTTCGCCGTGGCCCGCGACCCGAAGGCCGGCCTGGCCTGGCTGGCCCACTGCTACGGCGTGGTCGGGGCCGGCCGCGACACCCCGCCCGACTCCTCCACCGGCGCCTCGCTCTACGTGGTGATCGGCCAGTCGCCGCGCCACCTCGACCGGAACATCACCACCGTCGGCCGGGTGGTGCAGGGGATGGAGCTGCTCTCGGTGCAGGCGCGGGGGCCGGCCCCCATGGGGTTCTACGCGCAGGCCGGGATGCGAACCGAGATCAGGGCGGTGCGGCTCGCCGCCGACCTCCCCGCCGCCGAGCGGACCCGGCTCGAGCTCTTCAGGACCGAGGGGCCGGCCTGGGCGGCGCTGGTGGAGTCGCGCCGCAACCGGCGCGAGCCCTGGTACCACCGCCCCGCCGGCCACGTCGACCTCTGCAACCTGCAGGTCCCGGTCCGGCCGCTCCCGGGGCCCACGGGCGCGGCGCCCATCGCCCCGGCGGCCGCGACGACGCCACCGCCTCCCCCGCCGACGCGGTGATCGGACGCGCCTACAGCGTCGCCAGGTCGAGGACGAACCGGTAGCGGACGTCGTTCTTGATCATCCGCTGGTAGGCCTCGTTCACCTGCTGCACCGGGATCACCTCGACGTCGGAGGTGATGCCGTGCGTGGCGCAGTGGTCGAGCAGCTCCTGGGTCTCGGCCACGCCGCCGATCAGCGAGCCGGCCAGGCTGCGCCGCCCGCCGATCAGGGCGAAGGCGGCCACCGGCGTCGGCTGGGGCGGGACGCCGAGCAGCACCATGGTCCCGTTCACCTTGAGGAGGCCGAGGTAGGCGTTGTAGTCGTGCGGCGCCGAGATGGTGTCGAGGATGAGGTCGAAGTGGCCGGCCAGCCGCTTGAAGGTGGCCTTCTCGGAGGTGAGCGCGAACTGGTGGGCGCCGAGCCGCCGGGCGTCGGCCTCCTTGGCCTTGGAGGTGGAGAGCATGGTCACCTCGCAGCCGAGGGAGGCGGCCAGCTTCACCGCCATGTGGCCGAGCCCGCCCAGCCCGACCACGCCGATGCGCTGGCCCTTGCCGGCCTTCCAGTGGCGCAGCGGCGACCAGGTGGTGATGCCGGCGCAGAGCAGCGGCGCCGACCCGGCCAGGTCGAGCTTCGGGGAGACCTTGAGCACGAAGGCCTCGGTGGCCACCACCTGCTTCGAGTAGCCGCCGAAGGTGGGCGTGGCCCGGTCCATCTCGGTGCCGTTGTAGGAGAAGGCCGCCCCCTTCTGGCAGAACTGCTCCAGGTCCTGCCGGCAGCTCTCGCAGCTGCGGCAGGAGTCGACCATGCAGCCGACGCCGGCCCGGTCGCCCACCTTGAACTTCGTCACCGCGGCGCCGACCCGCACCACCGTGCCCACCATCTCGTGGCCTGGGACCATGGGGAAGCGCGCCCCGCCCCACTCGTCGCGGGCCTGGTGGATGTCGGAGTGGCAGACGCCGCAGAAGGCCAGTTCGATGACCACGTCGGCGGGGCCGGGCTCGCGCCGGTCGAGCTCGAAGGGGACCAGCGGGGTGGTCGGGGAGAGGGCGGCGTAGGCCTTGGTTCTGGACATGCGAGTTCCTCGATGGGGGGACGTGGGTCAGGTCACTTGAGCAGCTCGTTCACCAGGTGGGCCCCCAGCGTGCGGAGCCCGTCGTCGAGCAGCTTCTGTCCCTTATCGGTCTGCAGGGTCATGCGCATGGGCTCCGCCGCCAGCCCCAGCTCGACGTTGATGCGGACCAGCACCGCCGAGACCGACGGCCCGGCCGCCGCCGCGGTCACCTTGCCGCGCCGGGCGTGGAGCGCCCTGGAGAGCTTGTCGACCAGCTGGTCGGGGGTGGTGCGGGCGCCCTGCTTGTCCGGGAGGGCCTCGGAGATCCCCCAGAGCAGGTCGTCGACCAGCTCGGGGTGCTGCAGGGCCCGCGCCAGCCGCTCGTGGGCCTCGTCGTCCTCCACCGAGAGGGCCTCGGCGTAGGTGGGGGTGACCAGCCACGCCAGGTCGGCGCGGGTGACGACGGCGGGCAGGCGCGGGGAGAAGAGGGGCACGGCCGGAACATACCGCGCTTCCGGCGCGCCCCGGCGGGCCGTATCATCGGCCCCGGCCAGCCGCCCCCACCCGGCCAGGGAGCCTCACCTTGAACCCGACCATCCGCGTCCTCGTCACCGGCGGCACCTTCGACAAGGAGTACGACGAGCTGGGCGGCCGGCTCTTCTTCAAGGACACCCACCTGCCGGAGATGCTCCGGCTGGCCCGCTGCCGCATCCCGGTGCAGGTGGAGACGCTGATGATGATCGACAGCCTCGACATGACCGAGGCCGACCGGGGGCGGGTGGTGGCGCGCTGCCGGACCAGCCTGGAGGACCGGCTGGTGGTCACCCACGGCACCGACACCATGGCCGAGACCGCCCGGGCCCTGCAGGCGGCCGGGCTCGGCAAGACCGTGGTGCTGACCGGCGCCATGGTCCCCTACGCCTTCGGCAGCTCCGACGGGCTCTTCAACCTCGGCAGCGCGCTCTCCTTCGCCCAGGTGCTGCCGCCCGGGGTCTACGTGGCCATGAACGGCCGGGTCTTCGCCGGCGACAAGGTGCGCAAGGACCGGGAGCACGGGGTCTTCGAGGAGCTGGCCGGGTAGGGGCGGCTCCCACCCGGTCCGGAGAATGCGCCGCCGCCGCGGCCGGTCTGGCCCGGGTTTGGGCTACCATGGCCACTTCCGCGGAGGGGTGAGGATGCCGAGCTGGAGCGCATGGAGGGTGGGGGTGGGGCTCGGCGCCTGGCTGGCCGGCGCCGCCTGCACGCCGGTGAAGGTGGGCGATCCGGCGGCCCAGCCGGTGGCCGCCGCCGCCAGCTACGCCATCGAGCTCACCGGCGCGGAGGTCAGGCCGGTCACCGCCGGGAACCTCACCACCAGCAACGTGGTGGTCAGCTTCCACGTCACCGCCGACGGGGCGCCCGCCTCGCTCAACCAGCTCACCGCCGCCAGCGTGGTGCCGACCTTCACCGTGGCGGCCCTCTCCACCGACCCGGTCAGCGGCCTGGCCGCCTGGAAGAGCCTGCTCCGCACCGGCAGCCAGTCGCTGGCCAGCAACCCCATCGACGGGCCCGGGACCCCGGCCGGCTTCATCGACGCCGGCAAGCAGCCCGGCTCGGAGCGGACCGGCGCCCTCGAGGACCGCGGCGGCGGCGACTTCCGCTACACCTTCCTGAACGGGCTCACCTCGACCGGCCTCTTCGCCTACGACCCGGCCGAGACCCTGCGCGTCGGCGCCTGGCTCAACGGCGCCCCGGTCGCCGAGAGGTCGGCCGCCACCTTCGACTTCGTCCCGGCCGGCGGCACGCCGCGGGTCCGCGACGCCGTCCTCGACGCCAGCTGCAACGGCTGCCACGGCCGGGTGGTGGCCCACGGGGTCCGCCACGGGATACGGCTCTGCCTCACCTGCCACACCGTGCAGAACGCCGATCCCGACACCGTCGACCCGGCCGCCATGGCCGGCGCCACCACCGCCACCAACCCCAACCCGCTCGACCTGGGCCGGCTGGTCCACCGCATTCACCGGGGCAAGAACCTGCCCACCCTCTACCTGGCCAGCAGCAACACCCTGGCGGCGCCGCCGCTCAACGCCGGCAGCGCCATGCCGCTCCCCTTCCTCCCCGGCCGGAACACCCCGCTGCTCGGGCAGCGCTTCTCGATCGTCGGCTTCCGGTCCACCGAGCTGGTGGTCGGCAAGGTGGTGGCCCGGACCGACAACGACCAGCCGGCCAGGGTGGTGGCGGAGGGGATCGGCTACCCGCGCGACCTGCGCGACTGCGCCGCCTGCCACGGCGGCGCGCCGCAGGCCGACCAGCAGTGGCAGGCCATCTCCCGCCGGACCTGCGGCAGCTGCCACGCCGACGCCTGGTTCGGCACCGGCGGCACCGACGCCGTCCACTTCGCCCACCTGGGCGGGCCGCAGGCCGACGACGCCAGCTGCGTGAAGTGCCACGTCAGCCCCGGCGGCCCGGCGCCGTTCAAGCTCTACGCCGACACCCGCGACGTCCACGTCCCGCCCTCCCAGCACCCCGCCTCCGACAGGCCGCAGGTGGACGTGGTGCAGGTGCTCGATCTGGCCCCGGGCAAGGCCCCCACCGTGGTCTTCAAGGCCTACGACCAGGGGAACGCCATCTCGCCGCTCAACACCAACACCTACGCCGGCCAGAGCCCGGTGCCGCGAGCCCTCTCCCGGGTCGCCATCACCATCTCCGGCCCGACCACCGACTACGCCACCGGCAACTTCGCCTCCACCAACACCCTGCCGGCCACCGAGGCGGTGCCGCTCACCGCCGTGGCCGACGCCAGCGGGCAGTTCCGCTACACCTTCGGCAACGTGCTCTCGCCCACCGCCTCGGGGACCTGGGCGGTGGCCATGGAGGCGCGCCGCTCGCTCACCACCGTCCACTACAACGCCCTGGCCGACACCTTCCCCTGGCCCTACACCGGCGAGTCGCTGACCGAGGCGGCCAGCAACCGGGTCCAGTACGTCGACACCGCCACCGGCGCGATGTGGACCGGCAGCCCGGCGCCGCGCCGCACCGTGGTGACCACCGAGGCCTGCAACGCCTGCCACGGCAGCCTGAGCCTGCACGGCGGGCTTCGCAACGAGCTCCAGTACTGCCTGATGTGCCACGCCCCCGACCGGACCGACTGGACCCGGCGGCCCAAGGCCGCCGGCGGCAACGTCAACCTGAACACCGTGGCCAGCGCCAACGCCTTCGGCACCTACGACAACCGCGAGGAGCGCTCCGTCAACCTGAAGGTGCTGGTCCACCGCATCCACACCGGCGATTCCACCGGCGTGGCCGGGCTCTCCGCCTCCGCCCCCTTCGCCGTCTACGGCAACCCGGGCGGCTCCAAGGCGGTCTACTTCTTCGACGACATCCGCTTCCCCAACGCCCTGGCCAACTGCCGGCTCTGCCACGTGGAGGAGAGCTTCCGCATCGAGGCGGTGCCGGCCGAGGCCCAGTCCACCGTGGCCAACGAGACCGCCTCGATCCTGCACTCGGGAAAGTCGGCCCACGCCGCCAGCGAGCCGAGGGTGCCCCCCATCCAGTCGGCCTGCCTCGGCTGCCACGACACCGGGCCCGGGCGGGTCCACGCCGCCAGCCACACCGTGGGGACGGTGGAGGCCTGCGCCACCTGCCACGGCGGCGCCAGCGGCGCGCTCTCGGTCCCCGGGGCCCACCACCTCGCCCCGTGAGGGCGAGGAGGCCGTGGCGCTGTGACGGGTCCCGCCCGGATGTGCTAAGTCCGGCGCCCCCGGCCGCCGAGGCGGCGCCGGGCCGGCCTTTCCCACGAGGAGTCCATGAGCGCCCAGCACCAGGTCGGCCGCCGCCGCACCTTCGCGATCATCTCGCACCCCGACGCCGGCAAGACCACGCTGACCGAGAAGCTGCTGCTCTACGGCGGCGTCATCCAGCTGGCCGGCGCCGTCAAGGCCAAGCGCGGCCGCGCCAGCACCGTCTCCGACTGGATGGAGATGGAGCGGGAGCGCGGCATCTCCATCACCACCTCGGTGCTGGCCTTCCCCTACCGCGGGCTGCAGCTCAACCTGCTCGACACCCCCGGCCACGCCGACTTCTCCGAGGACACCTACCGCACCCTCCACGCCGTCGACGGCGCGGTGATGCTGCTCGACTGCGCCAAGGGGGTGGAGTCCCAGACCCGCAAGCTCTTCCGGGTCTGCCGGCAGCGCTCCATCCCCATCTTCACCTTCGTCAACAAGCTCGACCGGCCCGGCCGCGACGCCTTCGAGCTGGTCGGCGAGGTGGAGAGCGTGCTCGGCATCGGCGTCTACCCGGTCACCTGGCCCATCTTCCGCGGCGGCACCTTCCGCGGCGTCTACCACCGGCTGCGCCGGCGCGTGTACCTGTTCGACCGCGACCACGCCAACTCCTCCACCACCACTGGCGCCGAGCGCCCCCCGGTGGAGGTGACCGGCCTCGACGACCCCATGCTGCTCGAGGCCCTCGACCAGCGCGGCTACGACCAGCTCCGCCACGACGCCGAGCTGCTCGACGCCGCCGGCGACGGCTTCGACGAGGAGAAGTTCCTGGCCGGACAGCTCTCGCCCATGTTCTTCGGCTCGGCGGTCAACAACTTCGGCCTCGAGGCCTTCCTGGAGACCTTCTGCGAGCTGATGCCGCCGCCCGGCCCGCGCCAGTCGGACCAGGGGCCGATCGATCCGGCCAGCGCCGAGTTCTCCGGCTTCGTCTTCAAGATCCAGGCGAACATGGACAAGGCCCACCGCGACCGGGTGGCCTTCGTGCGGGTCTGCTCCGGCAAGCTGGTCAAGGGGATGAAGGTCCACCACGTCCGCTCCGGCAAGGACGTCCGCCTCGCCAACCCCACCCAGTTCCTGGCCCGCGACCGGGCCACCGTGGAGGAGTCCTACGCCGGCGACGTGGTCGGGCTCCACGACACCGGCACCTTCGAGATCGGCGACACCCTCACCGGCGGCTCGGCCTTCGCCTTCGAGGGGATCCCCAGCTTCGCCCCCGAGCACTTCCGCCGCCTGGCGCTGGTCGACCCCATGCGGCGCAAGCAGTTCAGCACCGGCATCGAGCAGCTGGCCCAGGAGGGGACGGTGCAGCTCTACCGCCCGCCGGCCGGCCGCTACGGCGACCTGGTGCTGGGGGCGCTGGGCCAGCTGCAGTTCGAGGTGGTGAAGTACCGGCTGGAGGCCGAGTACGGCGTCGAGGTGCGCGTCGAGCCCCAGCCCTGGCAGCTGGCCCGCTGGGCCCGCCGCGCCGACGGCCAGCCGCTCACCGCCGAGGCGCTCCAGGAGGCCATCTCGGAGGGGCAGGTGGTGCTCGACGTCCGCGACCGGCTGGTGGTGCTCTTCGACCGGGAGTGGGCCCTGCGCAGCGCCGAGAAGTTCCACCCCGAGCTGGCCTTCGACGAGACCGCCAGCGGCGTGGTGGTGCGCGGGGCCTGAGGAGGCCCTCCGGCCGAGGCGCCGCCGGCTCGGGCCGGGGGAACTCCCCGGCCGAGGTCAGGCCGGGCGCACCGGGAAGCGGAAGCGGATGGTGGTGCCGCGCCCCTCCTCGCTCTGCACCGTGGCCTCGCCGCCGTGGGCCTCGACCACCTTGCGGGCGATGAAGAGCCCCAGCCCCGAGCCCTCGACGCGCCGGCGGGTGTTGGAGGCCCGGTAGAAGCGCTGGAAGACCAGCTGCAGCTCGTCGGCGGGGATGCCCGGCCCTTCGTCGGTGACCGTCACCACCGCGGCCTCGCCGTCGGCGGCCAGCATGATTCGCACCGGCGTGTCGCCGGGCGCGTACTTGAGGGCGTTGCCGATGACGTTGACCAGGGCCCGCTCCAGCCAGGAGCGATCGCCGGGGAGCAGCAGCGCCGGCTGGGCGTCGACGAACTGGAGCCGGGCCCGGTCGGCCACCGAGAAGCTCTGCACCGCCAGGGTGCGCAGCAGGGCGCCGAGATCGACGGGCTCGTGGTGCAGCTCCAGCGTCCCCGACTCCAGGCGGGCCGAGTCGACCAGCTCGTTGAGCATCACCGCCATGCGTCGCGCCGACTGGCGCACCGAGGCCCGGGACTCGGCGCAGCCGGGGTCGGTGCAGCTGGTGGCGTAGTCGCCGGCGTCGGCGAGGATCACCGTGAGCGGCGAGCGCAGGTCGTGCGAGACCATGGAGACGAACTCCTCCTTGGTCCGCTCGCTGCTCTCGGCCCGGGCCCGCTCCCGCTCCACCGTGGAGAGGGCCCGGGTCAGCTCCCCCACCTTGAGCCGCAGCTGGGCGTCGGTGCGCTGGTAGAGCTGGGCGTTCTCCACCGAGATGCCGATCTGCCGCCCCATCAGCCGGAAGAGCCGCTCCCGCTCGGGCGGCGGGACCGGCTGCCCGGCCGGCAGCTGGATGAAGAGCACCCCCAGCACCTGCTCGTGGGAGGAGAGCGGGATGATCACCTCGCCGTGGGGCGCGGCGGTGGTGGTGCGGGTGTAGCGCGGGTCCCGGGACGGGTCGGCGCTGATGATGACCTCGCCGGAGAGGGCGGCGGCGCCGCAGAGGCACTCGCCGAGCCGGACCGAGCGCTCGCGGAGCACGAAGTCGGCGTCCAGCCCCCGGTGGGCGGCCAGCTGCAGCTCCCGCCGCGCCTCGTCGAGCAGGAAGATGCCGCCGGCGGCCTGCGGCCCGGCGACGCGGAGCGCCCCGGAGAGCAGGGCGTCGAGCAGGTCGCTCATCCGCATGGGCCCGCTGGCGCGGAGCATGAGGCCGTTGAGGATCTCCAGCTCCTCGTTGCGGCGCCGCAGCTGCTCGTCGGAGGCGCGCAGGTCGGCCACCGCCTGGCCGAGCTGGCGCAGGTGGCGCTCGCGCTCGGAGACGTCGCGGGCCGCCTCCAGGGCGTGGGTGACCTGGCCGGCCGCGTTGCGCACCGGGAGCGCGACGATCTCGGCGTAGGTGGTGCCGCCCTGGGCGTCGAGCCCGGTGTGGACGGTGGTGGCCGGCTCCCCGGTGCGGAAGGTGACGGCGCAGGGGCAGTCGACGCAGGGTTCGTCCCGGTGGTGGATCAGGCCGTAGCACAGCTGCCCGACCATCTCGTCGGGGGAGCGCTTCAGCCAGGTGGCGAAGTACTGGTTGACCTGCTGGATGCGGAAGTCGCGGTCGATGACGCTGATGCCGCTGGGCATCCCCTCGAACATGGTCCGGGCGATCTCCGCGGCGCAGGCGTTGACCCCCACCTGGGCCGGAACGGCGTCCTGCGGCTTGGCTTCGTTCATCGCGTCTCCCCGCCCACCCGGGACCTCAGTCGAACCGCTTCCGCTTCGGCAGCACTTCCTTGAGCGCCTGGTGGGTCTCGCGCAGCATCTCCACGGTGGTGTCCCAGCCGACGCAGCCGTCGGTCACCGAGCAGCCGTAGCGGAGCAGGGAGAGATCGGGCTGGAGGGGCTGGTTCCCCGCCTCGATGAAGCTCTCCACCATCACCCCGGTCACCGAGCGGTTGCCGTCGCGGATCTGGTTGACCACGTCGCGCAGCACCAGCGGCTGCAGCTCCGGCTTCTTCAGCGAGTTGGCATGGGAGCAGTCGACCACCAGGTTGCGCGGCAGCCTGGCCTTGGTGAGCGCCTGCTCGGCCAGCGAGATGGAGAGCGAGTCGTAGTTGGAGCGCCCGCCGCCGCCGCGCAGCACCACGTGGCCGTAGCGGTTGCCGCGGGTGCGGATGATGGCGGTCTTCCCCTGGCCGTTGACGCCGAGGAAGGCGTGGGCCCCGCTGGCCGAGAGGATGGCGTTGACGGCGGCGTCGACGTCGCCGTCGGTGCCGTTCTTGAAGCCCACCGGCGTGGAGAGGCCGGAGGACATCTCGCGGTGGGTCTGCGACTCGGAGGTGCGGGCCCCGATGGCGGTCCAGGTGACCAGGTCCATGTAGTACTGGGGCGCGATGGGGTCGAGCGCCTCGGTGCCGGCCGGCAGCCCCAGCTCGTTGACGTCGAGCAGGAACTTGCGGGCCTTCTCCATCCCCTCGTCGACCCGGAAGGAGTCGTCGAGGTTGGGGTCGTTGATGAACCCCTTCCAGCCCAGCGAGGTGCGCGGCTTCTCGAAGTAGACCCGCATCACCAGCACCAGCGTCTCGGCCAGCTCGTCGGCCAGGGCGCGCAGCCGCCGGGCGTAGTCGAGGCCGGCCAGCGGGTCGTGGATGGAGCAGGGGCCGACCACGGCGAAGAGGCGGCGGTCCCGGCCGTCGAGGATGGCCTCGATGGCGCGGCGGCCGGCCAGGACGGTGGAAGCGGCCTTCTCGGACAGGGGGACCCGAGCGTGTACCTCGTCCGGGGAGGGCATGAGGTCAAATGCCGCTACATTCAGGTTCTCGGTCTGCTGCATCGCGAAAAACTCCGATGAGACAAGGGGGAACTGGCATAGCCGATCCCAAGTCGTATTGCACCCTTGGCCCCGGAGATTAGAACATGGGGCGCAAGCCCAACCCAGAGGAGCCTCGATGGACGTGGTCCAGCCCCCCTCCCGATCCGCCCTCGGCGCCCCCCGCGCGCCGGCGCGCGGCGCCTGGCTCGTCGCCGGCGTGCTCCTCCTCCTCGTGGCCGGGTGCCGGCGGGAGGAGGTGACCAGCTACCGCGTCGCCAAGGAGGTCGCGCCGGCCGCCGAGGCCGCCGGCGGCGACGGGCTGGGCGCCTCGCACCGGACCGCCCCGGCCCCCACGCCGCCGCCCGGCATGGCCGGCGACGTCCCCATGCCCCCCACGCCCAGCGGCGCCGAGGCGGTGAAGTGGACGCTCCCCGCCGGCTGGGGGCAGAGCTTTCCCGGCGGGATGCGCTTCGCCACCTTCAAGGTCCCGGGCGCCGGCAAGATCGACGGCTCGGTGGTGACGCTCCCCGGCGACGCCGGCGGCGAGCTGCCCAACGTCAACCGCTGGCGGGGCCAGATCGGCCTCGGCCCCACCGACGCCGCCGGCCTGGCGGCGGCCCGCACCACCGTCACCTCCCGGGTCGGGGCGGTCAACGTCTACGACTTCACCAGCGAGGGCGGCACGAAGAGCCGCCTCATCGCCGCCATCCTCATGGTCGACGGCAGCGCCTGGTTCATCAAGCTGACCGGCGACGCCGAGCCGGTCACCGCCGCCCGCCCCGCCTTCCTCCAGCTGCTGGGGAGCCTCCACCGTGACTGACTCCACGCCCGCCCGCGCCGCGGTCCGCACGCTCTGGGACCTGGTGACCTCCCTCAAGCTCACCATCGTCTGCCTCACCCTGCTCATGCTGCTGGTGGTGGCCTGCACGCTGGCCCAGGTGCAGCTCGGCACCGTGGCCGCCGTCAACCTCTACATGCGCAGCTTCGTGGTCTGGTGGCAGGTGCCGGGCACCGGCTGGTCGCTGGCCATCTTCCCCGGCGGCGCCAGCGTCGGGCTGGTGCTGATGCTCAACCTGGCCGCCGCCCAGGGGCGCCGCCTCGAGCTCTCCACCAGGAAGGCCGGCATCTGGATCGTCCACGCCGGCCTGATCCTGCTCTTCGTCGGCGAGTTCATCACCGGGGTCTTCCAGGTGGAGACCCAGCTGGCCATCGAGGAGGGGCAGACGGTCAACTACGTCGAGCACCCCCGCGAGCAGGAGCTGACGCTCACCGACACCACCGACCCGGCCTGGGACGAGGTCCACTCGGTCCCCGAGGGGCTGCTGGCCGAGGGGGGCCTGATCCCGGTGCCGGGGACGCCGGTGGTCCTGCGGGTCCGCCGCTACTGGGAGAACGCCCAGCTCTCCATGGCCGGCCCCGGCTTCCAGCCGGTGGCCAACATGGGCGTCGGCGCCAACGTGGCGGTGCAGCCGCTGCGCCCGGTCTCCTCCGACGACCGGAGCAACGTGCCGGTGGCGGTGGTGGAGCCGGTGGCCGGGGGGCGCAGCTACGGGGCCTGGCTGGTCTCCGGGCAGCTGGGGTCGCCGCAGCAGTTCATCCACGAGGGGCGGGCCTACGCGCTGGCCATGCGCCCCCGCCGCCAGTACCTCCCCTACTCGATGACGCTGAAGAAGTTCAGCCACGACGTCTACGAGGGGACCACCATCCCCAAGAACTTCTCCAGCCTGGTGCACCTCACCAACCGGGCCAAGAACGAGGCCCGCGACGTCCTCATCTACATGAACCAGCCGCTGCGCTACGGGGGCAAGGCCTTCTACCAGGCCAGCTTCGGCAAGAACGACACCCTCTCCATCCTGCAGGTGGTGGAGAACCCGGGCTGGCTGCTCCCCTACATCTCCTGCGCGCTGGTCGGCATCGGGCTGCTGGTCCACTTCGGAATCTCACTCGGCAGGGCGCTCAGGCGGCGGGCCGCCGCAGCGGAGGCATGACATGAAGCTCTCCAGGTTCGCACCGTGGGTGGTGGGCGTGCTGGCGCTGGGCTGGGTGGCCTCCGGGCTGCTCCCGGCCCGGCCGGTGCGGGGCATGAACCTCGACGCCTTCGGGCGGCTGCCGGTGCTGGAGGGCGGGCGCATCAAGCCCGTCGACTCGGTGGCCCGCAACTCGCTGCTGATGATCCGCAGCCAGATGAGCTTCCGCTTCGAGGAGGAGGTGGGCGGGCAGAAGCAGGCCCGCACCGTGGGGGCCGACGAGTGGATCCTCGACGTCCTCTTCCGGCCCGAGGTGGCCGACGCCCAGCCGGCCTTCGTCATCAACGACCCCGACGTGCTCTCGCTGATCGGGCAGAAGCTCTCCTCGACCAACCGCTACTTCGCCTTCCGGGACATCCGCCCCTTCCTCGGCGAGGTCCAGAACCAGGCGGCGGCCGCCGAGCCGGTCGACCCCAAGCAGCGGACCCGCTTCCAGGGGGCGGTGGTCAACCTCTACCAGCGGCTCGACCTCTACCTGCGGCTGCAGAACACCGTGCAGGTGCCGGGCGGCAAGCCGCTGGCCGAGGAGCTGGCCGTGGTGACCGAGCCCGCGGCGCGGGAGCGCCACGCCCTGCTCTCCAGCGCCTCCTTCTTCCGCCCGCTGCCGCCCCAGGGCGACCTGCAGGCCAGCTGGCGCAGCGTCGGCGAGGCGCTGCGCGACGCCGCCGGGGGCGGCTCGGCCGACGCCGGGCTGGCCTCGCTGGCCAGGGTGGGGGCGGCCTACCGGGCCGGCGACGCCGCCGGCTTCAACGCCGCGGTGGCCCAGCTGCGGGCCTTCGGCGTGGCCGCCAAGCCCGAGGCGGTGGCCCAGGGCGACCACGAGATCGTCTTCAACCGGGTCGACCCCTTCTACTCGGGGATGGTGATCTACGTGGCGGCGCTGCTGCTGGTCTTCGCCTCCTGGCTGTGGCGCCCCGAGCTGCTGCAGGGCTCGGCCTTCGCGCTGCTGCTGGCCGGCACCATCATCCACACCGGCGGCCTGGTCTCCCGGGTCATCCTCCAGGGGCGCCCGCCGGTCACCAACCTCTACTCCTCGGCGGTCTTCGTCGGCTGGGGCGCGGTGGTGCTGGGGGTGTTCCTGGAGCGGATGTACCGCAAGGGCTTCGGCACCGCGGTGGCCGCCTCGGCCGGCTTCGCCTCGCTGATCGTGGCCCACCACCTGACCGGCGACGGCGACACCATGGAGATGATGCGGGCGGTGCTCGACTCCAACTTCTGGCTGGCCACCCACGTCACCACCATCACCATCGGCTACTCCGGGACCTTCCTGGCCGGGGCCATCGCCATCGGCTGGGCGCTGCGCAAGCACCTGGCGCCGTCGCTGCTGCCGGCCACCGACAAGACCCTGGTGTCGATGGCCTACGGGGTCATCTGCTTCGCGCTCTTCTTCAGCTTCATCGGCACCGTGCTGGGCGGCATCTGGGCCGACCAGTCCTGGGGCCGGTTCTGGGGCTGGGATCCCAAGGAGAACGGGGCGCTGCTGATCGTGCTCTGGAACGCCATCATCCTGCACGCCCGCTGGGGCGGCTACGTGCGCGACCGCGGCATCATGACCATGGCCATCTTCGGCAACGTCATCACCGCGCTCAGCTGGTTCGGCGTCAACATGCTGGGGGTGGGGCTGCACTCCTACGGCTTCATGGACAAGGCCTTCTGGTCCCTCTCGGCCTTCTGCGGGTCGCAGCTGCTGCTGATGGCCCTGGCCCTGGCGCCGCGCCGCTTCTGGCAGCGCCGGTCCTCCCCCCCCGAGGGCGGGGCGACCAGGCCGGCGTAGGGGCGAGGGGCTGGCCCGGCGGCCGCGCCCCGCTCCGGCGGGGAGGCCCCACGGGTCGGCCCGGCTCAGTCCGGGTCGACCTGCGGCGTGCCGACCACCTTGATGGGCTGGATCACCCAGACCGGGACCGGGTGGCCGTTCGGGTCGATCCCCGGGCTCCAGCGACACGAGGCGAAGGCGGCCTCGATGGCGCGGGCCTGCGCCGGCGTCACCGGCTCCAGGTAGGAGAACCGGGCCAGGCTGCCGTCGAGGAGCACCGCGAACCTGACCTTGTTCTCGACGCCGGCGGCGCCGGGGGCCCGGCGCAGCGCGTCCCCGAGGCACTCCTCGTCCACCGGGAGCGGGCGCTTGAAGCCGACGGCGTCGGCGCCGAGCCGCAGGATCTCCCCGCCGTAGGCCACCGGGGGTGGCGGCGAGCCCGGTCCGCTGGCCCGCCTGGCGCCGGGCAGGCCACCCGGCTCGGCGGTGGCGCAGGAGGTGGCCAGGAGCAGGGCGGCGCAGGCGAGTCGGGTCGGGGTGGCCATCTCCCGACCCCTACCACACCGCACCTCGCCGGGGAGGGGGAGGCCCCGCCGGGACCGGGGGGTGGGTGCGAGCCGCTCCTACCCGGCGCCCAGCGCCGCCAGCAGCGCCTGGCGGACCGCCGCGGCGTCGGCCGACCCCCTGGCCTCGCGCATGGCGGCCCCCAGCAGCACGCCGAGCAGCTTCTTCTCGCCGGCCCGGTAGCGGGCCACCTCGGCCGGCTGGGCGGCCAGGGCCCGGGCCACCGCCGCGGTCACGGCGCCGGCGTCCTCCACCTTCTCGAGGTCGAGCGCCTTCATGCGGGCGGCCGGCTCGCCGCCGGAGGCGAGGAGGTCGGCGAGGAGCGTCTTGCCGCCGGCCGGGGTGAGCTTCCCGGCGTCGACCAGGGCCACGAAGGCGCCGAAGCCGGCCCCGTCCAGCTTCAGGGTGGGGAGCGGCGCCTCGCCGGCCAGGCCGAGCAGGTCGTTGAGCAGCCAGCGGGCGGCGGTGGCCGGGCCGGCACCGGCGGCCACCGCGGCGTCGAAGTAGCCGGCCAGGGCCAGGTCACCGGTCAGCAGGTCGGCCTGCTCCTCGGTGAGCTTCAGCGCCTGCTGGTAGCGGGCGTAGCGCTCGGCCAGCGCCGGGGCGGCGGTGCGCCGCTCGGCCCGGGCCTCGCCGCGGGTGGCGCGCGGCGCGGCGCCGGCGGCCGCCTCGGCCTTCGGCTTCGGGGCCCGGCGCGGCTCTTGCGGGGCTGCGGGGCGGGTCCAGGTGTCGCGCAGCGTGATGGTCCGGTTGAAGACCGGGGCCCCGGGGCGCGACTCGACCGGGTCGGCCACGAAGTAGCCGAGCCGGAGGAACTGGAACCGGTCGCCCGGTGCGGCCGCGGCCAGCGCCGGCTCCAGCCGGGCCCGGTCGGCCCGCACCAGCGAGGCCGGGTTGAGGGCGGCGAGGAAGTCGTCGGCGGCGTCGGGCTGCTCGGCGGCGAAGAGCCGGTCGTAGAGCCGCACCGGCGCCGGCACCGAGCGGGCGGCGTCGACCCAGTGGATGGTGCCGAGGCCGCGCCGGGCGCCGGCCCCCTCGTTGAGCGAGGCCGGGTCGTGGCTGCAGCGCAGGCCGGTGACGGCGCCGTCCGGGGCGCGCAGCACCTCGTCGCAGCGGATCACCCAGCCGCCGGCCAGCCGCACCGACGCCCCCGGGGCCAGCCGCCTCCAGTCGGCGGGCGGGTCGAGGCTGAAGTCGTCGCGCTCGATGAGCAGCTCGGCGGAGCAGGGGACGGACCGGGCGCCGCGCTCCGGCTGGCCGGGCCACCAGGGCAGCGGCAGCGACTCCACCGCGCCGGCCGGCCAGCTGGTGAGGGTGAGCGGGAGCGGGTCGAGCACCGCCATGGCGCGCGGGCTCCGGGCCTCGAGGTCGCCGCGGATGGCGAACTCGAACTTGCCGATGTCCACGGTGGAGTTGTTGCGGGCCACGCCGATCAGCTCGGCGAAGTCGCGCAGCGCCTCGGCGGTGATGCCGCGGCGGCGCATCCCCGCCAGCGTCGGCATGCGCGGGTCGTCCCAGCCGTCGACCCGCCGCTCGTTGACCAGCTGCAGGAGCTTGCGCTTGGAGAGGACGGTGTACCCGAGCGAGAGCCGGGCGAACTCGTGCTGGCGCGGGCGCGGGTCCCATGGCCCGAGCCGGTCCAGCACCCAATCGTAGAGCTCGCGGTTCGACTCGAACTCCAGGGTGCAGATGGAGTGGGTGACCCCCTCGAAGGCGTCCTCCAGGGGGTGGGCGTAGTCGTACATCGGGTAGATGCACCAGGCGTCGCCGGTCCGGTGGTGGTGGGCCTTGCGGATCCGGTAGAGGAGCGGGTCGCGCATGATGACGTTGGTGTGGGCCATGTCGATGCGGGCCCGCAGCACGCAGGCGCCGTCGGCGAACTGGCCGGCCCGCATGCGGCGGAAGAGATCGAGGCTCTCGGCGGCCGGGCGGTCCCGGAACGGGCTGTGGGTGCCGGGGCGGCCGAAGGCGCCGCGCTGCTCGCGGATGGCCTCCTGCGGCTGGCTGTCGACGTAGGCGTGCCCCTCGACGATGAGCCGCTCGGCGCAGAGGTACATCCGCTCGAAGAAGTCGGAGGCGTAGTGGAGGGCCGACCAGTCGCCGGCCAGCCAGCGGACGTCGGCCTGGATCCCCTCGACGAACTCGGCCTCCTCGGTGGTGGGGTTGGTGTCGTCGAAGCGCAGGTGGACGCGGCCGCCGTAGCGGGCCGCCAGGCCGAAGTTGAGCAGGATCGACTTGGCGTGACCGAGGTGCAGGTAGCCGTTGGGCTCGGGCGGGAAGCGGGTGACCACCCGGCCGCCGTGGCGCCCCGCCGCCCGGTCGGCGTCGATGATCTCGGTGAGGAAGTTGGACGGGCGAGCCGCGTCAGCCATGCCCGCGGTGGTAGCGTAGACCCCGCCCGCAGGCAACCTCCCGCCCGGCCCGGCCCCGGGGCGCGGCCGCCGAGTGGCGCCGGGGGGGCCGGTTCGGCTAGGAATGGGGCATGACCTACTCCGTCCGCTACGCGTCCTCCGAGGCCGATCGGGAGGCGGCCTACGCGCTCCGGCGCGAGGTCTTCGAGGTGGAGCAGAACGTCCCGCGCCCGCTCGACCGCGACGCCCTCGATCACCAGGCCAACCACGTGGTCGCCTTCGACGAGCAGGGGCGCTGCGTGGGGACCGGCCGCTTCGTGCGGCGCGACAACCGGGTGGTCCAGGTGGGGCGCATGGCGGTGGCGGCCGGCCACCGGCGCCACGGCGTCGGCGCCCTGGTGATCGACGCGCTGGAGCGGATGGCGGTGCTGCGCGGCATCCTCGAGGTGGTGCTCCACGCCCAGCTCCCCTCGGTGAAGTTCTTCGAGCGGCGCGGCTACCAGCAGGAGGGGGAGGTCTTCAAGGAGGAGGGCGTCCCCCACGTGCGCATGCACAAGGTGCTGCTGCCGCCGGGCTAGCCGGCCCCGCCCCGTCGCCCGGCCCGCCGCCGCACGCCCCGGCTGGCCCATGGCGCGGCGCGCCGCCGGCGGTTAGGACCTTGCCCAAGGAGCCGCCCACATGCCCGAGACCATCCACGACCTGACCGCCACCCGCAACGACGGGAAGGAGCAGCCGTTCTCCGCCTACAAGGGGAAGGTGCTGCTGGTGGTCAACACCGCCAGCCAGTGCGGGTTCACGCCCCAGTACCAGGGGCTGCAGGCGCTCTACCAGCGCCACCGCGCCGAGGGGCTGGAGATCCTCGGCTTCCCCTGCGACCAGTTCGGCCACCAGGAGCCCGGCGACGACGCCGAGATCGCCACCTTCTGCGAGCGCAACTTCGGCGTCACCTTCCCGCTCTTCAAGAAGGTCGAGGTCAACGGCGACGGGACCCACCCGGTCTTCGTCCACCTCAAGAAGGCGGCGCCCGGGCTGCTGGGGCAGGCCATCAAGTGGAACTTCACCAAGTTCCTCGTCGATCGGGAGGGGCGGGTGGTGGACCGCTTCGCCCCGGCCACCGCGCCCGAGAAGCTCGAGGCCGACATCGAGAAGCTGCTGAAGGGGTGACCGACCGGTGAGCGCCAGCCTCTGCCTCGCGCTCGCCCTGGCGGTGACCGGGCCGGCACCGTCCCCGCCGGTGAAGGGGAGCGCCGCGGCGCCCGCCAGGGTCCCGGGGAGGGCTCCGGCCCAAGGCGCCGGTGAAGGCGCCGGTGAAGGCGTCCGCCACGGCCCCCCGCCCCCCGCCCACCACGCTGGCCGAGGCGCTGCTGCTCACCCTCGACGAGGCCGGGCTCGACGAGCTGGTCGACGCCGGGCCGGAGGAGGGGCGCTGCCCCGGGGGGCGCGGCTGCCCCATCCCGCTGCGCCGGGCCGCCGTCCCGCCCTGGCTCGACCTGGCGGTGATCCGGCTCGACGAGCAGGGGCGGGCGCTCGAGGCGGCCAACGTGCAGGTGGACTGGGGCTCGCCGCGGGGGCGGGTGGTGCTGCTCGACGCCAACCTGGCCGCCGCCGACGTGCGCTTCCGCCGCTGGAGCCCGGAGCGGGCCGACCTGGGCCCGCGCGCCCCGCCATTCACGGATGGTGATGACCTGGCCCCGGATCGGGGGGGCGCCGGCCGCGACTTCATGGCCCCGTACCCGGCCAGCCTCTTCAAGCTGATGCTGGCCTTCCACATCGAGCGGCAGTCGGCGCTGGGCGCGATCGCGCTCTCCGCGGAGGTGCCGGAGGGGCCCGCCCCCGGGGCCGAGTGGCGCACCGTGGACGAGTGGCTGGAGCTGATGGTCACCGAGTCGGACAACCGGGCCACCAAGGCGCTGCTGCGCTTCCTCCACGTCCGCGGCGAGATGGACCTGCTGCACGCCGAGCTGGCCGGCCTGGGGCTCTCGACGCTGCGCATCGACGGGACGCTGCCGGCCGACGGCACCCGCTGGGCGCCCGGGGAGATCCACGCCACCGCCATGGACATGGCGCGGCTGCTCTGGCTGGTGGCCGGGGGGCCCGGGGTGCTCTGGCGCACGCCGGCGGGGCGGGCGGTGGTGCGCGAGACCCTGCCCGAGTCGGCCCGGGCCAGGCTGAAGCGCGTGCTGGCCTACCAGGGGCGCCACGAGATCCTCTCCACCGGGTCGACCTGCGGGGCGGCGTCGGCCGGCATCCCGGCGGCGGTCCCGGTCCACTTCCTCGACGTCGAGACCGGCGGCGAGGTGGTCGGAGAGACCGAGTACGGGCGCGACGTGCGGCCGTGCAACGCCGCCGCCGAGGTGCGCTTCCTCCACAAGACCGGCTTGACCTGGAACTACGCCGCCGACGCCGGGCTGGTGGAGCCGCTGCCGGGCAAGCCCTACCGGCGTTACGTGGTCGCCATGATCTCCAGCGCCGGGACCCGCTGGGTCGACCCGGAGCGGGCGGCGTCACCGCGCCACCCCTGCGACGAGGTGTCGGTCTGCGCCAGCCAGCGGCTGGCCCGGCTGGGGGCGGCCATCGACGCCTGGGCGGTCCGGGCTTCGGCGGCGGGGCGCTGACGACCCCCGACGGCCCTCCCTCTTTCGCGGAATCGCAATGTTCGCCGGATGTTGTATGGTGCGCCGCCTCAAAACCACCACGCCCGCCCCCCCGCCGGCGTCCCGGAGAATCGACGACATGCCCCAGCCGGTCACCACCCCCTCGCGCCTCCTCGGCGCGCTCCTCGCCGGCCTGATGGCCCTCTCCGCCTCGGCCGCCGATCCGGCGCCCGCGGCCGTCGTCGCGGCGGTTTCGCCCGCCGCGACTCCGGCCCCGGCCCCGCTGGCCGTCCCTGCACCGGCCGCGGCGCCGGCCCCGGCGGTGACCCCGGCGGTGACCCCGGCGGTGACCCCGGCGGTGACCCCGGCGGTGACCCCGGCGGTGACCCCGGCCCCGGTCGCGGCCCAGGCCCCGGCCACGGCCCCGGCCGAGCCACCGGCCGCGATCACCGCCCCGGCAGCGCCCCACGTGGCGATCCCCGGCGCACCGGCGGCGCCGGCCACGACCGTGGCCGCCGCCCCGGCGACCGACTCGACGCTCGACGACCAGGCCAGGTTCCTGGCCGGCCTGCCGGTCTCGGCCGGCTCGCCGCTGGCCGCCTGGCAGGCCACCTCCGACTACCGGGACCACGTCAACCTCATGAACGTGGAGTGGAAGAAGCTGAGCGACCGGCTCGACCGGGCCACCGCCTGGCAGCAGGCCGAGCTGGCCCCGCGCCTCCAGGGCAACCGCAACCTCATCTACTTCTTCGGCGGCCCCGACGCCGTCCACGCCGTCCGGCTGTTCCCCGAGGCGCCGGTCTACCTGCTGGCCGGCCTGGAGCCGGTCGGGGTGGTCGAGGCGCCGGAGAAGATGAAGTTCGGCCAGATCCACGCCGCCATCGACGGCCTCTCCAACAGCCTGCGCACCTTCGTGGCCAAGAGCTTCTTCCGCACCACCGAGATGGGGAAGGACCTGCAGGGGCACGGGATCAAGGGCGTGCTGCCCGAGCTCTACCTGATGCTCTCCCGCTCCGGCGCCACCATCGACGCCACCGGCTTCTTCGAGGTGGACCAGAAGGGCGTGGCCGTCGAGAAGGCGGCCGGGCAGAAGTGGGGCCCGGGCGTCCCGGGCGTGAAGGTGAGGTTCCACTTCGCCGGGAAGGCGTCACAGGAGATGGTCTACGTGCGCGTCAACCTGATCAACGACGAGCTGGACAAGCAGCCCGGCTTCCTCGCCTGGGCCCGCTCCTTCGGCCCGGCCAACAGCTTCCTCAAGGCCGCCTCCTTCATCCTCCACGACAACGCCTTCTCCCGGCCGCGGGCCCTGCTGCTCGAGGCCAGCGCCGCGGTGATCGAGGACGACTCGGGGATCCCCTACCGCGCCTTCGGCAAGGGGGAGTGGGACTTCACCTGCTTCGGCAAGTACATGGCGCCGCGCGATCCCTTCGAGAAGCAGTACCAGAAGGACCTCGACAAGGCCTGCGCCGAGCTGCCCCTCAAGCCGCTCCCCTTCATCATCGGGTACCGCCGCCCCAGCGACACCTTCCTGCTGCTGGCGGTGAAGAAGACCGCGGCGGCCCCCGCCGGCGACCCGGTCCCGGCGCCGCTCCCGGCCGTCCCCGTCAAGTAGTCGCCCCTTCCACGCCGTTCCGCTCCGCCGGAGGCCGCACGTGACCGATCTCCTCGCCAACCTCGAGCCCAAGCCCCTGTGGCGGTACTTCCTCGAGCTCTCGAAGATTCCCCGCGCCTCCAAGCAGGAGGCGGCCGCCGCCGCCTGGGTGATGGCCCAGGCCAAGGCGCTGGGCTGCCAGGTGGAGCAGGACAAGGTGGGCAACATCCTCATCCGCAAGGCCGCCTCGCCGGGCCGCGAGGGGCACCCCGCCGTGGTGCTGCAGGCCCACGTCGACATGGTCTGCGAGAAGAACGAGGGGACGGCCCACGACTTCTCCAAGGACGCCATCAAGGTCCGCCGCGACGGGGACGTGCTGCGGGCCACCGGCACCACCCTGGGGGCCGACAACGGCATCGGCGTGGCCACGGCGCTGGCGGTGCTGGCCGACCCCGACCTGAAGCACGGGCCGCTCGAGGTGCTGGTCACCATCGACGAGGAGACCGGCATGACCGGCGCCAAGGGGCTGGCCGGCGGCTGGTTCAAGGCCTCGATGATGATCAACCTCGACAGCGAGGAGGAGGGGGAGCTGACCATCGGCTGCGCCGGCGGCATCGACACCACCTGCACCCGCCGGCTCTCACCCGCGGCGCCGCGGGCCGGCACCACCTCGCTGCGGCTCAAGGTCTCGGGCTGCAAGGGCGGCCACTCCGGCATCGACATCGGCGCCGGGCGGGCCAACTCGCTGCGGCTGCTGGCCCAGGCGCTGGACCGGCTCATGGCCCGCTACCCGCTGGGGCTGGCCTCGGTGACCGGCGGCAACAAGCGCAACGCCATCGCCCGCGAGGCCTCGGCGGTCTTCTTCGCCGACCCGCGCGACGAGGCCGGCCTCAAGGCCGACGTGGCCCGCCTGGACGCCGAGTGGAAGGCCGCCTTCGGCGCCTTCGACCCCGGCGTGGCCCTCTCCATCGAGGCGGGGAGCGCCGAGTGGGCCATGTCGGCCGCCGACGCCCGCGCCGTGGTCGGGCTGCTGCTGGCCGGGCCGCACGGCGTCGAGGCCATGAGCCCGGACATCAAGGGGCTGGTGCAGACCTCCACCAACATGGGGCTGGTCGAGACCCGGGCCGGCGAGGTGGAGGTGAACTTCCTCTCGAGGAGCTCCATCGACGCCTCCAAGTACGCGCTGGCCGCCCGCATCGGCGCCATCGCCGCCATCTGCGGCTTCGAGGCCCGCGACTCCAACGGCTACCCGGGCTGGAAGCCGGAGCCGGGCTCCGGCGTGGTCAAGCTCATCCAGCAGGTCCACGCCGAGGTGTTCGGCAAGGCCATGGAGGTCAAGGCCATCCACGCCGGGCTGGAGTGCGGCCTGATCCGCGAGAACTACGCCGCGGTGGAGATGGCCTCCATCGGCCCCAACATGTGGGACGTCCACACCCCCGACGAGCACGTCTCCATCCCCTCGGTGGCCAACTTCTGGAAGCTGCTCCGGGCCATCCTGGAGAAGATTTAATCGCGTCGGGGCTGGCTTCTAGCAGCCCCGACGCAAGACTCGAAAGCGTCTCCTACATCTGAGGCGGCCCGCATTCCCATCTCCGGGTAGCGGGCGCTCCATTTCCAGTCCTGGCCCAGCGGTTCAGCGCCTCAAGTCGGCGGTCAGGTCCTCCGCCGCGCGATCCCGGCGGCGCCTTCAGTCCAGGTCGAACGAGAGGATGGCGAGGAAGTAGGCGGCGCTGTCGATGGGCGCCCCGTTGTCGTAGGTCTGGCGGATGTAGTCGATCCCCACGCCGAACCCGCCGCTGCTGAGCCCGAGCCCGAACATCGCCTCGACCCCGCCGTAGGACTCGGTGGTCGAGCCGCTGCCCTCGAAGCTGAGCTTGGCCGGGCCGACGCCGAGGCGCAGGTAGACCCCGCCGTCCCGGGGCATCCAGGTCATCACCAGGTCGAAGCCGGTGAGCTGCATCGCCGAGGTGACGCCGCCGGAGCTCCACTGGCTCCGCACCAGGTTGAGCTGCATCCCGTAGCGCAGGTCGTCGCTCACCATGCCGCCGCGGAGCATCAGGGCCAGGGTGGTGGGCGACGAGCCGGGGACGAGGTCGCTGACCGCGGTGGTGGTGCCGTTGGCGGTGACGTTCCCTTGCCCGGTCCCGAAGGAGAACCCTCCGTAGAAGTTGCTCCGGGGCCGAGCGGCCGGTGCCGGCGGGACCGGCGGGGCGGGCGTGGCCACCGTGGGTGCAGGCGGAGGGGGAGCGGGAGGCGGGGCGGGCGGCTGGACGGCCGGGGGGGCAGCGGCGGGCGCCGGCGCGGAAGGTGGCGGCCCGGCGAGGTCCGGAGCGACGGCCTGGGCGACGGCGGTGAACGGCACCAGCGCCGTGGCGAGGAGGAGGGCAGCGATCTTCATGAGGACCCCTGGGGCCGAGGAGGGGCGCGGAGCGCGCTCCTCGCGAATACAGCCGGGTCGAAGCCTCCACCTTCGCGCCGGCCAGCGGAAGCCCACGTTCGAGTGACTCCCGGTGAGAGGGTGATGGCGGGCGGTGTGCGTGCTGGTCCCACCCGCCGGTCACGCGGCCAGCAGCCGAGGCCAGGCGGGCGCTCCCCGGGCGCTCAGGTGACGCCGAGCAGCTCCACCTCGAACACCAGCGTGGCGTTGGGCGGGATGTCCGGCGGCGCGCCGGCGGCCCCGTAGCCCAGCTCCGGCGCCAGCGTCAGCTTGCGCTTCCCGCCCACCTTCATGCCGGCCACGCCGCGGTCCCAGCCCTCGATCACCTCGCCGGCCCCCAGCCTGAAGGAGAAGGGCTCGCCACCCACCGAGGAGTCGAACTTCGTCCCGTCGGTGAGCCAGCCGGTGTAGTGGACGCTCACCGTCTTGCCGCGGATCGCCTCCGGTCCCGTGCCCTTCACCAGCTCGTCGATCTTCGGCTTGGCCATGCGCCCTCGTGGGATGTGGAGCGCCCATCCTACCAGCGACAAGGCGCCGCGCAGACTGGACCTGTCCGCTCCGGTTTCACCGTTCAGGGAGGCGTGGACGGGCGGCGCGCCGGCGTGCTTTCATCACCGTCCCGCAGCCGCACCCGGACCTCATCGACCCCCAAGAGGAGACGCCCGCCATGGCGACGCCCGCGTTCAAGTACTCCGACCCGTTCCCGCTCGCGCACGACGAGACCGCCTACCGGCTCATCGGCCGCGAGGGGGTCTCGATCGGCTCCTTCGAGGGGCAGCCGGTCCTCAAGGTGACGCCGGCGGCGCTCACCACCCTGGCCCGCGAGGCCATGCGCGAGTGCCAGTTCTTCCTGCGCAAGGCGCACAACGAGCAGGTGGCCAAGATCCTCTCCGACCCGGAGGCCTCGCAGAACGACAAGGGCGTGGCCCTGGCCTTCCTGCGCAACGCCGAGATCGCCGCCCGCGGCGAGCTGCCCATCTGCCAGGACACCGGCACCGCCACGGTGATGGGGAAGAAGGGGCAGGGGGTCTGGACCGGCGTCAAGGACGAGGAGTTCATCAGCCAGGGGATCTGGGAGACCTACCAGAACCAGAACCTGCGCTACTCCCAGACCAGCGCCCTGACCATGTTCGAGGAGAAGAACACCGGCGACAACCTGCCGGCCCAGGTCGACCTCTACGCCACGCCCGGCGCCGAGTACAAGTTCCTCTTCGTGGCCAAGGGCGGCGGGTCGGCCAACAAGACCATGCTCTGGCAGGAGACCAAGGCGCTGCTCAACCCGGCCACCCTGGAGAAGTTCCTCGTCGACAAGATGAAGTACCTGGGCACCGCCGCCTGCCCGCCGTACCACATCGCCATCGCCATCGGCGGCACCTCGGCCGAGGCCTGCCTGAAGACGGTGAAGCTGGCCTCGACCAAGTACTACGACGGCCTGCCCACCGCCGGCGGCGCCACCGGCCAGGCCTTCCGCGACGTGGAGCTGGAGCAGAAGCTCCAGGAGGCGGCCAACAAGCTGGGCATCGGCGCCCAGTTCGGCGGCAAGTACTTCTCCCACGACGTGCGGGTGGTGCGGCTGCCGCGCCACGGCGCCTCCTGCCCGGTGGGCATGGGCGTCTCCTGCTCGGCCGACCGGAACATCAAGGCCCGCATCGACAAGGATGGCCTCTGGCTCGAGGACCTCGACCACGATCCGGGCCGGCTCATCCCCGCCGCCTTCAAGACCGGCAAGCACGAGCACGGCGTCAAGATCGACCTCAACCGGCCCATGAAGGAGATCCTGGCCGAGCTCACCAGGCACCCGGTCTCCACGCCGCTGCTGCTCAGCGGCACGCTGGTGGTGGCCCGCGACATCGCCCACGCCAGGTTCAAGGAGCTGATCGACGCCGGCAAGGGGGTGCCGCAGTACCTCAAGGACCACCCGGTCTACTACGCCGGCCCGGCCAAGACGCCGCCGGGCAAGCCCTCCGGCTCCTTCGGCCCGACCACCGCCGGCCGCATGGACTCCTACGTCGACCTGCTCCAGTCGCACGGCGCCTCGCTGGTGATGATCGCCAAGGGGAACCGCTCCCAGCAGGTCACCGACGCCTGCAAGAAGCACGGGGGCTTCTACCTCGGCTCCATCGGCGGCCCGGCCGCGGTGCTGGCCGAGGAGAACATCAAGAAGGTGGAGGTCCTCGACTTCGCCGAGCTGGGCATGGAGGCGGTCTGGAAGATCGAGGTGGTCAACTTCCCGGCCTTCATCCTGGTCGACGACAAGGGGACCGACTTCTTCAAGAAGCTGGGGGTCTAGCCGGGAGGGGAACACCTTTCCCCCGCCCGGGTGTTATGAAGCCGGCGCACCTCCTGCCCGCCGGAGCCCCACCCATGTCGAAGCGTCTCCGCTATGTCCTCCTCGCCGCCGCCGCCGCGGCCCTGGTCGTCGCCGTGGTGGCCTGGCGCGGCAACACCGCGAGCAAGCCCAAGACGCAGATGGAGACCGCCAAGGCGGACCGCGGCCGCATCGTCGCCAAGGTGACGGCCAGCGGGACCCTCTCGGCGCTGGTCACCGTGCAGGTCGGCAGCCAGGTCTCCGGCCGCATCGCCGAGCTGCGGGCCGACTTCAACTCGCCGGTCAAGAAGGGGCAGCTCATCGCCAAGATCGACCCCCAGCTCTTCCAGGCCAACGTCGAGCAGCAGCGCGCCAACCTGGCCGCGGCGCTGGGGAACCTGGCCAAGGCCAAGGCCCAGGCGGTCGACGCCCAGCGCCAGGCCGACCGGTCCAAGGCGCTGGCCGGGATGAAGCTGATCGCCCAGGCAGACGCCGACACCGCCCAGTCCAACGCCGACGCCCTGGCGGCCGGCGTCGCCGCCGCCGAGGGGCAGGTGGCCCAGACCCGGGCCGCCCTCAACTCCTCCGAGGTCAACCTCGCCTACACCGACATCCGCTCCCCGACCAACGGGGTGGTCATCTCCCGGAGCGTCGACGTGGGCCAGACCGTGGCCGCCTCGCTCTCGGCCCCGACCCTCTTCGTCATCGCCGAGGACCTGGCCAAGATGCAGGTCGACACCAGCGTCGCCGAGGCCGACGTGGGGCGGCTCAAGGCCGGCATGGAGACCACCTTCACCGTCGACGCCTATCCGTCCGAGGCCTTCAAGGGGCTGGTCCGCCAGGTCCGCAACGCGCCCCAGACCGTGCAGAACGTGGTCACCTACGACGCCGTCATCGACGTCGACAACCCCGACCTGAAGCTCAAGCCGGGGATGACCGCCAACGTCACCTTCATCTACGCCGAGAAGGCCGACGTCCTCAAGGTCCCCAACGCGGCGCTCCGCTTCAAGCCGCCGCCGGGCATGCTCCCGGACGCCGGCGGTGGAGGCCGGACCGGCCCCCGCCCCGAGGGGCAGGGCGCGGCCGGCCGTCCCGAGGGGGGCGGCGCCGGTGGCGGCCCCGGCGGCAAGCCGTCGGCGCGCGGCCCGGAGACGCTCGACCGGCGCACCGTCTGGGTGCTCAAGGGCGGGGTCCCGACGCCGGTGAAGGTCCGCACCGGCATCTCCGACGGCAGCTTCTCCGAGGTGCTGGAGGGGGAGCTGGAGGTCGGCGCCGAGGTGATCGTCGACGCCGTCGGCCCGCCGTCCGGGTTCGCCGCCGCCATGCGCCGGCCGTTCTAGGAGTGACCATGGCCGCCGAGCCGCTGGTCCGCCTCGAGGACATCACCAAGGTCTACCGCATGGGCGACGTGGAGCTGCGCGCGCTGGCCGGCGTGACGCTCGACCTGCTGCCCGGCGAGTTCACCGCCATCATGGGCGCCTCGGGGTCGGGGAAGTCGACCATGATGAACCTGCTGGGCTGCCTCGACCGCCCCACCTCCGGCCGCTACCTGCTGGAGGGGCAGGAGATCTCCCGCCTCGACAACGACCAGCTGGCGGCGCTCCGCAACCGGACCATCGGCTTCGTCTTCCAGAGCTTCAACCTGCTCTCGCGCACCAGCGCGCTGGAGAACGTCGAGCTGCCGCTGCTCTACTCCAACGTCCCGGGGGCCGAGCGCCACGCCCGGGCCCGGGAGTCGCTGGAGCGGGTCGGGCTGGGCGACCGCGTCGACCACCACCCCAACCAGATGTCGGGCGGTCAGCAGCAGCGCGTCGCCATCGCCAGGGCCCTGGTCAACCGGCCGCGCTTCCTGCTGGCCGACGAGCCGACCGGCAACCTCGACTCGCGCACCAGCGAGGACGTCATGGCGCTCTTCCAGGAGCTGGCGAGCACCGGCATCACCGTCATCCTGGTCACCCACGAGCCGGACATCGCCGCCCACGCGGCCCGGGTCATCACCATGCGCGACGGGCTGGTCCGCTCCGACCTGCGACAGGCGCCCAGGCCGGCGGTGGCCCAGGCCGGGCAGGAGGCGCACCCGTGAACTGGCTCATGACGCTGCGGGTGGCGCTGCGCGCCCTGGGGCGCAACAAGCTGCGCTCCTTCCTGACCGGGCTGGGCGTGGTCATCGGCGTGGCGGCGGTGATCGCCATGGTGGCCATCGGCGACGGCGCCAAGGCCCGGGTCGAGCAGACCTTCGCCTCCATCGGCTCCAACATGCTCATCGTCCTCAACGGCTCCTCGCAGGGCGGCGGGGCCATGGGCGGGGCCGGCTCGCTCCCCTCGCTCACCTGGGACGACCTCAAGGCCATCCAGACCGAGCTCTCGGCGGTGCGCGAGGCGGCGCCGGTGCTCCGCGCCGGGTCGCAGGTGATGTCCGAGGACGCCAACTGGAACACCTCGATCCAGGGGACCACCCCCGACTTCCTCCGGGTGCGCAGCTGGCCGGTGGCGGTGGGGGCCGAGTTCAGCCAGACCGACGTCGACGGCGGCATGAAGGTGGCGGTGCTCGGCCAGACCGTGGTGGACAAGCTCTACGGGCCCAACGCCAACCCGGTGGGGCAGGTCATCCGGGTCAAGAACATCCCCTTCTCGGTGGTGGGGGTGCTCTCCAAGAAGGGCCAGTCCCCCTTCGGCCAGGACTTCGACGACGTGGTGCTGGTGCCGGTCTCCACCTTCCAGCAGAAGATCTCCGGCGGCCTGAAGAACTTCGTCGCCGGGCAGATCGTGGTGAGCAGCCGGGGCCAGGACGGCAACGCCCGCGCCCAGCAGCAGGTCCGCGGCCTGCTGCGCGATCGCCACCGGCTCACCGTCGACGCCGACGACGACTTCCAGATCCGCAACCCCTCCGAGATCGCCAGCGCCCAGCAGGAGGGGACCAAGACCCTGACCACGCTGCTGATGGCCATCGCCGCGGTCTCGCTGCTGGTGGGGGGCATCGGCATCATGAACATCATGCTGGTCTCGGTCACCGAGCGGACCCGCGAGATCGGCGTCCGCATGGCGGTGGGGGCGCGGGCCCGCGACATCCAGCTCCAGTTCCTGGTCGAGGCCCTCACCCTGTCGGTGGCCGGCGGCCTGATCGGCGTGGCCACCGGGCTGGGCATCGCCGGCTGGCTGGCCAGCGCCTTCGGCTGGTCGATGCTGGTCCGCCCCGACGTCATCATGCTGGCGGTCGGCTTCTCCGGCCTGGTCGGCGTCGGCTTCGGCTTCTACCCGGCGCTCAAGGCCTCCCGCCTCGATCCCATCACCGCCCTGAGGTTCGAATGACCGCCGCGCTCGCCGCCGTCCTGCTGCTCGCCGCCGGGGCCGGCCCGGTGCTCACCCTCGACGAGGCGGTCAAGCTGGCGCGCCAGGGGCAGCCCTCCCTGCGCCAGGCCCGCGCCGCCACCGCCGCCGCCCAGGCCCGCTCCGCCGAGGCCTTGGCCGGCTTCCTGCCCAAGGTCGACGCCAGGCTGGGGTACGGGCGCGCCTCCAACAACTCGGCCCCCTCCGCGCTGGGCGGCTCCCGCCCCGACTCCTGGGCCTCGACGGGCGCCTGGAGCGCCTCGGCCACCGCCGGGATGACGGTCTGGGACTTCGGCACCACCCTGGACCGGTTCCAGGCGGCACGGGCCAGCGCCCTGGCGCAGCAGGCCAGCGAGCAGGCCTCGGTGGCCCAGGTGCTGCTCAACGTCCGCACCGCCTTCTTCGCGGCGCGGGCCCGCAAGGACCTGGTGCGGGTCGCGGAGGAGACGCTGGCCAACCAGGAGGCCCACCTGAAGCAGATCCAGGGGTTCGTCACCGTGGGGAACCGCCCCGAGATCGATCTCGCCCAGGCCCGCACCGACCGGGCCAACGCCGAGGTCTCGCGCATCGGCGCGGTGGCCGCCTCCCAGACCGCCCGGGCCCAGCTCAACCAGGCCATGGGGATCGAGGCCAGCACCGAGTTCGAGGTGGCCGACGACCAGCTGGCCTCGGTGGAGGGGGAGGACGCCGGCCTCGAGGCGCTGGTGGACGAGGCGCTCAAGGCCCGGCCCGAGGTGGCCTCGCTGGAGGCCCAGCGCCGCGCCCAGGAGGCCCTGGTGAGCGCCGCCCGGGGCGGCTGGTACCCCTCGCTGAGCGTCTCCGCCGGCCTCACCGACACCGGCCCCGACCTGGCCGGCCGGTCGCTCACCTGGAACTGGAACGCCGGGGCCACGCTCAACTGGAACCTCTTCCAGGGGGGGATGACCCGCGCGCTGGTGCGCGAGGCCGAGGCGACGCTGGAGGGGACCAGGGCCCAGCTGGCGTCGCTGCGGCTGCAGGTCCGGCTGGAGCTGGAGCAGGCCCGCTTCGCGGTCAGCTCGGGCCGGGCCAAGCTGGTGGCCACCGGGGAGGCGCTCACCAACGCCCGGGAGCGGCTGCGGCTGGCCGAGGGGCGCTACCAGGCCGGCTCGGGCAGCGCGCTTGAGCAGGGGGACGCCCAGCTGCAGGTGACGCTGGCCGCCGCCCAGCGGGTGTCGGCGGAGTACGAACTGTCGACGGCGCGGGCCCAGCTGCTGGTGGCGCTGGGCCGCCCCTAGCGCACCGGACGCGCGCCCCGGAGGAAGTTTCGGGCAAAACGGGCGTTCCGGTCGCCGTCGCGGTACACCTTGGTGGCGAGCACCGCCCCCTTCGGGGTGCCGACCCGTTCTCCACACGCACCAGGAGCCCACCGTGAACGATACCTACAAGCAGGTGAAGGATCGGCTCCGCACCCTCGACACCGTTCTGACCCGCGGCGGCAACAGCAACCGCGACCTGGCCCAGGCGGTCTCCATGGTCCACCGGCTGGTGAAGAAGGGGGACCGCTCCCGCGAGCCGAGCCCCGAGCTGCTGCGCTCGCTCGACAAGGCCGAGGCCCTGGGGCGCACCGCCAGCGCCTAGACCAGCCTCCGCCAGGCCGCCGTGAGGTTCGTGACGCCCGCGCTGGCGCCGCCGGACGACGCCCGGATGGCCGGGGCGCTGCGACGGAACATGCCCTCGCTCGACGGGCTGCGCGGGCTGGCCATCGGCGGCGTGCTGGCCTCGCACTTCCTGGCCTCCTGGCCCACCGCCAGCCCCGGCGACCGGGCCTTCATCGCCCTGGTCGGCCTCGGCTGGTCGGGCGTCGACCTCTTCTTCGTCCTCTCCGGCTTCCTCATCACCGGGATCCTGGTGGACACGCTGGGCGCCGCCACCTGGTGGGGCTCCTTCCTGGCCCGGCGCACGCTGCGCATCTTCCCGCTCTACTACCTGGCCCTGGCCATCTTCTGGTGGGCCGGGCCGGCGGCCGGGCTCATCGACCCCTGGACGCTGCGCCGCTGGGGCTGGTGGTACTGGGGCTACCTCGGCAACTGGGCCTTCGCCGCCGAGCAGACCATCCCGTCGTTGACCCACTTCTGGTCGCTGGCGGTGGAGGAGCAGTTCTACCTGCTCTGGCCGGCGGTGGTCTGGCTGGCGCGCGGCCGGTGGCTGGCCTGGGTGGCGGCCGGGCTCTTCGCCGCCGGGCCGCTCCTCCGACTCGTCATCGTCGAGGCCAGCGGCTGGCCGGTGGGGAGCGCCTTCCGGGTGACGCCGGGGCGGCTCGACCAGCTGGCGCTGGGCGCCCTGCTGGCGGTCCTGTTCCGCTCGGCGGCGGGCCGGGCCTGGCTCTGGCGCTGGTGGCGGCCGGTGGCGGTGGCCGGGGCGCTGGGCTTCCTGGCGCTGGGGCTGCCGCTCGGCCCCTTCGACATGCACCGGGCGCCGCTGGAGATCTGGGCCCACACGCTGCTGGGGCTGGCCTACGGCGGCCTGCTGTGCGGGGCGGTGGCCGGGGAGGGGACCGGCGGCGCGCTGCAGCGGCTGCTGGGGGTGGCGCCGCTGCAGGTGCTGGGGCGCTACAGCTACGGCCTCTACGTGGTCCACTACTTCGTCCAGGAGGCGGGGCTGCCGCTGCTGCGCCGCTGGCCGGCCGGCGCCACGGCGCTCACCACCCGCGGCGGGGTGCTGGCCTGGGCGGCAGTGGCCACGGCGGTGAGCCTCGGGCTGGCCTGGCTGAGCTGGCACCTCTTCGAGAGGCGCTTCCTGGCGCTCAAGTCGCGTTTCGTGGCCCGTGGTATGGGGCCCCCGTGACGCTCCTCCACGCCGCCGGCCTCCGGCTCACCTTCGGCAGCCGCACCGTCTTCGACGGCCTCACCATGACCATCGAGGAGGGGGAGCGGGTCGGGTTGGTGGGCGTCAACGGCTCCGGCAAGTCGTCGCTGATGAAGCTGCTGGCCCGCGCCATGGTGGCCGACCGCGGCGAGCTGCAGATGAAGCGCGGCGCCACCGTCACCTACCTGCCGCAGGAGCCGGAGTTCGGCCCGGGCGCCACGGTGGCCTCCGAGCTGGAGGTGGCGCGGGCCCCGCTCAAGGCGGCCATCGAGGCCCACGCGGCGCTGGCGGCCCGGCTGGAGGGGGGCGAGGACGAGGCGCTCCACGACAAGCTGCTGGAGGAGCTCTCGGCGCTCTCCGAGCAGGTCGAGCACCTCGGCGGCTGGGACACCGCCCACGAGGCGCGGCGGCTGCTCGACCGGCTCGGCGTCAAGGAGTGGGACCAGCCGGTGGCCGACCTCTCAGGCGGCACCCGCAAGCGGGTGGCCATCGCCCGGGCCCTGCTCTCCAGGCCCGACCTGCTGCTCCTCGACGAGCCCACCAACCACCTCGACGCCGACACCGTCGACTGGCTGGAGGACGAGCTCGACCAGCACACCGGCTCCCTGCTGCTGGTGACCCACGACCGCTACTTCCTCGACGACCTGGTCGACCGGATCCTGGAGATCGTGCCCGGCGGCGGGGTCAAGTCGTTCCCCGGCAACTACGAGACCTACCTGGAGCAGAAGCTGGAGGCCGAGGAGCAGGCCGGGCTGGCCGGGCACAAGCGCGACCGCTGGATCGCCCAGGAGGTGGCCTGGCTGCGGCGCGGGCCGGAGGCGCGGCGCACCAAGTCGAAGGCCCGCATCGAGCGGGCCCACAAGCTGATGGCCGAGACCGGCCACGTCCGCCCCAAGGTGGCCGAGTTCCAGATGGCGCCGCCGCCGCGCCTCTCCAAGATCGTCATCGAGGCCGAGGGGCTGGTGAAGCGCTACGGGGAGCGGACCATCCTCGACGGCATCGACTTCCGGCTGCAGGCCGGCGAGCGGATCGGGCTGGTGGGGCCGAACGGCGTCGGCAAGACCACCTTCCTGCGGGTGGTGCTGGGCGAGGAGCCGCCCGACGGCGGCGAGGTGGTGACCGGCAAGCGGACCAAGGTGGCCTACTACGACCAGCAGCGGACCGCGCTCGACGGCGAGCAGAGCGTCTACGAGTCGGCCGGGGGCGGGGCGCCGGGCTGGCGGGGCGAGGACTTCATCGACGTCTCCGGGCGCAAGGTGGCGCTGCGCGACTACCTCTCCGACCTGCTCTTCCCGCCGTCGATGCAGAAGATGAAGGTCAAGGCGCTCTCCGGCGGCGAGCGCAACCGGCTGCTGCTGGCCCGGCTCTTCATCGAGGGGGCCAACGTGCTGGTGCTCGACGAGCCGACCAACGACCTCGATCTGGTCACCCTCAACGTGCTGGAGCGGCTGCTGCTCGACTTCGAGGGGAGCGTGCTGCTGGTCACGCACGACCGCTACTTCCTCGACAAGGTGGCCACCTCGATCCTGGCCTTCGAGGGGAACGGCCGGGCGGTCAGGTACCCGGGCAACTACGCCATGTACCGGCGGCTCAAGGAGCAGGCCGAGCGGGCGGCGGTGACGGCGGCGGCCGAGCAGGCCCGCGCCGCCAAGGGGCTGGCGGCGGCGGCGGCGACCGCGGCGGGGAACGCCCGGGCGGCCGAGGCCGGCCGGGCCCGCAAGGCGACGCGGCTCGGCTTCAAGGAGCAGCGCGAGCTCCTGGGGATGGAGGCGGCCATCCAGCAGGCCGAGGCCCGCAAGGCGGCGGCCGAGGCGGCGCTGGCCGATCCGGCCAGCTACCAGCAGGGCGGGGCGGCGGTGGCGGCGCTGCGCGCCGAGCTGGACGCGGCCGGGGCCGAGGTGGAGTGGCTCTACGCCCGCTGGCAGGTGCTGGAGGCGATGAAGGGCTGAGCGGGGTGGCGGATCGCCGTCCGCCGCCGCGTCCTCACGGCCGGTCCTGCCGCCCGGAGAGGCCGGAAGGGCCGGCGCAGCCCAGCCCCCGCCCCGACCGTCGCGCCGCGGCGGTCCGGGCCTCCAGCGCCACGTCCTCCCGCGCCGCGGCCAGCGCCAGGGGCCAGGAGATCACCTCGCCGCCGTGGTCGCGGACGAAGGCCGCGGCCCCCTCCGGCGTGGCGAAGGCCCACTTGGGCCGGGCCGCCATCACCGCCCGCTTACCGCCGCCCATCACCCAGGTGGCCGCCGTGGCCTCGACCAGGGCGTGGGTGTCGCGATCGGCCACCAGCACGGCGCTCACCGTCCGCTCCGGGTGGGCGTCGAGCTCGGTGACGGCGCAGTGCAGGCTGCAGACCCCCACCTCGCCGCCGTCCTGGTAGCGCACCAGGGCCCGGCTGTAGCCGTAGGCCTTCCGGTCCATGCCGCAGTAGGCGCACTCGCGAGCCCGGGAGACGTCCTCCTGCCCCGAGGCCAGCCCGGTGGCGGCGACCAGCAGCCCAGCCACCAGGAGCCAGCGGCCGGCGCGCCAGCGCCTGGCGGGGGGGGCGGCCGGTGGCGACGGCGAGCCGGGGCTCATGGCAGCGCCTCCAGCACGGCCCTGAGCCGGGGCCAGCTGTACTCGCCGTTCATGCGGACCACCCGGTCGCCGCCCACCACCACCACCGCCATGGGGGCGCCGTAGAAGCGCTCCACCGCAGCGTCGACGTCGGCCAGGTAGGTGAAGCCGGGCACGTCCCAGCCGCTGGCCACCTGCGAGGCCCGGGCCCCGGCGACGCTGCCGGAGACGTAGTCGATGACGAAGACGGGGATGGCGGGGAAGGCGGGCAGGGCGTTCGCCCTCAGGTCGCTCATGTGGGCGTCGCAGATGGGGCACCACATGGTGAAGTAGAGGACGGCGCCGCGGGCGCCGGCCAGCGTGGCGTGGAGCGAGACCGGGTTCCCTGAGAGGTCCGGCAGCGTGAAGTCGGGGGCCACCTGGCCGACGGCCGGGCCGACGCTCCCCGGCACCACCGCCGGGCGCCGGTCGGCGCCGGAGGGGAGGAGATCGCTGCCCAGCCCGCAGCCGGAGAGGAGCAGCAGCAGGGCCAGGAGCGGGCGGCCGGCCCGCGGCTCAGCGCAGCACATACCGCACCCCCACGGAGACGACATCGGTGGTCGGGAAGTTCCGCCCCCAGCCGTCCCGCTGGATGGCGTGGGACCAGGAGGCGCGCGCCGACCAGTCCTCGTCGGTCCCGGCCCAGGTGACGGTAGCGGCCACCGCCGCCTTCTCCATGCCGCTGGCCGGGTCGGGCTGGCCGGCGATGGTCCCCTGCCCCTCGCGGAGCCAGGAGAGGGCGCCGGAGAAGGCCAGCGAGCTCCCGCCGGTGCCGACGAAGGTGCGGTAGCCGAGCGAGCCGCTGGCGGAGGTGCGGTCGCCGAGCCGCTTCCGGTAGGGCTCCACCCAGGCGCCGTAGAGCCGGTTGACGGGGCGCCCCAGGTGGAAGCCCCAGGCCAGCGAGAGCGAGCCGCTCCAGGCGCGGTAGCTCTTGTCGAGCATGACCGTACCGTCGAGCCGGTAGAAGCCGCGCCCGGTGACGTCGAAGCTGCTGGCCACGTCGTCGTAGGGGGAGAGGCCGGTGGGGACGGTGAGGGTGGGGCCGACGGTGACCGAGGGGAGCAGGTCGCCGGGGCCGGCCACCCGCCAGGCGGAGCGCTCGGTCCAGGCCTCGTACCAGGCGCTGACCGTCGAGTCCCCCAGCCCGTGGGTCTGCGAGGCCTGCCCGGCGCCCGCGTAGACGTTCCGGTTCCAGGCGTAGGGCACGTTGACGGCCGCCTGCCAGGGGCCGCCGAGGCGGGCGGCGCCGGTCAGCGAGAGGCGGGCCTGCGAGAGGCTCGCCCCGGGCGGGTCCGGCTTGTGGATGCGGCCGGTGTCCCAGTAGCCGTCGTAGCGCTCGAGGTCGAAGGCCAGGTCGAGCAGGGCGCGCTCGCCGCGCGGCAGCACGCTGGCCCCGCCGCCACCGCCGCCGCAGCAGGATGCGGCGCGGGCCGGGGTGGGCAGCGCCACCGCCAGGCACAGCATCACCAACAGTCTCAGTCTCCCCATGTCCCCCGACATTCTACCCGCCCGCCGAGGCTGCGGCGGTGTGTCGCAAACCACGCCGCGACCATTTGTCTCAAACATCGGTAAACGGACGGTTTCACGGACAGCCGGTGGTAGTCCTCGGGAGAGACACCATCCCAGGGGGACCCACACCATGATGACCATCTCTCGCGCCGCGCCCGTCGCCGCGCTCACCACGCTGCTGGCGCTGGCCGCCTGCGGCACCACCACCACCGAGTACGTGACGGTGACCGCACCCGCCAGCACCTACCTCGTCGAGTACCTCCCGGGGATGATGGACGCCGTGGTCGGGAAGTACAGCTTCAAGCTGCGCGTCCGCACCCGCGCCGACTCGCTGCCCGCCGCCGCCCTGGCCATCACGCTCAAGCCGCTCATGACCATGCCGACCATGAGCCACGGGGCGCCGGCCGACCTGGTCACCGAGTCGGCCACGCCCGGCACCTACGACTGCGCCGTCTACTACCAGATGGCCTCCGGGGCCGGCATGGGCTACTGGGAGCTGGCCGTGAAGATCGGCACCGAGACCACCACCTTCTACCCGGCGGTGGCCATGGCCATGGGGACCGACACCACCAAGACCCCTCCGATCTGGGGCCCCAGCGACACCGCCATGGGCGGCATGTCGATGACCAAGTACAACATCTTCCGCGACGGCCCGGTCACCGCGGCCGCCGGTAGCCTGCCCCTCTACCTGGTCCGCGCCGAGAACATGATGCTGGACTTCAAGCCGGTCTACGTGGGGGCGGCGCTGGCCGGCACCACCGTGACCGCCGTGTCGCTGACCGCCTCGACGGACGGCGGCGCCACCTATCCCATCACCGCCACCCACGTGGCCCACGGCCACTGGACGATGCCGCTCTCCGGCCTCACCGCCGGGACCCAGGCCACCATCCAGCTCAAGCTCTCCGTCAACGGCGAGAACAAGACCACCGATGGTAACGTGCTCACCACCACCCTGGTGAGCTTCAAGCTGACGCCGCAGTAGCCGGGGTCCGACGCGGACGAGGGGTCCGACGCAGACGAGGAGCGGGCGATGTGGTTGGCGCAGTCCCTGCTGACGATCGCCCTGCTCCTCGCCGCGCCGGAGCCGGTCAAGCCCCGCCCAGGGGAGAAGTGCCCGGTCTGCGGGATGTTCGTGGTCCGCTACCCGGACTGGGTGGCCGGGATCCGCTTCGCCGACGGCGACCGCGTCCTCTTCGACGGCGCCAAGGACCTCTTCAAGTTCCTGCTGCGGGTCGAGGACTATGGCGCCGTGGCCCGCCGCGCCGACGTGGCCGACACCTTCGTCACCGACTACTACACGCTCAAGCCGGTGGAGGCGCGCGCCGCCGTCTACGTCATGGGCGGCGACGTGCTCGGCCCCATGGGGCAGGAGCTGGTGCCGTTCGGACGCCGCGTGGACGCCGAGGAGTTCAAGCGCGACCACCGCGGGCAGCGGCTGCTCCGCTTCGACGAGGTCACCCCGGCCATTCTGAAGACCCTGGACGGCGAGCCGTGAGGCCCTCCGACCGGCTGCTGGTCGGCGTGGTGGTGGCCGGGCTGGCCGTGGAGGCCTGCTGGCTCCACGCCCGGGCCCGCCAGCTCGACGTGGCCGGGCGCCAGGCCTCGGCCGCCATGGTCCACCGGCTCGGGCTCACCGATCTCGCCCTCTTCACCGAGGCCCGCTACACCCGCCACCTCACCCAGGCCGACCGCTTCGCCCCCTTCCAGGACCACCCCGGGGCGCGGGAGCACTTCCCCTCCGGCGCGCTGGTGGCGCCGCCCCGCTTCCCATGAGCTTCCGCGCCTGGCTGGAGCGGCAGCGCTCCCTGCTCGACTACACGCTGGCCTCGCTGGGCCGGCGCCGGGGGAAGAACCTGTCGCTGGTGCTGGTCTACGGCCTCACCGTCTTCGCGGTGGCCTCGACCCTCTTCCTCACCGAGGCGCTGCGCGCCGAGGCGGCCGAGGTGCTGCGCGGCGGGCCGGACGTGGTGGTGCAGCGGCTGGTGGCGGGGCGCCACGATCTCATCCCGGCGGCCGAGGTGGAGCGGCTGGCGGCCATCCGCGGCGTGGAGCGGGCGGTGGGCCGCCGCTGGGGCTACCTCTACCGTCCGGCCAGCCAGGCCAACCTCACGGTGATGGTGCCGGAGCGGTTCTGGGGCGGCGACGCCGAGCTGGTGGTGGGGGAGGGGGTGGCCCGGCTGGAGGGGCTGGTGGCCGGGGCCACGCTGCGGCTCACCGGCTGGAGCGGCGAGGCGCTCGACTTCACCGTCCGCGAGGTGATCCCGGCGGGGAGCGCGCTGGTCACCACCGACCTGGTGCTGCTCTCCGAAGCCGGCTACCAGCGGCTCTTCGGCGCCGACCCGGACCGCTTCACCGACATCGCCCTCACCGTCCCCAACGCCCGCGAGCTCCCCACCGTGGCGCAGAAGGCGCTGCAGCTGGTGCCCGGGGCCCGGGCCATCACCCGGCTGGAGATGGCCCGGACCTACCAGGCCATCTTCGACTGGCGCAGCGGCCTGGTCATGCTGGTGCTCTCCACCGCGGTCCTGGCCTTCGCCCTGGTGGCCTGGGACAAGGCGGCCGGGCTGTCGGCCGAGGAGCGGCGGGAGATCGGCATCCTCAAGGCCATCGGCTGGGACGTCTCCGACGTGCTGCTGGTGAAGACCTGGGAGGGGGCGGTGGTCTCGGCGGCTGCCTTCACCGCCGGGGTGGTGGCGGCCTACCTGCACGTCTTCGTCGGGGGGGCGGCGCTGCTGGCGCCGGCGCTGGAGGGCTGGTCGACGCTGTCGCCGCGGCAGCACCTCACCCCGGCTGTGGGCGGCCTGCAGCTGGCGACGCTCTTCTTCCTCACCGTGGTCCCCTACACCGTGGCCACGGTGGTGCCGGCCTGGCGCTCGGCCACCATCGACCCCGACGCGGTGATGCGCTCATGAGCCTGATCGAGGCCCGGGCGCTGCGGCGCGTCTTCCACCAGGGTCGCCCCGACGAGCTGGAGGCGGTCAAGGGGGTCGACCTCGCCATCGAGGAGGGGCAGGTCACCGTGCTGCGCGGGCCGAGCGGCTCGGGCAAGACCAGCCTGCTGGCCCTGCTGGGGGCCATGGCGCGCCCCACCTCCGGCCGCATCCTGCTCGCCGACCGCGAGCTGACCAGCCTGCCGGAGCGCTTCCTCACCGAGGTGCGCCGGCGCACCTTCGGCTTCGTCTTCCAGCAGTTCAACCTGGTGGGCGGGCTCTCGGCCCTGGAGAACGTCATGCTCCCGGCCTACCCGCTCGGCGCCCCTCGGGCCGGGCTGGAGCGGCGGGCCGGGGCGCTGCTGGCGCGCTTCGGCGTCGCCCACCGGGCCTCGGCCCGGGCCGACTGGCTCTCCGGCGGTGAGGCCCAGCGGGTGGCCATCGCCCGCGCCCTCGTCAACGACCCGCGGGTGCTGGTCGCCGACGAGCCCACCGCCAACCTCGACAGCGCCCTCTCGGCCGGCTTCATGGAGGTGGTGGGGACGCTGAAGGCCGCAGGCCTCACCGTGATCATCGCCAGCCACGACCCGCTGGTCCACGACGCCCCGGTGGTGGACCGGGTGGTGTCGATGCGCGACGGCCGCCTCGAGGCCGGGGCGCCATGATCCTCAACCCGGCGGTGATCGCCCTGGCCGGCGGCGCCGCGGTGGGGGCGGTGCTGGTGGGGGCGGCGGCGGTCCACGGGGCGGTCATCCTGCGGGGCTGGGACCCGCTGAGCGGCTCGGAGCGGCAGCTGGCGCTGGAGCGGCGCACCGCCCTGGTGACGACGCTGCTGGGGCACGCCCTGGCGTTCCAGGTGGTCTCCTTCTTTCTTTTCATCTTCACAGCCGACGCGCTGGCCCCCCAGCTCAGCGGGGCCATGTGCGCCGCGGGCGCGCTCCAGGCCAACGCCCACGGCTCCCCGGCGCTGCTGCTGATGCTGGCGGCGGCGGTGGCGGCCGGGCTCTGGCTGGTGCTCGACCACGCCGACCGGCTCGGCCACGACGCCCCGCTGCTCCGGGTGAAGTACGCCCTGCTGCTGGCGCTGGCCCCGCTGGTGGCCTGGGCGGCGCTGCGCGAGCTGGCCTGGTTCCGGGGGCTGCACCCCGAGGTGATCACCTCCTGCTGCGGCAGCCTCTTCAGCCGCGCCGGCCGCGGCCTGGGCGCCGGGCTGGCGGCGGTGTCGCCCCGGCTGGCCGCGGTGCTGCTCTACGCGACGGTGGGGGGCGCGGTGGCGGCCGCGGTCCTCTTCCTGCGGCGCGGTCGAGGCGCCGTGGCGCTGGCGCTGCTCGGCGCCGCGGCCCTGCCGGCCTCGCTGGTGGCGGTGATCGCCTTCGTCTCCCCCTTCGTCTACGAGCTGCCCACCCACCACTGCCCGTTCTGCCTGCTGCAGGGCGAGTACCACCGGGTCGGCTACCCGCTCTACGCCACCCTCCTCCTCGGCTGCGTCGCGGCCATGGGGGTGGGGGTGCTGGCCCCCTTTCGGGCCGTCCCCAGCCTGGCGGAGGGGCTGCCGGTGCTGCAGCGGCGGCTGGCCGGCGCGTCGGCGGTCCTGCTCGGCGCCTTCGCGGCGCTGGTCACCTGGCTGGTGCTCTCGTCCAGCCTCCGACTTTGAGGTACGCTCCCCACGTGCTCGGCGTTGCCTCCAGGATCATCAGCCAGTTCGCCGCCGTCTCGGTGGCGGTGATCCTGTCCGGCGCCCCGCAGCTCATCGAGCCCCCGGAACGGGTCGGCCACCGCTGCCAGTGCCCGGTGCGCAGCGGCAAGCACGAGTGCGACTGCCCGCTCTGCCACGCCGAGGCGGCCCGCCTGGGCAAGTCTGCGGCCGTCGACCCCAGCCTGCCGGCCTGTCACCGGGCCCTGGCGGCCAAGGCGCGCACCGAGGCCGACCAATCGGCCAAGCGGCGTGCCGCGGCGGCCCCCTGCCTGACCTCCACCTGCGGCACCGGGGACGGACGGATCCGCCCCCCTCCAGCCAGCGAGCGCTTCACGGTCCCGCCGGCCTGGCAGGTGTCGGAGCGCGAGGCCATCGCCGAGGTGGCGGTGGCCCGCCAGCTGGTCCTCTCGCCGCTGCGAGAGCCGGAGACGCCGCCTCCCCGACGCGCCTAGCCCCGCAGCGCCACGCCAGCTGATCCCCGGAGGTCCGGCGACGGACGTCCGGGGCGTGCGTGCGCGCGCGAGGGGTCCGGGTCGGTCCGCGCAAGGAACTCCGTGTCGTCGCGCCCATGCCGGGCCGCGGCGCCGTGGCCGTCCCCGCGCCGGTTGACCCGCGCCGAGGTGGTTGTGGTCGCGGTGTTCACTCTCCAGTTCGAGGTCGAGGCATGTTCTCCATCTTCAGCAGCACCGGCTCACTCCACCAGGAGGAGCCGTCATGACCAGGAAGCGCTTCAGTCCGGCCGAGGTCTCCGAGGCCCTGCAGGCGCTCGAGGCCGGGGTCCGGGTCCCCGAGGTCTGCCGCCGCTTCGGCGTCTCCGAGCTGACCCTGAGCAGGTGGCGTCGCAAGTCGGGCCTGCTGCAGAAGCCGGTGGACCCGGTGGTGCCGGTGTCGCTGACCATCGAGCAGGCCGCCAACCGGATCGCCGGGCTGGAGCGGCGGCTGGAGGCCTTCCGCGTGGTCATGGTCTCCATGCTCGAGCCGGTCGAGCTGGAGCAGGCGGCCCGCATCCTCGAGGTCAGCCTGCAGGCGAGCGCGCGGCGGTCCAGGCTGATGCTGGGGCTGCCGGCGCAGAAGGCCTCGGCCGGAGCGCGGGCCGAGGGGGTCGACTCCGGGCAGGACCAGCCACCGGCCTGGCTCTACCGCAGCGCCGAGGAGGGGTGAGCCCGATCAGCCCGCTCAGTAGGCCAGGCCGAGGAGGCCGCGGCCGACCAGGTTGAGCCCCACGGCCAGGCCGCCGAGCACCACCGGGACGGCCACCTTGGCGCGCAGGGTAGGCCGCTCGATGGCGAACTTGGCGGCCGGTGGGGCCTCGGTGGCGGGCGGCGCGCTCACCGTGAGGCGTCGCCGCGCCGGCCGGGGCAGGGGTATGCTCCGGCCATGAGAGATCGCGCCTACGTCACCATCCCGTATCGCCTCAGCGAGATCGAGCACCGCTACGGCCAGAACGTCCACATCCTGGCCAATCCGTTCCTGCTCGGCCACCTCGCCACCCTCTGCGCCAAGGAGACGGTGCAGCCCAGCATCAACCGGCTGGTCCGCATCCTCTACGAGGACCTGGTCCGCACCGTCATCGCCGCCGAGTTCCCCCGCCGCCGCGTCTCGGTGCCGACCCGGATGATCGACTCCTCGCCCCGCGCCATCTTCGAGGGCGAGGTGGTGGACCGGCAGGTGAGGGTGGTGACCGTCAACATCGCCCGGGCCGGCGCCGTGCCCTCGCAGGTGGCCTACGACCTGCTCAACGAGACGCTCGACCCGACGCTGGTCCGCCAGGACCACATCATCATGAGCCGCATGCTGGGCGACCAGGACCAGGTGGTGGGCGCCGGCATCGGCGGGATGAAGATCGGCGGCGACGTCGATCACGCCTTCCTGCTCTTCCCCGACCCCATGGGCGCCACCGGCGGCTCGCTGGCCACCGCCATCGACACCTACAAGAAGAAGGTCCCGGGGACGCCGAAGCGGATCATCAACATCCACCTGATCGTCACCCCCGAGTACCTGAAGACCATGACCACCGCCCACCCCGAGGTGCTGGTCTACGCCCTGCGCGTCGACCGCGGCCTCTCGGCGCCCGACGTGCTCGACACCGTCCCCGGCACCCGCTGGGCGGAGGAGCGCGGGCTCGATGACCACCAGTACATCGTCCCCGGCGGAGGTGGGTTCGGGGAGATCATGAATAACGCGTTTGTCTAATCGCGTCGGGGCTGGCTTCTCGCAGCCCCGACGCAAGATGCGACAGCATCTTCCGCCCGTGAAAAGGCCCGCGTCCCCGAGGTGGGAACGCGGGCCTCATTTTGTGCAGGAGAAGGTGACGAAGCTTGCGCTGGCGCCACCAGAAGCCGGCGCCAGCACGATCAGGCCTTCGCCCCCTTTGGCAGGACCAGGTTGAGCAGCACGCCGACGTAGGTGGCCAGCGACATCTCGCCGATCTCGGTGGCGCCGAAGTGGAGCTTGGCGCCGCCGATGCCGATCACCAGGATGACCGAGACGATGATCAGGTTCCGCTTCTGCGAGAAGTCGGTCTTGTCCTCGACCATCATGCGCACGCCGGCCGAGGCGATGATCCCGAAGAGCAGGATGCAGATGCCGCCCATGACGTGGACCGGGATCGAGCCGATCAGCGCGCCCACCTTGGGCAGGAACGACATGGCGATGGCCATGACCGCCGCGCCGCCGATGACCCAGACCGAGAAGACCCGGGTCACCGCCATGACGCCGATGTTCTCGCCGTAGGTGGTGTTGGGCGGGCCGCCCAGCAGGCCGGAGAAGATCACCGCGGCGCCGTCGCCGGCCAGCGACCGGTGCAGGCCGGGATCCTTGACCAGGTCGCGGCCCACCACGTTGTTGGTGACGATGAGGTGGCCGATGTGCTCGGTGATCACCACCAGCGAGATGGGCGCCAGCAGGATGATGGCGCCCAGGTCGAAGGTGGGGAGGACGAAGTGGGGGACGGCGAAGAGGCCGGCCGAGGCCACCGCGTCCAGCTTCACCTGGCCGGCCAGCAGCGCCACCACGTAGCCGCCGATGACGCCGATGAGGATGGGGATGACCCCGAGGAAGCCGGTCAGGTACTGGGCCGCCAGGATGGCGATCACCAGCGCCACCATGGCCACGGCGAAGAAGTCGCCGCGGAAGAGGGCCGGGTTGAAGACGTTGGCGGCCACGCCGCTGCCGGTGGTGGCCATGGCCACGGCCACCTGGGCCAGGCCGAGGCCGATCACCATCACCACCGGGCCGATCACCACCGGCGGCAGGAGGCGGTTGATCCAGCCGGTCCCGAACTTGCCGACGGCCAGCGCCACCAGCAGGTAGATGACGCCGACCGCGATGCAGCCGCCCATGGCGACGGCGATCAGCGCGTCGCTCGACGGGGTGCCGAAGGAGGCGTGGGTGATCGAGGCGATGGCGGCGATGAAGGCGAAGGAGGAGCCCAGGTAGGCCGGGATCTTCCCCTTGGTGATGAGGATGTAGAGCAGGGTGCCGACGCCGCTGGTGAAGAGCGTCACCGAGGGGTGGAGCCCGACCAGCAGCGGCACCAGCACGGTGGCGCCGAACATGGCGAAGAGGTGCTGCAGCGAGAGCGGGATGGCCTGCAGGAGCGGGACCCGCTCCTCGATCTGGATGGTCCGCGGCGTGGTCATGGGTGGTACCCCGGGGAGGTTCAGGCGTGGATGTGGAAAGGCGACCACCGGGTGGCCCGATGGTCGCCGAGGAGCTTCAGGGGGTGAGGCCGGCTACGGGACGAACGCGGTGAAGGGCGTCCACTGGATCATCACCTGGGGGGCGAAGACCGTCTTGGTGCCGCCGCCGAGGAAGGCGAAGTTCTCGTACTGGTGGATGTAGAGCTCCACGCCGGCGTGGAACTTGCCCGGGTTGCCGTAGAAGGCGCCGACGTCGAGCAGCAGCTGCGGCTGGGTCATCAGGTCGAGCTTCTTGTCGTGGTTGGTGGTCAGGTCGAGGAAGCCGGTGAAGGTCCAGCTGGTCGGGCCGATCTTGAAGGGGAGGTCCCAGAAGGGCGAGATCTGCCAGGTGTTGGTGTCGATCCGGGTGACGCCGGGGATGAAGACCGTGTCGTACCGGTAATAGACGTTGAGGCCGGCCACCTGGAAGCCGGGGATGGCGAGGTCCAGCCCGAGGCCGGCCATGACCGCCTGGAAGGCCGGGCCGTTGTTGATCTCGCCGGCGATGCCCCAGTTCTTGACGAAGCCGCCGGTCGGGGCGCCGAGCTTGTTGAGGAAGAGGCGGGGGTGCCACTCGCCGTAGATGCTGGCGCCCTTGCCGTCCTTGAAGTTGCCCCGGTAGAAGTCGGCGAAGAGGAAGTTGTCGCCGTACTTCCAGGTGCTGAAGTGGTTCAGCGTGACGGTGGTCATGGTGCCCGAGCGGGTGTCGTAGCCGAGCAGGTTGTCGTTGAACTTGTAGCCCTGCAGGACCTGGATGTTGGTGGTCCCGAACTCGGCCTGGGCTGCGGCGGGGGCCAGCAGCGCGGCGAGGGAGAGGGCGGCCAGCAGGCGGACGGCGGACGACTTCACGCGGTGGAGGGGCATTCGTTCCTCGGTTGGAAGTGGACGACGGCGCACCCTACTCAAGGGGACTGACATTGGCACCGGAAAGTCACCGACCGGCCGGCGCGGCGTGACGCCGCGTCCCCGGGGTCCGGTGTGGGCGGATGTGGGGTAGAAGGACGGGATGGAGACCCTCCTGCTCGTCCTGCTCGGCCTGCTGGCCGGCTCAGGCATCCCGGTCCAGGCCAGCCTCAACTCGGCCCTCCGACAGCACCTGGGGCGCCCCGAGTGGGCCACCCTGGTCAGCTTCGGCGTCGGCACCGCCGCCATCGCCCTGGTCCTGCTGGTGCGGCGGACGCCGCTCCCCTCCGCCGCCCAGCTCTCGGCCGCCCCGTGGTGGAGCTGGACCGGCGGGGCCCTGGGGGCGTTCTTCGTCTTCTCCACGGTGGTGCTGACGCCGCGGCTGGGGGTGGCCACCTCGCTGGCGGTCATCCTGGCCGGCCAGCTGCTCTCGGCGCTGGCCCTCGACCACACCGGCGCGCTGGGGCTGGCCACCCGCGAGGTCACCCCGGGGCGGCTGGCCGGCGTGGCCCTGCTGGCGGCCGGCGTCTTCCTGGTCCAGCGCTAGGCCGGAGCCCGCCGTGCGCGCCGACTGCCGCCGCTGCCTGCGCCCCGAGGCCTTCTGCGTCTGCGACCTGTTGCCGACGCTGACCCCGCGGATCCGGGTGGTCATCCTGCAGCACCCCCGCGAGGCGCGGCTCTCCATCTGCTCGGCCCGGCTCACCCACGTGGCGCTGGCCGGCTCGGAGCTGCACCAGGGGGTCCGCTTCGGGGAGCACCCGCGGGTGCGGGAGCTCTGCGCCGCGCCGGGCACGGCGCTGCTCTTCCCCGGCCCCGGCTCGACGCCCGCTGCCGCGCTGGCCACCTCGCCGCCGGCCACGCTGCTGGTCATCGACGGCAACTGGCCGCAGGCGCTGAAGATGCTCCGCGCCAACCCGGCCATCGCCGCCCTGCCGCGCGTCGGGGTGGTGGCGGCGGCGCCGAGCAGCTACCAGGGGCTGCGCCGCGAGCCGGAGGATGGCCACCTGGCCACCATCGACGCGGTGGCCGAGGCCCTGGCGGCGCTGGAGCGTGAGCCGGACAAGTACGCCCCGCTGCGGCTGGCCTTCCGGCGGGCGGTGGAGCTGCAGCTGGCCTGCGCCCAGGGAGCGCGGCGCAGCCCGCGGCACCGGCCGGGCTGGACGGCGCCGACCGAGCCGCTCGACCCGGGCGGGCTGCCGGACGAGAGCGGCGACGGCTGAGGCGACGGCGCGGCGCTACTGGTACAGCGCCGCCACCCGCGCCCCCAGGAAGGCGAGCAGGGCGTCCCGCTTCACCTTGAGGGTCGGGGTCACCAGCTCCGGGTAGTCGGTGGGGGCGCCGGCCACCACCAGCAGCTTCTTCGGCTTCTCGTGGTCGGAGAAGCCGGCCAGCGCCGCGCCCAGCCCGGCCAGCAGGGCCGCCGGCGTCTCCTCGCCGGTGGCCGCCAGCCGGGTCAGCTCCTCGGTGGCCACGAAGACCGCCGCGGTCACGTAGGGGCGCCCCTCGCCGAGCAGCACCGCCCCCTGGAAGGGCGGCGTCGAGGCGATGGCCAGCTCCACCGGCTCCGGCGCGATCTTCTTGCCGGTGGAGAGGACCATGAGGGCCTTCTTCCGCCCGGTGATCCAGAGGGCGCCGTCGGCGTCGATACGGGCGATGTCGCCGGTCCGGTAGTAGCCGTCGTCGGTGAAGGCCCCGACGTTGTCCTCGGGCTCGAGGTAGCTGGTGAGCAGCAGCGGCCCGCGCACCTGCAGCTCGCCGTCGTCGGCCAGCCGGACCTGGTGGTCGGGGGTGATGAGGCCGACCGAGCCGGCGCGGCGGGGGCCGCTGAGCGGGTTCATGGAGACCAGCCCGGCGGTCTCGGTCATGCCGTAGAGCTCGACGAAGGGGATGCCCAGCCCCTCGAAGAAGCGGAACAGCGCCGCCGCCGCCGGGGCGCCGCCGGAGAAGAGGCCGCGCACCCGCCCGCCCAGCCCGCGCCGGACCTTGCCGCCCACCAGCGCCGAGGCCACGGCGCCGAGCAGGCGGTCGAGGGGGGCGCGAGACCCGTCCACCGCCACCCGGGCCGCGGCCGCCAGGCCGGCCTCGAGCAGCCGGCGCAGCGGCCAGGCCATCCGGGCGATCGAGGCCAGCGCCTGGTTGCGGATCCGCTCGTAGACCAGCGGCACCGAGAAGACGTAGGTGGGGGAGAGGGCCAGCGCCCGCGGCACGTCCTCCTTGCGGGCGATCATGGCCAGGGCGTGCCCCTGGGCCAGGGCCAGGCAGAGCTGGTCGTGGCCGGCGATGTGGCCGAAGGGGAGCAGGTGCAGGCCGAGGTCGTCGGCGGTGGTCTCGCAGCCGCCGGCGCCGCAGTCGACGGCGGTGGTGATGGTGCGCTGGCAGAGCCGCACCCCCTTCTGCCGGCCGGTGGTGCCGCTGGTGAAGAGGAGCAGGAAGGGGTCGTCCTCGGTCACCGCGGCGGCGCGGGCGTCGAAGTCGGCCAGCGGCGTGGCCCGCTCGCCCAGCGCCTCGGCCACGGTGACGGCCCGCAGCCCGGCGGGCAGGGTGGCGGGGGGGAGCGGCTGGTGGGAGAGCACGGTGCGCAGCCCGGCGGCCACCAGGTCGGCGGCGGCCGGCGCCAGCTTGCGCCACTGGGCCTCGGTGGAGACGTAGATCACCCGTGGCCCCACCCGGCGGGCGATCGACTCGCAGGTCTCGGCGGAGAGCACCGAGAAGAGCCCGGCCGGCTCGGCGCGCAGGGCCTGGGCGGCCAGCGACACCGCCAGCCACTCCGGGGAGTTCTCGGCCAGCAGCAGCACCCGCTCGCCGGGGGCCAGTCCGCTCTGCGCCAGCAGCGTCGCCGCCCGGGCGGTGAGCTCCCGGAAGGCGGCGTAGCTGACCAGGCGCGGCGGCGCCTCGGGGAGGGCCGGGTCGAAGAAGTGGAGGAAGGGCCGATCCCCGGCCCGCTGGACGGTGCGGACCAGCTGGGCGGGGAGGGTGCGGTCGGCGAAGCGGTGGACGGGGAGGCGGGTCATCGGGGGCTCCTGGCGCGGCATGGTGCCGGGGCCCCGTCACCGCCCCGTCACGGGGCGTGGTCCCGCGGCGTTACGACGCTTCGGCCGGGGCCAGCACGTACCACTGCCCCTTGGCCCCCTGCTCGCGCCGCAGCAGGCCGGCCGTCTCCATGGCCTCGAGCAGGCGGGAGAAGGAGGAGAAGCCGTGGTCGCGCTCGTCGAAGTCGGGCTCGCGGCGGACGATGGCGGCCTTGATGGCCGAGGGGTTGATGGGGGCGGTGGCCTTGGAGAGCAGCGCGGCGGTCGCCTCCTTGGCGATCTCCGGGATGACCTTCTCCTTGGGGGATGGGGCCTTCTCGCGCGGCGCCGGGTCGGAGGCCTCGCGCCGCCGGGTCGGGGCCCGCAGGTAGATGAACTCGTCGCAGGCCTTGACGAAGAGCGGGCTGGTGGCCTCCTTCACCGCCATGCCGATCACGGTCCGGTCGTTCTCGCGCAGCTTGTAGGCCAGCGGGCAGAAGTCGGAGTCGCCGGAGGCCAGCACGAAGGTGTCGATGTGCTCGCGCAGGTAGCAGAGCTCGAGGGCGTCGATCACCAGCCGCACGTCGGCGCCGTTCTTGCCGGCCCGGGTGGAGGGGGGCACGTCGATCAGCTCGACCCCCTTGTCGTGGAGCCGCTGGGTGGCGGCGGTGAAGCGGGTCCAGTCGGCGTAGGCCCGGCGGTAGACCACCTTGCCCTTCTCCAGCAGCGTGTCGAGCGCCGGCTGGAGGTCGAAGTTGTCGGCCGAGTGGCCGGTGCGGGTGACCAGGTTCTCGAAGTCGATGAACAAGGCGATGCGTTGATCGTGGCTTTCGCGCTTCATATGGGCCGCACCCTCTCATTCGCGGTCGGCGCGTGCAAGGAAAGGGCCCGCCGGAGGGGCCCTTTCCGAGACCTGGCCCGCCCGGGAACGCAGGAAGTGCTGGACAGGGCGCGCCGGGAGGACACGATCTGGCCATGCCCGAAACCACCGCGCCGCACCGCTGGCAGTTCCACCGGGTCGGCGGCCTCGACCAGGTATCGCTGGAGACCGCCGCCGACCTGCAGAACCTTCACCGGCTCGACCAGAAGCTCTGGGTGGCGCTCTCCTGCCCGGTGACCGGGCTGGAGCTGGACCAGCGGACGCTGGAGCTGCTCGACCTGGACCACGACGGCCGGGTGCGGGCCCCCGAGCTGCTGGAGGCGCTGGCCTTCTGCGAGGCGCGGCTCGAGGATCTCGGGTCGCTGCTGGCGGGCGAGGCGGCCCTGCCGCTCTCGGCGATCACGGCGCGGACGCCGGAGGGGAAGGCGCTCCAGGCCGCCGCCGGCTGGGTGCTCGCCAGCCTGGGCAAGCCGACCGCCACCAGCCTGACGCCCGACGACGTCAAGGACCTCTCCCACGTCTTCGACGGGGCGGTGCTCGACGGCGACGGCGTGGTCCCCCCGGAGCAGGCCGGCGAAGACGACGCCACCCGGCAGGCCATCGTCGACGCCCTGCGGTGCGTCGACCCGGTGACCGGGCGCAACGGCCGGCCCGGCCTCGACCGGCCGCGGCTGGCCGCCTTCCTCGCCGAGCTGGCCGCCTTCCAGGCCTGGCAGGAGGAGGGGGCGGCCTCCGGCGCGCTGGTCTTCGGCGACGCCACCGGCGCCGCCTGGGACGCGGTCGGCGCGGTGCGTGAGAAGCTGGACGACTACTTCGCCCGCTGCCGGCTGGCGGCCATGGACCCGCGCGGGGTCTCGCTGCTCAACCGGACCGAGGAGGAGTACCGGGCGCTGGCGGCCCGGCCGCTGGGCGTCGGCAGCGCCGAGCTGGCGGCCTTTCCGGTGGCCCGGGCCGAGGCCGGGCGGGCGCTGCCGCTGGGGGGCGGGGTCAACCCGGCCTGGGTGGAGCCGCTGCGCCGGCTGCGCGACACCGCGGTGACGGCGGTCTTCGGAGGCGCCCGGGCCTCGCTCACCGAGGCGGACTGGGTGGAGCTGCAGGCCCGGCTGGCCCCCTGCCAGGCCTGGATGGCCCGGCAGCCGGCCGGGCGGGTGGTGCAGCTCGGGCCGGCCCGGGTGCGCGAGCTGCTGGCCAGCGAGGCCGGCGCCGCCATCGCGCGGCTCATCGCCGAGGACGAGACGCTGCAGGCGGTCACCACCGCGGTGGCCGACGTGGCCCGGCTGGTCCACTGCCACCGGGACCTGGCGCTGCTGCTGCGCAACTTCGTCAACTTCGCCGACTTCTACGCCCCGGGGCGGGCGGCCATCTTCCAGGCCGGCACCCTCTACCTCGACGGCCGCTCCTGCGACCTCTGCATCCGGGTGGCCGACCCGGCCGCCCACGCCCCGCTGGCCATGGGCTCCCAGCTGTTCATCGCCTACTGCGAGCTGCGGCGGACCGGCGGCGAGACCATGAAGATCGCCGCCTGCTTCACCCGCGGCGACTCCGACTTCCTGGCGGTGGGGCGCCACGGCATCTTCTACGACCGGCGGGGGCGCGACTGGGACGCCACCGTGCTCCGGCTGGTGGAGAACCCCATCTCGCTGGGGCAGGCCTTCGCCTCCCCCTACAAGAAGTTCATCCGCATGGTCGAGCAGCAGGTGGCCCGGTTCGCCGCCGCCAAGGAGAAGGAGTCGGACGCCAGGCTGGCGGCCACCGCCGCGGCCGCCCCGGTGATCGGGGCGCCCCCGGTGGCGCCGCCCCCCGTGGACGTGGGGAGGATGGTCGGCATCATCGCCGCCCTCGGCGTCGGCGTCGGCGCCGTGGCCACCATGCTGGGCGGCTTCGTGGCCGGCTTCATGGGGCTGCAGCCCTGGTGGGCCAAGCTGGTGGCGGTGGGCGGGGTGGTGGGGATCATCTCCGGCTCCTCGATGCTGATCGCCTGGCTCAAGCTGCGCCAGCGGACGCTGGGGCCGCTGCTCGACGCCACCGGGTGGGCCATCAACGGCCGCATCCGGGTCAACCTCCCGCTCGGCACGGCGCTCACCGACGTGGCCCGGCTGCCGCCGGGGGCGCGGCGCTCGCTGGAGGATCCCTTCGAGGATCACCGGTCCAGGCAGCGACGGCGCCTCCTGTACCTGCTGCTGGCGGCGGCGCTATTGGCCCTGGCGGTGGCCCGCGCCCAGCACCTCTGGCCCTTCCAGCAGCCGGGCGGCTGGACCATCACGACGGGCGGCGGGTCGTAGCGGCCGGGCCGCCGCCACGCCCTGCGCCGGTGGCCTGCTACGGGGCGCGGGACGGGGAGGGCGGGTAGAGCGGCGCCGCCGAGCGCGCGAACTCGCGGCTCATGTCCACCGACCCGGGGCCGTCGGGGTGGAGGCCGTCGTGGAGCCGGCCGGGGCGGGCCTTGAACCAGCCGTAGAGGTCGGGGCCGGGGAGCAGCCCGCGCTCGCGGACCAGCTGGTCGACCACCTGGTTCTTCACCGCCACGTAGTCCTGATCGTACTTGGTCTGGTACGGGATGCGGGACAGCAGCGGGATCTTCCCGGCCGCCTGGACCTTGTCGATGATCCCGCCCAGGGCCACCTTCAGCTTCTCCAGGTCGCCGTCGTTGGAGCCGAGGGTGATGGCCACCACGGTGGCCTCGGGGTTGAGCGCCAGCACCTCGTCGACCCGGTCGATGGCCTCCCAGCTGCGCAGCCGGGGCAGGCCGGCGTTGATCATGGCCGGGGTGTAGCCGGGGTGGAGCACCGCCACGCTGTCGGCGAAGGAGGGGCGCCGCTCGTCGGCCCGGTCGAAGACCCCGGCGGTGATGGAGTCGCCGAGGAAGACCCAGGTGTCGTTGCCGCCGTCGGAGAGGTCGTGCAGCTCGATCTCGTCGAGGAACAGCCCCCACTCGTTGAGCTTCTCCGGCAGGCCGGTCACCACCATGCGGATCCAGCGCTGCCCCTCGAAGGGGACGGCGTGGGCCCGGCTGCGGGCCGGGTTGTCCCGGACCTCGGCGGCCACCGTCCAGCGGCCGTCCTCGCCGTCGGTGGAGTCGGCGCTGGTCTCGATCCGGTAGGTGCGCGGGGCCCCGTAGAACTGCTCGAAGTAGTCGTGGTTGTGCGAGGAGGTCCAGGTGAGGAGCAGCCGCCGGTAGCTGCGCTGCAGCCGGATGGCGGCCCAGGCCGGCCGGGCCTCGGTGGGCTTGCCGCCGCCCCAGGAGGTGCCGCGGAAGCGGCCGTCCACCAGCCGGACGGTGTCCGGCATGGAACCGGTGGTCCAGGCGCCCAGCGAGACCAGCGGGGTGGGGCGGAGCCGCGGGGCGGGGGTGGGGGGCGCGGCGCCGGGGGCCGCCGCCGCCGGCCGGGCGCAGGCGGCGCCGAGGAGGAGCAGGACCAGGGGCAGGGCGAGCCGGGGCGAGGAAGGGCTGCACGGGGGGGCCATGACGTGCGATTGTAGCGCGCAGGCGCCCCCGACGTCCTACATCCAGACCCTCGCCGCAGGGAGACCTCGAACCGCATGGATCTCGCGCTCCAGCGCTGGCTGAAGCAGAACCCCTTCCTGGTGCCGCTGGCGCGCTTCGAGGGGCTGGTCCGCGGCGCCGCCGAGGCGGTGCCGGCGCCGGCGCTGGTGCTGGCGCCCTGGGCCGACCACCAGAAGGAGCACGAGAGCGGCGTGGCGCTGCTGCTGGGCGAGAGCCACGGCGCGGCGCTGCGCGCGGCGGCGGCCGACCTGCTGGGTCCGGCCTGCGACCGGGCCGTGGAGGCCAAGCTCCCCCCGCCGCTGGCCGAGGGGATGAAGGAGGTCCAGGCCGTGCTGGCCCGGGCCGAGGCCCGGGCCACCGCCATCCGCTGGCTCCTCGACGGGGCCTCGCCGGCCTCGGCGCCGGTGCAGGCCGCGCTGCTGCAGCTGCTGGCCTGGAAGACCATGGCGCGGGTGCTGGCGCCGGTCCTGGAGCCGTTCACCGCCTGGCGGAACCGGCTGCGGTGGGGGCGCTCGAGCTGCCCGCTCTGCGGGGCGCTCCCCATGATGGCGCACCAGCGGGGCGGCGAGCGGACCCTGGTCTGCGGCTGCTGCACCTCGCGCTGGCGGGACGCGCCGCCGGGGTGCCCGCACTGCGGGAACCGCGACGCCGGACGCCGGGCCCGGCTGGAGTCGAAGGGGGCCGCCGGCTTGCGGCTCGACGTCTGCGAGGCCTGCAAGGGCTACCTCAAGGTCTACACCGGCGAGGGCGAGGAGTCGGTCTTCCTGGCCGACTGGCCGACGCTGGCGCTCGACGGCCTGGCGGTGGAGCGCGGCTACCTGCGCCGCGGCGCCTCGCTCTGGGAGCTGTGAGCGCCCGGGCGGCTCCCCACCCGGGAGCGGCGCCCACAAAGACAAAGGCCGCGGAACCCCCCGGTTCGCGGCCCTTGCTCGATACCTCCGCGACCCCCCGGTCGCGGAGACTGTCCTCAGGCGGAGCCTTTCAGCGCCGCCGAGAACGCGTCCTGTGCCGCGGTCGATGCTTCCCGGATGGCCCGGGGCACCCGCTCCGCGAAGTCCTTGCCGTGGTCCACCGCCCCGACCAGCCGTCGCCGCGTCTCGACGCCAGAGCGCGGCGCCAGCAGGACGGCGGCGACGCCGCCGACCAGGGCGCCTCCCACGAAGGCGAGGAGGAGCGAGAAGCCACCGGCCCCGTGCTGTTCCCCTGCGCTCATGGCGTGGCCTGCTTCCCGTGCTGCGGGTGGACGTGCTTGAAGTCGGCGTGTGCGAAGGGCTGCGGCGCCGGCGGCGGATCCTCGCGGAGGGCGCGGATCCCGGCGCTGACGGCCGGGCCGACGGCGGCCCCCACGGCGGCGGCGACGCGGACCACGTCGCCGACCTGGCTGGCCACCCGGCCCAGGGCCGAGACGTCCCGGACCAGCCGCTCCACCTGGTCGCCCTCGCCCAGCCTGCGGGCCAGGGCGTCGATGCGTCCGGCCGCGGCGGTGGTGACGGCGAGCGCCTCGTCGAGCCGTCCCCCGGAGCGCAGCAGGGTGGTCTCCATGGCCCGGAGCGTGGCGCGCAGCTGGACCAGCGCCGGCACCAGGGCGCCCACCAGCACGGCGGCCAGGACCGCGGCGACCAGGGTCCAGCCCTCCATCAGCGCTTCCTCCCCGGGGAGAACAGCAGGACGCCGCCGGCGACCAGCGCCGCGATCCCGAGCCACCTGGGGATGTTGACCGACTCCTGCTCCTTGACGGTCAGCTCCAGGTTGCCCACCCGCGCGGTGCTCGAGTCCCTGGTGAAGCTGAAGCCGCCGTAGAGCAACCCCAGGGCGCCGGCGACGATGAGGACGATGGCGGCGATGCGTGCGTTCATGTCGGTGCTCCTCGATGGGAACGGCTGCAGGTGACCGGCCTCAGCGCCCCGGGCGTCACGCAGGAGCGTGGCCCCGCCGCGAAGGTGGTGCGCGGGATCGAGCGTGGTGAGCGGCGCAGCGCGCGCCGAGAGCCGGGGGCGGGTCATCGCCTCCTCTCGCTGCAAGGGTCGCGCCCGCGGCCGGCCGGAGGGGCACCCCCGGGCCGGCCAGAGGCACGGTGTGTGCAAATCACTTTCAGCGAAAGGGTGTCATGGTGGACCACATGGCCGGTCCGGGACGTTCCCGGTGGCGCCCTGACGGCGGCCGCCGGCCGGTCGGCCGACCGGAGCCCGGCCCGGCCGCGTACTCCGGCAGCGTTCGTGAACGTTCGCGAACATCACGTCAGGCGGCTGCAGCCACGCTGGAGTCCACGCTGGAACCCACCCTCGAGAGACCGAACATGGCGACCCCTGCCGCTCCAGCGAAGACCACCCGGGGGGCCAGGCGCCCGGCTCGCGGCGGCGTCGCCCGGCCCCAGGCGACGGATCCGGCCGCCTTCCCGGTGGTGGGCGTGGGGGCCTCGGCCGGCGGCCTGGAGGCCTTCCGGGAGCTCCTGGCCCGGGTCCCGGCCGACGCCGGCCTGGCCTTCGTGCTGGTGCAGCACCTGGGCGCGGCCCGGACCTCCCTGCTCGGCGAGGCGCTTGCCAAGGCCACCGCCATGCCGGTGACCCAGGCCGAGCACGGCGTCCGCGTCGAGCCCAACCACGTGTACGTCATCCCGCCCGGCGTCCAGCTGAACATCTCCCAGGGCACCCTGCAGCTAGCGGCGATGGGACCCGAGGAGCGCCGCCCCCACCTCCCCATCGATCACTTCCTCGGGTCGCTGGCCGCAGAGCGCGGGCGGCAGGCCATCGGCGTGATCCTCTCCGGGACCGGCGCCGACGGCTCCGCCGGGCTGGGCGCCATCCGGGCCAGCGGCGGGATCACCTTCGCCCAGGACCCGGCCACGGCCCGCTGCGCCGAGATGCCGCGGAGCGCGGTCGAGGCCGGCGTGGTCGACTTCTGCCTGCCCCTGGCGGAGCTGGGGGCGGAGCTGGCCCGGCTGGCCCGCCACCCCTACCTGGCCCGGAGCGAGCCGAAGCCGCCGACCCCGGCCGGCGCCGCCTCCTTCGCCGAGGTGGTGTCCATCCTGCGGTCCGCCACCGGCGTCGACTTCGGGGAGTACAAGCCGGCCACGCTGGAGCGCCGGCTGGCGCGGCGGATGGCGCTGCGCAAGGTGCAGGACCTCCCCACCTACCTGGGGGTGCTGCGAAGGGACCCGGTCGAGGTCCGGTCCCTGTTCGAGGACCTGCTCATCAAGGTCACCTCGTTCTTCCGGGACCCGGTGAGCTTCGACGACCTCAAGGCGGTGGCCTTCCCCGCCATCCTCGCCGGCAAGCCGGCGGGGGCACCGCTCCGCGCCTGGGTGATCGGGTGCGCCAGCGGTGAGGAGGTCTACTCCCTGGCCATGGCCTTCAGCGAGCACCTCGGCGCCGGCCGCGCCGATCACCCGGTCACCGTCTTCGGATCCGACCTGAGCGAGCAGGCCATCGTGCAGGCGCGGGCCGGTCTCTACAGCGAGGCGGCGGTGGAGGGGCTGGGCGAGGAGCGGCTGAAGCGGTTCTTCGTCCGGACCGAGAAGGGCTGGCGTGTCAGCCAGGCGCTGCGCGAGCTGTGCGTCTTCGTGCGGCATGACGTGGCGCGCGATCCCCCCTTCTCCAGGATGGACCTGCTGAGCTGCCGCAACGTCCTCATCTACTTCGGCCAGGCCCTGCAGCGGCGGGTGCTGGGGGCGGCCCACTACTCGCTCAACCAGTCCGGCTACCTGCTCCTCGGGCGCGCCGAGAGCGCCGCCGGCGTCCCCCGCTGGTTCACCCCGGTGACCGAGGCCGGACGGCTCTTCCTCCGCCGGCCCGGCCCCAGCACCTTCCGCTTCGCCCCGCGCACCGGCCCGTCCCCCGGACCTGGCCCGGCGGCCAGCCCCGAGCCGGCCGGCGCCGACCCACAGCCTCGCCCGCGGACCGACGGCGAGCTGGCCCGCCACGTCGGCGAGCTGCTGCTGGCCCGGTACGCGCCTGCCGGGGTCATCGTCAACGAGCGCATGGAGGTGCTCCACTTCCGCGGCCGCACCGGCCCCTACCTGGAGCAGCCCCAGGGGGCGCCCCAGAACCAGCTGCTCAAGCTGGCGCGGGTCGGGCTGGTCTCCCCCCTGCGCCTCGCCTTCGAGGAGGCCCGCAGGACCGCCGCTCCGGTGCGCAAGAAGCGCATCGTCATCGAGCGCGGGGAGCAGTCGCGCACCTGCGACCTGGTGGTGCTCCCGCTGGCGCCGCCGGCCGGCGAGGAGCGGGCCTTCGCCGTGCTCTTCGAGGAGCGCCCCCGCACCACCCCGGGCCGCGCCGCCGGGAAGCAGGCCCGGCTCGATCCGGCCGGGCGGCTCGAGCTGGAGGAGGAGCTGGCCGCCACCCGGGACCAGGTGGCGGCGCTGCTCGAGGAGCACACCCGCAGCCACGAGGTGCTGGCCTCGGGGAACGACGACCTGGTGTCGAGCAACGAGGAGCTCCAGGGGCTCAACGAGGAGCTGGAGACCGCCAAGGAGGAGGTCCAGGCCTCCAACGAGGAGCTGGCCACGCTGAACGACGAGCTCCACGAGCGGAACCGGGAGCTGAAGGCGGTCGGCGCCGACGTCCTCGGCCTGCTCGAGGCCGTGGAGATCCCCATCCTGATGCTCGACGAGGAGCACCGCATCCGCCGGTTCACGGTGCGGGCCTCCGAGTTCCTGGGGATCACCGCGGCCGACGTGGGGCGGCAGATCGGCGAGGTGATCCTGCCGGTCCAGGCCCCGGACCTGGAGCCCTGGATCGACCGGGCCATGGCGGGGGGCGTGCTGGTGGAGGCCGAGGTGCAGGACCGCGACGGGCGCTGGCACCGGCTCCAGGTCAGGCCCCGCCGCGGCCCCGGCGGCCAGCCCGAGGGGGCCATCCTCTCGCTGGTGGACATCGACCGGCTCCGGAACGAGCTGACCCTGGCCCAGTGGGCGCGGGACTACGCCAGGAGCATCGTCGAGGCGGTGCAGGTGCCGCAGATCGTCCTCGACGCCCACCTCAAGGTCCTCTCCGCCAACGCCGCCTACTACCGGCAGTTCCACGGCGAGGCCGCAGTGACCGAGGGGCGCCCCTTCTTCGAGCTGGCCGAAAGCTCGTGGGACACGCCCGAGCTCCACCGCGCCGTGGTGGCCTGCGCCGACGGGGGGGAGCGGTTCCAGGCGCTGGAGGTGGAGCGGGAGCACGCCGGCGGCGGGCGCGCCACCCTCTCGGTCTCCGGCTGCCAGGTGGCGTCACCGATCGGGGAGGCGATCCTGCTGGTGGCCATCGAGGACGTCACCGAGCGGCGCGCCGTCGAGCGCCACCGCGCCGAGCTGCTGGTGGTGGCGGAGCGGGCGCTGCGCGTCGCCGAGCTCGCCGAGCGGGCCAAGGACCAGTTCCTCGCCAACCTCTCGCACGAGCTGCGCACCCCGCTCACCACCATGCTCATCCACGCCCAGGCCCTCCGGCGGGAGGGCCTCGACGGGCCCGCGGCCGCCGCGGCCGGCGCCGCCATCGAGGCGGAGGCGCGCCGACAGGTGCGCCTGGTCGATGACCTGCTCGACCTCTCCGCCATCGTGGCCGGCAAGCTCAGGCTGGCGCTGGTGAAGCTCGACTGGCGTGGGCTGGTGGCCGGGGTGGTCGAGGCCGCCCGCCCCGAGGCCGAGGCCAAGGGGCTGCGGCTCACCGCCCACCTGGGCGAGGGCTCCCCGGAGCTGCTGGGCGACCCGGGGCGGCTGCAGCAGGTGGTGAGCAACCTCATCGCCAACGCCGTCAAGTTCACGCCGGTGGGCGGCCAGGTCGACGTCCGCGTCGACGCCGCCGATGGGTTCGCCGGGGTGACGGTGACCGACAGCGGCCAGGGCATCGCCTCGCCGTTCCTGGCCCGGGTCTTCGACCGGTTCGCGCAGGAGGGGGTCCAGGCCGGCCCCAACCCCGGGCTCGGGCTCGGCCTCGCCATGGTCCACGATCTCGTGGACCTGCACGGCGGCTCGGTGGAGGCCGCCAGTCCCGGACGGGACCGCGGCGCGACCTTCACGGTGCGGCTGCCTCGACGAGGCGCGCCGGCTCCGGCGGCTTGAGGACCGGGCGCGGAGCCGCGGTGTGGGTCTCGAAGACCGCCTCGAACTCCCGATGGTGGGCCTGGAACGCCGACAGCACCGCGGGGTCGAAGTGCTCCGGCCCGGTGCGCCCGTCGCCCCGGACGATGATCTCCACGGCCCGGTCGTGCCCCAGGGCCGGCTTGTAGGGCCGCTTGCTCCGCAGCGCGTCGTAGACGTCGCAGATGGTCATGACCCGCGCCGCCAGCGGGATGGCCTCGCCCCGCCGGCCGGCCGGGTAGCCGCCGCCGTCCCAGCGCTCGTGGTGGTTGAGCGCGATCTCGGCTCCCATCTCCAGCAGGGGCGAGCGGCTGTCGCCGAGGATGCGGGCCCCCATGGCGGAGTGCCCCCGCATGATCTCCCACTCGGCCGGGGTCAGGCCGGAGGACTTGAGCAGGATGTGATCGGGGACGCCGATCTTGCCGATGTCGTGCATGGGGCTGGCGATGAAGATGCGGTCGATGAAGGCCGGCTCCATCCCCAGCCGCCCGGCCAGCAGCCTGCTGTAGTGGCTGATCCGGACCACGTGGGCGCCGGTGTCCTCGTCCTTGTACTCCGCGGCGCGCAGCATGGTGACGATGGTCTCCAGGTAGCTGCCCTGGAGCTCGGCGGTCCGCTCCAGGACCCGCTGCTCCAGCACCTCGTTGCTGCGGTGCAGGCTGCGGTGCAGCAGCCGCACCTCCAGCATGTTGTGGACGCGGGCCAGCACCTCGGCCAGCTCGAAGGGCTTGCTGATGAAGTCCTTGGCCCCGGCCTGGAGGGCCCGCAGCCGGTGACCCGGCTGGGCGGTGACCACCAGCACCGGCAGGTAGCCCTCCAGCTCGTCCTCGCGGAGCGCGTCCATGACCTGGAAGCCGTCCATGCCGGGCATCTGCAGGTCGAGGAGGATGAGGTCGTAGCGGTGCTGCAGGTAGAGGCCGCGGACGGCGCGGGGGTCCTGGGTGAGGGTGATCGACCCGTAGCCGGCCCCGCGGAGCATCCGCTCCAGCAGGCGGGCCCCGGCCTCCTGGTCGTCGACGATGAGGATGCTGGCCGCCAGGATCTCCGGGTTCTTCGCCATGGCCATGGGCTCGCTCGGTCGGGGCGCTAGCTGGCTTCCGGGGCGGGCTGGGCGCTGGTGGTCTTGAGCGCCAGGACCAGCGCGTCCATGAACTCGGAGACCTTGATGGGCTTGGGGATGTAGCGGAAGAACCCGGCCTTCAGCCCCATGTCGATGTCCCGCTGCATGGCGTTGGCGCTGAGGGCGATGACCGGGATGCCGGCGGTGTCCGGGCTGGCCTGGAGGATCTTCAGGGCGTCGAAGCCGCTGATGCCGGGCAGGTTGATGTCCATGAGGATGACGTCGGGGTGGGCGCGGCGGGCCAGCTCCACACCTGCGGTGCCGGTGATGGCGGTGAGCAGCTGGATCCCCGGGTGGCGGGCGATGATCTGCTCCACCAGCTTCATGTTGGCCGGGTTGTCCTCGACGTAGAGCAGGGTGTGCTGCCGCCCGGCCGCCGGCACGGTGACCTGGCCATGGGCGTTGGCGCCCTGGCCCTCGTGGGCCAGGTGGGGCTCGTCGACCGCCACCAGCTCGAACCAGAAGGAACTGCCCACCCCGACCGTGCTCTCCACGCCGATGGCGCCGCCCATCAGCTCGACCAGCTGCTTGGCCACCACCAGCCCGATGCCGGTCCCCTGCTCGGCGCCGGCCTCCTGGCCGAGCCGGTTGAAGGCCTGGAAGAGCTGGCCGAGCTGTTCGGGGCGCAGCCCGGCGCCGGAGTCGGTGATGGTGGTCCGGAGGCGCCCGATCCGGGTCTCGGCGCAGGTCACCGTGATGGTGCCCCCGGTGACGTTGTACTTGATGGCGTTGGAGAGCAGGTTGAGGAGCACCTGCTTGACCCGGGTCCGGTCGGCGTGGACGAAGGTGGGCAGCTCGAAGCGCGGGAAGGTCATCTGGATGCCGCGCTGGCGCGCCATGGGCTCCAGCATCCCCTGGCACTCCCGCATCACCTCGGCCATCGAGACCGGCTCGGGCGAGAGCGGCACCTGCCCGGACTCGACCTTGGCCAGGTCGAGGATCTCGTCGATGAGCCGCAGCAGGTGCCACCCGGCCTGGAGGATCTGGGCCACGCTCTCGGCCTGGCTGGCCGTCGGCGGCGGTGAGTCGGACTCCATGAGCTGGGCGAACCCGAGGATGGCGTTGAGCGGGCTGCGCAGCTCGTGGCTCATGCTGGAGAGGAACTCCGACTTGGCCAGGTTGGCCTTCTCGGCGATCGACTTGGCGTTCTCCAGCTCGACGTTCTTCTCCCGCAGCACCTGGTCGAGGCGCTTGCGCTCGGTGACGTCGCGGGCGGCGGCGAACATCCCCTGCAGCTTCCCCTCGCGGTTGTAGAAGGTGGTGGCGTTGTAGGAGACCACCGTCTCCTTGCCGTCGCGGGCCCGCGCCGTGAGCTCGTAGTCGGTGATCCGCTGGTTGCTCAGCACCAGCTTGATGCTGTTCTCGGCCCGGGCCGGGTCGGTGAAGTAGTCCTTGAAGGCCGAGTCGATCAGCTCGTCGCGGGTGCAGCCGGTGAGGGCCTCCATCTGGCGGTTGACGTCGGTGATCCGCCCCGATGGGTCGGCGGTCATGATGGCGTCGATGTTCGACTCGATGAGGGAGCGGGTCAGGAACACCTGGTCGCGGAGCCGCTGGTCGAGGACCTGCTGCTCGGCCTCGACCAGCTTGCGGGCGGTGTTGTCGGTGCCGATGAGCAGGAAGCCGATGATCGCCCCCTGGGCGTCGCGCAGGGCGGTGACCGAGACGATGGCCGGGAAGCGGCTGCCGTCCTTGCGGATGTAGGTCAGCTCGTAGATGTCCTCGATGCCGCGCGAGGCCTTGAAGACCAGGGCCTCGAAGCCGGGGCGGATGGCGGTGCCCAGCTCCTTGCTCAGGGCGCCGGCCCGGGCGATCACCTCCTGCGGGTCGGAGATGTCGGCCGGGGTGATCTTGTTCATCACCTCGGCGGCGGCGTAGCCGAGCATGCGCTCGGCGCCGACGTTGAAGATCTGGATGACGCCGCGGGCGTCGGTGGCGATGCTGGAGAAGTTGGCGCTGTTGAAGATGGCGCTCTGCAGGGCCCCGGCCTTGAGCAGGGCCTCCTCGGCGCGCTTGCGGGCGCTGTTGTCGGTGCCGATGAGCAGGTAGCCGAGGATGCCCCCGTCGTCGTCACGCAGGGCGGTGACCGACACCACCGCCGGGAAGCGGCTGCCGTCCTTGCGGATGTAGGTCAGCTCGTAGATGTCCTCGATGCCGCGAGAGGCCTTGAAGACCAGGGCCTCGAAGCCGGGGCGGATGGTGGTGGCCAGCTCCAGGCTCAGGGCCTTGGCCCGGGCGATCAGCTCCATGGGGTCGGAGATGTCGGCCGGGGTGATCTTGTTCATCACCTCGGCGGCGGCGTAGCCGAGCATGCGCTCGGCGCCGACGTTGAAGATCTGGATGACCCCGTTCTCGTCGGTGGCGATGCTGGAGAAGTTGGCGCTGTTGAAGATGGCGTCCTGCAGGGCGCCCGTCTTGAGCGAGGCCGCCTGGCGGCGCACCTCGATGACTTCCTCGGCCGCCGAGCGGACGGGGGCGGCGACGACGTGGTCGGTGGGACGCATAGGTGACGCCGATCTGGCAACACGCGAAGGGACTGACGGTTCGCGAGACCGGGGGCGACGACTGCACCCGTCTACACCATAGGCCGATTCATCGGCGGGGGCGCGGGCGCTTGGAGTCACCCCGGCAGGGTCGGGGACTTCGCCCGGCCCCGCCGGGTTCGGGGCGGGCCCGCGGGCCCCTACGGGCGAGCGCCCTTGCCGCCGCCCTTGGCGGTGGCGCCGGCGGGCCGGCGCGTGGCCCCCTTGCCGCCGATCAGGCCGTAGCTCTTGAGCTTCCGGTAGAGGGTGGCCGAGCCGATCTGCAGCTGGGCGGCGGTCTGGGTCTGGTTGCCGCCGTTCAGCTCCAGCGCCGCCACGATGTACTCCCGCTCCACCTCGTCGAGCGGCCGCACCGCCCCGAGCGTGGCCAGCGGCCTGGGGAAGGCCTGGCGGATCTCCTCGGCCAGGTCCTCGAGCTCGACGCGGCTCCCGCGGGCCAGCGCCACCGCGCGCTCCATGGCGTTCTCCAGCTCGCGGACGTTGCCGGGCCACTCGTAGCGCAGCAGCTGGGCGGCGGCGGCCGGGGCCAGGCCGGCGATGACCCGCTTCATGCGCAGCGCCGCCTCGGCGAGCAGGACCCGCGCCAGCGGCAGGATGTCGTCGCGCCGGGCGCGCAGCGGCGGCACGTGCAGCTCGACCACCTTGAGCCGGTAGTAGAGGTCCTGGCGGAAGGTGCCGCCCTCCACCGCCTGGCCCAGGTCGCGGTTGGTGGCGGTGACGATCCGCACGTCGACCTTGCGGCTCTTGTTCTCGCCGACCCGCCGCACCTCCCGCTCCTGCAGGGCGCGGAGCAGCTTGACCTGCATGCCGGTGGAGACCTCGCCCACCTCGTCGAGCAGCAGGGTGCCGCTGTTGGCGGCCTCGAAGAGCCCGGGCCGGTCCTGGGTGGCGCCGGTGAAGGCGCCCCGGGCGTGGCCGAACAGCTCGCTCTCCAGCAGCGTCTCGGTGATGGCCCCGCAGTTGACGGCGATGAACGGCCCGGTGGCGCGCGTCGACTCGTCGTGGACGATCCGGGCGATGCGCTCCTTGCCCGAGCCGCTCTCGCCGGTGATGAGGACGGTGGAGTCCACCCGGGCCACCCGCCGGGCCAGGTCCACCAGCTGGCGCATGGGCGCGCTCTTGGCCACCAGCCCGAGCGGCTCCTCGACCTCGGGGGCCACCCGGACCAGGGCCCTGCGGCGGGCGCTGAGCTTCCGCTCGGCCGCCTTGAGGGTCTCGGTGACCCGGTGGAGCGAGACGTCGAGGCAGGCCTGGAGGCGGAGGGGCTCGAAGAAGCGCAGCTCCTCGGCTCGCTCGTCGCCCCACTCCTGCCGGGTGCGACCGATGAGGTGGCAGGCGGCGTCGCCGTGGCCGAGGCAGCGGTCCTCGAGGACGAAGATCTCCTGGCCGCTGCTCCGGCTCAGGTAGCCGCTGGTGAGCCCGGTGATGGTCCAGCAGGCCGGGACGTCGGAGCGGCCGAAGTGGAGCAGGTGCTGCTCGGCCTCGTAGGAGGCGCCCAGCATCAGCCCTTCCCGGGTGAGGGCCCCGATGCTGCCCGCCTCGACGCGGAAGAGCCCCTCCAGGGCGTGGCAGCGGACGCCGGCGCCGCGCCAGTCCTCCTCGCTGTCCCACTTGAACTCCGACTGCATGGCCTCGGCCATGCGCCAGCCGTGGGCGAAGCCGAACTGGGTGAGCACGGTGCGGGCGGCGATGAGGCCGAAGTTCTCCACCAGGTACTTGCGCAGCAGCCCCATGGCCACGGCGTCGATGAGCAGGGCGCGCTGGCCGGCGAAGCGGATCAGGCCGCCGTCGGGGTCCAGCTCGAGCAGCTCCTTGTGGTTCAGCTCCTCGGCGCGCATGGACGGATGGTCTCCATCGAATTGAAAGAAAGGGTACGTCAATTCGATTGATTGGGCCAGCCCGGTCCCGGAATCGTGCTGCAAGTGGCTGGAATCACTCGATGCGAAGCATGGCCCGGAAGGTGCTTTGCATGACCTCCAGACTCGAGGGGAGGCACCGGCCACCGGCGCCAGCCCAAACGTTCAGCGCCCTCACGGCGGACACCACCGTCCGCGGGAGCGCTCCAGCAGGCCCAACCGAGGAGCACCAGATGAATCGAGGATTCCCGCAGGCACAGTCGACGACCATCGCCGCCGTCGTGGCCGCCTTCCTGCTGCTGACCCCGGTCGCCGGAGGCGCCCAGGCGGCGGCCACCAGCCAGGATCCCCTGCCGGCCGAGGCCGGCGCCTTCTCGCTGAAGCTGGAGCCCGGGGTCGCCTTCCCGCTGACCAAGCCGCAGTCGAAGCTCTTCACCGCGGGCGGCGCCCTCTCCGTGAAGGGGCTCTGGTCGCTGAACCGCTACCTGGCGGCCGGCCCCAGCGTCAGCTTCCTGGCGCTGCCGGCGGACGACGGGATCAGCCGCTTCGGGACCGCCTGGGGCTTCGGCGCCAGCCTGGTGGTGCAGCGGCCGCGCGACCTCCCGGACAACGACCGCTTCTACAACATCTCCCCCTGGGCCGACCTTGACGCCCAGTACGTCCGCACCGGCCCGCTCAACCGCCCCGGGGTCTCCCTGGGCGCCGGCGCCGCGCTGCCCCTGGGTGAGCAGCGCGCCTACTGGATCGGCCCGTTCGTCCGCTACTCGCAGATCATCCAGGGATCGCGAGCCGGCTACGACAACCACGACGCCAAGCTCCTCACCGTGGGGCTGAGCCTGGAGGTCGGCCCCGGCGTGAAGCGGCCGGTCAAGCGCGAGGCGGCGCTCCCCGCCGAGGTCCGCACCGTGGTCCAGCAGGCCTTCTCCTGCCCCGACCGTGACGCCGACGGCGTCCCCGACAACGTCGACCGCTGCCCCGACGTGGCCGGCCCGTGGGAGAACCACGGCTGCCCGCCCTACCAGAAGCTGGTGGTCAAGGCGGACAAGCTCGAGCTGAAGGAGAAGCTCTTCTTCCACTGGAACGAGGCCGTCCTCGAGCCCGCCTCCTTCCCGGCGCTCGACGAGGTGGTCCAGGCGCTCAAGGACAACAGGAACTTCCGCGTCCAGGTCGAGGGGCACGCCTCCTCCGAGGGCGCCTACGACCACAACCAGGATCTCTCCGAGCACCGCGCCAAGGCGGTCCTCGACTACCTGGTGGCCCACGGCGTCGGCGCCGAGCGGCTGGTCTCCAAGGGCTTCTCCTCGTCGGTCCCCGCCGCCACCAACGACAGCGCGGCCGGCCGCGAGAAGAACCGGCGCGTCGAGTTCGTCGTCAACTTCATCATCATCAACGATGGGAGCAAGTGACATGAAGACCTTCAAGAGCAGCGTCCTCGCCGTGCTGGCGCTCATGCTGGGTGCCTGCGGACAGCAGCTGGTGGAGTTCGCTCCCGCCGGCGGCAACACCGTCCTGCCGGGCTCGGCGCCCACCGTCGTCTCCACCATCCCCGCCAGCGCCGCCACCAACGTCGCGGTCGGCACGGTGGTCAGCGCCACCTTCAGCCAGGCCATGACCGCCACCACCCTGACCGCCACCACCTTCACCCTCAAGCAGGGCGCCACGTCCGTCACCGGCGCGGTCTCCTACGCCGGGATGACGGCCACCCTGACGCCGGCCAGCAGCCTGGCGGCCAGCACGGTCTACACCGCCACCATCACCACCGGCGCCACGAACGCCGCCGGGGTGGCCATGGCCGCGCTCCACAGCTGGAGCTTCACCACGGCCGGCCCCGGCGTGGTCGCTCCCACGGTGGTGAGCACCGATCCGGCCAACGCCGCCACCCTGGTGCCGCTCAACAAGCAGGTGAGCGCCACCTTCAGCGTGGCCATGGACGGGACCACGCTCACCACCACCACCTACACCCTGATGAACGGGCTGGTGGCGGTCCCCGGCGCGGTCAGCTCGGCCGGCCTCACCGCCACCTTCGCTCCCACCGCCCTGCTCACCGCCAACACCACCTACACCGCCTCCATCTCGACCGGCGCCAAGGACACCATCGGCACGGCCATGGCGGCGGCCCACACCTGGAGCTTCACGACCGCGGCGGCCATCATCCCGCCGCCGCTCGCCATCAACCTGGGCGCGGCCGCCAGCTTCGGCATCGCCTCGCGGGCCGGGCTGACCTCCACCGGGGTCACCGTGGTCAACGGCGACGTGGCGCTCTCCCCGACGCCGACCTGCACCGACTCCACCGGGAACCTCGGGGCCTCGCAGACCTGCCTGGTCAAGACCTACGGCAGCCCCACCGGGATGACGGTCAACGGCTCGATCTTCTGGGCCGGGGATCCCTTCGACGCCGGCGTGACCGCCGCGGCGGTCACCACCGACCTCAACGCCGCCTGGGTCGAGGGCATGGCCAAGGTCGACACCATGGGGCCCGTCGCCGGTGACCAGATGGACCTGAAGACCTTCAACCCGGGCGTCTACCACAACGCCAACCTGGGGCTGGCGGCCGGTGGCACGGCCACGCTCGACGCGCTGGGCGATGCCAACGGGGTCTTCATCTTCAAGGTCGACTCGGACTTCGTCGACTCCGGCACCCTGCTGCTCCCGACCACCATCGTGCTGCAGGGTGGTGCCCAGGCCAGGAACGTCTGGTTCGTGACCGGGCGGGACATCACCATCGGGTCGGGGACCAGCTGGAACGGGAACATCCTGGCCGGTCGCACGGCCACGGTGAACGACGGCTCGACCGTGCTGGGCCGGGTGCTGGCCGGCGCGGCGGGGGCCGGCGCCATCACCCTGACCGGGGCCGCCAGTCCGTCGGTCACCAGCATCACGGTGCCGTAGCAGTCTTGTGGTAGCGCGGCGGCCTCCGGGCCGCCGCGGGGCCGGGGGGTCCAGCGGGAGGGGATCATCGATCCCCTCCCGTGTTTTTTTGGCCTCACTCACAATGAATGAGGGGGTCCTTCATTGTGATTGGTGGGCCGGCCCCCGGGGTCCCCGCAGGCTCGCAAGACACCGCCGGGACAGGGGAGTTCCGCTTGGCCCGGAAGATGCTCTTGAGAGCAGCCAGGAACGCAATCCCCCCGCCGTTCGCACACCCCTCGTGGCACCACGTCACACCAAGGAGCGCCAGTGAAGATCATCAGCAAGCTGTACACCACCGGAGCCGCCGTCCTGCTGCTCACGCTCGCCGCCTGCGGGAGCTCCACCAGCGACGCCCCGGTGGCGCCCACCGTGGTCTCCACCACCCCCGCGGCCAGCGCCACCAACGTGGCCTTCAACGCCGCGGTGAGCGTCACCTTCAGCGGCGCCATGGACCCGGCCTCGCTCACCGGCGCCACCTTCACCTTGACCTCGGGCGTGGCCCCGGTCGCCGTGGCCGGCGCCGTGACCAGCCTCAACTCCAAGGCCACCTTCCAGCAGGCCGCCAACCTGGCCAGCGACACCCTCTACACGGCGACGGTGACCACCGGCGCCCGCAACACCGCCGGCACGGCCCTGGAGGCCAGGCACACCTGGACCTTCCGGACCGCGGTGGCCGTGGTGCCGCCGGTCGCGCCGGTCGTCTCCTCCACCAACCCCGCCAGCGGCGCCACGCTCGCTCCGCTCAACGGCAGCGTCAGCGCCACCTTCAGCAAGCCCATGGACCCGGCCTCGATCAGCGCCACCAGCTTCACGGTGACCGTCGGCTCCCCGGCGGTCGCGGTCCCCGGCACGGTGGTCTACGCCGACTCCAAGGCGGCCTTCTGGCCGTCCAGCCTGCTCCTCGCCTCCACCGTCTACACCGCCACCATCACCACCGCGGCCATGGACACCGGCGCCCTGCACCTGGCCGCGAACCACGCCTGGACCTTCACCACCCGCGGCGCGGTGCTGGTGACCTTGCCGGTCAACCTCGGGACCGCCGGCCACTTCGCCATCCTCGCCAAGAGCGCCATCTCCACCGTGCCGACCTCCGCCATCACCGGCGACATCGGCGTCAGCCCGGCGGCGGCCACCTACATCACCGGCTTCGCGCTGACCGCCGATGCCTCCAACGTCTTCTCGACGTCGACCCAGGTGACCGGGAAGGTCTTCGCCTCCGACTTCGCGCCGCCCACGCCCATCAACATGACCACCTCGGTCGGCGACATGGAGCTGGCCTACACCGACGCCGCCGGGCGTGCCGCCGACGTCACCGAGCTGGGCGCCGGGGACATCGGCGGCGGCACCCTCTTCGCCGGCGTCTACAAGTGGGGCACCGGTCTGCTCATCCCCACCGACGTGACGCTGACCGGCTCGGCCACCGAGATCTGGATCTTCCAGATCGCCCAGGACCTGACCATCGCCAACGGCATCCGGGTCCACCTCTCCGGCGGGGCGCTGGCCAAGAACGTCTTCTGGCAGGTCGCCGGCATCGTCAGCCTCGGCACCACCTCGCACCTCGAGGGGGTGGTCCTCACCCAGACGGCCATCACCCTGGCCACCGGCGCCACCGTCAACGGCCGCCTGCTGGCGCAGACCGCGGTCAGCCTCGACGCCAGCACCGTGGTGGAGCCGGCGCCGTAGGCGGGGCCATGGGCGCTCCATCCCTCCGACGGGGTGGGGCGCCGTCCGGCGCGACCCGGCTCAGACCGGGGCCGCGATGCAGACGACGAAGGTTCGAGAGTGTCGCCGAAGTGGGCTGGCATCGCGTGGCGAGAGGAGGAGGGCCGATGATCACGCTGCGCCGCGCCGTGGAGCGCCGGCATGACCTCCGCCGCCGGCAGGAGGTGTGGCTCACCTTCGACGCCGTGGACCGCTCGACGCCGCACCAGGGAGGGTTCGAGCCGCTGGAGGTCCTCAACGAGGAGCGCTTCCCGCCCGCTGCCGGGGTGCCCCGCCACTTCCTGCACGACGCCGAGATCGTCACCTACGTGCGGGAGGGGGAGCTGGCCTACGAGACCTCGACCAGCGGTCCGGTGGTGATCCGCGCCGGTGAGTTCAGCCGGGTGACGGCCGGCCGCGGCCTCCACGTCGCCGAGCGCAACCCGTCGCGGGTGGACTGGGCCCACGTCTACCAGATCTGGGTGCGCCCGTCGGCGACCGGGCTCGAGCCCAGCGCGGAGAAGCGGCGCTTCAGCGCCGCGCAGCGGCGGGGGGCGCCGTGCCTGGTGGCCTCCCCTGACGGCCGCGACGGCTCCCTGCGCATCCACCAGGACGCCCTGATCTACTCGGCCCTGCTCGATCCCGGGCAGCACGTGGTCCACGAGCTCGCCGCCGGGCGGCGGGCCTGGCTCCACGTGGTCAAGGGGGAGGTGGTGCTCGGCCAGGAGCTCCTGCTGCGTGGGGACGGCGCCGGCATCACCGGGGAGCGGGCCGCCTCCTTCACGGCGCGGGCGGCGTCGGAGCTGCTGCTGCTGGACCTCGGCGCCGACGAGGCTTCGCCTCCGGCTCGGGGCTGAGCAGCACGGCGATCCAGCGCGTCCCCTGGCTGTTCTCGCAGGCGAACTTCAGGGTCATGGTGAGCGGGATGCAGAGCATCATGCCCACCGGGCCGAGCAGGCTCCCCCAGACGATCAACGAGAGGAAGACCACCAGCGTGGAGAGGTTGAGCCGGCGCCCCATCAGCCGCGTCTCGATGACGTTGTCGAGGAAGAAGTTGACGGCCATGTAGCCCGCCGCGGCCAGCGCCGCCGTCCCCGGCCCCAGCTGGACCAGGGCCAGCAGCACCGCCGGGATGGCGGCGACGGTGGAGCCGATGCTGGGGACGTAGTTCAAGAGGAAGGCGAGGAAGGCCCAGAGCACGTAGAAGTCGACGCCGAGGACGAAGAGCCAGAGGCCGACCAGCAGCCCGGTGGCCAGGCTGATCGCCGTCTTGATCACCACGTAGCGCTCGATCTCCCCGATGAAGGCGGTGAACTCGGGGAAGACCTGGCGGGGATCGCCGAGGACGGCGCGGGCCTTGGCCGGGAAGCTGGAGACCTCGAGGAGGATGAAGGTGATGGTGAGCAGCACCAGCAGGATGTTGGAGAGGGCGGCGCCCAGCTCCGCCAGCAGCCGGGCGGTCAGGCTCATCACCAGCGCCGGGTTGAGGTAGCCGAGCAGCAGCTTGTCGACGCCGGCCACCCCCTTGCCGGCCAGGAAGGCCTGCAGCGACGAGACCTGCTCCCTCATCCGGACCTGGTAGGCGGGCAGCTCGGCGGAGAAGGCGTTGACCGAGGCGCCGACGATGACGCCGGCGGCGACCAGGACGACCACCATGGCCATCACCACCAGCAGGACGGCGACGACGGAGGGGACCCGCCGCTCCTCCAGCCAGAGGACCGGCGGGGTCGCCAGGATGGCCAGGAAGACCGAGACCAGCAGCCCCACCAGGACCGACTGGGCCTGGGAGACCCCCCCGACGATGACCACCAGCGCCGCCGCGACCAGCAGCAGGCGCAGGCCACCGTGGGCGTGCTCAGGCCCCTTCGCCACGGGCAGGTCTCCCTTCACCAGCTCACCTCAACCGCCGGTCCTGGCGCGGCTCACTCCTGCAGCGCGCCCTTCTTGACCGCCTTGAAGTCGTCGTCGTTGAAGGAGGCGGCGAACAGGTCGACCTGGCGCTCCGCCTCGTCCTTGGCGATCCCGTAGTGCTCCTGGACCCGCCCGACCAGCTGGTCGCGCTTCCCGCCGATGACCTCGAGCTGGTCGTCGGTGATCTTGCCCCACTGCACCTTGGCCTTGCCCTTGAGCTGCTTCCAGCTGCCTTCGATTCGATCCCAGTTCATGTGCGCCCCCGGTTGGTACGGCGTGGACTACAGGCTGAAGCCGAAGCGGAGCGAGGCGCCGTACTGCGAGCCGCCCAGCGTGTAGGTGGAGTTGCCGCTGCCGGCCAGGTTCACCTGGACGTCCTGGCTGGTGAGGTCCCAGCGGGCGAAGGTCCAGACGCCGAGGATCATCGAGTGGCTGGAGCCGAGCCGGAAGGAGAGCCCGGGGCGCAGGCCGACCGAGACCAGCCAGGCCTCGTTCTTGCTCTGCGACACCACCGCGGCGTCATGGAGCACGTTGCCGTACTGGTGGGCGCCCAGCTCGCCGAGCAGCTCGAGGCGGGCCCCGCCGAGGTCGAACCCCGGGCCGAGCAGGACGCCGAGCAGGGTGGTGGTGCCGTCCTGGCCGATGCGACCGACCTCGCCGATGGCGCCCAGCTCGCCCATGCCGCTGCGGAAGATGGCGGTGACGCCCAGGGTGCGGGAGCCGCCGTCGAGCAGGCTGGAGCCGTGCAGGCCACCGAGGCCGCTCCTCAGCCCCACGGCGTCGTACTTGTCGTACCCGGCGTGGAGGGTCAGGTCGAGCCCGCCGTCGGACTGGGCCAGCGCCGGGGAGGCGAGCAGGACCAGCGAGAGCGCCAGTGAGGCCTGGAGAGATCGGTTCATGAGGTGCTGCTCCGAGGTGCCGTCGAGGGACGTCGCCGCTCCTTCGGGTGCCTGACGGGTGAGGCACGGGAGCGGTCCGCTGCCCAATCCAGAGCACCCGCCGTGCCCGCGGCGCGCGGTCGGCAACCAGCCGCCGTTGCTGCACCACGTCATCGGCGCCGAAGGCCGGGCGGCGTCCGGGAACGTTCGCGAACGAGGTGAGCCGGTGGCGAGGGCCGGGCTACCGGGCCCGGAAGGCGGCCGGGTCGAGGTCCGCCGCCCAGAGCAGCCGGTACATCTTCGGCCGCGAGACCCCGACGTGGCGGGCCATCTCCGCCACCCGGCCGCCGAACTCCTGGAGCAGGGCGTCCAGCCCGGCCCGATCGAGCTCGACCGGCTGCGCGGCCGGCAGGGCCTGGGCGCTGTCGATGCGGTTGTCCTGGAGTGCGGCCAGCACCTCGGGGATGAGCCCGAGCGGCTGCCCCGCCGGCGTGGCGATCACCGCGATGGAGAGCACGTTGGAGAGCCCCCGGATGTTGAGCGGCCAGGGATGGAGCAGCAGCGCCTCCTCGAGGTCGGGGGTCAGGGACCGCTCGGTGGCGGCGATGGGCCCCAGCAGGGCGCGGGCCAGCGCCGGGATGTCGCCGCGGCGGTCGCGCAGCGGCGGGATGCGGATGATCCACTGCGCCAGCCGGGCGTAGAGGTCGGCGCGGAACAGGCCGCGCTGGACCAGCGTCACCAGCTCCCGGTTGGTGGCGGCCACCACCCGCACGTTGACGGGGATGTCGCGCGGGCTCCCCACCGGGCGCACCTGCCAGGTCTCCAGCACCCGCAGCAGCGTCGGCTGCAGGGCCAGGGGGATGTCGCTGGCCTCGTCGAGGAGGAGGGTGCCGCCGGCGGCGGCCCGGAAGAGCCCCTGCTGCTCGGTGATGGCGCCGGTGAAGGCCCCGCGCACGTGACCGAAGAGCTCGCTGGCCAGCAGCCCCTCGGTGAAGCCGCCGCAGTTGACGGCCACGAAGGGGCCGGTCCGGCCGCTGCGCTGGTGGATGAGGCGGGCCACCACCTCCTTGCCGGTGCCGGTCTCGCCGGTGACCACCACGGTGCGCGGGTGGCGGGCCACCGCGTCGACGCTGCGCCGCACCGCCTCGATGGACGGGGTGGCGCCGGTCAGCTCCGGGCCGTCGCCGGGGCGGGGCCGCGGCGCGGGGGCGATGGCGGCTGGCGGCTGCTCGCGCCGGGTGTAGACCAACATGGTGTCGCCGAGGCGCAGCACGTCGCCCTCGGCCAGCGCCCGCGGCTCGCGCACGGTGGCGCCGTTGAGCTGGGTCCCGCCGGCGCTCCCCAGATCGGTGACCACCGCCTGCGTCCCCTGGAGGCAGACCTCGGCGTGGCGGGTGGCCATGGCGGGATCGTCGAACGGGTGGTCGAACACCGCCGCGCCGCGGCCGAGCACCAGCCCGGCCCGGGGGATGGGGCGGGTCTGCGCCGGGCCATTGCCCGGGTGGGGGAAGGGGAGCACCAGCGAGCGGGGCGGACCAGCGGCGGACGGGATCCTGTCCAGGTGTTCGGGGCCGAGCATGACATCTCCTCCGCGACGGGGAGGAGCGGCAGGAACATGAGGATCTGTCGGACCGCGCGGTGGGTGCATGGTACGCCTTTCCAGCGGCGACCGTCAGAACGTTTGGGTTGACCACTCCGAACGTTTGGCCCCGCGCCGGCGGGCGTGGACCCGGCCGCGGTCGGGAACGTTCGCGAACATCCGGGTTCACCCTTCCGGTGTGTCGCCGCCCAGCCATTCCCGGCGCTTGGCCCGGGCACGGCCGATGCTTCAGGGAGGGGTCGCTCTGAAGGGAGCCCCATGCTCTGGACCATCGCCGTCATCCTGCTCGTCCTCTGGGCCCTCGGGCTCGTCACCTCCAGCACCATGGGGGGCTTCATCCACCTGCTGCTGGTGGTGGCGGTGGTGGTGGTGCTGATCCGGGTCATCCAGGGGCGCCGGCTCCGCTGAACGCGGCGACGATCCCTATGGTGCGGCCTGCCGCGGGGGCGGGCGGCTGGCGGAACGCGCCGGGCGCGGCCACCAGGGGATGAAGGCGCTGGTCCGCGCCAGGTAGTCGCGGTAGGCCGGCCGCCGCTCGGCGATGTCCTTCTCCAGCAGGGCCACGCCGGAGACCTTGACCAGCAGGAAGGTCATCAGCGCCGGTGCGAAGAGCGTCCAGGGGGCGCCGGCCGCCACGCCCAGCAGGCCGAAGCCCCACCAGAGCAGGGCGTCACCGAAGTAGTTGGGGTGGCGGGTGTAGCGCCAGAGGCCGGTGTCGAGGGCCCGGCCGCGGTTCCCCGGATCGGCGCGGAAGCGGGTCAGCTGCAGGTCACCGACCGTCTCGAAGACGAAGCCGGTGAGCCAGACCCCCACCGCGACGCCGTCCAGCCAGCCCAGCGGTCCGCCGCGCAGCACCGCCAGCTGCACCGGCAGCGAGATGGCCCAGGCCAGCGCCGCCTGGAGCAGGAAGACGGTGAAGAGGCTCACCCACCAGAAGCGGGCGCCGTGGCCGCGGCGCATGGCGGCGTAGCGCGGGTCCTCGCCGTGACCGGCGTTGCGCGCCAGCAGGTGGAGCGAGAGCCGCGCCGCCCAGAGCGTCACCAGCGCCAGGGCCAGCGCCGTGCGCGGCGAGCCGAGCGGGACGCCCCCGGCCAGCGCCGCGCCCCAGCCGGCCACCGCGAAGGCGGCCCCCCAGCAGGCGTCGATGATCGAGGCGTTGCGGAGCGGCAGGGAGAGGAGCCAGAGCGCCACCATGGCGCCGGCGAGCAGGAGCGCGGTGACGGCGAGCGGGTGGGCCGAGGTCCACATGGCGGTGAGTGTAAGGCGGCCGACCACCCCGGTCGACGGGATCGACGGCCTCCGGGGCGGCTCGGCGCCCCATCGGAATGAGTGCCCCCACGTCAACATGATGGAGCGCCGGACCGCGCTCGCCGCCGCCGGCGTCCACAACCACGCCGAATTGCTGGGGGAGGGCGACTGGCCCGCTTGCTGCTCTAGGTGAAGTCGTCTTCGACCGAGGCGCCCGTCCCTCGACGGGCTCCGAACAGTCGATCTCCCGCGCTTCCGCCAAGCCCTGGCCGGAGGCGCGTTCACTCACCACCTGCCGAAGGAGCACCCGATGATCCGAGGATCCACCCTGGCCAAGCCGTCGACCGCAGCTGCGGTCGTGGCCGCCTTCCTGCTGTTCTCCCCCATGGCCCGGGCCGCCGACGCCACGGCCACCTCCACCGATCCGCTCCCCACCCAGCGCGGTGAGTTCACCCTGAGGCTGCAGCCCGGGGTCTCCTTCCCGCTGACGGCGCCGCAGTCGCAGCGCTTCGACACCGGCGGCTCGCTCACCGTCAAGGGGCTCTGGTCCCTCAACCGCTACCTCGGCGTCGGCCCCAGCATCGGCTTCCTGGCCCTGCCGGCGGCCGACGGCGTCAGCCGCTTCGGGACGGCGTGGAGCTTCGGCGGCAGCCTGCTGCTGCAGCGGCCGCGCGACCTGCCCGACAACGACCGGTTCTACAACGTCTCGCCCTGGGTCGACGTCGACGCCCAGTACGTCCGGACCGGCCCGCTCAACCGGCCCGGGCTGGCCATCGGCGCCGGCGCCGCGGTCCCGCTGGGGAAGTCCCGCGCCTACTGGCTCGGCCCGTTCGTGCGCTACGGCCAGATCATCCAGCCCTCGCGGAGCGGCTACGACAACCGCGACGCCAAGCTCCTCACCGTCGGCATCAGCCTCGACCTCGGTCCCGGGGTGAAGCGGCCGGTGCTGCGCGAGGCGGCGCTCCCCGCCGAGGTCCGCACCGAGGTCCAGCAGGCCTTCGCCTGCACCGACCGTGACGCCGACGGCGTCCCCGACGACGTCGACCGCTGCCCCGACGTGGCCGGCACCTGGGAGAACCACGGCTGCCCCGCCGAGAAGAAGGTGGCGGCCCAGCCGGTCCGGCTCCAGCTGAACGAGCGGCTCTACTTCGCCTGGGACCAGTCGGTCATCCTGCCGGCCTCCCTGCCGGCGCTCGACGAGGTGGTCCGCTCCCTCCAAGGCGACCGCGCCGTGGACGTGCGGATCGAGGGGCACGCCTCCTCCGAGGGTGAATCCCGCCACAACCAGGCCCTCTCCGAGCGGCGGGCCACGGCGGTCCGCGACTACCTGGTGACCCACGGCATCGCCAAGGAGCGGCTCGGTTCCAAGGGCTTCTCCTCGTCGAACCCCGCCGCCAGCAACGACACCAACGCCGGCCGGGAGAAGAACCGGCGCGTCGAGTTCCAGGTCAACGCCGCCATCGCCACCCACGAGGGGAAGTGACATGAACGTCTTCAAGAGCAGCTTGGTGCTGGCCCTGGCCGTCCTCTCCACCGCCTGCGGGCAGCAGCTGGTGGAGTTCCCCAACGCCACCGCGGGTGGCAACACCATCGCCGGCGGCAACGCCATCTTCGGGGGCCCCTGCGCCCTGGCGCCGGTGGTGCTCGGCGGGGCGGCACCCTTCGCGGTGCTGGCCGGCTCCACCGTCACCAGCACCGGCGCCACCCAGGTGACCGGTGACCTCGGGGTCAGCCCGGGCACGGTGGTGAGCGGCTTCGGGCCCGGCATCATCACCGGGACCACCCACGCCGGCGACCCGGCCGCGGCCACCGCCATCGCCGACCTGACCACGGCCTACAACGACGCCGCGGGCCGGACCCTCTGCCGCATCACCGTCGCCGCCCCCAACCTGGGCGGCCAGACGCTCACCCCCGGGCTCTACTGGTCCGGGTCGTCCCTGGAGGTCACCTCGGGCACGCTCACCCTCGACGCCCTGGGAGACGCCAACGCCGTCTTCATCTTCCAGTCGGCGTCGACGCTCACCACCACCTCCGGGCTGGGGATCGTCCTGGCCGGGGGCGCTTCGGCCGCCAACATCTACTGGCAGGTCGGCAGCTCGGCGACCATCGGGACCACCTCGGCCTTCTTCGGCACCATCATGGCCGACCAGGCCGTCACGCTGGAGACCGGCGCCTCGCTGAATGGCCGGGCCCTGGCCCGGATCGCCGCGGTGACGCTGGACGCCAACACCATCGTCCGGCCGTAGCCCACGCGGCCTCCGGGCCGTGAGCTCACGCAGCATCTTCGGGAGGGGATCTTCGGGTCCCCTCCCGAGTTTCGTTCGGGTCGAGCGCCGCCCCGGCCACCGGGTTATTCCCCCACGGTGCGCCAGCTCCTCCACCGTCGCGTCCTCCACCCGCTCCGGGACCAGCTCACCCAGGGGGTGTCGCCGTCGCGCCTGGCGCTGGCGCTCACCCTCGGCCTGGTGGTGGGGGTGATCCCGGTGCTCGGCGTCACCACCGCCCTCTGCGCGCTGCTGGCGGTGGCGCTGCGGCTCAACCAGCCGGCCATCCAGCTGGCCAACTACCTGGCCTACCCGCTGCAGCTGCTCCTCTTCATCCCGGCCTTCCAGGCCGGCGCCTGGCTCTTCGGCCGCGCCCCGCTCGGCTTCACCCTGGCCGGGCTCCAGGCCGAGCTCTCCGCCGACGCGCTCGGCACCGTGGCCCGCTACCTCGGCGACAACCTGCGGGCGCTGGCCGCCTGGGGGGTGGCGGCGCCGCTGGTGGGGGGTCTGCTCTACCTGCTGCTGGCGGCGCTGCTCTCGCGCCTGCCGCTGCCGCTGCCGGTCGTCCCCGACGCTCCGGCCGGCGACTGACCCGGCCTCGCGCTAGACTCCCGCCATGGCCCACCCGCTCGCCGGAAAGCCGGCGCCCAAAGAGCTGCTCATCGACGTCGCCGACCTGCGCCGCCGCTACGCCGAGGAGGTGCCCGACCCGTCGATCCCGGCCCAGCGGGTCGCCTTCGGCACCTCCGGCCACCGCGGCAGCGGGCTGAAGCGCGCCTTCAACGACGCCCACCTGGCCGCCGTGGCCCAGGCCACCGCCGAGTACCGGGCCGGGCAGGGGATCGACGGCCCGCTCTTCCTCGGCAGCGACACCCACGCCCTCTCCGAGCCGGCCGAGCGGACCACGCTGGAGGTGCTGGCCGCCAACGGCGTCACCGTGGTGGTCTCCGGCGGCGGCGTCCCGGTGCCGACGCCGGTCCTCTCCCACGCCATCCTCGGCCACAACCGCGGCCGGACCAGCCACCTGGCCGACGGCCTGATCATCACCCCCAGCCACAACCCGCCCGACGACGGCGGCATCAAGTACAACCCGCCCCACGGCGGGCCGGCCGACACCGACGCCACCGGCTGGATCGAGCGGCGCGCCAACCAGCTGCTGGAGGGGAAGAACCGCGAGGTGAGGCGGATCCCGTACGCCCGGGCCCGCGCCGCCGCCACCACCTCGGCCCGCGACTACGTCACGCCCTACGTGGCCGACCTGGGGGCCGTGCTCGACCTGGAGGTGCTGCGCGGCGCGAAGCTGAAGCTGGGGGTCGACCCCATGGGCGGGGCCAGCGCCCCGTACTGGGGGCCCATCGCCGAGGCCTTGAAGCTGGATCTCATCGTCACCCGGCCGGAGCTCGACCCGACCTTCGGCTTCATGCCGCTCGACCACGACGGCCGCATCCGCATGGACTGCTCGTCGCGCTACGCCATGAGCGGGCTGATCGCCATGAAGGACCGGTTCGATCTCGCCTTCGGCAACGACGCCGACGCCGACCGGCACGGCATCGTCACCCCGTCGATGGGGCTGCTCGACCCCAACGCCTACCTGGCGGTGGCCATCGACTACCTCTTCACGCATCGCCCCGGCTGGCCGGCCGCCGCCGGTGTCGGCAAGACGCTGGTCTCCTCGGCGCTCATCGACCGGGTGGCGGCGCGGCTGGGCCGGCGCCTGGTCGAGGTGCCGGTCGGCTTCAAGTGGTTCGTGCCGGGCCTGGGCGACGGCTCGATCGGCTTCGGTGGCGAGGAGAGCGCCGGCGCCTCCTTCCTGCGGCGCGACGGGACCACCTGGACCACCGACAAGGACGGGATCCTGCTCGACCTGCTGGCGGTGGAGCTGCGGGCCCGCACCGGCCGCGACCCGGGCGAGCGCTACCGCGAGCTGACCGCGGCGCTCGGCGCGCCGGTCTACCGGCGGGTGGACGCCCCGGCCTCGCCGGCGGTCAAGGCGGCGCTCAAGAAGCTCTCGCCCGCCGCGGTCACCGCCACCACGCTGGCCGGCGACCCCATCACCGCCAGGCTGACCCGGGCCCCGGGGAACGGCGCCGAGGTCGGGGGGCTCAAGGTGACCACCGCCAACGGCTGGTTCGCGGCCCGGCCGTCGGGGACCGAGGACGTGCAGAAGATCTACGCCGAGAGCTTCCGCGATGAGGCCCACCTGGCGCGGATCATCGAGGAGGCGCAGGCCATCGTGGCCGCCGCCACCAGGGAGGGGTGACCGCCATGACCACCGACTTCACGCACCGCGCGGTGCCGGCCCTCTCCGGCAAGAAGCTCCACCGGCTCGGCCTGGCCCCCAGCTACGGGCTCGACGAGAAGGGGTGCGAGGAGGCGCTGGAGCAGCTGCAGTACGTCTTCTGGAACCCGCGCGCCACGAAGTTCACCGGGCCGCTGCGGGCCGCCTGCAGGAAGGACCGCGAGCGGTACGTCATCGCCGGCGGGCCGACCATCGCCCTCTTCCCCGGGCAGCTGCAGCGCTACGTCGACCGGGCCAGGAAGGTGCTGGGCACCGACTACCTCGACGTGCTGCAGCTCTACTGGGTCAGCAAGATGTCGCGCCTCTCGCCGGCCATGGTCGACGAGCTGGTCCGCATCCGCGAGACCGGCGCGGTCCGGGCGCTGGGCGTCTCCATCCACGACCGGCCGCGGGCCGGGCGGCTGGCGCTCGACTCGCCGCTCGACCTGCTGATGGTCCGCTACAACGCCGCCCACCCCGGCGCCGAGGGCGATGTCTTCCCGCACCTCGGGCGCCGCACTCCCGCGGTGGTGGCCTACACCGCCACCTCCTGGCGCAAGCTGCTCCAGGCGCCGTCGGGCTGGAAGGGGCCGGTGATGACCGCCGGCGACTGCTACCGCTTCTGCCTCGGGAGCCCGCACGTCGACGTGGTGCTGACCGGCCCCAGGGACGTGAAGGAGCTGCGCGAGAACCTGGCGGCGCTGGAGCGCGGGCCGCCCTCCGACGAGGAGCAGCGCTGGATGCGGGAGTTGGGGCGGAAGGTGCACGGGTAGGGGACGTCAAGGCCCCCAGGGCGGCCAGCGAGGCCGCCTCGACTCACCGAGCAGGACATAGGCCGTTGCGGCGAGCGCGGCGAGCACCAACAGGATGCGGGTCCCCGACCAGCCGACCGCGGCGGTCTCCTCTGGCGGTGGTTCTGGCGGCGGCGCCGACCACTCGGCCTCCGGGATCTCGACGTCACCGCCCAGTCTGGCGCCCGCTGGGGCAAGCACGCCGGTCTCGTCGAGGAGGGCGCGGGCCCGGTCGGCATCCTCGGCGCGCACCAGCAGCTTGGTGCCGCCGATGGCGAGACGCACCAGCGGGTCCACCGCAGAAAGGGCCTGATCCTCGAGGAGCGCCTCGATGCCGGCCCCCTCGAGGAGCCCGAGCGCCATGCCCGCCTCCTCAGGTGTGAGAAGCGTGCTGAGCGGGAGGTATCCGTCACGGGACATGGTCGGTGCCTCCTGGGCATGGACGACGCGAAGGTGGAGACGGGCGCCATCCACCGGCCAACCAAGCGGTCGCCATGTCGCCGAGGAGCCTACCGCCACCTCACCGGGGAGTCTCTCGCCTCGCAGGTGGCGCGACGAGTCAGGCGCGCAGGTCGCGGAACTTGCACGAAGACAGTAGGCTGTCTCCAGTACGCTCGAGGCGGGCACGGATGGCGCCGACAGCTCCTGACTGTCAGTTCGAGATCGGGCTGGATGACCGACAAGCAAGATGATGACGGCGGAGCGAGCGATCCCCCCGCCAAGCGGCTCATCGTTATCGGTGCGTCGGTCGGGGGCGTCGAGGCGGTGACACACCTCGTCGCGCACCTGCCTCGAGACCTGCCGGCCGCGGTAGCCGTCGTGGTCCACCATCCAGTTGAGCACCCGAGTGCGCTGGCGCGAATACTTGCCCGGGCCGGACGCCTGCCTGCCCAGGATGCGCGCGACGGCGAGTTGCTGCGGCCGGGACGCATCCTGGTCGCTGCATCAGCCCATCACCTCGTGGTTCAGGATCGTCGAACCAGGCTCCTCGACGGAGCTCGGGTGAACAGAGTCAAGCCGTCCATTGACGTGCTCTTCCAGTCCGCCGCACTCGAGTACGGGCGAGAGCTCGTGGCGGTCGTCTTGACCGGGACGTACAACGACGGCAGCGCGGGCCTGATCACGGTGCGGAACCTGTCAACACGAATGAGACAACCTGCTGCTGAGATTACTGACGCACTTCCTCTGTCGGTGAAATCTGCTGCGGCTTGTTGATCCAGACCTCGGTGGGCACGGCGCCGGCCGACGGGGCGCCGGCGGGGAACCGCTCGGGCCGATCGGCGAAGGCGGCCGCCAGGACCGCGCTGCGGGCCTCCAGGCGGGCGCCGGCGAGGCCGTGGTGGACGTCGTGGGGCGTGAGGAGGCCGAGGCCACCGTGGCGGTGCTCGTTGTTGTACCAGCCGAAGAAGTCGACGCAGTGGGCCCGGCCGTGCTCGATGGCGCCGAAGCGCTCCGGGAAGTCGGGCCGGTACTTCATGGTCTTGAACTGAGACTCGGAGAACGGGTTGTCGTTCGAGACGTGGGGCCGCGAGTGGCTCTTGGTGACGCCCAGGTCCGCGAGCATGAGCGCGACGGGCTTAGAGCGCATCGAGGTGCCGCGGTCGGCGTGGACCGTGAGCTGGTCGCGCTGGATGCCCTGGCGCTCACAGGTCTCGCGGATGAGCCGCTCGGCGAGCGCGGCGGTCTCGCGGTGCGCGAGCATCCAGCCGACCACGTACCTGCTGTAGACGTCGAGGATCACGTACAGGTGGAAGTAGGTCCACTTCCGAGGGCCGAGCAGCTTGGTGATGTCCCAGCTCCAGAGCTGGTTCGGCCCGGTGGCCAGCAGCTCGGGTGCCGTGTAGGCCGGGTGGCGCAGCTGGTCGCGGCGCTCGCGAACCTCCGCGTTCTCAGCCAGGACGCGGTACATCGTGCGCTCCGAGCAGAGGTAGCGCCCCTCGTCGAGCAGCGTCGCGTGGACCTCGGCCGGCGCGAGGTCGGCGAAGCGCGGCTCGTTCAGCACGTCGAGCACGGCGCGCTTCTCGGTGGCGTCCAAGGCGCGATGGGAGGTCCGCTTCGCCCGCGGCCGTGGCGGCCTGAGGCGACGGTAGTAGGTAGCCTTGGGGAGCCCCACGGCCGCACAGGCCGCGGCGAAGCCGAGGCGCGGGCCAAGCTCGGTGACGGCCTGCATCACCGCTCCTCGTCGGGCTTCGGGAGTTGGATCCCCAGCAGCTCCGAGACTTTTTTTTGGAGCTCAACGAGCCCTTCCGCACGCTCCGCGCGCCGCTGCAGGCGGGCGTTGTCACGCTGCAGCTCGACGACCTTGCGCTCGAGCGGGTGCGGAACCTTCGCCGCCGGCCCGCGCTTCCTGGGGGTCAGCCCGGCCAAGGCTCCGCTGTCGCGGGCCCGCCGCCACTCGACCAGGTGGGACGAATACAGGCCCTCTCGCCGCAGCAAGGCGCCGATCTCGCCGGCCTTGGTGCAGGCATCGGCCTCGGCAAGCACCTTCCGCTTGAACTCGGCGGTGAACTGCCGCCTCCGGGGCTTCGCGGTCACTTCGGTCTCCTGCCCAACCAAACCCATCTCTGCGGTGCTCACGTGGAAGTCCAAGCTCGCCCTTCTACACTAAACTCCGTGGGGGTCGTTGTCTCACTCACGTTGGCAGAGAGGGGTGCGCCGCGCGGGCGGCGTGGCAGTAGTTCAGGACCCGCGGACCGCGGCGTTCGGTGCCATGCCGTGGAACGCCTTGGACGCAGCGGGAGCCGACTACGTCGTCTCGCTGGAGGACATGTCCGCGTTGCTGGACAACCTGGCACGCCAGGAGGACGACAAGGTCCGCGGTCAACCCCTGGTCGGTTCGCCCGATTCTCCGGGCCCCACCAAGCCATGACCCCGAGAAGGCGGGAGGTGGCGCCGTTCTCGCTCCGGCTGTTCGAGTTCGCCGCCGACTCCCGCGGCGACTCGAGTCGACACGTCAGTGCGAAACCACGACCACCACGTTCCCCTTCTTGTGCCCCTGCTCCACGTAACGGTGAGCCTCGGCGATCTGCTCGAGCGTGTACCGCCGATCGATGACCGACGTCAGCTCGCCCGCCTCGACCAGCTCCTTGAGCGCATCGAGATCCCCGGCCTGGAGCTTCGACGTGCCGTTGACCGAGACGAAGCGCCCGCCCTTCTTGAGCGCTAGCTTGCAGCGCGAGGCGGCGATCCGTCCCACCGCGTCGAAGACCACGTCGTAGCTGCGCCCGCCTTTGGTGAAGTCGTCCTTCGTGTAGTCAATGACCTCGGTGGCGCCGAGGGATGTGACCAGCGCCACGTTGGTGGCGCTGCAGACGCCGGTCACCTGCGCTCCGAGGTGCCTGGCCAGCTGGACCGCGAAGGTCCCCACGCTCCCCGACGCTCCGTAGACGAGGACCCGCTCGCCGCTGCGAACACCCGCCTTGCGCAGGAAGGCCTGCGCCGTCAGCCCGCCGACGGGCAGGGCGGCGGCCTGTTCGAAGCTCATGTTGACGGGCTTGTGCGCCACGAGGCCGACCGTGGTGATCTTTCCGCTCTCCCGCAGGCACCGGTACTGGGCGTGCGCACCAAAGCCAAAGCCGGTGAAGGCGAAGACCTGGTCGCCTCCCCTGAAGCGCCGCACCTCCTTCCCGACCGCCTCGACCTCTCCGGCCAGCTCGAACCCGAGAACGGTCACCTTCTTCGGCCTGAAGAGCCCGTTGTAGAGCCGCGCCGCGAACGGATCGGCCTTGCGCATGCGCCAGTCCCCGGCCGCCACGGTGGTCGCGTGCACCTTCACCAGGATCTCGTCGTCCGCGGGCACGGGCTTTGCGACGTCCTTGAGCTGAAGGACTTCAGGAGGTCCGTACCGCTCGTACACGACGGCCTTCATGGTCGTCCTCCTCGATCGGGGTGCGGGGGGGGGGGAGCGGCGCCATCCTCACCCCTCGAAGATCTCGCCGGCCTCGACCACATGGACACCCGGCGCCGCCGCCTTCGCCGAGGCGATCATCGCCCTCACCACGGCAGCGACCGGCGTCGGCCGGTACTTCCCGAGCAGGCGGCCGAGGCGGCGGGCCACCACCAGCCCGACTTGCTCTGCGGGTCGACGCTCCCGCCGGGCTCCGTCGAGGATGGAGGGGCGCAGGGCGTAGACGCTGGGGAAGCCGAGCAGGGCCACGTCGCGTTCGATCTCGCCCTTCACGGAGTTGTAGAAGACGCGGGAACGCGGGTCCGCGCCGAGCGCCGTCACGTGGACGAAGACCCGCGCGCCCCGGGCCCTGGCGGCCTGCGCGAAGGCCAGCACCGCGTCGTGGTCCACCTTGCGGAACGCCTCGGCCGACCCGACCTTCTTGATGGTCGTCCCCAGGCAGCCGAACGCCACGTCGGGCGGCGCCAGGGACTCGAACCCGGTCGGTGGCGAGAAGTCGGCCACCACCTGCGTGAGCTTCGGGTGCTCGACGGCCAGGGTGCGGCGTCCCACCGAGACGACCTGCGTGAAGTGGTCGTCTCCGAGGAGCTCCCGGAGGAGCACGCCCCCCACCAGTCCGCTCCCACCGGCCAACCATGCGGTCGTCATGTCGCCGAGGAGCCTACCGCCTGGTGACTGGAGTGTCTCGCGATCCCCCCCCAACCCCCTGCGCACCGGGCCCTTCAATCCTTCGCTGTCAACAGCGTGACGTTGGAGACGACGCGAGCCTCACCAAAGCGTCGCATCTGGTCGGCGCGCTTCTCCTCCATGGCGAAGACCACGGCACCCAAGCCCAGTTCTTTCATTCGCTGCGCCAGCTTGCTCACGGTCTGGCCGCCGGCTTCCTCGGGCCACGCGATGAGCGCGTGTACCCGCTCCATGCTCACCTCATGGCCCGTCGCCGCTTCGAGCAGCTTCTTGAACCGGGTATCGTAGCGGCGGACTCCCCTCTCTGCCAACGTGAGTGAGACAACGACCCCCACGGAGTTTAGTGTAGAAGGGCGAGCTTGGACTTCCACGTGAGCACCGCAGAGATGGGTTTGGTTGGGCAGGAGACCGAAGTGACCGCGAAGCCCCGGAGGCGGCAGTTCACCGCCGAGTTCAAGCGGAAGGTGCTTGCCGAGGCCGATGCCTGCACCAAGGCCGGCGAGATCGGCGCCTTGCTGCGGCGAGAGGGCCTGTATTCGTCCCACCTGGTCGAGTGGCGGCGGGCCCGCGACAGCGGAGCCTTGGCCGGGCTGACCCCCAGGAAGCGCGGGCCGGCGGCGAAGGTTCCGCACCCGCTCGAGCGCAAGGTCGTCGAGCTGCAGCGTGACAACGCCCGCCTGCAGCGGCGCGCGGAGCGTGCGGAAGGGCTCGTTGAGCTCCAAAAAAAGTCTCGGAGCTGCTGGGGATCCAACTCCCGAAGCCCGACGAGGAGCGGTGATGCAGGCCGTCACCGAGCTTGGCCCGCGCCTCGGCTTCGCCGCGGCCTGTGCGGCCGTGGGGCTCCCCAAGGCTACCTACTACCGTCGCCTCAGGCCGCCACGGCCGCGGGCGAAGCGGACCTCCCATCGCGCCTTGGACGCCACCGAGAAGCGCGCCGTGCTCGACGTGCTGAACGAGCCGCGCTTCGCCGACCTCGCGCCGGCCGAGGTCCACGCGACGCTGCTCGACGAGGGGCGCTACCTCTGCTCGGAGCGCACGATGTACCGCGTCCTGGCTGAGAACGCGGAGGTTCGCGAGCGCCGCGACCAGCTGCGCCACCCGGCCTACACGGCACCCGAGCTGCTGGCCACCGGGCCGAACCAGCTCTGGAGCTGGGACATCACCAAGCTGCTCGGCCCGCGGAAGTGGACCTACTTCCACCTGTACGTGATCCTCGACGTCTACAGCAGGTACGTGGTCGGCTGGATGCTCGCGCACCGCGAGACCGCCGCGCTCGCCGAGCGGCTCATCCGCGAGACCTGTGAGCGCCAGGGCATCCAGCGCGACCAGCTCACGGTCCACGCCGACCGCGGCACCTCGATGCGCTCTAAGCCCGTCGCGCTCATGCTCGCGGACCTGGGCGTCACCAAGAGCCACTCGCGGCCCCACGTCTCGAACGACAACCCGTTCTCCGAGTCTCAGTTCAAGACCATGAAGTACCGGCCCGACTTCCCGGAGCGCTTCGGCGCCATCGAGCACGGCCGGGCCCACTGCGTCGACTTCTTCGGCTGGTACAACAACGAGCACCGCCACGGTGGCCTCGGCCTCCTCACGCCCCACGACGTCCACCACGGCCTCGCCGGCGCCCGCCTGGAGGCCCGCAGCGCGGTCCTGGCGGCCGCCTTCGCCGATCGGCCCGAGCGGTTCCCCGCCGGCGCCCCGTCGGCCGGCGCCGTGCCCACCGAGGTCTGGATCAACAAGCCGCAGCAGATTTCACCGACAGAGGAAGTGCGTCAGTAATCTCAGCAGCAGGTTGTCTCATTCGTGTTGACAGGTTCCGATCTGCTTGATGAACGCCTTGAGCTGCTTCTTCAGCACGTTTAGCAGGGTTCCGTCGAGCCTGTACTTCAGCTCGATGAGCACCGGCTCGTAGCGCTTCCCGAACTTCCCGACCGCGAGCAAGTCACAGCGGACCATGTCGCGGATCGTCTCGTCCTCGCTCCGATTGAGGCTCACCTCATCGAATGCGAAGGTCAGCTCGTCGAATGGGAGGGGCTCCCCACCGAGGACCTTCCGCAGGTCACCGCGATTCTCCAGCGCCTTCCTGATGATGTGGGCCTGGAGGCTTCGCTCGACCTTGTCGAACTCCTTGAGGTGCTCGACCGCCTTCCCAGTACCCGTCGCCTCATCCCATGTGTCCTTCACCGCCGAATCGAGCGTCCCTTTCGTTCGCTTCGAGAAGCCGCTGAGGGGCGAGTCCGGAGCCACCGAGACGGCACGAAACCCGGCACCGTTGACCCGGATGTAGGCGTTCCGCTCCTGCATGAGGCGACGGTCCAGCCGCTCGCGCCGCTCCTTGGCTCCTGCCTCCATCGTGGCCAACACGTCGAGATTGGTCTTTGCGGCCATTCGAATCTCCCGTCACCGTTGTGCCGTCGACTAGACGTCCCACCACTCCCCGTCCGCTCGCTGCTCGACCGCTGGGAACAACTCAGCGTAGCGCGCCGGCTGCTCGGTATGGATCGGAATCACCCGTACCGGCGCCATCGCCTCGACGAACCGATTCAGGTCCCTCACGTACGCGTGCCCTGACACGTGGTGCCGCTCGAAAGCCACGCCGTGCTCGGCGAGGACTTGCTGCATGCGCTGCTCCAGCGGGTTCTTCAGGTAGCCACCCCAGAGCGACCAGACGGCCAGCGCGCCGTGGAGGGCGCCGGCCTGCTCGAACTGCGAGAGCGCCGAGGGGCGGAACATCACCACCAGCTCCCGTCCCCGCTCGGCGAAGCGCTCCGGGTAGAGCCGCGCCCGCTTGACCGCCTCGGTCCGGCTGAAGTCCTGGGCCACCAGGATGGCCCGGCCCTCGTTCTTGCGAAGGTAGACCCTCAACCCCGCCTCGCCCAGCGCCGGTACCCCTGTGAAGCCTGCCGCTTGGGCAAGCGTCGCGGTGTAGAGATCCACCACCAGGGTCCGCCCCGCCTGCTTGGCCGCCTCGTAGAAGGTGCGTAGCCGATCAAAGTTCTGCGACGACCAAGCCGCCAGCACCAGCCCGGGCCACTCGCTGAACCGGCGGGCCAGGGTGGAGCGCAGCATGCCTTCAGTGGGTCCGTCGCCTTCCCTTCCACCTCCGATCTGGGTCCCCTCCATGAGCAGCGCGTGAACCTCAAGGGGCGGGTCGTCGAGCAGGCGTCCCCACGGGTCGCGGTCGTTCCCATGGGCCCTGAAGTCGCCCGTGTAGAAGATCCGTCGCCCCTCTGCCTCGATCAGCAAGGCGAACGCGTCGGGCGCGCTGTGCTCCACCTGGTACGGGGTGATCCGGAACGGCCCGACCTTGAAGACCTGCCGGTCGACAAGCGACCAGCGTGGATCTGGCAACGGCAGCCGGCCTGTGAAGAACTCAGCCTCGCGGAGGACGCGAGCTGCGACCGGCCCCATGGCCAGTGGGATCGTGCGCGATGCGTACGGAACGAGGCCGCAATGGTCCCCATGCAGGTGCGAGACGATGATGCCGAGCAAGCTCGGGTCGTCGCCGCCCAGGCCTGGCACATCCGGAAGGGGAACTTCGCCCTCCTCGGCATCGAGCGGCATCCCGAGATCGAGGAGGATGCGCTTTCCCTGCGCCTCAAGCTCGACGCAGGTTCCGCCGACCTGGGCGGCCCCGCGGTGAATACGAACACGTAACTGCATTCGAGGGACGGTACCGCAGGGGACGGACACGGCGCCCCATTGAACGGCGGAGCGACTGGCACGCGGGCTGCACTGCCTTTCTGGCGACGGCCTGTTTCGTGATCCGTCGGAGGTGGGCATGGAACTCGAAGGCGACCAGGGACACGAAGGCCAAAGCCGAAAGCAGGATGGTGGCGGCGCCCTCGGCCCCGTTCTCGCAGCCTTCGTCGCGGAAGCGCAGTCCGACCCCTACTTCGCGTCCCTCTGGCACAGCGACGACGCCAGCCGGGCCTACGCCATGGCCTGCCTGCGCCTCTCACCGCTGGAAACCCTTTCGGACGATGAGCGCCGCCTGCTCTATCACGAGGTCGCAACCCGTCAGCGCCGAACGCTCCTTGCCAAGCTGGCCGGAATAGACGTTGCACCGTCTGCTCTCCGTGTGCTGGCCCGCTGCACGGCACCAGACTTCAGGGCCTCCGACTGGCGGATGCTCCTCCAGCGGCTCAACCGCCCTCGCGATCACCAGTCCTTTGTTCCAATTCCCAGAATCGGCCCGCGCCTGGTCCGCCAGATCGATGCCATACCCCTGGAGCTGCGCCGACCCGGGCTGCTCTCCTTCGCCAATCGCAACACCGTCCCTGCAGAGCACTGGCGCCAACTCTCGGAGGCGCTTGACGGGGCAGGGCCTCTACGCCGCCGCGTTCTGGTTCGGTCCTGCGACATGATTCGTTCGCTCGCGACCTTCTACGACTTCTTCTACATGGTGACCGACGCCTCGCGTTGTGCCTCCCGTTTCCCGCAGGCGCCCGACCTCGGCCCACGGCTTCCACGATTGGCCGACTCCAAGGCGCTGCGTCGTGAAGGTCTCTCGATGTGCAACTGCCTCGCGGACCTGGTGGACAACGCTGCGAGCGGTGCCTGGGCGTACTACTCCTGGACAGGCAACGAGCGGGCGACCGTCGCACTTCGGCGCTCCAACGATGGTTGGCGACTGGTTCGCGCCTCTGGCGTGGGCAACGCCGTCCTGTCCCAGGAGACAGAGCGGTCGATCAGGGACCTGGTCGCTCACGTCCTCGCCCCCGGCTCCGAACCCACGAGCGCCATTCCTCGGATCGCGCTGACCGGTGACCTTGACGAACTGGCAGCCCATGGACGGGGGGCCTTCTCGCTCGACCAGCGGGCGCAGGCCGTCGATGCCTTGCGGGCCATTCGTGGGCGCTCGGTCGGCCCTAGCGATGGAGCCTTCTGCATCATCGGGTACGGGCCCTTCTACGTGCAAAGTCTCGCGAACGTCGAGGCACCGGAGTACCTGGTCGAGATCGTCTCGCATCGCAGCATTCCCATGGTCGAGGCCTGCATCGACGAGCGCGCCGTGGCGATGCTCAGCAGCGCCGGATTCCGTTGGCCCCGAGGTGAGGACAACTTCAGCCGCTACGTCCCAGTGCGAGACGCTGACGACTGCGCCGACCTTGCCGACGCAGCCCTCGGTACATTGCACTTCCTGTTTGGCTATCGCTCAGGCGACGCGGTTTCCATCGAGGTTCACATACCGTCCTGAACAAGGGCGGCCAGCACCTCGGCGACCTGATCTGGAGGACCCTCGCTGAGGCCCGCACCGAAGGGTCCACCCTGGAGACCCTCAGGGCCAGCGCTAGACTCGCGACGGAGTGGCTGGCCGGGACGTCGGGCCGAAGGACGTGGCCGAGCTGCGCCAGAACCTGGCGGCGCTGGAGCAGGGGCCGCTCACCGCCGAGGAGCAGGGCTGGATGCGGGAGTTCGGGCGCAAGGTGCACGGGTAGGGGACCGGGTTGACGGATGGGGTCAATAGTGGCACCATCCTCGCGTGGGCCAGACCATCGAGGATCTGCTCGCCGAGCTGCGAGCCAACCCCGCGAACGTCCGCTTCGCAGAACTCTGCAGGGTGGCCACTCACTTCTTCGGCAAGCCGCGGAACAAGGGGTCGAGCCACAACCAGGCCATCGATCGCTTGCTCAAGGAGAAGAAGCCGTGAAGACGCTCGACGTCGTCGAGAAGTACACCTACCGGGTCATCTGGTCCGAAGAGGATCAGGAGCACGTCGGGCTCTGCGCGGAGTTCCCGAGCATGAGCTGGCTGGAACGCTCCCAGGCGGGCGCGCTCCGCGGCATCGTCGACGTGGTCCGGCAGGCCGTCGAAGACCTGCGGAGAGCGCGCGAGCCCGTTCCCGAGCCGGTGGCGACCCGACGCTACAGCGGCCAGTTCAAGGTGCGCATCCCGCCGGAGGTGCACCGGCGGCTCTCGATCGAGGCGGCCGAGTCCAACGTCTCGCTGAACCGGCTGGTCAGCGCCAAGCTGGCACACGGCTCATGAAGGTCCTGGTGGCAGGAGCCGGGTGGCTGGGGAGCGCGGTGGCGCAGGCGCTGGTGGCCCGCGGCGACCAGGTGATCGCGCTGCGGCGCGATCCGGCCCGGGCCGAGGCGCTGCGGGCCCCCGGCGTGACGCCGCTGGCGCTCGACCTCTCGGCCTCCGGCGCGGCCGGCCGGCTGCCCCCCTTCGACGCCGTGGTGGCCTGCCAGTCGGCCGGCGGCGACACCGTCGAGAACTATCGGGCCGCCTACGTCACCGCCAACCGGGCGCTGCTGGAGGCGGCGGCGCGCCATGGCGCCAGCCGCTTCGTCTACACCGGCTCGACCGGCGTCTTCGGCCAGCGCGACGGCTCGCTGGTGGTCGAGACCACGCCGCCGGCCCCGGGGAGCCCGACCGCCGAGGTGCTGGTGGAGGCGGAGCGGCTGGTCCGCGGGGCCGCGCCGGGCGTGCCGGCCTGCCTGCTGCGCCTCTCCGGCCTCTACGGCCCGGGGCGCTCCGGCGTGCTGCAGCGGGTCCGCTCCGGCGCCATGGCGCTCGGCCCCGGCGACGACGCCTTCATGAACTGGTGCCACCTCGACGACGCCGTCGCCTTCGTGCTGGCGGCGCTCGACCGGGGCGAGCCGGGGGCGGCCTACCACGGCAGCGACGCCGCCCCGCCGCGCCGCCGCGAGGTGATCGAGTGGGTGGCGCAGCGCCTCGGTGTGGAGCCGACCCGGAGCGAGGCACCGGCGGGCGGCCCGAGCCGGCGCATCGACTCGGCCTGGACACGCCAGGCGCTCAGCGTGACGCTCCGCTACCCGAGCTTCAAGGACGGCCTCGCCCCGCTCATCGCCTCGTCGGGCTGAGCCCCAGCGCCTCGGCCACCAGCCGCGACGCCGCCGCCAGCTCCTCCTCCGGCCGGGCCTCGGCCGGCGTGGCGTCGAAGGCGCCGCGCCCGCGCAGCCGCTGCGGCGTGGCGGCGTAGCGCGGCACCAGGTGGAGGTGGAAGTGGTGCAGCAGGTCGCCGATGGCGAAGGCGTAGACGTGCTCGGCGCCGAGCGCGGCCCGCTGCGCCCGCATCACCTCCTGGGCGACCGGCCCCAGCGCCGCGGTGGCCTCGGCGTCGAGGTCGTGGAGCGAGCGGCAGTGGCGCTCGGCGGTGAGCACCAGCCAGCCCGGGATCGGGCAGGGTCCGTCGAGCGCGTGGAGCGCCAGCCCCCCGCCACGCCAGGTCACGCCGCCCGGCACGCTGCGCCGCCCGGCCAGCAGGTCACAGGCTCCACAAGGACGCTCGGTCATGGCTGCGGTCCCCCACCGCCCCAGGCGGTGCTTCGGCTCATACCTCAATGAGGTCGAGGATATACGCGATCTCCCCCTTCGGGGGTATTTCCTTGAACCGCCCGTCGGCGGCACCTTGACGCGTCCTTTCGGCCAGTCCGGTCCCAATCCGCAGTCCGGGAGCCTCCGTGACCCTTCATCCCAATCCTTCGCCGCTCTCGCAGCTGATCCGCTCCGAGACGGTCGTCGCCGGACACCGCAGCCTCTACTGCTTCCACTACGACGGCTGCCTCGACGTGGCCGTGAAGCACGACTGGGACAGCTGGTCCTGCGAGAAGTGCCGCCTCTTCCAGGTGGAGGCGGGGCCCCGCGACCACGCCACCTCCTTCGCCAACGATCGCCGCGGCCCCTGAGCCACGCGCTCTGAGCCGCCGGCAGCACCGGAGCCCACATGATCTGCAGCCTGTTGCTGGCCACGGCCCTCGCCGCGGCCCCCACCCCCGCCGTGCCCGCCACCGCCGTGCCGGCCCACGCCGGACCGGCGCCGGTCCGGGCCGCCGGCCCCAGGCAGGCCGACGCCGTCTTCATCGACAACGCCAACGAGGCGCTCCGCCAGGCCTGGATCCGCTCCTCCACCGCCGACTGGGTCCGCCAGACCAACATCACCCCCGACACCGAGTACCTGGCCGCCCAGCTCAACGCCGACGCCCTGGGGACGCTGGCGGTGCTCAACCGGCAGTCGCTCCGCTTCGACCCGTCGCGCGCCTCCTCGCCGGCGGTCACCCGCATGCTGCAGCTCTTGCGCAACCCGTCGGTGCTGGCCGGCGGCCTGCCGGTGATCGCCCCCGCCGACGGGGCCAGGCAGGCCGAGCTGGCGGCGCTCTCGGCCCGGCTCGACGGGATCTACGGCAAGGGGAAGTGGTGCGGCCCGGACGGGAAGGGCACCTGCCGCGACCTCGGCGAGCTGGAGGACGTGCTGGCCACCAGCCGCGACTGGGACCAGCTGCTCGACGCCTGGGCCGGCTGGCACGGCGTGGCGCGCGAGATGCGGCCGCTCTACGCCCGGCTGGTCGAGCTGGCCAACGACGGGGCCCGCGGCGTGGGCTGGAAGGACACCGGCGAGCTCTGGCGCGCCGGCTACGACATGCCGGCCGCCGCCTTCGAGGCCGACACCGACCGGCTCTGGGGCGAGGTCAAGCCCTTCTACGACCAGCTCCACTGCTACGTCCGCGCCGAGCTGCAGAAGAAGTACGGCAAGGCGCGGGTGGCCGACGGCAAGCCCATCCCCGCCCACCTGCTCGGCAACATGTGGGCGCAGAGCTGGGACAACCTCTACGCCGACCTCGAGCCCTTCAAGGGCCAGCCGTCGCAGGACGTCACCGGGGCGCTGGTGGCACAGAAGTGGGACGCCACCCGCATGGTCAAGCTGGGGGAGGCCTTCTTCTCCTCGCTCGGCTTCGCGCCGCTGCCCGCCAGCTTCTGGGAGCGCTCGCAGCTGGTGAAGCCGCGCGATCGCGAGGTGGTCTGCCACGCCAGCGCCTGGGACGTCAGCTTCTCCGCCGACCTGCGCATCAAGATGTGCATCAAGCCGACCGAGGAGGACCTGGTCACCATCCACCACGAGCTCGGCCACAACTACTACCAGCGGGCCTACGCCCACCTGCCGGTCCTCTACCAGAACGGCGCCAACGACGGCTTCCACGAGGCCATCGGCGACGCCATCGCCCTCTCCATCACCCCGGCCTACCTGAAGCAGGCCGGACTGCTGGCCGAGCTGCCCCGGGACGACAAGGGGCTGATCAACGTGCAGCTGAAGCGGGCCCTGGCCAAGGTGGCCTTCCTGCCCTTCGGCAAGCTCATCGACCAGTGGCGCTGGGACGTCTTCAGCGGGAAGACCCCGCCGGAGCGGTACAATCAGGACTGGTGGGCGCTGCGGGCCAAGTACCAGGGGGTGGCGCCGCCGGTGGCGCGCAGCGAGGCCGACTTCGACCCGGGCGCCAAGTACCACATCCCGGCCAACGTCCCGTACACCCGCTACTTCCTGGCGGCCATCTACCAGTTCCAGTTCCACAAGTCGCTCTGCGAGGCGGCCGGCTGGAAGGGGCCGCTCCACCAGTGCTCGATCCAGGGCTCCACGGCGGCCGGCGCCCGGCTGAACGAGCTGCTGGCGCTCGGCATGTCGAAGCCCTGGCCGGAGGCCTACGCCGCGCTCACCGGGCGCAAGCAGGCCGACGCCAAGGCGCTGCTCGAGTACTTCGCGCCGCTGCGCGGCTGGCTGAAGCAGCAGAACGCCGGCCGCGCCTGCGGCTGGTAGCGGGGCTTCTCCGTGAGGAAGTACGAAGCCACTGTGGACTTGCCTCCCCCAAAAGCGATTCCCGACGTCGGGGTTCGCCAAAGGGGGGCTCCGGGCGGGACGGGAGGTTGGTCATCGTTCGTCCCGCGGGCGGTGCCGTCGCCGACAAAGCGACCCTCGCCGAGGGGCATGGCAGCCGGCCAGGTCTGCGCAGGGTCAGTGGGCGGAGTATGATGAGGGCCTCATGAAGGCACTCAAGGCTCAGGTCAGGGGCGGGCGGCTGGTGCTCGATGAGCCGACCGAACTCCCCGAGGGGACCGAGGTCGAGCTGACGCTCGTGGAATCCCAGGAGGATTTCGACCCTGGTGAGCGGGCGAGGCTTGACGCGGCGCTCGATGCCGGCATCGCCGCAGCCCGCTCCGGCGACCATGTCGACGCCGACGAGTTCATCAAAGGACTCCTGGCCCGGCCGTGAAGATTCGCCTCGTCGGGCCGGCCCGTCAGCAGGCGGACGCCATCGACCGATGGTGGCGGGAGAACCGGCCCGCCGCGCGGGACCTCTTCTCCCGCGAGATGGCCGAAGCTCGGGCGCTCAACTCCACGACGCCTGACGTGGGGACGCCGTTCACCGAACGGCGCGGCGTGCTCGTGCGCAGACTGCTGCTTCCCCGGACGCAGAACCACCTCTACTACGAGGTGGAGGAGAAGAACGAGTAGGTCATGATTCTCGCTGTGTGGGGCGCGCCTCGCGGCAGCGGCCCGAAGCTGTAGACGGGCGAATCACCCGCTCAAACGCCCTCAGGTCGCATCCGGAGCTGGATGCCTACGGCCTCGAGAAGACCACCGTGAACGGGCCCCTGACGGCCTCGCCGCCGCGCAGGTCGCGCGCCACCACCCAGACCAGCGCCTGGCGGGCGCCGTTCAGCTCCCTGGCCTCCAGCACGGTGTCGGTCCGCGGCGACCCGCTGGTGGCCTGGCCGGTCTCGTACTTGAAGCGTCCGGCGGTGGTGAAGAAGGAGACCACGATGGTCTCCTCGCTGGTCCGCCCCGCCGGCCCCGTCGGGAAGGTCTGGAACGAGCCGGGGTCGACCTCCGCGGCGATGGCCACGTCGGAGAGCGGGCAGCTGCCGGCGGTGGCGGTGCAGCCCGTGAAGGTGGGGTCGGCGAGGATGGGGTTGAGGTTGCGCGCCGTGGCGTCGGCGGCCTTCACCGGGATCCGCTGCACCGCCTCGCGCCGGACCGGGCCGACGGTGGCGACGTAGCGGACCAGCACCTCGAACCCGGCGGGGAGGCCGGAGCCGGACGGGGCGCCGGGGAGGGCGCCGCCGGGCAGCGCGGCCAGGCAGTTGATCCCCAGCCGCACCGGGTCGACGCGGACGCTGCCGTCGGGCTCGGGGACCAGCGGCGTCTCGCAGGCCGGCACCGCGCAGGCGTAGCCGGAGGAGGCGCCGATGGAGAAGGGGCAGAAGGACCAGCGGACGTCGGCCGGGGCCGGCGTCACCGGCGGGGCGCCCGCCGTCGCCGGGGGGGCCACCGCGGTGGCCCGCAGCGTCAGCGTCTCGGTGGGCCCGGTGGGGCTGGCCGGGAGCAGCACGTCGGGCGGGTCGGCGACGATGGCCAGCACCCGCAGGTCCTCGACCACCGAGCGCGGGGTGAAGTCCGGGGCGCAGCCGGCCAGCAGCAGCGCCGCCAGCGGGGCCAGGGCGGCGAGGGGAACGGGCGGGAGTCTGGAGGAGCGCATGGTCACCACTCCGCGTTGAGGCCGAGGATGGGCAGGATGGGGAGGCCGGTGGCGGGGGCGCGCTGCCGGTAGTCGTAGTTGAACCTGTAGCCCTCGACGTTGCCCCGGTTGGTGACGTTCTGGACGTCGAGGTAGAGCCCCAGCTTCCAGGTCTGGTAGGTCCAGTTCTTGTCGAGCCGCACGTCGAGCTGGCTGAAGGCGGGGAGCCGGTCGGCGTTGATGGCGCCGTAGGTCGGCACGTAGGTGCCGCTGCTGGCGTCGAGCACCGAGCCGGTCACCGGGGTGCTGGGGTTGCCGGAGACGTAGCGGAAGCGCCCGCCCAGGCTCCAGCTGCGGGCGAACTTCCAGGTCCCCAGCACGGTGAGCAGGTGCGGCTGGTCGTAGTCGAAGCGGCGCTCGGCCTTGCCGAAGCCGTCGCTGCGGAAGGCGCGCTGGGCGGTGTAGGCCACCGAGCCGAAGAAGGTCTCGCCGGCGCGGGCCTTGAGCGTCGCCTCCAGCCCGTAGACCCGGCCGGTCCCCTCGTTCACGTAGGGGGGCAGGGCCGGGTCGTAGCTGGAGGCCGGGTCGCGGACCACCAGGCCGGTGAGCCGCTTGGAGTAGCCGGTCAGCTCCCCCTCGAAGATGTCGCCCAGCTTCTGCTCGACGCCGGCCGAGGTGTGGACCGCGGCGATGGGCTTCAGGTTGGGGTTGCCCACGTCGGGGGCGCTCTCGTCGGGCTGGGGGGGCTGGTGGAAGAGGCCGACGCCCGCCTTGAGGACGGTGCCGGGGACCACCTCCCAGCGGGCCCCCAGCCGCGGGTCCACCGACCAGCGGGAGATGGTGCTCGACCAGTCGGCGCGGACGCCGGGCAGGACCATGACCCCGGCGACCGGCTCCCAGCGCAGCTCGGCGAAGAAGGCCGGCTCCTGCTGGCCGACGTCCTTCTTCAGCGACTGCACCGCCGAGGTGGAGACCGGGGTGTTCACCTCGCCCTCCTTGGGGCGGGTCGGGGCGTTGAGCGAGATCTGGACGGCGGCCGCGGTGGCGTCGACCCCGACGCGGGCCTGGAGGCCGCGGGCCAGGTCGAGCGTCCAGGCGCTGCGCAGCGCCGCCTGCTGCACGGCCAGGTCGAAGTAGAAGAGCGGGCCGAAGGAGGTGCGGAACTGGTTGAGGCTGAGCTGCAGGCTGGTCTCGTGGCGGAGCCCGGGGACCACCTCGCCGGAGAGCGAGCCCTGGACGGCGTGGAACATGATGCGGGCCGAGACGGTGCCGGTGATCTTGGGGTCGGCGGCGGGGCGCTTGAGGATCACCACCAGCTTGTCCATCGACCCGAAGTAGAGGAGGCGCAAGGACTGCCCGCCCAGCTTGCGCGTCGCCAGGAACTGGTAGTCGTAGTAGCGGGGGGCGGAGTCGAAGGAGAAGTTGCCGTCCTTGGGCAGCACCGCCGGCAGGATGGTGTCGATCCAGGAGCGGCGGAAGGCGAAGCCCCCGGCCCAGCCGCCGCCCAGCGGCCCCTCGATGGCGACGCTGGCGTCGTAGAAGTTGATGCCCGCCTCGCCGCGGAACATGTCCGAGGCCGGGTCGCGTAGCTTGACCTCGATGATGCCGCCGGTGGCGCGGCCGTAGTCGGGGGAGAAGTTGCCGGGCACGAACTCCACCGCCTCGAGGAAGCGGGGGTTGACGGTGCTGCGCAGCCCGCCGAAGTGGTAGAGCAGCGGGATCTCCTGTCCCTCCAGGAAGACCCGGCTGTCGCCGGGGGCCGAGCCGCGCAGGATCAGGTCGCCGCCGCCGAACGAGGTGCGGGCCACGCCCGGCAGGTTGAGCACCGCCTTGATGGTGTCGCCCTGGGTGCCGGCCACCATGGCCACCTCGGCGGCCGGGATCACCTGGCGGGTGATCTCGCGGCGGACCGGGCTGGCGCTCACCACCGTCTCGTTGCCGTCGCCGGAGCGCTCCAGGTAGTAGGTCTCGTCGCGCTCCTCGCCCGGGGCGGCCTGGATGGCCACCTCGAGCCGGTCGTGCCCGGCCGGCACCGCCACCAGCGTGAAGGCCGGCTCGGCCACCTCCAGCGAGAAGCGGCCGTCGGGGCCGGTGGTGGCCCGGGTCGGGGTGGCGTCGGCGCCGGCGCGGGCGGCCACCGAGACGTTGGCCAGCGGCTTGCGGGTGCCGCGCTCCAGCAGGCGGCCGGTGAGGCGGACCGGCGGGGGCGGCGGGGCCGGGGCCGGCGGCGGCGGGGGCGGCGTCAGGCGCATCAGGAAGCTGACGGTGACCGGCACCGGCTCGCCGGTGGTGAGCCGCCCCGGCTCGAAGAGGAACTTCCGGGCGGCGGCCGCGGCGGCGGTGTCGAACGGTTCTCCGGCCCCGGCCTCCACCCGCACCGCCTCCACCACCCCGGTGGCGGCCACGTCGATGGCCAGCCCCACCGTCACCTCGGGGGCGGGGAAGACCACGCCGTCGGGGAACTCGGCCGGCACCAGCAGCTTCAGGGCGGGCGGCGTGGCCAGCACCGGCTCGGCCTCCGGCGGCGCGGCCCGCGCGGCGGTGGCCAGCAGGGCGGCGAGGAGGGGCAGCGCGGCGCGGAGGGTTCGGGATGGGCGCATGGGGCTCACTCGTCGAGGCGGAACTTGAAGGTCCAGGCGTAGCGCACCGCCACGGCGCGGCCGCCGCGGGTGCCCGGGGAGAAGGCCATCAGCCGGGAGAGGGTGCGGACCGCGTCGTCGAAGCCGGGGCCGCCGCCGTCGAGGATGCGCAGCTCGCGCACCGCGCCGGTCTCGTCCACCAGCAGCTCCACCCTGACGTTGGCCTCGAGCCCCTGGCGGCGGGCCGCCTCGGGGTAGTGGGTGCGCAGGTCGAGCCGGGAGGGCTGGCGCAGCAGCCGGGGGGCCTGCTCCAGGTCGGTGACGTCGACCGAGCGGGCGGCGAAGGGGCTGTTGTCGCCGACCGGCGCGCTGGCCGGGGCGTTGGGGTTGCCGCGGGCGGCGGTGGCCCCGGAGGTGGTGGGCATGGCGATGCCGCCGGACCCGGAGCTGACCACGGCGTCCATGGAGACGGCGAAGCGGCGGGGCTGCGGCGGCGGCGTGCCAGGGGGCGGCGGCGCGGCCGGCGTGGCCGGTGGGGCGGCGCGGTCGGGCCGGGGGGCCAGGGCGCTGGACGTGCCGGTGACCAGCGGCGGCGCGACCGGCGCCGGGGGGGGCCTGGCGGCGGCCGGCGGCGGCGCCCGGGTGACGAGGCGGACCGCGGTGGGGGGGCGCCGGGCCTGCAGGCGAGGGGGCGTCCGCGCCGCGATCCAGGCGCCGGCGGCGACGTGGAGGACCCCGGCGGCCAGCAGCGACGGCCAGAAGGTGGCGCGGACCGACGTCACGGCGTGGTGGTGGGTGGCTGCGTGTCGAGGGCGATGTCGCTGACCCCGGCGAGGCGGAGCCGGTCGACCGCCTCGGCGAACTTGCCGTACGGGGCGTCGACGTCGGCGGAGACGAAGCCGGCCAGCCGGGGCTCGACGCCGCTGGCGGTGGCCCGGGCCCGGGCCGCCTCGACCTCGCGGGGGATGTCCTCGAGCCGGGCGGCGGCGCCGTTGATGAAGAGGTCGCCGTTGCGGGCGATGGCCACGTTGACGATCGACGGCGGCGAGCTCTCCGCCGAGGCCGCCTTGGGCAGGTTGACCGGCATGGAGCGGTTGACCACCTGCGAGGCGGTGACGATGAAGACCACCAGCAGCGTCAGGCAGACGTCGACGATGGGCGTGACGTTGACCCCGCCGATCAGCTCGTCGTCCCCGGCGCCGCCCCAGCTCCCGCCGGCCACGGCGCTAACCCCCCGCCCCGCCGTCGGTGTCCAGCCGCGCCAGGTTGGCGACCAGCTCGCGGCTGAGCGCCTCGGCCTGCTTGAGCCGCCCGTTCACGTGGGACTTGAGGCTGTTGTAGGCCACCACCGCCGGCACCGCCACGGTGATGCCGAAGCCGGTGACCACCAGCGCCTCGCCGATGGAGGCCATCACCTGCGAGTTGGAGGAGGCCTGCACCGTGCCCACCTTGCCGAGCACGTAGAAGGCGCCGACGATGCCGATGACGGTGCCGAGCAGCCCGATGAGCGGGGCGATGTTGCCGATGGTGGCCAGCACCGAGAGCCGGGCCTCGTAGCGGCCGCGCTCCTCGGAGAGCTGCCCGAGCATGGCCTGCTCGATGGCGGCCGGCTGCCGCTCGCCGCGCCCGGCCAGCTCCAGCCCGGCCCGGACCACGTTGCGGCTGAGCGAGTCCCCCTCGACGGCGCGCAGGGCGGCCTTCAGGTCGCCGGCGGCCAGCGCCGAGGAGAAGCCGGCCTTGAGCCCGGGGAAGCGCTCGGCGGTCCGGACGTAGAAGACGATCCGGTCGATGAAGACGCCGAGGCCGACGACCGAGACGCCGACGAGGACGAAGTTGACCCAGTCGGCGCCGAAGCCGGCGGTCAGGTCGAGGAGCTTCTGCGTCAACATGCGTTCAACCCCTTGAAGTGGTTCGGGTCAGTGAAGTCGGGAACGAACTTGCCGGGGGATCTAGTCCCGCGTCCTGCCAGCGTCAATGGTTTGTACAGCCTAGGCCCGGCCGGGTGGCTTGGCGGTGGGGCGCCACCGGTCGATGAAGACATAGAAGACCGGCGTCACGTAGAGCGTGAGGAACTGGGAGAAGACCAGGCCACCCACCACCGCCAGGCCGAGCGGCCGGCGCCCGTCGGCCCCGGCCCCGATCCCGATGGCCAGCGGCAGGGTCCCGAAGAGCGCCGCCATGGTGGTCATCATGATGGGGCGGAAGCGGGTCACCGAGGCCTCGTGGATGGCCTCGCGGGCCGACTTGCCGGCCCGCTGCGCCTCGAGCGCGAAGTCGACCATCATGATGCCGTTCTTCTTCACCAGGCCGACCAGCATGACGATGCCGACGAAGGCGTAGACCGAGAGCTCGGAGCGGAAGATCCAGAGGGTCACCAGCGCCCCGAAGCCGGCGAAGGGCAGGGCGGTGAGGATGGTGACCGGGTGGGCGAAGCTCTCGTAGAGCACCCCCAGCACCACGTAGATGACCAGGATGGAGACCGCCAGCAGCAGCCCGAGGCCGGTGAGCGAGTCGCGGAAGGCCTGGGCGGCCCCCTGGAAGCGGGAGGTGACGGTGGGCGGGAGGGTGGCGGCGGCGGTCTTCTCGATGGCGGCGACCGCGTCGCCGATGGCCCGCCCCGGCCTGAGGTTGAAGGAGACGTTGACGGCCGGCAGCTGGCCGGCGTGGCTGACGATGAGCGGCCCCACCGACCGCTCCACCCGGGCCAGGGACTCGAGCGGGACCAGCTTGCCGCCCGGGCCGCGCAGGTGGAGCCAGGAGAGCGCCTGGGGATCGGTGCGCAGCTCGGGGAGCAGCTCCAGGATCACCTGGTACTGGTCCTCCGGCGCCATGATGGTGGAGACCTGGCGGGAGCCGTAGGCGGAGTAGAGCGCCTCCTCCACCGCCTGGGCCGGCACGCCCAGCAGCGCCGCCCGATCCCGGTCGATCTCCACCTTGAGCCGCGGGCTGGTGAGGCGCAGGTCGCTGGTGACGTCCTGCAGCTCGGGGAGGGCCCGCAGCGCCTTCTCGAAGACCGGCGCCGCCTGGTAGAGGCCGGCCACGTCGGCGTCCTGCAGCGTCACCGTGTACTGGGCGCGCCCGCCGCCGCCGCCGCCCAGCGAGATGGGGGGCGGCACCGAGGGGATGACCCGCAGCCCCGGCACCCCGGCCATCAGCGCCCGCAGGTCGGCGACCACGAAGTCGACGTGGCGCCGCTGGCGGTGGTCCTTGAGCTTGAGGAACATGTTCCCCTGGGTGACGCCGACGCCGCCGCGCGAGCCCACCGAGGACATGAACTGCTCCACCTCGGGCTGGCTGGCCACCTGGGCCGCGGCAGCCCGCTGGGCCCGGGCCATGGCGTCGAAGCTGGTCCCCTCCGGCCCCTCGGTGGAGACCCGCACCCGGCCGGTGTCGTCGGTGGGGAGGAAGCCCTTGGGCACCGCCATCCAGAGCGGCACCATGGAGACCAGCACCAGGCCGGAGAAGCCCATCACCAGGCGCGGGTGGTCGAGCGACCAGCGCAGGCCGCGCTCGTAGGCGCGGAGGATGGCCTCGAAGCCCCGCTCGGTCCACTGGTAGAGGGCGCCGTGGCGCTGGGCGTGCGGGGCGTGGCGCAGGAAGCGGGCGCAGAGCATCGGCGTCAGCGTCAGCGAGACCACGCCGGAGACCAGGATGGCCGAGCCGATGGTGACGGCGAACTCGTGGAAGAGCCGGCCCACCAGCCCGGGCATGAAGAGGATGGGGAGGAAGACCGCCGCCAGCGAGATGGTCATGGAGACGATGGTGAAGGCCACCTCGCGGGAGCCCTCCAGGGCCGCCTGCATGGGCGGCTTGCCCATCTCCATGTGGCGGACCACGTTCTCCAGCATGACGATGGCGTCGTCGACCACGAAGCCGACCGCCAGGGTCAGCGCCATCAGCGAGAGGTTGTCGAGGCTGTAGCCGGCCCACCACATCAGCGCGAAGGTGCCGAGCAGCGAGACCGGCAGCGCCAGCGACGGGATCACCGTGGCCGGCAGGTTGCGCAGGAAGACGAAGATGACCAGCACCACCAGCCCCAGGGTGAGCCAGAGCGTGAACTTCACGTCGGCCACCGACTCGCGGATGGAGATGGCGCGGTCGTAGAGCACGAAGAGCCGGGCGGCGGCGGGGAGCTGGGCCTCGACCACCGGCAGCATGTCATTGACGGCCTGGGCCACGGCCACGGTGTTGGTGCCGGGCTGGCGCATCACCGCCAGCACGATGGCCCGGCGCTCCTGGCCGTCGCGGTAGAACCAGGCGGCGGTGTTCTCGTTCTCGACGCCGTCGCGGACCCGGCCCAGGTCGGCGAGGCGCACCGGGGCGCCGTTGCGGTAGGCCACCACGGCGCTGCCGAACTCGGTGGCCCGCTCCAGGCCGCCGCTGGCCTCGACGGTGTAGGAGCGCGCGCTCCCCTGCACCACCCCGGTGGGCAGGTTGGAGTTCTGGCCGCGGATGGCCTGGGCCAGCTCGTCGAGGCCGATGCCGCGGGAGGAGAGCGCCCGGGGATCGACCTGGATCCGGACCGCGTACTTCTGCGAGCCGAAGACCTGCACCTGCGCCACCCCGGGGATGGTGGCCAGCCGCTGGGCCACGATGTCCTGGCCGTAGCGGTTGAGCGTGGAGAGCGGCAGGGTCGGGGAGGTGATGGCCAGGTAGATGATGGGCTCGTCGGCGGGGTTGACCTTGCGGTAGGTCGGGGCCGCCGGGAGGTTGGGCGGCAGCTGGCCGCCCGCCGCCGAGATGGCCGACTGGACGTCGAGCGCGGCGCCGTCGAGGTTGCGGGCCAGGTCGAACTCCAGGGTGACCGAGGTCGACCCCTGCCCGGACGTGGAGTTCATGGCGGTCAGGCCGGCGATGGCGGAGAACTGGCGCTCCAGGGGCGCCGCCACCGTGGTGGCCATGGTCTCCGGGCTGGCGCCGGGGAGCGAGGCCGAGACCTGGATGGTCGGGTAGTCGACCGCTGGCAGGTCGGAGACCGGCAGCTCGCGGTAGGCCACCACGCCGAAGACGATCAGCGAGCCGGTGAGCAGCGCGGTGGCGACCGGCCGCCGGATGAAGGGTTCGGAGAGGTTCACGGCTTCACCGGCGTCGCCGGGACCGCCGGGACCGACGGAGCCGCCGGCGGCGAGGAGGGCGGGGTGGCGGCGATGGGCGCGACGCGCGCCCCCGGCACCAGCTTCATCTGCCCCTCGACCACCACCACGTCGCCGGCGGCCAGCCCCTGGCGCACCACCACCTCGCGCTCGCCGGCCTCCTCCACCACCACCTGGCGGACCTCGACGACGCCGTCCTTCACCGCCCAGGCGTAGTCGCCCTGCTGCCCCTGGGCCACCGCCGCCGACGGCACCACCACCGCGCGCGGCCGGTCGGCCAGCCGGACCCGGACCTCGACCGCCTGGCCCGGCCAGAGCGCGTCGTCCCGGTTTGGCAGGGTGGCCTTGACCAGCACCGTGCCGGTGGCCTGGTCGACGGCGTTGTCGATGAACTCGACGGCGCCCTGGGAGGCGGGCCCGCCGCTGGCCGGCTCCACCAGCACCAGCGCGCCCGGGCCGGCGGCGCGCAGCGCGGCCAGGTGGCGCTCCGGCAGCGTGAAGCTGGCCAGCAGCGGCCGCTGCTGCTCGATGGTGAGCAGGTCCTGGCTGCCGGCGGTGACCAGGTTGCCGGGGTGGACCAGCAGCCGGCCGGTCCGGCCGGTGATGGGGGCCCGGATCGAGCAGTAGGCCAGGTTGAGCTCGGCCCGCTCGATGGCGGCCCGGTCGGCCTCCAGCGTGGCGTCGAGGGCGCCGGCGTTGGCCCGGGCCCCCTCGGCCTGCTGGCGGGTCACGTACTCCTTGGCGGCCAGCCCCTCGTAGCGGGTGGCGTCGGCGCGGGCGCTCACGGCGCGGGCCTGGTCGCGGGCCAGGTTGGCCCGGGCCTCGGCCAGCGCCGCCTCGAACGGGCGGCGGTCGAGCTCGAGGAGCAGGTCGCCGGCGCGGACCACCTGCCCCTCGGTGAAGCGGGCGGCCATGAGCTGGCCGGTCACCTGCGGCCGGACCACCACCGAGTGCGACGACACCACCCGGCCCACGGCCCGCACCTCGACCGGCATGGACTTCTCCACGGCGGTGGCCACGCGGACCTGGACTGGCTTGACGGCGCGCCTGGCGTCGTCGCCGCCCCGGCAGGCGGGGAGGGCGGCTGCGAGCAGGAGCGCCAGCGGGAGGAGGCGGGTGGGGCGGGTCATGGAGCGGCTCCGGCGGTGGCGGGGAGGAGGCGGCCGGTGGCGCGGGCCAGCCGGGCCATGGCCAGCAGCCAGTCGGCGCGGGCCAGGATCTCTTCGGCGTGGGCGCCGGCCAGCGCCGACTGCGAGGTGAGCAGGTCGAGGATCGAGCCGACCCCCTCGCGGTAGCGGCCGGTGGCCACCTCCAGCCCCTCGGTGGCCGAGGCCAGCAGGTCGCGCGAGGTCTCGCCGCGGCGGGCCGCGGTGCGGAGCGCCTGGAAGGTGGTCCAGACGTCGAGCTGCACCTGGCGGCCGGTGGCCTCGACGCGGGCCCGGGTGGCGGCGGCGGTGGCGCGGGCGCTGGCGGCGTCGAAGCTGGCCCGGCCGCCGGAGAAGAGCGGGATCCGCAGCACCAGCCCGGCGTTCCAGGTGGCGTAGCGGTCGCCGTCGGGCGCCAGCGGCCAGTCGAGCCCGGCGCCGGCCACGCCGGAGAGGGTGGGGAGGTCGGCGCGCGAGACCGCCCGGGCCCGGGCCTCGGCGGCGTCGGCCTGGGCGCGGGCGCGGGCCAGGTCGGGGTTGGCGCGGGCCGCCTCCTCCAGCAGCCGCTCCACCTCCGGCAGGGCCTGGCGGGCGTTGACGTCGGCGGGGAGCGGCGGCACCTCCAGCTCCACGGTGGGCGGCAGGCCGGCCAGCGAGGCCAGCCGCCCCTGCAGCCCGGCCGCCTGGCCCTCCACCCGCTGCGCGTCGAGCTTGAGCTGGGAGAGGGCGGTGCGGGCCTGGAGCACGTCGGCCACGGTGGCGGCGCCGGCGCTGCGCCGCTCCTCGGCCGCGGCCAGGCTGGTCTCGGCCTGCTTCAGCGAGGCCTGCGAGGCGACCAGCAGCGCCCGGGTGGCCTGGTAGCCGTACCAGGCCTCCTCGACGCGCAGGGCCAGATCGAGCACGGCGCTCTCGTGGGCCAGCCGGGCCGCCAGCAGCAGCCGCTCGGCCTCGTCCTGGGAGGCGCCGCGGGCCCCGAGGTCGAGCAGCAGCCAGGTGAGCTGCGCCGAGACGGTGGCGTCGGTGCGGCGGACCTCGGCGGAGGTGGCGCCGGGGACCTGGACCCGCTGCAGCCCGGCGCTGGCGTCGGCGGCGGGGAGCCAGGCGGCCCGGCGGGAGCCGGCGGTGGCGGCGGCGGCGCGGGCGTCGAGCCAGGCGGCGCGGGTCCCGGGATCGTTCCGGAGCGCCAGATCGAGCAGGTCGGCCAGCCCACCGACGCGGCGCGGGGCGGCCGGCGGTCCGGCCTCGGGGCCGGCGGAGGGCTGCGGGGCCGGCCCGGGGGGCGGCGTCGGGCGCTCGCCGGTGGGGAGCGGCTCCTCGAGCCGCCGGTCGGCGTAGCGGGTGGGGAGCACCAGGCTGCAGCCGGAGAGGGCCAGCGCCAGCCAGGCGGCCGGCCAGCGCCGCGCCGGACCGGGGCAGGGGAAACGACCCGGGGTGATGGAGGGGTGGTGCATGGGCAGGCCCGTCATAGGGCGCGGCCCCCCGGGGCGTCAACGAACCGATCCGAACCCGGTGTGGCGTACCGGTGACGCCGGTGGTAGGTGAGCGGGCCATGACGCACAGCCGCGGGGACACCAGGTGATCGAGACCATTGGCACGCCGGCGCTCTGGGTCGGCTTCATCGCCCTGATCCTGGTCTTCCTCGCGCTCGACCTCGGCCTCTTCCACCGCAGGGACGAGCCGATCTCGACCCGCAACGCCCTGGCCTGGACCGGCGTCTGGGTGGCGCTGTCGCTGGTCTTCAACGTGGCGGTGGGTCACTGGTTCGGGGGCGACCACGCCGCCGAGTTCCTCACCGGCTACCTGATCGAGAAGTCGCTCTCGGTCGACAACCTCTTCGTCTTCCTGGTCATCTTCACCACCCTGGCCATCCCGCCCCGCTTCCAGCACCGGGTGCTCTTCTGGGGCATCCTCACCGCGCTGCTGCTGCGGGCCGGCATGATCTTCGCCGGCACGGCGCTGCTGGCCCGCTTCCACTGGCTGATCTACGTCTTCGGCGCCTTCCTGGCCTTCACCGGCGTGAAGCTGCTCCTCACCCACCAGGTCGAGGAGCCACACCCGGAGAAGAGCGCCTTCTTCCGGCTGGTGCGAAGGGTCCTCCCCACCACCAGCCGCATCGACGGCCACCACTTCCTGGTGCGCGAGGGCGGGCGCTGGGTGGCCACGCCGCTGCTGCTGGCGCTGCTGCTCATCGAGGTCTCCGACGTGGTCTTCGCCCTCGACTCCATCCCGGCCATCTTCGGGATCACCCTCGATCCGTTCATCGTCTTCACCAGCAACATCTTCGCCATCCTCGGCCTGCGCTCGCTCTACTTCGCCCTCTCCAGCGCCATCGATCGCTTCTCCCGGCTGCGCCAGGGACTGGCGCTGGTGCTGATCTTCATCGGCGCCAAGATGCTGGTGGCCCCCTGGCTGCCCATCGGCCAGGGGGTGTCGCTGGGCGTGGTGGCGGGGCTGCTGGGCGGCGCGGTGACGGCCTCGGGGATCTGGCCGCTGCAGGGGAAGACGGAGGGGTAGGCTGGGGCCGCCGATCCACTGGCACCGGCATGCACATGCATGTAGCATGGCCGGATGAGGACGACGGTCGAGATCAGCGACGAACAGCGGGCCCAGCTCCTCAAGCTCGCCGCCCAGCGCGGTGAGAAGGGGTTCTCCTCGCTCATCCGGGAGGCGCTGGACCTCTACATGAAGCAGCACCGGGCCCGGCGCGAGGCGGTCAGCAACGCGCTCCGGCTCCAGGGGAGCTTCTCCGACCAGGAGGCCGACGCGCTCCAGGCGTCGGTGGGGAAGCTGCGCGAGGTGTGGCGGTGATCATCGCCGACACCGATGTCCTCATCGACTTCCTGCGCGGGCGAGGTGGCGCGGCCAGGCGGGTCGCGCTCGAGCTCGAGACCAGGTCCTTCGGCACCACCGCGATCACCGCGTTCGAGCTCCGCTCGGGGGCCAGGAGTTCGAAGCAACTGAAGGGGATCGACACGCTCCTCGACGCCATGACCCTCCTCTCCTTTGGCCCCGAGGAGGCCCGGATCGCGGCCGACCTCCGTGTGCAGCTCGAGCGCCAGGGCCAGGGGATCGGGATGGCGGACTACATGATCGCCGCGGTCTGCATCGCCAACGACGGCGTCCTGCTCACCCGGAACCGCAAGCACTTCGAGCGCGTCGAGGGGCTCAAGCTCTCGGTGTTCGCTGGCGACTGACCCCGGGCGGTTCCCCGCCCGCCCGTCGGCGCGCCGGACCGGCCCCCTCAGCTGAAGACCACCGTCTTGTTCCCGTGCACCAGCACCCGGTCCTCGCAGTGGAGGCGGACGGCGCGCACCAGCACCCGCCGCTCCAGGTCCCGCCCCAGCCGCTTCAGGTCCTCCACCTCGTCGCGGTGGGAGACCCGGGCCACGTCCTGCTCGATGATGGGGCCGGCGTCGAGCTGCTCGGTGACGTAGTGGGCGGTGGCCCCGACGATCTTGACGCCGCGCTCGTGGGCCTGCCGGTAGGGATCGGCGCCGGCGAAGGCGGGCAGGAAGCTGTGGTGGATGTTGATGAGCCGCTCCTGCCAGCGGGCGGCGAACCCGCCGGAGAGGATCTGCATGTAGCGGGCGAGCACCACCACGTCGGCGGCGCCGTCGAGCAGCTCCAGCATGCGGGCCTCGGCCGCCGGGCGCTGGTCGCGGCCGTTGGGGACGTGCTCGAAGCGGACGCCGAAGCCCTCCACCGCCCCGCGCAGGTCGGGGTGGTTGGAGATCACCAGGGCGATCTCGGCCTGCAGCTCGCCGCGCTGCCAGGTCCAGAGCAGCTCCAGCAGGGCGTGGTCGTGGCGCGACACCAGCACCGCCACGCGCCGGCGCGGCGTCGGCGTCGAGAGCCGCCAGGTCATGGCGAAGGGCAGGGCCACCTCGGCCTCGAAGACCCGGCGCAGCTCGTCGAGCGGCAGGTCGACCCGGCCGGTCTGGAACTCCAGGCGGGTGAAGTAGACGCCGCCGTCGTCGTCGGTGGAGTGCTGGTCGAAGTCGATGATGTTGGCGCCGTGCCGGAAGAGGAAGCCGGAGATGGCGGCGATGATGCCGGGCTGGTCGGGGCAACGGACGAGGAGGATGGCGCGGGCGTCGGGCACGGCCCGGAAAGGTAGCAGGATCCTGCGCCAGATCAATTCGCGCGCCGCGCCGCACTGCTGGTGCGACTTGCCGCGCGGTGATCGGCCGCAGGCGCGATTCAGCGCGTCCTGCTAGGAGTGCCGCACCGTTAGGGATGAACCGGAATTGGCACGAGCGACCCGTTCGCGGGGTGAGGTTTACGATGAGTAAATTGACGTGGGCGGCGGCCTTCCTCCTCGCGGCCACCAGCGCGCAGGCGGCCATCCCGGCCGAGCAGGAGGACTGCCTCGGCTGCCACAGCGACCCCAAGGAGACCTTCACCCTGGCCAGCGGCGAGAAGCTGCCGCTGGGGATCAACCAGGAGGGGTTCGCCAGGTCGGTGCACGGCGAGAACCTGCGCTGCACCGACTGCCACTCCGAGAAGACCAGCGACCACGCCACCGGCGAGGTCAAGTTCAAGTCGCGCCGCGAGGTGACCCGCGCCTACTACGAGCAGTGCAAGGGCTGCCACTTCGCCAACTACACCAAGACCCTCGACGGCGTGCACTACGCGGTGATGTCGAAGGGCAACCCCAAGGCGGCGCTCTGCGTCGACTGCCACGGCGCCCACGACATCTCCCGCCCGGCCCAGCCGCGCACCCGCATCTCCGACATGTGCAGCCGCTGCCACCAGGTGGAGGCCGACGTCTACGCCCGCAGCGTCCACGGCCGCGCCTCGGCCGGCAACCCCGACGTGCCGGTCTGCACCGACTGCCACAAGGCCCACGACACCACCGACCCCCGCGACGGGGCGCTGGCCATGCGCACCCCGGAGATCTGCGGCCGCTGCCACTCCGACGAGAAGCTGATGAAGAAGTACAACCTCTCCACCGAGGTGGTGGCCACCTACCTGGCCGACTTTCACGGCATGTCGGCCACCTTCCAGAAGGGGCAGCGCAAGGAGGACGGCAAGCGGCTGGCGGCGGTCTGCACCGACTGCCACGGCGTCCACGACATCCAGAAGTCGGACGACCCCAAGTCGACGGTGATGACGGCCAACCTGCAGAAGACCTGCGCCCGCTGCCACGCCGGCGCCAGCGACACCTTCCCCAAGGCCTGGCTGTCGCACTACCCGCCCAGCATGGAGAAGGCGCCGCTGGTCTGGCTGGTGCAGCTCTTCTACCGCCTGATGATCCCCTTCATGGTGGGCGGCCTCGTCCTGCAGATCGCGCTCCACCTCTGGCGCGTCGTGGTCAACCGCTAGCGCGCCGGGAGAAGAACATGAGCAAGGGCACCCAGATCCTCCGCTTCACCTTCCAGCAGCGCGTCGAGCACTTCATCACCATGATGGTGTTCGTGCTCCTCTGCATGACCGGCCTGCCGCAGAAGTTCTTCCAGGCCGGCTGGGCCCAGAGCCTGGTGGACGTCTTCGGCGGCATCGACCGCACCCGCTGGATCCACCGCTTCTGCGGGGTGGTGCTGGCCATCTCCACGGTGGTCCACTTCGCCAACGCCGCCGTCACCATGTGGTCCAAGAAGGTGGGCTTCACCATGGCTCCGGTCCGCCAGGACTTCGAGGACGCCGTGCTGCAGCTCAAGTTCTACCTGGGCATGACCAACCGCCAGCCCCGCTACGACCGCTACGACTACAAGCAGAAGTTCGAGTACTGGGGGCTGGTCTTCGGCAACGTCATCATGGTGGTGACCGGGTTCGTGCTCTTCTTCCCGGTGGCCTTCGCCAACCTGGTCCCCGGGCAGATCATCCCGGCCGCCAAGGTGGCCCACTCCAACGAAGGGCTGATGGCCTTCTTCGTCATCACCATCTGGCACATCTTCAACGCCCACCTGAATCCGGACGTCTTCCCCTTCGACCCGTCGATGTTCACGGGTAAGATCAGCCGGGAGCGGATGCTGCACGAGCATCCACTGGAGCTGGCCCGCATCGAGGGGCGGCCGGTGGAGGAGCTCGGCGGGCATGCCGCCCCCGACCATGGCTCCGATCGTCCTCACGACTGACCTCCTCGCGCAGGGCATCTTCCACTCCCTGGTGGCCTCGCTCTTCATCGAGGCCCTGGTGCGGAGCTGGGTGGTGGAGCACCCGGCGCAGAAGGTGGCCTTGAGGCTGCTGGCCCTGGCCTACCCGCTGCTGGCCTTCCCGGCGCTGGTGCTGCTCTTCCCCAACCGCGCCGAGGAGACCTTCCGCGACGCCGCCCTGCTCTCGGGCCGGCGCTGGGCCGACGTCTCCTTCCTCGGGCTCGACCTGCACCAGCTCTTCGTCGTCTCCCTGGCCTCGCTGGGGCTGCTGCTGCTCGGCCTCGATGTGGCCTCGCTGCTGCGCACCCTGGCCCGGGGCCGGCCGCCTCCCGGAGCGCCCGGCCCGGCCCACGCCGCGGCGCTGCAGGCGGCGCTGGCCCCGCTGGCCGCGGCGCGCTCGCTGCCGCCGGTGGTCTACATCGACCGCCCGGTGCCCAGCCTGCACTGCGCCGGGGTGCGCCACCCCTCCATCTTCATCACCGGCGGGGCCATCGACCTGCTCGACCCCGGCGAGCTGCGGGCGGCGCTGGCCCACGAGCTGGCCCACCTGGGCCGGCGCGACCCGCAGCGCAGCTGGGTGATGCTCGGCCTGCGCTGCCTGATGGGCTGGAACCCCACCTTCCAGGTGCTGGCCCGGGCCGTGGCCCGCGACGCCGAGCGGCTGGCCGACGAGCGCGGTGTGGAGCTGGGGGGCGACCGCCTGGCGCTGGCCAGCGCCCTGCTCAAGCTCCACCGGGCCACCGGCGGGACCGGCGGCCGGCGCACCCTGGTCTTCGGCGGGGCGCTCTCCGGGACCCTGCGCCGGGCCCGGTCGCATGACGTCGAGGGGCGGGTGCGGGCGCTGCTGGAGCCGGCGCCGCGCCGCCTGCCGCTCCCCTGGCTGCGGCTCGGGCTGGCGGCCACCTCGATGACCGGGCTGCTCTACTTCGTCACATGACCGCCCCCGCCGCCACCTCCCGCGCCGTGGGATCCGAGCTGGTCCGGCTGCTGGCCGCGCTCGGCTGGGTGGTGGCGGCCAGCGCCGCGATCCTGGCCGGCCTGGGCGCCGTGCCCGGCTGGATCGCCGGTGAGCCGCGCGAGGTCCGCACGGTGGCCAGCCTGGAGATCGCCGAGAGGAACCTGGGGGCCGGGCTGGCGCTGCCGTCCTACTTCCCGGCCCACCTCGGCTGGCCGCCGGCGCGCATCCGGGTGGCGGGCGGGAAGGGCGGGGCCCTCGAGCTGACCTTCCGCGAGCGGAACGTCGACCAGCTGCAGCTGCTCCAGGCCACCACCCCGGGGGCGCCACTGCCGCCGGTCTTCGAGCCGCCCGGCAGCGAGTTGGCCTCGTCGCCGACCACGGTGGCCGGCCGTCCGGCCCGGCTGGTGCGCCGGACCATCGGCGGCGAGGTCTGGCACCAGCTGGCCTGGGAGCGCGACGGCTGCCGCATGCAGCTGCGCACCCGCGGCGACGTCGAGGAGCTGTTCCGCATCGCCCGCAGCGCCCACCGCCGGGGGACGCCGTGACCGGGCCGGGACAGGGCGGCTTCCGGTGGACCCCCGGCGACGGCTCCGGGCTGCGCCGGCGCGTCTACCTGCTGATGGCGGTGGGGACCTTCTTCCCGCTGGTGGTGATCTCGCTGGTCTGCTGGTCCTGGCTGCGCGACCTCGACGGCCGCCTCCGCGAGGCCCGGGTCAACGCCGCCGAGACGGTGGTGGCGCAGTTCGACCAGGAGCTGACCGGCGACCTGGAGCTGCTGCAGCGGCTGGCCGCCGGGATCGGCTCGCGCCTGGAGGCGGCCGATCCGGCGCTGATGCAGCGGGTGGTCCGCGAGGCCTTCGCCCACTTCCGCCACCGCGAGGCCGTCTTCCTCCTCGACGCCGACCAGCGGGTGGTGGAGGAGGAGCCGCACGGCAGCGTCTCGGCCGCGCCGCGGGCGGCCATCCCGCTGGTGGACGAGGTGCTGGCCACCGGCCTGCCGCGCCTCTCCGGGCTGCAGGTGGACGGGCGCGGCCCGCTGATCCACGAGCTGGTGGCGGTGCGCGACCTGGCCGGCCAGGTGGTGGGCGTGGCCGGCGGGACCTTCGACCCGGGGCGGCGCGAGTTCCACAAGACGCTGCGCCGCCTCCGCTCGGGAGCCAACGGCCGGGCCGAGCTGATCGACGCCACCGGGCTGGTGATCGCCTCCTCGGAGCCGCGGCGGGCCGGGACCAAGAGCGAGTGCAGCGCCAACATGGCCAGGCTGGTGAAGGCCAGGGCCAGCCTGATCACCCGCTGCGACGACTGCCACAAGGAGCGGGGCGAGCGGACCCGCTTCGGGGCGCTGATGACCTTCGCCCCGCTGGCCAGCGCCCCCTGGGGGGTGGTGGTCCGCCAGGACGCCTCGCCGACCGAGGGGGTGCTGCCCTGGTTCGCGGTGGCCGGGGTGCTGCTGGCCCAGGTGGCGCTCTCCGCCCTCTTCGCCTGGGGGGCGGCGCGCAGCGTCACCCAGCCGGTGGCGGTGCTCACCGCCGAGGCCCGGCGGATCGCCTCCGGCCAGCTCGACTCGCCCATCCCGGAGCTGGGGGACGACGAGGTCGGCCACCTGGGCCGGGCGCTGGACCGGATGCGGCTGTCGCTGCAGGCGCTGGTGGCCCGGGTGGAGCGCGACAACCTGGAGCTGGAGGGGCGGGTCGAGGAGCGGACCCGCGACCTCAACCAGGCCAACGCGGCGCTGCGCGAGCGCGAGCTGGCCCGCGGCGAGCTGCTGCGCAAGGTGATCACCGCGCAGGAGGACGAGCGCAAGCGGGTGGCCCGCGAGCTCCACGACGAGACCACCCAGGCCCTGGCGGCGCTGCTGATGCGCGTCGACCAGGCGGCCGACGCGGTCCGGGCCGGGAAGGCGCCGGCGCTGGACGAGCTGCGGTCGCTGGCCAACCGGGCCCTGGCCGACGTCCACCGGCTCATCCTCGACCTGCGCCCGTCGGTGCTCGACGATCTCGGTCTGGCCTCGGCGGTGCAGTGGTACGGAGACCGGGCCCTGGGGTCGCGCGGGGTGGCGGTGCGCTGCGAGGTGGGCGAGCTGCCGCCGCTGTCGCCCGAGCTCCAGACGGCGCTCTTCCGCATCTGCCAGGAGGCGCTCAGCAACGTGGCCCGCCACGCCCAGGCCACCCACGTGCTGGTGGAGCTGCGCGTCGAGGGGACCACGATCTGCGTCGACGTGGAGGACGACGGCGTTGGCTTCGACCACGCCGCGGTGGCCCGCCGCGAGGGGCGGCCGCACTGGGGGCTGATCGGCATCCAGGAGCGCGCCGACCTGCTGGGCGGACACGCCCGCTTCGACTCCACCCCCGGCACCGGCACCCGCGTCGAGGTCCGCATCCCGCTCTCCAAGGAGCCCACATGAGCGCCATCCGCGTCCTCATCGTCGACGACCACGCCATCCTGCGCGAGGGGGTGCGCGCCCTGCTCAAGTCGCAGGAGGACCTGGAGGTGGTGGGCGAGGCCAGCGACGGGCAGGAGGCGCTGGCGGCGGTGGAGCGGCTCGATCCCGACGTGGTGATCATGGACATCGCCATGCCCGGGCTGGGCGGCATCGAGACCACCCTGGAGCTGAAGAAGCAGGGGCGCCGGGCCCGCATCCTCATCCTCTCCCAGTACGATGACCGGGAGTACGTGCGGCGGCTGCTCAAGGCCGGCGTCTCCGGCTACGTGCTCAAGCGGTCGGCCGGCGCCGAGCTGGCCGGGGCCATCCGCGCCGTCCACAAGGGCGGGCTGGTGCTGGACCCGGCGGTGGCCCGCGTCGCCATGTCGGAGGGCGGGCCGGTGGCGGCCGGCCACGCCGACCCCTACGACGGCCTGACCGACCGCGAGAAGCAGGTGCTCAAGCTGGTGGCCGACGGGAAGAGCAACAAGGAGGTGGGCGAGGTGCTCGGCATCAGCGTCAAGACCGCCATGACGCACCGTGAACACGTGATGGAGAAGCTCGGCCTGCACAACCGGACCGAGCTGGTCCGCTTCGCCATCAAGCAGGGGGTGGTGCGGGTGGACGAGTAGGGGGGGGCGGCGGCCGCCAGGATCTCCCGAGCGCCGCGGCGGGGGAGGGGGTCGAGGGGGTCGCCCGGAGGCCCGGCGCAAAGTTTTCGTGGGCGCACATACGGCGGTGTGGGAGAGGGGCTGACACCACCGGGAATCGGCTCCAGACTGGATCTGCGTCAAATCGCTCCCGGGTGGGGGAATAGCCCCAACCCGGAGGATGATGGCGCCGGCGCGCCTGGGCGGCGGGCCCTCCAGCCCCCCGTATCGACGGGGCCATCTGGGCGGAAAGCCCTTGGCTTTCGCGAGGTCGGCGAGGCGCGCCCCTTGCACTTGGACCCCGTCCATGACGCCCAGGATCCTCGTGTGCGCACTCGTTGCGTCCCTCGCCACCGTGGCGCCGTCTGCGGCCGGCGCCGCCTGGCGGGCCTCGCTCGCGGTGGCGGGGGGGGACTGCGCCACCGTCCCCGGCACCTGCTCCGGCCTCACCCCGGGCAGCGCGGTGACCGTGACCTGCACCGCCAGCCAGTCCAGCTCGATGTACCTGGCCACGCTGCGGACGCTGGAGGTGTCGGCCACGGCCGGGACGCTGGCCGCGCCGCTCTTCACCAACGGCAACCCGGCCTCGACGGTGGTGACCTGGACCGCGCCCGCCTCGGGCAGCGCCGTCATCGCCTGCCTCGGCACCGACACCGCCGGCAACAGCACCAGCGCCTCGGTCACCGCCGTGGTCTCGGCCGCGGCGGCCGGCGCCCCGGTCATCTCCGCCTTCGAACGTCCCGCCGGTCCCTTCATCGCCGGCGGCGCCTTCCCGCTCGCGGTCACCGCCTCCGACCCGGCCGGCGGCCCGCTCACCTACGCCTGGACCGCCAGCGGCGGCAGCCTCGACGCCACCAGCGGCGCCGCCGTCACCTGGACCGCCCCGGCCGTCGAGGGCGCCTCCGACGTCACCGTGGCCGTGAGCAGCGCCACCGGCACCACCACCCGCGTCGAGAGCTTCCAGGTGGTGGTCTCGGTCTTCCAGGGCGGCCTGGCCAAGAGGGTGCGCGCCCCGCGCCGGCTGGCCGCGGCCGGCGGCGGCGACATCGCCGTGGCCGACGGGGAGGGGAAGCTCTTCCTGTTCACCCGCCGCGGCGAGCTGCGCGGCGCCCCGGCCGTGGAGGCCCCGGTCACCGCGGTGGCCGCCGGCGACGGCACCGTCTTCGCCGCCACCCGCACCGGGCTGATCCTCACCATCGACGCCACCAGCGGCCGGGTGCTGCGGCGCCTGCGGCTCGGCACCGCCTCCGGCCCCACCGCCATGGCCTGGGACCGGGCCAGCGGCCTGCTCTGGGTGGTGGAGCAGGGGAGCCCCGGCGCCCGCGCCCTCAACTCGCAGGGGACGGTGGTCCGCGAGCTGCGCGCCACCCCGGACGGCGTGCCGCTGGTGGCCGCCACCGACGTGGCCGTCGACGGCGCAGGCAACGTCTGGATCGCCCAGTCCGCCAACGTCTCCGGCCCGATGGTCCACGCCTTCAACGCCACCACCGGCGTCCACCTCCGCTCCATCGTCGCCCAGGGCAGCGGCCCCGGCCAGGTTCTGCGCCTCGGCGGCATCGGCTTCGACCCGGCCGGGCGGCTCTTCGTCTCCGACGTCTTCAGCGGCAACGTCAAGGTGATGGCGCCCGACGGCGCCCCGCTCGGCACCCTGGGCGCCTTCGGCGACGCCCCCGGGCAGCTCCGCCAGCCGGTCGGCATCGCACCCATGGTCAACGGCGACGTGCTGGTGGCCAACCTGGAGCTGGGCCGGCTGGAGCGCTTCGGGGTCGGCCAGCCGCTGCCCACCTGCCTGGTGGAAGGCCAGCTCGACAGCGACTGCGACGGCATGCCCGACGCCTGGGAGCTGGCCCATGGCCTGAACCCGTTCGATCCCTCCGACGCCATGCTCGACCTGGACGGCGACGGCCTGAGCAACGCCGAGGAGTACGCCTCCCGGACCGACCCCACCACGGGCGACAGCGACGGCGACGGCCGCTCCGACCTGGCCGAGCTCCAGGCCGGCACCGACCCCAACAACGCCGGCGACGGCACGGCGCTGATGACCGCTGGAGGGCCGGACCAGGTGCGCCCCGGCGAGGTCCACCTCTCCTCGACGGTGATGGGCCCGGGCGCCTGCAGCACCACCTGGCGGCAGGTGAGCGGGCCGCCGGTGGCGCTCCGCGCCGCCACCACGCTGACGCCCTCGTTCATCGCCCGGGCCGCCGGGCGCTACACCTTCGAGGGGCAGGCCCGCTGCGGCGCCTCGCTGAGCCCTGCGGCGCAGGTCTCGGTCACCGTGCTCAACGTCGCCCCGCGCGCCGCCGCCGACCGGATGGCGGTGGTGGCCGCCGGCGACCGGCTCGAGCTCTCGGCCGCCGCCTCCAGCGACGCCAACGGCGACGCCCTCGGCTTCGGCTGGGAGCTGGACCAGGCGACGGTGGGCGTGACCCCGGCCATCGCCCTGCGCACCGGCGAGCTGGGGCTGGGCTACCACCCGGTGCGCGCCCTGGTGCGCGACGGCAGCGGCGCCGCCGACGCCGTCGACGTGCCGGTGATGGTGGTGGACGAGCGGCGGGTCGCCCCCACCGCCATCGTCGACCTGCCGGTGGTGCTCGGCGAGGTGGGCCAGCCGGTCCAGCTCGGCGCCGTCGCCAGCGTCGGGCCGGCCATCCGCTGGGAGCAGCTGAGCGGCCCGGCCGCCACGCTCTCCGACCCCGGCAGCGCCACGCCCAGCTTCGTGCCGCCGCTGGCCGGCCGCTACGCCTTCGCCGCCTTCGCCGTCGACGGCCTGGCCTGGTCGGCCCCGGCGCGGGTGGACGTCTTCGTGGCCGAGGGCGGCGGCGCGCTGCCGCTGGCCGCGGTCGCCCCGCTGGCCGCCACCGTCCCGGTCAACGCCGCCATCGTGCTCGACGGCGCCGGCAGCCTGGCCGGCTCCGGCGGCCCCCTGCGCCACGCCTGGAGGCAGGTGGCCGGCCCGGCCGCCGCCCTGGCCGACGAGGATCGCCCCCAGGCCAGCGCCGTGGCCTTCGTGCCCGGCTGGTACCAGTTCGAGCTGGTGGTCGAGGAGGCGGGGGTGGGCTCGCTGCCGGTCCGCGTCGGCTTCGAGGCCCGCGCCAATGACGCCCCCATCCCGGTGGCCCGCGCCGCCGGCCCGGCCTCCGCGATCACCGGCGAGCTGGTCCGGCTCGACGGCCGCGCCTCGGTGGGCGGCCGCCGCTACCGCTGGACGCAGGTGGGCGGCCCCTGGGTCGCCCTCAAGTCGGGCCAGTCGGCCCCCACCTTCGTGCCGATGGCCGAGGGGACCTATCGCTTCGAGCTGGAGGTGGACGACGGCACGGTGCGCAGCCGCCCGGCCCCGGTCACCGTCGTCGTCGCAGGGAAGGGGAGCCCGTGATGCGCGCCCGCTGGAGTGGACTCCTCGCCGTCCTCCTCGCGCTGGCGCCGGCGGCGGCGCCCGCCGTCGACGCCCCGCACGACGGCTCGATCACCATCGGCACCTGCGAGAACTGCCACAAGCTCCACAACTCCGCCGGCGGCACGCTGCTCAACCAGCCGGACAACAACATCGCCTGCACCGCCTGCCACAACACCGCGCCGGCCACGACCGGTGCCCGCCTGGGCTTCCCCTGGGTGTACGAGGACCAGGCCACCCCGGGGACGAGCGGCCAGCAGCACCGCTGGGACGCCCTGGCCGAGAACGCCGCCTTCGGCGCGGCCCGTCCCACCGACACCGAGATGCTGAAGCGGATCAAGGACGGCCGCATCCAGTGCGCCGCCTGCCATGACGTCCACGCCGACGTGAAGGCCTTCGACACGCGCACCCTGCACACCTCGATCCCGGCCGCCACCAACACCACGATGACCGGGGGCACCGGCTCCATGGTCATGGCGCTGACCCTGCCGACCTCGGCGGCCAACACCAGGGGGTACCGGGTGCAGGTGGCCTTCGTCTCGGGAAGCCAGTTCGAGGTGGCCATTTCCCACGACGCCGGGACCGGCGCCCCGACCTGGTGGGTTCACAACGGGGCCTGGGTGCAGGGCGCCCTGACCAGCGGCACGACACTTCGGACGCCCGGTACTCCCTTCGCCCTCGACGACAGCTCCGTCCAGGTGACCTTCTCCGGCACCCCGATCGCCGGCCAGTACTGGGACTTCTACATCTCCTACGCCCACCTGCGGGCCAGCAACGTGGCCGACGCCATGTGCCTGCAGTGTCACGCCTCGCGCGACCAGACCCACACCACGGTGGGCGGGACCGGGAACGGGACCTTCGTCTTCAGCCACCCGGTCGGCCAGGCGCTCAACGCCAACGGCATGGGGTACGACCGCGCCGCGGCCAACGTCCTCGACGCCAACGGGGCGCTGCAGACCGCCGGCGACACCAACACCACCAACGACCTCAGGCTCGATGCAGGTGTGGTCCGCTGCACCACCTGCCACGCCGTGCACAACGCCGACTCCAACTCGCTCACCGTGGATCCCCGGTGACCCGGAGCGCGCCCGTGACCACCGCCCCGCGTTCCCTCCCCAAGGTGAACCACATGGCTGCACCGATGAACCTCGTGAAGACCCTGGCCCGCGCCGCCGCGGCGCTGGCCGCCCTGCTCCTCGCGGCGCAGGCGGGGAGGGCGGGGGCGCAGGTGGCGCTGAATGGTGCCTGGACGCAGATCGGCACCCCGGGAACGGCCACCAGCTACGCAGCCACCTTCGCAAAGCCCGCGACCGGTGCGAACCGGATCATCCTCGTCGCGGCCTTCATGGAGCTGAGCACCGCGGCCACGGCGGCGAGCGCCACGGCGACCTACGGGACCACCAACCCGCAGACGGCCACCGGCTGGACGCGCACCTACGTGCCTGGGGCCACCGCCACTCGACAGCACCTCTGGTTCGGGTACTTCACCGAGGCCCAGATCGGGCTCGCCTCCGGCACCATGACCCTGACCGTCTCGGGGCTGCCGACCAACCAGGCCTCGGCGGTCTACGCGGCGGTGTTCAACAACGTCCTCCAGTCCGCCCCCATCGGCGCCGCGCTCGAGAACGGACTGGAGGCCAACACCACGCCCTACTCCTTCGGGACCACGCTCGCCTACCCGGCCAACGGGCTGGTCGTGGCCGGGTTCAACTGGCGTTACGGCACGGTCGGCTCGACCACCCCTCCGTCCGGCTTCACCGAGCAGTTCGACATCACCGTCAGCGCCCGCGACCAGTTCGAGCTCTCGCAGGTGTCGCGGGTGAGCGCGGGAACGGAGCCGGCGACCACGGCCGCCACGCTGACCTCGGGTACGCTGAACCGCTGGGGCATCGGCGCGCTGGCGCTCAGTCCGGCCGCCACCGGCACCGTGACCCTCGCCACCGGGACCGATCCCACCGGGACCACGCTCGCCCCCGGCGCCGCCGCCACCGCCGTGGACGCCTTCACGCTGCAGGTCACCACGGGCACCACCGACAACGTCGGCAGCGTCACCGTGAACCTCTCCGGCGCCGGCAACGCCGCCGGCCTGGCCAGCCTCTCGATCCAGAACTCGGCCACCTGCGCCCAGGCCACCCCGTTCGGCACCATCCCCACCATCGTCGACGGCGCCAACGCCATCACGCTCACCACCCCCATCCCGGCGACCACCACCGCCACCAGCTACTACGTCTGCGCCACGCCGAAGACCCACGCCACCATGGCGGCGCCCGCGGGGGCGGCCTACACCATCTCGGCCAACGTCTCGACCTTCGCGCCGGCCAGCTACGCCGCAGCCGGCAGCGACACCGCCCCGGCCACCGCATTCACCATCGACAACCTCTCGCCGGGTGACGTGACCGGCCTCACCGTCACCCCGGGGAACGGCCAGCTGGTCGTCAGCTGGACCAACCCGGCCACCGACTTCGCGCGGACCCTTGTCATCTACCGGGCCACCACCCCCATCGCCGACGTCCCGGTCGAAGGGACGACCAGCTACGCCGCGCCGGGCACGCTCGGCGCCAGCACCATCGCCTTCGTGGGCGGGACGGCCGGCGCCGCCGGCACCACCACCATCACCGGCCTCACCAACGGCACCACCTACAACGTCAAGGTCTTCGTCCAGGATGGCGCCGGCAACTGGTCGACCCCGGGCGCCGCCGGCACGGGCAGCCCGACCGCTCCCCCCGGCGCACCCGGAACGCCCACCTACACGGCCCCCTTCACCACCTCCATCACGGTCAACTGGACCGCGGCCGCCGGCGCTACCACCTACAACGTCGACGTCTCCACCGACGGCACCACCTTCACTTCGGTGATCACCGGCCTGGTCGTGCTCACCAGGACGCACACCCTCCGCACCGCCAACACCCGGTACTGGTACCGGATCACCGCGGTGAACGCGGGCGGCAGCACCGTCGGCACCAGCAGCAGCACCTGGACGCTGACCAACCCGGTGGTGGCCGCGCCCACCATGGGCGCCGTCACCACCTCCTCCATCGTGGTCAACTGGGTGGCGCCGACGCCGGCCGCCACCGACTACCTGGTCGAGTGGTCGCTCACCAGCGGCTTCGTCGCAGTGGCCGGCTCCACCACCGCCACCACCCCCACCGCCACCGCTACCGGGCTCACCTCCGGCACCGGCTACTTCTTCCGGGTCACCGCCCGCAACGGGGCGGGCGTCGCCGCCGCGCGCTCGGCGGTCAACGCCACCGCCTTCGCCACTACCAGCGGGCCGACGCTCACCGTGGGCAACGGCACCGACGCCGGGCTCGGCGGCGCGGTGGGACCGGGCGGCCTCGCCACCATGGTCGACGCCTTCACCCTGCAGACCAGCGCCGGCACCGACACCGTCACCGCCGCCAGCGTCACCCTCTCCACGGTGAGCGGCGTCGGGCTGGTCGAGCTCACCAACGACGCCGGCACCACGGTGTACGGCTCGGCCGCCAACCCGGCCTCCTCGTCGGTGGCCATCCCGCTGTCCACCAGCATCACCGCCACCACCACCCTGACCCCGTACAAGGTCCGCGTCACCCCGCGGTCGCACGCCGCCATGCCGGCGGTGCCAGGGGGCGCCTACGCCGTGACCGCCAGCGTCACCGGCCTGACCTCGGGCAACGGCAAGAGCTACAGCGACACCACCAGCGGCACGCTCACCATCGACAACGCCTCCCCCACCGATGTCTCCGGCCTGTCGCTCACCCCGGGGAACGGCCAGCTGGTGGTCAACTGGACCAACCCGGCCACCGACTACGCGCGGACCCTGGTCCTCTACCGGGCCACCACCGCCATCAGCGACGTTCCGGTGGAGGGGACGACCACCTACGCCGCGCCGGGCACGCTCGGCGCCAGCACCATCGCCTTCGTGGGCGGGACGGCCGGCGCCGCCGGCACCACCACCATCACCGGCCTCACCAACGGCACCACCTACAACGTCAAGGTCTTCGTCCAGGACGCCGTCGGGAACTGGTCCACCCCCGGCGCCGCCACCTCCGGCGCGCCGGTGCCCCCGGTCACCGGCCTGGCGGTCGGCGACGGCACCAACCCCGGCAACGTGGCGCTGCTCTGCCCCGCTGGCGCCGCCACGCCGCTCGACGCCTTCACGCTGAGCGCCACCGTCGCCGCCGACGTGGTCACCCGCATCAGCGTCCAGCTGGCCCCGGCCGGCGCCTGGGTCAACGTCGCCAAGGTGGAGATCCTCGACGCCAGCAACGCCGTGCTGGGCAGCGCCGTCCCCGGCGGCGACACCGTCAATGTCTACGTCGGCAGCGTCGCCCAGGCCATCGGCGTCACCAGCACCTACACCGTCCGGATCACGCCCAACACCCACGCCGCCATGCCGGCCCCCAGCGCCGGCCAGCAGTACGCCGTCACCGGCACCGTGACCTCGGTCGCCTCCAACAACCCGCGCAGCTACGGCGACTCAGCCAGCGCCACCGTCACCATCGACAACCTGGCACCCGGCGAGGTGGCCTGGAGCGGCGTCGCCACCGGCGCCACCAACATCCAGCTCAACTGGAGCGCCGCCGCCGACGTGGTGGTGCTGCGCAAGCAGGGTGGGCCGGTCACCGAGACGCCTGTCGACGGGACCCCTTACGCCGCCAACGCCATCCTCGGCGGCAGCACCGTGGCCTGCTCGGGCTCCATGCTCCTGTGCAACTCCACCGGCCTGACCGCCACCACCGCGTACTACTTCAAGGTCTTCACCCGGGACACCTGCGGCAACTACTCGCTCGGCTCGCCGGTCGGGCCGCTCTTCCCCGGCGGCCTCAACGAGGGCAACCCCACGGGCGGCACGCTGGTGCCGGTGGTGGCCATCCTCAACCCCATGAACGCCGCGGTGGTCACCAACACCGCCGCTGGCTTCCGGGTGCAGGTCCGCGCCTTCAGCCGGATGAACGGCGGCGCCTCCCAGCCCATCAGCGCCGTCCGGCTCAAGGTGGCCAGCTCGGCCAGCCTCTTCGGCGCCACCTGCGACGTGACCAACTACCCGCTGCTCCTGACCCTGAGCCCCAGGTACCCGAGCAGCTCCGCCGCCGCCACCGACAACCACGGCATCTACGAGACCACCGTGGGCACCACCCAGCTCGGCGCCAGCTCCGGCGCGTTCACGCTCCGCGCCTGCGCGGTGAGCACCGGCGGCACCGTCTTCTCCGGGCTGGTCGGCGTCACCGTCAACGACGGCAACCCGGGCTCGCCCAAGGGGGACGGCCACCTGCTGGTGCGCGACAACAGCGCCCAGCTCTGCACCGACTGCCACAACCTGCCGACCCACTCCGCCGAGGCGGTGGGCAACGCCTACGGCTCCTGGCACGCCGACTGCCGCGACTGCCACACCCCGCACAGCACCACCAACGTCGAGCTGATCCGCAAGCAGATCACGCCGCCGGGCTACAACGGCGTGCTGCCACCCCGCACCGTGATCTTCTCCGACCGGACCACCGGCTTCAGCGCCACCGGCGGGGCCGCCAACGTCGGCGCCGCCGCCTATGCCAACGGCGACGGCACCGGCGTCTGCCAGGTCTGCCACACCCGCACCAGCTACTACCTCTCCAACGGCACGCTCACCACGCACAATCCCACCCAGGCCTGCACCACCTGCCACGCCCACGACAAGGGGCTGAAGGCCTCCTGCACCGCCTGCCACGGCGACAAGACCGGGACCTACGCGGCCATCGCCCTCAGCGACACCAACGCCGCCGCGGCCCCCCCCACCGCCGCCGACAAGCTCACCACCACCGGCGTCAAGGTGGGGGCGCACCAGAAGCACGTCAACGGCAACGGCACCGTGGCCACCTACCGGACCGCCCCGCTGGCCTGCGCCAGCTGCCACCCCAGCCCCAACACGCACAACGGCACCAGCGACGCCGCCTGGAGCGTGCTGGCCACCAACACCATCATCAACGGCGTGGCCACCATGGTGGCCCCGACGCCGGCCGCCGGCCTCAACGCCTACACCACCACCTGGGAGGCGACGCCCACCTGCACCAACGCCTGCCACGGCGCCAACCTCCCCTCCAACGCCGCCAAGCCGCTGGCCACCTGGACCGGCGGGGCGCTCACCTGCGCCTCCTGCCACGGCCAGTCGGCGGCCGCGCCGCAGCCGGCCCTCTCGGCCACGCCCAACCAGACCCACCCCCAGAACACCGCCTGCGCCCTCTGCCACGGAGCCGGCTACGCGGTGGCGGCGGTCAACAAGGCCACGCACATCGACGGCACGCTCACCCGGACCACGGCGGGCTGCACCGCCTGCCACGGCGACCTGAGCGTCGCCGGCGTCACGCTGGCCGCCAACCTGGCGGCCGCCGCCCCCGGCCAGACCGGCGGCGTCAACTCCATGGACACCACCGGCGCGACCGCGACCACCGCGCCGGGCGTCGGCGCCCACGTCCACCACCTGAGCACCACCATCTACCGGGGGCCGGTGGCCTGCACCGAGTGCCACGCGCTCCCGATCAGCGACACCGACACCACCCACGCCACCGGCGTCAGCACCAGCGGCAGCCGGGCCACGCTCACCTGGGGCACGCTGGCCCGTGGCGTCGGCGCCTCCTTCAACAACGAGGTTGTCGCGCCCACCTACACCGGCTCGACCTCGGGAGCCTACGGCGCCGCCGCCGGCAGCTGCGCCTCCACCTACTGCCACGGCCAGTTCAAGAACGGCGCCAAGGCCACCATCGCCTGGAATGCCCCCGGCATCACCTGCAACGGCTGCCACGGCCGCAGCGCCGGGGCCACCGCCTCCGAGCCCGTCGGCTCGCACCCGTTCCCGGCCGCCGCCTGCGGCAGCTGCCACACCGGCTACACCAGCACCACGGTGAACCTGGCGACCCACGTCAACGGCGCGCTCGACGTCATCCCCATGACCTGCACCTCCTGCCACGGCGACGCGGCGCGGGTGGCGGCCGGCACGGCCACCGAGCTCGACCCGCTCGGCACCGCGCGGCTGGTCCTCTCCTCTCCGCCCAAGGACACCGCCGGCCTGCTCACCGGCAGCAACCAGGTCGGCGCCCACCTGCAGCACGTCAACCAGGGGGCGACCGCGCCTGCCTTGTCCAGCGCCCTCCGCTGCGCCAACTGCCACACCGTCCCGGCTGCGGCCCTCCACTCCAGCGGCAGCGTCGACATGGCCTGGGGCAACGTCGCCGTCGCCGGCGGGGCCACGCCGTCCTACACCGCGGCCAGCCACACCTGCTCGAGCACCTACTGCCACGGCAGCTTCAGCGGCGGCCTGGGGGCCAACCCCATCGCCTGGGGCAACGGCACGCTGGTCAAGCTGGCCTGCAACGGCTGCCACGGGCAGTCGGTGGCGGCGCCGCAGCCGACCTACCCGCACCCGCAGAACACCACCTGCGCCAGCTGTCACACCGGCTACAGCTCCGGCGCGGTGGTGGCGGCCACCCACGTGGACGGCCTGGTCACCAAGTCCACCGGCGGCTGCACCGCCTGCCACGGCGAGCGCGCCGACCTGCTGGTGACCCTGACCACCAACACCCTCAAGGCCGCCCCCGGCGCCACCGGCACCGCCACCTCGGCCGACACCACCGGCGCCACCGCCACCTCCACCCTCGGCGTCGGCGCCCATGAGGCCCACCTGGTCGGCAACGGCGCGGGCAACACCCCGCGCTGGCGCTCCACCCCCATCGCCTGCATCGAGTGCCACGCGCTGCCGTCCAGCGACACCGACACCAGCCATGCCACCGGCACCGGCACCTCGACGGCGCGGGCCACCATCGCCTGGGGCAACCTGGCCGCCGCCACCACCTTCGAGACCAAGACCGCGGCCTACGCCCAGCCCACCTGCTCCAGCACCTACTGCCACAACCCCAAGAACGGCGACACCGCCGCCACGCCGGTGGTCCAGGTCAAGGCACCGGCCTGGAACGGGGTGACGGCGCAGGCCCAGTGCGGCTCCTGCCACGGCCTGCCGCCGTCCGGCACCAGCCACCCGGCCAACGCCCTCTGCGGCAGCTGCCACCCCGGCTACACCGCCACCGCGCCGACCGCCGCCAGCGCCATCGCGGCCGTCAATGCCCTCTCCCACATCAACGGGAACCTCGACGGCGGTGAGTCCTCGGGGGCCACCCCCTGCCTCAACTGCCACAAGGACGACGCCGCCACCGGGGCCCTCTACAGCCAGATGGTGGGCGGCACCGGCGTCTACCACCACGTGATGAGCGCCGAGACCGGCACCTTCCAGACCTACCCGGTCACCAGCGCCGGCAAGGCCTGCCTCAACTGCCACGCCGACCACGACGTCTTCAAGCAGGGGGCCCCCAACAACACCATCGGGCGCGGCGCCAACCTGCGGACCTCCATCACCGTGGCCCCGACGCTGACGGCCAACTTCACCAACACCGACTTCTCCGGCACGGCCGGCATCTGCCTCTCCTGCCACGCCACCTCGCTCGCCAAGAGCACCACGGCGCAGAAGAGCGACGGCACCACCGCCACCCACGTGGTGGACGGCAACGGCTACCTGGCCTCGATGCACCAGTACACGGTGGCCGGCGCCATCACCAGCGGCAACTCGCTGATCCTCGCCAACTGCACCAAGTGCCACTCCGACGGCCCCGCCGCCGGCTACCCGCAGTACCAGGGGGGGACCAACAAGTTCGCCCTCCACACCAACGTCGACCGCCGGCTCCTCAACCCCATGGGGATCGCCGCGCCGGCCGACAACCTGGAGGAGAAGTCCTGCTACCGGTGCCACTCGGCCTCCACCGACACCACCCCCGGCGGCGGCCCTGCCAAGGTCACCACCGCCAGCGACTGGTTCGGCGCCTTCACCACCATGTCCGGTGGCTCCACCAGCGTCTTCGCGGCCATGCAGAAGGGGACGGCGGGGTCCGCCGGGTCGACCAGCTCCGGCTCGGTGCTCTACTTCCGCAACTCCGCCACCGCCGACGAGCCCATGCCCAACGCCTTCCAGCTCGCCAGCGGCACCTACACCGGCACGACGGCCTTCCAGTCCTTCATGATGACGCCCGGCGTGGCCGGGACGGCGCAGACCTCGTTTGCCAACACGACGACCTCCGCCACCACCCCGCGCTTCGTCCGGATGATGCAGTTCGCCTCGCCGAGGCTGGCGACCGGAGTGACGGTGGCGGCGGGGTCAGCGTTCTCCATCACCCTCCAGCACGCCGAGAGCATCGCCACCTTCAACGGAGTGGTGCGCTATGCGCTCTATCGTTGGACGACGGCGGATGCGCTGGGGACCACCATGCTGGCCGCCACCAGCTCGGCCACCGAGCTCGGGAACGGCGTGGCGACGACGCCGTTCACCGAGACCATCAGCTTCACAAACACCACGGCCGCGACGTTTGCGGTGGGTGACCGGTTCGTGCTCGAGCTCGAGGTCTCCCGCCCGAGCGCCGTCAACGGGACCGCCACCTTCTACTGGAACGGCTCCGAGCAGTCGCGGCTGACGCTCCCCGCCTCGATGAACTTCAGCATCCCGGCCGTCGCCGGATCCGGCCGCCACGACGTCGCGGCCTACTCCGGCCTCCACCTGCCCAACCCGGCCGACGAGCACCTGCAGCGGATCGCCGCCAACAAGCACGTGGAGTGCACCGACTGCCACGATCCGCACCAGGCCCGGCGCGCCGCGCCCGACGCCAGCATCGCCTCGGCGGCGAGCACCTCCAACACCACGCTCAACGACACCACCCGCGCCTGGACCACCAACCAGTGGGCCGGCTACACGGTCTTCATCACCGGGACCGGTACCGGGACCGCCGCGGGCCAGGTGCGGGCGCTGGTCACCTCCAACACCGCCACCCAGCTCACCTTCACCCCCGGCCTGATGAACTTCGCGGCCACCCCGGCCGCGCTCAGCCCGCCGCTCGGGTCCAGCTACCGGCTCCACCTCGACGGCCGCTCCGGCCTCTCGGCGGCCGCCGCCATCGGCGCCACCACGCTGACCCCGGCGCCGGCCCTGACCACCGGCTTCCCCGTCAACGCCTACGTCGGCGGCCGGGTCCGCATCGTCGAGGGGCCCGGCATCGGCCAGGTGCGGACCATCACCGCCAACACCGCCACCGCGCTCACCGTCACCCCCGCCTGGACCACGGCGCTCACCACCGCCAGCCGCTTCTCCATCACGCCGCCGCCGGCGGCCATGACCGGGGCGACCGGCGTGGACGTGCCCACCTGGCCGGCCACCAACTGGACCGCCAGCACCTTCAGCCCGGTGGCGGGGAGCACCACCGCCCTCCCGGCGGCCAACGCCGAGTGGCAGGTCTGCTTCAAGTGCCACTCCTCGGCCAACACCGCGCTGGCCACCTGGAGCGCCGACTTCACCGATCTGGCGCTGGAGTTCAGCCCCACCAACCAGTCCTACCATCCGGTCATCGGCGCGCTCCCGGCGGTCGATCCCGGCGTCGCCGGCTCCAACCAACTGGCCGCCACCCAGCTCATCAACGGCTGGACCCCGGGCTCGGTGATGAGCTGCACCGACTGCCACGGCGCCGACGCGGTGAGCCCGGCGGCGCAGGGTCCGCACGGCTCGGCCGTCAAGTACATGCTGACCGGCGTCAACCGGGCCTGGCCCTTCACCACCGCCGGCGCCACCAGCGGGACGCTCTTCAACCTGCCCACCACCGAGACCGGCATCGGGACCGTCAACGGCATGTTCTGCCGCAACTGCCACCCGCGCATGTACACCTCCAGCACCACCGGCTCGAACTGGATGCACGGGCAGTACGGTGGAAAGAACAACCACTCCGCAGACTGGGAGTGCGTCAAGTGCCACATCCGCGTCCCGCACGGCGGAAAGGTGAGCCGGCTCATGATCACCACCAACGCGCCGGCTCGCTACAAGGTCACCGGCGCCGTCCCGGTCCTCGACTTCTTCGCCAAGGGGACCAACCCCACCACCGGCTACGGCAGCGCCAACTTCAACGACATCGCGGGCTGCAACCAGCACACCAGCGCCACGCCCACCGAAGCCTGGTAACCCCCCTGCACCCCTGACTCCCCCCCCCCCCCCCGGGGGGGGGGGAGCACTCCTCGCCGGCCCCGGTCATCATCCGGGTCCCCGTGACCACCCCCACCTCCCAGCCTCGCGCCATCCGGCCTGGCGGTCGGCCGTCGCCCTGCTGCGGCGGCTGGGCTTGACGAACGTACGTACGCGTCTTACCTTCGGGGACATGAAGCGCACCGCGACCGACCTCCGGGCCCACCTCTACGAAGTCCTCGACCAGGTCGCCAGGACCGGGAAGCCGGTCGAGGTGGTGCGTGGCGGTGTCGAGCTGTCCATCGTCCGGAAGCGCAAGGCCCCGAGGAAGAGGCGGGCCCCCCGGACGCTCCCCAACCTCATCGCGGGAGACCCAGACGCCCTGATTCACGTCGAGTGGCCCTGGAACTCGCGGCCAGGGCCGTGAACTACCACCTCGACACGCACGTCGCGCTCTGGATGGTCGCCGGCGAACGGCGCAGGCTTCGACCCGTCGAGAAGGAGCTTCGCCACGGGTCCCTGTTCCTCTCCTCCATCGCGATCGTCGAGCTGCAGATCCTCTTCGAGCTCGGCCGGGTTCGCGAGCCGGTCGAGGAGGTGCTCGACATCCTCTTCGAGGACCACGGCGTCGAGGAGGCCCTGGGAGACCCGAGGGAGATCGGCCGGCACGCCCGGGCGCTCGCCTGGACGCGCGACCCGTTCGACCGGCTGATCGCGGCGCACGCGCTGGCCCAGGGAAGCGTCCTCCTCACCGCGGACGAGACCATCCTCGCCCACTGCCCCAGCGCCAGGTGGGGGTGAGCCCCTGCGCCGCTCCCGGTACTTCGGTAAGATCCGCACCCCGTGACCACCTCCACCTCCCAGGGTCGCGCCAGCCAGGCCTGGCGGTCGGCCGTCGCCCTGCTGCGGCGGCCGGTGCTGATCCTCTCGGCGGTCGGTTCGCTGGCGGTCGGCGCCGGGCTGGCGGCCTCGGTGCCGCAGGTGCCCGACGCCGAGGCCATCGAGCGTTTCCGCACCGGCTGGCCGCGCCTGGCCCCGCTGGCCGGCGCCCTCGGGCTCCACGAGGTGACCACCAGCTGGTGGTTCCTGGCCATCGTGGCGCTGGCCTTCGTCTCCCTGCTGGCCGTCCAGGTGGAGCAGTGGCGGCGGGTCGGGCGCACCTTCGGCGCCGCGCCGTTGCTGGCCAGCCTGGCCGCCGCGCCGCTCCGGCTGGAGCTGCCGCTGGCCGGGTGCCGCCGGGTTCCGGAGGCGCCGCTCCTCACGCGCTCCGGCCGGCTCGGCCTGCTCGGCTCCCCCATCTTCCACCTCGGCCTGCTGGTCGCCGTGGCCTTCGCCCCGGTCCGCCTGCTCTGGTTCCGCGACGCCATGGTCCGCGTGGCCGAGGGGCAGGTGCTCGGCACCGGCCCGGAGGTCTTCCCCGCCCAGCGCGGCGGCCGGCTCTCCGCCCCCTTCGCCCTGCCGCAGCCGCTGCAGATCCGCGAGATCCGCCCGACCCTCTACCCCAACAGCTCGCTGCTGCAGGTGGAGGCCAGCGTGGCGCTGGGGGAGGGCGAGGCGGCGCCGGTGCGCGACCTGGCCATCAACACTCCCCTCGACGTCGGGGCCGGGCGGACCCTCTACATCACCTCCAGCTACGGCGCGGTGGTCCAGTGCCGGGTCATCTCGGCCGCCGGCGAGGTGGAGCGGCAGGTGGTGCTCCACCCGGCCGGCGACGAGGTGCGCGGCCGCTTCAAGACCGACGACGGGCGCGAGGTCCGGCTGCAGGGCGACGCCCGAGGGGGCCGCCCGCAGGGGCTCCACGTCCGGGCGCTCAAGGACGGCGGGCTGCTCGGCTACGGCCTGGCCGGCACCGGCGACGAGGTGGAGATCGGCGAGGGGGAGCGGCTCCGGCTGGAGGGCTTCTCCTGGACGGTGGACCTGAAGGGGGCGCAGGATCCCAGCCGGCTTGGGTTCTTCGCCGGGGTCTCGCTGGTGATCGCCGGCGTGGTCCTGATGTTCACGGTGGTGCCGGTCGACACCGGCGTCTTCGTGCAGGGGGACCGGCTGGTGCTGGCGGTGCGACCGCAGCGGTTCGCGCCGCTGTACACGGAGCGGCTGGAGCAGCTGCGAAAGGAGTGGCAGGGATGAGGCGTGGACTGGTGGCGGTGCTGGTGGCCGCGGCGTGGCTGGTGGTGGGCTGCCAGCGCGGCGCGGCGGCCCGGGACGAGGCGAGGGTGGAGGGGGAGCAGGCGGTCCGCACCTACCTCGACAAGATGGTCGAGGCCTACCGGGTCTCCGACCAGGAGATCGTCGATCCCTACGTGGGCGAGGAGCACGCCCTGCGGCTGCTCGGCCTCATCGGCGTCAAGCGCGACGCCGGCATCACCCTCGACGCCCAGCTCACCGAGCTGGTCTTCGAGGGGGCCGAGCGCCAGGGCGAGGAGCTGCTGGTCACCACCCGTGAGCGCTGGCACTACCGCGACCGGAAGATCGGCACCGGCAAGCAGGTGGGCGAGGAGTCCACCGACGCCTACCACCTGCGCTACCGGTTCCGCCGCGAGGGGGGCCGGCTCAAGCTGATGGAGACCGAGTTCCTCACCCCGCCGCAGGTGGGGCGCGCCGCGCCGAAGCTGGAGCTGGACGCCCGGCAGGCGCACGGCCTCCCCACCCTGGAGGAGGAGGCGGCCCAGGCCCGCGGGGCCGGCGGCGTCGGCCCGCCTGGCGCGCCCCCCGGCGCCGCCGCGCCCGTCCCCGGCGCCCGCGGCGCGGTCCCGCCGCCCGGTCACCCGCCCTTCGGCTCGCCGCCTCCCGGCCATCCCCCCATCCCCCCCGGCGCCGCGCCCGTCCCGCCGCGCGGAGCCACGCCATGAGCCGCTACGCCGTCGAGATCTCGCTCCACTGGGGCGCGGTGGCCTGCTACATCGTCGCCGCCGTGGCGCTCACCTGGTCGGTGGTCTTCGCCAAGCCGCGCGGCCGCACCATCGGCCTCGCCGCCGCGGCGCTCGGCCTGCTGCCCCACGCCGTCGCCATCGGCGTCCGCTGGGCGGCGGTGGGCCACGGCCCGTACATGCTCCGCTACGAGGTGCTCTCCTCCAACGCCTGGGTGGCGGTGGCGGTGCTGACCGTGGTGCTCTTCCGCCGGCCAGCCTGGACGGCCATCGCCGTGGTGGCCATGCCGCTGGCCATCCTGGCCATGGCGGTGGGGATGTTCTCCAACCCGGAGAGCCGCGAGCTGCCGCCGACGCTCCGCTCCATCTGGCTCACCTTCCACATCATCTTCGCCAAGGTCTCGGCCGCCGCCTTCCTCATCTCGGTGGGCAGCGCCGTGCTGCTGCTGCTGCGCCGCCGGGCCTCGCCGCCGGCCTGGATCGAGCGGGTGCCGCCCGAGCCGGCGCTCGACGCCCTCATCGTCCGCAGCGCCGGCTTCGGCTTCATCTTCTGGACCGTGACCATCGCCGCCGGCGCCATCTGGGGCAACCAGTCCTGGGGGCGCTACTGGGGCTGGGATCCCATCGAGACCTGGTCGCTGGTCAGCTGGATCACCTGGGGCAGCTTCCTCCACGTCCGGCTCTTCCTGAAGCCGGGGCCGCGGGTCACCGCCTGGCTGGCCATCGCCAGCTTCGCCCTCTTCATCCTGGCGCTGATCATCCTGCCCATGGTGATCAACTCGCTCCACACCGCCTACTTCTCCTGAGCCCGGGCCGGGGAGGGTGAGGGAGGCGCCGCCGGCGCTGCGGGAGCCGCCCCCGCCGCAGCCGGGGTGGCTGGAGCCGGCACGGCGCCGCCCGGGTGGCCGGCCCCCGACCGCTGCAGCTTGAGCGCCTTCGACTCCCAGGCGGCCGGCGGCACCAGCAGGTGGACCAGCCAGGTGGTCGGCGGCGTCGACCGCCCCACCGAGGCGAACCAGAGCGCCGCCGCGGCCAGGGCCGAGAGCCCGAGCCAGGCGGCCACCAGCGCCCGGGCGCGCGGCCAGGCCGCCGCCGCCGCGTAGCCGACCAGCGCCAGGCCGTAGGGGATCACCACCACGGCGCTGTTGGAGAAGATGGGCCGGCTCGGCGAGAGGAAGGGGAGGTAGTTGACCAGGAAGAGCGCGGCCAGCAGCCCGCCGGCCGGATCGCGCCGGCGCCAGCCGCGCCAGGCGGCGTAGCCGAGCGACGGCAGCACCAGCAGCCAGGTGAGCGGGTTGCCCACGCCGATCAGGTAGGTCATGCCGGTGGTCCCCGTGCCGACGGTGGGCAGGCCGAGATCGACGAACCAGGTCGGCGCCAGGAACCAGCGCCAGGCGCCCACCTGCTCGCCGTAGAAGTCGGGCAGCTTGGTGCCGGGGTAGCCGACGTGGGTGGCGGTCTCGAAGGCCATGGCCCGCTGGAAGTCGAGCCACTCGCCGAGGGAGTGGCCGCGGCCGAACCAGGGCCAGAAGGTGAGCAGGTAGACGGTGAGCGGCAGGAGGATCAGCGCCGCCGCGGCGAAGAGGAGCGGCGGCAGCCGCTGGGCCGGCCGTGTCCCCTGCCGCCAGGCGTCGAAGGCCACCAGCCCCAGCGCCAGGGCCAGGGAGAAGCCGGCGCTCCACTTCGAGGCCAGCCCCAGCCCGAAGAGCAGCCCGGAGAGGACCAGCCAGCCGGCGGCGCGTGAGGCCCGGTACCAGAGCGCCGCCGCCAGCCCGGCCACCGGGAAGAAGGTCAGGTAGACGTCCTGGATCCCCTGCCGGGCGAAGTGGACCTGGAACGGCTCCACCGCCAGCAGCGCCGCCCCTAGCCACGCGACCGCCGGCCGCTCCGGCGCCAGCCGCCGCAGCAGCATGAAGAGCGCCGGGATGGCCAGCACCCCCAGCAGCACGCTCCAGGCCTTGATGCCCCAGGCGCCGTCGCCGAAGGCGTCCAGCGAGAGGTCGACCAGCAGGTCGCGGAGCCGGGGGTGGTTCCACATGGTCGGCTCGGGCAGCCCCTGGGCGGCGAAGGCGCGCGCCGTCGCGGCCACCGAGAGGTCGTCGGACATCAGCGGCTGGGTGGCGATCCCGGCGGCGCGCACCAGCCAGGCCACCGCCACCAGTCCGGCCAGCGCCACCACGTCACGCCGGGTGAAGGCCGGCGCGCTCACGGAGCCGCCTCAAGCTGCACGGCCCCGACCTGCCCGGCCAGCGCCGCCGCGGCCGCCTGCTGGGCGGGGGTGGCCAGCGGATCGGTCGCCGCGATCAGGGCCAGGTCGAAGCGGATCCCCCGCGCGGCCAGCCAGGCGGCGAGGTCGGCGGGGGCGCCGGCGGCGAAGAAGGAGGGCTCGACCAGCAGCAGGAGCTCCTCGTCGATTCGGGGCACTGTCGCCGGGCGGTGGAAGCTGCGCGGGATGCCGTGGAAGGGCTGGCGCGCCCAGCCGTCGCCTAGCGTGGTCTCCCGGGCGGCGCGGATGGCCTCGACGCGGGCGTCCCAGGCGGCGTCGGGCATGACCACCAGCAGCTCGCGGGCCACGCCCCGCATGGTGGCCTCGAAGAGCGCGCCGCTGACCTTCGCGGCGCGGGCCGCGGCCAGGGCGGCCGGGTCGTCGGGCGGGGCGGGCGCCGCCTCCGGGCCGGCCTCCCGGGTCACCGGTTTGCCCCAGCGTCCGGTGGCCACCAGCACCCGCCGGCCACGCAGTCCGGCGCTGCTCCAGGCCTCCACCGCGTCCGCGGCGTCCCCGACCACCGCCCAGCGCTGGCCCTGGAACCCCTCCAGCGGCGTGAACGGGGTGCGCGCGGCGTGGCCGTGGAGATCGGAGGCCAGGGCGGCGGCGGCGGCCAGGGCCACCAGCACGCCGGTCCAGGCCAGCTGGGCGGGTGCGGAGGTCGCCGGCGAGCTCACGTGGCGAATCGCCTCATGGGGGGCGGACGAGGCCGAAGTGGCCGAACGGGAAGCGGCTCAGGCATGGCCGCGCAGGGTAGCACGCCGCCACCCAGGTCCCGGGGATTCGGGCGGAAAGTGGCCGGGCGGGCGGCCGGGTCGTTGAGGGTTTGATCCGGATGGGTGAAATCACCCAACCGACTGTCTCGATTAGGTAATTCTTAGATTCCTTGACCTCCATCAAGCCCATGTCGATTCGAAACCGGCACGATGGGTCGTCTCCCTCGTTCACGCTGGCCGCGCCCCCTTGTCGCAGGGGGTCGGCTCGAGGTCGCCCGCATGCGCCGCCACGCACTCATCGTCATCGCCTTCCTCGCCGCCGCGCTCTCGCTCGCCGGCTGCGACAAGGGGCGCCGCACGCCGCTCAACCCGTCCGGGCCGGCCGGGTGCCTCGGCTGCCACGGCGGCGCCAGCGACCAGACCGGCGCGCCGCCCAACGACCTGCAGGGGACGGAGACCGGCGGGGCGGTCGGCGCCCACACCGTCCACCTCGGCAAGCAGGTGGCCTGCGAGGAGTGTCACAAGGTCCCCGGGCGCATCGCCGACCCCGGCCACATCTCGAAGCCCAACGGGACGGCGGACGGCGACGGCCGCGCCGAGATCACCTGGGGCGCGCGGGCCACCCTGGGCGGCACCTTCAGCGCCGGGTACACGCCCGTGGCCTCGCCGGGCCGGGGCGGCACCTGCTCCGTCTACTGCCACGGCGTCACGCTCGGCGCCGGCGGCTCCAACACCACGCCCGGCTGGGGCGATGCCCCCATGAACTGCGGCTCCTGCCACGGCACCAGCACGGTGGGCGCGCCCCCCACCCACTCGACCGGCCTGACGCCGACCACCTGCGCCGCCTGCCACCCCGACACGGTGGCGCCCGATGGCCAGATCACCACCACCGGCACCCACATCAACGGCATCGTGGAGGCCAAGGGCTGCACCAACTGCCACGGCGACGAGACCCGCGGCGAGACCAGCTCGTCGGCCTCCTGGGCGCCGCCCAAGGACTCGCTGGGGGCCACCACCGGGGCCAAGGTCGGCGCCCACCTGCGCCACGTCTCCACCGTGGCGGGGAGCGGTTCGCGCCTCTCCAGGCCCTTCTCCTGCAGCGAGTGCCACCGGGTGCCGACCAACGGCGGCCCGCACGGCCAGCCGGTCATCCAGTGGGCCACCGGGACCAACAACCTGGTGAACCGCGGCGGCCTCAGCCCCACCTACGCCTCCGGCACCTGCGCCTCCACCTACTGCCACGGCGCCACCCTGCCGGGCGGCAGCAGCAAGAACCCGTCCTGGAGCGCCCCCGCCGCGCCGGCCGCCTGCGGCACCTGCCACTTCCTCGCCAACCCCCCGGCGCCGCACCCGGCCAATGACCGAGACGGCCTCGCCATCACCGCCGCCACCCAGTGCTGGAAGTGCCACCCCGGCACCGTCGACACCGCCGGCGCCATCAACGTCCTCAACGGCCTGCACGTCAACGGCCAGCTCGACATCGACTACCACCCGGCCAACTACTCCAACCCCACCGACCACGGCCCCAACGCGCTGAGCCCCCCGGCCGGCCTGGCGGCGTGCAAGAACTGCCACGGCTCGGACCTGGGCGGGCAGGGCGCGGCGCCTTCCTGCACCGCCTGCCACGCCATCCCCACCCTGACGAGCCCGCAGGGGCACCCCAACTGGCTGTCCGAGTGCACCTTCTGCCATGGCCAGGGCAATCGCGCCGGTGACGCCGCCTTCCCGCTGGTGCCTTCGGTGATCCCGGCCGGCGCCAACGCCAGCCTCCAGGTCCGGGCCAACCTGGCGGCGCCGCCGGTCGGCACCCAGCCGAACGAGCTGACCGCCTCGTCGCCGGCGGTGGGGGCCCACCAGGCCCACCTGTCCCCGTCCACCAGCCTCAACCCGGCCGGCCCGCTGTCGATCCAGATCCAGTGCACCGAGTGCCACGGCGCCGTCCTGCCGACCGACGCCACCCACGCCGACGGCAGCGTCGCCATCGGCTGGGGCCCGCTCGCCAAGGCCCGCACCGCCGTCCCCACCCCGGCCGAGGGGAACCTGGTGGCGGGCTGGGAGACCAACCCGACCTGCACCAACTACTGCCACGGCATCACCCTGGCCGGCGGCGGCAGCAAGACCAACCCCAACTGGATCGCCGGCGCCCCCGAGGCGGCCTGCGGCACCTGCCACGCCGCCCGGCCCGGCCTCTGGCACCCCAACAACGGCGACTGCGGCAGCTGCCACCCCAGCTACACCGCCACCACCGTCAACCCTGCCACCCACGTCAACGGCCTCATCGATCCCGCCGGCACCAGCTGCTCCAGCTGCCACGGCGGCGTCGCGGGCAACTTCGCCCCGCCCAGGGACACCACCGGGGCCACCGCCGGCGTCAAGGTCGGCGCCCACCAGGCCCACGTCAACGCCGCCAGCAACGTCGCCCCGCTGGTCGCCGCCGGCTACTCCTGCCTGGTCTGCCACGTGATGCCGGGCGCCCTGCGTCACGCCAACGGCCAGGTCGACCTGCTCTGGAGCTCGCCGGCCACCGCCGGCAACGTGGTCCCGACGCCCCTGTCCGGCGCGCTCGCCGTCGCCGCCTGGGAGACCCCCAGCCCGACCTGCACCAACTACTGCCACGGCGCCTCGCTGACCGCGGCCGGCGGCACCAACAAGTCGCCGCTCTGGACCGGCGACGCCACCCAGGTGGCCTGCGGCACCTGCCACGCCGCCCCGCCGCCGCTCTCCGCCGCCGCCGGCGCCACCCACCCGAAGAACCCGGTCTGCGCCAACTGCCACGGCGCCGGGTACGCCACCACCGGCGTCACCGGCACGGCCCGGAGCACCCACGTCAACGCCGCCCTCAACCTGGTGGTGAGCGGCTGCACCCAGTGCCACGGCGATCGCGCCGCCAGCGGCGTCACCCTCACCGTCGGCCTGGTCCCGGCCGCCCCCGGCGGCGGCAACCAGCTCACCTCCGCCGACACCACCGGCCAGGGCCTGGCCACCGCCCCCGGCGTCGGCGCCCACCTCGCCCACCTCGCCGGCACCACCTACCGCGCCGCGGCGCTGACCTGCATCGACTGCCACGCCCTGCCGCCGTCCAACACCGACGTCTCCCACGCCACCGGCGTCGGCATGAGCGGCAACGTCCTCAGCGGCGCCCGCGCCTCCATGGCCTTCGGCAACCTGGCCCGCGGGGTGGGCGCCTCCTTCAACAACGAGCTGCCGGCGCCGGTCTACTCCGGCTCCAGCTCGGCCGCCTACGGGGCCACCGCCGGCTCCTGCAACTCGGTCTACTGCCACGGCCAGTTCAAGAACGGCAAGACCAACAACGCGGTGAGCTGGACCGCCACCGGCCTGAACTGCAACTCCTGCCATGGCCGCGGCACCGGCCTCACCGCCACGCCGCCCGGCGGCAGCCACATCAACAGCACGCTCTGCGGCAACTGCCACCTCGGGTACAGCGACAGCCAGGTGGTCAAGGCCACCCACATCGACGGCCAGGTGCAGGCGGCCGGCGTCAGCTGCACCAGCTGCCACGGCCTCCCGTCGCGCATCGCGGCGGCCAGCGCCACCGAGCTCGATCCCGCCGGGGCCCGCCTGGTCCTGGCCGCGCCGCCCCTCGACCTGGCCCGGGCCAGCAGCGGCAACAAGGTGGGGGCCCACCTGGCCCACGTCAACCAGGAGGCCACGCCGCCGGCGCTCTCCAACGCCCAGCGCTGCGCCGCCTGCCACGTGGTGCCGAACCACCTCGGGCTGGGGACCGCCACCATCGTCTGGGGCGACATCGCCAACCTGGGCGGCGGCGCGCTCCCCTACAACGCCAGCACCCAGACCTGCAGCTCCACCTACTGCCACGGCCAGTTCCCTGGCGGCCTGCAGGCGAACGTGGTCGCCTGGGGTGACGGCACGCCGGCCAAGCGGGGCTGCAGCGCCTGCCACGGCCAGTCGCCGACGGCGCCGCAGCCGGCCCACCCGCACCCGCAGAACCTCACCTGCGCCACCTGCCACGCCGGCGTCGGCGCCGGCGTGCTCTCCGCCGCCGCCACCGCCACCCACGTGGACGGCCTGGTCACCAGGACCACCGGCGGCTGCACCTCCTGCCACGGCGAGCTGCCGGCGGCCGGCGTCACCCTGACCAACAACCTGGTGGCCGCGGCCCCCGGCGTCACCGGCACCAACACCATGGACACCGTGGGCCAGGCCGCCGCCACCTCGCCCGGCGTCGGCGCCCACAAGGCCCACCTCGGCGCCGGCGTCATCGCCCACGTCGCCATCGCCTGCACCGAGTGCCACGCCCTGCCGCCGTCCAACGGCGACACCGGCCACGCCACCGGCGCGGTGCCGGCCAGCGGCTCGCGCGCCACCGTCACCTTTGGCAACCTCGCCACCGGGGCCGGCAACGGCTGGTCCGGCCTGCCGGTCTCGCCCACCTACACGGGCTCCACCTCCGGGAGCGGTGGCGCCACCGCCGGCTCCTGCGCCTCCACCTACTGCCACGGCAACTTCGTCAACGGCAAGGGGACCGCCGGCCTCGGCTGGACCACCGTCGGCGCCATGACCTGCAACTCCTGCCACGGCGCCACCGCCGGCGCCTCCGCCTCGCTCCCCGGCGGCAGCCACCCGCAGGGCAACAGCACCTGCTCGCTCTGCCACCCCGGCTACAGCAACACCGTCGCCAGCGCCACCCTCCACCTCAACGGCCGGCTCGACGTGGTCGACCAGACCTGCTCCGGCTGTCACGGCGACGTCAACCGGACCGTGGCGGCCAGCGCCGTCGACATGGACGGCCAGGTCCCCAACCGGCTGCTGGCGCTGGCGGCGCCGCCGCGCGGCGTGACCACCAGCAACCAGGTGGGCGCCCACCTGGCCCACGTCAACCAGCAGGCCGCGCCGCCGGCGCTCTCCGACGCCGTGCGCTGCGTCGCCTGCCACGTGGTCCCCACCACCGGCACCCACTCCGACAACACCACCACCGTCACCTTCGGTGACATCGCCCCGGCCGCCGGGATGACCTACACCCCGGCCACCCACACCTGCAGCTCCACCTACTGCCACGGCCAGTTCGCCGGCGGCAACGGCGCCAACCCCATCGCCTGGGGCACCGGCTCCAGCCCCGCCACCAAGCTCGGCTGCACCGCCTGCCACGCCACGCCGCCGGCCCACCCGCACCCGTCCAACGCCACCTGCGGCGCCTGCCACGCCGGGGCCACCGCCACCACGCTGACGGGGGCGGCGGTCACCACCCACGTCGACGGCCTGGTCACCAGGACCACCGGCGGCTGCACCTCCTGCCACGGCGAGCTGCCGCTGGCCGGCGTGACGCTGCTCAACCCGCTGGCCGCCGCCCCCGGCGCCACCGGCACCAACACCGTCGACACCGCCGGCCGCTCCGGCGCCACCACCTCGGCCGGCACCGGCGCCCACAGGGCCCACCTGGTCAACACCACCTACCGGGCCGTCCTGGCCTGCGGTGAGTGCCACCTGCTCCCGCCCAGCGACACCGACACCACCCACGCCGTCGGCGGCGGCAGCGGCGGCGCCCGCGCCACGCTGGCCTGGGGCAACCTGGCCCGGGGCGTCGGCGCCACCTTCAACAACGAGCTGGTGGCCCCGGCCTACGCCGGCAGCACCACCGGCACCCTCGCCAACGTCGCCGGCAGCTGCGCCTCCACCTACTGCCACGGCCAGTTCAAGAACGGCAAGAAGGCGACCATGAGCTGGACGGCGGCGCCCGGCCTCACCTGCAACTCCTGCCACGGCGCCGGCCTCGCCACCGTCACCACCGCCACGCTCCCCGGCGGCAGCCACCCGCAGGCCAGCACCGACTGCAGCAAGTGTCACTCCGGCAACTCCGGCACCATCGTCAATCCGCTCACCCACCTCAACGGCACGCTCGAGTACGGTCCCCTGAGCTGCAGCTCCTGCCACGGCGACGTGACCCAGGTGCCGGTGGCCTCGGCCACCTGGACCGACGTCAACGGCCAGAACCTGGTCCGGGCGGCGCCGCCGGTCGACACCAACGGCCAGGCGGGCGGCAACGTCGTCGGCCCGCACCAGGCGCACGTCAACCAGTCCAACCTGCCGGCCCTCTCCAATGCCTTCCGCTGCGAGAACTGCCACAGCGGCCTGGTCTGGAACGTGGCGCCACACCCCATCCCGCCCAGCCCGGTGGTCTGGGGCAACATCGCCATCGACGGCGGCGCGGCGACGCCGCTGGGCTACAACACCGCCACCAAGACCTGCTCCAACACCTACTGCCACGGCAACTTCAGCTACGGCAAGGGGGCCAATCCGGTCGGCTGGCTGGTCACCTCGACCCCGACCACCAAGCTCGGCTGCAACGCCTGCCACGGCCAGTCGGTGGCCGCGCCGCAGCCGGCCCACCCGCACCCGCAGAACACCACCTGCGCCAGCTGCCACGCCGGGGCCACCACCACCACGCTGACGGCGGCGGCCGCCGCCACGCACGTGGACGGCCTCACCACCAAGACCACCTCCGGCTGCACCGCCTGCCACGGCGAGCTGTCGCTGGCCGGCGTGGTCCGCGCCAACCCGACGGGAGCCGCCCCCGGCGCCACCGGCACCAACACCGTCGACACCACCGGCCAGACGCTCCCGGCCTCGGCCGGAGTCGGCGCCCACAAGGCCCACCTGACGGCCGGGACCAACCGCAACGCCCTGGCCTGCACCGAGTGCCACGCCTTGCCCGCGACAGACACCGACGTCAGCCACGGCACCGGCACCGGCACCGGCGGGGCGAGGGCCACGCTCACCTTCGGCACCCTGGCCACCCGCTCCACCAACAACTGGTCGGGGGGCCCGGTCACGCCGACCTACGGCACCAGCACCACCGGCGCCGGCGGGACCACCGGCGGCTCCTGCGCCGCCACCTATTGCCACGGCAACTTCACCAACGGCGCCACCACCGCCACGCCGGTCTGGACCTCGACCACGGCCATGACCTGCAACTCCTGCCACGGCCGGACCGCCGGGGCGGTGGCCAGCCCGCCGGGCGGCACCCACCCCAACAACGCCCTCTGCGGCAACTGCCACACCGGTTACGGCACCTCGAGCGTCAACCTGGCCACGCACCTGAACGGGCGGCTCGACGTGGTGCCGCAGACCTGCACCTCCTGCCACGGCACCGCCGGGCGCACCGTGGCCGGCTCGGCCACCGAGCTCGACGCCCTCGGCGCCAACCTGGCCCTGTCGGCGCCGCCGGTCGACTCGACGAACGCGGCCAGCGGCAACGTGGTCGGGGCCCACCTGGCCCACGTCAACCAGGGCGACCTGCCGGCCTTCTCCAGCGCCCTCCGCTGCGTCAACTGCCACAGCGGCCTGGTGCCGCTCACCGCTCCGCACGCCCCGGCCGTCAACCCGGTGGCCTTCGGCAACCTGGCCACCGCCCGGGCCGCCGCCCCGGTCGCCTACTCCGCGGCCACCAAGACCTGCTCCAACACCTACTGTCACGGCCAGTTCACCTACGGCAAGCCGGCCGGGAACACCGTCGGCTGGGGCACCGGGACGCCGACCAAGCTCGGCTGCAACGCCTGCCACGGTCAGTCGGTGGCGGCGCCGCAGCCGGCCCATCCGCACCCGCAGAACACCAGCTGCGCCAGCTGCCACACCGGGGTCACCACCACCACCCTGACGGCGGCGGCCGCCGCCACACACGTGGACGGCCTCACCACCAAGACCACCTCCGGCTGCACCGCCTGCCACGGCGAGCTGTCGCTGGCCGGCGTGGTCCGCGCCAACCCGACGGGGGCCGCCCCCGGCGCCACCGGCACCAACACCGTCGACACCACCGGCCAGACCCTCACCGCCTCGGCCGGCGTCGGCGTCCACCGGGTCCACCTGACCAACGGGTCGATCCGAAACGCCCTGGCCTGCACCGAGTGCCATGCCTTGCCCGCGACAGACACCGACGTCAGCCACGGCACCGGCGCTGGCAGCGGCGGGGCGAGGGCCACGCTCACCTTCGGCACCCTGGCCACCCGCTCCACCAACAACTGGTCGGGGGGCCCGGTCACGCCGACCTACGGCACCAGCACCACCGGCGCCGGCGGGACCACCGGCGGCTCCTGCGCCTCCACCTACTGCCACGGCAACTTCACCAACGGCCTGAACGCCTCGCCTGCCTGGACCGCGGCCGGGACCATCACCTGCAACTCCTGCCATGGCCGGACCGCCGGGGCGGTGGCCAGCCCGCCGGGCGGCACCCACCCCAACAACGCCCTCTGCGGCAACTGCCACACCGGCTACGGCACCTCGACCGTCAACCTGGCCACGCACATGAACGGCCTGCTCGACGTGGTGCCGCAGACCTGCACCTCCTGCCACGGCACCGCCGGGCGCACCGTGGCCGGCTCGGCCACCGAGCTCGACGCCCTCGGCGCCAACCTGGCCCTGTCGGCGCCGCCGGTCGACTCCACCAACGCGGCCAGCGGCAACGTGGTCGGGGCCCACCTGGCCCACGTCAACCAGGGGACCGCGCCGGCCTTCTCCAGCGCCCTCCGCTGCGTCAACTGCCACAGCGGGCTGGTGCCGCTCACCGCTCCGCACGCCCCGGCCGTCAACCCGGTGGCCTTCGGCAACCTGGCCACCGCCCGGGCCGCCGCCCCGGTCGCCTACTCCGCGGCCACCAAGACCTGCTCCAACACCTACTGTCACGGCCAGTTCACCTACGGCAAGCCGGCCGGGAACACCGTCGGCTGGGGCACCGGCACGCCGACCAAGCTCGGCTGCAACGACTGCCACGGCCAGTCGGCGGCGGCGCCGCAGCCGGCCCACCCGCACCCGCAGAACACCAGCTGCGCCAGCTGCCACGCCGGGGTCACCACCACCACGCTGACGGCGGCCGCGGCCGCCACGCACGTGGACGGCCTCACCACCAAGACCACCTCCGGCTGCACCGCCTGCCACGGCGAGCTGTCGCTGGCCGGCGTGGTCCGCGCCAACCCGACGGGGGCCGCCCCCGGCGCCACCGGCACCAACACCGTCGACACCACCGGCCAGACCGCCACCACCGCCCCAGGCGTCGGCGCCCACCGGGCCCACCTCGCCGGCACCACCTTCCGGTCGACCTCGCTGGCCTGCACCGAGTGCCACACGCTGCCGGCGAGCGACACCGACACCACCCACGCCCTCGGCGGCGGCACCGGCGGGGCCCGCGCCACCATCGCCTGGGGCAACCTGGCGAGCGGCGCCGCCTTCGGGGCCCGCACTCCGACCTACGCAGGCAGCACCACCGGGTCCGGCGGCGTCGTCGGCGGCTCGTGCGCCAGCACCTACTGCCACTCGCCGCGCGCCGACACGGTGGTCGGCCTGAACCAGACCCCGTCGTGGGTGGCGGCCGGCACCGTGCTCTGCGGTGACTGCCACGGCCTGCCTCCGGTCGCGGCGGCCCACCCGGTCAATGCCGCCTGCAGCCAGTGCCACCCCGGCTACCCGGACAGCCCGGGCGCGGCCACGGCGCTGTCGGCCGCCGCCAAGCTCATCCACATCAACGGCTCGCTCGACGGCGGCGAGTCGTCGGGCGGCTCGCCCTGCCTCAACTGCCACAAGACCGACGCCGCCACCGGCGCCGCCTACGGCAGGATGGTGAGCGACACCACCGTCTACCACCACGTGGTGGCGGAGGGCGCGGCCTTCAAGACCTACCCGCTCACGGCCACCGGCCAGGCCTGCCTGCAGTGCCACGCCGACCACGACGTCTTCAACCCGGCGCTCAACGCCGCCAACACCCTGGGGCGCGGCGCCAACCTGCGCACCACCATCGCCACGGCGCCCACCAAGGTGGCCCCGGCCACCGGCAACTACGCCAACACCGACTTCTCCGGCACCGCCGGGCTCTGCCTGTCCTGCCACGCCACCGCCGGCGGGCTGGTGAAGAGCACCACCGCGCAGAAGACCTACGCCGGGGCCGGGAACACCCTGACCCACGTCATCGACGGGGCCAGCTTCGCGGCCTCGTCGCACGCCTACGCGGTGGCCGGCAGCATCACCACCGGGGCCTCGGCCTTCAGCGCCGTCTGCATGAAGTGCCACTCCGACCGGCAGACCGCCACCTACCCGGAGAAGCAGAGCGGCGCCTTCGAGTTCGCCCTGCACACCAGCGTCGATCGCCGGCTCCGCAACCCCATGGGCCAGACCACGCCGGTGGACGACCACGCCGAGGACCACTGCTACCGCTGCCACCACCTGACCACCGACACCACCCCGGGCGCCGGGCCGGTGAAGACGGTCGCCAACCGTGACTACTTCAACGCCACGGTGATGAGCGCGGCCGCGCAGAACGTCTTCCAGGCCTTCAACGACCCGCTCCACGTCAACAAGCACAACGTCGGCGGCTACGACCTGATCCACCAGCCCACCGAGGCGGCGGCCGGGGCCGGCGGGACCAAGCACGTGGAGTGCGAGGACTGCCACGAGCCGCACGCCGCCAAGACGCTCCCGGCCAAGCCGGCCAGCAACAGCAACCTGGTCTGGGGCGCCATCACCGGCGTCACCGGCGTCGTTCCGACCTGGAGCGTCGCCAACTTCACGGCGCCGACCGCCTACGCCGCCACCGCCGCCTCGACCTACGAGTACCAGATCTGCTTCAAGTGCCACTCCGGCGCCAACACCGGCCTGGCCGCCTGGGGCGGCACCGGCACCTGGGGCGGGGTGGCCGGCACCGCCAACTGGACCGACCTGGCGCTCGAGTTCAGCCCCGCCAACCAGTCGCGCCACCCGGTGGCGTCGGCGCTGCCAGCCGGCACCGACAGCAGCGCCACCGCCAGCAACCAGCTGGTGGCGGCCCAGCTGGTCGCCCCCTGGACGCCGGGCAACACCATGACCTGCTCCGACTGCCACGGCGGCGACGTGGCCAGCCCGGCCACGCAGGGGCCGCACGGCTCGGCGGTGAAGTTCATGTTGAGGGGGGCCAACCGGGCCTGGCCCTACACGCAGGCCTCGCAGAACGGTGGCAACACCGGGACCCTGTGGCTGGTCTCCAGCGCCGCCACGGGCACCGCCCCCAACAAGCTGTTCTGCCTCAACTGCCACCCGGTGCCCAACAGCGCTGGCTCCAACGCCGTCCACCGGCTCATCGGCACCAGCAACACCCACACCGGCAGCCCCAACGCCTTCTTCTCCTGCATCTCCTGCCACCTCCGGGTGCCGCACGGCGGCAAGGTGAGCCGGCTCATCCTCACGCCCAACGCACCGGCCCGCTACAAGAGCGGGGTGATCACCCCGGCCCTGAAGGGCTTCGTGAAGACCGGCAAGGACAGCTACACCTTCGGCGCCAACCTGGTCCTCAACAGCACCGGGACCACCTGCACCAACGAGCACAGCAACCTGGCCTCGGGCGGCGAGGCCTGGTAGGGAGTCAGCCCGTCGAGTCGCCGGCCGGCACCGCCGGCGGCTCGACCTCCTGGTCGTCGGCGTTGACGGTCCAGACGTCGTGCGGCTCGCCCATCAGGTGGCGCGCCGCCAGCATGCCGGTGAGCATGGAGTGGTCCATGTTGTTGTAGCGGTGCATGCCGTTGCGGCCGGCCACCACCAGGTTGCCGAGCGGCGCCAGCCCCTCGCGGATGACCCGGAGCCGCTCCACGAACCCGTCGTCGTAGACCGGGTAGGCCTCGGCCATGCGGACCACGTGCCCCTCCAGCACCTGCGCGCGCCGGGCGAAGCCGAGCGCCTCGAGGTCCCGGGCCGCCACCTCGACCAGCTCGGCGTCGCTGCTCCGCCACAGCTCGTCGCCGGCCCAGCAGAAGTACTCGAGGCCGAGGCAGGCGCGGTCGGCGCGGGGGAGCAGCTCCGGGCTCCAGGCGCGGAAGTTCTGGATGCGACCGGCCCGGATCACGGCGTCGTGCAGGTAGAGCCAGGTGTCCGGGAAGGGCTCGGCGCCGTCGAGGATGGTGGCCACCGCCAGGAAGCCGCGGTAGCGCAGGGCGCGGGCCGCGGCCGCGACCGGCGCCGGGAGGGCCGGCGAGAAGGCGGCGGTGAGGTCGCGCAGCGGGATGGTGGAGATCAGCCCGGAGACCGGGAGCACCACCGGCCCGGAAGGTCCCTGCAGCGTCACCTCGCCGACGGCGCCGCCCTGGTGGCGCACCTCCACCAGCCGGTGGCCGAGCAGCACCCGCTGCCCCAGAGCCTCCAGCTCGGCGCGAATCCGCTCCCAGAGCATCCCCGGGCCGAGTCGCGGGTACTGGAACTCGGTCACCAGGGTGCGGTGGCCGCCGGCGCCGCGCCGGAGCATGTCGGCGATGGCGGCCCGGAGCGACAGCCCCCGGATTCGCTGCGCCGCCCACTGGGCGCCGATCTCCTCGCAGCGCATCCCCCAGACCTTCTCGGTGTAGGTGCGGAAGAAGGTCTCGAAGAGGCGACGGCCGAAGCGGTTGGTGACCCAGTCGGTGAAGGTGGCCTCGGGCCGGATGGGGCGGAGCCGGGCGGCCAGGTAGCCGAGCAGGATGCGGGCGCTCTCCACCGGGCCCAGGCCGGAGAGGGCGCTCCCGGCGGTGATGGGGTAGTCGAAGTACCGGCCGTTGAAGAGGATGCGCGAGCGGCGCCGGCGCACCAGCATGTCGGGGCCGAGCAGCTCGTCCCAGAGGGCCTGGACCTCGGGGACCCGGGTGAAGAAGCGGTGGCCGCCGATGTCGAAGCGGTAGCCGCTCCGCTCCACGGTGCGGGCCAGGCCGCCCACCCCGTCGGCGCACTCCGCCACCACCACCTGGCGCCCGGCCCGGGCCAGGGTCAGCGCCGCGGTCAGGCCGGCCGGGCCGCCGCCGGCGACCAGCACCGGCAGGCCACCGGAGGCGTCGCGGGCCGGGGAGGTGGTCACGGGAGCTGCTCGTCGTCGCCGCGCCGGCCGGCGGCGCGCAGCAGCACCAGCGCCGTCTCGGCGGCGACCGCCAGCGGGTGGCGGCCGGTCTCGGCCAGGTTGACGGTGCAGGTGTAGCAGCAGGGGGTGGTGGCCCGGCAGCGGTCCACGGCCGGCTGGGCCGCCTCCAGGGCCGCCCAGGCCCGCCCCGCCACCAGGTCGTCCAGCGTGGCCACCGAGGGGAGGTCGACGCAGGGGGCCACGGTGCCGTCGGCGCGCACGTCGAGGTAGAGCCGGCCGGCCCCGCAGCGGCCGTTGGGGCCGCCGCGCAGGTAGGCGGCGGCCGCCCGGTAGAAGGCGCTCGGCTCCCAGAGCGGCGCCCCACGCCGTCGCAGCCCCGCCAGCCGCTCGAAGGTGGCGGCCATGGCCTCGCGCTCGGCGCCGGAGGCGGCGAAGGTCTCCCCGTCGCTGCGGTGGACGCCGGGCCCCTGGTTGACCGGGAAGACCGAGAGGAAGATCCCCCGCCTCCCGGCGAAGTCGAGCAGGTCGTCCACCTCGGCGTGGTTGTGCCGGCTCAGCGCCATGTTGAGCTTGAGGGTGGTGGCGGGCAGGGCGGCGAGGAGCCGATCCAGCCCCCGCAGCGCCTGCCAGAGCAGGTCGCGCCCGCGCAGCAGCCGGTAGCGCTGCTGGTCGAGCGAGTCGAGGCTCATCGCCACCTGCAGCAGCCCCCGCCCGCCGGCCAGCGCCCCCAGCCCGACCTCGTCGATGGCGGTGCCGTTGGTGTTGAACGAGTAGAGCAGGCCCCGGGCGTCGAGGGCCGCCACCACCGCCGCCAGGTCGCGCCGCAGGAAGGGCTCGCCCCCCGACAGCTCGACCACCTTCAGGCCTCCCGCCGCCAGGGCCTCGAAGGCCCGCTCCAGGTCGGCCAGCGGGAGCTGGACGTCGGGGCCGCCGTGGACCGCGCACATGGGGCAGGCCTGGTTGCAGCGGTTGAGCAGGTTGACGCTGGCGAAGGTGAGCCGCCCGCGCCGCAGCCGCCAGAGCACCGACGCCAGCCGGGGGGCGCGTCGAAGGGTGTGGCCGAGGCTCACGAATAGACCAGCATGAACTGGTACACGGTGCCGGCGGCGAAGACCACGCCGAGCAGCGCGTGCTTCACCTTGAGGAGCTGGATGCGGCTCCGCTCCATGTCCCCGGTCCACCCGAAGACCTTCCAGGTGACCATGCGGACCACCCCGGTGGCCATGATGACGGCCAGGCTCACCCAGGTGACCACCAGGAACTTCCGCTCCAGCCCCGGGACCAGCGGCGAGGCCAGGAACCAGGCCGGCCGCTGCGTCTCGCGGTGGAGCATGGTGAGGAGGATGAGCGTGCCGATCCAGGTGCCGGTGGCGACGTCGTGGATGAAGGCGTTGAGGATGGTGAGCCGGTCCCGCATCGGGCGGGAATCTAGCACGCAGCGGGGGAAGCGGCGCTCCGATGGAAAGCAACCATTCACCAGCGTGGGCGGAAGCACGGCGTCCTTCCAGGCCGTCCCGGAGCCGCGGCTGCCCGGTCGTGCTACCGTGCCCCACGTCGCCCGGCCGCCCTCCGCCGCCTCGTGAGCACCCCACCATGACCGCCGCCTCCACCGCCAGGACCGCCGCGCCGGCCGAGGGCCCCGCGCCCACGGCGGACGCCTCTGCGGCCCTCGATCCCGGGCCGCTCCGCCGGGCGGGGTGGTCGGTGGCGGGGCGCTGGCTGGTGGCGCTCGGGCTGCTCGGCTCGCTGGGGTCGGTGGCCGGGTGCGCCGGGCTGTTCGGTCCGCGCCGGCCACGGGTCGAGTTCACGCCGTACCCGGAGTCACAGGTGGCGGCGGTGCGCAACCCGCACGCCTACCTCGGCCGGCCGCTCTGCCAGCGCTGTCACCTGCCCGGTGACGCCGGCCTGACCAGCGGGGCCATCGCGCTCTGCGTCAGCTGCCACGCCTTCGGCCACGCCAACCACCCGGTCGACGTGGTGCAGGCGACCCCGGCCCGCGACCTGCCGCTGCTCCCCGGCGGCAAGGTGGCCTGCCACACCTGCCACGATCCCCACGACCTGAAGCGCCACCGGTCCGGCCTGCGCTTCGGGTTCAGCGACCTCTGCCTGCGCTGCCACACGCGCCACCAGCAGGCGCCGCGGGGCTGAGGCCGGTCAGCGCCGCTCCAGCCGGTCGAGCGACTGCTTGGCCTTGGCCGACCAGAAGCCGGAGGGCTCGAGCTCCATGAAGCGGCGGTAGGCGGCGGCGGCGCCGGCGCGGTCGCCGCGGGCGCCCAGGGTGTCGCCGAGGCCGTACCAGGCCATGGCGTAGCCCGGTCCGACGGCGATGGCGCGCCGCTGCTGGGCCTCGGCCTCGGCGTAGCGGCCGAGATCGTGGAGGACCCGCCCCAGCGCGGAGCGGACCTGGGGGGTCTCGCTCACCCCCAGCGCCGCCTCGTACCAGGTGATGGCGGCCTGCAGGTTCCCCTGGTTGGCCGAGGACATGCCCTTGTCGTGGTACTGCATGGCCAGCAGCTCGGTCTGCAGCCGCTGCTGCCGGGCGGTCCAGGCCGCCACCTCGGCGGGCCGGTTGGCGGCCCGGGCCACCTCGATGGCCAGCGCCACGTCGGCCGGGTCGGTGCCGCCGCCGGCGATCAGCGGGGCCAGCACCCGGGTGGCCTCGGTGGCGTCGCCGCGCTTCAGGGCCAGCCGGGTCAGGGCCCGCCGCGCCGGTCCGGCCTCCTGGCCCAGCTGGATGAGCTGCCGGTAGGTGGCGGTGGCCTCGTCGAGCAGCCCCAGCCCCTCGGCGGCCTGGGCCGCCACCAGCATGGCGCCGGACTGCTCGGGGACCGGTCTCCCCTTCAGCAGCGGCGAGACGGCGTTCCAGGCCTCGTCCCAGGCGCCGATGGACATGGCCGTGGCGCCGAGCAGCTGCCGGCAGCGCACGCACCCGGGGGCGGCGGCGACGCTGCGGCGGAGCTCGCCGAGGAACTGCGGTGCCTGCCCGCTCGGGACGTTGAGGTAGCTGTTGGCCGGGCGGACCAGGCGGAACTCGTCCCGCTCGATCAGCGAGGCGTAGCGGCCGTCGCGGCGCAGGTAGAGCATCCCCCCGTCGTCGAAGGCCACCAGCGCCCAGAAGCGCCGGTCGGCGCCCCAGTCGGCCTCGGGGTTGGCGGCGGCCAGCGACGCCGCCGCGGCCGGGTCGGGCTGCGGGTAGTTCACCACCAGCGCCTCGAAGCGGTACTTCCGGTCGAGCCCGTAGAAGAGGCCGTAGTTCTGCGGCCCGCTCACCGAGGCGTCCTCCTCGCCGGGGACGATGAGCCCGCGGCCGTCCTGGAAGGTCATCCGGTTGGTGCGCCACTCGACGTAGCCGCCGAAGTGGAAGGTGTTGAAGATGGGCCCATCGAAGCGATTGGCCAGCAGGTAGTCGACGGCGCGGACCGGGAAGGCGTAGGCCCGCAGCGAGGTCCCGAAGCGGACCACGCTGGGCACCGGGAACCAGGCGCAGCCGGCGATGGTGCCGGCCAGCAGGGCGGCGGCGGCGGCCGGGCGCGCCCAGCCGGCCACCCAGCGCTCCGGCAGCTCCTCGAGCGCCTCGCCGAGGTTGCGGGCGGTGATGGGGGCGGCCACCACCGCCAGCATCACCGCGAAGCGGCCGGCGTTGAAGCCGAGGTAGGCGAAGGCCAGCACCGTCACCAGCTCCCGCCAGCGCAGCCGCCGCAGGTTGGCGAGGAAGCCGACGGCGGTGATGGCCAGCACCACCCCGAAGGTGTCGTTGAGCGCGCTCCAGTCGAGCGGCTGCATCTCCAGCACCATCCGCTTGGCGAAGGGGAGCATCCGCTCCACCGACTCCTGGGCGGCCGGGCCGATGTTCTCGATGCCGAGGCTGGAGAGGGCGAAGCGGAGCGAGGTGATGAGCGGGTTGAACGGCGACGGCGAGAGCAGCGCCGCCAGCAGGGTGGCCGCGCCCACCGCGGTGGCCAGCCCCAGGGAGTGGAGGGGCGGCGTCTCCTGCAGCGGGCGCCCGGTGAGGCGGCGCAGGGCGTGGACCACCAGGCCGACGGCGATCATCACGCCGAGGGGGACCACCGCCACCGGGACCGAGGGGTGGAGGTTGGTCCAGAGCACGGCCAGCACCGGCAGGGCGTAGAGCCGGCGCGGCTGCCCCTCCTCGAAGCGGCGGATCGACCACATCACCACCGCCAGCAGCACGGTGGCCAGCAGCTCCGGGCGCGCGAAGGCGCGGTAGCGGCCGAAGGCGAGCAGCGGCACCAGCACCGCCGCGGTGGCCAGCAGCGAGCTGACGGTCCAGGGGCCGCGCCGCGGCCGGGAGTCGAGGAGCAGCACCACCGCCAGCAGGGCCCCGAAGACGGCGGAGAACCAGGCCATGGCCCCGTCGCCGAAGGCGGAGGCCCACAGGTAGATGACGAAGCTGCCGAGCCAGTAGGGCATGGGCCCGGTGGCGGTGCCCCGCAGCGGGAAGAGGAAGGGCTCCTCGGCCCGCAGGCCGTGCTGGGCGATGTCCCGCCCGTAGGCCATGTGGTGGAACATGTCGGGGTCGCGCACCTCGGTGAGGTAGGCGAGGAACCCGAGGGCGGCGGTCAGCAGCGCCGCGGCCACCAGCCAGCGTCGGTCCAGCGGCTTCATCAAGGGGTTCACGAACGGCGCTCCGGGCCGGCGGCCGGCCCCCCGGAGGGCGTGGAGGGCGCGGCGGGCGGGGTGGCCGGTCCGCGCTCGGCCTGCAGGATGGCCAGCTCCTGGGTCAGCCGCCGCACCTGCACGGTGAGGCGGGAGAGCACGGTGGTGAAGTGGACGCTGATGAGGAGCAGGAAGAGCAGGGCGAAGAGGAAGATGGTGGTGGTGACCGCCACCGCCCCGATGGCCTGGGTGATCCACTCGATGAGCCCGTACCAGGTGGCCAGCACCATCATGCCGGCGGTGGTCAGCACCCAGAGGAGGGCGTACTCCTCGCGCAGGCGCCGGCGGCGGATCAGCTCCATCACCACCAGGAAGGTGGAGATCGAGGTGACGATGGCGAAGATGCGCTGGGTGGGGGTCATGGCCGTTCGTTCCGCAGGGGGACCAGCGCCAGGGCGAGGGTCATCCGGAAGATGTAGTAGAGGGGCCGGAGCAGCCCGCCGTGCATGCTCTTGCCGTCCGGCGAGGAGAGCATGCGCACCGGCACCTCGGTGAGCCGCAGGCCGGCGCGGGCCACCATGGCCAGCACGTCGGCGTCCGGGTAGTCGTGCGGCCAGCGGTCGTTGGCGTAGAACTCGAGGGCGCCGCGGGAGATGGCCTGGAAGCCGCTGGTGGGGTCGGTGAGCCGCTGGCCGGAGAGCTGGCTGGCGATGGCGCCGAAGAGCCCCATGCCGAGCCGACGCGAGAGCGGCGGCCGGTAGGAGCCCGGGTGCAGGAAGCGCGACCCCACCACCACGTCGTGGGTGGCCAGCGCCGCCAGCAGCGCCGGGATCGAGGCCGGGTCGTGCTGGCCGTCGGCGTCGAGCTGGAGCACGGCGTCGTGGCCGTGGCGGAGGGCGTAGCGGTACCCGGTCTGCAGCGCCGAGCCGTACCCCAGGTTGACGGCGTGCGAGGCCACGATGGCGCCTCCGGCGAGGGCCTCGGCGGCGGTGGCGTCGGGGGAGCCGTCGTCCACCACCAGCACCTCGGCGGTCACCTGGGCCCGCACCGCGGCGACCACGGCGCGGATCCGGGCGGCCTCCTTGAAGGCGGGGATGACGACGAGCAGCCGGGTGGGGGCGGGCATGGAACCTGTGATTCCGCTGGCGAATCGGGTGGGTCGGCGGGCCGAACCATAGCCCAAAGGCGGGCGCCGGGTGAACGCGCCGCAGGCTCTCAGGAACGTGGAGGCCGGCCACCACCGGCACCGGCGGCGTCGACCAGGGACTGCAGCTCGGCCTCGGCCAGTCCGGCGATCCGGTCCCAGGTGAACCGCTCGGCCACCACCCGCCTGGCCTCGGCCCCCAGCCGGGCCCGCAGCGCCGGGTCGTCGACCAGCCGGGCCATGGCGGCGGCCAGCGCCGCGGCGTCGCCGGGGGGCACCAGCAGGCCGTGGCCGGGGGAGCGGACCACCTCGACCGTCCCCCCCTGCGGGGTGGCGACGATGGCCAGGCCGGCGGCGGCGGCCTCGAGGATGGCGCCGGGGAGCCCCTCGGCGCAGCAGGACGGGTGGACGAAGAGATCGGCGGCGGCCAGGAGCCGGCCCACCTCGTCCGGCGCCACCTGGCCGAGCAGGTGGAGGCGGGGGAGCCGGGCGGCGCTCCGGCGCAGCTCGGGCAGGGCCTCGCCGTCGCCGGCCACCGCCAGGTGGAGCCCGGGCACCCGGGCCAGGGCGTCGAGCAGCACCAGCGCCCCCTTGTCGGCGGTGACGCGGCCTGCGTAGAGGGCCAGCGGCTCCTCCGGCCCGACCCCGAGCCGGGCCCGCACCTGCTCGCGGACTCGCGGGTCGTGGCCCGGGTCGCGCCGCGCACCGCCCGGATCACCCGGCTCACCGCCCGGCTCCGGGAGATCGACGCCGTTGGGGAGCAGGCCGGCGCCGGGCCGCCCCAGGTGGGCGAGGAAGTCGACCACCGCGCCGGAGACGCCGACGCAGTGGGTGGCGCGGCGGACCACCCAGCGCCCCGGGCCGTGGTCGACGGCGGCGGCGAGCCGGTCGGCGAGCGGGCTGCCCAGCCGGACGTGGCCGGAGCCGTGCTCGACGTGCAGGTGGGGCAGGGCCGCGGCGTCGGCGAACCAGGTGCCGAGCCAGCTGGCCGGGAAGAAGCGGGTGTTGGTGACCACCACCTCCGGCGCGAAGCGGCGCAGCCCGGCCACCCCGCGCCAGAGCCGGGGGCCGGGGAGCGGCACCGGGAAGCGGGCGTCGAAGAGCGGCAGCACCGGCAGCCGGACCACCTCGATCCCGTCCACGGTCTCCAGCGGCGGGCCACCGCCGGCCGCCGAGGTGAGCAGGGCCACGGCGTGGCCGCGCCTCGCCAGGCGGGAGAAGAGGGCGCGGGCGTACCGCTCCACCCCGCCGACGTGGGGGTGGAAGTGACCCGTGAAGACGGCGATCCGCACCTTCACCTCGGTGACCGGCGCCGGGGACGGCGCGCCGGGTCAGTAGGAGAGCGAGCGGTGCGCCTGGCCGTGGCAGGTCAGGGCGCAGGAGCCGCCGCGCGCCCCGGTGGCGGTGTAGCGCGGAGCGGCCTCCCCCGGCAACGGCTTGACCACGTTGAGGTCGAAGTCGATGAGGTGGGCGTTGGCGGACGGGCTGCCCACCAGCGACGAGACGCCGTGGGCGTTGTGGCAGACCGAGCAGGGGGTGGGGATGGCGGTGGCCAGCTTCGCCGCCGGGCCCGGCGAGACGTGGGTGGCGTGGAGCGGGAAGGAGGAGCGCGTCGAGAGCAGGGTGTCGCGCTGGTGGCACTTGTAGCAGAGGGCGTAGGCGTCGGGCCCCTCCGGCGTGCCGTCCTGGGTGACGTAGTTCCGCTCCAGCAGCGGGCGGTAGATGGAGCCGTGCGGCCCCCGCGCCCCGGCGCCGCCGCTGGCCCGGGTGTCGTTGGAGGCGTGGCAGTCGCTGCAGTAGATGACCGAGGAGCCGGTGAGCGGCGGGATCAGGCTGGGGACCGTCGGGTTGCGGCCGGGCCCCAGCACCGGGTGGGCCGAGGGGCCGGCGGGATCGAAGGTGCGCCGCAGGTTCACCTCGAGCGAGGCCCGGCGGGGGGCGCTGGCCCCCACGGTGGCGCGCGCCTGGGGCTGGTTGGCGCTGTCGGCGTGGCACTTGAAGCAGACCTCGTACTCGAACCGGGCCGGGTCGACCCGCGCCCCGCTCCGGTCGATGCCCCAGGCGCCGGACATGGCCCCCTGGATCCCCGGGGCCACCGAGGCCTTTCGGCCGGTGGCCTGGTGCGGCTCGTGGCAGTCGGCGCAGGTGACGTGGCGTGCGGCGCCCGGGCTGGTCTCCGGCAGCGGCTGGGCCCTGGTGGGCCCCTCGGCCAGGTCGTGGCCGGAGGGGCCGGAGATCGGCGCGGCGTGGGCGAAGGGGCGCCGCACCGCCGCGCCCAGGTCCAGCCGGGTCACCCGGCCGTCGTGGCAGGCGAGGCACATGGCGTCGTCCCCCTGGTCGGAGGGGCGGACCAGCCGGCCGCGCTTGTCGCCGTTGTGCGGCACGTGGCAGGCGGCGCAGCGGAGCTCGGAGAGGGTGGTGGCCCGGCCCGAGGCGGGGTCGGTGATGGCGGCGGTGGAGACCACGTGGGCGCCGTCGGGCGCCTCCAGCCGGGCCGCGTCGTGGCAGGTGAGGCAGAGCGCGCCCCGCTGCGTCGACTTGACCAGGAAGTTCCCCTCGCCGGTGGCCGGCAGCGTCTCGCGGTGCGGGTCGTGGCAGGCCATGCACTGCAGCTCGCCGCGCTTGTCGAGGGCCACGTCGTCGCCGGGCGGCGGCGGGTGGGCGGTGCGGGACGGGGAGGGCACGAAGGAGATGGGGTGGGTGCCGCGCAGGTCGGTGCCCAGGTTGGCGCGGTGGCCGGCCGGCAGCCGGCCGCCCGGGGCGTTGGCCCGCAGCTGGATGAGCCGCTTGCGGGTCTGGCCGAGGGCGATGGTGCCGTCGTGGCAGGAGAGGCAGATGCGGGACGAGCCGGTGGGGCGCGTCGTGGTCCTGGCCTGGCTGGTGGAGCTGGCGTAGGGGGTGATGGGCGAGGACTCGTCGGGGCGGCCGTCGGCGCGGATGCCGTGGGGGACGTGGCAGAAGGCGCAGGCGTTGGCCTCGACGTCCGACTTGAAGGGGCCGGGGCCGCTGGTGGAGAGGTCGTGCTTTCCGCCGACGACGCCGAGCGGCGAGCCGGCGGCGCGGAGCAGCTGGGCCGGCGTGCCCCTCGGGGCGGGGGCGGGCCGGGTGGCGCCCGGCGCGGGGGCGTCGCCGGGCGGCGGCCGCGCGGCGTCGTTGGTGAGGCGCGGGGCCTCCGGGCCGACGGGGGCGGCGAGGGCGGTGAGCAGGATCAGCAGCTTCATGGCCGGTCTCCAGTGAGGCGGTACGACTCGACGCGGCGGTGCTGCCCGTCGGCGACGAAGAGCGTGGCGCCGTCCACCGCGATCCCGGCCGGGAGCGAGAGCTGCCCCGGCCCCTCGCCCAGCTCCCCGGCGGCGTGGAGGAAGGCGCCGGCCGCGGTGAAGACCAGCACCTCCCCGCGCTGGGTGTCGGTCACGTAGACCAGCCCGGCGGCGTCGGTGGCCACGCCCTTGGGCCGGACGAACAGCCCGGGCCCCTCGCCCGGCGCCCCGAAGCTCGACCGCAGCGCGCCGTCCGGGCCGAACCGCTTCACCTTGAAGTTGAGCGAGTCGACCACCAGCAGCGTGCCGTCGGGCGCCGCCGCCAGGCCGGTGGGGAAGTTGAAGCCCTCGTCGCCGTCGCCGCGGCCGCCGAAGCCGCCCAGGCGCGCGCCGTCGAAGCCGAAGATCTCGACGGTGTGGCGCGGCGGGTCGGCCACGTAGAGCCGGTCGCCCAGCACCGCCAGCGCCGAGGGGCGCTCCAGCCTGCCGATCCCCCAGCGCTGGCAGCGGCCGTCGGCCCCCAGCCTGACCAGCTGGCCGAGTCCGGCGTCGGCCACGAAGAGGGCGCCCTGCGGCCCGACCGCCACCGCCATGGGGGCGCCCCAGCCGCCGTCGGCGCAGGCGAGCGGCGTGAAGGCGGCGCTGGCCAGGTCGACGCGGACCAGCGCCGGGCCGTCGGGGTCGGCGACGAGCAGCTGACCGGGGAGGGTGGCGAGGCCGAACGGGCGGACCAGCACCGGCTCGCCGGCCCCCGGCTCGAGGCCGAGGATGGCGTCGACCACCTTGCGGAAGCCGGAGCGCTGGTCGGGCCGTTCGGGATCGGGGAGGGCGCGCTCCCAGGTGACCCGGGGCGCGGCCGGCGGGCGGGGCCAGGCCGGGGGTGCGCCACGCGAGGTGGGGGCGGAGGGAGCGTGGCTGCACGCCGCGGCGGTCACCGCGAGGAGGAGGACGGCGTGGAGCGGGGCGCCCATGAGCTCAGCGCCCGAAGGACCGGGTGATCGAGAGGAAGAGGAGGTTCTGCGTCCCCGCCGCCCCCGAGGAGCTGCCGCCGGTGGTCACCTGGTCGTAGAGGGAGATGCTGAAGGCGCCGACGACGTAGCCGACGGAGACGGTCACGCCGGACTCCCACTGGGTTCCCCGCCCCGGCGCTGTGAAGGAGACGTGGCGGCCGACGACGGAGAGGGAGAGCCGGCGGATGGTGGGGACGGTGGCCGAGAGGATGGCGTACCGGGACTGGGTGTTGAAGTCGACCGGGACCAGGGAGGTGACCGGGGCGGCTCCGGGGACCAGGACCTCGGAGAGGTCGTCGGTGAGGCCGGCGTTGAACTGGAAGACGTAGCCACCCCGGAAGGCTTGCGAGACCAGCCGGGCATCGATCACCCGCCTGGCGCCGAAGTACGGTGAGTCGGTGTGGGCCCACCCCAGGTTGAGGAGGTTGGTGACGCTCCAGCCGAGCGGCTCGCCGGAGGCGGTGACGGTGCCGAGGACGCGGGCCCGGCTCCCTGCGTTGGCGCCGGTGTTGGAGTCGTAGGAGGCGTTGAGCGAGGTGGCCAGCTGCCAGGTGGAGACGGGGCGGGAGGCGCCGGCGCCGGCGGCGACGTTCCAGGCCACTGAGCTCTCGCCGCCCTGGGCCTGGAAGCCGCCGACCCCGGCGGCCAGGGAGGCGCTGGTCCGGTAGAGGAGCCCCTGGCGTGCCCACCGCAGCCCGCTGCTGACCTGCTCCCCGGTGGACTGGACGGTCACCCCGCTGGCGCGCGTCTGGGCGGAGGTGGCCCCGGCGGTCAGGTCGAGCCCCAGCTCGTCGTTGAGCTGGCGGGAGCCGTAGGCGTTCACCGCATGGGCGATGGACTCCCGCACCGGCTCGCCGGGGACCTCGAAGAGGGCGCTGGAGTAGGTGTAGCCGCCGCCGCCGGACGAGGCGGCGCCCCCGTACCAGCGGAACCAGGAGGTGACGGTCTGGGTGTCGATGCGGGGGTTGAGGGCGCTGGCCAGCGTCGGGCTCCGCAGGAAGTAGGTGGCGTCCACCTTGGCGGTGACCTCGGCGGACACGTTCATCATGGACTGGAAGGTGACCAGGTGGTTCCGGTAGTTGGACTCGGCGTAGTCGCCCGAGGCCCAGCCGGTGTCGTAGGTCAGGCGGTAGTTGGCCGAGTCGACGCTCTGGGCGGCCTCCAGGGCCAGGGTGGTGGAGTCGGACCGGACCGGGGCATTGCCGAGCGAGCGGTTGACGATGGCGCTGTTCCGCACGGTGGCCGAGAGGAAGGGGAGGTCGGGCTGGACCAGGGCCGCGGAGGCCGAGGCGCTGTCCACCCGCGTGCTGCCGGTCCGCAGGTTGCTCGAGTCGCTGGTGAACTCGGTGGTGCTGCGTGAGGCCTCGGCGCCCAGGCGGAGCGGGGTCCGGCCGAGGGCGCCGAGCCGGAGGCCGTAGTTGAGGCCGTCGGAGGCGCTGCCGCCGCTGGCCCGGTACCCCTTGTAGTCGCCCCAGGCCCCCAGCGTCAGCGTGCCGGGCGAGAAGAGGCTGGCGTCGAGCCGGAGCCCGCCGGTGAACCAGACGATCCGGCTCGACGAGGAGGCACCCGCGCCCCAGGTGTCCTGCTGGGTCAGTGTCAGGCCCAGGTTGCCGCCGTACGTGACCTCGGCGCGGGCGGCGGGGGCGGCCAGCAGCAGCGCCAGCAGCGTCGCCGGGAGCAGCCGCCGTGGGGAGCAGTTCCTCATGGCTTGGCTCCGGCGCCGACCACGGTGATGGGCACGTCCACCAGGTACTCGCCCTCGGACGACGGGAACTGCCAGGAGCCGGCGCTGACCTTGAGGCAGGCCTCCAGGTCGCCGCCGCCGAGCTCGCCGCTCCCCACCGCGGCGCCGGTGACCCGCCCGGCCGGGCTGACGGTCAGCTTGAGCACGCCGTCGGCGCGGGACAGGCCGCGGCGGGTCATCTGCTCGGTGACGCACCGCTCGATGGCCGGCTGGACCGCCACCACCGCGTCGCGGAGCTGCCGCCTGGCGGTCTCGCCGTCGGCCAGCTGCCCGGCCGGGGCGGCCTCCACGGCGGCGTCGGCGCGGGGCTTGCCTCCGGCGCGCAGCGCCGAGACCACCACGTCCACGCCCAGGGCCCCGGGGCGAGTGGTGATGCGCGTGACCACCTGCCGGGTCGGCAGCTCGCCGAAGCGGACCACCAGCGCCTTGAGCTGGTCGGCGCGGCGGGTGGCCTCGGCCATCTGGCCGGGATCCTTGGCCCGGGCCCAGACCAGCACCTCGCAGCCCTCCTTCGAGGCCAGCCGGGCGATCCCCTCGAGCGTCTCGCGGTCCAGCTCGGAGAGCGTGGCCGCCGGGGTGGCGAAGGTGATCACCGTGGCCGCGGCCACCGCCCGGTCGGCCGCGCCGCCGGTGGTGGGCGGCTGGCGCTGGCGGTCGGCCGGTCCGGTCCGGTCTCCGGCCGCCTTGACGATGGCGGTGGGCGTCATGACCACCATGACGAAGACGGCCTTGCTGGCCAGGCCGCCCGGGAGCGGGAGGGCGGGTCCGCCGAGCCCGGCGCCGGGCTGCGGCGAGGCGGCCCGCTGCTCGAGCAGGTCGAGCCGCAGGGCCCGGACGTCGAGGCGGCGCTGCCAGGTGTCGACCCGCTCGGTGCGGGCGCGCTGCTGGCGGCCGGCGGCGTCGACCCGCTCGCCGCGGGCCTTGAGGCGGGTCTCCAGGGCGGCGGTCATGCGCTCCCGGGCGGCCAGCGACTGGCGGCGCAGCTCCCCCTGCCGGGTCCGGGTCTTCTCGGCGTCGGCCTGGGCCTGCAGCCGGTCGGCCACGGCCCGCTCCCCCTGCTCGCGGTTCCGGGCGTCACGCTCGGTGCCCAGGGCCGCCTCGCGGGTCGGGTTGAAGCTGCGCTCCTGGGCGGCCAGCTGCCGCTGGCTGGCGCCCAGCTGGGCCTCCTGCGACTCGAGCTGGCGCTGCGGCTCGGTGGGGGTGTCACGGGCGGCGAGGCGGCGCTCGCGGGAGTCGAGCTGGGCCTCCCGGGCGGTCAGGGCCCGCTCCCGGTCGTCGAGCCGCCGGCCGTCGGCGTCCAGGTTCCCCTCCTCGCCGTCGAGCCCCTCCTCGGTGGCGCGGAGCCGCTTCAGCCGGGCCTCGAGCTGCAGCTCCTGGTCGCGGAGCTGGGCGGCCAGGACGTCCTCGGCGCTGGGGGCGGAGAGGCGCGGCGGCGCGGCCAGGCCGCCGGCCAGCGGCGGCGGCGTGTAGGGGGCGTACTGGGTGTGGCGCGGCTGGCCGAGCCGGGCGGGATCGGTGGAGCGGACCTTGAGCCGGAAGCGCGGCCGGTCCTCGATGGCCAGGGCCGGCTCGGGCTCCGGCGCCGGCGGCGCCACCGGCAGGACCATCGCCGGCGCGGCGGGCGCGGCGCGGCGGACGGGCGCGGCGCGGAAGCCGAAGGCCAGCGCGATCCGGTACTCCTTGTCGTCCGGAAGGAAGCTGGCCACCAGGCCGACACCGAGGCGGTGGTCGACGTCGTAGCGGACGGCCGCGGCGAAGAGCTTCCCGCGGGGGGTGGTGAGCGCCTCGAGGACCAGGTCGGCGCCGCTCGAGTGGCGGGCCGAGGCGGCCAGGCCGGCGGTCAGGCCGGACGAGCCGTGGACCTGCCGTTCGTAGCCGGCGAAGCCGGCCAGCCGGAGCCGCCCGGCAGGGCTGGTGGAGAGGAGCAGGCGGCCGCCGCCGGCCCCTTCCCGGTTGAAGCGGTCGAGGTAGCCGTCGACGGCGACGCCGGGGCGGAGGCCGGTGGCCTCGAGGAGCCCCAGCTTCAGGGCGGTGCCGAAGAGCATGGGGGCGGGGCGGGGATCGCCCGGGAAGCCCGACTGCCGGGCCGAGAGCGCCCACTCCAGCCGGCCGAGTCCGACGCCCAGGGAGAGCGGCAGGGGGCCGGCGTGGTCGGGGGTCCCGGTGGCGTGGTCGTACCCGAGCTCGAGGCCGAGCAGCGCCGTCCGCCTCGGAATGACCTCGGCGTCGGGGACGTCGAGCAGACCGGACTGGCCCTGGCGGGTGGGGAAGTTGCCGGCCGTGGCCAGCGTGGGCCACGCCACCAGCAGGAGGAGCAGGTGGCGCGGGCCGGCGGCGCGACGCATCGGCCTAGCTCCGCTGCTCGCCACTGGCCTCGCCGTCCCCGACGCTGGCGCGCGTCAGGCCGAACTGCGAGAGGGTGCGCTCCACCGAACGGACGCTCACGGCGTGCCCCTGGCGCAGCAGGTCGCCGGCGATCAGCGCGGCGCTGCGGTCGGGGTCGCGGAGCCGGGCCCGGACGATGAACCGGACGACCTCGAGCGGGCGGCGCCAGGCCGTCCGCGGGCCGGGCGGGCGGGAGAGGAGCCCTTCGACCCCCTCCTCGCGGAACCGGCGGAGCTTCTCGTAGTAGGTGCTGCGGGAGCGCCCGAACTCGTTGAGCACGTCGTCGAGCGGCCGGCCGCTGGTCTCGCCGTCGATGAGCATGAGCAGATCCGAGCCGGCCTCGTCGTCGCGACGGAGGGGCAGCTCTCCCCCGGGACCTCGGATGGCGTGGGGCTCGTTCTTCACGGGGGGACCTGGGCGGGTGGAAGGGGTAGGGGGTGCGACGACATCTCGCGGATTGTGGCGGGGGGGCGTGGCAAAAAGCCCGGGACGCCGTGTGGCGCCCCGGGCCCGGGTCAAGCAGTTACTTGATGTGGCAGGAGGCGCAGCGGTTGGCGGTGGTGGTCCGCAGGAACTTGGTGTTGGTGTTGTCGTGCGGCTCGTGGCAGGAGGCGCACTCCACGGAATAGGTGCCAGCGGCGCCGAACAGCTTGATCTTCGCCCCCTCGGTGGCGCCGGAGAGGCAGGCGCCGCCGCTGGTGCAACCGGTGGCGGTCGGGGTGTTGTAGCCAGAGGTGACGGCCGCGGAGACGATCGTGTAGGCGGTCGAACCGGGATACGGCACGCCGACCGGGTGCTGCCCCTGCAGGGATCCGAACTGGGCGGTCGAGGTGGAGGTGAGCATGTTGGTGGCGCTCACCAGCCCGTTCGTCCCGGTGTAGGAGCCGGCGAGGATCGTGCCAGACGGGAACTTGGCGGTCACGACCTGGTTCAGCGCCACCGTGCCGTCGTGGCAGCCCATGCACTTCGAGTTCTCGCTGTTGACGGTGGTCGGCAGGGTCGTCCCGGCGGTGGTGGTGCCGACGGCGTAGCCGGTGCCGGTCCCGGCCGACCGGGCCCAGAGCGCCGTCTGCGTGGCCGCGTTGTGGACCACGTGGCAGAACTCGCAGCTGGAGACGGTGACGTTGAACTTGACCGCGGCGGTGCTGCCCGCGCTCAGGTCGTGCTTGGTGTTGAGGATGACGGCCGAGGCCAGGGTGGGGATGGCGAGGGCCACCACGAAGAGAACCTTGAGGGCGTTGCGCATGAAAGTACTTCCTCCGTTGGTCGGGGTCAGCCCCCGGTTGACCGGGCCGAGAGGCAGGTGACTCCCGCCCGGACCGTTGCCGCGTGAGCGCCGTGCAGGCCGCGATGATTGTGGTGTCCCTTGCCTAAGCAACCCGGATGCCAGCCTTGCTGCTCGGGATCGTTGGGCTTTTTGACCGCTGCCTCAGGCCCGATTGGGGTCGAACACCCAGCCGTGGGGCATCTGCCCCACGCCAGGTGGACTTCACTGCTTGGCGGGGCCGACCGGAGCGGCAGGAGGCCCTGCAGGCCGGGGCTCGGCGGGAACCGGATCGCCCTGCTCCAGGAACTCGTAGACGTTGATCCGGGGCAAGGTGGTCCCCTGGTCGCCCACGTAGATGAACCTGCCGGCCCGGTCGATGGCGATGGGGGCGGGGCGCTCGAAGTACTCGAGCAGGCTGGCGGCGCCGCCGAAGGCCATGAGCAGCTGGCTGCGGGCGTCGAAGAGCTGGACCCGGGCGGTGTCGGAGTCGACCACGTAGGTGATGCCGCGCCGGTCGACGGCCACGCCCTTGGGTCGGGCCAGGCTGCCGACCCCGTCGCCGGCCTGGCCGAAGAACCGGACCACCTTCCCCTCCGGATCGAAGACCTGGACCCGGAAGTTGAGCGTGTCCACCACGAAGAGGTTCCCATCCCCGTCGAGCGCCAGGTAGGAGGGGAAGTTGAACTCCCCGGGGGCGGTGCCGCGGCTCCCGATGGTCCGCAGCAGCTTGCCCGCCAGGCTGTAGACCAGCACCCGGTGGTTCTGCGAGCCGGGGAAGGAGCCGTCGGCCACGTAGACCAGCTGCCGCTTGGCGTCGACGGCCAGGCCCGTGGGGCGCTCCGCCTCGCCGCCGAACTCGCGCAGCAGCTGGCCGGTGGGTGAGAAGACCCGGACCCGACGGGCCGGCGGCTCGCTCACCAGGACGTTGCCGGCCTCGTCGAGGGCGACGCCGAAGGGCTGGGCGAAGCCGATGTCCCCGGCGAAGGGCTCGGCGGTCCCGAGCTTGAAGTCGAAGCGGAGCACCTGCCCGGTGGTCTGGTCGGTCAGGTAGAGCTGCTGCCCGTCCGCCGACACCGCCAGGCCGGTGGGCTGCCGGAAGCCGATCGGCTGGGTGCCGAGCAGCGCCCGCTGGAAGGCGGTCCAGGAGGAGGTCTCCACGTCGGCCCCGGAGGTGATGGCCTTGACGAAGCGGATGCGGGCCACGTCCGGCTCGGGCGGCCACCGCACCTCGACCCTCTTGGCCGGGGCCCCGGCGCAGCCGGCGGCGAGGGCGAGGGCGAGGAGGGTGGCGTTGCGGAGTGAGGACGGCATGGTTCGGCTCCTGGCGTGGCGTGAAGCGGTCACGGCGCGTGCGGCGACGGTGCGGCCCGCAGCGCCGCCTCGCGGTCGATGGAGATCCTGGCCCCGGCGCGGAGCCGGGCCAGCGTGGCCTCGAGGGCGCGCTGGCCGGCCTCGCCCCGGGCGCGCGCCGCCACCTCGGCGCGCACCTCGGCGAGCGGCCGCTCCCGCTCCGGGCGGACCGCCTCGCAGCGGAAGAGATACTGGGCCCCGCCGGCCGGGACCGGCCCGGACAGCTCGCCGGCCGGGGCGGCGCGGATGGCCCTGGCCAGCGCCGCCTGGGCCGGGTCGCGCTCCATGCCGGCCAGGGTGTCGAAGGAGACCTCGCCCAGGTCGCCGCCACGACCGGCGTTGGCGGTGTCGAGGCTGACCGCCCGGGCCACCGCCTCGAACGGCTCGCCCCCCCCGATCCGGCGGCGGGCGGCGCCGGCGGCCTCGGCCGTCTGCACCACGATGACGCGGCAGGGGCGGGCGGCGGCCACCCGGTACTCCTTCCGGTGGGCCTGGTACCAGGTCGCCAGCTCCGCCTCCCCGGGCGCGGGGATGGCGCTGCGGATCGCCACCGTGAGCGCCGCCGCCAGGGCCTCGCGCCGCAGCGGCGCCAGCTCGGCGACCACCTCCGGCGACCGGTCGACGCCGGCCTTGCCCGCGTCGGCCTCCAGCAGCCGGGCGTCGATCATGGCCCAGGCCATCTCCACCTTCACCGAGGGGCCGAAGGCGTGCCCCTGCGGGCGCCCCTTGAAGACCTCGTTCACGTAGTCCAGCAGCTCGCGGTAGCGCAGCGGTGTTCCGGCCACGGTGGCGATCACCTTGTCGCCCTGGGCCAGGTCCATCGAGCTGCCGGTGGAGCCGAGGAAGGGCTCGTCCAGCTTCACCTGGTCGCGGGCCCGGAGCTGCTGCAGCAGGTGCTTCTTGCCGGCGCCGCGCAGCTGCTGGCGGGCGAACTCCAGCACCTTCGGCCGGCGGGCCTGGAACTCGGCCTGGGTGCCGATGGTCCGGGCGCTCACCTGCACCACCGCGAAGCCGAGCTGGAGGGGGACCGGGCCGTGCAGCTGGTCGAGCGGCGCCGCGAAGACCACGGCGGCCAGGTCGTCGGCGAGGGCGCCGCGGTTGCGCACCCCCATGTCACCGCCGTTGCGGGCCGACTCCTGGTGGAGCGAGTGCTTCGCCTCCTCGGCGAAGGAGCCCCCTGTGGCCAGCCGCGCCCGGGCCGCCTCGCCGGCCGCCTTCGAGGTGAAGACCAGCAGCTTGAACTGCGCCGAGTCGGCATTGAGGTGGAAGGTCTCCTGGAGCTGGGCCTCGTCGGGCACCAGGCGATCGAGGAGGGCCTCGGCGTGGCGCCGGCCGGCGATGCGCCGGCGGGCCTCCTCGACCTGCGCGGCCAGGTCGGGGGGGAGGGCCAGCTTCCGCCGCTCCGCCTCGGCGGCCAGCAGCACCTCGTCGACCAGGCTCTGCGCCACCGCCTCCGCCCCCACCTGGTCGCCTCGCTGGCGGTGTCCCTCCTGGCGAGCCTGCAGCGCCCTGGCCGAGATGGTGACGCCGTCGACGGTGGCCACCGCGGCGCCGTCGGCGGGAGCCGCGGCCAGCAGCAGCGAGAGCAGCAGGGTGAAGCCCAAGGTGGTCCTCCTCGAAGACGTGTGGCCGCGGCCGGAAGTGGGGCGACCCTAACCTAGCGCGGCGGAGGCACGGCGTCGCCGCTGCCCGAGCCCGAACCGGAGCCCGTCCCTGCGCCTGCGCCCGACCCCGAGCCGCCGGCGCCGCCCGAGCCGGCGCCGCCGGAGCCCGCGCCACCGGAGCCACCGCCGGCCGTGCCGGAGGCCGGATCGACGCCCGGCCGCTTCGACCGCGAGATGATGTTCTTGAGCGCCGGGTTCTTGCCGGTCTTGTCGCCGTGGCAGCCGTCGCAGGACTCCATCTGCGTGCTCCCCACGTAGAAGAAGTTGGGGAAGTCGGAGCCGTGCGGGTTGTGGCAGGAGGTGCAGGAGAAGGGCCGGTCGGGCTTGCGCGGGTCCACCAGGTCGGGCCGGCCCACGGTGTGGCCGCGCGCCAGGATGGTGGAGACGTGCTTTCCGTCCTTCTGACCCTCGTGGCAGCCGGCGCAGAGCTCGTTGGTCTTCTTGGGCAGCAGGAAGCGGTTGGCGGTGCCGTGCGGGTCGTGGCAGCCGGTGCAGCCGTACCGCTCCAGCGCCGCGTGCTTCACCTTGCCGGCGTCGACCGGCGTCTGGTGGCAGGCCAGGCAGGCCTTCTTGCCCTCGCCGCCCTTGAGCAGGTTCCGGTTGGGGCCGCCGTGGGAGAGGTGGCACTGGTCGCACCCCTTCTCCAGGGGCTTGTGGATCACGGCGCGGCCAGTCAGGTCGTCCTGGTGGCAGGTGAAGCAGGTGCCGGCCGGCGTGGCGGCGGCCAGCAGCTTGGGCCTCTCGGAGCTGTGCGGGTCGTGGCAGACGGCGCAGTCACCGGCGATGACGGCGGTGTGCGGGTGCCTGGCCTTGTCCTGCCGCTCGTGGCAGCCGTAGCAGAGGTCGAGGCCGCCCCGCTTGAGCAGCTTGAGGTTGTCGCCGGAGTGGCCGACCTCGTGGCAGGCGCCGCAGTCGTTCTTCTGGGTGATCACCTTGTGGACCACCGGCTTCGACAGGTCCACCCGGTAGCCGGCGCCCGGCGTGCCCTTGCCCGTGGGCGCCTTGGCGTCGTGGCACTTCTGGCAGGCGGCGGTGCCGGTGGCGCTGATCAGGTTGGGGTTGGCGCTGCCGTGGGGGTCGTGGCAGTCGAGGCAGCGACCCTCGGCGACCGGGGCGTGGCGGACCGCCTTGGCCAGCAGCGGCTCCACCTCGTGGCACTCCAGGCAGAGCTTCTCCCGGGGGAGGATGATCAGCTTCGGGTAGTTGGAGGAGTGGGCGGCGTGGCAGGAGAGGCAGGAGCCCTGGCGGACCGCGGTGTGGACCGACTTCGACTGGTCCATCCGCTTGTGGCAGCCGTAGCAGAGGTCCGGCTCGGTCTTGACCAGCGACCACTTGGTGGCGGTCCGGGACTGGCACTTCCCCTTCTCGGCCGGGGCCGGGCGGTGGCAGGCGGTGCAGTCGTTCTTCAGCAGCGAGGGGTGGATGTAGCGCTTGGCGCTGACCGCGGCGTGGCAGCTGGCGCAGCGCTCCGGGGCCGCGGCGGAGGTGGGGGTGGCGGACGGGGCGACTACGGTGCCGTCGCGGAGGACCGGCGGCGGCGGCAGCGGGACCTCCCGGGCGGCGGCGGCCTTGGCAACGGCCGGCGCCTTGGCGGGCGGGGGTGTCGCCTGGGCCAGGGCCCCGGGCGCGAGCACCAGCGACACGGCGAGGAGGACCACCAGGCGGGCGGCGGGGAGGAGCGGAGCGGGGCTCTTGGCAGATCTCACGGGCACGGGATTCATCTCTCCGTCCAGGCGGTGACCTAAATTGGCGGAACTGTGCAGCGCCCCTTGTGCAAGCCGGGTGCCGCTAAGTCCCCGTAGGGACTGCGTGGCTCCGGGCGGCGGCGGATCGTGACGCCACGCGGGGATGGGCGGCCTTTGCGGGGTTCCGCGGCGATTTGTCGCTCCGGGCGGTTGGCGCACCGGTTTCGCCGGATCGGCGCCGGCGGGGTGAAATCACGCAAGGGCTGCGTGTTTTCACCCGTTTGGTCTGGAGGAATCTGGCGTCGACGACGGGTCGCTTCCAACGGGTTGGTGTCTCTGGGATGATGGCGGAACTCGCTTCAGCTCAACCCCGGGATGCCTACCCTGAGATCGCTCTTCGGACGGCTCGACGCCAGCCTTCGCGCCCGCATCCTCATCCCCACCGCGGTCCTCTTCGGCCTGACCTTGACGGCCATGGTGGTGGGCGCGGTCCAGTCCTATGGCTCGGGGATGGAGCGGGGCCGGCAGGAGCGCTCCGAGATCTTCGCCCACATGGTGGCGACCGGGGTCTCCAACGTCATGCTCTCCGGCCAGCCCCAGGCGGTGCCGCAGCTGCTCGAGTCGCTGGTGTCGCATCGCAGCGACCTGCTCTCCGCCTCGCTGATCGCGCCGAGCGGGCAGGTCTCCATCTCCTCCCATCCGGGGTACGTGGGGGCCCGCCCGTGGGGCCGGCCCGACCGCTTCGCGGAGACCACGGTGGTGGCCGAGCCGGGTGGCGCCGCGAACGAATACGCGGTCATCCAGCCCATCGTCAGCGCCACCTCCTGCAACCGCTGCCACGAGGGGACGGCCACGGTCCGGGGCTGGCTGGAGCTGCGCTTCTCGAGGGACCCGGTGGTCGAGGCCAAGCGGGAGCTGGCCGGCACCCTGGCCCTCTCGGCGGGCGCCGCCCTGGTGGCCCTGCTGGGCATCGCCCTCTGGCTGCTGGGGCGGGAGGCCATCGGGCCGCTGCAGCGGCTGGTGGCGGCCATGCGGCGCGCCGAGGCCGGCGAGCTGACGGTGGTGGCCGACGAGGGCCGGACCGACGAGCTGGGGGTGGCGGCCCGCGGCTTCGACGCCACGCTGGCGGCGCTGCGCCGCAGCCAGGCCGAGCTGGAGGCCTTCTACCAGGAGCGGATGGTCCGGGCCGACCGCTTCGCCGCCGTCGGGGAGGTGGCCACCGGCCTGGCCCACGAGATCAAGAACCCGCTGGCCGGTCTCTCCGGGGCGCTGGAGCTGCTGGCCGAGGATCTGGCCACCAACCCGCACCACGCCGAGGTGGTGGGCGAGATGCGCCACCAGGTGCAGCGGCTCACCAAGACCATGGAGAGCCTGCTCTCCTTCGCCCGCCCGCCCAAGGCCAAGCTCCGCTCCACCGAGGTGAACGCCACGCTGGAGAAGGTGCTCTTCCTCATCCGGCAGCAGTGCCGGGGCACCATGGTGGAGGTGGAGGCCAACCTGGCCGCCGACCTCCCCGGGGTGCTGGCCGACCCCTCGCAGCTGGAGCAGGTCTTCCTCAACATCTGCCTCAACGCGGTGCAGGCCATGAGCGGGCGCCCCGGGGTGCTCCGCGTCGACTCCCGGCGCGGCGAGGCCCGGCAGGTGATCGTGAAGATCGCCGACAGCGGCCCGGGGATCCCGGCCGACCTGCGCGAGCAGCTCTTCAAGCCGTTCTTCACCACCAAGCGGGAGGGGAACGGGCTGGGGCTGGCCATCTCGGCGCGGATCGTTGCGGAACATGGCGGCCACATCGGGTATAGGTGCCCGCCGGAAGGCGGTACCATCTTCACCGTGACGCTCCAGGAGTCCGCGGCGCCCCGCGGCGCCGACCAGGCCGCATGACCACCACGCCCGTCCCCACCCCGGCCCGCATCCTCGTCGTCGACGACGAGAAGCTGATCCGCTGGTCGGTCTCGGAGCGGCTGCAGCGCGACGGCTACCAGGTGCTCTCCGCCGAGTCGGGCGAGCAGGCGCTGCAGATCATCGGCGCCACCCCGCCCGACGTCATGCTGCTCGACGTCAAGCTGCCCGGCATCGACGGCGTGCAGACGCTGCGCCAGGCGCTCGGCCTGCACCCCGAGCTGGCGGTGCTGATGATGTCGGCGCACAGCACCGTCGACGTGGCGGTCGAGGCCATGAAGCACGGGGCCATCGACTTCCTGGTCAAGCCGTTCCCGCTCACCGCCCTCGACGCCGCGGTGGCCCGCGCCCTCTCCACGGCGCGCACCCGCCGCCAGATCGCCGTGCTCTCGGCCGATCGGAGCCAGCCCAGCGCGCTCGCCGCCCTGGTCGGCGGCTCCACCGCCATGGAGCAGCTGCGCCAGGTGGTCGGCCGGCTGGCCGGCTCAGACACCACCACCGTGCTCATCGAGGGGGAGAGCGGCTCCGGCAAGGAGGTGGTGGCCCGCGCCATCCACTTCGAGAGCGCCCGGCGCGACCGCCCCATCCTCCAGGTGAACTGCGCCGCCCTGCCCGAGCACCTGCTGGAGAGCGAGCTCTTCGGCCACGAGCGCGGCGCCTTCACCGACGCCCACACCCAGAAGCGCGGCCTGTTCGAGACCGCCGACGGCGGCGCCGTGGTGCTCGACGAGATCGGCGACCTGCCCCCCGGGGGCCAGGCCAAGCTGCTCCGGCTCCTCGAGAACAAGACCTTCCGGCGCGTCGGCGGGGTCACCGAGCTGCGCGCCGACGTCCGGGTCATCGCCGCCACCAACGTCAACCTCGAGGAGCGGGTCGGCGAGGGGCGCTTCCGCGCCGACCTCTTCTTCCGGCTCAACGTGGTCCGGGTGGTGGTGCCGCCGCTGCGCGAGCACCTCGACGACGTGCCGACGCTGGCGGCCCACTTCATCGCCCGCTTCAACCAGGAGCTGAAGCGCCAGGTGCGCGGGGTCACGCCCCAGGCCATGGAGCACCTGCGCGCCTACCACTGGCCGGGCAACGTCCGCGAGCTGCGCAACGTCATCGAGCGGGCCTTCATCCTCCACGCCGGGGCCGACGAGATCCGGCCCGAGCACCTGACGCCGGAGCTGCGCCGGGTGGCACCCCCCAAGGCCCGGGAGCGGCTGGTGCCGGTGGTCGAGGAGCAGGGGCTGGTGCTGGACGACGTGGAGCGGCGGCTCATCGCCGAGGCCATGGAGCGGGCCAGCGGCAACCAGTCGAAGGCGGCCCGGTTGCTGGGGGTGTCGCGCGACACGCTCCGCTACCGACTGAAGAAGCACGGCATGGCTTAGAGCACATCCCATAACCCCCAGCCTACTGCGGCGAACGATGCCGGCATTCGCGGGGCAGCCTCCTCCCTGCGCTGCTCAGCGGGCCACCAGCACGCTTCCGCTGCTCGGTCGTCGGGTGCCCCGCTCGGTGCTCGGCCTCGCTCGCCTCGCTACGGCCGGGGGTCACGAGATGCGCTCTGGAGCAGCCCCGGACCCCGCTCGCCTGGGTCCGGCCGCTTCGGGTCAGGCCGCCTCGGCCGCCAGCCCGGCCAGCTCCAGCCGCAGCCGCTCGGTGGCCCGCAGCTCCAGCTGCCGGGCCCGCTCCCGCGAGAAGCCGAAGTGATCGCCCAGCTCGCGGAGCGACATGGGGGGCTCGGCCATGATCCGCTGCTCGATGATGAACCGCTCGCGGACGTCGAGCCGGGCCAGCGCCGCCTGCACCCCGGCCCCCACCCGCTGCTGCTGCTGCGCCGCCGCCAGCTCGTCGTGCGCCGACGGGGCGGCGGTGGCGAGCCGGTCGCCGAAGGTGGCGCCGCCGTCGTCTCCGAGGGGCTGGTCGAGCGACTGGTCGCGACCGTCGAGCCGGGCCGTCATCTCCTCCACCTCCGATGGTTTCACCGAGAGCGAGCGGGCCAGCTCACGGCTGTCGCCCGGCTCGTCGGCGGACCGCTCCAGCTGGCGGCGGGCCCGCGCCAGCGAGAAGAAGAGCTTGCGCTGGGACTGGGTGGTCCCCAGCTTGACCAGCGACCAGGAGCGGAGGATGTGGTTCTGGATGTAGGCCCGGATCCACCAGACGGCGTAGGAGATGAGCCGGATCCGCTTGTCGGGGTCGAACTTCTGGACCGCCCGCATCAGCCCGATGTTCCCCTCCTGGACCAGGTCGGGCATGCGCAGGCCGTAGGACCGGTACTCGAAGGCCACCTTGACCACGAAGCGCAGGTTGGCGGCCACCAGCTGGTGGCCGGCGCGGCCGTCCCCCTCGAGGAAGCGGCGGGCCAGGGCCTGCTCCTCGTCGATGCTGAGCAGGGGGATGCGCCGGATCTCGGCCAGGTAGGCGTCGAGCGCGGTGGGGCTGGGCGGCTGGTCCTTGGAGGGCATCTGGTCTCCCGGCGGCGCCCCGTCGTCGGGGGCGGGACCTCCACAAGCAACTGGCGTGCCCCCTCTTGGAGCCCTTGCGGATGGTCCGGATCGTGGCGCTGACCGGGAAGGTGCAACCCAAAGGGTCAAGGAAATATCTTCGAACCCCGCAGGGATGGCTGTCGACCAGGGGATCGAAGGACCTTCACCTGCGCCTCGGCCGCGCCGCCCCTTCCGGCGGGTCCAGGCTGACCTCCCAGCGACCCATGGGGGCACACAGACCCACCCGAGCCGACCAGCCGAGGAGCCACGGAGCCCCACGCCCGGCCTGCGCGGCAGCGGGGACCGGGCCAGGTGAGTGGCGGAATGGCGGTGCCGGACATGGAGTGGCGGAATGGCGGTGCCGGACATGGAGTGGCGGTGCCAGTGGCGGTGCCGCGGTGGCGGTGCCGGACATGTCGGGTCGGACATGTCGGTTCCATGGCGGGGCGGCCGAGCGGGTACACTCCCGGCGGGGAGAAGGCGCGTGTCCGAAGACGGGAAGCCAGCCAGCGGAGCACCCGGGGTGACCCTGTCACGGCCGGTGGTGGCAGCCGCCCTCGATCGGGGCAGCCACCTCGGCTTCGTGGCCCACGAGCTGCGCAACCCGCTCTCCACGGCCATCTGGAGCGCCGAGCTGATGACCCGGCTCCGACCCGACGAGCGGGCCGGCGACCGGGGGATCAAGCTGGCCGGGCTGGGCGCCCGGGCCCTGGAGCGGATCCAGGTGCTGGTGGAGGACCACCTGCTCTGCGAGCGGCTCGACGCCGGCGGGTACCCGCTCCGGCTCGGGCCGCTGGACCTCGCCTCCCTGGTGGCGGCGGCGCTGGCGCGGGGTTCGCCGGCGCCGGCGGTCGAGGTGCGGCTCCCGCCCGGCCTGTCCTGTCGCGGCGACCGGGTGCTGCTGGAGCGGGCCGTGGAGGGGGTGGTGGCGGTGGCGGGGCGCGGCGGGGCCCCGGTCCGGATCACCGGGGAGGTCTCCGGCGGCGGGGTCCGGCTGCTCATCCGGGGGGCGCCGGTGGAGCGGCTCGACGACCCGGTCAAGGGGGCGCTCTCCGACCCGACCGGCCGGGCGCTCTCGCTGCCGATGGCGAGGCGGGTGGCGGAGGTCCTCGGAGGGGGGCTGACGGCCGGTGGGGAGGGCTACCTCCTCGTCATTCCGGGCACTTGACAGCTCCTTGCGGAACCCGTACAACCCGCGCCCTTACAACGGCACGTCCTCCGTGGTCGATGGCGACGCACGGCGGACCAATGCGAGGTGGCACACATGGCGACGGGTCTGTTGGCGAAGAAGGTGGGGATGACGCAGATCTTCACCGCCGAGGGCGACTGCAAGGCGGTCACGGTCCTCGAGGTCGGTCCCTGCACGGTCATCCGGCGCAAGTCGAAGGAGAAGGACGGCTACGACGCCGTCGTCCTCGGCTTCGGGGCCATCGACGAGAAGCACTCCCACCGGCTCTCCAAGGGTGAGATCGGCGTCTTCAAGAAGGCCGGCACCGGCCTGTTCCGCCACCTCCAGGAGGTGCGGGTCAAGGACGTCAAGCTGCTCGGCGAGCTCAAGGCCGGCGACGTGCTCACCGTCGACAAGGTCTTCAAGCTCGACCAGCGGGTCGACGTCACCGGCGTCACCAAGGGGCGCGGCTTCGCCGGCGTCTTCAAGCGCTGGGGGATGAAGGGCGCCGCCCGCGACTCCTCCACCGCCCACGAGCACCACCGCCACCCGGGCGCCATCGGACAGCGCAAGACGCCCGGCAAGGTCTGGAAGGGCAAGCACCTCCCCGGCCACTACGGCGTCGACATCCAGACCGTCCAGAACCTCTTCGTCGAGGGGATCGAGGCGGACAAGAACATCATGCTGGTGACCGGCGCGGTCCCCGGCCACGCCGACGGCCTGCTCTTCGTCGGCACCGCCGCCAAGGGCCAGCCCCGCGCCAAGCAGAAGCAGGTCACCCGCGAGCGCTCCAAGCCGAAGGTCTAGGCTTCCCTCGCGGCCAGGCTGCACCGGCGCGCCGGTCCTCGAGAGGGGGCCGGCGCGTTTCGCTTCCGGCTCCGTCCGGCCATGGTAAGGACCCGCCATGGATGCCGCCTCTCCCTACGATGAGCTCTGGTCGGGAGACTGGGGAGACATGCAGCGCTACGGCCCCACCAGCCGCCACCAGCGGAGGGTGATGGCCCGGATGCTCGACGGGTTGGCCATCGGATCGGTGCTCGACGTCGGCTGCGGGGAGGGGAGCAACCTCGCCTTCCTGCAGGGACGCTACGCCCCGGCGCGGGCCGTCGGGCTCGACGTCTCGGCGGAGGCGGTGGCGCGCGCCCGGGGGCGCTGCCCGGGCGGGGAGTTCCACGTCGGCGACGCCGCCGGGGCCGCCCGGCTCGGGCCATTCGACCTGGTCACCTGCATCGACGTCCTCGAGCACGTGGAGCGGGACGCCGAGCTGGTGGCCGCGCTGGCGCGGGCCAGCGCCCGCTGGGTCTTCTGCGTCTCCGTGCAGGGCACCATGCGCCCGGGCGAGCGGGAGATCGGACACCTGCGGAACTACCGGCGCGGGCAGCTGGCCGGGATGATGCGCGACGCCGGCCTTCGCATCGCCCGCGAGGTCGAGTGGGGCTTCCCGTTCTACTCGCCCATCTTCAGGTCGGCGGTCTCCGGATCCGGCGGGGAGTCGCTCAGCTACGGGCGCTACGGGCCGGCCAGGAAGCTGGCGTGCCACGCGCTCTACGCGCTCTTCCTGGCCAACTCCTGGGGACGGGGCGACCGGGTCTTCGTGCTCGGTGAGAAGGCCTGACCCATGCGCCGGCAGGCCCCCGCCGGAGAGGAAGCCACGTGAACAACCCTGCCTTCGTACTGCCCATGGCGCTGATGGTGACCGCGCTCGGGGCCCTCGGCCAGACCCTGATGAAGAAGGCCATCAACCTGATCCCGGCCGGGGCGACCTGGATCGAGGCAATCGGCGTGGCGGCGCGCAGCGGCTGGCTCTGGCTGGGAGTCGCCATCACCGGACTGGGGACGCTCTCCTGGTTCGTGGTCCTCTCCCGCGCCGAGCTCTCCTACGCCACGCCGCTGGCCGGCATCGGCATCGTCCTGGTGATGATCTCCTCGGCGCTGATCCTGGGGGAGCCCATCGGCCCGCAGCGGATCGCCGGGACGCTGGTGATCGCCGCGGGCGTCTGGCTGGTGGTGCGGGGCGGGTGAGGGCGGCCCTGCCGGAGCGTTCCCCATCTGGACGCCGCCCGGCGCCTATTGCGGGTGGCCCCGGGCCGCCATCAAGGTCGCGGCCGTCAGCAGCGTGGCCAGCACCGTCCACCAGAGGTAGCGGAAGTCGCCGGCCGGGCAGGTCGGGATGTAGGGCAGGGCGTAGGCCAGGGCGCTGGCGCAGAGCGCGACTCCGGCGGCATCGAGCCGGCGCAGCAGCAGCCCCAGGGCCCCGAGCGCGGTGACCACGACCAGGTAGGCCCACCCCCGGAAGAAGAGCGAGTCCTGGACGGCATGGAGCCTGGCCATCACCGCCTGGTTGAGCGCGGAGCGCTGGAAGGTGAAGCCGAGGTCGTTCTTCACCATCCCGTCGTGGAACGGGTAGTGGACCAGCGGCGTGTTGGCGCCGAGCAGGTACTCGAACATGATCATGCGGTGGCGGAAGTAGATGCCGGGGTTGTCGCTCACGGCGCGCAGCCAGGCGCTCCGCAGCGTGGCCAGCTGCTCCGGGTCGCTGGAGAGCCTGAGGTTGCCGGGGTCGAAGAAGATCGGCACCAGGCTGTGCGGGTACCAGAGCTTGAGGAGCCACCGGATCGAACGGGCCTCCGGCTGGCGCAAGACGTAGTCCGGAACCAGCACCTGGCCGGTGGCTCCGGTCAGCCCGACGAGATCATGGATGTAGAGGGCCTGCTCGGGCGGGGGGATGGGGTGGTCCCGGGTGAGCCAGCCGTTGACCCCCTTGATGCCTGCCCAGATCCCGATGGTGAGCGCCAGGCCCGCCAGGACGCCGAACAGGAGCCGACGGCGCCGGCCGAGCTGCCCGGCCAGGACCCATCCCCACCAGGCGGTCAGCGGGAGGATGGCGGTGAGCCCGTTGAGGCGGACGGCCGCGCCGTAGAAGAACGCGGCGGGGGCAATCCAGAGGGCGCGGCGCCATCCGAGCCTCTCCGCGCCCAGCGTGAGGGCGCAGCCCCAGAGCAGCGCGACGCCGAGCTGGACGTCCTTCCACATGGTGCCGAGGTAGGAGAAGACGGTGGGCCAGAGACAGAAGGCCAGCAGCGCCACCGGCCCGCCCCAGCCGCGGAATGCCAGCGACATGAACAGGGCGGCGCCGCTCCAGGCCAGCGCCGCCTGCAGGACCAGCAGCAGGCCTGGGCCCGGCAGGATGGCGTCGAGCGGCTTCCAGAAGAGCGCCATGAGTGGCGGGTGGTGCGCCGTGTAGTCGCCGGAGCGGGCCTGCCCGAGCTGGATGAAGGAGTCCTCGCTCATGTAGCCGGGCCAGTAGGTCGCCACCGCCAGCGCCGTCCCGAGCAGGGCGATCACCGCGCAGGCCTGGCGCGGCCTCGTCCAGAAGGGCGCGGTCAGCTCTCCTCCGGCGCCGCCGTGGTTGTCTTCGACGGTCTTCCTGGCCCGGCTCACGCATCACCTCCTGGCTTGCGCAGCACCACGCACATCGAGCCGTGGCGCTCGGAGGCCCCGGCCCGGGCGGTCCGCCGCTGGCGACGGGTCCTGAGCAGCGCCGCGACGTGATGGAGCACGGAGGGGAAGCGGAGCAGGAGGGAACGGACCAGCGGCGAAGGATGGATTTGGCGACCGGCGGCGTCGAAGTAGGAGGGAAGGGCGGGGCGCACCGATCTCGGCGCCGTGACCCCGAAGGAGACCTGCAGTCCAGCCCTGGCGCCGAGCTGGCGGAGGGTGGTCTCGGAGAACCACCAGAGGTGGACCGGCGGGTTGTCGGTGAGCCAGTAGGCATTCCGCGGCGCCGCCGACTTGTTGGGGGTGGTGACGAGCGCGGTGCCGCCGGGCCGGAGCAGCCGGGCGAGGGAGGCGATCAGGGCCGCGGGATCGGTGACGTGCTCCAGCACCTCGGTCATGACCACCACGTCGGCGCCATCGACGCCCGGATCGGCGCGGCTGATGTCGTGCACGGCGTAGAGATCGCCGAAGCGGTCCCGGGCCGCCTCCACCGCCCGGGAGGAGAGCTCCAGTCCCCGCACCTGGTAGCCGGCGGCGTGCAGCGCGAAGGTGAGGTAGCCGAACCCGCTGCCGACCTCCAGCACCCGGCCGGTCCGGTCCGGTCCGCGGAGCGCCAGCTCGGCGGCGATGAAGGCATACATCTCCTCCTGGGCGGCCAGCCACTCCAGCGGTCGGGGCTGCGCGGCGACCTGCGAGGCGTACCAGGCGTAGCGGGAGTATCCCGGGAGCGTCCTGGCGTGCTGGTAGATGCGATCGTAGATGGCCTCGCCCGGCCTGAGCGGCGCCGCGAACTGGACGTCGCAGCGGCCGCACTCGGCCACGCGCCAGGTCTCTCCGGCCTGGTACCCGGGGTGGGCCGGGTTGAGGACCGGCGCGGGGCCCTGGCAGAGCGGGCAGGCGATCGCTTCGGGGAGGAGGTCCACGTCAGCTCCTCGGGGTGGGGCGTGAGGAGGCGGCGAGCCTGCGGCGCAGCCTGAGCCGGGCTCCAACCCGCTCGACGAGGCGGGAGTCGCGCAGGTAGCGGTGCCAGCCGGCGGGGCCGAGCGCCGCCAGCTGCCAGAGCAGCGGGCCGAAGTGGGCCGGGGCTCCACGGGCCCTGGCGGCCAGCGAGGCGTTGACGGCCACGGAGGCCCGGGCAGCGCTCTCGACCCTCCGCCGCCTGGCGCCCGTGGCCCGCCAGGCGGCCAGGTGCCGGTCCAGCACCGCGCCGAGCTGGGCGGCCCACTCCCCAGCCGCGACCGGGCGCGCCGCCGTCTGGGACTCCGGGTGGAGCCGGAAGGAGGCCAGTGTCTCGTCGAGGACCCGGACCGGCCCGGCGGCGGCGAGGCGCAGCCAGAGGTCCCAGTCGGCGCTGAACCAGAGCCGCTCGTCGAGCCCACCCTGCTCCAGGGCGGCGGCCCGGCGGAAAGCGGGCGAGGGCATGGCGACGAAGTTCTGGACCAGCAGTCGCTCGAGGACGTCGTCGGGACTGAGGTCGCCGGCCCGGAGCGGGCAGCGCCAGTCGCCCAGCGGGGCGCCGACCGGATCGACGTAGCGGGCGTGGTGGAGCAGCAGCGCCCCCGGCGCTCGCGGCAGCTCGGATCGAAGCCGCGCCAGCCGGCCGGGGAGCCAGAGATCGTCCTGGTGGAGGAAGCAGGCCCACTCGCCTCGGGCCTCACGCAGCCCGAGGTTGCTGGCCGCCACCCAGCTGCCGAGCCGGCCCGGTCGCAGCAGGCGGGTCGGGGTCCCGCGGGTGAGCCGCTCAACCAGCTCGACGGTGCCGTCGCTGGAGCCGTCGTCGACCACCACCAGCTCCAGGCCGTCGTCGCGCTGCTCCAGCAGGCTCCCGATCGCGGCGGCCACATACCGCTCGCCGTTGTGGGTGGGCATCACCACCGAGAGGAGGGCTGGCATCGGCGCGCATCCTAGCGTCACGCCGCGGGGGTCCCAAGCGCTTCCGCCGAAGTGCGGGCCGATGGAGAGGGGCCGCGGCACGGCGTGGTAGCCTCGGCACCATGTCGATCGGCAGCCTCGTCCGCTCGCTGTTCGGACCCGCCGAGCCGGCCGTGGCCCGTGCCTACCGCAGCTTCTTCCTCGACGTGGAGGCGCTGGCGGCGGCGGTGGCCCGCGAGGTCTCGCCGCGGCGGGTGCTCGAGGTCGGGGCCGGGGAGGGGCAGTTCACCGAGGCGCTGGCCCGGGTCTTTCCGGAGGCCGAGTTCCACGGCATCGATCTCACGCCGAGGGTGGGACGGCTCTACCGGGGACGCCGCGACGGGGTGGTCTTCGCCCTGCAGCCGGTGGAGGAGGTGGCCGCCGAGCAGCCCGCCGCCTTCGACCTGGTCATCGTCTGCGACGTGCTTCACCACGTGCCACCCGCAGCGCGGGCCGCTTTCCTCCGGGCCTGCGGGCGCTGCGTGGCCCCGGGAGGCACGCTGGTGCTCAAGGACTGGGAGCGACTCGCCACCCCCATCCACGCCGTGGCCTGGTTCTCAGATCGGTTCATCACCCAGGATCGGATCGCCTACCTCACGGCGGCCGAGCTTCGGGAGGCGCTACGGGAGGCCTTTGGACCGATGGTGCAGGAGACGCGCGTTGGGCCCTGGCGCAACAACCTGGCGCTCTTCGCCCGGCGCTCCTGAGCCGGAGGCCGCCGGGAGCCGACCCGGCGGGTGGCACCTCAGGCGTGCTTGCGCAGCGCCGCGTGCAGGAACGAGAAAAGCCCCACCTCGGCGCCGATGGTCATCAGCAGCAGGCCGATGATGCTGCGGCGCGGCTCGTTGAGGGCGCCGAACCCCTCCCGGATCCAGCTCACCAGCACCAGCACGTCGGCCAGCAGGCCGGCGGTGAAGATCGCGGCGCCGATGAGCAGGCCGAGCCGGAGCGTCAGCCCATCGGCCATGGCCGAGAGCAGCCGGTTGGGCCGGAGCACCCGGCCGCGGGCCACGTCGCGCACCAGCATGGCGCCGAGGATGCCCTGCAGCCCGATCAGCGCCATCGAGCCGCCGAGGAAGAGGAAGTGGAAGTCGAAGACCCGGCCGAAGTAGTGCGCCGGCCCGGCGCTGACCGGCACCGCTGCCAGCAGGCCGAGCGCCAGCAGCGCCACGCCGGGCATGAAGAGCAGCTGGTCCGGGGCGTGAAGCAGCATGAACTCGAGGTGGCGCCAGCCGTCGCGCCACCGTCGCAGGTGCGGTGGCCGGCCGCGCCGGTCGGGGTGGAGCGTGACCGGCACCTCGGCGACGCGCAGGTCGTGCACCGCTGCCTTGATCAGCATCTCCGAGGCGAACTCCATCCCCTCGCTCACCAGCCTCAGGTCGCGGAACTTCTCCCGGTCGATGGCCCTCAACCCGCAGTTGACGTCGCGGATGCGGGTCCCGAAGAGGCGGTTGAGCACGAAGGTGAGGACCGGGGTCCCCAGGTTGCGGTTGAGCCAGGGGTTGGCGCCGGGGAGGATGGTGCCGGGCGGCAGCCGGGTCCCCATCACGAAGTCGGCGCCGGCCCGGTGCTGCTCGATGAACCGGTCCATCTCGCCGAAGTCGTAGGTGTCGTCGGCGTCGCCCATGATGAGCAGGCGCCCTTCGGCGGCAGCCATGCCGCTGCGCAAGGCATTGCCATATCCGCGCGCCGCCGCCCGGACCACCCGGGCCCCGAGTCGCTCGGCCAGCTCGATGGAGCCGTCGGTGGAGCCGTTGTCGGCCACCACCACCTCCCCCCGGATCCGCAGCCGATCGAAGGCGGCGCGGGCCTTCTGGACCACCGCCCCGAGGGTCTTCACCTCGTCGAGGCAGGGGATGACGACCGAGACGTCGAACTGGTCGTCGCTCGGGGCCGACGCCGCCGGGGGTTGCGGGCTCATTCAAGGCTCCGGGGTTGCCGGGGAGCGCAGAGCATAGAGGAGTGCTCCAGCAGGCACCACGGTCCGGGCGTGGCGCCGGCCACCTCGACGGCCTACACCTCCGACGACAGCCCCTTCTTCTTCTCGCGCTCGGCCTTGTAGCGGGAGTTCTGGTCGAGGAACTTCTTGCGCAGCCGGATCGACTTGGGGGTCACCTCGACCAGCTCGTCCTCGGCGATCCACTCCAGCGCGATCTCCAGCCCCATGTCGCGGGGCGGGGTGAGGATGACGTTCTCGTCACGCCCGGCGGCGCGGATGTTGGTGAGCTTCTTCTCCTTGCAGATGTTGTAGTCGAGGTCGCCCTCGTGGCTGTGCTCGCCCACGATCATGCCCGGGTAGACGGCGTCGCCCGGCTTGACGAAGAGGCTGCCGCGCTCCTGGCAGTAGTTGGCGGCGTAGGCCACCACCTCACCCACCCGGTCGGCGACGATGGCGCCGTTCTTGCGCTTCTCGATGCGCCCCTGCCACGGCTCGTAGCCGTCGAACTGCGACGACATGATCCCCTCGCCGCGGGTCAGGGTGAGGAACTCGCCGCGGAAGCCGATCAGGCCGCGCGCCGGCACCCGGAACTGGAGGCGGGTGCGCCCGGAGCCGAGCGGCTGCAGGTCCACCATGCGCCCCTTGCGCGTGCCCATGGTCTGGGTGACGCCGCCCACGCCCTCGGCGGGCAGGTCGCAGACCAGCAGCTCCATGGGCTCGTGGGTCTCGCCGTTGATCTTCTTGAGCACCGGCTCGGGGTTGGAGACGGTCAGCTCGTACCCCTCGCGGCGCATGTTCTCGACGATCACCGCCAGCTGCAGCTCGCCGCGGCCCACCACCTTGAAGGCGTCGGGCGTCTCGGTGTCCTCGACGCGGATGGAGACGTTCTTGTAGGCCTCGCGGTAGAGCCGCTCGCGGATGTTCCGGCTGGTGACGTACTTGCCCTCCTTGCCGGCGAAGGGCCCCTCGTTGACCTTGAAGACCATCGACATGGTGGGCTCCTCCACGCTGATGCGCGGAAGCGCCACCGGGTTCTCCGGGTCGGCGATGGTGTCGCCGATGCCGATCTCCTCGGCGCCGGAGATGCAGACGATCTCGCCGGGGCCGGCGTCCTTGACCTCGACCCGCTTCAGGCCGTCGTAGACGTAGAGCCGGACCACCTTGGCCGGGACGATCTTGCCCTCCTCGCGGATCACCGCGATCTGGTCACCCTCGTGGATGACCCCGGAGCTGATGCGCCCGATGGCCAGGCGGCCGACGTACTCGTCGTAGTCGAGGTTGTCGACCAGCATCTGGGTGTGGGTGGCGTCGCCCAGCGGCGGGGGCGGGATGTGGGAGAGGATGGCGTCGAAGAGGGGCTTGAGCGAGTCGGCCTCGAAGGCCCCCTGCACGGTGTGGGCGGCCTTGCCCTCGCGGGCGATGGTGTAGATGACCGGGAAGTCGATCTGGTGCTCGTTGGCCCCGAGGTCGATGTAGAGCGAGTAGACCAGGTCGAGGACCTCCTTGGCCCGGGCGTCCTGGCGGTCGACCTTGTTGACCACCAGCACCGACGGCAGCCCCAGCGCCAGCGCCTTGGAGAGCACGAAGCGGGTCTGCGGCAGCGGCCCCTCGGCGGCGTCCACCAGCAGCAGCACGCCGTCCACCAGCCGCAGGGCGCGCTCCACCTCGCCGCCGAAGTCGGCGTGGCCGGGGGTGTCGACGATGTTGATCTTGATCCCCTGCCAGGTGACGGCGGTGTTCTTGGCGAGGATGGTGATGCCCTTCTCGCGCTCCAGGTCGTTCGAGTCCATCACCCGGTCGACCATGGTCTCGTTGGTGCGGAAGATGCCCGCCTGGCGCAGCATGTAGTCGACGAGCGTGGTCTTGCCGTGGTCGACGTGGGCGACGATGGCGACGTTGCGGATCTTTTCGCGAGCGATCATGGGCTTCTGGGTCCTCTGAGGGCGGCCTGTATAGCCGCCCGGACCCCGAAACCGCAAGCCGGCCCCGGCCGGAGCCCTACATGAAGCCGATGCGGGCGGTGCCGGACATGACCCGCGCCACGTCGTCGAGCACCCGCATCACCCGCAGGGCCTGCAAGAAGGCGAGCGACTCGCGCTCCGGGAGGCGGGAGAGGGCCGCCAGGTCGAGGACGCTCTTGGTCCCGTCGCACAGGGAGAGCAGGTGGGCCTCGGCGGGGCGGAGCCCGAGCGCGTAGAGCTCGAAGCCGGGCTCCGGCGCCGGCGCCAGGTGCAGGTCGGCGGGCAGGTCGGTGACCAGGCGGGGGAGGGTGGAGGCCCGCACCATCCCCTCCAGCAGCAGGTCGGCCATGGAGAGCCCGAGGGGGAAGATCCCGGGGGGCGGCCGGGCCAGCTGGAAGGCGTAGGTCCCCTCGCTCCACTCGAAGGTCGACCAGGCGATGGCCCGCACCTGGGCGGACACCAGCTCGAGGCGGCTGCGGCGCGTCAGCCGGCCGGCCTTCTCCAGCAGGTCGCCGTTCCGCTCCCCCGGCCCGGCCCGGCGCAGCTGGTCCAGCGCCTCGGCGGTGACCAGCCCGCGCCGCACGCAGATGGCGCCGAACCGCTCGCCGCCGACGTTGGAGGCGGCGTAGACCGGGGCCCCCTTCTCCACCAGGACGATCTTCTTCACCGCGCCGCGGGTGAGGGTGAGGGCGCCGGTGGCCTGGGCCTGGTGCAGCGCCACCAGCAGGCGCGGTACGCCGGCCCGGGCCAGGTCGCCCTGGCGGGCCGGGGCGGCGGCCCGGGGCGCGGGGGGCGTCGACGGCGAGGTGCTGGGGAGCGGCGCGGCCAGGGAGGGGATTGGCGAGGAGGGCGGGGCCTCGGGATCGCCCTGCAGGGCCATGGCCAGGAAGGGGTCGTCGGGGATGGGCTGGCCGGCCGCCAGGGCCGGGCCGAGCGGGATGGCGCCGGTGACCTCGTCCTCCGGCTCCTCCAGGCCCGGCAGCGCCGCCCCCATCAGCCGGGCCGCGCGCGCCATCAGCGCCAGCACCGGGAACGGCTTCTCGAAGAAGTCGGCGGCCCCGAGCCGCAGCACCTCGCCGGCCGCCTGCGGTCCGCGGAAGACCCCGGAGAGGCCGATCACCGGCACCCCGGCGTCGCGCATGGCGCCGATCACCTCGCGGCCCCGGACGTCGGCCAGCGGCAGGTCGATGATGGCGACCTGGGGCAGGGGCGGCCGATGGAGCGCCGCCAGGGCGGCGCGGCCGGTGGTGGCCACCTCGACCTCGGCTCCCAGACGGCTCGACGCCTCGGCCAGCAGCTCGGCCAGGGCGGAGTCCTCGACGACGATCAACAGCCGTTTTCCAGCGAGCGGTGCCGCCACGCCGGGATGGTAGCACGCGCCCATCAGGCGTCCCGGGTGGCGCGCCCGGAATGGTGGGGCTACCCTCGCGGGATGGTCCGCGGCTTCCACCACCTGGCGATCCAGTGCGCCGACCTGGGATCGTGCGAGCGGTTCTACCGCGACCTGCTCGGGCTGCCGGTGGTGCGGCGGGGGGCGGACGCGGAGGGGCGCGAACGGAGCGTCTGGCTGGGGCTGGGGGAGGGGACCTTCCTGGCGCTGGAGCGGGCCGGCGAGGCGCCGCCGGACCGGCCGTGGAGCGAGGGGCGCGCCGGCCTGCACCTGGTGGCGCTCCGCATCGACCCCGGGCAGCGGGCCGCCTGGGAGCAGCGGCTGGCGGCCGCCGGCGTCGAGGTGGTGCAGCGGACCCGCTGGACGCTCTACCTGCGCGATCCCGAGGGGAACCGGGTGGGGCTCTCGCACCACCCCGAGGAGGCGCCGTGACCGCCGCCTTCGCCCGGGCCCGCTACCGCGCCGACAACTACCTCTACCTGCTGGCCGAGGGGGCCGACGCGGCGCTGGTCGACCCCGGGGATCCGGCGGTGGCGCTGGCGGTGGCGGCGGCCCACGGCGTGACGCCGCGCTGGATCATCCACACCCACGGCCACGCCGACCACACCGGCGGCTCGGCGGCGCTGCGGGCCCGGCTCGGGGCCACGGTGATCGGCCACGGCGCCGACGCTGGCTGGTTCGCGCCCGACCAGGACCTGGCGGGGCGGCGGGAGCTGCGCCTCGGCGCGCTGACGGTCCGGGTGCACGAGGCCCCCGGCCACACCCCCGGCTCGGTGCTGCTGGAGTGGCGGGGCCGGCTGCTCACCGGCGACACGCTCTTCTGGGCCGGCTGCGGCAACTGCCGGAACGGCGGCGACCCGCGCCGGCTGGCGGCGACGCTGCTCGGGGTGGTGGGCCGGCTCGACGGCGCGCTGGCCGTGCACCCGGGCCACGACTACGCGCTGGCCACCCTGCCGTTCGCGCTGGAGCTCGATCCGGCCTCGGTCGCGACCCGGGCCCGGCTGGAGGCGGTGCGGGCGGCGCGGCGGGACGGCGAGGAGCCGGCGCCGTCGACGCTGGACGACGAGCGGGCCATCAACCCCTTCCTGAGGGCCGGGACGGTCGAGGCGCTGGTGGCGCTGCGGGCCCGGCGCGATGAATGGACGCCCTCCAGGCCCGTCCCAGAGTAGTTGGCTCCACCCCGGACGCCCCGGTAGGGGCCCCCCGCCTTTTGGTGACATCCATCACAGCAGGCCCGTGGTGGCGCTGGTAGTCTGACCATCGTCAAGGCCGCCCCGCCGCACCCGGGCGCGCCCAACAACTTCGAGGAGGTCTCCATGCGGTTCGTTCTCATCCTCGCCGTCGCCGCCGCCATCCCGGCCACCGCGCTCGCTGACGCCGGCGGGGTCGACTGGCAGAAGCGCGTCGCCCGCTGCTCCGGCAGCGGCGCCCCCAACCTCAAGGACGCCGGGGGCAACGTCGCCGTGGCCCGCATCGGCGCCGAGAAGGCGGCCAAGCTCGACGCCCTGCGGAACTGCCTGGAGGTGATGAAGGGCGTCACCGTGAGCGGCACGCAGACCATCGCCGGCGCCATCGGCGCCGACAACGCCGTCAAGGGCTCGGTGGAGGGGGCGGTGCGCGGCTTCCGCACCGTGGCCACCCGCTACTTCTCCGACGGCGGCGTCGAGCTCGACGTCGAGGTCCCGCTCGACGCGGTCGGCGACGCCGTGCTGCCCCGGGCCACCGCGGCCCCCGCCGTCACCGGCCCCACCTCCCTGGTCATCGACGCCACCGGCCTCAAGGTGGCGCCGGCGCTGGCCCCGCGCCTGGTGGACGAGGGCGGCAAGGAGCTCTACGGCCCGTCGGCCCTGGGCGAGTCGGCCCGCAAGGCCGGCGGCGTCGCCGCCTACGCCCGCGGGCTGGAGTCGGCCAAGCGCGATCTCGGCGCGCGGCTCGGGGACCGGCCGCTGGTGGTCAAGGCGGTCCGGGCGCAGGGTACCGATCTCGTGCTGGCCGCCGCCGACGCGGCGACCTTCGCGTCCCGGCCGACGTACCTGGCCGAAGGGCGCGTCGTCATCATCACCGACTAGGACTCCGGGAGAGCCACGCCATGAAGCGCATCCTCGCCATCGCCCTCCTCGCCGCCTCCACCGCGGCGCTCGCCGAAGACACCATCAAGACCACCGAGGCCACCGGCCAGGGGGCCGTGGTCGACGACGTGCTCGCCGCCAAGGCCGCCGCCAAGGACGACGCCCTGCGCAACTGCGTCCAGCAGGTGGCCACCACCATCGTCACCGCCGCCACCGAGACCGACCAGGCCAAGCTGCTCTCCGACAAGGTCTACTCGCACTCGGCCGGCTACGTCCGCAAGTTCACCATCCTCGAGGACAAGCAGGAGGGGAACACCTGGGTGACCAGGCTGCGCTGCGACGTCTCCGAGGCCAAGCTGGACGAGGACCTGCTGGCCTTCGGCATCGCCTACCGGCGCGCCGGCATGCCGCGCATCATGACCCTGGTGGCGGAGCAGGCCATCAACGCCTCGCAGGCCAGCGGCTGGTGGCAGGGGGGCGGCAACAGCGCCGACCTGCGCGTGGTCGAGAACGCCTTCATGGACCGGATGGAGAAGTCGGGCTTCAGCTTCATCGACCCCGAGGTGCTCTCCGGCAAGCTGACGCTGGAGACCATCGGCGCCGACCCCAACGTCCAGAAGGCCCGCGAGATCGGCAGGCTGGCCGGCGCCGAGGTGGTCATCGTCGGCCGGGCCATCGCCAAGCCGCTCGGCGAGATGGCCATCGACAACGGCGTCTTCTACTCCTCGGTGGCCAACGTCTCGGCCCGCGCCGTGCGCACCGACACCGGCGAGGTGATCGCCGCCACCGAGTTCACCGGCCCGGCCGGCAAGGGGTTCGAGCAGACCACCGCCGGCCGCGGCGCCCTCTCGGCGGCGGGACGGCAGCTGGCCGCCGACCTCTTCGCCAAGATCGGCAAGGTCTGGAGCCGCGAGCAGTCGGGCATGAAGCGGGTCAGCCTGGTGGTGAAGGGGGTCGAGGACTACGCCCGCCTCACCGGCTTCAAGGCGGTGCTGGTCAACGCCGTGCGCGGGGTCAAGGACGTGCAGCAGCGCTCCCTCGACGACGGCCGCGCCGAGCTGGAGGTGACCCTGGCCGGTACCGCCGACGGCCTGGCCGCCGACCTGGCCGGCCGCAAGTACGCCGGTTACGCCTGCAAGGTGAAGAAGGTGACCGCCAACGCCGTCGAGGTCGAGCTCAAGTAGCCATGCGCCCCCTCCCGATCGCCGCCGCCGTCACCGCCGCCGCCCTGGTCGCTTTCGCGGCCCTGGCCGCCCCCGCCCCGTCCACGCCGCCCAGCGCCGGGGTCATCACCTTCCTCGACGGCGAGGCCAGCCGCCTGGCCACCGGCAAGGTCGTCAAGCTCAAGTCCGGGGCGGCCATCTACCAGGGCGACGTCATCGAGACCTCGCGGCGCACCCGCGTCGAGCTGACCCTGGTCGACCAGAGCGTGCTGCGGCTCGGCCCGCTCTCGCGCGTCGAGCTGGACGCCGCCGCCTTCGGCCAGGGGGCCGACGACCGCAAGGTCTCGGCCAAGCTCCGCGTCGGCAACGTCTGGGCCAGCGTCACCAAGTCGCTGGGCGGCGAGGCCCGCTTCGAGGTGAGGACCGACAACGCCGTGGCCGGCGTGCGCGGCACCACCTTCCGCGTCGACGCCAGCAAGGACAAGAGCTGCGTGGTCAAGGTCTACAGCGGGACGGTGGCGGTGGCCGCCGGTCCGCTGCCGCGGCCCCAGCACGGCGCCGCGCCGGCCGGCGGGGCCCGCCAGCAGGTGGCCGGCCCCAAGGAGGTCACCCGCGAGCAGTGGGAGCGGATCGTCACCAGCATGATGCAGGTGAGGGTGGCCGCCGACGGCAGCGCCGCCGAGCCGGAGACCTTCGCCATGGCCGAGGCGGACGAGTGGGAGACGTGGAACCGGGAGCGAGACGCGGGGAAGCGGTAGCCCCGCTGTCGGCCGGCGCTGAGGGCGGCGAGGGCGGGGCGGGATCCCCCCTGCCCGACGCCGGCCCCTTCACGCTGGCCAACGCCCTGACCCTGCTGCGGCTGCTGCTGGCTCCGCTGGTCATGCTGCTCTACGTGCGGGGCGACCTGCTGGGCGCCCTGGGGGCCTACGCGGTGGCGGCGCTCACCGACGTGCTCGACGGGCTGGCGGCGCGGCTGCTCGACCAGCACTCCCGCTTCGGCGAGGTGCTCGACCCCATCGCCGACAAGCTGCTGGCCTTCTGCATCCTGGTGGCGCTGGTGACCGCGGGACGGCTGCCGGCCTGGCTGGCGGCGCTGATCATCGGCCGCGACGTGGCGCTGGTGGGGGCGGCCACGGCGCTGCAGTGGAGCGGCCGGCCGGTGCCCATCGTGCCGACCCGCGCCGGCAAGTACGCCACCGCCACGCTGGTGGGGCTGGTGCTGCTGGTGCTGGCCGGCGACGTGGGGGCGGCGCCCCAGGCGATGCTGGCCCCGTGGGTAGCGGCCACCGGGCTGCTGGTGGCGGCCTGCATGACCGTCTCCTGGGCGCAGTACGGCCGGATGCTGGCGGTGGAGCTGCGCCGGGCCCGGCGGGTGGCACGCGAACGTTGACGAGGGCGGCGATGGCAAGCTATGAACGCGCGCCGTCGAAGTTCAGGCCCGTAGCTCAGTGGTAGAGCACTACCTTGACACGGTAGGGGTCGTCAGTTCAATCCTGACCGGGCCTACAAGCTGGAATCCAAAGGGGAATCGCCACGCGGCGGTTCCCCTTTTTCATGCCCGGGCCGGCTCCCAGGTAACAGTTCAGGTCTCGGGCCAGCCTCTTCGTAGATGAAGCAGGAGCCCCGCCAGCCGGCGCGGCGGCTCGTCGGGGAGGGGGAGGGCTGCAGGCGGCCTGGGCGGTCACGCTGGGCGCTTCCGAGTGTTGCCCTTTGATCGCTCTCTTCGAGCGGCCACGGCCTCTTCACCAGCTGTCAATCGGGACGGCTGGCGAGCAGCCGGCGCAGCCACCCGAGAAGCTCTTTCAGGTCGGCTGACCGGGTGTCGAGTTCCTGCAGCTGGCGCTCCACCTGGGCGATGGCGGCGGTGAGGTCGGGCCGGGGGGACCGTCGCCGGTCGGTACGTGCCCAGCCGGTTCCCAGGCAGGTGGCGCACTCCCTCATGGGCAGCATCGGCTCGGGGAACGGCTCCTGGAGGTCCATGCCCTACGGTACCGCCGGGACGGACAGCCGGCACGGTGCGTCACGTTGATCCTGAATCGGTTCGCGCACGAACTCGATTTGACCCACCCCGGGAAGGATCCCTCCTTCGCAACTTTGGGCGCCCAAAGCGACCCAGGGTCCGTGTCGCAGCGATCGCGACCCGCGACCGACTGAAGCCCGCGAGTGCAAACCGCGACGGCGATCCCCGGCCGCAACCGCGACCGCGACCTCGACCCCGAGCCCGCGACGTCGGCCGCGATCCCGAGCCCGCGATCCCGACCACGACCCGACCCCGACCCCGACCGTGCCCCAGCGAAGCCGCCCGTCCGCGCGCTCCCCTCGCTGCGCCTCCCGATCGGTGAGCGGGACCCTTCGATCGCGAGACCGATCTGGATCCGGTTCCTGGTGATTCCGGGTTGCGCCGCCTGAAGGCGGCGCGAATGGGCCGCGCGATGTGAGCTGGACCCGCGTCCTGATGCTCCTCGGTTGCGCGCGCTGAAGCGCGCGCGATTGAGTTTTCCCCCGTTCAGCGATACCTACTTCGCATGTCTGAACTGGTCACAGTCACGCTCCCCGACGGCTCGAAGAAGGAGGCGGCGCGCGGCATCACCGTGCTCGACTTCGTCAAGCTCCACATCGGCGCCGGCCTCGCCAAGGCCGCCTACATCGCCAAGCTCGACGGCCAGCCGGTCGACCTGGCCCGCACCATCGACGTCGACGCCCGGCTCGAGGTCATCACCCCCAAGAACCCCGAGGCCCTCGAGGTGGCCCGCCACGACGCCGCCCACGTCATGGCCAGCGTGGTGCAGCAGCTCTTCCCCGGCACCCAGGTCACCATCGGCCCGTCCATCGAGGACGGCTTCTACTACGACTTCGCCCGCCCCACGCCCTTCACGCCCGAGGACCTGGCGACGATCGAGCTCGCCACCAACGAGGCCATCAAGGCCGACCACCCCTTCGTCCGCGAGGAGGTGTCGATGGAGGCCGCCCTGGCGCTCTTCGAGGGCCAGGGCGAGAAGTACAAGGTCGAGATCATCCGCGACATCGCCGCCAAGGGGGCGAAGACGCTGACCCTCTACCGCCACGCCGGCTGGGTCGACTTCTGCCTCGGGCCGCACGGCCCCTCCACCGCCCGCATCGGCGTGGTCAAGCTCACCTCGGTGGCCGGCGCCTACTGGCGGGGCGACTCCAAGAACGCCATGCTGCAGCGCATCTACGGCACCGCCTTCTTCGACAAGAAGGCGCTCGACGCCCACCTCCTCAAGCAGGAGGAGGTGAAGAAGCGCGACCACCGCAAGCTGGGGCCGGCGCTCGGCCTCTTCGCCTTCCACGAGTACGCCCCGGGCTCGCCCTTCTGGCTGCCGGCCGGCACCACCCTCTACAACGTGCTCGAGGAGGCCATGCGCCGCCTCGTCAACAAGAACGGCTACCAGGAGGTGAAGACGCCGCTGCTCTTCAACAAGCGGCTCTGGGAGCAGAGCGGCCACTGGGGGCCCTACAAGAAGAACATGTTCCTTGTGGTGGACAGCGAGTCGGACGAGAGCCTGCCGCTCGACGAGCGCTGCAGCTTCTCGCTCAAGCCCATGAACTGCCCGTCACACCACCTCATCTACCAGATGGGGAAGCGCAGCTACCGCGAGCTGCCGCTGCGCTACTACACCACCGACGCCCTGCACCGGAACGAGGCCTCCGGCTCGCTGGGCGGCCTGACCCGGGTCCGCCAGTTCGAGCAGGACGACTCGCACATCTACCTGATGGAGTCGCAGATCGCCGACGAGGTGCGGCGCATCGTCGACCTGATGAAGATCGTCTACGGCGCCTTCGGCCTGCAGTTCGCGCTGCAGTTCTCCACCCGCCCGCCGCTCCAGGCCGACCGCATCGGCGACGACGCCCTCTGGGACAAGGCCGAGGGGGCGCTGCAGGCGGCGCTCGAGCAGATCGGCCTGCCCTGGACGCTCAACGCCGGCGACGGCGCCTTCTACGGCCCCAAGATCGACTTCACCGTCACCGACTCGCTGGGCCGGCAGTGGCAGACCTGCACCATCCAGCTCGACTACGCGGCGCCGGAGCGCTTCGACCTCGCCTACGTGGGGGCCGACAACGCCGAGCACCGGCCGGTGGTGATCCACCGGGCCATCTACGGCTCCTTCGAGCGGTTCATCGCCATCCTCACCGAGCACTACGCCGGCGCCTTCCCGGCCTGGCTGGCGCCGGTGCAGGCCCGGGTGGTCACCGTCTCCGAGGGATCGGTGGCCTGGGGGCGCACCGTGGCCGAGCGGCTGCGGGCGCGCGGGTGGCGGGTGGAGCTCGACGACTCCAACGACAAGCTGGGCGCCAAGATCCGCAACGGCCAGCTGGCCAAGCTCCCCTTCACGCTGGTGGTGGGCGAGAAGGAGGTCGAGGCCCAGGGGGTCTCGCCGCGGCGGCACGGCGGCGAGGACCTGAAGACCATGCCGCTCGACGCCTTCATCGAGCTGCTGGCCCGCGAGGCCACGCCGCCGTACTGAGCCCGGCCGCGGCGACTCGCCACCCAGGACCGTCCGTTGATGGAGCGACGCCGCTGCGGCCTAGACAGCTTTCGGCGCCCTGCCGCTGTTTCAGCGCCCTCCCGCTTGACCAGACCGGGGGCGCTCCATTACCCTCCACCGCTCAATGAATTTCGCGAGCAGCAGGCGTCGACTTCTTAGCCCGGCGGGAGAGGTATCCCGGCCAGGGTGACGCTGCGCCGCGACCTCTTTCGCCCTTCCGGCTGAAGAGGTTGCCCTCGACAGGCGAGCCACCCTCTTCGGCCCCACACCAGGAGCCCGGGGACCACCCATGTCGAAGCAGCCCACCGCACCCGCAGCACGAACCGACGCCGCCAGCATTGGAGCCACCAGCGTGAGCCAGTCCGGAACCGACCGCATCATCATCTTCGACACCACCCTGCGCGACGGCGAGCAGTCGCCCGGCGCCTCGATGAACCTGGAGCAGAAGCTCCAGGTGGCCCGCGCCCTGCGCGACCTCGGCGTCGACGTCATCGAGGCCGGCTTCGCCGCCGCCTCCCCGGGCGATCTCGAGGCCATCCAGGGGGTGAGCCGCCTGGTCGAGGGGCCCATCATCACCAGCCTCTCCCGCTGCAACAAGGGCGACATCGCCGCCTCCTGGGAGGCGCTCAAGGACGCCCCCCACCGCCGCTGCCACGTCTTCCTGGCCACCAGCCCCATCCACCGCGACTTCAAGCTGAAGATGGCCAAGGAGGAGATCATCCGCCGGGCCGTCGAGGGCGTGAAGATGGCGCGGGAGAGGTTCGACGACGTCGAGTTCTCCGCCGAGGACTCGGCCCGCACCGAGCTCGACTTCCTGGTCGAGGTGGTGGAGCGGACCATCGAGGCCGGCGCCACCACCGTCAACATCCCCGACACCGTCGGCTACGCGCTCCCCTCCACCTACGCCGAGACCATCCGCCACCTCAAGAAGCACGTCCGCGGCATCGACAAGGCGGTCATCTCGGTCCACTGCCACAACGACCTCGGGCTGGCGGTGGCCAACTCGCTGGCCGGGGTGCTGGAGGGGGCCCGCCAGGTCGAGTGCACCATCAACGGCATCGGCGAGCGGGCCGGCAACGCCTCGCTCGAGGAGATCGTCATGGCCTGCAAGACCCGGGCGGACGTCCTCAAGCTGCGCCACGGCGTCAAGACAGAGCGGCTCTACCCCACCAGCCGGCTGGTCTCGCAGGTGACCGGCCTGCACGTGCAGCGCAACAAGGCCATCGTCGGGCAGAACGCCTTCGCCCACGAGGCCGGCATCCACCAGCACGGCATGCTCACCAACCGCGAGACCTACGAGATCATGCGGCCGGAGGAGGTCGGCTTCGCCCGCTCCAGCCTGGTGCTGGGCAAGCACTCGGGGCGCCACGCCCTCAAGGAGCGGCTGGTGGCGCTCGGCTACCAGCTGGAGGACGCCGCCGTCGACAAGGTCTTCGCCGACTTCAAGACCCTGGCCGACAAGAAGAAGGAGATCTACGACGCCGACATCGAGGCCCTGGTGGTCCACGGGCAGATCCTCGGCAAGGGGGCGGTGGCCTGGACGCTCACGGCCCTCTCCACCACCTCCGGCACCGGCACGCTGCCGGTGGCCTCGGTGGCCCTGACCAACGCCGCCGGCGAGCGCCGCCAGGCGGTGGCGGCCGGCGACGGCCCGGTCGACGCCGTCTTCAAGGCCATCGAGCAGGTCACCGGCATCGTCGTCAAGCTGCGCGACTACCAGATCGCCAGCATCTCCACCGGCGAGGATGCCCAGGGCGAGGTGACGCTCGACTGCGAGCACGCCAGCGGCGTCTACCGCGGCCGGGCCCTCTCCACCGACATCATCGAGGGGAGCGCCCGCGCCTTCCTCGACGTCATCAACAGGGTGGCGCTCAAGACCGGCCCCGGCGCCGCCGCGCCCCTCGCCGCCCAGGGGACGCCGTAGGCATGACCACCCCCGCCACGCCCCGCACCCTGCTGCAGAAGGTCTGGGACGCCCACCTGGTGGTGGCCGAGACCCCCGAGACGCCGGCGGTGCTCTACGTCGACCTGCACCTGGTCCACGAGGTGACCAGCCCGCAGGCCTTCTCGCTGCTGCGCGAGCGTGGCCTGCCGGTGCGCCGGCTCGACCGGACGCTGGCCACCATGGACCACTCCACGCCCACGCTGCCGCCGCTCGCCGACGGCCGCCGGCCCTACGTGGACGCCCAGGCCGAGGCCCAGGTGGCCCAGCTGGCCACCAACGCCGCCGCCTTCGGCGTCGAGCTGCACGGGCTGGGGAGCGAGGCCCAGGGCGTGATCCACGTCTTCGGCCCGGAGATGGGCGCCACCCAGCCGGGCATGACGGTGGTCTGCGGCGACAGCCACACCGCCACCCACGGCGCCTTCGGGGCGCTGGCCTTCGGCATCGGCACCTCCGAGGTGGGCCACGTGCTGGCCACCCAGTGCCTGCTGCAGCGCCGTCCGAAGTCGCTGGCGGTGCGGGTGGAGGGGCGGCTGCCGGCCGGGGTGGGGGCCAAGGACCTGGTCCTGGCCATCATCGCCCGGCTCGGCGTCGGCGGCGGCACCGGCCACGTCATCGAGTACCTCGGCGAGGCGGTGCGGGCGCTCTCCATGGAGGCCCGCATGACCCTCTGCAACATGTCGATCGAGGCCGGGGCCCGCGCCGGCATGATCGCCCCGGACGACGTCACCTTCGCCTGGCTGAAGGGGAGGGCGAAGGCGCCGCAGGGGAAGGCCTGGGACGAGGCGGTGGCCCGCTGGCGGACGCTGCCCAGCGATCCCGGGGCGCGCTATGACCGCGAGCTCACCATCGACGCCTCCTCGCTGGCCCCCATGATCACCTTCGGCACCAACCCCGGCCAGGCCATCGCCATCTCGGCGCTGGTGCCGGACCCGGCCGGCGAGGCCGACGCCGCGGCGCGGGCCTCGCTGCAGGGGGCGCTCGCCTACATGGGGCTGCGCCCCGGCCAGCCCATCCTCGGGCAGCGCGTCGACGTGGTCTTCGTCGGCTCCTGCACCAACGGCCGGCTCGAGGACCTGCGCGAGGCGGCCGCGGTGCTGCGCGGCCGCACCGTCAAGGCGCGGACGCTGATCGTCCCCGGCTCGATGCGGGTCAAGCGGGCCGCCGAGGCCGAGGGGCTCGACGCCGTCTTCCGCGCCGCCGGCGCCGAGTGGCGCGAGCCGGGCTGCTCGATGTGCATCGCCATGAACGGCGACCGGATCGAGCGCGGCCAGTACTGCGTCTCCACCTCCAACCGGAACTTCGAGGGGCGGCAAGGGGCTGGTGGGAGGACCCTGCTGGCCAGCCCGGCCACGGCGGCGGCGGCGGCGGTGGCCGGCGCGGTGGCCGATCACCGGACCTTCGCCGAGGTGCGCCCGTGAACCCCATCCGCGTCATCGAGAGCCGGACGGTGCTCCTCCCCCGGGAGAACATCGACACCGACCAGATCATCCCGGCCCGCTTCCTCAAGGTCACCGACAAGGCCGGCCTGGGGAAGGCGGCCTTCGCCGACTGGCGCTACGGGCCGGACGGCGCGCCGCTGCCCGACTTCGTCCTCAACCGGCCGGAGGCGCAGGGCTGCGCCGTGCTGGTGGCCGGCGAGAACTTCGGCTGCGGCTCCTCGCGCGAGCACGCCCCCTGGGCGCTGCACGACTACGGCTTCCGCGCCATCCTCTCCACCCGCATCGCCGACATCTTCAAGAGCAACGCCCTCAAGAACGGGCTGCTCCCCATCGTCATCGACGCGGCCAGCCACGCCGCCCTGCTGGCCGCCCCGGGGGCGCTGGTGCGCATCGACCTCGAGGCCCAGACCGTGACCCTCCCCGGCGGGGCGGTGGTGAAGTTCCCCATCGACGGCTTCAGCCGCTACTGCCTGCTCAACGGCGTCGACGAGCTCGGCTTCCTGCTCGGCCAGGCCGGGGCCATCACCAGCTACGAGGGGGCGCGATGAAGGCTCGCATCGCGGTCCTCGGCGGCGACGGCATCGGCCCCGAGGTGGCGGCCCAGGGGGCGGCGGTGCTCCGCGCCGTGGCCGCCCGGGCCGGCCACCACTTCGAGTTGACCGAGGCGCTGGTGGGCGGTGCCGCCATCGACGCCACCGGGCAGCCGCTCCCGGCCGAGACCCTGGCGCTCTGCCGCGCCTCCGACGCCATCCTCTTCGGCGCCATCGGCGGCCCGCGCTGGGGTCCGTCGGCGCCGGTCCGGCCCGAGCAGGGGCTGCTGGCGCTGCGGCGCGAGCTCGGCCTCTTCGCCAACCTGCGCCCGGTCACCGTCAACCCGCGGCTGGCGGCCGCCTCGCCGCTCAAGGCGGAGCTGCTGGTGGGGGTCGACCTGCTGGTGGTGCGCGAGCTGACCGGCGGCATCTACTTCGGCGAGAAGACGCGGACCGCCACCAGCGCCTCCGACCTCTGCAGCTACACCGTCGAGGAGGTGGAGCGGGTGGTCCGGGTGGCGGGGCGGCTGGCCCGCACCCGGCGCAGGAAGATCACCAGCGTCGACAAGGCCAACGTGCTGGAGACCTCGCGGCTCTGGCGCGAGGTGGCGGAGCGGGTGGTCAAGGCCGAGTTCCCCGACTGCCAGCTCGAGCACCAGCTGGTCGACAGCTGCGCCATGCAGCTGGTGCGCCGCCCATCCGACTTCGACGTGGTGGTCACCGAGAACATGTTCGGCGACATCCTCACCGACGAGGCCTCGGTGCTGGCCGGCTCCATCGGCCTGCTGCCCTCGGCCTCGCTGGGCGCCGGCCGCTGCGGCCTCTACGAGCCCATCCACGGCTCGGCCCCGGACATCGCCGGCCGTGGCGTCGCCAACCCCTACGGCACCATCATGAGCGTGGCCATGCTGCTGCGCCACTCGCTCGGCCTGGAGGCCGAGGCGGCGGCGGTGGAGCGGGCCGTCGACCAGGCCATCGCCGCCGGCCTGCTCACCCCGGATCTCGGCGGGCGCGCCAGCACCGCCGAGGCCGGGGCCGCGGTGGTACGCGCGCTGCAGCACGCCAGCCCGGTGGCCTGAACCCCCTTTCCCTCTCACCTAGCGAAACCCAGCGACACCAAGCGACACGGAGCGAGCAATGGCCAAGGAGAAGATCACCGGCGCGATGGCGGTCCGCCGCGCCCTCGAGCTGGAGGGCGTCGAGTACGTCTTCGGCATGCCGGGCGGGACCATCCTGCCCATCTACGACGCCATGTTCGGCTGCGAGAAGATCACGCAGGTGCTGGTCCGCCACGAGCAGGTGGGCGGCCACGCCGCCGAGGGGTTCGCCCAGGCCACCGGCAAGGTCGGGGTCTGCTTCGGCACCTCCGGCCCCGGCGCCACCAACCTGGTGACCGCCATCGCCGACGCCTACATGGACTCGGTGCCGCTGGTCGCCATCACCGGCAACGTCGCCACCAGCCTGATCGGCTCCGACGCCTTCCAGGAGGCCGACATCACCGGCATCACCATGCCCATCACCAAGCACAACTGGCTGGTGACCGACGTCAAGGACCTGCCGCGCATCCTCAAGGAGGCCTTCTACATCGCCCGCACCGGGCGCCCCGGGCCGGTGCTGGTGGACATCCCCAAGGACATCCAGAACACCGAGTTCGAGTTCGAGTACCCCGACTCGGTCTCCATCCCCGGCTACCACCCGCCGGTCCGCGAGGAGCCGCGGCTCAAGGACGCCGCCACGCTGATCCGGGGGGCCTCGCGCCCCATCATCTACCTGGGCGGCGGGGTGCGCACCGCCGACGCCCACGCCGAGGTGGCGGCCTTCGCCGAGCTGGTGGGGGCGCCGGTGGTCACCACCCTGCACGGCAAGGGGGCCTTCCCCGAGACCAGCCCGCAGTGCCTCGGCATGTTCGGCATGCACGGCGCCAAGTTCGCCAACTACGCGGTGCAGAACTCCGACCTGCTCATCGCGCTGGGGGCCCGCTTCGACGACCGGGTCACCGGCAAGCTCTCCACCTTCGCCCCCGAGGCCAAGGTGGTCCACCTCGACGTCGACCCGGCCGAGATCTCCAAGCTGGTCACCGCCACGGTGCCGCTGGTGGGCGACCTGAAGCGGCTGCTGCCGCAGCTCACCGAGGAGGTGCGGCGGGTCTTCGCCGCCCAGGGGCGCCCCGACCTGGCCCCGTGGGTGCAGAAGGTGGCGGCCTGGCGGGAGAAGCACCCGCTCAAGTACCAGCAGGACGGCCAGAAGTACCTCCTCCCGCAGTACGTCATCGAGGCCATCTGGAAGAAGTGCGGCGGCAAGGCGGTGGTCACCACCGGCGTCGGCGAGCACCAGATGTTCGCCGCCCAGTGGTGGAAGACCTCCGGCCCGCGCCAGTTCATCACCTCGGGCGGCCTCGGGACCATGGGCTTCTGCCTGCCCTCGGCCATCGGCATCCAGCTGGGCCGCCCCGGCGAGACCGTCATCGGCATCGACGGCGACGGCTCCTTCCAGATGACGCTGCAGGACCTGGCCACGGCGCGCGACCTCAACCTGCCCATCAAGATCTTCATCCTCAACAACCTCTTCCTCGGCATGGTCCGGCAGTGGCAGGAGCTCTTCTACGAGAACCGCTTCGCCCAGACCCCGCTCTCCGACTGCCCCGACTTCGTCAAGCTGGCCGACGCCTACGGGTGCCTCGGCCTGCGGGCCCGGACCGTGGATGAGCTGGACCAGGTCATCGACCAGGCCCTCGCCAACACCGGCGGGCCCACCATCATCGACGTGCGCATCCGCCGCCAGGAGAAGGTCTTCCCCATGGTCCCGGCGGGTGCGCCTCTCAACGACATGATCGACGGGGAGTGACAACGATGGAACGGAACGAAGAAGTGCCCAACGGCTCCACCCACACCATCAGCCTCCTGGTCGAGAACAAGCCGGGCGTGCTCCACCGCATCGCCGGCCTCTTCTCCCGGCGCGGCTACAACATCGCCAGCCTCACGGTGGGGCCCACCGAGCGCCCCGACTACTCGCGCATGACCATCGTGGTCCGGCTCTCCACCAAGACCGTGGAGCAGGTGGTCCGCCAGGTGCAGAAGCTGGTGCCGGTGGTCGAGGTCCGCGAGCTGGCCCCCCAGGACCTCATCGAGCGGGAGCTGATGCTGGTGAAGATCCGCACCCCGGAGCGCAACCACGCCGAGCTGCGGGCCCTGGCCGAGACCTACGAGGCCACCATCGTCGACGTCTCCCCGGACGCCCTGGTGGTCGAGGCCTCCGGCAACAGCGGCAAGCTGGAGGCGCTCGAGGACCGGCTGCGCGCCTTCGGCATCCAGGAGATCTGCCGCTCCGGCCGCATCGCGCTGGAGCGCGGCTTCAAGACGCTGGCCCCCCCCACGCTGAAGTAGACCCCCGACCTGAACCGAAGGAGCATCACCATGGCGACGATCTATTACGAGAAGGACGCGGACCTCGGGCTGTTGAAGAAGCGCAAGGTGGCCGTGATCGGCTACGGCTCCCAGGGCCACGCCCACGCCCTCAACCTCCGCGACTCGGGCGTCGACGTGCGGGTCGGCCTCGGCGCCGGCTCCAAGTCGAAGGCCAAGGCCGAGGGGGCCGGGCTGCGGGTGCTGTCGGTGGCGGAGGCCTCGAAGGAGGCCGACGTCATCATGATCCTCATCCCCGACCAGACCCAGAAGCGGGTCTACGACGCCGAGATCGCCCCGCACCTCACCCCCGGCAAGGCGCTGCTCTTCGCCCACGGCTTCAACATCCACTACGGGCAGATCCGCCCGCCCCCCGGCGTCGACGTGCTGCTGATCGCCCCCAAGGGGCCCGGCCACATGGTCCGCCGCCAGTACCAGGACGGCCGCGGCATCCCCGGCCTGATCGCCATCCACCAGGACGCCGGCCAGGCCAAGGCGGTCGGCCTCGCCTACGCCCACGGCATCGGCTGCGCCCGGGCCGGCGTGCTCGAGACCACCTTCAAGGAGGAGACCGAGACCGACCTCTTCGGTGAGCAGGCGGTGCTCTGCGGCGGCGCCTCGGCGCTGGTGAAGTGCGGCTTCGAGGTGCTGGTGGAGGCCGGCTACCAGCCGGAGAGCGCCTACTTCGAGTGTCTCCACGAGCTGAAGCTGATCGTGGACCTGATGTACGAGGGCGGCCTGGCCTGGATGCGCCACTCCATCTCCGACACCGCCGAGTACGGCGACTACACCCGCGGCCCGCGGGTGGTGAACGCCCAGACCAAGGACGAGATGCGCCGGATCCTCAAGGAGATCCAGTCCGGCCAGTTCGCCAAGGAGTTCATCATCGAGAACATGGTGGGCGGCCCCACCTTCGACAAGTTCCGGGTCGCCGAGGCGGCTCACCCCATCGAGGAGGTCGGGGCAAGCCTTCGGGGGATGATGAGCTGGATCCGCGAGGCCAAGAAGGACTCGTCGGACCCCGGCACCAGGTAGCCCGGGTCTTGCCAGGGCAGGGGAGGGGGCCCGCGCCAGCCCGGCGCCGGGGCCCCCGTTTGACTTTGCCCGCGAGATCCATATCCTACGCCTTCTTTTGGGCCGGCCCGGGGCGCCTTCGCACCGGCCGGCAGGGGACTTCCCCGAGGAGCAGCGTCTGAATCAGCGGGATCAGAGAACCAACCGTGACGCCCGGACCAACCGCCGCATCAAGGCGCGTGAGGTGCGGGTCATCGGTGCGTCGGGCGAGCAGCTCGGCGTCCTGACCATCGACCAGGCCCTGGCGAAGGCGCAGGAGGATGGGATGGACCTCGTCGAGGTCAGCCCGCTCGCCAAGCCCCCGGTCTGCAAGATCATGGACTACGGGAAGTTCAAGTACCTCGAGAAGAAGAAGCAGAACGAGGCCAAGAAGAACCAGGTGGTGGTGCTGCTCAAGGAGATCAAGTTCCGGCCCCGCACCGAGGAGCACGACTACAACGTCAAGATCAAGAAGGTCCGCGAGTTCCTCGAGGAGTCGAACAAGGCCCGCATCACCGTGATGTTCCGCGGCCGCGAGATGTCGCACCGCGAGCTGGGGCAGAAGGTGCTGCAGGAGATCATCGAGGACCTCAAGGACGTGGCGGTGATCGAGGCGGCCCCCCGGATGGAAGGCCGCCAGATGTTCATGATCCTCGCCCCCAACCCGAAGATGCTGCAGGCCCAGCGCTCCCGCGCCGAGTCGGCGGCCCGCAACGCCAAGCTCGCCGCCGAGTCCGCCGGCACCCCGGCCCCCGGCACCCCCGCGCCCGTCGAGGCCCCGCTGGTCGAGGTCGCCCCGGCGCCCGCGGTCACCGGACCGGCGGCCGAACCGTAGTCACACCGCCGCGACGTGAAGCGGCGCGCACACCAGGAAGAGAAGAGAGAACCGAAGATGCCCAAGCTCAAGACCAACAGCGGCGCCAAGAAGCGCTTCAAGGTGAAGAAGGCTGGCGCGGTGAAGTTCCGCCGCGCCGGGAGTCGCCACCTGGCCACCTTCGGGAAGACCCCGAAGCAGAAGCGCGGCCTCCGCGGCACCAGCCACCTGGACGCCTCGGATGCCAAGAAGATCAAGGAATGCTTCCCGTACGCCCGCTAGGCGTCCTGGAGTCACACAACGGCCAGGCGGGGCCCACAAGCGCGACCACCCGGTCGCCTCCCGCCGGCGAAGAGGAGTAGGTCATGCGCGTCAAGAAGGGCATCAAGGCTCGTCGTCGTCGTAACCGAGTGCTCAAGCTGGCCAAGGGGTTCCGTGGCCGCCGCAAGAATTGCTACAAGCGCGCCAACCAGGCGGTGGAGCGCGCCCAGGACTACGCCACCCGCGACCGGCGGCAGAAGCGGCGCGACTTCCGCGCCCTCTGGATCGTCCGCATCAACGCCGCCGCCCGGCTCAACGGGACCACCTACTCGAAGCTGACGGCGGCCCTCCGCGTCGCCGGCGTGGTCGTCGACCGGAAGATCCTCGCCGAGCTGGCGGTCTCCGCCCCCGGCGACTTCGCCGCCGTGGTCAAGGCCGCCCGCGCCTAGAGGTTCCGGCGTGGCCGACCTGCTCGGACAGCTCGAGTCGCTCGCCCTCGGCGCGCGCGAGGCCACCGCCTCCGCCGCCGACGAGCGGGCGCTGGAGGAGCTGCGCGTCCGCTTCCTCGGCAAGAAGGGCGAGCTCTCCGCGGTGCTCCGCGGCATGGGCGCCCTGCCGGCCGAGGAGCGCCCGCGCGTCGGCGAGGTGGCCAACCGGGTCCGCGACCAGGTCGAGGCGCTGCTGGCCGCCCGCAAGGGGGCGCTCTCCGGGGCCGCCCTCGAGGCCGAGCTCTCCGGTCCGGCCCTCGACGTCACGCTGCCGGGGCGCCGCCTGGCGCCGCGCGGCGGCCGCCACCCGGTCACCCAGGCCCGCGAGGCCATCGTCGGAATCTTCCAGCGGCTCGGCTACGAGGTCACCGACGGGCCGGAGATCGAGCTCGACTGGTACAACTTCGAGGCCCTCAACATCCCGGCCGATCACCCCGCCCGCGACATGCAGGACACCTTCTACGTCGACGAGGCCACCCTCGGCCCCGGCGAGCGGAAGGGGGACGTGGTGCTGCGCACCCACACCTCGCCGGTGCAGATCCGCGCCATGCTCAAGGCCGGCAAGCCGCCCATCCGCGTCATCTGCCCGGGGCGGGTCTACCGCTCCGACTACGACATGACCCATTCGCCCATGTTCCACCAGGTCGAGGGGCTCTGCGTCGACGAGGGGATCACCTTCGCCGACCTGAAGGGGACCCTGGCCGCCTTCGCCCGGGCCTTCTTCGGCCCGGGGACGAAGACGCGCTTCCGCCCCAGCTACTTCCCCTTCGTCGAGCCGGGCGCCGAGGTCGACGTCTCCTGCGTCATCTGCGCCGGCACCGGCAAGAAGGACGGCAAGCGCTGCGGCACCTGCAAGGAGACCGGCTGGCTGGAGGTGCTGGGCGCCGGCATGGTCCACCCCCGGCTGCTGGCCAACGTCGGCTTCGACCCGGCCCGCACCACCGGCTTCGCCTTCGGCATGGGGGTCGAGCGCATGGCCATGCTGCGCTTCGGCATCGACGACCTGCGCCCCTTCTTCGAGAACGACCTCCGCTTCCTCGAGCAGTTCTAGCCCCCCCGGAGGGCGCGGCGCCCCATGCGGATCTCACTCCAGTGGCTCTCCGAGTACGTCGACCTGCCCGCTCCCGAGGAGCTGGCCCGCCGCCTCACCGCCGTGGGGCTCGAGGTCGAGGCCATCGAGCGGGTCGGCCAGGGGCTGGAGGGCGTGGTGGTGGCCCGGGTCCTCTCCTCGGTGAAGCACCCCGACGCCGAGAAGCTCTCGGTCACCTCCATCGACCGCGGCGACGGCCAGCCGCTGCAGGTGGTCTGCGGGGCCAAGAACTACGCGGTCGGCGACCTGGTACCGCTGGCCACCGTGGGGGCCACGCTGCCGGGCGGCGTCTCCATCAAGAAGGCGAAGCTGCGCGGCGTCGAGTCCTCCGGGATGCTCTGCTCGGCGCGCGAGCTCGGGCTCTCCGAGGACGCCAGCGGCCTGCTCATCCTCCCCGCCGACCTGGCGCCGGGCACGCCCATCGCCGCGGCGCTCAAGCTCGAGGACGTGTTGCTGGAGGTCAACGTCACCCCCAACCGGCCCGACGCCCTCTCCCACCTCGGCATCGCCCGCGAGGTGGCGGCGGCGCTGGGCCTGCCCCTGAAGCGCCCGGCCGCGGCGCCGCGCGAGGAGGGGCCGGCGGCCGCCGGGCTGGTCCAGGTGCGCATCGAGGCGCCGGAGAAGTGCGCCCGCTACGCGGCCCGCGTCGTCGAGGGGGTGACCATCGCCCCCTCGCCGCTCTGGCTGCAGCGGCGGCTGGAGCGCTGCGGCATCCGCGCCATCTCCAACGTCGTCGACGTCACCAACCTGGTGCTGCTGGAGCTCGGCCACCCGCTCCACGCCTTCGACCTCGACAAGGTGGCGGGCGCCGAGATCGTGGTCCGCACCGCCCGCCCCGGCGAGCGGATGACCACCCTCGACGGCCAGCCGCGGGAGCTCGACCCCGACGACCTGCTGATCGCCGACCGGGACCGCGGCAGCGCCCTGGCCGGGGTCATGGGCGGCGGCGACTCGGAGATCCACGCCGGCACCACCCGGGTGCTGGTCGAGTCGGCCTGGTTCCAGCCGGCCACCGTGCGCCGCACCGCCAAGCGCCACGGGCTGCACACCGAGGCCTCGCACCGCTTCGAGCGGGGCGCCGACCCCGGCATGGTCACCACCGCCCTCGATCGCTGCGCGGCGCTCATCGCCGAGCTGGCCGGCGGCGCGGTGCGCCCCGGGATCGTCGACGCCCAGCCCCGGCCCGCGCCCCGCAGCACGGTGCGGCTGCGCTGGAAGCGCCCCGGCCTGCTGCTGGGGCTGGAGGTGGCGGCCAACGACATCCGCCGCATCCTCGCCGGCCTCGGCTTCACCGAGCGTGACTCGGACGGCGAGGGGGCCAGCTGGGAGGTGCCGAGCTGGCGCGTCGACGTCTCCATCGAGGAGGACCTGGTCGAGGAGCTGACCCGGACCATGGGGTTCCAGGTGATCCCCGAGACCCTGCCGCGGCTGGCGCTGGCCTCGCCGGCGGTGGCGCCGCGCCTCGAGGCCCAGGCCCGCACCCGGGCGGCGCTGGAGGCGCAGGGCTTCCGCGAGGTGGTCAGCTACGCCTTCGTGCCGCCGCAGGACCTGGAGGCCTTCGAGCCCGGGGTCAAGCCGGTGGCCCTGAAGAACCCCATCAGCGCCGAGCTGGCGGTGATGCGGACCAGCGTGGTGCCGTCGCTGCTCCGGGTGGCGGCGCACAACCGCCGGCAGGGGCGCGACGCCGCCCGGCTCTACGAGCTGGCCACCGCCTTCTGGCCGCGCGCCGGCGTCGACCGCGATCCGCCGGCCATCGAGCGGCCGGTGGTGGCGGCGGTGCTGACCGGTCCGCGCAGCCCGCTCTCCTGGGCCACGGCCGCGGCGCCCGTCGACTTCCACGATCTCAAGGGGGCCGTCGAGGGGGTGCTGGAGGCGCTCGGCGTCGACGCCGTTTTCGCGCCGGCGGGGCGGGCGGTGGCCTGGCTCCACCCCCGGGCGGCGGCGCTGGTGGCCACCCGCGACGGGGCCCGGCTGGGCGCGCTGGGCGAGCTCCACCCGCGGGTGTCGCGGGCCTTCGACCTGCCGCGCGGCGTGCTGGCCTTCGAGCTGGACGCGGCGGCGCTGCTGCTGGCGGCCCGCCTGGTCCCCGGCTACCGGCCCATCCCCCGGCTGCCGGCGGTGCTGCGCGATCTCGCCGTGGTGGTGGCCGAGCCGGTGGCCGCCGCGGCGGTGACCGCCTCGATCCGCGAGGAGCCGCTGGTGGAGGAGGTCACGCTCTTCGACGTCTACCGCGGGGCGCCGCTGCCGGCGGGCACCAAGAGCCTGGCGCTGGCCATCCGCTACCGGGCGCCGGACCGGACCCTGACCGACGCCGAGGCCGACGCCGCCCACGCCCGCATCGTGGCGCGGCTGGCCATCGCGGTGGGCGCGGCGCTGCGGGGCTGAGCGTCGCAGGGCGCCGCGAGCCACGTCGGCGGGCCGCCAGGCCGCCGGCCCCGGCGCAGGGTCCGCGTCCGCGGAATTGACAGCCCCGGGAAAATCGGCTACCGAATTCAGTAGTTAGCTCGACCTGAACGAGGGATGACCGTGACCAAGGCCGACATCATCGAGAGCGTCTACGAGAAGGTGGGCTTCTCCAAGAAGGAAGCCGCCGAGATCGTCGAGATGGTCTTCGACACCATCAAGGAGACGCTCGAGCACGGTGAGAAGATCAAGATCAGCGGCTTCGGGAACTTCATCGTCCGCGACAAGAAGTCACGGGTCGGCCGCAATCCGCAGACCGGCGAGGAGATCGAGATCTCGGCCCGCCGGGTGCTGACCTTCCGCCCCAGCCAGGTGCTCAAGAACGCGCTCAACGCCTCGGCCGAGGCCGCCGAGGAGGCCAAGCGGGCCGCCGGCGAGGCGCCCCCCTCGGTCTCGTAGCCGGGTGCCCCGGACTGGCCGGGCGGGAGGATCGCCGCCCGGCTATATTCCGCGCATGGCCACCATCGACTACACCGACCGTCGGCGCATGCGCCTCGACGTGGAGTTCTACTTCGCGGCGGCGCACCGGCTGCCCCGGTACGAGGGGCCCTGCTTCCGCATGCACGGCCACAACTACAAGTTCTTCATCACCCTCGAGGGCGAGGTGGATCCGGCCACCGGGATGATCGCCGACTTCGGCGTCATCAAGCAGGTGGTGGGCGAGCGGGTGCTGGCCCGGGCCGACCACCAGACGCTCAACGACTTCCTCGAGAACCCCACCGCCGAGAACATCGCCCGCTGGATCTGGGAGACCCTGGCGCCCCACCTGGCCGGGCTGGTCGAGGTGCGGCTCTTCGAGATCCCCGACTCCTGCGTCACCTACCGGGGACCGGGTGGCGGCGCGTAGGCGCGCCCCGCCGCCGAGGCGGGCCGCGGCGCCGAAGCCCCGGGCCGCCGCCCTGGCGCGCTCGGTGGCCGGCTTCCTCGACGCCCTCGACCTCCCCGCCGAGGTGCGGCGCGGCGCCGACCTGGAGAAGACCCCGGAGCGCGTGGCCGAGGCCTGGGCCGACGAGCTGCTCGACGGCTACCGGCAGGATCCCGCCGCGATCCTCGCCGAGGCCATGCCCTCCACCGGGCACGGGCTGGTGGCGGTGACCGGCATCGACTTCAGCTCGGTCTGCCCCCACCACCTGCTCCCCTCCCGCGGCCTGGCCCACGTGGCCTACGTGCCCGGCGGGCGGGTGGTCGGCTTCGGCCAGCTGGCCCGGCTGGTCGACGCCCTGGCGCACCGGCTGGTGCTGCAGGAGGACCTGGCCCGCCAGGTGGCCGAGGCCCTGGTGCTCCACACCGGCGCCCTCGGCGCCGCCTGCGTGCTGGAGGCCGAGCAGATGTGCCTGTCGGTGCGCGGCGAGCGGCGCCCCCGGGCCCGGGCCCACGCCCAGTTCTTCACCGGGGTGATGGCCGAGGACGGGGCGCTGGCCCGGCGCTTCCTGGCCGCGGTGGCCCGCGGCACCTCCACCCCGGCGCCGGGTCGGCGAGGCCGGCGGTGAGCACCGCCACCGCCATCGTCACCGGCGGCGGTCGGGGCATCGGCGAGGCGGTGGCGCGCGCCCTGACCGGGCGCGGGGTCAAGGTGACCGCCTTCGCCCGCACCGCGGCCGAGGTGGAGCGGGTGGTGGCGGCGGGGGCGGCGGCGCTGGCGGTGGCCGGCGACGTCTCCAGCGAGGCCGACGTGGCCCGGCTGCTCCTCGAGCACGAGCGGGTGCTCGGCCCCTGCGACCTGCTGGTCAACAACGCCGGGGTGCTGGTGCGCGGCGCCGTCGACGCCCTCGATCCGGCGGCCTGGCGCCGCTCGCTGGAGGTCAACCTGACCGGCCCCTTCCTCTGCGCCCGCGCCGTGGTGCCGGGCATGAAGGCGCGGGGCCACGGCCGCATCGTCAACGTCGCCTCCATCTCCGCCACCCTCGGCACCCCCGAGGCCAGCGCCTACAACGCCTCCAAGTGGGGGCTGCTCGGCCTGACCCGCTGCCTGGCCGAGGAGCTGCGCCCCTTCGGCGTGCAGGCCCTGGCGGTCTCGCCCGGCAGCACCGACACCGCCATGCTCCGCCAGACCCGCTTCTCCCCGGACATGACGCCCGACGACGTCGCCCGGGTGGTGGTCTTCGCCGCCCTCGACGCCCCGGACGCCTCCACCGGCGCCAACCTCGAGGTCTTCGGGTGAGCGGGGCGCTGGCGGCCGCGCTCCGCGAGCTCACGGCGCGGCTGCCCCCGGGGCGGCTGCTGCTCGGCGACGCCGAGGCGCTGGAGCCGTGGGGGCGCGACGAGTCGGAGCTGGGCTGCTTCCCGCCGGGCGCGGTGGCGCGGGTGGAGAGCGAGGCCGAGATCCAGGCGGTCTTCGAGGTGGCCAGCCGCCACCGGGTGCCGGTGGTGCCGGTGGGGGCGCGCAGCGGCAAGTCGGGGGGCAGCCTGGCGGTGCACGGCGGCATCGCCCTCTCCACCGAGCGCCTGAACCGCATCCTCGAGATCTGCCCCGAGGACCTGGTGGCCCGGGTCGAGCCGGGCGTCATCCTGGCCGCCTTCCAGGTCGAGGTGGAGAAGCACGGCCTCTTCTACCCGCCCGACCCCAACTCGCTGGAGCTCTGCACCCTGGGGGGCAACGTCGCCGAGAACGCCGGCGGGCCGCGGGCCCTCAAGTACGGCGTCACCCGGGAGTACGTGCTCGGCCTGCGCGCGGTGCTGCCCACCGGCGAGGTGATCAAGACCGGCCACCGCTCCATCAAGGGGGTGGCCGGCTACGACCTGACGGCGCTGCTGGTGGGGAGCGAGGGGACGCTGGCGGTGGTCACCGAGATCATGGTGAAGCTGCTGCCGCGCCCGCGCCACGTGGCCACCGCGCTGGTGGCCTTCGCCGACGTCGACGCCGCGGCGCGGGCCGTCTCCCGGGTCCTGGCCCAGGGGGTGATCCCGCGCTGCCTCGAGCTGATGGACGACGTCTCGCTCTCCGCCATCGCCCGCACCTCGCCGGGGCGCTTCCCCACCGGGGCCGGGGCGCTGCTGCTGGTGGAGACCGATGGCAACGACCAGGAGCAGGTCTTCGCCGAGATCGTGCGGGTCGCCGAACTGGTGGCGTCGGAGGCGCGGGGCGAGGTGCTGGTGGCCCAGGACGAGGCGCAGCGGCGCGAGATCTGGGAGGTGCGGCGCTACCTCTCGGTCAACCTGAAGGCCATCCACCCCATGAAGCTCTCCGAGGACATCGCCGTGCCGCGCTCCAGGATCCCGGAGATGGTGGCCCGCGCCAAGGCCATCGGCCTCGAGGCCGGGCTGGCGGTGGCCACCTACGGCCACGCCGGCGACGGCAACCTCCACTGCAACGTCATGTACGACCGGCTCGAGGAGCGCCCCCGGGTCGACGCGGCGGTGGCCGCCATCCTCCGCGCCGCGGTGGAGCTGGGCGGGACCATCACCGGCGAGCACGGGGTGGGGCTGGCCAAGCGCGACTTCCTGGAGCTGGAGCAGGGGAAGGCGCTGGTGGCGCTGCAGCGCCGGCTCAAGGCGGTCTTCGACCCGCTCGGCATCCTCAACCCCGGGAAAATCTTTCCTCCCGCCTGACCCGGGCGGCCCGGGTGCGACTCCGGCCGGGCGCCCACGCCCCCAAGCACCCGTTTCCGCACCTGTTCTGGAGGGCCCTCCCTCCTAGGAGGGGAAAACGGACGGGTCAGGTCCAGAATAAGCCTGTCGTTTCGCTGGTTTGCGAAGGGGCCTTCGTTGACTTCGAGGGGCTGATCCGGCATACAGGACGCCCTTTTTGTAGCTTGGGTCCCCCTCGCAAGGAGATGCAGGGCCACATGTCCACGCCATCCAAGGTCCAGCAGGTCGAGACGGTCACCATCCGGTTCGTCGGAGATTCCGGTGACGGCATGCAGCTCACCGGCACCGAGTTCACCCGCGCCAACGCGCTGGCGGGCACGGACCTCGCCACCTTCCCCGACTACCCCGCCGAGATCCGGGCGCCGGCCGGCTCGCTGTCCGGGGTCTCCGGGTACCAGGTCAACTTCGGGTCGAAGGAGATCCACACCCCGGGTGACGCGCCCGACGTGCTGGTGGCCATGAACCCGGCCGCCCTCAAGACCAACCTGCCCGACCTGCGCCCCGGCGGCATGCTCATCGTCAACAAGGGCGCCTTCAACGCCGCCAACCTCGAGAAGGCGGACTACAAGAGCAACCCGCTCGACGACGACGCGCTCAAGCACGCCTACAAGGTGCTGGCCATCGACATGTCGATGCTCACCGACCACGCCCTGCAGGGCTCGGGGCTCTCCTCCAAGGAGACCGCCCGCTGCCGCAACTACTTCGCGCTCGGCCTCATGTACTGGCTCTACAGCCGGCCCATGGAGCAGCAGCTCGAGCAGATCCAGAAGAAGTTCTCCAAGAAGCCGGAGTTCGTCGACGCCAACCAGAAGGTCTTCAAGGCCGGCTACGCCTTCGGCGAGACCGTCGAGGTGGGGCTGCAGCGGTACGAGGTCCCGGCCTCCAAGCTGGCGCCCGGCACCTACCGGACCGTCACCGGCAACTACGCGGTGGCCCTCGGCTTCGCCACCGTGGCCAAGCTGACCGGCAAGCAGGTCTTCCTGGGCAGCTACCCCATCACCCCGGCCACCGAGATCCTCCAGGAGTCCTCCTACTTCAAGGAGCACGGCGTGGTGACGTACCAGGCCGAGGACGAGATCGCCGGCATCGGCTCGGCCATCGGCGCCTCCTTCGGCGGCGCCCTCGGCTGCACCACCACCTCCGGCCCGGGCCTGGCGCTCAAGGCCGAGATGATGGGGCTGGCGGTCATCGCCGAGCTGCCGCTGGTCATCGTCAACGTGCAGCGCGGCGGCCCGTCGACGGGCATGCCCACCAAGACCGAGCAGTCCGACCTGCTGGTGTCGCTCTTCGGCCGCCACGGCGAGGCGCCCATGCCGGTGATCGCCGCGCAGAGCCCGGCCGACTGCTTCTGGGCCACCCTGGAGGCGATGAAGATCGCCACCAAGTGGATGACCCCGGTGCTGCTGCTCACCGACGGCTACCTCGGCAACGGCTCGGAGCCCTTCAAGGTCCCGGCCCCCAGCGAGCTGCCCACCTTCGACGTGAAGTACCAGACCACGCCCAACCACGACGGCGCCTACATGCCGTACAAGCGTGATGCCAAGCTGATCCGCCCCTGGGCCATCCCCGGCACCCCCGGCCTCGAGCACCGCATCGGCGGCCTCGAGAAGGACTCCATGTCCGGCATGGTCTCCTACGACGGCATGAACCACGAGCGGATGGTCCTGACCCGGGCCAAGAAGATCGCCAACGTCATCGAGGACGTCCCCGACGTCCAGGTCTACGGCAAGGCCACCGGCGACGTGCTGCTGGTCTCCTGGGGCGGCACCTTCGGCTCGGTGCGCGGCGCCGCGGAGCTGCTGCAGTCGCAGGGCAAGGCGGTCTCCCACGTCCACCTGCGCTGGCTCAACCCGCTGCCCAAGAACCTGGCCGCGGTCATGAAGGGGTTCAAGAAGATCTTCGTGCCCGAGGTGAACAACGGGCAGCTGGCCTTCTACCTGCGCGGCATGTTCCCCGGCATCGACCCGGTGCAGTTCAACCGGATCAACGGGAAGCCCATCAAGATCGTCGAGCTCGCTGGCAAGGTGCTCGAAGTCCTCTAAGGACTCCGGAAAGGACACACACACAATGGCTACCGAGAACACGGCCCTGCCGGTCTACAGCAAGAAGGACTTCGAGTCGGGCGTCGATCCCCGCTGGTGCCCGGGCTGCGGAGACTTCTCCATCATCAACCAGGTGCAGAAGGTGCTGCCCAGCGTCGGCCACAAGCGCGAGGACATCGTCTTCATCTCCGGCATCGGCTGCTCGTCGCGCTTCCCGTACTACATGAACAACTACGGGATGCACACCCTGCACGGCCGCGCCCCGTCCTTCGCCTCCGGGCTCAAGGTCTCGCGCCCCGAGCTGATGGTCTGGATCGTCACCGGCGACGGCGACGCCCTGGCCATCGGCGGCAACCACTTCATCCACGCCATGCGGCGCAACATCGACCTGAAGCTGCTGCTCTTCAACAACCGCATCTACGGCCTGACCAAGGGCCAGGTCTCGCCCACCTCCGAGCTGGGCAAGAAGACCAAGACCACGCCGCACGGCTCGCCCGACGCGCCGTTCAACCCGCCGGCGCTGGCCATCGGGGCGGGCGCCACCTTCGTGGCCCGCTCCATCGACGTCGAGGGGGCCCACCTGGGCGTGGTGCTCAAGGCCGCCGCCGAGCACAAGGGCAGCTGCTTCACCGAGATCTACCAGAACTGCCCGGTGTTCAACGACGGCGCCTACACCGCCATCACCGAGAAGAGCGTCAAGGTGGAGGCGCTGCTGCGCATGGAGCACGGCAAGCCGCTGCTCTTCGGCAAGGACAACAAGAAGGGCATCCGCTTCAACGCCCAGTCCGCCGAGCTCGAGGTGGTGACGGTGGGCGAGGGTGGGGTGACCGAGAAGGACGTCCTGGTCCACGACGCCAAGCGCGACGACCCGACCCTGGCCTTCATGCTCGCCAACCTCTCGCTCAAGCCGGGGTTCCCGACCCCCATCGGCGTCTTCCGCGACGTGTCGCGGCCGACCGCCGAGGAGCTGACCTGGGCCATGATCAACGCCGCCAAGACCAAGAAGGGCGACGTCGACGTGACCCGGCTGCTGAGCGGCTCGGACACCTGGGTCATCAAGTAGCAGTCGTGCTGGCGGCGGCTTCTGGTGCCGCCAGCGCAAGCCACCAGCACCGTCTCCTGCAGTCAAAGAGGCCCGCATCCCGACCAGGGTGCGGGTCTCTTCATTCCTCCAGATGCTGGTCTGGCGGGACAGGTCCATCCCAGGAGGGCGCCGGCCGACTCGGCGTCTTCACGAGGACCTGCTCGAAGCTTGCGTCGGCGCTACCAGAAGCCAGCGCCGACGCGATTGAGCGCCGACGCGATTAGCCACACGCCGCTGCGCCGCGGCGGCTGATCCGGCAGGGCTCCGAGGCCGCGTCGACCGCCAGGCACCGGTCGCAGGCGGCGGCCGCCTCGGCGCACCGCCCCAGCCGCGCCAGCGCCAGGCAGAGCCCGTGGAGCCGCTCCGCCGATGGGGACAGCTCGGCGGCGCGCCGGTAGCCGCGCTCGGCCGCCGCGAAGCGGCCGGCCAGGTAGTCCATGAAGGCCAGGTCGGCGTGGGCCGCCGGCGAGTCGGGGACCGACTCCAGCAGGTGCAGGTACTCGCGTCGCGCCTCGCGCCAGCGGGCCTCCCGGCGGGTGGCGTCGGCCAGCCCGTCCCTGAGCAGCGACCGCGCCAGGTTCTGCCGGGCCGCGGCCAGGTCGGGATCGATGCGGAGCGCGGCCCGGAGCGCCTCGATGGCCTCGTCGGCGCGGTCCAGCGCCAGCAGCGCCTCGCCGAGGTTGGCGTGACCCTCGGCGAAGCCGGGGGCCAGCCGGACGGCGTGGGCGAAGCGCTCCCGGGCGGTGGCGTCGTCGTCGCGGCTGCGGGCCACCACGCCCAGCCCGTTCCAGCCCTCCGGCAGGTCGGGCGCGAACTCCAGGGCGTGCTCGAACGCCACCTCGGCCCGCTCGGCGTCGCCGGCCTCCAGGTGGGCGTAGCCCCGCCGCAGCTCCTCGGCCGCCCGCGGGTGGACCAGCGGCGACGGCGCACAGGAGGTGGCCTGCAGGGTGAGGGCCAGCCCGGCGAGCCAGGCCGCCGGCGCGGGGCCCGGGGCTGGAGGAGGGCGGGGGCTGGAGACGATGCTGGAGCCTGAGCTGAAGCTGGGGCGAGGGGCGGGTCGGTCGCGCATGGTGAGCACGGACCTTGCTCTCGTCGTGCCACATGCGAACCCAGACCCTGTTGGCCGTGTCCCTGCTGCTCGCCCTCCCCACCGCGGCGCCCGCCCTGGCCGGGCCCATCGGAATCTCCCTGGAATCCGCCGTCTCCCGCCCCTCCGGAGGGGCCGCCGGGCGGCTCACCCTGGTCACCTCCACCTGGCTCGCCGGCGACGTCGAGGCCGAGGCCAGGCTCGGCTTCGAGTCCGCGGTTCGGCCGATCGGCCGCGGCGCGGACGCCGCCACGTCGGCCCTGGGGCTGCGCTGGAGCCCCGAGGTCGGGCGCTGGCGCCCCCTGCTCGGCGTCGAGGCCGGGGTCCGCCTGCCCACCGCGGAGCGGGCGGTGGCCCCGACCGCGGCGCTCCGGGCCGGGGTGGAGTGGCGGGCCAGGCGTGAGCTCTGGTGGACGCTGGCGGGGGGCTGCCGCTGGACCTCCGGCGCCGGGGTCGGGGCGGAGGCGGTGCTGGGGCTCGGCTACGCCCTGTGACTACCTGGCCGGGCCGGCCTCGCCGGCCGGGGCCAGCGCGGTCTTGCGGGTCTCCCAGCGATCGACCTGGCCGTCGTTGTCGAGGTCGACGCCGACGCGATCGACCTCGCCTCCCTCCCAGTACTCCCAGGTGTCGATCTTGCCGTCGCCGTTGGTGTCCCGCTCCTTGCGCACCAGCTTGTTCTTCTCGTAGTAGTTGAAGGTGTGGGGGACGCCGTCGAAGCCGAACGCGTACTCCTTGCGGACCAGCTGGTCCTTCTCGAAGAAGAGGGTGACGTCGGGCTTGCCGTCGAAGTCCATGTCGTAGGTCAGCCGGGAGAGGGTGGCGTCCGGCAGGTACTCCTCCCAGGTGTCGACGGAGCCGTCGTTGTTGAGGTCCTTCTCCTTGCGGACCACCACCTCCTTGCCGTCGGCCCCCTTCGCCGTGTAGGTCCAGACGTCGGTGCGGCCGTCGTGGTTCAGGTCGTACTCGTGGACGGTCTCGCCCGGCCTGGGGGCGCCGGCGGTGTGCACGGGGACGTTCTCCCGACCCGGGGCGGGAGGGAGGACCTTCTGCTTGGAGCCGCAGGCGGTGCTGAGCAGCAGGGCGACGGCGACGGCGATTCGACGCATGTCGGAGGTCCTCTCGGGCTTGGGCCGGCATTGTAGCGCCGGCCCGGCGCGGCGCTCAAGGCGCGCCGAGCTGCGGGTTTGACAGCACCCCCTCGCTCACCTACCTTCACCGGGCAGACCCGCCATGGCTCGAAAGAAAATCTCCACCACCGTCTACATCACCCCGGAGCAGGGCGAGGCGCTGAAGCTCCTCCACGACCGCACCCGGGTCCCGGTGGCCGAGTACATCCGCCAGGGGATCGACCTGGTGCTGGAGCAGTACCGCGGGGCCCTGCCCGGCCAGCTGACCCTCGACGATCTCGGCCGGGGAAAGCGCTAGCCCGACCATGGCCAACCAACGCGCGGTCATCCTCGGCGCCGCCGGCTTCATCGGCAGCCACCTCAGCGACCGCTTCCTGGCCGAGGGCTGGGAGGTGCTGGGCGTCGACAACCTGGTCACCGGGACCCTCGCCAACCTGGCCCACCTGTCCCGGGAGCCGCGCTTCGAGTTCCTCGAGCGCGACATCTGCGATCCCTTCGAGGTCACCGGGCCGGTGGCGGCGGTGCTCGACTTCGCCTCGCCGGCCTCGCCCATCGACTACCTGCAGAAGCCCTTCGAGACCATGCACGTCGGCTCCATCGGCGTCGACCGCATGCTGCAGCTGGCCGAGGCCAAGGGGGCCCGCTTCGTGCTCTCCTCGACCAGCGAGGTCTATGGCGATCCGCTGGAGCACCCGCAGCGGGAGAGCTACTGGGGGAACGTCAACCCCATCGGCCCGCGCTCGGTCTACGACGAGGCCAAGCGCTTCGCCGAGGCCATCACCATGGCCTACCGCCGCTACAAGAAGGTGGAGACCCGCATCGCCCGCATCTTCAACACCTACGGCCCGCGCATGCGGCTCGACGACGGCCGGGTGGTGCCGACGCTGGTGGGGCAGGCGCTGCGCGGCGAGCCGCTCACCGTCTTCGGCGACGGCTCGCAGACCCGCTCCTTCTGCTACGTCTCCGACAACGTCGAGGGGATCTGGCGGCTGCTCGGCTCCTCGTACCAGGAGCCGGTCAACATCGGCAACCCGGTGGAGATGAGCATCCTCGACTTCGCCCGGGCGGTGCAGCGCCACGTCGGCTCGGCCTGCCCCATCGTCTTCAAGCCGCTGCCGGAGGACGACCCGCGCCTGCGCCGCCCCGACATCGGGCGGGCCCGCGAGGTGCTGGGCTGGGAGCCGGCCGTCGACTTCGAGGAGGGGATGCGCCGCACCGTCCCCTGGTTCCGCGACAGGGTGGCCGAGCAGCGCTGAGCGGGCCGGACGCCGAGCGGACCGGACGCCGAGCGGACCAGATTTCGTGCGGACCAGATTTCGTGCGGCGGGGCCGCGGGCGCCACCCCGCAGGGGAGCGACATGTCGAAGAGGATCCTCATCACCGGCGGGGCCGGCTTCATCGGCTCGACCATCGCCGACGCCTTCCTGGGTGCCGGGTGGGAGGTGGCCGTCGTCGACGACCTCTCCTCCGGCAGGCGCGAGAACGTGCCGGCCGAGGCCCGCTTCTACCCGTGCGACGTCCGCAGCGCCGCCGCCGCCGAGGCGGTGGAGCGGGAGCGCCCCGACGTGCTCTGCCACCACGCCGCGCAGATCGACGTGCGCCGCTCCATGGCCGATCCGCGCCTCGACGCCGACGTCAACCTGGGCGGCCTGCTCAACCTGATGCAGGCGGCGGTGCGGGCCGGGTCGGTGCGGCAGGTGCTCTTCGCCTCCAGCGGCGGGGCCACCTACGGCGACACCCCGGTCATCCCCACCCCGGAGAGCCACCCGCAGCGACCGCTCTCCCATTACGGGGCGGCCAAGGCGGCCAGCGAGCTCTACCTGGGGGTCTTCCAGGCCAACTACGGGATCCCCTACGCCGCGCTCCGCTACGCCAACGTCTACGGCCCCCGCCAGGACCCGCACGGCGAGGCCGGGGTGGTGGCCATCTTCTGCGGCCGGCTGCTCGACGGGAAGCCCTGCACCATCTACGGCGACGGGAAGCAGACCCGCGACTACGTCTTCGTCGGCGACGTGGCCCGCGCCAACCTGCTGGCGGCGGAGCGCTCCTTCGCCGGGGCCCTCAACGTCGGGACCGGCGTGGAGACCGACGTCCTCCGGCTGCATGCCGGGCTGTCCAGCGCCGCCGGCTCGGTGGCGCCGCCGCTGCACGCCGAGGGGCGACTGGGCGAGCAGCGCCGCTCCTGCATCGACCCGGCCGCGGCCGGGAGGGCGCTGGGCTGGAGGCCCGAGGTCACCATCGACCAGGGGCTGGCCCGGACCTTCGAGTTCTTCAGGGCGCGGCGGGGGTAGCCGGCGGGAGGGGCGAGGCGGGGTCGGCGGTCGGAGGCTCGGCCGCAGGGCCTGGCGCCGGCGCCGCGGCGCCGCTCTCGGCCCCGGTCGGAGCCTCGGTCGGAGCCTCGGCGGAGGGGGAGGGCAGGGGCGCCTCGACACCCTCGACCGGCGCGGCCGGAGCGTCGTCCGGCGGGGGCTCGGCCTCCTCGTCGCCCGGGGGCGTCGGCGGGGTCCGGCCCAGGTACCGCTCCAGCTCGGCCCGGGCGGCGGCGTGCTCGGGCGGCGGGATCACCTGCTCGTCGCGGAGCCGGTCGAGCAGCCCTCGGGACCGGGCCGCCAGCCAGGCCGGCGCCGGTGAGAGGGCGGCTCGCCGCGGGGCCGGGAGCATGGAGGCGAGCAGCACCGCCTGGGCCGTGGTGAGCTCGGCGGCGCCGGTGGCGAAGTGGCGCCGGGCCCCGGCCTCGACCCCGAAGACCCCGTCGCCCCACTCCACCACGTTGAGGTAGAGGGCCAGCAGGCGGCGCTTGTCGAGCCGGCGCTCCAGCCCGGCGGTCAGCAGCGCCTCCCGGGCCTTGCGCAGCAGGCTCTTCTCGGTCCCCAGGGCCAGGTTCTTGGCCAGCTGCTGGGTGATGGTGGAGCCGCCGCGGGCGTAGCGGCCGCTGGCCAGGTTGAGCCGGAAGGCCTCCCGGAGCGCCGCCCAGTCGAAGCCGCCGTGGCTGAAGAAGGTGGCGTCCTCCGAGGCCACCACCGCCTCCACCAGCCGCCTGGAGATCCGCTCCAGCGGCACCCAGGCCATGGCCGGCCGGAAGCGTCGCCCGGCGGCCAGCGCCTCGGCCCGTCGCTGCTCGACCAGCGCCGTGGTGGTGGGGTTGGCCCTGGCCCAGGCGGCGGGGTCGGGGAGGCTGAGCCAGAGGGCCCCCAGGCCGGCCACCGGGAGGAGCAGGGCGAGCCAGGCGCCCCGGACGAGCCAGCGCCGGCGGCGGGGGCCTGCACCGGGGCTGGAGTCGGGGCCGGGGCCGGTCGCGGCGCTGGGCTCGACGCTGGGCTCGCCGGTCATGAGGGGAGGGTATAGCACCGCTCCACCCGGGCGGTTCGTCGCCGCCCCGAAGGATGCCTTGACGCGGCGCCTCGCCGGCTTTATCGCACGGTGAACAACCGTGCCCGCGGGCCCTTCGGCCCGGCGCCACTGGAGGAATCATGGCTGACCTGAAGAAGTACGCGCCGCACGACTTCTCGAAGCTCCGCGGGCTGGCGGGCATCTCCAACGACCAGCTCGACGAGCACTTCAAGCTCTACGAAGGGTACGTCAAGCGCACCAACGCCCTCACCGAGAAGCTCTTCGCGCTCGCCAGCGAGGGCAAGGCCTCCGGCGCCGACCCGGTCTACGCCGAGCTGACCCGCCGCCTCGGCTTCGAGTACGGCGGCATGATCAACCACGAGTACTACTTCGGCAACCTCACCCCCGGGGCCCAGGCCGCGCCGGCGGCCGGCTCGAAGTTCCGCAAGGCGGTGGAGGCCAGCTACGGCTCCTTCGACCTCTGGCTGGCCGACTTCAAGGCGGTGGCCACCATGCCGGGCATCGGCTGGGCCATGACCTTCCAGGACCCCAACACCGGCTGGCTCTCCAACCACTTCATCACCCTGCACGAGAACGGCGTGCCCACCGGCTTCAGCACGGTGGTGGCGCTCGACGGCTGGGAGCACGCCTTCATGCGCGACTACAAGGCCTACGAGCGTGGCAAGTACGTCGAGGCCTTCCTCAAGAACGTCGACTGGGAGGCGATCGACAAGCGGGTGAAGTAGCCGCCGCCCCGCCTCGCCGCGAGCCCGGTCGCCGCCACGGTGGCCGGGCTCGCTCGCGTTCCAGCGCGCCATGGCCCGCCCCCGATCCCTCCCGGCCCTCCGGGTCACCCCGGCCCGCCGCGCCGCCCTGCGCCGCCGGCTGCTGGCCTGGTACGACGCCGCCCGGCGCGACTTCCCCTGGCGCTTCGCCGAGGGGGAGGCCGATCCCTACCGGGTCTGGATCTCCGAGGCCATGCTGCAGCAGACCCAGGTGGCGCGGGTCATCCCCTACTACCGGCGCTTCCTGGCCCGCTTCCCCACGCTGGAGGCGCTGGCGGCGGCGCCGGAGGAGGAGGTGCTGGAGGCCTGGAGCGGCCTCGGCTACTACGCCCGGGCCCGGTCGCTCCACCGGGCCGCCGGGGAGGCCCTGGCCCGCCACGGGGCCCTGCCGGCGTCGCTGCCGGCCCTGGCGGCGCTCCCCGGCTTCGGCCCCTACACGGCCGGGGCGGTGGCCTCGATCGCCTTCGGGATCCCGGCGCCGGCGGTGGACGGGAACGTGGCCCGGGTGCTGGCGCGCCTCTTCGCCGTCGAGGGGCCCGCCGAGGCCGCCGCCACCGGCGCGCGGCTGCGGGCCCTGGCCGGGGCGCTGCTGGGGCCGGAGCGGCCCGGCGACTGGACCCAGGCCCTGATCGAGCTGGGCGCCACACGCTGCGTGAAGCCGGCGCCGCGCTGCACGCGCTGCCCGGTGGCCCCGCTCTGCGAGGCGAGGCGGGCCGGGCGGGAGCGGGAGCTGCCGCCGGCGCGGCGGCGGGCGGTGCCGGTGCGGCAGCGGCTGGGGTTCGCCGTGGTCGACCAGGGCGGGCGGCGGCTCCTGCAGCGCCGCCCCGCCCCCGGGCTCTTCGCCGGGCTCTGGGCGCCGCCTGCGGTGGCGCTGCCGGCCGGTCCGCTCCCGGCCGCCGCGGCGCGGAAAGCGCTGCGGCAGGGGCTCTTCCGCGCGCTGGGGACCCGGGTGGAGGTGGGGCCGGAGCTGGCCCGGGTGGAGCGGACGCTCACCCACCGCCGGCTGGAGCTTGTGGCGTGGCGGGTGCGCGCCCCGGCCGGCCTGGCGGGGCCAGGTCTCTGCTGGGCCACCTCCATGGAGGTGGAGCGCCTGGGGATTTCATCAGCCGTTCGGGCGCTGCTGGCGGGGCTCCCACCTCTTCGGAGTCCTCCAAAGGCCTGAAAAGTGAAGGGAGGACTTGGCAAACGGCGCGTCTTCAAGTACATAGCGCCTCCCGTCGTGCCCGATTCGCTCGTCAGGGGCTGCAGGGCTTGACTCTCGAAGACGGATCCGTATAATTCGCCGCCCTCAACCCGAGGGTTCCAGTTCGCCCGCCGCACCGTCGACGGGCGATTTTGCTGAAGAAAGAGCTCGTAACCGATGCCGACGATCAGCCAGCTCGTGCGCAAGGGGCGCGAGAAGCTTGCGGTGAAGAGGAAGGCTCCGGCCCTCAAGGAGTCTCCGCAGAAGCGCGGGGTCTGCACGCGCGTCTACACCACGACGCCCAAGAAGCCGAACTCGGCCCTCCGCAAGGTGGCCCGCGTCCGCCTCACCAACGGCTTCGAGGTCACCAGCTACATCCCCGGCGTCGGTCACAACCTCCAGGAGCACTCGGTGGTGCTGATCCGCGGCGGCCGCGTCAAGGACCTCCCCGGCGTCCGCTACCACATCGTCCGCGGAACCCTCGACGCCGTCGGCGTCCAGGGGCGCAAGCAGAGCCGCTCGAAGTACGGCGCGAAGCGCCCAAGCTAAACGGTACGGCGCCACGCGCCGTCGCTCAACGGAACGGCGCCACGCGCCCCAAGTAGCAGGGATAAGGACTTTCGATGCCTCGTCGTCGCGTAGTCGAGAAGCGCAAGATCCTGGCCGATCCGAAGTTCCAGGATCGGCTGGTGGCCAAGTTCATCAACGACCTGATGCGGCAGGGCAAGAAGTCCACCGCCGAGCAGATCCTCTACGGCGCCTTCGACCAGGTCGAGTCCAAGCTCAAGGACGACCCGCTCAAGGTCTTCAAGAAGGCGCTCGACAACGTCAAGCCGGTGGTCGAGGTGAAGAGCCGCCGGGTCGGCGGCGCCACCTACCAGGTCCCGGTGGAGGTCCGCCAGGATCGCCGGGTGGCCCTGGCCATGCGCTGGCTCATCGAGTACTCGCACGCCCGCGGCGAGAAGACCATGACCGAGAAGCTGGCTGGCGAGATCATGGACGCCGCCTCCAACCGCGGCAACGCGGTGAAGAAGCGCGAAGACACGCACAAGATGGCCGAGGCCAACAAGGCCTTCGCCCATTACCGTTGGTAGGATTTCAGAGGAGGCTTTTGGAGAGCGGCCGGCTGCGCCGGCACGGTTCAAGATAGAACCCGCTTCGCTCTTTGACAGCTCGGTTTGGTCGTGAGGCTCGCCGCGTCGGCGACCCTCGTATCGCGCACGCACGAAGGTACAGGAAGAGAAGATCATGGCCCGCACCCATCCACTCGAGCGCTACCGCAACATCGGCATCATGGCGCACATCGATGCCGGCAAGACCACGACCACCGAGCGGATCCTCTTCTACACCGGCGTCACCCACAAGATCGGCGAGGTCCACGAGGGCACCGCCGTCATGGACTGGATGGAGCAGGAGCGCGAGCGCGGCATCACCATCACCTCCGCCGCCACCACCTGCCCCTGGCGCGACCACCGCGTCAACATCATCGACACCCCCGGCCACGTCGACTTCACCATCGAGGTGGAGCGCTCGCTCCGCGTCCTCGACGGCGCCGTGGCGGTCTTCGACGCCGTGAACGGCGTCGAGCCCCAGTCCGAGACGGTCTGGCGCCAGGCCGACAAGTACAAGGTCCCCCGCGTCTGCTTCATCAACAAGATGGACCGGGTCGGCGCCGACTTCTTCATGTCGGTCGAGACCATCAAGTCCAAGCTGGGCGCCCGGCCGCTGCCCATCCACCTCCCCATCGGCGCCGAGGACAAGTTCCGCGGCATGGTGGACCTCGTCAAGATGAAGGGCATCACCTTCGACGACGAGACCATGGGCGCGAAGTACCAGGAGATCGAGATCCCCGCCGAGCTGCTCGAGCAGGCCAAGGAGTACCGGGCCGCCATCGAGGAGGCGGTCTCCGAGATCGACGACGTCCTGATGGCCAAGTACCTGGACGGCCACCCGCTCAGCAACGCCGAGGTCATGGCCGGGCTGCGCAAGGGCGTCTGCGCCATGGCCTTCTTCCCGGTCATCTGCGGCACCGCCTTCAAGAACAAGGGCGTCCAGCAGATCCTCGACGTGGTGGTGGACTACCTCCCCAGCCCGCTCGACAAGCCGCCCATCATGGGCGTGGACATGAAGGGCGTCGAGGTGCTCCGCAACTGCTCCGACGAGGCGCCCTTCAGCGCCCTGGCGTTCAAGCTGATGAACGACCCGTTCGTCGGCAACCTGACCTTCTTCCGCGTCTACTCGGGCAAGCTCGAGGCCGGCTCCTACGTCTACAACGCCACCAAGGACCGCAAGGAGCGCATCTCCCGCATCCTGCAGATGCACGCCAACAAGCGCGAGGAGATCAAGGAGGTCTACGCCGGCGACATCGCCGCCGCCGTCGGCCTACGCAGCACCACCACCGGCGACACCCTCTGCGACGAGGAGCACGGCGTCATCCTCGAGCGGATGATCTTCCCCGAGCCGGTGATCTTCGTGGCCGTCGAGCCGAAGTCGAAGGCCGACCAGGACAAGATGGGCATCGCCCTGCAGCGGCTGCAGATGGAGGACCCGTCCTTCAACGTCCGCTCCGACGAGGAGACCGGCCAGACCATCATGGGCGGCATGGGCGAGCTCCACCTGGAGATCCTGGTGGACCGCATGCTCCGCGAGTTCAAGGTCGAGGCCAACGTGGGCAAGCCCCAGGTCGCCTACCGCGAGACCATCACCCAGACCGTCGAGGCCGAGGGCAAGTACGTCCGGCAGACCGGCGGCAAGGGGCAGTACGGCCACTGCTGGCTGCGGCTCATCCCGCAGGAGCCGGGCAAGGGCTTCGAGTTCGAGAACGTCATCGTCGGCGGCGCCATCCCCAAGGAGTTCATCAAGCCGATCGAGAAGGGGATCGTCGAGGCCATGGAGGGCGGCATCCTGGCCGGCTACCCGGTGGTCGACATCCGCGTCGAGGTCACCGACGGCAGCTACCACGACGTCGACTCCTCCGAGATGGCCTTCAAGATCGCCGGCTCCATGGGCTTCAAGGCGGGCGCGGCGATGGCCAAGGCCGTCCTGCTCGAGCCGGTCATGAAGGTCGAGGTGGTCACCCCCGACGAGTTCATGGGCGACGTCATCGGCGACCTGAACAGCCGGCGCGGCAAGATCCAGGGTATGAACTCCCGCGGCGGCGCCCAGGCCATCGACTCGCTGGTGCCGCTGGCCACCATGTTCGGCTACGCCACCGACCTGCGGTCGAAGACCCAGGGGCGCGCCACCTACAGCATGCACTTCGGGCACTACGCCCAGGTGCCGAACAGCATCGCCGAGACCATCGTCAGCAAGGCCAAGGGCACCACCGCCGCTGGCAAGTAACCCCAGCACCGTCACCGATCATCGGGAAGGAGAGCGCGCACCATGGGCAAGGAAAAGTTCGAACGGAACAAGCCACACGTGAACGTCGGGACCATCGGTCACGTCGACCACGGGAAGACCACGCTGACGGCCGCCATCACCAAGGTGGCCGCTCAGAAGGGCATGGCGGCGTTCATGGCGTACGACCAGATCGACAAGGCGCCGGAGGAGCGTGAGCGCGGCATCACCATCGCCACGGCGCACGTGGAGTACCAGACGGCGGCGCGGCACTACGCGCACGTGGACTGCCCTGGGCACGCCGACTACGTGAAGAACATGATCACCGGGGCGGCGCAGATGGACGGCGCGATCCTGGTGGTGTCGGCGGCGGACGGGCCGATGCCGCAGACGCGGGAGCACATCCTGCTGGCGCGGCAGGTGGGCGTTCCGTACATCGTGGTCTACCTGAACAAGTGCGACATGGTGGACGACGCGGAGCTGCTGGACCTGGTGGAGCTGGAGGTCCGTGAGCTGCTGACCAAGTACGACTTCCCCGGGGACAAGACGCCGATGATCCGGGGCTCGGCGCTGAAGGCGCTGGAGGGCGACAAGGGCGACCTGGGCGAGCCGTCGATCGGCCGGCTCATGGACGCCGTGGACACCTTCATCCCGACGCCGGCGCGGGCCACCGACAAGCCGTTCCTGATGCCGGTCGAGGACGTGTTCTCGATCTCGGGCCGCGGGACGGTGGCGACGGGGCGGGTGGAGCGCGGCATCGTCAAGGTGGGGGAGGAGATCGAGATCGTCGGTCTGCGCCCCACCCAGAAGACGGTGGTGACGGGCGTGGAGATGTTCCGCAAGCTGCTCGACGAGGGCCGGGCCGGTGACAACATCGGCGCGCTGCTGCGCGGGCTGAAGCGTGAGGACGTGGAGCGCGGGCAGGTGCTGTCGAAGCCGGGCTCGATCACGCCGCACACCAAGTTCAAGGGCCAGGTCTACGTGCTGACCAAGGAGGAGGGCGGGCGCCACACCCCGTTCTTCAACGGGTACCGGCCGCAGTTCTACTTCCGGACCACCGACGTGACCGGCTCGCTGAACCTGCCGGCCGGGGTCGAGATGGTGATGCCGGGCGACAACGTCGCGGTGGAGGTGGAGCTGATCACCACCGTGGCGATGGAGAAGGAGCTGCGCTTCGCCATCCGCGAGGGTGGCCGCACCGTGGGCTCTGGCGTGGTCTCGGAGATCGTCCAGTAAAAGGTTTGCCTGGCGGACGGCGGCGAGGGGCTCGCCATGGTATTCGAGCCTCCCATCACCGCGCAGCGCCGAGCACAGAGAGAAGGCTTTTCGATGGCATCGCAGAAAATCAGGATCCGGCTCAAGGCCTACGACTACAAGCTGCTCGACCAGTCGGCCAGCGAGATCGTGGAGACCGCACGTCGGACCGGCGCCAAGGTGGCCGGCCCGATTCCGCTTCCCACCAGGATCAACAAGTTCACCGTCCTGCGCAGCCCGCACGTCGACAAGAAGTCGCGGGAGCAGTTCGAGATCCGGACCCACAAGCGGCTCCTCGACATCCTCGAGCCGACGGCCCAGACCCTCGACGCGCTCATGAAGCTGGATCTGTCGGCCGGCGTGGACGTCGAGATCAAGTAGCCGAGGGCACCATGGCCAAGTTCGACATCTACGACCTCGAGAAGAAGAAGGTGGGTGAGCTGGAGCTCGCCGACGCCGTCTTCGCCGGCGAGGTGAATGAGCATCTCTTCTACGAAGTGGTCAAGGCCAAGCTGGCCTCCGACCGCTCCGGTACCCACGCGGTCAAGAACCGCTCCCTCGTGTCCGGCGGCGGCAAGAAGCCCTGGAAGCAGAAGGGGACCGGCCGCGCCCGCCAGGGCTCGACCCGCGCCTCGCACTGGGTGGGCGGCGGCAAGGCCATGGGGCCGAAGCCACGCGACTACTCCTACGACGTGCCCAAGAAGGTCCGCAAGGCGGCCCTCCGCTCGGCGCTGGCCCTGCGCGGCAACGACAAGAAGCTGCTGATCGTCGAGAAGTGGGAGCCGGGCACGCCCAAGACGTCGACGGCGGCCAAGGTGCTCGCCAAGCTCGGCGTCAAGAAGGCGCTGGTGGTGGACGACGGCCGCAACGTCGCCCTCGCCAAGTCGGTGCGCAACCTGGCCGGCGCCGACTTCCTCGCCGTCGAGGGGCTCAACGTCTACGACATCCTCAAGCACGACACCCTGGTGCTGACCGCGGCCACGGCCCGGAAGATCGAGGAGGCCCTGTCATGATCCTGACCGTCGAGGAGATCGTGAAGCGCCCGCTCATCACCGAGAAGGCCGAGCGCAACCGCGAGGCGAGCCGTTCCTTCGCCTTCGAGGTGCACCGCGACGCCACCAAGATCCAGGTGAAGCAGGCCGTGGAGAAGCTGTTCAGCGTCCACGTGCTGGCGGTTCGCACCGCCATCGCGCGCGGCAAGAACAAGCGGGTCGGCAAGAGCTCCGGCCGGCGGCCCAATTGGAAGAAGGCCTTCGTGACCCTCAAGGACGGCGAGACCATCGCCCTCTTCGAGGGGACCTCGGCCTAACCGGGAGAGATCATGGGCCTCAAGAGCTACAAGCCGACCAGCGCCGCGCGGCGCCACATGACGGTGGCCGACTTCGCCGAGATCACCAAGGCGAAGCCGGAGAAGAAGCTCACCAAGACCGTCAAGCGGACCGGTGGACGCAACAACCACGGCCACATCACCACCCGCCACATCGGCGGCGGTCACAAGCGCCGCTACCGGATCATCGACTGGCGGCGGGACAAGGATGGGGTGCCGGCCAAGGTGGCCTCCATCGAGTACGATCCCAACCGGACCTCCCGGCTGGCGCTGCTCCACTACAAGGACGGCGAGAAGCGCTACATCCTGGCGCCCATCGGCGTCGCGGTGGGCGACGTGCTGACCTCGGGCGAGGGGGTGGACATCCGCCCCGGCAACTCCCTGCCGGTCAAGAGCATCCCGCTCGGCACCGTCATCCACAACGTCGAGAGCCAGCCCGGCTCCGGCGCCAAGATGATCCGCTCGGCGGGTTCCTTCGGCCAGCTCATGGCCAAGGAAGGCGACCACGCCCAGATCCGCATGCCCTCCGGCGAGGTCCGCCAGGTGCAGCTCGACTGCCGGGCCACGGTGGGCCAGCTCTCCAACATCGAGAGCTCCAGCGTCCGCTCCGGCAAGGCCGGCAAGAGCCGCTGGAAGGGCATCCGCCCGACCGTCCGCGGCCTGGCCATGAACCCGGTCGACCACCCGCACGGTGGCGGCGAGGGCAAGTCGGGGCAGGGCAACCCGCACCCGGTTTCGCCTTGGGGACAGAAGACCAAGGGCCTCAAGACCCGCAACAACCGGCGCACCGACAAGTTCATCGTCTCGCGGCGCAAGCCGGGCGTGCGCAACACGCCGCAGTAGCCTGCGCGAAGGGATCTGGGAAACATGGCGCGTTCAATCAAGAAGGGCCCGTTCGCGGACAAGCACCTCACCAAGAAGGTCGAGGAGGCGAACAAGGGCAGCAAGAAGTCGGTCATCAAGACCTGGTCGCGGAGGAGCACCATCCTCCCCGACTTCGTGGGACACACCTTCGCCGTGCACAACGGCAAGAAGTTCGTGCCCGTCTTCGTGACCGAGAACATGGTCGGGCACAAGCTCGGCGAGTTTGCTCCGACCCGCACCTTCGTCGGTCACTCGGCGGAGAAGAAGGTCGCGACGACCTCTGCGCCGCCGCCCAAGAAGTAGCGAGGAACGGATATGGCCGAGACCGAAACCAAGAAGACCGTGAAGCGCGTGCGGCGCGCCCCGCCGCTGCCGCGCTCCCGCAAGAACCGCCCCGCGCCGCCCCCGCCCGGGCCGCACGCCAGCCTGCGCTTCCTGCGGCTGGCGCCGCGCAAGGTGCGGCTGGTGGCCGACACCATCCGCGGCATGCCGGTCGGCGCCGCGCTGGCCGACCTCAAGTTCCGCCCCCAGGCGGCGGCCAAGCCGCTGGCCAAGCTGCTCCGCTCGGCGGTCGCCAACGCCGAGAACAAGGGCGGGCGCGTCGACGTCGACGCGCTGGTGGTCAAGACGCTCACCGTCGACCAGGGTCCGAAGATGCGGCGCTTCATGCCGCGCGCCATGGGTCGCGCCTTCCGCATCGAGAAGAAGACGAGCCACGTGTACGTGGAACTCGGGACCGCTGGCCGCTAGCGGCCAAGGAGACGAACGTGGGTCAGAAAGTCCATCCGATTGGGTTCCGCCTCGGGGTCATCCGCTCCTGGGACTCCAAGTGGTACGAGGAGCGGAACTACGCCAAGTGGCTTCACGAGGACATCCACCTCCGTGAGTTCGTCAAGGAGAAGCTCGGCGCCGCCGGGGTCTCCCGCGTCGAGATCGAGCGCGCCGCCAACAAGGTCAAGATCAACGTCCACACCGCCCGGCCGGGCATCGTCATCGGCAAGCGCGGCGCCGGGATCGAGACCATCAAGAAGGACATCCAGGCCCTCACCCAGAGCGAGGTCTACCTGAACGTGGTCGAGGTCCGGAAGGCCGAGACCGACGCCCAGCTGGTGGCCGAGAACATCTGCACCCAGCTGGAGCGGCGCATCGCCTTCCGGCGGGCCATGAAGAAGGCGGTCCAGACCGCCCTCAAGTTCGGGGCCAAGGGCATCCGCGTGGCCTGCTCGGGCCGGCTCGGCGGCGCCGAGATCGCCCGCTACGAGTGGTACCGCGAGGGGCGCGTTCCGCTGCACACGCTCCGCGCCGACATCGACTACGGCTTCGCCGAGGCCAAGACCACCTACGGCAAGATCGGCTGCAAGGTCTGGATCATGAAGGGCGAGGTGCTGCCGCAGTCGGCCGCCACCCGCGCCCCGCGCTCCAGCCGCACCGATCGCGCCTAAGGCGAAGGACAGGAGAGGGACATGCTTCAGCCTGCTCGTACCAAGTACCGGAAGATGATGAAGGGCCGCATGCGGGGCAAGGCCTACCGCGGCTCGGACCTCGCCCAGGGCGAGTACGGCCTGCAGGCCACCGAGTGCGGCTACCTGACCGCCCGCCAGATCGAGGCGGCTCGCGTCGCCATCACCCGCTACGTGAAGCGCGGTGGCAAGCTCTGGATCCGGGTCTTCCCGGACAAGCCCATCACCAAGAAGGCCGCCGAGACCCGCATGGGCACCGGCAAGGGGAACGTGGAGTACTACGTCGCCGTCGTGAAGCCGGGGCGCATGCTCTACGAGATGGAAGGCTGCGACGACGCCACCGCCAAGAAGGCGTTCGGCCTGGCGGCCCACAAGCTCCCGGTGTCGACCAAGCTCGTCAAGCGCGGCGCGACGCTCTAGGAGAGGGGACGTCATGGCTACTGTGAAGGAACTCGGAGAGCTGTCGAAGGAGGAGCTGGTCGCACGCGCGGCCGAGCTCAAGAAGAACCTCTTTCAGCTCAAGAACAAGGCGTCGACGGGCGTGCTCGACTCGACCGCCGAGCTGACCAAGACCCGCCGCGAGGTGGCCCGCTGCCTGACGGTGGCGCGCGCCAAGGACCTCCCGGCCAAGGGCCGGAAGGCGAAGGAGTGACGGACATGGAGCGCGGAAACCGGAAGTCCCGGGTCGGCGTGGTGCTCTCCAACAAGATGACCAAGACGGTGGTCGTCAAGGTGGAGCGTCGCGTGCCGGACCGGAAGTACGGGAAGATCGTCACCCAGGCCAAGAAGTTCAAGGCCCACGACGAAAACCAGGAGTGCCGCCCGGGCGACAAGGTCCGGATGGTCGAGACCCGGCCCATGTCCAAGGACAAGCACTGGCGGGTCGTCGAGATCATCGAGAAGGCGACGGAGGTGTAGCCATGATCCAGATGCAGACGATCCTCGACGTGGCCGACAACTCCGGCGCCAAGAAGGTGATGTGCATCAAGGTGCTCGGCGGGTCGAAGCGTCGCTACGCTTCGCTCGGCGACGTCATCGTGGTGTCGGTCCGTGAGGCCATCCCGCAGGCCAAGGTGAAGAAGGGCGAGGTGGCTCGCGCCGTCATCGTCCGCACCGCCCGCGAGGTGAAGCGCCCGGACGGGAGCTACATCCGCTTCGACGGCAACAGCGCGGTCCTCATCAACAAGGACCTGGAGCCGGTCGGCACCCGCATCTTCGGGCCGGTGGCCCGCGAGCTGCGCGCCCGCAAGTTCATGAAGATCATCAGCCTGGCGCCGGAGGTCCTGTAACCATGCCCGTCATCCGCAAGGGCGACACCGTCAAGGTGATCGCCGGCAAGGAGAAGGGGAAGTCCGGGACCGTGCTCGAGGTCCTCCGCGAGGAGGGCCGGGTGCGCGTCGAGAAGCTCATGACGGTGAAGCGCCACGTCCGGAAGGGCCGCAGCCAGGCCAACCCGGAGGGCGGCATCGTCGAGAAGGCGGGCACCATCGCCATCTCCAACGTCATGGTGGTGGCCGGCGACAAGCCGGTGCGCCTCGAGAAGCTGGCCCGGGAGCTCGGGGCCAAGGAAAAGGCCCGCCTCGCCAAGCGGCTGGCGGCCAGGTAAGCAGTCCCACGCATCGCCCGGCATCGAGCAGGCGCCGGCCGAAGGCCCGAGGAGAGACGACATGGCTTCACGCTTGAAGGAGCGGTACGAGAAGGAAGTGCGGCCCGCCCTGATGAAGGAGTTCGGGTACGCCAACCCCATGCAGGCCCCCCGCCTCGAGAAGATCGTGGTGAACATGGGGCTGGGCGAGGCCATCAACAACGGCAAGATCATCGACGCCTCGGTGGCCCAGCTGGCCGCCATCGCCGGCCAGAAGCCGGTGGTCACCAAGGCCCGCAAGTCGATCGCCAACTTCAAGCTGCGCCAGGGCCAGAGCATCGGCGCCATGGTCACCCTGCGCGGCGACCGGATGTACGAGTTCTTCGACCGCCTGGTCTCCATCGCGCTGCCGCGCGTCCGTGACTTCAAGGGCGTGTCGCCCAAGGCCTTCGACGGCAAGGGCAACTACACCCTCGGCATCCGCGAGCAGATCATCTTCCCCGAGATCAATTACGACCAGGTCGAGAAGATCAAGGGGCTGAACATCACCGTGGTGACGACCGCCCGTGACGACGAGGGGGGGCGCGCCTTGCTCCGCTTCCTCGGCATGCCGTTCCGCACCTAAGCCCCAGGACCAGGAGACCACCATGGCCAAGCTTTCCAAGATGGCGCAGGCCAAGCGCAAGCTGAAGTTCAAGGTGCGCCAGTACAACCGCTGCCCGCTCTGCGGCCGGCCGCGCGCCTTCCTCCGTAAGTTTCAGATGTGCCGGCTCTGCTTCCGCAAGCGTGCGCTGCAGGGCGAGATCACCGGCGTCATCAAGTCGAGCTGGTAAGGGAGACCGTCGATGAGCTTTACCGATCCCATTGGCGACATGCTGACGCGTATCCGAAACGCCTCGTCGGCACGTCATGAGAAGGTGTTGTTCCCGGCCTCGGGCCTGAAGCTGCGCCTGGCGGAGGTCCTCAAAGGCGAGGGCTTCATCCAGGACTTCCTCAAGCACGAGGATGGCGTCCAGGGGACCATCACCGTCATCCTGAAGTACGGCCCGGACCGCGAGCCGGCCATCAGCGACATCAAGCGGGTCAGCAAGCCCGGCCTGCGTCGCTACGTGGCCAACGACGAGATCCCTCGCGTCCTCAACGGCCTCGGCGTCGCCATCCTGTCCACCAGCAAGGGCCTGATGGTCGACCGCGAGGCTCGCAAGCAGAAGCTCGGCGGCGAGCTGATCTGCACGGTTTGGTAAGGGAGCCGACATGTCCCGCATCGGCAAGCTGCCAGTCAAGATTCCCGAGAAGGTCAAGGTCTCCGTCACCGGCACGACCGTCAAGGTCGAGGGGCCCAAGGGCAAGATGTCCCTGGCCATCAACACGGTGATGAAGGTCGAGGTGGTCGGCGCCGAGGTCAGGGTGTCCCGCCCCGACGAGAGCCGCCTGGCCAAGGGCCTGCACGGCCTGACCCGCACCCTGGTGCGCAACGCCATCGACGGCGTCACCAAGGGCTACGAGCGCGTGCTGGAGATCAGCGGCGTCGGCTTCAAGGCGGAGAGCAAGGGGAAGGAGATCAACTTCATCCTCGGCTTCTCGCACCCGGTGGTCTTCAAGCTCCCCGAGGGCGTCACCGCCGAGGTCGACCCCAAGCAGACCAAGGTGACCATCAAGGGGGTCGACAAGCACCTGCTCGGCCTCACCGCCGCCAAGATCCGCGCCCTGCGCCCGCCCGAGCCGTACAAGGGCAAGGGCATCAAGTACGCGGAAGAGATCGTCCGTCGCAAGGAAGGCAAGACCGGCGCGGCGTAAGCCTCGCCCCCACCACTCATGCGGCGGCTGCACCGTCGCCGCCGCACGGAGGAGTACAGATGGCACAGAAGGTGACGTCGCGCGAGAAGCGCAAGGCTCGCATCCGCAGGAAGATCTCCGGCACCGCGGCGCGCCCGCGCCTGACCGTCTACCGGAGCCTCAAGCACATGTACGCCCAGCTGGTGGACGACGTGGCCGGGACCACCCTGGTCAGCATCGGCTCCACCACCAAGGCGCTCAAGGGCGAGGTCTCCGAGGACGACAAGACCGCCGCCGCCAAGAAGGTCGGCACGGCGCTGGCCAAGGCCGCCCTGGCCAAGGGGATCACCGCCGTGGTCTTCGACCGCAACGGCTTCGACTACCACGGCCGCGTCGCGGCCATTGCCGCCGGCGCGCGCGAGGGCGGGCTGCTGTTCTAGGCGCCCGCCACCAAAGGATCAGGAAACATGACCACTCCAATCAACGCCAACGACCTCGACCTCTCGGATCGCGTCGTCCACATCAACCGGGTCGCCAAGGTCGTCAAGGGCGGCCGGCGCTTCAGCTTCTCGGCGCTGATCGTCGTCGGCGACGGCCAGGGCCACGTCGGCGTCGGCCTGGGCAAGGCCAACGAGGTCCCCGAGGCCATCCGCAAGGGCGGGGACCAGGCCAAGAAGCACCTCTTCAAGGTGCCGCTGGCCGGCACCACCATCCCCCACGAGGTGCTCGGTCACTTCGGCGCCGGCTGGGTGCTGCTCAAGCCGGCCGGCGAGGGCACCGGCGTCATCGCCGGCGGCGCCGTCCGCGCCGTCCTCGAGGCGGCGGGCGTCCGCAACGTCCTCACCAAGTGCCAGGGCTCGCGCAACCCCCACAACGTCCTCAAGGCCACCGTGGCCGGCCTGAAGCGGCTCCGCACCGCCGAAGACACCGCCAAGCGGCGCGGCAAGACCCTCGCCGAGATCCAGGGCTAGGAGACCACCATGGCTGCCATCAAGGTGACGCTGGTCCACGGTCTGTCTGGCATCTCGGCTGACCACCGGGCCACCATCGTCGGGCTCGGCCTCAAGAAGACCGACTCGTTCAAGGTCCTGCCCGACAACCCCCAGACCCTGGGGATGATCTCCAAGGTGTCCTACCTGGTCGAGTGGGAGCGCATCGACGCGCCCACCCCCGCCGGCCGCAAGGCCCGCAAGAAGGCGGCGGCGCGCTCGTAGCGCGGCCCCGTGCTAGAAGGAGAACCCTCATGTCCCTCAATTCGCTGAAGGTGCCCAAGGGCGCCACCAAGGTCCGCAAGCGCGTGGGTCGTGGCCAGGGCTCCGGCCTCGGCAAGACCGCCGGCCGCGGCGCCAAGGGCCAGAAGGCCCGCACCGGCAACATGCGCTTCGAAGGCTTCGAAGGCGGCCAGATGCCGCTGCAGCGTCGCCTGCCCAAGTTCGGGTTCACCAACGTCTTCCGGCGCGAGTACGCCGAGGTCCAGGTCGGCTCGCTGCAGGGGCTCACCGGGGTCGTCGACGAGGCGGCCCTCAAGGCCGCCAAGCTGGTCCGCGGCCGGTTCGACGGCGTGGTGGTGCTGGGCGGCGGCGAGCTGACCAGCAAGGTCACCGTCAAGGTCGAGCGGGTCACCGCCGGCGCGCGCGCCATCATCGAGAAGGCCGGCGGCACCGTGGAGCTGGTGCCGGCGCCGGTGACCAAGCACGAGAAGTCCAAGGCCGAGAAGAAGGCCGCCAAGGCCAAGGCCTAGCACCGGGGCCGGGGACAGGGGATCCGAAATGGCAAGCGGGCTGACCAACATCTTCCGCATTCCAGAGCTGCGGAAGCGGCTCCTCTTCTCGCTGGGGATGCTGGCCGTCTACCGGCTCGGCATCTTCGTGACCACCCCGGGCGTCGATCGCATCGCCATGCGCCGGGTGGTCTCGCAGGGCAGCCTGCTCGGCCTCCTCAACTTCTTCTCCGGCGGCGCCCTGGAGCAGCTCTCCATCTTCGCCCTCGGCATCATGCCGTACGTCTCCGCCTCGATCATCCTCCAGCTGCTCACGGTGGTGGTCCCGGCCCTGGAGAAGCTGCAGAAGGAAGGGGAGCTGGGGCGGCGCAAGATCACCCAGTACACCCGCTACGGCACGGTGGTGCTCTCGGCCATCCAGGGCTACGGCATCTCCACCTACCTGGAGACGCTTCGCGACTCCACCGGCCTCTCGGTGGTCGCCGAGCCGGGCTGGGGCTTCCGCCTCATGACCATGGTGTCGCTGGCCGCCGGCACCGCCTTCATCATGTGGATGGGCGAGCAGATCACCGAGCGGGGCATCGGCAACGGCATCTCGCTGGTGATCTTCGCCGGCATCGTGGCCCGCGTCCCGGCCGCGGCCTACGAGACCTTCATGGCCTACCGGGCCCCCGGGTCGCAGGTCAGCGAGCTCGGCCTGCTGATCCTCGCCATCGTCATGATGGTGGTGATCGGCGTCATCGTCTTCGTGGAGCGCGGCCAGCGCCGCATCCCCATCCAGTACGCCAAGCGGGTGGTGGGCCGGAAGGCCTACGGCGGCCAGTCGACGCACCTGCCGCTCAAGGTCAACACCTCCGGCGTCATCCCGCCCATCTTCGCCAGCTCGCTGCTGCTCTTCCCGGCCACCCTGGCCGGCTGGTTCCCCTTCCTGGGGGCGCTGCAGGCGGCCCTCTCGCCGGGCACCTGGATCTACAACGTCATCTACGTCGGGCTGATCATCTTCTTCGCCTACTTCTACACGGCGGTGACCTTCAACCCGGTCGACGTGGCCGACAACCTGAAGAAGAACGGCGGCTACATCCCGGGCATCCGGCCGGGCAAGAACACCGCCACCTACATCGACCACGTCCTGTCGCGTATCACCTTCGGCGGGGCCATGTACCTGGCGGCCATCTGCGTGCTGCCGACCATCATCACCAACGAGTTCGGCGTCACCTTCTACTTCGGCGGCACCTCGCTGCTCATCGTGGTCGGCGTGGCCCTCGACACCGTCCAGCAGATCGAGGGGCACCTCATCACCCGGCACTACGAGGGGTTCACCGGTCCACGCGGCCCCCGCATCCGCGGCCGCCGCCTCGGGGCCGACCAGCCCGCCAGCGCCTGATCCGGCCGGGCCCGCTCCCGGGCACCGGCGGCATCACCAGGGAGTCCACGTGATCCTGATCCTGCTCGGGCCGCCCGGCGCCGGGAAGGGCACGCAGGCCAAGCTGCTGGCCTCGGCCCTCTCCATCCCCCACATCTCCACCGGCGACATGTTCCGCGACCAGAAGGCCCGCGGAACGGAGCTCGGCAAGCAGGTCCAGGCCATCATGGACGCCGGCGGGCTGGTCACCGACGACATCACCAACGCCATGGTCGACGAGCGGCTGGCCCGCCCCGACGTGGCGCCCGGCTGCATCCTCGACGGCTACCCCCGCACCGTGGGGCAGGCCGGGCACCTCGACGGCCTGCTGGCCAGGCTGGGTCGCAGCGTGGGCGCGGCGCTCTCCTACGAGGTCTCCGAGGACGCCCTGGTGGAGCGCATCGGCGGCCGGCGCTCCTGCCCGGCCTGCGGCGCCGTCTACCACGTCACCCAGAACCCGCCCCGCGCCGCCGGCGCCTGCGACAAGGACGGCGTGGCGCTGGTGCAGCGCGAGGACGACAAGCCGGAGAAGGTCCGGACCCGCATGCAGGAGTACGCCGCCAAGACGGCGCCGCTCAAGGCCTACTACGCCGCCCGCGGCCAGGTCGTCGAGCTGGACGGGCTCGGGGCCCCCGACGCCATCCTCGCCGAGACCCGCCGCCGCCTGGCCCGGTAGGGACTTCACCACCAGTTCATGTACTCCCACTCGGACGAGCGGATCGTCGTGAAGTCGCCCGACGAGATCGTGCGGCTGCGGGCCGCCTGCCGGGTGGTGGCCGAGGTGCTGGCCGAGCTGCGCGCGGCCGTGGCCCCCGGGGTGACCACGCTGGAGCTCGACAGGCTGGCCGAGGCGGGGGCGCGCCGGCGCGGCGCCGAGCCGGCCTTCAAGGGCTACCACGGCTACCCGGCCTCGCTGTGCGCCTCGGTGAACGAGGAGGTGGTGCACGGCATCCCCTCGTCGCGGCGGGTGCTCCGCGAGGGCGACCTGGTCGGCCTCGACTTCGGCGTGGTGCTCGACGGCTTCTACGGCGACGCCGCCGTCACCGTGCCGGTCGGCGCGGTGAGCGAGGAGGCCCTGCGGCTGCTCCAGACCACCCGGGACGCCCTGGCGGCGGCCATCGACGAGGCCCGGCCGGAGCGGCGGGTGGGGGACCTGGGGGCCGCGGTGCAACGCCGCGTCGAGGCCGAGGGGTTCTCGGTGGTGCGCGACTTCGTCGGCCACGGCATCGGCCGCCGGCTCCACGAGCCGCCCCAGATCCCCAACTTCGGCACCCCCGGAACGGGGCCGCGCCTGCGGGCCGGGATGGCCCTGGCCATCGAGCCCATGGTCAACGCCGGGCGCTGCGAGGTCGACACCCGGGAGGATGGGTGGACCGCGTTCACCGTCGACGGCCGACTCTCCGCACATTTCGAGCACACGGTGCTCGTCACCGAAAATGGTCCGGAAATCCTGACCTTGCCGCCGTCGACCGGTCCGGGGGCGGGCGGAGGAGTGAGCTGAGAAGCGTGGGTTGATTCCTGGTTCAAGGCCGTCGCTTGCACCTGAAAAAACCCTGTGTTAAAGAGCCGCCTCCGCAAAGCCGCGTGAAGGATGCGGCTCGTCCGGGAAATCCCGGAGAATATCGGGTGGTTTGGTGTCGAGGGCGCGGAGGCTCTCACCACCGGTCTCGCCGGAAGCTGCGGCGGGGCTTTTCGTCTTTCGATGGCGCAGTCCAGGGAGGCGTCGGTCATGAAGGTCCGCGCGTCGGTCAAGAAGATTTGCGACAAGTGCAAGGTCATCAAGCGCAAGGGCACCGTGCGGATCATCTGCCCGGCCAACCCCCGTCACAAGCAGCGCCAGGGTTAGCCCGGCGCCAGACTGGAGTTAGAAGAATGGCTCGCATCTCCGGCGTCGACCTGCCCCGCGAAAAGCGGATCGAGGTCAGCCTGCAGTACATCTACGGGATCGGTCGGACCACGGCGGCGGCGCTCTGCGACCGCGCCAAGGTCGACGTCACCACCCGCACCAAGGACCTGACCGACGACGAGGTCCGGCGCATCCGCGAGGCCATCGAGCAGTCGCTCAAGGTGGAGGGCGACCTCCGCCGCGAGATCTCGATGAACATCAAGCGGCTCATGGACCTCGGCTGCTACCGCGGCCTTCGTCACCGCAAGGGGCTGCCAGTCCGCGGCCAGCGCACCCACACCAACGCCCGCACGCGCAAGGGCCCGAAGAAGGGGCTGGTCCGCAAGGCCCCCACCGCGGCGCCGGCGCCGAAGTAGCAGCGCCTTTCAATCATCGGAGAACGACGAGTGGCCGACGAGAAGCAGACGACCGAGAAGCCCGCCAAGAAGCCGGAAGTGGCCGCGGCGCCCAAGGCCGAGGAGAGCATCCCCTCGGTCCCGAACCTGGGCGGCATCGAGCCCATCACCGCCTCACCCGTGACCCCGAAGAAGGGGAAGAAGCGGGTCAAGAAGAACATCGCCAGCGGCATCGTGCACATCGCCGCCAGCTTCAACAACACCATGATCACCATCACCGATGCCACCGGGAACGTCATCTCCTGGTCCAGCGCCGGGGCTCGTGGTTTCAAGGGGTCGCGCAAGTCGACCCCGTTCGCCGCGCAGGTCGCCGCCGGTGACGCCGCCGCCAAGGCCATGGAGCACGGCCTGAAGAGCGTCTCGGTGGTGGTGACCGGTCCGGGCGCCGGTCGCGAGTCGGCGCTCCGCGCGCTGGCCGCCGCCGGCCTCAAGATCTCGCTCATCCGGGACGTCACCCCGATCCCGCACAACGGCTGCCGGCCGCCCAAGCGCCGTCGCGTCTGATCAGGAGAACACCGTGGCCCGTTACTGTGAAAGCGTCTGCCGGCTTTGCCGCCGGGAAAATCTCAAGATGTACCTCAAGGGCGACCGCTGCTACACGGACAAGTGCGCCATCGAGCGCCGCCCGTACCCGCCCGGCCAGCACGGCCAGGGGCGCGTCAAGTTCTCCGAGTACGGCGTCCAGCTCCGCGAGAAGCAGAAGGTGAAGCGGATGTACGGCCTCCTCGAGGCCGGCTTCCGGCACGCCTACGCCAACGCCGCCGCCTCCAAGGGCAAGACCGGCGAGAACCTGCTGCAGGCCCTCGAGCTCCGGCTCGACAACGTGGTCTTCCGCATGGGCTTCGCCGACACCCGCAACGAGGCCCGGCAGCTGGTCCGCCACGGCCACTTCAGGGTGAACGGCCGCAAGGTCAACATCGCCAGCTACGTCTGCCGGGTCGGCGACGTGGTGGAGCTGAAGGAGCGCTCCAAGAAGGTGGCGCGCATCGTCGAGGCGCTCGAGGCGGTGGACCGCCGCGGCGTGCCGGCGTGGCTCGAGCTGGACAAGGCCGCCCAGAAGGGCACCGTGAAGACCTCGCCGGCGCGCGAGGACATCACCATGCCCATCCAGGAGCAGCTGATCGTCGAGCTGTACTCGAAGTAGCAGCAGCCGTTCCAACACGACGTGGGTCCGGCGCAGGCCGGCCCCGCGCCGTCAACGGCCGCGCGTCCCACGGTGCCCCGAACCGCCAGGCTGGGCGGTGCCGGGGAGGGGGCGGCGGCAGAGGAGACAGCCCATGGCGTCCGACGCGATCACCACCAGGAACTGGCGCGATCTCATCAAGCCCCGCGGCTTGACCATCGACCAGGAGTCCCTCTCCAACACCTACGGCAAGTTCGTGGCCGAGCCGCTCGAGCGCGGCTTCGGCATCACGCTCGGCAACACCCTGCGCCGCGTGCTCCTCTCGAGCCTGCAGGGCGCCGCCATCACCTCGATCAAGGTCGAGGGGGTGGAGCACGAGTTCATGACCATCCCCGAGGTCGCCGAGGACGTCACCGACATCATCCTCAACCTCAAGGAGGTCCTGCTCCAGATCCACACCAACGAGGTGAAGACGATCCGGATCGAGGCGGACGGCCCCAAGGAGATCAAGGCCGGCGACATCATCGCCGACGGCCAGGTCGAGGTGCTCAACCCCGGGCACCACATCCTCACCATCAGCGAGGGTGGCCGGGTCCGGATGGAGATGACCGCCCGCCGCGGCCGCAGCTACGTGTCGGCGGACAAGAACAAGGTCCCCGGCGCCCCGCTCGGCACCATCCCCATCGACGCCCTCTTCAGCCCCATCCGCAAGGTCAACTACCAGGTCACCAACGCCCGCGTCGGCCAGCAGACCGACTACGACAAGCTGACCCTGGAGGTCTGGACCGACGGCTCGGTGACCCCGGCCGACGCCGTGGCCTTCGCCGCCAAGATCATCAAGGAGCAGCTCTCCATCTTCATCAACTTCGACGAGACCGAAGAGCCCGTCGAGGAGGTGAAGCCGGTGGAGGAGCACAAGCTCAACGAGAACCTCTTCCGCTCGGTGGACGAGCTGGAGCTCTCGGTCCGCAGCGCCAACTGCCTCCAGAACGCCAACATCAAGACCATCGGCGACCTGGTGCAGAAGACCGAGGCCGAGATGCTGAAGACCAAGAACTTCGGCCGGAAGTCGCTGAAGGAAATCAAGGAAATCCTCGCCGAGATGGGCCTCTCGCTCGGGATGAAGCTCGAGAACTGGCCGCCGAAGACCGCCCCGGTCGCGCCGAAGGTCTAGGGCCTCGGGTCCGAAAGGAAGAACCAGATGAAGCATCGGATTGTCGGCCGCCGCCTCGATCGCACCACCGAGCACCGGACGGCCATGTTCAAGAACATGGTGACCTCGCTGATCCGTCACGAGAAGATCGTCACCACCACGCCCAAGGCCAAGGAGCTGAAGCGGATCGCCGACAAGGCGATCAGCATGGCCAAGCGCGCCACCCCCCACGCCCGCCGGCTCCTCAACCGCGACATCAAGGACGTCGAGGTGCTGGTGAAGCTGTTCGGCCCCGTGGCCGAGCGCTTCAAGACCCGCCCGGGCGGCTACACCCGCATCATCAAGGTGGGGCGCCGGGCCGGCGACAACGCCGAGATGTCGGTGATCGAGCTGGTCGATCGGACCCCGGAGGCCGAGCCCGAGGGCGACGCCAAGGGCCCCAAGGCCAAGACCACGAAGGCCAAGACCAAGAAGGCCGCGGAGTAGCGGTCGTTATTCGGAGCCCGCCAGCGCGCGGCCCGAGGAGTGAGGTTCACATGGCGGTTGTTCTGCGGCTGTCGCGTGCGGGAACGCACAAGGCGCCCTTCTATCACGTGGTGGCGACCGACTCGCGCAAGCCGCGCGACGGCAAGTACCTCGAGGACGTCGGGATGTACGACCCGACCCGGAAGCCGGCGCTCATCCAGTTCAAGGCCGAGCGGGTCCAGCACTGGCTGGCCGCCGGGGCGCGTCCCAGCCAGACGGTGGCGATGCTCCTCAAGCGGGTCAAGCTGGCCAAGCCCGTCGCCGCGAAGTAAGGCCCGGTGCGGCGGTGCGCGACCTCGTCCTCTGGCTGGCCCGTGAGCTGGTCGAAGACCAGGACGCCGTGACCGTGGAGACCATCGAGCGCGATCGCTCGACGGTCTTCGAGCTCACGGTGGCCCCCGACGACCTGGGGCGCGTCATCGGGCGAGGCGGCCGCACCGCCAAGGCCTTCCGCACCGTGCTCGACACCGCGGCCCGCCTGCAGGGCCGGCGCGCGGTGCTCGACATCCTCGACTGAGCCATGCCGCTGGTCTCCATCGGCAGGGTGGCGCGGGCGGTGGGGCTCAAGGGCTTCGTCGGGGTGGGCGGCACGGACGGAGGGCTGGCCCGGCTGGGCCAGGTGGTGCTGGAGCGGGCCGGGCAGCAGCGACGCCTGGCGGTGCTGGAGGCCAGGCCCCAGGGCAAGCTCTGGGCGGTGCTGCTGGAGGGGATCTCCGACCGGACCGCCGCCGAGGGGCTGGTCGGCTCGACGGTGCTGGCGGAGCGGGACGAACTGGGCGAGGCCGGGGAGGGGAGCCACTACTGGTCCGACCTCGAGGGCCTGCCGGTGGTGACGGTGAGCGGCGAGGTGGTGGGCACGGTGACCGGGCTGTACGAGACCGGCGGCGTGGACGTGCTGGTGGTGACCGGCCCGAGGGGCGAGGCGCTCATCCCGCTCGCCCCCTACGTCGAGGTGGACCTGGAGGCGAAGCGAATCGTGGTGGACCCGCCGGCCGGGTTGCTGGACGGGCCGGGAGGAGGGCAAGGTTCCTGAGGACGAGGTGGTGGCGTGGCAACCAAGCTGGAGGTCGAGATCCTGACGCTGTTTCCGCGCATGTGCGCGGGGTACCTGGGGGAGAGCATCCTCGGGAAGGCGCAGGAGAGCGGGCTCCTCGCGGTGCGGGTGGAGGACATCCGCGAGCACGCCGAGGGCAAGCACCGGGTCGCCGACGACGCGCCGTACGGCGGCGGGGCGGGCATGGTGATGAAGCCCGAGCCGCTCACCGCCGCCATCGAGGCGGCCAGGGGCCGGCTGCCCGGGGCGCTGGCGGTGCTGATGAGCCCGCGCGGCGCCCGCTTCGACCAGGGGCTGGCGAGGAGGCTGGCCGGGCACGGGCGGCTCATCCTGGTCTGCGGGCGGTACGAGGGCGTCGACGAGCGTGTGCTGGGCTCGATCGACCTGGAGGTGTCGGTCGGCGACTTCGTGCTGACCGGCGGGGAGCTGGCGGCGCTGTGCGTGGTGGATGCGGCCGCGCGGCTGGTGCCCGGGGTGCTCGGCAACGAGGCCTCGGCCGGAGAAGAGAGTTTCGCGGGGCTGGACGGGGTGCTCGAGCACCCCCACTACACCCGCCCCCCGGTGTTCCGGGGACAGGGCGTGCCGGAGATCCTCCTCTCGGGGGACCACCGGAGGATCGAGCGGTGGCGGCGGCGCGAGGCGCTGCGCGTCACCCGGCAGCGACGGCCGGACCTCCTCGAGGGGGCCCGGCTGACGGAGGAGGATAGACTCCTCCTCGACTCTGGCGACGACGAGTTGTAGAAGAGCGGTTCCAAGGAGAAGGACAGGCCATGCTGCGTAACGCGATTGCCCTCATCGAGGCGAAGTACACGAAGTCCAACGTCCCCGCGCTGCGTGCGGGCGACCAGGTGAAGGTCCACACCAAGATCAAGGAAGGCGACAAGGAGCGCATCCAGATCTTCGAGGGCGTGATCATCGCCAAGCGCGAGGGCGGCCCCCGCGGCAACTTCACGGTCCGCAAGGTGAGCTACGGCGTCGGGGTGGAGCGCATCTTCCCCACCCACAGCCCGCGCATCGACAAGATCGAGGTGGTGAACCACGGCGACGTCCGCCGCTCCCGCCTCTTCTACCTGCGCGACCTCAAGGGCAAGGCGGCCCGCCTCACCCACGACGAGGGCGCCGGCGTGGCGGCTCCCGTCCCCGGGCCGGCGTAGCATTTCGCCGGGCGCCCCGCTTCCAGTTGGAGGGCGGCGGCGCTACCATCGACGGGCGTGCTCCTCCTCGAGTTTGCAGCCCAGGGAATCCGTGGCGTGGCCCCCACCGGCGGCCGCGCCACGTTGCGTCCGGGTTACAACGTGGTGGCGGCCGACGGGGCCGCCCTGCGCCGGCTGCTCGAGGCCCTGCTCTACCCCAGCCCCGGCGACTCCGAGGCCCTGGCGCGCGCCCAGGGCGCCACCGGCGGCGGGCCGGTGCGCGCCGGCCTGACCCTGGTCGGGGACGACCGGGTCACCTACCGGCTGGTGCGCGACTTCGGCGCCGGCTGCCAGCTCCACCGCTTCGATCCGGAGCGGCGGGCCTTCGCGCCGGTGTCCCAGGACCTGGCCGAGATCGCCCAGCTGCTGCGGGCGCCCGTCGGCGTCCCCTCGGCGGCGCGGCTGGCGGCGCTGCTCTCCATCGCCACCGCCGAGCTCCCCTCCAAGGCCGGCGCCGTGCTGGCCAGCGGGCCGGCCCTGCCGTCGGCGGCGCGCCCGGTGCTCAGCGGCCAGCAGGCGCGCAAGCGCGTCGAGGAGCTGCGCGGCGAACTGGAGAAGGCGCGGGTCGCCGAGAAGCTGCAGGAGCAGCTCGACCACGCCCAGTCCCGCCTCTTCAAGCTGGAGGAGGCCCTGAAGAGCGGCCAGCGGGTGCAGGAGGCGCTGGCCACGGCGGAGGGGGAGCGGGCCGCCCTGGAGCCGGTGGCCGCCGTGGCGGCCACCCTGGGGGACGTCCCGGCCAGGTTCGCCGCCTTCGAGAAGTCGGCGGGGAAGCGGGCCGAGGCCGAGGGGCGCATCGGCGCCGAGCGTGAGGCCATCGCCGAGGCCCAGGCCCGGGGCGCCCCGGCGCCCCTCTGGACGTCGCCGCCGTTCCTGGCCGGGGTGCTGGGCGGCCTGGGGCTGCTGCTGGCCGGCCTGGCCGCCGGGGACTCCGACCTGCGCTACCTGTCGCTGCTCGACCTCCCGGCCTTCGGCTGGTCGGCCTGGGTGGCCCTGCGCTGGATCGACGCCGACGAGGCCTGGGGCCGGATCGGGCGGCGCAGCAAGGTGGTCGCCGACTGGGAGGCCAAGGTGCAGGCCCAGTTCGCCCGGGACGCCGGCGTGGTCCACGAGGCCCTCAGGTCGCTGGGGCTCACCAAGCCGGCCGAGCTGAAGGACGCCCTGGAGCGGCTGGCCAACGCCGAGCGCGGCCTGGTCGAGGCCCGGCAGCAGCTGGCCGCGTGGGAGACCGACGCGCAGACCACCGACGCCCTGGCCGAGCATGCCCGGGTGGAGGAGGAGCTGCGGACGGTGGAGACCCGCCTCTCCGAGCAGGCCGGTGGCTTCGTCCGCGAGGTCCAGGCGGTCGAGGCCGAGCTGGCCCGGGTGGAGGCCGAGGCAGAGGCGCCGCAGGCCCCGCCCGCGGTGGTGGCCCCGACCCCGGCGCGCCCGGTGGCGGCGGCCCCTGGCGGCGAGCCGCTGCGGGGCCTGCTGGAGCGGGCGGCGCTGGAGCTGGGCGGGAGCCCGGCCTCGGTGGCCCGCGGGCTGGCCCCACGCGCCTCCCAGGCCGTGGCCGGCTTCACCCTCAACCGGCTCACCGGCGTGAGCGCCGACGACCGCGGCAACGTCCAGGTGGTCACCGGGGGGAGGTCGGTCCCCGCCATGACCCTGCCGGCGGCCGAGCGCGATCTGGTCTTCCTCGCCCTCAAGCTGGCCCTGCTGGAGCAGGGGGTGGCGGCCGGCCGCTCCGTGGCCCTCCTGGAGGACGCCTTCGCCGGCCTGTCGGACACGGTGCGTCGCACCGCCGGCCGGCTGCTCAAGGCGCTGGCCAAGCCCGGCCAGGTGATCCACGCCACCACCGACCCGGCCTTCCGGGAAGCCGCGGATCACCAGGCGTGACCGGGGCCGGGCCCATGCCGCGGCAGGTCCGCGGCCGCCGGGCCGAGGCGCTGGCGGAGGCCTGGCTGGCCGGGCACGGCTACCAGACCCTGGCGCGCAACCACGCCACCCGGCGCGGCGAGGTGGACCTGATCTGCCGCGAGGGGGAGGTCATCTGCTTCGTCGAGGTGCGGAGCCGCACCAGCCTGGCCCAGGGCTCGCCGCTGGAGACGGTGGGGGTCGCCAAGGCGCGGCGGGTGGTGGCGGCGGCCACCGACTGGGCGGCGCGAAACGGCGCCCTGGCGCAGGCCCTGCGCTTCGACGTGGTGGCGGTGGTCTTCGAGGGCGAGGCGCCGCGCTTCGAGCTGGTGCGGGGCGCCTTCGACGCCTCGGGGCGGGCCTGCCCGTGAGCGGGGAGCGGGGCCCGGCGCCGGGGATGGGCACGCTGTACGTGCTGGCCACCCCCATCGGCAACCTCGGCGACCTGGCGCCGCGCACCGCCGAGGCGCTGCGGTCGGTGGGTGCGGTGGCCGCCGAGGACACCCGCCGCACCTCCCGGCTCTTCGCCCACCTCGCGGCCGCGGCGCCCACGCTGATCTCCCTGCCGGCCTTCGACGAGCGCGGCCGGCTGGAGCCGATCCTGGAGCGGCTCCGGGCCGGGCAGGACGTGGCGCTCTGCACCGACGCCGGGACCCCGGGCGTCTCCGACCCCGGCGTGGCGCTGGTGGCGGCCGCCTGGGAGGCCGGCGCCCGCATCGTGCCCATCCCCGGCCCCTCGGCCGCCTTGACGGCGCTGATGGCCTCGGGGCTGCCGGCCGACCAGTTCTTCTTCACCGGCTTCCTGCCGCGCAAGGGGGGCGGGCGGGCGGAGCGGCTGGCCTTCCTGGCCGGGCTGCCGGCGACGCTGGTGCTCTACGAGGCCGGCAACCGGACCGCCGCCACGCTCCTCGACCTGGCCGAGGCGCTGGGGGACCGGGTGGCGGTGGTGGGCCGGGAGCTGACCAAGCTGCACGAGGAGCTGGCCCGCGGGCCGCTCCGCGCCCTGGCGGCCCGCTTCTCCGGCGAGGTGAAGGGCGAGGTGACCATCGTGGTGGCCGGCGCCGCCGAGGCGCCGTCGCCGGTCGTCGAGGAGCCGCTGGAGGAGGAGCTGGGCCGGCGGCTGGCCGCGGGCGAGGCGCCCAGCGTCACCGCCCGCGAGGTGGCGAGGCGGCGCGGCCTGAAGCGGGCCGAGGTCTACGACGCGCTGGAGCGGCTGAAGCGGGGCGGCTGAGCGCCGGCCACCCCGGCGCGGGCCCCTAGAAGTTGAGGATCCCGCCGACCTGGAAGGAGAAGATCCCGGCGCTGGTGATGCGGAAGCGGCGCCCCGGCGCGTCCCAGCGCCAGTCGAAGTTGGGGTTCTGGGCGGCGGTGTTGATCCCCGCCGAGTCGGTGCCGAGCGGCTCGCCGGTCAGCAGGTGCGAGGTCTCGAAGGCGTAGCCGGCCTGTCCCTGCACCGCCACGTACTTCGAGGCGCGGAAGAGCAGCGAGACCAGCCCGCCGATCTGCATGTACCCCTCGGTGTAGAGCAGCTTGCCGGTGGCGTCGGTGAGCTCGTTGTACCAGCGCCCCCGCGAGGTGTACTCGGCGTTGAGGCGCAGGTCGATGACCATCCGCTGCCCCTCGACCGGATCCTGGAGGGTGATGAACTCGGTCCCGAAGGTCACCCCGGTCATCCACGGCAGCTTGGCCCCGGCCTCGTCCTTCCACTGGGGCAGGGCGCAGTTGGTCCTGGTGACGGTGGTCCCGGGCGGCGCGTTGGCGGCGTCGGCGACGTGGTCGCAGTTGGAGTAGGTGGAGGAGAAGCGGCGCGGCAGCATCAGGTGGGCCTTGAAGTAGGGCTCGATGGGGCCCATCCGCTTGGAGAGCGCGGTCTGGAGGTCGAACTTCCAGATCTTCTGGCCGACGGGGGCCGGGTTGGCGGGGAGGAAGTTGGGCGCGCTGAAGGTCGGCCCGGTGGCGACGCGCCCCGCCCAGGGATCGTAGAGGTCCGCGGTGGGGAAGGTGATGTCCAGCCCCACCAGCAGGAACGGCTTGGTGTCGTCCTTGCGGTCGTTGAGGATGCCCCAGGAGAGGCCGGCCTTGAGGTCGCCGGTGACGCCCCCGTGGTAGGAGGTGATGTCGCGCGCCTGGGCGTCGAAGAGCGGGCAGTTGGTGCAGGCGGCGCCATTGACGTCGACGCCGGGCGTGATGATGGAGCTCTCCGACCCGAGCGCGATCCCCTTGGCGAACTTCCAGGAGACCTCCTGCCCGAGGTAGTAGGGCATCTCGAAGTGGAGCTCGACGTCCTGGTAGACGCCGAAGGCCAGCCTGGGGACGATGAGGTTGGTGATCTCGCTGTAGGAGAGCTCGGGCACGTCGTCGACCCGGCCGAAGGGCTCGCTGGCGGTGGCCGCGGTGGCCTTCTCCCGGGTGATGGTGGCCCGCTTCAGCGACCGCTCCCAGCGGACCGAGAAGTCGAGGTTGAAGGCGCTGTCGGGCTCCGCCGCGGTGGCGACGTGGGTGAGCTCGGCGGCGCCGGCCGGGGTGGCCAGCGCGAGCAGCGAAGCGGCGGTGATGACGGCGGAAAGCCGGCCCATGAAGCTCCTCCAGTGCGGAGAGACGACGCTAGCAGCGGCGCCCGAGCGGGGTCAAGGCGAAGGGCCCCGACGCCGGGCGGTGGTGGTGGTGATCACTCCTCGGGCGTGACGCCCTCGGCGTCGCGCAGCCCCAGCTCCTTCATCTTCACCTGGAGCGACTTGCGGCTGATCTGCAGCCGCTTGGCGGCGCGGGTGACGTTGCCGCCGGTCTCCTCGAGGGCGCGGGAGATGAGCTCCTTCTCCAGCTCGGCCTGGGCCTGGCGGACGATCTCCTTCATCGAGGCGCCGCTGGGCGCGGCGATGGCGCCGAGCGGGCCGACCGCCGCGATGGGCTGGGGCGGCGGCGAGCCGGTCTCGCGGAGCGAGTCGGGGAGGGAGGCGGCGTGGATGGTGGGGCCGTCGGCGAAGAGCACCGACCGCTCCATGAGGTTCTCCAGCTCGCGGATGTTGCCGGGCCAGCCGTAGTCGACCAGCTGCTGGAGGGCGTCGTCGTCGATCCCCGCCACCTTCTTGCCCAGCCGCCGGTTGTACTTCTCGATGAAGTGGCCCACCAGCAGCGGGATGTCCTCGCGCCGGTCCCGCAGCGGCGGCAGGGCGATGGGGACCACCGCCAGCCGGTAGTAGAGGTCCTCGCGGAAGCGACCCTCGGCGATCAGCGACTTGAGGTCGCGGTTGGTGGCGGCGATGAGGCGGACGTCGACCTTGAGGGTCTTGATGCCGCCCACCCGCTCGAACTCCGACTCCTGGAGGGCGCGCAGCAGCTTCACCTGGATCTCCACCGGGATCTCGCCGATCTCGTCGAGGAAGAGGGTGCCGCCGTCGGCCAGCTCGAAGCGGCCCGGCTTGTCCCCGACGGCGCCGGTGAAGGCGCCGCGCTGGTAGCCGAAGAGCTCCGACTCCACCAGGTCCTTGGGGATGGCGGCGCAGTTGACCTTGATGAGTGGCCTGTCGCGGCGGGTGGAGCCGCGGTGGAGCGCCTTGGCGATCAGCTCCTTGCCGGTGCCGCTCTCGCCGGTGATGAGCACCGTGGAGGGCGAGTCGGCGACCCGGGCCACCATGTCGTAGATGGTCCGCATGGCCGGGGAGGACCCCACCAGCGGGGGCCGGTCGCCCTCGGCGGTCCCCTCGTGGACGCTGCGCCGCTCCAGGTCGTTGGCCCGCGCCGCCTTGGCGATGACCTTGCGCAGCTCCTCCTGCTCGAAGGGCTTGGTGACGTAGTCGAAGGCGCCGGCCTTGAGCGCGGTCACGGCGCTGTCGACGGTGCCGTGGGCGGTGATGAGGATGACCGGGATGTCCGGGTACTCGGCGCGGACCCGCTCCAGCAGCGCCATCCCGCCCAGCCGCGGCATCACCAGGTCGGTGACCACCACGTGGACCGGGGTGCGCTGCAGCACCGCCAGGGCCTGCTCGCCGTCGGCGGCGGTGGTGACCTCGTAGCCGTCGCGCTTCAGCATCGCCGCGAGGACGCGGCGGATGTTCAGCTCGTCGTCGACGATGAGGACGTGCGCCACGCCGAAGGTGGTAGCACGGATCGGCCCGGGAGGGCAGGCCGGCGCGGCTCGCCCGCGCGCCTGGAGCGCACCTCGCAGCCCCCGGCCGGAGCGGGGCTGGGGGTGAGGGAGGTGCTCTAGCCCTTGCGCCGTTTCCGCTTGCGGAGCCGGGCCTCGGCGCGCTCCCGCCGGCGCTGCCGGAGGTGCTGGTCGTCGGGGCCGGCGGCGCTGGGGGGCTCGAGCCGCTCCTCGCGGTGGGCGGGGAGGGCGACGATGAACTCGGCGCCGCCGCCCGGCGGGGAGCGCACCACCAGCGTCCCCTGGTGGGCCTTGACCAGGCGCAGGCAGATGGCCAGGCCGAGCCCGGTCCCCTTCTCCTTGGTGGTGTAGAAGGGGACGAAGATCCGCTCCCGCTCCTCCTCGGGGATGCCCGGCCCGGAGTCGCGGAACCGGATCTCCACCTGGTCGGGGCGGCGGGCCCCCTCGCGCCAGAAGGCCAGCTCGTCGCGCACCACCAGGGTGCTCACCGTCAGCCGGCCCCCGCGCGGCATGGCCTGGAAGCCGTTCTGGGTGAGGTTGATGAAGACCTGCTTGAGCTGCTCGGCGTCGCAGAGGACGCGCAGCGGCTCGCCGGCCAGGTCGGCCACCAGCTCGATGCCGGGCGGGACGGCGCTCTGCAGCAGCTTCAGGGTGCGCGAGACCACCTCGTTGATGTCGACGGGATCGAGGGCCGGCTTGAGCGGGCGGGAGTAGTCGAGGAACTGGGTCACCACCCCGTTGAGGCGGTTCACCTCGTCCACCACGATCTCCAGGAACTCGCGGTCCTCGCCGGGCAGCGTGGCCGGGTCGAGGTACTGGATGGCCCCCTTGATGGCGGCCAGCGGGTTGCGGATCTCGTGGGCCAGGCCGGCCGACATCTCGCCGATGGCGGCGAGGCGGTCGCGCTCCTTCATCTGCTGGTAGAGCTTGGAGTTCTCGATCACCAGCGCGCAGCGGTCGGCGACCTCCAGCAGGGCGGCGATCTCGTCGGAGGCGAAGGCCTCGGGGACCCGCTCGTCACCGCAGGCGAAGAAGCCCACCGGGCGATCGCCGGCCGCCAGCGGCATGCAGATGCCGGCCTTCATCGAGGTCATCACCGCCCGGGCGTCGCCGAGCCGCTTCAGCTCGGCCTCCACCGCCGCCAGCGCCAGGCGGCCGGACCGGGCCACCACCTCGGCGGGCCCGGCGGGGAGCAGGCGCTGCAGGTCGGCCATGCGCCGGTCGAGGTTCTCCAGCAGCAGGGCCTTCTGGCCGGCGGCGACGGCGGCCATCAGGGCCCGGGCCGCGGCCGGCTCGAGGAAGGCGGCCGGGGCGGGGCCGCGCGAGTCGATGGGCCGGAAGCCGGGGCGGTCCTCGGAGAGCAGCCAGAGCGAGGCGTGGGTGACGCGGCGGGTCTCGACCAGGCCGTCGAGCACGATCACCGCCAGCTCGGCGGGATCGATCACCGAGGCGGCCCGGTCGCGGATCAGCTCCAGCTTGCGCACCAGCTCGTAGCGCTCGCGGAACAGCGTGGCCACCACCCACTCCTCGACCCGGTGGCGCAGGGGCTCGAAGAGGGAGAGGATCACGAAGGAGGCGACCACGGTGTTGAAGTAGAAGAGCTCGCGGCGGTCGCCCACCCAGGAGACCAGGCCGCCGTAGACCACCACCAGCACCAGGCCGAGGGCGGTGACCACCACGATCTTCCCGAGGAACTCGTGCAGGTCGAGCAGGCGGTGGCGCAGCAGGGTCTGCGACAGGAAGAACATGTAGATGGTGAGGCTGATGGAGCCGAGCCCCTCCACCGGGTAGTTGAAGCTGGGCGCCAGCAGCACCTCGGCGGTGGAGAGCACCATGGCCACCAGGGCGCCGATGAAGAGGTAGCGGAGGCGGGCCCGCTCGATCCGGGTGGCGGCGGAGCGGAGCTTGTTGACCAGCACCGAGGCCACCACGGCGAGGCCGAAGAGGACGTAGGCGGCCACCGCGAAGCGGGCCAGGCGGACGTGGATCAGCGGCGAGGCGGCCACCACCAGGCCGCCGACCGAGCCGGCCAGCATGGCGTTGCGGGCGCGCCGGGCGGGGCGCCGGGCCACGCCGAGGAACTCCAGGTAGAAGGCCAGGGCCGCCGAGGGGATGAGCGAGCCGGAGGCGACGGCGAGGCGGTTCCACCAGGTCTCGGCGGCGCCGAACTCGGGCCAGCGCAGGAAGCAGAGGGCCAGCGAGAAAAGCGAGAGGTCGATGGCCAGGAAGGCGAAGACGGTGAAGACCCGCGGCCGGCTGTCGCGCAGCAGCGCCGCCACGGCCAGCGCCAGGGTGACGATGGCGGCGAGCAGGGCGGCCTGGGTCCGGATGTCCACGCTCCGGCAGCTTACCCCGTCCCTCCCTGGCGTGGCTCCGACTTGACCCGACCGGACCGCCGTCGCACGCTCACCGCCCCGATGCCCGTCACCCCCATCCTGCTGGCCATCGCCGTCGGCGTGTCGCCCCCGCTGGCCCCGCTGCTGGAGCGGGATCTCTCCCCCCTGCTGGCCGGCCGGCCGGCCGAGGCCGGGGCGCTGCTCACCGCCGGGAAGGGGGCGGAGGCCCTGGCCGCGGTCGGCGCCGACCGGGCCCCCGGGGCCCTCTTCCTCCGGGCCCTCGCCGAGGAGGCCACCGGCGCCTGCGCCGAGGCGCTGCAGACCAGCGACGGCCTGGGGCGCCGCCTCCCCGAGCTGGCCGACCGGCTGCAGGCGCTCCGGGGGCGCTGCCTGGTGACGCTCGGCCGGCACCTCGAGGCGGCCCAGGCCTTCGCCGCCCTGCCGGCCAGCTCGGTCCTCTTTGGCGACGCCCAGGTGCGCCAGGCGCGGGCCCTGGCCGCCGGGGGGGCGCCGGCGCCGGCGCTGGCCGCGCTGGCCCGGCTCGTCGACCAGCCGCCGCCGGCCGATCCGGCGCGTCCCGACCCGGCCGCCGCCGCGCTCCTGCTCGCCGGCGAGCTGCGGGCCGCCCTGGTCCCCGCCGAGCCGGCCGCCGCCCGCGCCGCGCTGCTGCGCTGCTGGGCCGATCACCCGATCGCGCCCGAGGCGCCGCGGTGCCTGGCCGCGCTCAAGCAGCTCCCCGCCGAGGCGGGCGCCGACCCCGACCCGGAGACCACGGTGCGCCGCGCCGAGGGGCTGGTGGAGCGGAACCGCAACGCCGAGGCCATGGCGCTGCTCGAGCCGCTGCTCCTGGCCGTGCCCCCGCCGGCCGTCGACCAGCCGCTCGCCTGCCGGGTCCACGCCGCCCTGGGGCGCGCCGCGAAGCGGGATCGACAGCACCGGCGGGCCGCCGAGCTGCTGCGGCCGGTGGCCGAGCGCTGCGTCGAGCCGGCGCTGCGGACCCGCGCCCTGTTCGTGCTGGCCACCGCGGCGCAGGCGCAGGGGGCGCGCGAGGAGGCCCTCCCGCTCTACCAGCGCTTCGCGCGGGAGCACCCCGCCAGCACCCTGGCCGACGACGCCCTGGTCTCCGCCGCCGAGCTGCTGGCCCGGGCCGGCCGCCACGCCGAGGCCAGGCGGGCCCTCCTCGAGGTGGTCCAGCGCCACCCCGACGGCGACAAGGTGGACGAGGCCCGCTTCCGCCTGGCCTGGCTGTCGCGCCGGCAGGGCGACGCGGCCGGTGCCATCGCCGCGCTGCTGGCCATCGAGGAGGACGGCCGCGAGGTCGACCCCTACGAGCATGCCCGGGCCGCCTACTGGCGCGCCACGCTGCTGGCCGCCTCGGGCGCCGAGGGGCTGGCGGCCGCCCGGGTCATCTGGCAGGGGCTGGTGGCGGCGGCGCCGGCCGACTTCTACTCGCTGCTGGCGCGGTCCCGGCTCGAGGGCCGTGTCGGGATCAGCCTGGGGACGCCACCGGTCGCCCCGCCCCAGGGGGCGTGGCCGCTCGACCCGGGGCCGCTCCGCGACGACCCCCACTTCCGCGCCGGGCTGCTCCTGCTCCGGCTCGGCCTCCCCAGGGCCGCCGACGAGGAGCTCCTGGCCGTCGACCGGGGGCGGCTCTCGCTGGGGCGCGGCGAACCTTCACCGGAGGTGATGCTGCTGGCGACGCTGCTGTCGCGGGCCGGCGATCACCGGGTCGCCCACCAGCTGCTCCGGGTCGAGGGGCGGGCGACGCTGCGCCGGCCGCCGGAGGGGGCGGGGAGGGCGGTCTGGGCGCTGGCCTACCCGCCGGCCTGGTCGCCGCTGGTCGAGAAGTACGCGGCCGAGGCCGGGGTCCCGCCGGCCCTCCTCCACGCGCTGATGAGGGAGGAGAGCGCCCTCGACCCCGAGGTGGTGTCGCCGGCCGGGGCCGTCGGGCTGACCCAGCTGATGCTGCCGACCGCGCAGCAGGTGGCGCGGAGGCTCAAGCTCCCCCGGCCCGACCGGGTGGCGCTCACCGACCCGGAGACCTCGATCCGCATCGGCGCCGCCTACCTCGGCCAGCTGCTGCGGGCCCACCAGGGCTCGACGGCCGAGGCGCTGGCCGCCTACAACGCCGGGGACGGGGCGGTGCGGCGCTGGCGCCAGGGCGCCCGCGACGTCCCCCTGGACGAGTGGATCGAGGAGATCCCCTTCGACGAGACGCGCGGCTACGTGAAGCGGGTCCTCCGCTCGTTCGCCTCGTACCGGCTGCTGGAGTAGCCGGCTGGGGCGACGGTCCGCCGCACCTGTCGAGGCTCAAATGGGGCGATCCCGGAACGGGTCCAAGGGGGCGCAGTTCTTGGACCTCCCGACTCCCCGGGCGTAGAGTCTCGCCCATGGCCGAAGGACCGATCCTCAAGCTGGTCCAGCCGTCCGGGCTGCAGCTGGACCTCTCCCCTCCGCCGCGGGCGCCCGCCCGGGCGAAGACCCCCGGTCCGCGCGCCCGCCGCATCCTCTCGGTCGGCGGCGGCAAGGGGGGCATCGGCAAGAGCCTGATCTCGGCCAACCTGGCCATCGCCCTGGCCCGCCGCGGCAAGCGGGTGGTGCTGGTGGACGCCGACCTGGGCGGCGCCAACCTCCACACCACGCTCGGCCTCGACCTGCCCCGCGGCACGCTCTCCGACTTCATCGACCGCAAGGTGGAGCGGCTGGAGGACGTGGTGACGCCGACCGGGATCCCCAACCTCGGCCTGGTCTCCGGCGCCCTCGACAGCCTCGAGGCGGCCACCCCCAAGCACGCCCAGAAGATGAGGCTGCTGCGCCACGTCCAGGCCCTGGACGTCGACTACGCCATCCTCGACCTCGGCGCCGGGACCCACACCAACGTGCTCGACTTCTTCCTGGTCTCCGACCACGGCATCCTGGTGCTGGTCCCCGAGCCGACCGCGGTGGAGAACGCCTACCGCTTCGTCAAGGCCGCCTTCTGGCGGAGGGTGCGGAACGTCTCCCAGGTCTTCGGCTACGAGGCGCTGCTGCGCCAGGTGATGGACGGCGCCAGCTTCCGCAGCCCGGTGGAGCTGGTGGCCTCGGTGGTGGAGCGCGACCCGGAGGCGGGGGCCAACCTCGCCAGGCAGCTGGCCGCCTTCCGCCCCCGGCTGGTGGTCAACCAGGTCCGCTCCCAGCAGGACGCCGAGATGGGCCACGCCGTGGTGGCCGCCTGGAGGAAGTACTTCGGGCTGGAGATGGACTACCTCGGCGCCATCGCCTACGACGACGAGATGTGGCGGGCGGTGCGCCACCGCCGCCCCCTGCTGGTCGATCGTCCGGAGGTCCCGGCCGGGCAGGCCTTCGAGCGGATCGCCGAGCGGCTGCTCCAGGCCGACGCCACCGGGCAGGTCGCGGACCAGGCGTGAAGCGGCTCTCCGACCAGACCCTCTACGAGATCATCGAGGTCTCGGTGGACGCCTCCGCCGAGGAGATCGCCCGCGCCTGCGACCGGGCCGCCGCCGCCTACGGCCCGGGCTCGCTGGCCACCTACACGCTGGCCTCGTCGGAGGAGACGGCGCTGCTCAGCAGCCGGATCGAGGAGGCCAGGGCGGTCCTGCTCGACGCCAGCGCCCGGGCCCGCTACGACGAGCGGATCGGCGTCCGGCCGCCGGTGCCGGCACCCGCGCCGGAGCCGGGGCCCGAGCCCGACGGCCGGGCGGCGGCGACGCCGGTCCACCCGCCCCCTCAGGCCACCTGGCCCCCACCGGAGCCCGAGCCGGTGACGACCGAGCCGCGCCCGGTGTCGCCGGGCCTGCCGGCCATGACCCCACCGCCGGCCCCGGCGCCGGCCCCGGAGCGGGGCGCCGAGAGCGCCGCCACCACCGCGGAGCCGCCGCGCCCGCCCGCGGCCCCCTCGCCCGTCCCGCTCACCCTCCCGGTGGCGCCGCCTCCCATCGCCCTGAACCGGCCGGTCGCTCCCATCCTGCTCGATCGGGAGGTGACGGCCCCTGGCCCGCCGGAGCCGGCCGAGGGGGGCGCCTGGACCGGCGAGATGCTGCGCCGGGTCCGCGAGTCCCGCGGGCTCACGGTGCAGCAGCTGGCGGAGAAGACCCGGGTCACCCGCCACCACCTGGAGAACATCGAGCTGGACCGGTTCAAGGCCCTCCCGGCCCCGGTCTACCTGCGCGGCATCCTCATGAGCCTGGCCCGCGAGCTGCGCCTCGACGGCCAGAAGGTGGCCCGCGCCTACCTCGACCGGATGGTGACGGTCGGCGAGGCCGAGCCGAAGCGGTAGGGCGTCGGCCGGCTCCACCGGGCCGGGGCGCCGGGCCAGTTCGTTGACCGGACCGGCGGGCTCTCGTACCATCGGCCACATGGCGCTCATCGAGGCTCCCGAGCAGGCGATGCGGCTGGCCCGGGCCATCTGCTCGGACATCTCCCTCTACAACGAGGAGAAGGTGGTCCGCGGCATCCAGCAGGACACCTTCTTCGACGTGCTCAAGGACGAGCTGGCCGAGGGGCGCGACCTGTTCAAGTCCCGGGTCGCCCCCGACGTCCTGGCACGCACCAACTTCTTCGACCGCGCCGTCGTCGACGTGATCCTGAAGCCCAAGGGGCGCATCCGCTCCAAGATCTGGTAGTCGGTGGCTCGCCCCGGCCCACCGGCCTCCCGCGCGGGCCCGGCCCCTCGCCAGCGCCCCGCCCCCCGCCCTGACGAGCCGCGCCGCGCCCTGGTTCCCGAGGCGCTGGCCGGACTCCGGCTCGACCTGGCCCTGGTCCGGCTCTGGCCGGAGCTCACCCGCGCCCGGGCCCAGCGGCTCATCGACGACGGCCACGTGCTGGTGGCGGGCCGGGGGGCGCGCCCCTCGGCGCGGCTCCACGGCGGCGAGGAGGTGACGCTCACCCTGCCGGCCCCCGAGCCGTCGGGGCTGGTGGCGCAGGACCTCCCGCTCTCGGTGCTCCACGAGGACGCCGACCTGCTGGTGCTCGACAAGGCCGCCGGCATGGTGGTCCACCCGGCGCGGGGCTCGCCGGCCGGCACCGTGGTCAACGCCCTCCTGCACCGGCTCGGGGAGGGGGCGCCGGGCGGGGCCCGCCTCGGCCTGGTCCACCGGCTCGACAAGGAGACCTCCGGCTGCCTGGTGGTGGCCAAGCGCGAGGCGGCGCTGGCGGCGCTGCAGGCCGCCTTCAAGGCCCGCACCGTGGAGAAGACCTACCTGGCGCTGGTCCACGGAGCCCCGGCCGGGACCGGCCGGCTCGACACGCCCTACGGCCGCCACCCTCGCGATCGGACCCGCTACACCGGCCGGGTGGCCAGCACCCGGCGGGCCGTCACCGGGTGGCGCGTGCAGGAGCGGTTCGGCGAGGGGGCGGCGCTGCTGGAGGTGGCGCTGGAGACCGGGCGGACCCACCAGATCCGCGTCCACCTCGCCGAGGCCGGCCACCCGCTGCTGGGGGACGCCGTCTACGGCGGGCGGCGCCGCGAGGCGCGGCTCGAACCGGAGGATCCGGTAAGGCTGGCGGCGGCGGCCATCGGGCGGCAGGCGCTCCACGCCTGGCGGCTCGGCTTCGCCCACCCCCGCACCGGGGTGGCGGTGCGCTTCGAGGCCCCGCTCCCTCGCGACCTGAAGGCGGGGCTGGTCATCCTGCGGCGGGCGGCGAAGCGGTAGGCCTCGGGCCGCCCGGCGGCGGGCCCGGGCCAGGCGACGGATCGCGGTCAGTCCCCCAGCGAGATGCCGAGGTCGCGGCAGGTCTGGATGGTGTCCGACTCCACCGGGACCTGCTTGGTCTTGCCGATCACCTCGGCGATGGGCACCGCCTTCATGTCCGGCGGCTGCCACGCCACCATGACGTTGCGCTGCCCATCGGCGATGAAGCGGACCGCGGCGGCGCCGAAGCGGAGCGCCAGCAGCCGGTCCCAGGTGGTGGGGGAGCCCCCGCGCTGCAGGTGGCCGAGCACCAGCGAGCGGGTCTCCTTCCCGGTGCGCCGGGTGATCTCCCGGGCCACCCACTCGGCCACGCCGCCCAGCACCACCTCCTCGCGCGCCTCGTCGGTCTTCTCCCGGGTCACCAGCTGCCCGCCCACCTTGGCCCCCTCGGCCACCACCACGATGCCGTGGCGCTTGCCGCGGACCTCGTTCTCGAGGATGCGCTCGCAGACCTTCTCGATGTCGAAGGGGATCTCCGGGATGAGGATGACGTCGGCGTCGCCGGAGACGCCGCTGTGGAGGGCGATCCAGCCGGCGTAGCGCCCCATCACCTCCACCACCATGATCCGGTCGTGGGCCGAGGCGGTGGAGTGGAGCTTGTCGATGGCCTCGGTGGCGGTGGTCACCGCGGTGTCGAAGCCGAAGGTCTGCTGGGTCAGCGCCAGGTCGTTGTCGATGGTCTTGGGCACCCCGATGACCCGCAGCCCCTTCTCGGAGAGCCGGTGGGCCAGCTTCAGCGAGCCGTCGCCGCCCACCGCCACCAGCACGTCGAAGCCCAGCCGCTTGAAGTTCTCCACCAGCTTGTCCGAGTCGTCCCGGTACTCGACGGTGCCGTCGGGGCGCTCGTGCGGGCGGCGGAAGGGATCGCCCTTGTTGGTGGTGCCGAGGATGGTCCCGCCGTGGTCCATGATGCCGGCCACCTTCTCCGGGGTGAGCTGGACGATCTTGCTGGTGTCGAAGAGGCCGGCGTACCCCTGGAGGATGCCGTGGACCTCCCAGCCGCGTCCGTGCGCCGCCATGGTGACGGCGTAGAGGACGGCGTTGAGGCCGGGGGCGTCGCCGCCGCCGGTGTTGATGGCGATCCGGAACCTCTTGCCCATGCGCGGCGACCTCGCTGAAGGGTGGTGAGCCACCGACGGTGGCATGGGGTGGGGGGAGGCGCAATCGGGGGAGGGCCCGCGGCTCCGGGGCTGGCCGAGGCCCCGGGGGGGCCGCCGGTTCCGGGAGGGGGTCGGGAGGGGGAGGCGCGCCGACCCACGGGGCCGGTGCCCCACGCCCAAGGGGGCGCCACCACAGGCGTGGCCGCGGGCACGCCGCATGCTTTCTCCCGGCGCAGGGGGACGGGGATGACCACGCGCCAGCTGGACCAGGTCCGACGCAAGTTCGTCACGCTGATGCGCGAGGATCCGCCGCCGCCCGTCATGGGGCTGCCGCGGGAGCCGCTCGCCCCCGTCTTCGACCGCTGGGTGGCGCGCCACTTCGACCAGGACGAGGTGGCCGTGCTCTTCGAGCTGGAGCACCAGTACGGGGAGGAGGCCCTGGCAGAGTGGTTCGCCGAGGTGCTGGTGGAGGCCGGGCGCCTCCAGCCCTCACCGGCCTCCTGCTGAGTCCGGCCCCGCCACCCCTCGCCGCGCCCGGTGGCCGCGCCCGGCGGCCGCGCCCTTGCCTCGGGCGGCCACGTCGTGAGAGTCTCCGCGCCCTCGCGCCCCGGCCCAGCGGCTGGGGCGCCTCCACTCCGACGCGCGTCCTCGGCTGAGGGCGGCGTCGTCGCCGAAGAGGGTCACGCCATGTCGGAACTCAAGGATTTGACCGGGCTGGTCGCCCAGGTGCAGGGGCTGATGAACGGGTACCTCAAGCTGCGCGACGAGAAGGTCCAGCTCGACGCCGAGCTGGCCACCCGCCGCGAGGACATCCGCCGGCTGGAGAAGCTGGTGGCGTCGCAGAACGCCGAGATCGACAAGCTGAAGACCAAGTAGCAGGCGTGGTGTCCGAACGCGCCCGCCCGACACCGCCGTCCCTCTTCGCCTTCACCATCCTGCCGTTCGGCGCGGCGGTCGGCTACGTGTCGATCGCCGCGCCCTTCTGGCTGGAGGCGCAGGGCGTCTCGCTGGCGGCCATCGGGACCATCTCCGGCATCGCCAACACCCCGCACGCCTTCAAGTTCCTCTGGGCGCCGCTGGTGGACCTGGGCGGCCACCGCAAGCGCTGGTACGTCGCCACCACCGTGCTCACCGCGGTGGCGCTGGCGGTGCTGGCCTTCTTCCCCGACCCGGGCCACCACCTGGTCACCTACACGGCGCTGGCGGCCATCGCCCAGGTGGCCGGGACCACCTCGGCGGCGGCCGCCGACGGCCTGATGGCCATCACCACCCGCGGCGAGGACAAGGGCAAGGCCGGCGGCTACCGCATGGCCGGGAACGTCGGCTTCACCGGCGTGCTCGGGGCCCTGGCCCTCTGGGTCGCCAAGGTGACCGGCTCGGTGCCGGTGGCCGGCCTGGTGCTGGCCGGCGTGACCCTGCTGGCGCTCCTGCCGGCGCTGCGCATCCACGAGGTGGCCACCGCGGTGGTGGCCACCAGCCGGGGCTGGCTCGCCGACGTGGCCTCACGCCTCGGCGAGGTGCTGGGCGACGTCTGGCGGACCGTCACCAGCCGGGACGGCTGGACCGGCCTGGTGATCTGCGCCATGCCGGTGGGGGCCGGGGCGCTCACCAACCTCTTCACCGCCATGGCCACCGAGTACCAGGCCGGCGAGGACCTGGTGGCGATGGTCAACGGGCTGGGCGGCGGCGTGGTGGGGGCGCTGGGCGCCCTGGTGGGCGGGGCGCTGGCCGACCGGATGAACCGGCGGCTGGCCTACGCCCTCTCCGGCGCGCTGACCGCGGGGACGGCGCTGGCGATGTTCTTCGCCCCGCTCAACGCCACCACCTACACCTGGGGCGTGCTGCTCTACTCCTTCACCAACGGCATCGCCTTCGCCACCCTGGCCGCCTTCATCCTCGAGCTCTGCGGGAGCGGCGCCGGGGCGGCCACCAAGTACACCGCCTTCATCGCCATCGCCAACCTGGCCAGCAGCTACGTGACCACGCTCGACGGCTGGGGCTCGCGGCTGCCCGGGCTGGGCGTCCGTGGGAGCCTCGTCGCCGACGTGGCGCTGACCGGCGTCGGCATCGTGGTGCTGCTGGGCATGGTGGCGGTGACGCGCCGGCGGTCGACCGTCCGGGCGTGAAGGGGAGGGCTGGAACGGGGCGAATTCCCCTGTTGCTACCCAAGAGTGAACCTGCGAGTTGATCGCGCGCAAGCGGCGGACCCCCCTCGGGGAGGTACCCTCCAGCCTGGACTGGAGGCCGCATGCGACCGACGTGGTTCACCCGCTCTTCGAGGCGCCCCCGACTGGCGCCGTTGCTGGCGCTGGCCCTGTTGACCGGGTGGCCGGCCGCCGCCTCCTCCTCCGAGCCGAAGGCCGGAGCCGCGGCGCCCGCCACGGCGGCGAAGAAGCCCGCCGCCGCCGCCCAGGTGATCCAGGCCACCTCGCCCCCGTTCACCGAGGGGATCTTCCCGTGCAGCGGCTGCCACGATGGGAAGGAGAAGGTGAACACGGCGCGCCGCGACCTCGGCTTCCACGACGAGCAGCAGTCGGTCTTCGCCCACGACGCCGAGCACCGCTGGTGCCTCGACTGCCATGACGCCCAGCGGCGCGACCAGCTCCACCTCACCAACGGCGACCTGGTCCCCTTCACCGAGTCCTACCGGCTCTGTGGCCAGTGCCACGGCGACAAGCTGCGCGACTGGCGCGTCGGCGTGCACGGCAAGCGGATCGGCAACTGGGACGGGGCCAGGACCACCTTCCTCTGCGTGAACTGCCACAACCCGCACACCCCGCTCTTCAAGGGGGTCAAGGAGTCCATGGTGGACGGGAAGCTGCTGGTGATGCCGACCCTGGAGAGGATCAAGCCCGAGCCCAGGCCCCGCCGCCCCGAGGAGGTGCGCCCGTGAGCCCCCCGCGGCCGCTCCCGGTGCTCCCCGCCGGCCCGGTGGACCTGGCGCCCGACCTCCGCGAGCCGGGCCTCGACCCGGAGCGCCGGGCCTTCCTGCGCACCGCGGCGGCGGGCGCGGCGCTGGCCTCGCTGGCCGGCTGCAAGGGGTTCTCGACCGAGGACTTCTTCCGGCGCCACTTCAACGAACTGAGCGGGCCGGCGCTGAAGCGGGTGCTGCAGAAGGTGGAGGCCACCAACAAGGCCACCTGGGGGCGCGACACCACCGTCACCGCCGAGGGGCCGCTGCCGGGCGTGGTGTTCGGCTACGGCCTCGACCTCTCCCGCTGCATCGGCTGCCGGCGCTGCGTCTACGCCTGCGTCAAGGAGAACAACCAGTCCCGCGAGCGGCCGCAGATCCACTGGATCCGGGTGCTGGAGATGGACAAGGAGCACGGCGTCGACCTGACCCACGCCGAGCATTACTACGACCCGGCCACCGTCCCCCAGCCCGGCAAGTTCTACTTCCCGGTCCAGTGCCAGCAGTGCCGCAACCCGCCCTGCGTCAAGGCTTGCCCCACCCAGGCCACCTGGAAGCAGGCGGACGGCATCGTGGTCATCGACTACGACTGGTGCATCGGCTGCCGCTGCTGCATGTCGGCCTGCCCCTACGGCGCCCGCCACTTCAACCTCGGCGAGCCCAACCTGCCGGCCGCCGAGCTCAACCCGGTCCAGCACTTCCTCGGCAACCGCCCGCGCCCCAAGGGCGTGGTGGAGAAGTGCACCTTCTGCGTCCAGCGGTCGCGCCAGGGGCGCTACACCGCCTGCGTCGAGGCCTGCCCGGTGGGGGCGCGCAAGTTCGGCAACCTCCTCGACCCGGAGAGCGAGATCCGCAAGGTGATGGAGACCAAGCGGGTCTTCATCTTCAAGGAGGAGCTCGCCACCCAACCCCAGTTCTACTACTTCTACGCCACCTGACGAGGCCACCCCCATGAACGGCATCCTCGAGTTCCTCAAGGGCTGTGGCCGGCAGCTGAAGTCCGACAAGCCGGCCTACTACATCTGGCTCGGCGCCCTCGGCGTGGCCATCGCCATCGGCCTGGTGGCCTACGTCCACCAGGCCCGCACCGGCCTGATCGCCACCAACATCCGCGACCAGGTCTCCTGGGCCTTCTACATCGGCAACTTCACCTTCCTGGTCGGGGTGGCCGCCGCCGCCGTGCTGCTGGTGATCCCGGCCTACGTCTACCACTGGGGTCCGCTCAAGGAGGTGGTGCTCCTCGGCGAGCTGCTGGCCATCTCGGCCCTGGCCATGTGCCTGCTCTTCATCATGGTGGACATGGGGCGGCCCGACCGGCTGCACCACATGCTGCCGCTGCTGGGCACCCCCAACTGGCCGCGCTCGCTGCTCACCTGGGACGCCCTGGTGCTCAACATCTACCTGGTGCTCAACGTCACCGTGGTGCTCTACATCCTCTTCCAGGCCTACGCCGGCAGGGAGCCCAACAAGAAGATCCTGCTGCCGCTGGTGCTCCTCTCCATCCCCGTCTCCATCAGCACCCACACCGTGACCGCCTTCCTCTACAACGGCATGGCGGCGCGCCCCTTCTGGAACGCCTCCATCCTGGCGCCCCGCTTCCTGGCCTCGGCCTTCTGCTCCGGGCCGGCGGTGATGATCATCCTCTTCCAGGTGCTGCGGAAGACCACCCGGATCCCCATCAAGGACGAGGCCATCTGGAAGATCGCCGAGCTGATGGCCTACGCCATGTTCATCAACCTCTTCCTGCTCGGCGCCGAGCTCTTCAAGGAGTTCTACTCCCAGACCCAGGAGCTCCGGTACACCCAGTACCTCTGGTTCGGCCTCGGCGAGCACAAAGCCCTGGTGCCGTTCGCCTGGACCTCGCTGGTGGCCAGCACCGCGGCCTTCTTCATCTTCCTGGTGCCGAAGCTGCGGCAGAACTGGGTCGCCCTCAACGTGGGGTGCCTGCTGATCTGGGCCGGCGTCTACATCGAGAAGGGGCTGGGGCTGGTGATCCCGGGGATGACCCCCGACACCCTCGGCGAGATCTACGAGTACCGGCCCACCCTGACCGAGTGGTCGATCGCCGTCGGCATCTTCGGGATCGGCTTCCTCATCTTCACCATCCTGGTGAAGATCTCCGTGCCCATCCTCGTCGGTACCTTCAAGACCAGCGCCGCCAAGCCCGCCGTCCCCTGACCGTCCCACGCCTCACCCGCACCGGAGTCCACATGAAGCGCCTCCTCATCGCCGCCGCCCTGCTCGCCGCCACCAGCACCGTCGCCTCCGCCGCCGAGGGCAAGGCGATCTACGTGGCCAGGTGCGTCTCCTGCCACGGGACCGACGGCAAGGGCCAGACCACCATCGGCAAGAAGCTCGGGGTCAAGGACCTGACCGCCAGCGCGCTCAGCGCCGTCCAGATGGAGGCCGTGGTCACCAGCGGCCGGGGGAAGATGACCCCGTTCGCCGGCAAGCTGACCGCGGCCGAGATCAAGGAGGTCGCGGCCTTCGTCAAGGGCGGGATGCGGTAGCCCCGGTCTCCCCACCCGCCAGCCCGGCCAGGAAGTCGGCCACGGTCCGCTCGGCCCAGAAGCCGGGACGGAGCGGCGTGCCGTCGACGAACCCGGTGTGCCCGCCGTGGGGGGTGACCACCAGCCGGACCGACGGGTTGGCCCCGGCCGCGGCCACCGGCAGCGACTCGGCCGGCACCATGGGATCGTCGGCGGCCGAGAGCGCCAGGTAGGGGCGGCGGATCCCGGCGACGAAGCGGCCTGCCGAGCAGCGCTGGTAGTAGTCCTCGCGCGAGGCGAAGCCGTGGGCCGGCGCCGTCATCAGCTGGTCGTACTCGCCGAAGGTGGTGGCCGCGGCCAGGGCCCGGGCGTCGAAGGCCCCGGGGAACCGACGGGCCTTGAGGGCCGCCTTGCGCCGCAGCCGGCGCATGAACCGCTCGCGGTAGATCCAGCTGAAGGTCCCCGGGCCGTCGATGCGCCGCTGGCAGGCGCCGAGGTCGAAGGGGACCGAGATGGCGGCGCCGCCGCGGACCTCCCCGGGCAGGGCCTCGCCGTGCTCGCCGAGCCACTTGGTCACCACGTTGCCCCCCAGCGAGAAACCGGCCACCACCACCGGCCGCCCCGGTCGCTCCCGCAACAGGCGGCGGACCACCTCGCCGAGGTCGGTGGTCTCGCCGGAGTGGTAGGAGCGCAGCAGCCGGTTGGGCTCGCCGCCGCAGGTCCGGAAGTTGAGCGCCGCCACGGCCAGGCCCCGGGCCACGCAGGCGCGGGCCAGGCCGCGGATGTAGGGCGCGGTCGAGGAGCCCTCCAGGCCGTGGCAGAGGACCGCCACCGGGGACTCCGGCGTGGGTCCGGCGGCCCGGTCGAGGTCGAGGAAGTCGCCGTCCTCCAGCTCCCAGCGGACCCGGACCATGTGGGGGCCGGGGCGCGGCCGCCAGAGGTTGGCGAAGATGGTCTGGGCGTCGGCGTCGCGGAGCAGCGGGGCGGGGACGAAGGGGTCGGTCATCGGGGCTCGGTGCGAGGGTGTTCACGGCCGGGGGGCCACATGCCCTTGAGGCGGAGCGTCTTCTCCACCGCCACCTCGTGGAGGGCGCGCAGCGCCGCGGCCGCGGCGGCGTCGCCCAGCAGCTCCAGGGCGCCGGCGACGGCCTCCAGGGTCGACATCCCCCCGGCCCGGGGCGGCTCGCGGAGGCGCAGCGTGGTCGGCGGCGGCGGCAGGTCGAGCCGGGGCAGGGACTGGAGCGGCGCCAGCCGCTGCACCATGCGGCGGGCCTGCGACCAGGTGGCGTCGGGGACCACCAGGGTGCGGGGCAGGGGGCCCGGGGGCCGGCCTCCGGCGCCGGACGGGTAGAGGAGCCAGGCCGGGGCCTCGCCGATGGCCGTGGCCAGGTCGGCGTCGCAGCGGGTCTCCTCGAGGGCGTGGTCGAAGACGGTGGCGCCCACCAGCGCCGCGGCCGCCCAGCGGCCGCTGTTGGTCATGCGGATCCGCTCGCTGGCGTGCCGCACCACCAGGATGCGGACCCCCACCTCGAGCCGGGGGATCGACGGGCACAGGCACGTCCCCTCGGTGGGGAAGGCGCAGCGGGGGCAACGGCCGGGGGGCAGCTGGCCCCGCGGTGGCGAGCGCGCCGGGCTCAAGGCCGGAAGCGCTCCGCCAGGCGGGAGAGCCGGGCCCCGAGGCCGGCGATGGCGGCGGCGCGGGCCTCCACCGTGGCGGCGCCCTCGGCGCCGCGGGCGCCGATGGAGGAGAGCTCGGCGATGGCCGCCACCAGCGCGGCGGCCCCGGCCGCCTGCTTCCGGGTCCGGGCGGCGATGGCCTGGGCCGATCCCGCCGAGCCGCGGATCACCCCGGCCAGGTCCCCGATGGCCTCGCCGGCGCTGCGCGACCGGCCGGTGGCCAGGGCGGCGCGGGCCGAGCCCTCCTCGGTGGCCGCCACCGCCTCGCGGGCGTGCTTCTGGATCTCGCCGAGGATGGAGCGCACCTGGACCGCCGCCTGCCGCGACTGCTCGGCGAGGGTGCGCATCTCCATGGCCACGGCGGCGAAGCCCCGGCCGTGCTCGCCGGCCTTGGCGGCCTCGATCGAGGCGTTGAGCGCCAGCAGGTTGGACTGCTCGGCGAGGTCCTTCACCGAGGCGACGATCTCCCCGACCTGCAGCGTGCGCTCGGAGAGGTCGCTCATGGTGGCGGCGATGCGACGGACCTGCTCGCCCAGCGCGCCGGCGGAGCGGACCGCCTGCTCGACGGCGCCCGAGCCCTGGCCGGAGAGGGCCTCGGCGCGCTGGGTCATCTCGATGACCAGGTCGGCCTCGCGGGCGGCCTCGCGGGTGGACTCGGCGATCATGGCGGCGGTGGCCGCGGCGTGGCGCAAGGCCTCGGCCTGGCCGGAGGCGGCGGCGCCGTGGTCGGCCACGCCGTCGAGGACCCCGCGGGTCTCCTCGGCGAGCCGGTCGGTGGCGCCGCGCAGGTCGTCCAGCAGGGCGCGGAGCGCGGCGCCGAGGTCGTCGAGGTCATGGGCCAGGGGAGCCACCTCCCCGTCGGCATCGGAGAGGTCGAGCCGGGCCGGGAGCCGGCCTCCGGCCAGGGTCGCGACCGCCCGCTGGACCAGCCGGAGCGGGCGGACCTGGACCCCGGTCAACCAGGCCGCCAGCGCCCCGCCGAGCAGGGCCACCCCCACCGAGAGCACCGCCAGCCCCAGCAGCTGGGGGGCGGTCAGCTCGGGGTGGAGCAGGAGCATGGCGATCCCCTGGGCGGCCCCGACGGCGAAGAGCAGGGCGCCGGTCAGCGCGCCGATGCGCCAGCGCAGGCCGCTCCAGGCGGAGGGCATCGGGCCCTGGGATGGCGGTGGGAGGGGAGGCATGGACCCTTCTATCAAGCCCCGGCTCGACGGGTCGAGTTCGCGCCGCGCCGCTCCAGCAGCCAGGGCTGCAGCGTCCGCCAGGCGGTGGCCAGCAGGATGATGGCGCCGCCGGCCACCGCCCAGGGGCCGGGCCGCTCCCCGGCGAACAGGAAGGTCCAGACCGGGTTGAGCACCGGCTCGAGCAGCACCAGCAGCGAGGCCTCCACCGCCGGCGTGCCACGCAGGCCGAGCGAGAAGCACAGGTAGGCGAGGCCGAGCTGGAAGACGCCGAGGAAGGCGATGGCGCCGAGGTCGGCGGCGCCGGCGGCCGGTCCGAACGGCCAGAGCGGGAGGGTGACGGCGGCGGCGATGAGGTTGCCCCAGACCAGGGCGGCGGGGCCTTCGGGCCCGAGCCGCCGCAGGCCGATGATGGAGGCGGCGAAGGCGACGCCGGCCGCCAGGGCCACCAGGTTGCCGGCCAGCTGGCCCGGGGAGAGCTGGTCGAGGAAGAAGAGCCCGAGCCCGAGCCCGAAGACGGGCACCGAGAGCAGCTCGCCGCGGCTGGGGCGCTCCCCCAGCGCCCAGGTGGAGAGGAGCAGCACCCAGAGCGGCGCGGTGTCCTGCAGGAAGATGGCGTTGGCGGCGGTGGTGAGCTTGTTGGCGATGACGAAGAGGACGGTGGTGAAGGCGTAGGCCAGCCCCACCAGCAGCAGCCCGCCGGTGGGGCGCCGCCGCGCCGAGGGGACCACGGCGGCCAGGAACAGGGCGGCCACCAGGGCCCGCCCCCCGGCCAGCTGCCAGGCGTCGAGCCGGGAGAGCTTGATGACGGCGCCGGCCGAGGACCAGAGGACCGCGGCGGCCAGCAGCAGCAGGCGGGATCTCACGGCACCGCCGCGCCCCGGCGCACCGGCCACGGGGTGGTCCGGGGCGCCGACCTGGACCGGGGGCGAGGCGACCTCAGGCGGTCACCCACTCGCGCAGCACGCTGTCGATCTGCGTCTCGGAGAGCTCGCCGGCGTCGGCCAGCTCCTTGATGCGCCGGGTGATCTCCTTCAGCTCCGACTCGCCGAAGGTGATCCCCATCTCGCGGGCCCGGTAGGCGATGGCGGCGCGGCCGGTGAGGCGCGAGCCGATGATCAGCTTGCGAGAAAGGCCGAAGGCCTCGGGGGGGATGATCTCGTAGGAGCCCGGGTTGGCCATCATGGCCTTGAGGTGCATGCCGGCCTTGTGGCTGTAGGCGGTCTCGCCGGTGACGTAGTTGTTGAAGGGGATCTCGACGCCGGTGACGCGGGCCACCAGCCGCTCCAGCTCGCGCAGCTGCCCGAGCCGGTAGCGCTCGCCCAGCGCCTGCGGCTCCAGCGAGAAGAGCCGGGCCACCAGGCCGCCCAGCGGGGTGATGCCGACCCGTTCGCCGATGCCGAGCACCGAGACGTCGACGTGGGTGGCCCCGGCCTGCAGCGCCTCGTAGGCGTTGGCGATGGCGCAGCCGGTGTCGTTGTGGCCGTGGAAGCCGATGTCGCAGGCCACCGTGCGCCGGATCTCCCGTACCAGCACGTAGACCTGGCGCGGGGTGGCGATCCCCACGGTGTCGGCGAGGCCGACCCGGTGCACCCCCAGCCTCTCGGCGGCCTGGTAGACGGCCAGCAGGTCGCTGGTCTCGGAGCGGAAGGTGTCCTCGGCGCTGAAGCGGACCTCCAGGCCGGCCTTGAGGGCGTACTCGATGGGCGGGCCCATGGCGTCGATGATCTGCTGGATCGACTTGCCGTGCGACGAGTCCCGGAGGATGCGGCTGGTGGCGAAGAGCAGCCCCAGGCCCCGGACGCCGGAGTCCACCGCGGCCTTGACGTCGTCGAGCACGCAGCGGGCGTGGCTGATGACCCGGGCGCCCAGGCCGAGCTTGACCAGGGTGGCGGCGTCCTTCTGCGACTGCGGGGAGGCGGCCGGGGAGGTGACCTCGATGTACTCGACGCCGAAGGTGTCGAGGGCGCGGGCGATCTCCACCTTGTCCTCGGTGCGGAAGGAGGCCTTGGAGAACTGCTCCCCCTCGCGGAGGGTGGAGTCGATGAGCTTCCAGGGAATCTTGGCCATGTTCGTGCTGCCTCGTTACCACTCGAAGGATTCGTCGGCGTCGATGTCGCGGACCAGGCCGCCGGAGGAGGGATCGGTGCGGAACCCGAAGCGCTTCAGGTACTCGGGCTGGAAGTAGCCGGTCTCCACCGCCGAGACCCCGCGGGCCCGCAGCCGCCGGAAGAAGTCGCGCATCAACCCGTCGGCGATCCCCTTGGAGCGGTGCTTGCGGCCCACCACCACCTTCTCCATGTGGACCCGCCCGGCCGCCACCGGCCGGTAGAAGAGGCCGGCCAGGACCGAGTCCTTGGCGTCGAGCGCCAGCAGGAACTCGTGCTCGGTGGAGAAGGCCACCTGCAGGTTGGACTCGTGGAAGAGGTGGAGCAGCCGCGCCACCTCGCGCGGCGAGACCGGGCCGCGCAGGGTGTAGCGGCTGCCGTCGCTGGCGGCCTGCGCCACCACCACCTCGGCGGTGTAGTGATCGCCGTGGGGCATGGAGATCAGGGCCACCTGCTCGGCGGGGCCGAGGTAGCGGTAGGTCATGCGGGCCAGGTCGTGGTCCTCGGCCTCGGTGGGTTTGACCGCGGTGCGCAGCGCCGCCACCTGCTCGGCCAGGTCGAGCGCGCCGGCCGGCAGCGCCCGGATCCGCTGCATGAGCCGGTCGAGGGCGGCCCCCAGCTCCGGCCGGGCCTCGGCGAAGACGGTCTGGCGGAAGAAGCGGATGCGGGTGTCGGGCCACTGGGTCTCGAGCTCCCCCAGCCGGTAGGTCCCCCACTGCTCCCCGAGGTGCTTGGACTGCGCCTCCGGGGTGGCCCGGGGGTTGACCTCGAGCCAGCGCTTGAAGCGCCGGACCGCGAAGAAGAGCCGCAGCGGGGTGGGCCCCTCGGCGCGCAGCCGGTCGAGGTAGGAGGCGACGGCGATGGCCCGCTTGCCGCTGGCGGCCTCCTCCAGCGCCGGGATGGCCCGCTCCACGCCCAGCGCCTCGACCACCGCGGCCAGCTGCATGGCGTCGGTGAGCTTGCCCCGCAGCTCGGGGAGGGAGCTCTCCACCCGGTCGAGGAAGCTCTGCTGGAAGCGGTCGAGCAGGTCGTCGAGGGTGCTGCAGGCGGAGCGGTCGGCGATCGAGACCAGGCGGGCGCCGGTCTGGTAGTCGTGGGACGGGACGATGAAGGCGGCCGGGGAGGGGAGGCGCAGCGCCAGCCGCCGGCCGGCCCGGTCCCAGAAGCGGACGTGCAGCTCCAGGGCGGTGCAGGCCACGAAGGGCCAGAGCAGCTCCAGCCGCTTCCCCTCCGACTGGCGCAGCAGCCGCGCCACCTGGCGCTCCACGTCGTTGCCGGGGATGAACTCCTCGGTGAAGATGCCCCACTCGCCGAAGTAGCCGCCGAACTGCTCCACCAGCGGCGGCGGGGCCCCGGCCGCCAGCAGCCAGTTCACCTCGTCGCGCAGCTGGGCGAAGGAGAGCTCCTCGGCCACGTTGATGGCCAGGTCGAAGACCTCGCGGGAGCGGGTGTGGATGGAGAGCCGGTAGACCGCCTTGCCGTGCTGCCGCCCCAGCAGGCTGACCACGGCGCCGCCGGGGGGGATGTCAGCCAGGGAGAGCAGGACGCCGCGGCCCAGCAGGAAGACCGAGGCCCGGACCACGGTGGTGTCGGAGAGCGCCTGCAGGAGCATCCGGCAGGCGGCCTCGGAGACCGAGGGCTCGAAGACCAGCACGTCGCTCCAGCCGTACTCGCTGCCGGTCTGGGGATCGATGGCCAGCCGGAGGTTGGGGCCGACCCAGTTGGAGAAGCCGCGGCGGAGCCGGTCCAGCTCCTCGCCGGCGCGGGCGCAGATGCCGGGGTCCTCGTGGAGGGTGAGGCGGGCCAGCGGCACCCGGACCCTGGCGAAGTAGGCGGGGTGGGCGATGGCGGTGGCGGTGAGCAGCCGCATCACGCCGATGAGCAGCTTCCGGTCGGAGGGATCGGAGAGCGGGCCGTTGGCCCGGTCGGAGGAGAGGAAGCCGAGCAGGCGCAGCACCTGGGCGTCGGAGAGCCCGCGCTCGCCGAGGTCGGCCAGGTCCTCGTCGCGCAGCGCCATGGCCTCCATGCGGTCGAGGAAGCTGCCCAGCGTCTCCAGGGTCAGGGCCGGGTCCTCGTTGGGCAGCAGCACCCGGAAGGCGCGGCGCCGGACGTCCTCGTCGGGGGCGTCGGCGGCGCGGCGGAGCAGGGCCCGGCTCAGGCGGGCCTGCTCGGGCGAGGCGGCGGTCAGGCCGCGCTGCAGGTGGCCGATGGCCCGGCGCGCCTCCGGCCGCTCGGCGCGGAGCAGCTCGGCGGCGGCGTGGATGGAGAGGAAGCTCACCTCGGCCCGGTCCACCAGCTCGAGCAGGGCCTCCAGCCGCTCCGGCGGCGGGCCGCGCCAGTCGCGCGGGTCGATGCGGTACTCGCCGCCGCCCTTGCGCCGCTTGGCGGCCAGGGCCAGGAAGGCCTCGTCGCCGAGGAAGCGGCGCAGCGCCTCGTTGCCGAGCCAGAGGGCGGGGCGGGAGAGCAGGATGCCGAGGTCGATGACGTTGCCGTCCGAGGCGTAGGCCAGGTCGCCGAGGCGGAAGGAGCCGAGGGCGGCGACGTCGGGGCCGACCGCCAGGGCCCGGTCGCCGGCGCGGAGCACGCCGTCCTGCAGCGAGACCTCGTGCTGCAGCGCCCCGATCTCCCGCAGCACCCAGTTGGGGATGCGCAGGAACCAGCCGTCGATGGCCAGGGCCAGGTGCTTCTGCTCGTACATCTTGTCGATGAGCTCCTTCCAGGCCTTCCCCACCTCCTCGCGCTTGTAGGAGTGCTTGTGGGTCAGCTCGCCGTGCTCGACGTCGAGGGCGCGGGGGAGCACCTGGAAGGTGACCACCCGCTCGAACGGGGCGAGGAAGCGGTTGGCGCTGGCCACCAGCGAGGAGATCAGGTTGCGCAGCTGCTCCCCGGTGAGGTCGCGCAGCTGCGGCTGCTGCTGGTAGTTGGGCCAGACCAGCAAGGTGTTGTAGTCGCGGTGGTCGCCGACCAGGAAGGCCTGCCCGATGGCCTCGAAGTCGCGGAAGAGGTTCTCGACGCGGGCCGGGGCGATGGTCTGCCCGGCGCGGTTCTTGTAGATCTCCTTCTTGCGGCCGACGATGCGGAAGTGGCCGTCGTCGACGCTGACCAGGTCGCCGGTGTGGAACCAGCCGTCCGGCTCGTGCGCGCCGGCCTCGTCGGGGCCGGGGTCGAGGTAGCCGGGGGAGACGTAGACGCCGCGGATCAGCAGCTCCCCGTCGTCGGCGCGCCGGCACTCGATGCCCGGGAGGGGGACGCCGATGGAGCCGTCCACGTAGCCGCCCGGCGGGGTCATGGTGATGCCGCCGGTGGCCTCGGTCATCCCGTAGCCGGAGCAGAGCTCGACGCCGGCCTGGTGGAAGTTCTTGAAGATGACCGGGTCGAGGTAGCCGGCCGCCGAGAGCCCGTAGCGCAGCCGGGTGCCGGTGATGACCCGCAGGTGACCGGCGGTCTCCTCCTCGTCCTCGCTGGCGGCCTCCCAGGCGGCCGCCTCCTGCAGCTCGATCCACTTCTTGGGGACGGAGATGAAGACGCTCGGCTTGACGGTGCGGAAGTCCTCGAGCAGCGAGCTCTGGGCGGTGGAGCGCGCGAAGGTGTAGGTGGCTCCCCACCAGAGCGTTCCCATCAGCTCCAGCCAGCGTCCGAAGGTGTGGTAGAGCGGCAGGTAGCAGAGGAAGACGTCGCCCTCGCCCACCTCCGGCAGCGCCAGGCCGCGGCAGAGCCGCTTCGAGACCAGGTTCTCGTGGGTGAAGATGATGGCCTTGGGCTTCCCGGTGGTGCCCGAGGTGTACATGGCGGTGGCCATGTCGGTGACCTTGACCCGGGCCGCCCGCGCCGCCCGCAGCGGCTCGTCGAACCCGGCCCCCTGGCCGATCATCTGGTCGAGCGAGAGCAGGCCGTTGCGCTCGGCGCAGGTGGCGTCGAACACCACCACCGCCTTCAGGTCGGGGAGCCCGGCCAGGGAGGGCAGCACCTTGGCGACCTGCTCCTCGTCCCCGGCCAGCAGCACCTGGGCCCGGGAGTGCCGGAGCATGTAGACCACCTGCTCGGCCACCGCGTTGGCCGGGAGCGGGAAGTCGACGAAGCCGTTGGTGAGGCAGGCCAGGTCGCAGAGGGCGGTCTCCAGGCCGTTCTCGGCGAGGATGGCCACCCGGGTCTCGGGCTGGTCACCGAGGATGGCCAGCAGGCCGCGGGCGATCGACCGGGTGCGGCGCGCCACCTCGGCCACCGTCAGCTCGGTGGGGTCGGGGCCGATGGTGCGGATGGCCACCACCTTGGGGTCGGTCTCCTCCCGCGAGCGCAGCAGCTCACCGACGGTGAAGTTGATGCGGCGGACCAGCGGCAGCAGGAGGCGCAGCCAGGGGTCGACCTGGTCCGGGGTGAGCGCCTCGGTGAAGCCCCGGCGCCGGGCGCCGTCGAGCAGGGCGAAGAGGGCGCGGCGGGCCCCGGGGCGGGTCGCCTCGGCGTCGAGCCTCCCCAGCAGCGCCGCCACCACCGGCTCGACCGCCGCCAGGTCGTCCGGGGTCACGGCGGAGAGGGTCCCGCAGGTGGCCTCCTCGAGGGGGCGATCGGGCGGAGCGACCGCCGACCAGCGCGCCGCCAGGCCGGAGAACGGGGACTCTAGGGTGGCCTCGACCATTCGCTGCACCTCGCCGTGGCGCCGACCGCTTCGACCCGTCGAGATAACCACGGGGGCCGGGCGTTGTCGACGCGCCCGGGGGCGCCGGGACCGTGGAAATCGCGTGGTCCTGCGGCCTCGGTCCGGTAAGCTCCCCCACCGGAAGTTCGAGGTCGCTGGCGGGAGGTGCCCGTCGCGGCGTCGGGGAGGCCACGGGCCATGGTTCGATCGACGCGCGGGCTGCATGGGGTGCTGCGGGTCGCGGCGCTGACGCTGACGCTGGCCGCCTGCAAGCCGCCCCCGCCGCCGCCGACGCCGCCCAAGACCGGTGAGCGGCCGCCCGCCGCAGTCGCCCGCGAGGCGGAGCGGGAGAAGGAGGCGCTGGACGCCGCGGTCGAGGCCTACGTCTTCGGGTACCCGCTGGTGGCCGCGGAGCTGGCGCGCCGGGTGGCCACCAACGTCGAGCGGCCGGCGGGGCGGCAGGCCCCCATGGGCCAGCTGGTCCACGCGCCGGCCGCCCCGGCCGAGCTGGCGCCGCGAGCCTCGCTCGACGAGGTCGCGGTGGAGGCCTGGCTGGACGTCGGCGCCGAGCCCTGGCTGCTCTCGCTCCCCGACGCCAGGGGGCGCTTCCACGTGGTGACCATCCGCTCGGCCTGGAACGAGACGCTCGACAGCAGCGGCGGCAAGGGGGGCAAGGGGCGCGCCGCCCGCGTCGCCGTGACCAGCCAGGCCTGGAGCGGGAAGCTGCCGGCCGGGGTGCGCCAGGTGCGGTCACCCACGGCGCTGGTCCGGATCGAGGGGCGGGCCCTGGCCGCCGGGACCCCCGCCGACCGGGCCGAGGCGCAGGGCTGGCTGGAGCGGATCACGCTCCTGCCGCTGGGGGCCCACCCCAAGAAGTACCAGCCTCCGCTGGGGCGCCCCGACGCCTCGCTCGACCAGAAGACGCCCATCCTCGAGCAGGTCCACGCCCTCGACGCCGTGGTCTACTTCAAGCTGCTGGCGACCCTGCTCAAGGCCAACCCGCCCGACGCCGCCGACGCCGCCGTCCTGCCCACCCTGGCCCGCATCGGGCTGGTCCCGGGCCGCGACTTCGACCCCAGCGGCCTCGACGCCTCGGTGATCAAGGCGCTGGCCGGGGTGCCCCGGGCGGCGCAGGAGAGGATCCTGGCGGCCGCGGCCCCGGCCGCGCCGGTCAATGGCTGGACCGTCGCCGGCGTGGGGACCGCGGCGCCCGGCCACCTGGGACGGGCCGCCCGGGTGGCGGCCGGTGCCGACCGGGCCCTCGACGGGGTGGTGCTGACCGCCGAGGTGGACGGCGCCGGCAAGCCGCTCGACGGCCAGGTCCGCCGGGCGCTCCGCTTCACCCGCGGCAAGGGGCCGCCGGCCGAGGTGCTCTGGACCCTGACCGCCTACGACGAGCGGGGGGCGCCGCTGGCCGCCAAGGCCGGCCGCGGCCAGCTCACCTCGCGGGCCAAGTTCCACTATGGCCGCGACGGCTCGCTCGAACTGCTGCTGCAGGCCGACCCGCCCAAGGGGCGCGAGCCCAACTGGCTGCAGGTGCCGGAGGGGCGCTACGCGCTGGTGCTGCGGCTCTTCGGCCCACGCGAGCGGGCCCCCTCGGCGCTCGACGGCTCCTGGAAGCCGCCGGCGGTGGGGAAGGCCAGGTAGGCCGCGGTCAGCGCGCCTCGACCGAGCGGAAGCCGAGCCGCACCGCGCCCCAGTGCATGCCGCGGACGTAGACCGGGACCGAGAGGTCCACCATGGTCTCGCCGGTGTCCCGCTGGTAGCGCTGGATGAGGAAGGGGGCGACGCTCTTGGCGGCCGCCAGCCCGGTCTTGTCGTTGAAGATGCGCTTGGTGCGGTTGTTGACGAGATCGTTGGCCAGGTTGCCGGTGAGCGGCTGGGAGTAGCGCAGGTTGTGGGTGGGCAGGTAGCCGTGCTTGTCGACCAGCACCGCGAAGACCAGCACCTGGGAGCGGGTCAGCACCGCCTCCTCGATCCCCTGGACGTCCCGGTCGGCGAGCCGATCCCAGTCGGTGGTGAACTTGGGCGGGTCGGTCCTGGGCATGGGGTAGTAGAGGAAGGAGAAGAGCCGCTCCTCGGTGACCTCCTTGGCGGCCAGCCAGGCGTCCATGGTCTCGCTGACGCGGCGGGCGAAGTCCTGGGCGACGCCCAGCATCTCCTTCTCCTGGGTGTTGAGCAGGTCGAGCTGGGCGGTGGTGGGCTTGGCCTGGGCGGCCCCCGCCGTGGGGGCGAGGGCGGTGGCGAGCAGCAGCGAGGCGAGCAGCGTGGTGGTCCGGGTCATGGTCATGTCTCCTCTACCCGCCGAGGCGGCTCATGGCCGCCTTCATGCTGACGCGCAGCCGCTCCACCGTCTTGGTGAGCTGGCCGATCTCGTCGGTGGACTGCGACTTGATGGGGGTGTCGAGCCCGTCGCCCATGCTGATGGCGTCGGCGGCGGCGGTCAGGTCGGCCACCGGGCGCATGGCCTGCTCCACCACCAGGTACATGGTGGCGATGGTGATGAGGGCGAAGGCCGCGAAGATCCCGGCCAGGGTGAAGATCAGCGTCCGCTGCCTGGCGGCGATCCGCTCCATGGAGACGCCGATGCGGAAGCCACCCCAGTGCTTGCCCTTGACGAAGATGGGGCTGGAGACGTCCCACATCCGCTCGCCGGTGTCGCGGGCGTAGTCCTGCAGGAAGCCGGGCTCGGTGTTCTTGGCGGAGGCGATGCCCACCGGATCGTTGAAGACCCGCTTGGTGCGGTTGCCGGACAGGTCCTTCTCGGCGATCCCGGTGAGCGGCTGCTGGAACTTGGTGTTGTGGGTGGGCAGGTAACCGTTGATGTCCACGCCCACGGCGTAGATGAAGTCCCCGCCGTCGAGGAAGCGGTCCTGGAAGACCAGCACCGCCCGGTCGCAGAAGGCGTCGAAGCGGGTGTGGAACTTGGGCTTCTCGCCCCAGTTCCAGCCCTTGATCTCCACGTAGGACCGGTCGAAGACGTCGTTGACCGTGAGCAGGCTGGAGTCGATGGCGTTGTCGAAGGTGTCGCCGAACTGGCGGGCGCCGGTGGCGGCGGCCAGCCGGGCCTTCTCCAGGGTCATCTCCTCCATCTGCTGGGTCCGGGTGATGGTGATGATGGCGGCCGCGCCGGAGGTGAGCAGGAGCAGCAGGATGGCCAGGGTCAGCGAGATCTTGAGGCTGAGCCGGCTGCGAATGGTGCTGGCGAGTGACATGGGGGGTCTCCGCTCGGTGGGGCTACTTGCCGCCGGACTTCTTCAGCGATGCCAGGAAGGCCTGCCGGTCGTCGGCGTCGTCGATCCGGCTGGCCAGCTCGTCGGCCAGCGCCCGGCCGGCGGCCAGCGAGAAGGGCACGTCGGGGCAGACCTTGCGGACCGACTCCTCGACGAAGATCTTGGACATGGGGCCGACGTGGCGGGCCAGCTCGCGGGCGCAGGTGGTGAGGAAGTCGGAGGAGGGCTGGTCGACCGCCAGCACCGCGCCGGCGCCGGTCCGCGACCAGCTCAGGCCGGAGCTGGCCAGCAGCGGCCGCGAACCGGCGGCCGGGTGGCCCACCTGAGAGCCGCCGGGGCCGGGCGCCGCCGGGGAGGCCGCTCCCTGGCCGGTCCCCACCGCCGACGAGGAGGCGCCGCCGTCCAGGGCCCGCTTCAGCTTGGAGGAGGAGACCCGGATGGCCACGGTGGCGAAGGCCGGGTTGAGCGTGGCGTCGGCCACCAGCGCCAGCACGCAGGGGCCGGCGGCGGTGGTCTCGAGGCGGCGGAGCAGCAGGGTGCCGTCGGCGAACTGGGCCGAGGCGGTCTCCCAGTCGTCGTGCTGGAGCTGCAGCGAGTCGATGGCCCGGGCCAGCGGGCCGCCCACCTGCTCGCAGAGGGCCCGGTCGTAGACCGACTTGCCGCGGTGGGACAGCAGCCGCCCGGCCCCGTCGTAGAGGACCGCGGCGTTGACGCCGGCCATGTCGAGCAACCCCTGGAGGATGGCTTCCATTACGATGTCCACTCCTGGAAGGCGGTGTCGACGGCGCGCTCGACCGGCCCGAGCGACTGCGGCGGGGAGACCAGGGCGGTGATGAGCGCCTGGGGGCGCACCACCAGCAGGCAGGAGCCGGCCCGGCCGGCCAGCGAGAAGGTGGCGAGCGGGCCGAGGCCGAGCAGCTCCCCGATCTCCAGCAGGGTGCTGCCCACGAAGCCCATCTCGGCGGCGATGGTCTCGCCGTCGCTGGTGCGGAGCGCCCCGAGGAAGGTCCCCTCGAGGTCGCCGAGCACGGCGGCGCTGACGCCGGGGAGCCCGGCCACGGTCTCAAGCTCGGTCATGCCATCTCCTCCGGTGCGGCCTCGGGCTCGCCGGCCAGTGTCCTGGCGGGGGGCGACGAGGCGAGGCCATGGAACCAGGTCGGTCCAGCATAGTCCCTCGGCGCCCCGCTGGCCCCTTCTCTGCCGCCCGGCCTGCTCATGGCCCGCCCCCCTTCGGCCAGGCGGGCAGCCCCGCCTCCCGGCGGCAGGCGTCGAGGACGGCGCGGGCGTCGGGGCCGGGCCAGCCGGGAGGCGGCCCGACCAGGGTGGCCGGCGGACGGGCCTCGGGCCAGGGGGCCCCGGGATCGGCCGCCCAGGCGTGCCAGGAGGTGACCGTGGGGCGCCCGCCCGCCGCCGCCAGCGCCAGCATGTTCCAGCCGATGACGTCGATGAACCGGGGCCGGCCGCCGGAGCGGTGGGCCACCAGCAGCAGGGCGTCGGTGGAGAGGTGGATGGGAGCGGCCTCCGGGCTCCGCGTGGCGCGCAGCCAGCAGCGGAGGTAGTGGGTCACCTGGTCGGCGTCGAGCGGGGGGACCACCAGCTCCACCCCCGGCGGCGGCTGGCCCGGCGCCGGGGCGGCGGCGAGCCGGCCGCCCAGGCCCGGCGGACCGGCCACCACCAGCTTGAAGGTGCGCGACCAGAGCGCCGCCGCGGCCAGGGTCTCCAGGTCAGGGGCCGGCGGCGAGCCCTCGGCGAGCCCGTCGACGATGAGGAGCGGGAGGGGGCGCCCGCGCTCCTCGCCCAGCCGCTGCAGGAGGACGTCGATCCGGGTGGCGCCCTCGTCGGGGACGCCGGCGGCGCGGCAGAGCCGCTGCAGGGCGCTGCGGCCGTCGTCGCGGGTGGCGCCGTCGGCGAAGAGCACCAGCCGGGCCCCCGCGGCGGCCACGTCGCCGGCCAGCTGGCGCAGCAGCGTGGAGCGGCCGCTGCCGGGCGGGCCGGTCAGCGCCACCAGCGCCGTGCCGGGCCCCTCGACCAGGGTGCGCAGCCGCCGCCGGAGCCCGTCGAGCGGGGCGGCCTGGAACGGGGCCTGCTGCGGGTCGAACGGGCCGAAGGGAGCCTGGGTGAACTGGAGCCGCTCGGCCAGGGGGGCCGGCGCCGGGCGCGGTGGCAGGGTCCGCGGTGGCGGGGGGCGGGCCGGCGGCGAGACGTGGCCGGCGGCCGCCGGCGAGGCGTGGCCGGCGGCGGCCAGCTCCTGCAGGGCGCGGCGCCCCTCCCACATCAGCACCTGGGCCGAAGGCTGGCGATCCGCGGGGAGCTTGGCCAGGGCGCGCATCACCAGCGTGGCGCAGGAGGCCGGCAGCGCCGGCACCAGCTCGCGGGGATCAGGGATCGGTGCCGAGAGGTGGGCGCCCTCCACCGCCGCCAGGTCGGCCCCCACGAAGGGCGGCCTGCCGGTGAGCAGGTGGAAGTAGGTGGCCCCCAGCGCGTAGATGTCGGAGGCCTGGTTGGCCACCGCGCCGCGCCAGATCTCCGGCGCCGTGTAGAAGGGGGTGCCGGCCCGCACCGCGGCGTTGCCCACCGGGACTCCGGCCGAGCCGTGGGCCATGCCGAAGTCGCCCAGCTTGGTCATCCCGCCCGGGCCGATCAGCAGGTTGCCCGGCTTGACGTCACGGTGGACCACCCCGGCCACGTGGGCGGCGTGGAGCGCCGAGGCCGCCTGCACCAGGATGTCGGTGGCGGTCTCCGGGGCGAGCCGGCCGTCCTTGGCGATGAGCGCCTCGGTCGACTGGCCGGGGACGTACTCCATGGCGATGTAGCAGTAGTCCCCCTGCTTGGCGGCGCCGTAGATCTGGACCACCCGCGGGTCGTTGATGCGCGCCACCAGCCGGGCCTCGCCGAGGAACCACTGCACCGGGTCCTGGCCGCGGGTCTCGGCGCTGGCCCAGGCCAGCACCTTGATGGCGGTGGGGCGGAGCAGGGCCTCGTCCTGGGCCAGGTAGACCACCCCCATCCGCCCCCGCCCCAGGACCCGCTCCAGCCGGTAGTTGCCGAGCTTGAGGCCGGCCAGCCTGGAGAGGTCGGTGGACCCCGGGCTCCTGGGGTCGGGGGTGGCGGGCGTGGAGGGCATCGTCGCCGGTCAGGACCTGGGGCGGGCGACGGGATCGCGCGAGGACTCGTCGCGTTCGCGGAAGAGATCGAGCAGCAGCTGCTGGGCGTCCACCTCGATGGAGGCCTCGCCGGTGGCCGAGGCGGACTCCTCCTCGCGGGTGAAGGCGAACTCGCCGTCGGCCCAGTCGATCAGCTCGCGCAGCGCCTGCTCGATCTGCTGGCGTCCGGCCTCGCGCACCGTGGCGGCGTCCACCAGCCCGAGCTGGACCAGCCGCTCCACCAGCTCGGCGTCGATCATGGCCCCCTCGCGGGCCGGACCGGCCGAGGCCAGCCCCTCGGCGGTGAGCTTGCCGCTCCGGACCAGCAGGTCGCCGACGCCGGGCGTGGACGGGGCGGCGGCGCCGGTGATCCTCCCCTTGCGGAAGCGGAAGGCCCCCATGCCGCCGGTCGAGCTGCAGACCAGCAGGCCGCTGCGTCCCGCGGTGCGGAGGAACTCGACCAGGTCGGCGAGCGAGAAGACGCTGAGCCGGCCGGAGAACATGGCGTCGAGGCCGGAGAAGGCGGGGCGGGGTCCCGGCGGCAGCAGGGTGGAGTCGGCCAGCGCCGGGGCCTGGCCGGGCGGGCCGGCCGGCGTGGCGGCGGGCGGCGCGGCGGCGCCGGCGGCCTGGAGCGCGGTGGCGGTGCTGCTCAGCCCGAGCGTGACCAGGGCCTTGTCGGCCGCCTCGAGCGGCTGCTTGAGCAGCCACTCGAAGACCTCGCGGGCGGCGGCGTAGCGCCCCAGCCGGACCAGCAGCCAGGCCAGCGCCTCGCGGGCCTGGAAGAAGCGGGGCGAGGCGTTGGCGATCCGCTCCAGCGAGCGGAGGTTCTGCCCGGAGGGGGGGGCGTGGTGGATGCGGAGGAACTCGCCGGCGTCGGGGAGCGAGAGCCGCTGCTGGTCGACCGCCACCAGCAGGGTGCGCAGCCGCTCGGCGGCCGGCGATCCGAGGTCACCGAGCGCCGTCCGGGCCCCGGCCTGGTCTCCCGCCATCACCGCGCGGCTGGCCAGGAAGACCTGGGGCTCGTCCCAGCCCGGATCGGCCTCGCGGGCCCGCACCGCCGCGGCCACGCAGGCCGCCTCGTCCCGGCCGCCGAGGATGCGCGCCTCGGCGAGCCAGGACTGGGCCAGCCCCCAGCGATCGGCCACCCGCTCGAAGCGGCCGCGCGCCTCGGCCAGCCACGCCAGGGCCTTCTGCATGTCCCCGCCGCGGGCCAGCAGCTCCGCGGCCAGCAGCTGGCTGACCCCGCGGGCCTCCACGTCGAGCTGGCGGGAGAGGGCCAGGGTCTCGCGCACGTGGTCCCTGGCGGTCTCGGCGCCGCCGCTCTGCAGCGCCGCCCGGGCCGACCAGTAGTGGGCCAGCCAGCGGAAGGAGGTGTTGGGCTGCCCCTCCCGGGCCAGCTCCGCCAGGGAGCGGGCGCCGCCCATGGGGTCGCCGGCCATGACGCTGCCGATCCCCTCGAGCAGCCGCTGCATGGCCGCCAGCAGGGACTCCCGGGGGAGCGGCTCGCCCCCCGGCGCCGGAGAGGTGGGGGCGCCGGCGTCGAGGATGGCCTGCTGGAAGGCCGCGGCGCGGGTGAGGTGACCCCGGACCAGGGCCCGCCGCAGCGAGCCCCAGGGATCGTCGAGGGCCTGCAGCCGGGTCGACGACGCCGATCGGGCCGGCGGGGGCGCCGCGCCGGCGGGGGCGGGTGGCTCGACGGCCGGCATCACGCCGGTGAGGCCGGAGGGGCGGGGGACGGCGGGCGCGGCCGGGACCTGCTCACCGCGCTGCCAGGCGTCGAGCGTCTCGTTGACGCGCGCCTGCCGCTTGACCGGATCGACGTCCACCAGCAGGAAGAGATCGGCGCGGACCGCGGCCAGGGTGGTGCGGCGCGGCCCCTTCACCTCGAGGCGAAGCAGCGCCTCCAGCCCCAGCGCGGCGCCGGCGGCGGTGAGCTCGGTGACGGCGACGGCCACCGCGGCGGCCTCGTCGGCGGCGCCGGGGAGCTCCTTCACCGAGGCGTGGACCTGTCCGCGCCGGTCGGCGGTGAGGGCGCCGCGCACCTCGGCCAGCTCGCCCAGCCTGGGAGGGAGGCTCATCGATGGACTCGCCCGGGGACGGGCCGCGCCGCGGTGAAACGGTGCATCGGAGACCCCTGCCTGTGGCGATGGAGGTGTGCGTGCCGGGTGGCGCCGAGACGACGGCTCGATGGTACCGGAAAGGTGCGGCAAGTTGTCAACGGGAAGTTGCCAAAACTATGGATTCGGCGAGGTTGGGTGTCGGTGGTATATCGCCGCGGTCCCGCGAGAGCGGGCTGGTGGCACAGGTTCCGTAGCTCAGGTGGATAGAGCAACTGTTTCCTAAACAGTAGGCCGTGGGTTCGAGTCCCGCCGGGACCACAGCGATTCGACGACCCCGGGCGGCCCAGTGCCCGGAGCCGAGCGCCGCCGCGCTCGAGGTGGCGATCCCGCCGCCGCTCAGCTGGCGCGGTCCAGCTTGGGCGGCCGGGTGAAGGCCAGCCCCACCGAGATGCCGGCGTGCCTCTGGACGGCGTCGTGCAGCTCGCGCGGCCCGATGGGCTTCATGAGGACACCGCTCACCCCCGCCTCGCGGCAGCGCCGCAGCGTCGCCGGCTCGCCGTCGCTGGAGAGGATGATGAAGGGGGTGGTGCGCAGCGCCAGGTCGGCCCGGACCTCGCGGCAGAGCTGCGGACCGTCGAGGCGGGGCAGGTGGAGATCGCAGAGGACCAGGTCGGGACGCTGCTCGCGGGCCACGTTGAGCGCGGTGATCCCGTCCTGCGCCTCCAGCACCCGGACGTCTTCCACGGCCAGGTAGACCTTGATGAGCTCGAAGGTCACCCGGCTCTCGTTCACCAGCAGGATCGTCTTCACGCCGAGGCAGACGAATGAGCCCCCCAAATGTGACGGTGAATTCGTCAGGCCACCGCGGCCACGGCCACGAACAGGTCGATGGCGTCGGGCCTGTCCAGCGGCAAGGCCATCCGCCGGTCCGGTCCGAGGACGGCCATCGGCCGATCTCCCCCCAGGAAATACGACCACTTGGGGCCGATCAGGTCGGAGCGGTCGCGGACCCGGACCACCCGGACGTTCTCGAAGCCGGGGTCGAGCGCCAGCCCCCGGCAGCGGGTCTCGGTCCGGTCCGACTCCACCCCGGACCCGACCACCAGCAGGATGACCGTGTCATCCTCGGCCAGCGCCGCGTCCAGCCCGCTGGCGGGGGTCGGCTGGTTGGCCGGGAGCTGCTCGTGTGGCCGAAAGGCCTGTCTCACCATCATGCGTGCCTCCGAACGTCGTTCACCGTCTTGAAGTTGGGGCGCCGGACCGACGCGCCGCCCCGGGCCTCGCAGGCCGCCTCGACCAGCGCCTCGGCCACCGCCTGGGTGATGGGCTGGCCGGTCCGGTCCTCGAGGAAGAGCCACTGGCCGGCCGGGTTGGCCTCCAGGAAGAAGTGGCGGCCGTCGTCGGTCCTGCGGAAGTCGAGGGCGGCGTAGCGGAGCCCCAGCCCCTTGAGCAGCGCGGCCACACCGGCGGCGACGTCGGGCGGCAGCGAGCACGGCTCCACCCGCGCCTCGGCGTAGGCGGGGCGGAAGTCCTGCGGGGAGCTGGTCTGGCTGGCGTCGATGGCGGTGGCGAAGAGCCGGCCGCCGGCGGCGGTGACCCGGACGTCGGTGCCGGGGATGTACTCCTGGAGGATGGCCGGGGCCAGCCGCAGGTCGTCGAGCCGGTCCCGGTCGCTTGGGGTCACCAGCCGGGTGGGGCGCCAGCTGGCCTCGGTGGGCCGGAGCGGCTTCTGGATCACCGGTCGCTTCCCCAGCTCGGCGAGGAAGGCCCGGGCGTCGGCCGGCTCGCAGCTGATCAGCGTGGGCGGGACCAGCAGCCCCGCCTCCTCGGCTGCGGCCAGCTGCACCGGCTTGTGGCCGGCCCGCTCGTCCCGCCACGGGTCGTTCATCCAGCCGGACCGCAGCGTGCCCCAGGCGCCGGACATGGCGGCGTGCACCTGGGCGGTGGCGTAGGCGGCGAAGGCCGGGGTCAGCGCCTCGTCCACCACGTAGGGGCGGGGGCGCCGCCACCAGACCGCGCCGATCTGCTCCGCCTCGACCCGGCCGCCGTCGAGGCCGGTGAAGCCGACGCCGGTGGCCGGCCGGCCGGCCGAGAAGCTGACCCGGACCTCTCGCGGCACGGCGGCGAGGTCGAGCATGACGCAGCGCCGGCCCATCCGCGCCACCGCCTGCATGACCGGGGCGGCGTGGGCGTCGTCGGGATCGCTGACCACCAGGATCATGGCCGGTCCTCCCCGGACGGTGCGGGTCGATGCGGCGGCGGCGCCGGGCTCGGCGCGCTCCAGCGTGGTTCGGAGTTCACCATCAGGCCGGGTCCTGGGGCGACTGCTCCTGCGGCTCGCAGCCCCAGGGGAGCAGCCCGCCGAGCAGGTCCTGGGCGTTGCTGCCGGGGGTGGTCTGCTGCGGGGCCTCCAGCGTGGCCGGGTAGATGCTGGCGGGGGCGGAGAGGGAGCCATAGGTGAAGAGGTCGGCGAGGCGGTAGGTGTCTCGGGTGGCCATGGTGGTGCTCCTTTGCGGTGGGTCGTGGGGGATCTGGTTGGCGCCGATGCAGGGGATCCTCGGCACCGAGGTGGACGAATGAGGGCCCCAGATGTGACGGAGCGCCAGAAAAGAGGCGCTGACCTCAGGAAGTACCAGCGGTTACGGCGCCGGCCTGGGGGCGGTCGCGGCGGCCGGTCGCGGCTGGCCCAGCCGCTGGCGCAGCGCCCGGGCCTCGGCGAGGAGCGCCAGCCCGGGGTCGGCCCGCTGCAGGACCAGCAGCAGCCGGTCCACGGTGGCCCGCGCCTTCTCCGGCTGGCCGAGCTGCTCCTCGGCCCGCGCCGCCAGCAGCAGCGAGCGGGACCAGGCCCAGCCGCGCCAGAGTCCGCCAGGCCAGATCCGGTGGAAGCGCCCCACCGCCGCCGCCACGTCGGAGGGATCGCCGCCGGCGGCGGTCAGCTCGGCCAGCAGGTAGGCGGGGGCGATGGCCTCGTCAGGCCAGGGGTCGCTCCGCTCCAGCAGCGCCAGCGCCGCGGTCGCCGCCGCCCGGTCCCCCCGGCGCCCGGCGGCGATGGCCGCCACCTCGCGCGCCGCGGTCGAGCCGGGGTCGAGCGCGCTGGCCAGGCCGCTCGCCAGGGTCGGGTCGTCGAGCAGGGCCAGCAGCACCAGCGGCGCGCCGGCCGCCTCGGGCTGGAGCTTGACCGCCGTGGTGGCGGCGTCGCGGAGCACCCCCAGCTCGCCGCTGCCGGCGGCCAGCTGTCCCCTGAAGTAGGCCAGGTCACCGGGAGGCATCTCGCCCACCTCGTGCGTGAGGCTCCTGAGCAGGTGCCAGGCCTCGGCGAACCGTCCCTGCGCCCCCAGGATGGCCACCAGCCTGAGTTGTTCCTCGACCCCGAGCGGGCTGTTGGCGATCGGCTGGCGGGTGTGACGCTCGGCCTCGACGAAGTCGCCGGCGGCGAAGAGGGCCGCCGCCAGGTCGTGGCGGGCCCCGACCGTGGCCCCGGCCGCCAGCGCCTTGCGGGCCAGGGCGACGGCGGCGGTCGGATCGCCGAGCCAGACCAGCGCCCGGATGGCCAGCCGCTGGCCGCCCGGCGTCGCCGACGGGGCGCCGAGGAGCGCCGCCAGCTCGCGCAGCTCGGCGCCGCGCCCGGTGATGGCCAGGCACTGGGCCAGGTGGTCGAGCGGCCACTCGGCGTCGGGGTCGAGCCCGCGCAGCGCCTGGAAGTAGGGGGTGGCGCTGGTCCAGTCGCGCCGGTGGAAGTGCAGGTCGCCGGCCAGGAAGAGGACCGCCCGGTCGTCGGGGTGCTCGGCCAGCACCTGGGCGTAGGTGGCCAGCGCCTCCTCGTCGCGCCCGTCGAGGTGGGCCTTCCAGGCCAGCACCACGGCGGCGTCGCGGCGGGAGAGCCGCTGCAGGGAGCGGAGCGCCGCGTCCATGTGGGCGCGCAGCTCGGGCCGGGTGGCGCCGCCGGAGGAGAGCAGGTAGGCGAGCTGGTAGTGGGCCAGGGCGAAGGCCGGGTCGTGGCCGAGGGCCCGCTGGAAGAAGGCCTTGCAGCGGTCCGGCCCGGCGTGGCCGGCCGACTCGGAGGGGCGGCTCATGCAGTCGACCCCCTCGATGTACTCGCGGAAGGCGGGCAGGCTCGAGGTGGTCATGGCCGCCAGCCGCGACGGGGACCGCTTCAGGTCGTCGCCCCGCTCCTTGAGCTCGCGGCGCGCCGTGGCCACCAGCTGGTCGAGCGCGGCCGGGATCTCCGCCTTCCCCTCGGCCCGGGCGCTGGCGGTGAAGAGGGCGGGGCCGCCGTCGGGTGGCTCGCCGCGCAGCTGGAGCACGAAGCCGTCGCCGTCGCGCCGCGCCGCCGGCACCAGCAGCACGTGGGCCCCGGCCAGCTCGGCCAGCAGCTTGCCGGCGCGGACGTCGACCCGGGCGGTGGCGTTCCCGGCCCCCCGCCCGGCGGCCAGCAGCCGCTCCCGGGTCAGCACCTGGACGCGGCGGGACTCGCCGAGGGCCACCGCCACCAGGTCGGAGAGCCGGTCGAGGTCGGCGTCCCCGGTGGCGTTCTCGGCGTCGGCCACCGCGGCGGTGATCCGCTCGCCGGCCGGCGACTCGCGCTGCAGGCCGGCCACCAGCCCGGCGGCGCCCACCAGCAGGGCGGCGGCGGCCAGGGCCGGGATCCGCCAGGGGTGCCGGGGCTGGCGCAGCGTCGCCTCGATGGCCTCCAGCTCCTGGACCACCAGGTGGGTGGAGCCGGGCCGGGCCTGCGGGTCGAGCTGGATGAGCGCCTCGGTGAGCCGGCGCAGCCGGGCCGGGGCCCGGTCGCGGGGCAGGGCGGCGGCCAGCCGGGGCGCCGTCTTGCCGACGCCGCTCTTGCCGAAGGGGAGCTCGCCGGTGAGCATCTCGTGGAGCAGCACGCCGAAGGCGAAGAGGTCGCTGCGGGCGTCGCCGGTCTCCTCCCACCACTGCTCCGGGGCCATGTAGGCGGGGGTGCCGCCGGTGGACGGCCCGTCCTTCTCGAAGAGGTGGGCGATGCCGAAGTCGAGCACCTTCACGGTGCCGTCGGCGCAGAGGAAGATGTTGGCCGGCTTCAGGTCGCGGTGGAGCACGCTCTCGTCGTGGGCGTGGGCCAGGGCCCGGGCCACCGAGAGCCCGACGTGGAGCAGCTCCTCGAGCGGCAGCGGCCCGCGCCCCAGCCGGCCCGACAGGGTCTCGCCGCGGAGCAGCTCGAAGACCAGGTAGGCACCGCCGGGTGTCCGGCCGAAGTCGTGAAGGGTGACGATGTTGGCGTGGGACAGGCGCGCAACCGCCTCGGCCTCGCGCCGCAGCCACTCGCCCCCCTTGCGTGCCGGGCTGCTGCCGGGCTTGAGCAGCTTGAGCGCCACGCTCCGGCCCAGCTCGGGGTCGAGCGCGGCGTAGACCACGCCGAAGCCGCCGCGGCCGATCTCCCGCTCGATGATGAAGCGCCCCACCGAGGTGCCGGGGCGCAGCCCGGCGGCGTAGGCGGCGGGGACGTCGGGGCGCGGGACCTCGGCCAGCTCGGAGAGCAGGCGGGAGAGCGAGCCCGGGTCCCGGCTCTCGTGGGTGGTCACTGGATCAGCCCCTGGCCGCGGGCCAGCTCGCCCAGCTTGGTCTTGAGCCGGGCGAAGCGCTGCCGGACCGCCGCCGAGTCGATGGGCTCGCCGCTCGAGGACATGATCTGGGCGATCTCGTCCCACGGCAGCCGCTCGTCGAGCCGCAGCGTCAGCAACGTCTGCTCGTCCAGGTCGAGGGCGTCGCGCAGCGCCGTCAGCGCCGTCGACTGCCGCTCCAGCCGGACCCCGGAGCGGGTCCGCACCTCCTCGGCCAGCCGCTCGGCCTCGCCGGTGTTGAGCCGGCGCCCCAGCTTGTGCCAGCCCTCGCGGGTCACCGAGACCGCGGCGTTGCGGGCCAGGATGTACACCCAGGTCCGGACCGAGGACTCGCCCCGGAAGCCGGCGATGGAGCGCCACAGGCTCTCGGCGAAGAGCGAGAAGGCCTCCTCGCCGGCGTCGGGGTTGCGGCGGAAGATGGTCAGCAGCAGGCCGCGGATGCCCGGGCCGTACTCCCGCATCACCGCGTCCGCGGCGTGCCTGTAGTCGCGCGCGGCGATCAGGGAGGCGACCAGGGTGTCCACGGACATGGGGACATGGTACCCGATTGGGCCGGAGGCGGGAGAAACCGAGGGTGCGTGTTGAACCGACCCCGAGAGGCGGCCGTGGCCCGCCCGGTCGGCTGTCGGCCAGGGCGGGCGACGCGGTAGGCTGCCCGGATGCCGCTCCCCCCGTCGCTGCGCCGCGCCGTCTTTCCCCCCTCGGTGCGTGGCGTCCTCACCCGGCTGGCCGCCGAGGGGCACCGCTCCTGGGTGGTGGGGGGCGCGGTCCGCGACCTGCTGCTGCGCCGCCCCCGCTCCCCGCTCGACTTCGACCTGGCCACGCCGGCCACGCCGCAGCAGGTGACGGCGCTCTTCCCCCGGGTCATCCCCACCGGCATCGATCACGGCACCGTCACCATCCTCACGCCCGACAAGCTCAAGGTGGAGGTGACCACCTTCCGCGGCGAGGGGGCCTACACCGACGGCCGGCGCCCGGAGTCGGTCACCTTCCACACCGACCTGGACGAGGACCTGGCCCGGCGCGACTTCACCATCAACGCCATGGCCTTCGATCCGCTGGCGCTGGAGCTGGCCGACCCCTTCGGCGGCCAGAGGGACCTGGCCGCCGGCGTCATCCGGGCGGTGGGCGACCCGCGGGCCCGCTTCGCCGAGGACGGGCTGCGGCCGCTGCGGGCGGTCCGCTTCGCCGGGCAGCTCGGCTTCCGGCTCGACGCCCCCACCCGCGCCGCCATCCCCGGCGCCCTGCCGGTGGTCCGGCTGGTGTCGCGGGAGCGGATGGCCGAGGAGCTGGGCCGGCTGGCCTGCTCGCCCCACGTGGCCCGGGCCCTGGAGCTGCTCTCCGCCACCGGCCTGCTGGAGGTGCTGGCCCCGCCGCTGGCCGCGCTGGGGCCGGCCCGGCGTCGCCACCTGGGCGCGGTGGCCGGGGCCCTGGGGGGCGAGCCGCCCGACCTCACCCTGCGGCTCACCGCCATCTTCCACGCCGCCCCGGTCTCCGAGATCGAGGGGCTGCTGGCGGCGCTCCGCTTCCCGGGGCGGGTGGCGGCCGAGGTGGCGGCGCTGGCGGCGCGCCACGCCTGCCTCGGCGACGGCCGGCCGGAGGACCCGGTCTCGCCGCCGGCGGTGAGGCGCTGGCTGGCCGGGGTGGGGCCGAAGCGGCTCGAGCCGCTGCTGGCGCTGCGCGGCGCCGAGGTGGCGGCGCTGCCGAAGGGGCGGCGGGCCACCGCGGCGGCGGCGGCGCGGCGGCTGGCGGCGCGGGGCCGGGCGGCGCTGGCGTCGGGGGCTCCGCTGGAGACCGGGGCGCTGGCCCTCGACGGCCGGGGGCTGATGGCGCTGCTCGGCTGTCCGCCCGGGCCGCACGTCGGCGAGGGGCTGCGCCACCTGCTCGACCTGGCCCTCGACGAGCCCGGGCTCAACAGCGCCGAGGGGCTGGCCGGCGCCGCCCGGGGCTGGTGGGCGGCGCGTCCCCCCTGACTGGCGCCACCTGGCGCCGTTCCGCGGCGCCGCCCGGACCGGCGCGTCGAAGGTTTATCGCTTGCCGGCCGCGCGCCACCGGCCTACACCTCGCCGCATGCAACTCGCCGACGGCCGCCACGTCCCGGACCTCCACCTCGACCGGGACGAGGTGGCGCGCTGCCGGGAGCTGGCCGACCGGGTGACGGCGCCGGTGCTCGGCTTCGTCGCCGGCCACACCACGGTGGCCATCGAGCGGACGGTGCTGCGCCTCTTCGGGCTGCACGGGGCCGGGCCGCGCGGCGTCCCCCAGGTGAACCTGGCGGTGGACGAGCTGCACCGGCGCGGCCTGCTGGGGCAGGGGGCCGCCTACTGGCTCGGCTACGTGATGCGCCAGGGGGCGCGCCACCCGGCCGCCATCGTCGAGGCCATCGCCACCCTGCCGGAGCGGCCGGCGCCGCTGCCGGCCGAGGAGGAGCGGGCCCTGCGCGAGGAGCTGACCCGCGAGTCGCGGGGCGCGGTGGCCGAGCTGCGCGGGCGGGTGGCGGCGCGCAACGCCCTCAAGGCCGAGCTGGGGACCGGGCCGCGGCCGCACAAGTACCTGATCGTGGCCACCGGCAACATCTGGGACGACGTGGAGCAGGCGCGGGCGGCGGCCCAGGGGGGCGCCGACATCATCGCGGTGATCCGCTCCACCGCCCAGTCGCTGCTCGACTACGTCCCCCACGGCGCCACCACCGAGGGGTTCGGCGGCACCTACGCCACCCAGGAGAACTTCCGCATCATGCGCGAGGCGCTCGACGACGAGTCGCGGCGGCTCAAGCGCTACCTGCACCTCACCAACTACTCCTCCGGCCTCTGCATGCCGGAGATCGCCTTCGCGGCGGCGTGGGAGCGGCTCGACATGCTGCTCAACGACGCCATGTACGGCATCCTCTTCCGCGACATCAACATGAAGCGGACCCTCTGCGACCAGCACTTCTCGCGGCGCATCTGCGCGCTCGCCGACATCACCATCAACACCGGCGAGGACAACTACATCACCACCGCCGACGCCGACGAGGGGGCCCACACCGTGGTCGCCTCCCAGTTCATCAACGAGTCCTTCGCCCACCGGGCCGGGCTCCCCGACCGCCTCCTCGGCCTCGGCCACAGCTTCGAGATCGACCCGGCCCGGGACGACACCTTCGCCCGCGAGCTGGCCCAGGCGCTGCTGGTGCGGACCCTCTTCCCCGACGCCCCCCTCAAGTACATGCCCCCCACCAAGCACAAGCAGGGCGACATCTTCTTCAGCCACGGCTACGACCTGATGGCCGACGTGGTGGGCTGGGTGACCGGGCAGGGGATCCAGCTGCTGGGGATGATGACCGAGGCCATGCACAACCCCTCGCTGGCCGACCGCTACCAGGCGCTCAAGGGGGCCGACTACGTCTACCGGGCCTGGCGGTCGATGGGGGACGAGCTCCGCCTCAAGCCGGGTGGCATGGTGGAGACCCGGGCCGCGGCCACGCTCCACGCCGCCCGCCAGCTGCTCGAGGAGGTGGCGGCGGACGGCCTCTACGCCGCCATCGGCAAGGCCCGCTTCGGCGACGTGGCGCGGCGCGAGACCGGCGGCAAGGGGCTGGACGGGGTGGTGGCCCGCGCCCCCGGCTACTTCAACCCGCTCCTCGACGAGCTGGAGGGCGCGTGACCAGGACGGCGCGCCACCTCGGCCTGCTGGCCGCGCTGCTGCTGGCCTCCTGCGCCGGCCCGAGCGGGCTGCGCGGCACGCCGGTGACCCGGCCGGCCGGCCGGGCCGGCTGGCTGGTCTACCAGGTCGGCGCCCTCGCCTTCGAGGCGCCGGCCAGCTGGGACGCCGGCGGCGACGCCCGCCGTGTGGCCCTGGTGCCGCCCGAGGGGATGGCCCGGCTCGAGGCCTGGGACTCGGGGAGCCACGGCGCCGACGCCGCCGCCTGCCTCGCCGAAGGGGAGGCGGCCCTCAAGGCCCGCGACGCCGGGCTGGAGCGGGTGCAGCGCCACCCCAGCACGCTGGGGGGCCAGAAGGCCATCGCCCAGGAGGCCGACCAGGGGAGCACCCACGGCTGGGCCTGGGTGACCTGCCAGGGCGCGGTGCAGCACTGGCTCACCTTCACCGGCCGCTCGCCGGTGAGCCAGCGCCACCTCGAGGACCTGCGGGCCGTGGTGCAGTCGGCGCGCCTGGGAGGCGGCACGTGACCGCCACCCCGCCCATCCCCGGGACGCTGGTCCGCCCCTACGGCGACCGGCAGGACGACGGCGTGCTGCAGCTCTCCTTCGTGCTGCCCATGCCGCCCGGGGAGCGGGCCCGCGAGGCGGCCGCCGAGGTGGCCCGGAAGCTGGGGCTGACCCAGGTGCTGGTGGCCTCGATGGAGGCGGCCGCCGAGCGCTACACCTTCTTCGTGGTCTACGGCCGGACCGACGTGGCCGTCGACCTCTCCACCCTGCAGGTGGCCGAGGTGGTGACCCGCAAGAAGGGGTTCGACGAGCTCAACGAGTTCGCCCTGCGCGAGGTCGGCCGCCGGGTGGTGGTGCTGGGGGCCTGCACCGGCTCCGACGCCCACGCCGTCGGCATCGACGCCATCATGAACATGAAGGGGTTCGCCGGGGACTACGGCCTGGAGCGCTACCCCTGCTTCGAGGCCGTCAACCTGGGCGCCCAGGTGGAGAACCTCACCCTGGCCCGGGAGGCGGTGGAGCGAAACGCCGACGCCGTGCTGGTCTCGCAGGTGGTCACCCAGCGCGACGTCCACCGCGACAACGCCCGCCGCCTGGTCGACGAGCTGACGCGGCTGGGGCGGCGCCAGCAGGTGATCCTGCTGCTGGGCGGCCCGCGCATCGACCACAAGCTGGCGCTGGAGCTCGGCTACGACGCCGGCTTCGGGCCCGGCACCAAGCCGTCCGACGTGGCCAACTACCTGGTGGGCGAGGTGCTGCGGCGGATGGGAAAGGAGCTGCACGGATGAAGGTGACGATCCGGTTGCGGATGTCCCAGGCCGACGCCCACTACGGCGGCGCCCTGGTGGACGGGGCCAGGCTGCTGGCCCTCTTCGGCGACGTGGCCACCGAGCTGCTCATCCGCCACGACGGCGACGAGGGGCTGTTCCGGGCCTACGACGCCGTGGAGTTCCTGGCCCCGGTCCACGCCGGCGACTACCTGGAGGCCTCGGGGGAGATCGTCCGGGCCGGCGCCACCTCGCGGGCCATGCGGTTCGAGGCCTGGAAGGTGATCTCGCCGCGCCCCGACCTCAACGACAGCGCCGCCGAGGTGCTGGCGGCCCCGGTGCTGGTCTGCCGGGCCAGCGGCACCTGCGTGGTGCCGAGGGAGAAGCAGCGGCCGGGCACGCCGGGAGGGGTCGACCATGGGTGAGCCGGTGATCATCGCCGCGGCGGTGGTGGGGGCCGAGGTGCGGCGCGAGCAGAACCCGGCCGTCCCGTACTCGCCGGCGGAGATCGCCGCCGCCTCGGTGGCGGCGGCGCGGGCCGGGGCGGCGGTGGTCCACCTGCACGCCCGCTGGCCGGACGGCCGGGCCTCGCAGGACCCCGGCCACTTCAGGGAGATCGTCGACCGCATCCGCAGCGCCGGGAGCGACGTGATCATCCAGTGCTCCACCGGCGGCGCGGTGGGGATGTCGATCGAGGAGCGGCTCGGCTCGCTGGTGCCGGGCGCCGAGATGGGCACGCTCAACATGGGGACCATGAACTTCGGCGACCAGGTCTTCACCAACACCCGCCCGGACATCGTCACCGTGGCCCTCCGGCTGCGGGAGCGCCGGCTGGTGCCGGAGTGCGAGGTCTACGACGCCGGCATGCTCGACACCCTGGCCTGGCTCCTCAAGGAGGGGCACCTGGCCCAGCCCTACCACGTGCAGTTCGTGCTCGGCGTCCCCGGCGGCATGACCGGGAGCGAGCGGAACCTGCGCTTCCTGGTGGAGGGGCTGCCGGAGGCGGTCCACTGGTCGGTGGCCGGCATCGGCCGCTTCGAGCTGCCGCTGGCCGAGGTGGCGCTCCGGCTCGGGGGGCACGTCCGGGTCGGCCTGGAGGACAACCTCTTCATCGCCAAGGGGGTGCTGGCCTCGGGCAACGAGCAGCTGGTGGCGGCAGCCCTGGGGCTGGCGGAGCGGGCCGGGCGGCGGCCGGCCACCCCGGCCGAGGCCCGGGCGCTGCTGGGAATCGCCACCTAGGACACAGAGTTGAAAGACCGGTGCCGCATCGTGGCTTGACGGCTCCGGGGCGGATCGCTAGCGTCTGGCCCCCACAGCAAGGAAGTCGACGACATGACCAAGGCCGGCCTCATCGAGAAGGTGCAGGGCGCCCATCCGGATCTCTCCAAGCGCCACGTCGCCCTGCTGGTGGACGCGGTCTTCGAGCAGCTGGCCAAGGGGATCCGCAAGGACAAGCGGTTCGTCATGCCCGGGTTCGGCACCTTCGCGGTCAAGAAGCGGGCCGGGCGGGTGGGGCGCAACCCGCGCACCGGCGCGGAGATCCAGATCGCGCCGACCCGCACCGTCAACTTCAAGCCCTCTCCCGAGCTGAAGAAGGCGCTCTAGCCGTGAACGGGTCGGGGCGCTGATGGCCGTGGGCGGGGAGGGGGTCGGCGGCTTCTCCGACTGGGTGCGCTCCTTCCGCGAGCTGCACCAGCGGGCCCGCAAGGCGACGCTGGGGCCCGGCGAGGAGAGCCGCTACCAGGCGATGCGCGAGGAGCTGGCCCGCGCCATGCTGGCGGCCCAGAAGCTCACCCTCAAGCCCGGGGAGACGCCGCGGCGGGCCCTCCGGGTGGCGCGGGCCATCCAGGTCGAGCTCAAGGTGGGGGCGACCACCGAGCGGACGGTGACGCTCGATCTCTCCAGCGGCGGCTTCTCCGCCATGCTGGCGCATCCGCCCATGCTGGGCGAGCTGGTGGGAGTCTCCCTCCGCGTCCCGGGGGGAGAGCCCCTGGCCTGCCGCGCCAGCATCACCGACGTCAAGCCGCTGGCCGGCTCGGTCCGGGTGGCGGGACGCTTCGTCGACCTGAAGGGCGCCGACCTGGACCGGCTCGAGTTCTTCGTCATCGACGCCGTGCTCAGCCTGCTGGCGACCTGAGGACGCCGCGGCCCGGGCCGCCCCCATGAAAAATCGCGGGACGCCGGGCCCAACGCCCGGACGTCCCGCGAAGCGCCCCCGCGCTGTGCTGGTCTACTTGGCGGGCGCCGGCGGCGGCGTCCGCAGATCGAAGTCGACGTCGAGCTGGACGGTCCACATGAAGCTGGAGCCGTAGGCCCCCTTCATCAGGTCCTTGTCGTTGAACATGACCGGGCCGGTGAGGACGGCGATGGCCGGCGTGAAGTAGAAGCCGACGCCGACGCCGTAGGCGCCGAAGAAGTTCTTGCCGCTGGAGTAGTCGGCGGCCAGGACGACCTTGTCGAGGCCGGGCAGGCCGACCTTGATGTCCGGGCTGGTGTAGGAGGCCATGAAGCCCGACTGCTCCACCTTGCCGGCGCTGCTGGTGTAGAGGACCTTGTTGCCGCCGCGGTAGCCACCCACCGCCACGGTGCCGAAGCCAAAGGTCTTGCCGACGGACAGGTGCAGGTGGTTGTAGTCGCTGTAGTCCTTCTTGAACCCGACGCTCTGGATGCCGAGCGAGACGCCCGGCTGCCACGGGGCCAGGGCCCCCTCCACCAGCGTCAACTTGCCGTTCAGGTAGAAGTTGTCCTTGTGCAGGCCCGGGACCAGCAGGTCGAAGCCCACCTCGCCCTGGACGGCGTCAAACGGCAGGAAGCCGATGGTGAGGCCGTAGGTGGGCTGCAGCTGGCCCCCCTCGGCGAAGTAGGTGTCGTAGGTCAGGTGCGGCACCAGGAACGGCTGGGTGTAGGTGGTGGCCGGGGTCCAGTAGACGGTGGACGGGGTCGCCGAGGCGACGGTGGCGGTCGCCAGGACCGCTGCGGCAACGGCCGCCTTGAGAGCCTGCTTCATCGTGGTGCTCCTCCCGAGATCGCGTGAGTGCTGCGTGCGTACCGGGGGGGATTGCAGCGTGCGTGCCGAGGCCGGGAGCCCCCTGATTCCAAGGGTTCCGCGCCCCGGGCGGCGGCGCTGCGCCGGCCATGGGCAGCGGCGTGAGCGGTCAGCGAGCAGCGCCGGCGAGGCGCGGCGAGCCCGCCCCGACGCCGCGGAGCGGGCCCTGGACGCGCCCCGAAGGCCCGGGTGGGCGCTCAGCGCCCGTGAGGGGAGTTCCCCACAGGCGCTCAGCCCGCGGAGTGCGGAGACGACTCGGTCTCCGAGGTGACGTAGGCCCGCTCGCCGGCGTCGGTCATGTCGAGGCCGGTCCACTCGTCCTGCTCGTCGGCCCGCAGCGGCGTGACCAGCCCCACCAGCTTGAAGAGCAGGAGGGAGAGGCCGCCCGACCAGGCGAAGGTGACGGCGACGCCCAGGGCCTGCACCCCCAGCAGCCGCAGGCTGCCGTCGGCGGCGTCGGGGTTGATGGCCCGGCTGGCCAGCACCCCGGTGAGCAGGGCGCCCAGCGTGGCGGCGACGCCGTGGACGGCGAAGACGTCGAGCGAGTCGTCGAGCCCGAGCCGGGGGCGGTAGCGCACCGCGGTGAAGGAGGCCACGGCGGCCGCGGCGCCGATGAGCAGCGCCGAGAGCGGGGTGACGTAGCCGGCCGCCGGGGTGATGGCCACCATGCCGGCCACCGCGCCCGACGCCAGGCCGACGCCGGAGACCTTGCCGTGCAGCGTCAGCTCGATGAGCACCCAGGCGGCCGCCGCCGCGGCCGGGGCGAAGAAGGTGTTGGCGAAGGCGTGGGCGGCCAGGCCGTTGGCGGAGAGGGCGCTGCCGCCGTTGAACCCGAGCCAGCCGAACCAGAGCAGGCCGGCGCCGAGGATGGCGAAGGGGACGTTGTGCGGCATCACCGTGGGGGCCTTGAGGCCGCGTCGCTTCCCGAGCAGGGCGGCCCCCACCACCGCGGCGGCGGCGGCGTTGATGTGCACCACGGTGCCGCCGGCGAAGTCGAGCGCCCCCAGCCCGCGCAGCCAGCCGCCCGGCGCCCAGACCCAGTGGGCCACCGGGGCGTAGACCACCAGGCTCCAGGGGATCACGAAGAGGATGAAGGCCTTGAGCCGCACCCGCTCCACCAGGGCCCCGGAGATCAGCGCCGGGGTGATGACGGCGAACATGGCCTGGAAGAGCATGAAGGCGCCGTGGGGCACGGTGGCGGCCAGCGAGGCCTCGGGGCGGGCGCCGACGCCGGCGAGGCCGACCCAGGCCAGGCCGCCGACGAACCGGTCGAGGGCGCCGCCCGGGGAGAAGGCGACGCTGTAGCCGACCAGCGCCCAGAGCACGCCGACGAAGGCCATGCAGACCAGCGACATGTTCATGGTGTGGACCACGTTCTTGGCCCGCACCAGCCCTCCGTAGAAGAAGGCCAGCCCCGGCGTCATCAGCAGCACCAGGGCGGCGCTGAAGAGGACGAAGGCGGTGTCCCCGGTGTCGAGGCCGTCGGCGGCGACGGCCAGTGCGGGTGCGGCGAGGGCGAGCGCGGCGGTGAGCAGTCTCACGAGTCCTCCAGGTGAACGGGCGGTGGGCAGCTGCCCGTCCCCCGTGCAGCCTGCATGCCGGGCACACGGCAGGGGAGAACCCCAGTGGTTCCGCGGCGCCCCTCGCGGGGCTGCTCCATGCTGCGGCAGCGGGCTGCCGCCGGATCGAGCAGCGGCGGAGCTGGCGGCCCGGACCGGGGGCCCCGGGCTCCTGGCGCTACGGGCTCCTGCCGCTACGGGCTGGTGCGGACCGGCGCCTTCTTGACCGGCGGCTTCTTGGCCGGCGGCAGGGCCTTCTTGACCGGCCTGGGGGCCGGCCTGGGGGTGGCCTTGTGCGGCGGCGGTGGCGGCGGCGTGGGATCGATGGCCGCGGCCTCCAGCGGATCATCGTCACTGGCGGTGATGAAGCGGGCCGGCGGCCCCTTGACCGCCCGGTAGCCCTTCCGGTCGGCGGCGGCGACCAGCACCGCCACCTCGGCCCAGGCCCGGGCCGGACGGTCCAGCCCCTCCACGGCGTCGAGCGTGGCGGAGGCCGCGGTCCGGTCGCCGGCGCGCAGCTCCAGCGCCGCCAGGTGGAGCGCGGCGCGGGCCCGCTCGTTCGACGGGGTGGCCTGGGTGTCGTGGAGCAGGGCGCGGAGCGGCAGGATGGCCTCGTTGAGGGGGATCTGCGAGGCCAGCGCCAGCTTGGCGAGGCCGTAGGTGGCGCGCGGGTGGGTGCGGGAGGAGGCCAGGGCGGCGGCGTAGGCGGTCCGGGCGGCGTGCACGTCGTGGAGCACCCGGCGGGCCAGGTCGCCCTGCATGGCCAGCGACGAGGCCAGCTTCGGGTCGGCGGAGAGCGACCTGCGCAGCGGCTCGAAGGCCGCCTCCGGGTTGCCGGCCTGGAGGGCCAGGCGAGCCAGGAGCGCGCCCGCCCAGGGCGTGTCGCCGGCCCGGCCGGCGTAGGTGGCGGCGTCGCCCACCGCGCCGCGACCCAGGTAGAGGGCGGCGGCGGCCAGGTCGGCGTAGGGCGGCACCCGCTCGGCGCGCCCCGGCGCGGCGATCAGCGCCTCGGCCTCGCTCCCCAGGTCGGTCTCCCGGTAGTCGCTGGCCAGCATGGCCAGGGCGAAGGCCCGCATCGAGGCGGCGTCCCTGGGGTCGAGCCGGGCCAGCGGCTCGAGGGTGTCGGCGGCGGCGCGGTACCCGGCAGCGGTGTCGAGCCGCAGCGCCGCCTCGGCGACCACCGTCCCCTCGGCCAGCACCTTGGCGCGGTGCCAGGCGCGGTAGCCGAGCAGGGCGGCGCCGACCAGCAGCACGGGCACGACCACCAGGGCGAGCCGCAGCCCGACCGGGCGGCGGGGCGGAGGCGGGGGTCGGCCGCCGGCCTCGGAGAGGTCGTCGGCGGTGGCGTGGCCGCGCGACGTCCGAGGCTGGTCGAACTCGGGGGGCGGCTCGTAGCCGTTCGGGTCGTCCGGCACGCCGCCCGGCTCGGTGAGTGCCGGTTCGCGGTCGTTCGGGTCGTTCTTGGGGCATCGTCCGCGCAGTCTACCGCAGGAGAAACGACAACGCCCGGACGGGAGACCCGACCGGGCGCGACGCGAGACCGGACGGTGCCGGGCCGGCTAGGGCTTCAGCTCCCGGTCGTCCTCGCGGGCCACGCCGGAGAGGACGTCGTTGACCGAAGGGAACCGCATGATCTCGCCCCGGGCGATCCGCCAGGCCTGCTGGACGATCCAGGAGAGCGACCGATCCTGCCGGTTGGCTTCGATCTGGATCTCGTTCAGCATGTCCTCGGGGAAGTAGAGTGACTGCTTGCGCTTGTCGGTGCCTGACATCGTCGCTCCATCTGGGACTGTGGGGAAAGAGAGGTACTTGTACGATGGCACTTCCACACGGTCAAGAATGGCGGTGCCCCGGTGGTGAGCCCCGGCGCTCGGTGAACGGCCAAAAAAAGAGAGCCGGCATCGCTGCCGACTCCCTGTGGGCCCAGAGGGGGAGGGGGGGGACCCCCGAGCCCTACCGGCAGGAATCTACCCCTCCCGCGACCGCGGGACAACGGGTTCCCATCCTTTTGTTGTTCCGCGTGATTCGAGCCTCCCACCGGGGCCCCTCCACGGGCTGGCGGCCGGCTCGGCGGCCATCGTGGTTCTGCGAGGTTACCGCCGGAAATGACCGGACCAGGGCCCGGATCCGGCGCGGCCCCAGGGTCGGTCCGAGCGGCCCGGGAGCCGGCCACAGATGACCCGGGCTCGCCCTCCGCGCCGCCCCCGGCTCGACCCGTACCCGGCCGCGGTGCTGGCCACGCTCCGGGGGCGCGGTCTGCTGGCCCCCGGCGAGTCGGTGCTGGTGGCGCTCTCGGCCGGCCCCGACTCGACGGCGCTGGTGGCGGCGCTGGCGGCCCTGCGCGACGCCGGCGCGGTGGGGGAGGTGCACGCCCTCTTCGTCGACCACGGCCTGCGCGCCGGGGTGGAGGAGGAGGCCGAGGTGGCGCGCGCCGCCTGCCTCGCGCTGGGCGTCCCGCTGCGCGAGGTGCGGGTGCAGGTGGGCGCGGGGAACGTCCAGGCGGCGGCGCGGCGGGCCCGCTACGCGGCGCTGCGCGCCGAGGCGGCCCGGGTCGGCGCCGTCCGCGTCGCCACCGGCCACACCAGGACCGACCAGGCGGAGACGGTGCTGCTCCGCCTGCTGCGCGGGGCCGGGGCCCGCGGGCTGGCGGCCATCCCGCCGCGGCGGGGGCCGGTGATCCGCCCGCTCATCGACCGGGCGCGGGAGGAGGGGCTGGCGTGGCTGGCGCGGCGAGGGCTGGCGTGGGCCACCGACCCGTCCAACGCCACCCCGCGCTACACCCGCAACCGGCTCCGGCTGGAGCTCTGGCCGCGCCTGCTGGAGCTCAACCCGTCCCTGGAGGTGGCGCTGGCCCGGACCGCCGACCTGCTGCGGGACGACGAGCGGGCGCTGGCGGCGCGGGCCCGCGCCGTGCTCGGAGCATCGCCGGAGGTGTCGGTGGACCGGCTCCGCCGCCTCTCGCCGGCGGTGAGCCGGCGGGTGATCCGCCGCCTGGCGCTCCTGGCCGGCGGGCGGGGGGCGGTCCCCGAGGCGGCGCACGTGGAGCGGGCGCTGGCGCTGCTGGTCGGGGAGGGGGACCGGCAGGTGGAGCTGCGCGCCGGGCTGGTCGCCCGCCGGCGCGACGGGAAGCTCACGGTGGCCCGGACCACTGCGCGCCGGCGCGCACCCGAGACGGGGCGCGCCGAGCCGCCGCCCCCGATCAGGCTCCCCGGGCCGGGTCGCTTCCCGGTGGCGGCGCTGGGGCTGGTGCTGGTGGTGGCGGCAGCGGGCGCCGCGGTGGCCTGGCCGCTGGAGGCGCGCACCCGCCGCGCCGGCGATCGCTTCCGCCCGGCCGGTGGGCGCGGGAGCAAGTCGCTCAAGGCCTGGCTCATCGACCGCAAGGTGGCGCGGGCGCGCCGCGACCTGCTGCTGCTGGTCACCGACGGGGCGGCCCGGGTGCTCGCCATCCCCGAGCTCGGCGCGCTCGCCGAGGGGGCGGCCGGGCTGGTCCTCCGGGTCGAGCCGCTCCGGTGAAGCTCCGCTGCGCCCCGCGGCTCGGGCTGCTATAACCACCGGGCCGGCGTACCCTCGCCGTCGGGAGTCATCGAGCCTTGAAACAGTCCTACAAGACGGCGCTGCTCTGGGTCTTCCTCATCGTGATGTTCGTCGCGCTCTGGAAGGTCTTCGACCAGAAGAGCACGCCGGTGAAGCCCCTCAACTGGTCGCAGTTCATGGCCAAGGTCGAGTCGGGCGACGTCAAGGACGTCTCGGTCAAGGAGCTCGACTACACCGGCCACCTCCGCGACGGCTCCGAGTTCACCACCACCGGGCCGCTCGACGCGGCCGCGGTGGTCTCCACCAAGCTGCTCGCCAAGGACGTCACCCTCCGCTACGAGAAGCCGGAGCAGGCCTCGTTCTGGGTGCAGGCCGCCTTCCAGTGGCTGCCGCTGGTCTTCATCTTCCTGCTCTTCTTCTTCTTCATGCGGCAGCTCCAGTCCGGCGGCGGCAAGGCCATGAGCTTCGGCAAGTCGCGCGCCAAGCTGATGACCGACCACCACAACAAGGTCACCTTCGCCGACGTGGCCGGCATCGACGAGTCGAAGGACGAGCTCGAGGAGATCATCTCCTTCCTCAAGGACCCCAAGAAGTTCACCCGCCTCGGCGGCCGCATCCCCAAGGGCGTGTTGCTGATGGGCCCCCCCGGCACCGGCAAGACCCTGCTGGCCCGCGCCGTGGCCGGCGAGGCCGGGGTCCCCTTCTTCTCCATCTCCGGCTCCGACTTCGTGGAGATGTTCGTCGGCGTCGGCGCCAGCCGGGTCCGCGACCTCTTCGAGCAGGGCAAGAAGAACGCCCCCTGCATCATCTTCATCGACGAGATCGACGCCGTGGGGCGCCACCGCGGCGCCGGCCTCGGCGGCGGCCACGACGAGCGCGAGCAGACCCTCAACCAGCTGCTGGTGGAGATGGACGGCTTCGAGTCGAACGACGGCGTCATCCTGGTGGCGGCCACCAACCGCCCCGACGTCCTCGACCCGGCCCTGCTCCGCCCCGGCCGCTTCGACCGGCGCATCGTGGTGCCCCGCCCCGACCTCAACGGCCGGCTCGGCATCCTCAAGGTCCACACCAAGAAGGTCCCCATCGACGCCACCGTCGACCTGCTCACCCTGGCCCGGGGCATGCCCGGCTTCTCGGGCGCCGACATCGAGAACCTGGTCAACGAGGCGGCCCTCTACGCGGCCCGCCTCGACCAGGAGAAGGTCACCGGCCCCGACTTCGAGTTCGCCAAGGACAAGGTGATGATGGGCTCGGAGCGCCGCTCCATGGTCATCTCCGAGCGCGAGAAGCTGACCACCGCGGTGCACGAGGCCGGCCACGCCGTGGTGGCGCGCATCCTCCCCGGCACCGACCCGGTCCACAAGGTCACCATCATCCCCCGCGGCCGGGCCCTGGGGCTGACCCAGCAGCTCCCCAAGGAGGACCGGCTCAACATCAACCAGGAGTTCGCCCTCAACCAGATCGCCATCCTCATGGGCGGCCGCATCGCCGAGGAGCTGGTCTTCGACCAGAAGACCACCGGCGCCGGCAACGACATCGAGGTGGCCACGGCGCTGGCCCGCAGCATGGTCTGCGAGTGGGGCATGAGCGAGATGGGGCCGCTCTCCTTCGGCAAGAAGGAGGGCGAGGTCTTCCTCGGCCGCGAGATGTCGCAGGTCCAGGCCTTCTCCGAGGAGACGGCCCGCGCCATCGACGCCGAGGTCCACCGCATCGTCATGGGGCAGTACGCCCGGGCCCGGGCCGTGCTCGAGGGGCACCGCCCCACGCTGCAGAAGGTGGCCGACGCCCTCATGGAGTACGAGACCATCGACACCGCCGACATCGACGTGCTGATGGCGGGCGGCGCGCTGACCCGGACGCCGCCGGTGAAGCCCATGGTCACCACCCAGGTGCCCGAGCGTCCCAGGCCGGCGCCGCTGGCGACCACGCCGGTGGCCCCGGCGCCGGGGTAGCCCCGGCCCGGCGGAGGTTCGAGGTGAGGATGCAGATCGGGGCCAGGCTCTTCGACGGGCCCGGCCCCTTCCTCATGGGGGTGGTCAACGCCACCCCGGACTCCTTCTCCGACGGCGGCCGCTTCCTCTCCCTCGACGAGGCCGTGGCCCAGGCCGAGCGGCTGGCCGGCGAGGGTGCGGACCTCGTGGACCTGGGCGGCGAGTCGACCCGCCCGGGGGCGGCGCCGGTGGGCCCCGACGAGGAGCGGCGGCGGGTGGTGCCGGTCATCGAGCGGCTCCGGGCCCGCGGCTTCCGCCTCCCCATCTCCATCGACACCAGCAAGGGGGAGGTGGCCCGGGCGGCGCTGCAGGCCGGCGCCGACCTGGTCAACGACGTCACCGGCCTGGTCGACCCGGCGCTGGCGGCGGCGGTGGCGGCGGCCGGCGTCCCGGTGGTGGTGATGCACACCCGGGGCACGCCGGCGCAGATGGCGGGGCTGGCCAGCTACACCGACCTGCTCGGCGAGGTGGCGGCCGAGCTGCGGGGAGGGCTGGCGCGGGCCGCGGCGGCCGGGATCCCGGAGGGATCGGTGATCCTCGATCCCGGGCTCGGCTTCGCCAAGACCCCGGCCCAGACGGTGGAGCTGCTGGCCCGGGTCGGCGAGCTCCGGGCGCTGGGCCGGCCCCTGCTGGTGGGTCCGTCGCGCAAGCGGTTCATCGGGGAGCTGACCGGGGCCCCCGTCGAGGCGCGCCTCCCCGGGACCCTGGCGGCGGTCACCGCCTGCGTCCTCTCCGGTGTGGAGTTCATCCGGGTCCACGACGTGGCGGCGGCCCGGCAGGCGGCCCTGGTGGCGCAGGCGCTGCGGAACGCTGGCGGTTCGGCGGGCGTGCGGTAGCATCCGCCCGCCATGACCTCGACCACCAGCAAGGCCGCCCCCGCCACCCGCCTCCTCTTCGGCACCGACGGCGTCCGCGGCGTCGCCAACGTCTACCCCATGACCGCCGAGATGGCGCTCCAGCTCGGGCGGGCCCTGGCCCACGTGGTCCGCTCCGGGCCGCACCGCCACCGCATCGTCATCGGCAAGGACACCCGCCTCTCCGGCTACATGCTGGAGCAGGCCATCGCCTCGGGCATCTGCTCCATGGGCGTGGACGTGATGCTGACCGGGCCGCTGCCGACCCCGGGCATCGCCTTCCTCACCGAGTCGATGCGCGCCGACGCCGGCGTGGTGATCAGCGCCAGCCACAACCCCTACCAGGACAACGGCATCAAGTTCTTCTCCCGCGACGGCTTCAAGCTGCCCGACGAGACCGAGCTGCGCATCGAGTCGCTGGTGCTCGACGGCGCCGCCCCCGGGGACGCCGACTTCCACGGCCTGCGCCCCACCGCCAACCGCATCGGCAAGGCGAAGCGGGTCGACGACGCCATCGGCCGCTACGTGGTCTTCCTGAAGTCGCTCTTCCCCAGGGACCTGACCCTCGACGGCCTCACCGTGGTGGTCGACTGCGGCCACGGGGCCGCCCACAAGGTGGCGCCGGCGGTCTTCGAGGAGCTGGGCGCCAAGGTGGTGGCCATCAACGTCGCCCCCGACGGCCGGAACATCAACCGCAAGTGCGGGGCGGTCCACCCCGAGGGGATGGCCCGGGTCATCCAGCGCCACCGGGCCCACCTCGGGCTGGCGCTGGACGGCGACGCCGACCGGGTCATCCTCGCCGACGAGCAGGGGCGGGTGGTGGACGGCGACGCCATCATGGCCCTGGTGGGGCGGGCCATGCTGGCGAGCAGGCAGCTGGCCAAGAAGACGGTGGTGGCCACGGTGATGTCCAACCTCGGCCTGGAGGCGGCGCTGCGGCCACTGGGGGGCAAGGTGGTGCGGACGGCGGTGGGCGACCGGGCGGTGGTCGAGGCCATGCGCCGCCACGGCTACAACTTCGGCGGCGAGCAGTCGGGCCACCTCATCTTCCTGGACCACGTCACCACCGGCGACGGGGTGGCGGCGGCGCTCAACGTGCTGGCGGTGATGAAGCGGGAGGGGAAGCCGCTCTCCCGGCTGGCCGCCTGCTTCAAGCCCTTCCCGCAGGTGCTGGTCAACGTGGCGGTGCGCGAGAAGCGGCCGCTGGCCCAGCTGCCCAAGGTGACCGCCGCCATCGCCGCGGTGGAGAAGGCGCTGGGCGCGGACGGCCGGGTGCTGGTCCGGCCCTCGGGGACCGAGAACAAGCTGCGGGTGCTGGTGGAGGGGCCGGAGCAGAAGAAGGTCAAGGCCTGGGCCGACCAGATCGCCGACGAGATCAGGCGCGCGCTGGGCTGACGCGGTAGAGTCCGGCCATGTCCGCACGCCTCGGAGTCAACGTCGATCACGTGGCCACGCTGCGCCAGGCGCGGCGCGCCACCTACCCCGACCCGGTGACCGCCGCGGCGCTGGCCGAGCTGGCCGGCGCCGACCAGATCACCATCCACCTGCGCGAGGACCGGCGCCACATCCAGGACCGGGACCTGCTGGTGCTGCGCAAGACCGTGACCACCCGGCTCAACCTGGAGATGGCGGCCGCCCAGGAGATGGTCAAGATCGCCTACGAGGTGAAGCCGGACATCGTCACCCTGGTGCCGGAGCGGCGCGAGGAGCTGACCACCGAGGGCGGCCTCGACGCCGTGGGGGCCCGCGACCAGGTGCGGCGGGTGGTGAAGAACCTGCGCGACGCCGACATCGAGGTCTCGCTCTTCATCGACCCGGAGCTCGACCAGGTGAAGTCGGCCCACCGGGTCGAGGCCAACACCGTGGAGTTCCACACCGGCCGCTACTGCGACGCCCGGCTGGCCAGCGACCGGCGCAAGGAGCTGGCCCGGCTGGTGGACTGCTGCAAGGCGGCCGCCAAGCTGGGGCTGCAGGTGGCCGCCGGCCACGGGCTCAACTACCAGAACGTGCTGCCGGTGGCCGCCATCGGCGAGATCGAGGAGCTCAACATCGGCCACGCCATCGTGGCCCGCGCCGTGCTGGTGGGGATGGAGCGGGCGGTGCGCGAGATGAAGGAGCTCCTCCAGAAGGCCCGGTCGTGATCCTCGGGCTGGGCATGGACGTGGTCGAGGTGGGGCGGATCGCCCGGCTCCTCGACGGCCCGCCGGACCGCGCCGAGCGGTTCCTGGCCCGCTGCTTCACCCCCGGCGAGCGGGCCTTCTGCGAGGCGAGGCGGGACCGCGCCTCCGGCTACGCCGCCCGCTTTGCCGCCAAGGAGGCGGCGGTGAAGGCGCTGGGGGCGCCGCGCGGGGTGAGCTGGCAGGACCTGGAGGTGACCCGCGCCGAGGGGCGGGCCCCGACCCTGGCCATCTCGGCCAAGGCGGCCGCCGCCGGCAAGCGGCTCGGCGTCACCCGCATCCACCTCACCCTCACCCACGACGGCGGCGTGGCCGCAGCGGTGGTGGTGCTGGAGGGGGCGTGAGGCTCCCTCGGTCCAGGCCGGGGGCGCCGTGAGGCTGGTGGGGAGCGCCGAGATGCGGGCCATCGACCGCGCCGCCATCGACGGCCTGGGCGTCCCCTCGCTGCAGCTCATGGAGCGGGCCGGCCGGGCCGTGACCGAGGCGGCGCTGCGCCTGGTCCGCCCCCAGAGCCGCTTCCTGGTGGTCTGCGGCGGCGGGAACAACGGCGGGGACGGCTGGGTGGCGGCCCGGCTGCTCCACCCCTCGGGGCGGGTCCGGGTGGTGGCGGTGGTGGCGCCGGAGCGGCTGGCCGGCGACGCCGCGGCCATGGCGAGGCTGGCGCTGGAGGCCGGCGTGCCGGTCCAGCCCTTCGAGGAGGGGGCCGGGCTCGGCGCCGGCCCCGACGACCTGGTGGTCGACGCGCTCCTCGGCACCGGCCTGTCGCGCCCTGCCGAGGGGCGCTTCGCCGCCGCCATCGCGGCCATGGCCGCGGCGCGCCGCGGCGGGGCCCGGGTGGTCGCGGTGGACCTCCCCTCCGGCCTCTCCGCCGACACCGGCCGGCCGCTCGGCCCCTGCGTCGAGGCCGACGCCACCGTCACCTTCGGCCTGCAGAAGGTGGGGCTGGTCCTCCTCCCGGGGGCGAGCCTGGCCGGCGCGGTGACCGTGGCCGACATCGGCCTCCCACCCGCCGCCGTGGCCGGGGTGGGCGAGCGCTGCCGGCTGCTCGAGGAGCTGGAGGTGCGCCCGCTGCTGCCGCGGCGCGACCCGGCGGCGCACAAGGGGGACGCCGGGCGGGTGCTGGTGCTGGCCGGCTCGCCGGGCAAGGTCGGCGCCGCCCACCTGGCGGTGAGCGGGGCCCTGCGCGGGGGCGCCGGGCTGGTGACGCTGGCGGCACGCGCCGAGGTGCTGGCCCTGGCCCTGGCCGGGAGGCCCGAGGCGATGAGCGTGACGCTCCCTGGCGACGGGCCGCTCGGCCCCGCCGATCTCGCCACCCTGCTCCCGGCCGGGCGCGGCGCCGACGCGCTGGTGGCGGGGCCCGGGCTCCACCGCGGCGACGAGACCGGGCGGCTGCTGCGCTCCTGGCTGGAGGGGGCGGGGCGCCCGGCGGTGCTCGACGCCGACGCGCTCAACGCCCTCGACCCCGAGCCGGCCTGGCTGGGGAAGCTCCCGGCCCCGGTGATCCTGACGCCGCACCCGGGCGAGATGGCCCGGCTCTGCGCCCGCTCCACCGCCGAGGTGCAGGCCGACCGGATCGGGCTGGCGATGGCCGCGGCGACGGCCTGGGGCGTGGTGGTGGTGCTGAAGGGGGCGCGCACCGTGGTGGCGGCGCCCGGGGCGGCGGCGGCGGTGATCCCCACCGGCAACGCCGGGATGGCCACCGGCGGCACCGGCGACGTGCTGGCCGGGCTCTGCGGGGCGCTGCTGGCCGGGGGGCTCCCGCCCTTCGACGCGGCGCGGGTGGCGGCCTGGGTGCATGGCGCCGCCGGCGACCTGGTGGCGGCGAGGCTCGGCGAGCGGGGGCTGCTGGCCGGCGACCTGGGCGAGGCCATCGGGCAGGTCTGGGCGCGGTGGCAGCGGTGACCTCGGCGGGGCCGGCCGCGGCCGGGCGGCTGACCACGGCGTCGGCCCGGGCCACCTGGCGACTCGGGGAGCGGCTGGGGGCGCTGCTCCAGCCCGGCGACGTGGTGGCGCTCTTCGGCGACCTCGGCGCCGGGAAGACCCAGCTGGTCCGCGGCGCCTGCGCCGGGGCCGGCGTCGACGAGGCCGACGTCTCGTCGCCCACCTTCGGCATCGTCCAGACCTACCGCGGCCGGCTCCCATTCCACCACGCCGATCTCTACCGGCTCGCCGACCTCGACGAGCTCTACGCCACCGGCTTCATGGACCTGCTGGGTGGCGACGGGGCCCTGGTGGTGGAGTGGGCCGACAAGGTGGCGGGCTGGCTGCCGGCGGAGCGGCTGGAGATCCGGCTGGAGGAGGTGGCCGGCCGCCCCAACGCCCGGCGGCTGTCGCTCACCGGCTTCGGGCCCCGCCACCAGGCGCTGGCCGGGGCGCTGCACCTTCCGCCTCGCCGGTAGATCGCTTCGGCGGGTGGCGCGTTCACCCGTGCAGACCCGCTGGGAGGAACCACCATGCACCGCTCGATCGCCCTCGCCCTGCTCTTCGCCGTCGTCGCCCCGGAGCGCGCCCTCGCCGCCGACCTGGCCGCCTCGTCGAAGGTCGACGCCGTCACCGTCTACCGCGGCTGGGCCCGCGTCACCCGCCTGGCGCGCGTCGAGGTCGCCCCCGGCGAGACCCGGGTGGTCCTGCGCGGGCTGCCGGCCGGCCTCGACGACGACTCGCTCCGCGTCGAGGGGAAGGGGACGGCCCGGGCCCGGGTCGGGGGGGTCAGCGTCGAGCGGATCACCCGGGCCGAGCTCGACCTGCCCGAGGTCCGGGCCGCCGAGGGGCGGGTGGAGGCGCTGCAGGGGGAGGACCGGGCCCTGGAGGACAGGCAGGCGGCGGCCAAGGCCCGCGGCCGCTTCGCCGAGTCGCTGCGCGCCAGCTACTCGGAGGAGCGGAGCAAGAACCTGGCGGTGCGCGGGGTGAGCGCCAGGGAGTGGGCCGAGCTGATGGCCTTCGTGGAGGGGCAGCTGGAGGCGGCCGCGGCCGACGGGCGGCGGGCCGAGGCGGGGCGGCGCGAGCTGGCCCGACGGCTGGGGGCGGCCCGCGCCGAGCTGGAGAAGCTGCAGGCCAAGCGGAGCGGGACCAGCGCCGAGGTGGCGGTGGAGCTGAGCGCCGAGCGCGGCGGGGCGCTGGAGCTGGCGGTCAGCTACCTGGTGCAGGGCGCCGGCTGGCGGCCGGTCTGGGACGCCCGGCTCGAGCCGGAGAGCGGGGCCGTGGAGCTGGCGCTGCTCGGCGAGGTGTCGCAGCGCACCGGGGAGGACTGGACCGAGGCCCGGCTGGCCCTCTCCACGGCGGAGCCGGGGCGCGGGCTGACCGTGCCGGGGCTGGAGCCGCGCTGGCTGGAGCGGATCCGGCTGGCGCCGCCGGCGCGCGGGGCGATGCGGGCCGATGCCCCGGCCTCGGTGGTCGCCGCCCCGGCCCCCCTGGAGCGGCGCAAGGTGCTGGCCGAGACCAAGTTGGAGCAGCTGGTGGAGCTGGAGCCGGAGCAGGCCGAGGCCACCATGGGGCTGCTGGCCGCCACCTGGACCACGCCGCGGCGCGAGACCGTGGACGGGGCCGGCCGCAGCCGCACCGTCCCGCTGGCCCGCCACGCCTTGAAGGGCGCGGTGACCCGCACCGTGTCGCCGCGCGGCGACGCCACCGCGTTCCTCACCGCGACGCTGGTGAACGACACCGGGCTGCCGTTCCTGCCCGGGCAGGCCCGCATCTCGCTCGGCGACGAGTTCGTCGGCCGGGCCCCGCTGGCGGCCACGCCGCCGGGCGGTGAGCTCAAGCTGGCCTTCGGCGCCGACCCCCGCCTCGAGGTGGAGCGGCGGGTGGTGGAGCGGCGCCACGAGACCGCCGGGCTGCTGGGCGGCGACCACGTGTGGCGCTACCAGGTCCGCACCACGGTCAAGAACCGCTACGCCGCGGCCACCACGCTGACCCTGCTCGATCTGGTGCCGGTCTCGCGGGACGAGGCGATCAAGGTGAAGCTGCTCGACGGCACCACCCCGGCCACCGGGGAGGATCCCGACCGGCCGGGGGTCCGGCGCTGGGAGCTGAAGCTGGGGCCGAAGGAGACCCGGGTGGTCGAGCTGCGCTACGAGATCCGCTACCCGAAGGACTTCCCCATCCAGGGGCTGGAGTAGGGGCCCGGCCCGGCGGCCGGCGGCTCAGCTCCGCGGGGTGCCGGCCGCGGGGGGAGGGGCCGGCGGGGGCGCCGCCGCGGCCTTCAGCCGCTCGGCCAGCTTGGCGTGGACGTCGTTCTCCCAGCTGTGCGCGAGGATGTTGGTGGCCATGACCCGCTTCGAGACCACCTCGACGCGGGTCCTCCCGGCCTCGGCGGCCGGCTCGGCGAAGACCGCCACCACCTCGCCATAGCTGAAGGCGCTCCAGCCGGTCGAAGCCAGGACGCAGCGACCCGCCTGGTCCACCTCGCTGACGCCCAGGGACAGGGCCAGGAGGGTCGGGGGGAGCTCCCGCCAGACCACCTCGAACGGCGCCTCGTAGACCCGGGCCAGGCCGGTCCCCTTGGCGTTCCTGGCGTCGGCCGTGGTGGCGCAGCCGGTGGCGGAGAGGAGGAGGGCGGCGGCGGCGACCGAGGCGGCGGCGTTCCCTGGCATGGCGTGCTCCCGGTGCGATGGGGCTGGCCCGATCCGGCGCGGCGCGGGGCCCCGTGGAACCCGCCACGGTCGCACCTCCGAGCCTCGAAGATCAACACGGTGCCGGGCGCGGGCCAGGGGAAAGGCCCGTGCGTGGCTGGTGGAAAGGTCCTAGGCTGGCCCCTTCGAACCCATACCCGGAGGCCGTTCATGCCGCACCAGCGCCCCTTCCACGCCCTCGCGCTGTTCGCCGCGCTCGGCGCCGTCCTGCTGGCGGGCTGCGGTGGAGGCGGCACCGGTCCAGCCCCTGGCTGCACCACGGCCGCCTCGTGCGACGACCACGACGCCTGCACCGCCGACACCTGCCAGGCCGGGGCCTGCGTCCACACCGCGGTCACCATCGACGACGGCAACGCCTGCACCGTCGACGCCTGCACCGCCGCGGGAGGCGTGACCCACACCCCGGTCGCGGTGGATGACGGCAACGCCTGCACCGTCGACGCCTGCACCGCCTCGGGGGGCGTGACCCACACCCCGGTCCCGGTGGATGACGGCAACCCGGCCACTATCGACAGCTGCGACCCGGCCACCGGGAACATCACCCACACCATCTCCTGCGCGGGGGGGTGCCCGGCCGGCTTCGTCGACCTCGACCAGAACCCGCTCACCGGGACCTGCGGCTGCGAGTACGCCTGCACCCCGACCTCCGCTGTCGATCCCATCGACGCCGGCTTCCTGGACGAGAACTGCGACGGCAGCGACGGCGTGGTGGCCGACTGCGCCTACGCCAGCCCCGCCGGCAACGACCTGACCGGCGTCGGGACCCGGCAGGCGCCCAAGCAGACCATCGCCGCCGCGATCCAGGTGGCGGTGGCCAATGGCCTCCACGGGGTCTGCCTGGGGGGCGGGACCTTCCGTGAGAACGTCACGCTCCCCTCGGGGATCAGCCTCATCGGCGGGTTCGATCAGGCCGACGCGGACTTCACCTTCCGGCGCAAGGCCATCGTCTCCAGCCAGATCGTGGCCAGCGGGACCGTCATCCTGGTGCCCCAGGTCGACGCCGAGACCCACGTGGAGGGGCTGAGCATCCTGGCCGAGTCACCGGCCACGCCCGGGGCCAGCGCCTACGGACTGCGGCTCCTCGCCGGCAGCGGGAACCTGGTGGCCCGCTGGAACAGCGTGGTGGCCATGGCGGGGACGGCAGGGAGCGCCGGCGTCGACGGGGCCTCGACCGCCCCGGCATTCGCGCCCCCTGGACTCCCTGGCCAGCCCGGCAGCTCGGGCAGCGCCCTCGGCGGAGCCGGCGGGGCGGCCCCGGCCTGCGCCGAGCCGGGCGGCATGGGAGGCCTCGGCGGGTACGGTGACCTGAACGGCTCGCCGGGGACGGGCGGCAGCGGCGGCAGCCCGGGCGGCGCGGGGGGCGCCGCCTCCCGCGTTTGCTTCACCGCGAGCGGCGCGGGCGGGATGGGGAGCCCAGGCGCAAACGGAGGCAGCGGGGCGATGGGGAGCGGCGGCTCCTCGCTGGGCACCCTGGCGGCCGGTGGCTACCTCCCGGCGGCTGGGAACGCGGGGCTGGCCGGCGCCAACGGCAGGGGCGGTGGTGGGGGCGGCGGTGGGGGCGGGGGCTCGACCATCTACCTCGGCTTCCCGACCTGCAACGCCGACCGCGGCGGCGGTGGGGGCAGCGGCGGCTGCGGTGGCGTGGCCGGCGGCGGCGGCGGCGGTGGCGGCGGGGGCGGGGGCAGCTTCGCCCTCTTCGCGGCCGGCGGCCGGCTCAGCGCCACCAGCAACACGCTCGAGGCCGGCCGAGGAGGCGCCGGCGGAAGTGGTGGGGGCGGCGCTGCAGGACAGGCTGGCGGCAGCTTCGGCCTCGGTGGCGGCCTGGCCGATGACGGCGGTCCGGGCGGGAGCGCCGGACCCGGCGGCAACGGCGGCGCCGGGGGACCGGGTGGCGGCGGCGGCGGCGGGCCGAGCGCCTGCCTCGGCCACGCCGGGAGCGCGACCACGACCTTCACGGGTAACAGCTGCGCCACCGCCGCTCCCGGGCTGGGAGGCGCTGGAGGCGGCAGCCCGTCGGGCCCAACGGCACCGCCCGGCATGGGCGGGCAGTCCGCGGCCGTCCTGACGATCCCCTGAGGGGCCCCTCAGCCTCCGTCGAACCCGACCACCGCCCCGTCCGGAACCGGCCTCCAGTCGGCGACGCCGATGGGCTCGCTGGCCACCACGAAGGCCCGCTCGGCCCCGGCCGCCACCGCCACGTGCAGGTCGCGCCCCAGCCGGCTGGCCGCCAGCACCCGGCCGTCGGTGACCAGGAAGTTGAGCGAGGAGGGGCGGGCCGAGCGCTGGTCGGCGATGCGCCGGATGGTCTCGGTGGTGGCGCGTAGCGCCGCGGTGACCTGCCCGAGCGTCGCCGCCGCGGCCGAGCCGCGCCCCCGCAGCCGGGTCAGGAAGAGCAGGAAGCAGCGCTCGCTGTCGGTCTGGCCGCGCAGCGCCCGCCGCAGCGAGGGGTCGATCTCGGCCTCGAGATCGGCGCGGACCCGGGCCACGTCGCGGAAGCGGGCCACCGTGCCGTTGTGGGCGAAGATCCAGCGGCCGTTGACGAAGGGGTGGGTGTTGGCCGCGCTGACCGGCCCGACGCTGGCGTCGCGGATGTGGGCGATGACCACCCGGGAGCGGGCGGCCCGGGCCGCCTCGACGAAGGCCTGGTCGGCGTGGGCCGGCAGCAGCCCGCGCTCGACGCGGACCCGCCCGCCCTGGTACCAGCCGATGCCCCAGCCGTGGGGGTGCTGGTGGCTCTGGAAGCGCAGGGCGTTGGGGGCGCTGCAGAGCGGCTCGCAGCGATCGAGCTCGGGTGGGGCATGCTGGCCGAAGAGGCGGCACATGCCGGCATCCTACCGGCGCCGGCGGACCCTCTGCTAGACTCCGCGACCTTCATGAGCGACCGACTCTTCATCGCCGCGATGCGCGCCGTCCCCAAGAACGCCCTCTCCAGGCTGGTGGGGCGGCTCACCGACTGGGAGGGGCCGGGCGGCCTGCTGCGCGCCGCCATGCGCGGCTTCGCCAACCTCTACCGGATCGATCTCGAGGCCAGCCCGCCGCTGCAGAGCTACCGGACCTTCGGCCAGTTCTTCGCCCGGCCGCTGCGCCCCGGCCTGCGCCCCATCGCCCCGGGCGACCAGGTGGTGGTCTCGCCGGTCGACGCCCGGGTCTCCGAGACCGGCCTGGCCGTGGGGGGGCGGATGATCCAGGCCAAGGGGATCGACTACACCGTGGCGGCGCTGCTGGGCGACGCCGCGCTGGCCCGCCGCTTCGAGGGGGGGGCCTGGACCACGCTCTACCTCTCGCCGCAGGACTACCACCGCATCCACTTCCCGCTCTCCGGCGCCATCACCGGCTGGCGCTACCTCCCCGGCCAGCTCTGGCCGGTCAACGCCGCCTCGGCCGCCCACGTCCCCGGGCTGTTCACGGTGAACGAGCGGCTGGTGACGCTGCTCGACTCGCCGCTGGGACTGGTCGCCGTGGTCGCCGTGGGCGCCACCGTGGTGGGGCGGGTCCGCGCCGCCTACGACGCGGCCGTGCCGCTCACCGACCAGCCGGGCGCCCGGGCGCAGCGCGGCGACTACACGCCACCCCTGCCGGTGCAGAAGGGGGACGAGCTGGGGGCCTTCGAGATGGGCTCCACGGTGATCCTGGTCTTCGAGCCGGGGCGGGTGAGGCTCTCCGACCGGCTCAAGCCGGGGGCGCGGGTGCGGGTGGGCGAGCCCGTCGGCGCCGCCGCCGGCGGACCGGGGGTCGCGTGAGCGCCAGGATCAACGCCGTCAAGGGGATGAACGACGTGCTGCCCGGGGCGGTGGGGCGCTGGCACGAGCTGGAGGCGGTGGCCCGCGAGGTCTTCGCGCTCTACGGCTACCGCGAGGTCCGCACCCCGGTGGTGGAGCCGGCCCAGCTCTACTCGCGCGGCGTCGGCGAGCAGACCGACATCGTCAGCAAGGAGATGTACGTCTTCGAGGACAAGGGCGAGGACCGGCTGGCGCTGCGCCCCGAGGGGACGGCCGGGACCATCCGCGCCTTCATCGAGCACGGGGCCTACGTGGACGGGCCGCAGAAGTGGTTCTACATGGGCCCCATGTTCCGGCGGGAGCGGCCGCAGAAGGGGCGCTACCGCCAGTTCCACCAGATCGGCGTCGAGGCCTTCGGCGTGGCCGAGCCGGCCATCGACGCCGAGCAGATCGCCATGGTGGAGGACTGGCTGTCGCGCCTCGGCGTCACCACCACGCTCAAGCTCAACTCGGTGGGCGACGCGGCCTGCCGCCCCGCCTACCTCGCCGACCTCACCTCCTGGCTGACCGAGCGCGCCGACCAGCTCTGCGCCGACTGCCGGGAGCGGACCCGGAAGAACCCGCTGCGGGTCCTCGACTGCAAGGTGCCCTCGTGCCAGCCGGTGCTGCAGGGGGCGCCGCGGCTGCTCGACCGGCTCTGCGAGCCCTGCCGCACCCACTTCGACGCGGTCCGCGCCGGGCTCGACGCGCTGGGGGTGGCCTACGCCGTCGAGCCGCGGCTGGTGCGCGGGCTCGACTACTACGTGCGCACCGCCTACGAGTTCACCAGCGACGCCCTCGGCGCCCAGTCGGCGGTGGCCGGCGGCGGCCGCTACGACGGGCTGGTGGAGACGCTGGGCGGCCCGCCCACGCCCGGCATCGGCTTCGCGCTGGGGGCCGAGCGGCTGGCGTTGATCCTCGAGGCCCTGGGGCGGCCGGTGCCGGTGCGCCGGCCGGCGGTCTTCCTGGTCTCGGCCGACGCCGCGGGCGCGGCGGCGGCGCTGCGGCTCTCCTCGGCCCTGCGCAGGGCCGGGGTGGCCTGCGATCTCGACGCCCGCGGCGGCAAGCTGGCGCGGCAGTTCAAGCAGGCGGAGCGGGTGGCGGCCCGCTTCGCCCTGGTGCTGGGCGGCCAGGAGGTGGCGGCCGGCGAGGCGAAGCTCAAGGACATGACGACCCGAGAGGAGACACCGGTGAAGCTGGCGGAGCTGGCGGAGCGGCTGAAGGCGTTGGTGGAGCGGTCGCAGGAGGTGGCGCCGTGAGCCCCGGCCGCGTGGCGAGGCGGGCCCTGGTGGCGCTGGCGCTGGTGGCCCTGGCCGGCGCGGCGCGGGCCGAGGAGGAGGCGGTGCTGGGGGGACCGGCGCCGGGCTTCTCGCTCAGGCTCCTCAACGCCGAGGCGGCCGGGATGACCACCCTCTCGCTCGCGGCGCTGGCCGGTGACGACCCCAGCGACGCGGACGCCCGGGTGGTGCTGGTGAGCTTCTTCGCCTCCTGGTGCGCCCCCTGCAAGAAGGAGCTGCCGCTGCTGGTGGAGCTCGACCAGCGCTACCGGTCGCTCGGCCTGCGGGTGGTGGGCATCAGCATCGACAAGGAGGAGCCGGGGATCACCGACGCCAAGCGGATGGTGGCCGCCCACCGCGTCACCTACCCGGTGCTCAGCGACCGGTTCAACCTGCTGGCCCGGCGCTACCTCGGCGACAACCCGCAGCTCCCCTCGGTCTTCCTCATCGCCCGCGACGGCACCATCGTCGACGTCGAGCGCGGGTACACCAAGGACGCCACCGCCTTCCTGCGGGCCAAGGTCGAGGCGGCGCTGGGCATCAAGCGGACGGTCGCGAGCCCCGGCGCCAAGTCCCCTTGATCGTCGTCCTGGCCGGGCCCACCGGGTCGGGCAAGACCAGGCTCGGCATCGCGCTGGCGCGCCGGCTGGGCGGCGAGATCGTCAACGCCGACTCGCAGCAGGTCTACCGGCACCTCGAGCTGGGGACCGCCAAGCCCACCGCGGCGGAGCGGGCCGAGGTGCCCCACCACCTGCTCGACGTGGCCGAGCCGGGGGAGGGGATGGACGCCGCCCGCTTCGTGGCCCTGGCCGACGCCGCCATCGCCGACGTCACGGCGCGGGGGCGGCTGCCGCTGGTGGTGGGCGGGACCGGGCTCTACCTGCGGGCCCTGCTGCACGGGGTGGTCGAGGCGCCGGGGCGGGACCCGGCGCTGCGGGCCCGGCTCACGGCCGAAGCGGCGGCGCTGGGGCGGGCGGCGCTCCACGCCCGGCTGGCGGCGGTCGACCCGGCCTCGGCGGCGCGGATCCGGCCCAACGACCTGGTGCGGGTGGTCCGGGCCCTGGAGGTGGCGGCCGGGGGGCGGACCCAGTCGGCGCTCCACGACGCCCACGCCTTCCGCCCCGACCGGCACCGCGCCCTCTTCCTGGCGCTCGATCCCCCGCGCGACGCGCTCAAGGCCCGGCTCGACGCCCGGGTCGAGGCCATGTTCGCCGGCGGCCTGCTCGACGAGGCCCGCTGGCTGCTCTCACGGTTCGACGGCGCGCCGCCGGTGCGGCTCCCCATCGGCTACGCCGAGGCCCTCGAGGTGGTGCGCGGGACGCTGGACCTGGCCGAGGCCATCCGCCGGGTGCAGGTGGCCCACCGGCAGTACGCGCGCCGCCAGGTGACCTGGCTGCGGCGGGAGCCGAACGTGGAGTGGCTGGCCCCGCCGGTGGACGCCGAAGCGCTGGCGCGACGCGTCACGGAGTGGCGAGAGTCGCCGTGACTCGTTTGGGCGGCGTGATATAAGGCGCCGGTGATCAAGCCAACGTTCGCGCTCGACTTCGAGCGGCCCCTGCTGGCGCTGCAGGCCAAGATCGAGGAGCTGAAGGAGCTCTCCGGCGGCGCCAAGGTCGACTTCACCGACGAGATCCTCAAGCTGGAGCGGAAGGCCCGCAAGCTCCAGGCCGAGATCTTCGACGACCTGACCTCCTGGCAGATCGTCCAGCTGGCCCGGCACCCCAACCGGCCCTACACGCTCGACTACCTGAAGCACCTCTTCACCGACTTCTTCGAGATCGAGGGCGACCGGCGCTTCGCCGCCGACCGGGCCATCGTCTCCGGCTTCGCCCGCTTCGACGGGGCGCCGGTGCTCTTCATGGGCCACCAGAAGGGGCGCAGCACCAAGGAGAACATGGTGCGCAACTTCGGGATGCCCCGCCCCGAGGGCTACCGCAAGGCGCGCCGGCTCTTCGACCTGGCCGAGCGGTTCCGGCTGCCGGTGCTCATCTTCATCGACACCCCGGGCGCCTACCCGGGCATCGGCGCCGAGGAGCGCGGCCAGGCCGAGGCCATCGCCGTCAACCTCGAGGTGATGTCCGGGCTCTCGGTGCCCACCATCTCCACGGTGATCGGCGAGGGGGCCTCGGGCGGCGCGCTCGGCCTCGGCGTCACCAGCCGGATCCTGATGCTGCAGTACAGCTGGTACAACGTCATCTCGCCGGAGAGCTGCAGCTCCATCCTCTACCGCGACGCCGGGCAGGCCAAGAAGAGCGCCGAGGCCCTCAAGCTGACCGCCAAGGACCTCTCCGGCTTCGGCATCACCGACGAGATCGTCACCGAGCCGCTGGGCGGCGCCCACCGCGACCACGCCCTGGCGGCCCGCAACGTCGGCGAGGCCATCCGCCGCCACCTGGCCCAGCTCAAGCAGCTCTCGCCCGAGCAGATCGTCGCCGATCGCTACCGGAAGTACCGGGCCATCGGCGTCTTCACCTCCGACGAGTAGGGCGGCGACGGACGGCCGTGATATGAAAACGGGCCAGCCATGGCCCTCGTCCCGCCCAACATCGCCTCGCTGACCCCGTACGTCCCCGGCAAGCCCATCGAGGAGGTGGAGCGGGAGCTGGGGATCACCGGCGTCGCCAAGCTCGCCTCCAACGAGAACGCCCTGGGCCCGTCCCCCCGGGCGCTGGCCGCGGCGCGGGAGGCGGCCGGCAAGGTGCACCTCTACCCCGACGGCTCGGCCTTCCTGCTGCGCCAGGCCCTGGCCGCCCACCTCGGCGTCGCCTTCGAGGAAGTCTTCGTCGGCAACGGCTCCAACGAGCTGATCGAGCTGCTGGTCCGCACCTTCGTCCTCGACGGCGAGGAGGTGGTGACCTCGGCGCAGAGCTTCGTGGCCTACCGGCTGGCCACCCAGGCCCACGGACGCACCCTGGTGGAGGCGCCCATGAAGGCGCGCTTCCACTACGACCTCGACGGCCTGAAGGCCCGCGTCAACTCCCGCACCAAGCTGGTCTTCCTCGCCAACCCGGACAACCCCACCGGCACCTGGTTCACCGAGCGCGAGCTGGTCCCCTTCCTCGACGCCATGCCCAAGTCGACGCTGGTGGTGCTCGACGAGGCCTACGTGGAGTTCGTGGAGGCGCCCGGCTTCCAGGACGCGCTGGCGCTTCGCAAGAAGTACCCGAACCTGGTCATCCTGCGCACCTTCTCCAAGATCTACGGGCTGGCCGGGCTGCGGCTCGGCTACGGCGTGGCCCGCGCCGAGCTGGTCGGCTTCCTCGACCGGGTCCGGGCCCCGTTCAACACCAGCCTGGTGGCCCAGGCGGCCGGGGTGGCGGCGCTCGGCGACACCGACCACGTCGAGAAGACCCGGGCCCTGGTGCGCGAGGAGCGCCCGCGGCTGGAGGCGGGGCTCAAGGCGCTGGGGGCGGTGGTGGCGCCGTCGCAGGGCAACTTCCTCATGGCCGACTTCCCCGGCCGGAGCGGCCCGGCGCTGTTCGAGGCCCTGCTCCGCGAGGGGGTGGTGGTCCGCCCGGTGGCCGGCTACGGCTTCCCCTCGGCGCTCCGCTTCACGGTGGGGCTGCCGGCCGAGAACACCCGGCTGCTGGCGGCGCTGGCCACGGTGCTGGCCGCGGTGCCGGCCCCGTGAGCCCGCGTCCCTTCATCGTCGCCATCGACGGCCCGGCCGGCGCCGGCAAGTCGAGCGCCTCCCGCCTGCTGGCGGCCCGGCTCGGCTTCACCCTGGTCGACACCGGGGCCATCTACCGGACCGTGGCCCTGGCGGCCAGCCGGCAGGGGATCGCCTTCGACGACGACGCCCGGCTGGAGGCGCTGCTGCCGGCGCTGCAGATCCGCTTCGCCCCCCCGGCCACCCCGGGCGGGCCCCAGCAGGTCCGCCTCGGCGGCGAGGACGTCTCCGAGGCCATCCGCACCCCGCCCATGTCGCTGGGCGCCAGCGCCGTGTCGGCGCGGCCGGTGGTCCGGGCCGGGCTGCTCGACCTGCAGCGGCGGCTGGCGCTGGCCGAGGAGAACCGGGGGGCGGTGCTGGAGGGGCGCGACATCGGCACCGTGGTCTTCCCCGACGCCGACCTGAAGATCTTCCTGACCGCCTCGGAGCGGCAGCGGGCCCAGCGCCGCTACGCCGAGCTGCAGCAGAAGGGCGACCCCTCGACGCTGGAGCAGGTGCTGGAGGACCAGCGCCGGCGCGACAAGAACGACAGCGAGCGGGAGGTGGCGCCGCTCAAGCCGGCCGCCGACGCCCGCATCCTCGACTCCTCCGAGCTCGACCTGGCCTGGGTGGTGGCGGCGCTGGCCGGCGAGGTCGAGGCCCGGCTCACCGCCCGGAGCTCGAGGAAGTGACCGAGCTGCTGGTCGGCGCCCGCCAGTGCGGGAACTGCCGGCTCTGGCGCCACCTCGCCGACGACGACCGCGGACCGGTCGGACCCTGCCGGCTGCTGGTCCGGCTCGGTGACGTGCCGGCCAGCGCCCCGCCCTGCGAGCGCTACCTGGCCCGCGACGCCGCGGTGCCCACGGCGCCGCCGGTCGAGGCCGAGCGCCCGCGGCGCGGCGCGGCGCTGCGCCCGGTGGTGGTGCACCGCCCCGGCGAGCCCCACCCCGTCACCACCTACGTCCCGGTGGCCCGGCCCGCGCCGGTCGCCACCCCGCTACCCGAGGAGCTCACCGACATGACCCGCGAAGAGTTCGCCCAGGCCATCCGCGACGTGCTGCAGGAGGACTCCGCCGAGGTCCGGCTGGCCAACAAGTGGGAGGGCGGCAGCATCATCCTCAAGCCGGGCGACCCCTCGGCGCAGCCGAAGGAGATCCCGCTCGACGCCCTGCTCCACAAGGTGATCATGATCCGCGACCGGCTGCGGGTGCTGGAGGCCAAGCTCAACGCCCACGAGAGGCTGAGCGACGCCGAGAAGGTGGACCTGCAGCAGTACGTGACCCGCTGCTACGGCTCGCTGACCACCTTCAACGTCCTCTTCAAGGAGGAAAAGGATCGTTTCGTCGGCGACCGGGGCGACAAGTAGGCCCGGCCCGGAGCGCGGGTTGTGATGCGGCGCGGCGGCGTTATATGAGACCGGCGAGGTGAAGCCCACATGGACGTGAAGATCGCCCGCACCGCCGGGTTCTGCTGGGGAGTGCGGCGCACCGTCGACCAGGTCATGCAGGTGGCCGACCACGCGGTCGGGCCGGTGGTGACGCTCGGCCCCATCATCCACAACCCGCAGGCGGTGGCTCGCATGCGGGAGAAGGGGGTGGGCACGGTCAACGCCATCGCCGAGGTGGAGGCCGGCACCACCGTGGTGGTGCGGACCCACGGCGCGGTCAAGACCGAGCTGGAGACCGCCGAGGCCCGCGGCCTGACCGTGGTCGACGGCACCTGCCCCTACGTGAAGTACCCCCAGGCCATGGCGCAGCGGCTCTCCAAGCAGGGCTACCACCTGGTCATCGTCGGCGACGCCAACCACGCCGAGGTCAAGGGCGTGGTCTCCTACGCCGAGGGGCCCTGCACGGTGGTCAAGCCGGGCGGCGAGGTGCCGGTGATCAAGGACAAGAAGGTGGCGGTGATCGCCCAGACCACCTGCATCGGCGCCGACTTCGAGCGGCTGGTGGGGGCGCTGGCGCTGCGCCACAAGGAGGTCCGCGCCGTCAACACCATCTGCAACGACACCGAGGAGCGCCAGGCCGACGCCCGGTCGCTGGCCGCCGAGGTGGACGCGGTGGTGGTGGTGGGCGGGAAGAACTCCGCCAACACCCGCCACCTCGCCGAGATCTGCCGGGCCATCCAGCCCCGCACCTGGCACGTGGAGACCGAGGCCGAGCTCTGCCCGGAGTGGTTCGACGGCTGCCAGGTGGTCGGCCTGTCGGCCGGCGCCTCGACGCCGGACTGGGTGGTCGAGGGCGTGGCCGGCTGGCTGCGCGGCCTGCACGGCCAGCCGGTGGGCGCGGCCTGACCCGAAGGACCAGCCCCCTATTGACGGGTCATTTTCAGGCGTGTAGCTTGCGCCCTCTTTCATGGTGCCGGGGTGTTCCCGGTGCCCGCGGCGGGCCTCGATCCCCGGGTCCTTCCGAGTGAATTCCCACCAGGGGCAATACGCAGCGGCGGCGGCCCAGCAGCTCCTTTCGGCCGGCGCCCTCCGAGAAAAGCCAGAGCCCAAACGCATGGAGAATCAGACTTCCCTCTCGACCGAGGTCGAGGTTGAAGATTTTGCCGCGATGTTCGCCGCCAGCGAGGCCAGCGCCGGCCCCGTCGAGGAAGGCAAGGTGGTCGGCGGTACGGTCATCCAGCTGACCAAGGACTACGCGGTCATCGACATCGGCTACAAGTCCGAGGGTCAGGTCTCGATGAGCGAGTTCGCTCCGGGGCCGGACGGCCAGCCCGGCGTCAAGGTCGGCGACAAGATCGAGGTGCTGGTCGAGTCGCGCGAGAATGACACCGGCATGGTCGTCCTCTCCAAGGAGAAGGCCGACAAGATGCGGATCTGGGACGAGATCTCGGCCGCGTGCGAGCGCGACGAGCTCGTCGAGGGCATCATCGTCGGACGCGTCAAGGGCGGCCTCTCGGTCGACATCGGCGTCAAGGCGTTCCTCCCCGGCAGCCAGGTCGACATCCGGCCGGTCCGCAACCTGGACAAGCTCATCGGCGAGAAGTTCAAGTTCAAGGTCATCAAGTTCAACAAGAAGCGGGGCAACATCGTCCTCTCCCGCCGCGTGCTGCTCGAGAAGGAGCGCGAGGAGCTCAAGAAGGAGACCCTCAAGAACCTCAAGGAGGGGGCGGTCCTCAAGGGCGTGGTCAAGAACCTCACCGACTACGGCGCCTTCATCGACCTCGGCGGCATCGACGGCCTGCTCCACGTCACCGACATGTCCTGGGGCCGCATCGGCCACCCCAGCGAGATGTTCGAGGTCGGCCAGGAGGTCAAGGTCGTGGTCCTCAAGTTCGACCCGGCCACCGAGCGCGTCAGCCTGGGCCTCAAGCAGATCCAGGAGGATCCGTGGCACCGCGCCGACGAGAAGTACCCGGTCGGCACCCGGGTCAAGGGCAAGGTGGTCAGCCTGACCGACTACGGCGCGTTCATCGAGCTGGAGCAGGGCGTCGAAGGCCTGGTCCACGTCTCCGAGATGAGCTGGACCAAGCGGGTCAAGCACCCGTCCAAGCTGGTCAACCAGGCCGAGCTGGTCGAGGCGGTGGTGCTCGACATCGACCCCAAGGCCAAGCGCATCAGCCTGGGCATGAAGCAGATCGAGGCCAACCCCTGGACCCTGCTGGAGGACAAGTACCCCATCGGCTCGGTCATCCGCGGCGAGGTCCGCAACGTCACCGACTTCGGCATCTTCGTCGGCGTCGAGGAGGGCATCGACGGCCTGGTGCACGTCTCCGACATCTCCTGGACCGAGCGCATCAAGCACCCCGGCGAGAAGTTCAAGAAGGGTGACGTGGTCGAGGCGGTGGTGCTCAACATCGACGTCGAGAACGAGCGCTTCAGCCTGGGCATCAAGCAGATCGCCGCCGACCCCTGGACCACGCTCACCGAGCGGCACCCGGTGGGCTCGCGCCTCAAGGGCAAGGTCACCAAGGTCACCGACTTCGGCGCCTTCGTCGAGGTCGAGCCGGGCATCGAGGGGCTGGTGCACGTCTCCGAGATGAAGGACGAGCGGGTCGAGAACCCCCGCGACGTCTGCAAGGAGGGGGACGAGATCGAGGTCAAGGTCATCGACATGGACCTGCAGGAGCGCAAGGTGGCGCTCTCGATCAAGGCCCTCAACCGCGACGGCGGCGAGGAGGACTACCGCGAGTACCTGCGCCGCCAGGGCGACGGCCGCGCCCGCCTCGGCGACCTGATGGAGAAGTTCAACCGGCGCAAGTAGCCGGCGGCCCGCACCCCGCGGGCCCGGGAAGCACCGAAGGCGGCTCGCTCCGGCGGGCCGCCTTCCTCATTTTCGGGGCCTGCCCCTGTTGCGACCACGGGCGGCGCGTGATTACCTCGCAGCCGCATGGACCCTCGCGACCCGAACGAACCGCTCCCCACCACCCCGCTCGATCCCCCGCGGACCGCCCCGGCCGACCCGCCGCCGCTGCCGCCCCCGGCGGCCGCCTGGGGCGCCCCCCCGGTGGGCTGGGGGCCGCTGCCCTCGACGGTGGCGCCGCCGCCGCCGCCGAAGCGTGACCGGCTGGCGCTGGCGGTGGTCGCCTCCATCTTCGGCGGTCTCTTCCTGGTCTTCTTCGCCTTCCTGGCGCTGGCCTACGGCGTGGTCAAGGGCGAGACCCCGCACCTCGGCGGCGGCCCGCGCATCGGCGTGGTGGAGGTGAAGGGGGCCATCGGCGCCGGGCCGGGCGGCGTCGACGCCGAGCGGGTCATGAAGCAGCTGCGCCGCTTCGCCGACGACACCTCGATCAAGGCGCTGCTGGTGCGCATCGACTCGCCCGGCGGCGCGGTGGCGCCGTCGCAGGAGATCTTCGAGGAGGTGCAGAGGGTCGCCAAGAAGAAGCCGGTGGTCTGCTCGCTGGGCAACATCGCCGCCTCGGGGGGCTTCTACGTGGCGGTGGGCTGCACCAGGATCGTGGCCCAGCCGGGGACCCTGACCGGCTCGATCGGCGTCATCAGCCAGTTCGTCAACGCCAAGGGGCTGGTGGCCCGCCTCGACCTCAAGTTCGAGACCATCAAGAGCGGCAAGCTCAAGGACATGGGCAGCCCCTTCCGCGAGATGGCGCCGGAGGAGCGGGAGTACTGGCAGGAGACCACCAACCGGATCTTCGAGCAGTTCCTGGCCGCGGTGGTCGAGGGGCGCAAGCTGCCGGAGGCCGAGGTCCGGGCGGTGGCCGACGGCCGGGTCATCACCGGCGAGGACGCCAAGGAGCTGGGGCTGGTGGACGACCTGGGCAACTTCTACACCGCGGTGGACCTGGCCATGAAGGAGGCCGGCCAGACCGGCGAGCCGACGCTGGTCTACCCGCCCGAGGAGGGGGCCCGCTTCTTCGAGCAGCTGGTGTCCGGCGGGGCGCGCGCCGTGGCCCAGGCGGTGCGGGCGGAGCTGGCGGCCGAGGCCAGCGAGGCCCGCCAGCCCGGCCTCTACTTCCTGTCGCGGTGAGGGGGCGGCATGGAGCAGCCGATCTGGGCGCCGTGGCGGATGGAGTTCATCGCCGGCCAGAAGCCGGCCGGGTGCATCTTCTGTGACTTCCCGGCGGCGCCGGAGGCCGACGATCGCACCAACCTGATCGTCCACCGCGACCCGCACGCCTTCGTCATCCTCAACCGCTACCCCTACAACTCAGGCCACCTCATGGTGGTGCCGCGGCGGCACGGGGCCGACCTGGCGGCGCTGCCGGCGCCGGAGTGGGACGGGCTGCAGGGGCTGCTGCGCCGGACCGCGGCGGTGCTGCGCGCCACCCACCGGCCGGATGGGCTCAACATCGGCATGAACCTGGGCCAGGCGGGCGGGGCCGGGATCGTCGACCACCTCCACTGGCACCTGGTGCCGCGCTGGAGCGGCGACAACAACTTCATGCCGGTGCTGGCCGACATCCGGGTCATGGTCGACCACCTCGACACCACCTGGGCGAAGGTCCGCGCCGGCTTCGACGCGGGGCCCTGAGGCCCACGGGTGGAGCTCGACCAACGCCAGCTGGCCGAGGTGGTGGCCGCCGGGGCGGCGCTGGGGGCCATCCTCCTGGCCATGAGCCGTCACCGCCGCCGCCGCAGCGAGGCCAAGGCCATCCTCGCCGGCGTCCGCTCCATGATCTCCGACGACCCGGACGCGGCCATCGAGGCGCTCTCCGACGCCGCTCGCCTCGGCACGCCCCAGGCGCTCGACACCTACCTGGCGCTGGGGGCGCTCTTCCGCCGGACCGGCGACCTGTCCCGGGCCATCCGGCTCCATCGCAACATGCTGGTCTCCGGGCTGCTCGACCCGGCCCGGCGGGGCGAGGTGGAGCTGGAGCTGGCCCAGGACTACCGCCGCGCCGGCATGCTGGCGGAGGCGGTCGAGCTGCTGGCGCCGCGCGCCGTCGCCGGGCGCGAGGCGGCCGAGGCGCTGCGCGAGGTGCGGGCCGACCAGGGGCTGTGGCGGGAGGCGGCGGCGCTGCAGGCCGGGCTGCCGGGGCCGGGCTCGGCCAGGCTGCGCGCCCACCTGCTGGCCGCGGCGGCGCGGGTCGAGCTGGCGGCCGGCCGGAGCGGGCCGGCGCGGGCCACCGCCGACGAGGCGGTGGAGGCCGACGGGGCGTGCGCCGACGCCCGGCTGGCCCGGGCCGAGGTGCTGGCGGCGGCCGGGGAGGCGGCGGCGGCGCTCGACGACCTGGTCGAGGCGCTGCTGCGCGAGCCCGGGGCGGCGCTGCTGGCGGGGCCGGTGCTGGAGCGGGTGACGGCGCCGGCGTCGGCGCTGGCCCGGCTGGAGCCCCTGCTGGCGGCCCGGCCGGAGGACGGGGCGCTGCGGCTGCTGCGGGCCCGGCTGCTCCGGCTCGCCGGGCGGCGGCCCGAGGCGCTGGAGGAGGCCGGGGAGGCGCTGCGGCTCGACCGGACCGGGGAGGTGACGCTGGCGCTCCGCGAGCTGCTGCGGCGCGTCGAGACACCCTCGCCGGTGGAGCCGGAGGAGCTGGCGGTCCGCCACGCCCTGACCATGGAGGCCCTGCGGCGCAAGGCCGAGCCGCCCCGCTGCGGCCGCTGCGGCGCCGAGGCGTCGGCCCGGGAGTGGCGCTGCCGCTCCTGCGGCCGGTTCGACGTCTTCGGCTAGCGCGGCGGCGGAGGCCCGCGGACCTGCCCGGGCCGGGCCGCGGGGTTTGACGCTCCGCCGCGGCGGCGGTACCTTCGGCCCTGAACGCATGTCACGGATCTACAAGCTCACCGGCGCCCCCCGCGGCGGCCCCCCGCTCGACTACCACGGGCTGCTCAACGAGCAGCAGGTGGCGGTGGTGGAGGCGCCGCCCGGCCCCATCCTGGTGGTGGCCGGCGCCGGCTCGGGCAAGACCCGCACCCTCACCTGGCGGGTGGCCCGGCTGCTCCACCAGGGGGCCTCCCCGGAGTCGATCCTGCTCCTCACCTTCACCAACAAGGCGGCGCGGGAGATGCTGCGCCGGGTGGAGGAGGTCTCCCGGGTGGAGACCCGCAGGCTCACCGGCGGCACCTTCCACCACGTGGCCCACCAGGTGCTGCGCGAGCACGCCGCCACGCTCGGCTACGCCCGCGGCTACTCCATCCTCGACCGCGAGGACGCCGACGACGTGATGAGCGCGGCGGTGGCCGACTGCGGGCTGGCGGTGGGGGCGCGCCGCTTCCCCAAGGCCGACGTGCTGGTGGATCTCGTCTCCATGGCCGTCAACACCCAGACCCCGCTGGCCGAGGTGGTGGCGACGCGCCGGCCGCAGTTCGTGCCGCTCACCGACGAGCTGCTGCGGGTGGCGAGGCGCTTCGCCGAGCGCAAGCGCGACCTCAACGCCATGGACTTCGACGACCTGCTGCTCAACTGGAAGGTGCTGCTGGCCGAGCACGAGCCGGTGCGGCGGGCGCTGGGGGAGCGCTTCCGCCACCTGCTGGTGGACGAGTACCAGGACACCAACCGGCTGCAGGGCGACGTCATCGACCTGCTGGCCCAGGACCACCAGGACCTCTGCGTGGTCGGCGACGACGCCCAGAGCATCTACGGCTTCCGCGGCGCCCACTTCGCCAACATCCTCGAGTTCGAGCGGCGCTACCCGGCGGCGCGCCGCTTCGCGCTCACCGTCAACTACCGGTCCACCCCGCAGATCCTCTCGCTGGCCAACGCCTCCATCGCCTGCAACCTGAAGCAGTTCGAGAAGGAGCTGACCAGCGTGCGGGCCGACGGGCCGCTGCCGGCGCTGGTGCCCTGCCGCGACCTCTTCCAGCAGGCCGCCTTCACCGCCCAGCGGGTGCTGGAGCTGCGCGACGAGGGGGTGCCGCTCCCGGAGATCGCCGTCCTCTACCGGGCCCACCACCACGCCATGGAGATCCAGTTCGAGCTGGCGCGGCGGGGCATCCCCTTCGTGGTCCGCTCCGGGGTGCGCTTCTTCGAGGCCGCCCACGTCAAGGACGTGCTGGCCCACCTGCGCTTCGTCCGCAACCCCGGCGACGAGCTGGCCCTGAAGCGCTGCCTCAAGGTGACGCCGGGGATCGGCACCGCCACCGCCCAGGCGGTCTGGGCCACGCTGGTGGCGCGGCGCCGGGGGGGCGGCGCGGTGGACGACCTGGGGCTCCCCGAGGTGCTGGCCCAGGTGCCGGGCAAGGGGCGCCCCGGCTACCTGGCGCTGGTGGAGGTGCTGCGGGGGCTGGCCCGGCGCCCCACCTGCGACCTCCCCGGGGAGTCGATCGAGGCGGTGCTGGCCGGCGGCTACGAGGCCTACCTGCGGGCCGAGTTCGTCAACGCCGACTCCCGGCTGGAGGACCTGCGCCAGCTGGCCGAGTATGCCCGCGGCTGGGCCGACACCGAGACCTTCCTGGCCGAGATCTCGCTGCTCTCCGAGCTCTCCGCCGAGACGGTGAGCGAGGGCGGGGAGCCGGACGAGAAGATGGTCCTCTCCAGCGTCCACCAGGCCAAGGGGCTGGAGTGGCGGGCGGTCTTCGTGGTCTGGCTGGCCGACGGCCGCTTCCCCAGCGCCCAGGCGCTCAAGGACCGCGACGGCGAGGAGGAGGAGCGGCGGCTCTTCTACGTGGCGTGCACCCGCGCCAAGGACGAGCTCTACCTCTGCTACCCGGTGATGGCGGCGCCGCGCGACCGGGAGCGGGTGGTGATGAAGGCCTCGCGCTTCCTCGAGGAGCTGCCGGCCGAGCCGGCGCTCTGCGACCGCTGGCAGCTCGACGACGGTGAGGGGGCGCCGCCGCTCCCGGCCGGGCCGGCCGCCCCGGCGCTGGGGGCCGCGGGCGCCCGCCACCTGCCGCCGCTCTTCGGCGAAGCCGGGCCGGGCGAGGCGGCCGGAGAGGGCGGGGGCGGCGAACCGGGCAAGGACGTGCCGTTCTAGCCGGGGCCGCCTTCTTCGGGGGGTCGCCGAACCATGCTAGAGATCCGGCATGGCCGGTCCGCGTGAGAAAGCCATCATCGGCATCGATCTCGGCACCACCAATGCCTGCGTGGCCCACGTCCGCAACCGCATCCCGCGGGTGGTGCCGACCGACCGCGGCAACCTGATCCTGCCCAGCGTGGTGGCCCTGAGCGACCGCGGCGACTACCTGGTGGGCGGGGTGGCCAAGGACCAGCTGGTCACCAACCCCAAGAACACCATCTACGGCGCCAAGCGGCTCATCGGCCGGAAGTGGAACTCCCGGGTGGTCCAGGAGCTGCGCAGCTACTACAGCTACGACATCGTCGAGGGGCCCAACGGCGAGGCGGCGGTGCTGCTGGGCGGCAAGGTGCACACCCTGGCCCAGGTCAGCGCCATGGTGCTGGCCCACCTGAAGAAGATCGCCGAGACCTTCCTGCAGAAGACCATCCCCGAGGCGGTCATCTCGGTGCCGGCCTACTACTCCGACGCCCAGCGCCAGGCGGTCCGCGAGGCCGGCAAGCTGGCCGGCTTCGAGGTCAAGCGCATCGTCAACGAGCCCACCGCGGCGGCGCTGGCCTACGGCTTCTCCCGCGGGCTGGACCAGAAGATCCTGGTCTACGACCTGGGCGGCGGCACCTTCGACGTCTCGGTGCTGCAGCTCAACGGCAACGTCTTCGAGGTGCTGGCCACCGGCGGCGACACCTTCCTGGGCGGCGTCGACTTCGACAACCGCATCATCGACTTCGTGCTCGAGGAGTTCTGGCGGGCCCACCGCATCGACCTGGCCACCTCGCCCATCGCCATGCAGCGGGTCAAGAACGGCGCCGAGGCGGCCAAGATCGACCTCTCGCTGATCCCCAACACCGTGATCGACCTGCCCTTCATCGAGGAGAAGAAGGGCAAGCCGCTCGACGTCCGGGTGCCGCTGTCGCGGCAACGGCTCCACGAGCTGACCATCGACCTGGTGGAGCGGACCTTCCAGCTCTGCGACCAGGTGCTGGGCGAGAAGGGGCTCCAGCCCGGGGACATCGACGAGGTGATCCTGGTGGGCGGGCAGAGCCGCATGCCGCTGGTGCAGGAGCTGATCCGCACCCACTTCGGCAAGCCGCCGCGCAAGGGGGTCCACCCCGACGAGTGCGTGGCCCTGGGGGCGGCCCTGCTGGGCGACTCGCTGGACAGCATCGACTCGGTGACCCTGGTGGACGTGCTCTCCATGCCCATCGGCATCGCCACCCCCACCAGCCAGTTCCGCCGGGTGCTCGACAAGAACACCACCATCCCCTCGAGCCGCTCCTTCCGGCTGCCGCCGCCCCGGGAGCCGGGCCAGCCCATCGAGATCGACATCTACCAGGGGGCCTCCGACCAGATCGTCGACAACGAGTTCCTCGGCTCCATCCGGCTCCCCGCCGCGGCCACCGGCCGGCGCATCGACTTCAAGCTCGACGAGGAGTGCCTGCTCAAGGTCAGCTTCGACGACCCGGAGAAGGGGATGACCGAGCTGCAGATCGCCACCCGCGACACCCCCGAGGCCCTGCGGCGGGCGCTGGCCGACGCCGCGGCGGCCCACCAGGTGGCCGGGGGCGATCCCCGGCAGGCGCCCGGCGAGAAGCGGGGCGGGCTCTTCGGCTGGTTGAAGCGGGGCTAGCCCCAGGAGCGGGGGGCGCGATCACGCACCGGGAGTGCGTGGCCGGGGATGGTGGCGGCGCCGTTGACACCGCATGGGCTCGACGGCATACTCCGCGCCCTCGCAGCACCCGGGCGATTAGCTCAGCGGTAGAGCACTGCCTTCACACGGCAGGGGTCGCAGGTTCGAGCCCTGCATCGCCCACTCAGGAACGGGCCGGACCACGGGGATTCCCCGGGGTCCGGCCCGGCTCGTTCATGGCCCCTCCTCCTGCCCGATCCCCACGCTGGTGCCCGATCATCGCGCTCGCCGCCCTGCTCAGCGCCGCCGTGGCCGCGGCGGCCGAGCCGCCGTCCCCGTCACCGCCTGCGTCCCCGCCCGCGCCCACGGCCCAGGCCGCGATCACTCCCGGGCCCGCCCCGCTCGCCTGCGGGGAGGGGATGCACCTGCTCGGCGCTGGCCGCTTCACCCTGGCCGACGGCAGCGCCGCGGTGGAGCTGGCGCCGTTCTGCCTCGACGTGAGCGAGGTGACCGCCGACACCTACGCCGCTTGCGTCGGCGCTGGGGCCTGCGCCGCCGAGGGGCTGGCCTGCAGCAAGGCGGCCACCTTCGGCGTCAAGGGCAGGGGGAGCCACCCGGTCAACTGCGTCTCCTGGACGGAGGCCGACGCCGCCTGCCGCTGGCAGGGGAAGCGGCTGCCGACCGAGGGGGAGTGGGAGTGGGCGGCGCGGGGCCAGGCGCGGAACAGCCGCTACCCGTGGGGTGAGGCGGCGCCGGGGACCCGGGCCTGCTGGGATGGGGCGGGGAGCGCGCTCGGTGCCGGGGGTCGGCAGGGGACCTGCCCGGTGGCCTCGCACCCCGACGGCGACAGCCCCGACGGCCTCCACGACCTGGGCGGCAACGTGCGGGAGTGGACCGCCAGCGGCGACGAGCGCGAGCGGGTCCTCCGCGGCGGCTCCTGGGGCGACTCCCTCGACTGGTTCCTGGCGGCCGGCTTCCGCGGCCTCAACCACCCGCACGAGCGGTTCGAGCTGACCGGGTTCCGCTGCGCGGCGGCGCCGGTGGCGGCTGCGCCCACCAGCGGCGCTCCCGAGACGCCGGCCGGGCGCTAGCCCGGCGGCCAGCCCGACCGATCGGGCCGCTCGGCAGGGGTCGCAGGTTCGAGCCCTGCATCGCCCATCGTGCACGGCCCTCCGGGTCGGACCTCGGAGGGCCTTCTTCACTTCCGGGCGTCGCCCCGGGACCTGGCCTTGCGGAGCTCCTCCTCCTGCTCGGGAGTGAAGACCGGCGAGACGTCCCGCCCAACCATCACGTTCCCTGCGGCGTCGCTCCTCGCGCCCACCACCACCTGCTCGGACTCGGAGAGCGGGAGGTGCTGTCCCCGCGCGGTGCCGCGCGAGGTGGGATCCTGCTCCGGCCGGACGTCGGCCACCCGCGACTCGGGGGGCCGCGGCCCGGGGAGGGCGCACCCCGCGGTCAGCGCGGTGGCGGCGAGGAGGCAGGCCACGGGGGGGCGTCGCGAGGTGGGAGGTATCCCCGACACCGTACACCCCGGCCGGACCCGTGCCAGGGCGGCGCGCACCAGCCCCCAGAGCGGCAGCAGCAGGACCAGGGCGAGCAGCGAGGAGAGGGCGGCGCCGATGGCGGTCGCCTGGGGCAGGCCGCTCCAGAGCGGCGCCTGGTAGCCGCTCACCTGCGTGGCGACGATCGACCAGATGAACAGCCCGAGCAGCGCCAGCTCCACCACGGCGAAGCCCTTGCGAACCCGCCGGTAGAGCGAGCCGCCGGCGGCAAAGCGACCGGGCGCGGTGGTGGGCTCGCGAGTCACCGGGCGATTGGATCAGGTGGTCGGACCGGGGTCAAGTTGAACTCGCGCCCCGGCTCCGGCCTGTCCGGGCCGCACCCCACTCCACCCACGGCACGACGTGGTCGAACTCCAGCAGATGCGTCGAACCGCAGGTTCCACCGCGGTCGATCGGCCAGGCGCAGCGGCCGCCATCGCGTTGCCATACGGAGCGCTTCACGGCCGCGATGTCATCGCGCGGTGCGTGCGCCCTTTCGCCTCCCCCATTGGCGATTCCCGACGTCGGGAATCGCGAAAGAGGGACCGCGTTCGGGGCTGTGCCGGTCATCGAGGGAGCGGCGGCGGCAGAGGCGGCCGCGTCCCTCCCGGTCAGCCGCGCAACCTTCTTCTCCTTGAGCCCCGCCGAGAACGGCTTCGTCACGTAGCGATCGCTTCCTCGCCCCCGCCGAATTTCAGGTGGAGGCGACAACTACGCCGCCGCAGGGGGCGAGTTGGCTTCCTTCAGCGAGGTCTTGGTACAGCACCTTCGTGAGTGCGGCCGTGACCGCCGCCGCCAAGGACCAAGGCTCGGAACCAACCGCGGCCGATCGGGCCGCTCCCGCCGAGCCGAGGGCCGCCGCTCCACCTTGCCCCTCGCGCCGCCCCGTCCTACCTTCCCCCCGTGCCCCGCCCCATCGCCGTCCTCTTCGATCTCGACGGCACGCTCGTCGACACCGTCCCCTTCATCCTCGCCGCCGTCCGCCACGCCTTCGAGGGCCAGCCGCGCACCCCCACCGACGCCGAGTGGATCGCAGGCATCGGCACGCCGCTGCGCGCCCAGCTCGAGGCGCTGGCCGCCTCGCCCGACCTGGCCGAGCCGCTCTTCCAGCGCTACCGGGCCTACTGGCTCCAGCACCACGACGCCGCCACCCACCTCTTCCCCGGCGCCGCCGACCTGGTGCGCGGCCTCCGGGCTGCCGGCCACCCCATCGGCGTGGTGACGGCCAAGCTCGCGGCGGGGGCGGAGCGGACGCTGCGCCACGTCGGCCTGCTCGAGCTGGTGGACGTGGTGGTCGCCGCCGACACCGTGGCGCGGAGCAAGCCCGACCCCATGCCGGTCCGCTTCGCGCTCTCCCGGGTCGACCGGGCGCCGGGCGAGGCGGTGATGATCGGCGACTCGCCGCACGACCTGGTGGCCGGGCGCGGGGCCGGGACGGTCACCGTCGGCGTCTGCTGGGGGGCGGCCAGCCGCGAGGTGCTGGCGCCGCTGGCCGACCACCTGGTCACCGCCATGGCCGAGCTGGCCCCGCTGGTCGCCCGGCTCCAGGCGGTTGGACCAGTCCGGTAGCGCCCGCCGAGCCAGGCCGTCGCCGGCCTCGGCGGCTTCGACGGGGACCGGAGCTCTGCTATCTTCGCCCCCCCATGCGCATCGCCTACCTCGGCCCTCCGGGCACCTTCAGCGAAGAGGCCGTGGCCCGCTGCGACCTCGCCGGCGGCGACGAGCCGCTCCCCTGCGGCTCCTTCCCCGACGCCTGGGACGCGGTGCTGGCCGGCAAGGCCGAGGCGGCGCTGCTGGCCATCGAGAACTCCATCGACGGCGCCATCGGCACCACCCTCGACCTGCTGGCCCACCGCCCCGGCCTGATGATCCGGCGAGAGGTGCTGCTGCCGGTGCAGCAGCAGCTGCTGGCCCCGGCCGGCACCACGCTGGCCCAGCTGACCCGGGTGCTCTCCCACCCCCAGCCGCTCGGCCAGTGCGCCCGCTTCCTGCGCGAGCGGCTCCCCGGGGCGCGGCTGGAGGCCACCCACTCCACCGCCGACGCCGCCATCCAGGTGAGCCGGGGGCTGGCCGGCGCCGCCGCCATCGGCTCGCGCGCCGCCGCCGGGCGCTACGGCCTGGCCATCATCGCCGAGTCGATCCAGGACGCCGACGAGAACACCACCCGCTTCGTGCTGGTGGCCCGCGCCGACGAGGCGCCCACCGGCCGCGACCGGACCAGCATCGCCTTCACGCTCGACCGCGACCGGCCCGGCGGCCTCTACGAGGTGATGGGCGAGTTCGCCTCGCGCGGACTCAACCTCTCCAAGATCGAGAGCCGCCCCATGAAGCAGGCGCTCGGCCACTACGTCTTCTTCGTCGACTTCGAGGGGCACCGGCTCGACGCGCCGTGCGCCGCGGCGCTGGAGGGGGTGCGGGGGCTGGTGCACCGCTTCTACGTGCTCGGCTCCTACCCGCGCGCCTGGCTGGACTGAAGCAGGCCGGCCAGCGCCGCCAGGTGGCCGGCGGTGGCCCCGCAGCAGCCGCCCACCAGCCGGGCCCCGGCGGCGACCGCGGGGGCCAGCGCCGCGGCGAAGGCGGCCGGGGCCAGCACCTGGCCGGGCAGGCCCGGGCTCGGCTTGGCGATGAACGGGACCGGCAGCGTGGCCCGGGCCCAGCCCGCCAGCGCCGCGAGCGGCTCGTCGGCCGCCACGCAGTTCACCCCCACCGCCACCACCCGGCCGTCGCGCCGCCCGGCCCCGGCGTACCCGGCGGCGCGGCAGAGGAGCGCCTCGGCCGGGGTCCCGTCGGGCGCCACCAGCCGGCCGTCGCGCACCAGCAGGGTGAAGGTGACCGCCACCGGCAGGCCGACGCCCACCGCCGCGGCCAGCGCCGACTCGGCCTCGCGCCAGTCGTACTGGCTCTCCAGCCAGAGCAGGTCGGCGCCGGCCTCGGCCAAAGCCGCCAGCGGCCGCTCGAAGGGGGCCCGCCGCCGCGCCGCCGCAGGGGCGGTCCCGCCCGGCCGGGCCAGCGCCAGCGGACCCAGCGCCCCGGCCACCCGGGCCCCGGGCGCCGCCTCCCGCGCCAGCGCCACGGCCAGGCGGCAGAGCCGCTCCGGCGAGGCGCCGGGCCGGGCGGCGGCCAGCCGCGGCGAGGCGGCGTTGAAGGTGCAGGTGAGCAGCAGGCTGGCGCCGGCGGCGGCGTGGGCGGCGTGGACGGCGCGGACGGCGTCGGGCCGCTCCAGCAGCCAGCGCTCCGGCAGGTCGCCGGGCGGGAGGCCGGCCGCCTGCAGCGCCGTCCCCATGGCGCCGTCGAGCAGCACCGGGCCGAGGCGGGGGTCGAGGTTCACGCCGGGGCCCTCGGCCCGAGGCCGGGAGGGGCGGGCCGCCAGGCGACGGGACGGCTCCGGTGGGGGGTGAGGATGGACGGCATGGCGCGTCGATTCTACAATCCCGTCGCAGTCACCGCGATGGCCACGGGGGCCCCGGCGTGGGGCGAGGATCCAGGGGGGTCGATGCGTCGGAAGCTTCGGGTGGTCGGGGCGATGATCGAGCAGGACGGGCGCTACCTCATCACCCAGCGCCCCGCCACGGCGTCGCTGCCGCTGCTCTGGGAGTTCCCCGGCGGGCGGGTCGAGCCGGGCGAGACCGACCAGGGGGCGCTGGCCCGGGAGGTGCTCGAGCTGGCCGGGCTGCTGGTGGAGCCGGGCGATCGGGTCATCCACGTGGAGCACGCCTACGAGGCCTACGACATCGACTTCTGCGTCTACCGCTGCCGGCTCATCTCCGGGACGCCCCGCCACGACCGGATCAACGACCACCGCTGGGTGCTGCCGCAGGAGCTGGACCACTACCAGTTCCCGCCGGCCGACGAGAAGTCGATCGCCCTGCTGCTGGGGCTGTAGGTCCCCTCCTGCGCGGGTTCCAGGGAATAATTCGACGACCCCGGTGGTCTTGGTGGGCGGACCCCTGAACTCTCCGCCCAGCTCGAGGACCACCATGCGCCGCTTCCTGCTCACCTTCACCGTCGCCTCCACCCTGGTCGCCGCCCTGGTGGCCTGCACCGGCCGGGACCGGGCCGGGGCCGAGCAGCCGGCCCGCGCCGGCAGCGCCCTCTTCAAGGAGGCCTCGGTGCTGGTGACCGCGCCGGCCGACGCCGCCGTCCCCGGCAGCGCCTCGCTGGCCCCCCTCATCGAGCGGCTCAAGCCGGCGGTGGTCAACATCTCCACCACCACCGTCACCAAGCACCCGCGCGGTGTCCGGCACGGCCAGCTGCCCGACGGGCTGGAGCGGTTCTTCGGCCTGCCCCCCGGCCAGGGCGGGGGCGGGGAGGGGCCCGCCGAGCTGCGCGGGCAGGGGCTCGGCTCCGGCTTCGTGCTCAACGGCGAGGGGTACATCCTCACCAACAACCACGTGGTGGCCAACGCCACCGACATCCGCGTCAAGCTGGCCGACGACCGCGAGTTCGTCGCCAAGGTGGTGGGCACCGACCCGCTCACCGACGTGGCCCTGATCAAGCTCAACGCCCCGCCCCGTGACCTGCCCACCGTGGTGCTGGGCGACTCCGACGCCATCCGGCAGGGGGACTTCGTGCTGGCGCTCGGCTCGCCGTTCGGGCTCTCCGGCACCGCCACCATGGGGATCATCTCGGCCAAGCACCGCGGCGGGGTGGGCACCTCCAGCCCCTACGACGATTTCCTGCAGACCGACGCGGCCATCAACCCCGGCAACTCCGGCGGCCCGCTCTTCAACCTGCGCGGCGAGGTGGTGGGCATCAACACCGCCATCATCAACCCGCAGGTCGGCCAGGGCATCGGCTTCGCCGTCCCCATCACCCTGGCCAAGGCGCTCCTGCCGCAGCTCAAGGCCGGCGGCAAGGTGGTCCGCGGCTACGTCGGGGTGTCGCTCTCCGAGCTGACCCCGGACCTGGCGGTGGCCTTCGGGCTGCCTCCGGGCAGCAAGGGGGCGCTGGTCCAGCAGGTGGTGCCGAGGACGCCGGCAGAGAAGGCCGGCCTCGAGCCGGGGGATGTCATCACCTCGCTCGACGGCAAGCCGATCGAGTCGTCGTCGGGCCTCTCCCGGGCCGTGGCGCTGGTCCCGCCGGGCCAGTCGATCAAGCTCGGCCTGGTCCGCAAGGGGAGCCAGAAGGCCGTCACCCTCGCCGTCGGCAAGCGCCCCGACGACGAGTCGGCCATCGGCCGCGAGGACTGGGACCAGGGGGAGGAGAGCCGGGAGGGGAGCAAGACCCCCAAGCTCGGCTTCAAGGTGGCGCCGCTCGACGCCGAGGCGGTCGGGGCGCTGCGGCTGCCGCCCGACCTGAAGGGGGTGGTGGTGACCGAGGTGGTCGAAGGCGGGCCCGCCGAGGGGGCCGGCGTGCAGCGCGGCGACGTCATCATCCAGCTGAACCAGAAGCCGGTGACCCGCCCGGCCGACCTGATCGGGATCGTCGAGAAGCTCAAGGACGGCGACATGGCGCTGCTCCGCATCCGGCGCGGCGCCGCCACCGCCTTCCTGGCCATCCCGGTGGGCGGCCGGAAGTAGCCCGCGGAGCCGGCGAGGTAGGGCAAGGTCGGTTTCTTGCCTACATCAACCTACCAGCATAGGGTCTCCGTCCAACAGGGGAGGCCACATGCTCTGGCGGACCAAGCCGATCGAAGTCACCAGCAGCGCCGAGCGGCGCGGCGCCGAGCGGCTCGACAAGGTCTTCGCCGTCTGGCTCGAGGGTGAGCGCGGCGAGGTCCACGGCATCGCCCGCAACATCTCCCCGGGCGGCCTCTTCGTCGAGACGCCGGTGACGCAGCCCATCGGCTCCGAGGTGCGCGTCAACTTCAGCCCGTCGGGCGGCGGCATCATCGCCGTGGGCGAGGTGCGCTACGTGTGCCACCTGGTGGGCCGGCGCGCGCCCGGCAGCGACGGGCCGGACGTCCCGGTGGGCGTGCAGGGGATGGGCATCCGCTTCGTCCGCTTCGAGGCGGCCAGCGCCCCGTCCGAATCGCTCCACTGAATAGAGCGGTCCCGCCTCGCCGGCGGCCTCGGCGGGTGGCGCCGGGCCGCCCCCCGTGTTACCCGGAGCGGGCATGGATCTCGCCATCGAGACGCACGGGCTCACCAGGCACTTCGACGGGAAGCCCGCCGTCTCCGACCTCTCGCTGGCGGTGCCCGACGGGGCCTTCTACGGCTTCCTCGGCCCCAACGGCGCCGGCAAGTCCACCACCATGAAGCTGCTCACCGGCCTGCTGGCGCCCAGCAGCGGCCGGGCCAGCGTGCTCGGCCACGACCTCGCCGACCGGCGCCAGGCGCTGGCGGTGAAGCGGCTGGTGGGGGTGGTGCCCGACGGGCTCTCGCTCTTCGAGCGGCTCACCGGCCTGGAGCAGCTGCGGCTGCACGGCCAGCTCTACGGCCTGACCCGGGTCGAGGCGGCGCGGCGGGCCGAGGAGCTGCTGGTGGCCATGGAGCTGACCGGCGACGCCGGCAAGCTGGTGGGCGACTACAGCCACGGCATGAAGAAGAAGCTGGCGCTGGCCGGCGCCCTCATCCACGGGCCCAGGCTGCTCTTCCTCGACGAGCCCTTCGAGGGGATCGACGCGGTGGCGGTGAGCGGCATCCGGCGGCTGCTCCAGGACCTGGTGCAGGACGGCCGCATGACCATCTTCCTCACCAGCCACGTGCTCGAGGTGGTGGAGCGGCTGGTCACCCACGTCGGCATCATCCAGGCGGGGCGGCTGGTGGCCCAGGGGACGCTGGAGGAGGTGCGCGGCGCCGGGACGCTGGAGGAGATCTTCATCCGCACCGTCGGCGAGGACGTCAAGGACCGGCGGCTCTCCTGGCTGGGCGAGCCGGCCCGGTGACGGCGCTGCGCGACACCCCGCTGGCCGCCTTCGCCGAGCTGCGCTTCCGCCTCACCTGGCGGCGGCTGCTGGGGCGGCGGGGGATCGGCGAGCTGGTGGCCAAGGCCATCGGCTACCTGCTGCTCGTCCCCATCAGCCTGCTGCTGGCCGTCGGCATCGCCGCCGGCATGTACCGCGCCGCCCGGGGGGTCGGCGCCGGCGTCCAGGTGGACCTGACCGTCACCGCCTACTTCCTGGGCATCTGGCAGGCCTGGACGGCGGCCTCGCTGGCCATGCAGGAGCAGGAGGCGCTCGACCTGCGCCGCTACCTGGTCTACCCGCTGCGGCCGGGGATGCTCTGGCTCCACGGGCAGGCGGCCGGGCTGCTCGGCGATCCGCTGGCCGTCTTCTGGTGCGTGGTGCTGACGGGCGCCCTGGTGGGCGCGGCGCTGGGGCGCTTCGGCGGGTGGCTCCTGCTGCTGGCGCTGGTGCTGCTGCTCTTCGCCGCCGCCACGGTCACCTGGCTGGCGCTCCTGCAGGAGCTGGCGGCGCGGGTGCTGCGGCGGGCCCGGCTCAAGTCGGTGCTCTTCGCCGGGCTCTACGTGGCGCTGGCCCTGGCGGCGGCGCTGCTGGCCGGCCTCGACAGGAGCAGGCCGAGCCTGCGCGACACCCTGGCGGTGCTGCAGGTGCTGCAGTGGCTGGGCTGGCCCGGGGCGCTGGCGGCGGGGGCGGCGCGGCGGCTCTTCCATGGCGAGCTGGGGGCGGCGCTCCCCTGGATGGCGGGGCTGGCCCTGGCCACGGTGGCCGCCGGCTGGGCCGCCTTCCGGCTGGCGCTCGACGAGGCCCGCGACGGCGGCGGCGGCGGCACGGCGCGGGTGGGGAGCGGGCTGGGGACGCTGGCCGGGCGGCTCTGGGGCGGGGCCACCGGGGCCATGCTGGAGCGCGAGCTGACCTTCCTGAGCCGCCACCCGCTCTCGCTGGTGCTGGGGATCATCCTGCCGGCGGTGGCCGGGCTGATCGCCTGGAAGCTGCGCCCCTACATCCCGGCCGAGGCCGGCGAGGTGGTGCGGGCGCTGCCGGTGCTGGGGGTGGCCATCTACGTCCACCTCGCCACCCAGACCTACTGGCTCAACGGCTTCGGCTGGGAGCGGGGCGGGGCCCGGCTCTACTTCCTGGCCCCGGTGGCCCTGGAGTCGGTGCTGCTGGCCAAGAACCTGGCGGTGGCCGCGCTGGCGCTGGCCATCCACCTGGCCTCGGTGCTGGCCATGGTGGTGGCCGGGGGCTGGCCGCCGGCCTGGGCGCTGGTGGGGACGCTGGTGCTCCACCTCGGCGCCGCGCCGTGGTTCCTGGCGCTGGGCAACGCGGTGGCCATCTCCAACCCGCGGGTGGCCCCGCTCGGCCTGCAGCGGAGCGGCAGCCTGCCGGCGCTCTCGGCGCTGGCCGGCATGGTCATCTTCTCCGGGGTGACCGGGCTCTTCGCGCTGCCGGTGCTGCTGGCGCTCAAGCTGGACCTGGCCTGGCTGCTGCCGCCGGCCTGGCTGCTGCTCGGGGGGCTGGGCGGCTGGCTCTGGTGGCGGACGCTGCCGGCGGCGGGGCGGCTGCTCTCGGCGCGCCGGGAGACGCTGCTGGCCGCGGTGACCGGCGACGACGCCTGAGCGGCTGGGGGGCTGGGCGGCTCGCCTTCCCGGCCCGGGTGCGCCGGTCGGCTAGCGCTTCCTGGCCTTCACCCTGGCCAGGGCGTTCCACCAGGGGCCGGGCAGCGCGCTCCCCAGCCGGACCAGGACGCTCACCTGCCACGGGAAGAGCAGCTGCTGGCGCCGCTGCAGCAGGGCCCGCCCCATCAGCGCCACGGCCGGCGCCGTCTCCATGAGGAACGGCATGGACCGCTTCTCCCTCTGGTCGGTCATCTCGCTCTTGACGAAGCCGGGGTGGATCGAGGTCACGTCGATCCCGTGCCGGGTCACGTCGAGCCGGAGGCCGTCGAGGAACATGCGCAGGTAGGCCTTGCTGGCGCAGTAGGTGCTGCTGCCCGGGAAGGGGAGCAGGCCGGCCATGCTGCTGATGCCCACCAGGTGGCCGCGCCGCCGCTCCACCATGCCGGGGAGGGCGCCGCAGAGCGTCGCCGAGGCGCCGGCCACGTTCACCTGGATCATCCGGTTGACGGAGGCGAAGTCGAGCGTGCGCGGGTTGGTCTTCTCCCCCGCGCCGGCGTTGGCGATCACCAGGTCGAGCCCGCCGACCTCGCCGTCGAGGTCCCGCACCCGCGCGAAGGTGGCCTCGGCCTCGGCCACGTCCAGCTGCAGCGGCGTGAGCAGCTCGCCGGCCTCGGCGCGCAGCGCGGCGAGGGCGTCGACGCGGCGGGCGGCGGCCCAGACCCGGACGCCTCGCTGGGTGAGCCAGAGCGCCAGTCCGCGGCCGAGGCCGCTGGAGGCGCCGGTGACGAGGGCGGTCTTCCAGGGAGGGGTGGTCATCTCAGGCCTTGGTCAGGTGGTGGGCTCGGTCCGGGGCGCCGGCGCCTGGCGCAGCACGGTGGGCCGGGTCAGGCCGCGGCCGGCCAGGGCCGCCTCGCAGAGCGCCTGCTGGCTGCGCAGCGCCCCCGGCCCCCCGTCGGCGCGCCGGGAGCTGCCGTCGGGCTGGAGCCAGCGGGCCCGGGCCCGGTCCTGCAGCGGCAGGCCGAGGATCTCGCCGACCAGCCGCGCCTTGATGGCCTTGTCCTCGACCGGGAACATCACCTCCACCCGGGAGTGGAAGTTGCGCGGCATCCAGTCGGCGCTGGAGAGCAGGCAGTCGGGGTTGTCGCCGGCGCCGAAGACGAAGACCCTGGAGTGCTCGAGGAACCGGTCCACCACCGAGGTGACGCGGATGCGCTCGGAGATGCCGGGCACGCCGGGGCGCAGGCAGCAGATGCCGCGGACCAGCAGATCGATCTCCACGCCGGCCTGGCTGGCGGCGTAGAGGGCCCGGATCACCGCGGCGTCCACCAGCGAGTTCATCTTGGCGACCAGCCGCGCCGGCTCGCCGCGCCGGGCCTTGTCGGCCTCCCGGCCGATCAGCTCGATGATCCGCTCCTGCAGGCCGAAGGGGGCCACCGTCAGCTTCTTCCAGCGCGGCGGCTCGGCGTAGCCGGTGAGCAGGTTGAAGAGGCTGGCCACGTCCTCGCCCAGCTCGGGCGCCGCCGAGAAGAGCGAGAGGTCGGTGTAGACCCGGGCGGTCTGCGGGTTGTAGTTGCCGGTGCCGAGGTGGATGTAGCGGCGCAGCCGGGCCCCCTCGCGCCGCACCACCAGCGCCACCTTGCAGTGGGTCTTGAGGCCGAGCAGGCCATAGACCACGTGGACCCCCGACTCCTCCAGCCGGCGGGCCCAGGCGATGTTGTTGGCCTCGTCGAAGCGGGCCTTGATCTCGACGATGGCGGTGACCTGCTTGCCGTTCTCGGCGGCCCGGGAGAGGGCCCGCACGAAGGGGCTGTCGCCGCTGGTCCGGTAGAGGGTCTGCTTGATGGCCAGCACGTCCGGGTCGTCGGCCGCCTCCTCGACGAAGCGGACCACCGGGTCGAAGGCCTCGTACGGGTGGTGGAGCAGCACCTCGCCAGCGGCGATGGCCTCACGCACCGGCGTCCCCTCCTCGAAGGGCCTGGGGAGCACCGCGGTCCAGGGCTCCAGCCGCAGCTCGGGGCGCGGGTCGGCGTCGCCGAGCTGGGCCAGGTCCTGCACCTGGAGCGGGCCGGTGACCCGGTAGACGTCGGCCGGCTCGAGCTTGAGGGCCCCGACCAGCGCCGAGACGATGGGGTCGGCGGCGCTGGCGGCCACCTCGAGCCGGACCGCGGCGCCGCGATCGCGCCGGCGCAGCTCCTCCTGCACCGCCGAGACCAGGTCCTCCGACTCCTCCTCGTCGATCTCCAGGTCCCAGTTGCGGGTGACCCGGAAGCCGGCGGCGTGGAGCACCGTGAAGCCGGGGAAGAGGTCGACGGCGTAGGCGGCGATGACCTCGTCGAGCAGGGCGTGCTCGACGCCGGCTTCGGAGGGGAGGCGGATGAGGCGCGGCAGCACCGAGGGGACCTGCACCACCGCCAGCAGCACCTCCATGTCCCGCTTCCGCTTGCGCCCGGCGCGCCGCAGGATCAGGGCCACGTTGAGCGACTTGTTGCGCAGCTGCGGGAAGGGGTGGCCGGGGTCGACGGCCAGCGGCGTCAGGACGGGGAAGACCTCCTGGGTGAACCGCAGCCGGGCGGCCTCGGCCTGCCGGGGGGAGAAGGCGGCGGGGGCCACCAGCCGATGGCCGGCCCGGCCCAGCGCCGGCCCGATCTCGTCGAGCCAGGTCCGGTCCAGCTGCTCCGCCAGCGCGTGGGTGCGGGTGGCGACGGCCTCGAGCACCTCGGCGGGGAGCAGGCCGTCGGCGGCGGCGTCGGTGAGCCCACCGGCGATCTTCTGCTTCAGGCCGGCCACCCGGACCATGAAGAACTCGTCCAGGTTGGAGGAGACGATGCCGAGGAACTTGAGCCGCTCCAGGATGGGCAGGGAGGTGTCCCGGGCCTCCTCGAGGACGCGGGCGTCGAACTCCAGCCAGGAGAGCTCGCGGTTGAGGAAGAGCGAGGGGTCGTGGAGCTCGAGGGCGCGGGTGATGACGGGGTCGAGCGGCGGCTCGGCGGCGCCCGGCGGCGTGGAGGTGGGGGAGGACATGGGGACGTTGGGGAGTATGGCCCGGGGACGGCCCGGGCGCGGCGCTCCTTGTGTGACGAACCGGTGAAGTTCGCTTCCCGGCAGGGGATCCTCACACCAGTCAGGCCGGGGGGTTACACTGTGGCGACATGAAGAATGGACACCACCGGATCCTGGCCGCCATCGACGTGGGGACCAACGCCGTCCGGCTGGAGATCGTCCGCTCCCTCCCCGACGGCACGCTGGAGACGCTCCACCAGGAGCGAGATCCGGTCCGGCCCGGCGAGGGGGTCTTCAGCGGCGGGACCATCGCCAAGCCGGTGGCCAACCGGCTCATCTCCACGCTGCGGCGCTACGCCGCGCTCTGCCGGCGCTACCGGGCCAAGGTGCGTGCGGTGGCCACCGCGGCGGTGCGGGAGGCGCGCAACCGCGACGAGATCGTCCGGCGCGCCCGGGAGGAGGCCGGGCTCGACCTGGAGGTGGTGAGCGGCCGCGAGGAGGCCCGGCTCATCTGCCTGGGGGTGCTGGAGGGGCGCCCGCCGTCGGCCCGCTCGCTGCTCGTCGACATCGGGGGCGGCTCCACCGAGGTGGCCACCGGGCTGGGCGAGAAGCCCACCACGCTCCACTCGGTGGCGGTGGGCGCGGTGCGGCTCACCGAGATCTTCGACGCCGCCGGCAAGGTCTCCGCCGAGCGGCTCGAGGTGATGCGCTCCTACGCCGCCGAGGCCTTCCGCGAGGCGCTGCCACGGCGGCTCCCCGGGCCGCGGGTGGCGCTCGGCTCCTCCGGCACCATCAACGCCATCGTCGACGCCGGCACCGACTCGAAGCGGCTGACGCTGCGCCGGCTGGAGCGGATGGTGGACCAGCTGGCCGACCGCAGCCTGGCCGAGCGGCGCAAGCAGTTCGAGCCTCGCCGGGCCGAGATCATCGTGGCCGGGGCGGTCATCCTCGAGGCCTGCATGCGCCACCTCGGGCTGGAGGCCATCAGCGCCGTCGGCACCGGCCTGCGCAACGGCGTGCTGCGCGACCTGGCCCGCCGCTCCCCGGCGGCGGCGGCGGCTGCGGCCGAGGGGCGGACCGAGGCGGTGCTGGCGCTGGGCCGGCGCTTCGGCTTCGACGAGCGGCACGCCCTGCAGGTGACGCGCCTGTCGCTGGCGCTCTTCGACCAGCTGGCCGACCTGCACCGGCTCCCGGCCTCGGCGCGGGGGCTGCTGGAGGCGGCGGCGCTGCTCCACGACGTGGGGCACGCGGTCTCGCCGCAGCGCCACCACAAGCACACCCTCTACCTGGTGGCCAACGCCGACGTGGCCGGCTTCTCCGACCAGGAGCGGCAGCTGGTGGCGCTGGTGGCCCGGTACCACCGGCGCACGCCTCCGGAGGCGGGGCGGCCGGACCTGCAGGGGCTGGCCCCGGGGCAGCTGCGGCTGCTGCGCCGGCTGGTGGCGCTGCTGCGGGTGGCCGACGCCCTCGATCGCAGCCACGCCCAGTCGGTGCTGGGGCTGCGGGCCTCGGTGGTCAACGGCCGGGTGCGGCTGGTGGCGCGGGCGCGCGCCGCGCTCGACCTGGAGCTCTGGGACGTGGCCCGCGAGGCCGCCTTCTTCAGGCAGGCCATGGGGAAGCGGCTCGAGGTGGCGACGTCCAGGAGGTGAGGGGGGCGGGCGGTTGGCCTCCCGACGGGGTGGGCTCGGGGCCTGGGCCTGGATCCGGCGCGAGGGGTTGTTGTCACGCTTGTGTGCCTATCCGGTTGGCTCCACCTGGAATCGGCGCCCACGGACCGACTCCGACAGCAGTCGACCGCTAACGCCGCAGTCCGCCGGGCAACCAATCGGGCAAGGGCCCGTAGGCGTGAAGCAACCGGCCGAGTCGGTACTGGGCGACCTTACGATAGGGATCGAGCGGATCGCTGTTGTCGAACACGTCGACCCGCGGAAGTACGAGGACCGCGCGCTCCAGGTTCTTCATGGTGCGCGCGTACCGTGCCTTCAATTTGGCCGTCGGCACATCGTGACCCCCGGCCATCCTGCGAGCTGCGACCCGCTCCTCGCTCAGCTTCGGGCTGTTGAGTCCAATGAAGACAACCGCCACGGCGTAGCCCTCTCGGGCTGCGCGGAGCAGGAAGTCGATCTTCTCCCCTACGGGGTCGGAGAACACCGTCTCGAACACGAAGCTCTCTCTGTCGCGAACGAGGTCATCACGCTGCTGTGCCGCCCGCCGCGCCGCCTCATAGGCGTCGACCCGATCGGCCTTGGCGATCTCGTCCGCATTCACGAACGTGAACCCAGCGGACGCCAGTTCCTTCAGGTAGAAAGTAGACTTGCCGGCGCCGTTCGGCCCAGCGATGGCGATAACCATCAGCGGGCCCACGTGGCCCAGGCTCACTTCTTCCCGATCGGGCGAAAGTCGCGACCGACGAAGCGGCCCAGGGTTCGGGTGCCATCCGCATCCACCTTGACGAGGACCCCCTTCTTCCCCGGGACGCCCTCGAAGTGCGGAAACGGCTGGGTGGCCATGAACGCCCGGAGGGACTCGCGCCGCTCCTTGGCGCTCCGCGGAGCCAGAACCTCCTCCAGGGACATTCCGTCTGCGCGCCGCTTGAGTCGTAGAGCGGCATCGACATCCATGCCGCCGCCAACCGCACGGCCGACGCGCGCCCAGTATTCGATCTGGCCGGCAATCGAACGCTCAGCGACGAGCCCAGCCGCCCGTGCGTCAGCCACCAAGGAATCAGAGAGTTTCACGGCCTGGCCCATGACTGAAAGGTAGCACCGTGCAACCCTGCGGGCAACACGCCTCCGGAGAGGGCACACCCTGGAGCCAACCGGATAGGCACACACGTTTGATGACATCCGGCGCTGCGAGTGAGGAGGACCTGCGATCGGTCTCTCACCTGACGAGCGACGTGCTGGCCAGCGTGTGCCAACCCGGCATGAAAAGGCGGTCACCAGCGCACCCGACCGGGTACCGGTGACCGCCGGAACTTCTGGCCCCTGTTAGCCGACACACGGATTTGAACCGTGGACCTGCTGATTACGAATCAGCTGCTCTGCCAACTGAGCTATGTCGGCGAAGGGGCGCTGTTTATCACCAGTCCGCCAGCCCCCGCAAGGCGCCGCCGCGCCGCCGCCGCACCGCTCAGAAGCTCGGCCCCAGCACCACGTACCACTGCCAGACCGCCCAGGGGTCCGCTGTCGGGCTGACGCCGCCGAGGGGCTTGCCGAGGCCGCGGGCCACGCCGACCCGCACGTCGGTGAGCAGCCAGTAGGCCAGCGCCGTCTCCAGCCGCAGCTCGGCGCCGGCGCCCACCCGCAGCCGGGCCCAGTGGAAGTCCGGGCCAGCGTAGCCGCGCTCGGTCCCCTGCACGAAGGCCTCGCCGAGGTCGGCGAAGACCGCCCCGTGGACCCGGCGCAGGAAGACCGGCCAGGTGGAGTAGCCCAGCTGCGGCGCGAAGAGCGGGAAGCGCAGCTCGACGCTGGCCGAGACGGTGCCGTTGCCGGCGAAGAGCCCGGCCGGGTAGCCGCGCAGCTGGTCGGAGGCCGAGAAGGCCTGCAGCGGCGTCAGCGAGAGCAGCGTGGCCGGCGGGATCCCGCCCAGCGAGAAGGGCGGCGAGCCGCCCAGCGAGCCGTGGCTGAAGGCGCCGGAGAGCCGGGTGGCCAGCACCACGTGGCGGGTGAAGGGGACGCGGGTGAACTCCGACCAGGAGGCGCGGGCCCGCCACAGGTCGTAGTCGCTGCCGGTGGTCCGGTCGGCGTAGCGCAGCCGCAGCGCCAGGTGGCGCCCCTCCTCGCTGGAGATGGAGCGGGGGTAGCGCTGGGTGTCGTCGTAGGCCACCGAGAGCGCCGCCTCGGCCAGCAGGCCGTCGGCGAAGAGCCGGCCGGGCGGGTCGCCGGCGGAGGGGACCACCGGGGCCAGCGAGTCGATCCGGGTCGGCGTCCAGCCGAGGCGGAAGGCCAGCGCCCGCTCCAGCCGGGTGAAGGTGAAGGTGGCGCCCGGCGCCAGCGGCGTCCAGGCCGAGACCAGCCGATCCGGGTAGCCCGGCGACCCGGCCACCCAGCGCGCCGAGTAGAAGTCGAGGCTCGGCCAGGACCAGCCGCCGGTGTAGGAGAAGGCGTAGCCCGCCGTCGAGGCCTTGGGGCTGGCCCAGGCGTCGAACTGCCAGGTGTGGCGCCAGAGCGCGTCGACACCCATGGTGAAGATGCCGTAGGTCTGCCCGGCGCCGTCGGCGCTCCAGGTGGGCAGCCAGAGGGTGGGGGTCACGGTCTCGGAGACCTGGTACGGGCGGGTGGGGAGCTCCTCGCCCGGGGCCGGCTCCGGGGGCGGCAGCGCCGGCGCCGCCGGGGCCGGGTCGAGCCAGCTGGCGGGGTCGAAGGGGATGGTGGCGAGGTCGTGGCCGCGCCGCGAGTAGCCGACGAAGGCCAGGGTGGCGCCGTCGGGCGAGACCGCCGGCTCCAGCGCCCCGGTCTCCACGTTGGTCACCTGGCGGATGGCGCCGGTCTCGCGCTCCCAGGCGTAGACGTTGTTGACGCCGCCGCGGTCGGAGGTGAAGAGCAGCCAGCGGCCGTCCGGCGACCAGCTGGGGGCCCGGTCGAGGGCGTCGTCGCTGGTGAGCTCGCGCAGCTCCCCGTCCTCGAGCAGCGCCAGGTCGCGCCGGCCGTGGCGCTGCACCGACAGGGCGATGCGCCGCCCGTCGGGCGAGACCGCCGGCTCGTAGAGCGAGGCGCCGGGGAGCTGCAGCAGGGTCTCGGCCGGGCCACCGTCGAGCGGCCGCCGCCGCAGCGCCTGCTCGCCGCCGCCGGCCTGGGCCACGTAGACCACGGCGCCGCCGTCCGGGGTCAGGGCCGGGTCGGTGGCCCGCTCGCCGTCGGTGAGCCGCCGGTCGCAGCCGCGGTCCAGGTCGGCGAGGTAGAGGTCGGCGTAGCGCCGGTACTCGTGCCAGACCTGCCCCTTGGCCACCACCGCCTCGCTGGCCGAGCGGAGCGCGAAGGTGCCGTCCTGGTCCACCGCCAGCGCCCGGCCCAGGTCCTGGCCGCCCCGCGAGACCCGCCGCAGCCCGGGGCGCTCGTCGAGGCCGCGGTCCAGGTAGACCAGCCCGGAGCCGTCCGGCAGCCAGCGCGGCCGCTCGATCAGCCCGCCGCGGCGGGTGAGCGGCGAAGGAAGGGTGACCGGCCGCTGGCGCACCTCGGCCAGCTGGGCCGCGCCGCGCCGCGCCTGCTCGGCGGCGAACTGGTCCCAGAGGGTGGGCAGGTCGGCGCCGAACCAGCGCTGGGCGGCCCAGGAGGGAGCCCACGGGAAGACCTGCGAGCCCTGGTCGGCCAGGAAGGCGCGCATCCGGTCGACGCCGGAGCGCTGCTCCAGCCAGGCCACGAACCGGCCGCCCACCAGGTAGACCAGCGTGCCGCGCGGCCACTCCAGGTACGGGTTGGAGGCCTGGGCCAGCGTCGGGAGGCCGGGCGGCTCCAGCACCAGGGAGCGCAGGTACATGTCGAAGACGGCGCTCTCGTTGCGGCCAGCGCCGCCGCCGGCGGGGGCCTCGTGCGCCACCGCCAGCCCCTCGATCAGCCAGGCCGGGGTCAGGCCGTTGGGCGGCCAGATCTTGCCGAACACGGCGTTCACCAGGGCCGGGATGCCGCCGATGTTGTCGAGGTGCAGGATGTGGACGTACTCGTGGGTGATGACCGCCTCGAGCCCGTCGCGCTCGTCGTTGAGCACCGACCCCGACTCGGCCGGGACCGCGTAGACGCGGATGGTGTTGTAGGGGAGGGGGGTGGCCGAGCCGTTGGCCGCGTCGGTGTCGTCGGAGAGGACCAGCTGGGTCCGCTGCTTCGGCGAGTCGCCGAGCAGGGGGGCGAGGCGGGCGTGGGCGCGCTCCGCCTCCCGCGCCGCCCGCTGGGCCAGCGCCTCCAGCCCCTGGTGGAAGTGGACCTGGAAGTGCGGGGTGTCGATGGTGCGCCAGCGGTAGTCGGGATCGTAGGGCTGGGCGGTCGCCGGCCCGGGAGCCAGCAGCGCCAGCGTCAGTGCCAGCGTCAGTGCCAGCGAGGCGGCGGCGGCCGGCCGGGGCCACCTCACCGGGGCGGCTCGGCGGCGCCTGGGCCGGCGTGGAAGTGGTCGTTGAAGTACTTCTCCACCCGCAGCTCGCAGAGCTCGGGGTGCTCGAGCGGGCCGACGTGGCTGCCGCCGGGGAGCACCAGCAGCTCGCTGCCGGGGATGGCGGCGTGCATCTTCACCGAGAGCCACATGGGGGTGAAGGCGTCCTGCTCGCCGGCGATGATCAGGGTGGGCAGGGCGATGGAGGGGAGGTGGTCGGAGGCGTCGCTCTGCGCCGCCGAGGCCAGCAGCTTGACGAAGAGGGCCGGGTCGACGTCGGCCAGGTCGTCGAGGTAGCGGACCACGTCCTCCCTGGCCACCAGCTTCTCGTTGACCTCGAAGGCCAGGGCCAGCTTGAGCGACAGGTCGGTGGGGATCACCGAGCGGAAGAGCATCCGGGAGAGGCCGGGGAAGCGGGAGACCGCGGCCTGGGCGTAGGGGAGGGCGGCGGCGGCGAAGGGGACGTCGTGGACGGCGTCGAGGGCCCGCCCCGGCGCGCCGCAGACCAGGATCAGGCCGGCCACCCGCTCCGGCTGGCGCCGGTGGGCCTCCAGCGCCACCTGCACCCCCATGGAGTGGCCCATGATCACCACCTGCTGCTCGCCGGCGGCGTCGAGCACCACGAAGAGGTCGTCGACGCAGTCGGCCACCGAGACCCGGGCCGGGTCGGCCGGGGCCTCGCTCTCGCCGTGGCCGCGGTAGTTCCAGTGGATGACCCGGTGGCGCCGGGCCAGCTCCGGCTTGAGGAAGCGCCAGATGTAGCCGGCGCAGCCGACCCCGTCGGTGAGCAGCACGGTGGGGGCCCCGGCGCCGCTGGAGGTCCAGTGGAGCCGGGTGCCGTCGCGGGCCGCCGTCAGGTGCGCCTGCTGCTCCATGATCCTCGCCGTCCTCCGTGCGCCGTGGCCCGCCGCCCGCTACACCTTTGACGTAGACTCTCCGGCCCGGAGGTTCAAGCCTGATGTCGAGCGGTACGGATCAGGGCCATGGGCCCGCTGGTCACCAGCACGGAGACTCGCACGAAGGGCACGTCCACGGCCACGCCCCGGGCTCGAGCCTGCGCCGGCTCGGCCTCTCGCTGGCCCTGACCACCACCATCATGGTGGCCGAGGTGGTGGGCGGGCTCTGGTCCGGGTCGCTGGCCCTGCTCTCCGACGCCGGCCACATGCTCACCGACGCCGGGGCGCTGGCGCTGGCGCTGGTGGCGGCCTGGGTGGCCACCCGCAAGCCGGACGAGAAGCGCACCTTCGGCTTCCGGCGCGCCGAGGTGCTGGCGGCCCAGCTCAACGTGGCCGGGCTGGTGCTCCTGACCGGCTGGCTCAGCTGGGAGGCCATCGAGCGGCTCCGCGAGGGCTCACCGCCCGTCCAGCTCGGGCTGATGGCGGCGGTGGCGGCGGTGGGGCTGGCCGCCAACCTGGCCATCCTCGGCGTGCTGCGCCACGACCACGGCCTCAACGCCCGCTCGGCGTTCCTCCACGTCATCGCCGACACCGTCTCCTCGGTGGCCATCCTCCTCGGGGCCGGGGTGATGTGGCTGCGCCCCGGCTGGAGCTGGCTCGATCCGGCGCTCTCGCTGGCCATCGCCGTGCTCATCCTCTGGGGGACGGTGGGGCTGATCCGCGAGATCACCGACGTGCTGATGGAGGGGGTGCCCCGGCACCTCTCGCTGGCCGAGGTCCAGGCCACCATGGCCGCGGCCTCCCCCGACGTCGACGCCATCCACGACCTGCACCTCTGGACCATCTCCAGCGGGCTCTACGCCCTCTCGGCCCACGTGGTGATCAAGGCCGAGGCGCTGGGGCGCAACGACGAGATCCTCACCGCGGTGAAGCGGGTGCTCTGCGATCGCTTCCACATCGACCACACCACCCTGCAGATCGAGACCGCCGGCTACGCCCACGTCCACGCCGTCTGCCCGCAGGATCACTGACCGGCGGGCCGCCGCAGCGTCGCCCCCGGGCGGCGAGGCGGCCGCGCACCCGTGGTATGTTCGGCCGTGCTCTCGCCCGTCCTCGCCTTCCGCCCGGCCCGCGTGGTGGAGCGGCTCGAGCCGCGCAGCGCCGCCTGCCCGCTCTCCTCCAAGGACCTGATCCGGGCCGCCGCCGAGCTGCGGCTGACCCTGCCGCTGGTCCGGGCGCCGACCCCGGGCGTGGCCCGGGCGGCGCTGGTGGCGGCCAAGCAGCTCCAGAGCGTGCTCGGCCTCTCGCTGCCGGCCGGCTCGCCGCCGGAGCCCTGGTTCCAGGCGGTGGTGCGGGCCGCCGACGAGGTGGCCGCCGGGCTGCCCATCTTCCTGGCCGGCGAGGTGCGGGTGGCGGGGCGGCGCGACGTCGAGGTGGAGGCGGCCTTCAAGGCGGCCTGGTCGCTGGTCGACGCCGGGCTGACCCACCTGACCGTCGATCTGGGGGCGGTGCCGGCCGAGGCCCGGGCCGAGGTGCTGGCGCGGGTGGCGACGCCGGCGCTGGAGGCCGGCCTGGGGCTCGACTGCGTGGTGGCCCGCGGCGGCGAGCGCGAGGCGGGGCGGCTCTTCGGCGACCTGGCCCGGAGCGAGGCCCTGCCCGACGTGGCCAGCCTGCCGCTCGAGGCGCCCACCACGCCGGAGGGGGTGCAGGCGCAGGTGCGCGAGCTGCTGGCCCTGTGCGCGGCGCTGGCCGGCACGCCGGTGCTGCGCCGCGGGCCGGTGACGCCGGAGCTGCTCCAGAGCCTGGCCGGATCCCCGGTGGCCGGCTGCGACGACGGCGGGGTGGCGGCCAGCGTGGCGCTGCTGGCGCTCGATCTCGTGGCCGGGGCGGAGAACAGCCGGGAGGCGCCGCTGGCGCGGGCCGAGGCGGCGCTGGGCGAGGGTGACCTGGCCCGGCTCGAGGCCCGGGCCTACGGCGAGGTGCTCGACTTCCTGGAGCGGCTGGGGGCCACCGGCAGCGCCCCGCGGCTGGCCCGCCACCTCGAGCAGGTCCGGGCCGGGTCGGGGCCGTGACCCGGATCGTCGCCGGGAGCGCCCGGGGGCGGCGGCTGGAGGTGCCGCCGGGGCAGGGGACCCGCCCCACCGGCGAGAAGGTCCGGGCCGCGGTCTTCAACATGCTCGGCCAGTTCTTCGACGGCGGTCAGGTGCTCGACCTGTACGCCGGCACCGGGGCGCTGGCCCTGGAGGCGCTCTCCCGGGGCTGCGCCGGCGCCGTCTGCGTCGAGGCCGACCGCGGGGCCGTCGAGGTGCTGCGGCGCAACGTGGCGGCGCTGGGGTTCACCGAGCGGGTCGAGGTCCGCGTCGGCCGGGCCGAGGCGGTGGCGGCGCGGCTGCCGGCCGGGTTCGCGCTGGCCTTCATCGACCCGCCCTACCTGGAGGGGCCGGAGGCCGGGCTGGCCCTGGCCGGGCCGCTGCTGCTCCCCGGGGGGCGGGCGGTGGCGGAGCACGACGCCAGGCGGCCGCCGCCGGGCCAACTGGGCCCGCTCCGCCTGGTGGAGACGCGCCGCTACGGCGGCACCGGGATCTCGATCTACACCCGGGAGTGAGGGATACTGCGCCACCCATGGCTCGCGTCGCCATCTACCCCCGGCAGCTTCGATCCGCTCACCAACGGCCACGTCGCCATCATCCAGCGCGGCCTCAACCTCTTCGACCGGCTGGTGGTCTCGGTCGCCAACAACCCGCAGAAGTCGCCGCTCTTCACGGTGGCCGAGCGCAAGGCGTTCATCGTCGAGGCGGTGCGGAACGACCCGCGCGTCGAGGTGGACAGCTTCGACGGGCTGCTGGTGGAGTACGCCCGCCGGCGCGGCATCCACACCGTGCTGCGCGGCCTGCGGGCGGTCTCCGACTTCGACTACGAGTTCCAGCTGGCCAACATGAACCGCAAGCTGCTGCCGGAGTTCGAGTCGGTCTTCGTGATGACCGGGGAGGACTACTTCTACGTCTCCTCGCGGCTGGTGCGCGAGGTGGCCACCTTCGGGGGCGACGTCACCGGGCTGGTGCCTCCCCACGTGGCCGCCGAGCTGAGGAAGAAGGCCATCCGAACCTAGCGCCGGGCGTGGTAGCGTTTTTCCATGCCCACCGCACCGCGCGAGGTCTGGGGAGACCTGGCCGCCACCGCCTTCGTGGAGGCCAACGTCCTCTTCCGGCTGCTGGACGACGAGGCCCGGCAGGACCTGCTGCAGCTGGCCCACCTCGAGGACTTCGAGCCGGGTGAGCTGATCGCCGCCGACGGCGGGGACGAGCGGCTCTACCTGCTCCGCGACGGCACCGCCGCGGTGATGCTCTCCCGGCAGGGGGTGGCGGTCGAGGTCGGGGTGCTGGAGCGCAACGCCATCTTCGGCGAGGGGCGGGTGCTGGGCGATCCCCTCCCCGGGGTGCTGGTGGCCCGGACCTCGGTCTCGCTGGTGACCTTCCCGGCCCCGGTGATGACCGCCCTGGCCGGGCGTTTTCCCAAGGTCCGCAAGATGCTGGAGGCGGTCCGGATGGCCCGGGCCAAGGACGCCGCCGACAAGCTGGGGGCCTGACCGGGCGCCCACGTCGGTGCGGAAAACGGCACGCATTTCGTGCTAGGTTCCGCGGCCATGCCGCGTCGTACCGACATCAAGAAGATCATGATCTGCGGGTCGGGCCCCATCGTCATCGGGCAGGCCTGCGAGTTCGACTACTCCGGGACCCAGGCCTGCAAGGCCCTCAAGGAAGAGGGCTACCAGATCGTCCTGCTCAACTCGAACCCGGCCACCATCATGACCGACCCTGGGTTCGCCGACCGGACCTACGTCGAGCCCATGACGCCGGAGGTGGCGGAGCAGATCATCGCCCGCGAGAAGCCGGACGTGCTGCTGCCGACGCTGGGCGGCCAGACCGCCCTCAACCTGGCGGTGGCCCTGGCCAAGAGCGGCGCCCTGAAGCGCCACGGGGTCGAGCTGATCGGCGCCTCGCTGGAGGCCATCGAGATGGCCGAGGACCGGCTCCTCTTCAAGCAGGCCATGAAGCGGGTCGGCGTGGAGATGCCCAAGTCCGGCTACGCCACCTCCTGGGAGGAGGCCAGCGCCATCGCCGACGACATCGGCTTCCCGGTCATCATCCGCCCCAGCTTCACCATGGGCGGGGAGGGCGGCGGCGTCGCCTACAACCGCGAGGAGTTCGAGCCCATGGCGCGGCGGGCCCTGGTGCTCTCGCCCACCCACACCATCCTCTGCGAGGAGTCGATCATCGGCTGGAAGGAGTACGAGCTGGAGGTGATGCGCGACAAGAACGACAACGTCGTCATCATCTGCTCCATCGAGAACTTCGACCCCATGGGGGTCCACACCGGCGACTCCATCACCGTGGCCCCGGCCCAGACGCTCACCGACAAGGAGTACCAGGTGATGCGCGACGCCGCGGTCCGCATCATCCGCGAGATCGGCGTCGACACCGGCGGCTCCAACATCCAGTTCGGCACCGACCCGAAGACCGGGCGGCTGGTGGTCATCGAGATGAACCCGCGTGTCTCGCGCTCCTCGGCGCTGGCCTCCAAGGCCACCGGGTTCCCCATCGCCAAGATCGCCGCCAAGCTGGCGGTCGGCTACACCCTCGACGAGATCAAGAACGACATCACCCGCTACACCCCGGCCTCGTTCGAGCCGACCATCGACTACGTGGTCACCAAGATCCCCCGCTTCGCCTTCGAGAAGTTCAAGGGGGCGGACGACACCCTCACCACCGCCATGAAGTCGGTGGGCGAGGTGATGGCGATGGGGCGGACCTTCCAGGAGTCGATGCAGAAGGCCATCCGCGGACTGGAGATCGACCGCTGCGGCTTCGAGTCGCCGCTGGGCAAGAAGCCGGGCGAGCCCTTCACCGCCGCCGAGAAGGGGCTGGTGGACGCCCAGATCCGCGTCCCCCGCGCCCACCGGCTCTTCTGGCTTGGCGACGCCTTCCGCGCCGGCATGACCGTGGACGAGGTCCACGCCGCCTGCGCCATCGACCCCTGGTTCCTGCGCGAGGTCGAGGAGCTGGTCACCACCGAGCTGGAGCTGGGCCGCGGCCTGCCGCAGGGGCGCGCCGACTGGTACCGCATCAAGCGGATGGGCTTCTCCGACAGGCGCATCGCCCAGCTGGCCGGCGTCACCGAGGCGGTGGCCCGCCAGGCGCGGTGGGCGGCCGGGGTCCGGCCGGTCTTCAAGCGGGTCGACACCTGCGCCGCCGAGTTCGAGGCCCACACCCCCTACCTCTACTCGACCTACGAGGAGGAGTGCGAGGCCGCCCCCACCGACAAGCCCAAGGTGATGATCCTGGGCGGCGGCCCCAACCGCATCGGCCAGGGGATCGAGTTCGACTACTGCTGCGTGCACGCCGCCTTCGCGCTCACCCAGGCCGGGTTCGAGACCATCATGGTCAACTGCAACCCGGAGACCGTCTCCACCGACTACGACACCAGCGACCGGCTGTACTTCGAGCCGCTGACGCTGGAGGACGTGCTGGAGATCGTCCACAAGGAGAAGCCCAGGGGGCTGATCGTCCAGTACGGCGGCCAGACGCCGCTCAAGCTGGCGGTGCCGCTCCACGAGCTGGGGGTGCCCATCTTCGGCACCAGCCCCGACGCCATCGACCGGGCCGAGGATCGCGAGCGCTTCTCGCAGATGATCGACAAGCTCGGGCTGCGCCAGCCGGAGAACGGCATGGCCCGCAGCGCCGAGGAGGCCTTCGCCATCGCCAAGCGCATCGGCTACCCGGTCATGGTGCGCCCCTCCTACGTGCTGGGCGGCCGGGCCATGGAGGTGGTCTACGACGACGCCGACCTGCGCGGCTACCTGACCGACGCGGTGCAGGCCTCCAACGACCGGCCGGTGCTGGTCGACCGCTTCCTCAAGGACGCCGCCGAGGTGGACGTCGACGTGGTCTCCGACGGCACCGACGTGGTGGTGGGCGGGGTCATGGAGCACATCGAGGAGGCCGGCATCCACTCCGGCGACTCGGCCTGCTCGCTGCCGCCCTTCAGCCTGGCCCCGGAGCTGGTCGCCGAGATCGAGCGGCAGTCGATCGCCATGGCCCGCGAGCTGGGGGTGATCGGCCTGATGAACGTGCAGTTCGCGGTGCAGGGGAAGGACGTCTACGTCCTCGAGGTGAACCCCCGCGCCAGCCGCACCGTGCCCTTCGTGGGCAAGGCCACCGGCCTGCCGCTGGCCAAGGCCGGCGCCCTCTGCATGGTGGGCAAGACCCTGGCCGAGGCCGGGATCACCGGCTCGGCGCGGCCGCAGCACGTCTCGGTCAAGGAGGCGGTCTTCCCCTTCACCCGCTTCCGCGGCGTCGACAACCTGCTCGGACCGGAGATGCGCTCCACCGGCGAGGTCATGGGCATCGACGCCCACTTCCCGGTGGCCTTCTTCAAGGCCCAGGCGGCGGCCGGCAACACCCTGCCCACCAGCGGGCTGGGGAAGCGGGCCTTCGTCTCGGTGCGCGACGGCGACAAGCCCGCGGTGGTGGAGATCGCCCGGCGGCTGGTCGGCCTGGGGTTCGAGGTGCTGACCACCGGCGGCACCCACGCCTGGCTGGCCGAGCGCGGCATCGCCACCACCCCGGTGAAGAAGGTCAAGGAGGGGCGCCCCTCCATCGTCGACCGGATCAAGGACGGCGACGTCCACTTCGTGGTCAACACCACCGACGGCAAGCGCGAGGTGTCGGACAGCTCGTCGATCCGGCGCGAGACCCTGATGAAGGCGGTGCCCTACTTCACCACCATGACCGGCGCCCGCGCCGGGGTGATGGCCATGGAGGCGATGCGCCAGGGCCCGGCCTCGGTCCGCTCGCTGCAGGAGTACCACGGCCTGGCCGGCGCCCGTTGACAGGAGCCGCCGGGTTCTCTAGGAATTGAGTGGTGAGCGCGGCCGCCCGGTCTTCCCGGGTCGGCCGCCCGTGTTTTTCGGGGAGGCAAGCGATGTCCGACCGCGTACCGATGACCAGGGCGGGGCTGATCAAGCTGAAGGACGAGCTGAAGCGGCTCAAGGTCGTGGAGCGCCCCAAGATCGTCAAGGAGATCGCCGAGGCCCGGGCCCACGGCGACCTCTCCGAGAACGCCGAGTACCACGCCGCCAAGGAGAAGCAGTCGCACGTGGAGGGGCGGCTCCTCCAGGTGGAGCACTGGATCGCCTCGGCCGAGGTCATCGACGTCACCAAGCACGCCGGCGACAAGGTCATCTTCGGGGCCACGGTGACGCTGGAGGACTCCGACTCCGGCGACGAGGTCCGCTACCGGATCGTCGGCGAGTTGGAGGCCGACCTGAAGCAGGGGCGCATCTCGGTGACCTCGCCCATCGCCCGCGCCCTGATCGGCCGCGCCGAGGGGGACGCGGTGACGGTGCAGACCCCGGGCCGGGTGCGCGAGTACGAGATCCAGAAGATCGAGTTCATCGAGGACGCGGTGTCGGAGTCGGAGTCGGAGTGATGGGCTAGGCTGGCCCGGTGGACCCCCGCCCGAGGCCGCCGGCCGCCCCACCCCCCGCCGCCGCGGCCGCCGCGCTCCAGGCGCTGGTGGCGCCGGTGCGCTTCGCCGTCAAGGACGGCTTCGCCGGCGCGGCGCGGCTGAAGGGCTTCGGAGCCCTGCTGGGCGAGACCGCGACCCGGGCCCAGGCGCTGGGGGCCCCGCTGGACGCGCGGCTGCGGGGGCTGCAGGCCGAGGTGGCCCGCTTCGACGGGCTGGCCGGCGAGGCGCGGCGGGCGGCGCTGATCCGGGTGGCCGGCCACCTCTCGGCGCTCATCGCGGTCCCGGCCGAGATCGCCGAGGCGGCCCGGCTGGGGACGGTGACGGCGCCCGCCGCCCCGCCCGCCAGGCACGCCACCCCCGCGGCGCCGGCCCCGCCCCCGGCGGCGACCCGGGGCCCGGCCCGGTCCACGGCCCCCGGCTCGGCGTCGCCCCCGCCTCCGACCCCGGCAGCCCCCCGGCCCGCGGCGGCCATCCCGACCGCGCCCCCGGCCACGCCGCCCCGTCCCGCGCCACCGCCGCCCTGGGGTCCGTCGATCACGCTCGACACCCCGCTCGCCGAGCTGCCCGGGGTCCACACCTCGCCGCGGGCCCTGCTCGAGGAGCGCGGCCGGCTCACCGCCGGGCAGGCCCTGGAGTTCTGGCCGCGCGCCTGGCAGGACCGGACCACGCTGCGCCGCATCGCCGACCTGCAGGTGGGCGAGGAGGGGATCGTGCTGGCGACGGTGCAGTCGGTCCGCCAGAAGCGGATGCGCAACGGCCGCGCCATGCTCGAGGTCCAGGTCGCCGACGGCTCGGCGCCGCTCGGGCTGGTCTTCTTCAACGCCCCGCCCTGGAAGGAGAGGCAGGTCAAGCCGGGCGACGCCCTGCTCTGCTGGGGCAAGGTGAGCGAGGGATTCGGCGGGCGCCGGCAGATGACCAACCCGGAGCTGGAGAGCCACCAGCCCGGCGACTCGGCCAACTTCTCACGCGTCGTCCCCATCTACCCGGGGCCGGCCGGCTGGCAACACCCGGCCCTGCGCAAGGTGATGAAGCGGCTCTGCGACGAGCTGGCCCCGCGCGCCAGCGAGGACCTGCCCGCGGCGGTGCGGTCCCGGCGCCGGCTGCTGGAGCGGGGCGAGGCGCTTCGCCAGGCCCACTTCCCGGCCGCCGGCACCGACCTGCTGGCGGCGGCGGCGCGGGCCACCCCGGCCTTCCGCCGGCTGGTCTTCGAGGAGTTCTTCTTCCTGCAGCTGGCGCTGGCGCGGCGGCGGCGGGGCGTCAAGGTCGAGGCCGGCATCGCCTTCGAGGCCGGCCCCAACGCCATGGCCGCGGCGGTGGCCCGGCTGCCCTTCGCGCTGACCGGCTCCCAGCGCAAGGTGCTGGGCGAGGTCGCCGCCGACATGGCCCGGCCCGAGCCCATGAACCGGCTCCTCCAGGGGGACGTGGGGAGCGGCAAGACCGCGGTGGCCTTCGCCGCGGCCATGCTGGCGGTCCAGTCGGGCTGGCAGGCGGCGCTGATGGCCCCCACCGAGATCCTCGCCGAGCAGCACGCCGCCACCCTGCGCCGCTGGCTCGAGGGGAGCGGCCTGGAGGTGGCGGTGGTGGGGGCGGTGGCCCGCGGCGCCGCCCAGAGGGAGGCCCGCCAGGCGCTCCGCACCGGCCGGGCCCGGATCGCCGTGGGCACCCACGCCCTGCTCGAGGCCTCGGTGGACTTCGAGCGGCTCGGCCTGGTGGTGGTGGACGAGCAGCACCGCTTCGGCGTGCTGCAGCGGGCCTCGCTGATCGCCAAGGGGACCCGCCCCGACGTGCTGGTGATGACCGCCACCCCCATCCCCCGGACCCTGGCGCTGGCCTTCTACGGCGACCTCGACCAGTCGAAGATCACCGAGCTGCCGCCGGGCCGGACCCCGGTGGAGACCCGGCTCTTCGGCGAGTCGCAGCGCAAGAAGGTGCTCGACGCGGTCCGGGCCGAGCTGGCGGCGGGGCGGCAGGCCTACGTGGTCTACCCGCTGGTGGAGGAGTCGGAGAAGGTCGACCTGGCCGACGCCACCAGCGGCGCCGAGACCCTGGCCCGGGCCCTGGCGCCGCACGTCGTCGGGCTCCTCCACGGCCGGATGAAGGCCGACGAGAAGCAGCGGGTGATGGAGGCCTTCCGGCGCGGCCAGCTCGCGGTGCTGGTGGCCACCACGGTCATCGAGGTGGGGGTGGACGTGCCCAACGCCACGGTCATGGTGGTGGAGCACGCCGAGCGCTTCGGCCTCTCGCAGCTCCACCAGCTGCGCGGCCGGGTGGGGCGGGGCGCCGCCCGGAGCCAGTGCCTGCTGCTGGCCCAGCTGCGGCAGGCCGGGCCCGACGCCCGGGAGCGGCTCGACGCCCTGTGCCGGACCCAGGACGGGTTCGAGCTGGCCCGGGTCGACCTCAAGCTGCGCGGCCCCGGGGAGCTGCTGGGGACCCGCCAGTCGGGCCAGGCGCTCTTCGAGGTGGCCGACCTCTACCGCGACGAGGCCATCCTCGACGAGGCGCGCGAGGAGGCCTTCGCCGTCGTCGAGGCCGACCCCGGCCTGGCCGCCCCCGGCCACCGGGCCATGGCCCGGGCGCTGGCCACCCGCTGGGCCGGGCGCCTCTCCCTGGCGCAGGTCGGGTAGGGCGAGCCGGGCTGGCCGGATCTGCTAAACTGCCCGGCCCGGCGCGCCCATGGCGTGCCGTCCCCCGGAGGCCCGGTCGCATGGCGCTCAAGCTGGAAGACATCTCCCCCCAGGTCCGCTCCACCGAGTACGCCGTGCGGGGGCCCATCGTGGCCCGCGCCGCCGAGCTGGAGCGGGCCGGTCGGGAGATCATCTTCTGCAACATCGGCAACCCCCAGTCGCTGGGGCAGCGGCCGCTCACCTGGGTGCGCCAGGTGCTGGCGCTGGCCGAGTACCCGGAGCTGCTCGACCAGGTGCCGGCCGGGACCTTCCCGGCCGACGTGGTGGCCACCGCCCGCGAGATCGGCGCCCGCAGCCAGCACGGCCTCGGCGTCTACACCGAGAGCAAGGGCTTCCGCTTCATCCGCGAGGCCGTGGCGGCCTTCATCACCGGGCGGGACGCCGTGGAGGCCGACCCCGAGGCCATCTACCTGACCGACGGGGCCAGCAAGGGCGTGCAGTCGGTGCTGCGCATGCTCATCTCCGGGCCGCGGGACGGCATCCTCATCCCCATCCCGCAGTACCCGCTCTACTCGGCCACCATCGCCCTCTACGAGGGGACGGCGGTCTCCTACGAGCTGGACGAGACCGCCGACTGGGGCTTCTCCCGCGCCACCCTGGAGGCCTCCCACGCCGCGGCGGTGGCCCGGGGGATCCGGCCCCGCGCCATCGTGGTCATCAACCCCGGCAACCCCACCGGCGCCGTGCTCGACGAGGCCAACGTCGAGCTGGTCCTGGAGTTCGCCCGGGCCCACGATCTGGCGGTGCTGGCCGACGAGGTCTACCAGGACAACGTCTACCGGGCCGGGGCCCGCTTCGTCTCCTTCGCCCGGGTGCTGGCGCGGCTGGGCTGGAGCGACGTCTCGCTCTTCAGCTTCCACTCCACGTCGAAGGGCTACCTGGGCGAGTGCGGCCACCGCGGCGGCTACGTCGAGTGCCGCCACATCCCCGCCGAGGTGCAGGCCGAGCTGACCAAGCTGCAGTCGGTGGCGCTCTGCGCCAACACCGCCGGCCAGGTGGTGCTCTACCTGCAGGTGCGACCGCCCCGGCCCGGCGATCCCTCCTACCCGCGCTGGGCCGAGGAGAAGCGCCAGGTGCTGGAGCCGCTGGCCCACAAGGCCGGGATCGTCGAGCGCGGGCTGAACGCCGTGCCCGGCATCCGCTGCCAGCCGGTGGCCGGCGCCATGTACGCCTTCCCGCAGATCACGCTGCCCCCCGGCGTCACCGACGTCGAGTACTGCATGGCGCTGCTGGAGGAGACCGGCATCTGCGTGGTCGACGGCTCCGGGTTCGGCCAGCGGCCGGGCACCTGGCACCTGCGCACCACCATCCTCCCGCCCCTCGACCGGATCGAGGAGGTGGTCCGGCGCATGGGGGAGTTCCACGCCCGCTTCACCCGGCGCCCACCGGAGGGCCGGTGAGCGCCTGCCCGGTCTGCGAGAACCCCCAGCCGACCGGGGACGAGTGCGAGGTCTGCGGCCGATCCCTGCGGGGGCCCCAGTCCGCCGGCGAGGCGACGGTGGAGCCGCTGGAGGGGCTGGAGACCACCGCCCAGGGCGAGGCGGCGAGTGCCGTGGAGGTGGCGCTGCTCCCGGAGCTGGAGCCGACGCTGCAGCCCGCCGCTGGCGCCGTCGCCGCCGAGACGGTCCCCGAGTTCGAGCCGACGCTGGCGGAGCGGGTCGACGCCCCGGGGGAGACGGTCCCGGACCTGGAGCCGACCGCCGCCGGCGCCTCCGGGGATCCCCGCACGGTGCTGCCGCTCTTCCCCATCTGCCGCTACTGCCGGACCCCGGCCGGTCCCGGCGAGCGGATCTGCGCCCGCTGCGGCATGCAGCTGGGAGGGGTGGCGCCGCCGGCCCCGCTGGCCGCCGGCGCTGGACCCCGGCTCTGCTCCTGCGGCACCCCCATCACCCGCTCCACCTGCCCCGCCTGCGGCGCCCGCAACAAGACCGAGTAGCCCGCCGGCCCCCACCCTCGAACGCCGCCCCCTCGCACCGCTCCGTGATCGCCCCGCCATGAACGCCCCCGCCTCCCGCACCGCCTCCCCCTTCACCGCCCGCTACCGCTGCGGCGAGGGGTGCGACTTCCACGCCCCGCTCACCGAGGTGATCTACCGCTGCCCGCGCTGCGCCGGCCTGCTCGAGGTGGAGCACGACCTCGCCGCGCTCCGCGCCCGGGCCCCGGCCGAGTGGCGGGCGCTCTTCGACGGGCGGTTCAAGCTGGGGGCCTGGCCCTACGGCTCCGGGGTCTGGGGCAAGAAGGAGTGGATCTACCCGCAGCTGGCCGACGCCAACGTGGTGTCGATGTTCGAGGGGGGCAGCCCGCTGCTGCGGGTCGATCGCTACGCCCGCGAGATCGGGCTGGAGGATGTCTGGGTCAAGGAGTGCGGCGTCACCCACACCGGCTCCTTCAAGGACCTGGGGATGACCGTGCTGGTCTCGGCGGTGCAGGAGATGCGGGCCTGCGGCACGCCCATCCGGGCGGTGGCCTGCGCCTCCACCGGCGACACCTCGGCGGCGCTGTCGGCCTACTGCGCCGCGGCCGGGATCCCCAGCGTGGTGCTGCTGCCGCGCGGCAAGATCTCCACCGCCCAGCTGGTGCAGCCCATCGCCAACGGGGCCCTGGTGCTGGAGCTGGACACCGACTTCGACGGCTGCATGAAGGTGGTGCAGGCGCTCTCCGAGACCGCCGACATCTACCTGGCCAACTCGATGAACTCGCTGCGCATCGAGGGGCAGAAGACCGCCTCCATCGAGATCGCCCAGCAGCTGGGCTGGACGGCGCCGGACTGGGTGGTGATCCCGGGCGGCAACCTCGGCAACGCCAGCGCCGTCGGCAAGGGCTTCACCATGATGAAGGCGCTGGGGCTGATCGACCGGCTCCCCCGGCTGGTGGTGGCGCAGGCCGAGCACGCCAACCCGCTCTACCAGGCCACCACCGCGGCCGGGCGGCGGGCGGCGCCGGGCGTGGCGGTGGCGCCGGTGGCGGCCCGCAAGACCCTGGCCTCGGCCATCCAGATCGGCGACCCGGTCTCGGCCGGGCGGGCGCTGCGGGCCCTGGAGGCGCTCGACGGGCTGGTGGAGCAGGCCAGCGAGCAGGAGCTGGCCGACGCGGCGGCCCGCGCCGACCGGGCCGGGCTCTTCACCTGCCCCCACACCGGGGTGGCGCTGGCGGCGCTGGAGAAGCTGGCCAGCCGCGGCGTGGTCAAGCCGGGCGAGCGGGTGGTGGTCATCTCCACCGCCCACGGGCTCAAGTTCGCCGACTTCAAGGTGGGCTACCATGACGGCACGCTGCCGGGGCTCCGGTCGCCGTTGCGCAACCCGGCGGTGCGGGTGGCGGCGACGCTGGGGGCCGTGCAGGACGCCATCGCCGCCCGGCACGGGCGCGCCACGGGGGGCTGACCGATGGGGACCAGGGGCACCGATGAGCGCGCCGCGCTGCGGGTCGAGCACGACCGGATCGCCGAGGAGATCGGGACCCGGACCTCGGTCGATCACGTCCAGAATGGCGGGGTGCTGGCCTTCTTCTCCTTCATCGCCTTCGGCCTCACCGTCAAGCTGGGCTGGGACCGCTGGGGCTGGCTCCCGGTCCACAAGCCGCCGCCGCCGCCGGGGCTCCCCATGTGGTTCCTGCTGGCCATGCTGGGGGCGGCCGTGCTGATCGGCTACACGGTGCGCGAGTTCCGGCGCGGGCGGGCCCTGCGGATGATCGAGGACCAGAAGTTCAAGCGGCTGCTGGCGCTCCGCAAGGAGCTGGGGCTCGACACGTGAGCCGGGCCGGCGGGCGCTTCATCGTCCTCGAGGGGCTGGACGGGGCGGGGACCACCACCCAGTCGCGCCTGCTCGGGGAGGCGCTGCGGGCGGCCGGGCGGCGGGCCCACGTCACCGCCGAGCCCTCGGGCGGTCCGGTGGGGGCGCTGCTGCGGCAGGTCCTGCAGCGGCGGGTCAACGGCGGGGCCGGCGAGGGCTTCGACGCCGACGCGCTGGCGCTGCTCTTCGCCGCCGACCGGCTCGACCACCTCTCCGCCGAGGTGCTGCCGCGCCTGGAGGCCGGCGAGGACGTGGTCTCGGATCGCTACACGCTCTCCTCGCTGGCCTACCAGTCGCTCACCACCAGGGACCCGGCCTGGGTCGAGGAGATCAACGGCCGGGCCCGGGCCCCCGACCTGACCATCTTCCTGCGGGTCCGGCCCGGCCTGGCGCTGGGGCGGCGCCGCGGCGCCGGGACCACGCCCGAGCTCTACGAGGTGGACGCCTTCCAGCGGCGCGTGGCCCGGAGCTACGAGCGGGCCCTGGCGACGCTGCGCGGGCGTGGGCAACGGATCGAGGTGCTCGACGGCGAGCAGCCGGTGGAGGCGGTGGCCGCCGCGGTGGCTCGCCTGGCGGGGACGCCGCGGCCGCGCGCCCCGGGGCGGAGGCGCTGATGCGGGACCCGTCGGCGTCGCTGGTGGTGGTGGGGAATGAGGTGCTCTCGGCCAAGGTGGTGGACGAGAACAGCCCGTGGCTGGCGGAGCGGCTGCACCAGCTGGGCATCGAGCTGCGATCGATCCAGACGGTGCGCGACCGCGAGGACGAGATCGTCGAGGCGGTGCTCCGCGAGCGCCCCCGGGTCGGGTGGATCATCACCTCGGGCGGGGTGGGGCCGACCCACGACGACGTGACGGTGGCGTCGGTGGCGGTGGCCCTGGGGCGGCGGCTGGTGCGCGACGACCGGCTGGTGGGGATCTACCGGGCCATCCACCGGCGCATCCGGTCCATGGAGCTGCCCGAGGCGGGGCTGCGGATGGCGGACGTCCCCGAGGGGACCGAGCTGGCCGGGGACCCGGCCTTCCCCACCCTGGTCTGCGACGGCGTGGTGATGCTGCCGGGCGTGCCCAAGTTCTTCCGCTACCAGTTCGACGGCTTCGCCCCCGCCATGGGCGGCGAGCGGTTCCACCTGGCCTGCGTCTTCCTCTCGGTGGTCGAGGACCAGATCGCCCCGGCGGTGACCGCGGTGGCGGCCGCGCACCCCGGCGCCGAGATCGGCAGCTACCCCCGCTTCGACGAGGCCGACCACGCCGTGAAGCTCACCGTCGAGTCGAGGCGTCTCGACCAGGTGCTGGCGGCGCTGGAGGCGCTGCTGGCGGCCTTGCCGGCCGGCGCCGTGGTCCGGGTGGAGCGGCCGGAGCCCTGAACGTCCCGGGGCAGGTACCGGTCTAGGCGCCGGGCGTGGCGGCCGGCGCCGCCGGAGCCGGTGCCGCCGGTGCCGCAGGGGTCGCAGCCGGGGCGGCCGCGGCGGGAGCGACAGGCGCCGGCGGAGCCGGATCGAGCTCGAACCGCTCGATCGACCCGCGCGCCTTGAGGCCGGTCAGCGCCCCCTTGATGACGGCGGCCCGGTCGTTCCCCTGCAGCTTGACCACCTGGGGTGGGAGCAGCGAGCCGGCCGGAGGGACCACCGCCACAGCCCAGCTGTCGCCCAGGTCCTTGTCGGCGGTGACCCGGCAGAGAACTCCATTCACAGTCGCGCTGGCCATCGAGAGCTCCGTTCCGTTGGCGTGGGCCCGCAAGATAGCGCAGGCCCTCCCGAGGGCAAGGCTTTCCTGCGCAGGCCGCTCCGCGCCGGGCGCCCCCGGAGCCCCCGCGCCACCCTCCGGCGCGGCGGCAGGCTCGCCATGACACGCCGGTGACCGGACGGGCGCAGATACAGGGGATGGCCTCCCCCCGCGATCCCGATCGCATCGACTGGCTCGCCTCCAGCCCGTTCATCGCCATCCACCTGGTCGCCCTGGCCACGCCGTGGCTGGCGCCGCCGACCGCCGGCCTGGTGGGGCTGGCGGTGGCCGCCTACGTGGTCCGGATGTTCGGCATCACCGCCGGCTACCACCGCTACTTCGCCCACCGGGCCTACCGGACCAGTCGGGCCTTCCAGTTCATCCTCGCCCTCGTCGGCGGGGCCTCGGCGCAGAAGGGAGCGCTCTGGTGGGCGGCGCACCACCGCGACCACCACCGCTACTCGGACACCCCCGAGGACATCCACTCCCCGGTCCAGCAGGGGTTCTGGTGGAGCCACGCCGGCTGGTTCCTGTCCACCCGTTACAACGCCACCCGGCTGGACCGCATCAAGGACCTGGCCCGCTTCCCGGAGCTGCGCTTCCTCGACCGCTACCACGGCCTGCCCCCGGCGCTGCTGGCCCTCGGGCTCTTCCTGGCCGGCGGCTGGCCGGCCCTGCTCTGGGGCTTCTTCGTCTCCACCGCGGTGCTCTGGCACGGGACCTTCGTCATCAACTCGCTGGCCCACGTCATGGGGCGCCGGCGCTACCAGACCGGCGACGAGTCGCGCAACAGCTTCCTCCTCGCCATCATCACGATGGGTGAAGGCTGGCACAACAACCACCACTTCTACCCGACCACCGCCAACCAGGGCTGGTTCTGGTGGGAGCTCGACCTCTCCTGGCTGGCCCTGCGGGGGCTCCGGCTGGTCGGGGTGGTCAGCGAGCTGCGCACCCCACCGGAGCGGATCCGCCTGGCCCACCTCGCCGGCCGCCCGCTGGCGGGGGCCGGCCCGGCCGGGGCGACGCCCGAGGCGCCCGCGCCGTAGCAGGGCCCGCCGCCCGCCGCCGGCGTGGGGGGCGCGTGCTAGAAGACGGCGTGGCCATCATCCGCGTCCTGCCCCCGGGGCTCGTCAACCAGATCGCCGCCGGCGAGGTGGTCGAGCGGCCGGCCTCGGTGGTCAAGGAGCTCTGCGAGAACGCCCTCGACGCGCGGGCCCTGACCGTGACCGTCGACATCGAGGAGGGCGGGCTGGCCCTGGTCCGGGTCAGCGACGACGGCCTCGGCATGGACCGCGACGACGCGCTGCTGGCGCTGGAGCGCCACGCCACCTCCAAGCTCCGCGACGCCGAGGGGCTGGCCACCATCGCCACCATGGGCTTCCGCGGCGAGGCGGTGCCCGCCATCGCCTCGGTCTCCCGGGTGCGGCTCGACACCTCGCCGTCCGAGGACGGCGCCGGGACCCGGGTGGTTGTCGAGGGCGGGGCGCTGGTGGAGACCTCGCCGGTGGCCCGGCCGCGCGGCACCACCGTCGAGGTGCGCGACCTCTTCTTCAACACCCCGGCCCGGCGCAAGTTCATGCGGGCCGCGGCCACCGAGGCCGGCCACGTCAGCGAGGCCATGACCCGCCTGGCCCTGGCCCGGGCCGACGTCGGCTTCACCCTCCGCTCCGGGGGGCGCCTGCTGCTCTCGACCCGGGCCGGCGAACCGCTCCAGGAGCGGGCCGCCCAGGCGCTGGGGCGCGAGGCCGCCCGCCACTTCGTGGCCGTGGACGGGACGCGGGGCGAGGTCCGGGTCCACGGCCTGGTCACCTCGCCGGACCACTCCCAGGCCACCAGCCGGGCCCTCTACCTCTTCGTCAACGGCCGCTACTTCCGGGATCGCTCGGCGGCCCACGCCGTGCTGCGGGCCTACGCCGGCGTCCTGCCCCCGGGGCGCCACCCCGGCGGCGTCCTCTTCGTCGAGCTGCCGCTCGACCGGGTCGACGTCAACGTCCACCCGCAGAAGCTGGAGGTCCGGTTCGCCGAGGCGCGGGCGGTGCAGGACGCCATCCACCACGCGGTGGCGGGGGCGCTGCGGACCGCCCCCTGGCTGGGACGCGCCGGCGGCCCCCCGGCGCCCCCCGGAGTCGGCGCCCCGGCCGCCTCGCTCGCCGCCGAGGAGGCGGCCTCGGTCCTCTCCTGGGCCCGCGCCATCCACCCGCCGCTGGAGAGCGGCGCCCTGCTGCCGTTCCCGCCGGCCTCCCCCGGGGCCAGCCAGCCGCTGGCCTTCACGGCGGCGCTGGGCGGCGAGCCGGCGCGCCCGCTCGGCTACTTCGGGTCGCTCCGCTACCTCGGCCAGCACGCCCGGACCTACCTGCTCTGCGAGGCCCCCGGCGGCGCGCTGGTCATCATCGACCAGCACGCCAGCCACGAGCGGCTGCTCTTCCACAGGCTACGCGAGGCCCAGCGGCAGCACCGGGTGCAGGTGCAGCCCTTCCTGGTGCCGCAGGTGGTGACCGTCCCCGGCCCGCTGGCCCGCACCCTGGAGGCCCACCTGGCGGAGCTGGGCGAGCTCGGGCTCGACCTGGAGCCCTTCGGCGGCGACGCCTTCGCGGTGAAGGGGGCGCCGGCGTTGCTGGGAGGGCTGGAGCTCCCCGGGCTGCTCACCGACCTGGCCCAGCAGCTGGAGCAGCTGGAGCGCGGGAGCGCCGTCGACGAGGCGCTCCACGACCTGGCGGCCACCATGGCCTGCCACGCCGCGGTGCGGGCCAACCAGGAGCTGACCGGGGCGGAGGCGCGGGCGCTGCTCGACGGGCTCGACGCCATCGACTTCAAGGCGCGCTGCCCGCACGGCCGGCCGGTGGTCTTCGAGCTGCCGCTGGCCGAGCTGGAGAAGAAGGTCGGCCGCCGCTAGCGCGCCGCGCCCCGGGCAAAAAAAAGAAGGCCCTCGGTTTCAGGGGCGCAGGGGGGGGGTAGCGCCGCCGAATCCAGAGAGCCTTCTGGACGTTCTCCAAAGCAATTGGCTTGCCAGCGCTCCGGGCAGCGCCTGTCACGTGATCACGGGAGGTTGCAGTACGGGTCGGCGAAGGGGGCGCACGACTGCATTTCAGATGTGAAGTCCCATTGCAGGAACGCAATCGGTCGCGCTGGTGGACGGCGGCACGCCCTTCGGGCAGATTCACCAGGTGCTCCAGCGGGATCCGCGCCTCCGCCCCTACCGCGCCGTGATGTGGGTAGCCTACCTGCTGGCCATCGCCCTGGCGATCGGCGCCATGGTGGCCAGCATCTCCAGGAACCTCTCCGGCACCCGCCCCCCGGCCACGGGGGCCCTGCCGACCCGGGCCGTCTCGCGGGTCTGCGCCGAGGAGCTCGACGCCCTCCACCGCGACCTGAACCAGCGGGCCTGGAAGCTGGGCGGGGAGATCGGCGGCGGCGACGCCGTGGCCCGGTTCGCCGCCTGGTCGCACGAGTGGGAGCAGAGGCTCGAGGACCTGGGCGAGCGCTGCCGGCTGGACGCCTCCGCCGGGTCAGCCAGCGACTTCACCGGGCGCGAGGAGCTGGCGCAGGCCCGCGACGCGGTGCTGGCGCTCCACCGGGCCTACCGGGCCCAGGTGAACCGGTTCGCCGTCGAGCAGGCCGACCTGGCGCGGGTGGCCGAGAAGGCCCTGGAGAGGGCGCGGGAGCGCTCCGCCCGCCAGCCCTGACGGTGAGGCCGCGGCGCCAGCGCGCGGCCCGGGTCAAGTCAGGTCAGGGATATCCGCAGCGGGCGCCGGGGGTGCCGGCCGGGACGTAGTGGAAGACCCAGCGATAGACTTGCGTCTCGAAGGTCTGGGTGGCGGTCTTGCGCGGCGTCCGCCACGGCCGGGCGTGGGCCGGGACGGGGGGAGGATCCTCCTTCGCGAAGGCGTTGGAGACCACCAGCTCGACGACGTGGAGACCGCCGCTGTCGCGGAAGCTCTGTCCGGGCCTCGACTCGGTCGGAGACCCGTACAGGGGAGGGTCGAAGGTGTAGGGCTGGAGCTCGAGCGGCGGCACCACCCGCAGGATGGTGATGCCATCCTCTGGACCCGGGATGAACTGGTCGATGGGGAAGAGCGGGCGCACGGTTGACCGCTGCGGGTCGTAGTCGACGAACCAGCGGTACTCGACCGGCTCGTAGGTGTTTTCGTCGATGAGCGTGGCGCTGAGCCTGAAGGCGTGGTCGGTGTCGAGGCCGGCGCAGCCGGCGTCCACCAGGATGACCGAGTCAGCGGGCGTCACCTGGTCCGACTGGAGCCTCGGCGGGGTGATGGTGCCGCCGGAGGGGTACTCGGGCAGGGTCTGCGGCAGCGGGCAGCCGGCCAGGCTGGCGCCCAGCAGGACCAGCAAGGCGGTGCGCGGCATGGGCTTCATGGTGCCTCCTCATCGTCCTGCGGGGGGGCCTCGCCGCGCCGCTCCGCCTCCATCCGTTCCAGGTGGCGGAAGATGGTGCGGGGGTCGACGCCGAGGTCCTTGGCCGACTTGGTCCGGTTCCCCTGGTTCCGCTCCAGCACCTCGTTGACATAGCGCTTCTGGAACTCGCGGGTGGCCTGGGTGAGCGGGGCGATGGGCTCCAGCGTCTCCGGGTCCAGCCCCAGGTCCTCCGGGGAGACCAGCGCCCGCTCGGCCAGCACCACCGCCTTCTTCACCCGGTTCTCCAGCTCGCGCACGTTCCCCGGCCAGGGGTGGCGCCGCATGGCCAGCAGCGAACCGGGGGTGAAGGCGCGCACCCGGGCGCCGAACTCCCGGGCGTACTGCTGCAGGAAGTAGCGGGCCAGCGCCACCACGTCGTCTCCGCGGTCGCGCAGCGGCGGCAGCTGGATGGCCACCACGTTGAGCCGGTAGTAGAGGTCTTCGCGGAAGGCGCCGCGCTTGATCTCCTCCTCCAGCACCTTGTTGGTGGCCGCCACCACGCGGATGTCGACCGGCTCGGGGCGGCTCTCGCCGACGCGGAGCACCACCCGCTCCTGGAGCGCCCGCAGCAGCTTCACCTGCAGCGCCGGGGTCATCTCGGCGATCTCGTCGAGAAAGAGCGTGCCCCCTGCGGCCGCCTGGAACCGGCCCATCCTCGCAGCCACCGCGCCGGTGAAGGCCCCCCGGGCGTGGCCGAAGAGCTCCGACTCCAGCAGGGTCTCGGGGATGGCGCCGCAGTTGACGGCCACGAACGGCCCGCCGGCCCGCGCCGAGCGGCGGTGCAGCTCGCGCGCCACCACCTCCTTGCCGGTGCCGGTCTCGCCGGTGATGAGCACCGAGATGTCGGTGGCCGCCACCTTCTCGATGCGCCGGAAGACCTCTCGCATCGAGGCGCCCGAGCCGACCAGGTCGCCGTAGCGCTTGGTGGTGACCGCCTCGCGCAGCGCCACGTTCTCGCGGCGCAGGGAGTCGAGCAGCAGGCCGTTCTGCACCAGCAGCGAGGCCTGGGCGGCGAAGACGGTGAGCGGCTCCAGGGCCCGGTCGTCGAACAGCGAGACCACGTTGTCGTTGCCGAGGTAGATGACCCCGAAGACCTCCCCCTTCTGCTTGAGCGGCGCGCACATCACCGAGCAGAGCTTGAGGTTGACCACCGAGGAGGAGCTGGCCCACTCGGAGTCGTGGAGGGCGTCGGCCACCACCAGCGGCCTGCCGGTCTCCACCACCTTGCGGACGATGGAGTCGGAGACGCGGTTGACGGCCCCCTCGATGGTCTCCCGGGCCACGTTGCGAGCGGCCCGCACCGTCATCTCGCCCTCCTCGAGCAGGATGAGGAAGCCCTTGTCGGCCTGGGTCACCTCCACCACGGCGTCGAGCAGCTCGTCGAGCAGCCGGCTCAGGTCGGTGGCGCCGAGCAGCCGCTCGGAGAAGCGGACCAGGGTGTCGAGCGCCACCAGCCGCTGCCCGGCCGGGGCCGCGGACGGTGGGGCCACGGCCACCGGGCCGGGGTCGAAGAGCAGCTCCGTGGCGCCGACGCGGATCCGGTCGCCGGGGGCGAGCCGCCAGGTGGTGCGCTTGCGGCCGTTGACGGTCATGGCCAGCCCCTCGTGGACCGCCACGTCGTGGTCGCGCCCGTCGAAGTGGAGGTGCAGCGCGGTGGCCGGCAGCCCCGGGTCCTGGACCTCGATGTCGTTCTCCGGGGCCCGCCCCAGGCTGGTGATGCGCCGGGTCAGCGCCACCCGCCGCTCCCCGCCGCCCGGCCCGCGCACCGTCAAGGTGGCCATCAGAAGCTCCCCTGCAGGCCGACCTTCACGCCGGTGGGCTGGCCGCCCGGCCCGAGCTCGGTCTCGACGATGGGGACGAAGTGGCGGTGGGCGTCCCAGACCCCGTAGCCGTAGAGCCCCCAGAACAGCCCCGCCGAGACGTACTTGGCCAGCTCCAGCCGGCCCAGCAGCCTGCGGTCGCCGTCGCTGTAGGGCGGCGAGGTGCAGCTGGGCTGGCTGGAGGTGCACATCCGCGAGCGGTCGTCGGCGATCTGGCCGTGGACCACGATGGCGGCGACGTTGACCAGCGCCAGCGTCAGCTGGCCGAGGGCGATGGCGGTCCCCTTGCTCTTGTCACCGTTCTGGAACTGCCCGGCGCCGAAGGGCATCCAGTTGAGCAGGTAGACCCGCTCCTGGACCCGCACCACCTTGCCGGGTGGACCGTTGCGGGCCTGCTCCTCCGCCAGCAGGCGGCGCTTGGCCTCGTCGGCCAGCCGCTGCTGCTCCCGCAGGGCCCGCTTCCGCTCCCGCAGCGGAGCCAGGTCGGGCTCGTGGTCGCGCTTCACCTTGTCGAGGAAGTCGACGATGGGCGGCGGCACCAGGAAGGGGTCGAGGGTGTAGTCGGGGTCGAAGGAGAGCAGGTTGACGAAGGCGGTGCGGGCGGCGGCCCGGTCGCCGAGGTGGTACTCGGCGAGGCCGAGCAGCCGCCAGGCCTCCACCGCCTCCTCGTCGGAGAGGACCGGGTCGCGGGCCAGGAACGGGCGGAGCGTCCCGGCGCAGTCGGCCCAGGCCCCGAACTCGAAGCGGTCCTTGGCCCGCTTCAGCTCGGCCGGGGCGCCCAGCGAGAGGGCCAGCAGCAGGGGGATGAAGGCGTTCACGGCGGGCCCTCCGTGGTGGGCGCGGCCAGCACCAGCTCGGCGCCGGCCCGCAGCTTGACGACGACGGCGCGCGCCGGACCGCCGGGCGGCTCGAGGACGATGCGGCCGCTGGCCTCGTAGGGGGTCTCGCCGCCGGCGGGGATGGCGACCGGGAGCGGCACCCGCTGCGAGTCGCCGGCGGTTCCCACCAGCCGGCCGTCGAGGAGGATCAGCGTGGCCGGGTCTCCCTCGACGCGCAGCCTGGCCGGCCTGGGCTCCAGCGACACCCGCAGCTCCCCCTGGGCGGCGGCCTCCTCGGCGGTGAGGTCGCGCTGGAAGGTCAGGCAGCAGTCGTGCTCGATGCGGATGGCGTGGGGTCGGCCGGGCGACAGCAGGAAGCGGACCAGCTGGTCCCCGCTCGGCACCTCGACGCCGTCGAGCAGGGCCCGCTGGGCGTAGGGGCGGACCCGCACCAGCAGTGGCACCGGGGCGGCGCCGGCGACCGGAGCGGCGCCGCCGGCGGCGGGAGGACCCGGCGGCGGGTGGCCGGGGTCGGCGCCGGCCGGGGCGACGGGGCCAGCGGGGGAGGGTCCGGACGACGGCGGTCCGGCGTCGGCGGTGGGTGCGCCGAGGTGCCCCGCAGAGAGGGGGTGGACCGGGCGGCTCGACCACCACTGCGCTCCGCCCAGGGCCAGGGCCGCCCCGGCGGCGAGCACCGCGGCGACGCCCGCGGCACGCCGCCAGCGACGCCGGCGAGAGAGGGTCCGCAGCCGCTCCGCCACCCGCAGGTTGCCCGGCTCGATGGCCAGCACCCGGTCGAAGCAGGAGAGGGCCAGGGCGGTCTGGCCCGCGGCCAGCGCCGCCTCGCCGCGGGGGAGGAGCGCCGCCACGGCACGGGCCGGGAAGGCGGCCTGGAAGGCGGGCGGGTCGGCGAGGAAGCGGGCCAGCTCCTCCTCGGGGCGCTCCAGCCCGACCTCGGCCAGCAGCTCGTCGAGCGTGGCGCGCACCTCGGCGGCGCTGGAAGGGCGGGCCGAGGGCTCGGGGGCCAGGCAGCGGGCCAGCAGCGCCCCCAGCCGGGCCGAGACCCGGGGGGAGAGCTGGCGCGGGTCGTCGAACTCGCCGGAGATGGCGCGGCGCAGCGTGGCGGTGGGGTTGGAGGCGGCGAAGGGGAGCTGGCCGGTGGCCAGCCAGTAGAGGATGGTGCCGAGGGAGAAGAGGTCGCTCCGCTCGTCGGCCTCCTTGCCCTCGACGATCTCCGGCGCCATGTGGTTGGGGGAGCCGACCAGCGCCCCGGTCATGGTCATCCGCTCGTCGGAGGCGAGGATGCGGGCGATGCCGAAGTCGGTGAGCTTCACCGCCGGCCGCTCCCCCACCTTGACCATGACGTTCTCCGGCTTCAGGTCCCGGTGGATGACGCCGGCGGCGTGGGCGTGGGCCAGGGCGTCGGCCAGGGCGCGCCCCATGAGCAGGCCGACCTCCGGATCGGCGAAGCCGGTGGCCTGGGCGAAGTCCCGCAAGGTCCGGCCGCGGATGAACTCGGTGACCAGGAAGGCCTCGGGGGCGCCGTCCCCGGAGTAGTCGAAGATCTCGACGATGCAGGGGTGGGCCAGGCGGGCCACGGCGCGGGCCTCGCGGGAGAAGCGGGCCCGGCTCTCGGCGGCCTGGGCCAGGTGGGGGTGGAGCAGCTTCACCGCCACCTCGCGGTCGAGGGCGGTGTCGAGGCCGCGGTAGACCACCGCCATGCCGCCGCTCCCGACCTGCTCGATCAGCTGGTAGCGCCCCAACGACCTGATCACGGCCAGCTCCCCACCGGGTTCCCTCGCCTCACCGGGTCCGGCCGGGCGACTGCACCAGGACAGCCGTGGCGGGACACAGGCGGCCGACTATGACACGGCCGCCCGGGTCGGGGCCACCCGATGGCGATGGCGCCCGCCCGGGGGCGGGGCGCGCTGATCAGGCCCGGGCCGCCTCGCCCGGCTTCCGACCGGCGTCGGGCGGCGGCTCCGGGACGGGCGGCAGCTTGCGGCCGACCGGGTTCTCCTCCATGGCCGCCTTGAGCACCTCTTCCATGTGGGTGGCGAAGACGAACTCCAGCTCCTTGCGGGCCTGGTCGGGCACGTCGACCAGGTCCTTCTCGCAGCGGGCCGGCATGATGATCCGCTTGATGCCGGCGCGGTGGGCCGCCAGCACCTTCTCCTTGATGCCGCCCACCGGCAGCACCAGGCCGCGCAGGGTGACCTCGCCGGTCATGGCCACGTCGGAGCGCACCCGGATGCCGGTGAGCAGCGAGACCAGCGCGGTGAGGATGGTGACGCCGGCGGAGGGGCCGTCCTTGGGGATGGAGCCGGCCGGGAAGTGGATGTGGATGTCGGTCTTCTCCAGGAAGTTGGAGGGGATGCCGAGGGTGTCGGCCTTGGAGCGCAGGTAGCTGAGGGCCGCCTGGGCCGACTCCTTCATGACGTCGCCGAGCTGCCCGGTGAGCGTCAGCGAGCCCTTGCCCGGCATCCGGGTGGCCTCGATGAAGAGGATGTCGCCGCCGGCGGCCGTCCAGGCCAGGCCGGTGGCCACCCCCGGGACCTCGGTCCGCTCGGCGGTCTCGTTGTAGAACTTCTCCGGGCCGAGCATCTCCTCGACGTCGGTCTCCTCGATCTGGCGCTTGGCCTCGGCGGTGACCTTGCCGGCCGCCACCTCCACCGCCACCGAGCGGCAGATGTCGGCGATGCGCCGCTCCAGCGAGCGGACCCCGGCCTCGCGGGTGTAGCCCACCACCACCCGGATCAGCGCCTTCTCCCCGATGGAGACCGCCTCGGGGTTGAGCCCGTGCTCCTTGAGCTGCTTGGGGATGAGGTGGTTGGTGGCGATGTGCACCTTCTCCTCGAAGGTGTAGCCGGGCAGCTCGAGGATCTCCATGCGGTCGCGGAGCGGGCCGGGCACCGGGTCGAGCAGGTTGGCGGTGGCGATGAACATCACCTTGGAGAGGTCGAAGGGGATGTCGAGGTAGTGGTCGGAGAAGGAGTTGTTCTGCTCCGGGTCGAGCACCTCGAGGAGGGCGGCGCTGGGGTCGCCGCGGAAGTCGGCCCCCAGCTTGTCGATCTCGTCGAGCATCATGATGGGGTTGTGGCTGCCGGCCTTCTTCATCGACTGGATGATGCGGCCGGGGAGGGCGCCCACGTAGGTGCGCCGGTGGCCGCGGATCTCGGCCTCGTCGCGCACCCCGCCCAGGCTGAGCCGGACGAACTTGCGGCCGGTGGCGCGGGCCACCGACTGCCCCAGCGAGGTCTTGCCGACGCCGGGCGGCCCGACCAGGCAGAGGATGGGGCCGCGCATGTCGTTCTTGAGCTTGCGCACCGCCAGGTACTCGAGGATGCGCTTCTTGATCTTCTGCAGGCCGTAGTGGTCGTGGTCGAGCACGCCGCGGGCGTTGCCGATGTCGAGGTTGTCCTCGGTCTGCTTCGACCAGGGCAGGTCGGCGATCCAGTCGAGGTAGGTGCGCGAGACGGTGTACTCGGAGCTGGCCGAGGGGATGGTCTTGAGCCGGTTGAGCTCCTTCTGCGCCACCTTCTCCACGTCGGGCGGGAGCCCGGCCTGCTTGAGCCGCTCCTGCAGGTCGTCGAGCTCCTCCTCCTCCTCGCCGATCTCGCCGAGCTCCTCCTTGATGGCCTTGAGCTGCTGGCGCAGGTAGTACTCGCGCTGGGTCTTCGACATCTCGCCCTTCACGGCGGAGTCGATCTTGTTGGAGAGCTTGAGGATCTCCCGCTTGCGGTTGAGCAGCTCCAGCACCAGGTTCATGCGGGCCTTGAGATCGACGGTCTCCAGGACCTGCTGCTTCTCCTCGATGGGCACGTCGACGTTGGCGGCGATCAGGTCGGCGAGGTGGCCGGGGTGGGTGATGGAGTCCACCAGCTCGGTGGCGGCGGCCGGCAGCTCCGGCATCAGCTCGATGACCTCGCGGGCCAGCTTCTTCAGGTTGATGCCGAGCGCCTCGACCTCGACGTCCTCGGTGTTGGTCCGGTCCTCCACCGCCTCGATGCGGGCCTTGAGATAGGGGGCCTCCTGGACCAGCTCCAGCACCTTGAAGCGGGCCAGCCCCTGGACCACCAGCGAGTAGTTGTCCTCGCCCATCTTCAGCAGCTTGACCACCCGGGCCACGGTGCCCACCGGGTAGAGGTCGGCGGCGCCGGGGTCCTCCTCCTCGGCCTTGCGCTGGGTGACCACGCCGATCACCTGCTCGTCGCGGACGGCGTCCTTGATGAGGGCGATGGTCTTGGCCCGCCCCACGGCGAGCGGCAGCACCCCGCCCGGGAAGAAGACCGAGTTGCGCAGGGGGAGGATGGGGAGGACGGCCGGGATGTCCTCCTTGTTGATGAGGGCCGGAGGGCCCATGGCGGGAGCCACCTGCGCTCCGACCGCGCCCTTCTCTCTCTTCTCTGACATCTGGATCTCCTTCGGCCTTTTCCCTGCCGGCCAGGGTACATGGGATACCGGCAGCAGGCCCGGCTGGCAACAAGTAGTGTGGGAATGGTTGCACGCGCCGCGAGCGGAGAGGGCGGCGAAACGGGGGGTGCGCCAGACCGGCCGGGTCACCAGTTTGACCGAGCCGGAAGGGGCCGTTAGCATCCCCGGACCCGCACCACCCGAGGAGTCCGCCATCGTCCGCATCGGCCACATCAGCGACCTGCACCTCGCCGACCGGGGGCGGTATCCGCGCAACGGCTTCTCCGCCCGGGACTGCGACCGCCACTCCTCCAAGCTGGCCAAGGGGCTGCTCGACGCCCTGCGCGAGGTCGGGGTGGACCAGCTGGTGGTGACCGGCGACCTGACCCTCTCCGCCGAGACCCGCGAGTTCGAGCGGGCCGCCGAGATGCTCAGGTGGTGGGCCGAGGCCGGCAAGCTCACCGTGGTGCCGGGGAACCACGACGTCTGGACCGCCGACGCCGTCGACACCGGGCGCTTCCTGCGCGCCATCGGGGCGGACGGCAAGGGGATGCGCCGCCCGGCGCCCACCTACCCGCACGTGGTCCCGCTCGGCGAGGTGGTGCTGGTGGCGCTCGACAGCGCCCGCCACGGCGAGCACCCCACCCAGACGGCCGGGCGGCTCGGCGCCGACCAGCTGCGCAGCGCCCGCGAGCTCTGCCGCCAGCACCAGAAGGCCGGCAAGGCCACGGTGCTGGCCTTCCATCACCACGTGGTGCTCCCCCCGGAGCGCATCCCCTCCGACGTCCACGTGGCCCGGATGCCGCTCGCCGACGCCGACCAGGTGATCCGGCTGGTGGCCGAGCTGCCGGTGGCCGCGGTGCTGCACGGCCACCGCCACTGCGCCTTCCGGGTCGACGTCCCCGGCGCCAGCCACCCCACGCCCATCCTCTGCTCGGGGTCGGTCTCCCGGGTGGCCGACGAGCCGGTGCGGCGCGCCCGCGCCTACGTCTACGACTTCGACGCCACCGGCCTCAAGGGCGTCGAGGCGCTGGTCAGCGGCCCCCCCTGAGGCCTCCGCGGCCGGGAGCACCCACATGAAGCGTCTCCCCTTCGTCGCCCTGCCGGCCGGCCTGCTGCTGGTGCTCTCCATCCTGCTGCTGGACGGCTGGCGCTCCCGCGCCGAGGGCTTCGAGGCCCGCCTGGAGCGGGCCCGGCTGAAGCGCGAGTTCGTGGAGCGATCGGCGGCGGCCCGGTCGATGGCGGTGCAGCCGCCGGAGGCCTGGCGGGTGGAGTCGGCGGCCCTGCTGCGCGGCTACCTGGAGGCCAGCGCCGCCCTGCGCAACCGCTTCCCCCGCGAGCCGGCCCGCCCCACCGCGGCCAGCGCCGCCGGCGAGGAGAAGAAGGGGAAGCTGGCCGACAAGGATCGCGCCGCCGTCGCCGAGTTCCAGCAGTACGCCGACGGGCGGGTGGCGCTGCTGAAGGGCGGCCGCTACGCGCCGGTCGCCTCGGCGGTGGCCGAGGGGCTGCGGCTCGACCTCCTCGCCGTGGAGGCCGGCCCCAACCCGGACGGCGGCGGCCCGGGGCTGCGGGTCGACTTCGCGCTCTGGGGCGTGCCGCGCACGCTGGAGCGCGAGGGGACCGGGGAGAAGGCCACCACCCGCACCCTGCTCGGCGTCACCCTGCGGCAGCTGGCCATCCGGCTGCTCGACGCCAAGGGGCAGCTCTTCGGCGGGATGCAGGGCGGCGGCGAGCCGGCCATCAAGCTGGCCGATCCGGACCGCTTCAGCGACGACCTGCCGCCGTCGATCCTCTTCGGCACCTGGTGGCTGGAGCTGCTGCCCCGGCCGCCCGCCTCGCTGGAGCTGGAGCTGACCGCTGCGGTTCGCGGCGCCACCGGCAAGGACCGGCCGGCCGTCTTCACCGTGGCGCTCCCCATCGACGAGGCCTGGCGGCTCCCCGCCGGCGTCGAGTTCAAGGCCGAGACCCGCGAGGGCGCGGCCCCCGTCCGGTGACCGGCGAACCGCTCCCGCCCCCGGTGGGCGACGCCCCGCTGCACCAGCTGTCGCGGGACGCGCTGTCCGCCTTCCTCTACGCCGCGCTCCTGCCCGCGGAGACCACGGCGCTGGTGAAGTCGCTCGGGCTCTCGTCCCCGGGCTTCCGCACCGCCGGCCTCTCCGACGTGGAGCGGTGCGACCTGCTGGCCGACTCGGTTCGGGCCGATCCGGGGACGCGGGAGCCGGTGCTGGAGGCGCTGCGCGCCGGCCTGGAGGAGCCGGCCTTCGCCCGCAGCCAGCTCGACGTGGTGGCGGCCGACGAGCTGCTGGAGGTGGCCGGCTCGGACCACGGCCTGGCCATCGCGCTCTGGCGGGTGCTCTCGGATCCCTCGCCCGAGGTCCGGGCCCGCGGCGAGGCGGCGCTGGAGCAGCTGGCCGCCGAGTGGTACGGGCCGGCGCCGCAGGGGGATGGGGACGGCGGGCGCCAGACCGGGGAGAGGCGGCGGCCGAGGCCGATCCCGCCGCCTTGCTGAGGGCGGTCGAGGAGAAGCTGGCCCGCGCCGAGGAGCGGGCCGGGGAGGCGCGGCGCAAGGCCGACGAGTCCCGCGACAAGCTGCAGGGGCAGGTGAAGGAGGCGCGGGCCGAGGCGGCCCGGGCGGTGGCCGACGCGGCCCGGGCCCGGGAGCAGGCCGAGCAGGCCCGGCAGGCGAAGGGGAAGGCCGAGGCCGAGCTGGCCCAGGCCCGCGCCACCGACCAGGCGGGTGAGCTGCAGCGGCTCCGGGCCAGCGCCCGAGACGCCGAGACGGCCCGTCACGCCGCCGAGGGGCGCGCCGAGAAGCTGGCCGAGCAGGTGGCGCGCCTGGAGGAGGCGCTGCGGGCGGCCGAGGCGCGGGGCGCGGCGTCGCCGGCCGGGGCCCAGTCCAGCACCCAGGCGGTCGAGGCCGACGCCGAGCCGGAGGAGGCGCCGGCCACCTGGCTGCTGCCGGTCTTCACCGAGGAGTTCTACGCCTCGCTGGTGGGGTGGGACCGGCGCATCCAGCGGACCGCGGTGAAGCAGGCCTTCCTGCTGGCGCGGGATCACCGCCACCCCAGCCTGCGGGCGCTCCCGCTCGGCGGGCTGCCCGGCTACTACCGGGTGCGGGTGGCCACCGACGTGCGGCTCATCTACCGGCGCGACGAGGCCCGGCAGGACGCCGTGGAGATCCTGTCGGTGATCGACCGCGAGGATCTGGACCGGTACGTCCGCCAGGCCAAGACGCGCTGAAGGTCGGCGCGTGATCCCGGCCTGCGGCGGCCGGATCAGTGCATCTTCCGGTACACGCCCACCACCACGCCGAGGATCATGGTGGAGCGGAAGTCCTCCTCGGCCACGTAGATGGGGGCCATGCGTGGGTTGGAGGGCTGGAAGCGGACCCGCTTGCCCTCGCGGAACATCCGCTTCACCGTCGCCTCGTCGTCGATCATGGCGACCACGATCTCGCCGTCGTCGGCGTTGAGCTGCTTCTTCACGAAGACGTAGTCGCCGGGCAGGATGCCGTCGCCGATCATCGAGTCGCCCTGCACCTTGAGGCCGTAGACCTTCTTGTTGGTGCCGAGCAGGAAGGAGTCGATCTGCACGGTGTCCTCGACCCGCTCCTGGGCCAGGATGGGCTGGCCGGCGGCCACCCGTCCGAGGATGGGCACCTCGACCATCCGCGAGCCGGGGCGGGTGGCGGCAGGGAAGTGGAGCACCTTGGCCCCCTTGGAGGAGCCGCCGCCGGAGAGGGCGCCGCGGGCCGCCTCGGTGGGGATGAGGGCGCGCGACTTGACCGGGTCGCGGGTGAGGTAGCCCTTGCGCTCCAGCGCCTTCAGGTGGTCGTTGACGCCGTTGGTGGAGCGGATGTCGAGCGCCTCGCCGATCTCGCGGATGGTGGGCGGGTAACCCCGCTCCTCGATCTCGCGGGCGATGAAGCGGAGCACTTCGAGCTGGCGGTCGGTCAAGCCGGTCATGAGGCCTCCTGAACAGGGGTATCCTGTCACACCGTTCAGTCACCCGCAAGTTCCCGGCCGGCCGCCGGGTGCGCCGACCTCCCCGGGAGCGCCGGACCGGCCCCGTCGGCGTGGTCCGGGCCTCGCCGCCGTTGCCGCGAGGCGCCCCTTGCCGGTAGCGTGGCCACATGGCGTCGACGCTGGGCGAAGCGCTGCGGCTGGGCTGGACCGGGCTGGCGCGCCAGCGCTGGCTGGTGGCGGTCGGGCTGCTGACCACGCTGCTGCGCCGCGCCCTGGGGATCCCGGCGGCGGCGGTGGCGCTGCTCCTGCTGGCGCGCGGGGCCTGGCAGGCGCACCAGCTGGCCCCGTACTCCGGCGAGGCGCCGGCGCTGGGGGCGGCCTGGACCGTGGCGCAGCCGCGGGTGGTGGGGCTGGTGGTGGCCCTCTCGGCCTGCGCGGCGCTGCTCGGCTGGCTGCTGCGGCTCCTGCTGCTGGCCGGGGCGCTGCCGACGCTGGCCGGGGCCATGGCCGACGGTGACGACCGTGCCCCGCGCTTCGCCGCCGGCGTGGCCTGGGGGCTGCCGAGGCTGCTGCCCACCGCGGCGCTGGCGCTGGCGCTGGAGTGGACCGGGCAGCTCTTCCTGGCCGGCGTGGCCTGGGCGGCGGTGCAGGTCACGGCGGCGGCCGCCGGCAGCGGGCGGGTGGGGCTGGCGGCGGCGGTGGCGGCGGCGCTGGTGGTGGCCCTGCTGGTGGCGCTGCTGACCTCGGCGGTGGCCGACGCGGCGCTGGTCCGCACCGCGGTGCGCGGCGACGGGCCGGTCGAGGCCATCCTGCAGGCCGCCAGCCGGGTGCTGGCGCGGCCGTCGGTCTACCTGCTGGCCATGCTCCTCTTCGGGGCGCTCTCGCTGGCGGCGGGCGCGGTCATCCAGTCCTTCGGCGGCCTGGCCACGGGCTTCGCGGCCGGGGCCCCGGCGCTGGTGACGCTGGGCCCGGCGCTCATGCTGGCGGCGCTGGTGACGACGGCGTCGGCGGGGCTGGAGCTCTGGTGGCTGGGGAGCCTGGTGGTGCTGACGGCCCGCGAGGGATGAACCGCCGGATCGAGATCTTGCGGAGCCGGAACGGGGCCAGGTGGAGGGTGAGGGCGAAGCCCGCCACCAGCGTGCCGACGCCGAGCGCCACCAGCCCGGGGAGCGTGGAGGGGCGGAAGGCCACGATGATCAGCCCGCCCACGGTCAGCGACGCCGCCAGCAGGCCGAGGAAGAGCAGCGTCCCCACCGCCCGCACCTGCTCGCCGATGGCCTCGACGTCGGCCGAGCGGACGTTGACCCGCAGCTTGCCGCCCTCGAGGTCGGCCAGGATCTGCTGGAGCTGGTGGGGCACGTCCTCGGCCAGCCCCTGCAGCCGCAGCAGGCTGCGCATCAAGGTGCCCGAGGCGTCCTCCGGGCTGAAGCGGGCCAGCAGCAGCTCGCGGGCGTACGGGAGCCCGATCTCGAGGATGTCGAGCCGGGGGTAGAGCCGGCGGATGATCCCCTCCACGGTCATGGAGGCCTTGGCCAGCACCGCGTACTCCTTGGGGACCTTGATGCGGTGGCGCACGGCCAGGTCGAGCAGGTCACCCAGCAGCGTGGCGGTCCGGATCTCGTCGAGCCGCAGCCCGAGGTAGCGGTCGAGGATCTCGCCGATGTCGCCGCGCAGGCCGCCGACGGGGCCGCGCGAGTCGGGGAGGCCGATCTTGTCGAGCAGCCGGGCCATCGAGTCGGGGTCGCGCAGCGCCACCGCCACGATCAGCGTCACCAGCAGCTCCTGCTGGGTCCGGCCGAGCCGCCCCACCAGCCCGAAGTCGAGCAGCGCCAGCCGGTTTCCGGGGAGGACCAGGATGTTCCCCGGGTGGGGATCGCCGTGGAAGAGCCCGTCGTGGAAGAGCTGCCGGAAGGACATCTCGATGATGTTGCGGGCGATCCGCTCCAGGTCGAAGCCGCCCGCCGGGGTGACGTCGTTGAGCCGGGTCCCCTCGATGTAGTCGAGGGTGAGCACCTGGCTGGAGGAGAGGGCGTCGTGGACCCGCGGGATCACCACCTGGTCGCGCCCCTCGTTGGCGGCGCGCATGGCCCGGGCGTTGCGGGCCTCGTTCTCGAAGTCGAGCTCCTCGTGGATGGTCCGGTCGAACTCCTCGATCACCGCGGTGGGGGTGTAGACGCCGGTCTCCTCGATGACCGCCTCCAGCACCCTGGCCAGGTACTGGAGCAGGGCCAGGTCGGCGTCGATGCGGGAACGGATGTCGGGGCGCTGCACCTTGACCACCACCAGCTCGCCGGCGTGGGTGCGGGCGCGGTGGACCTGGGCGATGGAGGCGCTGGCCAGCGGCACCGGGTCGAGCTCGGCGAAGACCGCCTCGATGGGCCGGCCCAGCCCCTGCTCCAGGGCCAGGCGGACCTCGGCGATGGGCAGGGGCGGGCAGTCGTCCTGCAGCTTCTCCAGCTCGGCGATCCAGGCGGCCGGAAGCACGTCGCGCCGGGTGGAGAGGAGCTGGCCGAGCTTGGTGAAGGTGGGGCCGAGCTCGGAGAGCAACTCGCGGAAGCGGGCGGCGGTGGAGCGGCTGCCGTCGTCGGGGGCGCCGGCCACCGGCGGGGTGCCGCCCAGCTGGTCGGCCAGCCGGCTGCGCGCCAGGTAGGCGCCGAAGCCGTGGCGGACCACCGCGGTGGCGATCTGGCGGAGCCGGTTCAGGTCCTGGAACGCCTCGCGGAGCATGGCCGCCGAGCGTATCACCCCAGGGTGGATGGGCGCACCGCGAAGGGGAGCGTCCGGTCAGCGCCCCTCGACGGGCGGGACGGTGAGGCGGAGCAGGTGCGGGGTGGCGTCGGAGGTCCAGGCCCGGACCTCGATCACCTGCCCGGCCAGCGCAGGATCGGTGCTCCAGATCACCAGGTCGCCGCCGGAGCCCTGGCGGACCGTGACGGCGCTGGTGGGGACGTCGAAGCGCTCGTAGCGGCGGGCCGGGTCGGGGGGCCGATCGGAGGGCGCAGCGGCGACACGCGGCGTGGGCGGAGGCTCCGGCGCCGGGTCGGGCAGCCCGCCCGGGGGTGGAAGGGCCCCCGGGTTCGGGTTGGTGGCAGCCGAGAGCTGGACGGCGAAGCGGAGCTGCGTCAGCTCCCGCCGCAGGTCGGCCACCTCCCGCAGCAGCGCTTCGTCCGACGCCGCCGCGCTGCCCGCCACCACCGCCGGCTGCGGCACGGCCAGCCGGACGGTGACAACGGACACCAGCGCCGCCACCAATGCGGCGAGGAGGACGATGGCGAGCGGGCTGCCTCGCCAGCTGGACGTCGGGGCAGTGCTCCTCACGAGCGCTCGACCTCCTGGCGATCTCGGCATGGCGAGATCGTGACGTCCAGCCGGACGACGATGTCAGCAGGACGGCTCAGGGGACCTTGTAGGCCCAGTTGGCGAACAGCCAGCCCTTGGCCGCCGCGTTCGTGAAGAACACGTCGAGCGAGAAGCCATAGCGGATCGAGGCGGTCGTGTTGCCTCCGCCACCGCTGAGGTTGGCGAAGTTGCTGTTGCCAAGTCCGTAGATGCAGATTCGACCGGCCGGGACGACCTGGCCGACGCCGGGGCAGTTGGCCGAGGTGGTGGCGGTGTACTCGATGGCCGGGACCGGCGTGCCGACGGGCAAGGCGATGGGCCAGGCCACGCCGTGGACGCCCCAGCCGCCGGCGTTGGTGCCATAGTCGACGGCCATGTGACCGCTCAGGATCTGGCCCGAGACCGCGACCCGGGACATGAGCGCGGTGGTGTCGACCGGGCCGGCGGGCCCCTGGGGTCCGGTGGCGCCAGTGGCGCCGGTGGGGCCGGTGGGACCAGCGATGCCCTGCGGGCCAGCGGGTCCGGCAGGGCCAGTGAGTCCAGCGGGGCCGGTGGGCCCGGTGGGGCCAGCGACGCCCTGTACCCCCTGTGGCCCGGTCGGACCGGCGGCGCCGTCGGCCCCCTTCGATCCTGCGCAGCCAACCAGGAGCAGCAGTCCGGCACCGACGGCAGCGAGCGGCATGCGACCAGAGGACTTCAACATGAGTACACCTCGACGGTGAAGGAGGACAACGACATCGAACCTCGTTCACGCATAGACCGGAGTGGCCTGTGGATGTGACAAAAAGGCTACCCCGTGATCAGGGGACAGGCTCAGGGGCAGGAGGCATCGCGCGGCCTCGGGGTCATCAGATCCGAGCTTCGCGACGGCTGCCACCTGCACCTGGGCTCAGCACCATCCACCACCAGGAGCCACCGCCTCGGCCGCCTCGCGGGCACCGTGGCTCGGCGCGGGCCTCCCCCGGCTGGCGGGGCGGCCGGCTCCATCGTGGCGCCCCATCCGGGGATCTTGTCAATCCAGATCGCGGGGCGTCTGCTCGCACTCGTGGTCCTTGCAGCCAAGGAGTGAAAGGAGGCTGGTCATGCGTCGACGCACGGGGTTGATCGTCCTCTCGATGGCGGTCGCCGGCTGCGCCAGCACGCACGCGAGAACCCGGCCTGCGCTGCTGGAGCAGGATCCACCGGCCGACTGCCAGGCGCTCGGCGAGGTGGAGGGGAGGGACGCCCAGCATCTCCCGGATGTCGAGGCCGCCCGCCAGGACGCCCTCCGTGCCGCAGGCGGTCTGGGCGCGACCCACGTCCGGATCATCAAGGCCAAGACCGGGCGGGCCGGCGCACACACCGAGGTCTGGACCGGGACCGCCTACCGCTGCCCGGTCAAGCCCTGACCAAACCGCAGGCAGGTCGCAGCTCGAAGACCAGAGCGCCTGCTGACGCTGGCCCCTGGTGCCCCTTCACGGTACAACCGCTCACCCATGGCGGAGATCGCGGCGGCGCCCACGCCGATGATGCGGCAGTACCTCGAGCTGAAGGAGAGGTACCCCGACACCATCCTCTTCTTCCGGCTCGGCGACTTCTACGAGATGTTCTTCGAGGACGCCGTCACCGCCTCGCGCGTCCTGCAGATCACGCTCACCGCCCGCGCCAAGGGGGACGAGAAGGTCCCCATGTGCGGCGTGCCCTGGCACGCGGCCCGCGGCCACGTGGCCCGGCTGCTGGCCGCCGGCTTGAAGGTGGCCATCTGCGACCAGGTCGAGACCCCCAGCGCCGGCACGCTGGTGAAGCGCGACGTCACCCGGGTCATCACCCCGGGCACCGTCTTCGACGACCAGACCATCGAGCCGGGCGAGACCGTCTGCCTGGCCGCCGTCACCTTCGGCGAGGCCGACGTGGGGCTGGCGCTGCTGGAGACCACCACCGGCCAGCTGCGCTGCGGCGAGCTCGACTCCGACGCCCGCCTCGTCGACGAGCTGCGCCGGGCCGGGGCCCGCGAGCTGCTCTTCCCCCGGGCCGCGCCGCTCGAGCGGGTCCGGGCGGTGGCGGCCGCGGCCGGGGCGCCCTTTGCGCTTCGCGACGACGCCGAGTTCGAGCGGGGCGAGGCCCGGCTGAAGCGCCACCTCGGCGTCCCTTCGCTCGACGGCTACGGCGTGGCCGGGCTGACGCTGGGCCTGGGGGCGGCGGCGGCGGCGCTCGCCTACCTCGCAGAGACCCAGCGGGCCCCGGCCAGCCACGTCGACCGGCTCTCCCGCCTGGCCACCGAGGGCGTGCTGCTCATCGACGAGGCCACCCGGGCCAACCTGGAGATCGAGCGGAGCCTGCAGGGGGGCAGGAAGTCCGGCACGCTGCTGGCCCAGCTCGACCGGACGGCGACGGCGCCGGGGGCGCGGCTGCTGGCCGAGTGGCTGCGCTACCCGCTCTGCGAGGTGGCGCCCATCCAGGCCCGGCTCGACGCCGTCGAGGAGCTCTTCGGCTCGGCGGTGGGGCGCGGCGACCTCGGCCAGGCGCTCAAGCCGGTGGCCGACGTGGAGCGGCTGGTCTCGCGCCTGACCCTGCGGCAGGGGAATGCCCGCGACCTGCGCGCCCTGTGCGGGGCGCTGCTGGCGCTGCCGGCGCTGGCGGCGCTGCTGGAGGCTCGCGCCGCGCCGCTGCTGAAGGCGGCCGGGGCCGGGCTGCGCGGCCTGGAGCCGCTGGCCGCCGCGCTCGACGCCGCGGTGGCCCTGGAGCCGCCGGCCACGCTCACCGAGGGGGGCCTGATCCGCCGCGGCCACTCGGCCGAGCTCGACGAGCTGATCACCATCTCCGAGGACGGCAAGGGCTGGATCGCCCGGCTCGAGGCCGAGGAGAAGGCCCGCACCGGGATCGCCTCGCTCAAGGTCCGCTACAACAAGGTCTTCGGCTACTTCATCGAGGTCACCAAGGCCAACCTCCACGCCGTGCCCGCCGACTACCAGCGGCGCCAGACCACGGTGGGCGGCGAGCGCTACGTCACCGAGGCGCTCAAGGGGTTCGAGGAGAAGGTGCTGACCGCCGAGGAGCGGCGCGGCGCCCTGGAGCAGCAGCTCTTCGAGGCGCTGCGGCTCCAGGTGGTGGCCGAGGGGGCGCGGCTGCGGACCGCCGCCCAGGCGGTGGCGCAGGCCGACGTGCTGCGGTCGCTGGCCGAGGTGGCCGCCGAGAAGGGCTACTGCCGGCCGGAGGTGGACGACTCGGAGACCCTGGAGCTGACCGACGCCCGCCACCCGGTGGTCGAGGCCATGCTGCCGGCCGACTCCGGCGGCTTCGTCCCCAACGACGTGGCGGTCAGCTCGTCGGGCGAGGCGGCCTCGGCGCGCCACGGCTCGCTGCTGGTGATCACCGGCCCCAACATGTCCGGCAAGAGCACCATCATGCGGCAGGCGGCGCTGGCGACGCTGCTGGCGCAGGTGGGCAGCTTCGTGCCGGCTCGCCGCGCCCGGGTGGGGCTGGCCGACCGGATCTTCACCCGGGTCGGCGCCTCCGACGACCTGGCCCGCGGCCGGTCCACCTTCATGGTGGAGATGACCGAGACCGCCGCCATCCTCCACAACGCCACCCGCCGCTCGCTGGTGATCCTCGACGAGATCGGCCGGGGCACCTCCACCTTCGACGGGGTCTCGCTGGCCTGGGCGGTGGCCGAGCACCTGCACGACCGGCTCGGCTGCCGGACCCTCTTCGCCACCCACTACCACGAGCTGCAGGAGCTTGTCCGGGAGCGGCCGCGGGTGAAGAACGTCTCCATCTCGGTGCGGGAGGTGGGCGACCAGGTGGTCTTCCTGCGCAAGCTGGTGGCCGGCGGCGCCTCGCGCAGCTACGGCATCGAGGTGGCCCGGCTGGCCGGGCTACCCGCCGAGGTGCTGGCCCGGGCGCGTGAGGTCCTGAAGAACCTCGAGGCCATGGAGCTGGACGAGGCCGGCCACCCGCAGCTGGCGCGGGGCCGCCCGGTGAAGGGGAGGGGCGCGGCGGCGGGGGCGGGGAGTCAGCTCGGGCTCTTCCAGGCGGCGCCCGACCCGGCGCTCGCCGCGCTGCGCGCCGAGCTGGCCGCGCTCGACATGGACTCGCTGCGGCCGCTCGACGCCCTCAACCTGCTGGCCGGCTGGAAGAAGAAGCTGGGTCCCTGAGGCGGCGCCGCGCCGTTCAGGGCGCGCCCCACAAATGAAGAGGGGCCGGTTTCCCGGCCCCTCGGCGCTTCACGCTGGCAGTCGCGAGGCGACTACTTCTTGTGGCACTCGGCGCACTTGGTGGGGCCCTTCTTCTCGGCCTCGTGGCACTTCTTGCAGAGGCCGTGAGCCTTGTCCTTGTTGAAGCCCTCGATCTTGCCGCCCGCCTTGGTGGCGTGGCACTTGGTGCAGTCGCCCTTCAGCCGCTCCTGGTGCTCCTTGTGGGCGAAGGTGACCTTGCCGTTCTTGGTGTCGAAGGTGATGGTGGCGGGGGCATCGGCGGCGACCGCGACGCCGGCGGAGAAGACGAGAGCGGCGACGATACCAGCGAAGATCTTGTTCACTTTTCCAGCTCCTGGGAACCTGGGGCGGACCAGCCCGCCCATGTGGATGGACGGCGCATGCTAGCCAGAATTCATCGGATGACCAGCAAAAAGTGACGGAATGTCGCAGCCTTGAGACTGAGTCGCGATTGACCCCCGCCGGCTGGCTCGACCAGCCTTGGTCAAGCCCAGGTTCAGGCCATTTCCAGCACCGCACCGACCAGCTTTTCGATGCCGGCGGCCACCGGGGCGATCCAGGGTCCCAGCATGTAGGCCGGGGTGGTCACCAGCTTGAGCCGCTGGTCGACCACGATCTGGTCCACCGCACAGTCGACGTGCTCCGCCCCCCAGGAGGTGATGTGGCCGGCCGTGGTCGGGTCGTTGCCGACGGTCACCTTGACCTTGTCGGCGGCGAAGAGCCGGGCGGCGATCACCGGGGCGATGCAGATGAAGCCGAGCGGCTTCTTGGCGGCGCGCATGGCCCGCACCAGCCGCTCCACGTCGGGGTCCACCTTCATGGCCGCCCCCTCGAAGGCGTAGCTGCAGAGGTTCTTGGCCGCGCCGAAGCCGCCCGGGAGGATGAGGGCGTCGAGCTCCTCGGCCTTCACCTTCGCCAGCGGCGTGATCTGGCCGCGGACGATGCGGGCCGCCTCCTGCAGGACGTTGCGGCTGGCGCCGGCCTGGGGCTGCTGGGCGAGGTGGTCGACCACGTGGTGCTGCGCCTTGTCGGGGGCCATGGCCAGCAGCGTGGCCCCGCGCCGGTCGAGTGAGAGCAGGGTGCAGGTGGCCTCGTGGATCTCGGCGCCATCGAGGAACCCGCAGCCGGAGAGGAGCACGCCAACCCGCTTGCCGTTCGCCATGTCGGACCTCCTGGAAGGAGCGGGGATGATACCGCCGCCGCCCGCCGAAAAGTGGACGGCGATATCGACCGGGGGGACAGTCGCCCAGAATGGGTGCCGTCCTCCCCCTGCTGCTCTCGGTGATGCTGGCGGCCCCCGCGCCGGCGGCCCGGCCGGCGGCCCACCCGCCCGCGGCCAGCGCCCGGCTGGAGGTGGCCCGGGCCCAGCTGAAGAGCCTGATGCGCGACCCGGTCCGGCGGCGCTACCACCACCACTGGGAGAAGGCCATCAAGGCCCTGCTCGACGCCGCCGTCGGCCCCAGCGCCCCGGCCGCCACGCTGGAGGCGGCCCGGGCCCGCTACGCCCTCTACCGCTGGTCGGCCAACGAGGCCGACCGCGACGCCGCCCTGCGCCTGGCCCGGCGGGCCGAGAAGCTGGGGGCCCGCGACGCCGCCCGGTTCGCCGCCGCCATGCGCCGCGAGGCGGGTGACGATCACCCGGCGCCGGCCCCGCGCAAGGAGAAGCCGGCCGTGGCCGCGGCGCCGGTCCGTGGCGCCGAGCCGCGCACCGCCCAGGCCCCGCCGCCGCCGCCGTCCAGGCCCGAGCTGGAGCCGGCCGCCGAGCCCGAGCTGGAGGCGGCGGTGGCCGACCTCAAGGCGCCGCCCGAGCTGAAGCTGGGCGCCTCCAACGGCGCCGGCGCCGCCAGCATCGGCGAGGTGCGGTCCTGGGCCAGCGAGGACTACACCCGGGTGGCCATCTCGCTCGACCACTGGGTGGGCTGGCAGAAGTTCGAGCTGCCGGCGGCCGGCGGGGCCCCGCGGCGGCTGGCGCTCGACTTCCGCCCGGCGCGGCTGGAGGGCTCGGCGCAGGCCAGAAGCGTGGAGGGGGAGCAGATCGACCGGGTGCGGACGGCGCAGCGTGATCACGAGACGGTCCGGGTGGTGCTCGACCTGCCCGGGCGCGACGACGTCCACTTCTACCGGATGGACGACCCGCCGCGGCTCATCGTCGACGTGGGGACCCGGCTGGCGGAGCGCGAGGCCCGCGGCAGCGCCCGGGGGCCGTCGATGGCCGCGCCGCCGTCGCCGTCCAGGCCGAGCGAGCCGGTCATGGGCCCGCCGCCCGGCGACGAGGAGGGGAGCGGGTCACGCCCGGTGAAGCGGATCGTCGTCGACGCCGGCCACGGCGGCCTCGACCCCGGGGCCATCGGCCCCAGCGGCGTCCGCGAGAAGGACGTCACCCTGGCCATCTCCAACCGGCTGGCACAGCGGCTGCGGCAGGCCGGCTTCGAGGTGGTGATGACCCGCAGCGACGACCGCTACGTGGCGCTCGAGGAGCGGACCGCCATCGCCAACGCCCGGCGCGGCGACCTCTTCGTCTCCATCCACGCCAACGCCAACCCGCGCCGCAGCCTGGCCGGGGTGGAGACCTGGGTGCTCAACGTCGCCGACGACCGCTACGCCAACCGGCTGGCGGCCCGCGAGAACGGCGTCGACCCCGACCAGGAGACCGCCGCCCTGGACGCCCGGCGCATCCTCACCGACCTCGACGCCCGCACCGCCACCGACGCCAGCCGACGGCTCGCCCAGCAGGTCCAGCGCGAGATCACCGGGGCGGTGCGTGAGAAGGTGGGCGAGGTCCAGGACCTGGGCGTCAAGAGCGCGCTCTTCTACGTGCTGGTGGGGGCCCGGATGCCGGCGGTGCTGGTGGAGACCGCCTTCATCTCCAACCGGCGCGAGGAGCAGCGGCTGGCCTCGGCGAAGTACCAGGACGAGGTGGCCGGGGCGGTGGCCCGGGCGGTGGTGGGCTTCGCCGCCCAGCAGGGGACCCGGGTGGCGCGCGCCCCGTGACGGGCGGGCGCGCCGCCGGCCCGCCGCGTTATACCCGTGTGAGAGATGAGCGCCCCTCCCAGCACCGTCCTCCCCGCGCCCGGCCCGTACCAGTTCTCCGAGCGGCTGGCCGAGCTGCCGCCGCTCACCGGCGACGCCAAGGCGGACCTGGCGGCCCGGCGCCGCTTCGCCGAGGCGGTGCACCGGCAAGGAGGCAGCGGCCGCACCGTGGTCCGGCTGCAGTGCGCCGCCATGGACGGGCTGATCCTCTCGCTCTGGGAGCGCGCCTGCGCCGCGGTGGCCCCGGCCCTGGCCCCCACCCCGGTGGCGCTGGTGGCGCTGGGGGGCTACGGCCGCAGCGAGCTCAACCCCTTCAGCGACATCGACCTGCTGGTGCTCCACGCCGACGGCGGCCCCGACCCCTTCGTCAAGGCGGCCAGCGAGAAGTTCCTTTACTCGCTCTGGGACCTCAACCTCGAGGTCGGCTACGGGGTCCGCGACCTCAAGGCCTGCGACCGGCTGGCCAGCGATGACCACACCGCCCGCACCGCGCTGCTCGACCTGCGCTACCTCACCGGCGACAAGGCGCTCTTCCGGGCCCTGGAGCGGGAGGAGCTGCACGGCCTCTCCCAGGCCAAGGTGGACCAGTTCCTCGGCGACAAGCTGGCCGAGATGCGGGAGCGGCGAGAGCGCTTCGGCGACTCGCTCTACCTGCTGGAGCCCAACGTCAAGTCGTCGGAGGGCGGCCTGCGCGACCTGCAGAGCGCGCTCTGGGCGGCCCGGGTCCGCTTCAAGGTGGCCGGCATCACCGACCTGCTCAACCGGGCCCTGCTGCCGGAGCGGGAGGTCCGGGAGATGCGCAGCGCCCGCGACTTCATCTGGCGGGTGCGCAACGAGCTGCACTTCCTCTCCGGCCGCAAGAACGACCAGCTCACCTTCGACGTCCAGCCGCAGGTGGCCGAGGCCATGGGCTACGCCGACGGGCCGGAGAGCTCGGCGGTGGAGCAGTTCATGCGCCACTACTACCTGGCCGCCAAGACCGTGCTGGTGGCCTGCGACGCCATCGTCGACCGCTGCCTGGAGCCCCAGGCGAGCAGCGGCTGGCGCACCGTGCCGCCGCCGGCGGCCATGACCGGGGCGGAGAAGGCGGTGCCCACGGTGCGGGGCCAGCCGGCCCGGGCCGCCGACCGCAACCTCGAGGGCGGCGAGTTCAAGATCTTCCGGGGCCGCCTCTCGCTCATCGACAAGGACGTGCTGCGCCGCTCCCCGGCGGCGCTGGTCCGGCTCTTCGCCGCCGCCGACCGCGAGGGGCTGGATCTCTACCCCTACGCCCGTGACCAGGCCACCGAGGCCGCCGAGGCGCTGCCGGCGGGGGCCGCCGACGACGCCGAGATGAACGCCGAGCTGCTCGGCTGCTTCACCCGCAAGGGGACGCGGGGCCGCTTCCTCACCCGCATGCACGAGCTGGGCGTCTTCCAGCGGGTGCTGCCGGAGTTCGCGCGCATCACGGCGCGGCGCCAGATCGACGTCTACCACGTGTACACCGTGGACGTTCACTCGCTGTTCGCGGTGCGGCGGCTGCTGGCGCTCCGCTGCGGCGACGTGCAGGAGGAGGGGCTGACGGCGCTGATGCAGGCGCTGGCGCGGCCGCTGCCGCTCTACCTCGGCACCCTCTTCCACGACATCGGCAAGGGGAGCGGCAAGGATCACTCGGCCCGCGGCGCCGAGATCTCCGCCGAGGCCTGCCTGCGCATGGGCGTCGACCCGGCCGACGCCGCCGACATCGAGTGGCTGGTGGCCCGCCACCTGCGCATGTCCTCGATCTCGCAGCGGCGCGACCTGTCCGACCCCGACCTGATCCACGCCTTCGCCGAGGAGGTCGGCACCGTCGACCGGCTGGAGAAGCTCTACCTGCTCACCTACGCCGACATCGCCACCGTCGGCCCGCGGACCTGGACCGAGTTCAAGGCCCGGCTGCTGAAGGAGCTCTTCGAGAAGACCCGGGCCGTGCTGGCGCGGGGCGAGCGGCGTCCCGAGCCGGGCACCGCCGAGTCGGAGGGGCGGGGGCGGGCCCGGGCGGCGCTGGCGGCCCACTCCAGCGGCATCTCCCTGGAGGAGCAGGCCCGCTTCATCGAGGCCATGCCGGCCCGCTACTTCGTCACCGTGCCGCCGGACCAGGCGCCGCGCCACCTGCGGCTCTTCCGGCTGGGGCGGCAGCGCCCCATGGCCGCCTGGATCCGCCACCCCGCCGGCCTCGGCCACTCCGAGGTCCACCTCACCGCCTTCGACCGGCCCGGCCTGCTGGCCACCGTCACCGGGGTGCTGGCGGCCCACCGCATCGACATCCAGCACGCCGAGGTCTTCTCCACGCCCGACGAACCTGGGCTGGGGCCGGTGGCGGGCCGGGCGCTCGACATCTTCGCGCTGCGCGGCCCGGAGGACGGCCCGCTGGAGCCGCTGCGCTGGCGGTCGGCCCGGCGCGATCTCGACCGGGTGCTGGGCGGCCGCGAGACGCTGGAGGCGGTGATGGAGCGGCGCCTGCGCGCCTCCAGCCTGCCGGCCAAGCCGCTGCCCCGGCTGGCGGTCAAGGTGGTCATCGACAACGACAGCGCCCGCAGCCACTCGGTGGTCGACGTCTTCTGCGCCGACCGGGTCGGGCTGCTGCACACCCTGGCCCGCACCTTCTTCGAGCTCGGCCTCACCGTGGACCTGGCCCGCATCACCACCGAGGGGCACCGGGCCGCCGACGCCTTCTACGTGCGGACCGAGCAGGGGGCGCGGCTGCTCGGCGAGGTGGCCACCCAGGTGGTCGAGGCCATCACCGCGGCGCTCTCCCGTCCCGACCGGTAAGCTGCTAAAATCTCCAGATGGCGGTCGCCAACATCGTCGAGATCGATCCGGTCAACCCCCAGCCGCGGGTCATCGAGCGGGCCGTGTCGGCCCTCTCCGGGGGCGGGCTGCTGGCCTTCCCCACCGACACCTACTACGGCCTCGGCTGCGACCTGTTCGACAAGCGGGCCATCGAGCGCATCTACCTGCTCAAGCAGCTGCCGCGCACCCAGGCGCTCTCCTTCATCTGCCAGGACCTGGCCGAGATCGCCCGCTACGCCATCGTCGACAACGCCGCCTACCGGGTGCTGCGCCGCAAGGTGCCGGGCCCCTTCACCTTCATCCTCCCGGCCACCCGGCTGGTGCCGGACCTGGTGCTGCGCCGGCAGAAGACGGTGGGCATCCGCATCCCCGACAGCCCCATCGCCCTGGAGCTGGTCCGCCGGCTCGGCCACCCCATCATCTCGACCTCGGCGGCCACCCCGGACGGCGAGGTGCTGATGGACGCCCGCGACGTCAAGGAGCAGCTGGGGCATGGGCTCGAGCTCATCCTCGACGGCGGCGCCCTGGCCAACGAGCCCTCCTCGGTGATCGACCTCTCCGGCCCGGAGCCGGTGGTGGTGCGGGTCGGCAAGGGCGACGTCTCCGACCTGCTCACCTGAGCGGGCGGGAGGCGCGGCGCAGGCCCGGCCGTGGCTGGACCTTTCGCTGGCCGTGGCGCTGGGCGGTCGACGGCGCCTGGCCCGTTACTGGACTCGGCCGGCCGCGGCGATATCGTCGCCGCGATGTCCCCGCTCGACCCCGCCCTCGATCTCTTCCTGGTCCACGTCCGCGTGGAGAAGGGGCTCTCCGCCAACACCGTGGAGGGGTACGGCCACGACCTGCGCGGCTACCTCGACCACCTGGCCGCGGCCGGGGTCGCACGCTGGGCCGAGGTGACGAGGCGCCACGTCCAGGACCACCTGGCCGGGCTGGTGGGGCGCGGCCTCTCCCCGCGCTCCCAGGCCCGGGCCCTCTCCGCCATCCGCACCTTCCACCGGCTGCTGGTGGCCGAGAAGCTGACCCCCACCGACCCGGCCGACGAGGTCGACTCGCCGCGCCGGGAGCGGAAGCTGCCGCGGCCGCTCTCGCCGGAGGAGTGCGCCCGGCTGCTGGTCACCCCGGATCCGCGCACCGCGGCGGGGCGGCGCGACCGGGCCATGCTGGAGCTGCTCTACGCCACCGGGCTGCGGGTCTCGGAGCTGGTCGGCCTCACCTTGAACGACGTCAACCTGGAGACCCGGGTGCTGGTGGCGCGGGGGAAGGGGAACAAGGAGCGGCTGGTGCCGGTGGGGGCCCCGGCCGCCGAGTCGATCCGGGCCTACCTGGGTGGCGCCCGCGAGCTCCTGCTCAAGGGGCGGCGCTCCCCGGACCTGTTCGTCACCTCCAGGGGAGGGCGCATGACCCGCCACGGCTTCGCCCGGCTGCTGGTCCGCCACGGCCGGGCCGCCGGCATCGGCCGGGCCATCTCGCCCCACAAGCTGCGCCACTCCTTCGCCACCCACCTGCTGGCCGGCGGCGCCGACCTGCGGGCGGTGCAGGCCATGCTGGGGCACGCCGACGTGGCCACCACGCAGATCTACACCCACGTCGACACCACCCAGGCGCGCCGGCTCTACGACCGCTTCCACCCGCGCGCCTGAGGCGCCCCCGGGCCGCCCCCATCCCCGCCGCGGCGCACGCTGCAAAGTCCCGTCACCACGGCGCTTCGCGCCACCGAGCGGCGCGTTGACCCGGAGCGCCAAGCGCTGCTAAACCACTCTTCTTTCGGAGAGGTCCCCCCTTGGCGAGTCCTGATTTTGTCTGGCGGCTGATGTGGCTGCCGCTGTCGATCTTGTCGCTCACCGTCCACGAGTTCGCCCACGCCTGGAGCGCGTGGAAGCTCGGCGACGACACCGCCTCGCGCGCCGGCCGGCTCACGCTCAACCCCTTGAGCCACATCGACCTGCTCGGCACCATCCTGCTCCCGCTCTTCTCGCCCATCCCCTTCGGCTGGGCCAAGCCGGTCCCGGTCGATCCGGCCCGCTTCCGGCGCACCGTCACCATGGGGCGGGGCATGGCCATCACCGCCGCCGCCGGGCCCCTCTCCAACCTGGTGCTGGCGATCCTGGCCGCCGTCGGCCTCGGCCTGACCTTCCGCCTGGCGCCGGAGCTGGTGGAGAACGGCCAGCCGGCCCGCTTCTTCCTCGTCAACATGGTGCTGCTCAACGTCAGCCTGGCGCTCTTCAACCTCATCCCCATCCCGCCGCTCGACGGCAGCCGCATCGTCGCCTGGGTGCTGCCCTACCGGCTGCGCACCATGTGGCACGACCTGGAGCGGTTCGCCCCCTTCCTGCTCATCGCCGTCTTCATGTTCGGTGGCCGGCTGGTCTCGGGGCCCATCCAGTCGCTGGCCTCGCTGCTCTTCGAGCTCACCCGGGCCCTGGCCTGAGGAGCACCACATGACCGCCCCGACCCGCCCCATCGTCGTCTCCGGGATGCGCCCCACCGGCCGGCTCCACCTCGGCCACCTGCACGGCGCGCTCTCCAACTGGGTCAAGCTGCAGGCCGAGCACGACTGCTTCTTCTTCTCCGCCGACTGGCACGCCCTCACCACCAACTACCACCAGACCGGGACCATCAAGGCCGCCGAGCGCGAGATGTTCGTCGACTTCATCGGCGCCGGCATCGACCCGGAGCGGGCCACGCTCTTCGTGCAGAGCCAGGTCAAGGAGCACGCCGAGCTGGCGCTGCTGCTCGGCATGATCACGCCGCTGGGCTGGCTGGAGCGCTCCCCCTCCTACAAGGAGGTGCGGGAGAACCTCAGCGACCGCGACCTGGCCCTCTACGGCTTCCTCGGCTACCCGGTGCTGATGACCGCCGACATCATCCTCTACAAGGCCACCCGGGTGCCGGTGGGGGCCGACCAGGTGGCCCACCTGGAGCTGTCGCGCGAGATCGTCCGCAAGTTCAACGGCCACTACGGCGAGGTCTTCCCCGAGCCCAGGCCCATGCTCACCGAGGCCGCCAAGGTGGTCGGCACCGACGGGCGGAAGATGTCGAAGAGCTACGACAACTCCATCGAGCTGGGCGAGCCGGCGGCCTCGACGCGCAAGAAGATCATGGGGGCGGTGACCGATCCGCAGCGGCAGCGCCGCCAGGACCCGGGCAACCCCGAGGTCTGCGGCATCTTCTACCTGCACAAGGTCTACAGCGACGCCGGGACCGTCGCCTGGGTCGACGCCAACTGCCGGAGCGCCGGCATCGGCTGCGTCGACTGCAAAAAGAAGCTGCTGGAGAAGCTGGAGCCGGACCAGGAGCGGATGCGGGAGCGGCGCGAGGCGCTGCTGGCCCGCCCCGGGGACCTCGACGAGCTGGTGCAGCTCGGCAACGCCAAGGCCCGGGCGGTGGCGCAGGCGACCATGGCGCAGGTGCGCGCCGCCATGAAGCTGTAGGCTGGCGGGGCGGGGAGCGGCCAGGGCGATGTCGACGCAGGGGGAAGAGCTGGGCGCCGCGGGCGCCGCCGAGGAGGCCCCGGCTCGCCCGGTGGACGCCTTCCGCCTCTCGCTGCCCCCCTTCCGGCCGGGCGAGCCGCCCTTCGAGGGGCCGCTCGACCTGCTGCTCCACCTGGTCAAGGAGCACCAGGTCGAGATCCTCGACATCCCCATCGCCCGCATCACCGAGAGCTACCTGGCGGCGCTGGAGCTGCTGCGCGAGCTGGACATCGACGTGGCCGGCAGCTTCCTCGACATGGCGGCGCAGCTCATGCTCATGAAGAGCAAGCTGCTGCTGCCGCGCACCGAGGTGGCCGAGGACGCCGAGCCGGAGGAGACCGGCGCCGACCCCCGCGCCGAGCTGGTGCGGCGGCTGCTGGTCTACCAGAAGTACAAGGCGGCGGGCGCCGAGCTGGGCGAGCGCGACATCCTGGAGCGGACCGTCTTCACCCGGCGGGCCCGGGCGGAGCGGCCGGCGGCGGCCGACGGCCCGGAGGGGCTGGCCGACATCTCCATCTTCAAGCTCATCGAGGCGCTGGACCGGGCCCTCAAGAACGCCCGGCCCGACACCACCCACGAGATCTTCACCGACCGGCTCTCCATCACCGACGCCATCGCCCGGGTGGTGGAGGTGCTGCGCCTGAACGGCCGGGCCAGCTTCGAGGAGCTGCTGCGCGGCGAGCAGGGCGCGCCCAACACCCGCGCCGAGGTCATCGCCACCTTCCTGGCCATCCTCGAGATGGCCAAGCTCAAGCTGATCCGCATCTACCAGGCCTCCATCGACGAGGCCGGCGAGGTCGGCTCGGAGATCCTGGTCGAGGCCAAGGACACGCTCGGCGACGGGGTCTCCCCCGGCTCGCAGGAGGAGTACCGATGAACCAGCCGCACCCACCGCCGGCCCCGGGCGTCTCCGCCGAGGAGCTGGCCCAGCTCCAGGCGGCCGAGGAGGCCAAGGCCGATCCGGCGCTCGACGAGGTCGAGCCGGCCGAGATCGACGTGGCCGAGGAGAAGGAGGAGCCGTTCGAGAAGCTGGCGGCGGCGGCCAAGCGGCTGGGGGTCGACCGGGTCCGCACCGTGGTCGAGACCCTGCTGTTCCTCGCCGAGCGCCCCCTCACCGTCGAGGAGATCCGCCAGGCCAGCGGCCTCGAGGCGGAGCGGATCGAGAAGGCGCTCGACCAGCTCTCCGGCCACTACCGCGAGGGGCCCTGCGGCGTGGTGCTCCACGAGGTGGCCGGCGGCTGGCAGCTGCGCAGCTCGCCGGACAACTCCGCCTTCGCCCGCCGCTTCCTCAAGGTCAAGCCGCAGCGGCTCACCCGCGCCGCGCTGGAGACCCTGGCCATCATCGCCTACCGGCAGCCGGTGACCCGCCCCGAGGTCGAGGAGATCCGCGGCGTCGACAGCGGCGCGGTGGTCAAGGCGCTGCTCGACCGCAAGCTGCTCAAGATCCTCGGCAAGAAGGAGGAGCCGGGCCGCCCCATCCTCTACGGCACCTCGCGCGAGTTCCTCGAGTTCTTCGCGCTCAAGGACCTGGCCTCGCTGCCGACGCTGCGCGAGTTCCACGAGCTCTCCGAGGAGCACCGCGAGATCGTCGAGCAGCAGCCCGAGACGCCGGCGGCCGGCATCGTCGAGGGGCTGGCCGACCCGACGCTGGTGGCCGAGCTGGAGGCCCGCCAGGCCGAGTCGGACGCCGCGCTCGACGAGCTGGAGAAGGCGCTGGCGGTGGCCGACACCGTCTCCCGCGCCGCCGAGGCCGCGCTGGCCACGCCGCCGGAAGACCACCCGCCCGACGAACCCACGGGGACCACATGAGCAAGCCCAGCACCGGCACCGTCCGACTGCAGAAGTTCCTCGCCGACGCCGGCCTGGCCTCCCGCCGCAAGGCCGAGGAGATCATCCAGTCCGGCCGGGTCAAGGTGAACGGCCTGGTGGTGAAGGAGCTGGGCACCAAGGTGACGCCGGGGCGCGACCTGGTGGTGGTGGACGGCCAGCCGCTGGAGCAGAACCAGGCGCGGCGCTACATCCTGCTCTACAAGCCGCCCGGCTGCGTCACCACGCTCTCCGATCCGCAGGGGCGACCCACCGCCCGCGGCTACCTCTCCGGCGTCGAGGAGCGGGTCTTCCCGGTGGGGCGGCTCGACTACGACGCCGAGGGGGCGCTGCTCTTCACCGACGACGGCGAGCTGGCCAACCGGCTGGCCCACCCCCGCTACGGCCACCGGCGCGTCTACCTGGTCAAGACCAAGGGGGTGCCCGACGAGGCGGCGCTGCGCCGCCTGGTGGAGGGGGTGCGGCTCGAGGACGGTCCGGCCAAGGCGCTCAGCGCCGACGTCCACGAGAAGGTGGAGACCAACACCTGGGTGAGGATCGTGGTGGGGGAGGGGCGGTTCCACCTGGTGAAGCGGCTCTGCGAGTCGGTGGGGCTGCCGGTGCTGCGGCTCTACCGGCCGGAGTTCGGCGGCATCACCGTGGCCCGCCTGCGCCCCGGCCACTGGCGCGACCTGACCTCCGAGGAGGTCCAGACCATGCGCGGGGCGGTGGGGATGGAGGGGGGCGAGCCGGGCCGCACCGTCATGCCGCACGACCTCCCCAAGGCGGGGCGGCGCCACGGCCACGGCCCGCCCCCGCAGGCGGCCACCCACGCCGGGACCAGGCGCCCCGGCCACGCCGGCGACCAGCGCGAGTTCGAGGAGAACAACGCCCCCAGCGCCGAGGCCAGGGCCAAGGCCAAGGCCGGGCCGAAGCCCAGGGCGGAGCGGCCGGGCCGCCCGGAGCGCCGTGGTGAGCGACCGGAGCGGGGCGGCCGGGACGGACGCGGCGGCGGGGCCGGGCGGGAAGGGCGCGACCAGCGCACGGCCCGCACCGGCCGGACGGAGCGCACCGACCGCACGGCCCGCACCGAGCGGACCACCGGCCCGGCCCACGGCGTCACGCCGGAGCGGACCGCCCCGGGCAGCCGTCCGGCCCCGGGCGACCGGAAGGCGAGGCCGAGCCGCGGCAGCCGGCAGGAGCGGGCGGCGCGCTCGGGCCAGCCGCAGCGCCCCAGCGGCGGGCGCTCCGGCGGATTCGGCGGGCGGTCCCCGGGCGGGCGCCCTCCGCGCTCCGGCCGGTAGCCACCCATTCTCGGCTCCCGGGAGGGACCGCTTTCGCTTGCGGCGCCGGGAGGCGGCGCGGGACAGTGGGGGCAATGCTTCCCCACCGCACCCTCGTCCTGCTGCTGGTCGCCTCGTTCGGGACCGGCTGCCCCTCCCGGGCCGACCTCGACTCACCGGATCCGCAGCGGCGCGCCGCCGCCGTCCGTCGCCTCGGCGGCGACAGCCCGGCGCAGGCGCTGCCGGCGCTGCTGCTGGCCCAGGCCGACCGCAGCGTCGAGGTGAGGCTGGCCGCGGCCGAGGCGCTGGTGGAGCTGGGCGGGCCGCGCGCCGCCGAGGGGCTGGGGTCGATGCTGGGGGACGCCGAGCCGGCGGTGGCGCGCGCCGCGGCGCGGGGGCTCTCCCGGCTGGCCCCCGGCGCCGGCGGAAAGGCCCGGCTGCTGGCCGGGTACGCGGTGGCCAGCTCGGCCGGCCGGGCGGCCATCGCCGAGGCCCTGGTCTCGATCGGCGGCACGCTGCGCGAGGCGGTGGAGGCCGAGGCGCGCATCAACTACGAGCGGAACCTCTCGGCGCTGGAGCGTGGCAGCCCGTCGGAGCGGGCCGGCGCGGCCGAGGAGCTGGGCGCCAGCGGGCGGGTCGAGGCGGTGACCCGGCTGGTGGCGCTGCTGACCGAGGGAGACCGGCTCGACCCGGTGCTGGTGGCCGGGGTGGCCCGCGGGCTCGGGGCCACCGGGGATCGAGAGGCGCGGATCCGGCTGGAGCGGCTGCTGGCCTCGCAGCGCCCCGGCCTGGCCGAGGCGGCCGCCGACGGCCTCAGGCTGCTCGGTGACCCGGGCACCGCCGACAGCCTGGCCGGTGTGGCCGAGCGGGGCGGGGCGCCGGGCGCGGCGGCCATGGCGGCGCTGGGGGCGCTCCCCAAGGCCTCCGAGGTGGCCGGGGCGCTCTGCGCCGTGGCCGTGCGCAGCGCCGATCCGGCCCGGGTCACGCAGGCGGCCCGCCTGGCGCGCCAGCGGGGGGCCAGCTGCCCGCTCAAGCCGCTGCTCAACCGGATCGGCCGGGCCGGCGAACCGGCGGCGCTGGCGGCCCTGGCCGAGCTGCGCTGGGACGGCGCCGACGCCGAGGCGGTGAGCCGACGGCTGCTCGGGCTGCTCTCGGCCCGGGGAGGCGAGCCGGCGGTGCGCGCCGCGGCGGCCCGGGGGCTGGGGGTGACCGGCTGGCCGGGGGCGGCGAGCGGCGTCGCCGAGCGGGCCACCGCGCTCTCCAGGCGGATCGACGAGGTGCGCGCCAGGCTGCTCAGCGACGCCCGGAGCCCGCCGGCCTTCCTGGCGCCGCCCGAGGCGGAAGAGCTGGGGGCGCTGCTGGCCGCCGGAGGACGGCTGCGGGCCGACGGGATGGCGCCGCTCCTGGCGCGGGGGCTGGGCGACCCGTCGCCGGCCATCCGGGCCGGGGCGGTGGACGGGCAGGGCTGGCTGGGCGGGGTGGCGGCCATCCCCGAGCTGGAGAAGGCGCTGGCCGATCCGGATCGGACGGTGCAAGCCGCGGCCGCCGGGGCGCTCGGGCGGCTCGGCGAGGCCGGGGCCCAGCCGCTGGTCCGGGCTGCCGCCCAGACCCGGGTGGCGGACGGCGGGTGGCGTATCGAGCTGGCCCGGGCGCTGGCCCGGACCGGGGGCGCCGAGGCCGCCACCGGTCTGGCCAGGTTGCTGGAGGGGGAGTCGACCGCGGCCGCGGTCCAGGCCCTGGCCCAGCTGGGGGCCTCGGGGGGCGTCAAGCCGCTCCTCGAGCTGGTGGGGCGAGGCGAGGGGGCCTGGCTGCCGGAGGCCATCGACGCGCTGGCCGCGCTGGCCGGGGCCGAGGCGGGTCCGCCGGTCGCCGCCCTGGTGACCAGCGAGCGGAGCGAGGTCCGCGAGGCGGCGGTCCGGGCGCTGGGGCGGCTGCGCCACGAGCCTTCCTCGGCGGCGATGGAGGCGATGAAGAGCGACTACACCGGCCGGGTCCGCCGCGCCGCCATCGAAGCGCTGGCGCGCCTGCCCTCGCGGCGACCGGGCAAGCGACCGTAAAGAGGACCGATCGGGCCGGCTGTGTTAGGAATCAGGACATGGCGGACCTCCGCAAGCTCAAGGACAAGGCCGCCGAGCTCGCCTCGAAGGGGAAGGTCGAGAAGGCGGCCGAGATCTTCCGCGAGATCCTGCGCGCCGACCCGCGGGACGTGGCCTCGTGCCAGAAGCTGGCCGACGTGCTCCGCCGCGGCGGCGAGATCGCCGAGGCGGTGGAGCGCTACGCCGAGGTGGCCGAGCGGTTCGCGCGCGACGGCCTGCTCATCAAGGCCATCGCCATCTGCAAGACCATCCTCGAGCTCGATCCCGAGCACGGCCACACCCAGCGGCTGATCGCCGACCTCTACGGCAAGCGGAACATCGCCGACGCCGGGCGCCCGCCCATGCGGACCATGATGGCCATGCCGGCCCTCAAGGTGGTCGAGCCCGCCCCGGACCAGGGCATCGAGCTGTCGGTGGAGACCGGCATCGAGATGGAGATCGAGCGCGGCGTCGAGCTACCGCTCGGCGCGGCGCCGGAGCCTTCGCCCGAACCGGCGCCCCCGCCGGCGCCACCCGGCCTCGACGCCATGGAGCTGCCCCCCGAGCTCCAGGTCGATCCCGACGCCTTCGAGCTCACCTCCAACGCCGAGCCGCCACCGCCGCCAGCGCCAGCGCGGGCCGCGCCACCGCCACCCCAGGCCGCGCCGCCTCCGCCGCCCCGGATGGCTCCACCGCCGCCGCCACCGATCCAGGCGGCGCCGCCACGGCCGCGGCCGGCGCCTCCACCGGCTCCGCCCGCTCCGGCCCGCGCCGCCCATCCCACCGCCTTCAACCTCATCGTGGCCGCCGCCGAGGAGGCGGTGCTGGTCGGCGTCGAGGACGACGTCGCGATCGACGTCGACCTGGTCGACGACGAGGCGCTGCTGCTGCTGGAGGTCGAGCCCGAGGCCGCCCCGGTTCCGGCGCCGGCCGCCCCGGCGGCCGACGCCCGCCTGCCGCGGTACCCCATCTTCTCCGACCTGGGGCCGGAGGCCTTCGTGGCTCTGACCCAGCGCCTCACGGTGGTCCGGCTCGGCCCGGGCGAGACGGTGATCACCGAAGGCGAGGAGGGAAGCGCCTTCTTCGTCATCGCCACCGGCCGTCTCACGGTGCGCAAGCGGGACGAGAAGGGGGAGCAGGTGGTGCTGGCCCACCTCGGCGAAGGCGAGTTCTTCGGCGAGATGGCGCTGCTCTCCAACTCGCCGCGCAACGCCACGGTGGTGGCCGAGGAGCCCTCCGAGGTGCTGGTGCTGCAGGCCGAGGTGCTGCGCTCGCTGGCCGGCCGCTACCCGCACGTGGCCGACTCGCTGCGCCGCTTCTATCGGCAGCGGCTGCTGGCCAACGCCTTCGCGGTCAGCCCCATCTTCCGCCCCTTCGGCCGCGGCGACCGCAAGGCGGTGATGGAGAAGTTCCGCGAGCGGGCGGTCAAGCCTGGCGAGGTGATCATCCGCGAGGGGACCCCCTCCGACGGGCTCTACGTGGTGCTGGAGGGGGCGCTCGACGTCACCCACCGCATGGAGGGGACCGAGGTGCTGATCGGCCACCTGCGCGAGGGGGACCTGTTCGGCGAGATGAGCTGCCTGCGCAAGACCGGCGCCTCCTCCACGGTGACCGTGAAGCGCGGCGGCTCGCTGCTCAAGCTGCAGCGGGCCGACTTCGACGCCCTGGTGATGACCTACCCGACGGTGCTGGAGCTGATGTCGCAGCTCTCGGAGGAGCGCTCCCAGAACCTCGAGGCCATCCTCTCCGGTTCGGCCGAGTTCACCGAGGATGGCCTGGTCCTGATCTAGGGACCCGGCCCCCTGGTCTCGCCCGCCGCTACCCCGCGTAAGGCGGCGGCGGGGGGGGCATGGGCGGTGGCGCGGGCGGTGCCGGGGGCGGCGCCGGCGAGGCCGCCACGGTCTCCAGCACCGGGGTCTGGCCGAAGCGGGTGCGCAGCACGGCGCCGAAGGTGGCCATCACCAGCGTGGCCCAGAGCAGCCAGCCGACGAAGGGGATGGCGAAGGCCAGCAGCACCAGCCCGAGGCCGACGGCCAGCTGCAGGATCACAGTGCCGCGGTGGAGCGCGGCGGGCAGGGCCCGCCCGACCAGCACGGCCACCGCGGTGACCCCCATCAGGTAGGCGACGCCGATGCCGAGCGCCTGCACCACCAGCAGCGGGATGCCGACGATGGTCACCACCAGCAGCAGCGAGAGGATGGGCTGGGCCAGCAGCCCGAGCAGGCCGGCCAGCACCGAGGTCCCCGGGCTGGAGAGCAGCGAGGCGCCCACCGCCTCGACCCGGCGCGGGAAGAAGGTGAGGAGCAGGAAGCTGAGCAGCAGCATGACGCCGAACTTGGCCACCCACGAGGCCAGCCCCCAGCCGGAGCTGCTGCTCTCCTGGTGGCCGCGCAGGCCGAAGGAGCGAATGGCGTCCCCCAGGGCGCCGACGCCCACGGTCACCTTCTGGCCGCCGACGTCACCGGCCGGATCGACCAGCACCCGGCCGCCGATGGCCACGGCGTCCTGCTCCACCGAGGCGCCCGGGCCGACGTGGACGTCGCCGCCGATGGCCACCACCTGGCGGGCCGAGGCGCCGGCCTCGAGCGTGACGCTGCCGATCACCGCCACCACCTCGCGGGCCTCGGCGCCGGGGCGCAGGGTGACGCTGCCGCGCACCGCCGAGACGTCGCGGGCGGACTCCCCGGGCTCCACCACCACGTCGCCGCCCACGTTCTCCCGGTCGCTCCGGGAGCCGCCGGAGGCCCGGCGGGCCTCGCGCTCGGCGCGGCGGGCCTCACGCTCGGCGCTGCGGGTGGCGTCCTCGGTGAGCCGATCGATCTCCTCGCCGATCTCGCCGAAGGACTCGAACTTGATCCGGCGGCCGCCACGCCCCGAGGCCACCACCACCACGTTCCCGGTCCGCTCGGCGCTGAGGCCAGCCTGCGAGAGGACGGCGAGCAGGACCTCCTCGACGGGGGTGTCCTTGAAGTGGGCCGTGACCTTGCCGTGGGTGCCGGGGGGCAGGGTGATGGAGAGGCCGGACTTGCGCCCGATCTCCAGGAGGGCGTCCCGGCCGTCCTCGTCCTCGAAGTCGCCGGTGAACTTGCGGCCGCTCGGCTTGTCGAAGCCGGTCAGCACCGGCCGGGAGGGCGCCGCCGGGGACAGCCCGGGGGCCACCGCCACGATGGTGCCACGCCGCGTGGCGACGAGGCCCGAGCCGGAGAGGACGGCGCGCAGCGCCTCCTCGACCGGAACGTCCTTGAGTCGCAGGACCAGCATCCGATCGCCGAGCCGGCCGGTGTTGGTGGCGACGCTCCAGCCGGCGGCCTTGCCGATCTCGGCCACGGCGTCGTCGATGGTCTGCTTGGAGTCGAGCGTGACCCGCTTGCCGGAGGGCTGGGCTGGCCAGTCGCCACGCATCGGGTCGGCCTGATCGAGCGCTTCGGCCTTGATCACCTTGATGACGGCGCGTGGAGGCGCCGGCGGGACGGGCGGGACAGGTGGGACGGGACGAGCCGCCTCGACCGGCGGCGGCGCCGGGGGCGGCGGCGGCGCCGACTCGGGGCCCTGGATGAGGAGGAGCGAGGCGAGGACGACGAGCATGGAGGCTCCGTTCAGATGGACTCGGTGCGGGTCGCCGGCATGAGCCGGGACAGCCCGTAGAAGAGGGGCAGGGAGAGGGCGGTGGTGGCGAGCAGCAGCGGCAGGCGCAGCGCCGAGAGCAGGCCGGGGAGGACGCCGGCGCCGACCCGGAAGGCGCGCAGCGCGAGGTCGAGCTGCTCGGAGGCGGCGCTGACCACGCTGCCGAGGCCGGTGGCGCCGGCGGCGGCGACGCCCACGCCGGCGACCACCAGGACGGCCGCGGCCAGGGCCAGCGCCCAGCGCCGCTCGCGGGCGGCAGCCTGCTCGGCGTCGTCGATGCGGGCCATCACCTGGGCGGTGAAGTCGGCCGGCAGGGGCGGGACCTCGAGGCCGTCGAGGGCCTCGCCGAGCAGCCGGAAGGACTCCACCAGGGCGCCGCACTCGGCGCAGGCGGCGGCGTGCTCGGCGACCCCGGCGTCGGTGGCGGGCTGGAGGGCCCGCTCGAGGAGCCGCTGGGCCTGCGCATCGGTGAGGTGTCCGCTGATGGTGGTCATGGTCATCCCTCCAGCCCTTGCTCGGTGAGCGTGGCGCGCAGCTTGCCGCGGGCCCGGTGCAGCCAGGTCATCACCGTCCCCATGGGGACGTCGAGGGTGTCGGCGATCTCCTTGTAGGAGAGCTGCTCGACGTGGAAGAGCTGGATCACCTCGCGGTAGTTGGCGGGCAGGGCGGCCACCGCCGCCTCCAGCGCGGCGCGGGTCTGGGCCTGCTCGAGGACGGCGTCGGCGGCCGGGTGGTGCCCGGCCAGCTCGGTCACCGGCGCGCCCTCCTCGGGGTCGGCGTCGAGCGCCACCTGCCGCCCGGCCGGGACGCGGCGGCGCAGCACGTCGAGGGCGTGGTTGCGGGCGATGCGCAGGATCCACGGGCCGAAGGGCTGGGCGGCGTCATAGGTGGCGATGGCACCCCAGGCGCGCACGAAGGTCTCCTGGGCGGCGTCGCGGGCCTCCTCGGGGTCGCGGAGCAGGCGGAAGCAGAGCCCGTGGACGGAGCGGCGATACAGGTCCACCAGCCGGGCGAAGGAGGTCCGGTCGCCGCCAGCGGCGGCGCGCGCCAGGAGCGCGGCTGGGTCGAGCTCCGTCACCTGCGGCAGCACCTCGGCCAGGGTGGGGAGGGAGAGGATGAATCCGGGGAAGGTGGTGGCGCCAACCATGCCATTCCATACGGGAACCGGCCGCCGGTATTTCGAAGCGGGCGCCTCCCCCCGATCCCGTCCCAGAGTAATGTGCTGGTCCCGTTCATCCCGTCCCAGAGTAATGAGAAAGACGTGGAATCACAGACGGTTGAGCGAATCAGATCCAGCCGAGGCGTCGCTCCAGCAGCAGGATCCCCAATCCAACCACCAGGGTGCCCCCGGTCACCACCGCCCCGTAGCGGAGGAATCTCCAGAAGCCGACCCTCCCTTTGGGGCCTGCCAGCTCGAGGACGATCAGGTTGGCCACCGAGCCGACCACGGTCAGGTTGCCGGCCAGCGTCGCCGAAAGGGCGGTCGCCAGCCAGAGCAGCTCCGGGTCGGCGAGGCGGGGGATCCAGGTGGCGGCCAGCAGGACGAACGGGACGTTGGAGACCACCTGCGAGGCCACCACGGTGAAGCCGGCGAAGGCCAGCGCCTGCCGCTCCGGGGTGACGCCCAGCCACGGGGCGAAGGCCTGGTAGAAGCCCTCCGCCAACCCGGCCCGGCCGACGCCGGCCACCACCACGAAGAGCCCGGCGAAGAAGAGGAGCAGCGGCCAGTCGACCCGGGCCAGCGCCTCGCGCGGCGCCCGCCCGGCCACCGCCATGAGGAGCGCGGCGGCGAAGAGCGCGGTCCAGGCCAGGGGGAAGCCGGCCAGGAAGCCGGCCACCGCCAGCCCCGTGGCCAGCAGCGCCCGCCGCAGCAGCCCGACCTCCAGCGGCGGCTCGGCGAGCGCGCCGTTGTCCAGTCGTCGGCGGGGCAGCTGTCGCCGGAACAGCCCGTGGAGCAGCGCCGCCACCACCAGCAGCGAGGCGGCGGCCGGCAGGGCCAGCGCCGCGGCGAAGCGCGGGTAGGGGATGCCCGAGAGCGTCCCCACCAGCATGTTCTGGGGGTTGCCGGTGAGGGTGGCGGCGCTGCCGGCGTTGGAGCCGAAGGCGATGGCCAGCAGGTAGGGGAGCGGCGGCAGGTCGGCGTCGTCGACGATGCGGACCACCAGCGGCGTCATCAGCAGGCAGACGGTGTCGTTGACCAGGAAGGCGGAGAGCAGGCCGGCGGTGAGCGTCAGCCCCCAGAGCAGCGAGCGCGGGGTGCCGGCGGCGCGGATGACCCGCCAGGAGGCCCAGCGGAAGAAGCCGGCCTCGGCCAGGTAGGCGGCCAGGATCATCATCCCCAGCAAGAGCCCCAGGGTGTCGCCGTTGATCGCCGCGCCCGCTTCGGCGGGCAGCAGCACCCCGGTGGCCACCATCATCACCGCGCCCAGCAGCGCCGCCGCCGGCCGGTCGATGGAGAGCCACGGCACCCGCCCGGCCGCGATGGCCAGGTAGGTGAGGGTGAAGACCAGCAGGGCGGCCGCCATGGCCTGATCTAGCACGCCCCCCGAGGACCCGCCCTCGAGGCGGCGTGGAGCGGCTACACTCCCGGCATGGCGGTGGACCTGCCCATCCTCATCGACGGCTCGCAGGGCGAAGGGGGCGGCCAGCTGCTGCGCACCGCCCTGGCGCTGGCCTGCGTGACCGGCCGCGCCTTCGGCGTGTCGCGGCTCCGCACCACCCGTGAAGAGCCCGGCCTCAAGGCCCGCCACGTGGAGGTGGTCCGCGCCGCGGCCAGGCTCTGCCGGGCCGAGGTGGCCGGCGACGTGGTGGGGGGCGAGCGGCTGTCGTTCGTCCCCGGGGGGCCGGTGACGCCTGGCGACTGGCGCTTCGAGCTCGGCGCCTCGGGCTCGGCGACGCTGCTGCTCCAGACCCTCTGCTGGCCCCTGGCGCTGGCCGGTGGCCCCTCGATGCTGACCATCGCCGGCGCCACCCACCAGGCCGGCGCCCCCAGCTTCCACGAGCTGGCGCTGGCCTGGGCCCCGGCCATGGCCCGGCTCGGCTTCCCCATCGAGCTGGGGCTGCAGGCGGCCGGCTTCGACCCCGAGGGGGGCGGGCTCCTCAGCGCCCGGATCGAGCCGGCCCGGCCCATGCCGCCGCTCGACCTGCGCCACCGCGGCCTGCTGCTCGGGGTGGAGGTGCTGGCCATGATCGGTGGGCTGGCCTGGGCCGACGCCGTCGCCGAGGCGGCCCACGCCCAGAAGGCGCTGGGGGCGCTGGGGGTGGTCTCCGAGGCGGAGCGGCTGGCGCTGCCGGTGCGCGGCTCGCGCGGCCGCCACACCCTGCTGGTGGCCAGCTTCGAACGGACCCGCTCCAGCCACGCCGCCACCCGGGCCGGCGCCCGGGCCGGGGAGGGGGCGGCGGCCGAGGCGGTGGCCGCCTTCCAGGAGCACCTGGCCCGCGGCGGCGCCGTCGACGTCCACCTGGCCGACCAGCTGCTGCTCCCGGCCGCGCTGCTGGCGGCGCGGCGCGTGGTGCCGCCCGCGGGGGTGGTCCCGGTCACCCGCTACACCGCCAGCGCCCTCACCCCCCACCTGCTCGGGACCGCCGCGGTGATCCGCCGCTTCCTCGACGTGGAGGTCAGCGTGGTCGGCCGCCTCGGGGAGGAGGCGGAGGTCCGGGTGCAGCCGCCCGGGGCCGGGGCGGAGCTCCTGCCGCTGCGGGGCCCATGAGCCGGGCCTCCAACGAGCGTTGTCCGGCCCGCCCCCCGCGGTTATAAGGACCGACCCATGGCACTCGACAAGAACAGCGCGCTGGAAGCCCTGAAGAAGGTGAACGACCCCGAGCTGCACCGGGACCTCGTCAGCCTCGGGATGATCAAGGACCTCGTCGTCGAGGGGACCACCGTCTCGCTCAAGGTGGAGCTCACCACCCCCGCCTGCCCGCTCAAGGACACCATCGGCAGGGACGTCGAGGCGGCGCTCAAGGCGGCCGGCGCCAGCGCCGTGAAGATCACCTGGGGCGCCCAGGTCCGCTCCGCGCCGGGCGTGGCGGCGGGCGGCCTCACCCCCGGGGTGAAGAACATCATCCTGGTGGGGGCGGGCAAGGGCGGGGTCGGCAAGAGCACCGTCTCCATCAACCTGGCGGTGGCGCTGGCCCAGCTCGGCGCCAAGGTGGGCATCCTCGACGCCGACATCTACGGCCCGTCGATCCCCATCCTCACCGGCGTCACCGAGAAGCCGACCTCCAAGGACGGCAAGCGGATCACCCCGCTGCGCGCCCACGGCGTCGACGTCATGTCGATCGGCTTCCTCGTGGACCCCGACCAGGCGCTCATCTGGCGCGGCCCCATGGCCACCGGGGCGCTGCTGCAGCTGCTGCGGGAGGTGGACTGGGGGGAGCTCGACTACCTGGTGCTCGACCTGCCGCCCGGCACCGGCGACATCCCGCTGACCATCGCCCAGAACGTCAAGGCGGCCGGGGTGGTGCTGGTCTCGACGCCGCAGGACGTGGCGCTGGCCGACGTCATCCGGGCCAAGCTGATGTTCGACAAGGTGGCGGTGCCCATCCTCGGCCTGGTCGAGAACATGTCGGCCTTCATCTGCCCGCACTGCCACGTCGAGACCCCCATCTTCGACAAGGGCGGGGCCAAGGACGCCGCGGAGAAGATGGGGATCCGCTTCCTCGGCGAGGTGCCGCTCGACCTCGCCATCCGGGTGGGCGGCGACAAGGGGCTCCCGGTGGTGGCGGGCGCCCCCGACAGCGTCCAGGCCAAGGCCTTCATCGAGGTGGCCAAGCAGGTGGCCGGGGCGGTCAGCCAGCAGGTGGTCAAGGCCCCGCGCCTCCCGGTGATTGGACAGCCGGCCGCCCGGGGGTAGGATCGCCGGCGTCGGAGGGGGCGCATGGACGATCCGCGAGGGGACGAGCCGGGGACGGAGGCGGGCGCCAAGGGGCTGCAGGACGCCCTGCGCAAGGCGCTGCTGACCGGCATGGGGGCGCTCTTCCTCACCGAGGAGGGGGCCCGCCGCCTGGCCCGGGAGTGGAAGCTGCCCAAGGAGCTGGTCGGCTACCTCGGCGCCCAGGCCAGCGGCGCCAAGGACGAGGTGCTGCGCGTCTTCTCCGACGAGGTCCGCCGCTTCTTCGAGTCGGAGGCGGTGCGGCGCGAGGTGACCCGGGCGCTGACCTCGATGGTGGTGGAGGTGAAGGCGGAGATCCGGGTCCGGCCCGACGAGCAGGGCGAGCCGCGGCCAGAGGTGAAGGCCGAGGTGAAGGCGCGCCCCGCCGAAGAGCCGGCCGGGGGCTGAGCGCCGGTGAAGAGGGCCCGGCCCGTCGCCGGGCGGTGGGTCCGCGACGCCGCTTTCGGCCCCCCCGCGGGCGTGGCCTCACCCTGATCACCGTCAAGTCAGAGTGGCTTTCCGCCGCGGTGCTGCGCCGCGCACTCGCGCGTTGACAAGCGCTCGGCCCTTCTCTTACATGCGGTCAACCGAACTTTCAGCCGGGGGTGCGCGTGGCGATCGAGACCATGGCGGTGATTGGCGCTGGGCAGATGGGCAGCGGCATCGCGCAGGTGGCGGCGCAGGCGGGGCTGAAGGTGATCCTGGCCGACGCCTCGCCGGAGCTGGCGAAGAAGGCGCACGACAAGCTGGGCGTCTCCCTGGCCCGGCTGGTGGAGAAGGGGAAGCTGCCGGCGGCCGACCGCGAGGCGGTGCTGGCCCGCATCAAGCCCGCCGCCAGCCTCGACGAGTGCGCGCCCGCCGACCTGGCCATCGAGGCCATCGTCGAGAACCTGCAGGTGAAGGCCGAGGTCTTCAAGAAGCTCGACGCGCTGCTGCGCCCGGACGCCCTGCTGGCCTCCAACACCAGCTCCATCTCCATCACCGCGCTGGCGGCCACCACCCGGCGCCCCGGCCAGTTCATCGGCATGCACTTCATGAACCCGCCGCCGGTGATGGCGCTCATCGAGATCATCCGCGGCCTGCAGACCAGCGACGCCACCTACCAGGCCATCACCGGGCTGGCCAGGAAGTTCGGCAAGACGGTGGTGACCTCGCGGGACGTGCCCGGGTTCATCGTCAACCGCATCCTCATCCCGCTCATCAACGAGGCCTGCTTCGCGCTGCAGGAGGGGCTGGCCTCGCCGGAGGACATCGACACCGGCGTCAAGCTCGGCCTCAACCACCCCATGGGGCCGCTGACGCTGGCCGACTTCATCGGCCTCGACACCTGCCTCTCCATCGCCGACGTGCTGCACCGCGAGCTCGGCGAGGACAAGTACCGGCCCGCGGCGCTGCTGCGCACCTACGTGGCCGCCGGCTGGCTGGGGCGCAAGTCCGGTCGCGGCTTCTACCAGTACGAGGGGCGCTAGATGTCCTTCCAGAACGTCACCTGGGACGTCGCCGAGGGGATCGGCACGCTCACCATCAACCGGCCCAAGCAGCTCAACGCCCTCGACGCCGCCACCCTCGCCGAGATCGCCCAGGCGCTGGAGCTGGCGCGCGCCCAGGCCGGCGAGGTCCGGGCGGTCATCCTCACCGGGGCCGGCGAGAAGGCCTTCGTGGCCGGCGCCGACATCGCCGCCATGTCGAAGCTGGGTCCGGCCGAGGCGCGCGAGTTCGCGGCGCTGGGCCACCGCACCTTGAACGCCCTCGAGGCCCTGCCGGTGGTGACCATCGCCGCCGTCAACGGCTTCGCGCTCGGCGGCGGCTGCGAGCTGGCCATGGCCTGCGACCTGATCTACGCCAGCGACAAGGCCCGCTTCGGCCAGCCCGAGGTCAACCTCGGCCTCATCCCCGGCTTCGGCGGCACCCAGCGGCTCATCCGTCGCGTCGGGCTGATGCGGGCCAAGGAGATGATCTTCTCCGGCGAGGTCTACGACGCCGCCGCGGCCCGCGCCGCCGGGCTCTGCCTCGAGGTGCTGGCGCCGGATAAGCTCCTCGAGCATGCCCGGGCCAAGGCCCGGGTCATCGCCTCGCGCGGCCCGGCCGCGGTGGCGCTCTGCAAGCGGGTCATGCAACAGGGCGCGGAGCAGCCGCTCCCCCAGGCGCTCGACGGCGAGCGGCTGGCCTTCGCCGGCCTCTTCGGCGGCGCCGAGGCCAGGGAGGGCATGGCCGCCTTCCTGGAGAAGCGCCCGGCCAGGTTCACGGCGCCCTAGCGCCGCAGTCCTCACACCACGCGGCGACCGGCAGCGGCGCCGACAGGGAGTCACACCCATGGATTTCCAGCTCACCGACGAGCAGCGCCAGGTCCGCGACATGTGCCGCGACTTCGCCGCCAAGGAGCTCGCCCCCAACGCCCGCAAGTGGGACGAGCACCACGAGTTCCCCCGCGAGGCGGTCAAGAAGCTGGGCGAGCTCGGGCTGATGGGGATCGCGGTGCCGGCCGAGCTGGGCGGGGCGGGCATGGACAACGTCAGCTACGCGCTGGCCATGGAGGAGATCTCCCGCGGCTGCGGCGGCACCGGCGTGATCATGAGCGTCAACAACTCGCTCTACTGCGACCCGGTCATGAAGTACGGGACCGACGAGCAGAAGAAGCAGTTCCTGGCCCCGTTCGCCAGCGGCGAGAAGCTGGGGGCCTACGCGCTCACCGAGCCGCAGAGCGGCTCCGACGCCGCCGAGACCAAGACGGTGGCGGTGGCCCGCGGCGACGAGTACGTGCTCGACGGCTCCAAGAACTTCATCACCAACGGTCCGCAGGCCGACTGCATCCTGGTCTTCGCCATGACCGACAAGGCCAAGCGCCACAAGGGCATCTCCGCCTTCCTGGTGCCCACCGACACCGCGGGCTTCTCGAGGAGCAAGCCGGACGACAAGGTCGGCATCCGGGCCTCCGGGAGCTGTGCGCTCTTCTTCGAGGGCTGCGCCATCCCCAAGCGCTACCGGCTCGGCGCCGAGGGGGACGGCTTCAAGATCGCCATGGGGACGCTCGACGGCGGCCGCATCGGCATCGCCTCGCAGGCCCTGGGCATCGCCCGGGCCGGCTACGAGCTGGCGCTGGCCTACGCCAAGGAGCGCAAGGCCTTCGGCCAGCCCATCAGCCAGTTCCAGGCCATCCAGTTCATGCTGGCCGACATGGCCACCGAGCTGGACGCGGCGCGGCTGCTGGTCTGGCGGGCCGCCTGGATGAAGGACCAGGGGGTGCGCCACTCCACCGAGAGCGCCATGGCCAAGCTCTACGCCTCTGAGATGTGCGAGCGGGTCACCTCCAAGGGGATCCAGATCCACGGCGGCTACGGCTACGTGAAGGAGTACGACGCCGAGCGCCACTGGCGCGACAGCCGCATCACCGAGATCTACGAGGGCACCAGCGAGATCCAGCGGCTGGTGATCGCCGCCGGCGTCCTCAAGGACTGAGCGGCGCGACGGGACGAGCGATGACGCTGGAGCCGACCGAAGCCCAGGCCGCCGTGGCCGCCACGGCCCGGGCCTTCGCCCGGGAGCGGATCGCCCCGGCGGCGGCGGCCAACGACCGGGCCGGGGTCTTCCCGGCCGAGCTGATCCGGGGGCTGGGCGAGCTGGGGCTGCTGGCCGTCAACGTGCCGGCCGAGTTCGGCGGCTCGGAGGCCGGCGCCGTGGCCGGCGCCCTCTCGATGATGGAGCTGGCCGCGGCCGACGCCTCGGTGGCGGTCATCGCCGGGGTCACCAACATGGTGGCGGAGACCATCGCCAGCTACGGCTCGCCGGAGCAGAAGGCGCGCCACCTGCCGCGGCTGGCCTCGGGCGAGCACCTGGCCGGGGCCTTCGGGCTCTCCGAGGCCGGCGCCGGCAGCGACACCTCGGCGCTCACCACCCGGGCCACGCGGCGGGGCGAGCGCTGGGTGCTGGACGGGGCCAAGCAGTGGATCACCAGCGGCGACGTGGCCGGGGTGCTGGTGGTCTGGGCCCGGACCGATCCGGCGCTGGCCGGCGGCAAGGCGGTGACCGCCTTCCTGGTCGAGCCGGGCATGGCCGGCTTCACGGTGGGGCGCCACGAGGAGAAGCTGGGCCAGCGGGCCTCCTCCACGGTCTCGCTCAACTTCGACGGCGTGGAGCTGCCCGACGAGGCGCGGCTGGGGGCCATCGGCCAGGGGCTGGCGGTGGCGCTGGCGGCGCTCGACGGCGGGCGGATCGGCATCGCCGCCCAGGCCACCGGGACCATGCGGGCGGCCATCGACGCCGCCGCCGGCTACGCCAAGGAGCGCCGCACCTTCGGCAAGCCCATCGCCGAGCACCAGGCCATCTCCTTCATGCTGGCCGACATGGCCACCGCGCACGCCGCCGCACGGCTGCTGACGCTGCGGGCCGCCGCGGCCAAGGAGGCGGGCCAGCCCTTCGGCCAGGTCGCCGCCATGGCCAAGCTCTTCGCCAGCGAGGCCTCGCAGCGGGTGGTGGATCGGGCGGTGCAGATCTTCGGCGGCTACGGCTACACCGAGGAGTACCCGGTGGCCAAGCTGTTCCGCGACGCCCGGGTGCAGACCATCTACGAGGGGACCAGCGAGATCCAGCGGCTGGTGATCGCCCGGCGGCTGCTGCGGGATCCCTGAGCGGGGCCCGGCGCCCGAGCGCCTAGGACCCGGTCGAGGAGACGGCCAGCTCGTCGTCGGTGGTGATGAGGTGGCCGGTCTGCTCCCGCTTCACCCGCAGGTAGGCCTCAGAGTACGGGTTGGAGGGGGAGGGCAGGGCGACCCGCCGCCGCACCTGCACGCCGGCCTCACGGAGCCCGTCGAGCTTGAGCGGGTTGTTGGTGATGAGCTGGACGCTGCGGACGTTGAGCAGCCGCAGCATGTCGGCGGCCACGTCGTAGCGGCGCAGGTCGTCGGCGAAGCCGAGCAGCTGGTTGGCCTGGTAGGTGTCGTGGCCGCGGGCCTGCAGGGCGTAGGCCTTGATCTTGTTGCCGAGGCCGATGCCGCGCCCCTCCTGGCGAAGGTAGAGGAGCGCGCCGCGGCCGCGGGCGGCGATGGCGTCGAGGGCCCGGTCGAGCTGGGCCCGGCAGTCGCACTTGAGCGAGCCGAGCACCTCGGAGGTGAGGCACTCGGAGTGGACGCGGACCAGCACCGCGTCACCGGCGACGTCCCCCATGACCATGGCGACGTGCTCGGCGCCGGTGGCCTTCTCGCGGAAGACCACGGTCCTGAAGAGGCCACGGGCGGTCGGCAGCGGCGCCTCGGCGTAGAGCTCGAGGGCCTGCGTCTCCCGCCGGCCGCTGCGCTCTGCCATCACGACCACCGTCTCGGACATCGCTGGTTGCCCCCTCGGGCCGGCGTGGCCCGCGGGAGGGATATGGCAGGCGCAGCGCAGCGCGGCAAGCCGATCGACCAATCCGGTCCACGTTCCGGTCCCAGAGTAATTCGGGAATGGAACAGTGCTGTGAGATCAGGTGGTTGTGATGTCCGCCTCATGCGCGAAGCGGGCAGCGGCTCAATCCTCCCTGGCGTAGGCCGCCGCCCGCGGCTCGAAGGGGTCTCCGGCGCCCGCCCCAGCGACGGTCAGGCGGCGTAGACCTCCAGCGCGGCGGCCACGGCGCCGCCCGGCGGTGGCGCCTTGCCGGCGCGCCGCAGCAGCAGCTCCAGCGCGGCCAGGACCGCCACCACGTGGTCCTGCCTGGACGATTCGCCCATCAGGCCGATGCGCCAGACCTTGCCCGCCAGCGGCCCCATCCCGCCGCCGATCTCGATGTTGAACTCGTTGAGCAGGGCCTTGCGGGTGGCCGCCTCGTCGATGCCGGCCGGCACGGTGACGCAGTTGAGGGAGGGGAGCCGGTGCCCGTCGGCCGCGTTGGGGGTGCAGCCCAGCACCGCCAGCCCGGCCAGCAGCGCCCGGCTGTGGAGCCGGTGGCGGGCGAAGCGCGGCTCCAGCCCCTCCTCGAGCACGATCCGGAGCGACTCGCGCAGCGCGTAGACCATGCTGATGGGGGCGGTGTGGTGGTAGGCGCGCTTCCCGTCGGCCCAGTAGTCGGCGATCATCCCGAGGTCGAGGTACCAGCTCGGGCACTTGCCCTTGCGCCCCTTCACCACCTCGAGGGCCCTCGGCGAGAGGGTGAGCGGCGCCAGGCCGGGCGGGCAGGAGAGGCACTTCTGCGTGCCGCTGTAGACCACGTCGGCCCCCCAGGCGTCGACCGTGACCGGCACGCCGCCCAGGGAGGTGACGGCGTCGACGATCAGCAGGGCGCCGTGGTCGTGGCAGAGCTGGCCCAGCCCGTCGAGCGGCTGCTGGGCGCCGGTGGAGGTCTCGGCGTGGACCAGCGCCACCGCCTTCACCTTGCCGGCCTTCCTCAGCGCCTCCTCGACGGCGGCCCGGGTGAAGGTCTGGCCCCAGGGGACCTCCAGCTTCACCAAGGTCGCACCGCAGCGCCCCACGATGTCGGCCATGCGGGTGCCGAAGACGCCGTTGACCCCGACGATGACGGTGTCACCCGGCTCGATGGTGTTGACCAGCGCCGCCTCCATGCCGGCCGACCCGGTCCCGGAGATGACGATGGTGAACGGGTTCTGGGTCTGGAAGGCCGCCCGGAGCATGGCCTGGACCTCGTTCATGATCGCCAGGAAGGCCGGGTCGAGGTGGCCCACCAGCGGCGTGGACATGGCCCGCAGGACCCGCGGGCTGACCATGCTGGGGCCGGGACCGAGCAGCAGCCGCTGGGGGGGATTGAGCTCGGCGGGGACGGGCGAGGTCATGGGCGGGGCTCCTGAGGTGGGATGGGGGCCGCGACGTTGGCACGGGCCCCCGGGCCGCGGCAAGACGAGGCGTACCTGCCAGGTTGGTGCGGGTGCTGGCCAGGCCGGTGGAGCGGTCAGGCCAGCAGGGGGCCCTGGTCGGCGCCGCAGGCGTTCAAGGCCGTGGCGCAGGCGCCGATCAGGGTCATGGCGCCCTCCGGTCGACGGAAGGGGTGGCGGCCGTCATACAGTGAAGGACCACGCTCCATCAGAAGAGAGCGCTGGAGCAACCGGAGGAAGGGCCCGGCCCGGCGTTCTGAAGGACCTGGAATGCGCCATATGGTGCGTCTCCCAGGAGGGCCCGGAGAGACTCCGAGTCACCATAATACATATTATCGGACGTACAGATGTAGCGCCCACATGACAATTACGGACCCAGCCACCTGGTACGGTCCGCCTCCGCCTCCGCTCAAGCCCCTGACCGAACGAGCCTCTCCAGGTAGGAAGCTGGAAGTCCCGCGGCGCGGGCTCCCCGCACCAGCGCCTCGACGAAGCGCGGGCTCACGGGCCCCTCGAGCGAGGCGCGCGCGGGGTTGGTGGTGAAGGCCGTGGCCTCGACCCGCTCCCCGCCGGCGAGCACCCAGACCGGGCGCTCCACGCTCATCCCGGTGATCCCGCCCTCCTTGTGCTGCACGATGGGCCAGTCCACGCCCGCCACCGTGAAGAGCCGCCCGAAGACCGAGGCCCCCGGCCGATTCACCAGCCCCGCCACCCGGCCGCCCCACCAGCGGGACGGGAAGTCGTAGGTCAGGTCGACGTCGAGCGCCTCGACGACGGGCCCCTCCGGCAGGTCGAAGGAGTCGTACCCGTGCTCGGAGCGCCAGGCCTCGAAGGCGGTCCGGTCGAGGATCGTGGAGTAGGCAAAGTAGGGCCTGGGGGGCGCCGACTGGCGCGCCAGCTCGGCCCGGAGGCGCATGACCTGATCGAAGTGGGCATCCATGGGGGTGCCATGTAGCCGCGGACCAGCCGCGCGGCTTGACCAAGGCGGGGCCTCAGCGGCCAGGCAACAGAAAGGCTGGGCACCGGAGAGGCCGTGCCGGGGCCTCACGCCGAGGACCGCGGGATGGATCAGGGAGTCGTGGCGCCGGTCGCAGGTCGAGTAGACTCCCGGGCCACCCCTTCCCCGAGGCGTCCTCGATGCCGCTCGCCGGCCTTTCGCTTGCCCTCATGCTGACCGCCACGCCCGCCCCCGCCGCCACCCCGCCGCCCAACCCGCTGCTGGCCCCCTGGACCGGCCCGTATGGCGGCGTGCCACCCTTCGACACCGCCCGCGTGGAGCACCTCAAGCCCGCCCTCGAGGCGGCCATGGTCGCTGAGCTGGCCGCCGTGGAGGCCATCGCCAACGATCCCCGGCCGGCCAGCTTCGAGAACACCATCGCGGCGCTGGAGCGGAGCCGGCGGCTGGCCGAACGGGTCCAGGCCGTCTTCGGAGTCTTCGGCTCCAACTTCAGCACCCCGGCGGTCCAGGCGGTGGAGACCGAGATGGAGCCGCGGCTGGCCGCGCAGCGCGACCGGATCTTCCAGAACGCCAGGCTCTTCGCCCGCATCGAGGCGGTCCAGGCGGCCCGCGACACCGCCGGCCTGACGCCGGAGCAGAAGCGGCTCACCTGGTTCCGCTGGAACAGCTTCGTGCGCGCCGGCGCCCGGGTGGACGCCGCGGCCAAGCTCCGGGTCGCCGCCATCAACGAGCGGCTGGCCGGCCTCTTCACCGCCTTCTCCCAGCGGTTGATGGGCGAGGAGTCGGAGCTGCGGGTGGTCATCACCAAGGAGGCCGACCTGGAGGGGCTGCCGGCCGGCTACCGGTCCGCCGCCGCCGAGGCCGCCCGGGCCCGCAAGCTGAAGGGCTGGGTGGTCCTCAACACCCGCTCCAGCGTCGACCCCTTCCTGACCCACTCGACCCGCCGGGCCCTGCGCCAGCAGGTCTGGGAGATGTTCGTGAGTCGCGGCGATCACCGCGATGCCCGCGACACCGGCACGCTGATCACCGAGATCCTCGCCCTGCGGGGCGAGCGGGCCCGGCTGCTCGGCTACCCCACCCACGCCCACTGGAAGCTCGAGGACTCCATGGCCGGGACGCCGGCGCGCGCCGTCGCCCTCATGGAGGCGGTCTGGCCGGCGGCGGTGGCGCGGGTCCGCGAGGAGGTGGCCGACATGCAGGCCATCGCCACCCGCGAGTCCCCCGGCCTCACCATCGAGCCCTGGGACTACCGCTTCTACGCCGAGAAGGTCCGCAAGGCGAAGTACGACCTCGACGACGCCGAGGTGAAGCCCTACCTGCAGCTGGAGCAGCTCCGCGAGGGGATGTTCTGGGTGGCCGGTCGGCTCTTCGACCTGCACTTCACCCCGGCGGCCGGCGTCCCGGTGCCCGACCCCGACGTCCGGGTCTGGCAGGTCAAGGACGGCGCCGGCAGGCTGGTGGGGCTCTGGTACTTCGACCCCTTCGCCCGCCCCGGCAAGCGCTCCGGCGCCTGGATGAACGCCTACCTGAACCAGTCGCGCTTCGACGGCGAGGTCACCACCCTGGTCTCCAACAACTCCAACTTCGTCAAGGGTGCGCCCGGCCAGCCGGTGCTGATCGGCTGGGACGACGCCGACACGCTCTTCCACGAGTTCGGCCACGCCCTCCACGGCCTCTGCTCCAGCGTCAGCTACCCGTCGCTCTCCGGCACCGACGTCGACCGCGACTACGTGGAGTTCCCCTCGCAGATCCTGGAGCGCTGGCTGGCCACCCCCGAGCTGCTGGAGCGCTTCGCCCGCCACGCCACCACCGGCCAGCCCATGCCCCGGGCCCTGCTGGCCAAGATCGAGAAGGCGGCCCGCTTCAACCAGGGCTTCACCACGGTGGAGTACCTCTCCTCGGCCCTGGTGGACATGAAGCTCCACCTGGCCACCGGGCCGGTCGATCCGGCCGTCTTCGAGCGGGAGACGCTGGCGGCGCTGGGCATGCCCCGGGAGCTGGTGATGCGCCACCGGCTGCCGCAGTTCAGCCACCTCTTCAGCTCCGACGGCTACGCCGCCGGCTACTACAGCTACCTCTGGGCCGACACCCTCGGCGCCGACGCCTTCGAGGCCTTCACCGAGGCCGGCGGCCCCTACGACGCGGCGGTGGCCCGCAGGCTCAAGGCCCACGTCTTCTCGGTGGGCAACACCGTCGATCCCGCCGAGGGCTACCGGGCCTTCCGCGGGCGCGACGCCGGGGTCGGCGCCCTGATGCGCCGGCGTGGCTTCCCCGAGCCCAAGGCCGCTGCCAAGCCCCGGTGAACCGGCACGCCCTCCCCGCCCTGGTCCTGGCCCTGGCCGCCTGCCAGCCCGGCTCGGCGGTCACCGCCCCGCCTCCGCCCACGGCGGCCGCCAACGTGGCCGCCGCCAACGTCGTCCCCTCCCCGCCTCCGGTGCTCGAGCTGGGCGGGGCCACCGCCCAGGCGCAGCTCGGCGCGCTGACCACGGTGCTGGCGAGCCGCGGCGAGACCACCGTGCCGCCCCGGGCCAGCTTCCGCGTCGAGCTGCGGCTCCGGCTCGCCGACGCCCGGCTCTCGCTGCTCGACGGCGGCGACGCCTTCGTCCCGTCCAGCGGGGAGCGAGAGGTCGGAGCGGTCACGGTCCTGACGCTCCGCCCCGAGGCGCCGCTGGCCCCCGGGGCGGGGCTGCGGCTGCGCGTCGACGGCGCCGCCTCCCTGGAGCTGCACGGCGAGGACGGCCGGCGCTACGCCCCGGTCGAGTGGCAGGTGCTGGTGGCGGGCGAGCCCGAGCCGGCCCGGGGCCGGTCGCGGAAGCGGCGCTAGCGCGGGGCGCTACGCCTCTTCGCCCGCCAGGACGGCCTCGATGAGCGGCAGCACCGGCAGGTCGGCCTCGCAGAAGTCGTAGCCGGCCAGCGTGCCCGGAGGCGCCCAGGCCAGCGCCGCGACGCCGATGGCCCGCGGCGCCGCCCCCGGGGCCAGGCGGCAGGCGTAGAAGGCCAGCTCCACCTCCAGGTCGGGGTAGCGGTGGCGGTGCCGGGTGAGCAGCCCACCCACCTCGACGCCGCAGCCCAGCTCCTCGGCGATCTCGCGGAGCAGCGCCGCCGGCTCGGGCTCGCCGGGCTCCACCTTGCCGCCCGGGAACTCCCACTGCCCGCCCCGCTCGGCGTCGGCCGGGCGCCGGCTGATGAGCACGCCGTCCGGGCCGCGGATCACCGCCGCCACGACGCGGACCGACCTCACCGGGCTACTCCAGGTCGAGCGCCAGCAGCGTGCCGGCGTTGGAGAGCACGTAGGCCCGCCGCCCGAGGACGGCCGGCGTCGAGGAGACGCCGGAGCCGGGGTCGAGCACGCGCAGCAGCCGCCCGCTGGCCGCCTCGTAGAAGCGCAGGCCGCCGTCGCGGGCCGGCACCAGCAGCCAGCGGCCGGTGACGCGCAGCGCCCCCCCGGTGGCGCCCTGCAGCGGCGCGGTCCAGTTGGGGGTTCCGTCCTTCAAGGAGAGGGAGACCACCTCCTTGCCGGTCACCGCCAGCAGCGCCCCCCGGTCCACCAGCACCCGCGAGGCGTCGGCGTGGGGCTGGCTCCAGAGGGTCTTGCCGGTGGCGCCGTCGAGCGCCATGACGGCGCCGGAGTAGGCGGCCAGGTAGAGGCGACCATCGGCGAGGGCCAGCGAGTCGACGTCTGTGTAGCGGCCAGCGGGGGCGACGTGCTGCTCCCACCGGACCCGCCCCGAGGCGGTCTCCAGCGCGGTGACGGTGCCGTCGGAGTAGGCGGCGAAGAGCCGCTCGCCGTCGGCCTGCACCGAGGCGGCGCCGTGGATGGTGAACCCCTCGCCGGGCTCCCGGCGGTGGTGCCAGCGCCAGGCGCCGCTGGCGGCGTCCACGGCGAAGACGGTGTCCTGCAGGCTGGCCACCAGCACCAGCCCCTTCACCAGGAGCGGCCGGGTCCCCAGCTGCTCCTTGGCGTCGTAGCTCCAGCGGACCTGCCCGCTGTCGAGCGCCAGGGCGTAGAGCCGGCCGTCCTGGCAGCCGGCGTAGACGGTCCCGCCGGCGACCAGCGGCTCCGCGGCGAAGGCGCCACCGCCGCGGAACTCCCAGGCCAGCGACCCGTCGGGGCGCAGGGCGTGGAGCCAGCCGTCGCGCGTCCCCACCAGCACCAGCCCGCTGGCGGCATCCACCGCGGCGCCGCCCAGCTCGCCGGCCAGGTAGTCGCCGAACTCGGCGTGCACCAGCGACCGCTTCCAGGCGATGCTGAAGAGCTCGCGCGGCAGGGGCGGCATGCGGCCGGTCTCGGCCGGCACCGCAGCGAGGGCCAGGGCGACCAGCGGGGCGAACACCATCTAGCGGCCGCCCAGCCGGGCCAGCCGCTCGGCGGCCTCGCCGGTCAGCTGCGAGCCCTTGTGGGCGTCGCCGAACGAGGCCAGCAGGGCGCGCGCCTCGTCGGCCTTGCCGGAGCCGGCCAGCAGCCGGGCCCGCTCCAGGTCGGCCCGGTCGGCCTGCGCGGCCACCTCGGCGCCGAACCGGGTCCAGCCGGCCAGCGCCCCGGCGGTGTCACCCTTCCCCTCGGCGGCGAGCGCCAGCCCCTCCAGCGCCGAGAAGCGGAAGGAGTCGGTGCGCCGGGCCGACGACAGGTAGAGCTGGTAGGCGGCGGCGGCGGCGTCGAACTCGCCGAGGCGGAGGTGGGCGTCGCCCTTGGCCAGCGCCCCCAGCGCCGCCTGCGAGGTCCCGGGGTACTCGGCGAGCAGCGTGTCGGCCGCCTGGGCCACGGCCTTCTGCCGGGCCGCGTCGCTGGCGAAGAACGGCCCGGGGACGCCGGGGAGCGGCACGGCGCTGAGCTCGCCGCCGGCGGCCCGGTAGACCTGGGAGAGGAGCGCCGCGGCCCCGGCGCTGCGCCGCTCGCGGACGGCCATGAAGGCCAGGGCGCCCACCAGCACCACCACCAGCGCGCCGCCGGCCAGCACCGACTGGCGGCGGTGACCGCCGAGCCAGGACGCGGCCTCACCGGCCACGACCTGGAACTGGTCGGGCTGCTTGATCTCCTTGCGGCTCAGCTCGGCGCTCTTCGACATGTGGCCTCTCAGGGGCTCGACTCGCCCAAGCATTGGAAAAGTCGCGGTAATCTAGGTGGGAGCCCCGCCAGCGTCAAGCGGAAGCGGCCCCGGTGGAAACCCGGTCCGGAGCGCCCTCATTCCTTCTTCTGGCGCGGCCGCTTGCGCCGCTTCCGCTCTCGGAAGACCAGCCGCATGGGCACCTCCAGGCCGAAGGCCTGGCGGAAGCGGTTCTCCACGTAGCGCCGGTAGCTGTCGCCGATGGCCTCGGGCCGGCCGCAGTTGATGACGAAGGTGGGCGGGGCGTAGGCCACCTGGGCGATGTAGAAGAGCTTCACCGGGCGCCCCCCCGACGACGGGGCCGGGTGCTCCTCCTGCACCCGCTCCAGCAGCTCGTTGAGCTGCGGGGTGGGGAAGCGGGCCCGGTACTGCTCGACCAGCAGGGCGGCCTTCTCCAGCACCTTGCCGACGCCGGTCCCGACCTTGGCCGAGACGAAGACCATGGGGGCGAAGGCCACGAAGGGGAGCCGCTTGCCCAGCTCCTGGCGGTACCAGTCCTGGGTGGCCCCCTCCTTCTCGGCGATGTCCCACTTGTTGACCACCACCACCAGCGCCTTGGCCTTCTCCAGCACCAGGGCCAGCAGCTTGGCGTCCTGATCCACGCCGGCCTCGGTGGCGTCGAGCATCACCGCCACCACCTCGGCGTCGTCCATGGCCTTCATGGAGCGGACCACCGAGTAGCTCTCCACGGTGGTGGAGATGGTGGCCTTGCGGCGGATGCCGGCGGTGTCGGTGACCACGAAGCGCCGGTCGCCGTGGACCACCAGCGAGTCGATGGCGTCGCGGGTGGTGCCGGGGATGTCGGAGACGACGAAGCGCTCCTTGCCCAGCAACGAGTTGACGAAGGTGGACTTGCCCACGTTGGGGCGCCCGACGATGGCGATGCGGATGTCGCCGGTGGGGCGCTGGTCCTCGCTGACCTCCTCGGGCTCGTCCTCCTCCTCGGCGAAGGGCTCGAACTCCGGCGGCGGCGGGGCCGGCTGGATGCCCAGGGCCGCGACGATGGCCTCCAGCAGCTCGTCGGTGCCGCGGCCGTGCTCGGCCGAGACCGGGAAGACCTCGCCGAAGCCCAGCTCGTAGAACTCGGCCAGCGGGATCTCGCCCTCGGTCTTGGAGGTGTCGACCTTGTTGACGGCGACGAAGAAGGGCTTGCGGGAGCGGCGCAGCAGGTCGGCCACGGCGCGATCGACGTTGGTCAGCCCCTCGCGGCCGTCGACCACCAGCACCACCGCGGCCGCCTCCTCGGTGGCCAGCTGGGCCTGCTGGCGGACCTGCGACATGAGACGATCGCGCGACTCCGGCTCGAAGCCGCCGGTGTCGACCAGGGAGAGGGCCCGCCCCTCCCAGACCAGGTCGGCGTAGTTGCGGTCGCGGGTCACCCCGGGGAGGTCCTGGACGATGGCCACCCGGCGACCCACCAGCCGGTTGAAGAGCGTGGACTTGCCGACGTTGGGGCGCCCCACCAGGGCGATGACCGGGCGCGGGCTCACGTGACCAGCCTCCGGACCGCGGCGTCCTTCTCGGTCCAGCGCTCGTCCACCTTGACGGTGAGGGCCAGGAAGACCTTGGCCCCCAGCAGCCGCTCCAGCCGCAGGCGGGCGGCGGTGCCGATCTCCTTCAGCATCGAACCCTTCTTGCCGATGATGATGGCCTTCTGCGAGTCCCGCTCGACGCGGATCAGGGCCGAGATGCGGATCAGGCCGCCGTCCTCGCGCCGCCCCGACTCGTCGAACTCCTCCACCTCGACGGCCGCCGAGTAGGGGAGCTCCTGCCGGGTCTTCAGCATGATCTGCTCGCGGACGTACTCGGCCGCCAGCTGCCGCTCGGCCTGGTCGGTGAGCTGGTCGGCGGGGAAGAGCGGCGCCTCGCTCCCGGGCAGGGTCTCGACCAGCGTCGCCACCAGGTCGTCGACGTTGTCGCCGGTCTTGGCCGAGAACGGGACGATGGCGGCCCAGCGGTGCAGGTCCTTGTAGGCCTCGATCACCGGCAGCAGCGTCTCCCGCGGGGCCCGGTCGGCCTTGTTGATGCCGAGCACCGCCGGCTTGCCGCTGCGGGCCACCTCGGCGATGACGGCGCGGGTCCCCTCGCCGATCTCCACCCGCCCGCCCGGCCCGGTGCCGGCCTCGATCATCATCAGCACCGCGTCCACCTCGTGGAGCGTGGTGAGGGCCACCTCGACCATGCGCCGGTTGAGCGCTCCCTTGGCCTGGTGCACCCCGGGGGTGTCGAAGAAGGCCAGCTGGTAGTCCTCGCCGTTGACGATGCCGAGGATGCGGGTCCGGGTGGTCTGCGGCCGCGGGGAGACGATGGCGATGTGCTCGCCGAGCAGCCGGTTGAGCAGCGTCGACTTGCCGACGTTGGGCCGGCCGATGAGGGCCACGAACCCGGCGCGGAACGGTGGTTTCTTCCTGGTCACGCCCCTCTCTAGCACGCGGCGGCCCGGCGAGGCGCCCCCGGGGGGGTGCCCGGCCGGGCCGGCCTGGTCCTGAGGCGGCGGGCGACGCTACGGCAGGGCGCCGCGGGTGATGGTCACCTTCTCCAGGGTGACCTTCTTGTTGCCGGCGCGGCCGATCTTGAAGACCAGCTCGCCGCCCTTGACCACCTCGCCGAAGATGGTGTGGCCGCGGTTGAGGTGCGGGGTCGGCACCTCGGTGATGAAGAACTGGCAGCCGTTGGTGTTGGGGCCGGAGTTGGCCATGGCCAGCAGGCCGGGCTTGTCGAAGCGGTTGTCGGGCCCGATCTCGTCCTCGAACCGGTAGCCGGGGCCGCCGGTGCCGGTGGCGGTGGGATCGCCCCCCTGGATCATGAACTCCGGGATGACCCGGTGGAACAGGGTGCCGTCGTAGAGCGGGGTCTTCGACTTCTTGCCAGTGCCGGGGTGGGTCCACTCCTTGGTCCCCTCGGCCAGGCCGAGGAAGTTCTCCACGGTCTTGGGGGCCTTCTCGGGGAGGAGACGGATGACGAGGTCTCCGAGGGAGGTCTTGAAGGTGGCGTGCAGCTGGTCGGCCATGGTGGCTCCTGTCACTTGCAGGTGGGAGGGGTGGCGCTGATCACCACGTGGTCGAGCCGGGTGGCGCCGTTGCCGGCCCGGGCGATGCGCGAGACCAGGTCGAGCCCGCAGACCACCTCGCCGAAGATGGTGTGCTTGCCGTTGAGGTGGGTGGTGGCCACCTCGGTGATGAAGAACTGGCTGCCGTTGGTGTTGGGGCCGGAGTTGGCCATGGCCAGGTGGCCGGGCTTGAACGAGTCGCTGGCGCTGACCTCGTCGGCGAACTTGTAGCCGGGGTCCCCGGTGCCGGTGCCGGTGGGATCGCCCCCCTGGATCATGAAGCGGGGGATGACCCGGTGGAAGACGGTGCCGTCATAGAAGGGGGTCTTCCCCTTCTGCCGGGTGCGCGGGTTGACCGACTCCTTGGTGCCGGTGGCCAGGCCGATGAAGTTGGCGACCGTCTTGGGGGCGCGGTCGACGTAGAAGCGGACGCCGATCTTGCCGGCCGAGGTGTCGAAGGTGGCGTAGCCGCCGGTGGTGACCGGGGCGGAGGCCGCCGGCGCCGGAGGGGCGGCCTTGACCGCCAGCGGGTTGGCGGTGAGGTCGGGCTTGGGGGAGGACTGGGCGAAGGCAGGGGCCGCCAGCAGCGCGGCCAGCGCCAGGGTGATGGTCTTGGTCATGCGCGGGATGCTAACGGTCACCCGGCGACGCGGCAAGCACCTCGAGCGCCAGCCGGGCCGCCCCCTGCTCGGCGTCCTTCTTGGAGCGGCCGGTGGCCCGCCCCACCACCTCGCCGCGCAGCTCCACCTCCACGTCGAAGAGCTTGGCGTGGTCCGGTCCGGTCTCGGCCACCACCCGGTAGCGGGGCCCGACCCGGAGCCGGGCCTGGGCCAGCTCCTGCAGCTGCGTCTTGTAGTCGCGGTCGAGGGTCCCGGCGCTGGCCCGGTCGAAGGTCTCGCCGAGGTAGCGGTCGACCAGCGCCAGCACCGCCCCCAGCCCGCCCTCCAGGTAGACGGCGGCCACCACCGCCTCCATGGCGTCGGCCAGCAGCGACGGCTTGTCGCGGCCGCCGGTCAGCTCCTCGCCGCGCCCCAGCCGCAGCAGCGGGCCGACCCCGAAGGCCCGGGCCAGCGAGGCCAGCCCCGGCTCGTCCACCACCGCCGCCCGCAGCTTGGAGAGCTCCCCCTCCCGCGCCGCCGGGAAGCGCTCCATGAGCCGGTGGGAGATGGCGAGATCGATGACGGCGTCGCCGAGGAACTCCAGCCGCTCGTTGTCCTCGAGCGGCTCGCCGGGGTGCTCGTTGACGTAGGAGCGGTGGGTGAGGGCGGCCAGCGCCGTGCGCGGCGCCCGGAAGGCCACCCCGCAGCGCTGCTCCACCGCGGCGACCAGCTCGCGCTCGGCGGGCGAGAGCCCGGTGGTGGCGTCCGGCTCCATGGCGCTCAGGCGTGCAGCCGGGCCGCCAGCTCGGCGGCCAGGGCGTAGGGATCGGCCTGGCGGTCGGCGATGCGGGCCGAGACCACGTCGAGCCGCCCCAGCTCGGCCTCCAGCCGGCCCAGGGCGCCGGCCAGCAGCCGCTCCCGGAGCAGGGCGATGAAGCCGGCCCGGGCCCGGGCGATCTCACGGCGCCGCTTCTCGCCGCTGGCCTCCATCCAGGAGAGGTGGCGCTGCGTGGCCGCGGCCAGGTCCTCCATCCCCTCCCCGGTCACCGCCACGGTGCGGACGATGGGCGGCTCCCATCCGCCGTCGGGCTCGTTGGCCGCCTCCGGCGCCGGGGCGCCCTCCACCGGGTGGTGGTGCGGGTCGTGGTCGGCGGGCGGCGCCTGGATGATGCGCCGCACCTCCAGCATCCCCTGCAGGTCGCGGATGGTCCGGTCGGCCCCGTCGCGGTCGGCCTTGTTGACGCAGAAGACGTCGGCGATCTCCAGCACCCCGGCCTTGATGGCCTGGACGTCGTCGCCCATCCCCGGCACCGCCACCACCACCACGGTGTGGGCCAGCGAGGCGATCTCCACCTCGTCCTGGCCGACACCGACCGTCTCCACCAGGATGACGTCCTTCCCCATGGCGTCGAGCACGTGGACCAGCTCGGAGGTGGAGCGGGAGAGCCCGCCGAGGTGGCCGCGGGTCCCGAGCGAGCGGATGAAGACCCCGGGATCGGTGGCGTGGTCCTGCATCCGGATGCGGTCGCCGAGGATGGCCCCCCCGGAGAACGGGCTGGTGGGGTCGACGGCGATCACCCCCACGCTGCGCCCGGCGCGCCGGTGCAGGCCGATGAGCTGGTCGGTGAGCGTCGACTTGCCGGCGCCCGGGGAGCCGGTGATGCCGATCACCCAGGCCTTGCCGGTGTGGGGGAAGAGGGCCCGCAGGGTGACCTCGGCCTCGGCGTAGCGATCGTCCAGGTCGCGCATCAGCCTGGCCGCCGCCCGCACCTCGCCGCGGAGGATCCGGTCCGCCATGGTGCTCATCAGTAGGCCGCCGCCTCCGGCACGAAGTTGACCACCAGGATGGCGGCCGCCATCTTCCGCGGCGCACCGAGGGGCTGGCGGGACTGGTCGAGCTGCCGGTAGAGCACCGCCCCCTCCAGCACCTGGTCGATCTGGATCAGCAGCCGCCAGCCGCCGCGCGCCTGGGTGAAGACCGCCTCGAAGTCGGAGCGCTTCAGGACCCGGGCGGCCCCGTAGGGCTTGCCGTCGATGTCGGTGCCGACGTAGCGGACCTCGTCGGGGCCGGCCTCCTCGACCACCACGTTCATCACCCAGACCTCCCCGGGGTGGGGCTGCAGGTGCTGGGGCAGCTCGCCGGTGGCGGGGTCGGCCCCGCGGAACTCGACGGCGCCGCCGCCGCTGTCGGCCGGCGATGGAGGGGGGGCGCCCAGCGCCTTGGCCACCACCGCCCGGGTCCCGGTGAAGCTGGAGAGCTCGAACTTGTCCGACCAGACGTCGCCGCTGGGGCCGATCAGCCGCCCCTTGAAGCGGGTCCCCATCTCGCGGCTGGCCACGAAGCGGTAGCGGGTCCCGGCGTACTGGAACTCCTGCACCAGCTCCACCATGGCGTTGGGGGGCAGCATGGCGTCGTCGCCGAAGACCTGGGCCAGCCGGGCCAGGGTCAGGGCGTTGCGCGGCGCCGGCGTGGCCTCGAGCTGGGCCGCCGCCCTCGCCTCCGGCTCCGGCGCGGCGGCGGCCGCCGGCCGGGTCTCCATCTGCGGCAGCGAGGCGATGAGGAAGTCCTCGAGATCGGCGCCGCTGGCGAACTGCCGCAGGTCCAGCGCCGGGAAGGTCGGCGCCACGTCCTGGGGCCGCCCGCCCACCGGCGCCACCCGCGAGACCCGGGCCCCGTCGGCGCCACCGAGGATCTCGAAGGCGTGGCCCGGGGCCTTCACCACCGCCCGGAGCTGGAGCCGCTCGGCGTCGATGGCCACCTCGAGCCGGAGCGCCCGCAGCCGGGCCGCCACGTCCTCGAGCTGGCTGTGGAGGGCCGCCAGCGCGGCCGCCACGGCCACCTCGAAGGCCACCAGCCGCTCGTGCTCGTAGAAGTCGACGGGCCCGAGCGCCGCCAGCGGCGGCTCCAGGAAGGTGAGCCGGTCGTGGCCGGAGACCACGAAGCGGGCCCGGGCCACCGGCTGCCCGGTGAGCGGGTGGATGACCCGGCCGGTGAAGCCCAGCTCGCCCTCCAGGGTCTCGCGGTCCGACGCCAGCCGCACCGGCACCCCCAGCGTGGAGAGCTTGCGCGAGGCGATCTGGTTGAGCCGCTCGCGGGCGATGCGCCCGATGATGGTGTGTTCGCCTTCACCCATGTCGTCTGGTCCGCTCCGGCGCGCCCCTAGGCCAGCACACCGCGAGCCAGCAGGTCGCGGCCGATCACCATCCGCTGGACCTCGCTGGTCCCCTCGCCGATCTCGCAGAGCTTGGCGTCCCGGAAGTAGCGCTCCACCGGGAAGTCCTGAGTATAGCCGTAGCCGCCGTGGATCTGGATGGCCTTGCTGGTGGCCCGCATGGCCGCCTCGCTGGCGAAGAGCTTCCCCATGGCCGCCTCGCGGCTGAAGCGCTGGCCGGCGTCGCAGAGGGCCGCCGCCCGCCGCACCAGCAGCCGGGCCGCGTCGATCTCGGTGGCCATGTCGGCCAGCATGAAGGAGATGGCCTGGTGCTCGGCGATGGGCTTGCCGAAGGTCTTCCGCTCCAGGGCGTAGCGGCGCGCCTCCTCCAGCGCTCCCCGCCCCAGCCCCACCGCGAGCGCCCCGATGGTGATGCGGCCGCGGTCGAGGATCTGCAGGGTGTTGATGAACCCCTGGTGCAGCTCGCCGATGCGGTGGTCGTCGCTCACCTCGACGTCCTCGAGGTGCAGCTCGGCGGTGTCGGAGGAGCGCATCCCCAGCTTGTCGTGGATCTTCCGCTGGGTGAAGCCTGGGGTCCCCTTCTCGACCACGAAGGCGGTGATGCCGTGCTGCTTGCGGGCCGGGTCGGTGAGCGCCAGCACCAGGAAGGTATCGCCCACCGTCCCCTGGGTGATGAAGGTCTTGGCGCCGTTGAGCACCCAGCGGCCGCCCTTGCGGACCGCGGTGGAGGTCAGGCCGGAGGCGTCCGAGCCGCTGCCCGGCTCGGTGAGCCCCCAGGCCGCCAGCTTCTCGCCGCGCGCCAGCGGCGGGATCCAGCGCTGCTTCTGGGCCTCGGTGCCGAACTTGAGGATGTGCCCCTGCCCCAGCCCGTTGTGGCTGGCCACGGTGAGGGCCAGGGAGCCGTCCCAGCGGGCGATCTCCTCGATCACGACCGAGGTGGCCATGGCCCCCAGCCCGGCGCCGCCGTAGGCCTCGGGCACGGCGATTCCCATCAGCCCCAGCTCGCCCAGGTGCTTGACCACCGCCCAGGGGAAGTCGCCGCTCTTGTCCCAGGCCCGGGCGTGGGGGGCCACCTCGGCCTGGCACAGCTCGCGCACGGTGCGCTGGATCTCGACCAACTCCTCGGGCAGCACGAAGTCCATGGTGATCTCCTAGACCGGGGTGACGCCGCGCTTGCGCTGCAGCCCCGGCTCGTACCCCGAGGCGTAGAGCCGGTAGCGGCGCGACAGCTCCTCGCGCAGCCCGCGCCCCGGCACCACGGCGTCGACCACCAGCTCGCTGGCCAGCTTGAGCAGGTCGATGTCCTTCTTGTACTCGTCGCGCAGCGCCGTGACGTAGGCCGGCCGCTCCGCCTCCGGCTTCTCCTGGATCTTGTTGAAGTAGACGGCGTTGACCGCCGCCTCCGGACCCATCACCGCGATCATGGCCTCGGGGAGCGCCAGGGTGGCCGACGGGGCGAAGCCCGGGCCGTCCATGGCGTAGAGCCCGGCGCCGTAGGCCTTGCGGACCACCACGCAGATGCGCGGCACCGTGGCCTCGGAGACGGCGCTGATCATCTTGGCCCCGGCGCGGATGATGCCGGCCCGCTCCACCTTGGTGCCGATCATGAAGCCGGGGACGTCGGAGAGGTAGAGCAGCGGGATGTTGAAGGCGTCGCAGAGCCAGATGAAGCGGGCCGCCTTGTCGGCCGAGTCGACGAAGAGCACGCCGCCCTTGACCTTGGGCTGGTTGGCCACCACCCCCACCACCCGGCCGTCGAGGCGGGCCAGCCCGGTCACCAGCTCGCCGGCCCAGAGCTTCTTGACCTCCAGGAAGCTCCCCTCGTCGACCACCGCCTCGATCAGCTCGGTCATGTCGAAGGGGCGGTTCTGGTCGCCGGGGATGATCTCCTCCAGGGTCCGCACCCCGGCCCGGGGCGGCCGGGGCGGCGCCGCCGGGGCCAGCTCGCGGTGGCTGCGCGGGAAGTAGGAGAACCAGCGCCGCGCCAGCGCCAGCGCCTCCTGCTCGGTCTTGACCAGGAAGTCGCCGCACCCGGAGACCGAGCAGTGCATCCGCGCCCCGCCCAGCTCCTCCAGCGTCACCTTCTCGCCGATCACCATCTCGGCCATGCGCGGCGAGCCGAGGTACATCGAGGCGTTGCCCTCGACCATCACCACGATGTCGCAGAAGGCCGGGATGTAGGCGCCCCCGGCCGCCGAGGGGCCGAAGAGCAGGCAGATCTGCGGCACCCGGCCGGAGAGCTGGACCTCGTTGAGGAAGATGCGCCCGGCGCCGCGCCGCCCCGGGAACATCTCCACCTGGTCGGTGATGCGGGCGCCGGCCGAGTCGACCAGGTAGAAGAGCGGCAGCCGCTGCGCCGCCGCCACCTCCTGGATGCGCAGGATCTTCTCGACGGTGCGGGCCCCCCAGGAGCCGGCCTTGACCGTCGAGTCGTTGGCCATCACCGCCACCGGCCGGCCGTCGATGGTCCCCAGGCCGGTGACCACCCCGTCGGCGGGCAGCTCGGGATCGAGGGCGTTGGCCAGGGCGGCGTCCTCCACGAAGGAGCCGGCGTCGAGGAGCAGGTCGAGCCGCTCGCGGACGAAGAGCTTGCCCTGCTCGCGGTTCTTCTGGTGGTAACGCTCGGCGCCGCCGCGCCGCACCCTGGCCAGCTCGGCTTCGATCTGCTCGTCACGGTTCATCGGTGGCTCCTTGAAGTCGCCGCGGCCCGGGGGCACCGGGGCGTCGACGCGTCACTCGCCCTTGAAGACCGGGGCGCGCTTCTCGGCGAAGGCCTGCAGCGCCTCCCGCCGGTCCGCGGTGGGGATGCAGGCCTGGTAGAGCCGGTTCTCGAGATCGAGGGCCTCGTGGAGGGGCAGCGACAGCCCCCGGTCGATGGCCCGCTTGGCCTGGCGCAGGGAGATGGGCGCGTTGCGCGACACCCGCTCGGCCAGGGCCAGCGCCGCCGCGGCGAGGTCGGCGGCCGGCACCACCTGCCCGACCAGCCCCATGGCCAGCGCCTCGTGCGCGCTGACCCGGCGGGCGGTGAGGATCAGCTCCTTGGCCCGGGCCACCCCGATCACCCGCGGCAGCCGCTGCGTGCCGCCGGCCCCGGGGATGATGCCGAGGCCGACCTCGGGCAGCGCCACCTCGGCCCCCTCGGCGGCGATCCGCAGGTCGCAGGCCAGGGCCAGCTCCAGCCCGCCGCCCAGCGCCACCCCATTGACGGCGGCGATGACCGGCTGCGGCAGCGCCTCGAAGCCGTCGAAGGCGGCGCGGATGGCCTTGTGGAAGCCGGCCACCGTCCCCTCGTCCATCCGGGCCCGCTCCTTGAGATCGGCGCCGGCGCAGAAGGCCTTCTCCCCGGCCCCGGTCACGATCACCACCCGCAGCGCCCGGTCGGCGGCGGCCCGGGCCTGGTGCTCGGTGAGCTCGTGGAGCAGGGCCACGGTCAGGGAGTTGCGCCGGGGCTCGCCGAGGATGGTCCACCGCTCGATGGCGCCGAACCGCTCGACGTTCCACTCCATGTCACCCCTCCGTTCGCGTCGCCAGCGCCGCCCGGAGCGCCCTCCCCGGCAGGATGCGGCCGGTGAGCCGTTGCGCCAGGGCGCCGGCCTCCACCAGCCTGTCAAAATCGATTCCCGTGTCGTATCCCATGCCGTGGAGCAGGTACACCAGATCTTCGGTGGCCAGGTTCCCCGAGGCGCCGGGGGCGTAGGGGCAGCCGCCCAGCCCCCCCACCGAGGCGTCGAAGGTGGTGATCCCCTCCTCCAGCCCGGCCAGGGCGTTGGCCAGCGCCGTCCCCCGGGTGTCGTGGAGGTGGAGGGCCAGCCGCCCGGCCGGCACCGCCGGGAGCAGGCGCCGCAGCACCGCCCGCACCTGGGCCGGGGTGCCGACGCCGATGGTGTCGCCCAGCGAGACCTGCCCGCAGCCGAGCTCCAGCAGCCGCAGCGCCACCTCGGCGGCCCGTCCCGGATCGACCGCGCCCTGGTACGGGCAGCCGAAGACCGTCGACACGTAGCCGCGCACCTCGAGCCCGGCGGCGCGGGCCGGGGGGATGACCTCGGCGAAGGCGGCGAAGGTCTCCTCGACCGACTTGTTGACGTTCTTCTGGTTGTGCGCCTCGGAGGCGGAGAGGAAGACCGCCGCCGCCACCGGCGGCCCGCCGGGCGCCCGGGCCAGCGCCTCGCGGAGCCGGGCCAGCCCCTTGGCGTTGGGGACCAGCACCACGTAGCTGACCCCGGGGAGCCTCGGCAGCGCCGCCGTCACCTCGGCGGCGTCGGCCAGCTGCGGGATCCAGGCGGGCGAGACGAAGCTGGTGGCCTCGATGCGGCTGATCCCGGCCTCGGCCAGCGCCGTGATCAGCGCCAGCTTCCCGGGGGTGGGGACCAGCGCCGCCTCGTTCTGCAGGCCGTCGCGGGGACCGACCTCGTAGACCGTGACCCGCTCCCCCATGGCGTCACCTCAGCGGACGATCTCGGCCGGCCCGGTCCGCCTGGCCCCCTGCTCCTTGGCGGCCAGCTCGTCGAGGTGCGTGTGGATCCGCATCGAGCAGAACTTGGGGCCGCACATGGAGCAGAACTCGGCGGTCTTGAAGTGGTCGGCCGGGAGGGTCTCGTCGTGCATGGAGCGGGCCCGCTCCGGGTCGAGGGAGAGGTCGAACTGCTTGTTCCAGTCGAAGGCGTAGCGGGCCCGGGAGAGGGCGTCGTCGCGGTCGCGCGCCCCGGGGCGTCCCCGGGCGATGTCGGCGGCGTGCGCGGCGATCTTGTAGGCGATGATCCCCTGCCGCACGTCCTCCAGGTCGGGGAGGCCGAGGTGCTCCTTGGGGGTGACGTAGCAGAGCATGGCGGCGCCGTGCTGGGCCGCCACCGCGGCGCCGATGGCGCTGGTGATGTGGTCGTAGCCGGGGGCGATGTCGGTGACCAGCGGCCCGAGCACGTAGAAGGGGGCCTCGTGGCAGAGCTCGCGCTCCCGCTCCATGTTCATGGGGATCTGGTCAAGCGGGACGTGGCCGGGCCCCTCCACCATGACCTGGACGTCGTGGGCCCAGGCCTTCTTGGTCAGCTCGCCCAGCACCGCGAGCTCGGCGAACTGGGCGGCGTCGGAGGCGTCGGCGAGGCAGCCGGGGCGCAGGCCGTCGCCCAGCGAGAAGGTGACGTCGTAGCGCTTGAAGATCTCGCAGATCTCGTCGAAGTGCGTGTAGAGGGGGTTCTCCGCCTTGTTGGAGAGCATCCACTGCGCCATCATGGCGCCGCCGCGCGAGACGATGCCGGTGACGCGGCGGGCCGCCAGCGGGATGTGGTCGCGGAGCAGGCCGGCGTGGATGGTCATGTAGTCGACCCCCTGCCTGGCCTGCGACTCGATCACCTCGAGCATGAGCCTGGGGGTCAGCTGGGGCACGTCGTCGACGTGGACCAGGCACTCGTAGATGGGGACGGTGCCCACCGGGATGGGGCTGGCGCGGATGATGGCCTCGCGGATCCCGGGGATGTTGCCGCCGGTGGAGAGGTCCATCACCGTGTCGGCGCCGTGGGTGAGGCAGAGCTGCAGCTTCTCCAGCTCGTGGGCGATGTCGGAGGTGACGGCCGAGTTGCCGATGTTCGCGTTGATCTTGCAGGTGGCGGCGATGCCGATGGCCAGCGGATCGAGCTCGGGGTGGTTGATGTTGGCCGGGATCACCATCCGGCCGCGCGCCACCTCGGCCTGGATCACCTCGACCGGCAGCCGCTCCCGGGCCGCCACCCGAGTCATCTCCTCGGTGACGACCCCTCGCCGGGCCAGGTGCATCTGGGAGACGTTGGGCTGACCGCGACGCTTCGAGACCCACTCCGACCGCATGCGTGACCTCCACCCACCCTCGGGCCGGTGAAACTAGCGGGCGCCCGTCGACGTTGTCAACGAGCGCCCGCGAGAACTTTCGCTTTGCCGGACGGGCGGTTCCCGCCCCGGCCCCTGCCGCTAGCGGAAGGCGTGGAAGGCGGCGGCGCCGGCGTAGCGGGCGCTGGTTCCCAGCTCCCCCTCGATGCGCAGCAGCTGGTTGTACTTGGCCACCCGGTCGGTGCGGGAGGCCGAGCCGGTCTTGATCTGGCCGCAGTCGCAGGCCACCGCCAGGTCGGCGATGGTGGTGTCCTCGGTCTCGCCGGAGCGGTGGCTCATGACGCTGGTGTAGCCGGCGCGGTGGGCCATGCGGACCGCCTCCAGGGTCTCGGTGAGCGAGCCGATCTGGTTCACCTTGACCAGGATGGAGTTGGCGATCCCCTCGGAGATCCCCTTCCCCAGCCGCTCCACGTTGGTGACGAAGAGGTCGTCGCCCACCAGCTGGACGGTGTCGCCCAGCTTCTCGGTGAGCAGCTTCCAGCAGGCCCAGTCGTTCTCGTCGCAGCCGTCCTCGATGGAGACGATGGGGTAGGCCTTGGCCAGCCTGGCGTACCAGTCGACCAGCCCCTTCTTGTCGAAGGTCTTCCCCTCCCCCTTGAGCACGTACTTCCCGCTCTTCTCGTCGTAGAACTCGGAGGAGGCGCAGTCGAGCGCCAGCGCCACCTGCTTGCCGGGCTTGAGGCCGGTCTGGCCAATGGCCTCCATGATCACCGCCAGCGCCTCCTCGTTGGACTTGAGGCTGGGGGCGTAGCCGCCCTCGTCGCCGACGCCGGTGGAGGCGCCCCGCCCCTTCAGCACCTTCTTGAGGGCGTGGAAGATCTCGGCGCCGTAGCGCAGCGCCTCGGCGAAGCTGGGGGCCCCCAGCGGCACCACCATGAACTCCTGGATGTCGACGTTGGAGTCGGCGTGGGCGCCGCCGTTGAGGATGTTCATGAGCGGCACCGGCAAGGTGCGGGCGTTGGCGCCGCCGACGTAGCGGTAGAGCGGCAGGGCGTGGGCCGCCGCCGCCGCCTTGGCCGCCGCCAGCGAGACGCCGAGGATGGCGTTGGCGCCCAGCTTCGACTTGGTGCGGGTGCCGTCCAGCTTGATGAGCCGGGCGTCGAGCGAGACCTGGTCGGAGGCGTCCATGCCGATGATGGCCGGGCTGATGACGTCGAGGACGTTGCCGACCGCCTTGCGGACCCCCTTGCCGAGGTAGCGCTTCTTGTCGCCGTCGCGGAGCTCGTGGGCCTCGTGCTCGCCGGTGGAGGCGCCGGACGGGACCGCGGCGCGGCCGACGTCGCCGCTGGCCAACGCCACCTCCACCTCGACGGTCGGGTTGCCCCGCGAATCGAGGATCTCCCTCGCCACCACGTTGATGATCTCGGTCATGCGACTCTCCTGGCCGTGCGGCGCGCCGCGCGGGGGCTCGGGGTTCGAATCGGGCTGGGATCTGACTGGCGGGGGACCCCGCCGTCAACCTGATTCGTCGGCGCGGCGCGGTGACCCGCAGGCCCGGCCGATCAGTCGAGGTCGATGATGACCACGCCGCGGCTGGGGCGCTCCGGCCCGCCCTCCGGCGGGCGCGGCTCGGGAGGCGGCGGCACCGGCAGCTCGGCCACCGGGCGCTGGTCGCGCTCGCGCCGCTGCTCGCGCCGCTTGATCTCCTCGATGACGTAGGCGTCCAGCATCTGCTCGCTCCGCGATCCTCTCACTCCCGCTCAGGATGCAACCGCCGTTCCGCTTGTCCAGACGCAGGACCCCTCCGGGTTTCTTCACTCCGGCCCGGGCGGCCCCGGCCCCGCCAACTTCCCCCGTGGTCTGGCGCGGTTGCGCCGGGGGGAGCGGACCTGGCCCCTCCATCATAACGCAAGCGACACGCCCCGGCAGGACTCCGAGCGAGCTGTTCGCCGGCCGATCAGGGGCGCTCGGCGCGCGCCTTGAAGGCGTCCAGGGTCTTCGGCAACTGGACCCGGGTCATCTCGTCGGTGAGCGTGTCGATGACCGACTGGGGGATGAGGAGCGGCTTGGCCACCTGGATCTCCACCGAGTAGCGGGCCCGGGTCCCGGTCCCCTCCGGGGTCAGCTCCCAGGAGCCGTTGGAGACCTTGAGGGCGTCCCCGCTCACCAGCGACCAGGACACCCGGGTGGGCCGCTGCTCCACGTGTCGGAGCACGTAGGTGATCCGCTTCAGCCCCAGGTCGAGCTGGTACTCCACCTGGCGGTCGCCCTTCCCCGGCAGCACCCGGCAGGCCTTGATGCCGGGCACGAACTCCGGGTACCGGGCGTAGTCGATCAGCACGTCGAAGAGCCGCTCCGGCGTGCAGGCGATGAGCAGCTCCTTGGAGACCTCGGCCATGGTGTCCTCTCCCTGCGGGCCGCGGCGCCCCGAGGGGCCGCGGTGACCGCTCAGTCCTGCGCCGTCGCCTCGCCCGCCGAGAGCCGGCTCACCAGCTCCTCCGGCAGTCGCCGCACCTTGCCGGCCAGGTCGACGCAGGCGTGGACGGTGCGCCCGGTGGCCAGCAGCACCCCGTCGCGGACCAGCCGGTAGCCGAAGCTGGCCGAGGCCCGGCGGACCTCCTCGAGGGAGGTCTCCAGCCGGAGCAGGTCGTCGTAGCGGGCCGGCTGCTGGTAGCGGACGCCGGCCTCGGTGACCGGCAGGCGCAGCGAGTAGCGCTCCTCGAAGTCGCGGTAGCGCAGCCCCTTGGCCCGGATGAACTCGTTCCGACCCGCCTCGAAGTAGCGCAGGTAGTTGGCGTAGTAGACGACGCCCATCTGGTCGGTGTCGCCGTAGATGACCCGCAGCTCGGTGGCGACCACGCCGGCCTCCCTACACCGACTCGATGCGGATGAAGCGGGTGGGGTTGAGCGTGGCCGGGTGGCCGTCGATCTCGGCGGTGGCCGCCTTGAGGTCGGCCTCCCGGGCCTGGTGGGTGACGAAGACCAGCGGCACCGGCGCCGCCGGATCGGCCTGCTCGCGCTGCTGCACGGCGGCCACCGAGATGGAGCGGGCCGCCAGCGTCGAGGCGATGCGGGCCAGCACCCCGGGCTCGTCCTTGACCGAGAAGTGCAGGTAATAGGCGCAGCGGATCTCGCTGTGGGGGCGCAGCTCGACCAGCGAGCGCTCCGGCGGCAGCGGCACCCGGCCCGGGCTCCCGGCCAGGATGTTGCGGGTCAGGTCGATGATGTCGGAGACCACGGCGCTCCCGGTGGGCATGGCGCCGGCCCCCTGCCCGTAGAGCATCGAGGCCCCCAGCGACTCGGAGCGGAGCACCACCGCGTTCATGGCCCCGCGCACCCCGGCCATCAGCGAGGCCTGGGGGATGAAGGCCGGGTGGACCCGGGCCTCGATGAGGTCCTTGCCGCCCGGGCCGGTGCCGCCCGGCTCGCAGCGCCGGGCCACCGCCAGCAGCTTGAGGGTGTAGCCGAACTCGCGCCCCCAGCGGAAGTCGTCCGGGGAGAGCTGCATGATCCCCTCGGTGAGCACGTCCCCCGGCTCCAGCCGGGCCCCGAAGGCCAGCTGGGCCAGCACGCAGAGCTTCTGCGCGGCGTCGCCGCCGGAGACGTCGAGGAAGGGATCGGCCTCGGCGTACCCCAGCCGCTGGGCCTCGGCCAGCACCGGCCCGATGGCCTCGCCGCGTTCGGCCATGGCGGTGAGGATGAAGTTGGTGGTGCCGTTGACGATGCCGATGAGGCCGTTGATCCGGTCCGAGGCCAGCGACTCGCGCAGGGTGCGGATGATGGGGACGCCGCCGCAGACGGCCGCCTCGTAGTAGACGTCGACGCTCTTGGCCCGGGCCAGCTTGAAGATCTCCTGCCCCCGGGTGGCCAGCAGCGCCTTGTTGGCGGTCACCACGTGCTTCCCCCGCGAGAGGGCGCCGGTGACCAGCGCGAAGGCCTCGTCGACCCCGCCCATCAGCTCCACCACCACCTGGATGCTGGGATCCTCCAGGAGGTCCTCGACCCGGGTGGTGAGCAGCGCCGCCGGCACCTCGAGCGCCCGGCTCTTCCCGGCGTCGCGAAGCGCCACCCGCTTCACCGCCAGCCGCGCCCCCAGGCGGGCCTCGATGTCTCCGGCGTGGCGGCTGAGGATCGAGAGCACCCCGCCCCCGACGGTGCCGAACCCGGCGATGCCGATCCCGACTTCACGAAGGCTCACGGCCCCCCCTTGCGGTAGGCGCGCAGGACGGCCCGGAGCTGCGGCACCGCCTTGTCCCCCCTGATGGTGATGATCTCGATGCGCACCGGCCCCACCCCGGGGGCGTAGCTGATCTCGTTGATCAGCTCGGTGTCGGCGGCGGCCCGGGTGTGGGCCCGGACCCGGACACAGCCCTCGAAGGCGCCGGCCGGGGTCACCACCCGCTCTCCGACGGCGACGATCTCGTAGCTCTCCACGGAGGTGGGCGACAGCACCGAGCTCCAGCGCGTGCCCACGGCGATGGGGCCGCAGAGCAGCGAGCGGACCCGGTCGGCCACGCAGGCGCCGACGCGAAGCTCGCCCCGGGCGCTGTCCTTGAAGTAGCCGTCGCTGGTCCGCTCCAGCACCCGCACGGTGCGGAGGGCTGGGGAGCCGGCCGGCAGCTGGGGGCTCTGGTCCTCCCAGGTCCACTCGGAGCCGACGGCCAGCGGGTAGTAGTCGGCGGGGCGAGCGGCGGCCCCGGGGCCCCGGGGGGCGTGGCCGCAGCCGGCCAGCGCGGCGAGCAGGGACAGGGCCAGGAGCGGTCGGGTCATGCGGTCCATTGTAGCCTCCTTCACGGGCGCGGTGCCGGCGAGGTCGGGGCCGGCGTGGCCCGGCGGAGCTCGTCGAGCACCTCGGCGGCGGTCTCGCGGACCCGCCGGTCGGGGTGGGCCGTCTCCAGCACCAGGAGCCAGCCCTGGGCGTCGCGCCCCCCCAGGTCGCCGACGATGCGCGCCATGCGCAGGGTCAGGGCGGCGTCCCCCCCGCGGCAGAGGTCGATGAGGGCGGGCACCGCCCGCCGGTCCTTGATCTGGGCCAGCGCCCCGACGGTCCGGTGGGCCACCTTGGGGTCGCCGTCGCGCAGCCTCCCGATGAGCGCCGGGACCGCCGACCTGGCGCCGCGCTCGCCCAGGGCCTGCACCGCCTGGCCCCGCACCCGGGCGTCGGCGGAGGAGAGGTCGGCGATCAGCGTCTCGGTGGTCTTGACGTCGGCGGCGACGCTGACCCGCAGGGCGCGCACCGCCTCGCCCACCGCCGCGACCAGGGCGGCGCGCACCGCCGGGGCCGCGCTGCCGGCCCGCACCGGCTCGGTGGCCTGGCCGGTCTCCTTGTGCGGCGGCTCGTTGGACTGGGCCGGGACCAGCTCCACCTCGACCCCCACCTCGGCCTGCAGCCCCTGGTCGCCTCCGGCCGGGGCGATGCGCAGGACCAGCACCTCCACCCGGGCCTCGAAGGCCCGCTCGGAGGCGGGGGACAGCAGGAAGCCGGCCTCGCCGAGCGCCGCCCGGGTGATGGACTCGACCGCGGTGGCCTCCAGCCCGGCCTCGACCAGCGCGTCGGCGAGCGCCGCCCCCACCTTGACCCCGGTGACGCTGGGCGGCGGGGTCCGGCGGCACCCCACCCCCGTCCCCGCGACGACCAGCGCCAGCGCCAGCCCCGTCCGGAGGACGCTCATGCCCGACCCCAGGCTCACGCCCCGCCTGGACCCGGATCCGACCCGCCACCGGACGGCGCCGCGGGCCCCGAGCCGGACGCGCCAGGCGCACCCTCGTTGCCCCCGGGTCCAGCCGCGGCCACCTCACCGCCCGCCGCGGACGCCCCTCCCGCTGGCGCCTCACCCGGCGCGCCGTCTCGCCGCTCGCCCCGCCCCCGACCGCCCCGACGGCGGCGGCGGCGGCGCTTTCGCCTGGCCTCGCTGGCCGGTCGGCCGTCGGCACCCGCGGCGCCCGTCGCGCCACCCTCGGCTCCTCCCGGCTCTCCGCCCTCGGCCCCCTCGTCGTCGCCGTCCTCGGCGTCGTCGTCACCCTCGTCGTCTCCCTCGGCGTCGAGCTCCAGCGCCCGGGCCGACGCGGCCGGTGCTTCGAGCCCGGCGTCGCTCCGGTGCGCCCGCTCAGCGGACGCCGACGGGCGCCCCTCGGCCGCGCCGTCGCTGGAGGGCTCCTCGGCGGCCGCTTCCCCGGTCCGCTCCTCGCCATCGCCGCGAGGCTCGCGCGCCTCGCGGGGCTCCCTCGGCTCGCGTGGCTCGCGTGGCTCGCGTGGCTCGCGTGGCTCGCGCTTGTCGCGCCGCTCGTCGCGATCACCTCGCTCCCGCTCGTCGCGCCGGCCCCGCCGCCCGGTCTCGTCGCGGGCCGCGCTCTCGGCGGCGGCGGCGAAGAAGGCCTCGTCCACCGCCGGCACCACCACCTGGGTGCAGCCCAGCGCGGCGTCGGCGAAGGCCTCGGCCAGCGCCTCCCCGCAGAGCAGCAGCACCGGCAGCTGGCCGGCCGTGGTGGCGTCGGCGCGGGCCTCGCGCAGCGCCTCGCCGGCGCTGACCACGGCGCCGATCTGGGCGCCGGAGTGGCCGAGGTCGCGCCGCGTCTCCACCACGTCGCGGCGGCTGGCGTCGCCGCCGCTGCGCAGGACGCGGAAGGCGTGGCGGACGTCGGCCAGCCCCAGCCGCTTGCGGCCGGTGACCAGCACGTGGTCCTTGGCCCGGCGCGACACCTTGAGCTCGCGGTACCCGAGCCGCTCGAGGAGCTTGAAGACCAGGTGCTCGACGGTGGCGGCGTCGCACTCGCGCAGCCGGCGCCGCAGCGCGGAGAGGCCGGCGCGGCGCAGCTCGGCCGGGGAGGTCTGGCGGGCGACCCCGGGAGCCGCCACGGGGCGCTCGCCGGGCTCCGGCTGCGACACCAGGGTCACCGCCTCGCCGTCGATCTGGAAGAGCGGGCTGCGGCCGGCCGCCTCGCGCCGCCGGTTGTCCTCCTGCAGGGCGCTGGCCAGGGCGGCGTGGTCGCGGCCGAAGGCGTCGGGCATGAGCTGCCGCTCCAGCCCGTGGGCGGCCAGGTCGCCCAGCGAGAGCGTCCCGCCGGAGCCGGCCAGGAGCTCGTAGGCCACCTCGGCGGGGGGCGGGAAGCGACGGCCGCGCTTCTCCTCGCCCTCCTCGCGGCGACGCCCCTTGTCGCCGCCGCGCCCGGTGGCCCGCACCAGCTCGCGGGACGGGATGGGGTGGCGCTCGCGGTTGCGGTAGGGCAGCTCGTCGGCCGGCGGCGGATCGACCAGGTTCTCCATCCCGGCGGGATCCTCGTCGAGCTGCCACTCCACCAGGGCGAAGGTGGCGGGGAGCACCGGCATCAGCAGCCGCTCGGTCTTGGGGAGCCGGCAGTTGGCGGCCACCTGGTCGGCCATCACCTCTTCAGGGATCTTGCCGACGTGGTCGAGCAGGTTCTCGCGGACGGCGATCTCGGTGATCTTGCGGAAGTGAAGGGGCTTCCCCTCGCGCCGCAGCACCTCGATGGCGGCTTCGGTGAAAGTCATGGAATTCCTTGAGGAAAGAGGATCGGGGGCCAGCGATGGTGCGGCCCGCCTGGGAGCGCGCATTGTGGTCGCGCTTCGACGCCCTGTCAACGGTGAAAGTGCTTGATTCCTCGGACGGATTTGGCCGCCGGAGGGGCGGCGGACCGTCACCCGCCGTCACACCCCGAGGAAGAGCCGCTTCCCGAAGTTGAGCGCCAGGTCGGCGTCGAAGATCTTCTGCGCCGAGGTCTCGATGTCGTAGGCGACCCGGTGGAACACCACCTCGCGGGTGACGTCGTCGTAGATCACCAGGCAGGCCCGGTTGTCGCCGTCGCGCGGCTGCCCCACCGAGCCCACCGAGACCACGTACTTGTGCCCCTTGCGCAGCACGAACCGGCTGGCCACCACCTCGTTGACGTCGCCGCCCGGGGCCAGCGCGAAGGTCTTGCAGAGGTGGCTGTGGCCGATGAAGGTCACGTCGGCCAGGGTGCGGGCGTGGGGGACGAGATCCCGGGCCTGCTCCAGGGCGAAGACGTAGTCGTAGGCCTGCGGCTCCACCGGGGACCCGTGGCTGAAGCAGAGCCCCTCTTCGCGGTGGGAGTACGGGAGGGTGCGCAGCCACTCGAGGTGGTCCGGCTCGATGCGGCTGGCGGTCCAGTCCAGGGCGTGCCGGGCGGCGTCGTAATAGAAGCTGTAGTCCATGCGGCCGGACACCGCGGCGTCGTGGTTGCCCAGCAGGGTCACCATCGACCGGGCCCGGACCAGCTCGCAGCACTCGTTGACGCTGGCGCCGTAGCCGACCACGTCGCCCAGGCAGACGACGCGGTCCGGCCGCTCGCGGTCGACGACCGCCAGCGCCGCGCTCAGCGCCTCCAGGTTGGAGTGGATGTCGCTCAGGATGGCGACGCGCATTCGACCTCGTTGAAGCCCCGATGGTAGCCGCCGGGCCGAAGCAGCGTCAACGTTCTGGCGCGAAGAGATCCGGCTCCAGGTCGTCGAAGTGCGCCAGCTGGCGCGCCTCGGCGTAGCGGGCCCTGATCTCGGCGGCGGTCAGGGTCCGCAGCCGGTCGAGGCTGAACTGCTCGACCGTGAAGCTGGCCACCACGCTCCCCACCACGATGGCCCGTCGCAGCACCGCCGGGTTCACCACGCCGGAGCGCGCCAGGTAGCCCATGAAGCCGCCGGCGAAGCTGTCGCCGGCCCCGGTGGGATCGAAGACGTCGAGCAGCGGGTAGGCCGAGGCGGCGAAGACCTCGGGGCCGGAGAAGAAGAGCGAGCCGTACTCGCCCCGCTTCACCACCACCGCCCGGGGGCCGAAGCCGAGGATGGCCCGGGCCGCCTTGATGACGTTGTGCTCCCCGGCCAGCTGGCGCGCCTCGGCGTCGTTGACGAAGAGCAGGTCGACCCGCTTCAGCACCTCGAGCAGCCGCTCCCGCTTCGAGTCGATCCAGAAGTTCATGGTGTCGCAGGCCACGAACCTCGGCGCCGTCACCTGGTCGAGCACCGACAGCTGCAGGTCGGGGTCGATGTTGCCGAGGAAGACGAAGTCGGTGTCGCGCCAGCCGGCGGGCAGCACCGGGGCGAAGCCGGCCAGCACGTTGAGCTGGGTGTCGAGGGTGTGGGCGGTGTTGAGGTCGAAGTCGTACCGCCCCTTCCAGCGGAAGGTCTTCCCCGGCTGCCGGACCAGGCCGGCCAGGTCGGCGCCCCGGGAGGCCAGGAAGCGCACGTGCTCCTCGGGGAAGTCCTCGCCCACCACCGCCACCACCCGGGTGGGGCCGAAGAAGCCGGCGCAGGTGGAGAAGTAGGAGGCCGAGCCGCCGAGGATCTCCTCGCGGCGACCGAAGGGGGTCTCGAGCGAGTCGAGCGCGACGGAGCCGACCACCAGCAGTGACATGGATGCCTCTCGGGCGCCGCGGGCTGCGGGCGCGTGGACGCCCTCAGTAGCCCGGCGCCCCGGGGCCGGTCAACGACTCGATGCCGGCGCCCGGGGCGACGGCCGCGCCGCGGCGGCGCGGGTCCCCGGGCCCTCCCTCGGCGGCCAGCTGGCCGCAGGCGGCGGCGATGTCGCTCCCCCGGTTCTTGCGGATCACCGCGGTGATGTTCCGGTCGAAGAGGATGCGGTGGAAGGCCTCGACCCGTCCCGGGGCCGGGGCCCGGAAGCCCAGGCCGGGGTTGTCGTTGTAGGGGATGAGGTTGACCTTGGCCGGGATCCCGGCCACCAGCCGGGCCAGCCGCTGGGCGTCGGCGTCGGTGTCGTTGACGCCGTCGAGCAGCACGTACTCGAAGGTGATGCGCCGCCCCTGCTTCATGGGGAAGGTCCGACAGGCGGCCAGCAGCGCGGCGATGGGCCAGCGCTTGTTGATGGGCATGATCAGGTCGCGCTGGGCGTCGGTGGTGGCGTTGAGCGAGACCGCCAGCTTCACCTGGGTCTCCTCGCCGAGCCGGCGCATCACCGGCACCAGGCCGCTGGTCGAGACGGTGACGTGGCGGTGGGAGAAGTTGGGGCCGTCCTCGTGGAGCAGCAGCTCGAGCGCCGCCTTGAGCTGCTCGAAGTTGTGGAGCGGCTCGCCCATCCCCATGAAGACCAGGTTGGTGAGCGGCCGCGGCCCCGGCCCCTCCCCCAGCTCCACCAGGCGGCGGTTGGCGCGGTGGACCTGGTCGACGATCTCGCCGGCGGTCAGGTTCCGGGCCAGCCCCATGGTGCCGGTCATGCAGAAGGTGCAGCCGAGGGCGCAGCCCACCTGCGAGGAGACGCAGAGGGTCTTGCGGTCGGTCTCCGGCATGTAGACCGACTCGATGAGCTTCCCGTCCCCGGTCCGCCAGGTCCACTTGATGGTGCCGTCGCTGGAGCGCTGCTCGGTGGCCCGCTCCAGGGTCACCAGGGTGCCGGCCGCCCCCAGCGCCGCCCGCAGCGGCCGGGGCAGGTCGGTCATCTCCTCGAGGGTGGCGGCGCCGTTCCGGTGCAGCCAGCGGAAGAGCTGGCGGGCGCGGAAGGGCTTCTCACCCAGCCGCGCCACCAGCGCCGCCAGGGCCTCGCCGGAGAGCGAGCGGAGCTCCGGGAGCGGCCCGCCCTCGCTCACGGGGCGACCGCCTGCCGGCCCGGGCGCGACGGGCTTTCGACCGGCGGCGGCGCCTCGGGGTCGCGGCGAGCGATCTCCACCCGGGTGACCCGCCGCTCGTCGCCGCCCCGGACCGTGAAGGCCAGGCCGTCCCAGGCGATCACCGAGCCGACCGGCGGGACCCGCCCCGCGGTGGCGGTGACGAAGCCCCCCAGGGTCTCGTAGTCGCCCTCCTCCGGGAAGTGGATCTCGCCGGGCTCGTCGTCGTCCCCTGTCGCCGCAGGGGCCCCGTGCCGGTTCAGGTACTCCTCCAGCTCGTGGAGCGGGATGGTGGCCTCGGCCAGCCAGACCCCCTCCCCCACCGCCTTGACCGGCGCCGCCTCGGCGTCCCCCTCGTCCTGGATCTCCCCGACGATCTCCTCGAGGACGTCCTCGAGGGTGGCGATGCCGCTGGTGCCGCCGAACTCGTCGACCACGATGGCCAGGTGGACGTGGCGGCGCTGCATCTCCTTGAGCAGGCGGGAGATCTTCATCTGCTCGGGGACGAAGAAGGCGGGGCGGAGGTGGCCGTCGAGGCCGACCGCCTGGATGGGGCCGCGGCGCAGCTCCAGGACGATCTCCCGCACCATGAGGATGCCGACGATGTTGTCCACCGTCCCCTGGAAGACCGGCATGCGGCTGTAGGGGTTCTCGGTGACGATCCGGGTGAGCTCCTCGGGCGAGGCGTCGCGGTCGATGGCCACCAGCCTGGTCCGGGGGACCATGATCTCCTTGACCACCCGGTCGGCGAACTCGAGGACGCTGTTGAGCAGCTCCTCCTTGACCTCGTCGAGCACCCCCTCGCGCGTCCCCATCTCGATGAGGTACTCGATCTCCGCGCTGGTGACCGGGGGGGTGACGGCCGAGGCCCCGCCGCCGAAGAGGCGCATGAAGGCCGAGGCGGCGCGGGAGGTGGCGCCGGTGACCGGCCAGAGCAGCCAGGTCAGGAAGCGGATGACCGGGATGGTGGCCAGCGCCAGGTGGACGGGCCGGCGCTTGGCCAGGGTCTTCGGCACGATCTCCCCGAAGAAGAGGACCACGACGGTGGTGATCGCGGTGGCGAAGGCCACCGCCGTCCCCTCCACCCAGCCGCGGTTGCCGGCCACCAGGTCGGCGGCCACCGAGGCGGAGAGGGCGCCGACGCCGATGGCGGCCAGGGTATTGCCGATGAGCAGCGTGGAGAGCACCCGCTCCGGCTGCTCGATCCAGACCGAGAGGAAGCGGGTGCGCCGGCCCCCGCTCTCGTGCAGCTGGCGGGCGCGGGCCTCGCCGAGCGCGGTCAAGGCGGTCTCGGTGGACGAGAAGAAGGCCGAGCCGACCAGGAAGGCCAGGCCCAGCATCCACTTCCACCCCTCCACGACGCTCAACACCCGGGCCTCCAGAAACGACGATGCCCGCCCCGGGACCGGGACGGGCACACGGAGTCTACCGCGAAGACGTGCCCGGCGTGACACCCATCGGGGGCGCCACGCCGGGAGCCTGAGTGATGACGGTCGGTTAGGTCAGCTTCTTCCAGTCATAGGGGTGCACCTGCACCTCGGGGAAGTAGTAGGAGACCTCGATCCGGGCGTTCTCGGGGCTGTCCGAACCATGGACGGTGTTCTTCTCGATGTCGGTGGCGAAGTCCTTGCGGATGGTCCCTTCGGCCGCCTTCTTCGGGTCGGTGGCCCCCATGATCTCCCGGTTCTTGAGGACGGCGTTCTCGCCCTCGAGCACCATCAGCACCACCGGGCCGCTGGTCATGAAGGTGACAAGATCGTTGAAGAACGGGCGGGCCTTGTGGACCGCGTAGAAGCCCTCGGCCTCCCGCTTCGACAGGTGGGTCAGGCGCAGGGCGATGGGCTTGAGGCCGTTCGACTCGAAGCGGGAGATGATCTTGCCGATGATCCCCTTCTCGACGCCGTCGGGCTTGATGATGGACAGGGTGCGTTCGGTGGCCATGTGCTGCTCCTCGGACAGGTTCGGGCCGGCGCCGGGAGGATCCCCCGGCGCCCGGCCCGTGGGTTGGGACCGCTAGGACTTCTTCTTCGCGCCCTTGGCCGGCGCGGCCGGCCTGGGCTTGACCAGCTTGGCCGCCGGCTTGGCGGCAGGCGCCTTGACCGCGACCGGCTTGACCGCGGGCCTGGCGGTGGCCGGCTTGACCGCGACCGGCTTCACCTCGGCCGGGCGGGCCGGCTTGCCCCCCTTGCCGAGCCGCTCCTTCATCACCTTGCCGAGCACGTGCGGCCCTTCGCAGACGCTGATGCCGGCCTCCCGCATGGCCTCGATCTTGGCCTCGGCCGTGCCCGACCCGCCGGAGATGACGGCGCCGGCGTGGCCCATCCGCTTGCCCGGAGGGGCGGTGCGGCCGGCGATGAAGCCGACCACCGGCTTGGTCATGTGGTCGCGGACGAAGGCGGCCCCCTGCTCCTCCTCGGTGCCTCCGATCTCGCCGATCATGATGACGGCGTCGGTCTCCGGGTCGGCCTCGAACTCGCGCAGCACGTCGATGAAGTCGGTGCCGTGGACCGGGTCGCCGCCGATGCCCACCGCCGTGGACTGCCCCAGCCCCAGGTCGGAGAGCTGCTTGACCGCCTCGTAGGTGAGCGTGCCGGAGCGCGAGACCACGCCGATGCGCCCGGGCTTGTGGATGTGGCCGGGCATGATGCCGATCTTGCACTGGTCGGGCGTGATCAGCCCGGGGCAGTTGGGCCCGATGAGCCGGACCCCCGGCTTGCCGGCCAGGTAGCGCCGCACCCGCACCATGTCGAGGATGGGGATGCCCTCGGTGATGCAGACCACCAGGGGGATGCCGGCCTCGGCCGCCTCGATGATCGAGTCGGCGGCGAAGGGGGGCGGGACGAAGATGGCCGAGGCGGTGGCCCCGGTCTCCCGCACCGCGTCCTGGACGGTCTGGAAGATGGGGACCTTCCCGTGGAACCTGGTGCCGCCGCGGCCCGGCGTGACCCCGGCCACCACCTGGGTGCCGTAGACCAGCATCTGCTCTGCGTGGAAGCCGCCGGCCGAGCCGGTGATGCCCTGGACGAGGACGCGGGTGTTCTTGTCGACGAGGATGCTCATGGTCGTTCTCCGATCAGTCGGGCGCGGGCCGTCAGGCCGCGCGCGCCGCCGCTACGGCCTTGCGCGCCGCCTCGCCGAGGTCATCGGCGGGGGTGATCGCGAGTCCACTCTGGGCCAGGATGGTCTTGCCGAGCTCGACGTTGGTCCCCTCCAGGCGCACCACCAGGGGCATCCGCAGCCCCACCTGCTTGGCGGCGGCGACGATGCCGTTGGCGATGACGTCGCACTTCATGATGCCCCCGAAGATGTTGACCAGCATGGTCTTCACGTTCGGGTCGGAGAGCAGGATCTTGAAGGCCGCCGCCACCTTGGCCTCGTCGGCGCCGCCGCCCACGTCGAGGAAGTTGGCGGGGCGGCCGCCGGAGAGCTGGATGGCGTCCATGGTGGCCATGGCCAGGCCGGCGCCGTTGACCATGCAGCCGATGTCGCCGTCGAGGGCGATGTACGAGAGGTCGAACTCCTTGGCGGCCGTCTCCTTGGGATCCTCCTCGTCGGGATCGCGCAGGGCGGCGATGTCGGGGTGCCGGTAGAGGGCGTTGTCGTCGAAGTTCATCTTGGCGTCGAGGGCGATGACCTCGTTGGTGGCGGTCACCACCAGCGGGTTGATCTCGGCCAGCGAGGCGTCGAGGGCCACGTAGGCGTTGTAGAGCCCGGTGGCCAGCTTGACGAACCCGGCCACCGTCTCGTTGGTCAGCCCCAGCCCGAAGGCCAGCCGCCGGGCCTGGAACGGCGCCAGGCCGGTGAGCGGGTCCACCGACTCCTTGAGGATCTTCTCCGGGGTGGCGTGGGCCACCTCCTCGATGTCGACGCCGCCCTCGGTGGAGGCCATCACCGTGACCCGCCCGGACTCGCGGTCCAGGGTCATGCCCAGGTAGAGCTCGCGGGCGATGCGGCAGCCCTCCTCGACGTAGACCTTGCGGACCTGCTGCCCCTCCAGGCCGGTCTGCGGGGTCTTCAGCATCATCCCGAGGATGGCCTGGGCGTGGCTGCGCGCCTCCTCGGGCGAGCGGGCCAGCTTGACGCCGCCCCCCTTGCCGCGGCCGCCGGCGTGGATCTGCGCCTTGATGGCGCACACGCCGCCGCCCAGCTGCCGGGCGGCCCCTTCGGCCTCGAGCGGTGTCGCCGCGAGGTAACCCCGGGGTACCGTGACCCCGAACTTCCTCAAGACGTCCTTCGCCTGGTACTCGTGGATCTTCAAGGTGTCTGCTCGCTCGGCGCCTGGCTCATCACCCAGTCCATGTGGACCGAACCCCACCGCCCTGAGCCGCCCTTCGCCTCGGTGGTACCCGTCGGGTGACCGTGGAAGAGCCGTCCTGGGTTGATGGCACGCGCGCCTGTGAAGTTGCCGTTCGCCCGCGCCCGGCCTCTGGGCAGCCACCGCGGGTCCTGCAGGTTGGCGGTTGTATACCTCCCCGGTGCGTCGTTGGCGACTGTCTTGGACGGGGGTGTCCCGGCCGCTAGAGCCTGGTCTCGGCGACCGACTTGCGAACGCTCTCCACCGACCTGGCCAGCATGGCCCCCTCCTCGTCGTTCAGCTCGACCTCGATGATCCGCTCCACCCCGCCGGCGCCGATCACCACCGGGACGCCGACGAAGAGGCCGCTGACGCCGTACTGCCCCTCCAGCAGCGCCGAGCAGGGCAGGACCCGCTTCTGGTCCTTGAGGAAGGCCTCCGCCATGGTCACCGCCGACACCGCCGGGGCGTAGAAGGCGGAGCCGGTGCCCAGCAGGGCGACGATCTCGCCGCCCCCCTTGCGGGTGCGCTCGACGATGGCATCCAGCCTGGCCCGGTCCAGGAACCTGGTGAGCGGGGCGCCGGAGATGGAGCTGTAGCGGAGCAGCGGCACCATGTCGTCGCCGTGGCCGCCCAGCACCAGGGCGTGGACGTCCTGGGGAGAGACCCCGGCCGCCTCCCCCACGAAGTACTGGAAGCGGGCGGTGTCGAGGATGCCGGCCATGCCCACCACCCGGTGCCGGGGGAACCCGGTCACCTTCCACATGGCGTAGACCATGGAGTCGAGCGGGTTGGTCACCACCACCACGAAGGCGTTGGGGGCGTACTGCTTGATGCCGGTGGCCACCTTGGTGATGGCGTCGAGGTTCACCTTGAGCAGGTCGTCCCGGCTCATCCCCGGCTTGCGCGGCACGCCGGCGGTGACGATGCAGACGTCGGCGTCGCGGATCACCGAGTAGTCGGTGGTGCCGCCCCCGGTGAGCTCGGCGTCCCTGCCGAAGACGCCCCGGGTCTCCTGCAGGTCGAGGGCCTTGCCCTTGGCCACCCCCTCCATGATGTCGACCAGGACCACGTCCCCGAGCTCGCGCTGCAGGCAGAGCAGCGCCATGGTCCCGCCGATCTGGCCGGCACCGATGAGGGCGATCTTCTTCCGGGTGGACATGGTCGGGTTCGCTCCGGGGCTACGGGGTGGGGGCCGCCTGCAGGTGCTTGATGATCTCGTCGCCGAACTGGCCGCAGGTGACCTCGACCGCGTCGGCCACCCCCTCCAGCTTCATGAGCCGGGCGAAGTCGTAGGTGACCCGGTGGGCGCCGATGGCGCCGTCCATGCCGCGGATGACCAGGTCGGCCGCCTCGCTCCAGCCGAGGTGACGGAACATCATCTCCCCGGAGAGGATCACCGAGCCGGGGTTGACCTTGTCGAGGTCGGCGTAGCGCGGCGCGGTGCCGTGGGTGGCCTCGAAGATGGCGTGGCCGCTCTGGTAGTTGGCGTTGCCGCCGGGGGCGATGCCGATGCCGCCGACCTGGGCGGAGACGGCGTCGGAGAGGTAGTCGCCGTTGAGGTTGAGCGTGGCGATGACGTCGAACTCCTCGGGCCGGGTCAGCACCTGCTGCAGGGCGATGTCGGCGTGGGCGTCGCGGATCAGCAGCCGGCCCGAGGCCCGGGCCGCCTTCTGCTCGGCGTTGGCCGCCTCCTCGCCGCGGGCGGCGCGGGTCCGCTCCCACTGCACCAGGGTGTAGACCCGGTCGCCGAACTCGCGCTCCGCCAGGGCGTAGCCGTGGGTGCGGAAGGCCCCCTCGGTGAACTTCATGATGTTGCCCTTGTGGACCAGGGTGACGCTCTGGCGCCGATCGCGGAGGGCGAACTCGATGGCGGCGCGCACCAGCCGCTCGGTCCCCTCCCGCGACACCGGCTTGAGCCCGAGGCCGGTGGTGGCGGGGAAGCGGATCTTGCGGTAGTCGCGGGGGAACTCCTTCTCCAGGAAGGCCAGCACCTTCCTGGCCCCGTCCGAGCCCTGCTCCCACTCGATGCCGGCGTAGATGTCCTCGGTGTTCTCCCGGAAGATCACCATGTCCACCTTGCTGGGGTTCTTCACCGGCGAGGGGACGCCCTTGAACCAGCGGATGGGGCGGAGGCAGACGTAGAGGTCCAGCAGCTGCCGCAGCGCCACGTTGAGGGAGCGGATGCCCCCGCCGATGGGCGTGGTCAGCGGCCCCTTGATGCCCACCACGTACTCGCGGAAGGCCTCAATGGTCTCGTCGGGGAGCCAGTTGTTGAACCGGGTGAAGGCCTTCTCGCCGGCGTAGACCTCGGTCCAGGCGATCTTGCGCCGGCCGCCGTAGGCCTTCTCGACCGCGGCGTCCATGACCCGGACGCTGGCGCGCCAGATGTCCCGGCCGGTCCCGTCCCCCTCGATGAAGGGGATGATGGGGCGGTCCGGGACCATCAGCTTTCCGTCCACCAGGGAGATCTTCGAACCGTCCCTGGGGACCACGGGCTTGGCGACGGCCATCGTTCGGACCTCGACGTTCGGGAGAAACCGGAGCGGCTCTGTTACCACCCTTCCCCTCCGTGAGTAAAGACGGTCTGTCGCGGAGGTATCCGAATTTCATAGGGATTTTGCGGACTCGTGCGGTCGACATTCGAGTCGATCCGCGCCCGGGGGCGGCTCAGCCCATGCGGCGGCGCGCCACGTCACGATAGGAACCCAAGTGAAGACCCGCGCTTCTGACCAGGGCCCGGACGCGCGGACTGACCAGCGCCTCCAGCTCGGCCTCCCGCTCCACGCCGAAGCTGGTCCGGGCCTGGCTGGGGCGATAGCCCGGGTGCGCCATCAGCTCGGTGGTCCCCTCCTCCAGCCGCTCCAGCGCCGCGAGCAGCCCCGCCTCGGTCCAGGCCGGGCGCCGCGCCGCGTCCCCGAGGAAGGCGTCGGCGGTGGCCAGCCCGGCGGCCCGCAGCGCGCCGCGCATGGCGGCGTCGAGGGACCGCACCGGCAGCCGGTGCTCCTGCGCCACCCGGACCGCGGCGGCGAACGGCCCGGGCGCGGCGTGGGCGTGCTTGTGGCTGTCGAGGTGGGAGGGGAGCTCCCCGCGCAGCTCGACGAAGCGGCGCAGCTGCCGGCGCAGCGCCGCCTCGGCCGCGGGCCAGGTCCGCGGCCGGGTCGAGGACGGCGTGGAGTCCCACCGCCAGCGAGGCCGGCGCCGCGCGCAGGGCCGCCTCGGCGAACGGCGTCTCCACCATGGCGGTGGCCGAGCCGACGATCCCCCGGGCGTGGGCCTCGAGGATGCCGCGATCGATCTCCGGGTCGTACCCCAGGTCGTCGGCGTTGACGATGAGCCAGCGCACCCGGGCCGGGCCCCGTCAGCGGCGCCCGGGCGGCCGCGGCGTCATGGCCCGGGGCTCGACCTGGAAGTCGTAGATCGACTCCAGCCGGACGTTCCGGTAGCGCTCCAGCTTGAAGGCCATCCGCGAGAGGGTGGCGAGGAACGCCCCCTGGTCGGGCTGCGCCGCCTTGCCGGCCGCCTTCTTGAGCCGCTTCACCTCGGCGAGGATCAGCCGGCGGGCCTCGCGGGGGTGGTAGAGGAAGGCGCCGGAGAAGACCAGCTTCCCCTCGTAGGGCAGCAGCCGCGCCTCCAGCAGGTCCCCCTTCTCCAGCCCGGCCACCTGCCGTCGCTCCGCCACCTCGATCAGCTCGCCGGTGAAGGCGTCGGCCACGCGCACCAGCCCGGGCTGCACCCGCTTGACCTCGAAGAGCCCGCGCCGCTGCGCCAGCAGCCCGGCCACCACGGCGTGGTCCTCGGCGGCCAGCCCGGCCCCGGCCTCGTCGATGAACCGCTCCAGCGTGGTGGGCGCCAGCGGGGCGGGGCGCCACTCGTAGAGATAGGCGTCGAGCATGGCGTTGACCCGCTGCTCGTAGGACTGGTCCTCCTCGTGCGGCTCCCCGTAGCGGCCGAAGTGGTCGGCCCGGGCCGCCAGCAGGTCGGCCTGGTGCTCGGCCGCGGTCGCCCACGAGAGCAGCCGCTCGTGGAGCTCGGGCAGGGTCATGGCCTGGCGCGCTCCATCATCCCCACGAACCGGCCGAACAGCGAGCGGGCGTCGTGCGGGCCGGGGGCGGCCTCGGGGTGGTACTGGACGCTGAAGGCCGGGGCGTCGAGCACCTCGATCCCCTCCACGGTGCCGTCGTTGAGGTTGACGTGGGTGACCCGGGCCCGCGTCCCCAGCGACTTCTCGTCCACGGCGAAGCCGTGGTTCTGCACGGTGATGTCCACCTTGCCGGTGGCCAGCTCCTTGACCGGCTGGTTGGCGCCGCGGTGGCCGAACTTGAGCTTGTAGGTGCGGGCGCCGAGCGCCAGCGAGAGGATCTGGTGGCCGAGGCAGATGCCGAAGACCGGCACCTTCCCGAGCAGCGCCGCCACCGTCTCGCGGGCGCCGGTCACCGCGGCGGGATCCCCCGGGCCGTTGGTGAGGAAGATGCCGTCGGGCTTCAGGGCCAGGGCCTCGGCGGCGGTGGTCCGGCTCGGCACCACGGTGATGCGGCAGCCCTGCTCGGCCAGCAGCCGCAGCATGGCCCGCTTCAGCCCCCAGTCGTAGGCCACCACGTGGAAGCGTGGCCCCCGGGCCTGGCCGCGGCCGGCGTCGGTCCAGGCGTCGGCGCCGGTCTCGCGCCACTCGTAGCGGGTCGGGGTGGAGATGCGGGTGGCGAGATCCTGGCCCTCGAGGCCGGGGAGGGCCCGGGCCCGCGCCACCAGCTCGGCGGCGGTCCCCTGGCTGGAGATGATCCCCATCTGCGCGCCGTGGGTGCGCAGGTGACGCACCAGCCGGCGGGTGTCGATGCCGACCAGCCCGGTCACCCGGTGGCGCCTCAGGAAGGCGTCCAGCCCCTCCTGGGCGCGGAAGCTGGAGGGCGCCTCGGCGTGGTGGCGGGCGATGAAGGCGGTGGCGTGGACCCGGTCGGACTCGTCGTCGGCCACGGTGCACCCGGTGTTCCCCTGCTCCGGGTAGGTCATGCAGACCATCTGCCCGACGTAGGAGGGGTCGGTGAGGATCTCCTGGTAGCCGGTCAGCGAGGTGTTGAACACCACCTCGCCGGCGGCCTCCCCGTCATGGCCGAACCCGCTGCCTTCGAAGGTGGTGCCGTCCGCCAGCGCCAGGGTGGCCGCGCGCATCATGACTCCTTGCCGCCCGCGTGGACCAGCCGCCCGCCGACGATGGCGTGCGTGCAGCGGCCGGTGAGGCGCCGCCCCTTCCACGGGGAGTTGGTGCTCTTGGAGTGGAACGACCCGGCCGTGCAGAGCCACTCGGCGGCGGGATCGAGGATGGCCACGTCGGCGGGGGCGCCGCGGGCCAGGGTGCCGCCGGGCAGGCCGAAGGCCCGGGCCGGCGAGGCGGTGAGGGCCTCGACGAGCCGGCGCTCGGTCAGCGTGCCGGCCTTGACCAGCGCCAGGCAGACCGGGAAGGCGGTCTCCAGCCCGATGATGCCGTTCAGGGCGGCGTCGAACTCCACGTCCTTCTCCACCGGCGAGTGGGGCGCGTGGTCGGTGGCGATGCAGTCGAGGGTGCCGTCGGCCAGCCCCTCCACGCAGGCGGCCACGTCGGCCCGGGAGCGGAGCGGCGGGCTCATCTTGAAGTCGGTGGAGTAGCCGGAGGCGGCCACGTCCTCGTCGGTGAGCGAGAGGTGGTGGGGGGTGACCTCGGCGGTGACCGGCAGGCCGCGGCGCTTGGCCTCGCGCACCGCCCGCACCGTGCCGGCCGACGAGGCGTGGGCGATGTGGACCCGCCCCCCGGTCAGCTCGGCCAGGGCGATGTCGCGCAGCACCATCACCTCCTCGGCCTGGCCGGGGATCCCCTTGAGGCCGAGGCGCGTCGAGGAGGCCCCCTCGTGCATGACCCCCTTTCCGACCAGGGCCAGGTCCTCCTCGTGGACGGTCAACGGCAGGCCGAAGGTGCGGGCGTACTCCAGGGCCCGGCGCATCAGCGAGGAGGACATCACCGGCTTGCCGTCGTCGGAGAGGGCCACGCAGCCCCCGGCCTGGAGCTCGCCATACTCGGCCAGCTCCTCGCCGCTGGAGCCCTTGGAGATGCAGCCGCAGGGGTAGACGCGGGCCAGCCCGGCCGTCGCGGCCCGGGCCAGGATCAGCTCGGTGACCGCCAGGGTGTCGTTGACCGGCTTGGTGTTGGGCATGCAGACGATGGAGGTGAAGCCGCCGGCCACCGCCGCGCGGGCCCCGGTCGCCACCGTCTCCTTGTACTCCTGCCCCGGCTCGCGCAGGTGCACGTGCAGGTCGATGAAGCCCGGCGTCACCCAGCGCCCGGTGGCGTCGAGGATGGTGGCGCCCGTGGGGGCCTCGACCCGCTCGGCCACCTCGGCCACGGCGCCGTCGCGCAGCACCACGGTCCGCACCGCGTCGGTGCCGGTGGCCGGGTCGATGACCCGCCCGCCCCTGATGATGATCACGTCGTTCATGCCTTGGCCTCCGCCGGATCGCCGCCGGCGAGGAGGTAGAGGATCGCCATCCGGACCGCAACTCCGTTCTGCACCTGGTCGAGGATGACGCTGTGGGGCCCGTCGGCGACGTCGGGCGAGAGTTCGACGCCGCGGTTGATGGGGCCGGGGTGGAGGATGAGGGCCGAGGGCTTGAGCCACTCCCGGGCCTTCTTGCCGTTGAGCCCCCAGAGGCGCGAGTACTCGCGGGTGTTGGGGATGAGCGGGTCGCCGATGCGCTCATGCTGGATGCGCAGCATGACCACGGCGTCGGCCCCCTCCACGGCGGTGCGCAGGTCGTGGGTGACGGTGCAGCCGAGCCCCTCGACCCCGGCCGGGATCATGGTGGGCGGGCCGCAGAGCCGGACCGTGGTGCCGAGCTTGGTGAAGGCGTGCAGGTCGGAGCGGGCCACCCGGCTGTGGCTGATGTCGCCGACGATGGCCAGGGTCTTCCCCTCCAGGGTACCCAGCTTCTCGCGGATGGTGAAGCAGTCGAGCAGCCCCTGGCTGGGGTGCTCGTGGGCCCCGTCGCCGGCCGAGACCACCGCGCAGCCGACGTGCTCGGCCACCAGCCGCGGCGCCCCGCTGGCGGAGTGGCGGATCACCAGCACGTCGGGGCGCATGGCCTCGAGGTTGCGGGCGGTGTCCACCAGGGTCTCCCCCTTGGTCACCGAGGAGCTGGCCGAGGTCCAGTTGAGGGCGTCGGCGGAGAGCACCTTGGCGGCGATCTCGAAGGAGCTGCGGGTGCGCGTCGAGGCCTCGAAGAAGAGGTTCACCACCGACTTGCCGCGCAGGCTCGGCACCTTCTTGATGGGCCGGAGCAGCACCTCCTTCATGGAGACCGCCAGGTCGAGCACCTGCAGCAGCTCCTCCCGGGAGAAGTCCTCCAGCGCGATGCAGTGCTTCTGTCGACCGATCACCGCGGCCTCCTCGTGGTGACGACCACCGCGTCCTCGGCGGCCCCGTCCTCGCGCAGCGTCACCTGCACGTCCTGCTGGTCCGGCACCGCCAGGGTGGCGCCGGCGAAGTCGGCGGCGATGGGCAGCTCGTGGCCGCCCCGGTCCACCAGCACCGCCAGCCAGACCCGCCGCGGCCGGCCGAAGTCGACCAGCTCGTCGAGGGCGGCCCGCACCGTGCGCCCGGTGTAGAGCACGTCGTCGACCAGCAGCACCGTCTTGCCGTCCAGCGGGAAGCGGATGTCGGTGGGGCCGACCACCGGCGCCACCCCGCGGGCCGAGAGGTCGTCGCGGTAGAGGGCGATGTCCAGGGTGCCGGTGGGGGGCCGGTGGCCCAGCCGCAGGGCCAGGTCCGCCCCCAGCCGGGCGGCCAGGTGGACCCCGCCGCGCCGGATGCCGACGATGGCCAGCGTCTCGGCGGCGCCGACGGCGGTGGCCCGGGCCGCGATCTCCTGGCCGAGCCGCGCCAGGACCTGCTCGATCTGCTGCGAGTTCATGCCTCCCCCGTGCCGCGCTGGCTCACCACTTCACTGGCGAGATGTCCTGGGACCAGTCGACGGCGAAGGTCTTCTCGGTGAAGCGGTCGAAGAGCAGGTAGTGGACGCTGGTGGTGTACTCGAAGGCGATGCGCAGGGTGCGAGGCATGCCGGTGGCGTCGCGCTCCCAGGTCACGTCCTCGGGGCGGAGCTCGACGGCCGGGACCTCGAGGATGCTGCCGTCCGGCTGCGGCGCCTTGACCGTGGACAGGTTCCTGATCTTGTCGCAGAGCGCCGCCACCAGCCGGGCGTCGTCGCGGTCGTTCACCGCCCGGTTGGCGATCTCGCCGGTGATCACCCCGACCTCGTAGCGGACGATGTAGACGGGCCCCCAGACCACCGCCAGGTAGCCCCCGGAGGCCAGGAGCAGCAGCATCAGGACGGTGACCCAGGAGATCTCGCCGCGCTGCAGGGAGCGCTGGCGAGGCGAGGCGGAGGGGATCATCGGGGATCGCTTGTACCGCTACTCGACCGGTTTGAGAAGGCGGTCGATCCGCACGCCCTGGCCGGCCCCCGCCCCGGGCCACCAGCCCCCCGGGCCCCACCCCCAGCCCACCAGCGCCACCCGGCCGATCACGTCCTCCACCGGCACCTGCCAGCCGCCGTCCCGGCCGTCGATGGCCCGGTCGCGGTTGTCTCCGAGCACGAAGAGGTGACCCCGGCGGACCGGCCCGAAGGGCCCCTGCCCGCGCCCGGGCCGGGCCCGCCGGCACTGCAGCAGGTCGTGGCCCATGACGCCGGCCGCCGCCCCCCTGGACCAGGCCTCGGCCTGCGCCGCCGGCCCCTCCCCGGCCCGGCCATCGAGCCGCCCCAGCGCCAGCATCTCGCGGTAGGCCCGGCAGGTGTCGTGCTGGACCGCCCCGGTGACCGGGTCCCGCTCCTGGTCGTCGCGCTCCCCGGCCGCGAGCCTGGGCTGGACCACCCCGGCCACCAGCAGCTGCTGCTCGCGGAGCTCGACGACGTCACCGTCGAGGCCGATGACCCGGCGCACCAGCCGCCGGGAGCGGTCCCGCGGGTCGCGGAACACCACCACGTCGCCGCGGCGTGGCGCGGCCAGCGGCAGCAGGGTGAAGCCGGTGAAGGGGAACCGCAGCCCGTAGGCCAGCCGGGAGACCAGCACCACGTCCCCGTCGAGCAGCGTGGGGGCCATCGAGCCGCCGGGGACGGCGAACGGCTCCACCACCGTCCCGCGGATCAGCAGGGCCACCGCCAGCGCGGCCAGGGCGGTCCGCGGCAGGTCGCGCCGCAGGGTTCCGGAGGGGGCCGGCGGGCCCGGCTCCCCCGCCCCGCTGGCGGCCTCAGTCATCGACCTTGAGCACGGCCAGGAAGGCCGACTGCGGGATCTCGACGCTGCCCACCTGCTTCATCCGCTTCTTGCCCTCCTTCTGCTTCTCGAGGAGCTTGCGCTTGCGCGAGATGTCGCCGCCGTAGCACTTGGCGATGACGTTCTTGCGGAAGGCCTTCACCGTCTCCCGGGCGATCACCTTGGCGCCGATGGCCGCCTGGATGGCCACCTCGTACATCTGCTTGGGGATCTCCTCCTTGAGCTTCTGGCAGACGTCGCGGCCGCGGTGGTAGGCGTTCTCGCGGTGGACGATGATGCTCAGGGCGTCGACCGGCTCGCCATTGATGAGGATGTCCAGCTTGACCAGGTCGGCCTCGTCGTAGCCGCGCAGCTCGTAGTCGAGGCTGGCGTAGCCGCGGCTGACGCTCTTGAGCTTGTCGAAGAAGTCGAAGACCACCTCGGCCAGCGGGATGTCGTAGGTGATCTGCACCCGGGCGGTGCCGATGTACTTCATGTCCTTCTGCACGCCGCGCCGATCCTGGCAGAGCTTGAGGATCTGCCCGACGTCCTCGGTGCGGCCGTGGATGTGGCAGGTGAGGATGGGCTCCTCGAGCTTGGCGATGCGCTGCACCGGCGGCAGCTTGGCCGGGTTGTCGATCTCCTGCACCGCCCCCTGGGTGTCGGTGATGCGGTAGACCACCGACGGCGCCGTGGTGATCAGCGCCAGGTTGTACTCGCGCTCCAGCCGCTCCTGGACGATCTCCATGTGGAGCAGCCCGAGGTAGCCGCAGCGGTAGCCGAAGCCGAGCGCCTGCGAGGTCTCCGGCTCGTAGGTGAAGGCCGAGTCGTTGAGCTTGAGCTTGTCGAGGGCGTCGCGGAGCTGCTCGTAGTCGGCGGCGTCGATGGGGAAGACGCCGCTGAAGACCATGGGCTTCACCACCTTGAAGCCCGGGAACGGCGCCGCCACCGGGCGGTCCACCTCGGTGATGGTGTCGCCCACCTTGGCGTCGTGGACGTCCTTGACGTTGGCGACGCAGACCCCGACCTCGCCGGCCATCAGGTGGGGCACGCTGGCGGTGAACGGGGTGAAGACCCCCAGCTCCTGGACCTCGAACTCCTTCTTGTTGGACCAGAGGATGATCTTCTGCTTCGGCTTGAGCGTGCCCTCGAAGATCCGCACCAGCATCACCACCCCCCGGTAGGTGTCGTACCAGGAGTCGAAGATGATGGCCTTGAGCGGGGCGGCCGGGTCGCCCGAGGGCGGCGGCACCTTGTGGACCACCTGCTCGAGGATCTCGCGGATGCCGATCCCCTCCTTGGCCGAGCAGGGCACCGCCTCGGAGGCGTCGAGGCCGATGACCTCCTCGATCTCGCGGCGGACCGCGGCCACGTCGGCGCTGGGCAGGTCGATCTTGTTGATGACCGGGATGATCTCCAGGTCGTGGTCGAGGGCCTGGTAGACGTTGGCCAGGGTCTGGGCCTCGACGCCCTGGGTGGCGTCCACCACCAGCACCGCCCCCTCGCAGGCGGCCAGCGAGCGGGAGACCTCGTAGGCGAAGTCGACGTGGCCGGGGGTGTCGATGAGGTTGAGCTGGTAGGTCTTGCCGTCGAGCGCGGTGTAGTTCATCCGCACCGTCTGGGCCTTGATGGTGATGCCGCGCTCCCGCTCCAGCTCCATGTTGTCGAGGAACTGGGCCTGGGCCTCGCGCTTGGTGACCGTGCCGGTGACGTCGAGCAGGCGATCGGCCAGCGTCGACTTGCCGTGATCGATGTGCGCGATGATGGAGAAATTTCGGATGTGCGCGTTCTGCTCGGCCATGTGGGAGCGGGCTTGTAGCACGCGCGGGGCAGGTCAGGCCACGTCGCCCGGGCGGATTCCCGGCCGCTTCGACCGGCTGTCAAGGACTCTCTGGCGATATCGGACACCCCAAGGGGTGGTATTGGCTGAACTGCCCGTATCTTGTGGTGTTTTGGTGTGTACCATACAATAGGTAGTGGTCTCTTCGTTGACAGGGCCCCACCTCTTGCTACATTGCGCCGCGGTAGCGCAGGGGCAGGAGACGTGAAGGAGCGGGCGGCGGGTCGGGCGGCGGGCTTCCAGCACGGACACCTTTCGTTGTCAGACCACCAAGCTAATCCCCCGGTTCATCCACGCGGGCCGGCCGGGGGAAGTCATCGACGCGTGCATGGCCATTCGTGCACGTGAACGGGAACTCGTGCGCCTGGAGCGGGAGCTCGCGGGCGAAGGGACGGACAGATGATGGAGCGTGAAGTGTCGGCACAGCGGAAGGGCGGCAAGGGGGCTCGCAAGGCGCAGCGCAAGGGGCTGACGGTGGCCCGCTACTTCACCACCCGCGGCGTCGATCCGGCCGAGGAGCTGGTCTGGGAGAAGCGCACCGCCGGCATCAACGGCGAGGGCGGCGCGATCATCTTCGAGCAGAAGGACGTCGAGGTCCCCAAGTCCTGGTCGATGCTGGCCACCAACGTGGTGGCGTCCAAGTACTTCCGCGGCGCCGTCGGCAGCCCGACCCGCGAGCGGTCGGTGCGGCAGCTGGTCTCCCGGGTGGTCAACACCATCGCCGACTGGGGGCGCAAGGACGGCTACTTCGCCACCGAGGAGGACGCCGCCAGCTTCCAGGCCGAGCTGGCCCACCTGGTCTACCGGCAGAAGATGAGCTTCAACTCGCCGGTCTGGTTCAACGTCGGCGTCGAGACCCACCCCCAGTGCTCGGCCTGCTTCATCAACGCCGTGGCCGACTCGATGGACTCGATCCTGCGGCTGGCCCACACCGAGGGCATGCTCTTCAAGTACGGCTCGGGCGCCGGCTCCAACCTCTCCAAGATCCGCTCCTCCAAGGAGATCCTCTCCGGCGGCGGCGAGGCCTCCGGGCCGGTCTCCTTCATGCGCGGCTTCGACGCCTTCGCCGGGGTCATCAAGTCCGGCGGCAAGACCCGCCGCGCCGCCAAGATGGTGATCCTCGACTCCGACCACCCGGACATCGTCGAGTTCGTCAACTGCAAGGCCGAGGAGGAGAAGAAGGCCTGGGCCCTCATCGACGCCGGCTACGACGGCGGCTTCAACGTCCGCGGCGGCGCCTACGACTCGGTCTTCTTCCAGAACGCCAACCACTCCATCCGCGTCACCGACGGCTTCATGCGCGCCGTGCTCGACGACAAGGAGTGGTCGCTGACCGCCCGCACCGACGGGCGCAGCGTCGAGACCATCCGGGCCCGCGAGCTGATGCGGCAGATCACCGAGGCGGCCTGGCTCTGCGGCGACCCGGGCATGCAGTTCGACACCACCGTCAACGCCTGGCACACCTGCCCCAACACCGACCGGATCAACGCCTCCAACCCCTGCTCCGAGTACATGTTCCTCGACGACTCGGCCTGCAACCTGGCGTCGCTGAACCTGATGCACTTCCGGACCATCGACGGCGGCTTCGACGTCACCGCCTTCCGCAAGGCGGTGGACCTGACCATCCTGGCCCAGGAGATCCTGGTCTCCAACGCCAAGTACCCCACCGAGAAGATCGGCAAGAACTCCGAGGACTACCGGCCGCTCGGCCTCGGCTACGCCAACCTCGGGGCGCTGCTGATGGCCAGCGGGGCGGCCTACGACTCCGACGCCGGGCGGGCCACCGCCGCCGCCATCACCTCGCTGATGACCGGCGAGGCCTACGCCATGAGCGCCCGCATCGCCGGGCAGACCGGCCCCTTCGCCGGGTACGAGCGCAACCGGGCGCCCTTCATCAACGTCATCCGCAAGCACCAGTCCCACGTCGACCGCATCGACCACTCCCTGGTCGAGCCGGCGCTGCTCGACGCCGCCCGCGAGTCCTGGGCCGACGCCCTGCACACCGGCCTCGAGCACGGCTACCGCAACGCCCAGGTCTCGGTGCTGGCGCCGACCGGCACCATCGGCTTCATGATGGACTGCGACACCACCGGCATCGAGCCGGACATCGCCCTGGTCAAGTACAAGAAGCTGGTGGGCGGCGGCGTGCTCAAGATCGTCAACAACACCGTCCCGCTGGCGCTGCAGCGGCTCGGCTACAGCGGCGAGGAGATCGGCGCCATCCTCCAGTTCATCGACGAGGTGGAGACCATCGAGGGGGCCCCGGGGCTGAAGCCGGAGCACGTCTCGGTCTTCGACTGCGCCTTCAAGCCGCGCAGCGGGTCGCGCTCCATCCACTACATGGGCCACATCCGCATGATGGGGGCCACCCAGCCCTTCCTCTCCGGCGCCATCTCCAAGACCGTCAACATGCCCTCCAACGCCACCGTCGAGGACATCGAGCAGGCCTACCTGGAGTCCTGGAAGCTGGGGCTGAAGGCGGTGGCCATCTACCGCGACGGCTGCAAGCGCAGCCAGCCGCTCAACGCCGGCAAGGAGAAGGAGAAGGTGGCCGAGAAGGCCTCCGGCGAGGCGCCCCTGGCGCGGCGGCGGCTGCCCGACGAGCGGCGCGCCATCACCCACAAGTTCTCCATCGGCGGCCACGAGGGCTACATGACCGTCGGCATGTACGACGACGGCATGCCCGGTGAGCTCTTCGTGGTGATGGCCAAGGAGGGGTCGGTGGTCTCCGGCCTGATGGACAGCTTCGCCACCTCCATCTCCATGGCGCTGCAGTACGGCGTGCCGCTCCACGTGCTCAGCGACAAGTTCAGCCACACCCGCTTCGAGCCCTCCGGCTTCACCGGCAACCCGGAGATCCCCATCGCCAAGTCGATCACCGACTACATCTTCCGGTGGCTGGCGCTCAAGTTCCTCCCCACCGAGGGGGGCGCCGCGGTCTCTCCGCCGCCGGCGCTGCTCCCCGGGACCTCGCCGTCGGCGACGGCCCGGGCCCGGGTGGTCGACGCCGCGCCGGCCGCGCCGGCCCGGGCCTCGAGCGCCGGGGTCACCCACACCCGCGAGACCGACGCCCCGCCCTGCCCCAGCTGCGGTGAGATCACCGTGCGCAACGGCGCCTGCTACAAGTGCAACAACTGCGGGACGACGACGGGGTGCTCCTAGTCGCGACGGCGACGGCTTCTAGCGTCGCTCAATCGCGACGAGGCCGGCTTCTGGTGGCCTCGTCGCAAGCCATGAGCAGGTCCTCTCGCTCCTGCTGATACGGCCCGCATCCCTCCCCAGGGGTGCGGGTCTTTCGTTGGGGCTGCGGCGTTCGGAGAATTGGACCTGTCCAGCGATGCTCCGAGGCGCTCCTCGCGTCTTGCGCTGGCGCCACCAGAAGCCGGCGCCAGCACGGCTGGCCTCGTCGCGACTGGGGTGCGGGCCTTTCGTTGGGGCTGCGGCGTTCGGAGAATCGGACCTGTCCAGCGATGCTCCGAGGCGCTCCTCGAGTCTTGCGCTGGCGCCACCAGAAACCGGCGCCAGCACGATTGGGCGCCACCCTGGCGCGGAGGGCTGCGAGCACGATCAATGGAAGTTCCTCGCCCGCTCCCCGACGCTGGGCGCGAAGGCCAGCGTCGCCAGGGTGTCCACCCGGACGTTGACCACCCGACCGTTCCGCTCCAGCCGCCCCCGGGCCAGCAGGAACGGCGAGCCGCGCACCACCGGCCGGTAGCGCTCGTAGACGTCGGGCATGACCACCAGGTTGGCGATGCCGGTCTCGTCCTCCAGCGAGACGAAGACGATGCCGTGGGCCGTCTCCGGCCGCTGCCGCACGATCACCAGCCCGGCCACCTCCACCGGCGCCCGGTCGTCGAGCCGGCCGAGCTCGCTGGCTGTCCGCACCCGGCCGCCGGCGAGCGTGGGGCGGACCAGCGACATGGGGTGGCCTCGCACCGAGAGGCCGGTGGTGGCGTAGTCCCCCTGCACCAGCTCCGCCGCCCCGGCCGGCTCCAGCCGCGCCTCCGGCTCGGCCGGGGCCAGCCCGGCGAAGAGGTCGCCGCTGTCCGGCTGGGCCGGCAGCGCCATCGACCTCCAGACCGCCTCGCGCCGCTCCGGCTCGAGCCCGCCGAGCGCCCCGGCCTCGGCCAGCCGGGTGGCCCAGGCCCGCGAGAGGCCGGCCCGCAGGCAGAGCGCCGCCACCGAGCCGAAGGGCCCCTGGGCCCGCGCCGCCGCCACCGCCTCGCCCACCTGGCGCGGCAGCCCCTGCACCAGGTGGAGCCCGAGCCGGACGGCGGGCGGCTGGCCCGGCGCCGGGGGCTGCCCGGGCCGGGTGCCCTCCAGCGCGCTCTCCCAGCCGCTCCAGTCGACGTCGACGCCGCGCACCTCCACGCCGTGGCGCTTGGCGTCCTCCACCAGCGTGTGCGGCGCGTAGAAGCCCATGGGCTGGCTGTTGATGAGCGCGGCGGCGAAGACCGCCGGGTGGTGGCACTTGAGCCAGGCCGAGGCGTAGACCAGCAGCGCGAAGGAGGCGGCGTGCGACTCGGGGAAGCCGTAGCCGGCGAAGCCGAGCAGGTGGGTGAAGATCTTCTCGGCGTCGGCGGCGGGGATGCGCCGCTCGGCCATGCCGTCCAGCAGCCGGGCCTTCATGGCCGCCAGCCGCTCATGCGAGCGCCGGTGGGTCATGACCCGCCGCAGCTCGTCGGCCTCGCCCGGCGTGAAGCCGGCCGCCACCACGGCCAGCCGCATGGCCTGCTCCTGGAAGAGCGGGATGCCGAGGGTGCGGGCCAGCACCGGCTCCAGCGGCGGGTACGGGTAGGTCACCGCCTCCCGACCGTCGCGCCGCCGCAGGAAGGGGTGGACCATGCCCCCCTGGATGGGCCCGGGCCGGATGATGGCCACCGAGATGACGAGATCGTAGAAGCAGCGCGGCTGGAGCCGCGGCAGCAGCCCCATCTGCGCCCGCGACTCGATCTGGAAGACGCCGACGGTGTCGGCGCGGCTGGCCATGGCGTAGACCGCCGGCTCCTCGGCGGGGATGGTGGCCAGCGAGTCGGGCCAGGCCACCGGCGTGGGACGGGCCGGCGCCGGGTGGTGGCGCGCCAGCAGGTCGAGGGCCCGCGACAGGGCGGTGAGCATCCCCAGCGCCAGCAGGTCGACCTTGAGCAGGTCGAGCGCCGCCAGGTCGTCCTTGTCCCACTGCACGATGGTCCGGCCCGGCATGGAGGCCGGCTCGATGGGGACGGTCTCGCTGAGCGGCCTCCGGGTGATGACGAAGCCACCGACGTGGATGGAGAGGTGGCGCGGGAAGCCCTGCAGCTCGCCGGCCAGCGCCAGCACCTGGCGCACCCGCGGCGCCTGGGCGGGGTCGAGCCCGGCCTGGGCCAGGGTGGCGTCGGAGATGGCGGTGGGGTCCTCGTGGTGCGAGACCGCCTTCCCGAGCCGGTCCACCTGGGCGAGCGACAGCCCCAGCGCCTTGCCGACGTCGCGCAGCGCCGAGCGGGTCCGGTAGGTGATCACCTCGCAGACCATCCCGGCGTGGTCCCGGCCGTAGCGCTGGTAGACGTACTGCAGCACCTCCTCGCGCCGCTCGTGCTCGAAGTCGATGTCGATGTCGGGCGGCTCGCCCCGCTCCGCCGAGATGAACCGCTCGAAGAGCAGCCCCATCCGCACCGGATCGATGGAGGTGACCCCCAGCACGTAGCAGACCGCCGAGTTGGCGGCGCTGCCCCGCCCCTGGCAGAGGATGCCGCGCTCCCTGGCGAAGCGGACCACGTCCCAGACGGTGAGGAAGTAGCTGGCGTAGCCGAGCTGCTCGACCAGCGTCAGCTCCTTCTCCAGCTGGCGCGCCACGTCGGCCGGCGGCTCGCCGCCGTAGCGCCAGCGGGCCCCCTCCCGCACCAGGGTGCGGAGCAGGTCCATGCCGGCCAGGGCCGGCGAACGATCCCCGCCTGCGACGGGCGGACTCGTCGCTTCGCTGCTCGGCGGACGACGGCCGTCCTCCTGCGCGGCCCGCTCCTCGCACGTCCCGTCCCGGCGACGGGTTCCTTCGCCTCGATCCGCTGGCTCCAGCGCCCTCGGGGCCGCCCCCGCCCCGCGCGTGGTCCGCAGCCGGGTCACCAGCTGCGGCGCCACCGCCCGCTCCGCCTGGGTCGGGCTCGACATGGCGACCGCCGCCCCGGCCTGCAGCCCCGCCGCCTCGACCCGCACCGGCGGCAGCGGGTGCTCGCCGCGGATCTCCTCCATGCGGAAGCGGCAGCGCGCCGCGATCTCCAGGGTGGCCTCCAGCCCCTGCGGGAAGTCGGCCCAGAGCCGGGCCATCTCCTCCGGCCCCTTGAGCGTCCGCTCGGCGTTGGGGGCGAGCCGGCGGCCGGCCCGGTCGATGGTGGTCCCGAGCCGCACGCAGGTGAGCACGTCCTGCAGCACCTGGCGGCGTCGCTCGTGGGTCTCGACGTCGTTGACCACCGCCACCTGGATGGCGAGCCGCTCGCCGATGGAGCGGGAGGCGGCCACCCGCGCCTCGTCGCCGGCCACGTGGTGGCGCGACACCGTCAGCGCCAGCCGGCGGCCGAAGAGGTCGCGCAGCTGGGCCGCCGCCTCGCCGTCGTGGCCGCCGTAGAGCGCGAAGAGCCCCCCGGCCCGCTCCCCCAGCAGCCGCTGCGCCACCCGCACCGCCTCGGGCTCGCGCCGCCCCGCCGCCGCCGTGGCCGGATCGCCGCCGTGGGCCGCGGTGATGAGCCGGCAGAGGTTGGCGTACCCCTCGCGGTCGATGGCCAGCAGCGTCAGCCAGCCGGGCCGGCCGCGCCCCAGGTCGGCCACCGCCAGCTCGGCGCCGACCAGCAGCGGGAAGCCGAGCCGCTTGGCCTCGACGTGGGCCTTGACGATCCCCTGCAGCCCGTTCCGGTCGGAGAGGGCCAGCGCCGACAGCCCCAGCGCGGCGGCGCGCGCCACCAGCTCCTCGGGGTGGCTGGCCCCCTCGAGGAAGGAGAAGCAGGAGCGGCAGCGCAGCTCGGCGTAGCGCGGCGTGGCCATCAGTCGAAGAAGCCGTGGAGGTGGAGCCGGCCGTCGGCCCCGTCCCGGTAGATCCAGCAGTCGCCCAGCCCCTCGACGCGGGCCCGGTAGTAGTCGCGGTCGAAGGGGGCGCTCCACCACTCGCCGCGCAGCCGCTCCGGCCCCTCGAAGGAGAGGACGGCGTGCACCTCGGCCCCGAGCCGCACCGCGCTCACCCGCCCCCCCTCGCCGGTGGCCACCAGCGGCCGCGGCTCGCTGAGCAGCCGGGTCGGCCGTGGCGCCGGCGCCTCCTCCGGCCTCGCCTCCTCCCCTGCCCGCCTGGTCCGCGCCCCCCGCCCCGCCTCCTCGTCCTCCGCGCCGCGCCGCGCCCCGGGTGGCCGCGCCTCCGGGCCGGACGGGCGCGCCAGCGCCCCGGGCTGCCGCGCCGACGCGGAGAACTTCACCGGGTGCCAGGCCGCCTCGGGGCGGTAGCGGGCCACCGGCTCGGCCGCCACCACCGCGCCGTCGCCGAGCCGGCCGGAGAGGCGCGCCAGCACCGTCTCCAGCGCCGCCTGGGCCTCGGGCCGGTCGCCGAGCGCCAGCTGCGCCTCGCGCACCACCGCCACCTCGACCGCGGCCAGCCGGACCCCGACCACCGCCCCGGGGAGCCGCAGCGCCATGAGCCGGTCGCGCGACGCCAGCAGCCAGCGGGCCCCCGAGGCCGAGGGCTGCGCCAGCGGGATGGAGAGCCGCTCCTCGCCGCGCGGGTCGAGCTTGAGCGTCACGGTGAGCCGGCTGGCCCCGAGGCCACGGCCGGCGAGCCGCGCCGCCACCCGGTCGGCCAGCCTCTTCAGCACGAAGAGGACCGGCTCGGCGCCGTCGGCCGGCCCCTCCAGCTCGATGGCCTCCTCGGGGAGCGTGGCCGGCAGGTACGGGACCAGCGGCGTGGCGTCCTCGCCGCGGGCCAGCCGCGCCGCCGCCGCCCCGGCCGCGCCGAAGCGGAGCGCCAGCCCCTCCACCGGCAGCCGGGCCAGCTCACCGACGCAGGCCACGCCGACCGCCCCCAGCTTCGCCACCACCGCCGGCCCGAGCCCGAGCGCCTCGAGCGGCAGCGGCGCCAGCGCCAGCGCCTCCTCTCCCGGCGCCACCCACCGCGGCTCGGCCCCGGACGCCTCCTCCGCGCCGTGCCGGGCCAGCGCCAGCGCCGGCCCCCGCCCGCAGGCCACCGCCGCCCGGACGGTGAAGCCGAGCTCGCCGGCCAGCTCGCGGGCCCGGGCCAGGAGCCGCCGCTCCGGCTCGGCCTCGGCGCCGTGCAGCAGGTGGGCGGCGCTGGCGTCGAGCAGCAGCGCGTCGGGGGCGGCCACCTCCACCGCCGGCGCCACCGCCAGCAGCGCCTCGGCCAGCGCCCGCAGCGCGGCCAGGTCGGCGGCCGGGGCGTGGGGGACGGCCAGGAGCCGGCCGCAGGCGGCCAGCGCCTCGGCCAGGGTGTCGCCGGGCCGGACCCCGGCCGCGCGCGCGGCCCCGTCGCAGCAGCGCACCCGCCCCTCGTCCACCACCGCCACCGGCCGGTCGCCGCTCAGCTCCCGGCTCCGCCCCAGCCGCTGCAGCGGCAGCCCGGGCAGCCAGAGCGCCAGCAGGCGTGGCCCGGCCGGCGGGATGTCGAGTGCGAGGGTGGAGGCTGCGCGTGGCATGGACCGGCTCCGGACAGACGACGCTACTGCTCGTCCGTTCAGTTATCAAGCCGGTCTGACAATCTCCTTGGGGGAGGTGCGCGGAACTCCCGGTGGGAGGTGTGCTGGCGCTCCCAGCAACCCGAACGCGGTCCCTCCTTCGCGAGTTCTGACGTCGGGAATCGCCAATGGGGGAGGCCAGGCGTTCTATCGGGTGAGGCGATCCGGCCCGGAGCTGGCCCGGCGCCAGTCCCGCCGCCTGGACATCCACGCGCCATTCAGCCCGGCCGGCTCCCGCCGACCTTCTGCCATGGCACCGTCACCGCTCCTCGAAGACGTACTCGTGCTGGGCATCCCGGGTGATGAGCGTGCGCTTCGCACCCCCGCCGCCGACGACCAGCTCGACGCCGCTCATGCCCGGCACGGTGGTGATGAAGGAGACGGTGCCGTCCGGGTTCGTGCGGCTGGCCACCTCGCTCCGCCACTCGCCGAAGTCGAAGGTGGTGACGCCGCCGGCCTGGCGCACGGCGATCTCACCGAGCGCGTCGTTGGCGTACCGCCCGGCCAGCTTGCCGGCCTCGACCGGATCCGCCGGAACGGTGAGCAGCTTCCGCTCGGCGGCCAGCTGCTGGAAGAAGGTCCTGGCCTGCGCGCCCAGGTCGGCGTCGGCCTCCGGCCTGCCGTCGAAGAGCACCTCGAGCAGCTTGCGCTGGTAGAGCGTGCGCAGGATCCAGCCCGGGTCGGCATTGGTCAGGATCACCGCGCCGACGCCGTGCTCCGGGAGCCAGAGCATATCGCTGTGGAAGCCGATCATGTCGCCCCCGTGGTGCACCACCGGGATGCCGTACTTCGTGTCCACCATGAGCCCCATGCCGTAGGTGGTGTCCTTGCCGATGGAGACCTGCGGCGCGCGTCGCTCCAGGAGTGGCGCCTTGGCGATGTAGCGCTTGCCGTTCGGCAGCACGCCTTCGGCGAGCTCGGCCGAGACGTACTTCAGCATGTCGCGGATGCTGCTCCAGGCCGCGCCGGCCGGCCGCAGCGGGATGACCGCGTAGTTGACCTCCATGAGCGCCTTGGCCGGCCGCCCGTCGATGTCCGGGGCGTGGGCGGTGGCGTGGTTCCCCTTGAGCGCCCTGGCGTAGTCGAAGGTGGTGGCCTTCATGCCGAGCGGCTCGAAGACGCGGGTCCGCATCGCCTCGTCGTAGGCCGCCCCGAGCTCCAGCTTCGGGTAGAGGACGTGCCCGCCGGTGAAGCCGCCGGCGCCGGCCATGGGGTTGGAGTACTGGAACATCTCGCCGAACTTGCTGGTCGGCTGCATGGTGGCCAGCGTGGCCAAGGCCCCGGCAGGCGTCACGCCCTGGAACTGGAAGAGCCACTCCATGTCCTGGCGCGGCAGGCCGGTGCAGGCGCAGATCAGGTGCTTCACCTGGACCAGTCGCGTCGTCTCCGGGTCGCCCAGCTTGAAGCTCGGCAGCAGGCTGGTGACCGGGGTCTCCCAGCCGAGCTTCTTCTCGTCGACCAGCTTGGCCAGCATCAGCGTGGTGAGCGCCTTGGTGTTGGAGGCGATCATGAAGAGCGTGTCGGCGTCCGGCTTCTTTGGCTTGCCCAGCTCGCGCACGCCGAAGCCGCCGGCGAAGACCGTCTTCCCATCCTGCACCAGGCCGATGGCCACGCCCGGCACGCCCAGTTCCTTCATGGCGGTCTCGACCCAGGCGTTGAGCTTGGCCAGCCTCGCCGCGTCGAGCCGGTGTGCCTTCTTGCCAGCGAAGGACTCCCGGGCGTAGCCCTTGGGGAGGAGCCGGCCGAAGATCAGCGAGACCGCCGCGCCCCGCTTCTCGCCGACCGCCTGGTCCATGTCGTAGACGGCCACGGTCCAGGTGTCGCCGGCGCGCCGCACGTAGACGGCGACGTCGCGCTTCTCGTTGGGAGAGGTCTGGTAGTCGTACGCCCGGCGGTTGGTCCAGCCGTCCTTGTCCGGGGCCTCGGTGACCACCTTGAGCGGCCAGCCTGGACCGGGCTTGTATACAGCCCAGGCGGCGGCCAGGGCGGCGTCGGCGTCCGGCGCGTGGACGTCGATGAGGGCGATGAAGGAGCCCCCCTCCGGCACCTCGAGGATGGTGGCCGGGCCGCGCACGGCGATCGACCAGCCGGCCGGGGCGATGAAGGTGGCCCCCTCCACGGTGCTCTTCGCCGTGTCGGCGGCGAGCCGCTCGGCCGGTGGCGGTGCGGGCGGCGGGGCGACCGCGGGCGGCGTGGCGGCGGCCCCAGGCGGCGCGGGTCGGACGGAGGGGGCCGGCGCGGTGCAGGCGCAGAGGGCAGCGACACATCCAGTGAGAATGGCGCGCATGTGGCGAACCCTAGCGATCCGGACGATCCGTGTAAAGGCTGGACCGGCGCTGCCCCTGCCCGCGCCGATCGGGCGCTCACGCCACCTGGACCGCCCCCGCCCGCGCCACCGCGCCCGGCCCATCGGCCCGCCGCGCCACCACCCGGCCGTGGTCGCTGCGCAGCTCGAGCCGCACCAGCGCCGGCGGCCGCAGCGTCGCCCCGGGCGACGAGAGCCAGAGCCCCACCGAGCCGCCCTGCTCCGCCGCCGTCACCAGCCGCCGCAGCGCCGTCTCGGCGCCGCGGAAGGGGCGGCCACGCGGCACGTCGACGACCACCGCGGCGAAGGCCCCGGAGCCGAGCAGCGCCTCGGCGGCCCAGAGCGCCAGCCGGAACCCCTCCTCGCCGCCGGGGGGGCGGACGATGAGCAGCCGCTCCAGGTCGACGCCGAGCGCCGCCGCGGCCGGCGGGTAGAGCTCGCCGCGCCCGTCGACGAAGGCTGCCAGCGCGCCGCGCGGGAGCCGGGCGATGGTGGAGAGGGCCACCGCCGTCTTGCCGCTCGAGGCCCCGCCGCGCAGCTCGGAGAGGGCGCCGCAGGGGAAGCCGCCCGGCAGCAGCGCGTCGACCGGCTCGAGCCCGCAGGCCAGCTGCCCCTGGCGCCGGGCCGGCCGGCGCTCGATGCGCGTGATCTCGTCGCGGAGGCGCGCGAGCAGGGCGGGGGTGGGATCGACGAGGGACATGGTGGACCGGCTCCGACCAGGCGACGCTACTGCGCGCCCGTTCAGGTATCAAGCCGGTCTGTCGCGCGGGCTTCAGCCCGCGCAACCCAGGACGCGCGAGAAGCGCGTCCCATCACCTTCGCGAAGGTCCGTCGCCGCGAAGCGCCTCGGGGTTCGCGCCCACGGCGCGAGGCCGGGACTACGCCCCCTCCGCCTGCTTCTCCTGCGCGGCGATCTCGGCCCGGACCTTGTCCATGTCGAGGGCGCGGACCTGCGTGATGATGTCCTCCAGCGCCGCCGCCGGCAGCGCCCCGGGCTGCGAGAAGAGCAGCACCTGGTCGCGCAGGATCATCAGCGTGGGGATGGAGCGGATCTGGAACGACCCGGCCAGCTCCTGCTGGGCCTCGGTGTCGACCTTGCCGAAGACCAGGTCCGGGTGGGCCGCCGCCGCCTTCTCGAAGGTCGGGGCGAAGGACCGGCACGGGCCGCACCAGGCCGCCCACCAGTCGAGCAGGACGATGCCGTCGCGCTCCACGATCTGCTTGAAGTTCTCGCCGGTGACCTCGACGGTCCTGCCGCCCGCCACCGCGCTCGTCGCCACGCTCATCACGCGCTCCCGGCGCCCGCCGTCCATTCGGCCCTGGGCGTCCACACCCGTGAGAACCCATAACGCCGGAAAGGGTTCGCGGCCGCGGCGAAAGGGTGGTGGCCACCGGAAGGCTCCCCCGGCCGGATCAACGCCCGTTCAGCGGGAGGCCAGCGCCGGAGCCGGAGCCGGGACCAGGCCGGAGCGGCGGCACTCGCCGATGGCGGAGAGCCCCCGGGTGGTGCAGGCCTGGGTGCACTCGAAGCGAGGATTCTCCTGCCCCTCGCCGGCGAGGAGGGCGTCGCAGCGGGCCACGCACTGGCAGGCCTGCGGGATGGAGGCGGAGCGGCACTGGAAGGAGAGGGCCGACTCGCCCCGGCGCCGGTCCGCACCGACCCAGCGGCGAAAGCACCCACCCGACCCCTCGTCGAAACGGAGGTTCCTGGACCACCTGGGCGCCGGGTGGCGCCAGGTGGCGCTGGTGAAGGGTGGTGTGGGGAGCTATCGGGAGGGCGGGTACTTGTGCAGCTTGCGCTGCAGCGAGCGGCGGTGGATGCCGAGCCGGCGCGCTGCCTCGGAGATGTTGTTGCCGCAGTCGGTGAGGACCCGCTGGATGTGCTCCCACTCGGCGCGGGCCAGCGAGGGCGTCTCCGCCCCCGACTTGGGCGCGGTGGTGTCCTTGCCCATGAGCGCGGCGAGGATCTCGTCGGCGTCGGCCGGCTTGGGCAGGTACCCCACCGCCCCCTCGCGCACCGCGGCCACCGCGGTGGCGATGCTGCCGTAGCCGGTCAGCATCAGCACCCGGGTGGCGGGGTCCTGCTGGCGCAGCTCGCGCAGCAGCTCCAGGCCGGACATGCCCGGCATCTTCAGGTCGAGCACCGCCATCTCCGGCGACTCCAGCGCCGCCTCGCGGAGCGCCTCGGCGGCGTTGCCGGCGGTCTTGACCTCGTAGCCGCGCGCCCGGATGGCCTGGGCCAGCCGCTCCCGCAGCACCTCGTCATCGTCCACCAGCAGGATGCTGGGAAGGCTGTCGCGTCCCACTTCGGCGTTCTGGGTCATGCGGTGCTCCTCTCGTCGGCCGTCGCGGCCGGCAGTTCGAGACGTGCCTCGGTCCCGTGCTCGGGACTCGAGGTGATGTGGAGCTCGCCGCCCAGCTGCTCGGCGAGGGCCCGGGTCAGGAAGAGGCCGAGCCCCATCCCCTCGCCGGGCACCTTGGTGGTGAAGAAGGGCTCGCCCACCCGGGCCAGCACCTCCGGTGACATGCCCCGGCCCTGGTCGATGACGGTGGCCCGGACCAGCCCCCGCACCGTGGACTCCAGCCGCAGGGTCACGGTGGAGGCGGTGTCCGAGGCCTGCAGCGCGTTCTTGAGCAGGCCGCGGAGGGCGTCGGCCAGCGCCCGCGGCGGGCCGACCAGCGGCACGCCGTCGATCCCCGGCGCCCGCTCCTGCAGGACCCGCTCCCGCCCCTGCAGCCCGTCGAAGGCGGCCGCCACCCACTCGGCCACCGCCTGGCTGCGCAGCGGCTCGCCCACCTGCTCGCCGGCGTGGCCGGCCATGCGGTCGAGGATCTCCCGGCAGCGGGCCACCTGGTCGCGGATCAGCTTCAGGTCGCGGGCCACGTCGTCGCTGACCGCGGCGGTGAGGTTGCGCTGCAGCTCCTTGGCCACCACGGTGATGGTGGAGAGCGGCGTGGAGAGCTCGTGGGCCGCCCCCGCCGCCAGCGTCGCCAGCGAGGCCAGCTTCTCGCGCCGCTCCGCCTTGGCCCGGGTGTGCTGCAGCTCCCGCTCGCGGTCGGCCAGCGCCAGCGCCACCCGCCGCACGAAGTAGACGATGAAGATGGCGGCCAGCGCCAGGGCCACCCAGGAGGCGCGGACGTGGGCCACCAGCACCTGCTCCGGGGACATGCCGAAGCGCACGTGGTGGGCGGAGCCGGTCATCAGCTCGTGGAGGAAGAGCCAGGCGAAGCCGGCCAGGGTCACCGCCATCAGCACCCAGGACCAGCGCCCCGGCAGCAGCACCGCGGCCAGCGCCACGTTGACCAGGTAGAGCGTGGAGTACGGGTTGGAGGCGCCCCCGGTCAGGTCGAGCAGCAGCGTCAGGACGGCGGCGTCGAGCACCATCACCGTGGCCATCATCGACTCGGTGACGTGGGCGGTGCGGGCCCAGGAGCGCAGCACCAGATTGCCGATCACCTCGGCGGTGAGCAGCGCCATGATGTGCGGGACCGGCAGGTCGAACTCGGTCCAGATCTCGGCCAGGCCGACGATCAGCACCTGCCCGAGGATGGCCCACCAGTGGAGCTGCACCAGCCAGGAGAGCTTGAGCCGGCCGCCCTCGGCCAGGGCGTCGCCCGCCGCCGACGAGGTCGACCTCGGCATGACCGAGAGTGCGCGTACCAGCGCGTTGCGCTTTGGGGTCGTAGACGTCATTTCCTGAGGGGACCGCACCCGAAGGTAGCACAGCACACGAGCGCTGCGACCCCGCGCGACCCCTTGCCGCACCTGCGCTCCAGCGCGCCGATCCCGGCGGCGCCTTGACGGCCACGCCCCCGGCCTCTAGCTTCGCAACATGAAGCGCGGACAGCGGAAATCGGTGGCGACGGCGCTGGCCGAGGTGCTGGGGCGCCACCGCGAGACCGGCGAGGCGGCCATCGCCGCGGCCTTCGTCGAGGCCTGCGGCCGGCGGCTGAGCCGCTCGGCCTCCTTCCGGGGCGTCATGCGCGACGGGCGGCTGCTGGTGGTGGTCACCGACGCCGCCTGGGCGGCGCAGGTCGAGGCGCTCTCCGGCGAGCTCTGCGCCCGGGTCAACGCCCGGCTCGGCCGCGTCGCCGCGCCCGGCCTGGACATCCGCGTCGGCTCGACCGGGGGCCCGGCGTGACGGCCGCGCCGGCCCCGCCCCTCCCCGGCCGCACCGCACGCCACCGGGCGGCGCCGTGACCCCGGGGCGCGCCCTCCTCCACGCCGTGGCGCTGGTCGCGGCCGCCGGGTGCGCCGCCGCCCCGCCCCGCGCCGCCCCCGCCGCTGGTCCCGGCGCCACGCCCGGCGTCGGCGCCCCGCCGGCGTCGCTCGCCAGGCTCCGCTACGGCCTCGAGCCGGCCATCGAGCTCTCCGCCGTGGAGCTTCGCGCCATGGCCCTGGCCGGGCCGCTGCTCCATCGCCCGGGAGACCCCGCCCCGGCCCGCTCCGCCGTGCTCTCCCTGGCCGCCCGCGAGCTGGCGGCGCTGGCCGCCGCCGGCGATCCGTCGCCGCTCTCGCGGGCCCACCTCCGGTCGGCGCTCTGGAGCGCCGCCGCGGCCGACCCGGCGCCGCTGGCCTACCTGATCTCCGGCCCACCGGCCCGGGTGGCCGAGGCCCTGCCGCCGGTGATCACCAGCCGCTCCTTCGCCAGCCACCTCGGGGCCGGCGTGGTGGAGCGCGGCGGGACTGCCTGGCTGGTGGTGCTGGCCTCGCCGCGCCGGGCGCCGCTGCGCCCCTTCCCCCGCGCCGTGGCGGTGGGCGAGGCGGCCGTGCTGGAGGGAGAGCTGGTCACCGGCCTCGCCGAGCCCCGCCTCTTCGTGACCGCCCCCGACGGCACCGTCCTGGAGCGACCCGTCACCGGCGCCCGGCGCTTCAGGGCGGAGCTGCGCTTCGACCGGCCGGGGCGCTGGCTGGTCGAGGTGGTGGGGCGCGGCCTCAACGGCCCGGAGGTGCTGGCGCTGCTGGCGGTCAGCGCGGGCCCGGAGCTGCCGCCCCCCCCCGCGGCCAGGATCGAGCCGGAGCCGGACGACCCCGCCGCCGCCGAGGCCGGCGTCCTCGAGGCCATGAACGAGACCCGGCGACGCCACGGGCTGCCGCCGCTCGAGCACTCGCCCGCCCTGCGATCGGTGGCCCGGGCCCACAGCGCCGAGATGCTGCGGCTGGGGTTGCTGGCGCACGTCCTGCCCGGCACCGGCGACCTCGGCGAGCGGCTGCGCCGCGCCCGCATCCCGTTCCGCAAGGCGCTGGAGAACCTGGCCAAGGGGCAGACGGCGCTCTCCGCCCACGAGGCCACCGAGGAGAGCCCGGCCCACCGCGACAACCTGCTCTCCAGGGGTCCCACCCTGGCCGGCGTCGGCATCGCCCGCGCCCGGCTGCCGGGAGGAGGACCGGTGGTCTACCTGACCGAGGTGATCGTGGAGCCCCCGCGCGACGCGGCGGGGAACCCGGTGCTGTCGGCGGCGGCCCGGTGAGCCGCCCGCCTCGGGCCGCGCTACGCCATCCGGCGCTGCGTGGCGAAGGTGTCGATGCTGTCGGCCTCGCCCGGGCCGACGGCGCTCAGCCCGCAGCGGGTGCAGCACCAGCTGTTCCAGCCCTGGCGGATGGCCTCGTCGAGGCAGGCGTCGTAGTGGGTGCAGAACAGGTTCCGCTGGCCGTCGAGGCCGCGGTCCGGGTTGATCAGGCTGACCAGTTCCGTGGGGCAGGGCTTGGCGAGCACGGCGACCTCCTGGTGGCCGGGGGAGCCACCACGTCGTTGAGGCACGCTGGCCGCCATGATCGTGAGGGCCAGGTCAGGGGATTCATCGTCCATAGCGCGTCGCGATCCGGGGTTGCAAGCCCCCCCGCCTCCGGCCCGGATCCGGGCTCCAGGTCAGGCTCCCGGTGGCGCCCGGCCCTGGCCCTGCTCGCCCTGCTGGCCGCCGCCCCGGCGCTGGCCGCCGAACCGCTCTGCGAAGCGCTCACCGCCCTGGGCAGGAGCGCCGAGGCCCTCCGGCGCGGCGACCCGGCCGCAAGCCAGCTGGCGGCCCGCCAGGCCCGCTCCGCCCTCCCCCACGGGCCGATCGGGGCCAGCGCCGCCGCCACCCAGGGGCTGGCGCTGCTGGCGGTGGAGCGGCCGGCCGAGGCCATCGAGCCGCTGCGGGCGGCCCTGGTCGCCCCGCCCGGAGGGCTGGAGGGGGCGCTGCGGCTCGCCCTGGGGCGGGCGCTGGTCGGGGCCGGGCGGCCCGCCGAGGCGCTGCCGGTGCTGGCCGAGGCGGCGCAGCGAGGGCCGGCGTCGGTCTCGCTGGGGGCGCGCTGGCTGGAGGCCGAGGGGCTGCTGGCGGCGGGGCGGGTCGGCCCGGCCGCCCTGCGGCTCGAGGGGCTGCTGGGCAGTGGCTCCGACGAGGCCCAGGCCCGCCGCGGCCGGCTGCTCCTGGCCGGGGCCCGCCGGCTGGCGGGGCGGGAGGAGGAGGCGCTGGTGCTCTACCGGGGGCTGGCGCTCGACGAGCCGGACCGGCCCGAGGGGGCCGAGGCGGCGGCGGCGCTGGCCGGCTGGGCCGCCGCCGGTGGCGCCCGCGCCCGGCTCGGCGGCGAGGACCGGCTGCGCCGGGCCGAGCGGCTGCTGCAGCGCGGCCGGCCCGCCGAGGCGCTGGCCGAGGCCGAGCTGGCCCCCCGGAGCCTGCCGCCCGCCCCGGCCGAACCGGCGGCCCTGGTCCGGCTGCTGGCGCTGGCCGGCCTGGATCGGCTCGCCGAGGCGGTGGAGGCGGCCCGGCCCCTGGCGGCCTCGCGCCACCCCGGCGTCCGCCGCGGCGCCCTCTGGCTGCTGGCCCGGGCCGCCTCCCGGGCCGGCCAGGTCGAAGAGGCGACCAGCCGCTACGCGCAGGTGGCCGAGGGCCAGGCGCCGGTCCCCGGGCTGGGCGAGCGACGCAGCCGTGAGCTGGGCGACGAGGCGGCCTACCTGGCGGCCTGGCTCTGGTACGACACCGGCGACTACCCGAAGGCCACGGCCCGGCTCGACGCCTTCGCCCGCTCCCGCCCCGCCTCGCCGCGCGCCGACGACGCCCAGTGGTTCGCCGCCTGGTCGATGCTGCGCGCCGGGGATCGGCGCGGGGCGCTGGCCCGGCTCTCCCGGCTGGAGCGTGGCCCGCTGGCCGACGCCGCCCTCTACTGGCAGGGGCGACTCGGCGGGAACCGGGAGCGGCTGCGCCGGGCGGCCCTGGCCGCTGGTGACGGCTGGTACGGGTGGCTGGCGCGCAGCCGGCTGGCCGCGCTCGGCGCCGCGCCGTCGCCGGTTCCGGCCGTCGAGCTCCGCCCCCCCGGACCGCTCGAGGCCGCCCCGGCCGGCCGCCTGGCCGTGGCGGCGGCGCTCCTGTCGCTCGGCTGGCGCGACGCCGGGGTGGCGGCGCTGGAGGGGCTGGCGCAGCGCGGCGCCTCCCGGGCCACCGCCGTGGAGGTCTGCCGGCTCGCCACCTTCGCCGGGGAGCCGGCCCTGGCCTTCCGCGTGGCGCGCGACCTGCTCGGGCAGACCCAGGCCAGCGAGCGCTGGCTCTTTCCGGCCGCCTTCGAGCCGGAGGTGGCGGCCTCGGCGCGCGGCGCCGGCGTCGACGAGGAGCTCCTCCTCTCGCTGCTGCGGCGCGAGTCGGCCTTCCGCCCGGAGGCCCGCAGCCTGGCCGGCGCCGTCGGGCTCGGCCAGCTGCTGCCGCGGACGGCGGACCGGCTCGGCCTGCTCGTCGGCCTGTCCGGCGCCACCGTCGACGGGCTCGACGACCCGGCCACCAACCTGCCGCTGGCGGCGCTCTACCTCGGCCTGCTGGGCGAGCGGTTCGGGAGCGACGCCGGCGCCGTCGCCGCCTACAACGCCGGCCCCGGTCCGCCGGCCGCCTGGAGCGCCGCCCGCGCCGGCCAGCTGCTCGACGAGTGGGTGGAGAACATCCCCTACAAGGAGACCCGGACCTACGTGAAGACGGTGCTCTCCACCCGCGAGGTCTACCGGCGGCTGGCGGGGCTGCCGCCGCTGCTCGACGCCGCGGCGCCGATCCCGGCGGCCGGGGCCGGCGTCGGCTTCTAGCCGGCCTGGCTCAGGTGGTCCGCAGCGCGGCGTCGATGGCCTCGCCGAGCCGCCGCAGCACCTGCGGCGTGATCCCGGGGATGGCCTCCAGCGCGGCGCGGCTGGCCGGCTTGAGCCTGGCGATCTCCACCATGGTCGGCTCGCCCAGCACCTTGAACGGCGGCCGGTCCTCCTGCTCGGCGCGGGCCTCGCGGGCCAGCCAGAGCGCCCGCAGCACCCCCTGCCCGGCGGCGTCGAGGGCGCGGGCCCCCTTGAGCCGCCGCCACCCCTCGGTGTCGAAGACCCGCTCCCTGGCCACCACCTCGGAGAGGCGCAGGAACTCCTGCTCGGCCTGCTCGGTCAGCTTCTTCTCCGCCAGCTCCGCCTTGAACTCCTCGGCGATGGGCAGGAGGAACTGGGTGTCGAGCGAGGCGTAGACCAGCTGCTCCTGGGAGAGCGGCCGCCGGCCCCAGTCGGAGCGCTGGTGGGCCTTCGACATCCGCACCCCGAACCGGGCCTCCACCAGCGCCGACAGCCCCAGCCCGGGGCGCCCCAGGCGGCGCGCCGCCACCATGGTGTCGAAGAGGCGCGGCAGCCGCCAGCCGTACTCCCGCCGCAGGCAGCGGACGTCGTAGTCGGCGCCGTGCAGCACCAGCTCCCGGCCGTCGCCGAGGAGCGCGCCGAGCGGCCGCACGTCGACGGCGATGGGGTCGACGATGTAGTCGGCCGACGGGGACGAGAGCTGCAGCAGGCAGACCCGCTCCCGGTAGACGTGGAAGCTGTTGGACTCGGTGTCGAGCGCCAGCACCGGCTCCGGCTGGAGCGCCGTGATCAGCGCCTGGAGCGAGGCCGGGTCGGCGACGTGGACCGGGGTGCGGTAGGTGGGTGGAGACACCCTGGCATTCTACCCCGGGCGGGCCAGCGCCACCGCCACTTCGCCGGCCACGGCGGCGTTCCGCTCCAGCAGGGCCAGGTTGGCCTGGCGGGTGCGTCCACCCGTGGCCTCGGCGACCGCGGAGAGCAGCCACGGGGTCAGCGCCGGCCCGGTGATCCCGGCGCGGGCGGCGCCGGCCAGGGCCCGCAGGATGGCCTCCTCCACCTCGGCGCGCGGTAGCGGCTCCGGCGGGGCCACCGCCAGCAGGATCCCCTGCGGGCGCCCCAGCGTCTCGAAGTGGAGCCGGAGCAGCGCTGCGGCCTCGCCGGGCCCCTCGACGCGGTGCTCGAGCCGCACGCCGCTGCCGTCGGTGAAGAAGGCCGGCAGCTCGGAGGTCCGGTAGCCGATCACCGGGACGCCCAGCGTCTCCAGCGCCTCGGCGGTGGCCGGCAGGTCGAGGATGGCCTTGGGGCCGGCCGAGACCACGCAGACCGGGCTCCGCGCCAGCTCGCCGAGGTCCGCCGAGACGTCGGCGGCGCCGCGCGGCACGGCGCCGGCCGCCAGCCGGTGGACGCCCCCCAGCCCACCGGTGGCGAAGAGCCGGATCCCGGTCCGGGCGGCGATGACCAGCGTGGCCGAGACCGTGATCCCGGCGTCGCGCCGGGCGCGCAGCAGCGGGGCCAGGTCGCGCGCCCCGGCCTTGGCGGGGTGGCGGGACGGATCGCCCAGCCTCGCCAGCCCCTCCTCGTCGAGGCCGATGACGACGGCGCCGTCGATGAGCCCGATGGCGGCGGGGACGGCTCCGGCGGCGCGCACCGCCGCGGCGCAGCGGGCGGCGGCCTCCAGGTTGGCCGGGGGCGGGAGCCCCTGGGCCACCACGCTGGTCTCCAGCGCCACCACCGGTCCGCCGCGCGCCAGCGCCTCGGCCACCTCGGGCGCCATCCGGATCGACTCCATCGCTCCATCCTACTCCGCGGGGCCATTCGCCGGCGGCGCCAGGTCGACCCTGGCAGCGCTCGAGCCGAAGCGCTGGGCGGTTCGACGCACCAGGCTTGTCCCACCCCCGGCGCCAGGGCTACCCTCCCCGACGATGCCGACGCCCCCGCCCATGCCGCCTCCCATGCCGCCTCCCGTGCCCCGGCCCGCGCCGCCGCCCGTGCCGCAGGCCAGGACCAGCCGCAGCGCCGCGCCGCTGGCCGCCGCCGGCCGGGCCAGGGACGCCGCCGTGGGGCTGGCCACCGACCTGGCCTCGGACGTCGTCGACGGGCTGAAGAAGTCCAACCGGACGGCCCGGCTCAAGGCCACGGTGGTGGGCACCTGGGCCCTGCTCGCCCTCGTCACCCTGTGGGCGGCCTGCCCGTCCTCGGGGCCGGCCAACTCGCTCGGCGCCACCGCCCGGCTCCAGTCCACCAGCGTCGGCCAGGTGCTCTCGCTCCGCAACGAGTCGGACGGCACCATCTGGACCGAGGTGGTGCTGGTCCTCGACGACACCTGGCGCTACGAGAAGCGCCGGACCATCCGGCCGGGCGACACCGTCACCCCGCGGATCGAGGACTTCCTGAGCGACGACCAGCCCCCCGGCGCCGCCTACCGGCCGCTGAAGCTGACGGTGCAGTGCCAGCAAGGTCGGGTCTCGCTCCCGCTGGTCGAGAAGCGCTGAGCGGCGGAGCTCCCGCAGGCCTCACCGCGGCGCCGCGCCTCCACGGACCCAGGGCCGATCGTCGAGCGCCGCCTCGGCGCGTCGTGCCGCCGCCTGCCGCCGCGTCGCCAGCCAGGCCGACTCCAGCCGCTCCAGCACGCCCTGGTCGAGCCCCGCGCGGCGCAGGGCCTCGCGGGGACCGGCCAGCCCCGCCTCCTCGAGCCGGGCCCGGGTCTCGGCCTGCGCCGCCTGGAGGAGGAGCGCCGCCGCCTCGCCCCGCAGCCGCGCCGCCCACCGCGCCGCGTCTCCCCCCACCCCGGCCCGCAGCGCCCGGGCCGTGGTCCCGTCGGCCTGCTGCTCGAGCGCCCGCGCCTCGGCCGCAGCCGCCTGCTGCCTGGCCACCGCCCGCGCCAGCGTCGTCGCCGCCTCGTCCCGCCGCCGGCGGCGCAGGTCGAGCAGCCGCGCCAGCCTCCAGTTCATGACGCCAGCGCCTCCAGCCGGGCCAGGGTCGCCTCGAAGGGCTCGTCCTCCTCCGCACCCTGCCGCAGGAAGGCCTCCAGCTCCCCCTGGAGCGCCAGGGCCCGATCCAGCTCCGGGTCGCGCCCCGCCTCGTAGGCCCCCAGCTGGACCAGCTCCCGGCTCGCCTCCAGCGCCGCCAGCAGCGTGCGGACCCTCGCCGCGGCCGCGCGGTGGGGGGCGCTGGTGACCCGCGGCATGACCCGCGAGACACTCCCCAGCACGTCGATGGCCGGGAACCGGCCGCGCTCGGCCAGCCGCCGTTCCAGCACCACGTGGCCGTCGAGGATGCCGCGCACCTCGTCGGCGATGGGCTCCTCCAGGTCGCCGCCGGCCACCAGCACGGTGTAGACGGCGGTGATCCCGCCCCGGGCCCGGTTGCCGGTCCGCTCCAGCAGCCGCGGCAGCGCTTGGAAGACCGAGGCCGGGTAGCCTTGACGGGCCGGGGGCTCGCCGGCCGCCAGCCCCACCTCCCGCTGGGCCCGGGCGAACCGGGTGACCGAGTCGAGCAGGAAGAGCACCTCGGCCCCGCCCTCGGCGAACCACTCGGCGATGGCGGTGGCCACGTGGGCCGCCCGCAGCCGGACCAGCGCCGGGGCGTCGCTGGTGGCCACCACCACCACGCTCCGCGCCAGCCCGTCCGGCCCCAGCGCCTCCTCGAGGAACTCGCCGACCTCGCGCCCCCGCTCCCCCACCAGGCAGATCACCGAGAGGTCGGCCCGGGCGCCGCGAGCCATCTGCCCGAGCAGCGTCGACTTGCCGACGCCGGCGCCGGCGAAGAGCCCGAGCCGCTGCCCCCGCCCGGCGGTGAGCAGCCCGTCGAGCGCCCGGACGCCGAACGGCATCGGCTCGGCGACTCGCCGGCGGGTGAGCGGGTGCGGCGGCGGCCGGTCCACCGGCCAGGGCACCAGCCCCGCCGGCGGCGGCCGGCCGTCGATGGGGTGGCCCAGCCCGTCGAGCACCCGCCCCAGCAGCCCCTCCCCCACGCCCACGGTGAGCGGCTCGCCGCGGGGGCGGACCGTGGCGTCGAGCCCGACGCCGGCCGGGTCGCCGAGCGGCAGGAGCACCGCCCGCTCCTCCCGCAGCCCGACCACCTCGGCCAGCAGCGGCGCGCCCGGCCGCTCCACCTCGACCAGGTCACCGAGCCTGGGCCCGGCCAGGGCCGCCTCCAGCGCCAGCCCGGAGAGCTGGGTGAGCCGGCCGGTGAGCCGCAGCGGCGTGGCCCGGTCCAGCGCGGCGAGCCGCCGGTCGAGGCGATCCCGGAGGGACGGCGCCGTCACGCCGCGTCCCGGCCCAGCGCCGCCCGGTACCCCTCCAGGCGGGTGGCGATCCGGCCGTCCACCTGCCCGGCCTCGGTCTCCACCACCACGTCGCCGGGGGCCAGGGCCGGGTCCGCCACCAGCTCCAGGGTGGCGCCGGCGCCCGCCTCGGCCAGCGCCGGCCGTCGCTCCCGCAGGCCGGCCACGCCGTCGGGGTGGAGCCGAACCCGGAGCGTCCGCCGCCGCCCGGCGGCGCGGAGCGTGGCCACCGCCCCGTCGCTGGCCGCGGCCGGGTCGAGCCGCAGCTCCCGGCCGAGGATGCGCCGGGCCATCTCCACCGCCAGGTCGAGCGCCTCCACCTCGGCGCGGGCCAGCCAGCGGGCCTGGGCCTCGGCCAGCGAGGCCACGCGCTCCTCCACCTGGGCGGCGGCCGCCCGCAGCCCCTCGGCGTGTCCCTCCTCGCGGGCCGCGGCGCGGACCTGGCCGGCCGCGTCGCGGACCGCCTCCGCCTCGGCTTCGGCGCTGGCCACCAGGGCCTCGGCCCGCTCCGCCCCCATCCACTCGGCGGCCGAGATGCGCCGCCGTGGCCGTGCTTCCGCCCCCTTGCCCACCTTCACCACCCGGCTGCGCTCCATGCCCTGCCTCCCGTGTTCTTCGCCCTGGACGCGGACCGGCAGGCCCGCGAGGCGGCGATGGAGCTGGCTGGTGCACGGTCGGTGCCGACGCGACCGCGCCCGCTCCGGAGGTGTCCGGGGCGGGCGCGGGATGAGGCGATGCAGCGGTCGGGCGGGCGCTAGGCGGCGTCGCGCTCCTCGTCGGTCAGGTACCGCTCCAGGAACTGCTTGGTCTTCAGCTCCACCTGGCGGACCCGCTCGCGCGAAACCCCCCAGCGCTTGCCGATCTCCTCCAGGGTGCGGGGCTGGTCCTGCTCCAGCCGGTTGTGGACGATGTCCCAGCCCAGCTCGCCGATGCGCTTGCGGACCTTGCCGAGGGCCTCCCGCACGTCGCGGTCCCCCTCGGTCTGCAGGTAGAGGTCCTCCGGCCCCGGGCCGTCGTCCTCGATCCGCTCCAGGTGGGTGGTCTCGCCGTCCTCGTCGACGGCGCTGTCGAGCGACATGTCCGGCTGGGCCACGGTGCCGCTCTGCGGCCGGACGGTGCTGCGCGCCTCCTTGAGGTACTTGCCGACGTAGGCGCGGATCCACCAGACCGCGTAGGTGGAGAAGCGGGTCCCGGCGCCGGGGTCGAACTTCTCGACCGCGCGCATCAGCCCCACGTTCCCCTCCTGGATCAGGTCGTCGAGCCGGACGGTGCCGCGCCGCTGCTTGCGGGAGATGGCCACCACGAAGGCCAGGTTGTGCCGGACCAGCTTCTGCTTGGCGGCCACGTCACCCTTGCGGGCCCGCACCGCCGCCTTGTGCTCCTCCTCGCGGGTGAGCGGCGGGAAGTCGCGCACCGCCTTCAGGTAGGGGGCCAGCTCATCGAACTCCCTGCTGCCGCGCTGCGTCGATCCCGTCCTCATCGAGTACACCTTTCTTCCGAGCTGTGGTCCGGTTTCAGGTCTGGGTGCGGTGCTGGCTGCTCAGCGGATGCAAGCTAACAATCTGGACTGTTTTAGTCAACTAGCCTACTGCGACTTCCTCTCGGTCGATCCTTCAACACCCCTACCGACCTCCTGAGTCCCTCGAACCTGCTCATCGCTGGCCCGTTGGCAATCCCCGTTTGCCATAACTGAACCGAATTGGTCCAGCGATTTGACGGCCGTCAAGTCTCGGTCCAACCTACCGGGACTCGGTCTCGGTCCAAGGCTTGAGGCAAATCAAGAGGTTGAGACGCCCCCACCCGTCCCAGAGTAATGAAAAAAAGAGAGATCCAGCCCCATCAGGGACTGGATCTCTCGGTCAAGCAGGGGCGACGAGGCGCCCGGATCGGGCCGGCTACTCCTCGCCGATGCCCGCCGCCAGGGCCTCTTCGGCCTCCTCGACGGCGTCGACCGGCGTCTCCACCTCGATGTCGAGGTGCTTGTAGTGGTGCAGGCCGGTGCCGGCCGGGATGAGCCGGCCCATGATGACGTTCTCCTTGAGGCCGCGCAGGTTGTCGACCTTGCCGCTGATGGCGGCCTCGGTCAGCACCTTGGTGGTCTCCTGGAACGACGACGCCGAGATGAAGGACTCGGTGGAGAGCGAGGCCTTGGTGATGCCGAGGAGCAGCGGCTCGGCCTGCGCCGCCTTGCCACCCTCGGTGATGACCCGGTCGTTCTCCTCCTCGAAGACCCACTTCTCCACCTGCTCGTCGGCGAGGAAGTTGGCGTCGCCCACCTCCACCACGCGGACGCGGCGGAGCATCATGCGGACGATGGTCTCGATGTGCTTGTCGTTGATCTTCACGCCCTGGAGCCGGTAGACCTCCTGCACCTCGTCCACCAGCCAGCGGGCCAGCTCCTTCTCGCCCAGCACCCGGAGGATGTCGTGCGGGTTGGAGGAGCCGTCCATGAGCGGCTCGCCGGCGCGGACCCGGTCGCCGGTGTGGACGCTGATGTGCTTGCCCTTGGCGATCAGGTACTCCTTGGCCAGGTCGGGGCGCAGCTTGCCGTCCACCTCGGGGGTGATGACCACCTTGCGCTTGCCCTTGGTGTCCTTGCCGAAGGCCACCACGCCGTCGATCTCGGAGATGACGGCGTGCTCCTTGGGCTTGCGGGCCTCGAAGAGCTCGGCGACCCGCGGCAGGCCGCCGGTGATGTCCTTGGTCTTGGTGGTCTCGCGCGGCATCTTCGCCAGCACGTCGCCGGCGTCGACCTCGTCGCCGTCGTTGACCACCAGGTTGGCCCCCTCGGGGAGCATGTAGCGGGCGTCGGCCTCGGAGTTGGCCAGCTTGCGGGTCTGGCCGTCGTCCCCCTTGATCGACATGCGGGGCCGGGCGTCCGGGTCCTTGGAGGTGACCACGGTCTTGCGCGACAGGCCGGTGACCTCGTCCACCGAGTCGTTGATGGTGACGCCGTCGACCAGGTCGCCGTACTTCACCCGGCCGGCCACCTCGGTGATGATGGGCATCGAGTAGGGATCCCACTCGGCCAGCATCCCCTGCGGCTCCACCCGCTGGCCCTCGCGGACCAGCAGCTTGGCGCCGTACACCAGGCTGTACCGCTCGCGCTCGCGCCCCTGGTCGTCGGTGACCAGCAGCTCGCCGTTGCGGTTCATGACGATCAGCGTGCCGTCCTTCTTCTTGGCCACCGCCACGTTGAGCAGCTTGACCACGCCGCCGTTGCGGTTCTCCAGGTTCGACTGCTCGGCGCGCCGGGACGCGGCGCCGCCGATGTGGAAGGTCCGCATGGTCAGCTGGGTGCCCGGCTCGCCGATGGACTGGGCGGCGATGACGCCGACCGCCTCGCCCACGCTCACCTTGCGGCCGCGGGCCAGGTCACGGCCGTAGCACTCGACGCAGATGCCGCGGCGGGCCTGGCAGGTCAGCACCGAGCGGATGCGGACCTTGTCGATGCCGGAGGACTCGATGAGCTTGACCTTGGCCTCGTCGATCTCCTCGTTCGACTCCACCACCACGGTGCCGCTGATGGGGTCGAGGATGTCGTCGAGCGCCACGCGGCCGAGGATGCGCTCGCCCATGGGCTCGATGATCTCGCCGCCCTCGACCAGGGAGCCGAGGGTGATGCCGTCCATGGCGCCGCAGTCGTACTCGGTGATGATGGCGTCCTGGGCCACGTCGACGAGGCGGCGGGTCAGGTAGCCGGAGTTGGCGGTCTTCAGCGCGGTGTCGGCGAGCCCCTTGCGGGCGCCGTGCGTGGAGATGAAGTACTGCAGGACGTTCAGCCCCTCGCGGAAGTTGGCGGTGATGGGCGTCTCGATGATCTCGCCGGAGGGCTTGGCCATCAGGCCGCGCATGCCGGCCAGCTGACGGATCTGCTGGGCGGAGCCGCGGGCGCCGGAGTCGGCCATGATGAAGATGGGGTTGAAGGACGGCTGCTTGCGCTCCTCCTTCTTGCCCTCCTTGCCGGTGCCGTGGGCGATCTCGGTGCCGATCTGGCCCATCATCTCGCCGGCCACCTCCTCGGTGACCTGCGCCCAGATGTCGATGACCTTGTTGTAGCGCTCGCCGAAGGTGATCAGGCCCTCGGCGTACTGGGTCTGGATGTCGTCGACCTCGCCGGTGGCCCGATCCAGCAGCTCCTGCTTCTTCTTGGGGATCGCCATGTTGTCCAGGGCGATGGAGATGCCGGCCTTGGTGGCGTGGCCGTAGCCCAGCGACCGGACCCGGTCGGCCAGCAGCACCGTCTCCTTCTCGCCGCAGAGCCGGTAGGTCTGGTCGATGAGCGCCTGCAGCTGCTTCTTGTCCATCACCTTGTTGATGGAGTCGAAGGGGAGCCGCTTGGGGACGATGTCGTAGAGCATGACCCGGCCCACCGTGGTCTCGACCCGGACGCCGTCCATGCGCACCCAGACCTTGGCCTGCAGGTCGACCTCGCCCTGGTCGTAGGCGGCGCGGATCTCGTCGGGGCTGGCGAAGGACTTGCCCTCGCCCTTGGCGAAGGCCCGCTCGCGGGTCATGTAGTAGATGCCCAGGACGATGTCCTGGCTGGGCACGATGATGGGCTTGCCGTGCGCCGGCGAGAGGATGTTGTTGGTGCTCATCATCAGCACGCGGGCTTCCATCTGGGCCTCGATGGAGAGCGGCACGTGCACGGCCATCTGGTCGCCGTCGAAGTCGGCGTTGAAGGCGGTGCAGACCAGCGGGTGGAGCTGGATGGCCTTGCCCTCGATCAGCACCGGCTCGAAGGCCTGGATGCCGAGGCGGTGCAGGGTCGGGGCGCGGTTGAGCAGCACCGGGTGCTCGCGGATCACCTCGTCGAGGATGTCCCAGACCTCGGGGCGCTCCTTCTCCACCATCTTCTTGGCCGACTTGATGGTGGTGACGAAGCCCTTCTCCTCCAGCTTGTTGTAGATGAAGGGCTTGAAGAGCTCCAGGGCCATGATCTTGGGCAGGCCGCACTGGTGGAGCTTGAGCTCCGGGCCGACCACGATCACCGAGCGGCCCGAGTAGTCGACGCGCTTGCCGAGCAGGTTCTGGCGGAACCGGCCCTGCTTGCCCTTGAGCATGTCGCTCAGCGACTTGAGCGGCCGCTTGTTGGGGCCGGTGATGGTCTTGCCGCGGCGCCCGTTGTCGAAGAGGGCGTCGACCGCCTCCTGCAGCATCCGCTTCTCGTTGCGGATGATGATGTCGGGGGCGTTGAGCTCCTGCAGCCGCTTGAGCCGGTTGTTCCGGTTGATGACGCGGCGGTAGAGGTCGTTGAGGTCGGAGGTTGCGAAGCGGCCGCCGTCGAGCGGGACCAGCGGGCGCAGGTCGGGCGGGATGACCGGGATGACCTCGAGCATCATCCAGTCGGCCTTGTTGCCCGAGCTGGTGAAGGCCTCGACCACCTTGAGGCGCTTGGCGATCTTCTTGCGCTTGGCGTCGGAGGTGGCCTCCTTCATCACGGCGCGCAGCTCCTCGCCGAGGCCGACCATCCCCTCCCCGTACTTGCTCTCCGACGGGGCCACGGCGCGCAGCAGCTCCAGCACCGCCTCGCCGCCCATGCCGGCGGTGAAGGAGTCGGAGCCGTGCTCCTCGAGGGCCTTGTGGTAGCGGTCCTCGGAGAGCAGCTCGCCCCGCGTCAGGGTCTGCACGGCCTTGGGGTCGATGACGATGAACGACTCACAGTAGAGGACCTTCTCCAGGTCCTTCAGGGTGATGTCGAGCAGGTTGCCGATGCGCGAGGGCAGCGACTTGAGGAACCAGATGTGCGCCACCGGCGTGGCCAGGGTGATGTGGCCGAGCCGCTCGCGCCGCACCTTGGACTGGATCACCTCGACGCCGCACTTCTCGCAGACCACGCCGCGGTGCTTCATGCGCTTGTACTTGCCGCAGTTGCACTCGTAGTCCTTGACCGGCCCGAAGATCTTGGCGCAGAACAGGCCGTCCCGCTCCGGCTTGAAGGTCCGGTAGTTGATGGTCTCCGGCTTCTTCACCTCGCCGTGCGACCACTGCCGGATCTTGTCCGGCGAGGCCAGCGAGATGCGGATCGCAGAGAACGACAGCGGGTCCTTCGGCTTCTCGAAGAAATTGAAGATGTCCTTCACGTCGACTCCCGGGCTTCTCGGATTCCGTTGGAACGCTGACTAGGCCGTCTTCTTGTCGCCGCCGGGGCGCGGGGCGAGCGGGTCGGTGACGGCGGTGGCCGCCTCCAGCTCGCGCTGCGCCTTCGCCTCGGGCGACTCGAGGAGCTCCACGTCGAGCGCGAGGCTCTGGAGCTCCTTGATGAGCACGTTGAAGGACTCGGGCAGGCCCGACTCCAGCGTGTTCTCCCCCTTGACGATGGCCTCGTACATCCGGGTGCGGCCCACCACGTCGTCGGACTTGACGGTGAGGAACTCCTGCAGCGAGTAGGCGGCGCCGTAGGCCTCCATGGCCCAGACCTCCATCTCGCCGAGGCGCTGGCCGCCGAACTGGGCCTTGCCGCCCAGCGGCTGCTGGGTGACCAGGGAGTAAGGCCCGATCGACCGGGCGTGGATCTTCTCGTCCACCAGGTGGTGAAGCTTGAGCATGTACATCACGCCCACGGTGACGTCCTGGTCGAACGGCTCGCCGGTGCGGCCGTCGAAGAGCACCGACTGCATGGTGGCGTCGCCCTGCACCAGCAGGTCGCGCATCTCCTCCTCGCGGCAGCCGTCGAACACCGGGGTGGCGACGTGGACGCCGTGGCGGAGCTTCTGGATCAGCTTGGGCAGCTCGCCCTGCGGCAGGTCGTCGATCAGCGCCAGCAGCTTCTCGTTGCCGCCGCCGTCGGCCCCCTCGAAGACCCGCTTCAGCTTCTTGCGGAGCTCGTTGGGACCGAAGTTCTTCTCCAGCATCTCGTTGAGGCGGAGGCCGACGTTGCGGGCCGCCCAGCCGAGGTGGGTCTCGAGGATCTGCCCCACGTTCATGCGCGAGGGGACGCCCAGCGGGTTGAGGACGATGTCGACCGGGGTGCCGTCCTCCAGGTAGGGCAGGTCCTCCTCAGGGAGGACGCGCGAGACCACGCCCTTGTTGCCATGGCGGCCGGCCATCTTGTCGCCCACCGCCAGCTTCCGCTTGATGGCGACGTACACCTTCACCATCTTGATGACGCCCGGCGGCAGCTCGTCGCCCTTCTTGAGGCGGCCGATCTTCTCGCTGAAGAGCAGCTTGACCAGGTCCTGCTGCTCCTGGAAGTTCTCGATGATCTTGCGGACCAGGTCGGAGACGTCGCCGTCCACGGTGATCTCGCCCCAGTAGCGCTGGGGGATGCCGTCGAGCACCTCGTCGGTGATCCCCTCGCCGCGCTTGAGCAGCTGCTCACCGCGGTCGTCGACCAGGCGGCCGGTGGCCTCCTTGCCGACCAGCAGCTTGCGGATCTTCTGGTACGCCGAGTCCTGGATGATCTTGATCTCGTCGTTCTGGTCCTTGAGGAGCTTGGCCTCCTCCATCTCCTCGATGGCCTTGGCCCGCTCGTCCTTCTCCACGCCCTTGCGGCTGAAGACCTTGGCGTTGATGACCGTGCCGGTCACCCCCGGAGGCACGCGCAGCGAGCTGTCGCGGACGTCGCCGGCCTTCTCGCCGAAGATGGCGCGCAGCAGCTTCTCCTCGGGGGAGAGCTGGGTCTCGCCCTTGGGGGTGATCTTGCCCACCAGGATGTCGCTGGGCTTGACCTCGGCGCCGATGCGGATGATCCCCGACTCGTCGAGGTCCTTGAGGGCCTCCTCGCCGACGTTGGGGATGTCCCGGGTGATCTCTTCCTTGCCGAGCTTGGTGTCACGGGCGACGCATTCGAACTCCTCGATGTGCACCGAGGTGAACACGTCCTCCTTGATGAGCCGCTCGGAGAGGAGGATGGAGTCCTCGAAGTTGTAGCCCTGCCACGGCATGAAGGCGACCACCACGTTGCGACCGAGCGCCAGCTCGCCCTGCTCGGTGGCCGGGCCGTCGCCGATGACGTCGCCCTTCTTGACCCGCTCGCCCGGCTTCACGATGGGCTTCTGGTTGATGCAGGTGTTCTGGTTGGAGCGCTGGTACTTGGTCAGGTTGTAGATGTCGACCGAGTTGGCCACGTCGGTGGTCGAGGTGGCCACGTCGGCCTTGACCACGATGCGCGAGGCGTCGACCGACTGGACGATGCCGTCGCGGCGGGCCACCACCGTGACCCCGGAGTCGCGGGCCACGATCGACTCGATGCCGGTGCCGACCAGCGGCGCGGTGGTGCGCAGCAGCGGCACCGCCTGGCGCTGCATGTTCGAGCCCATCAGGGCGCGGTTGGCGTCGTCGTTCTCCAGGAACGGGACCAGCGAGGCGGCCACCGAGACCAGCTGGTTCGGCGACACGTCCATCAGGTCGACCTCCTCCGGGCGGGCCAGGATGTACTCGCCCTCCTTGCGACAGGAGACGTTGCTGCCCTCGAAGTGGCCGCGGCGATCGACCGGCGCGTTGGCCTGGGCGATGATGTGCTTCTCCTCCTCGAGCGCCGAGTAGAAGGTGACCTCGTCGGTGACGCGGCCCTTCTCCACCTTGCGGTACGGGGTCTCCACGAAGCCGTACTCGTTGACCCGGGCGTAGCTGGAGAGCGAGGCGATCAGGCCGATGTTCGGCCCTTCGGGCGTCTCGATGGGGCAGATGCGGCCGTAGTGCGTGGAGTGGACGTCGCGCACCTCGAAGCCGGCGCGCTCGCGGGTCAGGCCCCCGGGCCCGAGGGCCGAGAGGCGGCGCTTGTGGGTCACCTCGGAGAGCGGGTTGGTCTGGTCCATGAACTGCGAGAGCTGGGACGAGCCGAAGAACTCCTTGATCACCGCCGTCACCGGCTTGGCGTTGATCAGGTCATGCGGCATGAGCGTCTCGATCTCCTGCAGGCTCATGCGCTCCTTGATGGCGCGCTCCATCCGGACCAGGCCGATGCGGTACTGGTTCTCCAGCAGCTCGCCGACGGCGCGGACCCGGCGGTTGCCGAGGTGGTCGATGTCGTCGACGTCCTTGTTGGGCTTGCCGTTCTTGAGGTCGATGAGGAAGCGCACCACCTCGAGGATGTCGCGCTTGGTGAGGATGGTGTTGTCGAGCGGCTCCTCGAGGCCGAACTTGTAGTTCAGCTTGAGGCGGCCGACCTTGGAGAGGTCGTAGCGCTCGGGGTTGAAGAAGAGGTTGTTGAAGAGCGAGCCGGCGGTGTCCGGGGTCGGCGGATCACCCGGGCGCAGGCGCCGGTAGATCTCCATGATGGCCTCGTCGGGCGTGGAGATCTTGTCCAGCATCAGGGTGTCGCGCAGCGACGGCAGGACGTTGAGGTTGTCGATGAAGAGGACCTTGAACTCGGAGAGGTTGCGCTTGCGCAGCTCCTCGATCTTGGCCTCGGTGACCTCCTCGTTGACCTCGAGCAGCACCTCGCCGGTGCTCTCGTCGACCACGTCCTCGGCGGAGATCTTGGTGTAGACCTCCTCGGCCTCCACCGGCAGCGACTTCATCCGGGCGGCCACCAGCTTCTTGATGGCCCCCTCGGTGTACTTGCGGTTCTTCTTGACGATGACCTCGCCGCTCTTGGGGTCCTTGATGTCGCGCGTGGCGCGCTGGCCCTTGAGCAGCTCGGGGTTCAGGTCCTTCTCGTACTTGCCCTTGCCTTCGACGCGGATGGTCTCGACGTCGTAGTAGTACTTGAGGATCTCCTCGGCGGTGCCGCGGAAGTCGATGGGGTTCTTCTTGGCGTTGTCCGGCACGCCGCCCAGGGCGCGCAGCAGCACCGTGGCCGGCAGCTTGCGGCGGCGATCGATGCGGACGTAGAGGATGTCCTTGTGGTCGAACTCGAAGTCGATCCAGGAGCCGCGGTACGGGATGATGCGGGCGTTGTAGAGCAGCTTGCCGGAGGCGTGGCTCTTGCCCTTGTCGTGGTCGAAGAAGGCGCCCGGGGAGCGGTGCAGCTGGCTCACCACCACCCGCTCGGTGCCGTTGATGATGAAGGTGCCGTTGGCCGTCATCAGCGGGATCTCGCCGAAGTAGACCTCCTGCTCCTTGACGTCGCGGATCGACTGCGCGCCGGTCTCCTCGTCCTTGTCCCAGACCACCAGGCGGACCACCACCTTGATGGGCGCCGAGTAGGTCATGCCACGCTGGTGGCACTCGTCGACGTCGTACTTGGGCTTCTCGAGGTGGTAGCTGACGAACTCCAGCGAGCTGGTCTCGTTGAAGTCCTTGATGGGGAAGACCGACTTGAAGACCCCGTGCAGGCCGGTGTCGTCCCGCTTCTCGGGCGCCACGTCGACCTGGAGGAACTTGTCGTAGCTGGTCTTCTGGATGGCGATGAGGTTGGGGATTTCCGCGATCTTGTTGATCTTCCCGAAGTTCCTGCGGATTCGGAAATTGCTCTGGATCGTCGCCATCGAGAACGGACCTCTTTCGCTGAATCAGGCTGCTGAAAAGCGTCTAGCCAGCCTCGCGGCCGGCTCCCCACTTCATCCGGCCGTCAGGCCGCGCTCTCTTGGCTCACTGGACAGGGGGGCAGGTCTTAACGGGCCCTGACCCCTGCGTCAAAAAACCAGGAGAGTGGCGGCACGGGACGGACCTCGCGATCCATCCCGTGCCTCCAGACTTCGTCGCTACTTGATCTCGACCTTGGCGCCGGCGGCCTCGAGCTTCTTCTTGATCTCGTCGGCCTCCGCCTTGGGGACGCCACCCTTGACTTCCTTGGGGGCGGCCTCGACCAGGTCCTTGGCCTCCTTCAGGCCCAGGCCCGTGACCACGCGGACCTCCTTGATGACGTTGATCTTGTTGGCGCCGGCGTCGGTGAGGACGACCGAGAACTCGGTCTTCTCCTCGGCGGCGGCGGCCGGGCCGGCAGCGGCCGGACCAGCAGCCACGGCCACGGCGGCCGCGGCGGAGACGCCCCACTTCTGCTCGAGCTGCTTCACCAGCTCGGCAGCCTGGATGACGGTGAGACCGGACAGCTGCTCCACGATGGCATTCAAGTCGGCCATGATTCCTCTTCCTTTTCTTCGGCGGGGAAGGCCTTCCGGGCCAGCCCCGCAGCGTTCAGTGGGGCGCGCTTCGCGCACCCCGGGTTCAGGTACCGTTTAGGACTGCTTCTCCAGCTGGGTCGTCCGCGCACCGAGCACGCGGGCGAGCTGCTGGGCCGGGGTGCCGATGATCCGCGCGAGCTTGGTGGCAGGCTGGGTCAGCATCCCCAGGATCTGCGCGCGCAGCTCGTTGAGGCTTGGCAGCTTGGCGAGCGCCGCGACGCCCTTGGCGTCGATCAGCGTCCCCTCCACCACGCCCCCGCGAATCGCGAAGTTCTCACGGTCCTTCATGAACTCCGTGAGCAGCTTCGCGGGAGCCACCACGTCGTCGTACGACATGACGAGCGCGGTCGGCCCCACGAACTTGTCGGCGATGGCCTCCACCGGCGTGCCCTTGGCAGCACGCGCGGCGAGGGTGTTCTTCACGACGCGGTACTCCACCTTGGCGTCGCGCAGCTTCTTGCGCAGCGAGGTGACCGTCTCCACGTCGAGACCCCTGGGCTCCGCCACGATGGCGGTCCGGGCCTTGGCCATCTTGGCGTGCAGCTCCGCGATGACCTCTTCTTTTTCCGTCCGGTTCAAATGTACTCACCACCTTCCATGCCGCCGGCTGTGGGCCGGCGGCTTCGTTCGTGGGCTTGGGACGGCCGAAGGCCGGTACCAAAACCCCCTGGCCAAGCAGGGGACGCTGCGTACGACAATGCAGGTTCCGTCTCGGCGGGTCGGGGCCTCTCGGCTCCGCTTGGCCTCCCTCCCCCTTGGACCACTCGCACTCGGGGTCGGGCGGGCCCGCTGTCTTGGACCAGAATCCCCGGCGGCGTCATGCCGCCGGGCACATCGTTCCCGCCCGGCGACATGCCGGCGGGTGGAGCGCGTGACTAGGCGTGGTGCGCCGAGAGCTCGGAGGTGTCCAGCTTGATGCCCGGGCCCATGGTGCAGGAGACGGTGACGTTCTTCAGGTAGACGCCCTTGGCGGTCTGGGGCTTGGCCTTGAAGACCAGCTCCATGATGGCCTGGAAGTTGGCCTTGAGCTTCTCGGCGTCGAAGGAGGCCTTGCCGAACGGCACGTGGACGATGCCGGCCTTCTCGACCCGGAACTCCACCTTGCCGGCCTTCTGCTCCTTGACGGCGCGGGCGATGTCGGCGGAGACGGTGCCGATCTTCGGGTTGGGCATGAGGCCGCGCGGGCCGAGCACCTTGCCGAGCCGGCCGACCACGCCCATCATGTCCGGGGTGGCCAGCACCTTGTCGAAGTCCATGAAGCCGCCCTGGATCTTCTCGGCCAGGTCCTCGGCGCCGACGATGTCGGCCCCGGCGTCGGTGGCCTCCTTGGCCTTGTCACCCTTGGCGAAGACCGCCAGGCGGACCGCCTTGCCCATGCCGTGCGGCAGCACCACGGCGCCGCGCACCACCTGGTCGGCGTGCTTGGGGTCGACCCCGAGGTTGATGGCGGCGTCGACGGTCTCGTCGAACTTCTTGGTGGCCGTCTCCTTCACCAGCTTGAGGGCGTCGTCGAGCTTGTAGCGCTTGTTGCGGTCCACCTTGGTGGCCGCGGCCTTGTACTTCTTCGCAATGTGAGCCATGTGGTCGTTCCTCGCTGAAGGCGGCGTTAGCCGACGATGTCGATGCCCATGGAGCGCGCGGTGCCTTCGATGGTCCGCATCGCGGCCTCGAGGCTGCCCGCCGTCATGTCCTGCATCTTCAGCTTGGCGATCTCCTCGACCTTCTTCTTGGTCACCTGGCCGACCTTCTCCTTGCCGGGCTTGTGCGCGCCCGAGCCCTTCTTCTTCTCGGTGTGCAGGCCGGCCGCCTTCTTGAGCAGCACCGCCGCCGGCGGCGTCTTGAGCAGGAAGGTGAAGGAGCGGTCCGCGTACACGGTGATGATCACCGGGATGATCAGGCCTTCCTTGGCCTGCGGCTGGGTGGCGGCGTTGAACTGCTTGCAGAACTCCATGATGTTGACGCCGTGCTGGCCGAGCGCCGGGCCGACCGGCGGCGCCGGGTTGGCCTTGCCGGCCGGGAGCTGCAGCTTGATCTGACCTGTGATCTTCTTCACGTCGTGCCTTCCTTCCGGGCCGGTGCGAATGGCCCTGCGTGGTCTATCGGGCGGGTCGCCCTTCCACGCGCTGTGAACTGCGACTTCGACATCACCCGCTGCGTCGCGGGGTTGCGCGGCCTGAAGGCCGCGCGATTAGGTCTTTTCCACCTGCATGAAGTCGAGCTCGACCGGGGTGGCCCGGCCGAAGATGGAGACCAGCACCCGGACCTTGCCCTTCTCGGGCTTCACTTCCTCGACCGAGCCGTTGAAGTTGGAGAAGGGGCCGTCGATGACGCGGACCTGGTCGCCCTCCTCGAACTGCACCTTGGGCTTCGGCTTGAGCGATCCCTCGGAGATCTGCGCCGTCAGGCGGGAGACCTCGGCGTCGGTGATGGAGGGCACGTCCTTGGGGTTCTTGGCGGAGCCGACGAAGCCGGTCACCTTGGCCGTCCCCTTGACGAGGTGCCAGGTGGTGTCGGTCATCTCCATGTTGACCAGGATGTAGCCGGGGAAGAACTTCCGCTTGGAAGTCTTCTTCTCCCCCTTGACCATCTCCTGGACCACCTCCATGGGGATCAAGACCTCGCCGAAGAAGTCCTGGAGCGCGCCCTGCTTGACGCGCTCCTCCAGGGACTTCTTCACCTTGTTCTCGAAGCCCGAGTAGGTGTGGACCACGTACCACTTCTTCGCCATGCCGCTCTCCGTTCCGTCGACGCGCCGCCCACCCCGGGTTGACGCCCTGCCCCTGCGCCCGACGACCCCGAACCGCCCTCCGCCCCTAGTAGACCAGGGCGCTGAGCCGGCCCCAGATGAAGTCGAAGACCCCCAGCACCATGGCGGCGATGAAGCTGGCCACCACCACCGCCACCGTCGAGGCCCGCGTCTCCCGCATGCTCGGCCAGGTGACCCGCTTCAGCTCCAGGGCGATCTCCAGCGACACCGCCTGGGTCCTCGGGACCCGCCACACCACCACCGCCAGCGCCGCCGCCAGCACGAAGCCGATCAGGGTCGAGAGCGTCCAGCCCTCCACCAGGATGGTGGCGTCGTTGAAGCGAACATAGGAGAAGACCAGCGCGCTGATCTTCTCGAAGAACTTCGCCAGGGCGATGGCCGCGAGGACATAGAAGATCGCGACGTACCGCTTGGGCTGTTCTACGCCGCTTGCATTGTCCATGGCGCTTCGGGCCTTCTCGGGGTGAGGTGGCCGCCGCAGCGGCCCCGACTCCCCAGGTGTGGTGGCAGGCGAGGAGGGATTCGAACCCACAACCCGCGGTTTTGGAGACCGCTGCTCTAGCCGTTGGAGCTACTCGCCTAACTTCTTCGCGAGACTACTTCGTCTCCTTGTGCAGCTCGTGCTTGCGACAGCGCGGGCAGAACTTGGAGAGGTTGAGCTTGTCTTGCGTCTTCTTCTTGTTCTTGGTGGTGGAGTAGTTGCGCTCCTTGCACTTGGAGCACTCCATCGAGATGATGCTTCGGCTGCCTGCCATGACTGCTCCCGTCGCCGTTCGGCGAGTGAACTACTGGACGATCTCCGAGACCACGCCAGAGCCCACGGTGCGGCCACCCTCGCGGATGGCGAAGCGCAGCTCCTTCTCCATCGCCACGGTGGTGATCAGCTCCACCTCCACCGCGACGTTGTCGCCCGGCATCACCATCTCGACCCCGGCCGGCAGGTTCAGCGAGCCGGTCACGTCGGTGGTCCGGAAGTAGAACTGCGGCCGGTACCCGTTGAAGAACGGGGTGTGGCGCCCGCCCTCCTCCTTGGTCAGCACGTAGACCTGGCCCTTGAACTTGGTGTGCGGCGTGATCGAGCCCGGCTTCGACAGCACCTGCCCGCGCTCCACGTCCTCACGCTTCAGCCCGCGCAGCAGCGCGCCGATGTTGTCACCGGCCCGGCCCTCGTCGAGCAGCTTGCGGAACATCTCCACGCCCGTCACCACCGTCTTCTGGGTGGGGCGCAGACCGACGATCTCGATCTCCTCCCCCACCTTGACGATGCCGCGCTCCACCCGCCCCGTCGCCACCGTCCCGCGGCCCGAGATCGAGAACACGTCCTCGACCGGCATCAGGAACGGCTTGTCGGTGGCCCGCGCCGGCGTCGGGATGAAGGTGTCCACGGCGTCCATGAGCCGGCCGATCGACGGCTCGCCCAGGTCGCCCTTGTCGCCCTCCAGCGCCTTCAGCGCCGAGCCCCGGATCATCGGCGTCTTGTCCCCGGGGAAGTCGTACTTGGTCAGCAGCTCACGGACCTCCAGCTCCACCAGGTCCAGCAGCTCCGCGTCGTCCACCATGTCGCACTTGTTCAGGTAGACCACGATGTACGGAACGCCCACCTGCCGCGCCAGCAGGATGTGCTCCCGCGTCTGCGGCATCGGCCCGTCCGCCGCCGACACCACCAGGATGGCGCCGTCCATCTGCGCCGCCCCGGTGATCATGTTCTTCACGTAGTCGGCGTGCCCAGGGCAGTCCACGTGCGCGTAGTGCCGCGCCGCCGTCTGGTACTCCACGTGCGCCGTGGCGATGGTGATGCCGCGCTCACGCTCCTCCGGCGCCTTGTCGATCTGGTCGTACGCCATGAACGCCGCCATGCCCTTCTGAGCGGCCACCTTGGTGATGGCGGCCGTCAGCGTGGTCTTCCCGTGGTCGACGTGACCGATGGTCCCGACGTTCACGTGTGGCTTGTTCCGTTCGAACTTTTCCTTGCCCATGGTGCGCTCCCGGTGACGGCGCTTCGATGCGGTGACCTGCGACGCTGCTGCGTGATGCTGGAGCTCTCACCCAGGATTGAACTGGAGACCTCGTCCTTACCAAGGACGCGCTCTACCAACTGAGCTATGAGAGCTTACCTTTCGACGACCTTGACCTCACTGGAGCGGGAAAAGGGATTCGAACCCTCGACATTCAGCTTGGAAGGCTGACGCTCTACCAACTGAGCTATTCCCGCGAGACTCGCTGCCCTTCCGGCCCAGCGTGGCTTGATTCTCCGTTGCTGCGATGGTGACGGTAAGTGTGGTGGAGGGGGGTGGATTTGAACCACCGAAGGCGTGAACCGGCAGATTTACAGTCTGCTCCCTTTGGCCGCTCGGGAACCCCTCCGGATATTTCTCGTTCGACGTCTCTCGTCCCACGACCTGGAGCTGGCGGTGGGAGTCGAACCCGCGACCTGCTGCTTACAAGGCAGCTGCTCTGCCAACTGAGCTACGCCAGCCCAACCCTTCGGAAGTCTTCGAAAACGCGCCTGCGGTGCTCCGTGCGACAAGCTCCACCCGTCCCGAGTGGAGCCGCGTCTTTTAGACGAAGGGGGATCGGCTGTCAAGCGACCGGCGTGACCTCGGAATCACCCCTCTATCCCCGGCGTTGGCGGGCCACCTCGTAGAGGGCCACCGAGGCTGCCGCGGAGACGCTCAGGCTCTCCACCTGGCCCACCATCCCGATGCGCCCACCATGGTCGCAGTTCCTCCGAACGAGGGGGCGAATCCCCTCCCCCTCGCTCCCCATGACGAGGGCGGTCGGCCCCTTCAGGTCGAGCTGGCCCAGCTCCTTGTCGCCATCGGCGGCCAGGGCGACCGACCAGACCCCGACCGCCTTCAATTCCTCAATGGTTCTGGCTACGTTGACCACGCGGGCCACCTGGCAGCGGGCGATGACCCCGGCCGAGGCCTTGACCACGGCAGCGGTCACCCCCACGGCCCGGTCCCGCGGGATGACCACCCCGTGGGCGCCGAAGGCGACCGCCGAGCGGATGATGGCGCCGAGGTGCTGCGGGTCCTCCACCCCATCGAGGATGACCAGCAAGGGGGACTCTCCGGCGACCCGGGCCGCCTCCAGCAGGTCGGCCACCTCGGCATACCGGTAGGCCCCTTCCAGGACCGCCACCACCCCCTGGTGCCGGTCGACCCCGGCCAGCCGGTCGAGCGTCTGGCGCGGGGCGTGCTTGACCCTGGCCCCGGCCTCGCGCGCCCCCCGCTCCAGCTCCGCCACCGACGGTGAGCGGGCCCCTTCGGCCAGCCAGAGCTCGGCCAGCCCCTCGCCGCCGCCGCGCAGCAGCTCCTTCACCGGGTTGACGCCGTAGATGAGCCGGGTCGGTCCGTCGGCCTTCCTGCCGTCGCCCTTCCTCACTTGACGTCGACCGCCACGGTGAGCTCGCGGACCTGCTTGACGCACCACTGGTCGGTGCAGAGGAAGAAGTCGAGCTTCGCCTTCACCTCCTGCTTTCCGGCGGCGGTGGCGGTGAACGGGGCGGCGAAGGTGACGCCGGCTCCGGCCGGCACCGCCTCGGCCCGCCCCAGCTGGGCCTTGGCGAGGGCCAGCCCCGGGCTGGCCTGCAGCGAGATCTTGATGGGCGCCTTGGGATCGACGTGGACGGCGCCGGTCGGCGCGATGGCCAGGGTGATGGTGCCGGCGCCCCCCGACCTGAGCGTGGCCGGCTCGGCGGCGGCCCGCACCGTGTAGCTCTTGGCCACGTCGGCGGCGGGATCGGCCGCGGCGACGGCAGAGGGGGCCAGCCCGGCGAGGGCGACGACGGCGGCGGCAAGGGCGAGGGCGGTGCGCATGCGGTGGACCTCCTTGGGAAGCCTCTCCTTAGCAGGGACGGACGGGGCTGACCAACGCTTCACCCGGGCGCACGCCCGAGTTGAGGAATCTCTTTGGCGGCCGATCCGGGGCGCGGGGAAAGCCCCATCGGTCTGCGGGCTTGGCCCGGCCGGGTGATCGGGGCCGGGGTGCGGGCTGCCCGCTCCCGGTACGGGAGATCGACAGGTTGGCCCGGGCATGATCTTTTTCGGGCATGGCCCGAAAGCGCGCACTGAAGCAGTTCTCGGAGAAGGACCTCGTCGAGGAGCTCGCCCGGCGGCATGCGGACAAGCACTTCCACGAAGGGATGACGATGAGCGAGATGGAGCTCTCGGTGGAGAAGGCGACCCGGGATGACCGGGAGCCGTCCATCGCGCTGATGCTCTCGCGGATGAAGCCGGAGAAGCCGACGGCGAAGGCCTGCCCGAAGTGCGGCAAGCGGGTGGCGGTGAAGGCCCGTGACCGCGAGCGGACGGCGCGGAGCCTGGCCGGCCCGGTGACGTTCAGGCGCAACTACCACTACTGCGAGACGTGCCAGTACGGCTTCTACCCGGTGGATCGCATGCTCGACCTGCCCGAGGAGGGCGAGCTGACCAGCGAGATTGAGAAGCGAGTGCTCGACTTCGCGGTGAACGACGTCTACGGCGAGTGCGCGGCCCGCTGGAGCCTGCACTACGCCGAGCCGATCTCGGAGAACCTGCTCCGCCGCGTGGTGACGCGGGTGGGCGCGCAGTGCGAGGCGGCCGACCAGCTCTACCTGCAGGAGGAGCTGAAGCCCAAGGGCGCTGCCCCGAATGCTCTGGTGATCGAAGTGGACGGCAGCATGCTGCCGATCCGCGGCGCCGAGGCGTGGAAGGAGGCCAAGGTGGGCGTGACCTACCGGCACGATGTCGCCGTGAACGAGCCGATGCCGGGAACGGCCCGCTATGCCGCGGTGGTGGGCGGCCTCGGGAACTTCTCGCCGGTGCTGGAGGAGCTGCTCCAAGCCGAGCGGATCGACGAGGCCGGCGTGGTGATCTGGCTGGGCGACGGCGCGGCCTGCAACTGGACGCTGGCCGAGCAGCTCTCGCCGGATGCGGTGCAGATCCTCGACTGGCACCACGCCGTGGAGCACGCAGTGGAGTGCGGCCGCGTGTTGCTGGGCGAGGAGAGTCCCTGGCTGCCGCTGTGGCAGTGCCGTGCCGAGGCGTTGCTGTCGACGGGCAACATCCCGGCCGTCATCAGCGAGTTGATGGACTGCCTGGAGTACATCCCAAGGCGGAACCAGCGGGAGTCCCTCGACGCGGTCGAGAACCTAATCGGCTACTACCGGACCAACGCCTACCGGATGAAGTACGCCCTGTACCGGGCCAACGGCTTCCCCATCGGCAGCGGCGCCATCGAGAGCGCCCACCGCCACGTGCTCCAGACCCGCATGAAGCGGGCCGGCCAGCGCTGGGCCATCCACAACGCCCGCCGCATGGCCCGCCTGCGCGCCGCCTACCGCACCGGCGGCGCCCGCCGCTTCTACGCCGCCATTCGCCGCGCCCACCACGCCACGGCCACCCGGCCCCGCGCGAACCACGGCGGCCGCGACCATTTCGAGTACGCCCGCTACGGCACCAGGGACACAGACCGCTGCTCAATCTGATCGTGCGCCCGCTTCACCCGGGCCGGGTGAGCCCCTCGGCGCAGCCCACCACCAGCGCCGCCACGTCGACCCCGCAGGCGGCCTCGGCCTCGCGGATCGAGGGGGAGGCGTTGACCTCGAAGACCAGCGGCCCGTCCTTCTCGTCCAGCATGTCCACGGCACAGAAGCGCAGGTCGAGCACCCGGGCCGCCTCGGCGGCCACCGCGGCGTGGCGGGCCGGCAGCGCCACGGCGTCGAAGCGGGCCCCCCGGCGCAGCGTCCGCGCGAAGCGGCCGGCCGCGGCCCGCCGGCGCAGCGCCGCCACCACCCGGCCGCCCACCACCAGCGCCCGCAGGTCCCGCCCCCTGCCGCCGCGCAGGTACTGCTGCACCACCAGGTCCTTGCCCAGCCCGTGGACCGCCTCCAGGGCCGCCTCCAGCGACTGCAGGCTCTCGCAGACCATCACCCCGCCCTTGCCGTCGGCGGTGAGCACCTTGAGCAGGACCGGCACCCCGCCCACCCGCTCCACCAGGCCGGCCAGGCCGCGCGGGCCGCTGGCCATCACCGTGCGCGGCACCGGCAGCCCGGCGGCCGCCAGCAGCTGCAGGCTGCGCATCTTGTGGCGGCTGGCCTCGATGGCGGCGGCGCCGTTGAGCACCGGGATCCCGGCCAGCTCCAGCTGCTTCACCACCGAGACGCCGTACTGGTGGATGGAGACGCCGATGCGGGGGACGACCACGTCGGCGCGGGGGAACTTCGCCCCCCGCCAGCGCAGCCACGGGCCGGGCGCCCCCAGCCCCAGCTCCACCGCCAGCGGATCGACCACCCGCACCGAGTGGCCGGCGGCGCGGGCCGCCGTCACCAGCCGGGCGGTGCTGTGGATGCGGGCCGACCGGGAGAGGATGACGAGGCGCACGGCTGAAATGGTACGGCCCGCGCCCGCCGAAAGCGAGCGCGGGCCGCGGACCTGCTGACGAGGCGGCTAGACCTGTTTGAACTCCGCGTCGACCACGTCGTCCTTCTTCTTCTCCTCGGCGGGCGGCGGCGCCCCGGCCTCGGGGCCGCCCCCGGCCGGCGGGGTGGCCGACTTGTAGAGCTCCTCGGCCGCCTTGTGGCTGGCCTTCTCGAGCCGATCGGTGGCCGCCTTGAGCTCCTCGGCGGTCCCCTTCTCGCGCAGGCCCTGGACCTGGGCCACCGCCTCCTCCATCTCCTTGACGGTGTCGGCGCCCAGCTTCTCCTTGTTCTCCTTGAGCAGCTTCTCCACCTGGTAGCCGAGGTTCTCGGCCCGGTTGCGCAGCTCCACCTCCTCGCGCCGCTGCTTGTCCTCGCTCTCGTGCGAGCGGGCGTCGGCCACCATCTTCTCCACCTCGTCCTTGGCCAGGCCCGAGCTGTGGCTGATGGTGATCTTGGTCTCCTTGCCGGTCCCCTTGTCCTTGGCGGAGACGTTGAGGATGCCGTTGGCGTCGATGTCGAAGGTCACCTCGATCTGCGGCACCCCGCGCGGCGCCGGCGGCAGCCCCTCGAGGTGGAACTTGCCGAGCGGCCGGTTGTCGCGGGCCATCTCGCGCTCGCCCTGGAGGACGTGGATCTCCACCGAGGACTGGCTGTCGGCCGCGGTCGAGAAGGTCTCCGACTTCTTGCAGGGGATGGTGGTGTTGCGCTCGATGAGCTTGGTCATCACCCCGCCCAGCGTCTCCACCCCCAGCGACAGCGGGGTGACGTCGAGCAGCAGGATGTCCTTGACCTCGCCGGAGAGGACGCCGGCCTGGACCGCGGCGCCGATGGCCACCACCTCGTCCGGGTTGACGGTGCGGTTGGGCTCCTTGCCGAAGAACTTGCGCACCGCCTCGACGATGGCCGGCATGCGGGTCTGGCCGCCCACCATGACGATCTCGTCGATCTGCGAGCCCTGCAGCTTGGCGTCGGCCAGGCACTTGCGGGTCGGCTCCATGGAGCGCTCGACCAGGTCGCCCACCAGCTGCTCCAGCTTGGCGCGGGAGAGCTTCATGGCCAGGTGCTTGGGGCCGGTCTGGTCGGCGGTCAGGAAGGGCAGGTTGACCTCGGTCTCCAGCGTCGAGGAGAGCTCGATCTTGGCCTTCTCGGCCGCCTCCTTGAGCCGCTGCAGCACCATCTTGTCCTTGGAGACGTCGAGGCCGCTCTCCTTCTTGAACTCGGTGATCAGCCAGTCGATGATCCGCTGGTCGAGGTTGTCGCCGCCCAGGTGGGTGTCGCCGTTGGTGGCCAGCACCTCGACCACGTTCTCGCCGACCTCGAGGATGGAGATGTCGAAGGTGCCGCCGCCGAAGTCGTAGACGGCGATCTTCTCGTTGGTCTTCTTGTCGAGGCCGTAGGCCAGCGCCGCCGCCGTCGGCTCGTTGACGATGCGCCGGACGTTGAGGCCGGCGATCTCCCCGGCGTCCTTGGTGGCCTGGCGCTGGGCGTCGTTGAAGTAGGCCGGCACGGTGATGACCGCGTCGGTGACCTTCTCGCCGAGGTGGTTCTCGGCCGCCCGCTTCAGCTTGAGCAGGATCTGCGCGCTCACCTCGGGCGGGCTGTTCTGCTTGCCGTCGATCTCGATGCGGGCGTCGCCGTTGGGCCCCTCCACCACCTTGTACGGCACCCGCTTGGTCTCCTCGCCGACCTCGCTGAAGCGGCGCCCCATGAAGCGCTTGATGGAGTAGACGGTCTTCTCCGGGTTGGTGATGGCCTGGCGCTTGGCCACCTGCCCCACCAGCCGCTCGCCGTCCTTGGCGTAGCCGACGATGGACGGGGTGATGCGGGACCCCTCCTCGTTGGCGATGACGATGGGATCCTTCCCATCCATGATGGCGACCACCGAATTGGTGGTGCCGAGGTCGATGCCGATGATCTTTCCCATGTGTCCGAGACCCTCCTGGTCGACGGCAACCTAAGCACCCGTGGGGACGTGTCAAACGCGTGCCATCGGCTTTGTCCGGTCCCCCTCGGGTGCGTAGCCCGCTTCGCGGTCGTCACCCGCGCTTCACGCCTCGCGGAAGACGCACCATCCGGGGCGTGGCGCTATCGCCTTGAATTCACTCGGCCCGGGAGCTGACGCAGCGTGGCATATCGCTTGCTCAAGTGACAGGACAACGCTGTCAGGTCGCTTTCATCGAGCCAGGTCTCTCTTCCGGGGATTGAATGATCCACCTCGTCGCCAGCGCCGAACAGCTCCAGGCTCCCCTCCAGCTCCACGCCCCTCCGCGTGGGGTGGCGGTGCTGCTCAACGCCCGGGCCAGGTCGGTCAACCCGGGCGTGCTGCGGACCCTCGGCCTCATCGTCCCGCGGGAGGACCTCTTCCTCTCCCACAGCGAGGAGGAGGCGGCCGAGATCGCCGACTGGGTGGTGGCCCGCCGCTACCAGACGGTCTTCACCGGCGGCGGCGACGGCACCTTCGTCTCCTGGATCAACCGCATCATCGACGCCGCCGAGCGCCGCCACCAGCGGTCGCCGCGCTTCGGGGTGCTGGCGCTGGGCACCGGCAACGCCGTGGCCGAGCTGCTGGGGGCCACCCCGCGCCACCACGCCCGCGACCTCTCCCGCTTCCTGGCCGGCGAGTTCGGCGGCACCCGCCGCATCGACCTGGTCACCTGCGAGGGGCGCCGCACCCCCTTCGCCGGGGTGGGGATCGACGCCGCCATCCTCAACGACTACAACTGGCTCAAGCAGCAGCTGGCCGGGACCCCGCTGCAGGGGCTCGGCCTCGGGGTGGCCGGCTACGGGCTGGCGGTGGCGCTGCGCTCGGCGCCGCGCCAGCTGCTGGAGCGCCGCCCCGCCTACTGCGAGATCGTCAACACCGGGCGCCAGGCCTGGCGGCTCGACGACCAGGGGCGCCGCGTCGGCCCGGCCATCGCCCCGGGCCAGCTCCTCTACGCCGGCCCCTGCCTGATGGCCGGCGCCAGCACCGTCCCCTTCTACGGCATGGGGCTGCGCATCTTCCCGCACGCCGGCAAGTCCCGCGGCCTGATGCAGCTGCGGGTGGTCTCCGACCCGGCGGTCTCCACGCTGCTGGTCAACCTGCACCGCATCTGGTCGGGCGACTTCGCCCACGAGAAGATCCTCGACTTCCACGCCGACCAGGTGACGCTCCGCTTCGAGCGCCCGGTGCCGCTGCAGGTGGGCGGCGACGCCGAGGGGTGGCGCGAGTCGGTCACCTTCGGGATGGCGCCGGCGCCGGTCGACCTGGTCGACTTCCGGCTCGCCACCGCCTAGTCCCGGCCGCTACAGCAGGTTGGCGGCCAGCTCGGCCAGCGGCGAGCGCTCGCCCTTGGAGAGGGTGATGTGGCCCGCCAGCCGCTCGTCCTTGAACCGGTTCACCACGTGCACCAGGCCGTTGTTGGTCTGGTCCACGTAGGGGTTGTCGATCTGGTAGGGGTCGCCGGTGAGCACGATCTTGGTGCCGTCGCCGACGCGGGTGAGGATGGTCTTCACCTCGTGGGGCGTCAGGTTCTGCGCCTCGTCGACGATCATGAACTGGTTGGGGATGGAGCGGCCGCGGATGTAGGTGAGCGGCTCGATCTCGAGGATGCCGAGATCCATCAGCTCGTGCCAGCCGCGCCCGGCCTTCTTCTCCGAGCGCGACAGGTTCATCAGGTACTCGACGTTGTCGAAGATGGGCTGCATCCAGGGGTTGAGCTTCTCCTCCACCGAGCCGGGCAGGTAGCCGATGTCGCGGCCGAGCGGGAAGATGGGCCGGGAGACCAGCAGCTTCTGGTAGACCGACTCCTCCATGGTCTTCTGCAGGCCGGCGGCGATGGCCAGCAGGGTCTTGCCGGTGCCGGCCTTGCCGACGATGGTGACCAGCCGGATCTCGTCGTTGAGCAGCACGTCGAGGGCGAAGGACTGCTCCTTGTTGCGCGGCCGGATCCCCCAGACCCCCTCCTTGGGCGTCTTGATCAGCTGCACGAAGGCGCCCCGGGCGGCCGAGTACTTGCCCACGGCGCTGTGCTGCGGGGCCAGCTTGTCGCGCAGCACCACGAAGGCGTTGGGCGGCGGCGGCGGCATCCCCGCCGGGCAGGCCACCGCGCCGCTGGCGTAGAACTCGTTGACCACCTCCGGGTCGACGTCGATCTCGGCGACGCCGCTCCAGAGCTCGTCGATCTCCACCCCCTCGACGTCGTAGTCCTCGGCGTGCAGCCCCAGGGCGTCGGCGCGGATCCGGAGGTTGGTGTCCTTGGTGACGAAGACGCAGGGCGTCCCCTTCTCCTTGGTGGCGAGGTCGAAGGCCACCGCCAGGATCTTGTCGTCCATGGCGTGGCCGTCGCCCACCTCGGGCGGCAGCTTGCGATCGGCGAAGAGCACCCGCAGCCTGCCCTTGCCGGGCCCGATCGAGACCCCCTCGCGCAGCTTGCCGGCGCGGCGGAACTCGTCGAGCGAGCGTGAGACCTGGCGGGCGTTGCGCCCCAGCGAGGAGAGGTCCCGCTTGAAGTTGTCGATCTCCTCGATGACGTGGATGGGGATGACGACGTCGTTGTCGTCGAACCCGTACATGCTCTTGGGATCGTGCAGCAGGACGTTGGTGTCGAGGACGAAGTTCTTTTTCACGCCGGAGCGGCTCCCCGCGCCCGACCGCGCGGCGCGCCACGGAGTGTAGCAGGGGGAGCCGGGGCGCGGCCACCGCCGCGGCGGGGCGGCGCGCCCTTCAGGCCGGGGCCCGGGCGGCCCCCTTGAGCCGGGCCGCCGCCACCACCTGGTTCCGGCCGTGGCGCTTGGCGTGGTAGAGGCAGCCGTCGGCCCGCTCCACCAGCGCCGCCTTCCGGTCGCCGTCCTCCGGGAAGGTGGCCACCCCCAGCGACATGGTCACCCGCAGCGGGCCCTGCGACGTCGCGGTGACCAGCTGGGCGATGCGCTCCCGGATCCGCTCGGCGATCACCAGGGCCCCGGCGGTGTCGGTCTCCGGCATCACCACCGCGAACTCCTCGCCGCCGTAGCGGGCCACCAGGTCGGTGGTGCGGGCCTCGCGGGCCAGCACCTGGGCCACGCCGCGCAGCACCTGGTCGCCCACCGGGTGGCCGTAGGTGTCGTTGACCGACTTGAAGTGGTCGATGTCGCAGAGGATCAGCGAGAGCGTTCGGCCGTAGCGCTGGGCGCTGAGCAGCTGCTCGTCGAGCCGGGCCTGGAAGGTGCGGTGGTTGAGCAGGCCGGTGAGGCCGTCGGTGGTGGCCATCCGCTCGGTGGCGTCGAAGAGCCGGGCCCGCCGGATGGTCTCGGCCGCCTGCAGGGCCAGCACCTCGAGCTGCCGCACCCGGTCCGGGCCGAAGGCCGCGGGGCTGCGGGAGCCGAGCACCAGCGTGCCCAGCACCGGCGCGTCCTCGGCCCGCAGCTGCTGGGGCTTGAGCGGGATGACCTTGATCGAGGCCAGCCCCTTGAGCTGGACGCTGGTGTCGAAGACCACGGCGCTGCCGACGTCGCGACCGGGGCTGGGCAGGCTGGCCTGGACCCGGACCACCTGGTCCACCAGGCTGCCGGCCACTGCGCCGAAGCTGAGGCCGTCGAGCCCCGGCACCTTGCCGGAGGCGCTCCAGGACCGGGACACCTGGTGGCGGGCCTGGTCCCCCTCCACCTCCACCAGGGTCACGGCGCCGAAGTCGATCCCCTCGACCAGCTCCCGGGCCACCTCGATGGCCACCTCGGTCACCTCGCCCAGCGTGGTGGACCGGTTGAGCCGCTCCAGGCCCTGGAGGAACCGCTCGTTCTCGTCGCGCGCCCCCTTGACGGACTCCATGAGCCGCTCCGAGGCCACCGACCGCAGGATCTCGGCGGCCAGCGTCACCAGCACCCGCTCGTCCTCGTCGCTGAAGGGCTGGTCCTGGAAGCGATCGGCCACCAGCACGCCGCGGACGTGCCCGCCGCGCCGGTCGAGCAGCGGCGCCGCCAGCAGCGCCCCGGGCTTGCGCCCGTCGAGGTGGTAGCTGGCCGCCTTGACCTCGCCGTGGAGCCGCACCGGCGCGCCGCGGCGGACCGCGCCGCCCAGCGCCCCCTCCCCGGCCGGCACCTCGGCGGCGATGGTGTCGGCGGCCGCCCGGCACTCGCGCCGCAGCAGGCGGGAGTCGTCGGCGGAGAGCAGGAAGAGGACGCAGCTGTCGGCGTGCAGCGCCAGCGAGGCCACCTCGACGGCGGCGCGGACCGCGTCGTCGACCTCGTGGACCGCGCCGTCGACCCAGCGCCGGCCGCCCTCGGGGGGGGGCGGCCCGGGCTCGGCGCGGGCGGCCGTCAGCCGGTAGTCCCGGGCCCGCTCGTCGAGCTCGCGGGTGCGCCGGGCCACCGCCTCGCGCTCGGCGCGGCGGCTGGCGTGGAGGCGGGCCGCCAGCACCCCGTGGTAGAGGAGCGCGAAGAGGACGAGGAAGCCGGCGTGGGTCAGCGGCGCCGCCAGGGTGGCCGGGTCGCCGCCGCTCACCCACCACGGCCCCGCCTCCAGCCCGACGGCCAGCAGCACCATGGCGAGGCCCACCGGCCAGGCCAGGAAAGCCACCAGGAAGGCCATCACCAGGTAGCCGAGCGGCTGCAGCGGGGGCTCGACGACCCCCCCCCCGGTGGCCTGCACCAGCGCCGCCGCCGCCACCACCACCAGCCCACCCAGCTCCAGCTGCTCGCGGTAACCGACCACCAGGCCCCGGCTGGCGCCCCGGACCTGCCGCCAGCCCGCCGCCGCCAGCGCCGCCGCCAACGCCGCCAGCGCCAGCAGCTGCCACGGCCCCTGCACCTCGGCGGCGAAGGCCCGCAGCGTCACCAGGGCCGCCGCCGGCACCGCCACCAGCGCCGGCAGCGAGCGGCGCAGGAAGGCCAGCAGGCGCCGCCGCGCCGGGGCGCCGACCAGGCCGCCGTCGCCGAGCAGCGCCGCGTAGAGCCGGACCGCGGCCGGCCGGGGGCGCTGCGCCGCCAGCCGCGCGTGCACCGTGGCCGTCGAGCCGATGGGGGCCCGCGCCGCCGGCGGCGGTGGCAGGCGCGCCGGGCTCACGGGGCCCCCGCGCCGCGGCCGTCGAGCCGGTAGATGACCTCGCCGGCCCGGATGAAGCGGAGCTCCTCGCGGGCGGCCCGCTCCCTGGCCTTGGGATCGGTGAGCAGGGCCCGGGCCTCGCGGGCCAGCCGGTGGTTCTCCTGCTGGACCCGGCCGTTCTCGGCCGCCAGGCGCAGGCACTCCTCCTGGAGGCGGTCGCTCTTGGCCAGCCCGGACGGATCGAGGGCGCCGGCCACCGCCAGCAGGACGGCGGCGCCGAGGAGGAACAACGAGGCTTTTCGCCCACCTTGCCAGGACATGCGGTCGACCCGGCGCCGAAGCTACCAGCGGGGGTCGCTCCGTCCAGAAATCTCCCGCTATCGCCGCTCCACCGGCTTGACGAAGATCTCGCCGGCGATCTCCGGGTCGAGGGCGATGGTGGTCTCGCCGATCTCGATGACGTAGGAGGGCGAGCGCTGGTGCAGCCGCAGCTCGCTCCCCGGGATGACCCCGAGCGCGGCCAGCCGATCCATCCGGTCGTGGAACTTGGGGGCGATGAAGACGATGCGGCCGGTGGCCCCCAGCTCGAAGTGGCGCAGCCCGGTCACCAGCGGCCGCACCGTCTTCTGGAAGGTGGCGCAGCAGGCCCCGGGGGGGATGGGGCGCCCGTGCGGGCAGGTGGGCGGGTGGCCGAGCACGGTGCAGACCGACTCGGTCGCCTCCGGCGAGAGGATGTGCTCGAGCTCGCAGGCCTGGTCCTCCATGGTGGTGTCGGAGACCGCCAGCAGGTCCTTGAAGAGCCGCTCGGTGAGCCGGTGGCGCCGCACCACGTCGCGGGCCCGGGCCTCGCCGGCCGGGGTCAGCTGCACGGTGGCGCCGTCGAGCCGCAGCAGCCCCTCCCCGGCCAGCGCCTCGAGATCGGCGCGGGCGGCGTCGGGGGCGTGGGCCGGGGCGGCCTGGGCGAGCACCGAGGCCACCTGGTCGCGGTGCTCCTCGCGCTCGGTGAAGACGGTCTCGAGCAGCTCCTCGAGGCGGCGGGACGGCATGGCGGCGGTGGTCAGGTGGCGCTCCCCTTCTGCGCCGACAGGCGGCGGCGCTCCTCGAGGAAGCGCTTCAGCTTGCCGGCCAGCCCGGTGTTCTCCTGGGGGAAACTGTAGCCGCAGCCGGGGCAGCAGACCACGTGGCAGCCGGTGGCCATGGGACAGCTGGGGCGGCACCCCTGCCCCGAGGCGTCGAAGTCGACGCCGCAGAGCGGGCAGTGCTCGAGGCGGACCGTGGCCGCGGCGGCGCCGGCGGCGGGCATCAGTAGACCGCCCGCATCAGCTGGTTCACCAGGGCGCCCACCCCCACCGAGAAGGGCAGGATGAACCCCATCATGGCCAGGCCGGTCTTCATCCCCCGCTCCTTGAGGATCATGAAGAAGTTGGCGATGCAGGGGATGAAGAGGGTGATGGTGACCAGCGCCACCACCACCTCGATCTCCATCGACCGGGTCATGGTGTGGGCGGCGATGTGGGGCTGGTAGTGGGCGAAGAGCCCGGCGGCGGCGTAGTCGCGGCGCAGGAAGCCGAGGATGAAGGCGCCGGCCGCCTCCTTGGGGAGCCCGAGCACGCCGGACATGAGCGGCTCGGCGGCGTGCTCCAGGGCCGCCAGCAGGTGGAAGCGGTCCATGGCGTAGAGCAGCAGGGTGCCGAGCAGGAACAGCGGCATGGCCTCGCGCAGGTACCACTCGATGCGGGCCAGGGTCTTGACGGCGACGTTGCCGAGCTGCGGCAGCCGCAGCGGCGGCAGCTCCAGCATGAAGTCGGAGCCGCGCCCGGGGATGACCTTGGCCGCCAGCCAGCCGATCAGGAAGATCACCATCAGCAGGGTCCCGCCGAACCAGAGCAGCGCCGCCAGGGGCAGGCCGGCGGTCATGGCCAGGATCACCGCCAGCTGGGCGCTGCAGGGGACGGCCAGCGCCAGCAGCAGGGTGACGATGACCCGCTCCTTGCGCGTCTCCATGATGCGGGCGGTCATGGTGGCCATGGTGTCGCAGCCGAGGCCGAGCACCATGGGCAGCACCGCCTTGCCGTTCAACCCCATGCGCTTGAAGATCTGGTTCACCATCACCGCCAGGCGCGGCAGGTAGCCCGAGTCCTCGAGGATGGAGAAGGCCACGAAGAAGGTGGCGACGATGGGCAGCACGATGGCCACCGCGTAGGAGAGCCCCATCGAGACCATGCCGTAGCGGCCGATGATGAAGCCGCCGTGCTCCTGGTATGGGACGCCGGCCGGGCCGATGAGGAACTCGCGCACCGCGCCGCCCGGCAGCACCGCCTGCAGCGCCGCCTCGGTCCAGGGGACCAGGTACCGCTGGAAGACGGTGTGCTCGAGGAAGTCGACGGCGGTCCCGGCCCCGAACAGCCCGACGAAGAGCCAGGCCAGGAAGAGCACCAGCAGCAGCAGGGGGACGCCGTAGATCGGGTGGGTCGACCAGGCGCCCAGCCGCCGGGCGAAGTCGGAGCCGGCCGAGCGGGCGCCGCGGGTGACCACGGCCTCGTGGAGCCGGTCCACCGCCGCCAGCCGCTGCCGGGCCACCACGAAGCGGAGCGACTCCGGGTAGCGGGCCGCCAGGGCCCGCCCCACCTCGTCGACCCGGGCCAGCGCCGCCGCGGTGAGCCGGGCGTTGAGCAGACCGCGCAGCGAGTCGTCGCCCACCAGCGCCATCAGCCCCAGGGCCCGGGCGCCCAGCCCTCCCTTCGGCATCAGCGGGGCCACCTCGTCGAGCGCCGCCTCGATGGCCTGGTCGTAGCGGGGCCGGAAGCTGGAGACCCGCGCCGCCGGCAGGCGCGCCTGCAGCTCCGCCAGCCCCTGGCGTTGCACCGCCACCGTGGCCACCACGTCGACGCCGAGCGCCTTCGCCAGGCCGGCCTCGTCCACCTGGAAACCGCGGCTGGCGGCCTCGTCGGCCATGTTGAGCGCCAGCAGGAAGGGGACCCCGGCCTCGGCCAGCTGGGAGGTCAGCAGCAGGCCGCGCCGCAGGTTCTTGGCGTCGCAGACCTGGACGCAGGCGTACCCGGTCTCGGCCTGGAGGATGTCGCGGGTGACCTGCTCGTCCTCCGACATGGGGAGCAGGTTGTTGGTGCCCGGCGTGTCCATGACGTGCCAGGGGGCGCCGTCGATGGTGGCGTGGCCCCGGGTCACCTCCACGGTGGTGCCGGGGTAGTTGGAGACGGTGACGTAGCGGCCGGTGAGGGCGCCGAAGAGGACGCTCTTGCCGACGTTGGGGTTGCCCACCAGGATCACCGAGCGGGTGGGCGCCACCAGGGCCCCGGCCTCCAGCACCTGGGCGGCGGCGGGCGGCGGGGGACTCATGGCCGGGCCTCCTTCCCCGCCCCACGGCGGCAGGCGGCGCAGCGGCCGTAGAGCTCCAGCTTGTGGGTCTCCACCTCGAAGCCGCGGCCGGCGGCGACCCGCGACTGCAGCGCCTCGATGCGGGCCTCGGCGAACTCCTCGATGGCGCCGCAGCGGGTGCAGATGAGGTGGTCGTGGTGGGGCCGGCCCGCGGCCGGCTCGTACCGGGTCTGGGTGCCGTCGAACTGGCGCGGGAAGGCCAGGCCGCAGTCGGCCAGCAGCTTCATGGTCCGGTAGACGGTGGCCACGCTGACCCGGGGATCGCCGCGGCGGGCCGCCGTCACCAGCTGCTCCACCGAGAGGTGGCCGCCCATGGCGAAGAAGGTGTCGGCCACCAGGTCGCGCTGGCGGGAGCGCTTCAGCCCCAGCCGGGCGATCTCGGCCTGCAGGGCGGCGCGGCCGGCGTGGGCGGCCGGCCCGGGGCGGAGGGCCGGGGTGGGGGTGCGGGTGGTGGCCTTGGCGGAGCTCATCTTGATAACGGTTCTCATTATCAGGACGGGGCCCGGCCGGCAAGCCGATCGGCGCCGCGGGTGGCGGGACCGCCCGGCGAGGCGGCGCCGGCCCAGGGGGAGGTCCTAGGGTGCGGCCGTGACGCCCTGCGCGCCCCAGACCTTCCGCCAGCGCTCGGCGGCGCCGGCGCCCTGCCCCACGTCCTGCCCGGCCAGGGCCTCCAGCGAGGCGTGGGCCTGGCCCCGCACCGGCGCCGCCTCGTCGTCGAGCAGGGCGATGAGCCGCGGGACGTGGCGGAGCGCCTCGGCGCGGGGCCGGTGGCGGACCAGCTCGGCGGCCAATGATCGGGCCAGCGGATCGGCGCCCCGCAGCGGCCCGGCCAGGTCGGTGGCGGCGTCCGGCTGCCGCCCGGCGGGGCGGTCGATGGCGATGCCGGCGATGGCCACGGTCAGGAGCACCAGCACCCCCACCCGCACCAGCGCCTTGCCGGCGGAGTAGTGGCCGGCCCGGACCAGGGTGAAGCGGTAGGTGGCGTAGCCGCCGATGAAGAGGACCAGCAGCAGCACCGGCACCAGCCGCAGCCAGGTCGACCAGCCCCCCGCCTCGGCCCGGGGCAGGCCGATGAGGGCAGCGGCGCAGGCCGCCAGCAGGATGGTGAAGAGCGCCCAGCGCAGGTACGGGACGGCGCCGGGGACGCCGTCGTCGCGGCGGGCGGCGGGAGGGACGGGCTGGTTCGACATGGGCGGGAGTGAACCACGCGAGGCCCCGACGGGCAACCGGGTCGACCGGTCGCGGCTCCCGTCTTGACTGGACGCGGCCGCCGTCGCAGGGTGCGCCCCCTATGGCGGAGCTGGACCTGGAGACCATCGAACGGGCGGTGCGCTGGTGCGCCGAGGCGGGGCGCCAGACCACCCCCGGCGAGCTGCGCCTGGCGCTCGGGACGCTCGGCTGGGATCAGCTGCTCTCGGTGCGGGCCCTGCTGGCCGACCCGCCGCCGGCCCGCCCGCTCGGCCCCCACGCCCTGGCCGACCTGGCCCGCGGCGTCCCTGCCGACGTGGCGGCGGATCGCGAGCGCGCCGAGCGGTACCCCCGCCCCGGCGCCGCACCGTCCGGGGCGCTCCAGCCGCCGGCTCCGGCCGGGCCGCCGACCCCGATGGCCGCCGTCAAGAAGGGGCGCAAGGGCTCCCGCCGCGCCCAGGTGGTGGTCCGCAAGGCGTCGGCCGCGCCGCCGGTCTCGGAGAGCCACCCCCCTCGCCTGCCCCTCTTCGAGGAGCTGCTGCTGCCCGCCGGTCGGGGCGCCCTGGAGCGGCTCCTGCGCCGCCACGGCGGCCGCCGTCCCATGCTGGTGGCGGCCATCGCCGCGACGCATCGGCGGGCCGACGGCGGGCCGGTCGGTGACGCCGACCTCGACGCCGCGCTGGAGCACCACGGCCTCGACCGCGCCTTCCTCCGCCGCGAGCGGGACGAGCTGTCCCACGCCGTCCGCGCCGCCGGGGCCGTCCTGTCCCAGGCCGCCGCCGCGCTGGGCCACGATCTGGCTTCACTCGGGGCGGCCATCACCAGGCTGGGGCTGGAGGCCGATGTCCGCAGGCTCCGCGAGGCTCGCCGGCGCGACCTGCGGGCGCGGGCCACGCTGGCCGAGCGTGCCCTGCTGCTGGTCGGCAGCGCTGACAAGCTGGCCGACCTGGAGCTGGTCGCGGAGTTCGAGCAGGACCTGAAGGAGCGGCTCCCCGAGCACCTGCGCGCCCTCTCCACCACCGGCGAGCCGCTGGAGCTCGGGCTGGCCCGGACGCTGGCGCTCCCGGTGGCCACGGTGCGGCCGCTGCTGGTCCAGCTCGGCGTCGAGCTCAAGGTGCCGGAGGCCCGGCCGCGGGCCGCCCCGCCGCGCGGGACGGCAGCGCCCCGGGTCCCGGCCTCCCCTCCCCGGGCAGCCCCTCGCCCGGCGACGTCGGGCGCGTCGCCCCGGTCCTCCACGCCACGTCCCACGGGCGGTCGTCCCACGGGCGGTCGTCCTGCGGGTGGTCGTCCTGCGGGCGGGCGTCCTGCGGGCGGGCGTCCTGCGGGCGGTCGTCCCACGGGCGGTCGTCCTGCGGGCGGTCGTCCCACGGGCGGTCGTCCTGCGGGCGGTCGTCCTACGGGCGGTCGTCCCACGGGCGGTCGTCCCACGAGTGGCCGCCCCACCGGCGCACGACCACCTCCCCGGAAGCCGGGCCGCGGGCCGCACGGCCCCGGCCGCCCCAGCCCCGGTGGCGGACGGCGCGGCCCGTCCCGCTGAACCGATCCCGGCCCGGCACGGGCCTCGCGGAGTCACATGCCAATCTACGAATTCAGCTGTGCCAAGTGTGGGAAGCTCGCCGAGGTGATGCAGCGGGTGGGGGAGCGCCCTCCCCCCTGCCCCAATTGCGGCAGCAAGCGGATGACCCGCGAGGTCTCCCGCACCGCCTTCCACCTCAAGGGCGGCGGCTGGTACGCCGACCTCTACGGCACGCCGCGCCCGGACTCGGGCAAGGCCGAGGCGGGTACGACCGGCGGGGCCGACGCCAAGAAGGGGGCGGAGAAGCCGGCCGCCGCGGCGGCGACGCCGGCCAAGGCCGAGGGGGGCGAGAAGCCCGCCGCCACCAAGCCCGGCGAGCCGGCCGCAAAGAAGGAGGCGGCGCCCAGGGGGGCCACCAGCCCGCCCGAACGTCGCCCCGGGACGCCGCGAAAGCGGCGCTGAGCCGCTACGCCTTGGTCTTGGGCGCTGGCTTCCCCTTCTCGAAGACCACGCCGTCGCCGTACTTGCCGACGATGGCCTTCTTGGTCTTCAGCCCGGTCACCTCGATGACGAAGGTCGGCACCCGGCGGGCCCGGCGGTCGGCCACCCACTTGGTGATCTCGGCGCGGGGGCGGGCCCCGGCGGCGCGGGCCTTGCGGCCCCGGCCCCCCTTGCCCACCGACTTCTTCAGCTCGGCCTCCAGGCGCTGCGCCACGGTGTCGGCGATGGAGCGGGCGATGGCGGCGGCGGCGCGCTCCACCACCCCTTCGATGGTGCGCTTCACGATCTCGTCGAGCGAGGCGTTGGCCTGGCGTGCCATGTTCGGACTCCTGATTGGATTGAGCGGGAATTGCTACGGAGGGTCAAACTCCGTCAAACTTTGAATCCGCCGAGTATAACGGCAATCCTCTCGGCGGCAATCCCGATTCTCTGTTATGTTGGCCGGCCGCTGCGTGGGCCCGGCCCTCTGGTGAAATGGTAGACGCGCTCGACTCAAAATCGAGTGGGGAAAACCCCCGTCCCGGTTCGAGTCCGGGGAGGGCCATCTCATCCACGCTGGCGCCGGTTTCCCCTTGCGGCGAGGGTGATCCGGCGTGTATTGGTCCGCCTCTCGTCCGTCTGGAGCCGCCATGTACAACCTGCTCATCAGCGCCGCCGCCGGGGCCCTCGTCGCCCTGGCCATCTCGGTCGGCACCAGCTTCGGCTGGGTGGCGGCCTTCATCCCCGGCCTGGTGGTCTCCTCGGCCAGCTACGTCTTCATCGCCTTCCGGGTCCGCAAGCGGCTCGAGGTCATCAACGCCGCCGTGCAGAAGGAGCTGATGGCCCGCCACGTCGAGAAGGCGGTGGCGGCGCTCCAGGGCGGCTTCTCCCTCGGCCCCTGGCAGTTCCTGGCCGCCGCCCAGCTGCACGCCTCCATCGGCATGCTGCGCTACATCACCGACGACCTCGACGCCGCCCTCCCCGACCTGGAGGCCGGCCTGCCCCGCTCCTGGCTGGCCAGGCTGGTCAACCGCGACTGGCTCTCCCGAGGCATCCTCGCCGCCGCCCGCTACCGCAAGAAGGATCACCCCGGCGCCTACCAGCTGCTGGAGGAGGCGGTGAAGGTGGCGCCCAAGGAGGGGCTGGCCTGGTCCACCTACGCCTGGATCCTCGAGAAGGAGGGCCGGCACGACGACGCCATCCGGGTGCTGGGGCGCGGTACCGCGGCCTCGCCCGGCGACGAGAAGCTCAAGGAGTCGATGCAGGCGCTCCAGAACGGCAAGAAGCTCAAGCTCTGGAAGCTCTACGGCGAGCAGTGGTACCAGTTCCGGCTGGAGCCGCCGCGCATGGAGATGGATCCGGCCGCCGCCCGCGGCCGCCGCCAGATCTTCCGCAAGCGCTGAGCTCCTCCCCAGCCGTTCAGCCGGCGGCCGGGGCCGGCGCCTCGAGCGACACCAGGGCGATGCCGATCTGCTGCGCGTACTCGAAGATGCGGTTGTCCCGGTAGAACTCGCCGAAGACGATGCGGCTGGCGCCGGAGTTGGCGATCAGCTTGAAGCAGGGCCAGCAGGGCGAGGCGGTGGTGTAGACGGTGCACCCGTCGATGGAGACCCCGTTCTTGGCCGCCTGGATGATGGCGTTGGCCTCGGCGTGCACGGTGCGGACGCAGTGCCCCTCCTCCATCATGTGCCCGGCCCCCGAGCAGTGCGGCAGGCCCCGGATCGACCCGTTGTAGCCGGTGGAGAGGATGGTCTTGTCCCGCACCAGCACCGCGCCCACGTGCTTGCGGTCGCAGGTGGCCCGGGTGGCCACCACCCTGGCGATGTTCATGAAGTACTCGTCCCAGCTGACGCGGCTGTCCATCATCCCTCCGGCTCCCGGCCCGTGAGCCGCCATGCTACCCCACCGGCCCGACGTCGTACGCTCCGAGTGAGTCCTGCCGTGAACCCCGCCGGCGTAGTACGCTGTCCGGCAGAATGAACAGGCTGGGACCCGAGACCATCATCGGGATCGATCTGGGCACCTCCAACTCCTGCGCCGCGGTCGCCTACGGCGACGGCCAGGTGAAGCTCATCCCGTACAAGGGCGGGGAATCGATCATCCCGTCGATCTTCGCCATCGACGACAAGGGCAACGAGCTGATCGGCCACGAGGCCAAGCGCCAGTGGCAGCTCAACCCTCGCAACACCCTCTACGCCACCAAGCGGCTCATCGGTCGCGCCCCCAAGGACGACGTCGTCGAGTCGGTGCAGCGCTCGGTGCAGTACCAGGTCCACGCCGGGCAGGAGAACGACGTGGCGGTGGACTGCCACGGCCGCGCCTTCTCGGTCCACGAGGTCAGCGCCAAGATCCTCCACAAGATCCGCGACGTCGCCTCCGACCACCTCGGCTTCAAGGTGACCCGGGCGGTGGTGACGGTGCCGGCCTACTTCACCGACCGGCAGCGGCAGGCGGTCAAGGAGGCGGGGCGGCTCATCGACCTCGACGTGGTCCGCATCATCAACGAGCCGACGGCGGCGGCGCTGGCCTACGGCCTCGGCAAGCAGCTCAACCAGCGGGTGCTGGTCTACGACCTCGGCGGGGGCACCTTCGACGTCTCCATCATCGAGATCCGCGACCGGGTCTTCGAGGTCAAGGCCACCGGCGGCGACATCTTCCTCGGCGGCATCGACTTCGACAACGCCATGATCGGCCACGTGCTCGACGGCTTCCACGCCAAGCACGGCGTCGACCTCTCCACCGACCCGGTGGCCATGCAGCGCATCAAGGACCTGGCCGAGCGGACCAAGATCGACCTCTCCTCCCGGGCCGAGGCCCCCTTCTCCATCCCCTTCATCACCATGACGGCGCAGGGGCAGCCGCTCAACCTCGACGTCAAGTTCGACCGCAAGCTGCTGGAGAAGCTGACCCACCCGCTGGTCGACCGCACCCTCAAGATCCTCGGCTCGGTGATGGTGGACGCCGGCGTCACCGCCGCCGACATCGACGAGGTCATGCTGGTGGGCGGCCAGACCCGCATGCCGGTGGTGCAGGAGCGGCTCACCAAGTTCTTCGGCAAGCCGCCGTCCAAGGGAGTCCACCCCGACGAGGCGGTGGCCATCGGCGCCGCGCTCTACGGCTGGTCGCTCCAGGAGAACAGCGACCTCAAGCTGCAGCTGCTCGACGTCATCCCCATGGCCATCGGCCTCGAGCAGGCCGGCGGCAGCATGCACGTGGTCTTCCCGCGCAACGCCCCCATCCCCAACGCCAAGGCCATCTCCGCCACCAGCTCCGTGGACGGCCAGACCGAGCTGGTGGTCCGCATGTTCCAGGGGGACCAGGCCCAGACCGTGGCCAACGAGCTGCTCGGCGAGTTCACCTTCAGCGGCGTCAACCCGGGCCAGGCCGGCGAGGCCCGGCTGGAGATCCTCTTCGAGGTGAGCGTCGAGGGGATCCTGACCATGAGCGCCAAGGACCTGGACAGCGGCCGCCAGATGAAGACGACGGTCCGCGTCACCTCGTCCTGAAGGGCGCTCCCCGGCCCTGCGGCGGTGTCGCCATCCCGTGGGACGGGCTGGAGCTGCGCGGCGCCGGCATGGCCGGACGGTTCTCCTGCCGGGGCGCCGGCATGGCCGGGCGGGTCTCCTGTCGGGGTGCCGGCATGGCGGGACGGCTCTCCTGTCGGGGTGCCGGCATGGCGGGACGGCTCTCCTGTCGGGGTGCCGGCATGGCGGGACGGCTCTCCTGTCGGGGTGCCGGCATGGCGGGACGGGTCTCCTGTCGGGGTGCCGGCATGGCGGGACGGCTCTCCTGTCGGGGTGCCGGCATGGCGGGACGGCTCTCCTGCCGCGGACCAGGCATCACGGGGCGCCCCTCCTGTCGAGGCGCCGGCATCATCGGACGGCCCTCCTGTCGAGGCGACGGCATCATCGGACGCCCCTCCTGTCGAGGCGACGGCATGCCGCCCGGGCCCATGGACCGCCCCACCGGCGCCGCGCGATCGCCGGGGCCAGGCGACGGCTGCCGCTCCGGGCGGTAGACCCGGATCTCGCCCATCCGCCCGCGAGCCGGGCCGGGGTTCGGGTCGCTGATGATCCGGCTGGCCTGGATGGGACGGCCCATCCGCTCCTCGATGGCCCGCGGCGGTGGTCCACCCCAGCCCGGCGTCGACCTGGCGCCGGGCACGGGGCGCGACGGGCCCCCTCCGTAAGAGGACCGGTCCGGGGGCGGGCGCGGGCGCGGCGGCGCCGGGCGGGTCACGTCATAGAACTGCGAGGCGCGGGACAGCGGGTAGGCCACCCCCCAGATCGGCGTTCCGCAGAAGCGCCCCGAGGGGACGAAGGTCCACCAGGAGTTGTAGAAGGCGTAGGAGGTCACGTAGAGCGACAGCCCCGGCGCCAGCGGCGCCCAGCCGACCACGTCGCCGCCGTACCGCCAGGAGACCCAGGCGGGCGCCCACTGGTAGCCCGGCACCCAGAACCAGCCGGAGCCGCCGTCGTAGGACCAGCGGCCGTAGTGGTAGGTGGCCCAGCCGAAGGGCTCCTCGGAGACCCAGAGCCAGCCTTCGTTGGTCCACTCCCAGCGGCCGTAGTAGTAGGGGCGCCAGCCGGCCGCCACCCGCGGGCGCCAGACCATCCCGTGGGTGCCGCTCCGGACCCAGTCGCCGTAGGGCGAGAGGCCGGACTGGAAGCTGTCGAGCGTGACCGACCCGCCCCCGCCGACATCCACCCGCACGTCGTAGCCTCCCGGCGAGGCGGCGCCGGCTTCGGCGCCCGGCTGTCCCTCCTGCCAGGACCCGTCGGTGACCGAGTCCCCGTCCCTGCCGTAGGCCGGGTCCTGCGGAGAGGGCGGCTCCTGCGCCAGGGTCGGGGTGGCGAGCGCGAGGCTTGCGACGGCTGCGGCGGCGACAAGACGGAGAGCGGCCATGCCTCCGTGAATAGCAAGCCGGATGCCGCGGCCGACCGCGAACAATCCCGAGAGGTTACGGAGGTGAGCCCGGTGCGGGGGCGGCACGGTGTGAAGCGCGCGCCGCCAGTCCTACGCCACCGGGTTCGCCGACCTGCCCCCAGCAGGCGGCGCTCAGGCCAGCTTCTTCTCCTTCTCGAAGGTCAAGAGCGGCGGCTCCTTGTTGAGGATGACGCCGTCGGTGATGCGGCACTCCTTGACGCCTTCGCGGTAGGGGACGTCGTACATGATGTCGAGCATGGCCTGCTCGAGGATGGCGCGCAGCCCGCGGGCGCCCGACTTGCGCCGCATGGCCTCGCGGGCGGTGGCCCGCAGGGCCTCCTTGGTGAAGGAGAGCTTCACCTTCTCCAGGTCGAAGAGCTTCTGGTACTGCTTCACCAGGGCGTTCTTCGGCTGGGTCAGGATGGTGAGCAGGTCGTCCTCGGAGAGGTCGCAGAGGGTGGCGATGACCGGCAGCCGCCCCACGAACTCCGGGATCAGCCCGAAGCGGGTCAGGTCCTGCGGCTCCACCCGGGCCAGCAGGTCGCCCAGGGAGGCCTCGGCCTTCTGGTCGATCTTGGCGCCGAAGCCGAGCCCCTTGACGCCGATGCGCCGGCGGATCACCTGCTCCAGCCCGCAGAAGGCCCCGCCGACGATGAAGAGGACGTTGGAGGTGTCGACCTGGATGTACTCCTGCTGGTTGTACTTCTTGCCGCCGCGCGGGGTGACGTTGGCGCGGGTCCCCTCGACGATCTTGAGCAGCGCCTGCTGCACGCCCTCGCCGCCGACGTCGCGGGTGGTGCTGGGGGAGTCGCCCTTGCGGGCGATCTTGTCGATCTCGTCGATGTAGACGATGCCGCGGCTGGCCTTCTCCACGTCGTAGTCGGCGTTGTGGAGCAGGTTCTGGATGATGTTCTCGACGTCCTCGCCCACGTAGCCGGCCTCGGTGAGCGAGGTGGCGTCGGCGATGGTGAAGGGGACGTTGAGGAAGCGGGCCAGCGACTGGGCCAGCAGGGTCTTGCCCGAGCCGGTGGGGCCGATGAGCAGGATGTTCGACTTCTGCAGCTCGACCTCGTCGCTGCCGCCGGCGCGGGGCTGGCCGGGGCGGGCCGGGCGCGAGGGGCGGCGCGAGTAGACGCGCTTGTAGTGGTTGTAGACGGCGACCGAGAGCACCTTCTTGGCCCGGTCCTGGCCGACCACGTAGTCGTCGAGGAAGGCCTTGATCTCGGCCGGGGTGGGGAGGGCCACCGCCGGGCGGGTCTCGTCGCGCTGGGCCTCCTCGGCGATGATGTCGTTGCAGAGCCGGATGCACTCGTCGCAGATGTAGACGGTCGGCCCGGCGATGAGCTTGCGCACCTCGCGCTGCCCCTTGCCGCAGAACGAGCAGGTCAGGTTTCCGTGCTGGTGCTCTTTCCTGCTCACTGGTGCCGTCTCCCCCATCGATTCTACCAGAATCGGTGCGGCCCTTGAAAACCCCGGGCGCATCAGCTTCTTAACCCGGACCGGTCCGGTCCGCCCGTTCTCGGACCACCCTCCCCCTCCCGGGCCCGGCCCTGCCCTTCAGCCGCGGCCGCTCACTCGTCCCCGCCCAGCGCCTCCAGCCCCTCGGCCACCGCCTCGGCGCGCGCGGTCAGCGCCTTCGGCACCGACCCCTCGGCGGCGCAGGCCTCGGCCAGCCGCCGGGCCGCCGCCGCCAGCCTGGCCAGCCGCTCCGCCCGGGGCGGCCGCGCCGGCTTCGGCTCGGCGCCGAACCTCTCGGCCAGCGCCCGGGTCATGGCCGCCGCCGTCGGCGGACGGTCGATCACCTCGTCGCGCAGCTCGCGCCAGCCGTCGGCCGAGAGCCGCCCCGCCGCCTCGGCGCGCGACAGCACCTCGATGACCTCGAACGGCGGCGCCTTCTCGTCGCCCAGCCCCTGGGCCAGGCGCGGCTCGTGCCGCTCCAGGAAGCCGTAGCTGGCCGTCAGCTTCTCGGCGGTGGCCTTGCGGACGAAGAGCTCGGTGGCGCAGTAGCGGTCGAAGCTGGGGTAGCCCCACTCCCGCCAGTGCTCGGCCCGGCGCACCTCGGAGAGCAGCCGGGCGAAGTCCACCCAGGCGGCCTTGAAGCGGCGCGCCCCCTCCAGCACCTGGCGGCGGGTGGAGCCGGGCGGCAGCGCCTCGGCCCGGGCCGCCAGCGACTCGCCGGCGGCGCTCACTGGCCCACCTTGAAGACCAGCGCCACGCTGGGGCGCTGGCCGGGGAAGCGGTCGAAGCTCCAGGCCGAGAGGGCCGCCTCGAAGCAGTCGCGCAGCGCCCCCTGGCGCATCCGCGGGTCGAGGATCACCACCCGCACCACCTTGCCCTCGTTGCCGATGGTGAACTCGAGCGGCACCTCGCCGGCGAAGCCAGGGCTCCGCTCGGCCTCGGCGCGCAGGCAGGGGGCCAGCGTCCGCTGCTGCCGGTTGACCACCGCCTGGATCCGGCCGGCGTCGAACTGGGTGGCCACCAGGTCGCCGCCCTCGGCCGACCCCGACGGGCCGGCGCCGGCGGCCTGCGCCGGGCGGGCCGGGCGGTTGCCGTTCCCCGGGCGCGGCGCCGGGGCGTCGGGGGTCACCGCCACCTCGATGTCGGCGGGCCCGCGGCCGGCCACGCCGATCCGGGCCGGCACCGCGATGGAGATGCCGGCGCCGAAGTCGTCGAGCAGCGGGCTGCGCTCGCCGCCGCGGCCGAGCCAGAGGGCCAGCCCCCCGGCCCCGCCCACCAGCGCCAGCGCCCCGAGCAGGTAGCCGGCGCTCCGGGTCCTGGCCTGGCGCACCCGCAGGGCCCGGGCCCCGGTGATCTCCTGCTCGACGCGCAGCGAGGCCTCGGCCTTGCGCAGGTGGAGCAGGAAGAGCGGGACGTGGGCCACCGGGTGCCAGCTGCCGTCGCCGCTGGAGATCAGCGAGGCGGCGCCGAGGTCGCCGCGGTAGAGCAGCTCGGCCAGCCGCCGCCCCTCCACCGGGCCGTAGACCTTGCCGTCGCGCTGGAAGAGCCAGTCGCCCCCGGCGAGGGCCGGGTCGTCGATCTGGATGGTGGCGTCTGGGGTGGGCTCGGGCATTCGGCGGGGCTCCCCGGGCGGCTCGCGCCGCGCGGTGAGGCGTGGTCAAATTACCATGACGTGGAACGGCGCCGCTACGCACTCCGACTGGCCTACGACGGGCGCGCCTTCCGCGGCTTCCAGCGGCAGCCCGGGCTGCCCACGGTGCAGGAGGCGCTCGAGCAGGCGCTCCGCCCGCTCGGCGTCACCGGCCCGCTGCAGGTGGCGGCGCGGACCGACGCCGGGGTCTCGGCGCTCGACCAGGTGGTCGGCTTCCAGGCCCGGCTCGACCTCGACCCGGTGGCGCTGCGCCGGGCGGTCAACGCCGCCACCCCCGCGTCGCTGCTCTGCCTGGCGGCCGCGCGGGCGCCGTCCCACTTCCACGCCCGGGCCTCGGCGGTGAGCCGCCGCTACGCCTACCTGGTGGGGGCGCCGCCGCCCGCGGAGGTGGCCCCGTGGTGCTGGACGCTGCCCGACGAGCGGGCCTTTCCGGGACTGGCCTGCGGCCTTCCCGACCCAGCGCGGGTGCGCGAGGCGCTGGCCCACGCCGTCGGCGAGCACGACTTCTTCGGCTTCGCCCGGCCCGGCGACCAGCGCGGCTCGGTGCGGACGCTCACCGGCGTCGAGGTGATCGCGGCCGAGGGGACGGCGCTGCTGATGGTGGTGCTGGAGGGGCGCGGCTTCCTGCGCGCCATGGTGCGGAACCTGGTGGGCACCGCGGTCGCCGCCGGGCTCGGCCTCGTCGAGACGACCGTGATCCGGGACCTGCTGCTGCGGCGCGAACGCTACCGGGGGGTCCGCGCCCCGGGCTGGGGGCTCACGCTGCTCCGCGTGAGCTACCCGCCGGGAACCCTGGACTGGCGATGAGGCGACGCCCTAGTGGGCGGCGTCGGACTCGCCGGCCATGGGGTGCTGGCCGTACTTGAGCAGCAGGTCGCCCACCGCCTCGCGCAGGTAGTCGGACTGGCGGACCCGGGTCCGCTTGGCCAGGTTGCGAAGCTCGGCGGCGAAGGAGGGGGGGAGCCTGACCAGCATGGGCTCCAGGCGGTTGGTCGGCTCGGAAGAGAGGGTCTCGAACTCTGTGGTCATATGTAGGCTCCAGGGGTGTATTGACTACCTATGCCTACACACTACCACCTGATATCACCCCCGCAAGAAAACGGCTAAACGACCCAACCGGGACGGATGATCCTGCCTTCCCCCGGACTCGCCTCCTACCAACGGAGCTGGACGCCGGAGGCCAGGCCCACCGTGGCCACGCGCGCCTGGCCGAAGCCGCCGCCGAAGTGGGCCGCGACGTAGAGCCCCCAGGCCCGCGAGGGATCGTAGGCCAGCCCCAGCCCCGCCTGCCCGCCCACCACCAGCTTCGAGGCCAGGCTGGTCCAGAGGCCGATCTCCACGAAGGTCTTCAGCTCCTCGGAGCCAAAGTAGGCGCGGTAGCGGGCGTCGAGGCCGTAGAGCGACTTCACCTTCTCGGGGTCGGACCAGCCGCCCAGCCGCGTGGTGCCGCCCAGCTGCAGCTCGTCCCCCTCCCCGCTCAGGTCGAAGCTCCAGGCCAGCCTGAGCGCCGGTCGATCGCTGGTGTGGGTGACGCCGCCCACCACCACCGAGTCGCGGGCCGCACCCAGCTCGGCCAGCAGCCCCTGCTGGTCCCGGTGATCGAAGCGCGGCTCGAGGGCGGCGGCAGGCGCCGGGGTCGCGAGGGCGCAGGTGAGGACCAGCGCGGCCAGCGCCACCCGGACGGCCTGCCCAGCGGGTGTGATGGGCGCGGCGCTCACCCGGACACCACCGGCAGCGCCACGCCGGCCAGCTCGTTCATCCGGCCGGAGCGGAACGGCTCGAGATCCAGCGCCGCGCTGCGGAAGCCGGCCTGCTTCACCGCGGCCGCCAGCGCCTCGCGCAGCGCGAAGGCCCCGGGCAGCTCCTCGGCCGACACCTCCAGCCGGGCCACCTCGCCGTGGTGGCGCACCCTGAAGCTGCGCAGGCCGAGCGACCGCACCGCCGCCTCGGCCCGCTCCACCTGGCCGAGCCGCTCCGGCGTCACCGCCGTGCCGTAGGGGATGCGCGAGGCCAGGCAGGCCAGCTGCGGCTTGTCCCAGGTGGGCAGCCCCAGCGCCTCGCTCCAGGCCCGGATGGCCGCCTTGCCGAGCCCGGCCTCGGCGAGCGGCGAGCAGACGCCCGCCTCGCCGGCCGCCCGGTGGCCGGGGCGGTGGTCGCCCCGGTCGTCGAGGTTGAAGCCGTCGGCGATCACGCTGATCCCCTCGCGCTCGGCCACCTGGCGGCAGCGCTGGTAGAGCTCGCGCTTGCAGTGGTAGCAGCGCTGGTCGGTGTTGGCGGTGTAGGCCGGGTCGTGCCCCTCGCGGCTCTCCACCTCCAGGTGGCGGGCCGAGAGCCGCGCCGCCAGCGCCCGGGCCTCGACCCGCTCCGACTCCGGCACGCTGGGGGAGTGGGCGGTGAGCGCCAGCACGCCGTCGCCGAGCACCTCGCGGGCCACGGCCAGCAGGAAGGTCGAGTCGACGCCGCCGGAGAAGGCCACCAGCAGCCGGCCGTGGCCGGCCAGCGCCCGGCGCAGGTCGGCGAGGGGCTGGCGCGAGGCCTGGCGGAGCGGTTCGAGTTCGGCGCGCATCGTCACCATGGTAGCGCCGACCGGTGGCGACGGGGGCGCCGCCGCCGGGGCGTCAGCGCTTCTTCGAGCCCTTGCCCTTGCCCTTGGCGGCAGCCTTGGCCTTGGCCGGCGCCTTGGTCACCTTGGCGGCGGCCTTGGCCGGGGCCTTCTTCAGGACCGCCACCTTGATCACCTTGGGCGGCCTGGCCTCCGCGGACGCCTTGCCCCCCTTGCCCTTGCGCTTCGGCTTGAGGCCGCCGGTGAGCCGCCCGAACTCGGTGGGGCCGATGAACTTGCCGTCCACCAGCGTCTGGAAGATGCGGGTCAGGCTGGCCTCGATCGACTCCTGCTCGGTGTGGAGCACCAGCTCGGCGTGGACCGGCGGCTCGTACGGCAGGTCGACCCCGGCCACCTGGGTGATCTCGCCGATCATCGCCTTCTTGTAGTAGGCCTCCTTGCCGTCGCGATCCATCAGCTTCTCGATGGTGCAGTCGACGAAGACCTCGACGAAGCGACGCGACTCCCGGCGCAGCTGCTCGCGCGGCTCGCGGAACGGCGAGAGCGCGGCGCAGATGGCCACGCCGCCGGTCCGGGCCACCGCCTTGGCGGTGTAGCCGAACCGCTTCACCGCGGAGACCTGGCCGTCCTTGGTGGGGCCGAGCCCCTCGAGGAGGAACTTGGCATCGCCATCCTCGTCGAGCAGCTGGACGACGCGACCGGCCTGCGTCAGCCGCAGCGCCAACTGGTTGGCGAGCGTGGTCTTTCCGGCCTTTTTCATGCCGGTCAGCCAGATGATGAACCCGGTGCTCTGCTGAAAGTCCATGCAGACCTCGGAACGGGGTGAACAGATAGTATACCCCGCCGGCGCCCCCAATCCAAGTGGAGTTCGCAGGTCGGGGTTCGATTTCCCGCGTTCTGTCGGCAGGTTAGGAGATTTTCACCCTGACGGGGGAGTCAGGGGCCGGCGCCAGACGTCGTCGGGTTGGAAGCACTGACCGTTCCAGCCGTGGGCCCGGACCACCGTCGCCCGCCCCTTCTCGAGCGCCACCACCACCTGCGCGCACCCGCGCAGGACGGGGGTTCCATCGACCAGCGCCCCCTCCAGGTCACGCGCCGAGAGCCCGGCGCCGCCCCCCAGGTGGGAGTGGTAGACCCCCACCAGCAGTCCCCCGCCGCGGTCGAGCCGGCGCAGGGCGTCGAGCAGCGCCAGCGGCGAGAGCTCGAAGGACCGCACCGGGGTGGGCGAGACGTTGGGCACCGGCCAGGGCTCCACCTCTCCCGCCTCGCCGCGCACCAGCAGCCCGCAGACCTCGGCCCCGGGCGAGCCTTCGGCCAGCGCCACCAGCCGCTCCACCGGCCAGGTGCGGCCCGCGACCAGGTCCGCCTCGCGGGGCGCCTCAGGGTCCGGCGGGCGCTTCACTCGTGGTCCCGGTCTGGCCGCAGACGCACCCGGGGAGCCGCTGCGTGGCCCGCACCCCAGGCACCCCGCGCACCACGTCGAAGCGCCGGCCCTCCTTCACCTCCGGCTCCACCACCAGCCGCAGCAGCTCCTGCGCCGCCAGCGAGGCCAGCGCCAGCGAGGCGGCCACCGGCGGTCGCTCCCCGGCGGCGGTGAAGCGGCCGCAGGCGAAGCAGGGGGCGCCGGGCGGGACCGAGACCAGCTGCCCGGCCTCGCCGTCCAGCTCCAGCACCACGTGCGGGATCTTCCCGCGCCGCGCCACCTCGGCCGCCTCCAGCGCCAGCGCCGCCGAGGCCACGCAGATGAGCGTCGCCGACGGCGCCCCACCCGCCGGGTACGGGGCCACCTTGATGAAGCGGGAGAGCCCGGCCAGCGCCGCCACCGCCACCGCGGCGCGCGGCCGCCCCACGTCGGCCGGGGTGTAGAGCCAGCCCAGCAGGTCCTCCGGCCCGACCGGCTCGGGATCGTCGAGCCAGAGGGTGCCGGCGCCGGCCTGGGCCAGCGCCACCAGCGCCGGGGTGGCCACCCCACCCGCCCCCACCACCCGGATCCGGGCCGCCAGCAGCCGCTCCTGCCCGGCGGCGCCGAAGCCGGGGACCAGCAGCTGGCGGGCCCAGCGGGCGATGCGCGGGCCGTCGAGCTGGTCGCGGGGCGTGGTCGACGGGGCGGACGGGGTGACAGGCATGGCGGGTCTCCTCAGGGCAGCGCCGGCGGCGGCGCCCCCTTCTCCAGCACCACCTCCCAGGTCCCCGGCCCCTCGTCCTCGAGCGGCTGCAGCGAGACCACCCGGTGCCCATCCTCGCGGGCGCTGGCCGGGACGTTGCGCAGCGGCTCGCCCTCCTGCAGCAGCACCACCACCAGCTCGCCCAGCCCCACCTTCTCCAGGGCGATCCGGGTCCGCACCCAGGTGATGGGGCAGGAGACGTCGCGGACGTCGATCATCGCCGAGGCGATGCGGAACTCGCTCATGGCGTGGGCCCTCCCGGGGAGCTGGCGCAGTCGGCCGGGCCGGGTGGCCGCGTCGACTCGAGCGGCTGGGTGCCGGCGCAGGCCGGGCAGCCGGGGCGGCGGCGGACCAGCACCAGCCGGCCGCGGCCGGTGCGGGCCTCGAAGACGAAGAGCCGCCCGGTGTAGGCGCCGCGCTCGCCGGCCAGCAGCCGCAGCGCCTCCGCCCCCATCAGCCCGCCGGCGAAGCCGGAGAGGGCGCCGACGATGCCGGCCTCGGCGCAGGACGGCACCTGCCCGGGCGGCGGCGGCGCCTCGAAGAGGCAGCGGACGCAGCCGGAGAAGCCCGGCACCACCGAGAGGACCTGCAGCGAGGTGCGCAGCACGCCGCCGTGGACCAGCGGCTTGCCGGCCTGCAGCGCGGCGTCGCTGGCGAGGAACTTGGTGGCGAAGTTGTCCGAGCCGTCGACCAGCACGTCGACGTCGGCCGCCAGCGCCAGCGCCTCGCCGGCGTCGAAGCGGCGGGCCAGCGGCGTCACCTGCAGGGCCGGGTGGAGCGCCCGCAGCCGGGCCGCCGCCACCGCCGCCTTGGGCTGGCCGAGGTCGGCCTCGCCGAAGAGCGGCTGCCGGTTGAGGTTGGAGCTCTCGACCACGTCGTCGTCGATCACCACCAGCCGGCCGACGCCGCCCGCCGCCAGGGTGAGCAGCGCCGGGCCACCCAGGCCGCCGGCGCCGATCACCAGCGCGCTCTTCCTCGAGAGGTCCATCGCGCCCCGGTCATAGCCCGCGCCACGGGAACGGGGCAACGGCGGCCTCCCCTAGAAGTGGAGCGCCCGCCCCTGCTGCGCCAGCCGCCAGAGCGAGGGGAGCGGCTCGAGGCCGTCGAGCACCCCGGCCACCACCCCGGGGTCGAGCCCGGCCAGCCGCACCGCCGTCTCGCAGGCCACCAGCCGCAGCCCCAGCTCGCGCCGCGCCTCGCCCAGCGTCTCCGCCAGCGGCGGCACCCGGGCCGCGGCCACGGTGGCGGGCGCCCCCTCCTCGAAGCGCCCCTCCACGAAGGCGCGCAGCGGCTCGAAGGCCAGGACCACGGTGACCGGGTCGCCCAGCGACGCCGCGGTGACCGCCAGCATCACCGCCTGGTAGCGCTCCGGCCACCCGCTGGCGGAGAGGAAGATGACGAGCGGCCGGGTCATGGTGCGCCTCCCTGGGAGGGGCGATTCTAGCCCGGTTCGGACCGGCCCCCTTTCGCGATCCGGGGGCCGGCCCGCGCTTGCAGCCACCCCGGGCCTCTGCTACATACCGACGCCGCTTCAAGCCCAGGTGGTGAAACTGGTAGACACACCATCTTGAGGGGGTGGCGCCGTAAGGCGTGCGGGTTCGAATCCCGCCCTGGGCACTCGAGAAGCGAAAGGGACCCGGCCAGCGCCGGGTCCCTTTTTCTTTGCACCGCGGCCCGGGCCGGGCCAGCGCCGACGCCTACTTGGCGGGAGCGGGAGCGGGAGCGGGCGTCGAGGCCGGCGCCGCCGGGGCGGCCGGGGCCGGCGCCGTCTGCGCCGCCGGGGCGTGGGCGTCGATCACCGACTTGGTCTTCGACGAGTTGTAGGCCAGGGTCAGCGAGGTCAGCATGAAGATGAAGGCGCTGACGCTGGTGACCTTGCCGAGGAAGGTCTGGGCCCCGCGGCCGCCGAAGACGGTCTGCGCGCCGGCGCCGCCGAAGGCCGCCCCCATGCCGCCGCCCTTGCCCGCCTGGAGCAGGATGATGAGGATGAGGAAGATGCAGACGAAGATGTGCAGGATGGTGACGAGGGTAATCAACGGAGGGCACCTTTCACGATGGCGAGGAAGTCCTTCGCCTTGAGGCTGGCCCCGCCGACGAGCGCGCCGTCGACGTCGGGCTGGGACAGGAGTTCGGCGGCGTTCTCGGGCTTCACCGAGCCGCCGTACTGGATTCGAATCGACTCGGCCACCGCCCCGCCCAGCTCGCGGAGGATGGCCCGGATGGCGGCGTGGACCTCTTGCGCCTGCGCCGTGGTGGCGGTCTTCCCGGTGCCGATGGCCCAGACCGGCTCGTAGGCCAGGGTCAGGGCGGCCAGCGCCTCGGTGGGCAGCCCGGCCAGGCCGCCGCGCACCTGGCGGCCCACCACCGCCAGCGTCTGGCCGGCCTCGCGCTCGGCCAGCAGCTCGCCGACGCAGACGATGGGGCGCAGGCCGGCGGCCAGCACCGCCCCGACCTTCTTGCGCACCGACTCGTCGGTCTCGCCGAAGAACTGCCGCCGCTCGCTGTGGCCGACGATGACGTGCCTGACCCCGACGTCGGCCAGCAGCGGCGCCGAGACCTCGCCGGTGAAGGCCCCCTGGGCCTCCCAGTGGACGTCCTGGGCGGCCAGCTCGATGGGCGAGCCCCGCAGCGCCGCCTGGACCGCCGGCAGCGAGGTGAAGACCGGCGCCACCGCCACCTGGACGCGGGCGTCCCCGGCGAGGCCGTCGACCAGCTCGCGGGCCAGGGCGGTGGCCTCGGCCACCGTCCGGTTCAGCTTCCAGTTGCCGCAGACGAACTTCTGGCGCGCCATGGTCAGTCCTCGCAGGCCTTCACGCCGGGCAGCTCGCGCCCCTCGATGAACTCGAGGCTGGCGCCGCCGCCGGTCGAGACGTGCTTCATCTGCGCCACCAGCCCGGCCTCCTCGACCGCCGCGGCGCTGTCGCCGCCGCCGACCACGGTGACGCCTGTGGCCTCGGCCATGGCCCGGGCCACGCCGAAGGTCCCCTCGGCCCAGGGCTTCTGCTCGAAGAGCCCCATGGGGCCGTTCCAGAAGACGGTGCCGGCGGCGAGGATGCGCTGCCGGTAGGTGTCGAGGGTGCGCGGGCCGATGTCGAGCCCCATCAGGTCGGCGGGGATGGCCCGGTCGGCCACCACCACCCGCGCCGCGGTCTCCTTGGGGGCGTCGCCGCAGACGTGGTCGACCGGCAGCAGCAGGTCCACCTTGCGCAGCCTGGCCTTCTCGATGATCTGCCGGGCCAGCTCCAGCTTGTCCTTCTCCACCAGGCTCTTGCCGACCGGGACCTCCTGGGCCGCCAGGAAGGTGTAGGCCATGGCGCCGCCGATGCAGACGCAGTCGGCCTTGGCCAGCAGGTGCTCCAGCACCTTGATCTTGTCGGAGACCTTGGCGCCGCCCACCAGCGCCACGAACGGGCGGGCCGGGTTGCCCAGCGCCTGGCCGAGGTACTCGACCTCCTTCTTGATGAGGAAGCCGGCCGCCTTCTCCTTGACGAAGCGGGCCATGCCGGCGGTCGAGGCGTGGGCGCGGTGCGCGGTGCCGAAGGCGTCGTTGACCCAGACGTCGCAGAGCGCCGCCAGCGCCTTGCAGAAGCCCTCGTCGTTGGCCTCCTCCTCGGGGTGGAAGCGCAGGTTCTCCAGCAGCAGCACCTGCCCCTCGCGCAGGTCGCGGACCAGCTTGGTGACGCCGTCGCCGATGCAGTCGTCGGCGAGGATGACGTCCTGGCCGAGCAGGGCCTGCAGCCGCACCGCCGCCGGCTCCAGCGTGAACTTGAGCTTGTCCTCCGGCTTGCCCTTGGGGCGGCCGAGGTGGGAGGCCAGGATCACCTTGGCCTTCTGGGCGATGGCCCAGGTGATGGTGGGCAGCGCGGCCCGGATGCGGGCGTCGTCGGTGACCTTCCCCTGCTCGTCGAGCGGGACGTTGAAGTCGACGCGGATGAAGACGCGCTTCCCCGCCAGCTGCAGGGCGTCGATGGTCTTGAGCGCCATGGGCCTCCCTCTCGTGGTCGGCGGCTAGCGGGTGAGGTGCCTGGCCATGTCGACCATGCGGTTGGAGAAGCCCCACTCGTTGTCGTACCAGGCGAACACCTTGGCGAAGTTCCCCTTGTCGCCGAGCACGAAGGTGTTGGTGGCGTCGAAGATGGCGCTGTGGGGGTTGCCGTTGTAGTCGATGGAGACGGTGGGGTCCTCGGAGTAGAGCAGCACGCCCTTGAGCGGGCCGGCCGCCGCGGCCTTGAAGGCGGCGTTGATCTCCTCCTTGGTGGTGTCCTTCTCCAGCTCCACGGTCAGGTCGACCAGCGAGACGTTGGGGGTCGGCACCCGGATCGAGGTGCCGTGCAGCTTGCCCTTGAGCGCCGGGATCACCTCGGCCACCGCCTTGGCGGCGCCGGTGGTGGACGGGATCATGGAGAGGGCAGCGGCCCGGGCCCGGCGCAGGTCCTTGTGCGGCAGGTCGAGCAGGTTCTGGTCGTTGGTGTAGCTGTGGATGGTGGTCATCAGGCCGCGCTTGATGCCGAAGCCCTCCAGCAGCACCTTGGCCACCGGGGTCAGGCAGTTGGTGGTGCAGGAGGCGTTGGAGACGATCTTGTGCTTGGCGGCGTCGTAGGCCAGGTGGTTGATGCCGAAGGCGATGGTGATGTCCGGGTTGGTGGCCGGCGCCGAGATCAGCACGCGGGGGGCGCCGGCGGCCAGGTGGGTCTCGGCCTTCTCACGGGCGGTGAACAGGCCGGTGCACTCCAGCGCCAGGTCGACCTTGTTGGCGGCGTGCGGCAGCTCGGCCGGGCTCTTGATGGCGGTGACCTGGATCTCCTTGCCGTTGACCAGGATGCCGGTGGCGGTGGCCTTGACCTCGGCCTCGAGCACCCCGTGGACCGAGTCGTACTTGAGCAGGTGGGCCAGGGTCTTGGTGTCGGTCAGGTCGTTGATGGAGACGAACTCGAGGTCCTTCTCGCCGCGCTCGATCGCCGCCCGCAGGATGCAGCGGCCGATGCGACCGAAACCGTTGATAGCAATGCGCGCCATGGCTGGAGTCCTCCCCCCGCAGGGGTCAAGAATGGGGCGGCCAAGCTACTTGCAGCGCCCGGGGGTGTCAACGTGGCCGCCGGCCGCTCCCCGGCCCCCAAAAGCGAACGGCGCCCGGGGGGGAGCGCCGTCCACTTCTCGGTACTTCTCGCTGCGTGAAAGTTGGCCGGGGACGGCGGCCTAGAGCGCCGCGCGCCAGCCCTCGCCGGGCGGGGAGTCGACCGCGGCGAGGTGCGACGACTGGTCCGACTTGAGGTCCTTGGTGACCAGATCGATGAGCTCGGTGGAGAGCCCGAGGATCTGGTTGGCGGTGTAGCCGCTGCCGCGCAGCTCCTTGAAGAGCGTCCTGGCGAGGATCTGTGTACCCTTGACGTCGAGCTTGGCTGGTACCATGTGGAGGTCTCCAGGGGGAGCGGGCCACCGCGGTGTGACGATGGCTGGGAGCAAAGCAAGCTGCGGACCAACCCGGAGGGGTCGTGGGGTTCTGCCGTGATATCGAAGGGTTGGCGTCGAGCGGGCTTCCTCTGTAGGCTGACCGGTGCGTAGGTGAGTACGCGAAATGAACGCTGTGCCCTGTCCATGGTGCGTACCGCCCTTCACGCCTCCCTGAGTCCCCGCCGTTCCTGAAGAACCTCATGCGCTACCGGATCCAGAACCTTCCCCAGCGGCTCGACGAGGACGACGAGACGCTGCGGCGCCGGGCCGCCGAGCGGCTCTCGGTGGCCCCCGCGGCGCTGCGCGACGTGGTGGTGCTGCGCCGCTCGCTCGACGCCCGCAAGAAGGGGCAGCCCCGCTGGCTGGTCAGCCTGGAGGTGACGCTGGACGGCGCGCTGCCCACGCCGCCGTCCGACGTGCTCCCCGCCCCGGCGCCGCCCGGCCCGCCCCCGCGCGCCCGCGCCCCGGCCGCCCGCCCCATCATCCTCGGCGCCGGCCCGGCCGGCCTCTTCTGCGCCTGGGGGTTGCTGGAGCGCGGCGTCCCCTCCATCGTCGTCGACCGCGGGCGCACCGTGGGGCCGCGGCGCCGCGACGTGGCGGCGCTGATGCGCGACGGCACCCTCGACCCCGAGTCGAACATGAACTTCGGCGAGGGGGGCGCCGGCGCCTACACCGACGGCAAGCTCGGCACCGGCATCCACCACCCGGCGGTCCGCACCGTGGTGGAGCTCTTCGCCCGCTTCGGCGGGGTGACCCGCATCCTCGCCGAGGGGAAGCCGCACGTCGGCTCCGACGTGCTGCCCTCGGCCATCTCGGCCATGGTCGAGGAGCTGACCCGCGGCGGCTGCGAGTTCCACTGGGGGGCGCGCGCCGTCGACCTGGAGCTCAGGGAGGGGCGCTTCTGCGGGCTGCGGCTGGCCGACGGCCGCACCCTCGACTCCGACCGGCTCATCCTGGCGCCCGGCAACTCGGCGCGCGAGCTCTTCGAGCTCTTCGCCGCCCGCGGCTGGCCCATCGAGTCGAAGCCCTTCGCGGTCGGCTTCCGCGCCGAGCACCCGCAGCCGCTCATCGACTCCATCCAGTACGGCGGCGGCACGCGCCACCCCCGGCTCCCCCCCGCCGACTACAAGCTGGCCGACAACCCCAGGCTGGGCGGGGCGGCGCCGCGCGGCGTCTTCTCCTTCTGCATGTGCCCGGGCGGCGTGGTGGTGCCCACCCCCACCGAGCCGGGGCAGCTCTGCACCAACGGCATGTCCAACTCGCACCGCTCCTCGCCGCTGGCCAACGCCGGCATGGTGGCGGCGGTCGGCCCCGACGACTTCGCCGCCGAGGGGTTCCTGGGGCCGCTGGCCGGCCTGGAGTGGCAGCGCAAGTGGGAGCGGGCCGCCTTCACCCTGGGTGGCGGGGGCTTCAAGGCGCCGGCGCAGCGGCTGGCCGCCTGGCTGGCGGGGAAGCCGGGGGCGGCGCCGGGGCGCTCCAGCTACCGCCCCGGCCTCACCCACGCCGACCTGGAGCCGCTCTACCCGGCCTCGGTCAAGGCGGCGCTGCGGGCCGGGCTGCGCGCCTTCGACAAGCGGATGCGCGGCTTCGTCACCGACGAGGCGGTGCTGATCGGCGTCGAGACCCGCACCAGCTCCCCCTGCCGGCTGGTGCGCGGGGCCGACTTCCACTCGCCGGCGCTGCGCGGCGTCTACCCCTGCGGCGAGGGGGCCGGCTACGCCGGGGGCATCGTCTCCTCGGCGGTGGACGGGCTCAAGGTGGCCGAGGCCATCGCCGCCGAGCTGGGGCCGGCGTGAGGCCGCCCCGCCGCTACCTGGTGCGCGACCCCGCGGGGCGCGAGCTGGTGGTGCCGTCGCTCGCCGACCTGCACGCCCTCTACGAGCAGGGGTTCCTGGCCGACGACGACCTGGTCAAGCAGGAGACCGCGGAGCGCTGGGAGCGCGCCGGGGAGATGCCGGCGCTGTCCGGGACCCGTCACCGCCAGGGGGGCTCGCGCTGGATCCTGACGGTGCTGGCGGCCGCGGTGGGGCTGGCGGCGGCGCTGGGGCTGCTGCTGGCGGGGCGGTAGGCGGGGCTGGAGCGGGTCAGCGCCCGTAGTCGTCCTGCACCCGGACCACGTCGTCGACCTCGGGCGTGGAGACCTCCCAGACGTCGACGTCGGTGATGGCCCGCATCCGGTGGACGGTGCCGGGACGCACCCGGTAGCTCTCGCCCACCTTCATGACGTGCTCCACCAGCGCCTCGCCCTGCTTCAGCACCAGCACCATCTGGCCGGCGGCGAGGTGGATGGTCTCGTCCTTCTTCAGGTGGTACTGGAGCGAGAGCTGGAAGCCGGCCTTCACGTGGAGCAGCTTGCCCACGTACTTCTCCGACTGGGCCCACCAGAGCTCGTAGCCCCAGGGCTTCTCGACGCGCTTCGGCTGCTCGAAGAGGCTCATGCGCAGGGACTCTACTTGGGGCGCAGGGTGACGACCATCCCCTTGGCCCCGGAGCGCGCCGACAGCGACTTGAGCGCCTTCTCGGCCTCGGCGCGGGAGTCGTAGGCGCCGACCCGGACCCGGTAGACCCGCCCCTTGCCGGAGACCTCGGCGGCCTCGACGCGGGGGTCGAACTCCTGGACCTTGCCGGCCAGCTTGTCGGCCTCGGCCCGGCTGGTGGTGGAGATCAGCTGCACGGTGAAGGCGCCGGCGGTGGCCGGCGAGGCGGCCGGGGCTGCGGCGGACGGCTTGCCTGCGACCGGCGCGGCGGGGGTCGCGCCGGTCGGCGCCGCGGCGGCCACCGGCGCGGGGCGCGGCGCCGGATCCTCGATCGGCGGCGGGCGGTCCTTGGTGAGCCGGTCGTGGAAGGTGAGGGCGTCGTCGGAGATGGGGCCGGCCGGCGCCGGGGGCGGACGGTCGAGGGCCGCCAGGGCGTCGCCGCGGGTGGCCTCGAGCTGCTTGGCGGTCAGCTGCCGGCCCAGGTTGAGGCCGAGCACGAAGACCACGCCCATCAGCACCAGCGCCCCGACCACCACCGAGGCGATCTGCCGCCCGTCGAGCGAGAGCTCGACCCGCTCCTTGAACTTGCCGTTCTCCCCGTCCATGACCCACCCGCCTGCCGGCCGCGGGCCGCTCGCCCACGTCTCCAGCGCTGGCGGCGAGTCTAGGCGTCGTCGGCGATATCGCCAGTTTCCGGCAGCTCCATCCGCTGCGGCGCCGAGACCCCCAGCACCGAGAGGCCGTTGGCCAGCACCTGGGCCAGCCCCAGGCAGAGGAAGAGCCGGGCCCGGGTGCGGGCCGGATCGCTCCCCAGCACCCGCTCGCCGGTGCGCCGCCCCTGCGAGTACCAGGAGTGGAAGGCGGCGATGATCTCCTGCAGGTAGAAGACCACCCGGTGCGGCTCGAAGGCCTGGGCGGCTCCGGCCAGCAGGTCGGGGAAGGCGGCGATGCGCCGGAGCAGGTCGGTCTCCTCCGGCGAGGTGAGGGTGCGGGCGTCGGCGAGGTCGAAGGTCGGCAGGGGCACGCCGGTCTCGGCCGCCTTGCGGAAGATGGCGTGGAGCCGGGCGTGGCCGTACTGGACGTAGAAGACCGGGTTGTCGAGCGTCTGCTTCTTGGCCAGCTCCAGGTCGAAGTCGAGCGGGGCGTCGGAGCGGCGGGTGAGGAAGAGGTAGCGGGTGGCGTCGCAGCCCACCTCCTCGACCACCTCGCGCAGCCAGACCACGTTGCCGGAGCGCTTGCCCATCTTCACGGCCTCGCCGCCGCGGGTCAGGTTGACCATCTGGATCAGCACCACGTGCAGGTCGTCGCGCGAGTGGCCCAGCGCCTCCATGGCCGCCTTGAGCCGGGGCACGTAGCCGCCGTGGTCGGCGCCGAGCACGTCGATGAGCAGGTCGGCGCGCTGCCGCTTCTCCCAGTGGTAGGCGATGTCGGCGCAGAAGTAGGTGGGGGTGCCGTCGGCCTTCTTCACCGGGCGGTCCACCTCGTCGCCGTAGCTGGAGGAGCGGAAGAGGGTGAGCTGGTCGGTGGCGGTCATCCCCTCCTCGTCCGGCCCGGCCGGCGGGGGCGGCGGGGGCGGCGCCCCCTTCTTCGACTTGGGCGGCGGCAGCTGGCCGACGTAGACCAGGTCGCGGGCCTCCAGGTCCTTGATGAACCGCTCCACCGTCCCCGACTGGTAGAGCGCCTTCTCCGACGACCAGCGGTCGAACTCGATCTGCAGGGTGGCGAGGTCGCCGCGGATCATGCCGAGCACGTGCGCCACGGCCCGGTCGCGGAAGAGGTCGAGCCACTCGGCCTCCGGGGGGTCGAGGTACTTCCCGGCGAACTCGGCCGCCAGCGCCGCCGCGATCTCCTTCACGTACTCGCCCGGGTAGCCCTTGGCCGGGAACTCCACGGTGCGGCCGAGCGCCTCCTGGTAGCGCAGGTGGACCGATCGGGCCAGGGTCTGGACCTGCCCCCCGTAGTCGTTGAGGTAGTACTCGCGGGTGACGTGGTAGCCGGCCCAGCGCAGCAGGCTCTGCACGCCGTCGCCGGTGACGGCGTTGCGGCCGTGGCCCACGTGCATGGGGCCGGTGGGGTTGGCCGAGACGTACTCGACGATGACGCTCTTCCCCTGCCCCACCGCGGTCCGGCCGTAGTCGGCGCCGGCGGCCACCGCCCCCTGCAGCGCCCGCAGCCAGAGGTCGGCGTTGAGCCGCAGGTTGATGAAGCCCGGCCCGGCCACCTCGAGCGAGGCGAGGTCGCCGGCGGTGTCGACGGCGCGCAGCGCCTCGATGATGGCGGTGGCCAGCTCGCGGGGCGGCTTGCCGGCGCGCTTGGCCAGCACCATGGCGGCGTTGAGGGCGAAGTCGCCGTGCTTCGGGTCGCGCGGCGCGTCGACGGCGAAGCCGACCTCGCCCTCCGGCCACTTCCCCTCGGCGGCGCCACGGACCAGCGCGGCGCGGACCAGCTCGATGACGCGTTCACGGACCATAGTGGCGCCGGGTCATACCGGCTGGCGCGCGGGGCTGCAAGCGCCGGCGGCGGGGAGCGGGGCCTCCCGGGGGTGAGGAAAATGGACGTGGCGCCCGCCCCACGTAGCATCGCGCCGATGGCCTGGCCCCGCCCCCTCCTGCTGCTCGCCGCCGCGCTCGCCGCCGGCTGCGCCAGCGCGCCGAGGCGACCGGCCGCCGCGTCCAGCCACGCCGCGCCGAGCCGCCCCGCCCCGCCCCGCCCCGCCGCCGAGCCGGCCGCCCACGCCAACGACCCGTCCGCCGCCCGGCGGGCGCTGGACACGGCCCGCGCCATGGCCGGCCACAAGGAGATCGTGGTGGGGGGGGTCCGCTACGGCGACAGCTGCACCGCCCTGGTCCGCGCCGCCTACCAGCAGGCCGGGCGGAAGCTGCCGGCCGGCGCCACCGACGTCAAGGCGCTGCACGCCTTCGCCCGCGCCGAGGGCTCGCTGCGCCGCACCCGCCCCGCCCCCGGCGACCTGGTCTTCCTCTCCGACACCCCCGGCGGCCAGGCCGAGCACGTCGGGCTGGTGGAGCGGGTCGGCGACGGCGGCACGGTGACGCTGCTCCACCGCACCGGGCGCGGCGTGGCCCGCATGCGCGTCAACGGGGGCCAGCCGTGGAAGGCCCGCGGCGACGACGGCGAGATCCTCAACGACGTGCTGGTGGTCGGCGGCGGCCGCGTCTCGGCCGGCCGGCTGCTGGTCGCCTACGCCACGCTGCTCTGAGGCGCGGCGCCGGGCCCGACGCCCGGTGATCGCCCGACCGCTCCCCCAGGCCGTGGCCGTCCCCAGCGCCCGGCCCGGCCGGTCAGCCGCAGGCGCCGCTGCTGCAGGTCTGGCCGGCGGGGCAGACGGTCCCGCAGGAGCCGCAGTGGTTCACGTCGGCGGCCAGGTTGGCGCAGCCGGTGGAGCAGGCCACCTGGCCGGAGGGGCAGGCGCACATTCCGGCGCTGCAGCTGGCCCCGGGCAGGCAGACGGTCCCGCAGGAGCCGCAGTTGTTGAGGTCCGAGGTGGCGTCGACGCAGGTGCCGGCGCAGTCGAGACCGCCGGAGGGGCAGGTGCAGACCCCCGAGGTGCAGGTCAGGCCGACGCGGCAGCCGTGGCCGCAGGTGCCGCAGTTGTTCATGTCGGCGGCCAGGTTGGCGCAGGCGGTGGAGCAGGCGACCTGGCCGGAGGGGCAGACGCACATTCCGGCGCTGCAGCTGGCCCCGGGGCGGCAGGTGGAGGCGCAGGCGCCGCAGTTGGCGGGGTCGGTCGCCACGTTGACGCAGGCGGTGCCGCAGGTCACGTTCGGCGCAGCGCAACCGGCGGCGGCGTCACTCCCTCCGCCGCAGCCGGTGACCTGCGAGAGGCCGACGGCGGCGAGGACGAAGGCGGAGCAGAGCGCGGCGATGGTGGTTCGTTGGCCGGTCATGGGCGCGTCACTTTCCGTTGATTGGGCGCATCGACGCACCCGTGGGGGTGCGGCATCCGATCACGGAGCTTCCCGGCCTGTCAAGGCGCCCGGTGACCGCGGCGGCCGACAGGATCCGGCAGGTCCTCTGCGGGCCGACTCCGCCACGCTGCCTCGCCACGCTGCCCCGAGCGGCGGCCCCACCTACCCCGCCGGCGTCTCCACCTCGGGTAGCGGCGGCCGTGGCTTCGGCGCCGGCTGCGGCGGCGGCGGCAACGGCACCTCGACCGGGGCAGGGCTGGCGGGCTGGACGGCGGGTGTGGTCGCGGGGGGCAGGTTGCCGGCGGCGGCCGGGGGCACCACCACCGGCGCCACCAGCACGTTGACGGCGGCCGGGCCGGGCGGCGGCGCGGCCCTCGGCGTCCAGGCGGGGCGGGGCGGCTCCGGCGCCACCGGCGGCGGGGGCGGCGGCGGCTTGACCGCCAGCTGGGTGCGCAGCCGCTGGGCCCGCTCGTGGTGCGGGTTGGCGGAGAGCAGGCGGGCCACCACCGAGATGGCCTCCTCGCGCCGGCCGGCCACCAGCAGGGCGCGGGCCAGGACGAAGCGGGCCCGGATCAGCTCGGGGTGCGTGGCGGCCAGCGTCACCAGCCCGGGGATGGCCCGGTCGCGCGCCGCCCCGTCCTGCCGGACCGCCAGCCAGAGCTCGGCGAGGTCGGCCCAGGGATCCTGCCCCGGCTTCCGCAGCAGCGTCACCGCCCGCTCCACCTCCCCGGCGTCCTCGGCGAGCACGGCCAGGATCGCCTGCCCGCGGGCCGCCTCGCGCGCCCCCCTGGGATCGGCGCCCAACGCCTTCAGCTCGTCGGCGGCGTGAGCCACCAGCGCCTCCAGCTTCTTCCGCCGCGGGGCCAGCTCCACTTCGGCGCGGGTGGCCTCCATGGCCAGGGCCCGCAGCGCGTCCTCGAAGCCGGGCGGCTGCTCGCGCTCCAGCCGGGCCTTCTCGGCGGCCGCGGCGGCCTGACGCTCGGCGAGCGGCTCCACCTCGTCGGCGAGGGCGGCCGCGAGCAGCGCCCGGGCCAGGCCGCGCTCACCGGCGGCACCGCTCGACGGGCGATCGCCCTGCTGGATGGCGTCGAGCAGGTCGGTGGCGCGCCCCAGGCTGGCGGCGTCGTCCTGGGCGATGAGCGCCATGGCCTCGGCCCGCTGCCGCTGCGTCTCGGGATCGGGGCGCCGCTTCCAGGCCGACCATCCGCCCCAGGCCAGCAGCGCCACCAGCGCCAGCGCGGCCGGGATGATCGCCAGCTTCCAGCGGGCCATGGCGCGGAGCCGGGCGTCCATGGCGGTGACGGCGTCGCGGGGCGGGGCGCCGGCGCGGGCGCGACCACGGGCCGGGGGCGGCGCGGGCGGAGGCTGCGGGGGGCGGTAGATGTTTGGGCCGGTGCGGGTGGCGCGAGGGGCGGCGGCGGACGGGCTGGCGGGCGCGGGCGGAACGCCGGTTGGCGAGGCGGGCGAGGGCGGGGGGGACGAGGCGGCGCCCGCGGAGGAGAAGGCGGAGGCGGCGCTCGAGGGTGTGGCGGAGGTGCCGGCGGTGGTGGCGGCCGGAGGCGAGGCCGCCTGCGCGGCGGTGGACTGGCCGCCGGGCGACGCGCCCGGCTTCGGCGGCGTGGCGGTGAAGACCGCCTGGCACTTGGCGCACTGGACCGGCGAGCCCTCCGGCGCGAGGAGCGCTTCGTCGAGATCGTAGAGCGTCGAGCAGCGTTCGCAGCGGATGATCACCGAACGGCCTCCCAGCCCCCTGTGGGTATCCTCTTTACCCGGTGTGGCGCCGGGGCGCTACGGGCGGGGGAGGTTGGGCGCGCTGGTGGCCGCAAGCGGTCGCGAGTTGCATGCCGGGGGCGCAGGTTGCTGGCCCAGGCCGCGAGTCGCAGGCCGAGGGGGCAGGTCGCTGGCCCAGGTCGCGGGCGAAGGTGGCCGGCGAAGGTGGCCGAACTCACGGATGCGCTGCGGCCGTAAGGTTTTCTTCGCGCATATACCCAAAGTTCCGCGGTCCCGGCTTGACAGGTTTTCGACCGAATCGGCGCACGGCCAGTGAAGTCTCACCAGGAGGCCAGCCTGGCGGCCCGTGGCCTCCGCTGGCGAGCGTTCGGCGACTCCGGCCGGGGTCGCGAGGCCGCGGCCACGGTCCCCTTCCCTGCGCCGCCTGCGTGCGTTTGGGGAGGGCCGAAATTCCCGTGAGACGATCGGTGCATGAACTCACACGCGCACCCGACCCCCTCCTCGGCCGCGGCCTCCGCTCCGGTCACGCTTCCCCTCGAACTCTGCGACGCGCGGAGACTCCGCGACGCCCTCGCCCGCCTGCTCCGCCACGAACAGGCCGCCATGGCCGACTTCCTTGTCGCCCTGGCCGACTTCGACCGACAGCGCGGCTGGGAGCCGCTCGGCCACGCCAGCCTGTTCGCCTTCCTTCACGCCGAGCTGAAGCTGCCCGGCCCCAGTTCCTTCTGGCGGATGAGCGCGGCCAGGCTCCTCCAGCGCTTCCCGGACCTGGCCGAACCGCTCCGCGACGGCCGGCTCTGCTTGACGACAACGGCCGAGCTGGCCCGGGTGCTCACCGAGGAGAACCGCGACCTGGTGCTGACGCGCTTCTACGGCGCCTCGTCGCGGGAGGCGAAGGAGCTGGTCGCCGAACTGCTGCCGCGCGCGGCGCCACCCACGCGCACGGTCGTGACCCCGCAGGCGCGGTCGGTCCTTCGCCTGCCGATCGCCCAGTCCGGGCTCGCGCTGGCCAGCCCAAGGTGTGCCCCGCAGATCCCGAGCGTGGTCCCTCCTTCGCAACTTCGTGCGCACGAAGTTGCGAATGGGGGAGGCGCCTGTTTGATCGCCAAGCGCGACGAGGTCGAGCCTCTCACCGCCGACCTCTCCCGGATCCACGTCACCGTCAGCCGCCAGTTCTTGAAGAAGCTGGCCGACGCCCGCGACGGCCTCTCGCACGCCATGCCGGGCGCCACCACGGGGCAGGTGCTGGAAGCAGGGCTCGACCTGGTCCTCGCCAAGCGGGCCAGGGCGCGCGGCCAGCTCAAGCGGCCGCGGGCGGTCTAGCGTCGCGGGCGGTCTAGCGTCGCGGGCGGTCTGGCCTCAGGGCCCTACCGCCCCCCCAACGAACAGCGTCCCCCGCGCCTTCTCCAGCCGCTTCTCGCCGATACCGCTCACCCGCCGGAGGTCGTCGACCCGCTCGAAGGGTCCGCGGTTCGTCCGATCGGCCGCCACGGCGACCGCCAGGCTGCGGCTCAGGCCGGGGACGAAGGCCAGCGCCTCGGGCCGCGCCGAGTTGAGGTCGAGCGGCAGGCCGAGCAGCAGCCGCTCCTCGTCGGCCAGCGGCCTCATCCCCGTCGGCGACCCGGGCCCCGCGACCCGCCGGGGCCCCTGGACCGGCAACGCCTGCGCACGCTCCACCCCCTCCCCCACCAGGCACCCCAGCCAGTGGCGCGGCGGCACCCCCAGCGCCACCGGCAGGCAGCCGGGCGGGGGCGGCGCCGGGCGGAGCCAGGCGCGGAGGGAGGCGGCGCCGAGCAGCGGCAGGAGGGCGACGACGAGGGCGAGCCGGTGGGCCATGGCCGGCAGCGAAGCAAGAACCGGGCTCGACCGGGGGTGCGGCGACGGAGCGGTGGCCAGCAGCCGAAAAACGTGGTTATTTCTTGCCCCCCAAAGCTCGCCACCCGCGCCCGAAACGGAGCCAGACCATGATCACCGTCGAGAAGATCGGCGGCACCTCGATGTCGCACTTCGAGGACGTCATCAAGAACATCATCCTGCGTGACCCGACCAACGTCTTCGGCCGGGTCTACGTGGTGTCCGCCTACTCCGGCGTGACCAACCAGCTGCTCGAGCACAAGAAGACCGGCGAGCAGGGGGTCTACGCCACCTTCGCGGCCGGCGGCGACTACACCGGCGCCCTCGACGCGCTCACCGGCAAGCTGAAGGAGCTCAACAAGGGGATGGCGCCGCTGGGGCTGCCGCTGGCGGTGGCCGACGGCTTCATCAGCCAGCGCATGGGGGTGCTCAAGGAGTACCTGGACTCGATGCGCCACGTGCTGGCCAGCGGCTACCTGAAGCGCGAGAGCGTGCTGCTGGCCGGGCGCGAGATGCTGGCCGCCATCGGCGAGGCCCACTCCGCCTTCAACAGCGTGGAGATCCTGAAGGCCAAGGGGATCCCCTCGCTGCTGCTCGACCTCTCCGGCTTCGACGACGACGAGCCGCTCACCATCGACGAGCGCATCCACGAGTCCTTCAAGGGCGTGGACCTGGCCCGGCAGGTGGTGGTGGTGACCGGCTACACCAAGGGGGTCGAGGGCATCATGCGGGAGTTCGACCGCGGCTACTCCGAGGTCACCTTCTGCAAGGTGGCGGTGGAGCTGAAGGCCGACGAGGCGGTCATCCACAAGGAGTTCCACCTCTCCTCGGCCGACCCGGAGATCGTCGGCGCCGGCAACACCGTGGTGGTGGGCAACACCAACTACGACGTGGCGGACCAGCTGGCCGACGTGGGCATGGAGGCCATCCACCCCAAGGCGGCCAAGCCCATGGAGCTGGCCGGCATCCCCATCCGGCTCAAGAACACCTTCGAGCCCGACCACCCGGGGACGCTGATCACCAAGGACTACGTGGGCAAGCAGGCCCGCATCGAGGTGATCGCCGGCACGCCCAAGGTGACCATCGTGGAGATCCACGACCCCAGCATGGTGGGGACGGTGGGCTTCGACCTCGGGCTGATGCAGATCTTCCAGCGCCACGGGGTGAGCTACATCCTGAAGGCCACCAACGCCAACTCCATCACCCACATCATCTGGGAGAAGTCGGCGACGCCCAGCTTCATCGAGGAGCTGGAGAACACCTACGAGCTGGTGACCGTGAAGCCGTCGGCGGTGGTCTGCGTCATCGGGTCGAACATCGCCATCCCCGGCGTGCTGGCCCGGGCCGCGCAGGTGCTGGCCGAGAGCAAGATCAACGTCAACTGCGTGTCGCAGTCGCTGCGGCAGATCAACATGCAGTTCGTCATCGAGCGGGGCGACTACAAGAAGGCCATCGCCGCCCTCAACAAGGCGCTCTGCCTGGAGCCGATCCAGGCCGGGTGAGCGCCCCGGCGCCACGGGCCCGACCGGCCCCGCTCCACCGGCTCCGCCAGGCGGTCCGGGGGCTGCTGCTGCGGGCCGCCCTGCCCTTCCTGGTGCGGCGCCGGGCGCTCCCCGCCCTGCTGGAGTCGCTCGATTGGCCGGCCGAGCCGGGGGCGCCGCCCGGCGACGAGACCCGCCGGCTCTCCGAGGCGCTCTTCCGGCCGCTCCGGCTCTGGCCCACCACCTGCCTCTACCGCGCCCTCGGCAGCTACGCCCTGCTCCGCGCCGCCGGGCAGGAGGTCCGCTTCCTCATCGGCGTCCGCAAGGATGGCGATGAGCTGCGGGCCCACGCCTGGCTGGAGCGCGACGGCCAGGCCATCGTCAGCACGCCCGGGCCCGGCGACGACTACGCCGTGGCCTACGCCTGGCCCGCCGACCCGTCCCTGCCGCGGCGCCGTCGCGAGGCCCGGACCGGGGCCGGGATCACCGGCAGCGACGACGTGGTGCTGACCGAGCTGCGCGACGGCACCGGCGTGCTGCTCCACCTGCGGAACGGGTTCTACTTCACGCTCAATCCCTCCGGCGTGAGGGCCTGGAAGCTGATCGATGGCGGGGTCCGCGACGCCGGGGAGCTGGCGGGGCTGCTGGCCACCGACTTCCCCGCGGTCGATGCGGTCAGGATCCGGTCGGATATCGACGCGCTGCTCTCCGAACTTTCGAGGGAATCCCTCATAGCTTCCTGGGAATGACGCACAACGGCGGACGCCTGACTTGTGGTGTGACAAGTAGGGCTGCTACCTACAGGCTCGAAACTTGCAGAACCCTCCCCGACAGGGTAGTTACGTCTTGATTCCGCGCAAGCTGCAGGCCGCGCCGAAAGGGAGGAGCACCCAACATGTACCGCCAGTTCGCGCGCACTCTCTGTCTGGGCGCCATCGCGTTGGTCGCCGGCTGTGGCGAGGCGCCGCAAGCCCCTTCCGAGGCCTCGGCGCCGGTCCAGCAGCAGATCGGCTTCACCGGCTTCGCCGAGCCGGCCGCCGGCCGGTTCCAGATCATGGCCGGGCCCCTGGCCGCCATCAGCCTCATCACCCAGGATCACAACGGCGATCCCCTCACCGCCTCGAGCGGGACGCTCCAGCTCTACAGCTCCAACGTCGCCTTCGCCTCGGGCGGGGTCGGCTACCTCTCCGGCTGCGATCTCGGCTCCCCGGAGATCATGTACGCCGACGTCGAGGTGCTCACCGGCTTCAAGGAGCAGCTCCGCAACGTCTACGTCCGCATCACCTCGGTGAGCGGCGGACAGACCTTCTGCGGCCCCAAGGACTCGGCCGGCACCTTCACCGGATCGCTCAACCCGAACATCCACCTCTACCGGTACGATGCGCTCGACGCGGGCCCGCAGGGCCAGCCCAGGCGCTCGCGCAAGTGGGGGCTGCAGCTCCCAGACAACGGCGCCTTCTGGTTCGACGGCCAGCTCTGGGCCGAGATCGTCCCGGCGCTGCCCAGCATCACCGGTCCGACCAACGGACGTGTCTTCAGGACCCGGAGCAGCACCTACAAGGTCTCCTTCGCCTGGACAGAAGACAAGACCGCCGACGGGACCACGCCGGCAGGCAGTCTGGTCGCCCTGCCGACTGGACGCGGCTCCGAGCTGGCGATCAGGCAGTGCAACGCAGTCTCGACCGGCGCCTTCGACCCGGCCGCCTGCCTGACCATCATCCGTCAGGCCAGCGTCACCACGAACAAGCAGGCCACCGCCACGGTCCCGGTCGGCTACTGGTACCAGTGGACCCTCCGCCCCGCGTTCAGGCTCCCCGGCAGCAACGTGACGACAGTCGGGTCCCAGGCGATCAACCCGGTCTTCCAGGTCGTGGCGAGGTAGGCAGGCCATGAAGAACGAGCTGACCACGGGCGTTTCAATCCCCCAGGTGATCGGCCAGCCGAAGGGCTCGCCCGCTCGCCAGCCGTACGTGGCGCCGCGCCTGACCGGCAAGCGGTCGCTTGAGTCCATCACGCTAAGCTGCGCCGTCGGCCTGATCTGCAGGCCAACACCGGGCGGTCCAGGCTTCATCGGCGACCCCTGAATCCCGTGCCCCGCCGCCCCCTCACGCTGCTGCTGGCGGTGACCCTGGCGGCCTGCTGGAACACCGAGCTCCCGCCCCCCGCCTGCACCGCCGACAGCTACCCGGCCTCCACCGCGCGCCCCGCCGGCTGCGTCCCCGGGCCCGGCTGGCTGGCCTACGCCTTCATCAAGGACGGTGGCTCCAACCCGGCCCTCTTCATCTCCAGGGCCGACGGCAGCTGCGCCCAGCGGGTCACCGTCGACGACGCCTACTACGGGGTGCCGGCCTTCTTCCCGGGCGGCCAGCGGCTCGCCTACTCGTCCACGCGCACCGGCCGGAACCAGCTCTACCTGCTCGACCTCGTGTCGGGGGTGGAGTCGCCGCTCCCCACCAGCTTCGCCCTGGCCCCGCCCCCGGCGACCGCCGAGCCGCTGCTGGCCGCGACGCCGTCGGTCTCGCCGGACGGCGCCACCATCGCCTTCGAGGGGAGCCTGTCGGTGACCGGCGGCTGGACCGACCTCTTCACCGTCCCGGTCGCCGGTGGCGCCGTGGTCCGGCTCACCACCGACCCGGCCGCCGCCACGCTGCCCCGCTGGTCTCCGGACGGCGCCCGGCTCTACTACCTCTCCTACCAGGCCGGCCAGGAGCTCTGGACGGTGGAGGCGAGCGGCGCCAACCCGGCCCAGGTCACCTTCGGCTCCGGTCTCTCCAGCAAGTTCGACCTCACCGCCGATGGCGCCGCCCTGGTCTACGCCCGCTTCTCCAGCACCGGCGCCGGCTCCATTCCCACCGAGTTGGTCTCGTTCGACCTGGCCGGGAAGACCACGCGGGTCATCTCCAACGGCAACGAGGCCGACCCGGCCGTCGACGCAAGCAACGCCTCGGTGGCCGTCTCGCGCCGGACCGGGAGCGGCTACGACCTCTACCTGCTCGACTACGCCACCGGCGCGGTCAAGCACCGGCTGACGTCGTGCCCCGGCCAGGCCTTCGGCGCCGTCTTCGCGCGCTGAGCCGCCTCGCCGGCCGGCTTCGCCCCGGCCCGGCTTCCGGGTAGGCTCGGCGGAACCAAGCTGGAGGTGGGTGTGGCCGGGCTGAAGCCGAGCGATGAGGTGGTCCTGACCGAGCTGAAGGACGGCACCGGCGTGCTCCTCCACGTCGGCAGCAGGTGCTACTTCACGCTCAACCCGACCGGCGTGCGGGTCTGGAAGCTCATCTCCGCGGGCGCCGCCACCGACGCCGTCGCCGTCGCCCGCAGCCTCGCCGCCAGCTTCCCGGAGGCCGACCCGGCCGCGATCGGCGCCGACGTGGCCGCGCTGCTGGCCGAGCTGACCACCGAAGGGCTGCTCGCGCCGCCAGCGTGAGCCACCGTGCCCCGCTTCGACTTCCACGGTCTCGTCGTCGAGACCACTTCCACCCTCCCGGGTGACCCGGGGGCCCGGCTGCTGGCCTCCCTCCCGGCCGCCTCCACCGGACCACCCGCGGCCCTCACCATCCGGTGCGCCCCCGGCGCGCCCGCCGAGCTGCAGCCGCGCCTCCCCGGCCCCGACGCCTTCGACTACGGCACCATCCGGGTCCGGATCGCTGGCCAGCTGGTGGAGCTGGTCGGCCCTGGGACCCGGATCACCGTCGACGGCCCGGTCATCGAGGCGCAGATGGCGCCGGCGGCGGTGGCCAGCGTCGAGGGGGAGGAGCTGATCGCGCAGGGGCCGCTGCTCGTCGCCCTGGCGGTCGCCCTCCGGGCGCTCGGCTGCTACCACCTCCACGCCGCCGGGCTGGTCCTGCCCGGCCTCGGCACCGTCCTCGTCCCGGCTACCTCCGGCTCGGGGAAGAGCACGCTGGCCACCGCGCTGGTCCTGGCCGGGGCCGGCTTCCTCGGCGACGACACCCTCTTCGTCCGTGGCCACGGCCCCTCGGTCCGGCTCCTCGCCCTGGCGCGGGATTTCCACCTGGCGGAGGGGGCGGCCCGGGCCCTGGGGCTCACCAGCCGGCTCGACCCGCGCCTCCAGACCGGGGCCGGCAAGGGGCGGCTCGACGCCGTCAGCGTGTTCCCCGACCGCTTCCAGGCCGAGGGCGACGCGCCGGCCTTCATCCTGCTGCCGCGCCTCACCGGCGAGCCAGCCACCCGGCTCGAGCCGGCCGGGCCAGCGACGGCGCTCGGGGCGCTGCTCGAGTCCTCGGTGCTGGTGGCGACGCGCGGCCTCCCCGGCGGCCAGGGCCACCTGCCGGTGCTGGCGGCGCTCGCCAACGGGGCCACCGCCTACCGGGCCGGGCTCGGGCTCGACCTGCTCACCGACCCGATCGGCACCGCGCGGCGCATCCTCGACAGGCTGGGCGCCTGATGGCCGCCGCCGCGCCAGCCGGAGGGAGACCGACGACCGTGCCGTCCGAGCGGACCTGGCTCGCCGCCCCGGAGCGGGCCTTCCTGCTCGGCTGCCTCTTCGAGGGCGCGCTCGACCTGGCCCGCCTGCGCGCGCTGGCCAGCGCCGGGCTCGACTGGGAGGCGCTGATCGACGCGGCCGGCTCGCTCGGCCTCGCCGGCATGCTCTTCGACGGGATCGAGGCGGCTGGGCTCGGGGGCGCCCTGCCCCCGGCCCTGCTGTCCCGGGTCGCGGCCGAGGCCGGGTACATCGCCGCCCGGAACGCACTCCACGCCCACGTGGCCGCCAGGGTCCACCGCACGCTCTCCGCCGCCGGCGTCGCGTCCCTGGCGCTCAAGGGGACGGCCATGGCCCACCACGCCCCGCGCTACTTCTCGCTCCGCTACCAGGCCGACCTGGACATCCTCATCCACCCGGCCGAGGTCCACCGGGCGGCCGACCTGCTCCGCGCCGCCGGATACACCGACTACCAGGTGGGCGCCACCATGGACGGGCGGCTCTTCGGCGCCGTGGGCCGCCCCAAGCAGCTCGGCCACCACTTGCCCCCGCTCATCAGCCCCGAGTCGATCACCGTCGAGCTGCACCACGAGCTTCCCGGCCACCTGTCCCACCGCTTCGACGACGGCGTCTGGGCCCGCGCCCTCCAGGGCGGAGGTCCCGTCGGCGCCGTCCCGTCCGCTACCGACCTGCTCGGCATCCTCTGCGCCCACGTCTTCGGCGGCCACCGCGGCGAGCGGCGCTACCTGCCGCGCCACGTCGCCGACCTGAACGCGCTGCTGGCCGGCGGCGCCTCGCTCGCCGAGGCCGAGCGGATCTACGGGGCCCCGGTGACCGCCTCGCTCCGGCTGCTGGAGGAGTCGCGCGCCGCCGTGGCCCGGCCGGGCCGCCTCTGGGGGCGCGGGGCCGAGGTGGTGCTGGCCCCCCCGTGGTGGCCCTGGACCCGGCTCCGGCGGGCCCTGCTGGTCCGCGGCGCCACGCTGGAGGGGCAGGTGGGGCTGCTCGCCGGCGTCGGCCTCGGCGCGCTCCTCCCCTCGCCCGACTTCATGGCCGAGCGGTACGGCGTGGGGCGGCGGTCGCCGCTGCTGCCGCTCACCTACCTGTGGCGGCCGGTGCGGGCGCTGCTGCGGCTGCTGCTGGGGCGCTAGGCGCTGGCCGCTCCAGCCCGGTCGCCAGCCGGATGGCCCGGCGCAGCCCGGCGAAGCGCGGGACGGCGGCCGCCTCCTCGGGCGGGTGCCAGGCCAGCTCCACGTGCTCCTCGGAGAGGCACGGCTCGAATCCGGCCGGCAGCCGGGCCACGAAGGCCTCTTCGTCGGCGCCGCGCACAGGCCCGGGGGCCCGCCCCATCACCGCGTGGTCGATGGCGAACCCGTGCCGGTAGCCGAGCGGCGCCACCGCCACGTCGGCCCCGGTCTCCTCGCGCAGCTCGCGCCGCGCCGCCTCGGCCGCCGTCTCGCCCGGCTCGATCCGCCCGGTGACCGGCTGCCAGAAGCCGCCCCGCCCCGGCGCCCGCTTCAGCAGCAGCACCCGGCCGTCGCTCCCCACCGGCACCACCGACACCGTCCGCAGCGCCGCCGGGCCGGGGACCAGGGCCCGCTCCAGCGCCGCCGCGGCGTGGGTGGCCAGCTGCAGCTCCACCTCCTCGACCGGCGGGGTGGCCCGGCCGCGCGCCGCCAGCTCCGCCGCCAGCGTGGTGACGCCGAGCCGCGGGTCGGCGATGCCGCAGGGGACGATCACCTGGAAGTGCTGCAGGTCGGGCGCGTGGTTGAAGGCGAAGCCGTGGCTGGTGATCCAGCGGGCCAGGTGGACACCCACGGCGCCGATCTTCTTCGCGCCCACCCAGGCGCCGCGGTGCTCCTCGTGGCGGCCGGCGGCGAGGCCGTGGTCGGCGCAGGTCCGGATCATCGCCTCCTCCAGCGCCGCCACGTAGCGGCGCACGTCGGGGCGGTCGGCCAGGTCGAGCACCGGGTAGCCGACCACCTGCCCGGGGCCGTGGTAGGTGACGTCGCCGCCCCGGTCGGTCTCGTGCAGCTCGAACCCCTGCGCCGCCAGCCAGGCCGGCGCGGCGATCAGGTGGGTCCGGTCGGCGCTGCGGCCGAAGGTGAGCACCGGCGGGTGCTCCAGCAGGAAGAGGTGGTCGGTCTCCGGCGGCAGCCCGCCGCGGACCGCCTCGCCCGCCAGCCGCATCAGCGAGAGGCCGTCCTGGTACTCGACCCGCCCGAGCCGGTGGAGCTGGAGGGATCTCACGCCTTCTTCGGCCGTTCCGGCCGGTTGAGGGCGTGGATGGCCTCGCCCAGCGCCGCCTTGCAGGCCTCCATGAAGGCCTCGGCCAGCGTCGGGTGGGCGTGGATGGTCAGGGCCACGTCCTCCACGTAGGCGCCCATCTCCAGGGCCAGCGCCGCCTCGGCGATGAGATCCGAGGCCTCCGGGCCGCACATGGTCACGCCCAGCAGCAGCCCGGACTTCTTGTCGCCCACCACCTTCACGAACCCCTCGGTGTGGTCCATGGCGATGGCCCGCCCCAGCGCCGCGAAGGCGAACTTGCCCACCATGGGCTCGAAGCCGGCGGCCACCGCCTGCTCCTCGGAGAGCCCCACCGCGGCCACCTCCGGGTCGCTGAAGATGGCGGCCGGCAGCGCCACCCAGTCGCGGGCGCTCTTCTTGCCGGCGATCACCTCGGCGGCGATCTCGCCCTCCTTGGAGGCCTTGTGGGCCAGCAGCGGCGGGCCGGAGAGGTCGCCGATGGCGAAGACGCTCGGGGCGCTGGTCCGGTACTGGGCGTCCACCTCGACGAACCCCTTGGGCCCCACCTTGACGCCGGCCGCCTCCAGCCCGAGACCGTCGGTGACCGGGCGCATCCCCACCGCCACCAGGATCTTGTCGCAGGAGACGGTCTGGGCGGCGCCGTCCACCTCGAACTTCACCACCAGCTCCTTCCCCTTGCGCTCGAACCCCTTGGCCTTGGCGTTGACGTGGACGGTGGCCTTGCGCTGCCGCAGCCCCTTCTGCACGAGGCGCACCGCCTCGGCGTCGATGCCGGCCAGGATGGTCGGCAGGGCCTCCAGGAAGGTCACCTCGCTGCCCAGCTTGGCGTAGACGGTGCCGAGCTCGAGGCCGATGACCCCCCCGCCCACCACCACCAGCCGCTTCGGCACCTCCGGCAGGTCGACCGCCTCGCGGGCGCTCCAGACGTCCTTGCCGTCGAAGGCGAAGCCGGGGATCTCGATGGAGCGGGCGCCGGTGGCGAGGATGAAGGCCGGGGCCTCGACGCGCAGCGGCTCGGCGCCGCCGGTCACCTCGATGGCGGTGGGCGAGACGAACTTCGCCGTCCCCTTGATGACCTCGACGCCGTTCCCCTTCTGGAGCTGGCCGACGCCGCCCACCAGCTTCTTGACCACGCCGTTCTTGAACTCGCGCAGCTTGGCCGCGTCCACCCGCGGCGCCTCGGCGAGGATGCCGCGCTCGGCCGCCCCGCGCACGTCCTCGACCAGGTTGGCGGCGGCGATCAGCGCCTTCGACGGGATGCAGCCCCAGTTGAGGCAGACCCCGCCCAGCGACTCCTTCTCCACCAGCGCCACCTTCTTGCCGAGCTGCGCCAGCCGGATGGCGGCCACGTACCCGCCCGGCCCCGCGCCGATGACCACCGCCTCGAACGTCCTGGTCGACATGTGTCCCCTCTCCTGGTCTCCGCCCGCTGAATATACGCTCGGGGCCGGCCACGCGCCGCGCCCGGCCGGTCCCGGCCAGAAACCGGACGGGTCAGACCAGCCGCATGAAGAGCAGCCCCGGCTCCTCGAGGAACTTGATCACCTCGTAGCAGAAGGCGGCCGCCTCGTGGCCGTCCACCACCCGGTGGTCGCTGGTCACCGAGACGTGCATGACGTCGCGGATCACCACCTGCCCGTCGCGCACCACCGGCGTGGGGCGGGCCCGGTGGACGCCGAGGATGCCGACCTCGGGGTGGTTGAGCACCGGGGTGGCGAACATCCCGCCCAGCGCCCCCAGGCTGCTGACGGTGAAGGTGGAGTGGCCGTGGTCCTCGGCGCGGGCCTTGCCGGCCTTGGCCTCGCCGGAGAGCCGCTCGATCTCGCGGGCCAGGTCGAGCAGCGAGCGGGTGTCGGCGTCGCGGATCACCGGCACCAGCAGCCCCTGGTCGGTGGCGGCGGCGATGCCGATGTCCCAGTGACGCTTCAGGACGATCTCGCCGGCGGCCTCGTCGAGGGCGGCGTTGAGCTTGGGGTGGGCCTGCAGCGCCGCCACCACCGCCTTGACCACGAAGGGCAGGAAGGTGAGCTTGACCCCCTCGGCCCGGGCCCCGGCCGCCAGCCGGTCCTTCAGCCGGGTCAGCTCGGTGACGTCGCACTGCTCCACGAAGGTGAAGTGGGCGGCGGTCCGCTTGGAGAGGGCCATCTTCTCGGCGATCCGCTTGCGGACGCCGCGCAGCGGGATCCGCTCGTCGGTGCCGCGAGAGACCCGGGCCACGGCGCGCCGCTCCTCGAGCGGGGCGTCGCCCGGTGGCGGGCCGCCCCGCTGGGTGAAGGAATGGAGATCCTGCTTGGTGACCCGGCCGCCGTCGCCGCTGCCGGCCACCTGCTGCAGGTCGAGAGAGAGCTCTCGGGCCAGGGCGCGGACGGCCGGCGTGGCCAGGGCGCGGGTGCCGGCGGGGCGGAGCGGCGCGGCGGGGGAGGCGGCTGGTGCAGGTCGGGTGGGCTGAACGGGCTGGGCAGGCGGACCGGCTCGGTCCGACGGGGCCGACGGGGCCGTGGCGGCGGGGACGCGGGTCGGCGCGGCCGGGGACTGGGCCTTGCCGGCGCCACCGCCCACCCCCAGCTCCAGCTCGATCAGCGCCGAGTGGACCCTGGCCAGCTCCCCCTCCTTCCAGCAGCGGCGCACCACCCGCCCCCGCTTCGGCGACGGGATGGTCACGGTCGCCTTGTCGGTCATCACCTCCACCAGCGGCTGGTCCTCGACCACCTCGTCACCCTCGGCGACGAACCACTTCATGATCTCGGCCTCGACGACCCCCTCGCCGATGTCGGGCAGCTCCAGCGTGTAGGGCATGGCGGGCCTCGGCGGCTAGTAGGTCACGGTGGCGCGGAGCGCCTGGAGGATGCGGGGGGCGCGCGGCAGGTACTCGGCCTCCAGCGTGTACGGGAACGGCGTGTCGAAGCCGGTGACCCGGGCCACCGGGGCCTCCAGGGAGAGGAAGCAGCGCTCCTGGATCAGCGCCGAGAGCTCGGCCCCGAAGCCGCAGGTGCGCGGCGCCTCGTGCACCACCACCGCCCGGCCGGTCTTCCGCACCGAGGCCGTGATGGCCTCGACGTCGAGCGGCTGCAGCGAGCGCAGGTCGAGCAGCTCCACGTCGATGCCCTCGGCCTCGGCCTCGCGCGCCGCCTGGTCGGCCTCGTGCCACATCGCCCCCCAGGCGATCAGCGTCACCTGGGTGCCGGGGCGGGTCACCGCCGCCTGGCCGAGCGGGATCAGGTACTCGCCCTCCGGCACCTCCCCCTTGGCGGCGCGGTAGATCCGCTTGGGCTCGAAGAAGATGACCGGGTCGGGATCCCGGATGGCGCTGAGCAGCAGCCCCTTGGCGTCGTGCGGGCTGGACGGCACCACCACCTTGAGCCCCGGGGTGTGCAGGAAGAGCGCCTCCGGCGACTGCGAGTGGTAGTGGCCGCCCTTGATGCCGCCGCCGTACGGGGTGCGGATGGTGAGCGGCACGGTGTACTGCCCGCCGCTGCGGTGGCGGAACTTGGCCACCTCGTTCACGATCTGGTCGAAGGCCGGGTAGATGAAGTCGGCGAACTGGATCTCGGCCACCGGCCGCAGCCCGTAGAGCGCCATCCCGGTGGCGGCGCCGATGATGCCGCCCTCGGCCAGCGGCGTGTCCACCACCCGCATGGCCCCGAACTCCTGCTGCAGGCCGGCGGTGGCCCGGAAGACGCCGCCGAAGGCGCCGACGTCCTCGCCCAGCACCACCACCCGGGGATCGCGGCGCATCTCCAGCCGGAGGGCGTCGTTGACCGCCTGGATGACGTTCATCACCGGCATGGGCGCGGGGTCAGCCTTCCACGTGGCGGGGGTTGGCGACGCGCGGGTCGGCGTCGATGGCGCCCTCGAGCTCGGCCAGCTGCTCGCGCTGGGCCCAGCCCGGCTCGGCGTAGACGTCCTCGAAGAGGCTGGCCAGCGGCGCCTTGGGCGGGAAGGCCTCGGCCTCCTGGAGCGCCGCCTGCAGCTCCAGCCGCACCTCCTCGCGCAGCGCCGCCTCGCCGGCCTCGTCGAGCAGGCCACGCGCGGCCAGCAGCTTCTTCACCCGCATGATGGGGTCCTTGCGCTTCCAGGGCTCGACCACCTCGGCCGGGCGGTAGGCGCGCGGGTCGTCGGAGGTGGAGTGGCCCTCCATCCGGTAGGTGACCAGCTCCAGCAGCGTCGGCCCCTCGCCGGCGGCGGCCCGCTGCCGGGCCCGGCGGGTGGCGGTCCAGACCGCCACCAGGTCATTGCCGTCCACCCGCTCGCCGCGCATGCCGTAGCCGATGGCCTTCTGGGCCATGGTCTCCGACACCGTCTGGCTGGCCGAGGGGGTGCTGATGGCCCAGCCGTTGTTGCGGCAGGCGAAGATGACCGGCAGCTTCATGACCGCGGCGAAGTTGAGGCCGGTGTGGAAGTCGTGGGCGCTGGTGGAGCCGTCGCCGAAGAAGGCGATGGGGACCATGTCGTCGCCCTGGATGCGGGCCGCCCAGGCGGCGCCCACCGCCTGGGTCAGCTGGGTGGCGATGGGCGAGCTGATGGAGACGAAGTGGCCGGGCGCCCAGGTCTCGTGGCAGGGCATCTGCCGCCCCTTGACGATGTCCCCGGCGTTGCCGAAGAGGTTGGCCATGAAGGTGACCAGCGGCAGGCCGCGCAGGAAGGCGGCGCCGTGCTCCCGGTAGGAGGGGAAGATCCAGTCCTGCGGCGCCAGCGCCGCCACGGTGCCGAACACCGTGGCCTCCTCGCCGATGGCGCCGATGTAGAAGCCGATGCGCCCCTGGCGCTGCAGCGTGATCATGCGCTCGTCGAGCGAGCGCCCCAGCACCATCCAGCGGTAGAGCGCCAGCAGCTCGGCCTCCGGCATCTCCAGCTCGGCGCCGGCCACCAGCTTGCCGTCCTCGTCGACCACCCGGTAGATGGGGAACTCGGCGAGGAAGCGCCCCGGCGCCCACTCCCGGGCGGTGCCGGCGTCGGCGCGGACCGGCGGCTTGTGGGATCGCTCCCGCTTCACGCCGGCTCCGCGACGCGGGGGTCGGCCCGGGCCGCCAGCTCGCCGCGCAGGAAGAGCTCGGCGGCGCGGTAGGAGGAGCGGACCAGCGGCCCGCTGGCCACGTAGCGGAAGCCGAGCGCCAGCCCCTGCTGCCGCAGCGCCTCGAACCGCTCCGGGGTGACGAACTCGGCCACCGGCAGGTGCCAGGCGCTCGGCCGCAGGTACTGGCCCAGCGTCAGGATCTCCACGCCGTGGGCCCGCAGGTCGCGCATGGTCTCCACCACCTCGGCCTCGGTCTCGCCGAGGCCGACCATGATCGAGGACTTGGTCACCACCGCGGGGAACTCCGCCTTCATGCGGGCCAGCACGTCGAGGGTCTGCTGGTAGCCGGCCCGGTCGTCGCGCACCACCGGCGAGAGCCGGCGCACCGTCTCGATGTTGTTGGCGAAGACGTCCGGGGCGGCCCGCCCCACGGTCCGCACCGCCGCGGCGTCGCCCTGGAAGTCGGGGGTGAGCACCTCGACCAGCAGCCCGGGGATGGCCTTGAGCCTCCGGATGGCCTCGGCGAAGTGGGCGGCGCCGCCGTCCGGCAGGTCGTCGCGGTCGACGCTGGTGACCACGATGTAGTCGAGGCCGAGCTCGGCCACCGCCTCGGCCAGGTGACGCGGCTCGTCGGGATCGAGCGCCGGCGGCCGGGCGGCGGTCTTCACCTGGCAGAAGCGGCAGCCGCGGGTGCAGGTGTCGCCCATCAGCATGACGGTGGCGGTCCCGCCCCCCCAGCACTCGCCGACGTTGGGGCAGTGGGCCTCGGCACAGACGGTGTGGAGCTGGAGCCTGGAGAGCGTGGCCTTGACCTGCTGGTAGCGCTCCCCCCCCGGCACCGGCACCTTGAGCCAGCGGGGCTTCTGGGCCCGGATGGGCAGCCCCCCCGCCCGCAGGCCGGCGGCCAGCTCTCCCCGGGGGGTTGGCTCGGGATCGGAGCCCAGGACGGGCAAGGTGGGGCGCGTGGTGCCGGACATGGTGCTGGCGGCGACTTATCCGTGACCAGCCTTCGGGTCAAGGCGCCGTGTCCCGATGTTATAGTGGTTCCACCGTCCGCGCCCCGCCCGGGGCGCACCTGCGGGAGACGAATGACCGATCCACGTATCGACCCCAGCCGCGAGCCGGTGCGCATCCTGGTGGTGGACGACGACGCCGCAGTGCGCAACGCCATCGGCCTGCTCCTGCGCGAGGAGGGGTACGAGACCACCACGGTGGACAACGCCGAGTCAGCGCTGGACCTGGCGCGGGCCGAGGAGTTCCCGCTGGTCATCAGCGACATGCGCATGCCGGGCAAGGACGGCGCCTGGCTGCGCGACCGGCTCCACGAGGCCCGCCCCGACACCGCCATCATCATGCTCACCGCCTTCGGCGACACCGAGGCGGCGGTGGAGGCGCTGCACAAGGGGGCCACCGACTACCTGCTCAAGCCGCCCAAGGTCACCGACCTGATCCGGGCCATCGAGCAGGCGCTCTCCAAGCGGCGGCTGGAGCAGGCGCGGCAGCGCTACCGGACCAGCCTGGAGCGGCGGGTGCGCGACCGCACCGGCGAGCTGCAGCAGGCCCTGCAGGACCTGGAGGTCACCTACTCCACCACCCTGTGGGCGCTGGTGGCGGCGCTCGACGCCCGCGAGCACGAGGTGAGCAACCACTCGCAGCGGGTGGTGCGCTACACCCTGGCCATCGCCCGGCGGCTCGGCCTCGCCGAGAAGGAGCTGCCGGCCATCGGCCGCGGCGCCCTGCTCCACGACATCGGCAAGATCGGCATCCCCGACGCCATCCTCTCCAAGCCGGGCAAGCTCACCGAGGAGGAGTGGGTGGTGATGCGCACCCACCCGCAGATCGGCCACGACATCCTCCGGGCCATCCCCTTCCTCGGGCTGCCCGCCGAGATCGTCCTCTCCCACCAGGAGCGCTTCGACGGCAAGGGCTACCCGCGCGGCCTGGCCGGCGAGGCGGTGCCGCTGGGCGCCCGCATCTTCGCCATCGCCGACACCTACGACGCCATCACCTCCGACCGCCCCTACCGGAAGAAGCAGGCCCCCGAGGCGGCCCGGGCCGAGATGCAGCGCTGCTCCGGCACCCAGTTCGACCCGGCCTGCGTCGAGCCCTTCCTGACCATCACCACCCCCGAGCTGGAGGAGCTGGCCCGGCCCACCACCGAGCAGCCGATCTGATGCCGACCCCGGCGCTGCCCCCGGTGCTGCAGGACGCCCAGGGGCGGATCATCAGCTACCTGCGGCTCTCCCTGACCGACCGCTGCAACTTCCGCTGCAGCTACTGCTCGCCGCTGGCGATGGAGCAGCACGAGGACCCGCTGACCCGCCCCGAGGTGCGGCGGCTCACCGGGATCTTCGCCGGGCTGGGGGTGCGGCGGGTGCGGCTCACCGGCGGCGAGCCGACGCTCCGCCGCGACCTGGTGGAGATCGTCGGCGACGTGGCCGGCGCCCCGGGCATCGAGGAGGTGGCGCTGACCAGCAACGGCCAGGCGCTGGCCGAGCTGGCCGGGCCGCTGCGGGCCGCCGGCCTCTCCCGCATCAACATCTCGCTCGACACCCTCGACCCCGGCAAGCTGCTGGCCCTCTCCGGGCGGGCCGCCTCGCTGCCCCGCATCACCGCCGGCATCGCCGCCGCCCGCGCCGCCGGCTTCCTCTCCATGAAGCTCAACGTGGTGGTGATGCGCGGCGTCAACGACGGCGAGCTGGCGGCGCTGGCCCGCTTCGGCTGGAGCCACGGGGCCATCGTGCGGTTCATCGAGCTGATGCCGTTCGGACAGGGGGTGCCGGTGCCGCTGGCCGAGGTGCGGGAGCGGCTGGTGGCGCAGGGGCTGCGGCTCGAGCCCGACGCCACCCGCGGCTGGGGGCCGGCCACGCACATGCGCGGCTACGGCGAGGGGGCGCCGCCCGAGGGCGGGCTGCTCGGCTTCATCGGCGCCATGACCGAGAACTTCTGCGAGGGGTGCAACCGGGTGCGGGTCGCCGCCGACGGCTCGCTGCGCGCCTGCCTGGGCGGGCGTGAGCAGGTGTCGTTGAAGGCGCTGCTGCGGGATGGGACGCCGGACCGGGAGATCGGCGAGGCCATCCGGGCGGCGCTGGCGCTCAAGCACGAGCGGCACGAGATGGGGGCCCCGGGGACCAGCCTGCTGCCGATGGTGGGGACGGGGGGCTAATTGGCGCGTCCCGCAGGGCGCGCCGCTTGTGGTGTCTCGGCGGTTCCGAGAAGCGCCAGTCGGGCTGGACCCTTTGAACACCACCTGCGGCGCGCCCTGCGGGACGCGCCAGTCGGGCTGGACCCTTTGAACACCACCTGCGGCGCACCCTGCGGGATGCGCCAAATGGGCTGGACCCTCTGAACACCACCTGCGGCGCGCCCTGCGGGACGCGCCAATTGGGCTAGACCCTCTCAACGCCACAGACGGCACGCCCAGAGGGCGTGCCAGCTACGCAGCCGCCCCTCGTGGCTTCACGTTGGCGCGGATCCACTCGACGGTGGTCTGCGTCGAGGTCCCCGGCAGGAAGAGCTCGGCCACCCCCTTGGCCTTCAGCTTGGGCACGTCGTCCTGGGGGATGATGCCGCCGCCGAAGACCTTGATGTCGGCCGCCTTCTGCGCCGCCAGCAGCTCGATGACCGCCGGGAAGATGGTCATGTGGGCGCCGGAGAGGATGGAGAGGCCGACGGCGTCGACGTCCTCCTGGATGGCGGTGGCCACGATCATCTCCGGCGTCTGGTGCAGGCCGGTGTAGATGACCTCGAAGCCGGCGTCGCGGAGCGCCCGAGCGATGATCTTGGCGCCGCGGTCGTGGCCGTCCAGGCCGGGCTTGGCGACGAGGATGCGGAGCTGACGGTTCACGGTGCTCATGTCTTCTCCAGCAAGGCGATGAGGTCCGGCGCTTCGGGTCCGAGCCGGCCGCCAGGGGGCGGGGTGGTGCTGGTCACGGCCGCGAGGCGGAGTCCCGCGCGCCTGGCGAGGGGCTCCCACTCCGCTGGACTGTAGTACCGCAATTGGGCGGTCCCTTCCAGAAGGCTTCCGTCCGGTCGCACCAATCGTCGAGCGCACCGGTCCACGCCGGTGGCCGGGTCGAAGCGGGAGCTCTCCTCCACCCGCCGGCCATCCGCCAGCGTGCAGGCGGCGGTGGCCTGTGGCTCCAGCGCCAGCGCCAGCGGGTTGGCGTGGTGGACCAGCAGCCGGCCGCCGCGCCGCAGCAGCCTGCCCGCCGCCGCCAGCGCCCCCTCGTTGGCGGCGTCGTCCCACATGAAGAGCGAGGCGTACCAGCTGAAGGCGGCGTCGAAGCAGGCTTCACGGAACGGCACAGCCCGCAGGTCGGCGCGCAGCCAGGCCACCCCCGCCGGCGGCGGCCCGGCGCGGCGCAGCGGCTCCGGCCAGCGCTCCAGCCCGCAGCACCACCCCACCCGCCCCGCCAGCGCCCGGGCGTGGCGGCCGTGGCCGCAGCCGAGGTCGAGCACCCGGTGGCGCGGCGTCAGCCCGAGCAGCGCCACCAGCCGGTCGGCCTCGACGGAGGTGAGCGCGGGGGTCAGCAGGTGCGCGGCGGTGGCGAGGTAGAGCTCGCTGCCGTAGTAGCCGTCGGTCCAGTCTCCCACGCGCCCGCCCGCCCCTCGCCGCCGGGCCGGGGCCTAGAAGCGGCCGTCGTCGCGGTAGACGCCGAAGACCTTGCGGCAGACGTCGGAGATCTCGCCCAGCGTCCCGTAGGCCTTCACCGCGGTGATGATGGGGGGCATGACGTTGCTCCCCTCGCGGGCGGCCCGCTCCACCCCGGCCAGCGCCGCCGCCACCGCCTTCGCGTCGCGCCCGGCCTTCACCTGGCGCAGCCGCTCGATCTGGGCCACCTGCACCTCCTCGTGGACCTTGAGGGTGGGGATGGGCGCCCCCTCGGCCGACTGGAAGGCGTTGACCCCCACCACCAGCCGCTCCTCGGTCTCCACCTCGCGCTGCCAGCGGAAGGCGCTCTCGGCGATCTCGCGCTGCGGGAAGCCATTCTCCACCGCCTTGAGCATGCCCCCCATCTGGTCGATCTTGACGATCAGCTCCATGGCCCGCTTCTCCATCTCGTCGGTGAGCCACTCCACGTAGTGGCTCCCGGCCAGCGGATCGATGACCCGGTCGGCGCCCGACTCGTGGGCGATGATCTGCTGCGTGCGCAGCGCCACGGTCACGGCGTGCTCGGTGGGGAGCGCGTAGGTCTCGTCGAGGGAGTTGGTGTGGAGCGACTGGGTGCCGCCCAGCACCGCGGCGAAGGCCTGCAGCGCCACCCGCACCACGTTGTTGATGGGCTGCTGGGCGGTCAGCGAGACCCCGGCGGTCTGGGCGTGGGTGCGCAGCAGCAGCGACTCGGTCTTCCTGGCGTTGAAGCGCTGGCGCATCAGCCGCGCCCACATGCGCCGGGCGGCGCGGAACTTGGCCACCTCCTCGAAGAAGTCGTTGTGGACGTCCCAGAAGAAGCTGAGCCGCTGCGCGAAGGAGTCGACGTCGAGGCCGCGCCCCACCACCTCCTCCACGTAGGCCAGCCCGTCGGCGATGGTGAAGGCCAGCTCCTGCACCGCCGTCGCCCCGGCCTCGCGGATGTGGTAGCCGCTGACGCTGACCGGGTTCCAGCGCGGCATCTCCTTGGCGCAGAACTCGATGACGTCGCAGTTCATCTTCACCGCTGGTCCAGGCGGGACCATCCACTCCTTCTGGGCGATGTACTCCTTGAGCATGTCGTTCTGCAGGGTGCCGCCCAGCCTGGCGCGCGGCGTCCCCTGCTGCTCGGCCACCGCCACGTACATGGCCAGCGCGATGGGGGCGGTGGCGTTGATGGTCATCGAGGTGGTGACGTCGGCCAGCGGGATGCCGGCGAAGAGGATCTCGAAGTCGCGCAGCGAGGAGACCGCCACCCCCTCCTTGCCCACCTCGCCGCGGCTCATCGAGTGGTCGGCGTCGTAGCCCATCAGCGCCGGCATGTCGAAGGCGGTGGAGAGGCCGGTGACGCCGTGCTCGAGCAGGTACTTGAAGCGCTGGTTGGTGTCCTCCGGGGAGCCGAAGCCGGCGAACTGGCGCATGGTCCAGAGCCGGCCACGGTACATGGTCGGCTGCGGGCCGCGGGTGAAGGGGAAGCGGCCGGGGTAGCCGACGTCGCGCAGCTCGTCGGCGCCGGTGCGGGTGGCGGCGTCGACCACGTCGGGGATGGGGATGCCGGAGTCGGTCTGGAAGACCTTCTTGCGGCGCGGCATCTTCGCCAGCACCTGCGCCAGCTCCTCGGCGGTCCAGCGCTCGCGTTCCTTGAGGACGGCGGCCAGCTCTTCGGTGGAGAAGGACATGCGGATCCAGTAGCCGCTCGGGGGCGAAAACGGAAGGGGGAAGGCTCGGGGGCGATACCGCGGCCGCCCGAGGAGGCCGGCCTGGCATGACGTGCAGCGTCAACGGCCGCCGCCGCGCCCGTCGCGGCCAGGCCGCCGGTCCCACCACCTGGCCGGGCCCGGCTGCGTGGCGTCGTCAGGCCCGGCGCGGGACGATCCGGACCGAGGGCGCCTTGATCACGGCCACCACCGCCGACCCCGCCGCCAGCCCGAGCCGGTCGGCGCTGGACCGGGTGACCAGCGCCACCACCATCACCCCGCAGTCCACCGTGATCCGGGCCAGCGGCCCCTCGTCCCGGCGCGACGCCACCACCCCGGCCAGCCGGTTCCTGGCCGACGAGGCGTGGCCGTCGCCCGGCTCGAGCACCACCTCCTCGGCGCGGAAGCAGGCGTAGGCCTCCTCCTCGAGGCCGCCGGGGTCGACCGCCACCAGCTCGACCTCGCCGGACCCGCTGGCCCGCAGCACCACCAATCCCTCCTCGCGCCGCGCCAGCCTCGCCGGTAGGACGTTCTCGGTGCCCACCGCGCGCGCCACCTCGACGTCGGCCGGCCCGGAGATGACCTCGTGGACCGGACCCACCTGCCGGATGGTGCCGTCCACCAGCACCGCCAGCCGGTCGCCGAGCGCCAGGGCCTCGACGCGGTCATGCGTGACCACGATGGCCGGCACGCCCGCCTGCTCCAGCAGGTGGCGCAGCTCGCCGCGCAGCGCCTCGCGGGTCGGGGCGTCGAGGGCGGAGAGCGGCTCGTCGAGGAGGAGCAGCCGCGGCCGCGGCGCCAGGGCCCGGGCCAGCGCCACCCGCTGCCGCTGTCCGCCGGAGAGCTCGGAGGGGCGGCGGCGCAGCAGCTCGGAGAGGCCGAAGGTCGTCGCCAGCTCGGACACCCTGGCCTCCCGCGCCGGCCGGGAGAGCCGGTGCAGCCCGTAGCCCACGTTGGCGGCCACCGAGAGGTGGGGGAAGAGCGCGTACTCCTGGAAGAGCAGGCCGACGCCGCGGGCCTGGGGCGGGAGATCGATCGACCGGACCGCGTCGAACCAGGTCTCGCCGCCGAAGCTGATGGCCCCGGCGTCCGGGCGGTCGAGCCCGGCCAGGGCCCGCAGCACGGTGGTCTTGCCCGAGCCCGAGGGGCCGAAGAGGACGGTGACCGGCGCCCCGTGGAGCGGCCACCGGCCCCGGGCGGCCACCCCCGGACCGGCCGCGAAGCGGCGGACGATCTCGAAGCTCAGCGACCGTTCCACTGGAGGACCCTCCGGCGCTGCAGCGCGTAGACCAGGGCCAGGACGGCGAAGGAGACGGCCAGCAGCAGCCCCGCGGTCCGGTGCGCCTCGGCGTACTCGAGCGCCTCGACGTGGTCGAAGATGGCCACCGAGAGGGTGCGGGTCCGGCCGGGGATGTTGCCCCCCACCATCAGCACCACGCCGAACTCGCCCAGGGTGTGGGCGAAGGTCAGCACCGCGCCGGCCAGCACCCCCGGCCAGGCCAGCGGGAGGGTGATCCGGAAGAAGGTGGCCAGGCGGGAGACGCCCAGGGTGTGCGAGGCCTCGACCAGCCGGGGATCGACGCCGGCCAGGGCCCCGGCGAAGGGCTGCACCGCGAAGGGCAGGCTGTAGAGCACCGAGGCCAGCAGCAGGCCGGCGAAGGAGAACGGGAACGGGTGGCCGGCCACCGCCGCGAAGAGCTGGCCGGCCGGGCTGCGCGGGCCGAGGCCGACCAGCAGGTAGAAGCCCAGCACCGTGGGCGGCAGCACCAGCGGGAGCGCCACCACCGCCTCCACCAGGAACTTCCCGCGCCAGCGGCTGGTCACCAGCCACCAGGCCAGCGGCAGCCCGAGCGCCAGCAGGATGACCGTGGTGAGGCTGGCCAGCTCGATCGAGAGGGTGAGGGCGTCGGTGTCCATTCTCAAGGCGGAGCGTAGCCGTACCTGGAGAGGATGGCCCGCCCCTTCTCCCCGGTGAGGAAGTCGAGGAAGGCGCGCGCCAGCATCGGCTCCCGGGCGCCGGCGAGGACCAGCCCGGACTGGGCGAGCGGTGGGGCGAGCGACGCGGGGACAGGCACCACCCGCCCCTCCCGCAGCCCGGGGCCGAGGGTGAGCGAGCGGGGAAGCAGGGCCACGTCGGCGGCCCCGGCCGAGGCGAACTGCGCCGCCTGCGCCACGCTGGTGCCGAGCACCAGCTTCTCCTTCACCGCCGCGGCCACCCCGGCCCGCTCCAGCGCGGTCATGGCGACGCGCCCGAACGGTGCCACGGCCGGGTTGGCGATGGCGACCCGCTTCACCTCCGGCGAGGCCAGCGCCGCGAGCCCCCGGTGCTCCAGGTCGATGGTCGAGCCGGGCGGCAGCCAGGCCACCAGCTGCCCGAAGCCGTAGGTCCGCTCGTCGGCGGCGCTGGCGAGCCCGGCCGCGATGAGCCGGGCGGGGAGCTCGCGGTCGGCCGAGAGGAAGAGGTCGAAGGGGGCGCCGTTCTGGGCCTGGGCGAAGAGCGTCCCCGAGGCCCCGAAGGTGAGCGCCACCTCGACGTCCGGCCTCACCGCCTCGAAGGCCTGCTTCAGCTCGACCGCGGCCGCCTTGAGGTTGGCGGCGGCGGCGACCACGACGGTGGTGTGCGCCGGGGCCGGGGCGACGAGCAGGAGCGCGAGGGCGAGCGAGGCGAGGCGGGGCATGGGGATTCCGGGGCCGGGGCCAGTCTACCGGACCCGGGAGCTCCCGCACCAAGCCGGCCGCCGACAAGCAACGGCCCGCTGACCAGGAGGTCGGCGGGCCGTCTCACTTCGAGGCTGCGTGTCTGGTGATGAGGGGGAGAATCGAACTCCCGACCTGGGGATTATGAGACCCCCGCTCTAGCCGACTGAGCTACCTCACCGAAGTCTCCCGGCGAGCAACCGCCGCAAGGACGCGGGGTTATAGGGCCTCGGCCCCGACGCCGTCAAGCGCCCGCGGGCGGCGGCTGGCCGCCCGGGGGACCGGCCCGCCGCTCCTGGTCGATCGCCTCCGCCTCCTCGACGGCGAGCGCATCGGCGGTGCCCTCCGGCGAGGTGAAGATGCGCGCCACCTGGATGTGCGGCGAGAAGACGAAGATGGCGCCGAGCAGCAGCTGGAAGCCGACCTGGGAGGCCCAGAGCACGTTGGCCCAGGCCACGCCGCGGGTGTGGGCCACCGCCTCGGGGACGAAGAGCGAGAGGCCGAAGACCGCCGCCAGCTGGAAGGTGCCCACCATGCCCGGCCCGGCCGGGATCATGATGCCGGCCACCAGCACGCCGAGGATGGTGTAGGCGTCGACCAGCTGGATGTCGATGGCGAAGGCCCGGGCCATCAGCTGCATCCCCCAGCCGTTGAGCGCCCAGTAGGCGGCGGTGAGGAGCAGGAAGAGCCCCAGCTTGCGCCTTCCGGGCACCAGCCGCAGGCCGCGGATGAAGGCGTCGAGCATGCCGCCGGCCCGCTCCGCCAGGCGCGGCGAGACGGGGTGGAGCAGCCGGGTCACGAAGCGGACCGCCAGCTCCCGGCTCCGGTAGGCCACCACCAGGAAGGTGAGCAGCCCGCCGAAGAGGGCCGCCATGACGACGCCGGCCTTGCGGATCTCGGCGAGGCGGGGCGTCCCCTCCGGCACCGCGAAGAGCGTCACCAGCAGCAGCATGGCGGTGAAGATGCCGTCGGCCACCCGCTCCACCACCACCGTGGAGAGGGCGGTGGAGACGCGCAGCCGCGGCCGCTCGGCGATCAGGTAGGGCCGGGCGAACTCGCCGAGCCGGAAGGGGAGCACCAGCAGGGCCGTGAAGCCGACCGCCGAGGCCGCGTTGAGCCGGGCGAAGGGGATGTCGGCCACCGGCTCCAGCAGGAGGCCCCAGCGGACGGTGCGCAGCAGGTGGATGACCAGCAGCGTGGCCAGGTAGACCGGCAGGTAGCGGTAGTCGCCGGCCTGCACCGCCAGCCAGATGGCGCCGAGGTCCTTGCCGCGGAAGGTGAGGTAGACGGCGACCACCGAGACGCCGATCCCCAGCAGCGACTGGACGGCGCGCTTCACCCGCCCTCCCCGCCGACCAGCTCCTCCCCGGCCAGGACGCGGCGGGGGTTGGTGGCGAAGAGCCGCTCCAGCGTGCCGTCGCCGCCGCGCTGCTCCAGCGCCTCCATGGCCTCCGGCACCCACTCCTCGGCGCCGTCGGGCCGGTGCAGGTCGGTGGCGGCCACCGCGTAGAGCCCCTCGTCGAGGAACGACTCGGCCAGCTTGCGGGAGGTCAGCCCGTAGAGCCCGGTCAGCGCCCCGACGTTGAGCTGCAGCCCGCCCCCCAGCCGCACCACCTCGGCGGCCCGGCCCGGCCGCTCGAACTCCTGGCAGCGCTCCGGGTGGGCGAAGAGCGGGATCACGTCGCGGCGGCGCAGGCGGAAGACCAGCTCCGGGAGCGCCGGCACGGCCCCGCGGAAGGGCAGCTCCACCAGCACCCAGCGCTGGCTCGCGCCGATGCCGCGCCGTCCGGCCAGGTCGAGCCGCTCCAGGAAGGTGTGGTCCAGCTTGTTCTCGGCGTTCTGGTGCAGCCGCAGGGGCACCTGCTCCGCGGCCAGCAGCGCCGCCAGCTCGCCCCGGCGGGCGTCGCAGAGCGCGGCGTCGCGGGAGGGCATGTCGGGGTGGGCGTGGGGGCTGGGGGCGGCGTCGGTGAACCCCAGCGAGGTCAGCAGCCGGGCGGCGGCCACGGCCTCCTCCGGCGTCTCGACGCCGTCGTCGAGGGCCCAGAGGAGGTGGCAGTGGAGATCGACGAAGCCCATCGCGGCGGGCTCATACCATAACGGGGGCGGGGCGCCGAATCAGGGCGCCGGATCAGGGCGCCGGATCAGTGCCCCTCCGGGGGATCGCCCCCGCCGCCGCCGGGGCCAGGCTCGCCGTCGCCGGCGCGCTCGCCCGGGACGCGGTACTGGCCGTCGAACCACCTGCCCAGGTCGATCAGCCGGCACCGCCCCGAGCAGAAGGGGAAGGCCGGGTTGACGCCCCGGTCGCCGACCGGCTGGCGGCAGGACGGGCAGCGCCGGCTCACCGGACGGCCCCTCGGCAGCCCGGGGCCAGCAGCGGCGCCGCCGCCGCCTCCAGCTCGCGCCGGTCGAGCGCGCCTTCGAAGACCCGGGCCACCCTCCCCTCGCGATCGAGCAGGAAGGTGCGCGGGTAGGCGGTGACGCCCCAGGCGGTGGCCACCTCGGCGCGGGCGTCGAGGAGCACCGGGTAGCCCAGCGGCCCCGCCGCCGCGGCCACGTCGTCGCGGGCCGACTCCTCGGCCACGCCCAGCACCTCCAGGCAGCGTCCCTGGTCCACCTGGCGGGCCGCCGAGAGCTCGGGGAGCTCGCGCAGGCAGGGCGGGCACCAGGTGGCCCAGAAGTTCACCGCCACCACCCGGCCGCGCAGCGAGGCGAGCGACACCTCCTCGCCGCCGACCGCGCGCAGGGTGAACGGGGGCGGCGCCGCGCCCACGGCCGGTCCGGCGCCGGAAGGGCCGCGGACCAGCACCTGGCCGACCACCACCGCCGCCAGGCCGGCCAGCGCCAGCTTCTGCCAGGACCGCACCTAGTGCCCCGACCCAGGCGAGATGCCGTGACGAGAGCGTCGAGACCGAAGCGAGGCTGGCGCCCGAGGAGGGAGCAGCGGAAGCGTAGTGAATCTACGCTGAGCAGCGGACCGACGAGGCCGCCCGACGCAGCGAGAGTATCGGCGCTCGCAGTAGGCATCTTGCCTGGGCCGGGGCACTAAAGCCTCACTTGAGGGCCGGGGTCACCGCCGAGGCGGCCCCCATGCCGACCAGCATCTTCAGGTCTTCGTCGGTGAAGTGGATGCCGCCGCCGAGGAAGACGTCGGCCTTGGGGGAGAAGCGCGGGCCGAAGGGGTAGCGCCCGGCGCGCCACTGGTTGAGGAAGTCGTCGGTGCCGGCGGTGATGAAGAAGTGCTGCATGAAGGCCCAGTTGATCCAGACCTTGGCGCGCGGGAAGACCCCCGGGAAGGGGCGGCTGAACTGGTAGACCGAGACCGAGACCTGCAGCCGGTCGTCGAAGAGGTGCAGGTCGGAGCCGACCCCGCCCGAGCTCTCGATGATGCCGACGCGGAAGGCGACCGGGCCGTAGCGCTTGGCCATCTGCAGCGAGTAGGTGAGCTTCTGCTCGTGGGTGGTGGTGGTGGTGATGTTGGTGACGTCGGAGCCCGGCACGGCGGGATCGCGCGTGGTGGTGGTGGTGGTGACGATGTTGTCGACGCCGCGCGGATCCGAGACCACCTCGAGGATGTAGTACTTGTCCGGCCGGGGCAGGAGGCGGATGCCGAAGTAGGTCTTGGCGGCGGTCTGGTTGAGCAGCCACTCGGAGCGGAGCCGCACCTCGATCTGCATCCGGCTCATGTTGTCGACGTAGTTGGTGTAGGTCTCCACCGCGTCGGCCACCTTGTTGCCGAGCCGCTCGTCGTTGAGCAGCTTGCCGACCACGCTGTCCCCCTCGGTCAGCTTGGCCATCAGCTTGTCGAGCCGGGCCAGGCTGTCGTTGGCCTTCTCGACGGCCTGGCGGACACCGCGGGCGTCGCCGCCGGCGGGGCCGGGGGGACCGGCCGGGCCCGGGGGGCCGACCTGGGTCGCCTGGCTGGCCTGTCCTCCTTGACCGGCCTGCCCCGCACGGCCGGAGGGGGCCGCCGCCAGGCCGTCCGCCGCACCAGGGGCCGAGCCGGGGCCGGGGATGGCGCCGGGGGCCGCGCCCGGGACCGGGGTGCCCTCGATGATCGACTGGGTGCTGGCCAGCAGCTGGCGCAGCTGCCGCGAGACCACCTCGATGTTGCCGACGATGTCGCGGATGTGGGCCTTCTCCGAGCCGGTCAGGTCGCGCAGGTCGCCGGAGATGGCCTCGGCGTTGGAGAGCAGCCGGGAGAGCTTCCCGGAGTTCTCCTCCACCGTGGCGTCGAGGCGCCGGGTCAGGTTCGCGACGTTCTCGATGATCTCGCGCATCGAGCCGCGCTGGTCGCCCACCAGCTTGGTGAGCTCGGTGGTCACCACCTGGACGTCGGCGGCGATCTTGGACATCGACTCGATCAGCTTCTGGGTGCTGGCCGACTCGCGGACGCACTTCACCTCGCGCTGCTCCAGCGGCAGGCTGGAGAGGGACGGCGCGCCCTCCGCCCCCAGCGAGACCTCCAGGAGGGCGTCGGGGAGCAGGGGCGAGGGGAAGCTCTTGGTGAGGCAGGCGCTGGTCTTGAGCTCCACGCCGTTCTTGATGCGCAGCTGCAGTCGGGCCCGCTGCCCCTCCAGGGAGATCTTGTCCACCTCGCCGACCTGGATCCCGGCGATCTGCACCCGGCTCTTCCAGGTGAGGCCGGTGGCGTCTTCGAAGAAGGCGTGGACGACGTAGCTCTCCTTCTCGGAGTAGCCCCCCTTCTTGAAGAAGGTGAACGCCACCAGGAAGGCGACGCCGGACACGGCCACCAGCGCGCCCACCGAGAGGGCCTTGTTGAGGAGCGGCATCTTCACGGGCGGGGGCTCACTGCTTCTCGAACCAGGTGGAGAGGTAGCGCTGCACGTACGGATCCTTGCTGGCCTTGACCTCGGCGGGCGTCCCTTCGGCGACGAGCTTGCCATCGTAGAGCACCGCCAGCCGATCGGCCACCTTGAAGGCCGAGGCCACGTCGTGGCTGATGACCATGGAGGTGATGCCGAGCCGCTGCTTGGCGGCCAGGATCATCTCGTCGACGTAGGCGGTGGTGATGGGATCGAGGCCGGTGGTCGGCTCGTCGTAGAGCACCACCTTGGGGTCGGAGACCAGGGCCCGGGCCAGCGCCACCCGCTTGCGCATCCCGCCGGAGAGCTCGGCGGGGAACCGCTCCAGCACCTCCTCGCCCAGGTCGACCACCTTGAGCTTGGCCAGGCAGCGCTCCCGCACCTCCGCGGCGGCCGGTCGGTGGCCGCGCTCCAGCAGCGGGAAGGCGACGTTCTCGAAGACGGTCATGGAGTCGAAGAGCGCCGCCCCCTGGAAGACCATGCCGAAGACGCCGCGCGCCTCGGTGAGCGCCTTGCCCTCCAGCGCCGAGAGCTCCACGCCGTTGACCTGGACGGTGCCGCGGTCGGGCTTGAGGAGCCCGATGACGTGCTTCATCAGCACGGTCTTGCCGGAGCCGGAGCCGCCCAGCACCACGTAGGTCTGCCCCGGCGGGATGGAGAGGGTGATCCCCTTGAGGACCTGGTTCTCGCCGAACGCCTTCCAGAGGTCATGGACCTTGATCACGGCTCAGGTCCCCACCGAGAAGAGGGTGAGCGCGTAGTCGACGATGAGGATGCCGATGGAGCTGCTGACCACGGCGCGGGTGGTCCCCTCCCCCACGCCGCGCGAGCCGCCGGTGGCCGAGTAGCCGCGCCAGCAGGTGACCACCGCCACCACCCCGCCGAAGAGCACCGCCTTGCCCAGCCCGTGGAGGATGTCGGCGGGCACCAGGAAGGTGCGGGTGTGCTCGATGAAGGGGCCGACCGGGATCCCGGCCACGTAGACCCCCATCACGAAGGCCCCCAGGTAGCCGAGCAGGTTGAAGAGCATGGTGAGCGCCGGGAACATCAGGATCGAGGCGATGACCCGGGGGACCACCAGGTACTGGATGGGGTTGACCGCCATCGAGTCCATGGCGTCGATCTGCTCGGTGACCCGCATGGTGCCGAGCTCGGTGGCGACGGCGCTCCCGGCCCGGCCGGTGACCATCAGCGCGGTCAGCACCGGGGCCAGCTCGCGGGCCAGGGCCAGGGCCACCGAGCCGCCCACGTACCCCTCGGCGGCGAACTGCTTCATGGCGTAATTCCCCTGCAACGCCAGCACCATGCCGCTGAAGGTCCCGGTGACGCCGACGATGAAGACCGAGCCGGCGCCGATGAAGGCCATCTGGGCGAGGATCAGCCCCGGCCGGAAGGGGGGCCGGAAGGCCCAGGCCAGGGTCTCGAGGGCGAAGAAGATCATGCCCCCGAAGTCCTCGAGGGCGGCCTTGAGCCGTGTCATGCCCCTGATCATGTCACGCTTCCCGGGGATGGTCGCCTATATCCGCCCGGCGCCCTGCGCCGGGGCGCGCTTTGCTGTATGCTGCTCGGCCCTATGATCAAGGTTGGCGGCGAGGTCGATGCGCTCTGCAGCAAGTGCGAGCTGACGCTGGCACACACGGTGATCGCCATGGTCGGCGACAAGCCGGCGAAGGTGAAGTGCAACACCTGCAAGGGTGAGCACAAGTACCGCCCGCTGCCCGGGGCGGTCGGCACCACCTCGGTGGTGAAGAAGAAGGCCACCCGGCCGCCGCGCGAGAAGAAGGTGGTGGTCACCTTCGACGAGCAGCTGGCCGCCCACAAGCGCCCGCCAGTCCCCTACTCGCTGAAGCGCCGCTTCGTGGTCGACGACGTCCTCGACCACCCGACCTTCGGCCTCGGGTTCGTCACCACCGTCCGCATCGACAAGATCGACGTGCTCTTCCGGGCCGAGCCCCGGGTCCTGGTCCACGGCCGGGCCTGAGCCCGCCGCTCCTCCGGCCCTCACCCGCCGTCGCGCCAGCGCTGCAGCGCCGCGGCCAGGTCCTCCGGCCACGGCGCGCTGACCACCAGCGGCTCCCCGGCCGGGTGGCGCAGCGCCAGCGCCGCGGCGTGGAGCGGCGTGCGCGCCACCAGCACCTCGCCGTCGCCCCCACGCAGCGGCTCGGCGCCGCCATAGTCGGGGTCGAAGGCCAGCGGGAAGCCGGCCTCCCGGAGGTGGACGCGGATCTGGTGGGTCCGCCCGGTCTCCGGGCTGGCCTCGACCAGCGCCAGCGGGCCGGGGCCGCCGGCCGGCTCGAACCGCTCCAGCACCCGGAAGGTGGTGCGGGCCGCCTTGCCGCGCGGGTCGCCGGCGGGGACCGCCTTCATCCGCCCCTTGCGCGCCGGGGCGATCCCGGCGGCGCACTCGAAGCGGTCGGGCGGCCGGCCGGCCACCAGCGCCAGGTAGGTCTTGCGCGGCTCGCCCCGCTCGAACTGCAGGTTGAGATGGCGGTGGGCCGCGGCGGTGCGGGCGAAGAGCAGCACGCCGCTGGTGCCGCGGTCGAGCCGGTGCACCACCCAGAGCGGGCCGTGGATCGGCGCCAGCTCCTCGCGCAGCGACACCTCGCCGGCCACCCGCCCCGGGATCACCAGCCGGCCGGCCGGCTTGTCGATGGCCAGCAGCGCCTCGTCGAGGAGCAGGATGCGCGGGGCGCCCACGCTCAGGTCACCGACCGGGCCGTCACCACCTCGACCGGGCCGAAGCGGGCCAGCTGGGCCTTGAGCCGCCGGGCCGGCCCCACCGCCACCACCACCCGGCGCTCGCCGGGCAGCCAGCGGCGCGCCACCGCCAGGCAGGCGGCCGCGTCCACCGCCCGGACCCGGTCCGGGAACCCGGCCACCTCGTCGGGGCCGAGGCCATAGAGCTCCACCTCGGCCAGCTTCTCGGCCCACTGCTCGTGGGTCTCGAGGCCGAGCGGGTAGAGGCCGCAGAGGTAGCCGCGGGTCCGCTCCAGCTCCTCCTCGGTGGGGCCGCCGTCGCGGAAGCGGGCCACCTCGTCGAGCGCCACCTGCACCAGCTCGCCCGCCGTCTCCACCTTGGTGAAGGAGGAGAAGGCGAAGAGCCCGCCGGCCCGGCTGGCGGCGAACCGGCTGCGCACCCCGTAGCTGAGCCCGCGGTTGACCCGGACCGCCTCCATGAGGCGGGAGGTGAAGCCGCCGCCCAGCACCGCGCCGGCCACCAGCCCGGCGGCGTGGTCGGGGCTGCTGCGCGGGTAGCCGGCCGAGGCGATGCGCAGCTGCGCCTGGGTCAGCTCGGGGCGGTCGACGATGATCACCGCCGGCCCGGCCGGCGGGGCCGGCGGGGCGATCTCCAGCTCCCCGCCCGGCGCCCCCTTCCAGGCCCCGAAGCGCCGCTCGGCCAGCGCCAGCGCCGCCCCGGCCTCGACCGGCCCCACCACCAGCAGCGTGGCGCGGGAGGGGCGCCAGTGGCGGGCGTGGAAGCCGGCCAGGTCGCCGCGCCGCGCCGCCGCCACGTCGCGGCCCCGCCCCTCGGCGGGGTGGCCGTAGGGGTGCTCCCCGTAGGCGGCCATCAGGGTGGCCCGGTCGGCCAGCACCCCCGGCTCGTCGACGTCGTGGGCCAGCGCCGCCACCTCGCGCCGCCGCAGCCGCTCCACCTCCCCCTGGGGGAAGGCCGGGTGAATGGTGACGTCGGCCACCACGTCGAGGAGCCGGGGCAACGCCTCCACCGGCGCCGAGAGCCCCAGCGCCGCGGCGTCCTCGTCGACGCCGCCGCCCAGCTCCGCGCCCAGCGCCTCCACCTCGGCGTCGAGGCGGGCCCCGCTGCGCCGCCGGGTCCCGCGCCGCACCGCCGCGGCCGTGAGGTGGGCCAGGCCGAAGCGGCCGGCGGGATCGAGCGCGGCGCCGGCCCGCACCAGCAGCCGGACCGCCACCAGCGGCACGCCGGGGCGCGGGGCCACCACCACCTGCAGCCCGTTGGCCAGCCGGGTCCGCACCACCGGTGGCGCCTGGATGCGGCTCACGGGGTCGCCTCCGGCACCAGCACCACGGTGTTGGCGCGCCGCGGGGCCAGGTACTGGCGCGCCACCCGCTTGACGTCGGCGGGCCGGACCCCGGCGTAGAGCTCCAGCGCCCGCCCCGCCTCGCGCCAGTCCCCCAGCAGCGCCTCGGCGTTGCCGAGGGCGTGGGCCAGCCCGTGGTGGGTGCCGAGCTCGTGGAGCACCGAGCTGCGCAGCAGCGCCCGGGCCCGCCGCAGCTCGGTGGCGGTGACGCCGCCCTCCGCCACCCGGGCCAGCTCCTCGGCGAGGATCCGCTCCACCCGCTCCACCTTCACGCCGGGTGACAGCTCGGCGAAGATGGAGAAGACGCCGGGGTCGATGCGCCAGCCGAAGGAGACGCCCACCGCGGTCACCAGGGCGTCCTGGTGGACCAGCCGGCGGCGCAGTCGCGACGACTCGCCGACGCCGAGGGTGACCTGCAGCAGGTCGAGGGCGGCCACGTCGGGGCTGCGGGCCGCGGCGGCGCGCCAACCGCACAGCAGCGCCGGCCCCTGGGCCGGGTAGCGGATCTCGGCCCGCCGCCCCCCCCGCTGCTCCGGCTCCCCGGTGGCCACCGGGGCCGGGGCCGGGCCGGCCGGGATGTCGCCGTAGGCGCCGGCCAGCAGCGCCAGGGTCGGCCCCGGGTCGAGGTCGCCGACCACGTAGATGGCGGCGTTGCCCGGGGCGTAGAAGGTGCGGAAGTAGGCCTCGCAGTCGGCGCGGGTGATGCGCTCGATGTCCGACATCCAGCCGATCACCGGCCAGCGGTAGGGGTGGGCCTGGTGCACCAGCGCCTCCAGCGCCTCCTCCATGAGCCCGTAGACCGAGTCGTCGGTGCGGAGCCGGCGCTCCTCCTTGACCACCTCGCGCTCCTGCTCCAGCGCCTCGTCGTCGATGCGCAGCGAGCGCATCCGGTCCGACTCCAGGTCGACGACCGTCGCCAGGGCCTCGGCGGCGAAGTCCTCGTAGTACACGGTCAGGTCGTTGGAGGTGTAGGCGTTGGAGTGGCCCCCGCGCGCCTCCAGCACCCGGTCGAACTGCTTGGGGCCGTACCTGGCGGCGCCGTTGAACATCATGTGCTCGAAGAGGTGGCTGAGGCCGGTGATCCCGGGCCGCTCGTTGCGCGAGCCGACCTGGAAGAAGGTGGCGTAGCTGAGCGTCGGCGAGCCGGCCTCGCGCAGCACCCGCAGCCGCAGCCCGTTGGGCAGCACCCGGCACTGGACGGCGTCGAGGTCGATGAGGCGGGGAGGCGTGGCCGGGCGGGTCATCACCCGGGACCTTAACCGCGCGCCGACCTCAGATCGAGTCGAGCGGCCGGCGGCAGGCGGCGCAGCGCCCCTTGAGGCGCCGCAGCGGCAGCCCGCAGCCGGGGCAGCGGCGCACCGGGCGGGGCCGCTTCACCGCCGCGGCCCGGCCGTCGCCCGGCCCCACCCTCCCCGTCTCCAGCTGCAGCAGCCGCTGCTCCAGCCCGTCGATGCGGGTGAGCAGGGCGGCGAGGTCGAGGGCCGGGGCGGCGCGGCGAGGCATGGCGGCGAGCCTAGACCGCGCCGGGCGCGACGCAACTTTCCGGGGGATCCGGGCGGGCGCGCCGCCGGGACCGAGTGTAGGCTCGGCCACATGACCGACGAGCACCAGCCAGCGGCCCGGCCCTCCTGGGAGGCCCCCGAGATCCTGCGGCTGCTGGCCGAGCCGGTGATGGGCCACCGCGAGGTGCCGACGTCGCGCCAGGTCTTCGTCAACCGGACCCTGCGCATGGACAAGATCGAGGCGGTCGGCTTCGACATGGACTACACGCTGGCCATCTACCAGCTCCGCCACATGGAGCAGCTGGCCTTCCGCATGACCGCCGAGCTGATGGTGAGCCGCTTCGGCTACCCGGCGGGCCTGCTGGAGATCCCCTACGACCCCGACTTCGTCATCCGCGGCGTGGTGGTCGACAAGGAGCAGGGCAACCTCTTCAAGATGGACCGGCACAACCACGTGGGCCGGGGGGTCCACGGCCGCCGACCCATTCCCCCCGAGGCGCTGCGCCGGCTCTACCGCGAGGAGAAGATCCACCTCTCCTCCCCGCGCTTCGCCTGGCTCGACACCCTCTTCGCCCTGCCCGAGGGCTGCCTCTTCGCCGAGGCCATCGAGCTGCTGGAGCGGACCGGCGCCGAGGTGGACTACGCCCGGCTCTACGACCACATCCGCGAGGCCATCGACACCGTCCACCGCGACGGGTCGCTCAAGCAGGTGGTGCTGGCCGACCTGCCGCGCTACCTGGTGCGCGACCCGGAGCTGGGGCCGGCGCTGCACAAGCTCCGCTCCGGCGGCAAGCGGCTCTTCCTGCTCACCAACTCGATGGCCGACTACACCGACGCGGTGATGCGCCACGTGCTCGACGGGGTGCTGCCGGAGTACGCCTCCTGGCGCAGCTACTTCGACGCCGTGATCACCGGGGCCGGCAAGCCCGGCTTCTTCGGCCAGCGCCGGCCGCTGCTGCTGCTCCGCCCCGACCTGGCGCCGGCCGGCGAGGCGGCCTCGCTGGAGCGGGGCCGGCTCTACCAGGGGGGCGACCTGGTCCGGCTCGAGGAGCTGCTGGGGATCGGCGGTGACCGGGTGCTCTACGTCGGCGACCACATCTACGGCGACATCCTGCGCTCGCGGAAGAGCTCGCTGTGGCGCACGGCGCTGGTGGTCGAGGAGCTGGAGCGGGAGATCCAGTGGCTGGAGGGGCACCGCGAGGCGCTCGGCGAGCTGGCCCGGCTGGAGGGGCTGCGGGTCAAGCTGGAGGACTCCATCGCCTCGCACCGGACCGCGCTCAACCAGGCCGACCGGCGGCGGGAGCGGGCGGCCGAGGGCGACGCCGCCCTGCTCGAGGAGGCCTCGCGGCGCATCCGCGGCGAGCTGGATCAGCTGCGCGGCGCCCTGCGCGACGCCGGCGCCCGCATCGCGGCGGTGGCCCGGGTGCTGGAGGCCGGCGCCAACGCCACCTGGGGCTTCCTCTTCAAGGAGGGGAACGAGAACTCGCGCTTCGGCGAGCAGGTGGAGGACTACGCCTGCCTCTACACCAGCCGGGCCTCCAACTTCGGCTACTACTCCCCGGTGGAGCGGTTCCGCTCGCCCCGCGCCGCCATGCCGCACGAGCGGGCCACCGTGGTGCTCTCGGTCTGGGGCGAGGAGCACGGCCAGGCCGCCGCCGCCGCCCGACCCTCGAAGGCGACGAAGTGATCGCGGCTTGACCGGGCCGGGCCGCTCCCGTAGACCGGTCGGTGGCAGGACGTCCTGGGCTGGTGCCGGGCCCGGTCTTCAAAACCGGTGAGTGGTGCCGAGAGGCGCTGCTGGTGGGTTCGATTCCCATGCCCTGCCGCCACCACCCCCGGGGCCCCTGCCCGGGGGTCGCCGCGGTCGCTACTCGACCTTGAAGCCGACCCGCACGGTGACCTGGAACTCGTTCACCTTGCCGTCCTTGATGCTGCCGCGCTGCTCGGCGACCTCGAACCAGCTCATGTGGCGCAGCGACTTGCCGGCCTCGGCCACCGCGGCCTTGACGGCCTCGGCGAAGCTGACCTTCGACGTCCCGACGATCTCGATCTTCTTGTAGACGGCCACGGTGTGCTCCTCGGTTCTGGTGGTGCGCGCCGCCGGCGAGGCGGTGCGTGCTCGGTGCGACCACGGGTATAGCGGCCGGGCGACGGAGCCGCTACTTCTCCAGCAGGTAGGTGTAGCCCTTCATGACCGACTCGTAGAAGTCGGAGAGCGAGACGCCGTCCTTGGGGCGGATGGTGCCGTCCTTGATGCGCTGGTCGAGCTCGTTCTTGACGCGGCGGAGCAGGTCGGAGGGCTCGTACTGCACGCGGGAGAGCACCTTGGCGATGGTCTCGCCGGGGATGTACTCCTCGATGTAGAAGTCCTCGGGATCCTCGTCGTCGGCGAAGACGTGGATCTCGTTGACCCGGCCGAAGAGGTTGTGCATGTCGGCGAGGATGTCCTGGTAGGCGCCGGTGAGGAACATGCCGAGGAAGTAGGGCTCGCCGGGCCGCAGCGGGTGGAGCGAGAGGGTCTCGTCGACGCCGTCGCCCTCGATGAACCGGTCGATCTTGCCGTCGGAGTCGCAGGTGACGTCGACGATGGTGCAGTCGCGGGTGGGCGGCTCGTCCATGCGGTGCAGCGGGATGATGGGGAAGAGCTGGTCGAAGGCCCAGTGGTCCGGGGCGCTCTGGAAGAGCGAGAAGTTGGCGAGGTACTGGTCGGCGATCTTGTCACCGAGGTCGCGGGTCTCGCGGGGCAGCCGCTTCTTTCCGCGGTTCATCTCGGCGATGCCGCGGGCCAGCTTCCAGAAGAGCGACTCGACCACGGCGCGCTCCTCCAGGCCGAGCAGCCCCAGCTTGAACATCTGCAGCGCCTCCTCCTTCTTGGCGGCGCCGTCGTGGTAGGCCTCGGCGCGGTTGCGCACGGTGAGCGCGGAGACGATCTCCCGCATCTCGCGGACGATCTTGGCCTCGTCCGGCTGCGGCACCGAGGCGGCCGCGATCTCCTCCGCCGAGCCGATCTCGATGTGACCGAAGACGTTCATGATCACGCAGCTGTGGTGGGCGGCGATGGCCCTGCCCGACTCGGAGACCAGGTGCGGCTCGGGCACCCCTTCGTTGCCGCAGATGCGCTGCAGGCTGTAGACGACGTCGTCGACGTACTCGTCCATGGAGTAGTTGATGGAGGAGGAGTGGCCGTTCATGCGGGTGCCGACGTAGTCGACCCCCAGGCCGCCGCCCACGTCGAAGTACTCGATGGGGAGCCCCATCTTGCGCAGCTTGGCGTAGACCCGGGCCCCCTCGTTGACGGCGTCCTTGACCACCCGGATCTCGGTGAGCTGGGAGCCGACGTGGAAGTGGAGCAGCTTGGCGCAGTGCTCCTTGCCGGCCTCCTTGAGGATGCGCACGGCGTGGATCAGCTCGGGGATGGTGAGGCCGAACTTGGCGAAGTCGCCCGACGATCCCTCCCACTTGCCGGTGCCGCGGGTGGTCAGCTTGGAGCGCAGCCCGATCATGGGCTCGACCTGCATCTCCTCGGCGACCCGGAGCAGCTCGGGGAGCTCGGAGAGCTTCTCGATGACCACGATCACCTTGCGCCCCAGCTTGCGCCCCAGCAGCGCCAGCCGCAGGAACTCCTCGTCCTTGTAGCCGTTGCAGATGGTGAGGGCCTCCGGGTCGGTGTTCATCGCCAGCACGATGAGCAGCTCGCCCTTGGAGCCGGCCTCCAGCCCGTAGTGGTAGGGCGCGCCGGAGTCGACGATCTCGTCGACCACCTCGCGCATCTGGTTCACCTTGATGGGATAGACGCCGAAGTAGCGGCCCCCGTAGGCCTGCTCGGCCACGGAGCGGGCGAAGGACTCGTTGATCTGCTTGACCCGGGCGCGCAGCACGTCCTGGAAGCGGACCACGCAGGGGAGGCCGATGTTCCGCTCCTTGAGGTCCTCGACCACGTCCATCAGGTCGATGACCGGGCCGGGCTGGCCGTGGGGGTGGACCACCACGTGCCCCTTCTCGTTCACCGAGAAGTACCCGGCCCCCCAGCCGGCGATGTTGTAGTACTGCGTGGCTCGCTCGATGGACCAATCCGACGGGGCCATCGCCGTCGTCGCGTCGCTTCTCGGCTCGGGCAGGATCATCTCTTCTGCTGATTACAGGAGAGCGGCGGAAAAATGAAGGGCGTCGCGCTAGAAGGATGAGGCCGTCCCGGGAGGACCACGTGAACCCACGCTTCGAAGCCCACCTCACCGCCCAGCTTGCCCAGCTGGAGGCCGATGGCCTGGTCAAGCGCGAGCGGGTCCTGCAGGGGCCGCAGGGCGCCTGGGTGGAGACCGGCGGGCGGCGGGTCCTCAACCTGTGCGCCAACAACTACCTGGGGCTGTCCGGCCGCGCCGAGCTGGTGGAGGCCGGGAAGGCGGCGCTGGAGCGGCACGGCTTCGGGCTCTCCTCGGTGCGCTTCATCTGCGGCACCCAGCAGGTCCACCAGGCGCTGGAGGCCCGGCTGGCCGCCTTCCTCGGCTTCGAGGACGCCATCCTCTTCTCCTCCTGCTTCGACGCCAACGGCGGCGTCTTCGAGGCGCTGCTGGGCGAGGAGGACGCCGTGGTCAGCGACGCCCTCAACCACGCCTCGATCATCGACGGCATCCGGCTCTGCAAGGCGAAGCGCTTCCGCTACGCCAACGGCGATCTCGCCGACCTGGCGGCGCAGCTGGCCGCGGCCGAGGCCGCCGGGGCCCGCTTCACGCTGGTGGTCACCGACGGGGTCTTCAGCATGGACGGCACCCTGGCCAGGCTGCCGGCCATCTGCGACCTGGCCGAGCGGCACGGGGCGCTGGTGATGGTGGACGACAGCCACGCCGTCGGCTTCATGGGGGCGCGCGGGCGCGGCACGCACGAGCACCACGACGTGATGGGGCGGGTCGATCTGGTCACCGGCACGCTCGGCAAGGCGCTGGGCGGGGCCGCCGGCGGCTACGTGGCCGGCTCCCGGGCCATGGTGGGGTGGCTGCGCCAGAAGGCCCGCCCCTACCTCTTCTCCAACACCCTGCCGCCGGTCATCGCCGGGGTCAGCCTGCACGTGCTCGACCTGCTGGAGCAGGGCGACGGCCTGCGCCGGAAGCTGCGGGAGAACGCCGCCTGGTTCCGGTCCGGCCTGACGGCGCTCGGCTTCACCCTGCTTCCGGGCGAGCACCCCATCATCCCGGTGATGCTGGGCGAGGCGAAGCTGGCGCAGGAGTTCGCCAGGCGCCTGCTCGACGAGGGGGTCTACGCGGTCGGCTTCTTCTTCCCGGTGGTGCCGAGAGGGCAGGCTCGCATCCGCACCCAGATGAGCGCCGCCCACACCCGCGAGGATCTCGACCTCGCCCTCGCCGCGTTCGCCCGGGTCGGCCGGGCGCTCGGCGTCATCACGGAGTCGCCATGAAGGCGCTGGTCAAGTCGCAGCGGCAGGAGGGGATCTGGATGGTCCGGGACGCGCCGGAGCCGGAGGTGGGCGTGCACGACGTGCTCATCCGCGTCCGCAAGAGCGCCATCTGCGGCACCGACGTCCACATCTACAACTGGGACGAGTGGAGCCAGAAGACCATCCCGGTGCCGATGATCGTCGGCCACGAGTACGTCGGCGTGGTGGAGCGGGTGGGCACCGAGGTCGAGGCCTTCAAGCCGGGCGACCGGGTCAGCGGCGAGGGGCACCTGACCTGCGGCTTCTGCCGCAACTGCCGGGCGGGGCGGCGCCACCTCTGCCGCCACACCGTCGGCGTCGGGGTCAACCGGCCCGGCTCGTTCGCCGAGCTGCTCAGCCTGCCGGCGGTCAACGTCTACCGGATCCCGGACGACGTCCCCGACGACCTGGCCGCCATCTTCGACCCGTACGGCAACGCCGCCCACACCGCCCTCTCCTTCGACCTGGTCGGCGAGGACGTGCTCATCACCGGGGCCGGCCCGATCGGCGTGATGGCGGCGGCCATCGCCCGCCACGTCGGGGCGCGCCACGTGGTGGTGACCGACGTCAACGACTACCGGCTGGCGCTGGCGGAGAAGGTGGGGGCGACGCGGGTGGTCAACGTGGCGCGCGAGGAGCTGCGGGCGGTGATGGAGGAGCTGGGGATGAAGGAGGGCTTCGACGTCGGGCTGGAGATGAGCGGCAACGGCCGGGCCTTCCGCCAGCTGCTGGAGGTGATGAACCACGGCGGCAAGGTGGCGCTGCTGGGGATCATGCCCGGCGAGGAGGCCATCGACTGGAGCCAGGTGGTCTTCAAGGGGCTCTTCTTGAAGGGCATCTACGGCCGGGAGATGTTCGAGACCTGGTACAAGATGGTGGCCATGCTGCAGAGCGGGCTCGACCTCTCCGCCGTGGTCACCCACCGCTTCCACATCGACCAGTTCCAGCAGGGCTTCGACGCCATGCGGAGCGGCCAGTCGGGGAAGGTCCTGCTGGACTGGGGCCCGTGACGGTCCGCTGCGGCGTGGTGCAGCGGCCGCCCTCCCCGGCGCCCGGGTTCCCGCTCGAGGCAGGCGCCGCGTCCCCGCGCTCGACCCGCCGGTCCCGACCGAGAGTACCGCGGGACGGCCGGGGGTCCGCGGAACGGCCGGTGACGGCTGAGGAAAGCCCAAAGGGAATGCGGGGCTCCGGTGGCACGGGGCCTGCCTTACCCAGAGGCATGACCGCCCCCCGACAGGTCCTCCCCGGCACCACCTACCTCGTCACCCGCCGCTGCACCCAGCGCCAGTTCCTCCTTCGCCCCTCCAGGCCGGCCAGCCAGGTCTTCCTCTACCTCCTCGCGGTCGCCGCCGAGCGCTACGGCATCGAGGTCCACGCCTACTGCGTCATGTCGAACCACTACCACCTGGTGGTGACCGACCCCCACGCCCGCCTCCCGCTGTTCCACCTCTTCCTCGACGGCCTCGCCGGCCGGGCCCTCAACGCCCTGCTCGGTCGTCGCGAGGACTTCTGGGGCCCCGACAGCTACAGCGCCGTCGAGCTGGCCAGCCCGCAGGCCGTCGTCGACAAGGCCGCCTACACCCTGGCCAACCCGGTGGCGGCCGGGCTGGTCCGGTCGGCCCGTCGCTGGCCGGGGCTCTGGTCATCGCCTGACGAGGTGGGAGCAACCGGGCGCCAGGTGAAGCGCCCCACCCACTTCTTCGACCAGAAGGGGACCATGCCCGAGTCGGCGACCCTCACGCTCACCACCCCGCCCGGGTTTCCCACCGCCGCCGCGTTCCGGGACCGGCTTTCCGCCGCGCTCGCAGAGCGGGAGGCCGTGGCGGTGAAGAAGGTCGGCACCTTCCTCGGCGTGGCCAGGGTGCTGGCGCAGAAGACCACCGCCCGAGCCAGGGAGCCGCAGCCGCTCGGCCAGCTCAACCCGAGGGTGGCGGCGCGCGACAGGTGGAAGCGGATCGAGGCGCTGGGCAGGCTGGTGGGCTTCCTCGCCGACTACCGGGCGGCGTTGCACCAGTGGCGCGCCGGCAACAGGAGCGCCGTCTTCCCTGCCGGCACCTACCTGATGCGGGTCGCCTGCGGTGTCGCCTGCGCCGGCGCCGGGTAGTCCCGGGCAAGGGGCAGCGCCTCGCGACTTCCATCGACGGACCCGGGGCGCTCTTGGATCCGCCGGGAGAGGCTGGGGCCTACTCCGCGCTCGGGTCATTCCCTCCGAACCAGGATGAATTCGAGCCTTCAGACGGCGAGTCCGGGCCCAAGAGGTGCCGGACGTCCCGATATGGGAGAGCGCCCCCCCCCTGCGACCGCTGTCCAGATCTCCTTGGAGGCCCAATCGCATTTGTCTAGGGGCCCTTACTCTCTAGGGGCCCTTACTCTCGGACGGGTCCAGCAGATTGGCGAGCACTGGCCGCGCTCGATCCGCCAGCTCGACCTCCTCGGCCAGCCGCTCCAGGGTCTGCGCCACCGCCGCCTTGACCGGCTCCACGGGATTCGCCGCGAAGAAGGCCTGCGCCTCCCCCAGCTCCTCCCGGGTGGTCAGGAGCCCCACCGCCTCCACCACCCTCCGCCAGAGCATCGGCGCGTTGGCCAGCCGCGCCGTCACCGCCGGCCACTCGGCCCGCAGCCGCTCCCACACCGGCCCGCGCGCCACCGGGTTGGTGAGCAGCGCCGCCGCGAACGAGGCCCAGTCCTGCAGCGGCACCCCCTCGCCGAAGAGCAGCCCCATCGACCGCTCCACCAGCTCGCGCTCCTCGAAGGCCGCCAGCCCCAGCAGCCAGCGCCGCCGCCAGGCCGGCTCCACCTCCTGCTCGAAGCGCCCCTTGAACTGCGCCCAGCGGTTGGCGTCGCCGCCCCGCGCCGCCAGGGTCACCGCGGCGTCGACCAGGTTGGCGTCCAGCGCCCCGGCGTCGCCGCCGGCGAACCGGGTCAGGCGAGCCGCCGCCTCGGCGATGGTCGCCGGCTCCCGCCCCAGCACCCCCACCGCCCGCAGCAGCGCCGCCCGCCGCAGCCGGTCCACGTCACCCTCCCCGGCCGCCGGCTCCCACCCTGAAGCGCGCCAGGCGGCGCCGTACCGCTCCCGCACCAGCGCCGCGAAGCGCGGCCGGTCGTCGGCCGACACCAGGCGGTGGTCGATGGTCGAGAGGCGCAGCACCAGCTCGTCGAGCACGGCGTGGTCGGTCTCCCCCTCGAAGGCCAGCGCCAGCGCCAGCCAGGCCTCGATCGACCGCTCTCCGCTCCGCACCAGCGCCCACTCGTCGGCCAGCAGCCCGACCCGCTCCACCGGCGCCAGCGCCGCGAGGCAAGCCGCCAGCCGTCCCCGCAGCGGCGCGTCGAGCGCCACCCGGTAGAAACCGGTCCCGCCGGCGTTGGCCACCACCCAGTCCGGCGCTCCCTCCAGCGTCACCGCCTCGGCCGGCTCGCGCAGCACCAGCCGCCGCTGGTGCTCCACCCCGGCCACCGCGTAGCGCAGCACCATGGGCACCGGCCAGCGCGCCGCCGGCTCGGCGTCGCCGGGCCGGGAGAAGAAGCGGCGCTGGGAGAGCCGCAGCGTGGCGCCGTCGGCCGTCACCGTCACCAGCGGGAAGCCCGGCGCGTCGATCCAGGCCTCGGCCAGCTCCATCACCGGCTGGCCCGAGGCCTCGCCGAGGGCACGCCAGAGATCCGCGGCCACGGCGTTGCCCCGGGCGTGCCGGCGCATGTAGCGCCGGATGCCGTCGCGGAAGACGTCGCGCCCCAGGTAGCCCTCCAGCATCCGCAGGACCGCCCCGCCCTTCTCGTAGGTGATGAGGTCGAAGGCCTCGGTGGCCTCCGCCACGGTCCGCACCGGGGCGTGGACCGGGTGGGTCGAGCGGAGCGCGTCGAGCCCCAGCGCCGACGCCTTGCCGTGGTCGAACTCCAGCCAGACCCGCCACTCCGGCCTCCAGTCATCCACCACCAGGTAGGCGATCCAGGTGGCGAAGGCCTCGTTGAGCCAGAGGTCGTCCCACCAGGTCATGGTCACCAGGTTGCCGAACCACTGGTGGGCCAGCTCGTGCGTCACCACCTCGGCCACCCGCTTGCGCTGCGCCAGCGAGGCGGTGGCCGGGTCGAGCAGCAGCGCCACCTCGCGGTAGGTGATCAGGCCGGCGTTCTCCATGGCCCCGGCCTCGAACTCCGGCAGGCCGACCTGGTCGAGCTTGCCGAAGGCGTAGGGCAGGCCGAAGTAGTCCTCCAGCCGCGGCAGCGCCGCCCGCGCCGCCTCCTGGCCGAAGCCGAGCAGCGCCGCCTTCTCCGGGCTGGCCCAGGTCCGCGAGGTCACCCCGCGCACCACCTCGGCCGGCCCCGAGGCCAGCGGCCCGACCACCAGCGCGACCAGGTAGGTGGGGAGCGGCGGGGTCTCGGCGAAGCGGTGACGGACCCGATCGCCCACCGGCTCCACCGCCTCGACCGCGCCGTTGCCCAGCACCACGGCGCCGGCCGGCGCCTCCACGGTGAGCCGCCACGGGGCCTTGAAGCCCGGCTCGTCGAGGCAGGGGAAGACCCGCCGGGCGTCGGCCGCCTCGAACTGGGTCGCCGCCAGCCCCGGCCCGGCCAGGTAGAGGCCGCGCAGCCCGTCGCAGAAGCGGCCGGTCCAGGCCAGCCGCACCGTCACCTCTCCAGCCGGCAGCGCCCTGGCGAAGCCGAGCCGCACCGTCTCGCTCGCCGCCACCACGGTCACGGTGGCCCGCTGCACGGTCTCGCTGCTCCCGGGAGCACTGCCGGACCCGCCGGACCCGCCGCCTGCAGCCGCGCCAGCGCCAGCGCCTGCGCCTGCGCCGACGTCCCCGGCCCTGGCCTCGGCGCGCGTCACCTCGAGCCCGACGGCGTGGAGCACCAGCTCGTCCACGGCCCTCCCCAGCCGGAGCGAGAGGGTCAGCTCGCCGTGGAAGCGGCGCCCCTCGACGTCGACCGAGAGCAGGGCCTGGTAGCGGAGCGGGCGGACGTCGAGCGGGAGCCGGAAGGCGGCGTCGGAGGTCGGGGGCATGGCGGGTCTCTCCGGCTACTCGGTGGTGAGGATCTCGGCGCCGTCGGCGGTGACCACCAGGGTGTGCTCGAACTGGGCCGAGCGCAGCCCGTCGGCGGTGACCGCCGTCCAGCCGTCGTCCCAGAGGGCGTCGTCCCAGTGCCCCTCGGTGATCATCGGCTCGATGGTGAAGGTCATGCCCGGCACCATCACCTGGTTGGCGCGCGGGTCGAGGTGGTGCGGGACCTGGAGCGAGGTGTGGAAGGTCTCGCCGATGCCGTGGCCGCAGTAGGAGCGGACCACGCCGAACCCGGAGGCGGCGGCGTGCGGCTCGATGGCCCGGCCGATCTCGGAGATGGCCCGCCCCGGCTTCACCGCTGAGATGCCGCGCGCCAGGCACTCGCGCGCCACCCGCACCAGCCGCTTCCCCGCCTCGTCCACCTCGCCGACCAGGAAGGTGGCGGAGCAGTCGCCGTGCATGCCGTCGAGCCAGATGGTGATGTCGAGGTTGACGATGTCGCCGTCGGCCAGCGGCCGGCTGTCGGGGATGCCGTGGCAGATCACCTCGTTGGGCGAGGTGCAGATCGACTTGGGGAAGCCGCGGTAGTTGAGCGGCGAGGGGTACCCGCCCAGCCGGATCATCTCGTCGTGGCAGAGGGCGTCGAGGGCGTCGGTGGTGACGCCCACCCGCACCGCCTCGCCGCCGAGGCGCAGCACCCGGGCCGCCGCCTGGCAGGCCCGCCGCAGCCGGGCCAGCTCGTCGGCCGACTTGACGTCGCGCCCCTGCCCCTTGGGCCGGCCGGTCAGGGCGTAGTCGGGGCGGGGGATGCCGGCGGGGACGGCGCGGGCCGGGGTGACCCGCCCCGCCACCAGCGCCGGGCGCCGCGGGCGCGCCACCGGCACGGTGCGGCCGGCCTCATCCGAGGCCAGGTGGCACTTCTTGTACTTCTGTCCGTTGCCGCACCAGCAGAGATCGTTGCGGCCCGGCCTGGTCCCCTTGGCGGGCTCGGTCATCAGAGGGGTTTATGGCGAGACGGGGCGCGGGGCAAGGTGATGGACCTCTCCGGGGTGCCACACCGGCCACGGCGCGCCACGCGGGGGGGGATGAGGAGACCCTCACCTGGCCCGGGAACCCGCCACCCGTGGGCTCCGCCCCTGGTCCCTGGAGCAGCGCACCCACTGGCCCGTCACCTCCCGGCCGGGCACGCTCAGAGCCTGTGAGGAAATTCCCGGACCGAGCCGGGCGGTCGAGACGCACGCAGCGCCAGACGCGCCGACCGAAGATACCTCAGCTGTATCTGAGGGAGGCGCAACGCCGCGATGCGCTGCGGATCGGCCGATCTGGCGACGGGAGGGGACTTCTTCACAGCCTCTCAGCCTTCGCCCTGGCCTCGCAGCCGGATCAGCTCGGCCAGCACGCCGCCGGCGGTGAGCGCCCCGCCCACCCCCGTCCCCTGCACCAGCAGCGGGCGATCGGCGTGGCGCGCCGTGGTGAAGGCCACGAAGGCCTCGACGCCGACCAGCCGCGCCGCCGGGTGATGGGCGTCGACCGCCGCCGGACCGACCCGGATCGAGGCCCGGCCGCCCGGCGCCGGCTCGATGCTGACGAGGTAGCGCAGCACCTTCCCGTCCACGCGCAGCCGCTCCACCTCGGCGGCCATCACCGCGTCGTGGCGGCGCAGGGAGGCGATCAGCTCCACCGGCTCCAGCAGCGCCGGCGGCAGGAACGGCACCACCACCACGTCGGAGAGCTCGGCGTCCAGCCCGGCCTCGCGGGCCAGGATGAGCGCCTTGCGCGCCGAGTCGAGGCCGGAGAGGTCGTCGCGGGCGTCGGCCTCGGTGTGACCGAGCCCGACCGCCCAGCGCAGCGCCATGGAGAGCGCCACCCCCTTCTGCACCTCGCTGGCGAGGTAGCCGAGGGTGCCGGAGAGCATCCCCTCGATGCGCACGATCCTGTCGCCCGCCTGCACCAGCTTGCGCAGGGTGTCGAGCACCGGGAGGCTGGCCCCCACCGCGGAGTCGTGCGCGAAGGTCCGGTGGTGCTGCCGGCGGAGCTCGCGCAGCTCGCGCGCCACCTTTCCGGCGGCGGCCAGCGGCAGCTTGTTGGCCCCGATGACGTCGATGCCGCGCCGGAAGGCCTGCTGGTAGATCTCCTCCATGCCGGCGGCGGCGGTGAGGTCCACCAGCACCGGGTGGGGCAGCCGCGCCAGCCGGTCGAGCAGCGCCGGGGCCCGGGCGGCGTCGAAGGGCCCGGCGTCCGGGGTGGCCGCCAGCCGCTCCCGCCACGCCGACAGGTCGACCCCGGCCTCGTCGAAGAGCGTGGTCCGGGTGTCGGCGACGCCGGCCAGCCGCAGCACCAGGTCGTGGTCGGCCTCCAGCGCGCTCCGCTGCGCGGCCAGCTGGTCGAGCAGCGCGCTCCCCACCTTGCCCTTGCCGAGCACCAGCAGCGACAGGCCGGTGCCGGCGTAGGCCCGCTCCACGGCGTCGCCGCCGGCCGCCTGGGCGGTGCGGCCGCGGAACTCGGCCACCAGGTCGGAGAGCCGGTCGACGTCGATGAGGAAGGCGTCGTGGCCGTGCACCGAGTCCATCACCGCCAGCCGCGCCCCCGGCACCAGCCGGGCCACCTCGCGCTGCTCGGCGGGCCAGTAGAGGATGTCGGAGTCGATGGCCACCACCAGGGTGCGCGGCCGCACCCCGCGCAGCACCTCGTCGAAGTCGCCGCGCCCGCGGCCGACGTCGTGGGTGTCCATGGCGCGGGTCAGCGTCACGTAGCTGGCCGGATCGAAGCGATCGACCAGGGCCCGCCCCTGGTGGTGCAGGTAGCTCTCGATGGCGAACTGGTCGGCCGACTGCACCCGCCGACCGAAGCGCTCCTCGTAGGATGGGAAGCTCCGGTAGGAGAGCATGGCCATCATGCGGGCCGCGGCCAGGCCGGCGGTGGGCGGATCGGCCTCGTCGTAGTCGCCGCCGCGCCAGCGCGGGTCGGCGAAGATGGCCTGCCGCTGCGCCTCCCCCAGCCCGATGGCCCAGGCCGAGTGGCGCGCCGTGGAGGCGATGAAGACCTGGGCCTCCACCAGCTCGGGGAACATCAGCCCCCACTCCAGCACCTGCATCCCCCCCAGCGAGCCGCCGATCACCAGCTTGATCCGCTTCACCCCGAGCGCCACCGCCAGCTGGCGCTGGACCTCCACCATGTCGCGCACGGTGATGGCCGGGAAGGCGCCGTGCCAGGGGCGGCCGGTGGCCGGGTCGAGGTCGGCCGGGCCGGTGGTGCCGTAGCAGCTGCCGAGGATGTTGGAGCAGATGACGAAGTCGCGCGCCGGGTCGAGCGCCCGCCCCGGCCCGAACATGCGGGTCCACCAGCGGTCGGCGTCGGCCGAGCCGGTCAGGGCGTGGCAGATGATCACGGCGTTGGCGCCGTCGGCGTCGAGCGTGCCCCAGGTCCGGTAGGCCACCCGCACGCCGGGGAGCGTGCCGCCCAGCTCCAGCGCCAGCGCCCCGGGGAGGTCGAGGAGCCGGGTCTCGGGGGCGGCGAAGCCGGTGCGCCCGGCGCCGGGGGCCGGCCGTGCGGCGGTGGAGGGCGTTTCCGTCATAGTGGAGGGACGGCGAAGATAACGGCGCCTCCCGGCGGGTGTCAAGAACCGGCGCTGCGCCGTCGCCGGGTCCCCGGCGCACCCACGAAGCGGGCCACCAGCAGGTCGGCGAGCGGCCCGAGCCGATCGGCGTCGAAGCAGGGGAGCGGGCGAGGCGGCGGCTGGTCGCTCACCACGGCGAAGACCTGCCGATCGGTGGCGCAGAGGAAGGCCGGCGAGATCGCCCGGCGGTGGACCTCGATCCGCGGCAGCGGCTCCTGGCGCCACCCCTCGGCGAGGATCAGGTCGCAGGGTGGGAGCAGGCGGGCCAGGGCGCGGACCCCGTCCACCGGCGGCCCGAAGTAGGCCAGCCCCGCCGGCCCCTGGATGGCGGCGGCCACCGCGCCGGCGCGGCGGAGCAGGTCGGTGTCCTTGCCCGGCACGTCGAACGGGTGGCGGTGGCCGGTGTGCTTGAGGACCGCCACCACCACGCCGCGGCGGCGCAGCAAGGGGATGAGGCGCGCCAGCAGCCGGGTCTTGCCGGTGCCGCTGGGACCCGAGACCGCCACCACCGGCGTCTCCCGGCGCCGTCGCCCGGCGCCGACGGACCGGGCACGCTGCGACGAGGGCGGTGCGAGAGTCGCGCCGTTCCGGGCGCCCTCCAGCGTGGCCGGAGCGCGGGGCCCGGCAGGCGGGCGGCGGTCGGAGAGGGCCTTCTTCACGGTGCGCATCATGCCATGCGGTCCCCGTCCCACCTCCCCCGCAAGCCTTGCGCTGGATCAGGTTTGATCCGGGGCAAGACGCAACCCGTGCACCGGGTTCATTGCATTCCTTCAGTATTTCACGGGCCTACCTCATGCAGGTAGACTTCGATCAAGTCAAGAAGCTCACCCGTTCGGAGGTCGCCGTGCTTTCCAAGCAGCCTGTCAATGACTGCAACTGCTGTGGCTTCGGCATCGCCTCCCAGGGCAAGTGCCGCCTGACCCCGAGCACCCGCGAACCGGGCTCGACCATCTGCGCCCAGGGGGAGCGCCCCCGGACCGTCTACTTCATCAAGGAGGGGTTCGTCGCCCTCTCCAGCGTCAGCCCGCGCGGCGCCGAGCTGGCCCTGACGCTGCGCGGCCCCACCTCGCTGCTCTGCACCGAGGCGCTCCAGGGCGCCGCCTCCCCCTACGAGGTGCGCGCCCTCTCCCGGGTGCGGGTCTGCGGGATCAGCGGCGAGGCGCTCTCCCAGTGGATCGGCCCGGAGAAGGGGGCCTCGCGGGTGGTGCTCGACCTGCTCCTCACCGAGTCGCACCAGCAGCGCGACGAGGTCAACTGGCGGCAGGGCGACTGCCTGGCCCGGGTGGCGCGGTTCGCGCTGGCCCACGCCCGCTTCCTGGCCGACCGGCCCAACGCCGTGCGCAAGCAGGTGGTGGCGCGGCTGCTGGGGATGCGCCCGGAGACCCTCTCGCGCTGCCTGACCCGCCTCGAGGCGGACGGCCTGATCGACGCCTCGCGCGGCGTCAAGGTGCTCGACGCCGCCCGGCTGGCCGCGGTGGCGGCCGAGGAGCTGGCGGCGTAGGCTCCCGACTTCGGTTAGAGACAGCCTCGGCGGTTCTGGTGTACACCGGCCGCCTTCGCGGTCCACGGGAGTCCGATCATGTTCGGTCTGAGAATGCCGGAGCTGCTGATCATCGGGTTCATCCTGGTGCTGCTGTTCGGCGCCAGCAAGCTGCCGGCGCTCGGCGCCGGGCTGGGCCAGGGAATCCGCAGCTTCAAGAAGGCCTTCGGCGGCGACGACGAGAAGGACAAGAAGGACCCGCCCCCCGCCGACCCGCAGCCCAAGGCCTAGCGCTCCCGGTCCGTCGAGGCGCCCCCGGAGCGGCGACCCATGCCGGCGACCGTCTTCCACGAGCTGCAGGGCTACGTCCGCTTCGACGAGGACGACCAGCGCCGCCTCCGCGCCCTCCACCCGCTGGCCCGCCCGTCCTTCCCGGCCGTCGCCGAGGCCTTCTACGCCCGCATCCTCCTCCACGAGGAGGCCACCCGCGTCCTCCAGGGGGGCGAGAGCCAGGTGGGCCGGCTCAAGACCACCCTGGTGGCCTGGCTCGACACCCTGCTGCGCGGCCCCTGGGACGACGCCTACTGGGAGCACCGCAAGCGGATCGGCCAGGTCCACGTCCGCATCGGCATGCCCCAGCACCTCATGTTCGGCGCCATGAACGTGGTGCGTGCCGAGCTCGACGCCCTGGCGGTGGCCCGCCTCCCGGCCGGCGCCGAGCGGGAGGGGACCCGGACCGCGCTGGCCAAGATCCTCGACCTCGAGCTGGCCGTCATGCTCCACACCTACCGCGACGACCTGCTGGCCCAGCAGGCCCGGGTGGAGCGGCTCAGCACCTTCGGCCAGCTGGTGGCCTCCATCGGCCACGACCTGCGAAACCCGCTCGGCGTCATCGAGACCTCGCTCTTCATCCTCCGCGGCCGCCTCGCCGACGACGAGCGGGCCTGGAAGCACGCCGACCGGATCAAGGAGCAGGTCGCCATCGCCAACGGCATCATCACCAACCTGCTCGACATGGTCCGCAACCGGCCGCTGCAGCGCGAGCCGGTCCGGCTGGCCGAGGTGGTGGAGGCGGCGCGCGCCGCTCTGGCCTGGCCGGCCGGGGTGGCCGTGGAGCTGCTCGGCCTCGGCGAGCTCCCCGAGGTGGAGGGGGACGCCGGGCAGCTCCGCCAGGTGCTGGTCAACCTGCTGGAGAACGCCGCCTTCGCCGCCTCGCCGGCCGGCGCGGTGACGGTGCGGGGGCGACGCGAGCCCGGGGCGGTGGCGCTGGAGGTGGAGGACACCGGGCCGGGGGTCGACGCCGCCACCCGGCGTCGCCTCTTCGAGCCGCTCATCACCACCAAGGACCACGGCATCGGCCTGGGGCTGGCCCTCTGCAAGCGGATCGCCGAGCGGCACGGCGGCGAGGTCAGCTACGCCGACCGCCCCGGCGGCGGCGCCCGCTTCACGCTGCGCCTCCCGGCCTGAGCGTCCCGCCCCCATGCGCCGCTACCTGCTCGTCGACGACAACCGCCAGTTCGCCGAGAACCTGGCCGAGATCCTCCGCGACCGGGGCGACGAGGTGGACCTGGCCGGCGGCGGCGCCGAGGCGCTCCGGCTGGTGGAGCGGGTCCGCTACCACGCCCTGGTCACCGACATGCGGATGCCGGGGATGGGCGGCGCCGAGGTGGTCCACGAGGTGCGCCGGCGGGATCCCGGGCTGGCGGCGCTGGTGGTCACCGCCCACGTCGCCGACGACGCCCTGGAGGCGGCCCGCCGCGAGGGGCTGCTGGCGGTGCTGGGCAAGCCGGTGCCCATCGCCGCCCTGCTGGAGCTGCTGGCGACGGCCCGCCGCGACGGGCTGGTGGCGGTCATCGAGGACGACCGGCGGCTCTCCGACAACCTCTGCGAGGCCTTGCGGGGCCGCGGGTTCGCCGCCGTCACCGCCGCCTCGGTGCTGGAGACCGAGCGGCTCGGCCCGGTGCGCCCGTGCTGCGCGCTGGTCGACCTGCGGGTGCCAGGCGGGCCCGACGGCGAGGCCATGCGCCGGCTGGCAGAGAGGTTCCCCGGCCTGCCCATGCTGATCATGACCGGCGTGTACGCCGACCCGGCGCCGGACGGGCCACCCCGCTTCCACAAGCCCTTCGACACCGCGGCGCTGCTGGCGGCGGTGGCGCGGCTCCACGCCTCCCAGCCCGGGGGGCCGGCGTGATCGAGCCCGCGCCGCGCCGCCCGCGCATCCTGCTGGTCGACGACAACCGTCCGCTGGTGGAGAACCTCGCCGAGATCCTCGAGGAGGCCGGCTACGCGGTCCGCGCCGCCGGCTCCTGCGCCGCCGCGCTGCCGCTGGCCGCCGAGGGGTTCGACGTGGCGCTGGTGGACCTGAAGCTCCCCGACGGCGACGGCACGGCGCTCGCCCCCCGGCTCAAGGACCTGAGCCCGGCCGGCGAGGTGGTGCTGCTGACCGGCTTCGCCACCCTGGAGTCGGCGGTGGCGGCGGTGCGCGCCGGCGCCTGCGCCTACCTGGTGAAGCCCTGCGCCACCCAGGAGCTGCTGGTGACGGTGGAGCAGGCCATGCGCCAGGTGCGGCTCCACGGCGAGAAGCTGGCGCTGGCCCACAAGGCGCAGATGGCGGAGAAGCTGGCCGCGGTCGGCACCATGACCGCCGGCCTCTCCCACGAGATCCGCAACCCGCTCAACGCCGCCCTGCTGCAGCTCACCGTGCTGGAGCGGCGGGTCAGCCGGCTGGGCGGCGACCTGCCCGGGCCGCTGCTCGAGCCGCTGCTGCTGGTGAAGGATGAGATCCGTCGGCTCGACCACATCCTCGAGGACTTCCTGCAGTTCGCCCGGCCCCGGGTCTTCGTGCCTCACCCGGTCGACCTGTGCCAGGTGGTCTCGCGGGTGCTCGACCTGATCGACGGCGAGGCGGAGCGCCGCTCCATCCACCTGGAGCGGGCGCTCTCCCCGGAGCCGGGGAGCACCCGGGTGGCCGGCGAGGAGGAGCGGCTCCGCCAGGTGCTGGTCAACCTGGCGCTCAACGCGCTGGAGGCGACCCCGGAGGGCGGCCGGGTCTGGGTGCGCTGCGCCGCCGAGGCGCCCGATCCGGCCCGGGGCGAGCGCGGCCCCAGCGCCGTGGTGACCATCGAGGACTCCGGGCCGGGGGTGCCGCCAGCGGCCCGCGACCGGATCTTCGAGCCCTTCTTCACCACCAAGGCCAAGGGCTCGGGGCTGGGGCTCTCCATCGTCCACGCCATCGTCTCGCAGCACGGCGGGACGGTCTCGGTGGAGGCGGCCCCGGGGGGCGGGGCCCGCTTCCTGCTGCGGCTGCCGCGGCTCGACTGAGCGCCGGGCCCGGCCTCACCCCTCCTCGTCGCCCTCGGGGGGCGGCACGAAGCGCCCCTCCTCCCGCTCCTTGTACTCCTTCTGGCGGTACTGGATCTTGCGGACGCTGATGCCGAGGATCTCGGCGGCCCGCGAGGTCGAGCCGCCCACCATCTCCAGGGTGCGGACGATGGCCTCGCGCTCGATGTCGTAGAGCGTGGCGCCGGGGATGAGGGCGCCCGGCGAGCGATCGCTGCGCGGCCGCAGCCCCCGCAGCGTCGGCGGCAGGTCGTCGCCGTTCAGCTCGTTCCCCTTGCAGAGCACCACCGCCCGCTCCACCACGTTCTCCAGCTCGCGGACGTTGCCGGGCCAGTCGTGCGACAGCAGGGCGTTGAGGGTCCCCGGGGCCAGCGCCTTGATCTCCTTGGCGTAGGCCTTGGAGTACTTGGCGATGAAGTGCGTGACCAGCATGGGGATGTCCCCCTTGCGGTCCCGCAGCGGCGGCAGGGTCACCGCCACCACGTTGAGCCGGTAGAAGAGGTCCTCGCGGAACCTCCCGGTCTTGACCAGCTCGGCGAGGTCGCGGTTGGTGGCCGCCACCAGCCGCACGTCCACCTTGAGGGTGCGGGTGCCGCCCACCCGCTCGAACTCGCGCTGCTGCAGCACCCGCAGCAGCTTCACCTGCAAGGCCGGGGAGACCTCGCCGATCTCGTCGAGGAAGAGCGTCCCGCCGTCGGCCAGCTCGAAGCGCCCCTCCTTGAGCCCGATGGCGCCGGTGAAGGCCCCCTTCTCGTGGCCGAAGAGCTCCGACTCCAGCAGGGTCTCGGAGAGCGCGGCGCAGTTGACCTTGATGAAGGGCTTGCTGGCGCGCGGCGACTCCTCGTGGAGCGCCTGGGCCACCAGCTCCTTGCCGGTGCCCGACTCGCCGAGGATCAGCACGGTGGCCCGGGTGGGCGCCGCCCGCTTCACCACGTCGAAGACCGCCTGCAGTTCGGGGGCCTCGCCGACGATGGCGTGGAAGCTGTAGCGGTCGCGCACCCGCTCGCGCAGGTTCTCGGCGTCGCGCTGCAGCTTGAGCTTCTCCAGCGCCTTGACCAGCACCACCTGCACGGCGTTGAAGTCCAGCGGCTTGGTCAGGTAGTTCTCGGCGCCGGCCCGCATCGCCCCCACCGCCGCCTCCACCGAGGCGTAGGCCGTCATCATGACGAAGACCGCGTCGGAGCCCTGGGCGCGGGCCCGCTTGAGCAGGGTGATGCCGTCGAGCCGCGGCATGCGCACGTCGGCCAGCACCACCGCCGGTCCGAAGCCGGGCAGCAGCGAGAGCGCCTCCTCGCCGTCCGCCGCCTCGAGGACCTCGTACCCCTCCTCCGCCAGCATGGTGCGGAGCGCGACCCGGGCGTTCTGCTCGTCGTCGACGACCAGGATCCGTTCCTTCGACACCCTCGTCCCCTGGCTGGGCGTGGTCATGCCACCTCACCGCCTTCAGAGCGCAAAGCCTGCGTGATGGACGGTTCTATGCCCCTTCCGGACGAAAAGATCCAGCGCGGCCGCGCATCTCGGCCGCCGCAGGGTGTCAGGAATTTGCGCGGCCTGGACCAGGAGCCCCCCCGGACTGGGAGGGTGGGAGCCGACCGATCCGCCCGAAAGGCCGCCACTTGAAGCGGGCCCCCAGCCCCTCGGCCAGGTCCCGGCAGGCGGACTCGGAGAGGCCGTCCACGCCCACCACGCTGGCCGTCACCTCACCGAGGCGGGCCACCGCCGAGCCGATGAAGGCCTTCACCGCCGGGAAGGCCGCCTCGCCGTAGGCGCTGGGGCAGAGCCGGGCGTAGGTGGTGGCGTCGGCGGCGTTGAGCGAGACCGAGACGGCGTCGAGGCCGGCGGCGGCCAGCTCCGGCACCACGTCGCGCCCCTCGCGCAGGCTGGCCAGCCCGTCGGTGTCGAGCCGGACCCGCCCCACCCCGGCAGCCTTGAGCCGCCGGATCAGCTCCAGCACCACCTCGAGCCGCCGCGTCGCCTCGCCGAAGCCGGTGAAGACCACCTCGCTCCGCCCCTCCAGCCCGGCGGCCAGGGCCGCCGCCCAGATCGCCTCCACCTGCGGATTCGCCTTGAGCCGCAGGTCGAAGCCGCCCACCTCCCAGTCGTCGTCGCTGATCTTGGGGCAGAAGACGCACGCCAGCGTGCAGCCGCTGGTGACGTTGAGGTAGAGGGCGTCGCCGAGCGGATAGGCGAGGACCGGCGCGGCGGTGGAGGGCGTGGGAGGCACGAGCGAGCCGGTGATAGCAGGGGCCCGCCCCCGGCGCTACTCGACCTCGGGCACCTGGCCGCTGCAGCCGACGCAGTAGCGCGCCTCGGGGATGGCCCGCATCCGCTGCAGCCCCATGGGGCCGCCGCAGGCCTGGCAGGTGCCGTAGGAGCCCTGCTCGATCCGCTGCAGCGCCGCGTCGATCCGGGCCAGCTCGCGCCGGGCCTCCTCGTCGTCCGGTACGGGGAGCGCCTCGGTGTCGAACCAGTAGCTCCCGGCGGTGGCGCCCGCGGCGTCCGACTGCCGGCGCAGCCGGTGGCGGCGCTTGAGCAGGAAGTCGCGGGCCTCGGATTCGAACTGGACCATCGAGCCATGCCCAAGCACGCCGCGTGCCGTCATATTCTCCTGTGATGTCGGGCCCCTGTCGTCGCGAAACCTGCGCGCCGGGGGCGCCGGGCGCACCGGTTGCGCGGGAGCGGGCGGCGGGGCGCGGCTCAGCCGGGCAGGACGCGCCGGACGGCGCCGTCTCGCGCCGTATCGACCATCGGTCCGGTCGCCAGCCGGGTCCTCGGGTCGAGCCGCTTCACCAGCGGCTTCTCCCAGAGGTCCTGGCCGCGGGCCGGCGTGGCCACCCGCCCGAAGCCGCCGTCGGCCAGCTCCACCAGCGTGCCGGGCGGGTACCGGCCCAGCCCGTTGACCAGCGCCTGGACCAGCCCGGGGTGGTAGAGCCGCCCGCCGGCCTTGAGCATGGCCCCGAGGGCGTCGGGGCGGGTCACCTTGGAGCCGTAGAGCCGGTGGACGTTGGCGTAGTCCTCGGCCAGCCGCAGCGCCGCCCCCACCGCCGACGGCGACCCGGCGGGATCGGCGTGGTCGCGGTGGTGCTCGAGCACGCCGCGCAGCCGCCGCAGCTTGGCCTCGGAGAAGCCCCGCTGCCGCAGCACCAGCCGCGCCCCCTCGATGGGGTGGCGGAGCAGCGCCGCCGCCCCCTCCCCGACGTGGGGCGCCAGGTAGCCGACGTCGTGGACCAGCCCGGCGATGCCGAGATCCTGGAGCACGCCGGAGGGGAAGCCGGCCACCTTGCCGATCAGCAACGCCACCATGGCCACCTCGACGGCGTGGGCGGCGTGGGGCGGGCAGTCGGGGAAGCCGATCCAGAAGGCCGGCGCCTCGATCCCGGACTCGATGGCCTCGACCACGGCGCGCCGCAGCGGCAGCGGGTTGAGCACCCGCCCGGCGGCGAGGTGGTCCCAGCTCTCGCTGGCGAGGTCGAGCATCAGGCCGAGCACCTCCTCCGGGGCCCGCGCCGGCGCCGCCTGGTCGGAGCGGACCGCCTGGAACCGGAAGATGCCGTGCAGGTCCACGGCGTCGAGCTCCTGGTCGACCAGCCACTGGCCGAGCGTGCCGCGCGGCCACTCGGCGGCGGGTGGCCCGGAGAGCCCCTTGATGAGCAGGCGGATCTGCGGCCCGCTGAGCGGGGTGTGGAAGACCAGGCCGCCGGTGTTGTGGCGCTTCAGCTCGGCGCCCAGCCCGCCGGCCCCCGGCTTGCTGTCGGTGCGGACGCGGATGTCGTTGAGGTAGACCTGGTCCTCGACCGTCACCAGGTTGACGGTGCCCAGCGACTCGCCCAGCGCCTGCAGCACCCGCTCCAGCTCGGCCACCGGGGTGTCGAAGGCGTGGTTGTCGGGGCTGTGGACCCGGGTCAGCTTGAGCAGGCCGGCCAGCAGCTGCACCAGGTGCTCGCCCGCCTCGCGGACCTTCTGGGCCAGCTCCCGGTCCTCGCCGGCGCGGGCCCGGCCGAGGGCGCGGCCGAGGCTGGTCTGTGCCCTGGCCAGCTCATCCATGGCGGGCTCCCTGGTGGCGACGCCGGGCCAGCATGGCCAGGCAGTGGCGCCGGAAGTCCTCGTCGTCGCCCCCCCTGGCCAGCGCCTCGAGCTGGGCCAGGGCCTCCGCGGCGGGGTGGGCGGCCAGGCCGGAGGCGGCGGCCAGGCGCAGCGCCTCCTCCTGCTTCGACGCCGTCAGGGCCTTGAACAGGCCGCGGCGGGGCGTGAGCCACTCGGCGAAGAGCGGCGCGGCCCGCCGCGGGTCGAGCCGGGCCAGCGCCGAGCCGAGCGCGTCGGCCTCGGCGATGGTGCAGTCCTTGCGGCCGACCAGCGCCTCCTGGATGGGCTGGAAGGCGGCCGACTTGCCGCTGCGCGCCAGCACCAGGGCGACGCCGATGCGGACCGATTCGCGCGGCGCGTGGAGGAGCCGCAGCAGCCGCGCCACCGGCACCTCGCCGCCGGCCGCCTCCAGGGCGTGCAGCGCCGCCACCTGCAGGTGCTCGTCGGGGTGATCGAGCAGGGCCGCGGCCGCCTGGGCCGCGAAGCCGGGCGCCTTGGCCCCGATGGCGTGGACCAGCACCCGCGCCACCCTGGCGTCGAGGCCGGGGAGCCGCTCGATGATGGCGGCGGCGTCGGCGGGGAGCCGGGCCTCGGCGATCAGGCCGAGCACCTGGCGACGCCCCTCGTCGGGCTCGGAGGCCAGCAGGTCGAGGGCCGCCTGGGCGGGGACCAGGGGCACCAGCCGCAGGGCCTCGGGCGGCAGCTGGGTGCTGCCGGCCGGCACCGCCGCCAGCACGGCGTCGAGCAGCCGGGGATCCCCGAGGGCCCGCGCCAGGTCGTCGCGCAGCTCGCCGGGCGGGGTGCGCCCCACCAGCTCGGCGAGCGAAGCCAGCGGCGCCAGCGCCGCGTCGGCGATGAAGTAGTCGCGGAGCTCGACCAGGAAGAGCAGCAGCTCCCGCGACGAGACCGCCCCCCGGCCGGCCTCGGCCAGCAGCTGGCCGGCCAGCCGGACGGCGTCGGCCGCCAGCACCGCCGTCCCCTCGCTGGCGCGGAGCGAGTCCAGCGCCTCGGCCGGGATCTCCCGCCAGGCCAGCGGCCCGGGGGGCGGGAGCAGCGGGAACGGGGCGTCGAAGCCGGCCGGCGCCCGGGTCCCCTGCCCGCGGGTGCGGCGGGCCCGCTCCGGCTCCGGGTTGTCCTCCTCCGGGGCGAACCCCTCGACGGCGGAGAAGCCGATCCCCTGGAACTCCGCCTTGCGGAACAGGGTGATGACGTCCTCCTCCTGCTGGCGGACGCCCACGTAGCGGACGGCGAGGATCTCCAGGAAGGTGAGCAGCTCGCCCCAGGGGACGCCGGACCGGAAGGTGAGGCGGCGCACCCCGTCCCTGAAGAGCCGGAAGGCCAGCGACCGCTCCCGGTCCTCCTCGCGGTAGACCACCTCGCCGTCGCGCAGCAGCTCGAAGGGGTGGACGTCGAGCACCAGCTCGACGCCGGCGGTGGCGGCCACGGCGCGGGCCTGGTAGTCGGCGAGGAACTGGCGGACCACGCTGTTGCTTGGATCGTAGAGGGTGAAGGAGCGGGCCGCCTTGGAGAGCGCCGAGACGAACTGCATGGCCACCGTGCCGGGGCCGGAGGTGGCCAGGGGCGCGGCGTGCTCGGACTCCTGCGGGGTGCCGCCTCGCGGCGGGGTCGGCTGCGCCATCGAATCTCCCTCCCGGGAGTGAACCTCCGCGATCGCGGGTCGTCAAGCAAACCGGCGTCCGGCCTGGCCACGCGGCGCCGGCGTCACCGGCCCCGCGCCGCGCCGCCACGGCCCTTCCGGAGGCGTGGCGGGAACGCGCGTGCGCCAACGTGACGCAAGGTCCGGTCGGGCCCGGTGTGGAGAAAGTGAACGATGATGAATCCTGCGATCACGCTTCCTGGGGAGGGGCCGAATGGCGACCACCGAAACGCCCGACCTGCCTCCACCCGATCTCGGCTACGAGCTCCGCTGGCGCGACCGGCTCTCCTCCCGGCTGCTGCTCTACACCACCGTGGCCGGCCTGGTGATCGTGGCCGCCTTCTTCGTCGCCGAGCTGCGCTTCGAGCGCTTCGCCGTGCAGCGGGCCGCCGAGGAGTCGGACCTGCTGGCGCAGACGGTGGCCAACGCCATCCACCGGGCCATGCTGCTCGACCGGCGCGACGACGCCTACCGGATCCTCGAGGACGTCGGGCGGCAGCCCGGCGTCGACCGGATCCGGCTCCTCGACCACGGCGGCCGGGTGGCCTTCTCCACCGATCCGGCCGAGGCCGGGCGCACGCTCGATCCCCGCGGCCCGCAGTGCGTGGTCTGCCACACCGCCGGCTCGGCCCGCGCCGAGGGGCTGGAGGGGCGGCAGCGCATCGAGGCCGGCGGCGGCCCGCGGGTGCTGCAGCTGGTGACCCCCATCCTCAACCAGCCGGCCTGCGCCGCGGCCGGGTGCCACGTCCACCCCAACGCCTCCCGGGTCCTCGGGCTGCTGGCCGTCGACCGCTCGCTGGCCGTCGCCGACGCCCGGCTGGCCGCCTTCCGCTGGAGCTCGCTCTCGGTGGCGGCGGTGGTGGCGGCCGGCCTCGGCCTGGCCTTCTGGTGGCTGACGCGCCGCCGCCTGGTCCAGCCGGTGGCGGCGCTGGTGGCGGCCACCCGCCGGGTCGCCGGGCAGGACCTGGAGCAGCCGGCCTCGCCCGACTTCGGCGGCGAGCTGGGGCTGCTGGCCTCCTCCTTCGGCGAGATGGTCCGCTCCCTGCGAACCACCCGCGCCGAGCTCGACGCCCTCAACCAGCAGCTGGAGCAGCAGGTGGAGTCCCGCACCCGGGCGCTGGTGGAGACCCGGGAGCAGCTGGCCCGGGGGGAGACCCTGGCGGCGCTGGGGCGCCTCTCGGCGGCCATCGGCCACCGGCTGGGGAGCCCGCTCTCCGGGATGCTCACCATGGCCCGCAACGGGGCCCGGACCCTGGAGGCCGGGCCGCTCACCGACGCCGAGCGGGGCCGGCTGCTGCACGACCTCCGGCTGGTGGAGCGCGAGGCGGAGCGGGCCGGCGAGGTGGTGGTCCGGCTGCTCGACTTCTCGCACGATCACCCGTTCTCGGCCCAGCCGCTGGGCATCGACGCCGTGGTCGACGAGGCCCTGGAGCTGGCGGCCGGCGAGGCGCGGCTGCAGGGCGTCGCGGTGCAGCGGCGCGCCGTCCCCAGCCCGACGGTGCTGGCCGACCGGGGGCTGCTGCGCCGGGCGGTGCTCGACGCCCTGCTGCGGGCCTGCGGAGCCATGCCGGCGGGCGGGCAGCTGACGGTGGAGACCGGCCCGGCGGCCGACGGGCGCGAGGTGGAGATCGCCGTGACCGACTCGGGGCCGTCGCTCTCGGCCGAGCGGCTGGCCCGGGTCTTCGAGCCGGACTTCACCGCCACCGCCGGCGCCGGCCTCGGCCTGGCCCAGGCCCACGCCATCGCCCTGCGCCACGGCGGCCGGCTCGAGGTCCACAGCGAGCCGGGCCGGGGCACCCGGGTCGCCCTCCGCCTCCCCGCGCCGGCCCCGGTCGACGAGGACGCGGGGCGGTGACGCGCCCATGGAGCCCATCTCCATCTGCTGGATCGGGGAGCGTGAGATGGCGCCAGCCTTGATGGAGCTGGTCCGCGCCGAGCTGGCGCACGCCTACGCCACCACCGCGGTCCGCTGGGACTCGGCGGAGCGGCCGGGCGACACCTACGACCCCAAGCGGCGCCAGCACGCCTCGGGGAAGGTGCTGGCCTGGCTGCTGGCGGCCGGGCCGCCGCGGGGGAAGGTGCTGGGGCTCACCGACCAGGACCTCTTCATCCCCATCCTCACCTACGTCTTCGGCGAGGCCCAGCTGGGCGGCCGGGTGGCGGTGGCCTCCACCGCCCGCCTCCGCGAGGACCTCCACCTCCACGGCGAGGGGCGCTTCACCGAGCGGGTCATCAAGGAGGCGGTGCACGAGATCGGCCACGCCTACGGCCTGGTCCACTGCCACGTCCCCCGCTGCGTCATGAGCCGCGCCTCCGGCGTCCGCGACGTCGATGAGAAGTCGGTGGAGCTCTGTCCACGCTGTCGCCGCCGGCTCGACGAGCCGGAGAGGAGTCGCCATGGCCTCGAATGAACGCGTCCGCATCCTGGTGGTCGACGACGAGGAGATCGTCCGGGAGTCGCTGGCCGGCTGGCTGGCCAAGGACGGCTACCTGGTGGAGCAGGCCGTCGACGGCCCCTCGGCGCTGGCCCGCCTCCGCGGGCAGCCCTTCGCCATCCTCATCTCCGACCTGAAGATGCCGGGCATGGACGGGCTGGCCCTGCAGCTCGAGGCCCGCAAGCTGCGCGCCGACCTGGCGGTGGTGATCATGACCGCCTTCGCCACCGTCGACAGCGCGGTGACGGCCATGAAGCAGGGGGCCTTCGACTACCTGGTCAAGCCCTTCGATCCCGAGGAGCTCTCGATGATGATGCACAAGATCGTCGGGCAGCAGGAGCTGGTGCGGGAGAACGCCGTGCTGCGAAAGGCGCTCAAGAAGGAGCACCAGCTCCACGATCTCGCCTCCAAGGCGCCGGCCATGCAGGCGGTCTTCGAGCTGGCCCGCAGCGCCGCCCGCTCCAGCTCCACCATCCTCATCCTCGGCGAGTCGGGCTCGGGCAAGGAGGTGCTGGCCCGCGCCATCCACGCCGAGAGCCCGCGCGCCGAGGGGCCGTTCGTGGAGGTCTCCTGCGCCGCCCTCACCGAGACGCTGCTGGAGTCGGAGCTCTTCGGCCACGAGAAGGGCTCCTTCACCGGCGCCGTCGCCCGCCGCAAGGGCAAGTTCGAGGCGGCCCACAAGGGCACCCTCTTCCTCGACGAGATCGGCGACATCGGCCCCAAGCTGCAGCTCGACCTGCTGCGGGTGCTGGAGGAGCGGCGCTTCTGCCGCATCGGCGGCAACGAGGCGGTCGAGGTGGACGTGCGCATCGTGGCCGCCACCAACAAGGACCTGCAGAAGGCGGTCGCCAACGGCAGCTTCCGCGAGGACCTCTTCTACCGGCTCAACGTCATCCCCATCCGGCTGCCGCCGCTCCGGGAGCGGCGCGAGGACATCCCCCTGCTGGTGGACCTGTTCGTGGAGCGGCTCTCCGCCGAGCTGGAGCGGGAGATCGACGGGGTCTCGGCCGAGGCCATGAACGCCCTGGTGGCCAACCCCTGGCCGGGCAACGTCCGCGAGCTGCGCAACGTGCTGGAGCGGGGCGCGGTGGTGGCGCGCGGGCCCATCATCGAGCTGCTCGACCTGGGGCTGGCGCCCCTGGCGGGCCCCGGCGCCGAGGCGCCACGCCCCGGCGGGGCCACCTCCCCCACCGACTCGCTCGACGAGGTGGAGCGGCGGCACATCGCCGCGGTGCTGGCCCACACCGGCTTCAACGTCAGCCAGTCGGCCCGGGTGCTCGGCGTCGACCGGGTCACCCTCTACAACAAGATGCGCAAGTACGGCCTCAAGCGCGACGGCGACGACGAGCCGGCGCCGGCCCGCTGAGCGCCGTCGAAGAACTCCACACCCGCCCCTCCGACACTGTAGAGCGCCGTTGAGTTCCTCCACGCCCTGGGGAGCCTCCGGGGCGGCGCCTTTCGCCACGGGCACCGGTAACTCCGCGTGAACACTGCCGCGGACCCACCGGCGCCGGACCCGGGGCCGCTTGGCCCCATCCTTGCGAGAGGTTCCCCCGGAGGCGCGAATGACCTGCCCATATCGCAAAGAGGTCTCGATGGTCTTCTGCCGGGCCTACCCGGTGAAGAAGCTGGTCCCGATCGACCGCGTCACCACCGCCAGCACCTGCGAGGGCGAGGCCTTCCGGAGCTGCACCCTCTACGCGGAGGCGGCGGGGCGGAGCTGGAGAGGCGCGGTCGACGAGGACGAAACCCTGGATGGCTCGGGCCATGCCTGACGAGGGCCCGAGGGAGGCAACCATGAGGATCACGAGGAGAGCGTTCATGAAGGTCGCCGGCGTCACCGCCGGCACCGGCCTCGCCGTGGCCGGCACGGCCCGCGCCGCCGACCCCGCCCCGGCCGACGCCGGGCTCCCCGGCGTGCTGGTGGACACCACCCGCTGCGCCGGCTGCCGCGCCTGCGAGGCCGCCTGCGCCGAGGCCAACAAGAACCCGCCGCCCGACGCCGGCGCCGACCTGTCGGTCCGCCGCGACACCAGCCAGCACGTCTTCACCGTCATCAACCAGGGCCAGGGCCCGGGCGGCCAGCCGCGCTTCGGCAAGAAGCAGTGCATGCACTGCCTGGCTCCGGCCTGCGCCTCGGCCTGCCCGGTGCGGGCCATGGACAAGCTGCCCACCGGCCCGGTGGTCTACGACGCGAGCAAGTGCATGGGCTGCCGCTACTGCATGGTGGCCTGCGCCTTCGACATACCCAAGTACGAGTACGAGCGGGCCGCCCCCCGGGTCCGCAAGTGCGGCTTCTGCGCCGAGCGGCTGGCCGACGGCCTGGAGCCGGCCTGCACCTCGGTCTGCCCCACCGGCGCCCTCACCTTCGGCAAGCGGACGGCGCTGCTCGAGGAGGCCAAGCGGCGCGTCTACGCCGAGGGCTCCACCTACGTGCGCCGCGTCTACGGCGAGCACGAGGCCGGCGGCACCAGCTGGCTCTACATCTCCGACGTCCCCTTCGAGAAGCTGGCGCTCAACACCGGCATGCCGGAGCGCCCCTACTCCGACCTGGTGGCCGGCGCGCTGAGCGCCCCGCCGTTCGTCATGACCCTCTGGCCACCGCTGCTGATGGGGCTCTACGCCTTCTCGAAGCGCCGCGACCAGGTCGAGGAGAAGGAGGATCACCATGGCTAGCTCCACCGCCGCCGCGCTGTCCGGGTCGCCGTCGTTCTTCCGCGAGAAGGTGCTGCTGGGCATGGGCTGGGGCGAGTACCTCCGCTCCCTGCTGACGCCCTGGAACGCGGTGGCCGCCGTCATCCTGGTGGTGGGCCTGCCGCTGCTGGCCTACCGCTTCGCCGCCGGCCTGGGCGCCACCACCGCCCTGACCCAGGCCTACCCCTGGGGCATCTGGATCGGCTTCGACATGATGACCGGCATCGTGCTGGCCGCCGGCGGCTTCACCATCGGCGCCTCGGTCCAGCTGCTGGGGCTGAAGGACTACCACGGCATCGAGCGGTCGGCGATCCTGACCGCCTTCCTCGGCTACCTGATGGCGGTGTTCGGGCTGCTGGCCGACCTGGGCCGCCCCTGGAACATCGTCCAGGCCATGTTCAACTACGGCAGCGCCTCGCCCCTCTTCGAGGTCGCCTGGTGCGTCATGTGCTACACGACCGTGCTGCTGCTCGAGTTCACCGTGCCGTTCTTCGAGTGGCTGGGCTGGCGGCGCCTCCACGCCATCCTCAAGAAGATGCTGATCGCCCTCACGGTGCTCTCGGTGATCTTCTCCACCATGCACCAGGCGGCGCTGGGCTCGCTCTTCCTGCTGGCGCCCACCAAGCTCCACCCGCTCTGGTACTCCCCCTTCATCTTCATCTTCTTCTTCATCTCCGCCATCATGGCCGGCATCTCGATGGCCATCATCGAGAGCACCATCTCCCACCGGGTCTTCGCCCGGCAGCTGGCCGGCAAGCACGTGGACGTGGACGGGCTGGTGGTGGGGCTCGGCAAGGCCGGCGCGGTGGTGGCCTTCGCCTACTTCTTCATCAAGCTGCAGGGGGTCATCGACGGGCACGCCTGGGCCCACCTGGCCACCGGCTGGGGCGCGCTCTTCCTCCTCGAGACCGTCGGGCTGGTGCTGGTGCCCTCGCTGCTCTTCGCCTACGGCGCCCGCAACAAGAACCCCCAGGCGGTGAAGATCGCCGCGGTGATGACGGTCTGCGGGATCATCCTCAACCGGCTCAACGTCTCGGTCATCGCCTTCAACTGGACCAATCCCATCCGCTACGTGCCGAGCTGGATGGAGGTCTGGGTCTCGATCACCCTGGTCACCCTGGGCGTGGTCGCCTTCCGCTGGATCGTCAACCGGATGCCGATCATCCGCGAGGACTCGGCCTTCCCACAGGGTCACTGAAGAGGAGCACGTCATGACCAGCGACTTCCTCAGCATCTACCCCGCCAAGCTCATGGAGTACGGGCTCGGCGTCACCTACCTGCTGCTCTTCATCCCCATGTGGCGCTACGTCCAGGGCGGGCGGCGCCAGTCGGCCGAGCAGGCCATCCGCGGGCGCCGGGACGCCGAGCGCTGGCCGGCGGTGGCGGTGGCGGCCCCCTGGCCCAGCCTGGGCTGGTTCCAGGTCCCGGCCGGCGTCGCCCTCCACCCGGGCCACACCTGGGCCCGGGTCGAGGCCGACGGCACCGTGGCGGTGGGCGTCGACGACTTCGCCCAGCGGCTGGTGTCCCCGACCCGCATCGAGCTGCCCCGCGCCGGGGCCCTGGTGTCGCAGGGCGAGTCGGCGGTGGCCCTCGGCGACGGCACCTGGTCGGTCCCGCTGGTCTCGCCGGTCAACGGCACGGTGGTGGCGGTGAACCGCGCCGTGGCCGACGACCCCTCCCTGCTCAAGGACGCCTACGGGACCGGCTGGCTCTTCAAGGTGAAGGCGCCGCGGCTGGAGGCCGACCAGCGCCAGCTGCTGCACGCCCAGGCGGCCCGTCACTTCCTCGACGGCGAGGCCGAGGCCCTGGCCATGCGGGCCAGCCCGGAGGTCGGGCAGGTGCTGCAGGACGGCGGCCAGCCGGTCGACGGCCTGGCCCGGGCGCTGGCCGGCGACGCCGGCTGGGAGGCCCTGGCCCGCGAGTTCTTCCACACCGAGAAGGGGACGCCGTGACCACCACGCTCACCAGGAACCTGCTGCTCGCCGCCGCCACCGCCCTGCTGGGGACCGGCCTGGCCCTGGCCTACGACCTGCCCAGGCTCCCCGCCGAGCTCACCCTGAAGCAGGGCGCCGACAGCCCCGGCAAGGTGGTCTTCCGCCACGAGAGCCACGTCGACGCCGCCAGGCCCACCTGCCTGGCCTGCCACCCGGAGCGGTTCAGCCTGCTGGGGCGCACCACCACGGAGGTCCGGCCGGTCATCACCCACGAGCGGATGAAGGCGGGGCGCGACTGCGGCGCCTGCCACGGGAAGGAGGCCTTCGGCCTTGACGACTGCACCAACTGCCACGCGGAGTGAACGTCTCCCACGCTGTGAACGGTAGCACGCGGCACCTGAAAGGACTCACGTCATGACCACCATCTACGGAGCCATCGAACTGGTTGCAGTGTTCCTCGCCGGCCTGGCGGCACGCGCCGGGATCGTCCTCGCCCTCGTCGTCCTGCTCGCGGTGCCGGTGCTGCTCATCGCCGCCATGATGCGCGGCGCCACCGAGCTGAAGAAGCGGTCGCTGGGGCTGCGCGAGGTGGCCGGCCTCATCTTCCGGCCCGACGCCTGGTACAGCGCCGGCCACACCTGGATGACCCGGCTGGCGGGCGGCTCGCTCCGCATCGGCCTCGACGCCCTGGCGCTGCGGCTCATGCCCACCGTCAACGCCGTCGACCTCAAGCCGGCCGGCACCCGCGTCACCAAGGGCTCGGCCATCGCCACCGTGCACGCCGGCGCCCGCTCGCTGGCCATCCGCTCCCCGGTGGACGGGGTGGTGGTGGCGGTCAACGCCGCGGCGCTGCGCGACCCCTCGCTGGTCAAGAACGACGGCTACGGGCGCGGCTGGCTGGTGACCGTGGCCCCGGCCAACATGGCCTTCGCCGCCCTGCCCAGCGGCGTGGCGGCCGAGCAGTTCCTCCGCGACGAGGCGGCGCGCTGGAACCACTTCGTGGAAGGGCGGCTCGGCTACGCCGCCGCCGACGGCGGTGAGCTGACGGCGCCGGCCCCCTGGCTGCTCGGCGACCAGGGCTGGCGCGAGCTGGCCGACGCCTTCGTCGACCGCTAACGCTCGTCAGGGCGGAGTCCCCGCCCCGCGGCGGACGGCGCGCGGCCCCTGGTGACCTGGTCCGAGGTCACCGGCGGGCCGCGCCGGCGTCTCCGGGTGACGCCGGGCCAGGCCCCAGCCGATGGCGGCCAGGCCGGCCAGCGGCAGGGTCACCAGGAAGAGCAGCCCCAGCGCCGGCGCGACCAGGACCTGCAGCACCAGCGGGACCCCGGCCGAGGAGCGCTGCGAGAACGGGGTCGGCATGGCACCTCCAGGGGGACCGCGGGTTCACTCCGAGACCAGCTCGCCGCCGCCCAGCCCGGAGCCCATGGCCGGGAGCCGGATCACGAACCGCGCCCCGCGCCCGGGCGGGCTCTCCACGTCGATGCGACCGCCGTGGCGGGTGATGATGCCGTAGACCACCGACAGCCCCAGCCCGGTCCCTTTCTCCTTGGTGGTGAAGAAGGGGTCGAAGATCTTGCCGAGCAGCCCGGGGTCGACGCCGGGGCCGGAGTCCTCGACGGCGATCTCCACCATCCGCCCGCCGTCGGCGGCGCGGGTCTCGAGCAGCAGGGTGCCACCGTCCCCCATGGCCTCCATGGCGTTGAGGACCAGGTTGACCACCGCCTGGCGCAGCTCCCCGAAGTCGGCCAGCACCGGCGGCAGCGGCCCGTGGCGCCGGTCCACCGTGAAGCCGGCGATGCTGAGCTTGTGGCCCACCAGCTGGAGCGACTCCTCGATGACCGCGTTGGCGTCCACCGCCTCCAGCTTGAGCGGCCCCTCCCGGGCGAAGTCGAGCAGGTTGCGCACGATGGCCGAGCAGCGCCGCGCCTCCCGCTCCACCAGCGCCAGGTTGCGGGTCAGGGTGGCGCGGACCACCGGGTCGGGGACGGCGGTCTCCAGCTCGCGGGTCACCAGCTTGGCGAAGGTGAGGATCCCGGCCAGCGGGTTGTTGATCTCGTGGGCGATGGAGGCGGAGAGCTGGCCCAGCGAGGAGAGCTTCTCGGTCTGCACCAGCGCCGCCTGGGCGCGGCGCAGGTCGACGGTCCGGTCCTCGACCTTCTGCTCCAGCTCGACGTTGAGCGCCTTGAGGTCGCCCTCGACGCGCCGCAGGGAGCGGGTCATCTCGTTGAAGGACCCGGCCAGGATGCCCAGCTCGCCGGGGTCGTCGACGTGGATCTCGTGATCGAGCTGGTCCCGCGCCACCCGGCGGGTCCCCTCGAGGATGGCAGCCACCGGCCGGACCACCCGCCGCCGGGCGAAGCCGACCAGGGCCCCGCCCAGCAGGGTGACGCCGACCACCCCGAAGCCGAGGCCGAACCAGCGGACCGTGGCCTGGCGGCGGTCGGCCTCCTCCAGCGAGACCAGCACCTCCTGGACCCCCAGCACCTGCTCGCCGCGCGAGTGGTGGTGGCAGGCCGAGGAGGAGCAGCGGGCCTCGTTGTGGGTCGGGGTGATGACGTGCAGGGCGCGGTGGCCGTCCACCTCGACCACCCGGCTGGCCCGGTCGAGGCTGATCCGGGAGAGCGGCTGCGGCCCCTCGTGGCAGGGGCGGCAGGACTCCTCGGCGCGGTCGAGCACCCGCCCCTCCTCCCCCGGCATGGTGGAGAAGGTGATCTTCCCGTCCTTGTTGAAGACCCGGACCAGGTCGATGCCGGGCTGGCGGCCGATGGCCCGCATGATCTCGTAGGCGTCGGGGCGCCGGTCCTCGAGCATGGCGCGGCGGGTGGCGCTGGAGATGGTCTCGCCGAAGAGCACCGCCCCGGAGAGCGCCTGGTCCATGAGCGCCTGGCGCATGGTCCACTCGAAGGCGCCGTAGGCGATGACCGAGGTGACGAAGAGGAGCGCGGTCAGCGTCAGCAGCTGGGTGGAGAGCCGGTGACGCCAGGCGATGCGCGCCGGCGCCGGGGGCGGCGTGGCGCCGCTCACGCCCGGCCCCGCTCGCCGGGCCGCGGCCTGGCCCGCTCGCCGAGCCGCTCGATGCGCCGCAGGTCGTCGACGTCGCCCGGCTCCGGCCCGACCATCCCCGCCGACCGCTCCGCCTCGCCGAGGGCCTGCCGGAGACGCCGGAAGAGGAGCCGCTCGGCGGCCGCCCAGATCACCAGCGAGGCCAGCAGGGACATGACCAGCGCCACCGCCAGCACCTGGAGCCGGCCCACCCGCATGGCGGCGTGGAGGCTGGTGAAGTCCCGGGCCACCATGAGCGCCCCCACCTGCCGATCGCTGGCGTCGAAGAACGGGAAGATCCCGCGCATCGAGGCCCGGGCCCCGTCGGTCCGCTCGCCGAGCACCTGCCCAGCGGCCGGCACCTGCTCCAGGTCGCCGGGGTAGTCGACCAGCCCGTCGGTGAAGGTGGTGGTGTCGACCACCACCACGTCCGGCCGGGCGTTCCAGGTGTCCCGGGCCGGCCCGGTGAGGTTCCGCCAGGCCGCCTCGTCGAGGTACTTCTTCTTCACCAGCACGCCGAAGTCGTTGCCGGTGTCGGCCTTCATGCGGACCAGGAACGGGCCGATCTCCTCGGCCAGCTCCATGTAGCCGACCAGCCGCCCGTCCACGTACCAGGGGCGCACCACCCGGAGCGCGAAGGCGGTCTGGCCCAGCTCCAGCCCGCTGGCCAGGGCTCCGGTCTCGGCGGCGCGCCGCAGGGTGACGCGGTCCACCAGGTCGCCGAACAGCGCCGGCCGGTGGACCCGCAGGAAGGTCCGCCGGTCCAGGCCGATGAAGTACCAGTGGCTGATGCCGTCGCGGTCGCGCAGGCCGGCGAAGCGGGGGAGCGCGTCGGCCAGCAGCCGGTCCCGGTCCCCGGCGAGGAAGTGGGCCGCCAGGGCCTGGTCGGCCAGCAGCGCCTCCAGGGTGGCGTCCATCTTCTTCACGTCGCCGCGCTGCAGCGCCGCGAACATGGTCTGGGTGAAGCGCAGCGACTCGGCGCCGGCGGTCTCCACGGCCCGCTCGTAGAGGCCGCCGATGACCAGCGCGGCCGCCACCGAGACGGCCGCCACGCCCAGGGCGAGCACGGCGGCGAATGGTCCACGCATGGAGCCGGACCGCATGTTCCCCTCCCCCAAGGAGCACGGACCTCCAGCGCCGAAGCTAGCACGCGCCGTGCGCGGCGCCGTTCGAGCGCCGGGGGTGAGACATTCGGGCGCGTGGCGGCGCGCCGCAGCCCGGCGGTGGCCCCGGTTGCGCCGGACCGGCCGCCCCCTTAAGCCTCACCTCCGATCCCCTGGAGGAGCCCATGTCACAGGCCGACGCCCACGGCACACCGGCAGCACCCCCCGCGAAGTGGCTGCGCGTGACCAGCGCCCTGCTGAGCGCGCTCCCCGCGGCGGCGCTGCTGATGAGCGCCGTCATGAAGCTGACCCGCAACCCCCAGCTGGTCGAGGGGGCGCCCCACCTCGGCTGGCCGGTGGAGGTGCTCTTCGTCCTCGGCTTCGTCGAGCTGGGGTGCACGGTCCTCTACCTGGTCCCCCGCACCGCCGTGCTCGGCGCGGTGCTGCTCACCGGCTACCTGGGCGGCGCCGTCGCCACCCACGTCCGCATCGGCGAGCCGTTCGTCGCCCCGATCCTCCTCGGCGTGGTGCTCTGGCTGGCCCTCTGGCTGCGCGACCCGCGGCTGAAGGCGCTGCTGCCGCTGCGCTGATCGGAGCCGGAGCCGTGACGCCGGCCGAGCATCGGGCCTTCACCGCGGCGGTGCGCGACCGGCTGGCCGGCGACCCCGAGGTGCTGGGGCTGGTCGGCCTGGGCTCCACCTCGGGCCTGCCCCCCGGGCCGGATCGCTTCTCCGACCACGACCTCTTCCTGGTGGTGCGCCCCGGGACCCAGGACCGGTTCCGCGACGACCTGCGGTGGCTCCCCGCCTCGGCCGGCCCGGTGGCGCTGGCCTTCCGCGAGACCGCCCACGGCGTCAAGGTGCTGCTGGCCAGCGGTCACCTGGTGGAGTTCGCGGTCTTCGACCCGGGCGAGCTGTCGCTGGCCCGCATCAACCGCCACGCCCTCCTGCTCGACCGGGCCGACCTGGCGCCGCGGCTGGCGCAGGTGCGCCAGGCCACCGTGGCCTCCCTGGCCGGTCCGCGGCTCGACCTCCCCTGGCACACCGGCCAGCTGCTCACCACCCTGGTCACCGGCGCCGGGCGCGCCGCCCGCGGCGAGCGGCTCTCCGGCCACCAGCTGGTCCGGGTCGCCGCGCTCGGTCACCTGGTCACCCTGCTCCGCCCCACCGTGGCCCCCGACGCCGCCGGTGCCCTCGACGACCTCGACCCGTTCCGGCGGCTGGAGGCGGCGCTCCCCGGGGTGGCTGGCGCGCTGGACGAGGTGCTGCGACGCCCGGTGGTGGAGGCGGCGCTCGGGCTGCTGGAGCTCCTGCTGCGCCACCGCGGCGAGCTGGTCTCGCCTGCGGCGAGGGCGGCGGTGGAGGCGGCGCTGGAGCAGGCGGCCCGCGCTGGCGCGCCGGAGCGGTGACCGCCGGGCGCCACCCGGCCCGACGCCAGGAGGCTCAGCCGATCGGCCAGCCGACCAGCACCGCCAGGTCCCAGCAGGCATGGGCCACGATGGCCGGCCAGAGCGAGCCCCCCGCCACCCGGAGCAGCCCCCAGGAGATGCCGCAGCCGGCCGAGAGCGCCACCAGGACCGGTGATCCCGAGCCGAGCGCGGCGGCGCCGTAGAGCAGGCCGACCGCCGCCACCCTGGAGAGCGCCGCGCGGCCGAGCCGGCGGGCCCCGGTCCCGGCGGCGGCCGCCGAGAGGGTCCGGCCCCGCCAGGCCACCTCCTCGCAGACCGACATGACCAGCACCAGCAGGGCCAGCGCCGCCGGCGGATAGCCGCCGGCGTTGAGCAGGCCGTAGAGCCCACGGGTGGCCGCCGGGAGACCGGGGAAGAGCGCCGCGACCGGGCGGTAGAGGCCGTAGGTGGCGGCGATGAGCCCCGCCGCGCCGGCCAGCCCGAGCGCCAGCCCGGCCCAGCTGGGCCGGAGCAGGCCGCGGGTCCCGGGGTCGCCGGCCACCAGCCGGACCGCCAGCAGCACCGCCAGGGCCGCCAGCGGCAGCCAGCTGCCCCGCAGGCCGATCCAGAGGAAGCCGAGCATCCAGGCGGCGACGGCGAGCGGCAGGTCGAGGCGGGGCGACAGCAGCGTCGGCGCCGCGGCGTCGTGGCGAGGTGGCATCGTCGTGGGCACTGTAGCAAGGTGGGAACCGCCATGCCCGAACGGCTCCTCCTCACCGGCGCCAGCGGCTTCATCGGCCGCCACCTGCACGCGCGGCTGGTGGCGGGCGGCGCCGAGGTCCGCTGCCTGACCCGCCGCCCCGAGGAGGCCCGGCGGCGCTGGCCCGAGGCTCGCTGGGTCGGCGGCGACGTCGGCGCCCCGGCCTCGCTGGCCCCCGCCCTGGCCGGCTGCACCACCGCCTACTACCTGGTCCACGGCATGACCTCGGCCCAGCCCGGCTGGGAAGACGAGGAGCTGCGCTGGGCCGAGGACTTCGCCGAGGCGGCGGGCGCGGCCGGGCTGGAGCGGATCGTCTACCTCGGCGGGGTGGCGCCCCAGGGGTCGCCGTCGGCCCACCTGCGCTCGCGCCTGCAGACCGGCGAGGCGCTGCGGAGCGGGGCGGTGCCCTGCCTGGAGCTCCGGGCCGGGATGATCGTCGGCGCCGGGAGCGCCTCCTGGACCATCGTGCGCGACCTGGCCGCCCGCCTCCCGGCCATGGTCCTGCCGGCCTGGCTGGCCCACCGGAGCGAGCCGGTGGCGCTCGACGACGTGGTGGCGGCGCTGGACGCGGGCGGGCGGCTGGCGCTGCCGCGCAGCGCCTGGTGGGATCTCCCCGGGCCGGAGCCGCTCTCCGGCACCGAGATCCTGCTCCGGGTGGCCGCGGTGATGGGGCGCCGGCCGCTGCTGCTCCGGGTCCCGCTGGTGACCCCGCGCCTCTCCTCCCACTGGATCCGGCTGGTGACCCGCGCCGACTTCCGGCTGGCCCGCGAGCTGGTGGCCGGGTTGACCAGCGACCTGCTGGCGACGCGGCCGGGCTTCTGGGCCGCCGCCGGGCTGTCGCCGCCGCTGCCCCTCGAGGAGGCGGCGCGCCGGGCGCTGGCGGCCGAGGCCGGGACGCTGTCGACCGCGGGTCGGCTGGCCGAGGCGCTGGCCGGGCTGCTCACCCCACCCGCCCCGGCGCGCCGGCCGCCGGGCCGGTGACCCCGGCGGACCGCCGGGCCCTGGGCCCGGTGACAGGCGCTCAGGCGTCGAGCCGGGCCCGCACCTCGCGGAGCAGGTCGCCCGGCTCCATCGGCTTGCGCAGCAGCGGCTCCGCACCCAGGTCGATCTCCCGCTGGTCGGCCAGGTCGGCGGTGTGGCCGCTCAGGAAGATGGCCGGCACGCCCGGGGCCAGCGCCCGGATCCGGTCCAGCGCCTGCCGCCCGTTCTGCCCCGGCATGATCACGTCGAGGAGCACCAGGTCGATCCGGTCCCGGTCGGCTTCGAACCGCTCCACCGCCTCCAGCCCGTCGCCGGCCTCGACCACCGTGTACCCGGTCCGCTCCAGGAGCCGGCGCAGCACCCGGCGCAGCGCCGGATCGTCCTCCGCCACCAGGATGGTCTCGCTGCCCGTCGGCGGCGGGGGCGCGGCCGCCACCGCCGGCGCCTCGGCCAGGGCGGCCAGCAGCGGGAGCCGGATGGTGAAGGTGGTCCCCTCCCCCGGCTCGCTGGCGCAGCCGATGGCGCCGCCGTGCTGGGCGACGATGCCGTAGGCGATGGAGAGCCCCAGCCCGGTCCCCTTGCCGACCGGCTTGGTGGTGAAGAAGGGCTCGAAGAGCCGGGCCCGGGTGGCGGCGTCGAAGCCGGCGCCGTCGTCGCTGACCTGGAGGCGGGCGAAGCGTCCCGGCCCGGCCAGGCCGAGGGGCTGGGCCTGGGTGGCCTCCAGGGTCTCCTCCGCCGCGGAGACGGCGATGGTCCCGGCCCCGCCGATGGCGTCGCGGGCGTTGGTCACCAGGTTGAGCAGCACCTGCTCGAGCTGGACCGGGTCGGCCAGCACCGGCAGCGGCTGGGACGGGACCTCGACCTGGAGCCGGATGTCGCCGCGGAGGAGCGGCCGCAGCAGCCGCTCGGCCGAGCGGAGCACCGCGGCCAGGTCGACCGGCGCCGCCACCAGCTCCTGCCGGCGGCTGAAGGTGAGCAGGCTGCGCGCCACCGCTGCGGCCCGGTCGGCGGCGGACACGATCTCCTGGACGTCGACCCGGTAGGCGGACTCGGGGCCGAAGGCGCGCAGCAGCGCCGAGCCGTAGACCTTGATGACCGAGAGGATGTTGTTGAACTCGTGGGCCACGCCGCCGGCCAGCCGGCCCACCGCCTCCAGCTTCTGCGACTGCAGCAGCTGGCGCTCCAGCTCCTTCTGGCGGGTCAGGTCCACGCCCGAGGCCAGCAGGCCGGGGCGCCCCTCCTCGTCGGCCGCCGGGGTGACGAACCAGGCCAGGATGCGGGGCTCTCCGCCGGGCCGGAGGACGGCGTGCTCCAGGGCCAGCACCTGGCCGGGGCGGACCCGGGCCAGCTCGGCGGCGACGCGCGCCCGGGCGGCGGGCTCCACGAACCCCTCGACCCAGGGCCGGCCCAGCACCTCGCTGGCGGGCCGGCCCAGCACCGCCTCGGCCTGGCGGTTGACCAGCGTGACCCGCAGCCCCCCGTCGAGCCGGACGAAGGCAACCCCGGCCAGGTCGAGGTAGCTCTGGGCGGCGTCGCGCTGGCGGCGCAGCGCACGCTGGCCGGCCTGGATGGCCCGCAGGGGCACCGACCGCAGGATGACGTAGGCCCCCACCCCCAGCGGCAGCAGCGCCAGGCCGAAGAGCAGCGACCGGAGCAGGATGGGGCGCAGCGACCGGGCCACCTCGATCCGCCCCACCGGCACCCCGGCGTCGCGGAGCGGCAGCGAGCGGACCACCGCCGGCTCGGGGAGCGGGTCGGTGCTCTCGGCCACCACCCACCCCTGCAGGTCGAGCACCCGGCGGCGCTCGGCGTCCTGGTGCCGGGGGCGCAGCGCCAGGAACTCGGCGAGGCGGACCTGCTCGTAGGTCCAGAGGTCCGGGTTGGCGGCGATGATCCGGGTGATGGCGATGGAGTTGAGCTCGGCCTCGGCCTCCAGGCTGCCGGCGGCGTGCTGGTAGGAGAGGCCGAAGTAGATGGCCGGCGGCAGCACCACCGCCAGGGCGGTGAGCACCCCCCCGGCGATCGAGACCAGCCTGCGCACCCGGTCGTCGGCGTTCATGGGGTCACGGCACCGGGGGCAGCGCCAGCGGGAGGTTGCCGGTCCGCTCCAGGATCCCGGCGGCGACGGGCGTGCCCAGGAAGGCGATGAAGCGCCGGACCGCCGCGGAGGGGCCGGTGCGGACCACCAGCAGCAGCGGCTTGGAGAGCGGGTAGGCGCCGCTGGCCAGGTGCTCCAGCGTCGGCGCCACCCCGTTCCAGGCCAGCGCCCGGATGGGCCGGTTCTCGGTGAGCAGCTGGGTCAGGGTGGACGGCCCGAGCGACCCGGGGATGTGGCTCAGGGCGTCGTTGCAGTCCTGGTTGGTGGCGGCCATCAACATCCCCTCGCGCCCCAGCGCCACCTCCATGGCCGCGTCGAGCTCCGGGGAGAGGGAGCGGACGTAGAGGGTGTCGACGTCGGTGCGTGGACGCAGCACCAGCCGGATCCGCTCCCCGTCCGGCCAGGCGCTGGCCTCGCCCCGGTAGATGCGGGCCAGCTCGACGGCGGTGATGCCCGGGGCTCCGACCCGCGACCCCACCGCGAAGACGAACGGGGTGCGGGCGTAGGGCAGGGCCAGCAGGCCGCTGGCCTGCTCGGCGGGATGGAGCGGGCGCCCCGAGATGCCGATGTCGAGCGCCCCGTCGGCCACCGCCTTGATGGCGCCCGAGCTCCCCACGCTGGGGAAGATGCGCACGGCCTGGCCCGGGTTGGCCTTCTCGAAGGCCTCGGCGAGCAGGCGCAGGGCGCCGAGCGAGCTGCCGGTGCCGCTGAGCCGCAGGGGCTCGGGGAGGCCCCCCCCCGCCGGTGCCGGTGAGGTGGCCGCGAGCAGGGCCATGGCGAGGAGCGCCGGGTTCCGCATGGTGGGCGGGCATGGTGACACGGGCACCGTCCGCCGGCAATCGCTCCGCGGGTGCGCCACGGCGCGCAGGGGCGGTCCCTCAGGCCCCCCGCCGAGGAGGCGCCGGCCAACGCCGCCGAGGGCCCGGTTTCGACGTGGCGCGTCGTCCACGTGCGACAACGTGGCCTCGTACTCGGAGTCACCAGGAAGGGCCCTCCGGTGCGGCGCCCGGAGCCGGCGGGGCCGAAGGCCTGCCAGGCGAAATGGCCCGGTCCACGCGTGGTGCGAGCGGCTTTTCTGGTCCTGACGGGTCCAGATTGCATCCCTCCAATGCCTTGACAGGTGGGCCCACTCTTGATGTTTAGCTTCCCCACCGAGATCCACGGGGCGAGGTACCTCCCCATCGCACGAGCCCTGCTGCTCGCTGGCGACGAACGCGGCACTTTCACGGAGACGGAATGACCAACAAGACGTCGAAGATCATCTGGACGCAGATCGACGAAGCCCCGGCCCTGGCCACCTACTCCCTGCTCCCCCTCGTCCAGGCCTTCGTCAAGGGCACGGGCGTCGAGGTCGAGACGCGGGACATCTCGGTCGCCGGCCGCATCATCGCCAACTTCCCCGAGAACCTCACCCCCGAGCAGCGCCTCCCCGACTACCTCGCCCAGCTCGGCGAGCTGGCCAAGACGCCGGACGCCAACATCGTCAAGCTCCCCAACGTCAGCGCCTCGCTCCCGCAGCTCAAGGAGGCCATCGCCGAGCTGCAGGCCCACGGCTACAAGGTCCCCAGCTACCCCGAGGTCCCCAGGGACGAGGCCGAGAAGGCCATCCAGGCGCGCTACGCCAGGTGCCTCGGCAGCGCCGTCAACCCGGTGCTCCGCGAGGGCAACTCCGACCGCCGCTCGCCCCCCGCGGTCAAGGCCTTCTCCCGCAAGAACCCGCACAAGCTGGGGGCCTGGTCCACAGACTCCAAGGCCCACGTGGCCCACATGAAGGCCGGCGACTTCTACGGCCACGAGACCTCGACCACCATCCAGAAGGCCACCGAGTACCGCATCGAGTTCGTCGACGCCGCCGGCGCGGTGTCGGTGCTGAAGAAGAACGCCCCGCTCAGCGCAGCCGGCCATGGCGAGCGCCAGCGCGTGGCGATCGCGCGCGCCCTGGCCGGCAAGCCGGGCTGCGTGCTCGCCGACGAGCCCACCGGCAACCTCGACCGCGACACCGCCGACGCGGTGTTCGCGCTGATGATCGATCTGGCGCGCGGCCAGGGCACCGCCGTGCTGGTGACGCGGACGACGAGTCGCTCGCCGCGCGCTGCGATCGGATCCTGCGACTGGTCAAGGGCCGTCTGTCGTCCTGATACGGATTGGCGTTCGAAGTCGGGAAAAGAACCGACTTGGGGGCGAAGGCTACTGCTGGCACGTAGCGGTCGTTCGATCTTGAGTCCTGCAACGGCTGGCGCGCGACGGGCGCTCCGGGTATGCGCTCTCCGGCCCACGCTCGCGGGCGACGACCGGAGGCCTGCCCACCTCGCCTCGTCAACGCCGCTTCTTCACCTCATCGCCAGGGCGACCGCGAATGGGGCCTGCGATCGCACACCCGAACCACCCGCCCAGGGGCACCGAGGACTTCATCGACACGCACCACGAACGCAGCAGCAGGGCGATGGTTGGGCCCGTGGGCGCAGGCCCCATTCGCTGATCGCCCTGGCGGTGGCAGGAGTGGGTGGTGTTGAAGAGGCCCGCGTTGCTTCACGCGGTGGCCGCCCGCGAGCCTGGGCCGGAGAACACGGGCCCGGCCAGCGCCCTGTCACGCCGACCGTCGTAAGACTCCATACGAACGACCGCAACGTGCGCAAGCAGCCGCCCGCTCGGACACATTCCCGATCCGTCCATCGCGGATCGGTATCAGCCTCTCGAGCGCGGCCACCTCGCCGGTGAGCTGCACGGCGGTCTGCAGCGTGCTGTGCAGCAGGTTGCGCAGCAGGCGCAGCGCGAGCGAGCCGCTCGCGCTCGATCCGCGCGAAGGCCGCCCGGTCGAGCGCGCAGCATTCGACCGGCGTGTCGGCGCGCGCGCTGGCCGAGCGCTGGCCGCCGGCGAGCAGCGCCATCTCGCCGAAGCTCATGCCGGCCGACAGCGTGGACAGCCGCTTCTGCCCGCCCGCCGGCAGGTCGACCACCACGCTGACCTCGCCGCGCATCAGGAAGTAGACCGCGTCGGCCGGGTCGCCGCGCCGCACCACCAGCATGCCGGGCTCGAACTGCACGCGCGTGACCAGCGTCTCGAGCAGCGCGACGTCGTCGTTCGATGCCCCCTCGCACAGGCGATGGTCGGCCAGCCGCGACACGGCGCTGACCGTGTGCGTGCCGCCGTGCTGCGCGAGCAGGGCGCGCTCGCACCACTCCAGGCCGAGGTCGAGCTGCGGCTGGAAGCTCAGCGCGCGTGCCGCGCGCGGGTCGAGCTCGCTGTCCAGCGCGGCGAGCAGTTCGCCGCGGCGCACGCGTGTCAGCACCACATGCTGGCCACGCCCGGCGCTGCGCGCCACCAGGGCTGCGAGCATGCGCGTGGCGGCCCGATCGACATGGGTGACGCGCTTGAAGTCGAGCACCGCGAACTGCAGCGGCCGCGGATCCTCGACGATGGCATGCAGCACCGGCTCGATGGTGGCGAAGCGCAGGTCGCCCTGCAGCTCGAACACGCGCGCCGCGGCACCGTGCTCGGCGAGCAGGCGGCCTTCGGCGATGGAACGGCGGCGCTTGGAGCGCAGATCGGCCAGCGTGTAGCTCGCGCGCACGGTGGCCACCGAGGCGCGCGGCGGCTGCAGGAAATGCAGGCCGAGGTCGCGCGAGATCGCTTCGCAGGCCTTCACGCCGCGCACGCTGTTGCCGCGCTCGTCCAGCGCCGGCGAGTACACGCCGATGCCCAGCTGTCCGGGCAGCACCGCCATGATGCCGCCGCCCACGCCGCTCTTGGCCGGCAGGCCGACGCGGTAGACCCACTCGCCGGTGAAGTCGTAGACACCGCAGGTGGCCATCACGCTGAGGATGGGGCCGACGAATTCGGACTTCACCGCGCTCGCGCCGGTCACCGGGTGCGTGCCGCCGTTGGCCAGCGTGGCGGCCATCAGCGCGAGGTCGCGGCACTCGATCAGCACCGAGCACTGGCGGAAGTAGAGCTCGAGTGCGGCCTCCGGGTCCTCGGTGAGGATGGCGTAGTTGCGCAGCATGTGGCCGATGGCGCGGTTGCGGTGGCCGGTGGCGCGTTCGGATTCGAACACCGCCTCGTCGATGCCCAGCTCGCGCCCGGCGTAGGCCGACATCGCCGAGAGCACGCGCGCCAGCCGCTGCTCGCGCGTGGCACCGGCCACCAGCGACGTGGTGGCGATGGCGCCGGCGTTGATCATCGGGTTCATCGGCCGCCCGGTGCCGGGCTCCAGGCTGATCGAGTTGAAGGCATCGCCCGAAGGCTCCACGCCGACCGTGCGGCGCACCTGCTCCATGCCGCGGTCTTCCAGCGCGACGCCGTACACCAGTGGCTTGGAGATCGACTGGATGGTGAAGCGCTCGCGCGTCGCGCCGACTTCGTAGACGCGGCCGTCGACGGTGGCGATGGCGATGCCGAAGGCCGACGGGTCGGCCTTGGCGAGTTCGGGGATGTAGGTGGCGACCTGGCCATCGCCGATGCCGGCGAGTTGGCGGTGCAAGCGGTCGAGGTAGTCCTGGATGGGCGATGTCACGAGGTGGCGAAGCGCTGATGAGGTTTCATCACCGGGTCGCAACTTTCGTGCGCGGCGTCGCACCATGCCGAGGCGGCGCGCACGCTGCCCTGGGTCCCACGACTGACCTTACTGGTGCGGCAGCGGCCGGCCAGGCACCAAATCGGGTCTGGGCGCCGGGGGCGGCGGGGGGATGCGGTCGCCCAGCACCTGCAAGGCATGCTCGTAGCCCTGGCGCACGACCTGGTCGAAGCGTTTCCAGTCGAGCATGCCGACACGGTCGAGCGGCGGGTTGAAGTACAGGTCGGTCAGGGCGCGCGCCTGCTTCTGCCGCGACAGGCTGTAGAGGATGGTGGCGTTGATCAGCAGCACCGGCAGGCTGGGCAGGCGGTAGCGGCGCGACTGGCGCGGCCGCAGGCGATCGAGCAGCATCGCCCAGCCGCTGGGCGTTTCGTCGAGCTCGATGCGCCGCGGCTTGCTGGCATTGAGGTCGACGCCGATCACCTTGCCCACACCGCGCAGCCCGCGCATCACGTCGACCGGGAAGTTGTTGAAGGTGCCGCCGTCGCACAGCAGGTCGCCGTCCATGATGACCGGCGGCAGCGCACCCGGAATGGCGGTGCTGGACAGCAGCGACTTCAGCAGGTCGCCGCGCTGCAGCACCATCTCACGGGCGTGCGAGAAGTTGGTGGCGACGCAGAAGAAGCGCTTCCACAGGTCCTCGATGCCCGCGCCTTCGCCGACGTTGTCGGCCACGGCGTGGCCGACGATGCGGCGCAGACGCCGGCCCTTGATCAGCGAGATCAGCGGCAGCAGCGTGAAGTCGCCGGTCGGGTTGCGGCCGAACTCGGCCCGTGCCGTCGCCTCCAGGCGTTGCGCCGGCTGGTCGGTCGCGATCAGCGCGGCCATGATCGAGCCGATGCTGGTGCCGCCGACGTAGTCGACCTCGATGCCGTGTTCGCGCAGCGCGCGGTACACGCCCAGGTGTGCGAAGCCGCGCGCGCCGCCGCCGGCCAGCACCAGTCCGACCGCGTTGCGCGACTGGATGCGCGCCAGCCGCGCCATGTCGGCCGCGTGGCCGCGGCGCAGGTGGACGTGGTCGCTCACCGGTCGGCGCGACAACCAGCGCGAGGTGCCGCTGGGCATGGCCGTGCCCGCGTCGTGCATCAGCACCAGGATCTCGGCGGCTTCCGCGTGCGGCGGGCGATCGACGAGAAACGCCCGCTCGTTCGCATGGACCTCCGGCACGGCCTGCGCGTCGGCCAGCAGCAGGATCTCGTCGGCGTGGCGCGTGCAGCGGTGCGTCCAGTCGGTGGGGGTGTCGTCGCCGACCAGCAGCACGTAGTCGTGCGTGCCCTCGAATTCGTCGAACAGCATCGCCACGCTGCGCTGCGTGCGCTCGTCGTCGACGACGGCGCGGGGCAGGCCCAGCGCCTGCAGCTGGCGGTCGACGGTGGCGGCGTCGAGCACGCCCACCTTGCCGTGCGCGGCCAGTTCGCCGGCCAGTTGCTGCGCAAAGGCGGCCGCATCCATGCCGCCGCTGACCGGCAGCAGGGCCATCGTCACGGGACGGTCCATCACCGTGCGCTCGTGTTGCGAACGCAGCCGCGCGATGATCTGGCGCGTCAGTGCCAGCGTGACCTGCGGGCTGTGCGCCTGCAGGTGCGCGAAGTCGTCCTTGCCGAGGCTGACGAGCACGGAATCGCGGATCGCCACCAGCGTGGCCGAGCGCGGTGCATCGGTGATCAGGCTCATCTCGCCGACCACCTCGCCGCGCGAGATCTCGCGCACCACGCGGCGCACGCCGTCTTCCTCCATGTACACGCGAAGGCGGCCGCTGACCAGCAGGTACAGCGCGTCGCCGGGCTCGCCCTGGCGCATCAGCGTCTCGCCGCCGGCCAGTTGCATCCAGCGCACCCGGCCTCGCACCGCGTCGATGGCCGCGGCGTCGATGATGCCCAGGAAGGTTCGCAGGTGGTGCAGCAGCAGGTCGTCCTGGTGCGGCGGGCGAGGGCTGGCGGATGGCATGGCGGATCGGGTGTCGGGCAAGGTGCGGTTCGTGGTTGCGTCGCGATTCTGGGGCAAGGCGCGCGCGGGAAAACCCGGGGCTATCACGGACGCTGCGCAGTCTCGGCCTCTGGGTGAGAATCGGCCAAACCAACAAGCGACGCGCCTCCGACATGCAGTGCCCGGAATGTCTTCATCCATCAGGACCGTGCCATGAATGAAGACCCACCCTTGACGCCACCGGGCTTGATGGCGCGCGTGGTGCAGTCGCTGCGCGAGCGTTTCGTCGGCGAGTCCGGTGCGGCGCAGGCGCCGGCGCCGCTGCATCCGCTGCTGCAGGCCCATGCCGGCAAGCTGTGCAGCGCCGCCGAAGCAGTGGCGCACATCCGTCATGGCGAGCATGTCTTCGTCGGCACCGCCTGCGCCACGCCGCGCGCGCTGGTGCATGCGCTGGAGACGCGCAGCCCGAAGCCGGGCGACGTCGAGCTGCTGCACTTCCTCACCGACCACGCCGTGCCGCACGATGCGCAGGGCCAGGCCACCACGGCCTACCGGCACCGCTGCTTCTTCGTCGGCGCCGACCTGCGCGCCGCGGTGCGCCAGGGCCTGGCCGAGTACGTGCCGATGTCGATCGCGCGCGTGCCGCAGCTCATCGCCAACGGCCGCATCCCGGTCGACGTGGCGCTGATCCAGGTGTCGCTGCCCGATGCGTTCGGCTACGTCAGCCTGGGCGTCTCGGTGGACATCGCGCCGGCGGCGGTGTCGCGCGCGCGGCTGGTGATCGCCGAGGTCAATCCGGCCATGCCCTGCACGATGGGCCACTCGATGCTGCACGTCGACGAGATCGACTGGCTGGTGCCGGTGGACTCGCCGGTGATCGAATACCAGCACGACGCCATGCCCGGCGAGGTGGTGGAGCAGATCGCGCGCTACATCGGCGGCATCATCGACGACGGCTCGACGCTGCAGATCGGCCTGGGCCGCGTCACCAACGAGGCGCTGAAGTACCTCGCCGACCGCCGCGACCTGGGCGTGCACTCCGACGTCATCACCGACGCGATCATCCCGCTGCTCGAGCGCGGCATCCTCAACGGCCGCCGCAAGACCGACCAGCGCGGGCAGATCGTCACCAGCTTCGCAATGGGCTCGCGGCGCCTGTACGACCTGATCGACCGCAACCCGCTGTTCTCGTTCCAGCCGATCGAGGCGGTGTGCCAGCCCTCGGTGATCGCCGCGCAGCACCGCATGGTGTCGGTGACGCAGGCCTTCGCGATCGACCTGTCCGGCCAGGTCTGCGCCGACCAGCTCGACGGCGAGTACTACAGCGGCCTGGCGGCGCAGGGCGAGTTCCTGCGCGGCGCCTCGCGCTCGCCCGGCGGCAAGCCGATCATCTGCCTGCCCTCGACCGACCCGGACGCCGGCAGCTCGCGCATCCGCGTGCAGCTGCGCCCGGGCGAAGGCGTGACCATCGCGCGCAGCGACGTGCACTACGTGGTCACCGAATACGGCATCGCCTACCTGTTCGGCAAGTCGATGCGCGAACGTGCGATCTCGCTGATCGAGGTGGCGCATCCGAAGTTCCGCGCCGAGCTGTTCGAGCAGGCGCAGGCGCTGGGCCTGCTGCCGGCCGGCCAGACGCTGAAGAACATGCGCGCCTACCCGGTGCAGGAGGAGGAGACGGTGGCGCTCAAGGGTGGCCGCTCGGTGCTGCTGCGGCCCTCGACCGCGGGCGATGCGCAGGGCATCCGCACGCTGTTCCACCAGCTGTCGGAGCGCGACGTCTACACACGCTTCTTCCGCAACGTGCGCAGCCTGTCGGACCAGGACGTGCAGCGCCTGTGCAACCTGAACTTCGAGACCGAGGTCGGCTTCGTGGCGGCCACCGGCGCGCGCGAGCATCCGCAGATCGTCGGGCAGGCCTGCTACTTCATCGATCCGTCGACCAACCTGGCCGAGACCGCCTTCATCGTCAGCCCCGAGTGGCAGGGCTGCGGCCTGGGCACGGCGCTGCAGCTGCGCATGATGAAGGACGCCCAGCAGCGCGGCGTGCGCGGCTTCGTCGCGGAGATCATGTCCACCAACGACGCGATGATCCGCCTGGCCAAGGGCGGCTGGTCCAGCGTCAGCACCGAGAGCATGGGCAGCACGGTGCGCGTGACGGCGCTGTTCTGAGCGCGACCGGGTCGATGTGCGCATGAGCACCGGGCGCCGCCACGCGCCGTGGCCTGCGGAGATCCTCGGCGGCTGCGTCGGCTCGGTGGTGATGCTCGCCGTCGTGCTGACGATCGGCCTGCTGGGCTACGCGCCGCTGGGCGATGCCGCCGCTCCGCTGGGCCTGGCCGCGGCCTTCGTGACGGTCACGGTCGGCGGCGTCGTGTTCGCGCTGTTCAGCCGCAGCGCGATGCCGGTGGCCGGCCCGAGTTCGGCCACCGCGCTGATCTTTGCCAGCGCAATCGCACCGCTGGTGCACGATCCGGCGGTGTCGGCGGCAGGCAGCTCGGGCATCGCGCTCGTGCTCGCGGCGGGCGGAACCATCGTGGTGTCGATGGGCGTGCTGCAGATCGTCTTCGCGCGCCTCGGCCTGGGCCGCATCGCGCAGTTCGTGCCGCAGCCGGTGCTCGCCGGCTTCATGAACGGCGTGGCCGTGCTGATCTTCCTGTCGCAGCTGCCGGCGCTGCTGGGCCTGCAACCGGGCGCCGGGCTGTCCGGCTTCCACGCGGGCACGCTGGCTGTCGGCCTGAGCACGGCGGCCTGTACCTGGCTGGTCGCCTGGCGCTGGCCGCGCTTGCCGTCGCAGCTGATCGGCCTGGGCTTCGGGCTGGCACTGTATGCCGGCCTGCATCTGCAGTGGCCGACGATGGCGCTGGGCCCGGCCCTGGGCCCGCTGCCCGGCAGCGTGCCGATGCCCGACTTGCCGCAGCGCCTGGCCGACGCCGGCGTGGCCGCGTTCGTCCTGCGCCATGGGCTGGACGTGCTGACGGGCGGCGTGGTGCTGGCGCTCATCGGTTCGCTCGAGTCGGTGCTCAGCGGCCTGGCGATCGACCAGCAACTCGACGCGTCCCACGACGCAGGCCATGACCTCATGCTGATGGGCATGTCGAACATCGTCGTCGGGCTGTTCTATGGCCTGCCGGTGGTGCTGCTGCGCGCGCGGGCGCTGGCCACGCTGCACGCCGGCGGAGTCGGGCGGCGCGCAGCGTTCGTCGGCGCGCTCGCGTTCGGCGTGATGTACGGGGTGCTCGGGCCGCTGCTCGCGATGCTGCCCAAGACCGTGCTGGCCGGCATCATGCTGACGGTCGCGCTGGCGCTGGTCGACCGCTGGACGCGCCAGCTGATCGGCCAGTGGCGCAGCGGCGAGCGTTCGACGGACGTGCGGCAGACGCTGGCCATCGTCGCTTTCGTGTGTGTCGTCACGGTGTGGCGCGGCTTCGCGGTCGGCGTGGCCGCAGGCATCGTGGTCACGCTCGTGGTGTTCGTGCGCAGCATGAACCGTTCGCTGGTGCGCTCGCGCTACACGGCCGCCGCCGAACCCTCGCGGCGCGTCTATCCGCCGGCACAGGAGGCGTTCCTGCGCGACGCACGCTCGCGCATCGTCGTGCTCGAACTCGAGGGAGCGCTGTTCTTCGGCAGTGCCGAGCGGCTGGCGCGCGAGCTGGACTCGATCGGCGGCGAGGCCGGGTTCGTGGTGCTCGACCTGCGTGGCGTGGGCACCATCGATGCCTCCGGCGCGATGCTGCTGCAGCAGTCGTCGGTCGGCCTCGGCCGTCGCGGCCTGACGCTGTTGCTGGCCGGCGTGACGGCCGAGCATCCCCATGGACGGCGCCTGCGCGCGTTCGGCTGCTTTCGCGATGCGCGTCGCGACGACTGGTTCGCCGACCTCGACCGCGCCGTCGAGGCGGCCGAGCAGCAACTGCTCGCCGAAGCCGGGCTGGCCCTCGGCGACACCGCCATCGCGCCGCAGCACAGCAGCCTGTTCGTCGGGCTGGACGCGGCGCAGTGTGCGGCGGTCCTGGCCCACATGCGGCCGCGGCGGCTGGCGAAGGGCGAAGCGCTCTTCAAGGAGGGCGATCCCGCCGACGGCCTGTTCGTGCTGACACGCGGCTCGATCACCGTGGAGGCGGGCAGCGGGCCGGCGCATCGGCGCCAGCGCTTCGTCAGCTTCTCGGCCGGTCTGATGCTCGGCGAAACGGCCATGCTCGATGGCGGCGGGCGCAGCGCCGGCGCCACGGCCGACGCGCAGGCCGAGCTCTACCAGCTGACGCAGCAAGGGCTCGACGCGATCGGGCGCGAGCAGCCGGCGCTGGCTTCGCAGCTGTACCGCAACATCGCGATCCACCTCTCCGGGCGGTTGCGCCGCGCCACGTCGCTTCGCCGTCACGCGGCATCGTGACCCCCGGAATCAGGGGGGGTGGCTGCTGAGGGTTCGGCGGTAAAACCACGCCTCGTAAGAAAAAGTGCACAAAACCCATGGCCTCGCCGGATTCCTGGCGATCTCAGGTCGTGGTGGCACCCCCAAGGAGGATCCATGAAGTTCGTTTCCCTGAGCGCGCGCGCGAGCGCGGCCCTGTTGATCGGCGCGTGCGTGGCCGTGCCGATGACGGCGTGGGCGGGAGCCGGCCTGCTGACCACCACGGTGGCGCCCTTGTCGCCGGCGGTGACCTACAGCGCCCTGGCCACCGCTTCCCCGGCGCGGCCGGCGCTGAACACCTACATCGGCTACAGCGTCCGCATCGCCAACGGCGGCGGCAACACGATCAACAACATCAGCTTCACCGGCTCGACGCTGGTGACCGACGTCGACGAAACGGCGGTGTTCAGTTCGGCCGAGGGCGCGACCTGCACGGCCGGCGCGGGCGGCACGAGCATCAATTGCACGATCGGGCAACTCAAGGCCGGCGAGGCCTTTCCGGCCTTCGCCGTGTTCTTCAAGGCGCCGGTGAAGGACGCCGCCAGCCCGGTGCCCGACGGCATCGCCGGCAACTGCGCCGCGACGGACTGCGTGAGCTTCAGCGGCATCACTTACTACGCCGAGACGACCGGTGGCGCGACCTCCCCGGTCGACAACTCGGTTGGCGAATGGACGACCGGCCAGGTGACGCTGGGCACCTTCAACCCGACGCTGGTGAAGTCGGCGGTGCAGAAGGGCGGCGGCAGCCTGTTCACCGGCAGCGGCGGCGTCACGTCGACTGCGGATCCGTTCGCCACCTCGGTGATAGTGCCGGCGAGCACGAGCTTCACCACGGCCGAGATCCTCGAGTCGCCGGACGCCGTCAACTGCACGAACAACTTCAGCGCCTGCTTCCGCTCGGACATCACCATCCCCGGCAGCTTCAGCCCGTATCTGTCGATCGTGCTGCGGCAGGACGCCTCGACCATCCTCAAGGGCACGAAGATCGAGAGCGTGCTGATCCAGTACACCGGCACCGGCGGCACGACGTTCGTCGGCGACTGCGCCAGCCCGACGACGCCGCGCACCGACGGCGTGCCCTGCATCGCCAGGAAGACGTACTACAAGAGCAGTCGCACGCCCGGCTGGACAGCGGATCTCGACGGCGACTTCGAGTGGCTGCTGATCAACCTCGGCAACGGCTCGTACAAGGTCTTCTGAGCCCGCGGGAGAACAGGCCCGTTCAGCGGGCCTGCGCGCCCAGGGCGATGCAGCGCTGCGCCATCACGCGGTTGCCCTTGGCCTCGTAGAGCGCGATCGCCTCGGCCCGTCGGGCCGCGGCCTCGTCGTGGCGGGCCGCCTGCGCCAGCACCGCGGCCAGCTCGGCCAGCGCATCGGCCTGCAGCATCGGCGACTCGGTCTGCCGCACCAGATCGACGGCGTTGCGCGCCAGGGCTTCGGCCTGCTGCAGTTCGCCCGCCCGCGCGAGGATGGGGGCGCGCACCATGCGCCACAGGGCCTGCGACTCCATGTCGTCGGCGGCGGTGGCCTCTTCGGCGGTGCGCGACAGGGCCAGCGCCTCGTCGTCGCGCCCCTGGTCGCGCGCGATGCGCGCGAGCAGCGCCGCCATCGTCGACAGGAAGTAGGTCTCGCCCTTCGCGGCGAGGAAGTCGCAGTCGGCCTGCACCTCACGCTGCGCGAGGGCGAGGTCGCCACCGTGCAGTTCGACGCGCGCCAGGTCGATGCCGGTCGACGCCGCGTAGACGCCCTGGCCCAGGTCGCGCAGCAGCGCGCGGCTGCGGCGGTAGAGGCTGCGCGCGGCATCGAGTTCGCCGTTCATCGCCTTGAGCTGCGCCAGCGCGCACATCACGTTGCACTCGACCTGGCGGTCGCTCAGCCCCGCGGACAGCAGTTGCTCGCAGTCGACGATGGCCTGCGGCACCGGCATCGGGCCGTTGAGCGCGTTGATCGCGAGCATCAGGCCGTTGCGCGCCACCAGGCGCTCGTTGCCGGCCCGTCGCGCATGCGCGATGGATCGCGCCACGCCCTCGCTGGCCAGCGAGTAGCGGCCGGCGATGCCGTGCACCAGCACGACCAGCCGCCAGGCCGTGGCCACCTCGTTGTGCGCGTTCTCGCGTTCGAGCGTGGGAATGAGCTCGTGGCACACGCGCAGCGTCTCCTCGCTCCAGTCGTCCTGCTGCTCGCCGCTGTACAGGCGCACGAACATGCCGAGCAAACGGCTCGACGCTCCCAGCCGCGCGTTGCCCGAGCGCTCGGCGGCGCCGGAGGCTTCGTCGAGGGCGCTGTGCGCGCCCGCGAAGTCGCCCACGCCGGTGAGCGTCTCGGCGAGCTCGGGCAGCAGCAGCCAGCGCTGCGCATCGTCCTTCTCGAGCACGGCCACGGCACGTCCGTAGAGGTTGGCGGCGGCATGCATGTCGCCACGCGCCGCGGCGCGGCGGCCCGCGGCGGACAAGCGCCTGGCCGCGTCGCTGCCCGTCGCCAGGCCCGGCGCATCGAGCGGCCCCAGCTCGCGCAGGTAGCGGTGCGCCTGCTCGAGGTGGTAGCCGAGGATCTCCTCGAACTCCAGGCTGCGGTCGCTGTCGGCATTGGCGCGGTCGGCCCAGCGCACGAACTCGAGGTGCAGGTTGGCGCGTGCGCGCTTGAGCAGGCCGTTGTAGACCGTCTCGCGCACCAGGTGGTGGTGGAAGCGATAGATCAGCTCGGCGCCCGACGACTGCGCCGGGCGGATGAACTGCTTGCGCGTCAGCGTGCCCAGGTGGGCGGGCAACTCGGAGCGCACCGCCTGCGGCGCCAGCGATTCGACGGCCGACTGCGGGAACTCCAGCCCGATCACCGAGGCCGGCTCGACGGCCGCGCGCTCGGCGCGCCCGAGCCCGTCCAGACGCGCTTCGAGCAGGGCGTGGATGGTGGGCGGCACGGCGATCTCGGCCGTCTCGTCGGCGCGCACCCAGCGCCCGTCCTGCAGCTGCAGGGCGCCGTTGTCGATCAGCATCGACAGCATCTGCTCGGCGTACAGCGGGTTGCCCTCGGCGGCCTTCACGACGCGGCGCGTCACCTCGTCGGACAGCCCGGCCGAGCCGAGCAGGTTGGCCACCACGCGTGCCGAGGCGTCGTCGCTGAGCGGGCGCAGCTCCAGGCGCAGCGAGCCGGGCTGCGTGCCCCAGCTCGGGCGCTCCTCGATGAGATCGTGGCGCGCGGTGGTCAGCAGCAGGATGGGCGCGTCCACCGCGGTGAGCTGCACATGTTCGAGCAGGTCCAGGAAGGCCGGCTCGGCCCAGTGGATGTCGTCGACGAAGGCGACCAGCGGCGCCGACGCTGCCCAGCCCTCGAGGAACTTGCGTGCCGCCCAGTTCAGCTCGGCCAGCGGAAACGATGCCGTCGTCAGGCCGGCGGCGCTGGCCAGTCGCTGCGCCACCTCGGCGTCGCCCACGGCGGCGAGCAGTTTGTCCAGCGCGATCTCCGGCGAATCGGCGTCGCGGATGTCGGCGGCCTCGCGCACCATCATGAGCAGCGGCCAGAAGGTGATGCCGTCGCCGTAGGGCAGGCAGCGGCCGGTGAGCACCCGCGCGCCGACGGCGATGCGGTCGATGACCTCGCGCACCAGGCGCGACTTGCCGAAGCCGGCGTCGCCGATCAGCGTGACCATGCGCGCGGTGCGCTCACGCGAGACCTGGCCGAACAGCTCGGCCAGCGCGGCGAGCTCCGCGTCGCGGCCGACCAGCGGCCGGTCGTGGCGGCGCACCAGGCCATCCAGCCCGGGCGCGGCGACGAGGCGGAAGGCCGCCACGCGCTGCGCCTTGCCCTTGAGTTCGAGCGGCTCGACCGACTCCACCTCGACGGCGTCGCGCACCAGCCGGTAGGTCACGTCGCCGAGATAGATCTGGTTCTCGGGCGCGGCCTGCTCGAGCCGCGCGGCGACGTTGACCGCGTCGCCGGTGGCCAGCTTCTGGTCGGCCGTCGGGTCGTCGCTGGCGACCACCTCGCCGGTGTTCACGCCGGTGCGGTTGGCCAGCGCGACGCCGTAGCGCGACAGCAGGTCCTCGTTGACGCGGCGCAGCGCCGCCTGCATGCCCATCGCGGCGCGCACCGCGCGCAAGGCGTCGTCCTCGTGGGCGCGCGGCAGGCCGAACACGGCCATGATGGCGTCGCCGATGTACTTTTCGATCTTGCCGCCGTGGCGCGTGATCTCGGCGGCCATGGCGCCGAAGTAGCGCTCCTTCACCTCGTGCAGCGCCTCCGGGTCCAGCACCTCGCCCAGCGCCGTCGAGCCCTTCAGGTCGGAAAAGACGATGGTGACGGTCTTGCGCACCTCGCGTGTGGGCAGCGGGGCGCTCGCCGGCACCAGCGCGGTGCCGCAGTATCCGCACAACCTGAATTTGGGTGGGTTCTCCTCGCCACAGCCAGGACACTTGAGCATGGCGGCAGTCTAACGGCTGGCCCCGGCCCGGCTCGCGGCGCGGCGATCACTCGTACAAACCCGGGCGGGTGCGATCGGGGTGATTGGCGTCAGAATCGCAGCGTTCCGAATCCCCACCCGCGAAGGATCGCCATGCCCTCAGGCCGCCTGCTCGCCGTGCTGCTGACCACGCTCACGTGCACCGCCTTCGCCGCCCCGCCGAACTACCTCACGCTCGATCACTCCACGGCGGCGCTGATCGACGCGAAGAGCGCGAAGGCGGTGTGGAAGGATGCGCTGCCCGACAAGCTGGTGAAGCTCTACCCGGTGGCCAAGTGGGGCTTCGTGACCCAGGTCGAAGGCGGCTTCGACGACGGCAAGGTCTGCGTCGTCACCGCCCGTGCGATGCTGATGCCGCGCCAGGGCGCGGCACTGGTGTTCAAGCCGTCCAAGACCACCACCACCTTCGGCTCGCAGGCCGGCGCCACCCCGGATCAATGCAAGGCGCTGGCGAAGACCAAGCTGCGCGAGTCCGTCGAGGCGATGCGCGCGGCGCTGCTGCCGCGCTGATCGCGTCGGCTCAGGCCAGAGCGAAGGCCCTGCGAAGCTGGCCAGCGTCGGCCTGAGGTGAGCCGCCTGCGCTGCGCCGTTGCACAGGCGCTTCGCTGCGCTGGCTCAGGCGGTGTCGCCGCCCGCCGCCGGCGCGTGCCGTCGTGCGGTGCCGCGCTCGATGTCGGCGCTCAGCCGGCCGGCGAGCAGCTCGATCAGGTGGAAGCCGAACGCCGGGTTCTGGAAGTACAACTCCTTGACCGTGCGTTCGTGGATCTCCAGCACGCTGCAGGCGCTGAGGCAGCGCGCCGTGTGGGTGCGCAGTCCGCTGGGCGAGAAGAGGGCGATCTCGCCGAAGATGCGCCCCGGCTCGAGCCGCTTGCCGATGTCGGACAGCTCCATCTCGCCGTCGACGAGCAGGTACAGGCGGTTGGCCTCCTCGCCCTGGCGGAACAGCGTCTGCCCCGCCTTCAGGCGGCGCGGCTTCATGTAGGGCTTGAGCCACAGCCCGGCGAGGTCGGCATCGGCCTGCGCGCGCACCACGCGCCGCGTCAGCCGGGTCACCTCGACGGCGCGGTAGATGTTGACCGGCAGCAGCAGCCCGGCAATGAGCAGCGTGATCATCGAGGGGTGCAGCGCGCCGAAGATCACCAGCGCGCCATTGCTGCCCGCTGCCAGCCAGCGCAGCGGCAGCATGGTGCGCACGAACGCACCGGCGATGACGAGGGCGATGCCGATGGCGGCCGCCAGCGTGGCCAGCACCTGCTCGGGCGACGACAGCGCGGCAGCGACGAAGACCGAGGCCTTGCCACCCACCCACGAGGCGAGTTCCGCCAGCGACATCGCGCCCCACCTCCCGGGGTGTCGGATCATCCGGCCTCAGCCGGCCTGTGCCATCTGCTCGCCCATGCGGATGGCGCCGCCCGGCGCCCAGGCCGGGTTGAAGCGCAGCGTGTCCTGCGGGAACAGCATCACGACGGTGGAGCCGAGCAGGAAGCGCCCCATCTCCTCGCCGCGTTTCAGGCTGACCTGCCCGTCGGGGTACTGCCATTCGCGCAGCGTGCCCGGCCGCGGCGGGTTGACCACGCCGTGCCACACCGTGGCCATGCTGCCGACGATGGTGGCGCCCACCAGCACCAGCACGAAGGGACCGTGCGGTGAGTCGAAGTGGCAGACCACCCGCTCGTTGCGCGCGAACAGCCCCGGCACGCCGCGCGCCGTGGTCGGGTTGACCGAGAACAGCGCGCCGGGCACGTGGATCATGCGCACCAGCCGCCCGTCGCAGGGCATGTGGATGCGGTGGTAGTCGCGCGGGCTGAGGTAGAGCGTGGCGAACTGGCCGTTCTCGAAATGCGCCGCGAGCGTGGCATCGCCACCGACCAGCGCCGTGGTCGAGTAGGCGTGGCCCTTGGCCTGGAAGACCTGGTCGCGCTCGATGCGGCCGAACTGGCTGATCGCGCCGTCCACCGGGCACAGCCAGCCGCCGGCCGCCGGCGGACGGGCGCCCGGCCTGAGCGCGCGCGTGAAGAACTCGTTGAAGCTGGCGTAGTGCGCGATGTCCGGGTCGGCGGCCTCGTTCATGTCGACGCCGTAGCGCGCCACGAAGCGCCGGATCAGCGCGGTCGTCCAGGTGCCGCCGCGGTACGACGCGACGGCCCCGGCCAGCGAGGTCAGGGCCTGCTGGGGCAGCAGGTACTGGGGCAGGACGGCGAGGCGGTCGGACATCGGCATGGGCGGCGCGATTGTATCGGCGCTGTTCGCGCTGACCTGGCTCAAGAGAGTCCGCCGGATGCCGATACCCGACTCACTGGGTCGTGGAAAAGCCGCGGCCGGACTGTGTCAACCCCTTTCAACGCTGGGAAACGCCATGAAGTTCAATGCCATCCTGTCCGCCGTCGCCCTGACGATCGGTGCCGTGTCCACGGCTCAGGCCTACGACCCGAAAGCGACCATTGCCGACCTCGACGCCCGCCTGGCCAGGATCGGCGCACCCAAGCTCGAAGGCACGGAGAAGGTGGCCGACAAGGACGTGCCCGCGCTGTACTTCGGCGAGCGCAAGATCAACAACAACTACGACGTCGTCGACGCCGTGCGCAAGGCGCACAACGCCACCGCCACGGTGTTCGTGAAGCAGGGCGACGAGTTCGTGCGCGTCAGCACCAACGTGCTCACGCCGGAAGGCAAACGCGGCATCGGCACGCAACTGGCGCGCAACGCCGCCTACGAGGCGGTCTCCAAGGGACAGACCTACTGCGGCCCGATCGACGTGCTCGGAACGGCCTTCGACGCCTGCTACAACCCGATCAAGGACGCCGGCGGCAAGATCATCGGCGTGAGCTACATCGGCCACAAGAAGTAAGCCAGCGCGGCCAGGGTGCCGCACCGTGCGCCCGATTTCCCCTCACTGCGAGCACAGACCATGAACAAGACCCATCGCCTCGGCCAGGCCTTCGCGCGGCTGCGCGTGGCCCAGCAACTCTCGCTCGCCTTCTTCGTCGTGCTGGCGCTGTCCGCCGCGATGGGTGCGATGGCGATCGTCGGACTGCATCGTGTCGACACGCAGGCCATGGCGCTCAACGAAAAATGGCTGCAGGGCGTGGGCCACCTCTCGGCGATGCGCGTGGCGCTGATCGAGTCGCGCGACTTCGAGGTCAAGCACAGCCGCGCCACCGACCGCAGCTACCACAGCGAGTACGAGGAGAAGATGGCCGCGGCCGACAAGACCGTGGTCGGCACGCTGAGCGCCTACGAGCCGCTGGTGCAGGCCGATGCCGAGCGCGAGCTGTTCGGCAAGCTGACCAAGGGCTGGCAGGCCTACGAGGCGGCGCAGAAGAAGGTGGTCGGCCTGGGCCGCGACAAGAAGCAGCAGGACGCCGCCGACATCAGCGACGGCCTGGGCAGCACCACCTTCGACGAGGTGGTGGCGGCGCTGGACTCGTTGAACAAGTTCAACTTCGAGGGCGGTCAGCAGGCAGCCCAGCATGTCGACGCCGTCTACAAGCAGGCCCGCGCGTCGATCATGGCGCTGCTCGCGGCGACGCTGCTGCTCGGCTTCGTGCTGGCCTGGGCGATCACGCGGCGCCTCATCGCACAGCTCGGCGGCGAGCCGCAGGTGGCGGCCGAGGTGGCGCGCGCCGTCGCCGAGGGCGACCTGTCGACGCTCATCCGGGTGAAGGCCGGCGACACCGACAGCCTGATGGCGCGGCTGCTGACCATGCAACGCGGCCTGGCGCAGGCGGTGTCCGCGGTGCGCCAGGGTTCGGAGAACGTGGCCATCTCCAGTGCGCAGATCGCGCAGGGCAACCAGGACCTGTCCAGCCGCACCGAGCACCAGGCGAGCGCGCTGCAGCAGACCGCGGCGACCATGGACGAGCTGGGCTCGACGGTGCGCAACAACGCCGACAACGCCAAGCAGGCCAACCAGCTCGCGCTGGGCGCCTCGACCGTCGCGGTGCAGGGCGGCGAGGTCGTCGGCCAGGTGGTGTCGACGATGAAGGACATCAACGACAGCAGCCGCAAGATTGCCGACATCATCGCGGTGATCGATGGCATCGCCTTCCAGACCAACATCCTGGCGCTGAACGCCGCGGTGGAAGCAGCGCGGGCCGGCGAGCAGGGCCGCGGCTTCGCGGTGGTGGCCGGCGAGGTGCGCAGCCTCGCGCAGCGCAGCGCCGAGGCGGCCAAGGAGATCAAGACGCTGATCGGCGCGAGCGTCGAACGCGTCGAGCGCGGCACCGTGCTGGTCGACCGGGCCGGCCAGACCATGCAGGAGATCGTCACCTCGATCCGCCGCGTCAGCGACATCGTCGGCGAGATCAGCTCGGCCAGCGTCGAGCAGAACACGGGCGTGCAGCAGGTGGGCCAGGCGGTCAGCGAGATGGACCAGGCGACGCAGCAGAACGCGGCGCTGGTGGAGCAGAGCGCGGCCGCGGCCGAGAGCCTGAAGCAGCAGGCGCAGCAACTCGTTCAGGCGGTGGCGGTGTTCAAGCTGTCGCACGGCGAGGTGCGTGCGAAGGTGTCCGCCACCGTGCCGGCCCCTGTCGCGAAGCCTGCCCACAAGACGGCACCGACGCCGCTCAAGAAGCCGATGGCCACGGCCACCAGGCCGGCTGCGTCTAAGCTCGAACCGATGCCGGTGCCCGCGACACCGCGCGTGCCCGCAGCCGTTGCCGACGACGACTGGCAGAGCTTCTGAGCGAGTGATCAAGCAGTCGCCGCGGATCCGGCTTTGCCGGTCCGCTGGCGGCGCCCCCTGGGGGGAGCGCCGTGAGGCGCTTCGGGGGGGTCAAAGATCGGTGCGCAGCTTCCAGATCTCCGGGAACAGCACCGTGTCGAGCATCTTGCGCAGGTAGCCCACGCCGCTGGTGCCGCCGGTGCCGCGCTTGAAGCCGATCACGCGCTCGACGGTGGTGACATGGCGGAAGCGCCAGAGCCGGAAGGCGTCTTCCAGGTCGGTGAGCTCCTCGCCGAGCTGGTACAGCTCCCAGTGTTGCTTCGGATCGCGGTAGACGGTGAGCCAGGCCTGCTCGACGCCGTCGTCGGCCGGGTAGGGCTGGGTCCAGTCCCGTTCGATGTGGCTGGCCGGCACGGCGATGCCGCGGCGTGCGAGCAGGCGCAACGATTCGTCGTAGAGCGAGGGTGCGCGCCACGCCGCCTCGACCTTGGCCAGCAGGTCCGGCCGGTGGGAGTGCGGCTTGAGCATCGCGGCGTTCTTGTTGCCGAGCATGAACTCGATGCATCGGTACTGCCAGCTCTGGAAGCCGCTGCTGTTGCTGAGGTACGGACGGATCGCCGAGTACTCCGGCGGCGTCATCGTTGCCAGCACGTCCCAGGCGTGCACCAGCTGCTCCATGATCCTGCTCACGCGCGCCAGCATCTTGAAGGCCGTGCCGAGCTCGTCGCGCGCGATGCAGGCCATCGCCGCCGACAGCTCGTGCAGCATCAGCTTCATCCACAGTTCGCTGGTCTGGTGCTGCACGATGAACAGCATCTCGTTGTGGTCGGGCGAAAGCGGCTGCTGCGCATTCAACACCGCATCGAGCTTCAGGTAGTCGCCGTAGCTCATGTCGCGGCTGAAGTCGAGCTTGGCGCCTTCCTCGGCGACGATCTTCTCGCCGCCGTCGTGCGCATCGTGGGCGTAAGGGCAGGTCATGTCACGGCCGCCTTCTGGTTGAAGCGCGCCTCTTGCCATTCGCCGGAGTCGAGCACCTGGCGCAGCTGCTCGACGGCGTCCCACACATCGACGAAACGCGTGTACAGCGGCGTGAAGCCGAAGCGCAGGTTGTCCGGGGCGCGGAAGTCACCGATCACGCCGCGCGCGATCAAGGCCTGCACGATGGGGTAAGCCCCTTCGGCGCGCGCCAGGTTGACCTGGCTGCCGCGCTCGTTCTCCTGACGCGGCGTGACCACGCTCAGGCCATGGCCGCCGCAGTACTTCTCGACCAGCGTGATGAACAGGCAGGTCAGCGCCAGCGACTTGCGGCGCAGCGCCGCCATGCCGCCCAGCGGCTCGGCGGCGAGCAGCGTGTCCACGCCGACCTCGAGCGCGGTGAGGCCGAGCACCGGCGGCGTGCCACAGCTGAAACGCACGATGCCCGCGGCCGGGCGGTAGTGCGGCGAGAACTCGAAGGGCGCGGCGTGGCCGAACCAGCCCGACAGCGGCTGCCAGAGCCCGTCGCGCTCCATGCGCGCGAGCTGGCGCGGGTGCACCCAAAGGAAGCCGGGTGCGCCCGGGCCGCCGTTGAGGTACTTGTAGCCGCAGCCGACCGCGAAGTCGGCGTCGGCGCCGATCAGGTCCACCGGCACCGCGCCGGCCGAGTGCGCCAGGTCCCACAGCGCCAGCGCACCGCAGGCATGGGCGGCGCGCGTCAGCGCCGCCATGTCGTGCATGCGGCCGGTGCGGTAGTTGACGTGGGTGAGCATCAGCACGGCCAGCGAGCCGTCGAACTGCGCGGCGATCTCGTCGGGCTCGACCAGCTTCAGCGTGAAGCCGTGCTGCCTTGCCAGGCTCTCGGCGATGTACAGGTCGGTGGGGAAGTTGCTGCGCTCGGAGACGATCACGCGGCGCTGGGTGTCGCCGCCGGCCTTGACGATGGCGAGCGCGGCGCTGAGCACCTTGAACAGGTTCACCGAGGTCGAGTCGGCCGCCAGCGTCTGCCCCGGGCCGGCGCCGATCAGGCGGCCGATCTTGTCGCCGATGCGTTGCGGCAGGTCGACCCAGCCGGCGCTGTTCCAGCTGCGGATCAAGCCGCTGCCCCATTCGTCACGCACTGCAGCGGCGACGCGCTCGGGCGTGGCTGCCGGCAGCACACCCAGCGAGTTGCCGTCGAGGTAGATCAGACCCTCGGGAAGGTTGAACTGCTGGCGCAGGGCTGCCAGCGGGTCGCGCGCGTCGAGCGCGAGGGCTTCTTGTCGGGTCGTCATGTCAGATCTCTGAGGATGGCACGCACGGGGCTGGCACAGGCTTGCACCAGCTTCAGCGGCAGCGCGATCAGTTCGTAGTCGCCTTCGGGCACCTCGTCGAGAACCAGGTTCTCGAGCACGCGAAGGTCGTGCTTCAAAAGCAGGTGGTGGCTGTCCAGCGTCTTGCTGCTCGCCGGGTCGACCGACTGGCTGTCGATGCCGACCAGCCGCACGCCACGGGCGGCGAGCAGTTCGATCGTTTCCGGCGCATAGGCCGCGAAATCCTCCGACCAGGCGGTCGGCGCGAGCTCGCAGGTGCGCACCAGCACGCGCGGGGGCAGGTCGTCCAGTGCATGGGCCAGGTGTTCGGGCCGCACCAGCGGGCCGCAGCCGATCGCGTGGATGACGCGGCAGGGCCCGAGGTAAGGCTCCAGCGACACCGTACCGATGGCCGGCGCCCCGTCGGCGTAGTGCAGCGGCGCGTCGGCGTGGGCGCCCAGGTGGGGTGACAGCGTCAGCGCCGTCAGGTTCACCGGGCAGCCCGGCCCGATGCGCGCCGTCCAGCGTTGCTCGTAGGCCTGGTCGCCGGGGAAGGGCGGCGTGGCGGGGCCCAGGGCGGGCGAGATGTCCCACAGTCGAAGCATGATGGCGGGATTCTATTGCTTGACACTTCAAATATCAAACCCTAAAGTCTGACGGAACGTTTCTGGAGCCCTTGGCATGCGCATCACCTGCATCGGCGGCGGTCCGGCCGGCCTGTACTTCGCGCTGCTGATGAAGCAGCAGGACCCGGCGAACGAAGTGACGCTGATCGAGCGCAACGCGCCCGGCGACACCTTCGGCTGGGGCGTGGTGTTCTCCGACCAGACGCTGGGCGCGCTGCGCCAGGCCGATGCCAGGACGGCCGGCCAGATCCTCGACGCCTTCAACCACTGGGACGACATCGACGTGCATTTCAAGGGCCGCACGCTGCGGTCCTCGGGCCACGGCTTCTGCGGCATCGGCCGCAAGCGCCTGCTCAACATCCTGCAGGACCGCTGCGCCGAGCTCGGCGTGCAGATGCGCTACTCGACCGACTGCCCGGACGACGCCGACATAGCCGCCGACCTGATCATCGCCGCCGACGGCCTGAACAGCCGCATCCGCAGCAAGTATTCCGCCACCTACCAGCCCGACATCGACCTGCGCCGCTGCCGCTTCGTCTGGCTGGGCACGAAGAAGCTGTTCGACGCCTTCACCTTCGCCTTCGAGAACACCGAGTGGGGCTGGTTCCAGGCCCACGCCTACCGCTTCGACGACACCACCTCGACCTTCATCGTCGAGGCGCCCGAAGAGGTCTGGCGTGCCGCCGGGCTGGAGGACATGAGCAAGGAAGAGGGCATCAACTTCTGCGAGAAGCTGTTCGCGAAGTACCTCGACGGCCATGCGTTGATCAGCAACGCGGCGCACCTGCGCGGCTCGGCACAATGGATCCGCTTCCCGCGCGTGGTGTGCCGGCGCTGGGTGCATCACAACGGTCGCGCTCCCGTCGTGCTGATGGGCGACGCGGCGCACACCGCGCATTTCTCCATCGGCTCGGGCACCAAGCTGGCGCTGGAAGACGCCATCGACCTGGCGAGCCGCATTGCCGCGCACCCGGGCGACCTGAGCACGGCGCTGGCGGAGTACGAGGCCAAGCGCGGCGTCGAGGTGCTGAAGATCCAGAACGCGGCACGCAACTCCACCGAGTGGTTCGAGAACGTCGAGCGCCATGCCAAGCTGGAGCCCGAGCAGTTCGCCTATGCGCTGCTGACACGCTCGCAGCGCATCTCGCACGAGAACCTGCGGCTGCGTGACGCGGGCTACGTCGGCCAGCTCGAGGGCTGGCTGGCCGGCCAGGCGGGCCTGAACCCGCAGCCGCTGCCGCCGATGTTCACGCCCTTCAAGTTGCGCGGCCTCACGCTGAAGAACCGCGTCGTCGTCTCGCCGATGGCGCAGTACAGCGCCGTGCACGGCGTGCCGGGCGACCATCACCTGGTGCACCTGGGTGCGCGGGCGATGGGTGGTGCCGGACTGGTGTTTGCCGAGATGAGCTGCCCGACGCCGGATGCCCGCATCACACCGGGTTGCCCGGGCCTGTGGAACGACGAGCAGATCGTGGCCTGGAAGCGCATCGTCGACTTCGTGCATGGCCACACGAGCGCGAAGATCGCCATGCAGCTCGGCCACGCCGGTGCCAAGGGTTCGACGCGTGTGCCCTGGGAGGGCGAGGACCAGCCGCTGGCTGATGACGCCAAAGAGCACAACTGGCCGCTGGTCTCGGCCTCGCCGCAGCAGTACCTCGACGGCGTCAGCGCCTGGTCGCGGGCGATGACACGTGCCGACATGGACCGCATCCGCGACGACTTCGTCGCTTCGACGAAACGCGCCATCGCCGCCGGCTTCGACTGGCTGGAACTGCACTGCGCGCACGGCTACCTGCTCTCGGCCTTCCTGTCGCCGCTGACCAACCAGCGCGACGACGACTACGGCGGCTCGCTGGCCAATCGCCTGCGCTGGCCGCTGGAGGTGTTCGCCGCGATGCGCGCCGTCTGGCCGCATGACAAGCCGATGTCGGTGCGCATCTCCGCGCACGACTGGGTGCCCGGCGGCAACACGCCGGCCGATGCGGTGGAGATCGCGCGGGCCTTCAAGGCAGCCGGTGCTGACCTGATCGACGTGTCGTCCGGCCAGGTGAGCCGGCAGCAGCAGCCGGTCTACGGCCGCATGTATCAGACGCCGTTCGCCGACCTGATCCGCAACGAGGTGGAAATCGCCACCATGGCGGTGGGTGCGATCAGCGAGGCCGACCACGTCAACAGCATCATCGCCGCCGGCCGCGCCGACCTGTGCGCCATCGCCCGCCCGCACCTGGCCAACCCGGCCTGGACGCTGCTCGAAGCCGCGAAGATCGGTCACACCAGCGGCGTGGGCGCCGACTGGCCGGTGCAGTACCTGTCGGGCAAGAACCAGCTCGAGCGCAACCTCGAGCGCGAGCGGCAGATGGCGGCGCAGACCGCCGGCCTGTCGCCGCAGGAACAGGCCAACCTGGCGCAGGGGGTCTGACCATGAGTCGTGCCACCAGTCGGCGAGTCGAAGTCGCGAGCCCGAGCGCCGGGCGGCCCCAAGCCGGGCTCGATCCCCGCGGGGGATCGGACGCGGTACTCCGCGGCCGAGGGGCCGTCATGCAGGCGGACGTCGAGTCAAGGGTGCTCGACGACCACCATCAGGCGCTGAAGATCTGGCTGCGTCTGCTCGCCTGTACCACCCGCGTCGAGAACGTCATTCGCCAGCGCCTGCGCAGCGAGTTCGGCACCACGCTGCCGCGCTTCGACCTGATGGCCCAGCTCGACCGCGAGCCCGAGGGCCTGAGCATGGGCGAACTGTCGGCACGTTTGATGGTGACGGGCGGCAATGTCACCGGCATCGTCGACCAGCTGGAGTCCGAGGATCTGGTGCAGCGCGCCGCGCACCCGAGCGACCGGCGGGCCTGGCAGGTGCGGCTCACTGCCGCGGGACGCCGCCAGTTCCGTCGCATGGCGGCGGTGCACGAGGGCTGGATCGTCGAGCTGTTCGACGGCTGGTCGCCGGCGCAGAAGACGCAGGTGCACACGCTGCTGGCCACGCTCAAGCAGCACCTCGCCGGCATTGACGCTTCACCGGCCCCCAAGGGCAAACGCAAGGAGGTCGCATGACCCGACCGATCGATTCGCACCTCGCCGCCGGCAACCGCCGCAGCGTGGCCGGCCTGAAGCCGCAGCATTTCGGCTGGGCGGTGGAACGCCAGGTCGGCGTGATCACGCTGAACCGGCCCGAGCGCAAGAACCCGCTGACCTTCGACTCCTACGCCGAGCTGCGCGAGCTGTTCCGCACCCTGGCCTATGCCGACGAGGTGCACGCGGTGGTGGTGCAGGGCGCCGGCGGCAACTTCTGCTCCGGCGGCGACGTGCACGAGATCATCGGCCCGCTCACCAAGATGAGCATGCCGGACCTCCTGGCCTTCACGCGCATGACCGGCGACCTGGTGAAGGCCATGCGCGCCTGCCCGCAGCCCGTCGTGGCGGCAATCGACGGCGTGTGTGCCGGCGCCGGCGCGATCGTCGCGATGGCCTCCGACCTGCGTGTGGGTACTTCGCGCAGCAAGGTGGCGTTCCTGTTCACGCGCGTCGGCCTGGCCGGCTGCGACATGGGCGCCTGCAGCATCCTGCCGCGGCTCATCGGCCAGGGGCGGGCCTCGGAGCTGCTCTACACCGGCCGCGCACTGCCGGGCGACGAGGCGCTGGCCTGGGGCTTCTACAACCGCGTCGTCGAGCCGGAGGCCGTGAGTGCGGCGGCGATCGACTGGGCCGCCGAACTCGCATCGGGCCCCAGCTTCGGCCACGCGATGACCAAGCGCATGCTGCACCAGGAATGGTCCATGGGCGTGGACGAGGCGATCGAAGCCGAGGCGCAGGCGCAGGCGATCTGCATGATGACGCAGGACTTCCACCGCGCGTACCACGCCTTCGTGGCGAAGCAGAAGCCGGTGTTCGAGGGGGACTGACGCGATGAACACGCAGCATCTCGACTGGCCCTTCTTCGAGGCGCGTCATCGCAGCCTGGCGCTGGAACTCGGCGCCTGGGCCACGCGCCACCTGCACGCCGGCGACCACGGCGCCGACATCGACGCGGTATGCCGTGCCCTGGTGCGCGAACTCGGTGCCGCCGGCTGGCTGCGCCACGCGGTGGCCGGCACGGCGCACGGCGGCGCGAGCGAGGTGATCGACACGCGCACGATCTGCCTGCTGCGCGAGACGCTGGCCTGGCACCACGGCCTGGCGGACTTCGCCTTCGCGATGCAGGGACTGGGCTCGGGCGCGATCTCGCTGGCCGGCACGCCCGAGCAGCGCGCACGCTACCTGCCGCGCGTGGCGGCGGGCCAGGCGCTGGCGGCCTTCGCGCTGTCCGAACCCGGCGCCGGCTCCGACGTCGCGGCGATGCTGTGCAACGCCCACGACGACGGCGACGCCTACGTGATCGACGGCGAGAAGACCTGGATCAGCAACGGCGGCATCGCCGACTTCTACGTGCTGTTCGCGCGCACCGGCGAAGCGCCGGGCTCGCGCGGCATCTCCGCCTTCATCGTCGATGCCGGCACGCCGGGCTTCGAGATCGCCCAGCGCATCGACGTGATCGCACCGCATCCGCTGGCACGGTTGCGCTTCGACGCCTGCCGCGTGCCCAAGTCCAGCCGCATCGGCGCGCCCGGCGAGGGCTTCAAGATCGCCATGCGCACGCTCGACGTGTTCCGCACCTCGGTGGCGGCCGCCGCGCTGGGCTTCGGCCGGCGTGCGCTGCACGAGGGCCTGGAGCGGGCCAGGGCGCGGACCATGTTCGGCCAGCGGCTGGGGGACTTCCAGCTCACGCAGGCCAGGCTGGCGCAGATGGCCACCACCATCGACAGCGCCGCGCTGCTCACCTACCGCGCCGCCTGGCAGCGCGACCAGGGCCGCCACGTGACCCGCGAAGCGGCGATGGCCAAGATGGCCGCCACCGAAGGCGCGCAGCAGGTCATCGACGCCGCCGTGCAGCTGTGGGGCGGGGCCGGCGTGGTCAGCGGCAACGTGGTCGAGTCGCTGTACCGCGAGATCCGCTCGCTGCGCATCTACGAAGGCGCGACCGAGGTGCAGCAGCTGATCATCGGCAAGGACCTGCTCAAGGAGGGGTGACATGACGACCGCGCATGTGGACACCTTCGCCGCCGACCACCTGCCGCCGCGCGATCAGTGGCCGGAGTTCCTGTTCGACTCGCCGGACCTGCAGTTCCCCGCGCAGCTCAACTGCGCGAGCGAGCTGCTCGATCGCTGGGTCGCGAGCGGGCAGGGTGATCGCCTGTGCATCCAGGGCCATGGCGTGCGCTGGACCTATGCCGAGTTGCAGGCCGAGGCGAACCGCATCGCCCGCGTGCTGGTCGAGGACCTGGGTCTGGTGCCCGGCAACCGCGTGCTGCTGCGCGGCGCCAACTCGCCCAAGCTTGCTGCCTGCTGGTTCGCCGTCGTCAAGGCAGGCGGCATCGCGGTGGGCAGCATGCCGCTGCTGCGCGCCAAGGAGCTGACGCAGATCGTCGTCAAGGCGCAGGTCAGCCACGCGCTGTGCGACGCACGGCTGGCCGAGGAACTCGCGCTGGCGCGACCGGGCTGCCCGACGTTGACGCAGGTGCTGCACTTCAACTCGCCCGACGCCGGCCAGCTCGACGCTCGCGCTGCCGCCAAGCCATCGAGCTTCGACAACGTGAAGACCGCGCAGGACGACACCTGCATCCTCGCCTTCACTTCGGGCACCACCGGCCAGCCCAAGGGCACGATGCACTTCCACCGCGACGTGATGGCCGCCTGCGCCTGCTGGCCGAAGCACGTGCTGCGGCCCACGCGCGACGACGTGTTCATCGGCAGCCCGCCGCTGGCCTTCACCTTCGGCCTGGGCGGGCTGCTGCTGTTCCCGCTGTCGGTGGGCGCATCGACCGTGTTGCTGGAGAACGCCTCGCCGACCGCGCTGCCCGCGGCGATCGCGTCGTACCGCGCGACGGTGTGCTTCACCGCGCCGACCTCGTACCGCGCGATGGCGCCGCAGCTCGCCGGCCACGACCTCTCGTCGCTGAAGCACTGCGTCAGCGCCGGCGAGTCGCTGCCCGCGGCGACGCGCCAGCTCTGGAAGGACGCCAGCGGCATCGAGATGATCGACGGCATCGGCTCCACCGAGCTGCTGCACATCTTCATCTCGCACGACGAGGCGCATGCGAAGCCGGGCGCCACCGGCACCGTGGTGCCGGGCTACGTGGCCTGCGTGCTCGACGACGATGGCCAACCGCTGCCGCGCGGCCAGGTCGGGCGGCTGGCGGTGAAGGGCCCGACCGGCTGCCGCTACCTGACCTTCGGCGGCGACGACCGCCAGCGCCAGTATGTCCAGAACGGCTGGAACCTCACCGGCGACGCCTACCTCGTCGACGCCGACGGCTGCTTCGTCTACCAGGCGCGCACCGACGACATGATCATCAGCGGCGGCTACAACATCGCCGGCCCCGAGGTGGAGAGCACGCTGCTGCTGCACCCCAAGGTGGCCGAATGCGGCGTGATCGGCGTGGCCGACGCGGAGCGCGGCCAGATCGTCAAGGCCTTCGTCGTGCTGCGCCCGGGCATCGAACCGTCCGACACGCTGGTGCGCGAGCTGCAGGACTTCGTCAAGCAGAGCGTCGCGCCCTACAAGTATCCGCGGGCCATCGAGTTCCGCACCGCGCTGCCGCGCACCGAGACCGGCAAGCTGCAGCGCTTCCGCCTTCGCCAAGGAACATGATGCAAGTTCTCCAACCTGCCGCCTGGGACAAGCCGAAGGGCTATTCGAACGGCGTGGCCGCCGAAGGCCGTCAGGTGTTCGTCGCCGGCCAGATCGGCTGGAACGGCCAGTGCCGCTTCGAGAGCGACGACTTCGTCGCGCAGACGCGGCAGGCGCTGGCCAACATCGTGGCGGTGCTCGCCGAGGCCGGCGCCAGGCCCGAGCACATCGTTCGCATGACCTGGTATGTGACCGACAAGCGCGAGTACCTGTCGCGCGGCCGCGAAGTGGGCGCGGTGTTCCGCGAGCTGATCGGCGTGTATCACGCGGCGATGAGTGCGGTGCAGGTCAGCGCGCTGATGGAAGACCGCGCCAAGGTGGAGATCGAGGTCACCGCGGTCATTCCCCGCTGACCCTGCGGCAACGCGCCGCGAGGGCGCCCCGTAGAATCGTTCGGGACATGAGCTCCCCCTCGCTCGCAGCCGACACTCCGCCCGCGTCCGTGCTGCCGGGCCTGGCGCTCGCCTCGCTGGGCGCGATCGCCTTCTCCGGCAAGGCCATCATCGTCAAGCTGGCCTATCGGCACGGCGTCGATGCGGTCACGCTGATCATGTTCCGCATGCTGTTCGCGATGCCGCTGTTCGTGCTGCTCGCGTGGTGGGCGGGCCGCGGCAAGCCGCCGCTGGAGCGTCGCGACCAGCTGGCCGTGCTCGGCCTGGGTTTCAGCGGCTACTACCTCGCGAGCTTCCTCGACTTCGCCGGCCTGGCCTACGTGTCAGCCAGCTTCGAGCGGCTGGTGCTCTACCTCAACCCGACCATGGTGCTGCTGCTGGGCTGGTTGCTGTTCGGTCGGCGCGCCACCGGCCGGCAGCTGATCGCGCTGGCGGTCAGCTACGCCGGCGTGCTGCTGGTGTTCGGCCACGAGCTGCAGATCGCCGGGCCCGACGTGGTGCTCGGCGCCGCGCTGGTGTTCGGCAGCGCGCTGAGCTACGCGGTCTACCTCGTCTACAGCGGCGAGGTGGTCAAGCGCCTGGGCTCGCTGCGCCTGACCGGCCTGGCGACCAGCGTGGCCTGCGTGTTCTGCATCGCGCAGTTCCTGATCCTGCGGCCGATCTCGGCGGCCACCGAGGTGGCGCCGGCGGTGATCTGGCTGTCGGTGCTCAATGCCACGCTGTGCACCTTCGCGCCGGTGCTGATGGTGATGATGGCCATCGAGCGCGTCGGCTCCACGCTCACCGCGCAGACCGGCATGCTCGGCCCGATGTCGACCATCCTGATGGGTGTGCTGCTGCTCGGCGAGCCGTTCACGGTCTGGGTGGCGGCCGGCACGCTGCTGGTGCTGGGCGGGGTGTGGCTGCTGGCGCGCTGGCGCTGAGTTCTCGCTGAATTCTTCGAAGGAGACAAGACATGGATCTGGGCATCGCAGGACGCTGGGCGCTGGTGTGCGCCGCCAGCAAGGGCCTCGGCAAGGGCTGCGCGCAGGCGCTGGCGGCCGAGGGCGTGAACGTGGTGATCACCGCGCGCGGCGAGGAGGCGTTGAACGCCACCGCCGCCGAACTGCGCGCCGCGTACCCGAAGGTGCAGGTGATCGCGGTCGCCGGTGACATCACCACGCCGGCCGCACGCGCCGCGGCACTCGCGGCCTGCCCGCAGGTCGACATCCTCGTCAACAACGCCGGCGGGCCGCCGCCGGGCGACTTCCGCGACTGGGACCGCGAGGCCTGGATCAAGGCGGTGGACGCCAACATGCTCACGCCCATCGAGCTGATCAAGGCCACGGTGGACGGCATGGCGGCGCGCGGCTTCGGCCGCGTGGTCAACATCACCTCGGGCGCGGTGAAGGCGCCGATCGACGTGCTCGGTCTGTCCAACGGCGCACGCAGCGGGCTCACCGGCTTTGTCGCCGGTCTGGCACGCCAGCCGCGACTGGCCTCGGCCAACGTGACGGTGAACAACCTGCTGCCCGGCGTGTTCGACACCGACCGCATCCGCACGACGATGCAGGGCCTGGCGGCGAAGAGCGGCCAGAGCATCGACGCGGTGCTCGAGAAGCGTCGCGCCACCGTGCCGGCCGGGCGCTTCGGCACCTCGGCGGAGTTCGGTGCGTTCTGCGCCTTCATCTGCAGTGCGCAGGCGAGCTACCTCACCGGCCAGAACATCCTGCTCGACGGCGGGGCCTACCCCGGCACGTTCTGATCAGGCCTTGCGCGGCATCGACGACACGACGATGCCCGCGGCGATCAGCACGAACGAGGCGGCGTGGTACCAGCTCGGTGCCTCGCCGAGCAGCGCGGCCGACAGCACGCCGGCGAACACCGGCGTGAGGTTGCTGAAGAAGGCCGCGATGGCCGGCCCGACGGTGGACACGCCCAGCCCCCAGGCGCGGTAGGCGATCAGCGACGGGCCGATGGCCACGTAGGCCAGCGCGGCGACCACCCACGGTGTCCAGTGGATCGCCACCGGCGCGAACTGCATCTCGACCCCCGCGGCCAGCGTCGCCCAGACGCTGCCGAACAGCACCTGCACCAGCAGGAACTCGGCCCAGCCCCAGGCCGGCCGGGCTTCGCCGCGCATCGACGCAGGCGGCCGCGCCAGCATCCAGCTGTAGCCGGCCCACAGCGCCACGGCCAGCAGCATCAGCAGGTCGCCGGGCACGAGCTTCACGTGCAGCAGCGTCTCCAGGCTGCCGCGCGAGATCACCATCGCCACGCCGAGCAGCGACAGCAGCGCGCCGGCGATCTGCCGCGCGCTCGGCCGCTCGCCATAGAAGACCAGCCCGACGAGCATCATGCCCACCGGCATGCTGGCGGCGATCAGCGTCACGTTCAGCGGCGTGCTGGTCTGCACCGCGAGGTATTGCAGCGCGTTGTAGCTGCCCACGCCGAGCAGGCCGAGCAGCGCGAAGTGCTTCCAGCGCGCGGCCATGTCGCCGGGATAACGCAGCACGCGCCAGCCCAGCGGCAGCAGCAGCACGAGCGCGATCCACCAGCGCATCGCGTTGAGCGCCAGCGGCGGCACGCTGCCCACCAGCGCGCGGCCGACCACGGCGTTGCCGGCCCACAGCAGCGGCGGCAGGGTCAGCAGGAAGGCGATGCGGGGCGTCAGGGCGTGGTTCATGGCGGGGTCACGACGGGCTCATGAGGTGGGCATGTCGGTGCCGCAGTTCCAGCACTGGTCGAAGGGCCCGTCGATGCGCTCGCCGCAGGACGGGCAGACCCAATGACGATGCGGCGGGTGGCGCAACTGCACGAGCAGCACGCGCGCGGCGTCGAGTTGCGCATCGTCCGTCACCCACACCTCGGGCAGCGCCTGGTCGGGCGGCAGTTCGCCGGCGATGCTGCCGGCGTAGGCGCGCTGCACGGTCGCCGCGATGCCGGCGTGGGTCAGCATGTCGGCCCACAGCGTGGCCAGGGCAAGGTTGGGCGCGGTGATCAGGCGGCGCATGCAGCGGCGTGCAAAGGCTGGCACGATAGCGGATTCGCAGCGTTCCAGCCGACCAGGACTCCCCGATGCCCCAGACCGTGAAAGCCATCCGCGTTGCTGCCTACGGCGGCCCCGAAGCCATGCAGCTCGACGAGATCACGGTGGGGGACCCCGGCCCCGGCGAGATCCGCATCCGCCACCATGCCTGCGGCCTGAACTTCATCGACGTCTACCAGCGCACCGGCCTGTACGCCAACCCGCTGCCGTTGGCGCTGGGCATGGAAGGCGCCGGTGTGGTCGAGGCGGTGGGCGAGGGTGTCACGCACCTGAAGGCCGGCGACCGCGCCGCCTACGCGAGCCAGCCGCCGGGCGCCTACAGCGAGGCGCGCGTGATGCCGGCCAAGTGCGTCTGCAAACTGCCAGACGCGATCTCCTTCGAGACCGGCGCGGCGATGATGCTCAAGGGCCTGACGGTGCAGTACCTGCTGAAGAAGACGCTGCCGCAGGCCGGGCTGCAGGCAGGCGACTTCGTGCTCTTCCACGCCGCGGCCGGCGGCGTCGGCCTGATTGCCTGCCAATGGGCCAAGGCACTCGGCCTGCGGCTGATCGGCACGGCCGGCAGCGACGAGAAATGCCGGCTCGCGCTGGAGCACGGTGCGTCCCACGCCATCAACTACCAGAAGGAAGATTTCGTCGAGCGCGTCAAGCAGATCACCGGCGGCCAGGGACTGAAGGTGGTCTACGACTCGGTGGGCAAGGACACCTTCGTGCGCTCGTTCGACTGCCTGCAGCCCTTCGGCCTGGCGGCGAACTTCGGCAATGCCTCGGGCAAGGTGCCGCCCATCGAGATGGGCATGCTCGCGGCCAAGGGCTCACTGCACGTGACGCGGCCCACGCTGTTCACCCACATCGCCACGCGCGAGTCGACGCAGGCCATGGCCGACGACCTGTTCGCCGTGGTACTCAGCGGTGCGGTGAAGATCCGCATCGACCAGCGCTACGCGCTGAAAGACGCGGCGCAGGCGCACCGCGACCTGGAAGCGCGCAAGACGACCGGGTGCAGCGTGCTGCTGCCCTGACGCAGGCCGCCGGCGCGCAATCTGCCACGGCAGTTCTGTGCAGGTTGCACAGAACGTCGCAGATCGGGTGGGAGCCGGACGCCATACTTGGCTCATGCCCCTGCAGTTCCTGCCCTGCCGGCCGAGCCATCGTGCCGGTCGCTGCCGCCGCACGATGCGCGGGTTGGCGGCTGCCTGCGGCCTGCTCGGCCTGCTGGCGGCGGCCCGGGCACAGGCCGTCGAGCCGGCCAGCGCCCCGCGGGCGACCGTGGCAGGCGTCGTCGCAGGCATCGTCAGCTACACGCGCTGGCCCGGCGATTCCGCGGCCATCAGCTTGTGCACCCTGGGCCGCGGCCCATCCATCGACGAGTTGCTGCGGGCCGTGGACATCGGCTCGTCGCAGCGCGCCGTCGCCGTGCGTCCGGTCACGAGTGCCGCCCAGGCGCGCGAGGGCTGCCAGGCCGTGTATGTGTCGGGCATCGGCGCCGCAGCCGGCCGCGACCTGCTTCAACTGCTGGCCGGCCAGCCGGTGCTGCTGCTCGGCGAGGGCCTCGAGTTCTGCAGCGACGGCGGCATGTTCTGTCTCGAGCCCGGCGCGAGCACGGTGCGCTTCAATGCCAACCTCGACGCCATCTCCCGCAGCGGGCTGCGCGTCAACCCGCTGGTGCTGCGCATCGCGCGCGGGGCGACCGGAGGCGGGTCATGAGCGCCCGCCAGCCGCTGCTCGACACCCTGCGTGCCGCGCACCTGCGCCTGGGCATGGCCGCGGTGATCGCGGCCGGACTGGTGCTGACGCTGGTGTCCTTCCTCACGCTGCGCAGCCAGGTCGAGCAGAACCTGACGCTGGTGGCCCGATCGATTTCCTACACCGCCGAGGCCGCCGCCGTGTTCGGCGACGCCGTCGCGGCGACGGAGGTACTGCAACTCGTCGGCGAGCGCGAAAGCCTGCGTGCGGCGAGCATCGTCGACGTCCGCGGGCGGCCGCTGGCGACCTACGCAGCGCGCAACGGCGAGCTGCTGGATGCCGTGCTGGCGAACGTGGCCGGGTTGCTGTTCGGGCAGGAAGCGCGTGCACAGATCAGCCACGAAGGGCGGCCCTACGGCGAGGTGCACGTGCAGGGGCGTGGCGTCGGTTCGCTGATGTTCCTGCTCAAGGTGCTGGCGGCGATCGCCGTGTGCACCGCGGCCAATGCCTGGCTGGTGGCCCGCCTGTCGCGGCGCGTCGAGCGCGACATCGTCTGGCCGCTGAATCGGCTGGCCGCGCTGACGCGCACCGCACGCACCGAACGCGCACTGTCGCTGCGCGCGCCGGCCGCGACGGTCAAGGAGATCCACGATCTCGGCGAGGACTTCAACGCGCTGCTCGCGGAGATCGAGAGCCGCGAGGCCAGCCTGGTGGCCAAGCACGAGACGCTGCGCACCGTCAACGAGTCGCTGTCCTACCTGGCCTTCCACGACAACCTCACCGGCCTGCCCAACCGCGCGAGCTTCCTCGACCGTGCCGGCCGGCTGGTGACGGCGCCGCGCGAGCCGGGCGAGGGCTGCGCGCTGCTGTTCCTCGATTGCGACCGGTTCAAGGAAGTCAACGACGCACTCGGCCACGCCGCCGGCGACGAGTTGCTCGTGCAGGTGGCGCGCCGCATCCGCTCGAAGCTGCGCGATGGCGACTTCGTCGCACGACTGGGCGGTGACGAGTTTGCCGTGCTGCTGTCGCCCATTCGCGCCGCAGAGGATGCCCAGCGCATCGCCGCGGGGATCGCCGCGGCCATCCGGGCACCGATGGACAGTGCGGCGTTCGGCCGCTTCGAGGCAAGCGCGAGCGTCGGTGTGGCGATGCTGCCCGAGGCGGGCGGCAGCCTGGAGCAGTGGCTGGCCGCGGCCGACGCGGCGATGTACCGCGCGAAGGCCCGCTCGCGCGGGTCGGTCGAGGTGTTCGAGGCGCGCATCGACGACGAGGTGCGGCCGCTGGTCGCTTAGGAGCAGTCCGTGAGAACGTTGTACCCGAAGGTTTGGGCAGGCCGCCTGGTGATGGCCGGTCTCGTCGTGGCGCTGCTGGGCTGCCAGAGCCCGTCGCCGGCGTCACCCGATGCACGCGCTCAGAAGCTGGTGGCGCTGAAGAAACTGGGCTTCACACCCGCGGCCGACGCCTGGGAACTCAAGCTCGGCGTGAGGCTGCTGTTCGAGTCCAACGTCGACGAAGTGTCGGAAGACGGACGTGTCGCGCTGGCCGAGGTGGCGCGCACGCTCTCGAGCGTGGGCGTCGAACGCGTGATCGTCGAAGGGCACACCGACAACGTCGGGCCGGCCAAGCTCAACGAGGCCTTGTCGCTGCGGCGCGCCGAGTCGGTTGCCCAGCAACTGGCCCAGTCCGGCATGCAGGCCTCGGGCATCGAGCGGCGAGGCCTCGGCTTCGACAAGCCGATCGCCGACAACTCGACAGCCGAAGGGCGCGCCCAGAATCGCCGCGTCGTCGTTACCGTGCGCGTCGACTGAGCGGCCTGTGAAAGTGCGCGGCGCCGGGCCGCGCCCGGCTCAGGAGTGCGCCGGCTTGTAGTAGCGCGCCTCGAGCAGCTTCGCGTTGGTCAGGTGCAGCGCGACCATGATGCGCTCCATCCACGTCAGCGGCTGGATGCGGCCATCGGGCAGCGCCAGCACGGGCCCGAGGATGGGCTCGTCTTCGATGCGGGATTCCTGGTACTCGCGAACAGGCAGTGAGTCGGTCATGTCGTCCCCTTCCTAGGCGTTGTGCTGGTGTGGCATTCCCTGCGGCCAGCTTGTAACAGCCTGTATTTTACGCGGCACTTTCACGCCCTGGAAGGGTTTCGCGCCGCTGTTACCTTGACAGGACCAGGCGGCACCGGCTCGGAACTCGGCGTGTTGCCTGCCGCGGGAAGACTCCCCGGGTGGACGTGCGAAAGGGCTCAGGCCTCGTGCCGCTCGTGCCGCCAGACCGAAGCCAGGGCCTTGCACTTGCCCCAGATCGACAGGTGCTCGTCGGACAAGGCGTCGAGGAAGTCCGACAGCCGCTTGGACTTGACCATCGTGTAGACCGTCAGCGCCGCGGTCAGCCCGAACACCAGGGCGAAGATCCACAGCCGGCGCGACAGCGGCGCATCGGCCTCGGCCAGCAGGTTCATGCCGAGGAAGCCGGTGGTCACCGTGCCGATCAGGCCGAAGATCGTCACCACGGTCAGGCGCACCACGGTGTTGGCCTGGCGGCGCAGGCTGTCGGCGTCGAGGTAGGCATTCATGTCCTCGATGCGTTCCTTGACCTCGCAGTACAGCGAATCCAGGCGCAGGTGGGTGGCGCACATCTGGAACAGCGCGCGCACCTGCACCTGGTCCGAAATGTCGTGGAACCAGTAGCGGTGCGTGAAGCGCAGGAAGCCTTCGAAGCTGCTGCGGATCGCGCGCTTGAAGCGCTTCACGCTCTCGGGCCGGCGCACGTCCAGGCCCTTCAGCGCCTCGACCAGCCGGTCGGTGAACATCAGCAGCGCCGCCTTCTGGAAATGCGCGATGAGGAACAGCAGGAAATGCTGGTGGCGGAACTGCGCCAGCACGCCGCGGTCGCGGCAGCCGTAGAACTGCGACTGCGCCGGGCCGACGACGACCAGCGCATGGCCGCTGCACAGGTAGCGCGTGTTCGGCGCCGCGCCGCCGTCGGACCAGAAGCGGTCGTAGCAGAAGCGCTGCTCGAAGTCGGACAGGTGCTGCTCGCCGTAGGGCAGCGCGGCATCGGCGGCGGCCGCGGCGGTGACCAGGCCGAGCCGAATGAAGTCGCCGCGCGTGAGCCGACGCGGGTCGTCCAGCGACAGGTAGGCCATCATCGGCATGCGGTAGTACTCGATCTGCCGCACGCGCAGCGCCGCGCCGTGGTCGGCATGGTCGGCCACCAGCGGCGCGAGCACGAAGGCCCAGTGCGCCGCCACGCGCGGCGCGCGGTGTTCGGCCACATGGGCGAGGAAGGCGTCGCGGTCCTGCGAATCGGAGCGCGCCAGCACGCTGCCGTCGGGCCCCAGCCATTCGAGCCCGGCCAGGCAGTTCAGCGCGCGGCCCTGCGCGTCCCAGCCGGCCGGGTAGGCGCGGCCGAAGCGGTAGAGCACCTCCTGCGCGACGTCCAGCGGCAGGTCGTTGGCGCTGACCTCGACGTTGAGCATGACCACGTCGACGTCGAAGAAGAAATACAGGTCGACGTGCACGATGTCCAGCAGCACCGGCGCGTCGCCGGGCCGCGCGGTGATGCGCACGGCGGCGATGTCGCTGCGGCGGAACACGCGCATCGGCGCGCCGCTGTCGTCGCGCTCGCTGTCGCGGCCGGCACGTCCCTCGCCGAACAGGAAGCGCTGCACCACCGGCAGGAAAGACACGAACTCGTTGTAGTGGCGCTCGTGGAAACCGGCGCTGTCGCCGGTGAACTCGTCGACCACCTCGCGCCAGGGCGAAGAACCGGCCATGTCGCGCAGGTGCTGCCAGGGCGGGCCCTGGTCGCCCGCGGCACGCGGGCGCGGCAGCAGCCGCAGCGGCCACAGCAGCACCTGGCGCAGGTGGCGCACGGTGGCGTCGCCGTGGCGCGTGAGCCCGGCCGATTCGGCTGGCGCAAGGTTGCTGGCCATCAACTCAGTGTAGGTCCGCGCCTCACGGCGTGCCGCGCGTGACGAGCGACAGCGCCTGCGCGCCGATGCAGCGGCCCATCGTGGTGCCGTGCTCGATGGCGCTGCGGAAATGGATGCCGGCGTACAGCCGGGAGACAGCGGCCTGATCGGCGGCCGCGGCAAAGCTCTTGAAGCGCTGCGGACCCCAGCCGCGGTCGTTGTGCGCGCGGTCCTCGAAGGCGGTGTCGCGGCCGTAGAAGGCCTCGAGCACCGCCGCGGCGGAGCCCGACTGCACCGAGTGGCCCGACGGGTACTCGGGGAAGGGCGGCGTCTCCATCAGCGGCGGCACCCAGTTGCTGTCGAAGGCGAGCTGGATATAGGTCACCGGCCGGATCAGGTTGAGCGCGTACTTCAGCTTCCAGGTTGCGACGAAGGCGTCGGCCATGGCCAGGTTCAAACGCGCGTACTGCTCGGCCGCGCTGGCCAGGTTCGCCTTGCGGTCGCGCAGCAGGTCGGTGAGGATCCAGGCCCAGTGGCCCGCCGGCGTGGGCGTCTTCAGCGGGTCGTCGGCCCAGTACAGCGCGATGCGGCGCTGCTCCTCGGTGGGCTGCACGCCGGCGCGGCGCACCTCGTCGGCCTCGCGGTGGAAGGGCGATCCGGGCGTCTCGTCGTATTTCGGCGGGCCGGGCGGTGCGCAGCGCTGCTGCGCCGTCGGCATGAAGGGCCGGTTGTCGCCCCAGTTCGGCAGCAGCGGGCGCGCGAAGCGCGGCGGCGTGGGCACCCAGGCGCCCGGGCCGCTGGGCGAGACGTAGGCGGCGTCCAGCCGCGCGCGGCGCGCTCCGCTGGCGTCGTGGCCGCCGTCGGTGCGCGCCCAGGTCATCAACGCCATCGCGAGCAGCTTGCCGTGCGTCTCGGAGCGGATGATCACCTCGGGTGTGCGCTGAGCCGGGTCGAAGTCGGCCGACTGCGCTACCGGCATGTTGCGCTCCAGCGCCTCGAAGCGCGCCTTCCAGTCGGGCGGCGCGTTGGGCAGCAGCATCTGCGTCAGCGCGGCCAGCGTCGCGTTGGCCACGGTGGGCCAGTGCAGCACCTCGTCGGGTTGCGCGGCGGGCAGCGATTCGAGCTCGACCAACTGGCCCGCGAAGCTGCGCTGCGCCGGCAAACCGGCCAGGATGGATTCGTACAGCCCGAGACCGAGGTAGGCGAGCGTGCGCGCCGCCACCGGCGGCGACTGCCCCGGCGTCTGCTGGATGGCCGGCAGCACGACGCGGAACCACTCGGTGGCCACCGCAGCGCTGTAGCGCGAGGCCTCGGTGTTCACCATCTGCGCCTGCGCGGTGCCGGCCGCGGCGAGGAGCCACAGCAGCATCGCCCTCAGGGCTGCCATGCCAGCAGCCCGTTCTGCCGATCGACGAGGTAGAAACCGTCGGCGGCAGCGTCGAACCAGGGGCTGGTGAGCGCCGCATCGCCCGGCTTCGCACCCGGCCAGAGCACCCGCACGCGTGCCTTCGTCGCGGCGCCCAGGCCGACGTGCAGGAAGCCGACCGTGCCGCTGGCATGCCCGCCGCCGACGAACTGCTCACGCCGCTGCACGCGGCCGCCGGCCTCCACCTCCAGCCAGGCGCCGATGGCATCGCGGTTGCCGCCGTCCTGGCGCAAGCGCAGCTGCAGCCAGTGGCCGATGGGCCTCGGCGCGGCCGCCGTGCCGGCGCCGACGTTGCGCCACAGTTTGGCGCGGTCCCAGCGGTTGACGATCAACGCGTCGAGCAGACCGTCGCCGTTGAGGTCGACCATCAAGCCGCCGCGGCCGCGCTGGTAGTTCAGCAGGCCCGACTCGCCGGCCGCCTCGCGGTAGCGGCCGTCGGGATCGCCGAGCAGCAGGTTGCTCGGGTCGAGCATCGCGAAGTCGGGCATGTTGCCGACGTTGCCCTTGACGACGAAGAGGTCCTGCCAGCCGTCGTTGTTGACGTCGGCGAACTGCGCATGCCACGCCGTCGATGGATGCACGTCGCCGCCCGCGAAGGGGCGGTGCGCGGTGACGCCCTTGACGAAGGCGACATCGCGGTACACGGGCTTGGTGGATCCCGCCACCAGCATCTGCAGCTTGTTGTCGGCCATGCTGGTGAGGAAGTAGGCCGGGTAGCCGCTGCCGTCGAGGTCGGCGCTGGCGATGCCCATGCCCCAGATCTGCAGCGGCTTCCAGCCTTCGTCGGCAGCGAACAGGCGCGGCGCGCTGCCGGGCTCGCTGCTGGGTGGAACATGCCAGAGCTGCTCCTGCCCGCCCTTGTAGTACTCGCGGTCGTTGGCGATGCGCAGCGCCGGCAGTCCGCTGCGATTCCAGTCGGAGAACATCATGCCGAGTGCGCAGTGGCCGGGTTTGAGCGGCAGCGGCGCCTCGAAGGCCAGCGTGTCGCCGCGCGCCGGGCGCAACAAGGCGTTGTCCGTGCAGTTGCCCCAGGGGAAGTCCTGGCGGGCGCGGTCGACGTAGGTGCCGAAGGCGAGCGTGGGAAACGCGTCGCGGCCCAGCCAGGCTGCGGCGAACGCGGTGGTCCACTGATTGCCGCCGGCGAACTGCCAGCGTTCGTTGGCGCGCTCGAAACGGCAGTCGCCGAGTCCGCGCATCAGCAGCGTCTCGCCGACACGCAGCACGACGAGGTCGAGCACGCCGTCGCCGTCCAGATCGATCGGGTAGGCGCCCAGCGTGCTGGTCAGCTCGAGGCCGGCACGTTCCTGCACGAACCGGAGCGCGCCGCCGCGCTGGCTCTTGTTGCGGTAGAACTTCGACCGGTTCGCGCCGCCGGCAATGAACAGCGAAGGCGCTCCGCTGCCGTCGCAGTCCAGCGCGGCGACGCCGCCACCGACGGTGTATTCCCAGTCGCCGTCGAAGCGGCTCTGCACGCCGGCGGCATCGGTCTCGTCGACGAAGCGCGGCACCGCGGGCACTTGCGCCCGCAGGGCCGCCGGCAGCAGCAGGCCCGTCCCGGCCAGCGCCAGCGTCGCGAGCGCCGCCCGTGCCTTCATGCCGCCTGGGCCGGCACTGGCCGCTTGCCCTGGATGATCATCTGCAGCACCTCGTCCTGCGTCACGTCCTTCATCTGCACCATGCCGACGACGCTGCCGTTCTTCATCACCGTCGCGCGGTCGCAGACCTCGAACACGTCGTGCATCTCGTGGCTGATCAGGAAGATGCCGATGCCCTCCGCCTTCAGCCGCTTGATCGTCTCGAGCACCATGCGCGTCTCGGCGGGGCCGAGGGCCGCGCAGGGCTCGTCCATGATCAGGATGCGCGCGTTGAAGTACAGCGCGCGCGCGATCGCCACCGACTGGCGCTGGCCGCCCGACATGCGCAGCACCGGGTCGAGGATGTTCCTGAAGTTCGGGTTCAGGCGCTTGATGACGTTGCGCGCCTCGTACTCCATGCGCCGGCTGTCCAGCGTGCGCCAGGGCGTCAGCAGCTCGCGGCCGAGGAACAGGTTGCCCGGCCCGTCGAGGTTGTCGGCCAGCGCCAGCGTCTGGTGGATGGTCTCGATGCCGGCGGCCTGCGCGTCGTGCGGGGTGCGGAAGCTCACCGGCTTGCCATGCACCTGGATCGAGCCTTCGTCGGGAACGTAGACGCCCGACAGCACCTTGATCAGCACCGTCTTGCCGGCGCCGTTGTGGCCGAGCACGCCGACACACTCGCCGGCGTACAGGTCGAGATCGACATGGTTCACCGCGACCAGGCCGCCGAAGCGCTTGACGATCTGCCGCATCTGCACGAAGGCCTCGCGATCCGCGGGCGCCGCCGGTGCCGGGGCTTGCTCCATCTGCATCATGGTCAGGCCCTCTTCTGGTAGACGACGTCGAACCAGACCGACACGATCAGCACGATGCCGATGAAGATCTGGCGCATCGGGCTGGAGACGTCGAGCAGCACCATGCCGTTGTCGAGCGTCTGGATCAGCAGCGCGCCGAGCACCGCACCGGGCACCGAGCCGGTGCCGCCGGCGAACGAGGTGCCGCCGATGACGGCGGCGGAGATCACGTACAGCTCGGCGAGCTGGCCGATCGAATTGGCCCCCGAGCCGAGGCGCGCCGTCGTGATCACCGAGGCGATCGCCGCCAGCACGCCGGTGAGGATGAACAGCGACCAGACCAGCCAGGTGGTCGGCAGGCCGGAGAGCAGCGCCGCCTCGGGGTTGCCGCCGTAGGCGAACACGTAGCGCCCGTAGCGCGTGCGCTGCGCGACGAAGGTCATGAAGCCGGCGATGACGAGCAGGATCAGCACCGGCACGCCGATGCCGCGGCCGCGCGGCATGCCGGCTTCGTCGACGTTGGTGAAGTCGGGTGCCAGGCACATCGTCCAGACGAAGCCGGCGATGGCGGCGCACAACAGGGCTGCCTTCAGCGCGTCGACCCAGATCGGCGCCGGCTCGATGCCGTAGCGGCGTTGATCACGCCGCCCGGTCCAGGCGTGCCAGACGACCCAGGCCGCGGCGAGCAGGCCCAGCACGATGCTGGCCGTGACGCCGATCGCGCCGTTGACACCGCCGCCGAGCGCCTGGTAGGTCGGATGCAGCGGCGCGAGTGTCTGCCCGTCGCTGACGAGGAAGGCGGCGCCGCGGAACATCAGGTAGCCGGCCAGCGTGACGATGAAGGCCGGGATGCGCATCCTGGCGACCAGCGCACCCTGCATCGCGCCGACGGCCGCACCCAGCGCCAGTGCCACGACGATGCTCGTCACCCAGCCGGTGGTCGAGTCCGGCGGAAACGCACGGGTCTGGACCCAGGCGGCGGCCATGCCGCTGAAGGCCAGCAGCGATCCGACCGACAGGTCGATCTGCCGCGCGACGATCACGTAGACCATGCCGCAGGCCATCACCGCGATGACGCAGGTCTGGATCGACAGGTTGTAGAGGTTCTCCGCCGAGAGGAACAGCCCGCCCGTCATCACGTTCAGCACGATCGCGATGACGATCAGTGCCGCGACCATCGACGACAGCCGGGGATCGAGGCGCAGGTGCGCAAGCAGACCCGAAAGCATCTGTACTCCTCAGGACAGGATGGCGCGGCACGGCGGCCGCTCGCAGCGACCCGCCGGGCCGGCCGGCGGGTCGGTCTGGGTGGCCTACTTGCAGGCCGCCGGCGCCTTGGCCTTGTCGACCCCGGCGCAGACCTCGTCCTTGCTGATCCACTTCGCGTCGATCACCGCCTGCAGGTTGGCCTTGGTGATCGGCATCGGCGCCAGCAGGATGGCCTGCTGCGGGATCTTCTTGCTGCCGTCCTTGAAGATCGTCGTGTTGGCCGGCTTCTTCTTCGCCACCAGCGCGGCCGCGACCTCGCCGGCCACCTTGCCCAGCGTGCGCGAGTCCTTCCAGACCGACACCGTCTGCTCGCCGCGCGCGACGCGATTCAGCGCGGCCTTGTCGCCGTCCTGGCCCGACACCGGGATGCCGACCATGTTGTGCGCCTTCAGCGCCGCGACCACGCCGCCGGCGGTGCCGTCGTTGGAAGCGACGACGGCGTCGACCTTGCCGCCGGTCTTGGTCAGGATCTGCTCCATGTTCTTCTGCGCGTTCTCCGGCGCCCAGCCGTCGGTGTATTGCTCGCCGACGTTCTTGATGTCGCCCTTCTTGATCGCCGCGTCGAGCACTTCCTGCTGGCCGCCGCGCAGGAAGTCGGCGTTCGGGTCGGTCGCCGCACCCTTGATGAAGACGTAGTTGCCCTTGGGCTGGACCTTGAACACCTCGCGCGCCTGCATGCGGCCGACCTCGACGTTGTTGAAGGTCAGGTAGGTCACGTCCTTGTCCTGGATCAAGCGGTCATAGGCGATGACGGGAATGCCGCGCTGCTTGGCCTTCTGCACCGAGGGCAGGATCGCGTCCTGGTCCCAGGCGAGGATGATCAGCGCCTTGGCGCCCTTGGTGATCAGGCTCTCGACGTCCGCCGCCTGCTTCTCGGCCGAGCCGGCCGCGTCGGCGCTGATGTACTTCAGGCCCGCCTTGTCGAGCGCCGCCTTGATGGCGGCCTCGTCGGTCTTCCAGCGCTCCTCCTGGAAGTTGGACCATGACACGCCGACGGTTTCGCCGGCGGCCTGCACGGCCTGCGTGAGGGTGAGGGTGCCGGTGGCGACCAGGGTCGCCGCGAAGATTGCCTTGAGTCTCATGTTGTCTCCTTGTTGGCTGGCGCCCGCCTGGGTGTGCTGAACGATCGCGAGATCGCTGCGGGCCGGCATCGGCGGGACGCTGCTCGCACCAGGGCGAGCCATGCCGGCGTGAGAAAGGGTGAGTGTGGCGATCCTGTGCGCCTCAGAGATAGGTGTTGACCAGGGCTTCGAGCTGCTCCTGCCGGCCCGAGCGCGGCTGCGGTTCGAGGTCGGTGGCGGCGACCAGGCGGGCCAGGTCGTCCAGCGACTGCTTGCCCGCGAGGATGCCCTTGCCCAGCTTGCCGTCCCAGCCCGCGTAGCGCTGGTTCAGCTGCGCGGCGAGCGCACCGTCGTCGATCATCTTCTCGGCCACCAGCAACGCGCGCGCGCTCAGGTCCATGGCGCCGGCGTGCGCGGCGATCAGGTCGTCGGGGGCGATCGACTGGCGGCGCAACTTGGCGTCGAAGTTCAGGCCGCCGGTGCCGAAGCCGCCGCCCTGGTGGATGTGGTACAGCGCCAGCGCCACCTGCGACAGGTTGTTGGGGAACTGGTCGGTGTCCCAGCCGAGCAACTCGTCGCCGCGGTTCATGTCGATCGAGCCGAAGATGCCCAGCGCCTGCGCCAGCGCGATCTCGTGCTCGAAGCTGTGGCCGGCGAGCAGGGCGTGGTTCTGCTCGACGTTGACCTTGACTTCCTTCTCCAGGCCATGCGCCTTGAGGAAGCCGTAGACGGTGGCGACGTCGTAGTCGTACTGGTGCTTGGTCGGCTCGGCCGGCTTGGGCTCGATGAGGATGCTGCCCTTGAAGCCGATCTTGTGCTTGTGCTCGACCACCATGGTGAGGAAGCGGCCCATCTGCGCGAACTCGCGCTTGAGGTCGGTGTTGAGCAGCGTCTCGTAACCTTCGCGGCCGCCCCACAGCACGTAGTTCGTGCCCTTGAGCTCGTGCGTCAGCTCGAGCACGTTCTTCACCTGCGCGGCGGCGTAGGCGAACACCTCGGGGTCGGGGTTGGTGGCCGCGCCGGCCATGTAGCGCCGGTTGGAGAACAGGTTGGCCGTGCCCCACAGCAGCTTGACGCCGGTGGCCGCCATCTTCTTCTCGAACACCTCGCCGATGCGGCGCACGTTCAGGTTCGATTCGCGCAGCGTCGCGCCTTCCGGGGCGATGTCGCGGTCGTGGAAGGTGAAGTAGGGCGCGCGCAGCAGGCGGAACAGCTCGAAGGCGGTGTCGGCCTTCAGCTGCGCCTGCGCCATGGCGTCGCCGCCGGCGGCGTGCCAGGGGCGTTTGAAGGTCTCGCCGCCGAAGGGGTCGGTGCCTTCCCACACGAAGCTGTGCCAGTAGCACACGGCGAAGCGCAGCTGGTCTTCCATGCGCTTGCCCAGCACCTTGCGCTCGGGGTCGTACCAGCGGTAACCCATCGGGCGCCTGGCGCTGGGCTTGTAGCGCGTGCCTTCGAAGCGCAGCGGCTCCTTGAGCGTGAAGTAGCTGTCGCCCGCGGGCGACGAGGCCGTCTTTGCCGTCTTTGTCTTCTTCATGGTGTCTTTCGTTCGGGCTCAGCGCGCGAAATCGCGTGCGAGCGGGTAAAGGCGCTGCCAATGGGCATGCCGCTGCGCGTGAAGTGAAACCTGGTCCGGCCGCGGCTGGAAGCTGCGCAGCCGCGTGGCGGGTCGGGCCACCGTGATGCTTTCGCCGGCGGCCATGCGCGCCAGCCGCGCGGCGCCGAGCGCGCAGCCGATGTCGCTTTCGGCGACCTGGTGCAGCGGGATGCCCAGCACGTCGGCGAGGATCTGCGCCCACAGCGGCGAGCGCGCGCCGCCGCCGATCAGCGAGGCCTCGGCGAGCACCGTGCCGGCGCCGGCGAGCGACTGCTGCGCGTCGCGCATCGCGTAGGCCACACCTTCGAGCACGGCCAGCGTCATGTGCGCGCGGGAGGTGTCGGCGGCCAGGCCGAGGAAGCCGGCGCGCACGCGGGTGTCGTTGTGCGGTGTGCGTTCGCCCGACAGGTAGGGCGCGAACCACACCGGGCTGGCCCCGGTGGCGTCGGCATCGAGTTCGGCCAGCAGATCGGCCTCGCTGCGCCCGGCCACCGAGGCCCACCAGGCCAGGCTGGACGCGGCCGACAGCAGCACGCCCATCTGGTGCCAGGTGGCCGGCACGGCGTGGCAGAAGGCGTGCACGGCACGCGCCGGGTTGGGCGCGAAGTGCGCCGTGGTGGCCCAGAGCACGCCCGAGGTGCCCAGCGACACGAAGGCGTCGCCCGGGTGCACCGCGCCGACGCCCACCGCCCCGGCGGCGTTGTCGCCGGCGCCGCCGGCGAGGATCGGCGCGCGGCGGAAGCCCCAGCGCGACACCAGTTCGGGGCGCAGCTGGCCGGCCGGCTCGCTGCCTTCCACCAGCCGCGGCATCTGGTCCAGGCGCATGCCGCAGGCGGCCAGCGCCGCCTCGGACCAGCGGCGTGCGCCGACGTCCAGCCACAGCGTGCCCGAGGCGTCGGACATGTCCTCGGCGTACTCGCCGGCCAGGCGCCAGCGCAGGTAGGCCTTGGGCAGCAGCACCTTGGCCGTGCGCTCGAAGATCTGTGGCTCGTGCTTGCGCACCCACAGCAGCTTGGGCGCGGTGAAGCCGGGCATGGCGATGTTGCCGGTGACCTGGCGCAGCGCCGGCCAGTCGCGCTCCAGCTCGGCGCACTCGATGTCGCTGCGGCCGTCGTTCCACAGGATGCAGGGCCGCAGCACCTCGCCGGCGGCGTCGAGCAGCGTGGCGCCGTGCATCTGGCCGGACAGGCCGATCGCGGTGGTCTCGGCCAGCTCGGCCGGGTGCTGCGCCTTCAGCTCGTCGAGGCCGTGGCAGGCGGCCCGCCACCAGTCTTCCGGTGTCTGCTCGCTGAAGCCGGTGTGCGGCCGGCTCACGTGCAGCGGCTGGCTGCTGTGCGCGATGACATGGTCGTCGTCGCCCAGCAGCGCGACCTTCACGCTCGAGGTGCCGATGTCGATTCCCAGCGTGATCATGTGGGGCTCACGGCAGGTTGTCCTTCAGGAAGATGTCGATGCGGATGCGCTCCTGGTCCGCCAGCACACGCTCGCCGGACAGGCGGGCCAGCGCGAGGCGGCAAGCGGAGCGCACCTCATGGCCGGCATCCTGATTGATGACCGCGTCGGCCACGCCGTCGAGCAGGGCGCGGCGCGAGTGCGGTGTGAGTTCGTGGCAGACCCAGACGACATGGTCGGCTCGCCCGCTGGCGGCCAGCGCCGCCTGGATGCCGCGGTTGCCCGCGCCGATGCTGTACAGCCCGGCCAGCCCGGGCTCGCGCTTGAGCAGCTTCGCCACCAGCGGCTCGGTGCGGTCGGACAGGTCGTGGCCCTCGATCGGCGCCAGCAGCTTCAGGTGCGGGTGCTCGGCGGCCATCACCTGCTCGAAGCCGAACAGCCGCTCGGCATGGTCGCGCAGCGCGCGGCTGCCGAGCACCAGGCCCACGCGGACTTCGCGCGGCCCGATGAAGCGGCCGAGCAGCGTGGCGGCGGTGCGCCCGGCGGCGACGTTGTCGATGCCGACGAAATGCGCGCGCTTGGACGTCGGCACGTCGGAGACGAGCGTGACCACCTCGGTGCCGTGCGCCACCAGGTCGTCGATGGCGGCACGCACCTGCGGGTGGTCGAGCGCCATCACGATCACCGCATCGAACTGGCCCTGCAATCCGTGCAGGTGCTGCGCCAGCGCCTGCGGCGAGAACACGTCGACGGTCTGCACCGCGGCGGCGGCGCGCTGCTCGGCCAGCCAGGGCGCGATTGCCTGCACCTGCTGGTTGAGCAGCGCCACGAAGCTGTTGGTGCCCGACGGCAGCACGAAGGCCAGGCGCAGGCTGCGATTGCGCGCCAGCCGCGCTGCGGCCGGGTCGGGACGGTAGCCGAGCTGCTGCACGACGGCGTTGACGCGCTCGACGGTGCGCTCGCGCACCCCCGAGCGGCCATGCAGCACGCGGTCGACCGTGGCCAGGCTGACACCCGCCACGCGCGCGACGTCATGCAGGCTGGCTCGGACCACGGAATCCATGCCGCGCATGCTAGTGAGTGGAAATGAGGTACGCAACTCATTTCGACTGAAGCGCTCTCATGGCTTTCCCGGAGGGCATTGGTGTGCCTGCCCATGCGGGATGCAATCAAAGGTCAAGGGGCGGACTCGCTCGCAGCATCCGCTCCCGGCCTTCGAGGGAAGGTCGGAACGGTTTCCGTCGTCTGGCGCGCTGGCAGGCGGCCCGGGCATGCGTGCTCCGGCCCACGCTCGCGTGGCAACCACCGAGGTGCGCATGATGGCCGGCCACGAGCAGTTGCGGCAGGGTACCGCCGTCACCCATGCGACCATGCCCTGCGCACGCAGGGCGGGCAACGGATCAGCGCTGGCCTTCGGTCAGCGTGTCGAGCTGGAAGCGGCCGCTCTTGTCGACCAGCCAGATGTCGAGGTACTTGGTCGTGCCCATGCGCCTGGGCGCCGGCAGCGGCGAGACGCTGCGCAGCATCCGGCGCACGCGCTCGGTGACGTCGGGCGCATGGCTGGGCGTGCGGATCATGTTGATGTCGCGCACGTTGCCGGCGGCATCGAGGTCGACCTCGACCACCACGATGGCGTGGATCAGCGGCGGCAGCTTGCCCTTGTAGATCTGGTCCTTGTAGGCCGCGTAGATGTGGCGTGCACCGTCCTTGCGATAGGACTTGGCGTCCGCGGCCATCGAGACCTTGGGCGTCGCGGCGGGTGCGGCGGCCGTGGCGGGCAGTGCGGTGCTCAGCAGCGCGCCGGCGGCAAGCAGGGTGGCCAGGGGGAATCTCATCGCAGCGCTCCGTCGTACAGGACGGAGTCACTGTGCCTGCGGGCCGGCGGCGCCGGGGGTGCGGAAGTCACGCCTGCCTGGCGGGCAGCGATTGGTTACGCGGCGGGTGACGGATAAGGTCAGTCCGGCCGGCCGACCGCGCTGCGGTAGGCATGCCAGGTGGCGTGTCCGAGCACCGGCCCGACCACCAGCAGGCCGAGGAAGCCCGGCAGCATGGCCAGCACCACCAGCAGCGTGATCAGCGCGCCCCACAGCAGCATCACACCCGGTTGCGCCAGGCACAGCCGCAGGCTGGTCAGCGCCGCACTGACGGCGTCCACCGGCCGGTCGAGGATCATCGGAATCGACACCACGCTGATGGCGAAGATCAGGCCGGCGAACACCGCACCCACCGCCAGGTAGGCGACGATGAAGGCGATGTTCTCGGGGTCGAGCAGTGCCAGCAGCGAGCCCTTGAAGTCGGGCATGCCGTCGAAGCTGACCGCGAACACGATCAGCGAGGCTCGGCCCCACAGCATCTCGAGGATCAGCAGCACGCCGCCGAAGATCGCCATGGTGCCGGTGTGCGTGTCCCAGGCGGTGAGCGAGGCGCCGAGGTTCGGCCGCTCTCCCGCTTCGAGCTTGCGGCTGGCGTCGTACAGGCCCAGGCACATGAACGGCCCCATCAGCAGGAAGCCGGCCGACAGCGCCAGCACCCACGCCGGTGCATGCTGGAACATGGCGAGCAGCATCCAGCCCATGGCGGCGAAGCAGGCGCCGTAGAAGGCGCCGATCAGCGGCGCACGCCGGAAATCGTGCCAGCCCTGCGCCAGCCAGCGCAGCGGGTCGCCCATGCTCAGCGGGTGCAGCGGCAGATCGAGGACCGAGGGGGCGTGTTCTTTCGCGGTGTCTTCCATTGCCGCGCATTTGACGTGCGGCAACCGTGCGGCGCAAGCGGGTGCGCCCTAGGGCAAGGCCCTAATCTTCCCCGTCGCGCTGGTGCGTGCTGCGCCAGATCGAGCGCACCAGCCACGCGCCGCCCAGCACCGCGCCGCAGAAGCCGAGGAAACCGAAGGCCGGCAGGCCGAACAGGGTGGGCCCGCCGCTGACCGTCATGACGATCGACGAGCCGATGATCAGCGCGGCGATCACCAGCGCGAGCGACAGGCGGTTGGCGGCGCGGTCGAGCTGGTCGCCCACGCGCTTGAGGTGGGCGAGTTCGATGTGCAGCTGCATGCGCCCGCGGCGCAGGTTGCGCAGCGCGCGCGACACGTCGTGCGGGATCTGCTCGGCCAGCGCGAGGCCGCGGCGCAGCGTCTGCCAGGCGCGCTTGCCCAGCGCCTTGGGCTGGTAGCGCGCTCGCACCACCTGGCGCAGGATGGGCAGCGCCTCGGTGGCCATGTGGAAGCCGGGGTCCAGGCCGCGGCCCATGCCTTCGAGCGAGATGAAGGCCTTGATGAGCAGCGCCAGGTCGGAGGGCAGGGCGAGGCGGTGCTCGCGCAGGATGGTCGTCACGTCGGCGAGCATCTGGCCCAGGTGCAGGTCGGCCAGCGGCGTGCCGTGGTACTGATCGACGAAGGCCTCGATCTCGCCTTCGAGCACGCCGAGGTTGGCGCCGTGGCCGTCGCCCGTCCAGTCGAGCAGCACGTCGGCCACCGCCTGCGGCTCGCGCTCGACGAGGCCGAGCAGCAGTTGCAGCAGCTCCTCGCGGCGCCGCGCGCTCAGCCGCCCCACCATGCCGAAGTCGATGAAGGCGAGCCGGTTGCCGGCGAGGTAGAAGACGTTGCCGGGGTGCGGGTCGGCGTGGAAGAAGCCGTCCTCGACGATCATCTTCAGCACCGCCTGCGCGCCGCGCCGCGCCAGCAGCAGCCGGTCCAGCCCCTCGGCCGAGACACGCTCGAGGTCGCTGCCCGGGATGCCGTCGATGAACTCCTGCACGTTGATGCGCTCGTGCGTGTGATCCCAGTGCACCTTCGGGATCACCACGTGCGGCAGCACGGCCATGTTGCCGGCGATGCGCTCGGCGTTGTGGCATTCGGCCGCCAGATCGAGCTCGCGCTGCAGCGAGCGCGCGAGCTCGCGCACCAACTGGCGCGGCCGGTAGGGCTGCAGCGCCGGCATCTCGGTCTCGGCCACCGCGGCCAGCCGGTCGAGCAGGCGCAGGTCGGCCTCGATGACCTCGCGGATGCCGGGGCGGCGGATCTTCACGATCACCTCGTGGCCGTCCTTCGTGCGGGCACGGTGGACCTGCGCGATGGAGGCGGCGGCCAGCGGCTCGAGGTCGAATCGCTCGAACACCGCCTCGGGCTCGGCGCCCAGGTCCTCGCGCAGCTGGGCACGCAGCTCGTCCAGCGGCACCGCCGGCACGTGGCTGTGCAGGCGCGCGAACTCGGCGATCCAGTCGGGGCCGAACAGGTCGGCGCGGCCGGCGAGGATCTGCCCGAGCTTCACGAAGGTGGGGCCGAGCTCCTCGATGGCCAGGCGCGTCTGCACGGGCGGCTCGAGCCGCGCCAGGTCGGCGGCATGGTCGCGGTGCAGCGCGTGGCCGGCGCGCTCCAGCGCATCGGCCAGGCCGAGGCGGCGCACGGTGTCGCCGAAGCCATGGCGGACCAGCACGCCGGCGATCTCGTTGAGCCGGCCCAGGTCACGCGCGGCGCCGAGGGTCTCGATCAGCATGGCGGCAAGTATCGCCTGCGCGCCGCGGCGCAGGCATGGGCTGGATCAGCTGCGCCGCACGCGCAGCAGCTCGTCCAGGATGAGCAGCGCCGCGCCGACGGTGATGGCGCTGTCGGCGACGTTGAACGACGGGAAGTACCAGCCGCTGTGGTGTACCTGGATGAAGTCGACCACGTAGCCGTGCAGCAGCCGGTCGATCACGTTGCCCAGCGCGCCGCCGAGGATCAGCGCCAGCGCCCACGAGAACAGGCGCTGGCCGCCATGGCCGCGCAGCATCCAGACGATGAAGCCCGCCGCCGCCACGCCCAGGCCGACGAAGAACCAGCGCTGCCAGCCCGAGGCACCGGCCAGGAAGGAGAACGCCGCGCCGGTGTTGTGCACGCGCACGACGTTGAAGAACGAGGTGACGGTGCGGCTGTCGCCGAGCTGGAAGTAACCCAGGATCAGCGTCTTGCTGAACTGGTCGAGCAGGATGACGGCCAGCGCGATGCCCAGCCACGGCAGCAGCGCACTGCCGGAGTTCTTGAACGCCATGCTCAGGCCACCTTGCGGGCTTCGCCGCTGCCGTAGAGGTTGCTCGTGCAGCGGCCGCAGATCGCCGGGTGCGCCGGGTCGTGGCCGACGTCGTCGCGCCAGTGCCAGCAGCGATCGCACTTGGTCGCGGCCGACGGCGTCACCGCCACGGCCAGCTCCGTGCCCTCGGCCAGCGTGGCCGCCGAGGTGATGGTGACGAAGCGCAGGTCGTCGCCCAGCGCGGCGAGCAGCGCATGGTCGGCGGCGCCGGCGGTGATGCGCAGGTTGGCCTGCAGCGACGAGCCGACCTTGCCTTCGGTGCGCACCGCCTCGATCTCCTTGTTCGCCAGGTCGCGGATCTCGCGGATGCGCGTCCACTTCGCGAGCAGCGCCTCGTTCGGCGCTGCGAAGGTCCAGTAGGTCTCGGCGAAGATCGACGAGGTCTTGTCCGGCGCGAACACCTTCCAGGCCTCTTCCGCGGTGAAGCTCAGGAACGGCGCCATCCAGCGCAGCATGGCCTGCGTGATCTGCCACAAGGCCGTCTGTGCCGAGCGGCGTGCCAGCGACTTCGGCGCGGTGGTGTAGAGGCGATCCTTCAGCACGTCGAGGTAGAAGGCGCCCAGGTCCTCGCTGCAGAACACCTGCAGCTTGGCCACCACCGGGTGGAACTCGTAGACCTCGTAGTGCGCCAGCACCTCGGCCTGGAACTGCGATGCGCGCGACAGCGCCCAGCGGTCGATCTCCAGCATCTCGGCCTGCGGCACGGCATCTTTCGCCGCATCGAAGTCGCTGGTGTTGGCGAGCAGGAAGCGCAGCGTGTTGCGGATGCGCCGGTAGGCGTCGACCACGCGGGCGAGGATCTTGTCGTCGCCGGCGATGTCGCCCGAGTAGTCGCTCGCCGCCACCCACAGGCGGATGATCTCGGCGCCCAGCTTCTGGCTCACCGCCTGCGGCTCGATGCCGTTGCCCAGGCTCTTGCTCATCTTGCGGCCCTGGCTGTCGACCGTGAAGCCGTGCGTGAGCAGGCCGCGGTAGGGCGCGCGGTCGTACAGCGCGCAGGCGAGCAGCAGCGAGCTGTGGAACCAGCCGCGGTGCTGGTCGTGGCCTTCGAGGTACAGGTCGGCCTCCGGGCCTTGGTGGTGATGACCCGCGGGGTGCTGCTTGCGCAGCACGTGCTCGAAGGTCGAGCCGGAGTCGAACCACACCTCGAGGATGTCGCTGCTCTTGGTGTAGTGCGGCGCACCATCCGGGCCATCGGCGCCGAGAATCTGCTCGGTGGTGGCGCGGCTCCAGGCCTCGATGCCGCCCTTCTCGACGATGTCGGCGGCCTGGTCGAGGATCTCCATCGTGCGCGGGTGCAGCTCGCCGGTGTCCTTGTGCAGGAAGAAGGGCAGCGGCACGCCCCAGCTGCGCTGGCGGCTGATGCACCAGTCGGGCCGGTTGGCGATCATGTCGCGCAGGCGGGCGCGGCCGTTCTCCGGGTAGAAGCCGGTCTGGTCGATCGCGTCCAGCGCCAGCTGGCGCAGCGTGCGAGGCGCCTTGTCTTTCGTGAACACACCTTCGCCCGCGTCCATGCGGATGAACCACTGCGCCGCGGCGCGGTAGATCACCGGGCTCTTGTGGCGCCAGCAGTGCGGGTAGCTGTGCGTGATGGTCTCGGTGGCGAACAGCCGCCCGGCGCTCTTCAGCGTGTCGATGATCACCGGCACGGCCTTCCAGATGTTCTGGCCGCCGAACAGCGGGAAGTCGGCCGCGTAGGAACCGTTGCCCTGCACCGGGTTGAGGATGTCGTCGTAGGTCATCCCGTGCGTGACGCAGGAGTTGAAGTCGTCCAGGCCATAGGCCGGCGAGGAGTGCACGAGGCCGGTGCCGTCGTCGGCGGTGGCGTAGTCGGCCAGGTAGACCGGGCTGAGGCGGTCGTAGCCGGGGTCCACAGCGCTGAGCGGGTGGCGGAAGTGGATGCCGCCGAGCTTCTCGCCCAGCACCGTGGCCACCACCGTGCCGGCGAGGCCGTAGCGCACCATGCACTTCTCGACCAGCGAGGCCGCCAGCACCAGCAGGCCGCGCTCGGTGTCGACCAGCGAGTACTCCAGCGTCGGGTTCAGGTTCAGCGCCTGGTTGGCGGGGATGGTCCAGGCGGTGGTGGTCCAGATCACCGCGAAGGCGTCCTTCGCCAGCTTCGTCAGGCCGAAGGCGCTGGCCAGCCGGTCCGGCTCGGCGCACAGGAAGCCGACGTCCAGCGTCTGGCTCTTCTTGTCGGCGTACTCGATCTCGAACTCGGCCAGCGAACTGCCGCAGTCGAAGCACCAGTAGACGGGCTTCAGGCCGCGGTAGACGAAGCCGCGCTCGACCACGCGCTTGAAGGCGCGGATCTCGCCGGCCTCGTTGGCCGGGTCCATCGTCGCGTAGCGGTCGGCCCAGTCGCCCAGGATGCCCAGGCGTTTGAAGTCGGCCATCTGCAGCGCGATCTGCTCGGTCGCGTAGGCGCGACTCCTGGCCTGCATGTCGTCGCGGCCGAGGTTGCGGCCGTGCTTCTTCTCGATCGCGTTCTCGATCGGCAGGCCGTGGCAGTCCCAGCCCGGCACGTACTGCGCGTCGAAGCCCTTGAGCTGGCGCGCCTTGACGATCATGTCCTTGAGCACCTTGTTGACGGCGTGGCCCATGTGGATGGCGCCGTTGGCATACGGCGGGCCGTCGTGCAGCACGAACAGCGGCGCGCCGTGGCGCGCGTCGCGCAGCTGCTTGTAGATGCCCTGTTCGTCCCACGCCTTCACCCAGCCCGGCTCGCGCTTGGGCAGGTCGCCGCGCATCGGGAAGGGCGTGTCGGGCAGGTTCAGCGTCGCGCGGTAGTCGACTTTGTCGGCAGCGGTGTCGGTCATGGCAGCTCGCGCGCCAGGGGTGGCGCGCCGGAAGAGGGGAGGCGGCAGCGGAGTCCGCGCCGGGGGCAGCAGGCGGCGGCCGCGCTAAATTCGGTCGCGCGTCGTCTGCCGGCCGGTCTTCACGTAGGTGGCGGCATGCGCCGCCAGAAAGGCACGCGCATCGTCCACGTCCTTGCGGATCGCGGCCGTCAACGCTTCCAGCCCGTCGTAGCGGGCTTCGTCGCGCAGTTTGTGCAGCAGTTCCACGCGGACGATTTTACCGTAGCCCCCCTCGCTGCCCAGCTCGGCCGGCCAGTCCAGGCAATAGACCTCCAGCAGCACGCGCCCGCTGTCGTCCACCGTGGGGCGCTTGCCCAGGCTGGCCACGCCGTCCAGCGGCTCGTCGGTGAGGCCGTGGGTGCGCACCGCGAAGATGCCCAGCGCCGCCGGCCGGGGGTGCGAGAAGCGCAGGTTCAGCGTGCGGAAACCGTCGTCGCGCCCGGGTGCGCTCCGGCCCAGGCTGCGGCCGAGCTTCTTGCCGTGCACGACGTGGCCGCTCAGGCTGTAGGGTCGGCCCAGCAGCGTGGCCACGCGCGCCATGTCGCCGGCGGCCAGCGCCTCGCGCACCGCCGAGCTGGACACGCGCAGGCCGTGCACCTCGTAGCTGTTCATGCGCGCGACGTCGAAGCCGGCGGCCTGCCCGGCGGCGTCGAGCATGGCGTAGTCGCCGGCGCGCCTGGCGCCGAAGCGGAAGTCGTCGCCGACCAGCACGACCTTCGCGCCCAGCCCGCCCACCAGCACGTCGTCGATGAAGGCCTGCGGCGACTGCGCGGCGAAGCGCTGGTCGAAGCGCAGCACCACGGTCTGGTCGATGCCGCAGCGCTCGAGCTCGCCGAGCTTGTCGCGCAGCGTGGCGATGCGCGAGGGCGCCAGCTCGGGCTTGCCGGTGACGGCGGCGAAGTAGTCGCGCGGGTGCGGCTCGAAGGTCATCACGCAGGACGGCAGGCCGCGGTGCTGGGCCTCGGAGCGCAGCAGCGCCAGCATCGCCTGGTGGCCGCGGTGCACGCCGTCGAAGTTGCCGATCGTCAGCGCACAGGCAGGCGCGATGCCGGGATGGTGGAAGCCGCGGAAGACTCGCATCGCGGCATTATCCCGTGCAGGGCTGCACCGGCGCCGCGGCCTCAGGCTTCGGTGTCGCGCAGGTTCCGGTAGATCAGGCCGCGCGACACGCCCAGCGCTCGCGCTGCCTTCGACACGTTGCCGCCGCATTCGGCCAGCACGCGCACGACGGTCTGGCGCTCCGTTTCGCGCAGCGTGGCCGGCTGCGGCGCGGGCGCCGGCGGCTGCACAGCAGGGGCCGGGCCGGCCGCGTGCAGCTCGCGGTGGCCATCACGCGAGTGCCACTCGCAACGCACCCACAGCGTCAGGCCGTTGGGCAGGTGCAAGGTGTGCGCCTGGCCGCGCGTGGAGATCGCGGCGAGCGTCTCCAGCGGCACGCCGAGGCTGTCCTCGACCCAGGCGCCGCCGTGCTGGCCGAGCGGCGCCGTGAGGCCGAGCAGGCGCGCGGCGGCGCCGTTGAGCCAGTCGATGCGGCCATCGCCGGTGATGCCCACCAGCGCGGCCAGCGGCGTGTCCAGCAGCGTCGGCACGATCTGCATGCGCACCACCAGGTGCTCGGTGGACTGCGCGCACAGCAGCCGGTTCTCGATCTCGGCGGCATAGTGCGCCACCACCGAGGCGGCGTCGAAGCCGAACGGGATGCCTTCGCTGGACAGGTCCAGCACGCCAGCCAGCTGGCCGCGCACGTCGCGGATCGGCGCGGCGGCGCAGTACATCATGTTCACGTTGCCGAAGAAGTGTTCGCTGCCCAGCACCACGCTGGGCTGGCCGCTGCGCGCGGTGAGGCCCGGGGCATTGGTGCCGACCACCTCTTCGGCCAGGTTCACGCCGATGCGCGTGGTGATGGGCATCAGTCGCTCGTGGCTGCGCGGGCGCGTGAAGGTGCTGCCGATGATCACGCCCTGCGCATCGGTGAGCATGGCCGTGCCGCTGGTGCCGGCCAGCGTCACGCGCAGCCGTTCCATCTCGTCGGTCGCCGCCTCCAGCAACTGGCGGTTGCTGCGCAGCGCGCCGTGCACGCGGCTGGCCGTGACCGGCTCGAACACCGCCGGCCGCGCCGGGTCGGGGTGCGCGCGCAGACAGCGCGACCAGGACTGGATCACCGCCTCGCTGATCATGCCCGAGGGCCGCACGCCGTCCTCGAAGAAACGCTGCCGCGCCAGCGCGACCCGCTGCTCGGGCGAGGCGTAGAAGGGGTTGGCAGGCAGGGCGGGGCCGGTGCTCATCGGGTGTCTCCGGGCGGCGAGTGTGCGGTGCGCCGGGCCCGCGCGGCAAGCTGTCTCGCAACGGAACAGGGCGGGCCTAGGGTTAGTCCCGAAGTGGCCGGCGTCTTGACATCGCCCTATCGTCTGCATCGTCCTGACACAAGGACCTACGAGGAGACACGATGGACATGAAGTTCGCACGCGGCCTGGCCGCGATGGCGCTGTCGTTGGCGGCCGCGGCCGCGTCGGCGCAGAGCACCGCCGACCTGCGCAACGACGCCGCCACGCCGGGCGACGTCACCACCTACGGCATGGGCTGGTCGCTGCAGCGGCACACGCCGCTCAAGCAGATCACGCCCGCCAACGCGAAGCAGCTGGCACCGGTGTGGAACCTCAGCCTGGACAACTCGACCAACGCGTCGAACCAGCCGCTGGTGATCGACGGCGTCATGTACGTCGCCTCGCACACGCACACCATCGCGATCGACGCGGTGACGGGCCGCCAGAAGTGGAAGGTGGCGATCGAGCTGCCCAACGACATCGCCGGCTACCTGTGCTGCGGCATCCACACGCGCGGCATGGCGGCGCTGGGCGGTGTGCTCTACCGCACCACCATCGATGCTCACGTGCTGGCCCTGTCGATGGCCGACGGCAAGCTGTTGTGGAAGCAGAAGGCCGCCGAGTACAAGGACGGCTACTCGATGACGCACGCGCCGCTGATCGCCGACGGCGTGCTGATCACCGGCATCTCCGGCGGCGAGTACGGTTCGCGCGGTTTCCTCGACGGCTGGGACCTGAAGACCGGCGAGAAGAAGTGGCACCGCTGGACGACGGCCGCGCCCGGCGAACCCGGTGGCGACACCTGGAAGGGCGACGCCCACAAGACCGGCGGCGCACCGACCTGGCTGACCGGCAGCTACGACCCCGAGCTCAATCTCGTCTACTGGGGCGTGGGCAACGGCGGCCCGTGGAATGCGGCCACGCGCGGCGGCGACTCGCTCTACATCGGCTCGGTGCTCGCGCTCAAGCCGTCCACCGGCGAGATCGTCTGGCACTACCAGTTCTCGCCCGGCGACCCGTACGACTACGACGGCGTCAACGAGCTGGTGCTGGCCGACCTGCCGATTGGAGGAAAGACCACCAAGGTGCTGATGCAGGCCAATCGGAACGGCTTCTTCTACGTGATCGACCGCACCAGCGGCAAGCTGATCTCGGGCACGCAGTTCGCGCGCAAGGTCAACTGGGCCAGCGGCATCGACAAGGCCACGGGACGGCCGATCGACACGCCGATGACGGCGATGGTGCGCAAGACCGAGGAGATGAAGGACTTCATCGAGGTCTGGCCGAGCGCCTTCGGCGGCAAGAACTGGATGCCGATGAGCTACGACCCGGGCCGCAAGCTGGTGTTCCTGAACTCCATCGACCTCGGCATGAAGGTCAAGTACGTCAAGCAGGAGCGCCCGGGCGGGCCCAACTGGTATCTCGGCCTCGAGCTCGGCGGCTTCGTCGATCCGTCCGACGGCAACCGCGGCGCGCTGGTCGCCTGGGACCCGGTGGCCGCCAAGCCGGTGTGGACGGTGCGCAACAAGTCGCCGTTCTGGGCAGGCGTGCTGTCCACTGCCTCGGGCGTGGTTTTCACCGGTTCGCAGAACGGCCAGTTCCTCGCCTTCGACGCGAAGACGGGCAAGAAGCTGTGGGCGTTCCAGACCGGCTCGGGCATCTCCGGCCTGCCGATCGCCTGGCAGAAGGACGGGCGCGAATACATCACCGTGCTCAGCGGCTCGGCGCATGTGTACGGCGCCCTGGCCGGCGACCCCGATCTGGCCAACGTGCCTGCCGGCGGCTCGGTGTGGACCTTTGCGCTGCCTTCGAGGAAATGAGCGTTCGACGGCATCTCGCGCTCGCCCTCGCCCTGGCGCTCGCCGCCGCCTGGCCGGCGGCGGGCGCGCAGGAGGCTGCGCCCGACCCGGCCGCGGCCGGCCGGAAGATCTACGTCAGCTCGTGCCAGCGCTGCCACGGCCTGAACCTGGCCACCAACGGCATCGGCTTCGACCTGCGCACCTTCCCCGCGCAGGACAAGGAGCGCTTCGTGCGCTCGGTGACCCACGGCAAGAACGCCATGCCCGCCTGGGGCGGCACGCTCAAGCCCGAGCAGATCGACCTGCTGTGGGCCTACATCGGCTCGGTCAACGGCTGGAAGACGGCGGCGTCGGCGCCGCAATGATCGCCTGCGGGCCGTCGAGCCAGCGCCACTGGCCCGGCGCCAGGTCGGCCGGCAGCGCGAGCGCGCCGAACGTGCTGCGGTGCAGGCCTTCGACGCGATTGCCGGCGGCCGCCACCATGCGCTTGACCTGGTGGTACTTGCCTTCGGTGAGCGTGAGCCGGATGCCGTGCGTGCCGACGGCCTCGCAGGCCGCCGCCTTCACCGGTTTGGGGTCGTCCTCGAGCACCACGCCGGCCAGCAGTGCGGCGACCTGCTTCGTGTCGACCTCGTGCTTGCACTGCACCTCGTAGACCTTGGGCACGTGGTGCTTGGGCGAGGTGAGGCGGTGGATCAGCGTGCCGTCGTCGGTGAGCAGCAGCAGGCCGGTGGTGTCCTCGTCGAGCCGGCCCACCGGCTGCAGGCCGCGCCGGCGCAGCGGCGCGGGCAGCAGGCTGATGACGCTGGCATGGTGCTTGGGCTTCTGCGAGCACTCGTAGCCCGCCGGTTTGTTCAGCACCACCAGCGCACGCTCGCGGTAGGGCCAGTTCACGCCCTGCACGCCGAAGACGAGGCCGTCGGTGTCGAACTGCTGCCACGGGTCTTCGCAGACCACGCCCAGCACGCTGACGAAACCGGCGGCCACCAGCGACTCGCACTCGCGGCGTGTGCCGAAGCCCTGGGAAAAGAGCACTTGGGAAATCTGCATCTCAGCTGCTCCACCGCGCTTCGCACGACCCGCGACGCATGAAACCTCGGGCGTCGGGAGGCGGCTTGCGGCCCTTTGCTGAAGTTTGCGGGTGTCTGCTTTCGTGGCTGGTTCGCGCGTCGCGGCAGGCGCTGCCCGCTGGCGGCTCATGCTGGGGCGGTCGGCCTTGCAGGCCGACTGCACTGCGATGCTCGCGCCGGGGTCGTGCCGCAGAACTCACTTCGCGACCTGCGGTCGCTGCGTTCAAACAGCCGCGGCAAGTCAGTTCACGAAGCGCGCTCACGCGCGCCGACCCCGGCGCTGCGCTTCTCGTCGCCCCAGAAATCGCCCCCAGCGGGCAGCGCCTGCCGCGAAGACCACCAGTGGCGTTCCTCGTCGCGCACACCACCACCGGTTCAGCAAAGGCGCGCCCGGGCAGGCGGAGGCGCGCCTCGGAGGCGCCGAGAAGGTGAGCAGGGACACAAGCGGTCCGGGGGACCGCTTGTGCCTTGCGAACGGCCGGGCCTCCTGGCCCGGCGCGGCCTGCAAGGCCAGGGCTCGTGGCCGCGCGCGCAGCGCGCATCGTCTTCTGACTCGTCGCGGTTGTCTGAACGCAGCGACCGCAGGGAGCGAAGTGAGTTCGGCGACGGGGCCACGAGACCGACGCAGTGCGCCCGGACACAGAACAGTCCCCTGCGGACTGTTCTGTGCCTGGCGCACGCCCTGGCGCTTGCAAGCGCCAGGGCCGCAGGGGAGTCGGTGCGCAGCACCGACCGCCGAGGCGAAGCGCCGTAGCTTGCCCGGGCGCGCCTTTGCCACGCCGACCCAAAACCGCACCGCAGACGGAGAACTTCAGCAACGGGCCGCAAGCAGCTTCTGGCCTGTCTGCGCTTGTCTGCGAGCTGACCGGTTTCATTTCAGTGCCGCCCGGCCGCCCGAAGCCACTGAGCGCCCCCTCGGGGGGAGCGAGCGAAAGCGAGCTTGGGGCTTCATGTCAATCATTCAGTTCGAGCAGCACGACGTGGTTGCCTGCCGTCGGCCAACTGCGCCCGACGATGCGCTCGCCGTTGAACGCCGCGGCCACGCTGCGCGAGGCGGCGTCGGCCAGCCGCGCCTTGACCAGCGAGACGCCCGCCACACCCGGCGCGATGCCGGCCGGCGGGCTCTTGCCGTCGAGCATGATCTCGTCACGCGGGACGCCGAAGTAGCCGCGCGGGCGCGTCAGCGCCACCACCGCCGGCGCGTCCTTGTCGGCGTCGGCGATGCGCTCGGCGCGAAGGTTCACCAGCGACGACGAACGCGCGAAGGGCGGCCGGTACACATGAGTGGTTGCGTAGCCATCGGCGCTGACGACGAACTCCAGCGCCGTCTTGCTGGTCACTGCCAAGGGCCCCCAGCGGCCGTCGGCGCCCACCGTCTTGCGGTGCAGCGCCGGGCCGATCCGCTCGCCGCTGGCGGCGTCGGTCGCGTAGACCTCCACCGTGGCGCCGGCCAGCGCCAGGTTGTTCGCGCCGTTGCCGCTGCCCGGCCTGTTGTCGGCGCCCAGGCCGCTGAGCTTGCCGTCGAGCAGCACGCGCGGCTCGATGGCGGCGGCGATGACCACCGGCGCGCGGCCGGTCAGGAAGCGGTGGGCGGCGGCGAAACCCAGCGGGCCGCAGGCCGTCTCGCGGTGGTCGATGCCGGCGATCACCACGTTCTCTGCGCCCTTGAGCTCGGGCCCGTCGAAGCCCACGTGGGTCGGCGTGCCCTTGGCACCGATCCACACGCCGTCGGGCTGCGCGTACTTGTCGTTGTTGTCGGAGCGGATCGTCAGCCACTTCGGGCCGGGGGTGATCTCGATGCCCGGGCCGCCCTGGTTGTTCAGCCGCGTCAGCAAGGGGCCGCTGCCGTTGAACTCGCTGTTCGGCAGGAACTTCGGGTTGGACCACACGCCGTGGCTGGGCGTGCCGGCGAGGATGGCGTGCGACACCTTGGCCGCGCCGCCGCCGTGGGCGATGTAGTGGCGGATCGTGTTGCCGCCGCGCGAGGCGCCCATCAGCACGACCTGGGCGGCGCCGGTGCGCGCGAGCACCCGGTCGACCTCGGCGGCGAGGAACTTCATCTGCTCGTCGGCCGAACTGCGGCCGGGCTGGGCCTTGTCGTCGGCATCGCGGGCCAGCGGGTAGGGCATGTCCACCGCGTGCAGGCGCTCGCGCGGCCAGCCGTTGGATTCGAAGCGCCACACGGTGGTCAGCCACATCGAGGCGCTGTCGCCGTTGCCGTGCACGAACACGATGGGCGGCGGCTGCGTGTCGGCCGGCTTGAGCGCGCAGGCGGACAGCAGGGCGGCGGCCAGCAGCAGCGCCGCGCGGCGGGTGAGGGTCATCGACGTCATGGGGTTCACAACTCGTGAAGGGAAGGGAGGTCGGGCAGGCCCGGGCCGGCGAGCCGGCGCGCGGCGCGCACGGCGTTGACGACCGCGCGCGCGGTCACCTCGGCGGCCAGTGCACCGAGCAGCGTGGTATTGGCCTCGCGCCCCGAGGCGCCAGTGCCCAGCGCGAACAGCACGTCGCCGTCGCCCATGGTGTGCACCGGGTTGATGCAGCGCGCCAGGCCGTCGTGCGCCATCTGCGCGATCTTGTTGGCCTGCGCCTTGGTGAGCGTGGCATCGGTGGCGATCACGCCGAGCGTGGTGGCGCCGCCGGGCTGGAAGGGCGCGGGCAGTTCGCCGCGCAGCAGCGTCGCCATCGTGCCCTGCAGTGAGCGGCCATCGGCCGTGCGCGCACCGGCGATCGGCCGGCCGGTGGCCGGGTCGATGACGTCGCCGAGCGCGTTGACGGCGACGATCGCACCGACGGTGATGCCGCCCACCGAGACCGAGGCGCTGCCGATGCCGCCCTTCATGGCGCGCTCGATGCCGAACAGCTTGCCCACGCTCGCCCCGGCACCGGCGCCGAAGTTGCCCTGAGCCGGAGTGTCGCGCGATGCCGCTTCGCAGGCTGCGTGGCCCGATGCGGTATCGGGGCGGATGCGCGCATCGCCCAGCCACAGGTCGAACAGGATCGCCGCCGGCACGATGGGAACGCGGGCCGGGCCGACCTGCACGCCGATGCCACGCTCTTCGAGCCAGCGCATCACGCCGCCGGCGGCATCGAGCCCGAAGGCGCTGCCGCCGGCCAGCAGCACGGCGTGGACCTGCTCGACGGCGTTCAGCGGCGACAGCAACTCGGTCTCGCGCGTGCCGGGCGCGGCGCCGCGCACGTCGACGCCGCACACCGCGCCCTCGGGCACCAGCACCACGGTGCAGCCGGTGGGGCGGCGGGTGTCGGTGAAGTGGCCGACGCTCACGCCGGCCACGTCGCAGATCGAATCAGTCATGCCGGCATGGTAGCCGGCACGCCCTTCGCCTCTCCCTCAGGCAAACACCCCCGCCGTGTCCTGCATGCGCGCCGACACCTCGCCGAGCTGGTGCAGGCTGTCGCCGAAGGCCATCTCCAGCATCGTGAGACGCTTGAAGTAGTGGCTGCCGATGTACTCGTCGGTGACGCCGATGCCGCCGTGCAGCTGGATGCACTGCTGGCCGACGTAACGCACCGAGTTGCACAGCTGGTACTTGGCCTGCGCCAGCGCACGCCGGCGCGCCGCGGCCGGCTCGCCCATCTTCAGGCTGGCGTAGTAGCTCATCGAGCGGCCCAGCTCGAGCTGCATCTTCACGTCGGCGATGCGGTGGCGCAGCGCCTGGAAGCTGGAGATGGCCACGCCGAACTGCTTGCGCGTGTTCATGTATTCCGCCGTGACGGCAACCAGCTTGTCCATCACGCCGACCGCCTCGGCGCACACGGCGGCAATGCCGGCGTCCACCGCATGCTCGAGCACCGGCAGCGCGTCGCTGGCGATCAGCGTCGCCGGCGTGTCCTTCAGCGTGAGCTCGGCGGCGCGGGCGCCGTCCTGCGTCGGGTAGCCGCGCACGGCCAGGCCGGCCGCGCCCTTGGGCACGATGAACAGCGCGATGCCCTGGGCATCGCCGTCGGCACCGGCCGTGCGCGCCGGCACGACGAAGGCATCGGCCTCGTCGCCGGCCGGCACGACGCTCTTCGCGCCCGTCAGCGCCCAGCCGCTGCCGGCCTTCGTCGCCTTGGTGGTGACGTGGTTCAGCCGGTAGCGTGCGGCGCGCTCCTGGTGCGCGAGCACCACCAGCGCGGAGGCGTCGGCGATCTTCGGCAGCCACGCTGACTGAACGTCGGCCGGGGCGGCCGACAGCAGCACCGGTGCCACCAGCGCGCCCTGCGCGTAGGGCGCGCTGACCAGGCCGCGGCCCAGTTCCTCGCACACCACCATCGCCTCGATGGGGCCGAAGCCCATGCCGCCGTGCGACTCGGGCACGGCCAGGCCGGTCAGGCCCAGTTCGGCCAGCTCGGCGTAGACCTCGCGCGTGCGGCCGCCGGACTTGGCGATGCCATGGCGGCGCTCGAACGAGAAACCCTTGTCGACCCAGCGGCGCACCGCGTCGCGCAGCGATTCCTGGTCGTCGGAAAAGTCGAAGTCCATGTCAGCTCCCGAGCACGGTGGCGGAGACGATGTTGCGCTGGACCTCGTTGGACCCACCGTAGATCGTCGTCTTGCGGTAATTGAAGTAGGTGGCGGCCAGCGGCGCGCAGTGCGCGGCGCCGACCTGGTCGCCCTGCCAGCCGGCTTCCATCGCCTCGCGCACGAAGGGCACGGCGTAGGGCCCGGCGGCGAGCATCATCAGCTCGCTGTAACGCTGCTGGATCTCGCTGCCGCGGATCTTCAGCAGGCCGGCCACATCCAGCGCCGCCTTGCCGCTCTTCTCGGCCGACAGCACGCGCAGCACCATCATCTCGAGCGCGACGATGTCGACCTCGAGCTTGGCGATCTCGTCGCGGAAGCGCGTGTCCTCGTAGACACCTTCCGCCTTGGCGATGCGCTTGACCCGCTCGAGCTCGCGCTTGGCGCGGTTCACGTCGGCGATGTTGGTGCGCTCGTGGGCGAGCAGGTGCTTGGCGTAGGTCCAGCCCTTGTTCTCCTCGCCCACCAGGTTGTCGGCCGGCACCTCGACGTTGTCGAACCAGACCTCGTTCACCTCGGGGCTGCCGTCGAGCATGATGATCGGCCGCACCGTGATGCCCGGGCTCTTCATGTCGATGAGCAGGAAGCTGATGCCGGTCTGCGGCTTGCCGTCGCTGCTGGTGCGCACCAGGCAGAAGATCCAGTCGCCGTACTGGCCCAGCGTGGTCCAGGTCTTCTGGCCGTTGACGATGTAGTAGTCGCCGCGGCGCTCGGCCTTGCACTTCAGCGAGGCCAGGTCGGAGCCCGAGCCCGGCTCGCTGTAGCCCTGGCTCCACCACACCTCGCCGCTCATGATGCCGGGCAGGTGGCGCGCCTGCTGCTCGGGCGAACCGAAGGCCATGATCACCGGCGCCACCATCACCGGGCCGAAGGGCACGACGCGCGGCGCACCGGCCAGTGCACATTCCTCCTCGAACAGGTGGCGCTGGATGACGTTCCAGCCCGGGCCGCCGAACTGCTTGGGCCAGGCCCAGCCGTGCCAGCCCTGCTTGCCGAGGATCTTCGCCCAGCGCTGCATGTCCTCGCGCGTCAGGTGCAGGGCGTTGTGCACCTTGTGGCTGATGTCCTTGGGCAGGTTGGCCGCCACCCAGGCGCGGATCTCGGCCCGGAAGGCTTGTTCCTCGGGCGTGAAGTTCAGGTCCATGTCTCGGTCTCCGTTGAGGGCCCGCGGGCCACCGGTGGTTTTAGCACGATCGTGCCATTTTTCCTTGTCCCTGCCGCGACAAGGCCGGCGGGAATAATCGGGCCAGTGAACCCACCGAGCTTTCGCGCCACCGTCGCGGCCCTCGCGGCAGGCCAGTTGCTCTGCTGGGCCGCGCTGTACTACGGCTTCTCGTCCTTCGTGCTGCCCATGCAGCGCGCCATGGGCTGGAGCAAGCCCGACATGATGGGCGCCTTCACCGTCGGCCTGGCCATGTGGGGCGCGGCCACCTATGCCGCCGGCGCCGCCATCGACCACGGCCGCGGGCGTGCGCTGATGACGCTGGGCGCGGCGCTGGCCGGCATCGGCTTCCTCGTCTGGTCGCGCGCCGAATCGCTGCCGCTGCTCTACGCCGCCTGGGTGCTGCTCGGCGCATCGATGGCGATGACGCTGTACGAGCCGGCCTTCAACGTGTTGACGAAGCGATTCCCGGCGCAGTACCGCGAGGGCATCACCTCGCTGACGCTGGTGGGCGGCTTCGCCAGCACGCTGTCCTTCCCGGCGGTGGCCTGGCTGCTCGCGCTGTTCGACTGGCGCGGCGCGCTGGCCGTCATCGGCGCCGTGCTGCTCGTCGTGGTGGCGCCGCTGCACGCCTGGGCGCTGCGCGGCACGCCGACGCAGGACGCGCCGCCGCGCGCCCACGACGCCGCCGACGACGCCACGCTGCACGAGGCGCTGCGCGAACGATCCTTCTGGCTGCTCACCGCGACCTTCACGCTCTATTCGTTCTCGGCCGCGGCGCTGTGGGCGCACATCATGCCGGCGCTGGCGGCCAAGGGCCTGAGCGACGCACGCGCGCTGGCGGTGGTGGTGTGGTTCGGCCCGGCCCAGGTGGCTGGGCGTTTGGCCTACCTGGCCTTCGGTCGCTGGGTGTCGTCGCGCATGCTCGGCCTGGTCGTGCTGGGCGGGCTGCCGGTGTCGCTGGCGATCTTCGCGCTGGCCGACGGCACGCTCGCGCTGCTGCTCTTCGCGCTGCTGTTCGGCCTGGCCAACGGCCTGGTGACCATCGTGCGCGGCAGCCTGGTGCCGGAGTACTTCGGCCGTGAGCATGTCGGCCGCATCAGCGGCGCGATGAGCGCGATCGCGTTGCTTTCGCGCGCGGCGGCGCCACTGGCCACCGCCTGGCTGCTGCTCGCGCTGCCCGGTTACCGCGAACTGCTGCTCGGGCTCGCCTTGCTCGGCGCAGTGGCCGTCTTCGCCTTCGCCATGGCTCGCCCGCCGGCCGCAGCGCTGCGTTGAGCCTTCGCAATGGTGGCTGCGGCCGTGCGTCGCAGACTGCCGGCCATGCGAGGTGACCGGATGTCGAAGCCAGCGTCATGGGCGTTGATCGGCGGGCTGCTGCTGGCCGCCTGCGGCGGTGGCGGCGAGGACGAGGGCCTGCCGCGGGACTACCCGCGGCCGATTGCCGTCACGTCGACGCTGCGTTTCGTCGAGCTGCAGACCAGCCAGGCGCATACCTGCGGCGTCGCGACCGACGGCAGCAGCTGGTGCTGGGGCGTGAACCGCGACGGCGAGCTCGGCACCCGCACCACGCTGGACACCTGCGACATCCCCGGCATCGAGCTGGTGTCGTGCACGGGCACGCCGCAGCGCGTGGCCGGCGCGCCGGCGTTCACGCAGCTCGTGCTCACCGGCGGTTACGGCCACAGCTGCGGACTGGATCCGGACGGTCGTGCCTGGTGCTGGGGCTTCGGCCTGGGTGGACAGCTCGGCGACGGACTGAACGCGAGCAGCAGCACGCCGGTGCGGGTGGCCGGCGACCATCGCTTCGAGCGCCTGCGCATCTCCGACGCTGCCGAGGCCACCTGTGGCGTCACCGCGGGCTCCGAGCTCTGGTGCTGGGGCTACAACTGGCGTGGCCTGCTCGGCAACGGCCAGGACGACGGAAGGATGCCGGTGCCGGAACGTGTGGACTGGGGCCTGCCCATCGTCGACTTCGATCTCGGCCAGATGCACGGCTGCGGCATCTCGGCCGCGGGCCAGGCCTGGTGCTGGGGCAACAACTGGTACGGCCAGCTCGGGGTCGGCTCGGCCGGCGGCAGCGGCGGGCTCGAGGGCAGCAACCTGCCGCTGGCGGTGGTGGGCGGCCATGTGTTCCGCGCCATCGCTGCCGGCCTGGACCACAGTTGCGCGCTCGACGATGCCGGCGCCGCCTGGTGCTGGGGAACGCCTTCGGTGGCGGACGCGCCGGCCGGCGAGATCTACGTGGGCAGTCCACGGGCCGTGCCCGGTGGCCATCGTTTTGTTGCCATTCGTTCGGGACAGCTGCACACCTGCGCGCTGACCGCCGAAGGCGAGGCCTGGTGCTGGGGGCAGAACTACAACGGCGAACTCGGCGACGGCACCCGCACACCGGGCACGACGCCGGTGAAGGTGGATGCGCCGGTGCGCTTCGCGCGGCTCTCGGATCGGCCGACCTGCGCACTCACCGCCGAAGGCGAGGCCTGGTGCTGGGGCAACAACAGCTACGGCCAGGTCGGCCGGCGTTCGCACTACGCGCCGTGAGCGTGTTCAGGCCGCCGGCGTGAGTACGGCCCCGCCCAGCGGCGCCAGGCTCAGCGTGATGCGCCCCTGCCGCGCTTGCAGCGGCAGGTCGCCGTTCAGCCGGTCGATCCAGCGTGCCGTCGGCCCGGCGGGCAGGCTGACGGACTGCGTGTCTTCGCTGCGGTTGATGGCCACGATCGCGATCGCGTCGCCATCGCGGCGCAGGTGCGCCAGCACCTGGCGCGCATCGTCGGCGAGCAGCGTGCGGACCGCCCCCGTGCGCAGCACCGGCAGCGTTTGGCGCAACGCGATGCAGCGGCGGTAGTGATCGAACAGCACGGCATCGAAGGCCACCGGCTGCGGTTGGGCACGAAGCCCGCCGGCCGGATCGGCCGCCTCCGCTTCGTACTGCAACTCCGGCCAGAGCATCGGCTTGCGGCAGCAGGGATCGTTGGCGCCCCATAGGCCGGCCTCGTCGCCGTAGTAGACCATCGGCGCGCCGAGCTGGGTCATCTGGAACAGCACGAACAGGCGCTGCAGCGCGCGGGCGTGCTCATCGGGGCGTCGGGTGTCGAGGACCGGCGCGCGCGAGTCGCGCGGATGGTAGGTCTCGTCGAAGGCGCGGTAGTCGAGCCGGTCGCGGTTCATGGCGTGCGAGGCCAGCCGCGCCGTGTCGTGGCTGCCGAACAGGTTCTGCATCACCGGCGCCACGCAGGCCGGGTAGGCCTCGCGCAGTTCGGTCAGCAGCGCATCGAAGCGGCTCGCGCTGATGCGCGTCGTGTCGCGGAAGAAGAACTCGTCGCAGGCGAAGGCGAAGTTGTAGTTCATCACCGCGTCGAACTCGTCGCCTTCGAGGAAAGGGAGGTTGAAGGCGACGTCGCGGATGTTCTCGGCCACCAGGTAGGCGTCGGGCCTGATCGCCTTCACCGTGCGCCGCCAGTGTTTCCAGAAGCCGTGCGGCAGCCAGGGCGCGACGTCCAGCCGCCAGCCGTCGATGCCGCGCGTGGCGTCGCCATCGGGCGCCATCCAGCGCCGCGTGACCGCCTCGACGTAGGTGCGCGGGCCCGGCGCGAGGTCGTCACGCACCTGGCGGAACTCGGGCAGCGAGGCGTGGCCGCGCCAGGATTCGTACTGGAAGCCGCCGGCTTCGTCGGCGAAGGACGTCACCTTGAACCAGTCGGCGAAGCGCGAGCCGCGCTGCTTCTCGAGCAGATCGCGGAAGGCCCAGTGGCGCCGGCCGACATGGTTGAACACGCCGTCGAGAATGATCCGCATGCCGCGCGCATGCACCGCGTCGATCAGATCGAGCAGCTGCCGATCGGCCGCCGTCCAGACCCAGGTGGACGGGTCGTCGCCGACTTCGCGAGCGATCGACGCGCGGTCGCCCACGGGGTCGGGGCCCAGGTGCACGTCGACGTGGTGCAGCGTGGATGCGTCGTACTTGTGGTGCGAGGGCGCGTCGAACACCGGGTTCAGGTAGATCGCGTTGACGCCCAGGTCCTGCAGGTAGGGCAGGCGCTGCAGGATGCCGGCCAGGTCGCCGCCGTAGCGGCGGTCGGCCAGGTTCGCCATCAGCGGCTTGCCCGACGCGGCCTCCCAGGGCTGCAGCGCGTACCAGTCGCTCGTCCATGGGTGCGCTCGCCAGCCGTCGGGCAGGGCGCCGGCGTGCTGCGAACCATCGACGCTGGCCGGCGTGGGGTCGTCGCTGCGCTGTCCGTTGGCAAAACGCTCCGGCAGGATCTGGTACCAGACCGCGTGCCGTGCCCACTCGGGCGTGAACCCCGCCATCAGGGCCTCTTGTCGAGCACCAGGACGTCGGAATCGCGCTTCATCTGGAAGCGCGTCAGGAAGCTGTTGCCCAGCAGGATCACTTCCATGCCGGCGGGCACCACCACGGCGTCGACGTTGTAGACCGTCACGTCGCCCACGCGCACCTCGCCGAGCGAGACGCGGTGCGAGATCACCTGGCCGTTGGCGGTGTTGATCAGGCCGCGCTGGCCGCGCGCGTAGTCGAGGCCGATGCGGCGCGCTTCCGCTTCGCCCATGGCGACGAAGGTCGCGCCGGTGTCGACCACGAAGCGCACCGCGCGACCGTTGATGCTGCCGCCGGTGACGAAATGCCCGCCCGGGCCGGCCGCCAGCACGATCTGCGTGCCGCCGCCGGCGCTGGCCGCGCCGCCCAGGTTGACCTGCGCGCCGCCGAGCGCGAGCGTCTGGCGCTTGCCGCCGACCTCGACGACCGTCTCGCTGCCGCTGACGCGGATCACCTTCACGCCGCCCACCGTGGCGCCCACGGCCACCGTGCGTGGCGCACCGTCGATCAGCAGCAGCGCCTTGTCGCCCAGGCTGCCGCTCATCGAGACGCTCTGCGCCGCGGCCAGCGCCGGCAGCATCGCGATCGTTGCCGCCAGCAGGCCGCGCATGGTCAATCCCTGAAGTTGTTGAACGAGACCGGCGAGTCCGGCACCGTCTGGCGGATCAACTGCATCGCCGCCTGCAGGTCGTCGCGCTTGGCGCCGGTGATGCGCACCGTGTCGCCCTGTATCGCCGCCTGCACCTTCATCTTGCTCTGCTTGATGGCGGTCTGGATCTTCTTGGCGGTCTCGGTGTCGACGCCGCTCTTGACGACCAGAACCTGCTTGACCTTGTCGCCGCCGATCTTCTCGATCTTGGCGCTGCTGTCGATGAAGCGCACGTCCACGCTGCGCTTGGTCAGCTTGGCCACGAGGATGTCGCGCACCTGGGCGACCTGGAAATCGCTGTCGGCGAACAGCGTGATCTCCTCGTCGCCGAGTTCCACGGCGGCCGAGGAACCCTTGAAGTCGAATCGGGTGCCGATCTCCTTGGAGGTCTGGTCCACGGCGTTGCGGACTTCCACGAGATTCGGCTCGATGACGGTGTCAAAGCTTGGCATGGTGTGATGGGGCCCCTCGGGGTCGCTGCGCGATCCCGCCCCCCGCAGGGGGCTCGCGCTGGGCCGCGGAGCGGCTTGGCGCGGGATTCATGGCCGATAGGTCAAAATTCTCGCATGCAAATCGAATCGGGCGTGAGCCTGAAGCCGTTCAATACCTTCGGATTGCCTGCGGTGGCGCAACAGTTGGTGCGCATCGCAGGCGACGCCGACGTGCGCCGGGTGGTCGACCACCCGGAACTCGGCCGTGCGCCGAAGTTCATCCTCGGCGGCGGCAGCAACATCGTCTTGACGCGCGACATGCCGCAGGTGGTGCTCAAGGTCGAGGTGCGCGGCCTGCGCCTGGTCGAGGAACGCGCCGAGGCCTGGATCGTCGAGGCCGGTGCCGGGGAGAACTGGCACGACCTGGTCGCCTGGACGCTGTCGCAGGGCCTGCCGGGGCTGGAGAACCTGGCGCTGATCCCGGGCACGGTGGGCGCCGCGCCGGTGCAGAACATCGGAGCCTACGGGCTGGAGCTGAAGGACCGCTTCGAGTCGCTCGACGCGGTGGACTTGGTCACCGGGCGCAGCGTCACGCTGGGCCCGTCGATCTGCGCCTTCGGCTACCGCGACAGCGTGTTCAAACATTCGCTGGCTGGCCGCACGCTGATCACCCGCGTGCGCCTGCGCCTGCCGCGGCCCTGGCAGCCGGTGCTGGGCTACCTGGACATCGAACGCAAGATGCGCGAGACCGGCGTGGCCGCACCCTCGGCGCAGCAGATCTTCGACTGGGTGTGCACGATCCGCCGCGCCAAGCTGCCCGACCCGGCGGTGATCGGCAACGCCGGCAGCTTCTTCAAGAACCCGGTGGTCACGCCCGAGCAGTGCCGCGACATCATCGGCCGCGACCCGGAGATCGTGCACTACCCGATGCCCGACGGCAGCGTGAAGCTGGCCGCCGGCTGGATGATCGACGCCTGCGGATGGAAGGGCAAGTCGGTCGGCCAGGCGGCGGTCTACGAGCGCCAGGCGCTGGTGCTGGTCAACCGCGGCGGCGCCATCGGCGCCGAGGTGATGACGCTGGCGCGCGCCATCCAGGAAAGTGTCTACGGCCGCTTCGGCATCCGCCTGGAGCCGGAGCCCGTGGTCGTCTGAGCGGGCGGTCGGACTCCGGGCTCAGGCCGGAGTGGGGGCCCTGCGAAGCTGGCCAGCGTCGGCCTGAAATGAAACCAGTCAGCTTGCAGACAAGCGGCGACATGCCGGAAGCTGCTTGCGGCCCGTTGCTGAAGTTCGGTGTCGGCTTGGTGGCAGGAGATTGGTGCGGCAAAGGCGCACCCGGGCAGGCTACGGCGCTTCGCCTCGGCGGTCGGCGCTGCGCACCGACTCCCCTGCGATGCTCGGTCTCATGGCCCCGTCGCCGAACTCACTGCGTTCGCTGCGCTCACTTCGTTCAAACAACCGCGACGAGTCAGAAGACGATGCGCGCTGCGCGCGCGGCCACGAGCCCTGCGCTTCTCGGCGCCTCCGAGGCGCGCCTCCGCCTGCCCGGGCGCGCCTTTGCTGAACCGCTGCTGGTGTTCGACACGCAGGCCACCGCTGGTGCTTGTCGCGGCAGGCGCTGTCCGCTGGGGGCGATTTCTGGGGCGACGAGAAGCGCAGCGCCGGGGTCGGCGCGCGCCAGCGCGCTTCGTGATCTGACTTGCCGCAGCTGTTTGAACGAAGTGAGCGCAGCGAACGCAGTGAGTTCTGCGGCACGACCCTGGTGCGAGCATCGCAGTGGAGTCGGCCTGCAAGGCCGACCGCCCCAGCATGAGCCGCCAGCGGGCAGCGCCTGCCGCGACGCGCGAACCAGCCACGAAAGCAGACACCCGCAAACTTCGGCAACGGGCCGCGAACGGATGCTGCGGACAAGTCTGTTCCCTGACCTTTGAGCGCAATTCCGTATCAGAGGAAGTGGCAGACGTAGTGCAGCGTCTGCGTCACCTCGATGTCGAAGGCCGACTGGCCCGGCACGTCGAAGGACTGGCCGCCGCGGAACACCGCCCAGTCGGCGCTGCCGGGCAGCTTGACGCGGCATTCGCCCTCGATCAGTTCCATGCGCTCCGGCGCACCGGTGTTGAAGCGCAGCGACGCGGGCAGGATGACGCCGACGCTCTTCTTGCTGCCGTCGGCCAGCTCGAGGCTGTGCGAGATGCACTTGCCGTCGAAGTAGACATTCGCGCGGGTGCGCACGGTGGCATTCAGGCTGTCGGTCATGGCGAGCGGGCGGGTTCGAAAGGAGCGCGGATGCTAGCGCACGGCTGTGAGGGTCTGTGAGCGGCCGGCATTAGCTCACGCTTTGCCCGGCGGCGCGCGGCCTGCCCGCGCCGATGCCCGGGGTGGCGCGTTGTAATCGACGATCCACCGCCCGCCCATGCTCGCCGTACCCACTACCGACCTGCCGCTCGACGCGATGTTCCATCGTCTGTTCGAGGCCAGCCCGGATCCCACCGTGGTGGCCGAGTTCGGCAGCGGCCGGATGCTGATGCTCAACCCGCAGTTCGAGCGGCTGATCGGCTGTGCACCGGGCGAGCTGAACGGCCTCACCATTCCCGAGGCGGGCCTGTGGACCGACGAGACCGAGCGCCGTGTCTACCTGCGCCAGCTCGAGAGCCGGGGCCGCCTGCAGGACTACCCGGCGACGCTCAACTTCCGCGGCCGCGGCCCGGTGCCGGTGTCGATCAGCGCCTCGCTGTTCGAGCACGAGGGACGGCGCTGCATCCTCGGCACGGTGCGCGACGTCTCCGGCACGCGGCACCGCGACCTGCAGTACGAGGCGATTCTGGAGAACGCCTCGGTGGGCATCGCCTTCACGCGCGACCGGCAGTTCCAGCACGTCAACCCGCGCTTCGAGGAGATCTTCGGCTGGCCTGCCGGCATGCTGATCGGGCAGCCCGGCCGCGCGGTCTGGCCCAGCGACGATGCCTATGGGGAGATCGGCCGCCGCGCCGGGCCGCTGCTGCAGTCGGGCGAAGCGTTCGAGGGCGAGTTCGAGATGGCGCGGCGCGACGGACAGGTGTTCTGGGCCGGCGTGCGGGCGCGCGCGATCGACCCGCGGCGCCCGGGCAGCGCCGGCACGATCTGGATCATCGACGACATCACCGAGCGCCGGCGCGGCGCCGATGCGCTGGCCGACGCGCGCGACCAGGCCGAATCGGCCAGCCGCGCGAAGAGCGAGTTCCTCGCCAACACCAGCCACGAGATCCGCACGCCGCTGAACGGCCTGCTCGGGCTGGTGCGCCTGGCGCAGGACCCGGCGCTGGCGCCGGGCAAGCTGCGCGAGTACCTGGAGCACATCGACGACAGCGCGCAGGCGCTGGCCGGGCTGATCTCCGACATCCTCGACCTGTCCAAGATCGAGGCCGGCCGGCTCACGCTCGAGCAGGTCGACTTCGACCTGCACCAGTTGCTGGGCAGCGTGCGCGACGCCTACACCGACCTCGCCGCGGCCAAGGGGCTGGGCTTCCGCTTCGAGCTGGCCACCGGCGTGCCGCGCTGGGTCAACGGCGACCCGATGCGGCTGCGCCAGATCGTCGCCAATTACCTGAGCAACGCACTGAAGTTCACCGAGCATGGCGTCATCGAGGTGCGTGCGCTGCGCCGTGTCGACGGCCGCACCCGCATCGAGGTGCGCGACACCGGGCCGGGCATCGCCCTGGGGCTGCAGACGCGCCTGTTCCATCCGTTCTCCCAAGCCGACGCGTCGACGACGCGGCGCTACGGCGGCACCGGCCTGGGCCTGAGCATCTGCCGGCAGCTTGCCGTGCTGATGGGCGGCGGCGTGGGCATGCTCAGCACGCCGGGCGAGGGCAGCCGCTTCTGGGCCGACCTGCCGCTGCGCGCCTCGAGCGCGCCGCCGGTGGCGCAGGCCACGCGCTTCGCGCCGGTCGATGCGCTGGCGGGCGCGCGCATCCTGCTCGTCGAGGACCATCCGGTCAACACGCTGGTGGCCGAAGCGACGCTGGCCCACTGGGGAGCGCAGGTCGTCACCGCCGCCAACGGCGCGCTGGCCGTGCAGGCCGTCGCCGAGGCCACGGCCGCGGGCACGCCCTTCGACGCGGTGCTGATGGACCTGCAGATGCCGGTGCTCGGCGGTGTCGACGCCACCATCGCGATCCGCCGCACGCACGGCGCGATGCTGCTGCCGGTGATCGCCCTGACCGCCGACGTGCTGCTCTCCGAGCGCGAGAACGCGATGCGCCAGGGCATGAACGACTTCCTGTCCAAGCCGATCGACCCGGAGCGCCTGGTGCGCGTGCTGGCCCACTGGGTGCGGCGCGCCCGCATGGCGCGCGCCTGATGCGGCCGGCAAGAGCGCTTGCCTGGCCGGCCTGACCCGTCGCGACGCCTCATGCAGACTGCGCCCGCCTCGACAGCGGCCCCCATGCAGCGACTCCTGCAACGCAACCAGCTCGCCATCGCCTCGGCGCAGGCCGATGCCGACCGCGCGCGTCTGCTGGCGCAGCGTGTGCTGCTGCTGGCGCGCCACTGGCGCATCGACGACCTGCCCGAGGCGATGAGCCGTGCCGAGGCCGCCGTCGCCGCCACCGCCGACCGCAGCGCGGCTGCCGAGCTGGCGCTGGCACGCGGCGTGGCGCGCTACTACGGCGCGCAGATCGGCACCGCGGCGCAGCCTCTGCAGGAGGCGCGCGACGCCGCCATCCTGCTCGGCGACGCCGGGCTGGAGGCGGAGTGCGAGGCGTGGCTGGGCTGCGTGCGCGCCACGCTGCACCACGATCCGAACGAGGTGCTGCCGCACCTGCGCCAGTCGGTGCGCCTGGGCGCCGCGCAGCGCCCGCTGGCGGCGGCACGCGGCCTGTACGTGGTCGCCACCCTGTACCACGAGGCCGACCTGATCGACGACGCGGTGCGCCACTACCGGCGCGCCAGCAGCGTGGCGCGCGCCGGCAACGACGAGCAGCTGGTCGCCGCCGTGCACCGCTACATGACGCTCGCCCAGGCCCAGCAGGTGCGTCGCGCGCGGGCGGCGGGCCGGCTCGACGGCGAGCAGCTGAAGCAGGCGCTCGCCGGCCTGGGCAGCGCCCAGCAGCTCGCTGCGGCGCTGACGATCGACGACACCGGGCTGCAGTCCAACCTGCGGCTGGGCGAGATGCTGCGCCTGAGCGCGCAGTTCGAGCAGGCGATGGCGGTGTTCGAGCGCACCGTCGAGCCCGCCGTGCGCGCCGGCATGACCTGGGAGGCCACCATCGCGCGCGCCGACCAGGCCGTGTGCCTGGCCCATTGCGGTCGGCTCGACGCCGCCGAACAGGTCGGCCGGCTGGCCGAGGCCGACCTGGCGGGGCAGTTCGACGACTACTCGCGCGCCGTGGTGTACGACTCGCTGGCGGAGCTGGCCGATCTGCTCGGCCGCGAGGCCCAGGCACGCGTGCACCGGGAGGCTGCGGCGGCGGCCTGGGCGCTGGACGTGGCCTACTGCGGCGCCCTGCGCGCCGCGCTGACGGCGCACGGCCCGCTGGCCGCCTAGGAGTCTGGGCGGCAGAGGGGAAGTCCCTGACTTCGATTGAGGTTTGAGGTACGTTTCGTGGCTATGGCCGCGAACTACCTTCCGTACGAACCGCAGCAGGTGATGCTGCTGCCCGCGGCGATGCAGGACTGGCTGCCCGAAGGGCACCTGGCGCACTTCATCAGCGACACGGTCGACGCGCTGGACCTCAGAGCGTTCTACGCGCGCTACGAGGGCGGCGGCTCGCGCAACCAGCCGTTTCACCCGGCGATGATGGTCAAGGTGCTGGTCTACGGCTACGCCACGGGCGTGTTCAGCTCGCGCAAGATCGAGCGCCGGCTGCACGAGGACCTGGCGTTCCGGGTGCTGGCGGCGGGCAACTTCCCGGCGCACCGCACGATCCGCGACTTCCGTGCCTTGCACTTGAAGGAATTGGCGGACCTGTTTGTGCAGGTGGTGAAGCTGGCCCGCGAGATGGGGCTGGTCAAGCTGGGCACGGTGGCCATCGACGGCACCAAGATCAAGGCCAACGCCAGCCGCCACAAGGCGATGAGCTACGAGCGCATGCAGCAGACCGAAGCGGAGTTGAAGGCGCAGATCGACGCGCTGCTGGAGCGCGCCAAGGCCTCCGACGAGGCCGAGAAGAACGAGCCCGAGCTGGACATGCCGGCCGAGATTGCGCGGCGCGAGGCGCGGCTGGCGGCCATCCGCGAGGCCCGCGAGCGCCTGGAGCAGCGCCAGCGCGAGGCCGACCTGGAACGCGGCCGCGATCACGACGACGACCGCCGTCCCCGTGGCCCGGATGGCAAGCCTCGGGCGGGCGCTACAAGCGCGAGTTCGGCGTGCCCGAGGACAAGACACAGGACAACTTCACCGACCCGGACAGCCGCATCATGAAGCGCGCCGGCGGAGGCTTCGACGCCAGCTACAACGCGCAGACCGCGGTGGACGATACGGCGCACATCATCGTGGCTGCGGAGCTGGCCAACAACGCCAGCGATGCGCGTGAACTGCCTACGATGCTGCAGGCGGTGCAGGACAACCTGGGCGCTCTGCCCGAGCTGGGCCTTGGCCGACGCGGGCTACCAGGCAGAGGCGGTGTTCGAGGCCCTGGCCGACAGCGGCTGCGAACTGGTGGTGGCGCTGGGGCGCGAGGGCAAGCAGGCGCTGCGCTTCGATGCGCAGCGCTACCCGTACACCGCGGCGATGGCAGCCAAGCTGCAGACCGACGAAGGCAAGACGGCCTACCGCCGACGTAAGTGGATCGCCGAGCCGCCCAACGGCTGGATCAAGAACGTGCTGGGGTTCCGGCAGTTCAGCATGAGAGGGCTACACCGTGTGCAAGCGGAGTTCAAGCTCGTGTGCCTGGCGCTGAACCTGCGGAGAATGGCGGCGATGTAGGCCGCCAGAGGGGCTCATGGCCGCTCGCTCGGCCGTTGGTGCGCGACAACCGCATCGGCCACTACGCAGCCCGCAGCCGCTGCCCCTGGCTGCAACCCCGCCTGACGGCCTGCGTCGCCTCCTCCGGGCGCATCAGCCGGCTACGAACCGTCTGCCGCCCAG
>JAULAX010000016.1:0-17612 GCA_032654565.1 Anaeromyxobacteraceae bacterium | reverse complement strand
CGTCGTCCTCGAAGGAGATCACGGGGACGGGAGCGGACCGGGCCTGGGCTGCTGGGACCGGGGACAGCGCGGCCAGCGCGACGACCAGCGCGGTTCGGGTGAGGAGCGCGGGGAATGGCCTGGCAGGAAGGTCCATGGCGGGCATGGTCTCACCGAAATGAAGGGGCCGGCGGGAAGACTCCCGCCGGCCCGGATGTGACGGAACGGCTCGACCTACGGGATGGTGATGTAGGTGTTGCCCTTGCTCAGGCCGGCGGCGGTGACCTGGGCGATGGTGGCCGACTGCCAGGTGGCGTCGGTGGGGCGCTTGTAGAAGGCGGTGACGCCGGTCATGATCGCGCCGTTGGCGTCCTTGTACTCCTTGCCCGTGGTGGCGGGGGCCACCGGGACGCCGAGCACCCAGACCCACTCCGGCTTGTCACCCGAGACGGCCAGGCCAGAGTGCTGGGCCGGGCCGGCGACGGTGGAGAGCACGAACTCGCAGAGGCCGGTGACGGCGCAGGTCACCGTCTTCTCGTTCCAGTTGGTGATGGAACCCTTGAACTTCACCACCGAGGCGTCCCAGGTGGCCGTGGTGTCCATGGTGTTCTTGTTGAGGACGATCTTGACGTCGATGTCGCCGTACTTGGCGAAGGTGTGGCCGGGGCCGGTGACGTCGGCCGAGCCGTCGGTCAGCGCGCCGGCCGGGACCACGACCGTGCCGTTGCCCGGGTGGCCGTTCCAGACCCAGTTGCCGTCGGTGGCACCCGCCGCCGCGAAGGCGATGTCGATGAGCCCGTACTCGAAGGTCTTGGCCGCGCCGCCCGCGGCGGAGGGGGCGACGAAGGTGGTGACGCCCCAGATGTGGTCGCCGGCGACGGCGCCGATGGGCTCGTGGCCGCCGTCGGTCCACGGGCCGTCGTCATAGAGGAGGGGCCAGGCGGACATGCCGACGGTCGAGCCGGGGAGCTTGCCGCTCCAGGTCGACTCGACGGTCATGACGCGGGTGGTCGGGTCGACCGACAGGCTGCCCTTCCACTTGAGCTGGCCGTCTGCGTAGACCTTGTTGGCCCGGTCGTCGGCCGAGAAGTTCACGGCCACGTGGCCGGCCGGGCGGGGGAACGGGGGGCGGGGCGTGGCGGAGTCGCTGCTGCCACAGGCGGACATGGTCAGCGCCAGGGCGCCGAGGCACAGGGTGACGATTCGCTTCATCATGGGACTGCTCCTTGTTGTTGGAATGCGCCCGGGACACCGCCCGGGAGCGGTGATCACGGGGCCGTGCAGGCCACGTTGATGGGGCCGACGCTCGTGGGGGGCTTCGGGTAAGGACCGCAGCTGCAGGTCGCGTAGTCGTACTTGTTCTCGTGGGACTCCGGCACGCCGCAGCCGTGCAGGTCGGTGGGCCAGTCGATGGAGCCGCCGAAGCTGACCCCCGGAGGGAGGCGCCCGGAGTAGAGGTTGGCGTTGTCCTTGTTGGTGGACTCGTCGCCGTAGACGTCGTGGCGGTAGACGATGTCGTCGCCGTTGTCGTCCACCACCTCGAGGATGCGCGAGTTGCCGGGCCACTCCTCGGTGCCCGTCCAGGGCACGCCCTGGGTGCCCCACGTGTACTTGTAGCCGATGCGCAGCTTCCTGGTCGTGTCGGTCGGGGCCATGGGGTCCCGGCGCGGCACGTCGAAGGTGACGGTCCAGATGCCGTCGCCCGGCACGTCGTCGCCGTTGGTGCCGTCGTCGTACATGGGGACGGTGTTGGGCGTGCTGGCGCCCAGCGCGGTGTTGGTGGCGGGGTCCTGGATGGTCGACTTCTCGTGGACCCAGCCCACGAAGAACATCTGCTTCCCGGGCTTGTCGGTGGTCCACTTGAAGCGATCCACGGTGGAGCAGGAGCCGTTGTTCTGGCCGGCCCGGAAGTCCACCGTGAAGACCAGGCGAACCCGGGTCAGGTCGGGGCAGCCGGCCGGATCGTAGAGCGGGGTGCGGGCCACCTCGGCCAGCTTCTGGTCGAAGAGCAGGCTGCTGGCCTGGGTGGTGCCCAGGCCGGCGTAGTCGAACGGGTAGCGGACCAGCCAGCTGTTGTCGAGCGGGCTGCCGGTGACGGTGAAGCTGCCGTCGGGGGCCTTGGTCACCACCGGGGCGCGGAAGAAGTAGGCCTCGTTGACCAGCGAGAAGCGGTCGTAGTTGGTCAGCAGGCGCCGCACCATCTCCAGCAGGTCCTTGGCCGGCCCGGCCTTCTGGAAGTCCTGGCGCACCAGGGCGCGCAGGCCGAGGAAGGCGGCCGGCGAGATGGGGGTGGTGATGTTGCCGTCGGCGTCCGTCTTGCCGTCGGCGCTGAGGCGGGCCTCGAAGATGAGCCCCTCGGTGATGTGCTCGGCGTCGAAGTCCATGGCGCCGGCCACCCCCTCGGCCCCCAGCCCGGCCACCACGATCCGCAGGTCGGCGTTGGCGGCCCGGTAGCGGGTCCGGAGCAGGGGGTACTGGCTCGAGGGCAGGCGGAGCTCGTAGTTGCCGGCGCCGTCGATGGTCGCCTGGAAGGGGGTCTGCGGCGCCCCGGCGATGGTGGCCACGGTGAGGGCGCTGGCCTTGGCGCCGTCGAAGGCGGCCCGGCCGCTGATCTTGGACGCCGGCCGGTCATAGGCCGAGTGGGTGATGTTGCCGAAGAACCCCTCGAGTCCGCAGCCGGACAGCGCGACGAGCAGGACCAACGAAGCCGTCTTGAGTGCGCGCATCACCAGGCCACCTCGAACGTGGCCTTGGAGCGCCAGACGTTCCAGAGCATGTTGTAATAGGCCCGCGGGTCCCGCAGCAGGTCCTTGTGGAAGTACTCCAGCGTGTAGCCGAGGTTGGCGCCGCCGAAGGCGTAGGTGAAGCCGGCCCGCGCCGTGTGCCGCCGGGTCCTGGAGTCGTAGTAGCCGGCCGTCTCCGAGCCCTCCCGGTTGGCTTCGCTCCAGCGGCTGTACTCGTAGCCCAGCGTGGTCTTGAGCTCGTTGGTGGGCTGGAGCGAGAGGGTGCCGAAGAGCATCAGCATCTTCCCGTGGTAGTCGTCGCTGGGGTTGGCGATGCGCCGGCGGTCGAGATCGTCGGCGACCTTGACCTTCCCGCTCACCACCAGCCCGGCCAGCCCGGTGAAGGCGTACTGCACGTTGGCGACCGCCAGGCCGGTGCGCCGGTCCTGGTACTCGGCGTAGACGCTGCGCGGGTCGCGGCCGCGGTCGTAGACGTTGGCGTAGTCGGAGTCGGCGGTGAAGGCGGTGGTGTCGGTGAAGCCGTGGGTGTAGAGGAAATCCGGGTACTGGAAGTCCACGTCCCGCCCCTGCATGTTGGTGTTGTAGCCGATGCCGGTGACCTCGACGGTGGCCTTGAGCGGGCCCTGGACGTACTCGAGCAGCAAGGTGGCGCCCTTCCAGCCGATACAGGACTCGTACCAGGGCTCGTCCCAGTCCTGGAACTCGTTGGCGATGTTGAGGGTGGGGAGCTGGCCGCCGCGGGTGAAGCCGCCGGTGACCATGCCCTCGGTGAGCAGGACGTCGGCCTCGCGCCGCGACCCCATGACCGCGTTGTACTCGGAGCCGATGTTGAAGTACTCGAGCTTGGCGGAGAGGCCGGTCTTGAGCGGGTCGAAGACCTCCACCAGCACCTTGTGCGCCTGGCCCACCGAGGCGACGGCCTCGCCGTGGATGTTCTTCTTGTAGACCACCGGCGAGAAGCCCTGGCCGTTGCGCACCTGGTTGGTGGCGTAGAGCGGGTTGACGTAGTTGGAGGAGACGGCCGCCAGGCCCGTCACCGAGAGGAACTCCAGCCACGACGGCGTGTAGGTGGCGTCCAGGGTGGCGTTGAGGCCGCGGAAGCGGGTCGAAAGCGCCACCGAGTGGTCGGCGCCGCGGGCGGCGTCGGGTCGGCCGGTGAGGAAGGGGCTGTTCTTGTCCGCCTCCCAGTCCTGCAGCCAGGAGCCGACCAGCTTGGTGCGGAGATCCTCGAACGGGCGGCTCTCCACCTTGGCGGCGAAGGCCCAGTCGGTGCCGTACACCGAGGCCAGCGGGTCGTTGTTGCGCAGCCCGGTCTGCCACCCCGGGCCGGCCCAGAGCTTGGGCAGGGCCATGGCGCCCACCGTGTAGGAGAGCCGCTTGCCGGGGAGTACGTCGCCCTCGATGAAGACGCCGCTGCCGTTGTCGCGGTCGATGTAGCGGGCCTTGCCGATGGTCCACTCGTTCCACATCGAGTAGTCGGTGGAGCCGATGGTGACCCACTTCACGGTGGGGATGGGCGGCGCCATGCGGACGAAGGCCCCGCGCAGCTTGATGTATTGCGCGTGGTTCATTCCCAGGCTCTCGCCCGAGGTGTCGTAGGTGCCGGGCTTGAGGTCCCCGTTCTCCCACCAGTCCTGCCACATGGAGCCCCAGCGGCTCTGCAGGCGGACCCCGGCGCTCACCCTGGGGCCGACGCGGGCCTTGATGTTGAGCTCGAACTCGGTGCAGACGCCGTTGTGGCCGCCGATGTTGTCCACCCAGAACGGGTTGGACATCGACAGGCAGCCCTGGGTGGCGTCGTTCTGGTACATGTACTTCGTGTAGATCTTCCCGCTGATGTCGAAGTTGCCGGTGTCGGCGAGGGCGGCGGGGGCGGCGGCCAGCGCGGCAGCCACCACCAGCGGCCTCACGGTCAGGGCCCGGACCATGCTGGACCTCACTTGGCGCCCGGGTAGACCATGGGCACCACCGCCAGGTCGTCGGGCTTGGGCTCGGTGGCCGCCTTGTTGTACTTCGAGAGGAGCTCGTGCTGCTTCTTCACCGGGTCGCCGCCCGGGGGCACCAGCATGTCGAGCACGTGCGGGTCGTTGTCGTAGTCGGTGCCGCCGCCGAAGCGGTGCTGCCCCTCCATCTCGTTCACCTTTCGGGTGAGCAGATCGGTCTTGGCGGGGAAGCCCTCGTTGGACTGCATGAGCACCTGGTAGCCCCAGCCCGGCTGCGGCGGCCCGCCCAGCTGCTTGACGTCGACGGTGGCCACCAGGGTCCGGCCCTGGGCGCGGGTCATCCGTGGCACGATGATCCGGTCCTTCCACTGCGGGCACTTGGAGTCGACCTCGGAGTTGATCCGGGTCGGCCCCTGCGGCGAGATGATGATCACCTTGTCCCAGGCCTCGTCCTCGGCGAACCGCACGTTGAAGCCGGGCAGCCCGTCGCGCACGCCGCTGCCCTTGACGTGGTCGGTGTCGATGTGGATGGCGGCCATCTGCACCGAGAAGCCGTTGCCTCCCCAGGCCTGGCTGTCCCACGGATCCTCGATGCGCGAGTTGACCGTGACCCGGAACTCCACGGTGTCCTTGCCCGGGATCACCTTGAACTCGGTGATGTCGAAGGAGCCGGGCTTGTAGACCGCGTCGGTCGGGTAGACGTAGGTGCCGGGGCCGTCGTCGTCACCGGTCGGGTCGGAGATGGTGATGGTGCCGACCGGATCGGCGGCCCGGGCGCTGCCGCCGAGGAGGAGCGCCGCGGCAAGGAGCCAGCGGGCAGTGCAGGAGGTGGACATGCGAGAGGCTCCGGTACGGATGGTTGGTTCTTGCGAGGGGTATCTGAACCGTCCAGGCTGGCCAGCGATAATTCGTAGTAGAGTCGAAATTATTAAAGAGGTATAGAGAAAAATCGGGCACCGCAACGGAACATGTTGCCGCAAAAAGACATTTTGGTCACTTGGTCGCATGCGTCAAATGGCGTGAGGCCGCTTGACTGAGCTGGAAAAGTCCGTAGTGGAGATAGGTTTCGAAGTCTGGTCATTTGATACCCACCCCAACGAGGGGTTCGTCAGCTCGGAAACCATACGCTGAAGCGCGGCAACCATGGCGACTCCAGGTCGCCCGAGTGAGGTCCAGCCGATGGCCGGCGACCAGAGCCTGCTGAAGCGACTCAACCGGATGTCGATCGTCCGGCACGTCAAGGCTCGCCCTGGCGTGGCGCGGGGCGAGCTCGCCGAGCTCACCGGCCTCGCCGAGTCGACAGTCAGCGTGCTGGTGAAGGAGTTGATCGCCGAGGGGTGGCTGCGCGCCACCGACTCGTCGGCGGGCGGCGCCGTCGGCCGGCGGCCCAAGCTGCTGGCCCTCGACCCGGACCGGATCGCCATCCTCGGCGCCGAAATGGGCGTCGACTACCTCAACGTGGTCGCCTGCAGCCTGCGCGGCGAGGTGCTCTTCTCCAGGATGATCGACTACCACCACGGCGAGGTGGCGCGGTCGGTGCGGGACCTGGCGGCGCTCATCGTCGAAGGGCGCGCCGCCATGCTCTCCAGGAAGCGGCGGCTGCTCGGGGTCGGGGTGGGCGTGCCCGGCATGGTGACCAGTGACGGCCTGCTGCGCTTCGCGCCGGCCATCGGCTGGCGTGATGTGCCGGTGGGGAGCCTGGTCGGTGCCGCCCTGCGCGAGGCCGGCTGCGCCGACCTCCCGGTGTCGGTGCTCAACGACGCCAACGCCGCGGCGCTCAGCGAGTACGTCTTCGGTGCCTCCTCCGCCATCAGCTCGCTGGTCTTCCTCATCCTCGGGTTCGGCGTCGGGGCCGGGATCGTCCTCCACGACCGGCTCTATGTCGGTCACGCCGGGGTGGCCGGCGAGGTCGGCCACACCATCCTCGATCCCGACGGCCTGCTCTGTGCCTGCGGGCGGCGCGGCTGCGCCGAGACCCTCCTCTCCCAGGCCGCGATCAGCAAGCTGGCCACCGGGCTCGACCAGCCCATCCTCCACATCGGTGAGCTGGTGGACCGGCTGGCGCGCCGCGACGAGCCGCTCACCCGCGGGACCCGGGAGGCCGGCGAGCTCCTCGGCCTGGTGGTCCACAACCTGGTGGTGACCATCAACCCCGAGGTGGTCATCCTCGGCGGCCCCTTGAGCCGGCTCGACGTGCTCGTCGAGGTGGCCCTCGAGCGGCTCGCCATCCTGGCCGGGAAGCGCCCGTACCACCACACCCAGGTCCGGGTCTGCCGGCTCGGGCTCAACGCCACCGCGGTCGGCGCCGCCGGCAGCGTCCTCAACAGGCTCTTGCAGCGAAGCTAGGAAGCGGCACCTCACCCCATCACCCGCGCGACGGTCGACCGGAGCGCGACTCGGAGGTTCGACATGAAGGAACTCCCATCCACCCCGTCCTGGCGCCTGGTCGGCGCCGCGCTGCTGGCCGTCGCACTGGCCGGCTGCAGCAGCTCCACCACCGCTCCCACCCCGCAAGACCTGACCGCCTGCGACAGCGCCGACTACCGGACCGTGCTGGCCCCCATCCCGCCCCAGGTCGGCGGCGGCGGCGGCGGGGCAGCGCCGACCCTGCGGATCCACTACAAGCGGCTCCTGGCCGACTACACCGGCTGGCAGCTCCACACCTGGCTGGCCGCCAAGGACCCGGGCTGGGGGCTGGGCTGGGCCCCGACCGGCACCGACGCCTTCGGCGAGTACTGGGATGTGGCGCTCGTGGCCAGCGAGGGGAACGTCGGCTACCTGTTCCACAAGGGGAACGAGAAGGACCACGGCGGCGCCGACCAGATGTACACGCTCCACCCGGGCGCCAACGAGATCTGGCGCGTCGAGGGTGACCTCAACACCTACACCACCAACCCGGACACGGCGGCGGCCCAGGACATCACCAAGGTGCGCGTCCACTACCGGCGCTACGACGGCGGCTACGTCAACTGGGGGCTCCACCTCTGGCCGGCCGGCGGCACCGACGCGACGGCGCTCCCCGGCCTCACCCTCAACACCTGGGCGGCCCCGGTGCCCCTCACCGCCATGCCCGGGTACACCGCCCCGGCCGGCGGCGCCGAGGTGGTCTTCGACATCCCGGTCCTCAACCCTGCTGCCGACGCCACCCGCAAGTCGCTCCAGTTCGCCATCCACGGCCTGCCCGGCGCCCCCGGCGGCGGCGTCGACAACAAGGACGGCTGGTCCACCGACATCACCGTGAGCTACTCCACCCTCAACGTCGTGGCCCAGGTGGGCGAGGTCTGGATCATCCAGGAGGATCCCACCGTCTACCCGGTCTTCCCCGACCTGCGCTCCGCCTCGGTCTCCGACGCCCGCGCCTACTGGCTCAACAAGCAGCTCATCAAGTGGCCCAAGGTGGGGCCCAGCAACACCTTCAAGCTCTACGCCTCGGCCCGCGGACAGCTGGTGGCGGTGAAGGACGCCGCCGTGAGGGGGTCCGACAGCGCGCTCACCCTGGAGGTCTTCACCGGTACGGTGCCGGCCGCGGTGGCCACCCGCTTCAAGTACGTCACCGCCGGGGTGGTCCTCTCGGTCAAGACCGCCGACCAGGCGCTGCTGCCGAACCTGCTCAAGGGGCAGCTCCTGCTGGTCCAGGAGGACGCCGCCGGCCTGGTCCAGAACGCCACCAACCCGCAGCTGGCTGGCATCCTCGACGACCTGTACGCCACCACCGCCTCCGCGGTGAGCGACCTCGGCGCCACCGTGACCGCCGGCAAGACCACCTTCAAGGTCTGGGCGCCCACCGTGCAGCAGGCCTCGGTCTGCGTCTTCGACACCGGCACCGGCAGCGCCGTCTCCCAGGAGGCGCTCAGCTTCGACGCCGCCACCGGCGTCTGGGGGACCACGGTGGGGCGCGACCTCACCGGCAAGTACTACAAGCTGATGGTCGATGTCTTCGCGCCGGTGGTGGGGCTGATCCGCAACCGCGTCACCGACCCGTACTCCCTCGGCCTCACCACCGACTCCACCCGCAGCTACGTGGCCGACCTGGGCGCCCCGGCGCTCAAGCCGGCCGGCTGGGACGCCACGGCGGTGCCGGCCACGGTGGGCTCGCCGACCGACATGGTGATCTACGAGCTCCACGTGCGCGACTTCTCGGTCAACGACCCGACCGTGCTGGCGGCCAACCGGGGCAAGTACCTGGCCTTCACCGAGGCCAGCTCGAACGGCATGAAGCACCTCAAGGCGCTGGCACAGGCCGGGCTCACCGACGTCCACCTCCTGCCGGTGTTCGACATCGCCACCATCCCCGAGTCCGGCTGCCTGGTCCCCACCATCCCCATGGCCGCCCCGGACTCCGAGACCCAGTGGGGGGTCATCAAGCCCATCAGGGACCAGGACTGCTTCAACTGGGGGTATGATCCGTTCCACTACACCGTGCCGGAGGGCAGCTACGCCACCGACGCCGCCGACGGCGCCAGGCGCATCCTCGAGTTCCGCCAGATGGTCCAGGGGCTGGCCCAGGCCGGCCTGCGCACCGGCATGGACGTGGTCTACAACCACACCACCAAGGGCGGGCAGGACCCGAAGTCGGTGCTCGACCGGATCGTGCCCGGCTACTACCACCGGCTCGACAGCGCCGGCGCCATCACCACCTCCACCTGCTGCGCCAACACCGCCACCGAGAACGCCATGATGGGCAAGCTGCTCGTCGACTCGCTGGTGACCTGGGCGACCCAGTACAAGATCGCCTCGTTCCGCTTCGACCTGATGGGCCACCAGCCCCGCTCGGTGATGGAGGCGGCCAAGGCCAGGCTGGCCACCGCCACCGGGCGCGAGGTCCAGCTGCTCGGGGAGGGGTGGGACTTCGGCGAGGTGGCGGGCGGGGCGCGCTTCGTCCAGGCCTCGCAGACCTCGCTCAACGGCTCCGGCATCGCCACCTTCAGCGATCGGGCCCGCGACCGGATCCGCGGCGGCGGCCCGTTCGACGGCGGCGTCAGCCTGCAGCAGAACCAGGGCTACATCACCGGCCTCTTCTACGACGACAACGGCACCGGCGGCGGCAAGACCCTGGCCGACCTGCTGGAGGCCGGTGACATGGTCAAGCTGGGGCTGGCCGGCTCCCTCCGGACCTACTCGCTCACCACCGGCACCGACGTGGTCAAGACCCTGGAGCAGATCCCGTACAACGGCGCCACCGTGCCGGCCGGCTACGCCTCGCAGCCGACCGAGGTGGTCAACTACGTCGAGAACCACGACAACCAGACGCTCTTCGACATCGGCGTCTACAAGCTGCCGGTGACCACCAGCGGCGACGACCGGGCCCGGGTGCAGCTGCTGGGCGTGGCGCTCGACGCCCTCAGCCAGGGGGTGGCCTACTTCCACGCCGGGGTGGAGCTGCTCCGCTCCAAGTCGATGGACCAGAACAGCTACAACTCGGGTGACTGGTTCAACCGGCTCGACTGGACCTTCTCCGACAACTACTTCGGGGTGGGCGCGCCGCAGGACTCGGACAACGTCAACAACTACGTCATCCTCAAGCCGCTGCTGGCCACCACCGCCATCAAGCCGGCCCCGGCCGACCTGGCCCTCGCCCGCGACGGCTTCCGCGACTGGCTGGCCATCCGCAAGAGCACCCCGCTCTTCCGGCTGCGCACCGCCGACGAGGTGAAGACCCGCCTCTCCTTCCACAACACCGGCTCGGCCCAGGTGCCCACGGTGATCGCCGGCCACCTCGACGGCACCGGCTATACCGGGGCGGTCTTCAAGGAGGTGCTCTACCTGGTCAACGTCGACAAGGTGGCGCACGACCTGGTCATCCCCGCCGAGGTGGGGAAGGCCTACGTGCTCCACCCGGTCCAGGCCGCGACCGGCGCCGCCGATCCCCGGCCGGCCGCCGACGCCCGCTACGTGGCGGCCACCGGCGCCTTCACCGTGCCGCCGCGCACGGCGGTGGTCTGGGTGGTGAACTGAGGTAGGCGGCGGCGGGCGGCTGGTCCGCCGGCCGCGTCGCCGAAGGACACGGGGGGCCGCCTGGGAACGGGCGGCCCCTCGCTCGTCGAAGGGCCCGCCGCTGCGGCAGGGGCCGGCACGACGCCCGCTACGGGATGGCGAAGGGTCCGGCGTCGTCCATGATCTTTGGGTCGGTGGAGAGGAAGGTGACCGGGTCCCAGGTCGGGGCGCCGCCCATGGTCCAGTCGCCGGCCACCCTGGCCAGCGGCCGGAAGACCCCGTTGATGCCGTCGAAGTCCCAGGTGGTCACGTAGACCTTCACCCCCGACCAGCTGGCCAGGCCGAGCCGGCGCCGGTCGTAGCTGAAGGTGACGGTCCGGTTGGCCGGATCGGCGAGCAGGCCCGGGGAGGCGATGGTGCTGCCGGAGGTGTCGGCGTCGGCGCCGGTGGTGTCGTACATGACGTTGTTCCACCCGTAGGCGAAGTGGTCGTAGCTCCAGGTGAAGCCAGCCGGGGCCACGGCGTTGAGCCTGGGCAGCGCCACCAGCCCGGTCCGGCCGGGGAGGTCGAAGAAGAGGCTGAAGGCCACCCGGTCGAAGCCGAGCGGCGGATTCCAGAGCCGGCTCCAGTCGCGCGTGGTGAGCTGGATCTTGAGGATGGGGCTGGCGGTGCCCACCTGCAGGGTCACGCCGGTGAGGTCCATCTGGTGGCCGGCGATGGCGGTGGCCACCGGGTAGGTGTAGGTGCCGGACGGCCCGGTGTCGTCACCGACCGGGTCGGCATGGGGGTAGCTGTTGCCCACGAAGACCACGTCGCTCATGAAGCGGCGGGACGGCGTGGCCACGCCCGACGCCGGCGCCAGGATGGCCAGGGAGTGGGGCAGCGGACCCTCGGGGTAGCCGGAGACCGGCAGCACCGCGCTCCAGCTGCCGTCGGCCGCCACGGTGACCGGCAGGGCCTGGTCGACGTAGCCATCCACCACCAGCCGCAGCGCGGTGGCCGCCGGGGAGACGGTGCCCCGCAGCGTCACGTCGGCGGTGAAGATCTGCCCCTCCACCAGGGTCTGCTCGGTGATGGCGACGCCGGGCGGGGGCGGGGTCACCACCTGCGAGGTGGCGCGGAGGATGAGGACGGCGCGCGGCGGCAGCACCGTGGTCAGCCGGCCGGCCAGCCCAACCGGCACCGTGGCCGGCGCCACCAGGAACTGCTCGGCGCGGAGCACCTCCAGCACCGTCCCGGCGGGGAGGCCGGTGTCGAGCTGGCTCACCAGGACCGGCTCGTCGGCGGTGTTCATCAGGACCAGCGCCGTCTCGCTGCCCAGGGTGCGCCGGTAGACGAGCGGCCCGGCGCCGGAGGGGCTGTCGTAGCGCACGTCGAGCCCGCCGCGGGTGAAGACCGGGTGGGCGCGGCGCAGCGCCGCGAGCGCCTTGATGCGCTGGTAGAAGGCCGCCCGCGGCTCGTACTGGTCGAAGGTGCTGTGGAAGCCGCCCTTGAACATGGCCTGCCGCGTCTCGGTGAAGAGCTGCTCGGTGCCGTAGTAGACGGTGGGGATGCCCGGCACGGTGAAGATGAGGGAGAGGGCCTGGACCAGCCCGGTGCCGGGGCCGACCGCCAGGAAGCGCTGCACGTCGTGGTTGTCCACGAAGGTGGGCATGAGGCCGGGGTTGGGGTAGAGGGCCGGGTCCATGAACCGGCCCAGCCGGTAGGACATGGAGGCGGTGGGCGCGCCGCTCCCGAAGACCCGGCCGATCTCCTGGTAGAGGGGGAACTGGAGGAGCGCCGGCAGCTCCGGGGCGCTGGGGGTGCCGAGGTAGCTGGCCAGCTTCCGATCGGCGGTGTCCTGGAACGGGGCCGAGGTCTCGAAGACCTCGCCGAAGGCGTGGAAGCGCTCGCGCCCGGTGGCCTTGGCCACGGCCAGCATCCCCGGGGCGGCGGCGTCGGTGGAGTGGAAGAAGTCGTTCCAGAAGGGGTGGTCGACGTACTTGACGGTGTCCACCCGGAAGGCGTCAACGCCCACCTGCTTGATCCAGGACCCGTAGGCGTCGCGCAGCGCCGTCCGCACCTCAGGGCTCTCGGTGTTCAGGTCGTCGAGGTCGGAGAGCTGGTAGGTCTTCTCCTGGACCGGGTCGTTGTAGTCGGCCAGCACCGGCGTCCAGTGGTAGATGGCCCGGGCGCGCTGCACCGGGTCCGAGGGGTCGTCCAGGTCGAAGGGCGGCTGCGTCGGCCGGGAGGTCGGCACCGAGCCGGTGTTGCGGACCAGGCCGGCGGTGACGTCGTTGGGGTCGTAGCAGGACTGGTGGAGGTCGGCGCCGCAGGTGGCGGCGTAGGTGAAGAAGTTCCCCATGTGGTTGGGGACCACGTCCTGGATCAGGTACATGCCGCGCCGGTGGAGCGCGTCGCTGAGCCGCTGGTAGGTGGCCAGCGTGCCGAGGTGCTCGTCGACGTGCGTGAGGTCGCGGGCCCAGTAGCCGTGGTAGCCGCCCGACTGCTGCAGCGGGTCCCACCACTGGTTGGCCACCGGCGGGGTGATCCAGACCGCGGTGGCCCCCAGCCCCTGGATGTAGTCGAGGCGGTCGATGATCCCCTGCAGGTCGCCGCCCGAGTACTTGTCGTTGCTGGAGGGGTCGAACTCGCCCTTCCCCTGGTCGTCGTTGGTCTTGTCGCCGTTGGCGAACCGGTCGGTCATGACGAAGTAGATGACCTGCTCCTCCCAGGCCGGGGAGGGGACGTGGAGCAGGGGGGCGCCGCTCCCGCCTCCGCCCTTCGAGCATGAGGCCAGGGCGGCGAGGAGCAGGGCGAGCGGGAGGTGGCGCGGACGCATGGGGTGGGTCATGTGGCTCCTCGAGCCGGACCGGTTCCCCTCAGGGAACCCGTCCGGCGCAGGGAGGATATTCCAGGTTCCCGCGGCGCGCCCGGCCTCGCGCGCCGGGCCCGGGACCGTTAGGCTAGGGGACCTGGAGGCTTCACCATGACCCTGCCACTTCGGCGCGCCCGCCGGCTCGTCGCCCTCGCCGTTGCCACCCTGGTCCAGGCCGGCTGCGGCTCCAGCGCCACGCCGGGCAGCTACCAGGCCGGACAGCCGCTCACGCTCGACGTCGCCGCCTACTTCCCGGCCGGCACGGTGGTGCGCGACCAGTACAGCGGCGCCACCGCCACGGTCTCGGCCAGCGGCTCGGTGACGCTGCAGCCCGACCTCGCCGGGGGCGTGGTCCTCCTGGAGCGGGACGGCGCCGCCGCCACCCCGTTCACCTGGCAGAACGCCACCGTCTACTTCGCCATGACCGACCGGTTCGCCAACGGCAATACCGGCAACGACGCCAGCTACCTCCGGGCGCCGGACACCGGCCAGGTGGTGGGGACCTGGCAGGGCGGCGACTTCGCCGGGCTGACCCAGAAGCTCCCCTACCTCAGCGACCTCGGCGTCACCGCCATCTGGATCTCGCCGGTGGTCGAGCAGGTCCACGGCTGGGTGGGCGGCGGGCCGGCCGGCGAGTTCCAGCACTACGCCTACCACGGGTACTGGGCGCTCGACTTCACGCGGCTCGACCAGAACTTCGGCACCGAGGCCGAGCTCAAGGCCTTCATCGACCAGGCCCACGCCCGGGGGATCCGGGTGGTGGTGGACGTGGTCATGAACCACCCGGGCTACGCCACCGGCAGCGACCTGCTCACCTACCTGCCGGAGGTCTTCAAGGACGGGACCGGCGCCGCCTTCCGCGCCTACACGCCGGTGGCCGGCAACTACTACTCCTGGAACGATCTCGTCGACTACCAGTCCACCTCGTGGACCAGCTGGTGGACGCCGCCCTGGGTGCGGGCCGGCTTCCCCGGCTTCCCGCAGCCGAACCCGAACGACCCGCTCACCCAGTCGCTGGCCTCGCTGCCCGACTTCGGCACCGAGGCGACCGTGGCCGCCGGGATGCCGGTGCTGCTGCAGCGCAAGGCCCTCACCGCCGACGGGACCGGCGCGGTGGAGGTCCCCGGGTACACGGTTCGCCAGTACCTGGTGAAGTGGCACACCGACTGGGTCGGCAAGCTCGGCATCGACGGCTTCCGCGCCGACACCGCCAAGCACGTCGAGCTGGGCTCCTGGAAGGCCCTCAAGGACGCCGGCGTCACGGCGCTGGCCGCCTGGAAGACCGGCCACCCCGGCCAGCTCCCCGAGGACCTGCCCTTCTGGATGACCGGCGAGGTCTTCCCGCACGGGCCGGTGAAGGACGCCTACTACACCGACGGCGGCTTCGACTCGCTCATCAACTTCGACTTCCAGGACGAGGTCGGCCGCTGGCTCGGGCCCGGCTCGTCATTGCTGACCTCCACCGACAAGATCGAGGCGCTCTGGGCCCGCTACAGCGCCGGCATCTCGGCCGACCCCGGCTTCGACGTGCTCTCCTACCTCTCCTCCCACGACACCTCGCTCTTCTTCCAGGCGCTGCAGTACGACCCGCTCAAGCAGCGGCAGGCCGGCACGGCGCTGCTGCTCACGCCCGGCGGCGTGCAGATCTTCTACGGCGACGAGAGCGGACGACGGGCCGGTCCGGGCGGGGGCGACACCACCCAGCCCACCCGCTCCTTCATGAACTGGACCTCCATCGACGCCACCATCCACGATCACTGGCAGAGGCTGGCCACCTTCAGGAAGCGCCACGCCGCCATCGGCGCCGGCGTCCACCAGAAGCTGGCCTCGCCACCCGGCACCTACGCCTTCGGCCGGACCCGCGGCGCCGACAAGGTGATCGTGGTCCTCACTCCCACCCGCTGACGCCCATCCAGGTCACTCACATGCGCCCGCTCCGCCGCCTCCTCGTCTCCGCGCTGCTCGCCCTCTCGGCCTGTGGCGGCGGCGGTGGCGGCGCCCCGGTCACTCCGGCCGGCGACCCGTACCTCCCGAAGACGCCGCCCGCCGGGCCGCCGCCGGCAGGCCTCGAGGCCGCCACCTGGCTCACCCACCTCGACCAGGACCTGCTCCCCTACTGGCGCCTGGACGCCGCCCAGGGCGTCCCGGTGGGGAACTTCCCGACCTACCGCGGCATGGACGGCAGCGTGCAGGGCTCGACGCTGCGCAAGCCGCGCATGCTGGGGCGGCAGGTCTTCGCCTACAGCGCCGGCTTCCTGCTCACCGGCGACGAGGCGCTGCTCGACCTGGCCCGCGCCGGCAACCGCTGGCTCCTCGACCAGGCCCGCGACACCGCGCGGGGAGGTTGGTACGCCGACCTCGACGCCACCGGCGCGCCGTCCGGCGACGGCCCCAAGTTCGCCCAGGACATGGCCTACGCCGTCATGGGGCCGGCCGCCTACTTCTTCGTCACCCGGGATCCGGAGGCCGAGGCCGCGGTGCTGGCCACCCGCGACCTGCTCTTCGACCCGGCCCGGTTCTGGGACGCGCCCAACGGCCGGATCCGCGACGGCATGGACGGGAACCTGGCCGTCGAGGTCTCGATGAACGGCAACCCGGGCAGCTGGGAGCTGGTGGCCCAGCTCGACCCGGTCACCGCCTTCGAGCTGCTGGTGCAGCCGGTGCTGAGCGACCCGGCCCGCCGCGACCAGGCCCTGGCCGACCTGAAGACGCTGACCGCCCGGATCCGCACCTCCTTCTTCAGCGAGGGGATCTTCTGGGGCGCCACCGGCTCGGTGGGCACCTACGGGAGCGGCCACACCGACTACGGCCACATCCTCAAGGCCTACGGCGCGCTCCTCCAGGTGGACAAGCGGCTCGCCGATCGGCCGCACCAGGCGTTCCTGGCCAGCAACGTCGCCGCCGCGCTGCATCGCGCCCACGACGCGCCGAACGGGAGGTGGGCCAAGCGCCCCCTCTCCGCCAGCGTCGAGGAGTACGGCTCCGACTGGTGGGCCTACGCCGAGGCCGACCAGCTTGCGGCGGCGCTGGCGCTCCACGACCCGGCCTGGATCGCCGTGCTGGGGGCCACCGCGCCCCACTTCGTCGCCGACTACGTGGACCGGACCCGGCCGGCGCGCGAGCTGGTCCCCTCCATCTCCCGGACCGGAGCCTGGGTCTGGGGCTGGACCGACGCCGACACCGCCAAGTGCAACCAGTGGAAGAGCGGCTTCCACTCCACCGAGCACGCCCTGGTCATGTCGATCTTCTCCCACTGGCTCGCCGGCACGCCGGCCACGCTCTACTTCGCCTTCCCGGCCGGGCAGGTGGCGGCGCTGGCGGCCACCGCCCGCCCCTACACCTGGGAGGGGCGGGTGGTCGCCTGGACCGACCTCGGTCCGCTGGCCGCCGACGCCACCCGTCACAAGGTGCAGGTCACCTTCGACCAGCTCCACTGAGCGAGCCGGAGCACCCCGCCATGCCATCCCGACCCCGCAGCCTCGCCGCCGCGCTCGTCGCCGCCCTGCTGCTGGCCGGGTGCGGCACCCCCGCCGTCCCCGCAGACTTCGGCTCCGGCCAGAAGGTGGACTTCGTCATCGCCGGAGTCGCCTTCCACACCGCCTCGGGCGGCCACCTCCTGGCGGGCGCCGTGCGCCGGCTCTTCCTCACCGACACCGCGGACACCTGCTCGACCATCGGCGGCGTGCCGCGGCTGCGGACCGTCACCTTCGAGCTCCAGGTGGCGGCCGCGGCGAGCGGGGCCACCACCGCCACGGTGGTCGCGCCCAAGCCTGTGCCGGCGCCCGGCGAGGCGGTGGGGAGCCTCAAGGTGACGGTGGGCGCCACCACCGAGACCACCCTCACTCCCTCCGACGGGACGGTGAGCTGGACCGTCAACGCCGACCGGACCGTGACCATCACCGCCATCGACGTCGGCTTCGCCGGGACCGCCGACCGGCTGACCACCAGCGGCCTGGTGCTGGTCGACTGCAGCCCGTAGCTGCGGAGCTCCAGCACCCGGTGCCGCGCCGACCAGGCCACGGCGCCGCCACCTCCGACCGGGCCACCGCCGGAGCGCTGCGGCTGGACCCCTGCGCTCTGCAGCCGCAACCCAGCAGCCGCAGCCCGGCTCGCCTCACCGCCGCCGATGCGGTATTTTCCCGGGTTCCCGAAGAG
>JAULAX010000015.1:0-1290123 GCA_032654565.1 Anaeromyxobacteraceae bacterium | reverse complement strand
ACCGACCGCACCGCCAGGGCGCTGCAGACCGTCGGGACCATCGCCAGCGCCCTGGCCGGCGGCGGCGAGCCGGAGCCATCGGGTCCATCCCGGCCTCGGCCGGGACGGCGGCCGAAGCCGGCGGGCTGAGCGGCGGGAGACCCGGCCCCTGGCCTCGTCGAGCTCGACCTTGCTGCCGAGCTGGATTCCGAACTCGCGCCCGCCCGCCACGGAGCTCACCGGGGCGGCGGGACCTCGGTGGCCTGGCGGCGGTAGAGCTCCTTGAGGCTGTCAATCAGAAAGGCCACCTCGGCCGGCTCCTGCCCCCGCTCCAGCCTGACCCGCTCCGCCACCTCCTCGGGCGGGCAGCCTTCCGCGAAGCCCTGCCGGGCCATCCGGGCCAGGTCGCCCAGGTAGGCCCGCTGCCGGCGCGCCGCGTCCCGGCCACCGACCTCGCCGTGGCCGGGCACCACCAGCTCCACGTCCATCGACTCGATCCGCTCCAGCGCCGCCTGCCAGCCCTCCACGTTCATCTCCCCGTCCCCGGCCCAGGGGTGAGGCAGGTTGAAGAGCAGGTCGCCGGCGAACAGCACCTTCTGGTCTGGGAGGAGGACCGCCAGGTCGCCGCCGGTGTGTGCCGGCCCGAAGGGGATGAGCTCGAAGCGCGTCTCGCCGATCCTGATCTCGCGTCGGGTGCTCACGGTCTCGGTCGGCAGGACCGTCGTCGCGCCCGCCAGCGCCCGGGCGAGCTCTCCTCCCTGCTCGGCGATTCGAGCCAGGCGTCCCGGGAACCTCCCCGCCATCGCCTCCGCCGCCTTCGCATGGGCCATCACCCTGATCCCGGCGCCGGCGCCGGCGACGAGCGGCGTCGCCAGGACATGGTCCCAGTGCTTGTGGGTGAGGATCAGGTCCACGATGGGCAGCTTGGTGACCTTGCCGATCTCCTCCCGAACCCGCCTCCACTGCATGCCCGGCATTCCGGCGTCGATCACCACCACGCCGGCGGAGGTCACCACGAACCCGGTGTTGGAGCCGAGCCCATCTCGGCGAGGATCGGTGATGAGCGCGTGGACGCCGGGCTTGAGCTGGCGTGGTGTCACGCCCGACGTGGCCGAGCCGTCACAGGCCTGGGCCACCGCGGGCTGCTGCGACCAGGCCCCGAGCCCGAAGGGGGCGAGGAGCAGGGCGGCGGTCAAGGCCGTCACTGCGCTGCGCTGCATGCCGCCTCCTCCCGGGTGGAGCCCGCCGGCTACCGTGGCCGGCGCTCTGGCCAGGGTGTACACGTGCATTCACCACCTGCACCACCGGCCGGCGGGCGCAGTCTAGCGCCGGCAGCCCCACCACCGCCTTGCAAGCCTGCCCACCCGCCTTGCGCATCCATCAGGGCGCTGGCCTGGCAAGAGGTTGCATGCTGGCGGCACCGTGAAGCGCCCTGCCCCCCACCGCACCGTGAAGCGCCCTGTTCTCCACCTCGGCCTGATCGCGCTGGCCCTCTCCCTGGCCGGGTGCGCTGGTGCTTCCGGAAGGAGCGAGTCCAGCTACCCGACCGCCATCCTGGAGCGGCTCACCGCTCCGGAGTTCGAGGGACGCCTCTCGGGCAGCCCCGGCGGCGAGGCGGCCGCCGCCTTCCTCAGGATGGAGCTGGATCGCCTCGGCGCCCAGCTCATCGAGACACCAGCCATCGAAGTCTCCTCGGCCCGGCTGGTCGGAGCTCCCGCGCTGACCGTGGGCGGACGTGCCCTGGTCCACCGCGTCGACTTCAACGAGTGGACGTCGCTGGGCCGGGGAGGCGTCGCCGAGGGCCGCCTCCGCATCCTCGACCGGCCTGGTCCACTCCCCGACCCCGGTGAAGGGGCCTGGGTGCTCCTGGTCCGGTCCGAGGCCTTCCCGAAGCTGCCAGCCGAGAGCATCGCCGAGGCCGCCGCCAGGGGCTACCGCGCCGTGCTTCTCGAGCAACCGGAGCGACGCATCGCCTTGAAGAGCGTCACCGGCGGCCAGGGTCCCCTGCCCGTGCTCTACCTCACCGAGGCGGCCGCCTTGTCGATGGCCGGAAAGGACGGCGCGCCGGTGCGGGTCGAGCTCCCGCTGGAGGTCACCCGACGCCCCAGCCACAACGTCGTCGCCGGGCTGCGGCGGTCCAGCCGGCCGGGGGCCCCCACCTTCCTGCTGACCGCCCACCACGATCACGTCGGCGACGACTCAGCGGAGTGCAGGTACCCGGGCGCGTTCGACAACGCCTCCGGGGTGGCGGTGGTTCTCGAGGTGGCGCGCCGCTACCAGGCCCACCCGGATCCCGGGTTCGACCTGCTGGTAGGACTGACCACCGGGGAGGAGTCTGGGCTCCTCGGCGCCAAGGCCCTGGCGGACCGTCCGCCCGCGCCCTACCAGGCGGTGGTGAACCTGGATGGAGTGGGCAGCCAGCCGACCCTCACCGCCATGCGCATGGGGCAGACCGAGCCGAAGTCGCCGTTTGCCGCCCTGGCGGCGACGGTGCTGGCGGCCCATGGCATCGAGCCCCGCTGGCGGGTGGGGGCCGATGACGCCAGGGCCTTCATGGCCTCCGGGATCCCGGTGGCCGGCCTGGGAGAGGAGCCGGCCGCTCCGATCCAGATCCACACCCCCAGCGACCGCCACCATCAGCTGAACCGCGCCTCCCTGGCCCGGGTCGCCACCATCCTCCTGGAATTCCTCCAGCGTGCCAGCGCCCTTCCCTGGCGCGACATGGAGCCACCAGCTCCCCAGCAAGGCTTGGGTCGCCCCCCCGGAGATGGCCACGGCCCGCCCGGCCGGCCGGATCAGGGCCCCCTCACCGCCGCACCGTCCGCGCCGAGAGCTCCGCCATGACCGGCGCGCCGGCCACCGGCACCCAGCCGTCGCCCTCGGGCCGGAGCACGGCGTGCACCTTGAGCGGCTGGTGGCTGGTGCGCGGGTCCAGGTCGTGGTGAAGGGGCAGGTTGAAGTAGCAGAGCCGCGTCGCGGTGCCGAAGCGGAGCCGGTGGGCCGGCGCCCCGCGGAAGTCGTCGGTGGAGAACTCCGGCGCCGCCACCCGGGCCAGCCGGTGGCGCGGCCCCAGGATCACCGAGGAGTGGCCGAAGCCGCCCGGGCGGGGCTCGCCGGTCTCGCTCTGGTCCGAGCAGTTGCCGAAGACGGTGACGGTGTCGCGGACCCCGGGCGCGTCCTCCAGGTACTCACCGTAGAAGCCGGCCAGCACGTCGCGGTAGGCGCGGTGCTCGGGCTTGGGGTTGCACTGCACCACGAAGAGCGCGTCGAGGGCCCGCCTGGCCTCGAAGTATTGCTGGTTGGCGTGGTCGACGATGTGCCGGATGTTGGAGCCGTAGAGGTCGCGGTACAGGTAGTCGAGGCAGACCAGCACCATGAAGTGGAAGAAGGCCGGCCGGGCCCGGAACCACCAGAAGTGCCGGCCCCGGTAGAGGTCGCCCGACTTGTCGAGGAACTCCTCGGAGCGAAACGGGTGGCTCTTGGCCTCCAGGAAGACCCGCAGGCGGCCGCTCGCCTCCTTGACCACCACGCAGCACCAGTTGACCGGGTTGTCGGGGAGCGCCCCGGCCTTGAGGTCGTGCTCGACCGCCGGGATGGCGAGCTGGTTGTCGTCGCGGAAGCGCCGCAGCGTCTCCAGGTAGCTGCTCAGGTGGACGTGCTCCATCCCCAGCATGGTCACGGTGTTGGGCCGGAAGCGCGCCTCCACGAACCCCAGAGCGTCGTCGAGCCGGCCGGCCGGGACCGAGGTCTCCGGGAACATCAGGAAGTTGAGCTTCTGGAAGCGCTCGCTGCTGGCCGCCAGCTCCAGCACCGAGGCCACGGTGCGCCACTGGGCCTCGCGGTCGCGCAGCACGATGCCGGCCTCGGTGGCCTGGAGCCACACCGGGATCTGGGCCACCAGGCAGTGGAGGTGGCTCCCCAGCGCGTAGTCGAGGTGGAGCTCGGCCTCGTGGATGGTGATCACGGCCCCCTCCAGCCCGGCGACGCCGGACCGTCACCGCCCGCGGCGCCCAGCTCCGGAAACAGCCGGGTGAGCACGTGGCGCGTCCCCTCCGGCAGGTCGTAGCGGCCCAGCTCGGCGCGCGGGACCCACCGGGCCTCGGCCACCTCGGCCGGGTTGGGGGTGAGGTCCGGCCGGCTCGGCCGGCACCGGTAGTAGAGGATGACGTGGTGGTCGTTGCCGGCGCCGGGCCGGACCTGCTCGTAGACGTCGACCAGCTCGCCCACCGCCACGTCGATGCCCACCTCCTCGCGCACCTCGCGGCGCAGCGCCGAGGCCATGGGCTCCCCCAGCGAGATCTTCCCGCCCGGCATCACCCACTGCCCCGGGAACGGCGGCACCCCGCGGCGCGTCAGCACCACCTGCTCCAGCCCGTCCACGATCACCGCGACCACCGAGGTCACGACGTGCTGCTTCCGGTAGGAGGTGCGATGGACCATGGCGCGCCCGCGGTTGCGCCCTGCCGGCCGATCGCACCACCTCGTCCGGTGGATGTCCATTGAGGCAACCGGTCGCAGGCGGTCCGGGGCCTCCGTGGGCCGACAGGTCAGGCCCGCCGGTAGTGGTCCTGCATCGGGTAGCGCCGGGCGTAGAGGGCGAACCCGGCCGCGGCCAGGAAGGCGAAGCCGGCGAAGAAGAACATCAGGAAGGCGTTCTGGCTGACCCCGGTGGCGGTGATGCGTGAGAGCACCACCTGGTTGCGCACCGCCGCGTTGGTGATCAGCACCCAGAGGTTGCCGAAGGTCACCGAGAGCGACCAGTAGCTCATGATCACCCCCTTCATGGCGGCCGGCGCCTGGCTGTAGGCGAACTCCAGGCCGGTGGCGGAGACCAGCACCTCGCCGAAGGTGAGCAGCAGGTAGGGCGCCACCTGCCAGCTGATCGAGAGCTGGTCGCCGCCGTCGAGGCGGAGCTGGATGACCCCGGCCACCACCCAGGCCAGGGCGGAGAAGGCGATGCCCAGCCCCATGCGCCGCAGCGCGGTGACCTCCAGGCCGGCCCGGCGCAGCGCCGGGTAGAGCACCAGGTTGTTGAAGGGGATGAGCAGCATCACCAGCAGCGGGTTGAGGGCCTGCATCTGCGCCGGCTCCTTGACCAGCCAGCCCAGCCAGGAGCCGGGCGCCAGCATCACCATCTGGCCGCCCTGCAGCACCCAGGTGGAGGCCTTCTGATCGAAGAGCGACCAGAACGGCGTCCGAGCAGCAGGCTGGTCACCAGGAACGGGGTGAGGATGTTGCGCATGCCGTAGAAGCTGAAGCGCTCGCAGGCCTCGTTGCCGATGATGTACGGCACCTGGGGCGGCATCCGGCCGGCGGCGGTGGTGGTGATGGTGGTCATGGTGGCCGAGGATGATAGGCCATCCGGCTCGCCATTCGGGTCCGGTCTTGTCCCTGGCCGGACCCCGGCGCCGCCCGCCGGGCCGGGGTTGCGGCCAGGCCGCCGGCCCGGTAGGGCTTACCGCATGCTCGGCATCCTGCTCCTCAACCTCGGCACCCCGGAGGCCCCGACGCCGCCGGCGGTGCGCCGCTACCTGCGCGAGTTCCTCTCCGACCCGCGGGTCATCGACATCCACCCGCTGGCCCGCAAGCTGCTGCTGGAGCTGGTGATCCTGCCAACGCGCCCGAGCAAGAGCGCCGCCGCCTATGCCAAGGTCTGGACCCCCCAGGGCTCGCCGCTGCTCACCTTCTCCCGGGCGCTGGAGGTCAAGGTTCGCGAGGCGCTCGGGCCAGGGCACCTGGTCGAGCTCGCCATGCGCTACGGCCAGCCGTCCATCACCGCGGCGCTGGCGCGGCTGCGCGACGGCGGCGCCGAACGGCTGGTGGTGGCGCCCCTCTACCCGCAGTACTCGTCGGCGGCGACCGGCTCCTCGCTGGAGGCCGTCTTCACCGCGCTGGCCCGCCAGCCGGTGGTGCCCCCGGTCTCGGTCCTGCCCGCCTTCCACGACGACCCGGGGTTCATCGCCGCCTTCGCGGCGGTGGGCGCCCCGGTGCTGGCGCGGGAACGGCCGGACCACGTCCTCTTCAGCTTCCACGGCCTGCCGGAGCGTCACGTCCGGGCCGCCGACCACTCCGGCCACCACTGCCTCCAGTCGGCCGGCTGCTGCGAGGCGGTGGGCGTGGCCAACCGCGACTGCTACCGGGCCCAGTGCTTCGCCACGGCCCGGGCGCTGGCGGCCCGGCTCGCGCTGCAGGCCGGGAGCTGGAGCGTCTGCTTCCAGTCGCGGCTGGGCCGGACCCCCTGGATCAAGCCCTACACCGACCTGCGGCTCGAGGAGCTGGCCCGGGAGGGGAAGCGGCGGCTGGTGGTCTTCTGCCCAGCCTTCGTGGCCGACTGCCTGGAGACGCTGGAGGAGATCGGCCTGCGCGCCCAGGAGCAGTTCGCCGCCGCCGGCGGGGAGCGGGTCGCGCTGGTCCCTTCCCTCAACGCCACCCCGGCCTGGGTCGAGGCCCTGGTCGGGCTGCTGCGTCGCACCGTCGGGGGGCCTCCCTCCCTCGCCGCTGGCCCGGTGCCGGAGGCCGCGCTAACCTGATCGCTCCGGGAGGCAACGGCGTGCGCCTCGTCTGCTCTTACTGCCAGAAGGACATGGGGACCAAGCCGCCGCTCGGCGACGGCGGCGTCAGCCACGGCATGTGCCCGCCCTGCGGCGAGCACTTCAAGGCGCTGTGGAGCGGCATGTCCTACGGCGAGTACCTGGAGCGCTTCGACTTCCCCGTGGTCATGGTCGAGGGCGACGTGCGCGTGGTGGCCCTCAACAAGCCGGCCTGCCAGCTGCTCGGGCGCGAGCCCGGCGAGGTGACCGGCCTCCTCGGCGGCGAGGCCCTGGAGTGCTGCCGCTCCCGGCTCCCCGGCGGGTGCGGCAAGACGGTGCACTGCTCCACCTGCGCCATCCGCAACACCGTGACCCGGACCAAGCAGACCGGCCTGACCATGAAGCGCGTCCCCGCCACGCTGCGGCGCGACGACCAGACCCTCGATCTGCTGATCTCGACGGCGGCGGAGGGGATGCTGGTCCGGGTCACCATCGAGCCGGCCGCCGCTCCTTAGGTAGCGCGTGCCCAGCTCCAGGCGCCGCGTCGACATCCCCGCCTCCCCGATGGCGCCGTCACGCTCCCCCGCCGGGATCCTGGTCCGCCAGGCCGGCGCCGGACCGGCGGTGGTGCTCCTCCACGGCGGCTGGGGCTGGGAGGCCTACCCCTTCGACATGGCCGCGGTGGCGAGGCGCCACCAGGTGATCGCCCCGGACCGCGTCGGCTACGGCGGCTCGGGGCGCCTCCCCGACCTGCCCCGCGGCTTCCACCGCGCCATGGCCGAGGAGACGCTCCTCGTCATGGACGCGCTCGGCATCCAGCAGGCCGCCCTCTGGGGACACAGCGACGGCGCGGTCATCGCCGCCTGGATGGGGTTCCTGGCCCCGGGGCGCATCCGGGCGCTGGTGCTGGAGGCGCTCCACTTCTTCGCCCTGAAGCTCTCGTCGGAGGCCTTCTTCCGCGCCGCCGTGGAGGCGCCCGGGCGCTTTGGCCCCGCCGTGGTGGAGGCGCTGCGCCGCGACCATGGCGAGGACTGGCCCGAGGTGGTGGCCGCGGGCGGGCGGGCCTGGCTCTCCATCATCGAGGAGGGACGGGCTGGCCTGGCAGATCTCTACCAAGGGCGCTTCGGCGAGCTCCGCGCGCCGACGCTCCTCCTCCACGGGAGCCGCGATCCCCGCACCGAGCCCGGCGAGCTCGAGGCGGCCCGGCGGGCCCTCCCAGCCGCACAGGTGGCGCTGCTCGACTCGGGCCACTGCCCCCACGCCAGCGATCGGACCGCCGCCGAGGCCACCCGGCTGGCGGTCGAGTTCCTCGAGGCGCACGCCGGCTGAGCGCGATCTCCGGCCCCGGGGGGCTCCGTCGCCTACCCCACCCCGGTGGCGATCTCGTCGTAGCCGCGACCCTCGAACTGGATCAGGCAGAGCCCGTGGCCAAACGGGTCGGCCAGCACCGCCAGCTTGCCGTACTTGTGAGTCTCGATGGGGAGCTCCACCGTGGCGCCCGCCGCCACCGCCAGCTCCACCGCGGCCGCGATGTCGTCGACCGCGAAGTCGAGGTGCACCGGGGTCCAGTGGCGCCGGTAGTCCCGCCTGGCCGTGGCGCCCGCGAATGGCGCGGTGCCCGGCGCCGCCACCAGCATGTAGATGGGCACCTCGGCGCCGATGAGCTCGATGCCCCCGCCCGTGAAGCGCCGCCCGACCCGCAGGCCCAGCGCCCGGGTGTAGAAGTCCACCGCCTTCTCCAGGTCATCGACGTCGACGTTGACGATCAGGTGTGCCATCCCCGCCCCCTACCATGCGCGGGGGTGCCGGTCAGCCTGCAATCCTGCAAGGGTCGCCGGCGCGGTCACCTCCACCGGCGTCGCGCCAGCTCCGTCCCAGACCTGCCTGCTGTCGGATTCATCCCCGACGTGCTGGAATGGCCGGCTGGTCAGAAGGGACACCATGGCGACCACCTGGGACGAGCGCTTCGCTGGCGAGGAGTACCTCTACGGCACCGCGCCCAACCGCTGGCTCGAGGCGCAGGCCGCCCGGTTCAAGCCGGGGAGCCGGATCCTCTCGCTCGGCGAAGGCGAGGGGCGCAACGGCGTCTGGCTGGCCACCCAGGGCCACCGGGTCGAGGCCGTCGATGGCTCCAGCGTCGGGCTCGAGAAGGCCCGGCGGCTGGCGGCGGCGCGGGGGGTGATGATCCAGACCAACGTCGCCGAGCTCGACCAGTTCCTGCCCGCGCCCGGCGCCTATGACGCCCTGGTTTTGATCTTCGTCCACCTGCCGCCGCCGCTGCGCGCGGTGGTCTTCCCCCGGGCGCAGGCGGCCCTGGCCCCGGGCGGCGTGATCCTCCTCGAGGTCTTCACGCCGCGGCAGCTCGCCTTCAACAGCGGCGGGACCAGGCAGGTGGAGGCGCTCTACGAGCCCGAGGCGGTGCGTCTCGCCTTCCCCGGCATCACCTGGGAGGTGCTGCGCGAGGAGGAGATCGACCTCGACGAGGGGCCGCTCCACCGGGGGAAGGCCGCCGTGCTTCGTGGCCTGGGGCGCCGGACCGCAGGCTGACCCAGCTTCCAGGTCCTGGCGAATCCTCCGGCTGCCCCCGGGCTCTCACCGGGCACTGGAGGAAGCACACATGACCAACGAAGGCACCATCGATCGCGCCGTCCGCATCGTCCTCGGCCTGGGGCTGCTGTCCCTGGTGTTCGTCGGACCGCAGTCCCCGCTTGGCTACCTCGGCCTCGTCCCGCTGGCGACGGTCAAGTCCCCATCTCTGTGTAAATCGTACATCGCGTGAAGCTCCTCGGATTCATCAGGCCGCCTTGGCGACGGCGACCTCCTTCGACTTCAGCAGGGACATGTCCAGGTAGCGGCGGTCGGTCCAGATGGCGGTCACGTTGAGCGCGGTGGTGGTGGTGGGGCCTCGGGGCATCGCGGCCGGCCGGCTCTACCGGGCCGGGGCCATCGCCCTGGCGCTGGCGCTCTGGGGCTGCGGCGGCCAGCCGGCAGCGGTGGTCCGACGTCAGGTCAGCCCATTCACGATCGTGGGCGCCACCGCGGCGGCGGGATGGGCCTCGCTGCGCCGCTGGTCGAGGGCGGTGCGGGCCGGCCAGCTCTTCCCGGTGGTCAGGGCGCTGCCGGCCGAGGCGCGGCTGCGCCAGGTGGCGGCGCGCGCGGCGACGACGCTGGCCGCCTGCGCGCCGGCCTCTGGAGGGCTCTCCATCGAGTCGGCGGCGTTCCTCGGGGCAAGCATGTAGGCCGAGGTCCATCGCCGCGGCGGCGCGGGCTTGGACGATCCCACCATCCGGGATCGCTCTGCCTCGACCTGGCCGCCGGGCATGGCTCTCCGTTGCGCCCCCGCCATCTCGGCGAGGCGCCACGAGGAGCCAGACATGGACGAGTCCGCCCAGGGCACGCAGCTGCCGCTGCCCAAGACCACACCGCTGTCCCCCAAGGACCACGCCGAGGAGGTGGCCATCTTCCGCAGCACCATCGTCGGTGCACTCACCACCCGGGAGCTGGATCACGGCGAGCTGCGCGCCGCCTTCTGCGCGCTCGCGCAGGAGCGCTACCGGCCGCCCGGCGCCGACGCGACAAGGTTCTTCTCCGTCACCACGCTGGAGCGCTGGTACTACGCCTACCGCCAGGGCGGCCTGGCCGCCCTGCGGCCGGCCCCGCGCAGTGATCGCGGCCACGGGCAGGAGCTCACTCCCGAGCAGCGCCAGCTCCTCCTCGACATCCGCCGCGAGCATCGCTCGGCCTCGGTGCCGCTCATCCTGCGCACCTTGGTGGCCGACGGCCGCCTCGCCAAGGACGCCGTCTCGCCGGCCACCGTGCGCCGGCTCTACGTCGATCAGGGGCTCGACCGCGTGCCGATGCGCGAGGGCGGCGGCCAGAAGACGCGACTTCGCTGGGAGGCATCGAGCCCAGGCGCGCTCTGGCACGCCGACGTCTGCCACGGCTCGGCGCTCACCATCGACGGCAAGTCCCGCCCGCTGCGCATCCACGCCCTGCTCGACGACGCCAGCCGGTTCATCGTCGCCATCGAGGCCCGCCACACCGAGCGCGAGACCGACATGCTCGAGATCCTGGTGCGGGCCCTGCGCAAGCACGGCCCGCCTGACGTGCTCTACCTCGACAACGGCGCGACCTACATCGGCGAGGTCCTCCGCACCGCCTGCGCCCGGCTCGGCATCTCGCTCCTGCACGCCAGGCCGTACGACGCGCCGGCCCGCGGCAAGATGGAGCGCTTCTGGAGGACGCTGCGCGAGGGCTGCCTCGACCACCTCGGCACCATGACTTCCCTCCACGACGTCGAGGTTCGGCTCTACGCCTTCATCGACCAGCACTACCAGGTCGCGCCCCACGCCTCGCTCATGGGCCGGGCTCCGGCCACCGTCTTCGGCGCGACCAAGCGCGCAGCAGACGACCTCGACGAGCAGAAGCTCCGGGACGCTCTCACGGTCCGGGTGCGCCGCCGCGTCCGCGCCGATACCACCGTCTCCTGGGACGGCCAGGACTACGAACTCGACCAGGGCTACCTGGCCGGCCGCGTCGTCACCGTCGGCCGCTCCCTCCTCGGCGGCGACGCCTGGGTGGAGCACGACGGCCAGCTTCTCCCGCTCCACCTCGTCGATCCCAAGGCCAACGCCCGCCGCAAGCGGCCGCCACGCCGGCCAGAGGAGGAGGCCGTCGTCAGGCCAACCACGCCCTTCGATCCCGCCGGCGCGCTGCTCGCCCGCGCCACCGGCCGCCGCACCGACGAGGAGGGCTCTCGATGAGCGACACCTGGATCACCACCTTCGGGCTCAAGGAGCCGCCCTTCTCCAAGGAGATCGCCGACGGCGACCTCTGGCTCCCCAGCTCCAAGGCCAGCGTGGTGGACGACCTCTGTACCGCGGTTTCCGAGCGCGCCTCCGTGCTGCTCACCGGCGACCCCGGTGTCGGCAAGACCTGCGTCCTACGGGCGCTCCGCAAGCGGCTCCCGGAGGCCGGCTACCGGCTCACCTACTGCCACAACGCCACGCTCGGCCGCCGAGACCTCTACCGCCAGCTCTGCCTCGCCCTCGGCCTCTCGCCCAAGGCGTCCGCCGCCGGCGTCTTCTACGCAGTCACCGAGCACGTCCGCGACCTCGGCAACGAGCGGGCCCACCCGGTCTTCCTCATCGACGAGGCCCACCTGCTCCACCCGGAGATGCTGGGCCACCTGCACATCCTACTCAACTACGAGTGGGACTCGCGGGCGCTTCTCTCGCTTGTCCTGGTCGGCCTGCCCGAGCTGAAGGACCAACTCCAGCTCCGCCGCTTCAGGTCGCTCCAGTCGCGCATCCACTGGCGGCTCCACGTGGACCCGCTCACCCCCGAGGACACCGCCGAGTACCTTCGCTACCGAATGAAGCGCGCCGGCTGCGACCGCGACGTCTTCACCCAGGATGCCGTACAGATGCTCCACGAGACAGCCATCGGCGGCATGCGCGACCTCGACCGGCTTGCCACCGGCTGCCTCCGCGAGGCCGCTCGCAAGAAGCGCAAGCTCGTCGAACGCGACCTCCTCGCCCGCGTCCTGGACCGCGACGGCCTGGAGCGCTCCGAGTGACCCGGCCTACCCGCCGGGCCCGCTCCCCGCCATCGCCATCACACCCGTGCGCGGGCTCCGCTCACCGTGCCGGTGGACACCAACGAGCCGGGCCGCAGTTCCATCAGCCAGCTTGAGCGGCAACAGTAAGCCGGGGTCTCTTTCATCTGTCGCTGACCTTCCGCGCTCGGCGCCAGGTGCCGTCATTTCGCGTACTTCCCCATACTGTCTGGGGCCGAATGACAGTGCCGGGAGACAGATTGCGACAGAGAATGGCCAGTCATAGGCCAGTACGATGCGCTACGAGGAGAATGGGCCCGGAGCGAGCGATTCCCCTGCCGGAAAGCTGGCGGGCACCCTGGCTGCGGGGCGGCCTACAGGCTGGGTTCACGCCCGCGCTGAGCCCCCCACACGGTCAGGACGACCACGGAGCTCTCGGGCTGGTCCACATAGAAGTAGACGTGATGGTGGGTCTCGGTCATGAGGACCCGTCGCAGCCTCGGGTTCCTCGTCGTGGGCCACCTCACACCGGCTTCGGGCAGCTCGGAGATGAGCCGGAGGGTCCGGTAGAGCTCCTCTTCGAACAAGGAGGGCGCGGCTGGACGATTCTCTGCCCGCCAAGCCTTCCTGCCACGCACCTGCACCCGCGCACGGGCAGTGATTCGAACCTTCACCGTCCCGCTCTCAGCTGGGCGAGGAACTCGAAGGCGTTATCGTGCTCGCCGCGCTCGTACTCGGCCTGGGACCCGTCCAGCTCCTTGAGCAGGCGCGCACGCTCCTCGGGGTCGAACCCGTCGTCCTCCACCAGGGTCAACTCGACTTCGGTCCCCTCGGGAAGCTCGGTGGGCTCGTCGAGCACCAGCCTCCCACCCCTGACCTGTGCCTTGAGTGCCTTCATACGGCTCCCATCATACTCCGACCCCTGCGCCTGCGCAGCCCTGCCGGGCTGCCCTACCCGCCCTTCCCGGGCCCCTTGTCGCCTGCCCGATGCCCGTGCCGCTGGCACCGACCAACCCCACCACCTCGGCCTTGTACTCAGCCGTGAACTTCCGCCTCTTCCACTTCGCCATGGACCAAGTCTCCCTCACATCGGAGGTGTCCACGAGATCGGGGCAAGCCCACTGGTGACAGTGGAGCGAGGGGAGCCGATCGGGGTGATGGTGCGCCACCTTGGCCTGGTTCGTGCGCATCAACCAGGGTCGAACTACCGGGGTGCGCCCTCGTCTCCGACCGGCCGGGACAGCCGCTCCAGCAGCTCCGCCAGACCCGCCTCGTCCAGGCGACGTTCAGCGATGGCGATCATGGCCTCGAAGAGTTCCTCGCCCTGACCGGCGATTCGGAAGCCGTTGAGGCGAAGAAAGACCAGCGCTGCGCCGAGGCCGGTCCGCTTGTTCCCATCCAGGAACGGCTGATTCTCCGCGATATGGAAGGCGTAGGCGGCGGCCATGGCGAAGAGGCCCTCGTGGACGAACTGGCCCCCGAAGGCGGCCTGCGGCATGGCCACCGCCGACTCGAGCAATCCCTGGTCCCTCAGCCCAAGCGCGCCACCGAACGCCTCGACCTGGCGTTCATGGAGCTCCAGCACGTCGCTGAGGTCAAGGAACTCCGGCTCGAGCATCGGGCTACCGAGCGAGCTTCCGGAAGGTCCCGGCGTGATCCACCATCACCTCGTCGATGGCAGCCTTCACCCGCTCACGCTTGGGCTTCTTCACCGGGGCGATGATGAGCCGGCCGCCCTCGGTGGTCATGTCGAGTTCGGTCTCGCGGGTGATGTCGAGCAGCTCCAGGATGGGCTTCTCGATGACGATGCCGAGGCTGTTTCCGATGGCCGAGAGCTTCTTGCGCATGGTCGGGCTCCGTTCTTACCAACGTATAACGCTCCCGGAGCGGCACGGCAAGGCCAGGCGCCATCGGGCCGCGACCCGCCGGCCCCGGTGGCGCCGGGGCAGCCCAACGATCGACCATGTGAAGGAAAATGCCGGAGCCGCCCTGTAAGCCGGGTTCTGGTCCGCGAGTTTCCCCGCGGCGACGAACATTCATCTAGGACGTGCGTTGCCGCACGCCTCGAGCGGGCTACCCGGAGGCGTGGGGCGGGCCGCCCTTCGCCCCGCCTTGCGGCGGAGCAGCCTCCCTATGTGCCCTTGCACCAGGTGGGGTTTGCCGTGCCGCCCCTGTTGCCAGGAGCGCGGTGCGCTCTTACCGCACCTTTTCACCCTTGCCACGCACGCCTCGCGGCGCCGTTCGGCGGTCTGCTCTCTGTGGCACTTTCCTGCGGGTCGCCCCGACCGGTCGTTAACCGGCACCTTGCCCTCTGGTGCCCGGACTTTCCTCGGCAGACACGAGTTCTGACGCGTTCGTCCGGACGGCTCCAGCGCCCCGGGCCATAGCACGCGCCTCCACGGCGCGCCAACGCCGCCCCCGTCCGCCTCACCCGTCCGCGCGCGTTGCCACGACCTTCACGCCGCGCTTCGGGCAGAGCTCCGCCACCGGGCAGCGCGGGCAGGCTGGCGCCCGGGCCGTGCAGCAGCGCCGCCCGTGCCAGACCAGCAGCTGGTGGCCGTCGGCCCAGAGCTCGCGCGGGAAGAGCGCCCGCAGCGCCGCCTCCACCTTCCCCGGCGCCTGCTGCCGCGTGAAGCCGAGCCGGCGCGCCAGCCGCCCCACGTGCGTGTCGACCGGGAAGGCCGCCTCCACCCCCTGCTGCAGCAGGATCACCCCGGCCGACTTCTGCCCCACCCCGGGCAGCGCCTCCAGCTCCACCCGGGTGCGCGGCACCACGCCGCCGTGGAGCTCGACGATCCGGCGCGCCGCCGCCACGATGGCCCTGGCCTTGTTGCGGAAGAGCCCGAGCGTGCGGATGTGGGGCCAGAGCTGCTCCGGCTCGGCGCGCCCCAGCGCCGCGGCGTCGGGGAAGGCGGCGAACAGGCCCGGGGTGACCCGGTTGACCCCCTTGTCGGTCGACTGGGCCGAGAGGATCACCGCCACCATCAGCTGCAGGTCGCTCGTGAAGTCGAGCTCGATGCGCGCGCCGGGCATGGCCTCACCGAGCCGCCGCACCACCTCCACGGCCCGGACCCGCTCGGCCTCGGAGACCGGCCGGCCCCCGGCCTTCCGCCTCGGCCCCACCTTCGCTCCGGTCCTCGCCGCTCGCCGTGCCGCCATGCGGCCGCGGATGCTAGCATCCCGGCCCCTCCCCGGGAGAACCGCATGACCCCCATCGATCTCCGCTCCGACACCGTCACCCGGCCCACCGCCGCCATGCGCGCCGCCATGTCCAGCGCCGAGGTGGGCGACGACGTCTTCGGCGAGGACCCGACCGTCAACCGGCTGCAGGAGGTGGTGGCCGGGCTGCTCGGCAAGGAGGCCGGCCTCTTCGTCCCCTCCGGCACCATGGCCAACCAGCTGGCGCTCGGCACCCTCACCCGCCCCGGCGACGAGGTGGTCTGCGACTCGGCGGCCCACTGCATCTCCTTCGAAGGGGGCGGGCTGGCGGCGCTCTGGGGCGTCCAGCCGCGCGCCATCGCCGCGCCCCGCGGCCTGCTCGAGCCGGCCGACGTCGAGGCGGCGCTGCGGCCGGTGGCCGACCACTACCCGCGCACCCGGGTCATCGAGATCGAGAACACCCATAACCGCGGCGGCGGCGCCGTCTACCCGCTGGCCCGGGTCCAGGCGCTGGGCGCGCTGGCGAGGAAGCACGGCCTCGACCTCTACATGGACGGGGCCCGGCTCTGGAACGCGTCGGCCGCCAGCGGCGTCTCGCTGGCCGACTACGCCGCGCCCGCCACCCTGGTCTCGGTCTGCCTGTCGAAGGGGCTGGGGGCGCCGGTCGGCTCGGTGCTCTGCGGCCCGCGCGACCAGCTGGCCACGGCGCGGCGGCTGCGCAAGCGGCTCGGCGGCGGCATGCGCCAGGCCGGCATCCTCGCCGCGGCCGGGCTCCACGCGGTCGAGCACCACCGGGCCCGGCTCACCGAGGACCACGCCAACGCCCGCCGGCTCGGCCAGCTGGTGGCGGGGCTGCCCGGGGCCCGGTTGCTCCACCCGGTCGACACCAACCTGGTCTTCGCCATCTTCGAGGGGCAGCCGGCCGCCGAGCTGGTGAAGCGGTTCGCCGCCGCCGGCGTGCTCGGGCTGCCCGAGGGCTCGCGCCCGGACCTGGTCCGCTTCATCACCCACCTCGACGTCTCCGCCGCCGACGTCGAGGAGGCGGGGCGCCGGCTGGCGGGCGCGCTGGGCGGCTGAGGCCGGGCGCGCCGCTCAGGGCAGCGAGGGCAGGTCGAGGCCGGCCAGCTGCTGGATCATCCGCACCACCTGGCAGCTGTAGCCGAACTCGTTGTCGTACCAGACGTAGAGCACGCAGCGCTTGCCGAGCACGATGGTGGCCAGCGAGTCGACCACCCCGGCGGCGCGCGAGCCGACGAAGTCGCTGGAGACCACCTCGGGCGAGTTGGTGTAGTCGATCTGGTTCTGGTACGGCGAGTCGAGCGACATCTCGCGCAGGTAGGCGTTGAGGCCGGCCACGTCGACGGCCTGGGTCAGCTCCAGGTTGAGGATGGCCAGCGAGACGTTGGGGGTGGGCACGCGGATGGCGTTGCCGGTCAGCTTGCCGGCCAGCGCCGGGATCACCTTGGCCACCGCCTTGGCGGCGCCGGTCTCGGAGATCACCATGTTGAGCGGCGCGCTGCGCCCCCGGCGCGAGGCCTTGTGGTAGTTGTCGATGAGGTTCTGGTCGTTGGTGTAGGAGTGGCAGGTCTCGACGTGGCCGCTGGCGATGCCGTACCTGTCGTGGATCACCTTGAGCACCGGGACGATGGCGTTGGTGGTGCAGCTGGCGGCCGACAGCAACCGCTCCTCGGTGCGGATCAGCTCGTCGTTGACCCCGGCCACCACGTTGGGGATGTCCCCCTTGCCGGGGGCGGTCAGCACCACCTTGGCGATTCCCTTGGCCTTGAGGTGCCGCCCCAGCCCCTCCCGGTCGCGCCACTTCCCGGTGTTGTCGACCAGGATGGCGTCCCGGATGCCGTACTGGGCGTAGTCGACGCTCTCCGGGGCGTCGGCGTAGATGATCCGGATCATGTTGCCGTTGGCGATGATGGCGTTCTCGGCCTCGTCGATGGTGATGATGCCGTTGAAGGGGCCGTGGACCGAGTCGCGGCGCAGCAGGCTGGCCCGCTTCAGCAGGTCGTCGGCCCCGCCCTTGCGGACCACCGCGGCCCGGAGCCGCAGCTTCTCGCCGCTGCCGGCCTTCTCCACCAGGATGCGGGCCAGCAGCCGGCCGATGCGGCCGAAGCCGTAGAGCACCACGTCCTGCGGGGTGGGGCGCAGGGCGCTGCGGCCGGTGGCGACGCTGGCCAGCTCCTGGCGCACGAAGGCGTCCGGGGTCATGGCCGCGGCCAGCCCCTGGTACTTGACGATCAGCTTGCCGAGGTCGATGCGGGCGGGGCCGAGATCGAGCCGGGACATCGCCTCCACCAGCGGCCAGGTCTGGGTCACCGAGAGCTCGGTCTCGATGATCAGCCGGGCGTAGCGGTGGGCCTTGAGGATGTCGAGCACCGAGCAGTGCACCAGCGGGCGGCCGTAGACCGTCGGCACCACGTTGTGCTCGCGGTAGAGCCTGCCGATGATGGGCAGCATCCGCTCGGCGCAGGCCTCCTGGGTCTTCCAGTCCTGCAGGTAGACGTCCTGTCTCGTGGCGCTCATCAGCCGTTCCTCCGGGGGGTGGGTTCCGTGCCGGCGCCGGGCGTCCGGCGCGCCGTCACCGCCAGAATGGGCCGTCCTTCCTCCTCTTGCACGCGATTTGGCGCCCCCCGGGAGTTTCCGGGGGCGCCCCCGCCATGCGAGGATTCGCCGGTGGCCCGGTCCCCCCCGCACGCCCAGCACGCCCCGCACGCCCAGCGCTCCCGGCTCCCCCGGCACGGACCGGCGCGGCTCACTCCCGTCGCCGCCCCGGTCGCCCTCCTCCTGGCGCTGGCCGGGTCGGTCGGCTGCGCCGCCGCGCCGGCGCCGCGCAAGCTGACCTTCCGCGAGGCCGGCTTGCTCGACGACGAGCCGGCGGCCCACCCGGTGGGCGCCGCCACCTCCGCGCCCCGGCCTCCCGCGACGGGCCCCGGGACCGGGCTGGCCGCGGCCCACCGACCCGCCACGCCGCCGCGGTTCGAGCCCGACCTGCCAGTGGTCCCCCCGCTGCGCGACGTCGCCCCGGAGTCCGCTCCCAGCGAGCCCCCCAGCGGGCCGCTCATCGACCCCATCCTGCTCCGCTTCGCCGGCGAGGCCCGGAACCGCCGCCTCCGCGCCACCACCTCCCCGGGCTTTCCGCCCGAGGCCGAGGCCGCCTGGCGCACGCTGGTGGCGCAGCTCGACGACTACCTGGCCCGGCCCCTCCCCCAGACACCGCTGCTGGAGCTGGTCCGCTCCAGCGTCACGCTCGAGGCCGAGTGGGCCTTCGACCAGCGGCGCTACGGGCCGCCGCCCGCCGACCTGGACCGGCTGGTCACCGGCCGCGACCAGCGGCTGGCCCGGCGCATCGCCACCTCGCGGGCCATCGGCCAGACCCTGTTCGCGGCCCGCCCCCCGGGCCGGCTGCGCTGGCCCATCGAGAACGCCGGCCTCTCCTCCGCCTTCGGCCCCCGCGACCACCCGCTCAACGGCACCCGCCAGCTCCACGCCGGCATCGACCTGGCCGCCGACCGGGGGCGCGTGGTCAGCGCCGCCGCGCCCGGCTACGTGGTGAGCGCCCACTGGGCCGGCGGCTACGGGCTGCTGGTCGAGGTCCGCCACCCCGGCGACCTCACCACCCGCTACGGCCACCTCTCGGCGCTGCTCTGCGCCCCCGGCGATCCGGTCGAGACCGGCGCCCCGCTCGGCCTCATCGGCCAGACCGGCCTGGCCACCGGGCCGCACCTGCACTTCGAGGTCTGGGAGGGTGGCCAGCCGCGCGACCCGCTGGCCTTCATCGGCGGCGGCACCGGGCTGGCGGCCCCCTACGCGGCGGCCGCCCCGGTCGGCGGCCCGCGGTGATCGCCACCGCCGCGCTGCTGGCGCTGCTGGCCGGCGCCGAGTGGCTGGTCCCGGCCGGCGCGCCGCTCGCCCGGGCCCTGGCCGGCGCCGCGCCCGGCGACACGCTCCGCCTCGGGCCGGGGGAGCACCGCGAGGCGCTGGGGCGGCTCTCCGGCCTCACCGTGGTGGGGGCCGGCCCCGGCGTCACCTTCGTCCTGGCGCCTCCCGGCGAGGACGGCGCCGTCACCGACGGCGACGCCACCCTGCTCGGCCTGACGCTGGTGGCCGGCCCGACCCGGAGCGCCCTGAAGGCGCTGGCCGGCGCCGTGACCCTGGACGGCGTGGCGCTGGTGGGGGGATCGACCGGTCTCTTCGTCGACGGGGCCCGGGTCACCGGCCGCGACCTCTGGCTGGAAGGTGACTACGGGCTGCTGCAGCGCAGCGGCGCGGCGACGCTCACCGGCGTGACCGCCCGGGGGCGGCTGGCCGGCGTGGCGCTCATCGGCGGCGAGCTCGACCTCTCCCGCGCCGCGGTGACCGGCCCCTCCGCCGAGGCCGCGGTCACCATCGCCAGCGGGACGGCCCGGCTGGCCGAGCTGGCGCTGCGCGACGGGGGCCCCTCCGGCCTCGCCATCTCCGGCGGCCGGGTGGTGGCTCGCGACCTGGCCATCGCCGGGGCGCGCGAGTCGGGCGGGATCGGCGGCGACTGCCTGCTGGTCCAGCGCGCCTCGCTGGCCCTCACCGCCAGCGTGCTGGCCGGCTGCGGCGGCGCCGCCATCGAGGCGGCCCGGGCCGAGCTGCTCCTCGAAGGGGTGGACGCCGGCGGGGGCCGGGTCGGCGGCTTCATCTTCACCGACCGGACCCGGGCCGAGCTGCGGGCCACGCTGGTCACCGGCCGTGGCCCCGGGCTGGTGGCCATGCAGGGGGCCCGGGTGCGCGCCTGGCAGGCCCGCCACTTCACCGACCCGGTCCTCTGGGTCGACTGCGGCTCGGGCGCCAGCGTCGAGCTGCTCGACGCCCACGGGGCCCGCCAGCCCTGCGCCGCGGAGCCGAAGTCCCCCTGAAGGGGGGAGATCCCTGCTCGACTTCCGGGCCCCGGCGTGACAGGTATGAGAGGCGTTTCGGCCCCCGGAGGGGCCGGGCGCGCCGCCACCAGGAGCCAGGGACACGATGCAGATCAACCTGCGGAAGGCGATGTTCGTCCTTCCCAACCTCTTCACGGTCAGCTCGATCTTCCTCGGGTTCTACGCGCTCGTCCTCTGCTCGGGCGAGGCCTCGCCGGTGCAGCTCTACCAGGCGGCCCTGGCCATCTTCTTCGCCATGTTCTTCGACGCCTTCGACGGGCGCGTGGCGCGGATGACCAAGACCCAGAGCGACTTCGGCATGCAGCTCGACAGCCTGGCCGACGTCATGAGCTTCGGAGCCGCGCCGGCCCTGCTGGTCTACAAGTGGGCGCTGGCCCCCATGGGGGCGCTGGGGCTGTTCCTCTCCTTCTCCTTCGCCGCCTGCGGCGCCCTCCGGCTGGCGCGCTTCAACGTGCTGGCCATGCGCGGCGACAAGGGCTCCTCCCGCTTCTTCGTCGGCCTCCCCATCCCGCTGGCCGCCGGCACCGTGGTGGCCCTGGTCATCGCCCACTACGCCGAGTTCCAGCAGAACGTCGGCCCCACCATCCAGGTCCCGGTGGCGGTGGTGGTGACGCTGCTCTCCTTCCTGATGGTCTCGCCCATCCGCTACCGGACCTTCAAGGACGCCCACCTCTCGGTCCGCAGCTTCGCCGTCCTCGGGTTCCTGGTGCTGGCCGGCCTGGCCATCGCCATCAAGACCCGCCCGTCCTTCGTGCTGGTGGTCTACATGCTGGCCTACATCGCCATCGGGCTGGCCGAGACCCTCTTCGTCCGTCACCACCCGCCGGCCCCGGCCGAGCTGCCGCCCGCCCTCCGCGCCGAGCTGGAGGCCGACGAGGCCCTGGAGCTCGACGACGAGGACGACGAGAAGGCCGACAAGGACGAAGGGGACGAGTACATCTAGTGCGCCGGCCCGACGGCTGGACCCTGCTGGCCGCCTGGGGCCCCTGCGGCTTCGCCCCGGTCGCCCCCGGCACCGTCGGCACCCTCGGCGCCGTCCCGCTGGCCTGGGCGGTCTCCCGCCTCGAGCCGCTGGCCGCGGCCGCCTTCCTGCTCGCCTTCCTGGCGCTGGCCGTCCACGCCGCCACCCGCGCCGGCGCCTGGTGGGGGGTGGTCGACGCCCCCGGCATCGTCATCGACGAGGTGCTCGGCTACCTGGTGGCCGTCGCCTTCCTCCCCTTCACCTGGCCCACCGCGCTGGCCGCCTTCCTGCTCTTCCGCCTCTTCGACATCCTCAAGCCCTGGCCGGCCTCGGCGCTCGACCGCTGGAAGACCGGGGCCGGCGTGGTGCTCGACGACGTGGCCGCCGGCCTCCAGGCCTGGGTGGTGGTGCGCCTGCTGCTCCTCGCCTTCCCCGGGGTCTTCTCGTGAGCCTCACCGTCGAGCTCCTCGCCACCGGCGACGAGCTGCTCACCGGCCAGGTGGTCGACACCAACTCGCCGTGGCTGATGGACCGGCTCTGGGACGCCGGGGTGATGGCGACGCGCAAGACGCTGGTGGGCGACGACCGGGCGGTGCTGGAGGCGGCGCTGCGCGAGACCACCGGCCGCGCCGACCTGGTGGTGATGAGCGGCGGGCTCGGCCCCACCGAGGACGACCTGACCGCCGAGTGCGTGGCCCGGGTGCTGGGCGTGCCGCTCGAGCCCCACGCCCCGTCGCAGGCCGCCATCGCCGAGCGCTTCCAGCGCATGGGGCGGGTGATGACGCCCAACAACCTGAAGCAGGCCAGCTTCCCCCGCGGCGCCGCCGTCCACCCCAACCGCTGGGGCACCGCCCCGGGCTTCACAGTCCAGCTCGGACGGGCCGCCCTCACCTGCCTGCCCGGCGTCCCCGCCGAATACCGCGGGCTCTGCGGCGAGGTGGTGCTGCCCTGGGTGGCGGCCCGGCTCGGCCAGCCCCCGGCCGCCCGGGTGCTCAAGCTCATCGGCCTGGGGGAGTCGGCCGCCGACCAGGCCATGCGGCCGGTGATGGACGACCCGGCCAACGCCGGGGTCCGCTTCGGCTACCGGGCCCACTTCCCCGAGGTCCACCTGAAGTGGACGGTCCCCCCGCCCGGCGCCGAGCCGCGCGCCGCCGCCATCGAGGCCGCGGCGCGCGCCCTCTTCGGCGAGGCGGTCTGGGGGAGCGGCAAGGAGGAGCTGGCCGCCCTGGTGGTGGCGCGGCTGGCGGCGCGCGGCGAGAAGGTGGCGCTGGCCGAGAGCTGCACCGGCGGCCTGCTCGCCTCGCTGGTCACCGCCGTGCCCGGGGCCTCGGCGGTGCTCGACCTGGGCGTGGTGGCCTACGCCAACTCGGTGAAGCAGGGCGTCCTCGGCGTCCCCGAGGCGCTCCTCCTCGCCACCGGCGCCGTCTCCGGGCCGGTGGCCCGGGCCATGGCCGAGGGGGCCCGCCGCGCCGGCGCGGCCACCTGGGGCCTCGGCGTCACCGGCATCGCCGGCCCCGACGGTGGGACGGCGGAGAAGCCGGTGGGGACGGTCCACCTGGCGCTGGCCGGTCCGGCCGGCACCACGGCGGTGGCCCGCCTCTACCGCGGCGACCGGGAGCGGGTCCGCCGCGCCGCCGCCTTCGAGGCCCTCGACCTGCTCCGCCGCGCGCTCGGCTGATTTGGCCCGATCCCGGCCTCGGCGCAGGCCAGGCCAGTGGCGCCGTGCCCCTCACCGGCCCGTCCGGCCGGTCGCGGGGCTCTACGCCGCCTCCTCGTCCGGCATGGGCGGCGGCTCCTCGCTGGCCGTGGCGGAGGCCGCCCGGAGCCGCTCCGCCACCCGCTGGTAGGCCTCGGGGTTGGCCCGCAGCCACTCGGCGGCCCGCTCCCGCCCCTGGGCGATCCGCTCGCCGTCCAGCGCGTAGTGGGCCCCCGACTTCTCCAGGATGCCGCGGTCGGTGGCCAGGTCGACGGCCTCGGCGAACCGGTCCACGCCCACCCCGTAGCGGATGTCGAACTCGGCCTGGCGGAACGGCGGCGCCACCTTGTTCTTCACCACCTTCACCCGGGTGCGGCTCCCCACCACCTGCTCCCCCTCCTTGACCTGCCCGATGCGCCGGATGTCCAGCCGCACCGAGGCGTAGAACTTGAGGGCGTGGCCGCCGGTGGTGGTCTCGGGGTTGCCGAAGACCACGCCGATCTTCATGCGGATCTGGTTGATGAAGATCACCAGGGTCTGGTTGCGGGCCACCACCGCGGTGAGCTTGCGCAGCGCCTGGCTCATCAGCCGCGCCTGCAGCCCCATGTGGGCGTCGCCCATCTCCCCCTCGATCTCGGCCTTGGGCACCAGCGCCGCCACCGAGTCGACCACCACCAGGTCGACGCCGCCGGAGCGGACCAGCTGCTCGGCGATCTCCAGGGCCTGCTCGCCGGTGTCAGGCTGCGACACCAGCAGGTCGGAGAGGTTGACCCCCAGCCGGCGCGCGTAGGTGACGTCGAGGGCGTGCTCGGCGTCGATGAAGGCCGCCACCCCGCCCAGCTTCTGCACCTCGGCGATGGCGTGGAGCGCCAGGGTGGTCTTGCCCGAGGACTCCGGGCCGAAGATCTCCACCACCCGGCCGCGCGGCAGGCCGCCCACGCCCAGCGCCAGGTCGAGCCCCAGCGAGCCGCTCGAGACCACCGCCACCGGCGGCACCTCGGTGTCATCGCCCAGCCGCATCACCGAGCCCTTGCCGAACTGCTTCTCGATGGCCCCCAGCGCCTGGGCCAGGGCCTTCATCCGCTCCGTGATCTTGCTCATCTGCCGCTGCTCGTTTCTCCGCCGCGTCGGCGGGGTGGTGGGCCGGGTCCCGGCCGGTGGGTCAGGCGATGGGGCGGTCCAGCCCGCGGTACTGCACGGCCTCGGCGACGTGGGGCGCGCCCACCGCCTCGTCGCCGGCCAGGTCGGCGATGGTGCGGGCCACCCGCAGCACCTTGTCGTGGGCCCGGACCGAGAGCCCGAGCCGCTCCATGCAGGCCAGCAGCAGCCGCCGGCCGGCGGCGTCGGGCAGGCAGAGGCGGCGGAAGCTGGCCCCGCGCAGCCGGGCGTTGACCCGGGCCCCGCCGCGCGCCGCCGCCAGCGCCCGCACCCGCGCCACCCGCTCCCGCACCTCGGCGCTGCCCGTGCCGCTGCCGGCCGCGCCCAGCGAGGCCGGCGGCACCGCCGGCACGTCGATGTGCAGGTCGATGCGGTCGAGCAGCGGCCCGCTGAGGCGGCGCCGGTAGCGCAGCAGCTCGTTGGTGGTGCAGCGGCAGCGGCGGGTCAGGTCGCCGTGGTGGCCGCAGGGGCAGGGGTTCATGGCCGCCACCAGGGCGAAGTGGGCCGGGTAGGTGATGCTGCGGGCCGCCCGCGCCAGCGTCACCTCGCCGTCCTCGGCCGGCTGGCGCAGCGACTCGAGGACGTGGCGCCGGAACTCCGGCAGCTCGTCGAGGAAGAGCACCCCGTGGTGGGCCAGCGAGACCTCGCCGGGGCGCGGGGGGGCCGAGCCCCCCACCAGGCCGGCGTCGGAGACCGAGTGGTGCGGGGCGCGGAAGGGGCGCTCGGTGAGCAGGCCGCGGTGGCGGGTCAGCCCGGCCACGCTGTGGACCACGGTGGCCTCGAGGGCCTCGTCGAAGTCGAGCGGCGGCAGCAGGCCAGGGAGGCGGCGGGCCAGCATGGTCTTGCCGCTGCCGGGCGGGCCGAAGAAGAGCAGGTTGTGCCCGCCGGCGGCGGCGATCTCCAGCGCCCGCTTGGCCACCTCCTGCCCGGCCACGTCGGAGAGGTCGAGCGGCGGCGCGGGGGCCAGCAAGGGCGGCGCCTCCGGCAGCGGCGGCAGCGGTGCCTGGCGGCGCGCCCAGGCCACCACCTGGGAGAGGTGGCGCACGGCGTGGACGGTGAGCCCCTCCACCACCGCCGCCTCGTGGGCGTTGGCCTCCGGGACCACCAGCGCCCGGGCCCCGGCCCGCCGCGCCGCCATGGCCACCGGCAGCACGCCGCGCGCCGGCCGCACCTCGCCGGAGAGGGAGAGCTCGCCGATGAAGTGGATGCCCTCGAGCCCTTCCGGCGGCAGCTCCTTGCTGGCGGCCAGCAGGGCCACGGCGATGGGGAGGTCGAGCCCGCCGCCGTCCTTGCGCAGGTCGGCCGGGGCCAGGTTGATCACCACCCGCTTCGAGGGGAGCTCGACGCCGCAGTTGCGGACCGCCGCCAGCACCCGGACCCTGGCCTCGGCCACCGCGACGCCGGCCAGGCCGACCAGGAAGGTGTTCGGCATGCCCTGCGAGGTCTCGACCTCGACGTCGACCGGCAGGGCCTCGATGCCCAGGACCACCGCGGAGCGGACGCACGCCAGCATGCCCCACCGCAGAGCAGCGGGCGTGCCACCCGGAAGCGGCCTGAAACGAGGGGAGCGGGGCGGCGGCGGGGGCCGGGGGACGGCCGGCCCGGACGCGGCGCGGACCTGCCGACCTAGAACATCGACTCCGGCACGAAGACGATGTCGCCCGGCTCGAGCTTGAAGTTGGCCGACTTGCCGAGGGCGATGTCCTGGACGTTGACCTTGGTCTTCACCTCCTGGCCGTTGACCAGCCGGGTCACCGAGGTGGAGTTGGGGGCCGCCTGCTTGGTGAAGCCGCCGGCCAGGGTCAGCGCCTGCACCACCGACATCCCGTCCTCGAAGGCGAAGGTGCCGGGCTTCTGCACCTCGCCGAAGACGAAGACCTTGCGCGAGTTGAACTCCTTCACCAGCACCGAGACCTGCGGGTTGCGCAGGAAGCCCCGGGAGAGGCAGTCACGCAGCTTCTCCGCCGTGCCGTTGGCGGTGAGTCCCCGCACCACCACCTGCTTGCAGAGCGGGAACATGATGTCGCCCTGCGGGCCGACCTGGTAGAGGCCGGAGAGCTCGGGCTCCTGGTAGACCCGCACCTCGAAGATGTCCTGGGGTCCCAGCGTGGACGCCGCCAGCCCGGCGGTGGCGGGCTGCTCGGCCGCGGGGGTCCGCCCGCCCATGGCGCAGCCGGAGGCCGTGGCCAGCGCCAGCGCGGTGGCGAGGATTCGAAGCGGTGACATGGAGGTGATTCCTACCGCGGATCCTAGTACGTGACCACGGCCCGCAGCCAGGCCTCGTGCCTGGAGTACTTCCACCCGGTCGGCGCGACCACGGCGTCGGTGGTGCGGTCGGTGTACTGGTAGGCCACCTCCAGCATCAGCCAGCGCGCCATCTCGGCCTGCAGGGACGGCCGCACCGTGAGGACGTTGGAGGTGCTGCTGTCCGGGTCGCGGTAGGAGAGCAGCGCCCAGTCCACGAAGATGGCGGCGGTGAGGTTGCCGTTGAGCTTGCTCTTCCCCTCCAGCGAGGTGTGGGTGCTGGTGTAGAGCGCCCAGGTGGTGCCGGGGTCGAAGCCGAGATCGTGGTTCCAGGTCAGCTTCAGGTTCGACTGGGTGGAGGGGATCCACTCGGCCGAGACCAGCGCCAGCCAGGTCCCGAAGCCGGAGAGATCGGCCTGGGGGACCGCCAGCGGGTCGAGGGTCAGGCCGAGCGTGGTCCCGTAGCCGCCCTTCACGGTGGCCGCCAGGTGGGAGGTGACCAGCCCGGAGAGCCCGGCCTGGACCCGCATCCCGGTCCCGGCGATCGAGTAGCGCGTGCTGTTGGGGATCCGGTCGAACCAGGAGAGGTCGAGGAGCGCCGAGGTCTTGGGGAGGAACCGCCAGTTCACCCCGAGACCCACCCCGAGGTTGTTGAAGCCGAGGTCGGCGATGTGGGCGGGGACGCAGAACGGGCTGACGGTGGCGCCGCAGATCTGGGCCGACTTGAAGGCCTCGAACGACTCGACGGCCCAGTCGCCGCCCAGGGTCAAGGTCAGGGCCCCGCCACCCGGGCGCCACGGCGCGGCCAGCGAGAGGTCGTTGCGGTTGGAGATGATGCCGGCGGCGATCGAGTAGACCGTGGGCTGGTTGCTGCGGGTGAACTTCTCGTCGAGCTCGAGCCCGAGCTGCCCCTTGCGGTTGAAGCCGACGCCGAGGGAGACGGTGGCGTACAGGCTCGACAGGTCCTTGGAGAGCGTGTCCTGGGTGCCGAAGTACTGGGCCCAGTCGAGCATGGCGCGCAGGTCGACGGCGACGTTCTCGCCGGGGACGGCGAGCAGGAGCCCGGGGCGCAGGTGGAGCATGAGGTCCCCTCCCAGCGTCTGCGCCGGCTGGAAGTAGGTGGCGACGTTGGAGTTGTAGCGGAGCTCCATCTCGAAGAACGGGTGCAGCCGACCCTCGGCGCCGCCGACCCGGATGCCGTTGCCGAGCGCCGCCTGGGCGGGCCCCGCGGCCGCGAGCACCACCAACACCGCCAGTTGTCCAAGTAGCCGCTTCATCGCGCCCCGCCCCCTGCTGGATGTTTCCGACGTTCGTTGCCCGGTGTCGTGCCCGCGCCGAGTGGCAGGAGCCGACCGAAGCGAGGAGCTGCTCACGGGAGGAAGGCGCTCGCGGCCGGCGGCCGCAGCACCACCGGCGCCGACGGCGGCGGGGCGGGCCGGTACCGCCCTGAGGTGTCACGGTCGGGCTGGCCGACCGGCTGGTGGACCTCGACCGTGGTCTTCTCGTCCACGATGTAGGCCAGCTGCCCGATGCACTGCTGGGCGTCGTTGCCGAGCCCGTCGACCTTGGTCCTGGCGATGCCGATCTTGGCCAGCTCGTTGTTGGCGGCCGGGTCGTTGCCGGCGGGTGCGTCCTTGAGCGCGGCCTCCGACTGCTCCGCCACCTTGAGCAGCCCCTTGATCTGGACCAGCTTCTCGTTGACGCAGTTCAGCTTCACCACGTCCTTCTCGTTGCGCGCGTCCTCGACCCGCAGGGTGACCTGCTGGAGTGAGGCGCGCATGGCGTGGACGGCCTCGGCGGCCCGCCGCGTCCGGTCCCCGCTCGCGGCCGCGTCACCGGGCGCGGCCGAAGCCGAGGCGACGAACAACATCCCGCAGAACGCGGTCAAGCACATGAACCTGGTCACGGGGACTCCCACCTGAGCGTCGAACCGCCCAAACACCAGCAAGGACCCGTAGATAATAGGTTCACGACGGACAATCGTCAATGAAGAACCCCGAAAGGTCCTGCCGACTATTGGGGTCCTTCAATGAGGACCTCATCGCTCCCCGACTCCGGCCCGTCCAGGTCGCCGTCGGTGGGGATCACCAGGCACCGCCACCGGTCGCCGGCGCGGACCATCCGGATCGGAACCTCGTCGGAAGTCTCCGCAAATGGCTGCGGAGTGCCGTTCCGAGTCCATCGATAGCGGTAGCGGACCTGATCCCCATCAGGATCCTCGCTCTTCGTGGTGATCTCGCAGCGGAGCGGCTGTCCCGCGCGTGGGTGACGCGACAAGATCGTCGCGCGCGCCGGTCCGGGTGGTGAATTGCTCACCACCCGCTCGGCGAAGCCGGCCGGACCGCGCGCCATCCCGTCGCTCGGCGTCGCCGAGCACTTGAACCGATCACGGTTGACGGTGGCCAGCGTCGGCAGCAGCCCCGACGGGAAGGTCCCCGGCAGGGGCTTGTCGTTGCGCCACCAGGCGAAGGCGTAGCTCACCTCGTCACCGTCGGGATCGAACGAGGGGACCGCCACGCGGCAGGCCAGCGGGTCACGGGTGTGGGCCGGGTCCGGCTCGATCACCACCTGCGGCGCGCCCGGCGGACCGTTCTGCACCGTCACCTCGGCCGAGGCGCGGGGGCTCTCGGAGCGGCCGTCCGACGCCCAGGCCTCGCAGCGCCAGCGCTCGCCGCGCCGGATCACGCCGGCGGCCAGCACCGGCTGCCCCTCGGCCAGCGGCTCCAGCTTGTCGTTGCGGCTCCAGCGGTAGCCGATGGTGATGGCCTCCTGGTCGGCGTCGCGCTCCGGCCCCGTCGCCTCGCAGGTGAGCGCGGCGCCGGTGAGCGGCGCGGCCGGCTTCAGGGCCACCTGGGGCTGGGGCGGGACGGTGTTGGCCACCACCGCCTCGAGCCGCACCGGCTCGCCGGCCTGGTCTCCGTCGAAGGCGGCGACCTCGACGCGCCAGGCCTCGCCGCGGCGGAGCGAGCGCGGCGCCAGGGTGGCCCCCTCCAGGGCGAAGGGCAGGCCGTCCCGCCACCAGCGGTAGCGATAGGTGACGGCGTCGCCGTCGAGGTCGGTGGCCGGGCGCAGCAGCTTGACGGTGAGCCCGGTGAGCGCCGTGGGCACCGCCGGCTCGAGGGCCACCGAGGGAGCGGTGGGAGGCGTGTTGCGCCCGGCGCAGGTGGCCATCACCGAGGGGCCGGGGAGCTCGCCGTCCCAGGGCGTCACCTGCACGCGGACCACGTCGCGCTTCTTGAGCGCCACCCCCAGCCGGGCCTGCTGGGCCTGCGGCAGGAGCGCGCCGTTCAGGGTCCACTCGTACCGGTAGCTGACGGCGTCGCCGTCGGCGTCCACGGCGGGGCGCACCACCTTCACCTCGGGGAGGGTGCCGCCGGGCACCGGCCCGTCGCAGAGCGACACCTGGACCGGCCCCGGCGCGGTGTCGGCGATCACCACCTCGGCCCGGGCCGGCGCGCTCTCGGCCTGGCCGTCGAGCGCCACCACCGTCACGCCCCAGCGCTCGCCCTTCCTGGGCACGCCGCGCGGGACCTGGGCCTGGTCGGGCGGGGCCTCGGAGCGGGCGCCGTTGCGGGTCCAGGCGTAGCGGTGGGCCACCTGGTCACCGTCGGGGTCGGGGCGCTGGTTCACCTGGAGTGAGAGGCCGTCGACGGTGCGGGGCCGGGCCGGCGCGAAGGCCAGCTCCGGGGGCGGCGGCGGGCTGTTGACCACCTCGGCGGTGGCCCGGCCCGAGGCGCCGTGGACCTCGCCGTCGAAGGCCTGGACCTCCACCTCCCAGCGCTGGCCGCGGGCCAGCAGGTTGGCCGGCGCCTCGTTGACGCTGGTCCAGCCCGGCTCCTGGCCGCCGTCCGGCCCCGGCAGGTGGACCGGCGCGCCGTCGCGCAGCCAGCGGTAGCGGTAGCTGACCCGGTCGCCGTCGGGGTCGTCGGCCGGAACCTGGACGATGGCCCGCAGCGGCTCCCCGGCGGTGGGGCGGGCCGGGGCCAGGACCACGCCGGGGGCGCCGGGCGGCGCGTTCTCCACCAGCACCTCGTCGGTGGCGGGCACGCCCGACTCGATGCCGTCGGCCGGCGTCACCACCACCCGCACCCGCTCGTGCTTGCGGAAGAGCGCCGGCGCCAGGGTGTCGGCGCCCGCGCTGGCCAGCTTCCCCTCCCGGGTCCAGCCGACGTTGAGCTTGACCGGATCGCCGTCGGCGTCGCGGGCCGGCGAGGTCACCACCATCCTCAGCGTCTCGCCGCCCCGGGGGTGGCGCGGCTCGATGGCCACCCGCGGCGGCTCCGGCGGGGTGTTGACGGCGGTGACGATGGCCGAGGCCCGCGCCCCCTTCTCCTCGCCGTCGAAGGCCTGGGCGGTGACCTCGAAGCGATCGCCGCGCTGCACCTGGGCCCCGGGCACCTCGCGCGGATCGCCGGCCAGCGGCAGCGGCTGGCCGTTCTTGGTCCAGCTGTAGGCATAGGTCAGCGGATCGGCGTCGGCGTCCTCGGCCGGGGCGGTGAGCACGGCGCGCAGCGCCTCGCCGTGACGGGGGCGGGGCGGGCGGATCTCCAGCCGGGGGGTCCCGGGCGGCGTGTTGCGCACCTCCACCTCGGCGGTCACCGGCGGCCCCTCCAGCTCGCCGTCGAAGGCCCGCACCTCCACCCGGGCCACCCGGTGCTTGCGCAGCAGGCCGGCCGGCACCTCGGCCGCCGAGAGCGGCAGGTCCAGCGGCTTGCCGTCGACCGTCCAGCGGTGGCGGTAGGTGAGCCGGTCGCCGTCGACGTCGGTCGCCGGCCGGACCAGCTGGGCGCGCAGCAGGTCGGCGCGGCGCGGCGGGGCCGGCTCCAGGGCCACCACCAGCGCACCCGGCGCGGTGTTGGCCACCCGGGCCTCGGCCAGGGCCGGCTCGGCCTCCAGCTCGCCGTCGCTGGCCACCACCCGGGCGGTGAGCAGCAGCCCCCGCCGCAGCCGGTCGCCGGGGAAGGTCTCGCCGGTCACCCCGGTCTCCAGCCCGTCGAGCAGCCAGTCGATCCGGTAGCTGACGGCGTCGCCGTCGGGATCGACGGCCGGCGCGGTGATCACCGCCCGGACCGGCGCCCCCCGCCCCGGCACCGCCGGCTCCAGCTTCACCCTGGGTGCGCCGGGGGCGGTGTCGAGGATGCGCCGCTCGGCGCTCTCCACCCACACGGCGCTCCCGGCCGCCGCCAGCGTGAAGCGCCAGCGCTCGCCGCGCCGGGCGGTGCCGGGCGGCAGCGCGGCCCGCCCCTCCAGCCCGGGCACCGGCTTGCCGTTGCGCAGCCACTCCAGGCGGGGGGCGGGGATGGCCTCCCCAGGGCCGGCGTCGAGCCAGGTGGCGCGCCAGGCGGCCCGCAGGCCGTCGGCCAGGCGGGGCGCCTCGGGCGTGAGCACCAGGTCCTTGTAGGACGGCGGGTTGGGGCCGTGGCGGCCGCTGCGGGCGGGGTCGTGCCCCGGCGCCGGCCACGGCGCCGCCGCCGCACCCGCCGCCACCGCGCCGGCGCGGGTGGCGCGCAGGCCGTGCAGCCGCCCCTGCGGCGTCCCCACCAGGATGGCCAGCCCGCCGTCGCCGGGCAGGTCATGGAGGAGCGGCGAGGCGGCCACCTCGATCTCGCCCAGCGAGGCCGGGAAGCCGCCCGGGCTCCGCCCGGCGCCGCTGATCACCGCCACGGCGCCATCGGCCGCCACCACCACCACCTCCAGGGCCCCGTTTCGGTCGACGTCGCCCACCGCCGGCCCGCCGAAGAGGCGCGGCCCGACCCGCACCGGGAAGCCCTTGAGCCGCTGGCCGGCGTGGTCGACGGCGTGCAGCAGGCCGTCGGCCGAGGCGAAGATCACGTCGAGCCGCCGGTCGCCGTCGAGGTCGGCCACCGCCGGGGCCTCGTAGATGCGGTAGCCGGCCGCCACCGGGAAGCCGGGCAGGGCCCGCCCCTGGGCGTCCACCGCGTAGAGCTTGAAGTCCTGGCTGCCCACCAGCAGGTCCATGGCCCCGTCGTCGTCGAGGTCGGCGAAGACCGGGGCGCCGGTGACGGCGAAGCCGGTGGCCAGCGGGAAGCCGGGCCGGGCCTTGCCGGCGCCGGAGGTGACCTGGACCTTGCCGTCCTCGGTGCCCCAGGCCAGCGACGGCCCCCCGGCGAAGCGGCTGCTGGAGATGGAGCTGGTGACGGCGGCGCGGCCGCCCTGGATGGGGAAGCCGCGGGCCGGCGCGCCGCTGCGCTTGAAGGCGTGCACCCGCCCCTGCTCGTCGCCCACCAGCAGCTCCAGCTTGCCGTCGCCGTCCACGTCGGCGAACGAGGCCCCGGCCCGGGCCCGGGCCTGGAGCGACACCGGGAAGCCGGGGGCGACGCCGCCGCCGCTCCAGAGGTAGACCTTGCCGGTCACCGTCACCACCGCGATCTCCGGCCGGCGATCACCGTCGAGATCGGCCGCCGCCGGCGCGCCGGCCAGCAGCTCGCCGTCGGGGAGGACGAAGGGGAAGCCGGCCACCGGGGCGCCGTCGCCGCGGAAGGCGGCCACCCGGTCCCCCGCCGAGACCACCACCACCGGGGTCCCGTCGAAGCTCACCCCCACCGCCGAGTGCGTGACCCGGCCCCCGGCGTCGCGCGGGAAGTTGGAGAGCGCGCCCGCGCCGAGCGTGAAGGAGAGGAGGAGGTGGAGCATGTGCCCGGGGAGAGGCGCCGCTCAGTTGGACGGCGTGAAGAGGAAGGGGTACTCGACCGAGACCGGGCCGCTGGGGCGGAACTGGGTGCGCCAGGTGCGCATGGTGTTCATGATGCAGGCCGCCACGTCGGGCGCGCCCAGGGTGTTCTGGGAGGCGCCCACGTCGGCCACGCCGCCGGTCTCGAGGATGGTGAAGCGGATCACCACCTTGCCCTTCAGGCCGGGGTTCCGCTTCAGGGCGTTCTCGTAGCAGGCCTTGATCAGCCCCATGCGCGCCCGCACGAAGGCGCTCAGCTTCCCCTGGTCGATGTCGCTCGAGTCGATCTCGGCGGCCTCGGTGGCCACCGTGCCGGTGACCTTGACCTCGGTCTTGGAGCCGTAGGCGACGGCGCCGCCGCCGCTGGTGGCGAGGTCGCCGATGCTGGCCGCCCCGCCCTGCCCGCCCCCCTTGCGCCCGCCCCCGGCGCCCGGATCGGTGGCCATGGCCACGCCGCCGGCGCCGGAGAGGGCCGTGGCCACGTCGGTCATCCCGCCGCCGGCGCCAAAGACGTCGGCCACCGCCCCGCCGCCGCTCCCCGGCCCGAGCGCGCCCAGCACCTTGAGCATGCCCTTGCCCTGCACCGCCTTGGCCACCGCCGCGGAGCGCGCCGCCTTGCGCGCCGCCGCCTGCTCGGTGGTCTCGGCCTTCTTCTCGGCCTTCTTGCCGTCGGCCTCGGGCCGCTTCTCCTCGACCTTCTTCTCCTCGGCGGCCGCCCGGGTCTCGTCCTTCTTCTCCACCGGCGCCACCGGCTGCCGGTCGGGGACCAGCAGCCTGGCGTAGCGGTCGGGGATCTGCTCGATGGTCACCTCGGGCGGCAGGTCGGCGCTGGCCAGGGCCACGTAGAGGCCGCCGTGGGTGAGGAAGGAGACCGCCAGCACGGTGCCGAAGAGCCGGTCCATGCTCTTGAAGCGGTTGCCGCGGGCGTCGGGCGGCAGCACCGGCCGGGGCGCCTCGGGGGGCGGCACCACGAACTGCCAGAGCAGCGTCACCTCGCCGATGGTGAGCCGGCCGCGCTGGGCGTCGGTGACCGGGACGGCGTGCCCCTTCCCTTCCTTGCGGGCCTTCCCCTGCGCCACCAGGGCGGCGAAGTCGGCGGCCCCCTGGTCGTCCTGCACCCGCCCTTCCATCCCCTCCTCGAAGCAGAGCAGGTAGCCGTCGCCGTGGACGGTGAAGGCGGTGAAGGAGTCGGGGAGGTTGGAGAGCGGGACCACGATGGTGTTCCGGGCGTTGGTCCCGAGCGTGACCGGCTGGCGCGCCGTGACCAGGCGCTCCTCGACGATCTTGCCGCCCTGGATCACGCCCAGTCGAAGCACCTTGGACTGCGGAGCCGCCATCGCGCTTTCACCTGCCTCGTTGACGCCGGGTTCAGATCAGAACGGGGACTTCGTGACCGCCTTGGAGACCTTGGGGAGGAACGGCTCGGAGCGGTCCAGCTCCCCGATGTTCAGGTTGGCCCGCGGCATCAGGAACATCGCCTGGGGCTTCTGGATCCGGCCCTCCACCTTCATCTCCTCCAGCCGCAGGATCTTGGTGGGCGCGCCCTTCTTGTCCTTGGCGGCCGCCACCTTGTCCGTGGGGGCGGCCTCGACCCGCCCCGGGGAGGCCAGGCCGACGGTGAGCGCGGCGCCGCAGAGCGCCACCAGCGACCGGATCCACCTCACCTGTCCCCTCCTTCCTTGAGCTTGCCCTCTGCGCCGGCGTCGGCCGGCGGCGGGGCGGCCGGGGCCCCTGCATTCTGCCCCGAACCGGGGGCCGGCGTCACGGGCACTCGGGGGGTCGGCGCCGCCGCGGCCGGGGCGGGCGTAGCGGCCCGGCGCGCCTCCTCCTGCCGGCGGGCCTCCTCCTCGGCCGCCTTCCTCGCCTCGCCCTCCTTGCGGATCCGGTCCTTCTCCTCGCGCACCAGCCGCTTCCGCTCCCGGTCCAGCTCGCGGGCGGTGTCCTTCCGGTAGGCGGCCACCCGCGGCTCCTTGCCGCCGCCCTTCTCGAACTCGTCGAACCAGGCCAGCCCCCGCTCCAGCCGCTGCAGGGTCGGCAGCCCCTCCCGCGCCACGTCGAGGTAGAGCACCGCCAGGTTGAAGCGGGCGTCGTTGAGCGCGGGATCGAGCTGGAGGGCCTTCTGGTAGGCGGCCTCGGACTTCTCGAAGGCCTGCAGGCCGCGGTAGGCGTTGCCGAGGTCGAGCCAGGCCGCCGCCGAGCCGGGCGCGTACGTGACGGCCAGCTCCAGCTCCTGCGCCGCCGCCGCGAAGTCGTCGGCGTCGGCGAGGATGGCGCCGTAGTTGGCGTGGGCCTCCGGGTAGTCGGGGCGCAGCGAGGCGGCGGTCTTGAAGTCCTCGATGGCCTGGGGCCGGTTGCCGAGCGCCATCTCCACGAAGCCGAGCCGGTTCCAGATGGCCGGGTCGTTCCCGTCCAGCTGGCGGGCGTTCTCCAGCACCATGCGGGCCAGCTCGAAGCGCTTGCGGGCCGAGTAGACGGTGGCCAGCGCCACCATGGCCGGGATGTTCTTCTCGTCCGCCTTGAGGGCCCGCTTGCACTCCTCCTCGGCGGCGGCGTCCCGGCCCGCGGCCAGCAGCACCTCGACCAGCCCGACCCGCAGCGCCACCCCGTCGGCGCGGGCCAGCCGGGCCCGCAGCTCCTGCTCCACCTGGGCGTGGGGCCGTCCCTGGCGCAGCCAGAGCCGGACCAGGTTCTGGCCGGCCGGGGTGAAGTCGGGGAAGTCCTCCACGGTGCCCTCGTACAGCGCCGCGGCGCGCTCGGGCCGGCCCAGCCGCTCCTGCACCAGGCCGGCGTTGAAGCCGGCCCACGGCAGGTCGGCGCCGGTGCGGCGGACCGCCTCGAAGACCGCGGCGGCCCCGTCGAGATCGCCGAGCCGCTGCAGCTTCACGGCGTGCTCGAACTGGGCGCGGGCCCGCTTCTCCACCTCCGGCGAGACCGTGGGGCGGACCTTGGGCGCCGCCGGCTCGGCGCCCGCCGTCGGGGGCGGGCCCGGCGAGGGACGGAGCAGCGCCGGCGCCTCGGCGCCCCCGGGTTCGACGGCGGGCGCGACCACCTCCACCGGCGCCGGCTTCTGCGCGCCGGCGCAGGACGCCAGCAGGGCCTGGAGCGCCAGGAGGACGGTGGTGACGAGCGGGGGTGGCTTCATGAGGATCCTCGGGGACGGGCCGGTCCGATCACTTCTGGTCCGTCCCCCCGAGCTTCGTCTCGACGGCGGGCGCGGCGGTGGGGGTGGAGGTGGTGGAGGTGCTCGGCTCGGCGGGAGGCACCGGCCGGGCCGGCCCGTCGGGGGTCTCGGCGAGCGGCACCGGGGAGAGGTCCTCGGTGATCATGCGGGCCCTGGCCTCCTTGAGGATGGGGTACTCGCGCGGCCGGTAGCGGGCCAGCGACTCCCCGATCTTCTTGGTCCACTCGTTCTTGACGTGGAGCTTGCGGGCCGCCTCGATGGCCTGGACGTAGACGGTGACGGCCTGGTCCTCGTAGGGCTGGGCGAACTGGGAGAGGCCGTCCTGGTAGGCGGCCAGGTACTCCTCGTTCCCCGGCTTCTTGAACTCGGGCGGCACCGGGGCGTCGTAGATGGTCTGGGCCAGCCGCTCCAGCAGGTAGGCCTTGCGGTAGAAGGCGGCCAGGATCCAGTCGGGGCGCCGGTACTTCGAGACCTCGTCGTAGAGCGGCGCCACCCGCTTGGCCTCGGCGAACTTGGCCTCGAGGGCCTTCTTGAGCTTCTTCGGGTCGGTGGTGGTCGGCAGGGTGATGGCGTCGTAGCGCTCGAAGTCGTACTCCGCCAGCCGGAAGCGGGCCTCGGCGGCGGCGGCGGCGGCCCGCGGGGCGGACTCCGGCTTCAGGCCGCGGCGGCCGAACTCGGCCACCGTGGCGGCGTAGCCGGCCTTGGCGGCCTTCTCGTCCTTGAGCTCCCGGTGGGCCAGGGCCATCTTGAGCTGCGACTGCACCAGCAGCTCGTGCTCCTTCGACCCGCCGAACCGCCGGGTGAAGTCCTGCAGCGCCGCGATCTCCTTGCGCCACTCGCCGTTCTTCTCGTAGATGAGGGCGGCGTGGAACTGGGTTCGGGCGGCGTCCTCGGCGTCGGGGTAGGCCCTGGCGTAGCGGACGAAGGCCACCGCCGCGGCGTCGTAGCGCTGCAGGTTCTCCTGGGCCCGGGCGGCGTTGTAGAGCGCGTCCTTGCGGTGCTTGGAGGTGGGGTACTTCTCCACCAGCAGAACGTAGCGGTCCACCGCCTTCTCGAAGTCGTAGGTGTTCTCGGCGTTGAAGCCGACGCGGAAGAGGGCCTCGTCGGCCAGCGTCGACCTCGGGTACTCGACGCTGATGCGCTCGTACATGCGCAGCGCCGACTCGAAGCGGCGCGAGCCCTCGTAGCAGCTGGCGGCGTTGTAGAGCGCCTTGTCGGCGAACTCGTGCCGGGGGTCCTCCTGCACCAGGGCGGTGAAGAGGACGGCGGCCGGCTCGTACTGCTTCTCCTCCATCAGCTGCATGGCGCGCTTGAAGCGGCCGCCCAGCTTGAACTTCTGCAGCGAGGCGTGGAGCGTGGCGTTGCGGGCCACCTCCGCGGACTGCAGGCGCGCCGAGGCGGCCTCCACCGCCGTCCAGTCCTTCATGGTGAGGAGGGACTCGATGATCAGGTTGGCGGCGAACTGGGCCACCTCGTTCCCCGGCCAGCGGCCCACCACCTCCTCGAAGCGGCAGCGGGCCTCCTCGAAGGCGTTGTGCCGGTAGAAGACCTCGCCGGCCTTGAAGGCCAGGGTGGCGGCCTGGGCGGCGTCCCCGCGCCGGGCCACGAAGACGTCCGACTCGCGCACCAGCGACTGGTACACCTCGGGGAGCGGCAGCGGCTTGATCTCCTCGCGCTCCTTGCGGTCGGTGGAGAGCAGCACCTTGCGCTCGGGGAGCTGGCCGGCGCGCAGCAGCCGGGTCACCTCGCCCTCCCAGGAGATCACCGCCGAGACCGCCGCCTCCGACCAGTACTTGTCGTCGGCCGGGTCGTCACGGACCGCGGCGTAGACGCGGGCCGCCTGCTCGAAGGACAGGGCGTTGTAGAGGCAGTCGGCGTAGTTGTAGTTGAGCTCGTAGGCCTGCTTGCTGTGCGGGAAGCGGGCCAGGTAGTCGCCGTAGGCCTTGGCCGCCACCCGGTACTCGGACACCGCGTCCTCCAGCTTGCCCTCGGCCTTGAACCGCTGCCCCTGGGCGTGGTGGAAGCTGGCCGCCGCCATCAGGCTCTTCTCGACGAGGGACCGCACCGAGGCCACCAGGTCGGGGTTGCCCTTGTTCTTCTCCCACCAGGGCGTCCCCACCGAGTAGGCGTCGACCAGCACCTGGCGCTCCACCGCCTCCCGGTCGAAGCGCCGATCGCGCGACCAGGCCATGACGATCCGGCCCTGGATGCGCGGGGCGTCCGCCGAGAGCGGGTCGCTGGCCAGCACCACCTGGTAGGCCTCGACGGCGGCGGCGAACTTGGTCTCGTCGTAGAAGATGTCGCCGAGCCGGCTGAAGATCTCCGCCTGGTAGGGCCGGCCCCCGCGCGCCGCGAAGAAGGCCTTGGCCTTGGCCACCCCGCCCCAGCGGTCGTCGGCGAAGCTGATGGCGGTGTACTGGATGGCCTCCGGCCAGACGTCGCCGCCGGGGGCCTCGCCGGTGGTGCTGGCCCGGGCCACGTAGAAGTCGAGCAGGCGCGTGAAGGAGTCCACCGCCTGCGCGTAGTCGTCCATCCGGTAGTAGGTCCAGCCCAGCTTGTAGACGGCGCGGGCGTAGAGCCCGTGCTCCGGGTAGGCGTACATCCGCGAGAAGGCGTCGGCGGCCTGGAGCAGCGAGCTGGCCGCCACCTCGTCGAAGTGCCAGTCCCCCAGCCGGACCCAGGCCTCGGGCACGAACGGGCTGGTGGGGAAGCGCTCGATGAGCGCCTGGTAGGCGACCTGCGCCTCCTGCCCCTGGCCCATCTCGCCGAGGCAGTAGGCCAGCAGGTAGTAGATGCCGTGGGTGAACTTGTAGTCGGGGAAGCCGGTGAGCAGCCGCTGGTAGAGGGCGATCGACGGGGCGTAGCTCTTGAGCGGCTCGACCGGGGGCTCGCGCCCCTCCCCGGCGGCGCGCCGGGCCTCCTCGCGGAACTGGTCGGTGGCCAGCCGGTAGTCGTCGTTGGACTTCTCGTAGTAGAGCTCGGCCAGCCGGAACATGGCGTCGGGCGTGAACTGCGGGTCGTCCGGGTAGCGGGACAGGAACTCCTCGAAGCGGAAGATGGCCGCCTCCCGCTCCAGCCGCTCCAGGCCGTCGAGGTCGCTGATGGCCTGCTCGAACTGCTCGGAGAGGAAGCGCCGGCGATCGTCGAACTGCTTCTGCACCGACCGCTGGATCTCCCCGCGGTAGTCGCGGGCCTCGACCTCGAAGCGCTGCAGCGCCTCCCCGAAGGCCTTGAGATCGGCGGCCGCCTCGGAGAGCGTCGGGGCGGTCGGGGCGGCGGGGGCCGGGACCGGCTCCACCGCGGCCAGCTTGCCCCGATCACGGCAGGCCACGTACCCGGTGGCCGGCGCCGCCGGCGCCGCCACGGGCGCCAGCGCCAGCGCCAGGCCGAGGAGGGCGGCCCGCCGGTGCAGGATCGCGGCCACTAGTCGATCTCCCGCAGCACCAGCTTGTAGTCGCGGTCGAGGGCCTCGAGCTCGGTGGCCTTCTGCCTGGAGATCTGCTGGATCCGGTCCACCCGCTCCCGCTTTCGCGACCAGGCCACGTCGACGATGCCGACGTCGGCCTTGAGCACCAGCCGGTAGAACTGGGCGCGGACGGCGCTGAAGGAGCGGAAGGCGATGCGCCCGATGATGTCCCTGGCCTCGCCGTCGATGGAGGCCAGCTGCTCCTCCTGCCGCACCAGCCCGGCCCGCTCGGCGGCGATGAGGCCGCCCACCGCGGTGGCGTGCCCGCTGGCCACCGCCTCGAACCCGGCCTTGAGCCGCTCCGCGCCGGCGTCGACCCTGGCCAGCCGCTCGGCGAGGGCGGCGTCGGCGACCCGCTCGGCGGCGGCCTGGCCCGCCAGCCGGGCCTGGGCCGGCCCCACCAGGACCTCCTCCTGCTCCAGCAGCGCCTGGTACTCCTGGCGCAGGCTGGCGTCGCCGGCGGCCTGGGCGGTCCCGCCCACGGCGTCGCGGGCGGCGGCGATCTCCCGCCGCAGGGCCCGCAGGCTCTCGTTGTAGCCGGCCACGAAGCCGCGGTGCTTGCGCAGCTCGGCCACCAGCTCGCCGCGCCCGGTGGCGTCGGCCTGGATCTCGGCGCGGTGCTGGTTCAGCCAGACCTCGGTACCGGCCACCGAGGCCCCGGCGGCGTCGGCCTGCAGGCCGAGCTGGAAGGCGGCCTTCTCGGCCTCCTCGACGCGGGCCCGCATCCGCCGGGCCCGGGCCTCCACCTCGGCGGCGCTCCGCGCCAGGGTGTCGAGGCGCGGCTGCAGGGCGCGGCGGGCGGCGCGCAGCCGCTCCAGCTCGCCCCGCTGGTCCGGCGCCAGCAGCGGCGCCACCCGCTCGGCGGCCCGGTCGGCCAGCCGCCCCCGCGCCCGCGCCGTGCCGTTGGCCACCGAGTCGGCGCTGATCCAGCCGTCGCGGGCCGCCGGCACGGCGTCGAGGCCGCCGCCGCGGAGCAGCAGCGCCTCGATCCGGTCGATGACGTGGAGCGAGTCGTCCAGGTCCTGCCGGGCGCCGTCGAGGGCCACCACCAGGTCGAGCGCCCCGCCCACGTCCTTCTGCGCCGAGGCCCACTTGACCGCCAGGGGCGGCAGCACCGAGCCGACGTCGAAGGCCTTCCCCTGCCGGCCGATCAGCTCGTTGAAGTAGCGGACCGGGTCCTCGTGCATGGTGAGGATGGCGTCGATCTCGTCGCGCACCGGGGCGTAGTTGTTGATCACCTTGTTGAACGACTCGCCGGCGGCGGCGTACCGGCCCAGCCGCAGGTTGAGGTGGCCGGTGAGGATGGTGGCCTCGGGGGCCAGCTGCGACTCCGGGGCCAGGTCCACGATCATGGCCGCGGTGCGCAGCGCCTCCTCGTGGTTGTCGGCGCGGACGTAGCCCCAGGCCACCTCGTAGAGCGCCTCGTTGAAGCGCGGCGAGGTGTAGGGGACCAGCAGGTAGCGGTCGAGCGAGTCGTTGAACCTCCGCTGGGCGGCGTAGACCCGCGCCGCCCCCATGGCGCAGAGCTCGCGGATCTCCACCTGCCCGGCGTCGTTGCCCTGCAGCTTGACGCAGGCCTCGAAGCGCTCGGCGGCGGCCTCGAGCTGCCCGGCCTCCACCTGCAGGGCGCCCTGGAAGTAGGTGGCGGCCAGGTGCCGGGGCGGCCCGACGGCCGCGAGCGCGGCCAGGGCCCGCTCCCGCCGCTCCACCGGCCGCAGGTCGGCGCGGAAGTAGGAGGCCTTGCCCACCAGGTAGGCCAGCTCGGCCGGCTGGCCGTCCTTGACCAGGGCCTGGGCGGCCTCGAGCAGCGGCTGGACCCCCTCGAACCTCCGCAGGCGGACCCGGCAGTCGAGGGCGCCGGTCAGCGCCGCCCCCTGGAGCGCCGAGGCGCCTCCGCGGAGCAGCTCGTCGTAGGCGGGGAGCGCGGCGCCGCAGGCCCCCTGGTTGCGGAGCGCGTCGCCGAGGTAGAGCAGCGCCCGGGGGGCGTCGGCGCCGGCGCGGAACTCGGCGTCGTCGAGGGCGCCGTAGAGCAGCACCGCGGCGTGCAGCCAGTCGCCCAGCAGGAACTGGGTCTCGCCGTCGGAGTACTGGTGGCGGGCCCGGGCCGGGGCCGACACGTCGGGGCGCGCCGAGATCTTCTCGACCTGCTCCAGCCGGGCCTCGACGGCGGCCACCTCGGGCTCGACGCCGTCCGGTCCGGCCGCGGCCGCGGGACCGGGCGCCCAGAGGGCCACGACCAGCGCCAGCGCCGCCGCGGTCCAGCCTGGTCCGCCCAGGATCACTTCCTGGCGCCTTCCGGCGCGGGCCCGGCCTTCTTCGGGCTGGTCTCCTCGCGCTGGATCTCCTGCTCGTACTTGATGTTGGGGCGGTCCTTGAGCTCGGAGGTGAAGCCCCCCTTCTCGTAGCCGATCACCTTGAGGGTGATCACCTTCCCCGCCTCGGCGTCGATGGTGTAGGCCGACTGGGTCTTGAACTTGTAGTCGCGCAGGTAGCTGAAGAGCCCGAAGCCGTGGCCGCGGAAGACCATCTGCACCGCCAGCTGGTGGTTGCCGGGCACGATGCGGCCGTTGAAGACCTCGAACTCGTCGCGCTTGTCGAGATCGCCGTCGAGGTCGGCCTTGGTGTAGATGGGCGCGCCGTCGAGGGCGTAGGTGACCGACTCCAGGTAGAACGAGGAGCCCATCTCATTGCGGTGGACGATCACCGCCTTGGCCCCGGTGGTCAGGTCCCCGCCGATGACCATCTCCTGCAGGTTCATGAGCCGGGCCTTGGTCCGGAAGACCTTCTCCTTGAGGTCGGTGACCCGCTCCTCCAGGGTCCGGACCTTGAGGTCGTTCTGCTCCTCGGCGGTCTGGGCCGGGCGGACGGCGGCGGCGGGCTTGGCCGGGGCGGCGGCGGCCCTGGCAGGGGCTGCGCCGGCCTTGGCAGGGGCGGCGGCGGGCTTGGCTGGGGCGGCGCCGGGCTTGGCCGGCGCGGCCGGGGTGGAGGCGGGCGCCTGGCCCCGCGCCGAGGAGGGGAGCAACAGGCCAGGGAGGAGAAGCATCACGGCGATGGATCGGTAGTGACGCGGCACGTTCACCCTCGCATGCGATCGGAGGACGACCTGATCGGAAAAAAGCGGTTCTTTATATCACCGGGAACCGTCCCTGGGCAGGCGCAGCGGCGTCGCACACCCCGGGAGGAACACCTACCCCGACTTCTTCAGCTCGGTGAGGACCTGCTTGGCCACGGCCTTCAGGGTGTCGAAGACCCCGACGCCGGTGGGCGCCACCGCCTGGTACTCGGGCACGTTGCGCGGGTTGAGCAGGCGGCGCAGCTCCTCGACGGTGGCGATGTTGGGCAGGTCCCGCTTGTTGTACTGGACCACGTAGGGGACCTTGTCGAGGTCGTAGCCCTGCTCGGCGAGGTTGACCCGCAGGTTCTCCACCGACTCCAGGTTGGCCTCCATGCGCTCGATCTGCGAGTCGGCCACGAAGACCACGCCGTCCACCCCCTTGAGGATGAGCTTGCGGGAGGCGTCGTAGAAGACCTGGCCGGGCACCGTGTAGAGGTGGAAGCGGGTCTTGAAGCCGCGGATCTCGCCGAGCGAGAGCGGCAGGAAGTCGAAGAAGAGGGTGCGCTCGGTCTCGGTGGCGAGGGAGATCATCTTCCCCTTCGCGTCCGGGTTGGTCTTGGCGTAGACGTACTGGAGGTTGGTCGTCTTCCCGCACAGCCCGGGGCCGTAGTAGACGATCTTGCAGTTGATTTCGCGCGAGCTGTAGTTGATGAAGCTCATGTCTACTCGCTGAAGAGATTGTCGATGTCGTCGTCGGTGATCTCGGCGAAGGGGCTGGCCGCGCCGGGGGCCGCCTGCTTCTTGGCCAGGACCTCGAAGACCTTGCCCAGCTCCTCGCCCGCCTTCTTCACCCGCAGGCGCACCAGCCCCAGCGAGCTCTTGGCGTCGAAGATCACCACCAGCACCACCCGCCCGCCCACGATGCTCATGTGGAGCGATTCCTTCTCGCCCTCGTGGAACTGGTTGGGGAACTCCTTCTCGCCGATCAGCTTGGCCAGGCCGCCCATGGCGGCGACGTTGCCGGCGGTCAGCGAGGCCAGGGAGGTGGTGTCGAGGTTCTGCGCCTGGCCGCTGGCGGCGATGAGCTGCCCGTTCTTGTCGACGAGGAAGACGACCTTGGCGTTGGCATCACGCGTGAGCCGGTCGCAGATCCCGGCAATGAGCCGGAACTCCTCTTCGTACATCACCAGGCCGGAAGTCATGTTCCTTCGCTCTCCACGTCGCTACGGAGTACCCCGCGGAATACCAAGGAAACGCTCGGCTTTCAATCTTCCTGTCCCCGGGGGCGGCCGATAGGGGCGCCCGATATCGCGCACCCGGTTCACAGCTCCCTCCTGCCGGCCACCGCCCGGGCCAGGGTGGCCTGGTCGGCGTACTCGAGGTCGCCGCCCATGGGGATGCCCTGGGCGATGCGCGTCACCCGCAGCCCCAGCGGCTTGAGCAGCCGCTGCAGGTAGAGCGCGGTGGCCTCCCCCTCGATGTTGGGGTTGGTGGCCACCAGCACCTCCTCGGCCGGCTCGCGCTCCAGCCGGAGCAGCAGCTCGCGGATCTTCAGGTCGCCGGGCCCGACGCCGTCGAGCGGCGAGAGGGCGCCGTGCAGCACGTGGTAGCGGCCGCGGAACTCGCGGGTCCGCTCCACCGCCAGCAGGTCGGGGACCCCCTCCACCACGCAGATGATCCGGGCGTCGCGCCCCGGGTCGGTGCAGATGGGGCAGGGATCACGCTCGGTGAGGGTCTGGCAGCTGGAGCAGCAGCGCACGTCGCGCACCACCCCCACCACCGCCTCGGCCAGCAGCCGGGCCTGCTCCGGGCCGGCCTCGAGGACGTGGAAGGCGAGCCGCTGCGCCGTCTTCTCCCCGATGCCGGGCAGGCGGGCCAGCTCCCGGACCAGGCGGGCGATGGGGTCGGCGACCGACATCCCGCTCACCCCATGACGCCGGGGATCTTGACGCCGCCGGTGGCCTTGCCGAGGTGCTCGTCGGCGGCCGCCCGGGCCTTGGCGCAGGTGGCGTTGAGGGCGGCGGTGAGCAGGTCCTCGAGCATCGACGGGTCGGCCGGGTCGATGGCCGTCGGGGCGATGGCCAGCTTCACCACCTCGCAGCGGCCGTTCATGGTCACCTTGACCAGGCCGCCGCCGCTCTCGCCCTCCACGGTCACCTCGCCGAGCGACTCGCGCGCATCGGCCATGGCCTTCTCGAGCTTCTTGGCCTGCTTCATCAGGAACTGGATGTCCATGGGTGGTCCTAGAGCTCCTCGACCTGGTCGACGCCGCCCTCGAGGAGACGGGCGGCCTGCTGGATGTTGGGGTGGGCCCGGGCCGTCTCCCGCACCCGGCGCGAGCGGGCCAGCCGGTCGGCCTGCTCGGCGGCGGCCAGCGAGACCGGCGCCGACTCGCCCGGCGGCGCCGCGGTGGGCTCGCCGAGGGTGAGCGCCAGCCGGGTGGGCCGGCCGAAGCAGCGGGCGAAGACCGCCTCGATGTCGGCGCGCCGCCGCTCGGCGGTGGTGGCCATCAGGCCGGGCGGGAGCTGCACGCCGATCTCGCCGTCGCGGATCCAGCGGAGCGTGGCCTGCTTCAGGGCCGGGGCGGCGGCCGGGCTCACCTTCTCCACCTCGTCGACCACGGCGCGCCAGCGGTCGGCGAGGGGGGCGGCGGGATCGATCAGCGGGGCGGCCGGAGCCGGCGGGGCGGGGGCGGTCTCGACCGGGGCCGGCGTCGCCACCGGGACGGTGACCGGGACCGGAACCGTGGTCGGGGCCGACGTGGGGGTCGAGGTCGGTGCCGCGGCCGGAACCGCCGCGGCGCTGCGCGTCGGCGGGGGCGCGGCGGGTGCGGGTGCGGCAGGACGCGGGGCGGCCACGGCGCGGCCACCGCCGGAGCCGCCGCCGCCGCCCGTCCCGGAGGGCGGCAGGGCCCCGCCGGCCAGCGCCTCGACCCGGGCGATGAGCGCCGAGACCTCGGCGCCCGGCGCCAGGAAGACGGCCTTGAGCAGCGCCACCTCCAGGGCGTGGCGGGGCTGGTCGGCCAGCTTGGCCTCCACCACGGCGCGCTGGGCGAGATCGAAGAGCCGGGTGAGCTGGGCCGGATCGGCCCCGCCGGCCTGGGCCCGCACCTCGGCCAGCTCCACGTCGGGGAGGTCGAGCGGCGCCGCCGGGGCCAGCCGCGCCACCACCACGTTGCGCAGGTGGCGGGCCAGCTCCTCGGCCACCCGCTTCATCTCCAGCCCGCGCTCGTGGAGCGTGGCGATCTCGGCCAGCAGCGCCGCCCCGTCGCGCTGCAGCAGCGCCCCGGCCATGCGGCTCACCGCCGCCACGTCGACGGTGCCGAGCGCCTCGGCCACCTCGGCGTCGCCCGGGGCGTCGCCGCAGGCGGCCCGCACCCGGTCGAGCAGCGAGAGGGCGTCGCGCATCCCGCCCTCGGCGGCGCGCGCCACCATGGCCAGGGCGGCGCCGGAGAGCGTCATCTTCTCCGCGGCGGCCACGTGGCCGAGCTGGTCGGCGATCTGCTGCTGGGTGAGCCGGCGGAAGTCGAAGCGCTGGCAGCGGGAGACGATGGTCTCCGGCACCTTGTGGACGTCGGTGGTGGCCAGCACGAACTTGACGTGATCTGGCGGCTCCTCGAGCGTCTTCAGCAGGGCGTTGAAGGCCCCCTGCGAGAGCATGTGGACCTCGTCGATGACGAAGACCTTGTAGCGGTCGCGGGCCGGCCGGTACTTCACCGCCTCGACGATGTCGCGGACGTTGTCGACGCCGTTGTTGGAGGCGGCGTCGATCTCGATGACGTCGACGCTGCGCCCGTCGGCGATCTCCTGGCAGGGGACGCAGGTCCCGCAGGGCTCCGGGGTCGGCCCGTTGACGCAGTTGACGGCCTTGGCCACCAGCCGCGCCGCGGTGGTCTTGCCGACGCCGCGCGGGCCGGTGAAGAGGAAGGCGTGGGCCAGCTGGCCGCGCTTCAGGGCGTTGGCCAGCGTCTGGACCACGTGCGCCTGGCCGGACATCTCGCCGAAGCGCTGCGGCCGGTACTTGCGGGCCAGGACGAGGTAGTGCGGCTGCGGTCCCATGAGGAGCGAAGGCTTTAGCAGAAAAGAACGAGCCGGCCCACAATCCCCGGGCGCACGGAGGTCCTTCTACCGTTGCTCCCTTCCGGGCCTGGCGGGGTTCGAAGGAGCCCACGTCGCCCGAGGATTCTGGGCCGGCTCACCCGGCCCGTCGGGGCCGGAAGCTGGCGGAGAGGGTGGGATTTGAACCCACGGTACCGGTAAGGGTACACACGATTTCCAGTCGTGCTTCTTAAACCGCTCGAACACCTCTCCATGAAGACGAAAAGTAAGCGGAGAGCGTGGGAGTCGAACCCACGGTACAGTTGCCCGTACACCTGATTTCGAGTCAGGCGCCTTCGACCACTCGGCCAGCTCTCCGCGCGCGGGTTTACCTGATCTTCCGGGGTCTTGCCAAGCGCGGCGCGCCGAACCTTCAGGCGGGGTTGCGGCGGGCCCTGAAGAAGTCGCGCAGCAGCGCGCTGCAGCGGTCGGCCAGCAGCCCCCGCTCCACCGGGAAGCGGTGGTTGAGCCGGGGGTCGGCGGAGAGGTCCTGCAGCGAGCCGACGGCGCCGGCCTTGGGGTCGTCGGCGCCGAAGACCAGCCGGTCGATGCGGGCCAGCACCAGGGCCCCGGCGCACATGGCGCAGGGCTCCAGCGTCACGTAGACGGTCACCCCGGTGAGCCGCCAGCGCCCCAGGGCCTGCGCGGCCGCGCGAACCGCCAGCAGCTCGGCGTGGGCGGTCGGGTCGTTGGCCCCCTCCCGCCGATTCCGCCCCTGCCCCACCACCCGCCCCTCGAAGAGGGCCACCGCCCCGACCGGGACCTCGCCGTCGGCGGCCGCCTCGCCGGCCAGCGCCAGCGCCGCCTCCATGGCCTCCTGGTCGGTCACGTCCCTGCCCTCCCACCTGCACCCACACCCTCGTTTACCCACCGTCGGGGGGGTCGAACTTTGATACATTGCCGGCGGCTGCCGTTGCCGTCCGCCACCTCTTGGAGGAGTACCACATGACCTGGAAGATCTGCCTGGCGTCGATCGCTGCGTCCGCCCTGCTGGCCTGCGGCGGCGCCAAGGACGCGGGCTCCTCCGGCGGCGGCGTGCTCACCATCACCGCCAGCCAGACCCAGGTGCTGGCCAACGGCGTCAACCAGGTGCTCATCCACGTCACCGGCAGCCAGAAGGGGCCGGTGGTGATCCGCACCGACCGCGGCGGCTTCCTCGAGGCCAGCGGCGCCGTCAGCGCCACCAACCCCACCACCCCCTTCGACGTCACCCTGGTCACCTGCGACTCGCGGGTCACCCCGGGCCCCACCTGCGTCGGCATGGCCCAGCTGAGGGCCTCCGACGGCAACCTGGCCACCGGCCAGCTCCAGGTGCGGTTCGTGGCCGTCGAGATCTGCAGCGACGCCAGGGACAACAACGCCGACGGCCTGACCGACTGCCAGGACACCGCCACCTGCCCGGCCGGCACCACCTGCGACGCCGGCGGCAAGACCTGCGGCGGCGGGACCTGCAGCGTCTGCACCGGCAAGGGCGGCGCCCCCGAGGTGGCCGAGGTGAGCTGCGGCGACGGCTTCGACAACGACTGCGACGGCCTCGTCGACTGCGCCGACCCCGACTGCGCCGGCGACATCTGCAACAGCGCCCCCTCCACCGGCGGTGGCCTCACCACCGGCGTCTGTGGCGCCACCACCAAGCTCTGCACCTGCACCGCCACGCCGGAGACCGGCGCCAAGTGCGGCGATGGCATCGACGACGACTGCGACGGCCTCATCGACTGCGAGGACCCCGACTGCCAGGACAAGGGCTCGGGCGGCCAGGCCTGCGACGGGCGCGGCCACACCTGCTCGGCCGCCATCGCCGGGGCCTCCAGCTGCTCGGTCTGCGCCGGCAACGGCGGCGCCGCCCAGGCGGTGGAGACCGACTGCGCCGACGGCAAGGACAACGACTGCGACGGCCTGGTCGACTGCGCCGACCCCGACTGCGCCACGGCCTGGGCGGTCTGCACCGCCACCGGCAAGACCTGCAACCCGACCACCGCCTCCTGCGTCTGCCAGGGGCCGGAGGCCGCCAAGGAGCTCAGCTGCGGCGACGGCCAGGACAACGACTGCGACGGCAAGATCGACTGCGCCGATCCGGACTGCGCCAGCGTGGCCTGCACCGCCTTCGGCTCGGTCTGCTCCCCCACCGTGGTGGGGGTCTGCACCTGCAACGGCAACGGCGGCGTGCCCCAGCAGGGCAAGGAGCTCGGCTGCAGCGACGGCAAGGACAACGACTGCGACGGCGCGGTCGACTGCGCCGACCGTGACTGCGGCCCCACCGCGCCGGGCAACACCTACGGCCAGCAGTGCGCCGGCACCCTCACCAACGTCCTGCGCTGCGACGGCCTCGGCCAGTGCGCCTGCACCGGCAACGGCGGGACCCCGGAGCCGTTCGAGCAGAGCTGCGGCGACGGCAAGGACAACGACTGCGACGGCCTCGTCGACTGCGCCGACCCCGACTGCGCCTCGCGCGCCTGCAACGCCTCCGGCAAGGCCTGCACCAACCTCTCCGGCGTCACCAACACCTGCTCGGTCTGCTCGCCGCCCGGCTCACCGGCCATCCCCGGCGAGGTGGCCGAGTCCTCCTGCGGCGACGGCCGCGACACCGACTGCGACGGGCTCAGCGACTGCGCCGACTCCGACTGCCTGGCCAAGACCTGCTTCGACGCCCCGGTGACCAGCGGCCCCGGCACCACCACCGGCAAGTGCACCGCCGCCAAGACCTGCGTCTGCAACGGCGGCGTGGCCCAGGCCACCGAGACCTCCTGCGGTGACGGCAAGGACAACGACTGCGACGGACTCATCGACTGCGACGATCCGGACTGCCGCCCCGTCGGCAACGCCCTGGGGGCGGTCTGCGACGCCCGCGGCAACACCTGCTCGCCGGTGGTGGGCGGGGTCTCGACCTGCGCGGTCTGCTCCGGCAACGGCGGCACGCCCCAGGCCGTGGAGACGGCCTGCAGCGACGGCAAGGACAACGACTGCGACGGCCTGGTCGACTGCCAGGATCCCAACTGCGCCTCGGCGGCCTGCAGCGCCACCGGCAAGACCTGCAACCCCACCACCCTGGTGTGCGAGTGCACCGGCGCGGAGGTGGGCGGCGAGGTCTCCTGCGGCGACGGCCTCGACAACGACTGCGACGGCAAGATCGACTGCGCCGACACCGACTGCAACCTGACGCCGAAGAGCTGCGGGCCCAACGGCCAGACCTGCTCGCCGGCCAACGGCGGCACCTGCATCTGCACGGGCAACGGCGGCGTGGCCATGGCCAGCGAGGGGACCACCGGCTGCGCCGACGGCAAGGACAACGACTGCGACGGCCTCATCGACTGCGCCGACCCCGGCTGCCGGCCGGCCACGGTGGGCGCCTTCGGCCAGGCCTGCCAGACCGTGGTGGGCCGCTTCGGCGAGAAGTGCGACTTCGTCGGCCAGTGCGTCTGCCCGGGCGGCCAGGTGGCCGAGACCTCGTGCAGCGACGGCATCGACAACGACTGCGACGGCCTCATCGACTGCGCCGATCCCGACTGCGCCGGGAAGATCTGCGGCGCCAACGGCCTGGCCTGCTCGGCCGGCACCCCCTCCGTCTGCACCTGCCCGAGCGGCAGCGTCGAGTCCGGCGTCCAGTGCCGCGACAACATCGACAACAACTGCGACGGCAAGGTGGACTGCAATGACCCGGGCTGCCAGGGCGCGCCCTTCGGCGCCCAGTGCGGCACCAACGTGCTGCAGCTCTGCGCCCTGAGCGGCGCCACCTGGGTCTGCAAGGACACCAGCTCCAGCTACGTCCTCACCGTCTCGGCCACCGCCACCCGGCTGGCCGCCAACGGCCTCGCCACCACCACGGTGACCGCCACGCTCAGCAAGGACACCGGCACCATCACGCCGCAGGGCGGGCAGACCATCGACTTCACCACCAGCCTCGGCACGGTCGGCCCCACCGCCACCACCAACGGCGCCGGCCAGGCCTCGGTGACCTTCACCTCCTCCACCGCCTCCGGGCCGGCGGTGGTCACCGCCAGCTACTTCACCGGCACCACCACCATCAGCAACACCGTCACCATCACCCTGCCGCAGCTGGCCCAGGTCAACCTCGTCAACCAGCAGTACGCGGTGATGGGCGCCCTGGGCTCCGGCTTCCAGGAGTCCAACGAGTTCACCTTCCAGCTGGTGGACTCGGCCAACCAGACCTACCCGGCCGGGCTGGCCGTCGCCTTCGAGCACGGCCAGCTGGGCGGCTCCTACATCGGCGCCTCGGCGGCCGGCTGCGCCGCCAACGTCTGCACCGCCAGCGGCGTCACCGACGCCACCGGCAAGGTGAAGGTCATCCTCCACTCCGGCTCGATCGCCAACGTGGTCTCGGTGGTGGCCCGCGCCCAGGCCGGCGGGAGCAACCTGCTCCAGGCCACCGCCGGCAACATCGCCATCGTCGGCGCCAAGGCCACCGGCGCCGAGATCTCCATCGACTGCTCGCCCAAGAACATCCCGGCGCTGACCAGCCACGACTGCACCAACTCCACCTACGCGGGGGCCGACTCCAAGATCACCTGCGTGGTGACGCTGGCCGACCGGTTCAAGAACAAGCTGGGCGTCGCCACCGCTGGTGCAGTTCTTCACCGAGGCCGGCACCACCGGCCTCCTCGGCCACCGACCCCGGCCTACAACCCCAGCGGCGTGCTGCCCACCCAGCAGGGGAACCTGCGGCGGACCAGCAGCGTCATCGACACCAACGGCGCCAAGCTGCCGACCGACGTGCTGCCCCAGGTCGCCGGCGAGTTCGACCTCGCGCACGACTGGGCCCTCGACGGCTGCGCCAGCCAGTCGGCTCGACCCGCCGCCACAACCCGCGCGACGGCCTGGTCACCGTCATCGCCGCGGTCCGCGGCGAGGAGGGCTTCTTCGACAGCTCCAACGGCTGCCCGGCCAACGGCCTCTACGACCCGCCCGGCACCCCCGGCTGCCTGCTCGGAGAGCGCTTCGTCGACCTCGGCGAGCCGTTCGTGGACATCAACGACAACGGGAAGCGCGACAGCATCGTCGCCGGCGGCGAGTTCGACGAGCCCTACTTCGACGCCAACAACAACGGCACCTGGGACGGGCCAAACGGTGTGCGTGACGCCAGCACCACCATCTGGGCCGAGACCCGCATCCTCTACACCGGTTACGTGGAGGTGCAGAACGACGGCGTCAGCGAGCTGGCCTCGCGGTTCTACAACGGCTTCCCCAGCCCGTTCACGCCGGTGGGCACGTCCCCGGCGGGGTTCACGGTCACGCACTCGACCACCACCCCGGCACCCGGGACGCCGGCCGGGAGCACCTCCCGCGCCGTCTACATGACCGATCTCAACTTCAACCTGCCCAACTACCGGACCACCTACGGCATCTCCAAGACGACGGGCTCCAGCTTCACCTCGTCGTTCAACTCCGCCCCCACCACCACCGACGGGCTGGGGATGCTCTTCCGCCAGCTCTACTGCGACGGGTCGCCGGGCGGTGATCCCACGGTCTGCGGCACCACCTGCAACTGGACGCCGTGCGTGCGGCGCGCCGACGTGGGCTCGTTCCAGTACGGTTCATTCGGGTGGATCACCGTCACCGGCGGCTCCCTGCCGGAGTCGGCCTTGACCTGGGTGACGGCGACGCTCCGGACCACCAACATCATCAGCAGCATCTCCACGGAGCGCTCCATCAACGTCCCGATCCAGGGGTTCGTGGTCGCGCCTCCCTAGCCGCGCCCGATCGCCCGCCCGGCCCGCGCCCGGCTCCCCTCCTCGGGGGCCGGGCGCTTCACCTTCCGGCCGACCACGCCACGCTCAGGAGACGACCGGCAGCCCGGTCTTCAGCTCCGGGTGGTCGGCGCAGGCGAGGCCGCAGGCCCGGCAGGACTCCACCTCGCACTTCGGCGTGATGCGGGCGCCGAGGCCGCGCCGCTGCTCGCGAGCCAGGAAGGCCTTGGTCAGGCCGTGGTCGATGAAGTCCCAGGGGAGCTGCTCCTCCACCGCCGCCTCGCGCAGCACGAAGAAGTCCGGGTCGTGCGGCCAGCGGCGCAGCGCCCGCCCCACGTCCCCCTCGAACTCGCGGTGCGCCAGCTCCAGCAGGTCGGCGCAGCGCCGGTCGCCGCGGGAGAAGAGGGCCTGCACCGCGGCCTCGCGCGGGCTCATGAAGTCGACGTCGATGCCGAGCGGCCGCAGCTCGCGCTCGAGCAGCTTGCGCTTCCCCTCCAGGCACTTGCGGTCGTGCATGGGCTGCCACTGGAACGGCGTCCAGGGCTTGGGGACGAAGGGGTTGACCGACAGCGTGATGCGCCCCATCCGCTTGGTGACCCTGGCGCGCGGCGCCATCACCTCCTCGCGGATGCGGATGGCCAGCCGGGCCATCCCCAGCACGTCCTCGTCGGTCTCGGTGGGCAGGCCGCACATGAAGTAGAGCTTCACGTTGATCATGCCGGACTCGAGCGCGTCGGCCGCCGCCTGGACGATCCGGTCGTCGCTGAAGTCCTTGTTGATGACCTCGCGCATCCGCGGCGTGCCGGCCTCCGGGGCCAGCGTGATGGAGCGCTCGCCGCCGGCCGCCATCCGCCCCGCCAGCAGGGGGGTGATGGCGTCGACCCGCAGCGAGGAGGGGCTGAAGCTGCCGCCCTGCTCGCCGATGAAGCAGGTGAGCGGGTCCAGGCCGGAGTAGTCGCTGGTGTCCGGCCCCACCAGCCCGACCCGCTGCCCGGCGGCGATCCCCTTCTTCACCTCGCCCCGCAGCGTCGGGAGGTCCACCTCGCGGTAGGGGCGCTGCACGAAGCCGGCGGCGCAGAAGCGGCAGCCCCAGAGGCAGCCGCGGGCCACCTCGGTGAGGAAGAGGTCGCCGAACTGGGCGTCGGGCGACTCGATGACCCGCGAGGTGGCCACCTTCGACAGGTCGGCCACGAAGCGGCGCGCCACCCGGGCCGGGGCCCCCTCGGTGGGCTGGAAGCGGGTCACCCAGCCGGCGCTGGCCCGGGTGTCGGCGTACGCCACCTGGTAGAGCCCCGGCACGTAGGCGCCGGGCAGCCGGGCCAGGTCGCGCAGCAGGTCGGGGCGCGGCCGGCCGGCCTGGCCGCGCAGCCAGTTGAGGAACGGCGGCACCAGCTCCTCCCCCTCGCCGATGAGCACGGCGTCGAGGAAGGGGGCCACCGGCTCCGGGTTGATCTGCATGGCGATGCCGCCGGCCACCACCAGCGGGTGGCGCTGGTCGCGATCGGCGGCGCGCAGCGGCAGGCCGGCCCGGTCGAGCAGCTCGAGCAGGTGGACGAAGTCGTCCTCGAAGGAGAGCGAGAAGGCCACCACGTCGAACTCGCCGAGCGGCGTCCCCGACTCCACCGAGCGCGGGGGCGAGCCGTCCTCGGGCAGGAAGACCCGCTCGCAGCGGGTGGCCGGGTCGTCGTTGAAGAGCCGGTAGACGGCGTGGAAGCCGAGGTTGGCCATGCCCAGCCGCTCGGCGTTGGGGTAGCAGAGCGCCACCCCGAGGCGGCCGCCGGGCTCCTTGCGGACGGCGCCGCGGGCGAGGGTGGAGGGATGCATCCGGATCCTGCTCTATGCCAGCCGGGGCCGGAGCGCCACCCGGGTGTGCCCCGGCGACCCTGCTGGGCGGCGCGAGGGTGCGTGGTAGCATCGGGCTCCCTCGCCGGAGACCGCTCCGATGCACTCCTCCCTCCTCCCCGCCGCGCTCGCCGTCGCCCTGCTGGCCGGCTGCGCCGCCCGCACCACCGCCTCCGCGCCCCCGCTGCCCACGCCGGCCCAGGCCAACCTCGGCGAGCCCACCTCGCCCGAGGCGCTGCTGCCGGGCATCCCGCTCGAGGGGCTGACCGCCGAGCAGCAGCAGGCGGTCGCCGAGGTCGCACAGGAGACCTACTGCTACTGCGGCTGCCCCCACACCGTCTCGCAGTGCCTGCGCCAGCACGGCGGCTGCCACCACGCCAAGCGGACCGCCCGGCTGGCCGCCCGCCTGGCGCTGGGCGGGCTCGCCAGGCCGGCGCTCAAGGCCATGCTGGAGAAGTACTACGCCTCCTTCGACCGCCCCCGGCGCGCCACCCTCGACGTGGCCGGCTTCGGCCCCCCGCTCGGCGATCCCAGGGCCCCGGTCACGGTGGTGGAGTTCTCCGACTTCACCTGCCCCTACTGCCAGCTGATGCGGCCGGTGCTGGAGAAGTTCGTCGCCGACCGGCCCGGGCGGCTCAAGCTCCACTACAAGCCCTTCCCCATCGAGGCCCACCCCCACGCCGTCGAGGCGGCCCAGGCCGCCGAGTGGGCCCGCGAGCAGGGGATCTTCTGGACCTTCCACGACCTGCTCTTCGAGCGGCCCCACGCCCTCACCACCGACGACCTGGCCGCCTACGCCCGCGAGGCCGGCAAGGACGACGCCGACCTGCGCGCGGCGCTGGAGACCGGCCGCTACCGCTACAAGGTCGAGGGCTCCCAGGCCGAGGGGCGCTCCGCCGGGCTGCGCGGCACCCCCAGCCTCTACTTCGGCGGCCGGCTCCACGTGATCCCCGACTACTCCGAGTGGATGCTGGAGTTCACGCTCCAGGACGAGGAAGAGTGGCAGGAGCAGCAGGGCTGGAGCCGGGACGAGGCCAACTGATGCCCCACTGGCTCGACATCGACCCCCACGGCCGGGTGGCGCCTGGCTCGGGCGAGGTCCGCACCGCGCTGGGCGAGCGGGCCGGCCGGTTCGAGTGGCTCCCCTCCTCCCCCGACCTGCTGGTGGCCCGCCGCACCCCGGCCTCCGGCGGCGCCTCGCCCCACCCCCGCGTCGCCCTGGCCGGCGACCTCTCCGGCTTCCCCATCGCCGACTTCATCGCCTTCGCCCACCAGGCCCGGCTCAGCGGCGTCCTGCACGTGGTCAACGCCGACGCCGAGCGGGCCATCGCCTTCAAGGACGGCGAGGTGCGCAGCTCCCGCTCCACGGTGGTGGGCGAGCGCATCGGCGAGGTGGCGCTCAAGCTCGGGCTGGTCAACGAGGCCCAGCTGGAGAAGGCCATGGGCGGGCCCCGGCCGCTGGGCAAGGCGCTGGTGGAGCTGGGGCTGCTCACCTCCAACGACCTGTGGCGCTGCTTCCACGAGCAGATCACCGCCGTCTTCCACGCCATCCTGCTGCTCCCCTCGGGGATCTTCTGGCTGGCCGACGACGAGGAGCCGGACCTGAACACCGCCCCGCAGGCGGTGAGCACCCAGGCCCTGCTCATGGACGGGATCCGGCGCATCGACGAGCTCAGCCTCTTCAAGGCCCGCATCCCCGGGCCGGGGGCGTTCCTGCGCCGCCGCGAGCCCACCCGGGCGGTCACCCTGCAGCCGGTGGAGCAGCAGCTCCTCGCCCTGGTCGACGGCCGGCGCAGCGTCGCCCAGGTGGCCAGCGCCGCCCGGCTGGGCGAGTTCGACGCCACCAAGGTGCTCTACCACCTGGCCGAGGCCGGCTACGTGGAGACCGCCGAGGCGCCCGCCGCCCCCCGGTCGGAGGGGCACGTCGACCGGCTGGCGGCGCTGGCCGGCGGCTACGTCGAGCTGCTCCGGCTGGTGACCATCGCCCTCCCCGCCAGCGCCCGGCCGGCCTTCCTCGAGGCCGCCTCGGCCCACCTGCAGGATCGCACCGTCCCCTTCGCCCCGCTCTTCCGCGGCCTCGACATGCCCTCCGACGGCGGGCTCGACGCCGCGGCGCTGCTGGCCAACCTGGAGGCCCTGCACCCGCCGGAGGGGGACGCCCTGCGGCTGCTGGCCGAGGGGCTGCGCGAGCTGGTCTTCTTCAACCTCTTCCTGGCCGCCGACCGGCTCTCGCGCGAGGCCGACGAGACCCTGGGGGCGCTGGTGCGGCGCAAGCTGACGGCCCTCGAGGGGCTGGCCGGCGGGTGATCCCCTACGTCACCGCCGCCTGCCCCGGCTCGGGCGGGCGGCTCAAGGCCACGCCCGAGGACTTCCGCGTCGACGAGCGGCCGGCCTACCTCCCGGCCGGCGCCGGGCCGCACCTCTACCTCCACGTCGAGAAGCGGGGGCGCACCACCCGCGACGTGGTCCGGGCCCTGGCCCGGGCCCTGGGGGTGGCCGAGCGCGACGCCGGGTACGCCGGCCTCAAGGACAAGGTGGCGCTGACCACCCAGTGGCTCAGCTTCCCGGTGGCCCGCGACCCGGATCCGGCGTCGCTGGCCGGTGACGGCTACCGTGTGCTGGCCGCCTCGCGCCACCAGAACAAGCTGCGCCCCGGCCACGCTCGCGGCAACGGCTTCGAGGTGGCGGTGCGGGGCGGCGACCTCGCGGCGGCGCGGGGCTGCGCCGAGGCCCTGGCCCGGGCCGGGCTGCCCAACTTCTTCGGCCCGCAGCGGTTCGGCCAGGACGGCGCCAACGCCACCCTGGGGCGGGCCCTGCTCTCCCCGGACCCGCCGCCGGAGGCCCGGCGGGCGGCCCGCGACCGCTTCCTGCGCCGCTTCGCCCTCTCCGCCTACCAGTCGGAGCTCTTCAACCGCTGGCTGTCGGAGCGGATCGCCGACGGCCTCTTCGCCACCGCCCTCGTCGGCGACGTGCTCAAGAAGCTGGAGAGCGGCGGGGTCTTCGTCTGCGAGGACCCCGGCCTGGACGCGGCGCGGGTGGCGGCCTTCGAGGTGAGCCCGGCCGGCCCCATGTTCGGCCACCAGCTCAAGCCGGCGGCCGGCGGCGTGCCCGCCGAGCGCGAGGCGCGGCTGCTGGCGGCGGAGGGGCTCACCCTGGCCGACTTCGCCCGCGGCGGCGACGAGGCGGCCGGCACCCGGCGGGCGGCCCGGCTCCCCATCGAGGTGGCGCTCTCGCCGCTCCCCGACGGCTACCTGGCCCGCTTCGACCTGCCGCGCGGCAGCTACGCCACGGTGGTGATGCGCGAGCTGATGAAGGCCGACGCCGACCTGCCCGACGACGGGGAGTGAGGAGGGCGCGCTGGCCCCGCCCCGGGCTCGTCGCCGGGCCGGGGTGGCCGCCGGCAGCGAAGGCTACCCGTCGAGGCGGGCCAGGAAGGCCGCCGCCTGCGCCGCCAGGTAGGAGAGGACCGCCAGGTCCTTCTGGTCGAAGAGCTTGCCGCCCTTCTTGTTGAGCACCTCCAGGCACCCCACCACCAGCCCCTGCTGCGCCATGGGGGCGCAGAGCAGCGAGCGGGTCTGGTAGCCGGTGGCCTCGGAGACGGCGCGGTAGAAGCGCGAGTCCTTCTCGGCGTCGGAGACCGCCACGCAGACGTTCTCCTGGGCGCAGAAGCCCACCAGCCCCACGCCGATGGGCACCTTCATCCCCAGCGCCGCCAGCTTGTCGGCGGAGGGGCCGCGCACCACCGCGAAGGAGAGATCGCTGCGCCCCAGGTCGGTGGTGAAGACCGAGCCGGCCTCGCAGCCGATGACCCGCATGGCGGCGTCGAGCACGAACCCCAGCCCGGCCTTGCGGTCCTGGATCCGCCCCAGCTCGCTGACCTCGAGGAAGAGGTCGGCCAGCACGTCCTCGGCCTTGACCACGATGGCGATGCGGCCGATGGGGTGGATCGGGGTGACGGTGGGGCTGCGGGCCTCGACCACCCGGTCGACGTGGCCGGAGGGGCGCGGGCCGGACCGGGCGGGCGCCGGGGCCACCCGCTTCGGCTCGGGCGGCGGTGCCGGCGCGGGGGGCGGCCGGGGCGCCGGCTTCGGCTCGGCGACCGGCGCCGGGGCGGGCACCACCCGGGCCGGAGGCGGCGGGGCGGGGGGCGGAGGCGGGGCAGCGGCTGGAGGCGGAGGAGGAGGCGGAGGGGGAGGCGCGGCCACCGGAGCCGGGGGCGCGGGCCTGACCACCGGCATGGGGTCGACCGGCGTGGTGGCCGGCAGCTCGAGGATGCGGAAGACCCGCCCCGAGTCCGGGTCGGTGACGTGGATCGAGCCGTCGGCCTGGATGTCGCACAGGACGTTGTTGGCCGGGTGGACCTCGCCGAGCCGCTGCAGCCCGGTCTTGAGCGCCCCCAGCCAGTGGTCGGCGTCGAGCCGCAGCGTCAGGTCCATGGGGACCTTGGGCGGCGCCGCCGGGACGAAGACCTCGAAGCGAGCCATTGAGTGAGAGCCCTACTCCGTCGAGATGATGCGGAACTCGGTGCGGCGGTTCTGGCCCCGCCCCTTCTCGGTCTTGTTGGAGGCGATGGGCTTGGTCGGCCCGAAGCCCACCGCCTCGAGCCGGTCGTCGGGGATCCCCTTGCCGGTGAGGTACTTCCGCACCGACTCGGCGCGGGCCTGGCTCAGCTTCATGTTGAGGAGCTCGCCGCCGATGGCGTCGGTGTGCCCCTCCACGGAGACCCGCATCTTCGGGTAGTCGCGGAGCACCTGCACCACCTGGTCGAGCAGCGGGAAGGAGTCGGGCAGCACCGCCGACTTGGCCGACTGGAAGTGGACCTGCTGCTTGATGACGATGCGGTCCTTCTTCACCTCGACCAGCGTGTACTTCTTGGGGCAGCCGTCCGGCGCCACGCCCGGCACGTCCGGGCACTTGTCGAGCCGGTCGACGATGCCGTCGCCGTCGCGATCGGCGTCGGGGCAGCCGCCGTTCTCCTTGGGGCCGGCCTGGTCCGGGCACTTGTCCTGGTCGTCGGGGATGCCGTCGCCGTCGCGGTCCAGCACCGGGCAGCCGCGGTTGGAGATGGGGCCGGAGGTGTTGGGGCAGGCGTCGATCTTGTCGACGATGCCGTCGCCGTCGTTGTCCGGGTCGGGGCAGCCGTCCTCGTCCTGGAAGCCGTCGAGGTCCTCCGGGTCGAGCGGACAGCGGTCGATGTCGTCGGGGATGCCGTCGCCGTCGGAGTCCTTGGAGACCGGGCAGCCCTGGTTCTCGCGCGGTCCGGGCTGGTCGGGGCACTTGTCCTCGAGGTCGGGGACGCCGTCGCCGTCGCGGTCGGTCCGCTCGATGACGATGACGGGCGCCACCACCGGGGCCGCCGCGGGGACCGGCTTCTTCTCGCTGATGGTGACCTTGGCCGGGCCGCAGGTGCGGGAGAGCTCCAGCGCCTTCTTCATGTTCTGCTCGGCCACCTTGAGGTGGTCGGCGGCGCGGGAGGCGTTGCCCCAGTCGATCTCGGCCTTGCCGAAGTCCAGGTTGGCCTCGGCCAGCGCCAGCTCGCGCGGGGCGCAGCGGGCGGCCCCGCTGTTGCGGGCCTTGACGGCGTCCTGGGTCAGCACGTCGGCGTTGCGCTTCAGCTTGCCGCCGGCGGCGCAGCCGGCCAGGGTGAGCAGGCAGAGCGCCGTGACCAGCCGGCGGGTCCTCACGGGGCCTCCTTCTCGGGGCGGTTGCTGGCGGCCAGCGCCTTGATGCGCGCCTCCTTGGCAATCTCGCGCGACCTGGCGGCGAAGACCGCGGCGTTCTCGTACTGGGAGTAGCCGGCCAGCTCGCGCGCCTTGCGCAGGTAGGCCTCGGCGGTGGTGAACTCGAAGGTGGCGGTGGCCTGGGCGCCGGCGGCCCGGGCCCCCTCGATCTCGACGTCCGCGTCGATCAGCGCGGAGGTCGATTGGATGGGTCCGCAGCCCGCGACGAAGGTGAGCGCCAGGAGGGCGAGGAGGAGCCGCACGGGAGTAAACCCCTTTCGAAATACAGAGGGTTCGACGCTACCCGTGGGGCCCCGTGAGGTCAAGGAACGGCGACGCCCTCCCCGGCCGCCTCCGGACCACCGGCCCGCCCCCGGCCCCCCCCCCCCGGAACGGCGAGAGCCGCCCCTCGCGAGGCGGCTCCCGGTGCAGCGGTGGCTCCGGTGGCGTGGCCTAGGCCAGCTTGCGGCCACCCTCGGCCGCCCACTTCTCCAGCATGTCGGTGGTGACCGACTTGGGGCGCTCGATGGCGTAGCCGAGGCCACGGTCCCAGGTGATGTTGGCGAGCACGCCGAGGGCGCGGCCGACGCCGAAGAGGACGGTGTAGAAGTCCCACTCGCGGACGCCGTAGTACCACTGGATGACGCCGGAGTGCGCGTCGACGTTCGGCCAGGGGTTCTTGGTCTTGCCGTGCTCGGTGAGGACGCCCGGCGCCACCTCGTAGATCATGTTGACCAGCTGGAAGAGCGGGTCATTGGGGAGGTGCTTCTTGGAGAACTCGTTCTGCGCCACGTAGCGCGGATCGGTCTTGCGGAGCACGGCGTGGCCGTAGCCCGGGATGACCTGGCCGGAGTTCAGGGTGTCCCAGAGGAACTGCTTCAGCTCCTCCTTGGTGGGCACCTTGTTGTTCAGCTTCTTCATGACGTTCTGGATCCAGCCCAGCACCTCCTGGTTGGCGAGGCCGTGGAGCGGGCCGGCCAGGCCGTTGATGCCGGCCGACAGGGAGTAGTAGGCGTCGCTGAGCGCCGAGGCCACCAGGTGGGTGGTGTGCGCCGAGACGTTGCCCGACTCGTGGTCGGAGTGGAGGATGAAGTACATCCGGGCCACGTCGTCGTACGGCTTCTTCTGCCCGATCATGTGGGCGAAGTTCGCGCCCCAGTCGAGCTTCGGATCCGGGGCGATGAAGGTGTCGCCCTTGTACTTCATCCGGTAGATGTACGCGGCGATGGCCGGCAGCTTGGCCAGCAGGTTCATGGAGTCCTCGTACATGGGATCCCACATGTCGTTCTTCTTCAGGCCGCCCTCGCTGTACTTCTTGAAGAAGATCGACTCACGCTGCATCGACAGGATGGCCGAGGAGAAGAGGGCCATGGGGTGCGAGTCGCGCGGCAGGGCGCGGAGCACGTCGATGACGTACTGGGGGACCTCGGCGCGGGCGCGCCAGTCCTCCACCACCTCCAGGGTCTGCGCCATGGTCGGCACGTCGCCGGTCAGCAGGTACCAGAAGAACCCCTCGACGTAGGGCTGGTCGCTGCCCGGCGCCTTGGGGAGGGCGGCGAAGGTCTCCGGGATGGTGCGGCCGCGGAAGCGGATGCCCTCCTGCGGGTCCAGGTAGGAGATGTCGGTCACCAGCGAGCGGATGTCGCGCGCGCCGCCGATGCACTGGCCGATGTTGACCTTGTCGATCACCACCTCGCCAAACTCCTTGTTGAGCTTGGTGATGCGGGGACGATGCGCCTCGATCTTCTCCTTGAGCTTCAGCTTCAAATTGGAGTCAGCCATGGTGTTTCCTCCAGCCGGGGGCGGGTAGGTGCAGCGTCACGAACCTTCGGGATGTACCGAGGGGACGCATACTACTTGTGCGTTCTCGCCAACTGCAAACGAGAAACGGGCGTAAGTCGTGGAGCCAGAAGGTCTATTTAGGATTTGGCCCAGCGAAATCCGGCCTCGGTAAGAAGCGCGCAGGGCGGACTGCGACCCTAAACCGCACGGAAACCGGGGATCTGGAGCGCCGCGCTCCGCCCGACCGGCCCGATCAGCGAGGCCGGATCAGCGCCCGAGGCCGGCGGCCAGGGCCGCGGCCACCTGGGCGGCGAGCTGGCCATCGCGGGCTCGCGGCGCCTCGGCCTCGGAGGCCAGCGGCGAGGGCTCGGACAGGGTGCTCACGGGGACTACAGTTTCTGTGGACTCCATCTCCACTGCAGCTTCCTTGAGCTTCCCCTTGCCGGTGCCCGCGGCCGAGCGGCAGGGGCGGCACCAGGGCTGGTTGCGGATGGCGCCGTCGGCCATCTTGCGCAGGCCGAACTGCGACAGAGGCCGCATCTGGTGGCATTTCAGGCACATCAGGGTGATGAAGACCTCGCTGCCGTCGGCGTCGTAGATCGAGGACCGCCGCCGCCTGGGGCGAGGCGACTCACCGGCCGGGCTGGCCTTCCTGGCGACTACCGACTTCGACTCGGCGCCGCGCACGAGGGCGGGCGCGACCATGACCTTGACGGCCATCTGAACCTCCAGCGGAGAGAGCGCCGCCCCGGGTGCTGGGGCGACTCGAGGAGGCTAGCCGGGGGGTCTGACACCGCCCGGGAGGGGGCGCACGCCCGAGTTGAGGAATCTCTTTGGCGGCCGATCCGGGGCGCGGGGAAAGCCCCATCGGTCTGCGGGCTTGGACCGGCCGGGTGATCGGGGCCGGGGTGCGGGCTGCCCGCTCCCGGTACGGGAGATCGACAGGTTGGCCCGGGCATGATCTTTTTCGGGCATGGCCCGAAAGCGCGCACTGAAGCAGTTCTCGGAGAAGGACCTCGTCGAGGAGCTCGCCCGGCGGCATGCGGACGAGCACTTCCACGAAGGGATGACGATGAGCGAGATGGAGCTCTCGGTGGAGAAGGCGACCCGGGATGACCGGGAGCCGTCCATCGCGCTGATGCTCTCGCGGATGAAGCCGGAGAAGCCGACGGCGAAGGCCTGCCCGAAGTGCGGCAAGCGGGTGGCGGTGAAGGCCCGTGACCGCGAGCGGACGGCGCGGAGCCTGGCCGGCCCGGTGACGTTCAGGCGCAACTACCACTACTGCGAGGCGTGCCAGTACGGCTTCTACCCGGTGGATCGGCTGCTCGACCTGCCCGAGGAGGGCGAGCTGACCAGCGAGATGGAGAAGCGAGTGCTCGACTTCGCGGTGAACGACGTCTACGGCGAGTGCGCGGCCCGCTGGAGCCTGCACTACGCCGAGCCGATCTCGGAGAACCTGCTCCGCCGCGTGGTGGCGCGGGTGGGCGCGCAGTGCGAGGCGGCCGACCAGCTCTACTTGCAGGAGGAGCTGAAGCCGAAGGGAGAGGCGCCGAAGGCGCTGGTGGTCGAGGTGGACGGCAGCATGCTGCCGATCCGCGGCGCCGAGGCTTGGAAGGAGGCCAAGGTGGGCGTGACCTACCGGCACGACGTCGCCGTGAACGAGCCGATGCCCGGCACCGCTCGCTACGCCGCGGTGGTGGGCGGCCTCGGGAACTTCTCGCCGGTGCTGGAGGAGCTGCTCCAGGCCGAGCGGATCGACGAGGCCGGCGTGGTGATCTGGCTGGGTGACGGCGCGGCCTGCAACTGGACGCTGGCCGAGCAGCTCTCGCCGGATGCGGTGCAGATCCTCGACTGGCACCACGCCGTGGAGCACGCGGTGGAGTGCGGCCGCGTGCTGCTGGGCGAGGAGAGCCCCTGGCTGCCGCTGTGGCAGCGGCGGGCCGAGGAGTTGCTGTCGACGGGCAAGATCCCGGCCGTCATCAGCGAGTTGATGGATTGCCTGGAGTTCATCCCCAGGCGAAACCAGCGGGAGTCCCTCGACGCTGCCGAGAACCTGATCGGCTACTACCGGAGCAACGCCAACCGGATGAAGTACGCCCTGTACCGGGCCAACGGCTTCCCCATCGGCAGCGGCGCCATCGAGAGCGCCCACCGCCACGTCCTCCAGACCCGCATGAAGCGGGCCGGCCAGCGCTGGGCCATCCGCAACGCCCGCCGCATGGCCCGCCTGCGCGCCGCCTACCGCACCGGCGGCGCCCGCCGCTTCTACGCCGCCATTCGCCGCGCCCACCACGCCACGGCCACCCGCCCCCGCGCCAACCACGGCGGCCGCGACCACTTCGAGTACGCCCGCTACGGCACCAGGGACACCGACCGCTGCTCAATCTGATCGTGCGCCCCCCGGGAGGTGGATCACGCCGGGGCGTCGCCACCCTGCGCGGCGGCGGCCGCCAGCACCTTGTAGAGCGGCGCCAGGTCGCGGAACACCCCCAGCAGGTCGCCCAGCGCCAGGCTGCGGGCCTCCTCGGCGCCGAAGGCCACCCCCACGTCCAGCCCCGGGCCGCCGGCCGCCAGCCCCTCGGCCAGCTCCTCCCAGAAGGCGGCGGTGTGGGCCGCCGCCAGCTCCGGCAGCGCCTCGTGGTCCCACCCGCCGAAGGTGCGCAGCTTGCGGAAGGGCTTCCCCTTCCTGGCCAGGTTGGGCGCCTCGCGCCGCAGCGCCTCGCCCATGGCCGGCCAGCGGGGGGACTCGCCGCGCACGCCGATGCGGGCGTGCAGGTGGGCCCGGGTCACCGCCACGCCCAGGTAGGGGAGCCCCCGCCACCCCTTCGTCGAGTCGCAGAAGGCCACCAGCACCTCCTCGGGCCCCTGGCCGCGGCGGGGGGCCGGCCGGGCCGGGTGGGCGTGGAGCGAGCGACCGCTCAGCCGGGAGAGCCCGCCCACGCACTGCTCGGCGATGAGCTCGAGCTTGGGCTGGAGCGTGCCGTCCAGGGCGACGGCCCGCCGCCCCGGGTCGTCGATCTCGAAGAGCTTGAAGTCCGCTGGTCCGAGGCCGAGGCCTGCCATGCGCACCGCCGCCGAAGAGAAGGAGCCAGACGCTACCACACGTTGACTCCCCCGGGCCGCGATGCGAGGTTTCCCACCGTGCAGAAAGCGGCGCGTTTACTCGACCTGGCGGCGTTCCTCCTGCGCGCCGCGGAGCCGGTCTCCTGGCGCGAGATCCAGGAGCAGTTCGCCGAGGACTACGGCGGCACCGGCGAGGCCGCCATCCGCAAGTTCGAGCGCGACAAGGCCGACCTGCTGGAGCTGGCCATCCCCATCCGCTACGAGGCGGGGGACGAGGACCAGGCCGCCGGCTACCTGATCGACCGCGACGAGTTCTACCTGCCCGACCTGAAGCTGCCGCCCGAGGACCTGGCCATGCTCTACGTGGCCGGCTCGGCGGCGCTGGCCTCCGGGGCCTTCCCCTACTCCCGCGATCTCGCCCACGCCATGAACAAGCTGAGCTTCGCGGCGCGGGCCCCGGGCGCCTCGGAGGCGGCGGCGCTGGCCACCACCCACCTCTCCCGCCCCGACGCGGCGGGGGCCGGCACCTCGCTGCTCGAGGAGCTCTCCCGGGCGGTGGCCCTGAAGAAGCGGGTGCGGCTCGGCTACGCCGGGGCCGAGCGGCGGGCCCGCACCGAGCGGGAGGTCGACCCCTACGGCCTCTTCCAGAAGGGGGGCGCCTGGTTCCTCACCGGCTGGTGCCACCTGCGCCGGGCCCAGCGCACCTTCCACCTGGCCCGGATCGAGCAGCTCACCGTCAACCAGAAGGCCCCGCGCACCCCCGACTTCACCCCGCGCAAGGACCTGCCGCTGGCCGAGGTGGCCACCCGCGAGACCTGGGAGTTCACCGTCCACGCCCCGCAGCGGGCCCGGATCCGGCTGGAGCCGCCGGTCTCGCCCGAGGTGCTGGCCAGCTTCGGCCCGCGGGCCCTGCGCAAGGAGGACGGCGCCGCCACGGTGATCGAGCTCGACGCCACCAACGGCGAGGGGCTGGTGCGCCACGTGCTCTCCCTGGGCGACCGGGCCGAGCTGCTCTCGCCGAAGCCGCTGCGCGAGCGGGCCCGCGCCATCCTCGCCGACCTGGCCCGGAGGGGCGGGTGAGCGCGGCCAGGCGGCGACCGGCCGCGGCCAAGCGGGCCCGGGCCGGCGGGGCCTCGACCCGGGCCGGCCTGGCGCCGAGGTCGAAGTCCGCGGTGAAGACCCGGGCCGCGACCCGTCCCGCGGCCACGGCCGCTCCGAAGCCACGTCCCAGCGCCCCGCCAGGCGCCCCGGTCCGCGCCGCACCCAGGGCACGACCCACGGCCCCGCCGGGCCCGGCCCCCGGCGCCGCGGCGCCGCCCACCCCCCGCCGCGAGGCCGAGGCCGGCCGGAACGACCCGCGCGAGCGGCTGCGGCGGGTGCTCTTCCTGGTCCCCTTCGCCGTGCAGCACCCCGGCATCCACGTCCGCGAGCTGGCCCGCCGCTGCGGCGTCACCGAGTCGGAGCTGCTCGAGGACCTCGACTTCCTCATGGAGGTGGGCTCGCCCCCCTTCGCCCCCGACGACTTCCTCGACCTCTACGTGGAGGGGGACCGGGTCCACGTGGCGCTGCACCAGAGCTTCATCCGCCCGCCCCGCTTCACCGAGAGCGAGGCGGCGGCGCTGGCCGCGGCCGCCAACGCCCTGGGCGGCGAGGGGCGGGAGCGGGCCGTCAAGGCGCTGCGCGACTCGGTGCCGCGCGACCGGCGCGCCTCCTTCGACGAGCTGGTGGACCGCATCTACGCCGGGGCCCCGCCGGCCCGCGGCTCGGTGCTGGGGCGGCTGCAGCGGGCCATCGCCGAGCGGCGCGCCGTGGCCATCACCTACCTCTCGGCGTCGTCGGACACCGAGGCGGTGCGCACCGTGCACCCCTACACGCTGGCCCAGCGGCTGGGCCACTGGTACCTCTACGGCCACGACGCCGCGCGCGCCAAGCCGCTGGCCTTCCGCATCGACCGGATCAGCGAGTGCGCGCTCACCGACCAGGTCTTCGAGCCCCCCTCCGACGCCGAGCTGGCCCGGGCCCGGCTCTTCTCCGAGCCGACCGGCGAGGGGATCCGGGTGCGGCTCGATCCGCTGGCGGCGGCCTGGGCGCTGGCCCGCCCCGGGGGCATGGAGCTGGTGAAGCGGACCGACGACGGCGGCGCGGTGGTGGTGCTGAAGGGGGTGTCGGAGGAGTGGGCCACCCGCTTCGCCCTCTCCTTCGGCGGCGGCGCCGAGGTGATCGGGCCGGCGGCGGCGGCCAGGCACTTTGAAGAAGCGGTCAAGAAGGCGCTGGCCAGGTACGCCTAGGAGCGACACCCGTCGCACCCGAGGAGCGGGAGAAGCGCCACCGTGCTCCCCTGGACGGGTTGCGCGGGCTGAAGCCCGCGCGATTAGCGCTTCACCTGCGCCCACTCGAAGAGCAGGTCGGCCACCACCGCCAGGTCCTGGTCGCCGCGCCCCGAGGCCACCGCGTCGGCCAGCAGCTTGCGCGCCGCCGCGTTGACCGGCAGCCGGGCCCCCTGCTCGCCCGCCGCCTCCTGCGCCAGCCGCTGGTCCTTCTCCACCAGCCGGGCCGCCACCCGCGGCGCGTAGTCGCCGGCCAGCATCTGCTCCCCCTTCATCAGGTGGAACGGGGAGTGGAAGCCGGAGGCCTGCAGCACCTCCAGCACCTTGGCCGGGTCGAGCCCGCCGGAGGCGCCCAGCGTCAGCGCCTCCCCCAGGCCGGTGGCCATGGCCGCCCCGACCACGGCGATGCAGAGCTTGGTGAGCGAGGCGTGGACCGCGGTGTCGAGCTCGAAGAGCCGGGCGCCGATGGCGTGGAGCGCCGGGCGGACCCGGGCCAGCGCCTCAGGCGGCCCGCCGGCCACCACCACCAGCTGCGCCTTCTCGGCGGCGGCGCGCGAGCCGAGCACCGGCGCGGCCACGAAGAGGCCGCCCTGCCTGGTCACCCGCTCGCCGATGGCGCGGGTGGAGCGGGTGCCGGAGGTGCCGAGGTCGACCAGCACCGCCCCCTTTCCGAGGCCGGCCAGCACCCCGTCGGGGCCGTCGAGCACGGCGTCGTTGGCCTGGTCGTCGGTGAGGCAGATGAAGACGGCGTCGCGGCCGGCGGCGCAGGCGCGCGGCGTGTCGGCCCGGGTCGCCCCCTTCTTCACCAGGGTGTCGGCGCTGGACGGTGTCCTGGTCCAGACCACCAGCTCATGACCTGCCTTGCGCAGGTTGTTGGCGACGGGCCCGCCCATGGTTCCGAGCCCGATGAAGCCGAGGCGGAGGCGCATTCGCCATCCTTGGCCGGGCCGGGCTGGGGCGGCAAGGAGAAAGTCGACCGGCGGTGACGAGGCCAGTGATTCCGGGGGCCCGCGAGCGGACGGCGACCCGACGCCGCACCGCGCCGTGGGCCGGCCGCGCCCCCCGGGTCACCGCCCGCCCCTCTGGATCAGCGGGCCGATCGGTGCCTAGATCGTCCCCCTCTCGCCGGCTCCACGGCGAGCCAGGAACGGATCGCGGACGACATGGCTTCACACGACGTGCTGGTGGTGGGCGGCGGCATCAGCGGGCTGTCGCTGGCCTGGAAGGCGGCGCAGGACGGCCGCCGGGTGCTGCTGCTGGAGCGGTCGGGGCGGCTGGGGGGCTGCCTCCACTCCGAGCGGACCGCCGACGGCTTCTGGTTCGAGCTGGGCGCCCACACCACCTACAACTCCTACGCCGCCTTCCTCGACGTGGTGGTCGGCGCCGGCATGGCCGGGCAGGTGCGCGAGCGCGGCCCGGCCCGCGCCCACATGGGGCTGCTCTCGCACGGCCAGTACCACTGGATGACCCCGCCCGGCGTGCTGCTGCAGCTCAACTGGCTGGAGGCGGCGCTCCACCTGCCGGTGGGGCTGCTCTCCTCCAAGGAGGGGCAGACCATCTACTCCCGCTTCTCCCGCCTGCTGGGGCGCGGCAACTACGACCGGGTGCTGGGGCCGTTCCTCTCGGCGGTCCCCTCGCAGCGGGCCGACGGCTTCCCGCTCTCCGGCCCCGGCTCGCTCTTCAAGAAGCGGCCGCGGCGGCAGGACTTCGTCAAGTCGTTCGGCTTCGAGGGCGGGCTGCAGGTGGTGGCCGACGCCGCCGCCCGGGCCCCCGGCCTCTCGGTGGAGACCGGCGTGGGCGTGCAGGCGGTGGCCCGGCGGTCCGACGGCTTCGCGGTGACCACCAGCGACGGCCGCACCCTCCTGGCGCCGGCGCTGGCGCTGGCCATCGCCCCCGACGCCGCGGCGGCGCTGCTGCGCCCGCAGTTCGGCGAGCTGGCCTCCCACCTCTCCAGCATCGGCACCGTGACGGTGGACAGCCTGGGCGTGGTGCTGCCGCGGGAGAAGGCCTGGATGCCGGCGTGCGCCTTCCTGGTGCCGATGGACGACCTGTTCTTCTCCTGCGTGACCCGCGACCCCTTCCCGGACCCGGCCCGCCGCGGCTTCGCCTTCCACTTCCGGCCCGGGCTGACCCGGGCCGAGCGGCTGGGGCGGGCGCTGGAGGTGCTGAAGGTGACCGAGGCCGACCTGCTCCACCTCGCCGAGCGGAGCGCCACCCTCCCCTCGCCGGCGCTGGGGCACGGCGGCATCGTCGCCGACCTCGACCACCACCTGGCCGGGGGGCGGCTCATGCTGACCGGGAACTACTTCGACGGGCTGGCCATCGAGGACTGCGTGGCCCGCTCCTTCGCCGAGTGGAAGCGGGTCTCGGCGGTCGGGGCGGTGTAGCCGGGGCTCGCCGCCCCGGGGGGCGCGTCAGTCGCCGTCGTCGTCGCCGTCGCGGTCGCCGTGGGGGCCTTCGGGGGGCTTCTGCGCCACCGGGAAGGTGAGGCCGAGGGCGGGGACCCGCACCACCTTGGCGACCGGGTCGTGGCCGCGCAGCACCACCGTCGCCCAGCCCCCCACCACCACCAGGAAGACCAGCGCCGCCACCGGGTGGGAGGAGCCGATGGCCTGCTCCGGCTCGCCGCGCCGCTGCCCGGTGATCATGGAGAGGGCGATGTTCTCGCGGTGGCGCCAGGTGTGGAAGGCCAGCCCGGCCAGGTGGGCCGCCACCGCCGCCAGCATCACCCAGCCGAGGGCGCCGTGGAGGTCCTCGAAGAGCTCGCGCTTCGGCTGCGCCAGGACGCCGGTGGTGACCAGCGCCAGCGGGAGCAGGAGCATCCCGTAGATGGCCCAGCTGGACCCGGGGTTGTGGCCGGGGGTGGGCCGGTCGCGGCCGGCGAAGGCGTCCTTCAGGTAGCCGACCAGCGCCGCCGGCGAGTAGAGGAAGGCGCCGAAGCGGGCGTGGCGCGAGCCGACCACCCCCCAGGCCAGGCGGAAGGCCAGGGCGGCCAGCAGGATGAGCCCGAGCACCATGTGGATGGCGAAGGCCGGGGTGTGCTCGTCGGCCAGGTGGGCGACGGCGAAGGCGCCGACGAAGAGCCCGGCCAGCGTCCAGTGGAAGAGCCGGGTGGGGAGGTCCCAGGTGCGGATGGTCGACGGCGACATGGCCTGAGGTTAGTGCGTCTGCCGGAGCGCCGCCACCTCCCGGCCGGGCCTGGTTCGGGGCCATTCCGGGGCCGGGGCCGGGGCCGAGGCAGGTGCGCGGCGCGACCGGATGTCATCACGCGTGACGACATCGGCCCGCGGCGATCGAGCCGGCCAGGGACCCGGCGGCCTCTCAGCGGTGGGTCGGCCCGCCCGGGTGGGCGCCCACCCCCAGCGCCTCGCCGAGCCGCGCCGCCAGCCTCCGCGGCGTCACCCCCGCGGCCGGGGCCACGAAGATGGTGTCGTCGCCGGCGATGGTGCCGAGCACCTCGGCCAGCCGGGCGTCGTCGATGGAATCGGGCCACCGCCGAGGCGGCGCCGACCGCGGTGCGGATCACCGCCAGCGAGGCGTTGGCCTCGATCCCCAGCACCAGCCCGCGCAGCGCCGCGGCCCGCTGCTCCGCCGCCCCGCCCTCCACCTCGTACCAGGCCCCGTCCGGCCGCGAGACCCGGCGGGCCCCGAGCCGGGTCAGGTCCCGCGAGAGCGTGGCCTGGGTGGCCCGGAACCCCTCGCGCCGCAGCGCCGAGAGCAGCGCCTCCTGGGTGGCGATGCGCCGCCCGGTGAGGATGCGGGCCACCGCCTGCCGGCGCGCCTCGCTGGTCATCATGACCGGGTCACCAGCGTGCCCACGCCGCGGTCTGTGAAGAGCTCGGCGATGACGGTGTGCGGCTGCCGGCCGTCGAGGACGTGGACCCGCTCCACGCCCCCGTCCAGCGCCGCCTCGATGGCCTCCACCTTCCAGGTCATGCCGCCGGTGATGGCCCCGGCCTCCACCCGCCGCCGCAGCTCGGCGCCGGTGATCTGGCGGATCAGCGCCCCGTCGGGCGCCGACTCCAGCACCCCGGGCACGTCGGTCAGGTAGATGAGCTTCCTGGCCCCCAGCGCCGCCGCCACCGCCGAGGCCACCTCGTCGGCGTTGATGGAGAGGCCGGTGCCGTCCTCGGCGATGCCGATGGGCGAGATCACCGGCACGTAGCCGCCGTCGAGCAGCAGCTCGAGGAACTGCTTGTTGACCCCGACGATCCGCCCCACCAGGCCGAGGTCGACGCCGCTCTCCAGGCCGCGCCTCTCGGCGCGCAGCAGCTTGCCGTCCTTGCCGGACAGCCCCACGGCGTTGGCGTTGCGGGCGTTGAGCAGCGACACCAGCTCCTGGTTCACCTTGCCGGTCAGCACCATCTCCACCACCGGCAGGCTGGCGGCGTCGGTGACCCGCATGCCGTCGATGAACTCGGAGCGCTCGCCCAGCTGCTCCAGGGTGCGGGTCACCTCCAGCGCCCCGCCGTGGATCACCACCGGCTTCAGCCCCACCTTCTTGAGCAGGGCGATGTCCTCGGCGAAGGCCACCTTGAGGCTCTCCTTCACCATGGCGGCGCCGCCGTACTTGATCACCGCGATCTGCCCGGAGAAGTGGCCGATGTACTTGAGCGCCTCCACCAGCAGCGTCCGCTTGAAGGCCGGGCTGTAGTTGGCCACCTTGTCGTCCTTGGCCATCATCCCGTCGGGCGTCTGCACGATCATCGAGGTGTAGTCGGCGTTGATCTTCACGTAGTCGTAGGAGAGGTCGCAGCCCCAGGCGGTGGCCCGGGCCTCGCCGTCGGCCAGCTCCACCAGCACGTCCACCCGCGGCTCGCGCAGCCGCAGCCGCAGCGACTCGGCGTCGAAGGCGGTGGGGGCCCCGCCGGTGAAGACCAGCACCCCCTGCAGCGAGACCCGCGCCTTGTAGGGGTCGATGTCCCAGCCCTGCGAGCCGGCCCGGCTCCCCACCGTGGCCAGCACCCGCCCCCAGTTGGGGTCGGCGCCGAAGAGCGAGGCCTTCACCAGCGGCGAGTGGGCGATGGCCCGGGCCACGTCGCGGGCCGCCTCGTCGCTGGGCGCGCCGGCCACCACCACCTCGCAGAGCTTGGTGGCCCCCTCGCCGTCGGCGGCCATGGCCCGGGCCAGCTCGCCGAGCAGGTCGGTGAGGGCGGCCTCGAAGAGCGCCAGGTCCGGCGAGGGCTCGGCCAGGCGCGGGTTTCCGGCCAGGCCGTTGGCCAGCACCAGCACGGTGTCGTTGGTGGACATCTCGCCGTCCACCGTCAGCATGTTGAAGGTGGCGTGGACGGCGCGGACCAGCACCTCCTGCAGCAGCCTGGGGGTGATGGCCACGTCGGTGACCACGAAGGCCAGGGTGGTGGCCAGCTGGGGGGCCAGCATGCCCGAGCCCTTGGCGACGCAGGCGACGGTGGCGTTCTTGCCCCCCAGCACCAGCTCGCGCGAGGCCAGCTTGCGCCGGGTGTCGGTGGTCATGATGGCCTCGGCGGCGTGGTCGGCGTGGTCGCCGAGCCCCTCCACCAGGCCGGGCAGCGCCGTCACCACCTTCATGGCCGGCAGCCGCACCCCGATGACCCCGGTGGAGGCGGTCAGCACCGCCCGCTTCTGCACCCCGAGCAGGTCGGCCACCGCGCCGCGGATCACCTGCACGTCGTCGAGCCCGCCCGGGCCGGTCAGGGCGTTGGCGTTGCCGGAGTTGGCCACCACGGCGCGGAACCCCTCGGCCGGCATCCGCCCGCGGGCGTCGAGGACCGGGGCGGCGGCGGCGCGGTTGACGGTGAAGACCCCGGCGCCGGCGGCCGGGACGTCGGAGACGATGAGGGCGAGATCGCGCCGGGCCGGCTTCAGCCCGCAGGCCACGCCGCCGAAGCGGAAGCCACGAGGGATCTTCATGACGAGTGCCTTTCCCCAGGCAGGAGGTCGTGGCGAGAACGCCGGGACCGAGGCGAGGCGAGCACGCTCAGCCCCCCAGCAGGTCGAGGCCGGTGGCCTCGGGCCAGCCCAGCGCCGCGTTCATGGCCTGCACCGCCTGCCCGGCCGCCCCCTTGACCAGGTTGTCGATGGCCGAGACCGCCACCGCCACCCCGGCCCGGGCGTCGAGCGCCACCCCGACGTGGGCGCGGTTGGTGCGGGCCACGTCCTTCACCATCACCCGGTCGGCGGCCAGCACCTTCACGAAGGGCTCGCCGGCGTAGGCGGCCTCCAGGGCCTGGGCCAGGTCACCGGCGCTGGGCTTCCCGGCCAGCCGCAGCACGCAGGAGGCCAGGATGCCGCGCCGGATGGGGATGAGCACCGGCGTGAAGGAGAGGCCGCCGCAGGCGCCGGCGAAGCGGGCCACCGTCTGCTCGATCTCCGGGACGTGCTGGTGCCGGCCGATCCGGTAGGCGCGCAGGTCCTCGTCCACCTCGCCGAAGCTGTACTCCTCGCTGGCCTTGCGCCCGGCGCCGCTGACGCCGGAGAGGCCGGTGACGGCGATGCCGGCGGCCGAGCAGAGGCCGCTCTTCACCAGCGGGGCCACCGCCAGGGCGATGGCGGTGGCGTAGCAGCCGGGGTTGGTGACCAGGCGGGCGCCGCCGAGCTGGGCCCGGGCCAGCTCGGGAAGGCCGTAGCGGGCCTCGGCCAGCAGCGCCGGGTGCTGGTGGGTGAAGCCGTACCAGCCCGGGTAGGCGGCGGCGTCGGCCAGCCGGAAGGCGCCGGAGAGGTCGACGACGCGCAGGCCGCGGGCCAGCAGCTTCGGCGCCAGCTCGTGCGAGACCTCGGCGGGGGTGGCCAGGAAGGCCACCTCGGCGTCCACCGCCTCGCTGCCGGCCAGCGGCAGGTAGGGGAGCGCCGCCACCGCGGCGGGGAGCGGCAGGCGGGCCCCGGCGGCCTCGCCGGCCCAGCGGTCGGAGGTGAGGGCGGTGACCCGCACCCGCGGGTGGCGGGCCAGCAGGCGGGTCAGCTCGAGCCCGGAGTAGCCGGAGGCGCCGATGACGGCGGCGGTGATCGTTTGCATGACGCTGCATAATCATGCAAACGGGCGCGGAGATCAAGCGGGCGGCGGGCCCGGCCCCGGGGGGCGGCGGCGGCGGGCGGGGCCCGGAAAGGACGAGGCCGGCGGGGCGATCTGCGCCACGCCGGCCTCGAGTGCCCAGGAGAGGATTCGAACCTCCACGGTTTTGAAGCCGCCAGACCCTGAATCTGGTGCGTCTACCAGTTTCGCCACCTGGGCGATGGGGGCCACGAAGTAGCAGGGGGGCGCCCGCCCTGTCAACCCGATCACGCACCCCGCCATGCCCGGCAGGAATCCCCCCGGTCGCGAGTAGAATCCCCAACCAGACCGGAAGGGAACCGAATGCTCCGCACCGCCGCCACCGTGACGCTGCTCCTCCTCGCCGCCCCCAGCCTGGCCCGGGCCGGCACCCCGGCCGCGCCGGCCGACGCCGGCGAGCCCTTCCCCTCCCTGCTGGGCGGCGAGACGCTGCGCGGCAGCTCGGTGGCGCTCGCCACCGGCGGCTTCGCCAGCCTGGGGGGGGCCTACGCCCAGGGGCTGACCAGCGCCGACGACCTGGGCGGCTTCGGCCAGGTCAACTGGACCACCAGCGAGCTGGTGCTGGGGGCCTTCTGGCACCACCAGCTGGGCCGGGTCGGGGGCTGGGACGTGGCCAGCCGGCTCTCGCTCGGCTGGTACCTGGACGGCGGAGCCACGCTCATCTACGACGACAACCGCTCCGACCGCGGGCTGCAGGTGGTCCCCGGCCTGGCCTTCTCGTCGCGCGGGGTGGGGCTGCTGGCGGTGGCCCTCGACCTGCCGCTCACCCTCACCACCTGGCGCGGCGGCGGCACCTGGGTCTCGCCGCGGGTGACGGTGAGCTACGAGGCGCCGCTCTACGACCGGGTGGCGCTGGGCGTGCGCGGCTCGCTGGCCTGGCGGGGCGGGACCGGCGGGGCCCCCATGCGCGCCGGGCAGGTGCTGCCGGAGCTGGTGGTCACCGCCACCTGGCGGCTGTACTAGGCGCGGCCGCCGCCCGGGCACCGTCGACGAGCCCGGCTAGCGCACGGCGCGGAGCCGCTGCAGCATCTCTTCGGCCTCGACGGCGCCGATGACCCGGTCGGCCACCTCGCGCCCCTGCGAGTCGATGAAGACCACGGTGGGCATCCCCGGCACCCGGTACCGCTCGTGGATGGCCAGCACCTCGTCGGTGGCCTCGGTGCCGTCCACCTTGACGCTGACGAAGCGGGCCGCCTCCTCGCGCACCCGCGGGTCGGCCCAGGCCACCCGGTCCAGCTCCTTGCAGGCGGTGCACCACTCGGCCCAGAAGTCGATGATCACCGGCCGCCCCTGGGCGCGGGCCAGCGCCACCGCCTCCGGCTCGGAGTGGAGCCAGGTGAAGCCGGCCCCGGCCCGGACCCGCTCGCGGGCCCCGGCGGCGCCGGCGCCGTAGACCACCCCGCCCACCAGCAGCGCCACCCCCAGCGCCTTCAAGGCCCGCTCGCCGGCCGTGGCGTGGAAGCTCAGGTGGAGGGCGCCGACCAGCACCCCCAGCCCGGCCGCCACCGCCGCCAGCAGCGCCGCGGTGGGCGCCGCCGAGAAGAGCGGCCGCAGGGCCGGCACCAGGTCCTTCAGGTAGAGGCCGGCCATGGCCAGCAGCGCCGCGCCGAAGATCGACTTGACCGTCTCCATCCAGGCGCCGCTCTTGGGCAGCGACACCGAGAAGGCGCCGATGAGGAAGAAGAGCAGCCCCATCCCCAGCGCGTAGGGGAACATGATGGCGAGGCCGAGCCCCACCGACCCCTGGGCGGCGATGAAGGTGAGCGCCGCGGCCAGCACCGGCCCGGTGCAGGGGGCGGCGATGACCCCGGCCACCAGCCCCATGCCGAAGGCGCCGACCCGCCCGGTGCCGCCCACCCGGTTGAGCCGCTCGTGGACGAAGGAGGGGAGCGCCAGCTCGAAGGCGCCGAACATCGAGGCGGCCATCAGCGTCAGCAGCAGGATCACGCCCCCCATGACCCAGCCGTTCTGCATCACCCCGCCGAAGGCCTTGCCGGTGAGCGCCGCCCCGACGCCGAGCGCCGAGTAGGTGACGGCGATGCCGAAGACGTAGAGCCCGGAGAGGAAGGCCGCCTCGCCGCGCGAGCCGGCCTTGCGGGCCCCGAAGACCGAGACGGTGATGGGGATGAGCGGGTAGACGCACGGGGTCAGGCTGGTCAGGACCCCCCCGGCGAAGGCGACCACGAAGGCCAGCCAGGAGCCGCTTCCCAGCAGGGCCCCCAGGGCCAGGTCGCCGGTGGGTCCGGTGGGGCCGGCGCCCATCAGGTCGGGCAGCCAGAAGACGGCCGCCACGGTGGCCAGGGCGAGGGCGAGTCGGATGCGCTTCTTCATGGCGTCTCTGGCCCGCTTCTATTCCAAAATCGTCTGTTCCGCCCGGGATTTGTGAGGTGCCTGCCCCTTGACCGGGTGGGACCCTTCAAGATAAACGACCAAGACCGTCCAGTATTCCCCCCTCGGGGCGACCCAACCTCGAGCGGTCAGCGAGCCCGATGAAGCTGCCCATCTACATGGATTGCCACGCGACCACCCCGGTCGATCCCCGGGTGCTGGACGCCATGCTCCCCTACTTCAAGGGTGAGTTCGGCAACGCCTCGTCCAAGAGCCACGCCTTCGGGTGGCGGGCCGAGGAGGCGGTGGAGGAGGCCCGGGCCCAGGTGGCCGCCCTGATCGGGGCGTCGCCGAAGGAGCTGGTCTGGACCTCCGGCGCCACCGAGTCGAACAACCTGGCCATCAAGGGGGCGGCCCGCTTCTACCAGGAGAAGGGGCGCCACCTCATCACCGTGGCCACCGAGCACAAGGCGGTGCTCGACTCCATGCACGCCCTGGAGCGCGACGGCTGGACGGTGACCATCCTGCCGGTGGCCGGCGACGGCCGCGTCGACCCGGCCGCGGTGCAGGCGGCGCTGCGCCCCGACACCGTGCTGGTCTCGGTGATGCACGCCAACAACGAGACCGGCGTGATCCAGCCCATCGAGGCCATCGGCGCCATCACCCGGGCCGCCGGCGTGCTCTTCCACTGCGACGCCGTGCAGAGCGTCGGCAAGCTCCCCTTCGACGTCGAGGCGGCCAGGGTCGACCTGGCCTCGCTCTCGGCCCACAAGCTCTACGGCCCCAAGGGCGTGGGGGCCCTCTACATCCGGCGCAAGCCGCGGGTCCGGCTGGTGGCCCAGATGGACGGCGGCGGCCACGAGCGCGGCTTCCGCTCCGGCACCCTCAACGTCCCCGGCATCGTCGGCTTCGGCGCGGCCTGCGCGCTGGCCGGCCGGGAGCGGGAGGCCGAGGCGGCGCGGGTGCTGGCGCTGCGGGAGCGGCTCTGGCGCGGCCTGCAGGAGGGCCTCGACCTGCTCACCCTGAACGGCTCGCCCGAGCACCGCCTGGCCGGCAACCTCAACGTCAGCTTCGCCTACGTGGAGGGGGAGGCCATGATGATGGCCATCAAGGACGTGGCGGTCTCGTCCGGATCGGCCTGCACCTCGGCCTCGCTGGAGCCGTCCTACGTGCTGCGGGCCATGGGGATCGGCGACGACCTGGCCCACAGCTCCATCCGCTTCGGCCTGGGACGATTCACCACGGCGGAGGAGGTCGACTTCGTCATAGGTTTGGTGATCGCCAAGGTGAAGAAGCTGCGCGAGATGAGCCCCCTCTACGAGATGGTCAAGGACGGGGTCGACCTCTCGCGCATCGAGTGGGCCAACCCGCATCACGGGTGAAGGAGCGATCATGGCGTATTCGGACAAGGTCATCGACCACTACGAGAACCCGCGCAACGTCGGCTCGCTCGACAAGGAGGCCGACGACGTCGGCACCGGCCTGGTCGGCGCCCCGGCCTGCGGCGACGTCATGAAGCTGCAGATCCGGGTCAACGAGGCCGGGATCATCGAGGACGCCCGCTTCAAGACCTTCGGCTGCGGCTCGGCCATCGCCTCCTCCTCGCTGGTGACCGAGTGGGTCAAGGGCAAGAGCGTCGACGAGGCCATGACCATCAAGAACACCGAGGTGGCCCGGGAGCTGGACCTGCCGCCGGTGAAGGTGCACTGCTCGGTGCTGGCCGAGGACGCCATCAAGGCGGCGGTCGGCGACTGGCAGCGCAAGCAGCGGGCCCAGCAGGCACGCCAGTCACAGCCGTCGCAGCAGTCCCAGCAGCAGGCCCCGGCGGCGCCCCGCCCCCAGGGCGTGGTCGAGCCGGTGCGGTAGCAGGAGGAAGAAGATGTCGGCGATCGAGATCAGCGAGAAGGCGGCGGTCCGGATCCGGACCCTCATCGGAGAGAAGGGCACGCCGGCCGGCGGGCTGCGGCTGGGGGTCAAGGGCGGCGGCTGCTCCGGGCTCAACTACCACGTCGACTGGGCGGCCGGGCCGTCCACGCTGGACCAGGTGATCGAGCGGGACGGGGCCCGGGTCTTCGTCGACCCCAAGAGCGCCAAGTTCCTCGGCGGCACCCTGGTCGACTGGCAGCAGACGCTGATGCAGTCCGGGTTCGTCTTCCGCAACCCCAACGTCAAGACCGCCTGCAGCTGCGGGGACTCCTTCACCGTCTGACCGAGCTCCCGGTGGCCGCCGCGGCGGCGCCCGGCGCTCACGGGAGGTTCGTGACCTGCTGGAGCTGCCACGGGGCCACCGCGCAGGGCACGCCCTTCTGCGGCGCCTGCCGCAAGCTCCAGCCGGTGGGCCGCAGCGAGGACGCCTACGCGCTCTTCGACCTGCCCCGCCAGTTCGCCCTGGAGCCGGGCCAGCTGGAGCAGCGCTTCCGCGACCTCTCCCGCCTGCTCCACCCCGACCGCTTCGCCCGCGCCGAGCCGCGCGAGCGGCGCATCGCCCTGGAGCGGGCCACCCGGCTCAACGACGCCTACCGGGCCTTGAAGGACTGGCGCCGCCGGGCCGCCGACCTGCTCAAGCTGGCCGGGCACGACGTCTTCGGCGACGGGCGCACCTTCCACGACCCTGAGTTCCTCGAGGAGCAGCTGGCCTGGCGGGAAGGGCTGGCCCTGGCCCGCGCCGACGGCGACGCCGCCGCCCTGGTGGCGCTGGCCGCCCGGGGCCGGGCCCGGCTGGCGGCGCTGGAGGCGGAGTGCGACCACCTCTTCGAGGCCCAGGACTGGTTCAGCGAGTCGGTCTGGGAGATCGCCCGCCGCCTGGCCCGGGCGCGCTACTATGACAACATCATCGCCGACGCCGAGCGCGGCGCCGGACCCCCTGGCCTCGTGGAGACGTGATGGGCCGCGCCATCGGCATCGACCTCGGAACCACCAACTCGCTGGTGGCGCACGTCGACGCCCGCAACCGTCCGCAGGTCATCGCCGCCGACGAGGGGCGACCGCTGCTCCCCTCGGCGGTCCACTACGGCGCCGACGGCAGCATCGAGGTGGGGTCGGCCGCCCGCCGCCGCGCCCCGGAGCGGCCGGTCGACACCGTCCTCTCGGTGAAGCGGTTCATGGGGCGCGGGCCCGGCGACATCCGCGCCGAGGACCGCGGCATCTCCTGCTTCGACGAGTCGGGGGCGGTGGTGCGGCTGCTGGTGGCCGGCGGCGTCCGGGCCGTCACCCCCACCGAGGTCTCGGCCGAGGTGCTGCGGGTGCTGAAGCGGCGCGCCGCCGAGGCGCTGGGGGGCCCGCCCGCCGGCTGCGTCATCACCGTGCCGGCCTACTTCGACGACGCCCAGCGGCAGGCCACCCGCGACGCCGGGCGGCTGGCCGGCCTCGACGTGCTGCGGCTGCTCAACGAGCCGACCGCGGCGGCGCTGGCCTACGGCCTCGACCAGCGGGCCCAGGGGACCTTCGCGGTCTACGACCTGGGCGGCGGCACCTTCGACATCTCCATCCTGCGGCTCGACCGCGGGGTCTTCGAGGTGCTGGCCACCGGCGGCGACACCCACCTGGGCGGCGACGACCTCGACCGGGTGGTGGCGCGGCGGCTGCTGGAGACCGGCCTCACCCCCCCGGCGCCCTCCCCCTCGCCGGCGGTGCTGCGCGGCGCCCTGGCCGCGGCCCAGCGGCTCCGCGAGGCCCTCACCACGGAGCTGGCGGTGGACGCCGAGGTGGAGCTGCCCGAGGGGCACCGGCTCCTGGCCCGGCTCACCCGCGCCGAGCTGGAGGCGCTGATCGCCCCGGTCATCGAGCGGACCACCGCCCCCTGCCGCGGCGCCCTGCGCGACGCCGGCCTCACCGCGGTGGACGGCGTGGTGCTGGTGGGCGGCACCACCCGGACTCCGGCGGTGCGCCGCCACGTCGAGGCGCTCTTCGGGCGGCCGCCGCTCACCGACCTGGACCCCGACACCGTGGTGGCGCTGGGGGCGGCGGTTCAGGCCGACGCCCTCGATCGCGGCGGGCGCGAGGACGTGCTGCTGCTCGACGTCATCCCGCTCTCGCTGGGGGTGGAGATGATGGGCGGCGTGGTGGAGAAGCTCATCCTGCGCAACTCCACCATCCCGGCCTCGGCCACCCAGCAGTTCACCACCTACGCCGACGGCCAGACCGGCATGGTGATCCACGTGGTGCAGGGGGAGCGCGAGCTGGCCCACGACTGCCGCTCGCTGGCCCGCTTCACGCTGAAGGGGATCCCGCCCATGCCGGCCGGCCTGGCCCGGGTGGAGATCAGCTACGCCGTCGACGCCGACGGCATCCTCCAGGTGGCGGCCCACGAGCTGGCCACCGGCCTGGCCCAGGCCATCCAGGTGAAGCCCACCTACGGGCTCGGCGAGCAGGAGGTCGAGGCCATGCTCATCGAGTCGATCGAGCACGCCGAGGCCGACGTCACCGAGCGGTTCGTGCGGGAGTGGCGGGTGGAGGGGGAGCGGCTGCTGGCGTCGCTGGCGTCGGCCCTGGAGCTGGACGGCGAGCTGCTCTCGGCGGCGGAGCGCGGCGCCGTCGAGGAGCGGCTCACCGGGCTGCGGGGCGCCATGGCCGGCGACGACTACCTGGCCATCAAGGCCTGGATCGAGTCGGTGGACGTCGCCACCCGGCCCTTCGCCGAGCGGCGCATGGACAAGCACGTGCGGTCGGCCATGGCCGGCCACCGGGTCGAGGAGTTCTCCGGCGAGCCGCGCACCACGCGGCAGGACGGCGAGGAGGAGGAGGCATGAAGGGGGGCGCGACGTGCCGCGGGTGACCTTCCTGCCGGGCGGCGAGGTGGCCGAGGTGCCGGCGGGCAGCACGCTGCAGGACGCCGCCGAGGCGGCCGGCGTGGCCCTGCCCCACAACTGCGGCGGGGTCTGCGCCTGCGTCACCTGCCACGTCTGGGTGGAGGAGGGGCTGGCGTCGCTCTCGCCCCCCACCGAGCGGGAGGACGACAAGCTCGACGAGGCGGTCGGGCTGACCGCCCACAGCCGGCTGGCCTGCCAGGCGCGGGTGGGCGAGGTGGCGGTGGTGGCGCGGGTGCCGGGGAACCGGATCGCAAGCTGAGGAGGTGCGGCGGTCGGAAGGGCGGCGAGCGGGCGGGGTGCGGAGCGGCGGGTGGCGCGTGGCGAGGAGGTGCGGCGATGAAGTGGCGCGACATCCGTGAGATCGCCATCGAGCTGGCCGAGCGGCACGCCGGCGTGGCCCCGCTCACCGTCCGCTTCACCGACCTGCACCGCTGGGTCTGCGAGCTGCCCGGCTTCGACGACGATCCGGCCCGGTCGAACGAGAAGGTGCTGGAGGCCATCCAGATGGCCTGGCTCGACGAGGTGGAAGGCTAGGTCGACCCGCCGGCGGGGGCGGTCACCGCGCCCGACGCCGAGCTCTTCACCAGCCGTGAACGTGGAGCCGGCCGGGGGCGGAGCGTCGGCCCGCGCCGCAGCACCTTCCACTCGGGCAGCGGCTCGTGCGCCGCCGGGTCGCGCCAGGCGGCGAGGAAGGCCGGCGGGGTCACCACGTGCGCGAACCGGTAGCGCTCCAGGTGGAGGAGCCGCTCCTCCCAGGTGACCAGGTGCGAGGCGCCGCCGGCGGCCGCCAGCCAGAGGATGGGGTCGTCCTTGGCGTGCGCCTGCAGCACCGGCGGGCCGGTCACCTCGATGAGCTCGCCGCAGGCGGCCAGGGTGGCGTCGAACCAGGCCTCGGGGTCGAAGCCGACCGCCAGCTTCCTCGTGAAGTACGGCTCCTCCCGCAGGACCCCCAGGACCTCGGCGCGGATGAAGGGCGAGGCCAGCACCTCGAACTGGCGGTCGCAGGCGAGGCGAACGATCTCGGCCGACGGGCCGCGCCGGCCCAGGCTGGGGGCGCAGGCGGCCTGCACCCAGATCATCGAGTCGAGGACCAGGCGCAACGCCACGATCACTTGCTCCCGTGGCGGGCCCGGTAGGCCTTCACCGCCCCGGTCGCCTCCCGGTCCCATTCCTCCGGCGTGACCCCCTGCTTCTCCAGGAAGTCCCCCTGGAGCTGCGACATGAGCCGGGAGTACTGCGCCGCCGTCTCCCGCATCATCCGGAGCCGCTCGATGGGCACCAGCGCGGCCATGGGCGTGCCGCGCCGCTCGATGATGAAGGTGTCGTGCTGGAGCCGGACGCGGTCGAGGAACTCGCCGGCGTGGGCGCGCAGGTCCATGGGGGTGATGACGGTCCCGTCGAGGCGTGTGGTCATGGTCCGTGAACTCTAAGAACTCTGAGAGTTCAGGTCAACCGCCGCCCCTCCGCGAATTACTCTGGGACGGGAGCTGAGGGGCTCGGCCGGGGCTCCCGAAAATTACTCTGGGACGGGAAGAGCGGATGCGGGACGGCCGGAGGGCCGCGGCGCGGCCGCCCCCTCCGCGCCCACCCCTCGTCCCTCCGCGGGCTTGGCGCGGCCCCGTTCCTGCTCCTGGCCCGGGGCCATGACCCTCCCCCTCCTCGCCCTGCTCCTCGCCGCGCCGCCGCTCCCGCCGCCCGTCCCGGCCCCCGACCCCGCCCGCCTCCTCGCCCGGATCGCCGCCGGCGAGCCGTCGGTCGCCGCGGTCCAGTCGGCCGCCGCCCGCCACGCCGAGGCCGCCACCCCCGACCCGGCCGAGCTGGCCCGGCGCCGCCGCCTGGCCGCCGTGCTGCCGCGCCTCACCGCCGAGGTCCGCCACGAGGAGCGGGCCTACCGGGTCACCGGCCTGCAGGGGGCCAGCGAGGTGGACTACCTGCGCTCCTCGCCCGGCACCTCGGTCTCGCTCCACGCCACCTGGGAGCTCGGCGATCTCGTGGCCGCCACCGGCGAGGCGGCGGCCTCGGCGGCGGCGCTGGCCCGGGCCACCCGGCGCGACGAGGCGGTCCGCAAGGCCACCGCCCTGCACTTCGAGCGGCGCCACCGGCAGCTGGCGCTGCTGGCCGATCCTCCCAGCGACGCCCGGGCCCGCGTCGAGGCCGAGCTGGAGCTGGGCCGGGTCACCGCCGAGCTCGACGCCCTGACCGGCGGCCTCTTCCTGGAGCGGCGGCCGTGAGCCGGCCCGACCCCCGCCTCCCGCTGCTGCTCGGCCTCGCCCTGGGCGCCGGGCTGGCGGCCCTCTCCGGCTGCGGACCGGCGGCGCCCGAGCCCCACACCCGCATCGCCGGCTGGACCCCCACCGGGGCCGGCGCCCCTCGCGACGCGCTGGTGACCGTCGACTTCAGCGCCCCGGTGGCCGCCGACGGCCTGGCCGAGGGGCGGCGGGTGGCCCTGGCCCGCGCCCCCGACGCCCGCGCCGTGGCCAGCGCCCTCGAGGCCGGCCAGTCCCCGGGGCTGCTCGCCCTCCCCTGCGACGCCGCCCTGGCCGAGGGCGGGCGCCGCCTGGTGCTGCGGCCGCGCGCCCTGCTGCCCGGCGCCACCCCCTTCGCCGTGGTGGTGGCCTCGACGCTGCGCGACGCCGACGGGCGCGCCGTGCTCGACCCGGAGGGGCACCAGCGCACCTTCCTGGGCACCTTCTCCACCGTGGCCGGCCCGCCGCCGCGGCCGGCCCTCACCGAGGTGCGGGCGGTGGCGGCGCCGCCCCAGGCGGGCGGGGAGTACGTGGAGCTGCTCAACCTCGGCGACGAGCCGCTCGACCTCTCCGGCTGGCGGCTGGAGAAGCGGACCGCCTCCGGGCTGCTGGCCGGCTGCACCGTGGCCGCCGCCGCCGCCGCGCTGCCGCCCGGCGCCTTCGGCCTGGTCACCAGCGCCGCCTGGGACGGCCGCTACCCGGCCCCGGCCGGCCTGGTCCGCTTCAGCTGCGGCGCCGCCACGCTGGCCGGCGGCCTGGCCGACGACCGGGGGCCCGACCTGCGGCTGCTCGATCCGGCCGGGGCGCTGCTGGCCACCTTCGGGCAGGGCGGCGGCGCCCCGCGCTGCCCGGCGGCGGTGGAGCGGATCGACCCGCTGGCCCCCGACGCGGCGGCCAACCTGGCCTGCGCGCTCGCCGAGGGGACGCCCGGCTGGTGCAACTCGGTGACGCCGGACGCCCGGTGCTGGTGAGGGCGGTCCGCCTGACCGGCGCGGCGGTGGGCGGACGACCGGCCCGGCGACGCCTCAGCCGGCGTTCTCGACGACCCACTTCCCCAGGACCTCGCCCTTGAGGATGTAGCCGTCGGCGCCGCACTCGGCGACCAGCCGGGTCACCTTCTCGGGGTCCTCGCCCGAGCAGAAGAGCACCTTGATCCCCTTGAACATCGAGTTCCGCTTCACGAACTTGCAGAACTGCGCCCCGTCCACCTTGGGCATGTTGATGTCGAGCAGGATCAGGTCGGGCCGGGTGGCGCGCTTGAGGATGATCGAGGTGGCCCTCTCGGCGTCCGGGGCGTACTGGATCTCGAACCCCTTGGCCTCCAGGTCCTGCGCCAGCATGCGGGCCACGATCTCCGAGTCGTCGACGATCAGCACCTTGCGCTTGCGCTCCAGCGCCGCCAGCAGCCGGGTGGGGAGGCCGTCGGGCGGCGAGAGCTCCACCCAGCCGTCGAGGTGGAGGTCCCTGGCCAGCGCCACCTGCTCCTCGGCCACGCCGTCGCCGATCAGCAGCGCCCGGCCGCCGAAGCCGCGATCCCGCAGCAGCGCCACCGCCTGCCGGCCGCGGGCGGCGTCGGTGAGCAGCAGCGCCGCCCCCTCCAGCGCCGCCACCAACGCCAGCGGCTCCCGGCCCCGGACCACCTGGTGGCCCGCCGGTTCGAGGCTCAGCGCGGCCGCCTCGAGGAGGAGGTCGCTGTCGGCGCAGACGAGGATTTTCACGAGGCGATATCGGGGTGAAAGACCGAAACCATATAGCACCAACCTTGCTGCCACGTCCCGGCTCCACCGATAATCGCCGGACCATGTCCCCGGTCAGGCCAACCAGCGATTCGCTCCCGGCGGGAGCCCTGCGCGCCGGCCAGGAGGCCTGGTTCTTCTGCCTGCGGATCCACGGCGGCCGCTACGCCTTCGAGGCGCCGCTGGTGACCGAGGTGGTCCGGCTCGGGCCGCTCACCCGCCTCCCCGCCGCCCCGTCCTTCCTGCCCGGCGTCTTCACCCACCGCGGCGAGGTGCTGCCGGTGCTCGACATCGGCCAGCTGGTCGGCCAGGGGGCCATCACCATCCGCCCCTCCACCCGCGCCGCGGTGGTCCACTGCGGCCCGTGGAAGGTGGCGGTGATCTCCGACGGCCTCGAGGGGCTGGTGGTGATCCCGCGCCGCCAGCTGGAGCCGCCGCCGGCCGAGAGCGTCGGCATGGCCGAGTTCCTCTCCGGCGTGGCCCGGGACAAGCTCGGCACCATCGCCGTGCTCGACCTGCCCCGGCTGGTGGAGGCCGCGCGCAGCCGCGCCGTCCCCGCCGGGAGCGCCGGCCCGTGATCGAGCCCGTCAGCGAGCTGCTCATGTTCCAGGTGGGGGCCCGGGTCTTCGCCTCCACGGTCCGCGACGTGGTCCGCATCGGCAACGTCGCCGACGTGCCCCCCGGCGAGCTGGTCGAGGGCACCAGCCTCGGCCCCACCTTCGCCCGCGAGCGCGGCATCGTGGTGGCGGCCGAGGGCGGCGGCGAGGCCACCCTGGTGGTCGACCAGGTGCTGGGCGTCCGCTCCGTCCCCGAGTCGGAGCTCCAGCCGCTCCCCGCCTTCGCCGCCGCGGTGATCCGCTCCGGCGCCGTCTCCGGGCTCGTGCTGCTCGACGAGGCCCCCACCCTCATCGTCGATCTCCCCACCCTGGTCCGCGAGCGGCGCTCCGCCGCCCCGGCCGCGCCGCCCACCGCCTGAGAGCCCCCCCATGGCCACCAAGCCGCCCGCCCCCAAGTCGAAGCCCCGCAAGCCCAGCCCCCGACCGGCCGCCCCGCGCCGCGGCGGCGCCGACGCCGCCTCGCTGGCCGCCGCCATCACCGCCTTCTCCAGCGGCCGGCTCGACGTCCAGGTCCGCCCCGGGGACTACACCGACCCCAACCTGCGGCTCATCGCCGAGGCGCTCGACGGGGCCGGCGGGTCGCTGGGGGTGCAGATCCGCGACTTCAACGAGCGGGTGCAGAACGTCTCCCACGGCGTCGACGAGGCCATCGACGCGCTGATCCGGCTGGTGGTGCAGGGCGACCTCTCCGGCGAGCTGCGGCTCAGCGTCACCGACGCCACCCTGACCCCGCTCATCGCCGGCATCGGCCAGGTGATGGAGACCCTGAAGCGCTTCGTCACCGAGATCCGCGAGGCGGCGCTGCAGCTCTCCACCTCGTCGGCCGAGGTGCTGGCGGCGGCCACCCAGAACGAGTCCTCCACCGCCGCCCAGGCCAGCGCCATCCACGAGACCACCGCCACCATGGAGGAGCTCAAGGGGGCCTCGCACCAGATCGCCGAGAACGCCCAGATGGTGGCCGGCATCGCCGAGCAGACCCTGACCGGGGCCCGCCAGGGCGAGGGTTCGATCAAGCTCTTCATGCAGTCGATGGAGAAGGTCCGCCACAACGCCGTCGAGGTCGACGACGCCATCGGCAAGCTCTCCAAGCGCGTCGAGCGCATCGGCACGGTGGTGGAGGTGATCGACGAGATCGCCGACCGCTCCGACCTGCTGGCCCTCAACGCGGCGCTGGAGGGGGCCAAGGCCGGCGAGGCCGGGCGCGGCTTCTCCATCGTGGCCGCCGAGATGCGGCGGCTGGCCGAGAACGTCATGGAGAGCACCAAGGAGATCAAGAACCTCATCACCGAGATCCGCGAGTCGACCCACGCCGCCAAGGAGGCCTCCGACGGCAACAAGCGCGAGGCTTCGGAGGGCGAGAAGCTGGGCGGCGCCGCCATGCACTCGGTCACCGGCATCCTCTCCGGCATCCAGGAGACCAGCGACGCGGCCCGGATCATCCACCTGGCCACCCAGCAGCAGCGCACCGCCACCGAGCAGGTGGTGCTCTCCATGTCGGAGATCGAGGAGGTCACCCGCTCCGCCCAGTCCGGCTCGCGCCAGGCCACCGGCGCCGCCTCCGAGCTGACCCGGCTGGCCGAGCGGCTGGCCGAGCTGGTGAAGCGCTTCAAGCTCGACTGACCCTCCAGCCACCCCCGCCGCCGCCGCGTCCGCCATGGGCACCGAGGAGATCCGACAGAAGCTGCTCCCCCGGTTCCGGGAGATGACCGCCGACCGGGTGGAGAAGATCTCCGCCGTGCTGCTGCTGCTGGAGCGCGGCACCGCCAGCATCGAGCAGCGCCAGGAGCTGGACCGCGAGCTCCACACGCTGAAGGGCGAGGCCCGGATGATGGGCTTCGCTGCCATCTCGGTGGTGGTCCACGCCGAGGAGGAGCTGCTCAAGAGCTGCGGCGCCACCCCGTCGCGCGACCAGGCCCAGGCGCTGCTGGAGGCCGGCGACGCGGTGCTGGCCATGCTCGACCAGCCGCTCGAGGTCGGCCCGGCCGCCGAGTCTCTGGTGGCCCGGCTCACCGGGCTGATCGGCGCCGCCCCCGCCGCCACCGCGCCGGCCGCGCCGGGCCCCGCCGCCGTCGAGGCGCCCGCGCCGCCCCCGGCCGGAGGCCAGGCCATCGCCCCGTCCGCGCCCCCGTCCTCCACCCCCGCGCCGCCCCCGCCCGACGCCCCGCGCGCCGAGGCCGGCGGCCTGCGCGCCACCCCCCGCCTCGAGCTGCGCGGCGACAAGGTCCAGGCCTCGATCCGCGTCGACGTCGACCGGCTCGACGAGATCGCCGCCATCGCCGGCGACGTGCTGGTGGAGGGGGCCCGCGCCAACCGCCGGGCCCGCGACCTCGACGGCCTCTTCGCCCGCTGGAACCGGGTCTCCGACCGGGTGGTGGCGCTGGCCGAGCGGCTGCGCCACGACGGCCTCGGCGACCGGACCGTGGAGCAGCTGGAGGGCGACGTCCACCTGCTCCGCTCCGACACCTTCCGCTTCTCGCGCACCCACTCCGAGGCGGTGCAGGGGGCGCGCGCCCAGTTCACGCTGCTGGCCGAGCGGGTCGGCTCGGCCCGGCTCATCCCGCTCTCCGGGGTGCTGGCCGGCTTCCCCCGCGCCGCCCGCGAGATGGCGCGCGAGCAGGGCAAGGAGCTCGACTGCGAGGTCTCCGGCGGCGAGAACGGCGTCGACAAGGCCATCCTGCTCTCGCTCAACGATCCGCTGGTCCACCTGGTCCGCAACTCCATCGACCACGGCGTCGAGACCCCGGCCGAGCGGGTCGCCGCCGGCAAGCCGCCGGTGGGCCGGCTCACCATCACCGCCCGCTCCGACGGCGACCTGCTGGGGCTGGTGGTGGAGGACGACGGCCGCGGCATCAGCCCGCAGAAGATCCGCGCCGCGGCGCTGGCCCGCGGGGTCATCGGCGAGCAGCAGGCCGCCAGCCTCTCCTCGCGGGCCGCCCTCGATCTCATCTTCCTGCCCGGCTTCTCCACCCGCGACCAGGCCGGCGAGACCAGCGGCCGGGGGGTGGGGCTGGACGTGGTGCGGCGCAAGGTGACGGCGCTGGGCGGCTCGGTGACCGTGGAGTCGGAGGCGGGGAAGTGGACCCGCTTCACCCTGCGCCTGCCCCAGTCGCTGTCGCTGATGAAGGTGCTGCTGGTGCGCATCGACGAGGACGTCTACGGCCTGCCGGCGGTGGACGTCGACAGCGTCGGCCGCCTCGACGCCAAGGACGTCGCCGAGGTGGCGGGCATCCGGGCGGTCCGCTACCGCGACAGGCTGCTGCCGCTGGTGGCCCTGGGGCCGCTGCTCTCGCTCAACGGCGGCCCCCGCCACCCGCGCCCCACCGTGGCCTACGTGCTGCACGGCGACGAGGGGGCGGCGGTGGTGGTCGACGGCCTCTTCGGCGAGCGCGAGGTGGCGGTCAAGGCCCCCGGCGCCTTCCTGAAGGGGATGCGCTTCGTCACCGGCGCCGCGGCGCTGGAGGACGGGCGGGTGGCGCTGCTGCTCTCCACCCCCGACGTCATCACCGCGGCCCGCCGCCTGGCCTCGCCGGCCATGTCGCGGGGCCGCGACCGCCGCCGGCTGCGGCTGCTGCTGGTGGACGACTCGGCCATCGCCCGCGAGGCCGAGGCGGCGCTGCTGCGCTCGCTGGGCCACGAGGTGGACGAGGCGGTGGACGGCGAGGACGGCTGGGAGCGGCTGCAGCAGGGCGGCTACCACCTGCTCATCACCGACGTGCAGATGCCGGTGCTCGACGGCATCGACCTGACCCGCCGGGTCAAGGCCACGCCGCGCTTCCACAAGCTGCCCATCCTCATCCTCTCCTCGCTCTCGGCGCCCGAGGAGCGGCGCCGCGGCGTCGACGCCGGCGCCGACGCCTACATGGTCAAGGGCGAGCTCGACGCCGAGGTGCTGGCCGGGGCGCTGGAGCGGCTCTGCGGGGTCCCCGGGTGAGCAAGGGCGAGGCGCGCACCCGCGTCCTGGTGGCCGACGACTCGGAGCTCTTCCGGGAGCTGCTGTCGCGGGTCATCGGCGCCGACCCGACCTTCGAGGTGGTGGCGGTGGCGGCCGACGGCAACGCCGCGGCCCGGCTGGCCCACGAGCTCAGGCCCGACGTCATCACCATGGACCTCAACATGCCCGACGCCGACGGCTTCTCCGGCATCGCGCGCATCATGGCCGACACCCCCACGCCCATCATGGTGCTGACCGGGAACAAGGCCGAGGTGGTGGGGTTCAAGGCGCTCTCGCTGGGGGCGCTCGACATCCTCGAGAAGCCGGGGGCCAACGCCGACCTGGAGGCCTACGGCGCCGAGATCCGCTCCCGGCTGCGGCTGCTCTCCGGGGTCAAGGTGATCCGCCACCTGCGCGGGCTGCGCGAGCGCAAGCTGCCGCCGCCGCCGCGATCGTCGCGGCGCGCCGACGTGGTGGTGGTGGGCGCCTCGCTGGGCGGCCCCCGGGCGCTGGCGGCGCTGCTGCGGGGGCTGCCGCCCACCTTCCCGGTGGGCATCGCCGTGGTGCAGCACATCGCCGACGGCTTCACCGAGGGGCTGGCCAGCTGGCTCTCGCTGGAGTGCCACCTGCGGGTGCACCAGGCCGTCGACGGCGACCTGCTCCGCCCCGGCCACGTGCTGCTGGCCCCCAGCGGCCGCCACCTGCTGGTCCACGAGGGGCTGGTGCGGCTCTCCGACGGGCCGCCGGTGGACACCTTCAAGCCCTCGGTGACGCCGCTCTTCCACTCGGCGGCCGCCGCCTACGGGGCCCGCGCCTGCGGCGTCATCCTCACCGGCATGGGACACGACGGCGCCGCCGGCCTCAAGGTGCTGCACGACGCCGGCGGCCCCACCCTGGCCCAGGACGAGCCGAGCAGCGCCGTCTTCGGCATGGCCAAGGCGGCCATCGACCTCGGGGCGGTGGACCGGGTGCTGCCGCTCGAGGAGCTCCCCCGGGCGCTGGTGGCGCTCACCGAATGAGCGACATCGAGACCAGCCACCTGGCCGAGCTGGCCGGCCTGCTCAAGGAGCGGGTCGGGCTGCACATCCGGCCCGACAGCTACTCGTCGCTCAAGCTGGCGCTGCTGGCCCGGCTCGACCTGCTCCGCGAGACCGCCCCCGGCGCCGACGAGTACCTGGCGCTGCTGGCCGGGACGGCCGGCGACGAGGAGCTGCGCCAGCTGCTGCCGCTGGTGACGGTGGGCAAGACCAGCTTCTTCCGCGACGAGCGGCAGTTCCAGGCCCTCGACGCCCTGCTGCCCGGGTTCCTCGACCGCACCGGCGACGGCGGCCAGCCGTTGCGCATCTGGTCGGCCGGCTGCGCCACCGGCGAGGAGCCCTACTCGATCGCCATGTGCTGCGCCGACCGTGGCTTCCAGCCCGGCCAGGTGGAGCTGCTGGCCACCGACGTCAACCCCGAGGCGGTGGGGGCGGCGGCGCGCGGGCTCTACGAGGCGCGCCGGGTCCGCGACATCCCCACCAACCTGCTCGGCCAGCACTTCGACCGCGAGGGGGACGCCTGGCGGGTGCGCGCCTCGCTGCGCCGCTTCATCACCGCCATCCGCGCCCACAACCTGGTCTCGGTGGGCTTCCCCTCGCCGCGGGTCGGCGGCTGGGACGTCATCTTCTGCCGCAACGTCATCATCTACTTCGACACCCCCACCACCCGGCGGGTGCTGGAGCAGTTCCACCAGGCGCTGGCCCCGGGGGGCTGGCTCTTCCTCGGCTACTCGGAGTCGCTGTTCCGGCTCTTCGACGGCTTCGACCTCACCGAGGTGAACGGCGCCTTCCTGTACCGCAAGCCGGAGGACGGGTCGGTCCGCGCCCCGCCCCGCCCGTCGCGCCTGGCCCTCTCGGCGCCGCCGGCGGTGCGCCACGTCCAGGTGCCGACGCCGCCGGCGATGGCCCCGGCCCGGCTCCCCTTCACCGGGCACCAGCCGCCGCCCCCGCCCCCGGCCGAGGCCCCGCTGGCCCCCCAGGAGTTCCTCGACGCCGCGGTGGCCCTGTTCTCGGAGGGGCGCTTCGGCGCCGCCCGCGAGCTGCTGGAGCGCCACCTGGAGCAGGGCGGCGAGGGGCTGGCGGTGCGGCTGACGCTGGCCAACCTCTACGGGGTGCTGCGCCAGTTCGACCGGGCCGGCCAGTGCTACCAGGCGGCGCTGGCGGTCGAGCCGCTCAGCGCCGAGGCCCACGTCTTCTACGGCATCCACCTGCTCTCGCAGGCCGAGGCCGACGGCGCGGCGCTGGAGCTGTCGCGGGCCCTCTTCCTCGACCCCGACCTGGCGCTGGCCCACTACTACCTGGGGCGCTGCCGCGAGGCCCAGCGCGACCCGCAGCGGGCCCGGCTGGCCTACCGCAACGCCATGGAGGCCCACCGCCGGCTCCCCATCGGCAAGCGGCAGGCCTTCCTGGGGTATTATCCGGACCTCCCCGAGGACGGGGCCGCCTTCGCCCGCGCCGCCGAGTACGCCCTGGCCGCGCTCTAGGACCGACGAGACCTGATGGCTGGAAAGAAGAAGATCCTGCTGCTCGACGACTCCGCCATCACGCTGGAGATGGAGCGGTCCGTGCTCGAGGAGCGCGGCTACGAGGTGGTGGTGGCCGCCACCCTGCTCGAGTTCCAGGCCGAGCTGGAGCGCTTCCAGCCCGAGGTCATCCTCACCGACCTGATGATGCCGGACATCTCCGGCAAGGACATCGTCCGGGTGCTCAAGCAGGACTTCCACACCGAGCGCATCCCCATCATCCTCTTCAGCTCCAAGCCGGACGAGGAGCTGGCCGAGATCGCCGAGCAGGCCGGCGCCGACGGCTACCTCTCCAAGTCGCGCGGCATCGAGAAGCTGGGCGACATGGTGGACGAGCTGGTCGACTCGATCATCTGGTGAGCGTCTGGTGAGCGGCGCTCACGGGGAGCCGGCGTGCGGGCCTACGAGCTGATCCACCGGAAGCGGGACGGCGGCGAGCTCACCGCGGCAGAGCTGGAGGCGCTGATCCGCGGCTACACCGCCGGCGAGATCCCCGACGCCCAGCTGGCCGCCTTCTGCATGGCGGTCTTCTTCCGCGGCATGACCGACGCCGAGGCGCTGGCGCTCACCGGGGCCATGCTCCGCTCCGGCGAGGTGCTCGACCTCTCCGCCATCCCCGGCGCCAAGATCGACAAGCACTCCACCGGCGGCGTCGGCGACAAGGTCTCGCTGCCGCTGGCGGCGCTGGCGGTGGCCTGCGGGGTCAAGGTGCCCATGGTCTCGGGGCGCGGGCTGGGGCACACCGGCGGCACCCTCGACAAGCTGGAGTCCATCCCCGGCTTCCAGGTCGACCTGCCGGTGGCCCGCTTCGTCGAGCTGGTGCGCGAGGTCGGCGCCGCGCTGATCGGCCAGACCGCCCGCCTGGCCCCGGCCGACCGCAAGCTCTACGCGCTGCGCGACATCACCGCCACGGTGGAGTCGATCCCGCTCATCGCCGCCTCGATCATGTCGAAGAAGCTGGCCGAGGGGATCGACGGCCTGGTGCTCGACGTCAAGGTGGGGCGGGGCGCCTTCATGAAGACGCTGCCCGAGGCGCGCCGGCTGGCGGCGGCGCTGCTCGGCATCGGGCGCGGCGCCGGCAAGCGGGTCACGGCGCTGCTCACCGCCATGGACCAGCCGCTCGGCCTGGCCATCGGCAACGCCCTGGAGGTGGTGGAGGCCATGGCGCTGCTGCGCGGGGGCGGGCCGGCCGACCTGCGCGAGGTGACGGTGGCGCTCACCGCCGAGATGGTGCTGCTGGCGCGGCGGGCCCCCGACCTGGCCGCGGCGCGGGGCGCCGTCGAGGCGGCCATCGCCGACGGCCGCGGGCTGGCGGCCTGGCGGGCCATCGTCGCCGCCCAGGGGGGCGACCCCCGCGTCGTCGACGAGCCGGAGCGGCTGCCGCGCGCCGCCGCGCTGCTGGAGGTGGCCTCGCCCGCCGCCGGGGTGGTGCAGGCCATCGACGGCGAGGCGCTGGGGCTGGCGGCCATGGCGCTGGGGGCGGGGCGGGCCCGGGTCGAGGACCGGGTCGACCCGGCCGTCGGCCTGGTGCTGCAGAAGAAGGTGGGCGACCGGGTGGAGCGCGGCGAGCCGCTGCTCACCGTCCACCGCAACCCCGGCGGCGAGGCGCAAGGCACGGTGACGGCCCGGATCCTCGGCGCCTACGCCATCGGCCCGGGGCCGGCGGCGTCACCCCCGCTGATCCTGGAGAGGCTGGCCGACCCGTCATGAGCCCGTTCCGCTCGCTCTCCGCCCACCTGGCCTCGGTCACGTCGCTGATCCGCGCCCGCACCGGCGCCCCGCCGCAGGTGGCGGCCATCCTCGGCTCCGGCCTGGGCGGCTTCGCCGGGCGGCTGGAGCGGGCCGTGGCCATCCCCTACGGCGAGCTCCCCGGCTTCCCGATCTCGCGGGTGGAGGGCCACGAGGGGCGGCTGGTGGTGGGCGACCTGCCGGCGGCCGGCGGCCCGGTGCGGGTGGCGCTGATGCAGGGGCGGGTCCACGGCTACGAGGGCTGGAGCGCCGCCGAGGTGGCCTTCGGGGCCCGGGTGCTCTGTTCGCTGGGGGTGAAGGCGCTGCTGGTGACCAACGCCGCCGGCGGCATCGCCCCCGGCTTCGGCCCCGGCGCGCTGGTCCGCATCACCGACCACCTCAACCTGACCGGCCAGAGCGCCCTCACCGGCGACAACGACGACGCCGTCGGCCCGCGCTTCCCCGACATGGGGGCGGCCTACGACCCGGCCCTGGGGGCGCTGCTGGAGGCGGCCGCCGTGGAGGCCGGCCACCCGCTGCGCCGCGGCGTCTACGCCGGGATGCACGGCCCGGCCTACGAGACCCCGGCCGAGATCCGCATGCTGGCGGCGCTGGGGGCCGACCTGGTGGGCATGTCCACGGTCCACGAGGTCACCGCGGCCCGCCACCACGGCGTCCCGGTGGCCGGCCTGTCGCTGGTCACCAACCCGGCGGCCGGGCTCTCCGGCGTGCGCTTGACGCACGAGGACGTGCAGGCGGTGGCGGCGCGGGCGGCGGCGGCGCTGGAGGCGGTGCTGGCCGCGTTCCTGCCACGCGCGGCGCGTTGAATCGCCGCCCTCCGGCTGGTAGCGTGGTCGCTGGAGGAGTCGATGGCGGAGTCGTACGACGAGAGACGCGAGAGTCGGCGGGTGCCGTTCCGCTTCCAGGTCCGGGAGGCGGCCACCGGCGGCTCCTTCGTGGAGCGGGACGGGAACCTGGCGCTCGGCGGCATCTACTACGCCGGCCTCCACCCGCCGGTCGGCGCCGTGGTCGAGGTCCGCTTCCTCCTGCCCGGCCACCCCGACGAGATCATGGCGCTCGGCGAGGTGCTGCGGGTCTCGCTGGACGGCGAGGTCTTCGGCGCCCACATGCGCTTCACCGACATCCCGCTGGAGTCGGAGCTGGCGGTGGCCCGCTTCCTCCAGGCGGCCGGCGCGGCGTGAGCCCGCCCCGCCCCGCCCTGCCGCTGGCCCGGCTGGCGGCCGCGGCGCGAAAGGCCCGGACCCGGGCCCACGCCCCCTACAGCCGCTTCCAGGTGGGGGCGGCGGTCTGGGCCGGCGGCGCGGTCCACGCCGGCTGCAACGTGGAGAACGCCAGCTCCGGCCTGACGGTCTGCGCCGAGCGGAACGCGGTGGCGGCGGCGGTGCTGGCCGGCGCCCGGCGGCTCGACGCCGTGGTGGTGTCGAGCGGCACCTCGCCCCCCACCCCACCCTGCGGCGCCTGCCTGCAGGTGCTCACCGAGTTCGGCTCGGCGGCGCTCCCGGTCGTCCTGCTCGGGGCCCGCGGCGCCCGCGACCAGACCACGCTGGGCGCGCTGCTGCCCCGGGCCTTCTCCAAGACATTCCTCTAGCCGGACCGCGGTCCGGCGGGGCCCGGCGGAGAACGGCTCCCTAGCCTGCGGCCGGCGGCTCCACCGGCTTCGGCTCGGACCCGCCCTCGTCGACCATGGCCGCCTCGGCGCTCGCGGTCACCGCCGCCTTCACCGCGCCACCCTTCCCCTCGGCCTGCTGCCGCTCCTCGCGGGCCGCCTGGCGCACCGCCTCGATCAGCTCCTCGTGCTCGCGGCGCAGCTGGTCGTGGCGCTTCTTCAGCTCGGTGTAGCGGTCGTGGGCCAGGTCGACCTCGCCCTTCTGGACGATGAAGACCCGCCGGTCGGTCTCGCTCTTGCCGCGCGCGACCTTCAGCTCCTTCTCCAGCTCGGAGAGCTTCTTGCGCAGCTCGGTGGCGCGCGCCTCGCCCTGGTTGGCCCGCTCGGTCTCGGCGGCCAGCTTCGCCTGCAGCTCGGCCTCGACGCTCCCCTCGGCGGGGGGCGGCTTGGGCGGCGGGGCCTCCTTGACCGGCTCGGCCAGCTTGCGGTCGAGCGCCGCCTTGGACCGCTCGGCCTCCTGCACCGCCCTGGCCCGCGCCGCCTCGGCCGCCCGGGCCACCTCCACCTGGTGGGCCGCCTCGGAGCGGGCCTCGGCCAGCCGGGCCGCCAGCTTGTCCAGCTCCTCGCGCAGCGCCACGGCGCCGCCCAGCTTCTTCTGCGCCTCGACCTGCTCGAAGGACTTCTTCTTCACCTCGTCCAGCTTCAGGCGCAGCGACCCGGCCTCCTCGCGCTTCTCCTTGAGCTCCCCCTTCTGGGCGGCCAGCGCCTCCCTGGCGGCGGCCGCCTCGGCCCGGGCGGCGTCGATCTGCCCGGCCAGCGCCGCGGCCTCGGCCCGGGCGGTGCGCGAGTGCATGAAGAAGGCGACGGCGGCGAGGACGCCTCCGAGCGCGAGCAGCATGGCGAAGCCGGTCATGGCGAACTCCGGTGGACGGTGATCGGGTTGGTGCGGACGACGGGGTTCCATTAGGTACCCAAGATCCGCCGCCAAGGGAAGCGGTAGGATGTCCCCCCTCATGCGTCGAGTCGCCACCAGGATCTTCCTCACCTTCGCCGTCGCCCTCATCGCCTTCGGGCTGGTGGCGGCGCTGGCGGTGGCGCGCCTGCAGGACCTCGGCCGCGACCTGAAGCTGCTCACCACCGGCTACTTCCCGCTGGGCCGGATCGCCACCCAGCTGGAGGTGAAGGACTGGGTGGCCTCGCGGGCCCTGGAGGTGCGTGACCTGGACCCGGCGGCGCGCCGCGCCTACCTGCCGGTGGTCCGGGCCCACTTCCCGGCGCTGGTCCGCGAGAAGCTGGAGGAGGGGCGCCGCGTGGCCCGCGCCGCCGCGGCGCTGGGCGGCGAGGAGGACGCCCGGGTGCTCGGCGAGGTGACCGCCCGGCTCGACACCCTCTCGGCCCGCTGGCTGCAGTACGACGCCGCCGCCAACGCCCTGCTCGACCTGCTGGAGCAGGGGGGCGCCCCGGAGCTGCTGGAGGCCCGCGCCCAGGAGACCCGGCTGCTGGAGAAGTCGCTCTCGCTCGACGTCAAGCTGCTGCAGGCCCAGCTGGAGAGCCGCATCGCCGACCAGGTGCACGCCGCCGAGGCCACCGAGTCGCGCACCGTGGTGCTGATCATCCTCTACTCGGCCATCGCCCTGATGGTGGGGGTGGGGGCGGCGCTCTTCGCCCGCCGCCTGCTGGCCCCCATCGAGAAGCTCACCGAGGGGGTCAAGGCGGTGGCCGCCGGCGACCTCTCCCGCCAGGTGGTGCCGGTGGGCAACGACGAGCTCACCCTGCTGGCCCGCGAGTTCAACGCCATGGCCGCCTCGCTGCTCTCGCAGCAGCGCGAGCTGCGGCGCGCCGAGCGGCTGGCGGCGGTGGGGCGCATCTCCGCCCAGATCACCCACGAGGTCCGCAACCCGCTCAACGCCCTCGGCCTCAACGCCGAGCTGCTGGCCGAGGAGCTGGAGGGGATCCCCGGCGGCGCCCCCGAGGCCCGGGCCCTGTGCGCCGCCATCTCGCGCGAGGTGGACCGGCTCAACGCCCTCACCGAGGAGTACCTGCGCTTCGCCCGCGCCCCGCGCAGCCCGGGCGGCCGCCAGGAGCTCGCCGAGCTGGTCGGCAACCTGCTCGACTTCCTGGCGCCGGAGCTGGCCGCGGCCCGCGTCGAGGTGCGGCGCGAGCTGCCGCCCGGGGTGCCGGCCATCCGCGGCGACGAGGCCCGGCTGCGCGCCGTGCTGCTCAACCTGGTGCGCAACGCCCGCGAGGCCATGCCCGGCGGCGGCACCCTCACGGTGACGGCGCGGCGGGCCGGCGACGGCGTCGAGCTCTCGGTGGGCGACAGCGGCGCCGGCATCGCCCCGGAGGCGATGTCGCGCCTCTTCGACCCCTTCTACTCCACCAAGGAGCGCGGCACCGGGCTGGGGCTGGCCTTCGTGCAGGAGGTGGTGCAGGAGCACGGCGGCACCGTCCGCTGCGACGGCGCCCCCGGCCAGGGGGCCACCTTCACCATCTGGCTGCCGGCCGCCCCCGACGAGCGGGCCGCCCCCGCCGCCCCGGCCGCCGCCCCGGCCGCCCCTCCCGCCGCGGTGACCACATGACCAAGCGACGCATCAAGCGCGCCTCGCCCGGCGGCGCCCGCCCCGGGACCCGGGGTCGCAGCGCCCTGCTCCACCGGCTCGACGGCGACAGCTGGGGCCGGCTGCAGCGGGACGAGCTCGGGAACGGCCTGCGGGTGCTCACCGCCAGCGCCCCGGGGCTGCACTCGGCCATGGCGGCGCTCTACGTCCGGGCCGGCTCGCGCCACGAGTCGGCCGCGGTCAACGGCGTCTCGCACTTCCTCGAGCACCTGCTCTTCCGCGGCTCCACCGGCTGGCCCGACTCGGTGGCCATGAACGCCGCCATCGAGAGCGCCGGCGGCAACCTGAACGGGGTCACCGCCCGCGACCACGGCGCCTACTACACCCCGCTCCACCCCACCGAGCTCTCCACCGGCCTCTCGGTGCTGGGGGAGATGGTGCGCCGCCCGCTGCTCAAGGAGATCGAGGTGGAGCGCGAGGTGATCCTGGAGGAGATCCTCGACGAGGTGGACACCGACGGCCGCGACATCGACCCGGACAACCTGGTGAAGCGGCTGGTCTTCGGCGATCACCCGCTGGCCCGCAAGATCGGCGGCACCCCGGCCTCGGTGAAGGGGCTGACCCGCCGCCACGCCAAGGCCCACCTCGACCGCTTCTACACCGGCGAGAACCTGGTGCTGGCGGTGGCCGGCCCGGTGCGCCACGCCGAGGTGCTGGAGCTGGCCCACCGCCACCTCGGGGAGCTCCCCCGCGGCGTCCGCTCGGTGGACCGCCCGCCGCCGCCCTGGCCGGACGGCCCGCGCCTGGAGCTGGTGGAGCACGACGACGCCCAGGCCGAGTTCACCCTGGCCTTCCCCTGCCCGCCCGAGCTGCACCCCGACTACCCGGCCTTCCTGATGCTGCGGCGGGTGCTCGACGACGGCCTCTCCTCGCGCCTGCCCTTCGAGGTGGTGGAGAAGCGCGGCCTGGCCTACTCGCTCCACTGCGGCCTCGACACCTTCACCGACGCCGGCATGCTGGTGATCGACGGCGCCTGCTCGCCGCGCAAGCTGGCCCGGGTGCTGGAGCGGATCCTGCTGGTGCTGGCCGAGCTGGCCGAGAAGCCGGTGCCGGAGGCGGAGCTGCTGCGGGTGCAGCGGCGCCACCGGATGATGCTGGCCTTCTCGCTCGACAGCCCCGCCGACCTGGTGGGCTGGTACGGCGCCGGCGAGGTGCTGTCGTCGCCGGAGGGGTTCGAGGCCCGTTGCCGGAGAGTGGAGGCGGTGACGCCGGCCGCCCTGCAGAAGGTGGCGGCCGCCACCTTCCGCCGGACTCGGCTGGTCGGCGTGGTGGTGGGACACGCTGGGGCACGGCAAAGGCGCGCCGTCGAGCGGCTCGCCGACCGCGGCCCGCTCCCCGCCTGACCCGCCCTCTGCGGGAGCGTCAATTGGCGCACTCCAGCGTCAATTCACGCACCCCGAGCCGGTCTCGTGTGTTCTCGCGCCGATCCACCTACACTGCGGACATTGGCAGGACGCACCGTCCGTGGGGGAACTGGTGGCGCTTCAATGGTCCAGCACGCTGTCGCTCGGGGTCGCCGACCTCGACGCCCAGCACCGCGAGCTCTTCGAGCGCGTCGACCGGCTGCTCGACGCCATGCTCCGCGGCGACCGCGGCGAGGCCGCCACGCTGGCCAGCTTCCTGCGCGAGCACGTGGTGCTCCACTTCGCCGCCGAGGAGCGGCTGATGCGCGAGCACCGCTACCCCGACGCCGCCGCCCACGCCGCCGAGCACGCCGCCTTCGCCGGCTCGATGCTGGAGCTGGACGCCACCATGCGGCAGCGCGGCGCCAGCGCCGAGCGGGTGCTGCGGCTGGAGCGCGAGGTGGTGGCCTGGATCCGCGACCACGTCTACGTGGCCGACGTGGCCCTGGGCCAGTTCGTCACCGCCGCCCGGGCCGCCGCCGCCGGCGCCTCGGCAGGCCGGGGCACGGCCGCAGCGTCCGGCTCGCCGACCGGGGCCGCCCCCTCCCCCGCCGGGCCCCCGGCCTCTGGCGCCCCTCGTTCGGCGTGATAGGCTCGCACCCCCGCACGGGGGAGTGACCAGGAGGCGTGCCGCATGGAGGTCCGGATCCAGATCAGCTGGGACAAGAGCCTGGAGACCGGCGAGCCGGACATCGACGAGCAGCACCGCGAGCTCTTCCGGCGCATCGACCAGCTGCTGGCCGCCACCCGCGACCGGCGGGCCCGCACCGAGGTGGGGCGGCTGCTCACCTTCCTGGGCGACTACGTGGTCCACCACTTCGAGGCCGAGGAGCGGATCATGGCCGAGGCCGGCTACCCGGAGATGGCCACCCACCACGACGAGCACCAGCGCTTCGTGGCCGAGTACGCCCGGCTCTTCCAGGACTACCGGGCCGACGGGGCCGGTCCGGTCTTCGTCATCAAGTTCGGCAACCGGGTGACCGCCTGGCTCTGCGAGCACATCTGCCGGACCGACCGCCGCCTGGTCGACTACCTGAACGCCCAGCGCGACGGCCGCGCCAGCGGCCAGTAATTCCGCCCGCGATCGCAGCCGCGATCGCCGCCGCGCCGCCCGTCAGTAGGCGGCGCGCGCCCCGGCCCCGGCCAGCAGCGCCCGCAGCGCCTCGGCGGCGTCGCTGCCGCCGGCGGTGACGCCCGCCGGGTGGTCGCGCAGCGGCGAGGGCAGCTCGGCCCCGGCCGGACCGCAGACCACCACCGGCACCTGCAGCACCCGCACCAGCTCCTCGAGCAGGCCGTCGCTGTCCACCGGGAGCAGCACCAGCGCCCCCACCGCCCCGGCCCCGAACGGCCGCCAGAGCGGGCGCTGCTCCGGCTCGCCGGGCAGCTCCACCAGGTCCACCCGCACGCCCTCGCCCAGGTTGAGCCGCCCCAGGGTGCCGAAGTGGACGGCCTCGCCGTCGGCCGCGGTGGCCTGGAAGCCCGGCAGCGCCGCGAAGCGGGCCAGCGCCGCCCGTCGCGAGAGCGGGCCGCCGCCGGTCACCACCACCTTGCCGATGGTGCGCCCCCCCGAGGCCCGCCCGCGCCCGACCCGGGTGCGGAAGGCGTGCAGCTCGTGGTGGGCCAGCAGCGCCTCCGGCTCCACCGGGGGGGCCGCCGCCGGGGCCAGGCGGGCGTAGCCGTGCTCCAGCAGCGCCTGCAGCGCCCGGGCCGACTCGAGGTCGGAGGCGGCGCAGCGGTCGATGAGCTCGGCCACCCGGCAGGGGGCCCGCAGGTTGACCACCACCTCGGCGGTGACGGGGTGGAGGCCGGCCGGGATCTCGCCGGGGTGGACCGCCAGCTCCACGGTCTCGCCCGGCGCCGGCAGGGCGGGGAGCAGCCGGGCCAGCTCGTCGGCCTGGCGCAGCCCCTCCAGGAGCAGGTCGTCGAGCCGCCGGGAGATCCGGTCGGGACCGGGCGGCTCGCCGGGGGCGAAGGTGAACTGCCCCTCGTGCCGGGTGAGCAGCCGCCAGAGCGCCTTCTCGCCGCCGGCCAGGCCGAAGCGGGCGTCGATGACCCGCCCCTCGCGCAGGAAGACCTCGGCCCGCTCGCCGCCGCGCTCCACCGAGAGCTGGCCGGAGCGCCGGTTGACCGAGAGGATCTGCAGCAGGTCGGTGAGCGGGAGCTGGGCGAGGTTGCCCTCCAGGTCGGCGGCGGCGCCGGCGGCCTGGGTGGCGTCGGCCCGCCGGAAGAGCTGCTCGACGCGGGCCAGCACCTCGTCGAGCCGCAGCGGCTTGCGCAGCCAGGTGCCGAGGCGGGTCCGCTCCGGGTCCTCGCCCTCGCCGGTGAGCAGCACCGGGATCCGCTCGGTGCGCGGGTTGGTGCGCAGGATGCGGACGAAGGTGCGGGCGTCGAGCAGCGGCGAGAGCTCGTCGAAGATGACCAGGTCGGGGAAGCGCAGGATGGCCACCTGCAGCGCCCGGGAGCCGTCGCGGGCGGCGTGGACCTGGTAGCCGCGCTGCCGCAGCGGCGGGGCCAGCAGGCGCACCGTCTCCGGGTCGGGGTCGGCGATGAGGATCTTTCGGACCGGGGGCATGGCGGGACCGGGCTAGAGGGGCTGCAGGTCGTAGAGGGCCTGGAGGCGCTGCACCAGGGCGTCGACCAGCGGCACGTCGGAGGTGTGGAAGGCGCGGCCGTCCTGGCTGGAGAGCCAGGCGTAGCCCCCCTGCTCGGAGAGGTGGAGCAGGAACTGGTGGCCGCCGAGCCGCTGGTCGCCGTCGAGCCAGACCTCGGTGACCTGGGGGTGGGGCGTGCCGGGCCGGTCGCCGCCGCGGGGGCCGAGCAGGTAGACGTGGGCCGAGGCGTCGCCGGCGCGGGCGGTGGACTCGGCGGCGGGGAGGGCCTCGCGCAGCGGGGCGCGGGCCAGCCCCGGGCCGCCCACGTAGACCAGGCCGCGGGCGCGCGGGTCGCGGCCCAGCTCGCGGGCCACCTCGCGCTGCACCGCCGCGAAGGCCTCGGGGTCGGCGGGGCGCCGCGCCGAGGGGCTGCTGTCGGCCAGGTGGGGGGCGCCGGAGATGAGCAGGTCGGCGAGCTCCCAGAAGGCGGTCCGCTCCAGGTCGCCGAGCTGGAGCCGGCGCACCAGCGAGCCGCGCTGGGCCTCGACGCGCTGGCGGGCCCAGTGGAGCAGCTCGTCGAAGTCCTCGCCGTCCCTCGGGAAGGCGGCCGCCCCCATGCTCACCAGCACCGGGGCCTGCTCCTCGAGCAGGCGGATGGAGGGCTCGCCGCGGATCTCCTCGGCGGCGCGCCGCAGGAAGAGCTGGGCGCCGAAGGGATCGGTCTCGGGGAGCAGCAGGTAGTATTCGCTCTCGGTGACCTTGGCGAGGATGTCGGCGTCGCGGATGACGCGGGAGACGGCGCCGACCAGGTCGCGCATGGCGCGCCGGTAGAGGTCGCGCCCGCCGGCCTTGCGCAGCTGGTCGACGTTGTCGATGGAGATGACCACCAGCGAGAAGGCCCGGGAGTAGCGGCGGGCCTTGTAGAACTCCTTGCCGGCGTAGTCGACGAAGTAGGCCAGGTTGTAGGCGCCGGTCTCGCGGTCGCGCAGCCCGACCCGCTCCAGGGCCTGGAAGCGGCGGGCGTTGCGGACGGCGATGGCGGTGAAGCCGGCCACCGCCAGGGCGGCGGCCTGCTCGTCGGCGCCGAAGCGGCCGCTGGCCCGGTCGGCCAGCAGGGCCAGCCCGAGCAGCTCGTCGTTGGCCACCAGCGGCACGTAGAAGGCCTCGCCGGGCCGGAGCCCGGGCGCCGGCAGCGCCGCCGGCCGCGCCACCGCCCCGGCCCAGGGCTCGTCGTGCGGGTCGATGCGGGGGGAGAGGGCGCCGCGGTCGACCACGCCGCGGTAGCCGCGCAGGGTGAGGGCGCCGCGCTCGTCGGCCACCCAGAGCGCCGCCCCCTGGGCGTCGGTGACCCGGGCCAGCACCTGCAGCGCCAGCTCCTGCAGCTGCTCCAGGTCGAGGGTGCCGAGGAGCTGCAGGGCGTCGCGGAAGAAGCGCTCGTCGTCGAAGGCGGGCGGCCGCGGCGAGGTCATGCGCTAGAGCCCGGTCTCGCCCTGGTAGACCCGCTCGGCCGGGCCGCGCATGGTGACGCGGGCCAGGTCGGCGGAGACGGTGATGGTGAGGGCGCCGCCGGGGAGCCGCACCTGGAGGGGGCGGTCGGCCGGGAGCACCCCGGACTGGACCGAGGCCACCGCCGCGGCGCAGGCCCCGGTGCCGCAGGCGTCGGTGAGGCCGCAGCCCCGCTCCCAGACCACCAGGTCGAGGCCGTCGACGCCGGCGCGGGCGAAGCCGACGTTGACGCCGCCGGGCACCTGGCGCTCGATGGCCGGCCCGATCTCGCCGGCCCGCTCGCGGGTGGGATCGTCGAAGAGCACCGCGTGGGGGTTGCCGAGGTCGACGCGCATGGCGCGCAGCCGCTCCTCGCCCACGGTGAAGCGCTGGTCCTCGTCGACGCGGGCCGGGCCCATCTCCACCGAGACCTCGATGACCTGGCCGGCGGCGTCGCGGTGGATGGTGCAGGCGCGCGGGCCGGCGTCGGTGTCGATGGTGAGCTGGCCGGAGAGGCCGCGGGTGTCGGCCAGGTGGCGGGCCACGCAGCGGATGCCGTTGCCGCACATGGTGGCGACCGAGCCGTCGGCGTTGGTGACGTGCATGGTGGCCACCGCGCCCGGGGAGCGGGGCGAGAGGATGGTCAGCACCCCGTCGGCGCCGAGGCCGCGGTGGCGGTCGCAGAGCCGCACGGCGCGGGCCGCGTCCATGCGCGGGCCGTCGACGACCACGAAGTCGTTGCCGAGGCCGTGGTACTTGGTGAACCGGAGCGTGGTCACGGCGGGCATTGTAGCCGGTTCCGGGCCGTCCCGTCCGGGGCCCCCTCACTCCCAGAGCGCATCGATCGGGCAGGCGGTCAGGGTGGGTCCGAAGACGAGCGGGCGGGCGCCGAGGTGCAGGACGATCCCCTGCACGAAGGCCTTCCCGGCGGTCTCGGCCAGCGCCCGGAGCCCCTTGAAGTCGGACGACGAGGGGGTGCTGGTGGCCTTGACCTCGACGCCGACGACACGCCCGCGGCCGTCCTCGAGCACCAGGTCCACCTCGGCGCCGGCGTGGGAGCGGAAGTGGAGCAGGTTGGGGCGGGCCTCCGACCAGCCGAGCTGCTTGCGGAGCTCGGCGGCCACGAAGGACTCGAGCATGGCGCCGAGCAGGGTCCGCTCCTGCGCCAGCGCCGCCGCTCCGACGCCGGCCAGCACCATGGCCAGGCCGGTGTCCACGACGTGGAGCTTGGGCGTCCGGGCCAGCCGCTTGCCCCGGTTCGAGGACCAGGCCGGGAGGTGGTGGACCAGGAAGAGCGTCTCGAGCAGCGCCAGGTAGCGCTTGATGGTCGAGACCGGCACGCCCAGGATCCGGCCCAGCTCGGCGTGGTTCATGGTGGCGCCGGTCCGGGCGGCGCAGAGCTGGAGCAGCCGCTGGAGCGCGCCGGGATCCTCGATGGCGGCGACGTCGCGGACGTCGCGGGTGACGATGGTGGTCAGGTAGGCCTCGAAGAAGGCTCGCCGACGGCCCGGGTCGAGGCGGGTCGCGGCCTCCGGGTAGCCGCCCTGGAGGAGTCGCGGGACGATGTCCACACCACCCTGCCCGGCCGGCGGCTCACCGCGCAGCACCCGGTCGATGAAGCCCTCGCGCCGCCCGACCAGCTCACCCTGCGAGAGCGGCCAGAGCGTGGCCACCTCCATGCGCCCCGCCAGCGACTCGGAGACCCGTGGCAGGGCCAGCACGTTGGCCGAGCCGGTCAGCAGGAAGCGGCCGGGGTGGCGGTCGCGGTCGATGGCCACCTTGATGGCCGGGAGGAGGCGCGGCGCCTTCTGGATCTCGTCGATGACCGCCAGCCCACGGAGACCGGCGACGAAGCCGACCGGATCGGCCAGCGCGGCGTCGAGCACGCCCTGCTCGTCGAGCGAGTGGTAGCTCGCCTTCCTGCCCCTGGCCGCGGCGATGGCGCGGACCAGCGTGGTCTTGCCGCTCTGCCGGGGCCCGACCAGCATGGTGGCCGGGGTATCGGAGAGGGCGGCCTCGATGGCCGGCTGCTGGTGGCGCTTGAACACCAGCGCAGTCTGGAGCGCTCGTGGCTGAAAATCAACCATCAGCTGGTTGAAAATCAACCACAACCCAAAGGGTCAGTGCCCGGGCCCGCAGAACCGCTCGATGGCCCCGGTCAGGACCTCGGCGCAGCGCTCGAGCTCGGCCACGGCGACGCGCTCGCCGGTCCGGTGGGCGACGCGGATGTCGCCGGCGCCGAAGACCACGCCTTCGGCCCCCATGCCGATCACCTCGGGCAGCTCGGTGCCGAAGGGGACGGTGATGCTGGCGTGGCCGCTGGCCTGCTCGAGGTAGCGGACGATCTCGGCGTCGGGCGAGGTGACGGCGGCCGGGTCGGTGCGGAGCGGCGAGATGGCCACCGTGAGGCGCCCGCCGCTGCCGGCCACCAGCCGGTCGCAGGCCGCCTCCAGCAGCCGCAGCGCCTGGCGCGGCTCCTGGCCGGGGAGCGGCCGCCACTCGTAGCTGAAGGTGCAGGTGCCGGCGATGATGTTGCGGGCCTTGCCGCCGGCGATGACGCCGACGTTCCAGGTGGTGAAGGGCGGGTCGAAGGCGCCGTCGGTGACCTGCTTCAGCTCGCCGCCGATCCGCTCCAGCTCGACGAAGAGCCGGCCGACGGCGTGGATGGCCGAGGCCCCCACCTCCGGGTAGGCGCTGTGCCCCTCCACCCCGGTCAGCTCCACCTCGACGGCGCAGTAGCCCTTGTGGGCGCGGACCGGCACCAAGGAAGTGGGCTCGCCGATGATGGCGTGGCGGGGGTGGAGGCGACCTTCGGCCAGGGCCTGCTTGGCGCCGAGGCAGCCGACCTCCTCGTCGGCGGTGAAGAGGAGCGTGAGCGGGTGGGCCCCGGCGGTGGTGCGGCGGGCGGCGGTGACGGCGGCGGCCAGGAAGCCCTTGGTGTCGGCGGCGCCGCGGCCGTGGACGTGGCCGTCGCGGACCGGGGCGGTGAGGGCCTCGGCCCAGGCGGGGTCGAAGGGGACGCAGTCGGTGTGGCCGATGAGGGCCAGGCCGCCGGGCAGGTCGGGGCCGCGCCGGCAGGCCAGGTTCTGCTTCTCGACGCCGTCGGCGTCGGTCCAGCGGTGGCGGCGGGTGATGAAGCCGAGCGGCCTCAGCTCGCCCTCGAGCAGGTCGAGCACCGGGCCGTTGGGGCGGCTCGAGGTGGAGTCGATGCGGATGAGGGCCTGGAGGAGCGGGACGAGGTCCATGGGCGGACTACCGCTTGGCGCCAGACAGCTGCTGGATGCGCTGGTGGGAGACGCCGAGCATCTCGGCGGCGTCGCGCACCGAGAGCCCGAACTTCCGGGTCAGCACGCTGGCGGCGGCGGCCGTGGCGGCGACCGCCTTGGACTGGACGTCATCGAGGCGAGCCCTGGCCGCGGTGGCCTGCTTGACGACCCGGCGAACGTCGGCCGGGAGCTTGATGTCATCGACGAACTCGGCCCGCTCGGCGGCCGCATCGCCGATGGCGAGGGAGAGGGCCTCACGCACCCGGCGCCGGGCGTCGGCCACGGATCGACCGTCGCTGTTCACGCCGGCGACGCCCTGCACCTCGGCGATCCACCAGCCGCCCTCGTCCCGCTCGTAAGTCACCACGTACTTGGCCATGACGTCTCCTACCTTTCCCGTAGCCAGCCTTCACCCAGGCACGGCGCCAGCTGTCGCTCGATGGAGCGGAGCGTCCCGGCCGGAATGTCGCGGGCGCCGTGATCCGGGACCGTCGCGAAGCAGACTCCGGCGCGGACGCGGACATGGGAGCCCTTCTGGCGGACCACCTCGCCCCCGAGATCCACGATGCGCCGGATGACCCGCCGCGCGTTCATGAGCCCCAGTTTGCCTAGCCGCTGGTCGCCTGTCAAGCGCCTAGACAGGCGCCGCCCCGGCCCCGCCGGGGCCGCCACCCGCGACCCTATGGCACCACCAACGCCGCGGCGTCGAGCACCAGGGTGACCCGCTCGATGGCGCCGGCGGTCACCTTGCGGTGCTGGCGGACCGCCCCCAGCGCCGCCTCGACCAGCTTGCGGGGCGCCCCGCCGGCGAAGGCCGACTCCACCAGCCGCTGCTCCTCGCCCGCGGCGTGGGCGTCGAGCCGGGCCAGTGCCTTCTCCTTGCGCTTCAGGAAGCGGGCCTCGGCCTCGATGAGGGCGGCGTTGCGGGCCCGGTCCAGCAGGGCCGGCGGCACGTTGCCGACGCGCACGTCCTCGGCGTCGTCGGCCTCCGACTCCAGTCGCTCGCCGCCGCCGGTGATGGTGCGGTGGGCCTCGAGGTCGACCATGACGCTGATGGGGCCGCCGGGGAGGTAGCGCGAGGCCTGGCGGGAGCCGACCCGGGCGCCGGGGGTGGTGTCGGCGCCGGTGGCCCACTGCAGCGTGAAGCGGAGGCAGAGGCCGCCGCGGCGCGGCGCCCAGGGGCGGCGGATGACCGCGGCCCGGCCGGCGTCGCCGTCGCGGGCGATGCCCATCAGCGCCTCGACCAGCCGGTGGCCGGTGGCGAACCACTCCAGCTCGTCGCGCTGCACCGCGGTCTCGCGCCAGAAGGAGCCGAGCAGCGTCTCCGGCTCGTCGGGCACGGCCATGCCAGGCAGGGCCTCGACGCGCAGGCCGGAGCCGATGGTGAAGGCCACCTCGAAGGGCGAGACATTCTGGTCGGTGTCGACGTCGAGGCCGATGCGGCGGCCGAGGTCGGTGCCGAGGTCCTCCAGCTCCTCCTCCAGCCAGCGGGAGAGGGTCACCAGCGCCTCGCGCAGCGCCTCCATGCCGGCCTCGGTGGGGATGCCGCCCAGGGCGGTGATGCCGGCGGGCGGCTCCTCGTCGAGCCGGGCGAAGGCGTTGCCCACCAGCGCCGCCAGCTCGGGGAGCGAGGCGGAGCGGATGTCGAGGAGCGGGTCGCCCTCGTGCTGGACGCGGCGGGCGTCGGCGACGCGGGCGGCCAGCCTGGCGCGGAAGTCGGCGCGGGCCTTGGCCCCCTTCTTCTTGCGCAGGGCGGCCAGCTCGGCGGGGAGCGAGGCCAGCAGGGCGTCGAGGCCGCCCACCGGCTCCTCGAAGATGCCGATCTCGTGCTGGTAGAGGTCGGCCAGGAACTGCTCCTCGCCCGGCTCCACCACCAGGTGGATCTGCACCGGTCTCGCCTGGCCGAGCCGGTCGAGCCGGCCGATGCGCTGCTCGAGCACCAGCGGCGACTCGGGGAGGTCGGCGCAGACCAGGTGGGCGGCGAACTGGAAGTTGCGCCCCTCGCCCCCGGCCTCGCCGGAGAGGAGCAGGCGCGGCCCTTCGGGATCGCGGAAGCGGGCCACCAGCCGGTCGCGGGCCTCGAGCGTGCGGGCGCCGTCGTAGCTGAGCGACTCGTAGCCGGCGCCGGCGATGCGGGCCTGCAGCTCGGCGAGGTGGTCGGCGTCGGAGCCGAAGACCAGCACCTTCTCGCCGGCCTTGGCGAGCCCGGCGCAGAGGTCCACCAGCGCCTTCATGCGGCCGCCGGCGGGGACGTCGAAGCGGCGCAGCTCGCGGGCGGTGAAGGCGCCGACCTTGACGCGGCGGTTGCGGATGAGCCGGGCGGAGAGGGAGTAGTGGTCGGCCAGGTGGGCCAGCAGGTCGTCGCGGGTCTGGTCGTCGTGCTCGAAGGTGACGTCGTCGGGGGCGAGCTTGCGCAGCGCCTTGAGCGAGGCCTTGACGGTGGCGCCGCCGAGCAGCTCGCGGGCGATGGTGGCGTAGGCCTCGTGCTGCTCGAGCCGCTCCAGGAAGCCGGCCTCGTCGGTGCTGGGGATGGGCTCGACGAGCGAGAGCAGGCGGAAGTACTCGCGGGGGTCGAGCCGGACCGGCGTGGCGGTGAGGAGCAGGGCGCCGTAGGAGCGGCGGCAGAGCGGGGCCACCCGGGCGTGGAGCTCGTCGTCGGACAGGTGGTGGGCCTCGTCGACGATGACCAGATCGAGGGCGGTGGCGGCGGCGGCGCGGGGCAGCTCCTCGTCGGCGAGCAGGGCCTCGAAGGAGACGATGGCCAGCGGCGAGCGGGCCAGCGCGGCCTCGGCGCCGCCCAGCTCGGCGACGCGCTCGGCGGTGAGGAGGGTGAAGAGGGCGTTGAACTTGTGGAAGAGCTCGGCGAGCCACTGGAAGGCCAGGTGCTCGGGGACCACGATGAGGACGCGCTCGGCGAGCCCGAGCTGGCGCAGGCCGGCGAAGACCAGGCCGGCCTCGACGGTCTTGCCGAGGCCGACCTCGTCGGCGAGGACGAAGCGGGGGAGGCGGTCGGCGAGGATGCGGCCGGCGGCGCCGACCTGGTGGGGGAGGACGTGGACGCGGCTGGAGAGGAGGGCGCCGAGGCCGTCGGCGCGGCGCAGGGCGTCGAGCCGGAGGGCGCGGGAGCGGAGGGCCCAGGCGGAGGCGGGGCCGGGCTGGCCGGCGGCGAGGGCGTCGAGCGGGCCGCCGGCGTCGGCGTCGATGGGGGTGTCGTCGGGGACGGCCAGCAGGGCCGGGTCGCGGCCGGAGACCACGGTGACGCCGTCGCGGCCGGCGAAGCGGACGGCGACGCGGCGGCCGTCGTCGGCCACCTCGATGACCACGCCGACGCCCCAGGCGCGCTGGGCGCGGTGGATGATCTTCTGGCCTTGCTTGAATGCCATTTTGGCCGGTTGGTACCACCTGCGGCGTGATCCGACAAGGAAGCGAGAAGGGCTGTGACCTTGGGGGGTTCCTGTCTGTCCTCTGACGTTGACAGGGGGGTACCCTGCGGGCTAGATACCGTCCCGCTTTCGCTCTGGGCGGATAGCTCAGGGGTAGAGCGGCGCCTTTACAAGGCGCGGGTCGCAGGTTCGAAACCTGCTCCGCCCACTACTCTTTCTGGGGTGTTAGTTAAGTCGGTTATAACGCCAGCCTGTCACGCTGGAGGCCGCGGGTTCGAGCCCCGCACACCCCGCCACATCGAGCCCCGCAACCAGTCATGGTTGCGGGGCTTTCTACGTTCCGGGGGTCCCCGCCGAGCGGCCGGTTCGTGACCGAGGGTCAAGCGCGGGGCATGGAGGCCTTGACGCCTCATGCGCCCCGAGTGAAGCCGCCGTCAGCGACTCTCGGCCGAGTCTCTCCCGTTCGGCGTCACTTGATGCTCCCTGGCTCGTTCCGGATCGGCTTCGTCTTCTTCTTGGTCGGGAGTTCCTTTGCCAGGGCGATCACCAGGTTTTCCCTGGAGGCATATTCCGTCGAATCGGTCTTGGGCGACTCCACGCTCACGACCAGGACGGGGAACACGTACCGATCCTCCTGGAACATCGCGGCCCTGACCCGCGTGATTCGGGACTTGGCGCTCGACCTGGCGAGCAACGACTCGATCCTCGCCACCGCCTCCTGGAGGCTCAAGGAGGGGTACTGCTTGCCCGATCTGACGTTGACGGGAGTCCAGTTGAGGCTCTCGTACCCGAGCACCTCGCGCGTCGTCGGATGGAGCGCCACAGCCTGCTTCGAGTTGATGACCTCGAGGCCATCGACCTTCCTCTTGAACTCGACCCGCTGCAGGATCGTCGCCTTGGCCACGGGCTTGGCCTCGCTGTCGAGCCCCCGCCTTCTGAGCGACGCGACGGTCGGATCCGCCATGGTGTCCAGTTCGGACTCGAGGCAGAGGGCGTTCTTCCTGATGAATCCGTCGGCGAGCGCGATGGCCGCCCGATCTTCAAGCGCCTGGCTCCCAGGGACGGAGATCTCCTTCCTGAAGACGCGCCGCTGCAGCCCCTTCTCGTACCTCGTGTAGAACGCCCCGGGAGGTGTCACCCCCTGGGCCCCACCCTCCCCTGTGAAGATGGGCTCGTTCTTCTCGGTCAGGCGCTTGTATCTCGAGATTCCGGGCTGCCCCTCCTTCACGGTCGCCTTCGAGGAGTCGACATGCTTCGCGAACTGCGCGTCGATGCGGTCGAAGACGGCTGCGTTCTTCGCCGGGTCCACCTCGTACACCTGCCTTGGCTTCTGCAGGATGGCCGCAATCTCTTGCCGGGCCTGCGCGTCCAGCGCCGCCTGCGCCAGCGCCGTCACCGGGTGAAGGACAACCAGGGAGAGCATCACGAGCGTGTGTCTCATGTCGAATCTCCTCGGGAGTGGCTACTCCCAGAACTCCACCCATTGATTGGCGTACTTCGCGTTGCCGTAGATGAAGTCGCTCCTGGTCGTAGAGACCGTGTCGCTTCCGTACTCTCCCAGGTACGCCACCGCGGCGCGGTTGTTCCCGTCGTCGAAGCTCAGGTTGTCCTTTGCCGAGTAGAGCCACGCGTCCTTGACCGACCAACCGTCATCGAGCCTGCCCGCCAGGTCACCGAAGAAGTCGTCGGCGTTGTCTCCCGAGTCCCACAGGAAGCTCCAGGTGTCGATGACCATGAGCGTCCGGAACCCCATCACCATGTGGAGCCCCTGGAATGGACGGCGGTCGGTCCTCGTCGATTGGTTGTGGAACCAGTAGTTCCACCACGGCTGCGAGGCGGAGTCCTCCAGCGAGAGGATGCTGCAGGAGGCGAAGGCGAGATACTTCGTGTCTCCCGTGCTGTTGCAGAAGGCGCAGCCTCCGTACGCGGTGCCGGACAGGTCCACGGCGCTCTTCCCGGAGTAGAAGGTGTGTGGACTGCCGTGTCCCCAGGCGATCACGAGATCGAAGTTGCTGGCGCAGTCGGTGCAGGCTGAGCTGAAGACCCCGGGCTCCGACCAGAAGTACTTGTAGTCCGTGCGCGAGCTGAAGTTGTTGATGAAGGCGTCGGCACCCGACTTCCCGGCATCCATCCAGCCGTCCCCGCTGTTCGAAAGATAGAAGACATAGCTGAAGGTGCTGTTGTGGCGCTCCGGCTTCACCTCCGTGAGATCGGAGACCTGACTGTAGGTCCTGACCGTCCCGTCCTTGTACGTGGCCTCGCCCCAGAGTGAGAGCTGGGTGTCGTACTTGCCGGGCGCCTTGCAGGTATTGACCGGCACATGGAAGGGAGCGGAGGTGGTGGTGCCCTGGATGGCGTTGATCTTGTACTTGATTGTGCTGATCTCGGAGGGCTGGCCGGCGGCAATCTGGACGCTCACCAGGTCGCCCTGCTTTGGGTTCGCTGGGTCCGGCCTGAGCTGCACCCACTTGCAACCAGTCGCACCAATGAGCAAGAGCGCGGAGACCAGCAAGCTGGCCGCCCGGGTTGCTCCTCGTCGTGGATCGCTACGCATGGATTGCTCCTCGTCTCCCTGTGGGACGCATGGGCCACCGCGACCAACTCTGGGGCTGTTACCCATTCGATCTCGCACCCTCCGCACTGTGACTTGGAGTCCCTGAGTCCGAATGGGGTACTGCCGTATTGCCTAGTCCCGCCGGGCCAGATCCCGAGGCCCCGGATCGGCTGCACCGGGCGTCGCCAACCGGCTCGCCCTGTTTCTCCACCGTCAGCCAGATTTGAATCGCACGGTATTTGTTCAGCAACCGCTGCGACTGGCTTGACCGATTGCGTCAGGCGTCCCGGCCGTTCCTGCGCGCCGCTCTCGCTCTGCCAGGCAGTTCTTCCGGGGTGGCCGGGAGGCTAGACTCACCGTGTGACCGAGCCCCCCTGCCCGCTCTGCGCCCGCCTGGCGCTCCCCGACCTGACGGCCGAGAACGAGCTGGCCGCGGCGTTCAAGGACGGGTTCCCGGTGAACCCGGGGCACACGCTCATCATCCCTCGCCGCCACGTCGCCAGCCTGTTCGAGCTGACGGCAGAGGAGCAGGCGGCGGTCTGGGTGCTCTTACCGGCCGTGAAGGAGCGGCTCGACGCCAGGCACTCACCCGCGGGCTACAACGTGGGCGTCAACGTGGGCGAGGCGGCGGGGCAGACGGTGGGGCACGCGCATGTGCATGTGATCCCCAGGTACGTGGGGGATGTGGAGGACCCGCGGGGTGGTGTGAGGTGGGTGGTGCCGGACAGGGCGGCCTACTGGAAGGCCGGCCTGTGAGCGGCGACACAGGCGCCATCGCGCTAGCCGAGCGGGTGCTGGCCGTCCTCGACCAGGGCAGCTTCTCCGCCACCTACAAGTACGCCCTCTTCATGGCCATCCTCGACCTGACGATTGAGAAGACGACCGCCGGCGGGCCGCCCACCTCAATCACCACCCGCGAGCTGGCCGAGGAGATCGTCGAGCTCTACTGGCCCCACGCTTCGCCCTACGAGCCGGTCGGCCGCGTCCTGCGGCAAGGCGGCGGTCACGTGGACCACCAGGCCGAGATCGTGGGTGCCATCGCTCGTTTCCGGCAGGAGGTGGCAGGTGCTCCGGAGGAGCTGCACTTCCGGGCTCGGCTCGCGCGCCCGGCCGCCTATGAGCGGCTGGTTCGCTTCGTGGAGTGGAAGCTCATCGAGATGCCTATCCCGCGCCTCCAGGTCATGGGGCGTGACGAAGACCGCTTCCTCTACGAATACTCCTGGGACCAGTCGATCAAGCGCGCCCCGGTGTCGGCCTACCAGGCCGGCACGCCCGGAGCCTTCGACAACCGGCTTTTGCTCAGGCCCGGCGTGGCGGAGAACCTGGTCAGGCTGAACGGCGTTCTCCGGCCCATCCTCCAGCGGGAGTGGGCGGTCATGGTGGCCAGCATGAACGGCCTGCCCGAAGCGACCCTGGAGACCTTCCTCTTCGGCGCGGAGCGCATTCCCCTGGACCCTGTCCGCCAGCCCCTCCGGGAACTCCAGTCGAACCGTTGCTTCTATTGCGAAGGACGCATCGAGGGCGCTTGCGAGGTGGATCACTTTATCCCCTGGGCCCGCTACCCCGACAATGGGCTGGACAACCTGGTCGCCGCCCACGGCCGCTGCAATAGCAACAAGCGCGACTTCCTGGCTGCCGCAGACCACCTGGAGCGATGGCGTCAACGAGGGAGAGACCACGGCGACGTGCTCGCTGCCCTTGGCGTCCGTCTGAGCTGGGATCGCAACTCGAACCGTTCGCGTGGGGTAGCGTCGGCGCTCTACGGCCGCCTACCTGCGGGCGCTCGTCTCTGGAGTTCGGGAAGTGACTTCGAAGTCGCCGAGGTGGACCACTTCATCCCCTGGGCGCGCTACCCCGACAATGGGCTGGACAACCTGGTCGCCGCCCACGGCCGCTGCAACAGCAACAAGCGCGACTTCCTGGCTGCCGCCGACCACCTGGAGCGATGGCGTCAACGAGGGAGAGACCACGGCGAGGTGCTCGCTGCCCTTGGCGTCCGTCTGCGCTGGGATCGCAACTCGGACCGATCGCGCGGCGTCGCCTCGGCGCTCTATGGCCGCTTGCCTGCGGGCGCTCGTCTCTGGAGTTCGGGAAGTGACTTCGAAGTCGCCGATCCTGCGAGGCTCAAGCTCGCGCTGTCGGCTTGAAGGACGGACTGGACATGAACTCAACGCTCTATGTGGCCCCCTGCGGGAAAGCGAAGGTATGGGACTCGGATCCTTCACGAGGGCCGACCCCCGCTGGAGAGGCCTACACCGGCACCTTCGCAGGGGCTGCCGCCAAGTACGCTCGCGCCAGCGGGTCACCGTGGATCATCCTCTCGGCGAAGTACGGCTTCCTGCGACCGACCGACCCTGTTCCCGGTCCATACGACACCACTTTCCTGAAGCCTTCGGCGGAAACCGTGCAGGTTGCCACGCTCCGGGAGCAGATCACGGCCCTTCACTTGGACCGCTTCTCTGAGATCGCGGTCCTGGGAGGCAGCGCCTATGCCAGGCGCGTTCAGGAAGCCTTCGCGGGCTCGCCGACCACGGTGAGGATGCCCCTCGCCGGCCTCGGCGGCATGGGGCACATGATCTCACGGCTGGTGAAGGCGCGGCAGGCAGGCGAGCGCCTGTAGTCGGTAACGGTCGAGCACATTCGCCAAGCACGGAAGGCTTCGCAACAGACGAACTACACTCCGGGTATCTGTCCGGCAAGGGTTATCGCTGATTGCTCTCGGTATTGAAGACGAGCTTGATCTGGCCAGCTCTTTGGACCTGAACCCCTTGAACTCTCGCGAAGAGCGCGCAGACCGCACTGGACCGATGCACCCTGAGTTGGTGGAGCAATGTGGCATTGGTGAGCTCACCCCGGGTTCGGAGGTATTCCCAGGCCAGATTGAGCATCCAAGCCGCCACGGGCTGCGGACCGGTTCGCTCGCGCAGGGTCCGCTCGGTTTCGATCCAGATTTCCGCTGGCGTTACCTCGACAACTTTGTTCGGGCGTGGATTCGGGCCGAGCGTCATGAAGACCGGATCGAGGCGACGCGCCTTCTCGAGCGCTGCGAGGAGTTCCGGAAGGATCTCCTCTTCGGGCGCGTCGGCGGCCCTGGCTTCCCACGGCTCGCTTCGTGCGTCTGCCCAGAGCGCCTCCCCGACCTCCCAGGCCCGGGTTAGAGCGGGCTCCTCGCGAGCGCCCACCATCGCGACGCCCACCTCAATATTGCAGGCCAGCCCGGCCGTGAGATTGGCCGAGCCGATGACGGCGCTCGCCTTCGCTCCGTCCGATCCCAGGTAGAGCTTCGGATGGTACGTGCCGCCAGAGTGATTGTGGATGCGGACCTCAACCCCGAAGCTGCGCGCTGCGATGAGCGCGTCGCCAGTCGTCCCGCCGCGATCGAAGGCCGTGGTGACCACAAGCCGGGCCCTCCCACCGCGCCGGTGGCCTTCCTCCAGTTCCTTGCCAAGCAGCCGCACGCCACGCTCATGCGCAAAGGCGACGCACAGAATCGAGTCGGTCGAAGAGGCGAGCGTGTCGCGAATCGCCTGAAGGAGGCCGAACCCGGCTGCGGTCACCGTCTCGACTCGCACGGTCAGGCTGCCCTTCCGCGTTCAAACACGTTCTCGTTGTGCCAGCGCAGCAGCTCGACAGCGGGACGGTCTGCGACTTGCGACGGGAGGTGAATCTGCCTCCCGTGGCGTTCATAGTACACTGCGCCGTTCTCGAACTCCTGCTTGAGGCGCTGGCTCACCACGAACTTGAGGTCCGGACTCACGGTGACATATCCGCGGTCGAAGAGCCGGTGCACGTCGGCGCGAAGCAAGAGGCCATTGGATACGGTGTGCTGGCCCTCGTCTTCGTACGGCCGAATGTGCGCTGCCTCCAGGATGGGCATCGAGTGCTCACCGGTGACGGCGCAGGCCCCTCGGTAGGCGCCCGTGACCGCCACCCGGAACGTGCCCTGCCCGAGTCGTGGCAGCACGATCTGGGGGGAGCCAAAGCGTGGGCCGGCGGCTCGGTCGCCCTGCTCGAGAGGTTCAGCCGCCAACGCCACCGGGGGGAGCCGCCGCATACCGGCCGCACGTTCGAGGCATTGGTGCCAGACCCGAAGACCCTCTCCCGAGCCCAAGTCGTAGCCGGAACCCGATACGGCCTGCGGCGCCCAATCGGTTGGCTGCGGCACCCAGTCACCATCTGCGAAGAAGACGGGCTGCGAAAGCATGATGCAGCCAACCTGGTAGCGGCGAAGTGGGTCGCTTGGCTGGCCTGCCCTGTAGTGCTCAATCCGCTGGCACATCTCCTCAAAGGTCGTCGCCCCGTTCCGCTCCCCAAAGGCGTCCCAGGCAAGGCGCGCGGTGGCCTGCTCGTAGCGAGCGAAGATACCGAATCCGCCGATGGCGTTGTGGGGGCTCTTCAACTTGAAGAGTAGCGGCTCCCCAGGGGAGAGAGCGGCAAATCCGCGCCCTGACGGGCGCCAGAAATTCACCTCGTCGAGCGGCTGGCGCTCACGAAGGAAAGTGAACCAGTTGATGTCGGTGGGGAAGAGGTAGCCGCGCACGCCTGGAGAGCCTACACCCTGCGACGTACATTCAGGTGCCTCAAAGCGGCTACGCAGGGTTGAACTCGGTCAACTCCCCCAACAGTCTGTCCGTACCCCGGGCTAGTATCCGAACACATGCCCACCCCGCTCCCCGACGGCGTCTACGAGTCCCTGGTGACGCAGCTGCTTGAGCGCGCCATCGGCGAGGCCAAGCAGGGTGGTCGCTCGGTTCAGGTCGAGGACCTCTCGGCCGTGGAGGGTACGTCGCTCTTGGTGCGCCACCTGACCACTGAGCTGACGCGGGCACTTGGTTCGCTTACGGAAGAGGAGCAGGTGGCTCTCTGCACCCGAGTGCTCTCTGCTATCGGAGCGACGGGGCCAGAATCCACGATTGCCGCGGGCGACGCACGCCAAGCTCTACTTGCAGTTTACCGAGACGCAACACCTCCCCCTCGCCCGCAGACCCCGCTCTCCCTGAGCGGCCTCCTCACCGGCGCCGAGGGAGAACCGCGACTTGGGTCCGAGCTTGAGGCCGAGATCGCAACGGCCGACCGCATTGACGCCCTTGTTTCCTTCGTCACCTGGGAGGGCTGGCGGCGCATGAGCGATGCGTTCCAGCGCTTCGCCCTTGACCAGCGCCCCTTGCGCCTGATGACCACCACCTACACCGGCGCGACCGAGGCCGAGGCGGTCGAGGCCCTGGCCAAGCTGCCGGGCGCGCAGGTGCGCATCTCCTACGATGGCCGGCGCACCCGTCTGCACGCCAAAGCATGGCTCTTCCATCGCCGCTCGGGCTTCAGCACGGCCTATGTGGGCTCGGCCAACCTTTCGCGCGTCGCGCTTTCCGGCGGCCTGGAGTGGACGGTCAAGGCGGGCCAGGCCGACCTGCCGCACGTCCTCGAGAAGTTCGGCGGCACCTTCGAAACGCTCTGGGAGAGTGGCGAGTTTGAGCCCTTCGACGCCGCCTCGGAAGTCGACCGCGCCCGGCTCCGGGCGGCGCTCGACAAGGAGAGCGGGCGCAAGCGGGACGGCCTGGTACCGGCCATGCTGCTGGTCACCGTCGCCCCTTACCCCTTCCAGCAGGCCATGCTGGACCTGCTTGAAGCCGAGCGGACCATCCACAGCCGCACCCGCAACCTGGTGGTGGCCGCCACCGGCACCGGCAAGACCATGCTGGCGGCCTTCGACTACCGCCGGCTGGTGCCGGCATCTGGCGTCCGGCCGCGGCTCCTCTTTGTGGCGCATCGGGAGGAGTTGCTCCAGCAGGCGCTGCAGACCTATCGGCTGGTGCTCCGGGACCAGGCCTTCGGTGCCCTCCTGGGCGGGGGTCAGGCGCCCGACTCCTACGACCACCTCTTCACCACCGTACAGAGCTTCCGGTCGCGGAAGCTCGCCGAGACCTGCGGCAAGGATTTCTGGAAGGTGGTGGTGGTGGACGAGTGTCATCACTCGGCCGCCGACACCTACTCCGACCTGGTGGAGAAGCTCGAGCCCGAGATCCTTCTCGGCCTCACCGCCACCCCGGAGCGGGCCGACGGCGTCAGCATCCTCCCCTACTTTTCTGGACGTCCGGCGGCGGAGCTGCGGCTCTGGGACGCGCTGGAGACCCAGCTCCTGGCGCCCTTCGAGTACTACGGCCTTGCCGACGGCACCGACCTGAGCGCGGTTCGCTGGAGCCGCGGCATGTACGACGTCGAGGATCTCGAGAAGCTATACACCGGCAATGACCGCCGTGCCGAGCTGGTCATCGAGCAGTTCCAGCGCTTGCGCGGCCAGGTCCACCAGTCGCGAGCCCTCGGGTTCTGTGTCAGCGTCGGCCACGCCGAGTTCATGGCCCGCAAGTTCGTCGCAGCGGGCATCCCGGCGGTGGCCATCCACGGCGGGACGCCCGAGGCCCTGCGCCGCGAAGCCCCCCGACAGCTCGAACGGCGCGACGTGAACGTGATCTTCACCTGCGACCTCTACAATGAGGGCGTCGACCTGCCCTTCGTCGACACGCTGCTCCTCTTGCGGCCCACTGCCAGCCCCACCGTCTTCCTCCAGCAGCTCGGGCGTGGCCTCCGGCTCCACCCCGGCAAGTCCACTTGCCTGGTGCTGGACTTCATCGGCCAATCGCACGAGAAGTTCCGCTTCGACCGAGCCCTGACCGCGCTCACCGGCGTCCAACGGGGTCAGCTACGCGGGGCGGTGGAGCTGGGTTTCCCCACCCTACCCTCCGGGTGCCACCTCAAGCTCGACAAGGTGTCCCGCCAGATCATCCTGGACAGCCTCCGCGTGGCGCTCGGCGGCGGCGTGCAGCGCCTGGCTCGGGAGCTGCGGACCTGCGCCGAGGCCCGCGGTGGCGACGCCACGCTGGCCGAGTTCCTGGAAGACACGGGGCGGCCGCTCGAGGACGTGTACCAGGCCGGCTTCTTCACCTCGCTGCGCCGACTGGCCGACCTGCCCACGCCATCGCCGGGGCCGAACGAGGCGGACCTTGGGGATCGCCTTGACCTGGTGACCCACCTCGATGATCCAGCCAGGCTGGTGCTGTACGGACGGCTCCTTCGGGGTGAGCTCGGCGAGGTTGGGTCACTGGGCGTCGCCGACCGACGTCGGCTCCTCATGCTCGGCTACCAGCTCTTCCGGGAGTCTGCGCGACTCATGACTCCGGAGCAGGCCGCGTCGCTCCTGGACGAGCACCCGGCGCTGAAGCTTGAGCTTGGCCAGCTGTTCGAGGCGCTACTCGACCGAGTGCTCCTCGCCCCCATCAGCGACCTGCCGTCCGACTGGGCCCTCTCTGTGCACCGGACCTACTCCCGCCGCGAAGCCCAGACAGCCGTGGGCGATTGGTCAGAGATTGCCAAACCCAGCTCTCGCGAGGGGGTGCGCCGCGTCGGCACCGACACTGAGCTGCTCTTCGTCACCCTGGTGAAGGAGGAGAAGCACTTCTCGCCGAGTACTCGCTATCGCGACTTCGCCATCAGCCCTCGCCTGTTTCACTGGCAATCGCAGGCCGCTACCGGCCCTGACTCGATGGCCGGGCGGCGCTACGTCGAGCAGGCCGCCAACGGAAACCGCTTCCTCCTGTTCGTGAGGAAGCACAAGGGAGAGGAGTTCCACTTCCTCGGGCCGGTCCAGTATGTCTCGCACGAGGGGACCCGCCCGATGAGCATCACCTGGCGGCTCCAATACGCCATGCCGGCGGCGCTGTACCAACAGTTCGCGACGCTGATGGCAGCTTGAGGGTGCAGCCAGCGCCGCCCTTTAGCGAAGGAGGGGTCACTTGAAGGAGGACATCCCTGAATGGCTGGTCTAGAAATTCTTGCAGCAAGCCTGTTAATTCGCGCGGCACAACGATGAGTTCCGGTCCGACCGGCGGCGGTTTGGCTATGTCACTGCCTCCGACCCGGTCCATCGCGATATCCACCTCCAATTACTACCGCCGAGGCTTCCTTATGCAGCGCACCGAACTAGACAGTCGCCCTTGCCCTAACTGTGGAAAGGTCACCAAGTACGAGCGCCACGTCACCGCTATCGGTGGCGGAGACTTCGTTTTGGCCCTCATGTCCATTGGCCTCTGGCTGCTACTCCGGCAGGCCTTTAAGCCGCCGTTCCGATGCTCAATCTGCGGCAGCAAATAGCCCAATTGCTTCCGGTACATCCGCGTCACTGGCCCACCAACAATGGATCCCGCAGCTTCATCGGGAGCTCCAGATGTCTCGCCTCACCCACCGACGACTCGACACCCTGAATACCCTGGCCGACGCCACCGGGCGCCGGAGCGCCGTCACCATCACCAACCGCCAGCCCGGCCTCGCCCGCGGCCCGTTCACGTCTTCGGTGCTCGGCTTCAAGCCCGACGCCGATCGACGGCCCCAGGGAGGCGGTGGAACTCCTGGAGAGGCAGGCGAGGGCGTTGTTGAAGCTTTACGCGGCCCCCTGAGCCTCTTGCTGCGGCGGGGCTGGTAGGGCGCGGGCATTGATAGCGGCGCGTTTCGTCGTGTCGAACCTGCTGGCTACCAGAATGCGCCTGGCCGCCCGCTGGATCCGGCCCATCGACAGGAGCACCTGGTTGCCGGTGCCACCCCGCCAGGCGATGTAGGTCGGCGACGGGGCATCGAGGCCGAGCGCCGAGAGGACGATGAAGGCCGTGGCGTCCGCCTCGGTCTCTTCCTGGGCCGGGTTGCGCGGCGCCGGAGGGCGCTTCAGCGTGCGGGCCTTGTACCACTCCTCTTGGTGGAGCAACTCGTGGCCCAGCTCGTGGGCAAGGACGCGGGCCCGGGAGATGCCTCGCATGGCCGGGTCCACTTCGATGCGGCCGCCGAGGGAACGTCCCCCGACGCGGTCTGCCTGATTTTCGTAGGAGACCGCGATGCCGAGCTGGCTGGCGGCGCGCTCCAGCGTCTGGACGTGGCGGGTGCCGCGGCGGGACGCCGCAGGGAGGCTCGGCAGCTTGCGCCCGCGCGTCTGGGAGAGGTCGAAGACCGGCACCAGGATGAAGCCACCGCCCCCGGACGGAGCCAGGATCGCGATGGGTGGCTCGCCCTCCTTCACTCGTCGCCCCAGCGACTCCCAGGTGCGCTTGCCAGCGACGCGCTGAGCGCGCGGGCGCTGCAACTGGATGACGAACTGGTTGAAGGGCGAGTACTCCCAGAAGCGCGCGGCGGCGCGCAGGAACTCCTGGAAGCCGGCATCGCACCGGGTCCAGTCCACGCTGGTCGCGAGGGCCTCCAGGCTGGCCTTCAGCTTGGCGCGGAGTTCCTTGGTGGGGAGGGTGAGGGGCACACCAACAAGCTACTTTGGGAACGGACACGTCGTGGACCCGTGGACCCGAAGAGGTCTCGGGTCGGAATCCACGGGCAAGTTGCAGTAGTTGGAGTTTGTACGGTCAGGCAATGACTCGCCAAGAAGCCCCGGTCTCCCCAGTCTTGGACTTCCACGGGACATCGATAACAAGCCACGGCGACGGGTCTTCTGACCTCTTGCGAAGGGTGCTGAGGTCCGAAAGGATCTTGCTCCTTGTCCCAGCGTGTGATCCAAACACCACCACCTTCGTATCGGCCCGCATCGCGGCCACCTTCACTGCGTCCTCAAGAACGGCTTTCCTGGTTGTCGGCCCGCTGTCCGGGTCGCCCCACTCACTCTCTAGCGCGAGTCGCACGATGCAAGCTCTTTCCAGGGCGGCGTCGAAGTACGCCCCTCCGGGGTAGGGCTTCTCCTCCGAGTATTTTGGATAGGTGCTGTGAGTCAGGTCAACGAGGAATTCACCAAACCCCTGGCGTTCCGGAAGCTCAAATGGCGGCGGGGCCCTGTCGCATTGCTTGGACGTTGAGTCAACGAGCATCTCATCTGGGGCCGCCCGAGCAAACCAATCCAGAACAAACTCAGTCCACTGGCCCGTCGTAATTCGTTTGCGCTGCGCCTTCTCAAACTTGCCGGCCTCATCGCAGAACGCCTCGCCGCATTCCTTCAAAGCCTTCACGCTGTACTTCTTGAATCTAAAGGTCATGTTCGCCTTTGCCGCCGGGTGGCACTTGAACCTCCACCGTAAGGAGGAAACGAGAACTGCACCCTCAGAGTTTCCAGCACTATGAGGACCTTGGCGAGGGATTTCGCTTCGCTGCCCGTGGCAAGCTTGAATCCCGGAGCCAAGGCTGCGACCACAGTCGGCCCAACCTCTTCAGTTCCCGGCACAGCGCTTCGGGCCCCACCACCTCCACCCACTCCCGCCACCCGGCCACCCAACTCGTCACCTCGTACGTCTCGCCGCACCTGAATCTGAGCTCCACGCCCCCGTCCGGCAGATCCTTCAGAGTCTGGCTCGGGTGCCAGACCCGCTCCTTGATGTAGGTGGCCACCTCCGGCGCGAAGCGGAGCACGTACGTCACCGGCTTCGCCCCCGGGTAGATGCCGAAGGCCGACTCGGCGTAACGGGTTGCGTCGAAGCCGGCGGGCGGTTTGGCGGTTCTGTCGGTCAGTTCCACCTTGTCGAGCCGGTGTAGGTTGAGCGTCCCGATGCTCCCATTCCCGAGGAACTGGCAGAGCAGGTAGGCACCCCGGTCGTGGACGAAGAGCTTGAGCGGCAGCACCTCGTGGGTGCGCATCGCGCCTCCGGTTGAGGCAGCGCGGTAGGCGACCCCGCAGACCCGGCCCCCCTCGATGGCGTCCACGAGCGGCCAGACCTGCTCCTTGGCCGCCCCGACATAGACCTGCTTGTCCCAGGGCAGGAAGGCCCGCTCCACGGCCTCGAGGCGGGGCCTCCCCTTCTCTCCCACCGCCTTCTCGATCTTGCCGAGCAGATCCTCCAGCGCGGCGTACAGGCCGGTCTCGCGGGTCACGGCGCCGGCGTCGGCCATGAGCATCTTGAGCGCCAGGTAGTGGGTGGCGTCGAGGCCATCCACCGCCCTGGCCAGCCCCCCGCGCTGGCTGGCGAGCTTCCAGCGCTTCCGCTTCCCCTCGCTGGCCTCCTCCTCGTCGAGCGGGAGCCCGGCCACCTGGATCGACTCCAGGTCGCGCCGGATGGTCTTCACGGCGGCGCCGTAGCGCTGGGCCAGCTCGTAGACGTCGATCCCCTCGAGCCGGGTGAGGTCGTGGATGATCTTGAGGACCCGGTCCAGCTGGGCGTTGCGCCCCTTCTCCCGTCGCGACGCCATGGAAACCAACCTACCCAGGTGACGGACACCGGCCCTCCACGCCGAAAGCCGCATCCAGCCCCGCCAACAGGCCGGATCGGCTCCTTGGACCCGACGCGTCCAAGCTGGCCGATAGGGTCACTCCTGCCCTCCCCCAGGAGCCCCGTCCATGCCCTCGCACCGCCGCAGCAAGGAACTCCTCCACGTCGACCGCCTGGTCCGACGGCACCGGCAGCGGCCGGTCCTCATCGAGGACCCGCTCATCGAGACGCAGGAGGCCTACGCCCACAACGCCTTCGTCTCGACCGTGCTGCGGCGCCTCGACCGAAGCCATCTCAACACCCTGGAGGACGCCGAGCTGGTCCAGTCATGGGCTCGAACCGCCACCTGCTCACGCTGCTCGAAGGAGGCCGCGCTCGAAGGCGACCACATCCGCACCCACCTCAAGCAGGTCCTCCTGGCGAACGGGGTGCCGAAGCCGGTCCCTGCACCCGGCGCCCCGGTCAGGGCCAACCTCAGGATGGCATGCGAGCTGCTCGGCCTCGACAAGACCGAGGCGGCCATCCTCCAGTTCCTCCTGGCCGCCAGCCATGGCGCCCCGCTCGCCGATGTCCTCGATGCCTTCGGAGAGCTCTCTTTCTCCGGCGCGGCTTCCGTCATCGCGGCCGGCGCCCAGCTCCAGCTCGCCAAGGTCACCCCGGCTTTGTCCTCCGAAGCCCGCCTCGCGGCCAGCGGCCTGTTGACCGTCGACACCGCCCGCGTCCACCTCACCCGCAAGCTCACCCTGAACCCGCTGCTCCAGGAGCTGCTCACCCTGCCCGGGCTCGACCGGGCGAAGTTCGTCCGCAATTTTCTGCGCCTTGCCCCCCCGCCCACGCTCGGCCTCGACGCCTTCGCCGACCCGGCGCCGTTCGAGACGGCGCGCGACCTCATCGTGAATGCGCTCGGGACCCGGACGCAGGGCGTGAACATCCTGCTGGTCGGGCCGACCGGCGTCGGCAAGTCGGAGGCGGCCCGCCTCTTCGGGCAGCTCGCCGGTGTCCCGGTCTTCGGCGTGGGCGGCTCCGACTACTCCGGCGACTCGGCCACGGCGCTGGAGCGCTGCTCCGCCCTCCGCCTCGCCAACCAGCTGGTCCCGCGCGGCGAGGCCCTGCTGCTCTTCGACGAGATGGAGGACCTCTTCCGCTGGGAGCTGAGCCTCTTCTCGGCGTCGCGCGCCGCCCCCGCCATGTCCAAGCAATGGTTCGGCTCGGTCCTCGAGACCAACCCTAACCCGATCATCTGGTGCACCAACCGGGTCGAGGGCGTCGACCCGGCCTTCCTGCGCCGCTTCACCTTCGCCATCGAGCTGAAGGCCCCGGGAGCCAGGCAAAGGGCTGACGCGCTGGAGTTCCACGTGGGCAAGGACGGCGGCCTCAGCCGGTCCGACTGCGAGGCCGTCGCCCAGCGCTACGAGACCAGCCCGGCACAGTTCGGCTCGGCCGTGCGCGCCGCCCGCCTCCTCGCCGGGGATATGCCACCGGACCGGGCCTCCGTCGAGCGGGTGCTGGCCCCGGTCCACAAGCTGGTCACCGGCGTGGACGCTCGGTTGAAGCCGGTCTTCGAGCCGAGCGGGTACCGGCTCGACTCGCTCCACTGCGCGGAGGACCTCGCGGCCCTGGCCGAGCAGCTGGTGACCTTCCGCGAGGGGCCGTCGCCCGGTGTGTCGCTCTGCCTCTATGGCCCTCCCGGTACCGGGAAGTCGGAGTTCGTGAAGTACCTGGCCTGGCGCTGCCAGCGCCCGCTCGTCTACCGGCGGGTCTCGGACCTGGTCTCCCCCTACGTCGGCATGACCGAGAAGAACATCGCCAGCGCCTTCGAGGAGGCGCGGAATGACGGCGCCTTGCTCCTCTTCGACGAGGCCGACTCGTTCCTGCGCGACCGGAAGGGGGCGCAGTACGCCTGGCAGGTCACCGAGGTGAACGAGTTCCTGCAGCAGCTCGAGATCTTTCCCGGGCTGGTGGCCTGCACCACCAACCTCTGGCGGGAGCTGGACGAAGCAGCGCTTCGGCGCTTCGTCTTCAAGCTGGAGTTCCGCTTCCCCACCTCGGCGCAAGTGGTGGAGCTCTTCCGCGCCTTCTTCCCCGGGCCCTTCTCGGCCTCGGGCGAGCCGGCGGTGGCGGCCCAGCTCCGTCCGGTGCCGAACCTCGCTCCCGGCGACTTCGCCGCGGTAGCGCGGCGGGTGCGCGCCCTGCGGGCCTCGCCGGACGCGGAGGCCTTGGTGGGGATGCTGGCCGGGGAGGCCGGCGTGAAGCGCGAGGCGCCACGCTCGGTTGGATTCACGGAGTGAGGAGGCGACATGATCGGTAGGGACGACGAGACGAAGTGTGAGCCGATGCTGAGACGCCTTTCCGTGGCGCCCGCGAGCAAAGTCGCGGCGCGGCTCCTGGAGCGGGCCAGGGTCCAGCATCGCGACGGCGTCGAAGTTCGGGAGCGAGTCCGGAGCGGTCTGCCGACGCTCGACCGGTTGGCGCACACCTGGTGGGGCTTGAGCCTCCTCGCCGGGAATGCGCGGGCTGGAAAGACGACGCTCGCGGCACGGATCGCGCTCGAAACCGCGCGCACCGGTGGTCGAGTGCTCTGGTTCAGCGTCGACGGCCACGCCGAGACGGCCGTGTTCCGGCTCCTCACCGGCCTGGCTCGCGTGCCGGCACGCTCGCTCTTCGTCGAACGGACCCTTAACGCCGGGCAGTGGCGCGACCTCGCCGCGGCAGCCGAGGAGGTCGGGAAGCTCCCCTTCTCGCTCGCCGACGCCCACGGGGCGACGCTGCCCGAGTTGCGCGCCGCGGTCGTCGCCGCCGCCGAGGCCGGGCCGCTCGACCTCATCGTCATCGACGGCCTTTCCGATGCCGACCGCCGATTGCTCGCCGGGCTGGAGGCGCTGTCGGAGGAGGTGGACTCGCCAGTGCTAGCCGTCACCACCTTCTGCGGCACGCTCGACTGGCAGGGCGAGCGCGACCTGCTGCGCGGCGGCCTCTCTCTCCGCCCCGGCTCGCTCAGGCTCCACCTCTCCAAGGAGGAGCCGGAGGAGGACCGGGCTCCGAGCGAGGAGGTCCCGCTCTGGGTCGACGTCTACCGGGCCGGAGAAGGCTTCCACATGAGCATCGGGCTCAAGATGCTGACCGGGTGCCGGTGGATAGAGGAGGTCGAGCCCGGCTAGGCTTCGGAGATCCTCGCAAGCACGGCCTTGGCGGTACTCGACAGCCCCTCGGGATCGAGCGCCGCCTCCAGCTTCCGCTGCAGCCGCGCGAGCTCGAAGGCCTCCGACCGCCCGGCCGCGTCCAGATCGGACCAGGCCGGGTGCGTGCCGATGCCTCCGTCGGCCCGACGTGGCCGCCAGGCACCGACCGCCGCCTCGATCAGCAGCTCGCGTTCCCGATTGCCGGTCATGGCAGCTCCTCCTCAAGCGCGATGCCGCGCCCCTTGAGGCACTCGGCCAGGGCCCGTCGAGCCCGGGTCACGTTCTGCAGCAGCGTGTTGACCTTCAGTCCGAGCCGGTCGGCGATCGCCTGGTCGCTCTCCCCGCCGGCGGCCTTCAGGCGGGCCTGGATCGCCTCGCGCGGCTTGGCAGGCAAAAGGCTGAGACAGATCTGGATTGCTCTACGCAGAAAGGGATCGGCCGGAGCCGGTCCCTCGTCGGCGATGCGTGCCACCAACCGATCAAAATCCTCCTCGTCATCGGTGGCTGGCGTGAACCGCCGCCGCCGCGCTTCGCTCAGCGCCAAGTTGCGCGCGGTGCGCAGGGCGAAGCGGAGCAGGCCGTTCGGCTTGCCGTCCGGCTGCACCCGCGTCGCCACCTGCCAGACCCGCAGCAGCGTCTCCTGCACCACCGCCTCGACGTCCACGCTCGCCGCGAAGCTGCGCAGGCTCCCGCGCAGGGTCGCCTCCGCACCGGCGACCCAGCGCCCGAAGGCAGCTTTGTCGCCGTTGACGATCGATTGCAGGTGGACGTCGAGGTCGGTCATGTCGCCTACGGGGTCCCGGACGCGAAGCTCAGCTCGAGCGAGCTGTCGGAGAGTTCGACGCCGACCGGGACCTGCTTGGCGGTCAGCGGATGCGCCAACCGGAGCACCAGCCGCACGGTGGTGCCGACGCCCAGCTCGCCCGGCGCGGTGGTGGCCGTCTGGTCGACCTCGACCTCCACCATCCGGCCGTCGGCCAGCTTGACCTGCGCGGTCGTCCCGGGGCTCCAGTTGAACCCGTCTTCGGGGACCTCGAACTCGACCACCAGCCGGTCGGCAGTACGCAGCACCAGCCGGGCCGCCAGCGACCGGAAGGGGCTGGCCTGACCCTTGGACGCGGCACGCTCCTTCTTGGCTCCACCGAGCGGTTCCGGTCGCCGGGAAGCCCCTTTACCCTCCGCCATCGGCGGTGGTGGCCGCGAATATGCCTTCAATGAGGTCTTTCTTGAGTGTTCGGCCGGATCGTAATTTATCGACTTGCACGCCATGACCGCACCCATGTCGTAGCTCGCCACGCTGCTCCTCAACCCGAGCCCCTGCACCGAAAGCCCGTACGGCAGCTGCTGCGGCATGACCTCCCGCCGCGTCGGCCTCCGCGGGTCAACCATCGCCTCGTCCGAGACCGCCACCCAGGAGGTGAGCCGCGTCGAGATCTGGAACTGGAGCCCGAGCCCTTCGATCGCCTGGTCGTGGCCAGCGCCACCGCCGCTGGCCGCCGCCAGCAGCTCCAGCTCCTCCACCGCCTCCCGGGCGAAGAGCGCCGCGATCGCGCCGTTGCCGGCCGCCGCGTCGTCGGCCTCCACCGTGACCGTCCGCTCGAACCGCCCCGACGCGGCTACCCCCGCGACCGTGAGCGTCCCGCCGTCGGGCTTGAGCTCTAGCGAGAGCAGCGCCGGGGCGCCGCCGAACAGGTCGGGCAACCGCTTCGTGGCGCACTTCACCAGCGCGGTGCCGCTCACCGTCAGCTCCGTCACGGCCGGGGCCACCGTGCGGCCGAGCAGCCGCGCCACAGCGGCATCTGCCGGCTCGTCGAGATCGAGCACCACCTCCACCCCCCGCCCGGCCCGCGCCGCCGGCCCGGTGAGCGAGCGGTTGACGCTCGACCCGACGCCCACGGTGTGGAGCCGCGACCCGGGTGTGAGCCGCCCCATGATGGTCTTGACGATCTCGGCCTCGAAGCCGATCTCGCCGTCGGTCACCAGCACCACCTGCCGCTGCGCCTCGTCGCGCAGCCCTTCCAGCGCCGCATAGAGCGCGTCGGTCATCTCGGTCGAGCCGCCGGCGTCGAGCGCCGCCAGCCACGCCAGCGCCTCCTGGCGTGCCTTGGGCGACGCCTTGACCGGCTTCGACTTCCAGCGGCGCGGGGCGTTGGAGAACTCGATCAGCTCGAGCGTGTCGGCGTCGGTGAGCGAACCGACCAACGCGCCGACCACCTGCTTCGCCTGCTGGAGCGGCAGGCCGCTCATCGAGCCGCTGGTGTCGAGCAGCACGATCAAGTCGCGCGGCAAGGCCTTCAGCGCCTCGGGCGTGGGCGGAACGATGCTGAGCAGGCCGAAGGCACGCCCGGCCACCCGGCTCGGCGCCACGGGGCGGGTCATGGCCAGCGTAACGCCCACCTCGGCGGCGGCGACCGGCCAGCGGATGGCCACATCGCGGTCGAGCGGTGCGCCTCCCTCAGCCTGAAGGCCGGCGTTCGTGGTGGCTCCCTCGGAGCGGAGTTGGAGCGCGTGGGACGGCGAGGTGAGGTTGCCGCCCGCGGCCAGCCGATCACTCACCTGGAGCGAGAGGTTGAGCCGGGCCGTGACCTCGCCGTCGGCCACCGGGACCGCCAGCCGCTTCGCGTCCGGCACGCGCCCCTCGGCCCCCTGGTAGCGGGGCGCCAGCGCGGTCGGGAAGCGCCACTCCCAGGCCCCCTCGGGCAGCCAGGCCAGCTTCTGGTCGATGGTCAGCTCGGCGACCACCTCGGCGCCGGGCGGAACGTTCCCCAGCTCCTGGCTGAAAACGCTGCCGCGAACCTGCTCCAGCAGGGCCGCCGTCTTGCCCTCCACCAGCGCCTCCTCGAACCGCTCGCGTGCGGAGGTGAGCCTGTCCACCTCGCCCACGAAGCGTCGCTCGCCCAGCCGGAAGGCGAAGCCGCTCACGGCGCCGTCGTGCGGGAGCGGGAAGAGGTAGCTGACGTGGAGCGGCTCGGCGTGGGTGTTCTTGAAGCGCTGCTCGAGCAGGACGCGGCAGAGGCCGCCGGCGGCGGTGGCGGTCAGGCGGGTGCCGAGCAGCGGCAGGGGGCGGCCGTCGAAGGCGACGAGGCGCCCTCCGGCGCTGGAGTCCTGCGGCGGGGCGATGGCGGAGGCGGTGGCGGTCATCATGGCGTGGCTCCTGGTGTGCGAGGCGTTCAGGAGGTCAACGCAGGCGGAGCCGGGCTTGTGACAGTGGAATCCATCTCACGCCGGCAACAGCTTTCCCAGCTCCCCGACGAACTCCCAGAACGGCAGCACCTCGATGCCCTTGTCCTTCAGCCGCCGGTCGCCGAGGTAGACGACCAGGCGTCGGTCGAGACCGACCGCCTCGTCGAGCGCCCGCAGGCCGGCGCCGTCCTCGGTCCGCCAGCGCTCCGAGCCCTTCACCTCGATGCCCACCCGGCGATCCCCGCGCTGCCACACCAGGTCCACCTCGAGACCCGAGGGGAGGCGCCAGTAGGCCAGCTCGCCGCCGACATCGTGATCATGGAGGTGTGCCCGGACTTCGTGGAGCACCCAGGCCTCGAGGAGCGGGCCTCGCTCGGTGGCGTGGAGGGGGTCGCGCAGCCGGCCCGAGAGCGTCCGGGCCACGCCGGTGTCGAAGAGGTAGAACTTCGGGTTGGCCACCTCCTTGACCCTCGCCCGGGGTCGCCAGGCCGGCAACAGGCTGCCGATCATGGTGTCGTTGAGGACCTCGAAGAACCCTTGCACCGTGGTGCGTGAGACGCCGGCATCCCGCGCGACGCCGGTCACGTTGAGCACCTGCCCGTTGAGCAACGCGGCCACCTCCAGGAAGCGGGAGAAGCCATCCAGGCTCCTGACCAGTCCCTCGTTGCGGATCTCTTCCGCCAGGTAGGTGTCGCGGTAGGCCTCCAGCAGCTCGATCCGTCCACGCACCTGGGGCTCGCTGCGAACCGCCGGCAGGCCGCCGAACCTGAGCAGGTCATCCACCGGTGTGCCGCCTGGCAACTCCGCGCCCACCAGCGGGAAGAAGCGCCGGCTCGCGGCTCGCCCCGCCAGCAGGTTCACGTCGCGTGAGCGGAGCTTCCGGGCGCTCGAGCCTGTCAGCGCGAAGCGGACTCGCCTGGCGTCGTCGGAGAGCAGGTCATGGACTTCGTTGAGGAGCCCCGGGAGGCGCTGCACTTCGTCCACCACCACCCAGGCTCCGGCCGGGAGCGCTTCGACCTCCTGGCGGAAGAGTCCGGGCTCCCGCAGCAGCCGGGACCACTCCTTCTCCTGCAGCAGGTTGAACCAGCGCGCCTTCCCGAAGTGCTGGCGCAGCCAGGTGGTCTTCCCGGTGGCACGAGGACCGAGGAGGAAGAAGGAGCGGGTCGGCGGCTGGAGTCGTCGGTCGAACATCGAGGGCAGTTTTACCGGATATTTGCCGTCGATGTATACAGTAGCCGCGCCTGCAACAGGGCCAGGCCCGGCAGCGACGGCGCGATGCGCCGGGCCTCCCTTGCGTGGAGCAGGGCCGCGGCGCGCTTCAGGTCATCGCGGTTGAGGAAGACCGCGACCCTGGTCAGGACCCGCTCTCTCTGGTCACCCACCCTGTTTCCGGCCACGTGGACTCCTCGCGCGAGGGTTTCACGCTAGCAACGGGACGGACATGGGTTTGGTGACAGGCGCACCGGCGACCTCCTGCGGCCCGATGCCCGGCGAGAGGCCTTCGTCGGCAGTCAGCTCGTCCCGGTAGCGTTCGGAGCGGGCCCGAGAGGCCGAGTAGCTCCTGAATGGGCCCGGCCTACCCCCTCGACAACCCCGCCAGGAACTGGTGCAGCGGCACTTTGTACCTGTCCTCCTTCCCCGCCCTCTCGACGATGGTCACCGAGACCAGCTCTCCCGACTTGGCGTGGCCCCCCAGGTAGGCCCGCAGCATCGCCTCGGGCACTTGCCATGGAGGCGGACAGGGTGGGGCCAGGCTCCTCAACTCCTCCGGTGTGACCCCAGCCACCTCGGCGAGCCGCCGGTGGCCGCGCGCCAGTATCGTGGCGTGGATGCCCCCTGCGGCTGCGGCGCAGTCCGCCTCGGCTCCGAGCCAGCCCGCGAACGGCCGCACGCGGTCGGCCCCAAGCCCCTTCCGAAGCCCGCCCCAGGTTGACTGGAAGTAGGAGTCGGGCCCCTCGGGCACCGACGCCACGAACTGGCCGAGCGCCAACCTCAGCGCCGCCAGGCCGGTCGCCAGGTCTTGCGCCCACCCCGGGTCCTTGGCCTCGTCCTTGGCCGCTTCCAGCTCCTGGACCGAACATCCCAGCCAGGCCAGGTACTCGTAGGCCCCCGCTGGCGTGAGATCCAGGCCTGGAGCGTGGCGCTGCGCTGCTCTTCCTGGCGTCGTCAGCGAGTAGAAGTGCGGCATGAAACGTTCGAGGACGAGATCCATGGCATCGGCCCAGTTGCCACCCATCTCGTTCCCGCTCGCCTCTTCGCGTGCCTCTCGGCCCCACGCTTCGAGCTTGTTCGTGAGCCGCTCGGTGCCCGCTTCGTCCAGCCCGAACCCGAGTCGTGCGAAGAGGGCCTCGCCGGGGGGTTGGTCCGTGACGGTGGGCAACTCCGCCGTCAGCGCGGCGAGAACGTCCAGGCAGGCCCCCTTCTCGTGGCGGATGTCGCGGCTGCTTTCGAGGTGGCACCAGATCCGGCGCTCGCGCTCCGCTATTCCGCCCCAGAGCCAGCACCAGAGCTCATGAGCAGCGTCTGCGCCCAGCGTGTAGACCTTCTTCGTCGTGTCGGACATGTCCCACTCCTCGGTTCGGCCCGGGATGAGCCTTGGAGGAGTCTAGGTAGGATACGGACATACATTGGAGCACATGGTTGAGGGACAGAGCATAAACGACGGGTATTCCTGTGCTTATCAGCGACGGGACCGTCGAAGCTCGCCGCCGCCTCGCTTGAGGCGGGCTGCCCGCTGGCCGGGTGTCGTGCCCCCGGAACCTGGACGGTTCAAGGGGAGGTCCGCGTCCTCGACACACCCGGCCCAGTCCAGGCCAGCGGCCGCGCGCTCGTCTACCTGCTCATCCTCTCCAGCTTGAGCGGCGGCAGCGTCAATGGCCCGCCCGTGTGCTGGAAGGCGTCGTACTCCAACTCCGATGGTGAACTGGTGCCGAGCACCTCGGCGAGCGTCCTCACCGTGAGCGCGGCCGCCTGCGCCGTGGCCCGGGGACCCTTCAGGTCGACCGAGTAGTTGGGGGCGCCGCCCTTCGTAGGCGGCATCCAACCCAACGCCTGGAGCGACGCCTCGTGCTGCTCGGTGAGGCTGGACTCCGGGGCCAGGAAGGTGTTGCTCGACACCTCCACGTGGAGGCTCCCCGGCTTGTTGACGTAGAGCTGCACGTACCGACCGGTACCGCGGCGCTGCAGGATCAAGATCTGGTCATGGTCGAAAGTGCCCAGCACCAGCTCCAGTTCGCTCGTCAGAGTGGACCACTCCATTCCGTTCACCTTGGCCATGGGTTGCCTCCCCCGGTCCGGGATTGATCACCTCCCCGTCGACCAACCCCACGGTACGCGACCCACGGACACTGCGATCAGCTCAGCTTGGCTTGAGCGCGCGAAGCGCCTTCCCGTACTTCCGCAAGAGTCGTCTCCTCGTGGCCGGGTCCACTTGGGCCAAGCGAGCGGGTTCCGTGTTGTCGGCCAGGTCGGCTAGCTTCACCCGCTTGGCCAGCCGGTTCCTCCCGGCTCGTTCGATGAACTTGGTGTAGGACTCCCGCTTGCCCCGGGTCAGCGCCTCCACGGCCAGGACCTCGCGCTCCGGGACCTTCAGGCCTCGCAGTTGGTCGAGCGTGACGCCGCAGTCCTCCACGACGTCGTGGAGCACGGCCACGCGTCGCTCCGCCAGGGTATTCATCCGGTTCATCACTCTGAGCGGGTGGAGGATGTAGGTCGCACCAACCTTGTCCTTCTGGCCTTCGTGGACCAACGCTGCGAAGGCGATGGCTTGTTCCAGTGTCATGGCGACTCCTTTCCTTGGGTCGTGGGCCCCGTCCTGTCCCTGTCGACCCTTGCTGATGGTACGTGGGGGACGGACACTCTGGACACGCAATTTCGGCCGCCTGTCCGTCCCTCCCCGAGACTGGCCTTCCAACCTGCTGGAGATTCCACGTGCTCATCCCGCTGGGGCTCGACGACGCCAGGCTCTCACGCATCCCGTGGGTGTCGCTCTCCATCGCGGGCGCCTGCCTCGCCATCCACGCCGTCTCGGGCGAGCACGTCTTCGACGACGGCTTCGACCTCTGCCTGGCGCCCTCCCGAGGCTTCCTCCAGGTCGGCTGGCTCACCGCGCCCTTCGCCCACGCCGACTGGTCGCACGTCCTCTGGAACCTCTTCTACTTCGCCCTCTGCGCCCCGTTCCTGGAGGACGCCTGGGGCCACCGCGCCTTCCTCGGCTTCTACCTGGCCGCCGGCGTGGTCGCGAGCTTCCCCTCCTTCCTGGTCCACGGCGGCGAGCCGACCCACATCCTCGGCGCCTCGGGCGCCATCTCCGCCTGCATGGGTGCCTTCACCTGGCGGTTCGGTCGGCGGCGGGTCCGACTCTTCTGGACCTGGTCGCTGCTCGCCCTGAAGCCCACCTTCACGGTCCCGGCCTGGGCCTGGGGTCTCTCCGCGTTCGCGTCCGACGCGCTTTATTTCTCGCTCTTCGGATACCGCTCAGGTGTCGGCTACGCGGCCCACGTCACCGGCTTCCTGGTGGGCGTCGCGGCCGCGATCGTCTCCAGTCACCTGCGCTGGGAGCGGCGCCTCCTCAGCAGCGAGGGCGGCTGGCAGCGCAGCGAGCACCTGGCCCGGGCCGAGGCGGCGATGGCGGCCGCGAAGCCCGACCTGGCCAGGCAGAGCCTCCACGCCGCCCTGGTGGAGCGCCCCGGCGACGCCTCGGCGCGGCTCGCCCTGGCGCGGCTGGCGATCGATGGCGGCAGGCCCGAGGACGCGGTCCCCCACCTGGAGCGGCTCGCCAACGCACCCTCGGTGGCGCCGGCACAGCTGCGGGAGCTGGTGGAGGCCGTCGGCCTGGCTCGGCTCCGGCCCGCCACGGCGCTCCTCCTCGCCGAGCGGCTGGAGCAGGCGGACCATACCTTCGCCATCGACCTCGCCGACGCCGCCGCGGTCTCCGGGGGTCGGCTCGGGGCCCGGGCCCTGGTCACCGGCGCCGAGATCGCCATGCGCCACCGCGAGTTCCACGCGGCCCAGGCTCGCGCGGCGCAGGCGCTCGCTTCGTCTGAGCTCACCGTCGAGCTGCGCGCCAGGGCGGCCGTCGTGGAGGCGGCAGCGACCGACCGGTTCACGGTCACGCTCGAGCCGGAGGAGGGCCCTAGCTAGGCGGCTCTGGCCGAGGCGCTGGCCGGTAGGCACCCGCGTGTCCGTCCCTCCGTCTAGCATTCCAACATGGCCACCAGCCGCACCACCTCCCTCTCCAAGTCCCGCTACTGCTACGGCCTCCAGTGCCTGAAGCAGCTCTGGTGGCGCGTCCATGACTCCAAGGCACCGGAGCTGGTGGCCGGGCCGGCGCTCCAGGCCGTCTTCGACCGCGGCCACCTGGTGGGCGAACGGGCCCAGGGCGAGTTCCCGGGAGGGACGCTCATCGGCCACGAGTACTGGGAGGTCGAGGAGAAGGTCGCCGACACCCGCGCTGCGCTGGAGGCCAAGGCCCCCGCCATCTACGAGGCCAGCTTCCAGGAAGACGGCGTCTTCGTGGCGGTCGACGTCCTCGAGCGCGGCCGCAAGGGACACACCGTCGTCGAGGTCAAGTCGTCCAGCTCGGTGAAGGAGCAGTACCTCCCCGACGTCGCCATCCAGCTCCATGTGGCACGGCAGGCCGGCATCGACGCCAGGCGCGGCGAGGTCATGCACCTCAACTCGGCCTGCCGTTACCCCGACCTCTCCAACCTCTTCGTCCGCGAGGACGTCACCGAGCAGGCCGAGGCCCTCATCCCCGACATCCCGGGCCACCTGAAGCGCATGAAGAAGGCGCTCGCCGGCAAGCTGCCGGTGGTCGAGGTCGGTCCGCACTGCGACGACCCCTACGAGTGCCCGTTCAAGGGGCGCTGCTGGGAGCCGGTCCCCGCCGGCCACGTCTCGACGCTCTACTCCAGTCGCAAGCTTCCCGGGCTGCTGCTCGCAGCGGGCATCGAGTCGTTGAAGGACGTCCCGGCGGAGACGACGCTCTCCGGCCCCCAGGCCCGCCAGGTCCGCGCCGCGAAGACCGGCAAGGTGGTGGTCGAGGCGGGCCTCGCGAAGGCGCTACGAACGCTGCAGGCGCCGGTCGCCTACCTCGACTTCGAGACCATCAACCCCGCCATCCCGGTCTGGAAGGGGTGTGGCCCATACATGCAGATCCCGGTGCAGCTGAGCTGCCATGTCGTCGGCGCGCGGGGTGCGATGACGCACCACGAGCACCTTGCCGACGGCTCAGGCGACCCGCGCCCGGCCCTGGCCGAGGCGGTGGTCAGGGCCTGCGAAGGTGCGGCCACCGTGGTGGCCTACAACGCCTCCTTCGAGAAGCGGTGCCTGCAGCACCTGGCCGACAACGTGCCGTCCCAGCGCGCCGGCCTGAAGGCGGTCATCGAGAAGCTGGTGGACCTGCTCCCCGTCGTCCGCGACCACGTCTACCACCCGGGCTTCGGCGGCAGCTTCAGCATGAAGGCGGTGGCGCCGGCGCTGGTGCCTGGCCTGGACTACGGGGAGCTGGAGATCGGCGAGGGCGGGCTGGCCTCCACGGTGCTGGAAGGGCTCCTGCTCTCCGGCGACGACCTGCCGGCCGCCGAGCGCAAGAAGCTTCGCCGCCAGCTCCTCGACTACTGCGAGCTGGATACGCTCGCGATGGTGAAGGTGGTGGAACGACTGAGGGATTTGGCCGCTGGCTGAGCTTCGGTGGCCCGAGGGAGCCTCGGATGTCTGAAAAGTACGAACCCCTTCGCATCGAGTTGAAGGCGCGCTCGAGCCGGGGCGAACGACAGGTGACTCTGCGCTTTGACGAGATCGACCACCTGGTGGGCGGCCTGCCTCCATCGGCGCGCCGGCACTCGGCCTGGTGGTCCAATGACTCGCAGGCGCATGCGCGTGGAAGTTGGCGGGCAGCGGGCTGGAAGGTTGCGTCGAAAGACCTCGCTGGGGAGACCGTGCACTTTGAGAGGGACGACGGTCCGCCGCCGACTCGGCGTGTCGGGACGCTCCGGTCGCCAAGAGGACCTGGACGGGTCGACTTGAACCACGAAGCGCTTCCGCTTGTCGGTGCATTTGATTTCCGCGTGCTGGCCGAATGGCGCGAGCTGGGCCGCATCACGGTGGGGCTCGGCGGAACGATCGTCTTCCCGGACATGCCCGGACAGCCGGGCCTTTACCGAATGACGTTCACTGGAGCGCCCGCTCAAGCTCGTCCACGCGTGTACGTCGGGCAGTCCGACAACCTTCGAGCGCGGGCGGCAGGCTACCGCAATGCCAAGAACCCTTCGCAGACCACCAATGTCCGCCTCAAGGCCGCGATCCAGCGCCATCATGCAGAGGGCGGTCTGGTCCTGCTCGCTGTGTCCGTGCGCGTAAAGTTCGAGCATCCCGAAGCGTCGGGCCTTTCGCAGCTCGATCTTTCACGCAAGTCCAACAGGCTCCTGGCCGAAAGTGCGGCGCTGGTCGCAGCGCAGCTCCGGGGCGACGTGGACATCGAGAACCTGGACTGACCTCCCCGAGGGTCGGCCCATTGTGCACGCACTGTCGGTGCGCTTTTCGTCTCCGCCAGGTCTCCGCGAACGGCGAAGTCCCCTACACCCCCGCTTCCTCAGCTCACCATCGTACTTTTCGTCGCGCACCTGGCACATCACTTGGTCCGCGCCTTCACCTTTCCCGGGAACTTGGCTCCAGGTCCGTATTCGACTCCAGGACCGCGCTGCGCCTTCGACGTCTTCCTGAGCAGGCCCCGGTCCACCATGTCCTTGAGGATGACCGCCGCACGCTGGACCTCGAAGTCCAGCATGTTCTGCACGGTCCGATTGGTGACCTTCCCGTACTCGCGTACGTGAGCGATCACCTTCCGGTCAATCTCGTCCACGGTGCGCCGTTGATAGGGAACTGCTGAGCCCAGTTCTCGCAGCACGTCGCCGCGAAGCCGATAGGCCGGATTGGTCCGGCGAGTCGTCAGCCGAGTGGGTTCGAGAATGGCAACGGCGTCGGTCGACAGCCGCCTCAAGACCTGTTCGATCTCGGGCACGCTCTTCTGAAGTAGCGGAGCGATCTGCTGCGCCGAGACCGTCTTCACGGTGCATAGGCGAAACAGGACCAGCATCGTGTCGGTGTCATCGCGCTCTTGCTCGGGCAATTGGGCGACGAAGCGCGCCACCTGCGTGTTGGCCCGCCCGCCGGCCAGGCTCACCCGAACGTGATCGTGGTGCGATTCGAACCGCGGGATGTCGCGGCCGGAGCCGATCATCTCGCGGAACATTCGGTCGACACCGCGCCCCACCTCTTCGGCAAGTCCAAGCACCCGCGCTGCATTCGCGAGGCAGGGATTCCGGGGCTTGGACGGGTGGGTCAGGATGTTCTCGGGGGTCACGCCAGACACCAGCGGTCCTGGCGAGGCCACGGTCAGGAACTCGGGGGAGTGGATCACGTTGACCGGACCTGACAGGTGGTGGTCTCGATGGATGATGGCGTTCGCGAGCGCCTCTCTGACCGCCAACGTGGGGTAGTCCTCGAGTTGAACCTGCTGGCCCCCGGGCAGGTTGAGCGGTGTGACGGTCTGCCGGGCGCGAACCAACTGCATGGCCGACTGAAAGCTGGGGAGCAGCGGTCCTGGGAGCCGCTCGATGGCCTTTGGCTCACCGCCGGCGGTGGCCCGGTACTCGTACACGATGGCTGGCGGACTTCCGGTCGTTGCCTTTCCGAAGAGGAGCTGCCCGGCCATCAGGACTCGCCCCTGGTTCGTCATGACGCCGAGCGCTCGAAGTAGTTCCTGGCTGGCGAGCCTCCCAAGGCGACGGCGCTCGTCGGTGAACTTGGCCAGCAGTTCGCGGGCGTTCTCCAACGCCGGCTCGGATAGATCCTTGATGGTCAGCGCCGTCTCGCTCGCGGTGAGGTCGATTCCTCTTCGATCCTCTCGGAGTCGCATCTGCTCGCTCGGGTCCATCGGCAGGCAGTCCTGACCGATACGCCGCGGCGCACGCCCCTGGGGATCCGAGTGGATCTCCGGACTCTGCGGCACGGAGACGAAGACCAGTCGGGCTTCGCCCACGCGCTCCTCCCAGGCGTCCACAGTCAGGGGTGGTCGGCTGAGCTCCCATACCCGGCGGCGGACGGCGTCAACCTCGAGCGTGCAGCCAACGAGGGCGGTGGCGCCGGCCTTGTTGTCTGCGACGCCGACGACGACGACACCGCCCGAAGCGTTCGCGAAGCAGAGCGCCGCATCCGCGATGGTCTTGAGCGCGTCGCCCTCGCTGCGCCCCTGTTCCTTGAACTCGAGGCTGGCAGACTCCAGGCTGCGGGGCGTCGCTCCCCCTCGAATGGCGGCCAGCGCGGCGCGGGCTTCGTCGGTCCTGGGCATGTGGGCCTCCGTTTCGAGGATGTTTATACATACACTATACAGTGAAGCCCAGACATAAACTCGACCAAAACTCTGGCGTGCCGAAGAGACGGCAGTCAGCGGCCCGCTGGGCGCCAGATCACCGTCCGGCCTCCACGCACTCCTTCCAGCTGCGACCCTCCTCCACCCTGGCCAGGCTATGGCGGGCGTTCTGGTGGTCTCCGGGATCGAGCCAGAGCTGCCGTAGGAACAGGGCGGCGGCCTGCTCGAGGTCGCCCAGGCACCAGCTCGCGAGCCCTGCCCCGTTGAGGCACCGCAGGTAGGGGCGGTTTCCCCTCAGCTCCCAGGGGAGCACAACGTCGAATGCGGTGCCGAGCGCCAGGTCGCCGATCCCGACCCCCACCGCGTAGTGCCGCAGCGCCTTCTGCGGCCGGAAGGTGAACTCCCAGTTGCCGAGGTGGGCGTGGGCGTCGAGGCAGCGGAGGTCCTTGCCGAGGAGGCTCATGAGCAGCGCTTCGGCCTCACCTCCCGCATCGGCGTCCTTGAGGTCGACCGCCACGGTGATCGGGTCCAGGTCGACACCCACGGGATCTGAGCCCGGAATGACCCGCTCCATCACGAACGCGGAGCGGGGGCCCCGCGTCGGCATCGACCTGGCCCACTCCGGGAGCGGCCTGCCCTCCCGGCTCCAGTACGCCTCTGCAATATCCCAGTCGCCCTCTGGCCGAAGGGCCAGCGGCACGAGGCCGAGCGCAGCCACGTCGAGCCGCCACCGCTCGATCCTTCCGGACAGGTAGGGGTGCCTGGCGTGGGTCCAGGTCTTGGTGGGAAGAACCGTGATGATCTCGCCGGGCACCTCGTCTCGGACGGCGGTCCTCATCGTGAGCTCGCGCGCGGTCCCAGCCATCCGGCAGCGCAGCGCATTCGACTTGCAGGCCAGGACGACCAGGTCCACGGGAGTCCCGGGCTCGAGCTCGCTCGTCTCCACCTTGTGCCGGCGCGCCTGGGCGTCGACCGGCCCTTCGATCGCCAGGGGTCCCAGTCCGAGCCACTCCCGGTAGAGCGCGGAGACCCGAGCCCCGCCCGTCCCTGGCACGAATCGGACGTCGGCCAGGCCGACCTGATGGCGTTCCTCAGCGCGCCGGCAGGTGACGATGATCCCTCGCCGCGGGTGGCCGTCGTACTCGACAGCGACGACCTGCACCGGCTCGCCGACCACCCGCGCGTCGGCGGGCAGCGCGATCTGGGAGCGGATCGCCTGCAGCAGCGCCCCGAGCTGATCATGATCTGTCTGCGCGCCCGCGAGGACAGTCTCGAGTTCCATGTAATCCTCCTCCGCGGCGCATGCTAACCGACCGGGCGGGGGTGCAGCCGAACAGACGCGTTCAGCGCAGGACCAGTGCCTCCCTGGAGCCGACGGTGGAACATGGAGGGCACTTTTGCCGGATCTTTGCCGTCGAGGTATGCCGCATTGCTCGGAGCCTCTCCCGGCGGAGGCCCCGGATGGGCGGCCTTCGACTATCCGCCGGCCCCCTCGCACTCACTCCTTGTGCGGCCTCCCGCCAGTTCCTGCGAAGGGGGCGTCACCGCCGCAGCACTTCTTGAACTTCCTCCCGCTCCCGCACGGACAGGGGTCGTTGCGGCCGACCTGCGGTCCGACGTTGCGCACCGTGCCGCCGGCCAGCTCGGCGCGCCGACGCTCCAGCTCCGCTGCGTGACCACGGAGCAGCGCCGCCTCGTCGCTCGCACCGCGGGAACCGAGCAGGTCCGCGAGCGCCACGCTGGCGGAGACGCGCTCCTCCGTGCCGAGGTGGCGCCGCCCGACCAAGGCCCGGAGCCTGGACTCGGCTCCCGTCGGATCGCCTGAGGCGGCCTGGAGTCGCGCCCAGACGCGCTCGACACGCCCGAACCGCCATTCCGGGACGCCGTCCGCGGCGGCCAAGAGAGTTCGAAGCGCTGCGAGCGCCGCTGGGTACTGAGAACGGTCGGCCTCGACCAACTCACCAGCCAGCTCGACCAGTGGGTCAGGCGCGCCTCGCCAGCTAGCCAGGCGGGAGGCGATCGCCACGGCCGCCGCGGGCTCGCCGAGGAGGCCGAGGCTCAGCGCTACGTCCTCGAGCCAGGCGCCCACCGACATCGAGTAGAGCCGGGTGAGCGCGCCAAGTCGGCCGGGGGTCGGGCAGGCTTCCAGCACCTCTTCACGCGCTGGACGAGGCTCTGCGGCGGGTCCACTCCCGTCGGCTGGGGCTCTACCTCGTGCTCCTCTTCCTCGTCCTCCTCGTCGTCGCCATAGTAGGACGGCGCTTCGCCCACCCGCTCCACCAACCTCGGGTATGCGACCCCAGCCTCGGGCGGGCTCACGGCCACCAAGGTGATGACGTGTCGTCGCTGCTCGCCGAAGTCGTGCGCGTGGGCCAGGAGGTCGCCAGGCTCCAGGCCGAGCGCTTCGATGCGCGCGCCCTCCCCCCTGCCGCCATCGCCCGGATGGCCGCCGTACTCCAGCTCGCGCTCGTACCACTCGCCGCCGAGCCAGAAAGCCCAGGCGTGGTCCCAATCGAGGCGGAACTCCCGCACGATGATCGCCTGCAACTCCCCGAGAGACGCCTGCCCGACGAGCTCCACAACCCGGGAGACGCCGAAGTGGCGGAGCGATCGGATCGAGAAGCGGTAGATGGGGCTCATGGTCGGCCAACCTCCCTCACCGCCTACCCGAGCCGACCCCTGACGTCCAGCCGAAAGGGCGGGCCCTGGCGAGCGTTCGGGCGAGTTCACTGACCGGCGTCGAACACGCCGAGGAACTGATGTGGGCCCTCTCGCCCCCCGCCGGCCGTCCGACCCAGCCGCTATCCTCTGCCGCTCCCATGCCCACCGCCCTGACCCTCGTCCTCACGCCAGCCGGCCACCTCCGCCTCCGCTCGGCGGAGCCGCACGAGCCGGAGCTGGACCCGGCCACGGGGCGTCGCCTCGAGCGAGCCTTCGACCCAGGTCATGGCGCCGGGCTGCTGCACCTCGGCACGACCGAGACTCGCACGGCGCTCCCCCCGGTCTTCGCCTTCTGGCGCGACTTCGCCCGCGACTTCGTGGGGACCCTGTGCGCCCACCCTGGCCTGGAGGAGGAGCGGGATCGCGCCGAGGTCGCGCCTCGGGAGGGTGAGCTCGCCCGGCGTGCGGCCACAGCCCCTCCGCTCCCGGGCGGCGAGTACCTCTCCGAGGCGGTGCTGCTGTCGCTCTGGAACGACCTCTTCGCGGCCTGGCGCTCGGAGATCACCTCGACCCGCGACCCGGTGCAGGACTGGCTGGCGGCCCGCGATCCGTCCTGGAGCGTGGTGGGCCGGGTCCACCTGCACCTCGCCGAGAACAAGCGCGATCCGGACCGGCCCTTCGCCTTTCTGGCCACCTACACCACCGGCCTCGCCGCGAGCGGCAAGCCGCAGCACCGCCCGCTGGGCGACGCCGTGCGCGCGGCCTCCTCGGCGGCCGACCGCAAGCGGCTCCTCTCGCTCCTCGTACCGGTCCAGCGGGCCTCCGAGCGGAGCGCGCTGGTGAAGGCCCTGGCCGACTCGGGAAGGCTCTTCCAGCCGCAGGCGTGGTCCCCGGCCGAGGCGCTGCGGTTCCTCCGCGAGGTCCCATCACTCGAGGAGAGCGGCGTCATCGTCCGCGTCCCCGACTGGTGGAGTGGCCGGCGACCTCCACGACCCCAGGTGAGCGTCTCGGTGGGGCGCAGCGCCCCGGCCGGCCTCGGCCTCGACGCGATCCTCGACTTCAACGTCGACCTGACCTTGGGCGGCGAGAAGCTCACCGAGGCCGAGCTGCGCGCCCTGCAGACCGGCCCGGATGGCCTCGTCCTCCTGAAAGGGCGCTGGGTCGAGGTGGACCGGGAGCGGCTCGAGGAGCTCCTCCGGCGCTGGAAGGCGGCGCAGCGGAGCGCGAGCGACGGCCTCTCCTTCATGGAAGCCATGCGCCTCCTGGCCGGCGCCGACGTGGCCGGAGGGTCCGCCCTGGACCTCGCCGACCGCGAATGGGTCGGGGTCCAGGCAGGCGCCTGGCTCACCCAGACCCTCACCGAGCTTCGGGGACCGGCCGGCGCCGCGGCGGCCGACCCAGGCAGCGCGCTCCATGCCGGACTCCGCCCCTACCAGCGGGACGGCGTGCGCTGGCTCTGGCTCCTCACCCGCCTCGGACTCGGAGGCTGCCTCGCCGACGACATGGGGCTCGGCAAGACCATCCAGATCCTGGCCCTGCTGCTGCTGCTCAAGCGCAATCCGGCCATCCCTGGACCGCACCTCCTCGTCGTACCCGCCTCCTTGCTCGCCAACTGGAAGGCCGAGGCCGCGCGCTTCGCGCCTTCGCTGCGCATCCTGGTGGCCCACGGGTCGGTCGCCTCCCGGGAGGAGCTGGCGGCGCTCGAGGCCGGTTCGCTCGCCCAGTACGACCTCGTGGTCGTGAGCTACGGCGCGGCGCACCGGTTCCCGTGGCTCGCCGCCACCAGCTTCGGCCTGGTGGTGCTCGATGAGGCCCAGGCCATCAAGAGTCCTGGCGCGCGGCAGACGCGCGCGGTGAAGGCGCTCAAGTCCAAGGTTCGGTTCGCCCTCACTGGAACGCCGGTGGAGAACCGCGCCGGCGATCTCTGGTCCATCTTCGACTTCGTTAACCCGGGGCTGCTCGGCTCCTCCAAGGAGTTTGGCGCGTTCCTGAAGCGAGCTGCCGGTCCGGCGCCGGGCGACCCGGGGGCCGCGGAATCGGGCCGGCCCACGGCCTCGCCCTACGGGGCACTCCGGGAGCTGGTCCGCCCCTACATCCTGCGGCGCCTCAAGACCGACCGCACCGTCATCTCCGACCTCCCGGAGAAGACCGAGGTCAAGGCCTACTGCTCCCTCGGCAAGCGCCAGGCCGCGCTCTACGCCGAGTCGGTCGAGGCGCTTGCGAGAGAGGTCCGCGACGTATCCCCAGCCGACCGGATGAAGCGGCGCGGCCTGGTCCTCGCCTACCTCATGCGGCTCAAGCAGATCTGCAACCACCCGTCCCAGTGGCTCGGCGACGGCAGCTATGCGCCGGCCGAAAGCGGCAAGTTCACCCGTCTCGCCGAGATCGCCGAGGTGGTGGCCTCCCGCCAGGAGAAGGTGCTGGTCTTCACCCAGTTTCGCGAGATGACCGAGCCGCTGGCGCACTATCTGGGCGAGTGCTTCGGCCGGCCGGGACTGGTGCTCTCTGGCGCCACCAGCGTGAAGGCTCGCGGCGAGCTGGTGCGGCGCTTCCAGGAGGACGAGGAGGTCCCGTTCTTCGTCCTCTCCCTCAAGGCCGGGGGCACTGGTCTCAACCTCACGGCGGCCTCGCACGTCATCCACTTCGATCGCTGGTGGAACCCTGCGGTGGAGAACCAGGCCACCGACCGCGCCTTCCGCATCGGCCAGAAGCGGAATGTGCTGGTGCACGCCCTGGTCTGCCGTGGCACGGTGGAGGAGCGGATCGACGCGATGCTCGAGGACAAGCGCACGCTCTCACGCGAGCTGCTGCAGGGCGGCGAGGAGGTCAAGCTCACCGAGCTCGACGACCGGGAGCTGCTCCGGCTGGTGGCGCTCGACCTCCACAGCTCCGCCCAGGACCCTTGAAGGAGCACCCGATGGGATACGGCGACTACTACGGCTTTCCAGAGTACGTCTCGGTGGCAACGCGCCGGGCGCGGGCGCAGCAACGCCTGAAGACCCTGGCCCGGAAAGGGAAGAAGCCGAGCCCAGTCATGATCGATGGGCGAACCATCGCAACGACGTTCTGGGGCAAGGCCTGGTGCGAGTACGTGGAGGGCCACGCCGCTCTGGTGAACCGCCTGGAGCGCGGCCGGTCCTACGTCAGGAATGGTCTGGTGGTCGACCTCGAGGTCACGAAGGGCCAGGTGCGGGCACTGGTCTCAGGCACCGATCTCTACGAAGTGGTCATCGAGATCGCGCCGCTCCCCGGACCACGCTGGAAGGCCGTGCGCCGACACTGCGGCGGACAGATCGGCACGCTGGTCGAGCTGCTCTCCGGCCGGTTCTCCTCGGCGGTCATGGAGGTCTTGAGCCACCGCGAGAAGGGGCTCTTCCCGGCCAAGGGGGAGATGGCGCTGCGCTGCTCCTGCCCCGACGGCGAATGGGTCTGCAAGCACGTGGCGGCCGTGGTCTACGGCGTGGGAGCGAGGCTCGACCACGCCCCGGAGCTGCTCTTCACGCTGCGCGGCGTGGACGGCGCCGACCTCATCGCAGAGGCTGGCAGCGTGGGCCAGGGCGCCGCGGCCAAGACCAACCCAAAGCGCCTGGCGCCGGGTCGGCTCGAGGACATCTTCGGAATCGAGCTCGAGGCGGACGCGGCCCCGAAGCGGAAGGGCGCGCGGCGCCCTTCCCCGGCGTCGCAGGCCAGGCCGGCCTCCCCGAGGACCACCCCGCGAGCCGGGAAGGCGGGCCGGCGGGGCGCTGCCAGGCGGGGCTCCTTGGCCTCACATGGCCCGGCCCCGAAGCGGTAAGCTGTCTCACCGTTTTCGACGCCACCGGCCGGCAGCACCCTCGCTTCCGGTTCGTCCGCCAGCTTCGGCGATGGCGACTCGGCGAGCTGGGCGCCGGTGGCGTGATCCGACCGCGGTCCCGTCACCCCTCCCGGCTATCCTCCGCGCATGTCCGCTCCCACCGCCCCGCCGACCTGCCCGTGCGACAGCGGCCTGCCTTTCGGCGCCTGCTGCGCCGACTTGCGGCGGGCCGCGACCCGCCTCGACGAACAGCGGCTGGCGGCCTGGGCCGAGTCGCGCGGCGTCCTCGATCAGCTCGCGGTGGTGGGCGGCTCCGCCAGCGGCGCCACCCGGGAGGCGGCGGGTGGCTGCCCCACCTGGATCCGCACCAGCCTCACCATCGGCGAGCTGCTGGCTCCGGTGGTCGGCCTGCTGCGCCACGATGGCGCCGGCCCGCTGCGCATCGCAGCCTGGTCCTTCCTGGCGGGCGAGGTGGCGGCGGTCGCAGAGGGGATCCGCGCCGAGGCGGACGCCGAGCCGCGGCCCGGCCCGACCGATCCGACCCTGGCGATCCTGGCGCGGCGGCTCGCGGCGCTCCGGGCCGAGCTCCGCCGGCAGGTGGCGCCCCGAGCGCTCGACCGGCTCCCGAGCCACGCGCTGATCGTCGAGCCTGGCGCCAGACGGCTGCACTACTTTGAGCGCCGGCGCCAGCGCACCGCCAGCCAGGCCATTGGCGATCCTTCGGTGGTCCTCCCCGTGGCGGGGGCGCTCGAGGCGCCGCTCCCGCCGCCGAGTTGCACCTGCCAGGCGCGCCGCCCCTGCGCCCACGCGCTGGCCGCCCTCGACGTGGCGCTCGAGCAGCTGGGCCGCCCCGAGCCCGGGCCGCTCTGGACGGCGCTGGCGCGCGAAGTCGAGCTGTCCGACTGGCAGCGGGCGCTCGCCGAGCTCGGCGCCATCGCGCCGCCCCGGTCGCCGCCAGCTGGCGGGGTGCCGGCGCTGCGCCTCTCCTTCCGGGTCGCAGACTGGCGAGTGGGCAACGTGCACGTGGTGCCGTACCGGGAGCAGCGCCGCAAGGACGGCAGCCACGGCGCACCCAGGCGGCTCACCGCGCGCGAGCTGGAGCGGGCCGAGGGAGGTCTGGCCGCGGAGGACCAGGCGGTGCTGCGGCAGCTCGGCCTCAACACGCGCACCTTCTACGCATTCTCCTACGGCGGCAGCGGCCTCGGCGTCGGCGGCCGGGCGGTCGAGGCGCTGGTCGGCCACCCGCGGGTGTTCCCTTCGAACGGCGAGGGGCCGCCGCTCACGGTGGAGCGGGCCGGCGTGGCGCTGAGCGTCCGCCCGGCGCCCGAGGGTGGCCTGGAGGTGACGGCCGTCGCCGGCGGCTCCCCCGTGCCGCTCCCCCAGCTCCGGCGTTGCCTCGAAGGGCTCGGGGTCGATCAGACCTTCACCTGGGTAGACGAGGAGCGGCGGCGGGTCCTGGTGATCCGGCCGGAGGCGCCGGAGGTGCTGGCGACGATCGCCGCCGCGCTGGAGCGGCGCGGCCAGCGCTTCCCGCCGCAGGCCGAGAGCGCGCTCCTGGAGCGGCTGGGGGCGCTCCAGGCGCTGGTCCCGCTGGAACTCGACCCCGCCCTGGCCGGCGAGGAGGTCCCGCCGGGCGCGGGTCTGGTGGTGCGCCTGGCGCTGCGCGAGGTCGGCCTCTCGCTCCAGGTGCTGGCCCAGCCCTTGCCCGAGGCGCCGGCCTACCCGCCGGGCGAGGGACCGCCGCGGCTGGTGGCTTCGACGCCGGCCGGCCGGAGGAGCTGCCGGCGCGCGCCCGAGCAGGAGACCGACGCCGCCCGGGCCCTGCTGAGCGGACTGCCCCTCGAGGGCGCCGCGGAGCACCCGGGCTTCCGGGTGAGCGTCCCGGATGACGGCCGCGCCCTGGCGGTCCTCGAGGCGCTCCGGCGGCTCAGCCGCGAGGAGGTGACGGTGGAGTGGACCGGCCCTGCGCCGCGGCTGGTCCGCACCTCCGGCGTGCAGGGGCTGCGGGTCGCCGTGCGGGATCGCGGCGACTGGTTCGGCCTGGACGGCCACGTGGAGGTGGACGGCGAGCGGGTCCAGCTGGCGCTCCTGCTCGAGGCGCTCCGCGAGCGGCGCAGCGTGGTCCGGCTGGAGGGCGGCGCCTGGCTCGCCATCTCGGCGGAGCTGGCCGAGCGGCTGGCTCCGCTGGCCCAGCTCAGTGTCCACTCCGGCCGCGACCTGGAGGTCGGCCCCTCGGCGCTCGGGCTCCTGGACGACCTGGCCCGCGACGGCGCCACGCTCGACGCCCACGGCGCCTTCGCCACCCTGCGCGAGCAGATGCGAGCGGCCTCGCGCCGCAACCCCAGGGTCCCGGCCGCCTTCAAGGGCAAGCTCCGCCCCTACCAGGTGGAGGGCTTCCGCTGGCTGGTCCGGCTGGCGGCCTGGGGCGCCGGCGGTGTGCTGGCCGACGACATGGGTCTCGGCAAGACACTGCAGGCGCTGGCGCTGCTGTGCCATCGCGCGGCCGAGGGGCCGGCGCTGGTGGTGGCGCCCACCTCGGTCTGCGCCAACTGGGCGGCCGAGGCGCGCCGGTTCGCCCCTTCGCTCCGGGTGACGCTCTTCCGCGACTCGGAGCGGGCCGAGGCGCTGGCGACACTGGGGCCCGGCGACGTCCTGGTGGCGAGCTACGGGCTGCTGGCGCTCGACCTGGACCGGCTCAAGGCGCTGCGCTTCGCGACGCTGGTCCTCGACGAGGCGCAGGCCGTCAAGAACGCCGCCACCCGGCGCGCCAGGGCCGCGCGCGAGCTGCAGGCCACCTTCCGGGTGGCGCTCTCCGGCACGCCGGTGGAGAACCACCTTGGCGAGCTCTGGAGCCTCTACCGGATCGTCTTCCCGGGGCTGCTCGGCAGCTGGGAGCTCTACCGGGCCCGCTTCGCGCTGCCTATCGAGCGGGACCAGGACGACGGGCGGCGCCGCGCGCTGGCCGCCACGCTCCGGCCCTTCCTGCTGCGCCGCACCAAGTCGGAGGTGGCGCCGGAGCTGCCGATCCGGGAGGACATCACGCTGCCCATCGTCCTGCCGCCGGAGGAGCGGGCCAACTACGAGCAGGCCCGGCTGGCGGCGGTGGCCAGGCTGACAGGCCTCGGCGAGCGGGTCCGGCCGGAGCAGCGCCGCTTCCAGGTCCTGGCCGCCATCACCCAGCTCCGGCAGCTGGCCTGCCACCCGCGGCTCCACGAGCCCGGGAGCCGGCTCGAATCCGCCAAGCTGGCCCGCTTCATGGACCTGGTCGGCGGGCTCTGCCAGGGCGGCCACCGGACCCTGGTCTTCAGCCAGTTCACCTCCCACCTCGCCCTGGTCCGCCATGCGCTCGACGCCGCCGGCCACAGCCACCTCTACCTGGACGGCCAGACCCCGGCCCGCCAGCGGGACGAGCTGGTCCAGCGGTTCCAGGCCGGCGAGGGGCAGCTCTTCCTCATCTCGCTCAAGGCCGGTGGGACCGGCCTCAACCTCACCGCCGCGGACTACGTCGTCCACCTGGACCCCTGGTGGAACCCCGCCGTGGAGGATCAGGCCTCCGACCGGGCCCACCGCATCGGCCAGCGCCGGCCGGTGACCGTCTACCGGCTGGTGGCGCAGGGGACCATCGAGGAGGCCATCCTCGGGCTGCACGGCCGCAAGCGGGCGCTGGTGGCCGGAGTGCTGGATGGCATGGCCGCCGCCGGGGCGCTCTCGGCCGACGAGCTCATGGCGCTGGTCCGGGCCGGCGAGTCGGGCGCGGCCGGGGCCCCGGGATTCCCCTCGGCCGTGGAGGCCACCGCCGCCGATCTCGAGGAGACCAGCGCGCCCGATCCGCGGGCCGCGGAGGAGGTGGCGGGCTGGGGGCCCGACGCCGGGCCCGTGAACGGGGCGCGCCCGGGCGGTGACCCCTCCTCGTCCGCCGGCCTGGCCGAGGCCGGCTACGCCGCGCTGCTCGACCGCTTCGAGCGGCAGCTCGAGGCCGACCACCGGCGCGGCGCGGTGCGCCAGCGCGGCACCGTCCGGAGCTACCCCAGGGCGGTGGGCCGGTTCTTCGCCTGGCTCGACCGAGAGGGTGTCGGGCCGGCGCGGCTGCTCGCGGATCCGGAGGCCCACTCCGACGCCTACGTCGATGGGCTGCGGCGCTGCGAGATCCCGGGGCCGCGGAGCGAACCGGGCCTGGCCCGCTCGGCGATCGGGCGGCTCAGGCGGATGCTCGACGGAGGGTGAGGAGCGCGGGGCGCCGAACGCCGAGACCGCGGAGGCAGGCGAAGCGCCGAGCCCAGCAAGGTCGATGCTTCGGCTTGTTGGGGCTTCCACTCGACCGCGACGGGCGCGAGTGAGCTCCAGCGCTGTCTCGCGGTCGTCTCCCGTCAAGGTCTCCGCCACACCCAGTCCACCGGGCTCCAGCGTGCCTCGCCCTCTCCTTCGAGCACCGGGTCGACGAAGGCGCGAGCCGCCTTCGTGACCGCCGCCAAGGTCCGCCATGGCAGTGAGTCCTCGTCGGCCATCGCGGCGTACGCCTCCTCCCAGGCCGCTGGCGGCTCTGGAAGGCGGCTCGGAACGTCATGCGTCCGCCGGTAGGCGAAGGTCTGCTGGATGGCGGCCCGAATCCGGGAGGCCTCCCGGTCGCCGGCCTGTCCCAGCAACGCCAGGTCCGGCAGGTCCTTCACGCGCGTCGAGGGCGTCGGTCGCGGCAGCGTGTAGGCGTGCAGCTTTTCGGCGAGGTGCGTCTCCACCGGGTACAGGCGCATGACGGCCGGCTCGATGCCGGCGAAGGCGAGCAGGTCCTCCCCTCGCACCACCTCCGGCTCGCCCAGCATCGGGTCGCCGAAGGCCACGTCCACGCCGAAGGCCTGGCCATAGAGCATGCCCGCGAGCTTGCACTCGGCGCGGAAGCGCTGGCCCTCGTACTGCACGCCAGGCCCAGCGATGTCAGGGTGGCGGGCATCGACGCGGACCTCGAAGTTCATGAAGTCCGAAAGGTCCAGGCGCCCGGCCTCCTGGAGGCGCTCGAGCAGGCCGGCCGGCGTCCCGACCAGGCGAAGGTCGATGTCGCGAGTCGTCCGCGCCCGGTCGAGCCGCACCTCGAGGACCAGGCCGCCCTTGAGCGTCGCCGCGTCGCCGAGCACTCTGGCGAGCCGCGCCAGGTAGCGGTCGAACACGAGCAGCTGGCGGCGCCGGGTGATGTCGGCGCCAGCGGAGGCCACCATTCGCAGCCTCTGGTCGAGCGCGGCCTTGAAGGCCGGCGCCGTCGCGTATCGACGAGGTTTCATGCCCCTCCTCGGGGTCCCGATCGTCGCAGTTCAGCGGCCCTCGCTGCGGGAATGAGCCCGCGAGCCTCGGCCTGGGCGATGGCCTGCTCGACGAGGTCCGGAGCGACGTGGTCGCGCACGCAGTCCGCCAGCGTCCGGTCCGGAGTCGTCACCGGCACCGGCCCGACCCACGCCCGGTCGGTCCTGGGCACCGCGGCGTGGTGCAGGACGAGGCCCGTCGGGACGCGGAGCCTCCGGCTCGCCCAGCTGGGCGGAACCGTCGCGTGGACCCTCCGCGGTAGGACGTCCGAGAGGTCGTGGAGCGACAGCGCCGTCTCGTGCGAGAACACGCCCGCCCGGCCCGTCCAGAGCCAGAACTCCGCCAGCGCCTCGTGCTCCATCGTCGGAAAGTGGACGATGCGGTAGATGCCGCGCCGGAGGCGGCGAACCCGGCCGTGCTCCAAGTAGCGCCGCAGGAGCTGGCGGTAGAGGCCGGCCTTCTGGGCCTGCTCGGCGGTGAACAGCCCGGCCTGCTCCTCGGCAGCCTGGAAGAGCTTGTCCCAGCTCGTCTTTCGCGGCGGCGGCATCGCACGAATGTAAACGTAACGTTGTCTTTTGTGCAAGTGGGAGAACTGGCGCGCTCCAGCCAGGCCATCGCCCGTTGCCAGGGCATGCGACCAGCTCGGCGATTGGGCCGGCAACGGCCGTGGACGGGGCCGAGCGGCGCCTCCCGGCGCGTTGGGCCCTTGGCGGACTGGTAACGACGGCTTGATGAGTGACCGTCCTTGGTAACGCTGTCGTTCCGAGCGTTCCATCGTTCATCGGCTTGAGGGTGCCGCACCCCGGTCAGGCATGCGAGGCGGGCACGACCCTCCTGGTCGCAGTGCCGCCGAGAGCGGTCCGCCATATGCCGTCCTGTTGACTGTCGACTAGGTGTGCTGGCTTGCTATTCCATTGCTATTCCTGGAGGGGCTTCGCGGGGCAGCCTGGGGAATGGCGGGGCATCGGGAACTCGCATCGTTTCGCTGGTACGACGGTGTTTCCGGAGATTTGCAGCGTGTCGTTGCCAGTATAGACTATTCACTATTGGTCAATTTTCGAGTGTCGTGCACCCATGTTGGGCCTAAGTATTGAATATGTGGTGTGGTCCTGTCGGCACGTCAGCGAAGGCAGTCGTTCGTTCCTCCGCCTCGTTGGAGGCAGCCACGACGTCCGGCATGGAGAGTGACAAACAACAGCACGTCGACCGCGAGGCGATCGCTGGTCGCTCCCTCCAGGGTCGTGCTGCGGCCCAGCGCGGAATCGCTCCGGCCGCCCATGGCCATATCCGGTGATACCCGTTTTGCATTGCGGTCATGAATGGGTATATTCGCGGGTAGCCATGGACCCGCTCAGGTCGCTCACCATCACGCCAGCTCTCTTGCGCCTCATTGCCGGGCTCGACGAGTTCAAGGGCCGGTGGCAGGCGCTCGGCCGGCTGGCGCCAGACCGGCTCTCGGCGCTGCGGCGGGTGGCGACCATCGAGTCGGTCGGCTCCTCGACCCGCATCGAGGGAGCGAAGCTCTCCGACGCCGAGGTGGACCGGCTCCTCTCCAGGATTGACGTCCGCTCCTTCCGGTCTCGCGACGAGCAGGAGGTGGCCGGCTACGCCGCGGCCATGGAGCTGGTCTTCGAGTCCTGGCGCGAGCTCACGCTCACCGAGAACCACTTGAAGCAGCTGCACGACCTCCTGCTCCGGCACTCGACCAGGGACCAACGCCACCGCGGCCAGTACAAGAAGCTCCCCAACCATGTCGAGGCCTTCGGGCCTGACGGGAAGAGCCTGGGGGTCGTGTTCGAGACCACCAGCCCCTTTGACACCCCGCGCCAGATGGAAGGGCTGGTCGGATGGACTCGCCAGGCCCTGGAGGCCGGTGAACTCCACCCCCTGCTGGTCATCGGGACCTTCACGGTCCGCTTCCTCGCCATCCATCCTTTCCAGGACGGCAACGGACGGCTGTCGCGGGTGCTCACCACTCTCCTCCTCCTGCGCGCTGGCTACGAGTACGCGCCCTTCAGCTCGCTTGAGCGGGTCATCGAGGAGAACAAGGACGAGTACTACCGGACCCTGAGGCGAGCCCAGTCTACGCTCGACAAGGGAGAGAAGCGGCTCGGCGAGTGGCTCGCCTTCTTCCTGCGCTGCCTCTCCCAGCAGACGCACGTCCTCGAGCGGAAGGTGGAGCGGGAGCAGCTCATGGCCGCCCTCTCCGCGCTCGACGAGTCGCTGCTGCGCCTTGCCAGGGAGCATGGCCGGCTCACGGTCGCATCGGCCGTGAAGCTGACCGGCGCCAACCGCAACACGGTCAAGCTCCACCTCCGTCAGCTCACCGTGGCGGGTCGCCTGCGTCTGCTGGGGGCCGGCCGCGGCGCCTGGTACGATCCCGCTCCTCCCCCCATGTCCCTCCCCTCCCCATGATGACTCCCGCAGCCGCAGCGGGAGCACCAGATGTCTCGCCTCACCCAAAGACGCCTCGACACCCTGAAGACCCTCGCCCACGCCTCCGGTCGCCGGCGCGCCGTCACCATCACCACCCGCCAGCCCGGCCTCGCCCGCGGCCCGTTCACCGCCTCGGTGCTCGGCTTCAAGCCCGACGCCGGCCGCTGGCTGGTGGCGGCGCTCCTCCACGAGCTCGGCTCGGTGCGCGTGCTCGACCTGGCCCGCATATCGGCCGCCTCCGCCGCCCGCTCCCGCCCCCGCCCTCCCCCGCCCGCCTTCGACGCCGACGCCTTCAGCGGTGGCGCCTACCTGGGCTGGGGAGCCACCGCGCAGCGGGTCTTCTCGCTCCGCGCCGGGCCCGGCGACCAGTCCTGGCTGCGGGCTCTGCTCCCCGACGGCCAGGCCGGCACCGACCGCTCCGGGAACGCCCTCGTCAAGCTCGCGGCCGCCCGGGAAGACGTCGTCTTCTCACTCGCCTCATCTCTCGGTACGGCTGTCGCGGTAGACTCCGACCCGCCCATGCCCGCCCCCCGCGCCACGCCCCAGGACGACACCGGCTCCGTTCGTTGCCTCCGCCTGGCGCAGTGGCTCCTCACGCAGGACGAGCCGGCCAGCCGCGAGCGCATCTACGCCGCCTTCCCGAAGGAGTACGCCGGCAACGCCGCCGCCAAGGAGAAGAAGTTCGGGCGCGACAAGACGCTGCTGCGCGACCTCGGCTTCGCGCTCGAGACGGTGGAGCTCGGCGGCCGCGCCGAGGCCAGCGGCTACGTGCTCGACGCCCGCTCCACCATCCTGCCGGCCGTGGAGTTCACGCCTGACGAGGCGGCGCTGCTCTGGTTCGCCGGCGCAAGCGCACTACGACTTTCGGACCACCCGCTCCGCGACGAGCTGGAGAACGCCGTCCGCAAGCTGGTCATCGGCGGCAAGGGCATGCCACCTCGCGCCGCCGCCACCGAGGAGCTCTCGGCCGTCACCGACGTGGACGCCACCGAGCAGCGCCGGCACTTCGACACGCTCATCAAGGGCTGGAAGACCCGCAAGACCCTCACCATCGACTACTGGCGCGCGGCGACGGGCGAGGTGGTGCAGCGCCAGGTGGACGTCTACGGCTGGGCGCTCCGCCGCGGCGAGTGGATCCTGGTGGGCCATTGCCACCTGCGCAACGCCGTCCGCATCTTCTACCTCTCGCGCTGCCGCACGCTGAAGAAGAACGGCGTCCGCGCCCAGGACCCCGACTACCAGATCCCGGCCGACTTCGACATCAAGCGCTGGTCGCGGCAGCAGGTCTGGGACTATGACGTCCACGCCCCGAGACCGGCCGCGATCCGCTTCCGCGGCTCGCTGGCGCGCGTGGCCAGGCAATTGCTGCCCGAGGCGAAGCTCAGCACCGAGCCGAGCGGCGCCCGCCTGGCGTGGCTGGAGGTGCGCAACCTGCGCGGCCTGGTCCGCCAGGCGCTGGCCTGGGGGCTGGAGGCCGAGCTGGTCGAGCCGGCCGAGGGGCGCGCCATGGCGAGGGAGCTCCTCGAGCGCGTGCTCGGCGCCGGAGCGGGGGTGGCGCCGTGAGTGACCTCTCCCTGCAGCGGCTCCGCCGGCTGCTCCTGCTCATCCCGGTGGTGGCCCGCGCGGCGCGCAATGGCCGCGGCCTGCCGCTCGCCAAGGCCATGGAAGCGAGCGGCGCCCGCAGCGAGGCCCAGGTCCGCGAGGACATCGCCGCGGTGCAGAACGTCTGGGTCGATCCGAGCGGCGCCGAGGAGGCGATTGACCTCTACGTCGAGGACGACGAGGTGCAGATCACCTACGCTCACCACTTCGGCACGCCCCCGTCCTTCTCCATCGCCGAGGGGGCGGTGCTGCTCTCCGCCCTGGCGCCCTTCGAGAAGGACGGCGGCCGTCCGGTGAAGGAGGCGATCCGCAAGCTGCGCAAGGCGGTGCCCCCCTTCCTGCGGGAGGAGACCGACCGGCTGGCCAGGGGGCTCGACCTCGGCGAGAAGCCACCCGAGCCCTGGGCGCCGTCGCTGCAGCAGGCCATCGCCCAGCGGCTCGAGACCACGCTCGAGTACCGGGCGGTCGCCGACGCCGGCATCACCAGGCGCGTCGTCGAGCCGCGGCTGCTCTTCCAGCGCGGCGGGCTCTGGTACCTGGCGGCCTGGAACGTGGAGAAGAAGGCCGAGCACCTCTACCGGCTCGACCGGGTGGTCTCGGTGGAGCTCGGGGCGCGCGTCTTCGGGGCCCACCAGGGGCCGCCGGTGGCGCGCTACCTGAAGAAGGGGCTCTTCTTCGAGTCGGGCGCCGAGGTGGAGGTGACGCTGCGGTTCACCGGGCTGTCGGCGGCGCTGGCCAGGTCGCGCGCCTTGGGCCGCGGCGGGGCGGCTGGGGGCGCCGGAGCTGCGGCGGGGGGCGCTGGGACCGGTGCCGGCGGCGCGGTGGTGGTGAAGACCCGGGTGACGCCGGGGAACTTCCTGGTCGGCCAGGTGCTGGGGTACGGCGGCGAGGCGACCATCGACGGCCCAAGGGAGGCGGTGGAGCTGCTGGAGAAGCAGGCGAGGGCGCTGCTGGGGGTGTACGGGAAGCCGACAGTCGGTTCCCCGGTGGACACTTAGGATTTTTCTTACTATCTTTAGCATATGAAGTACCAGCTACGTTCCGCCAGCCTGGTTCTTGAAGCCCTGTTCCCGGCCAAGGCTCGGAGGGCCCTGGTGGAAGCGCTGTTCTCGGACCAGGCCCAGGAGGCGTCCCTGAGCGAGCTGGCGCGCCGCGCGAAGTTGACCCCTCGGGCCGTCACGGTCGAGGTTCAGCGGCTCGAACAGGCCGGGCTCGTGGAGGTCCGGACCATCGGGTCGGCGCACCTGGTCCGTCCGAACGAGCGGAGCGCTTCGGCGCGGGCGCTCTCCGGGCTGCTCGTGGCGGCCAGGCTCGAGCCGGCCGGCGGCGAGGTCGATCCAGAGCTTCGCCCCTCTCTCGCCGCGCACGGGGCTCCCTTGCAAGGGGAGACGCCGAGGGCGGCCTACTCGCTCTCGGACTCGATCCTCCGCGGGCTGAAGGCTGCACGGACTGACCCGACGATCCTTCGCGTGCTGCCGGTCGTCCTGGCCAAACACGCCAACGAACTCGACTGGACGGAGCTCATGGATGGTGCCCGGCGCATGAACCTCAAGGCGGAGCTGGGCGTACTGCTCGACCTCACCGGAACGGCCGCCGGGCTTCCAGCGCTCTGCGCGCAGGCCGAGGAGCTCCTCGACGCCCGCAGGACGCGGGCCCGCTACTTCCCATCCGTGCAGGGCACCTTCGACCGCCAGCTCGCCGAGCAGCGCAGCCCTGCTGCGGCCACCCGGTGGAACTTCTACATGAACATGTCCGAGGCCTCCGTTCGCGACTTGCTGAGGAAACATGTCCGGGCCACGTAGTTTCGAGCCTCACGAACTCGAGGCGTTCCTCCGGCTGCTCGATCGTGAGCTGACCGGGCCCGTGACCATCACGGTGATCGGCGGAGCCGCCATCGGGCTGGTCTACGACACGCGGCACGCCACCACCGACATCGACCTCATACCGATCGCGCTGAAGTCGTTCTGGGAGGCGGTCGACCGGGCGCAGCAGGCCCAACCGGTACCTCTCCAGACGGTTTCGTTCTTCGTCGCGCCGTACGACTACGAGGACCGACGTTTGCGCCTGCCGCTCGAAGGCCTCGAACGCCTCACCGTCCTCGTTCCCGAGCAGCACGATCTGGTGATCATGAAGGCCGGCCGTGCCGAGGCCCATGACCTCGCGGCCATCTCGGACATCCACGCCAGGAGACCGCTCGACCTGGAGACGCTGATCCTCAGGTACTACGACGCGCGCACTCAGGTCACCGGGTCGCTGGAGGACTTCAGGCTCAACTTCCTCGCCGTGGTGGAGCGACTCTTCGGAACGCCTGCGGCAGAGCGAGTCGGCAGCCGACTGAAGGAGCAGACGCCGCCTCCACTTGGCGGTGTGTAGCCCAGGTAGGGAAGAGGCCCCGGCTCAAAGCTGGTCCACGTCCTCGGCACGTCCGGCCCAGTCCAGGTCCGCGGCCGCGCGCTCGATCTCCTGCGGGAGCGGCAGCTCGAAAGCGTCCTGCCACCAGAGCAGCGTCAGCTCCGACGAGACCAGCTCCGGATCGACCGGCGCCGAGGAGAGCCGCGCCATGCAGGCCATCCAGGGGAGTCGCTCCCGTGGATGACCGGGCCTGGAGATCTCGGGGAGCGGCTCGATGACCGGCTCCAGCTCCACGACCGGCCCGCCGTAGCGCTCCGCGGCGATGGCGCGCATCCGTTCCCGCTGGTGGAGATTGGCCTGCGGGTAGAGGCCGCCTTCCAGGATGCCGTGGCCATGCCGCGCGACGGAGTGCCACTTGACGTCTCCCGATCGGGATACAACCGCTCCGAGCGCCTTCCGGGCCGGTTTCGACGAGCCCGACTTGACGTCTTTTCTCCCTATCGGGATACTGACGCTCAGATGACCCACGAAGAAGCCGCGGAGCAGAGCGACCCAGAGGCGTGTTTCTCCCTATCGGGAGACCAATGCGCTCGCGCTCCTCGTCCGCGACCGGCGCAAGGCGGCCGGCCTCACGCAGCGCGCCCTCTCGGAGCTCGCGGGGGTCGGCCCTCGCGCCATCTGGGACCTCGAGCGCGGCAAGGCCACGCTCCGCATGGACGTGGTGAACCGGGTCCTGGCCGTCTTCGGCAAGACGCTCGGCGCCGTCGACGCGACCCGCGCCGAGGAGCCCGCGCCGTGAGCGCCCGGCGCGGGCTGGTCAGGCTCGACGGCCGCCGCGTCGGCATCATCGAGGAGCGGGAGGCCGGCACCCGCTTCACCTACGACGCGACCTGGCTGGCCACCCCGGACCGGCTGCCCATCTCCCTGACGCTCCCCCTGCGCCCGGAGCCGTTCGACCACCGCGGCCTCCACCCGTACTTCGAGAACCTCCTCCCGGAGGGCTGGCTCCTCGAGCTCAGCACCGCGAAGCTCAAGATCTCGAGAGACGACGCCTTCGGGCTCCTGCTCGCCACGTGCGGCGACTGCATCGGCGCGGTCGAGGTCGTCGACGCCACCGGGGAGGCGGCGTGACCGCGCGCTGCCTGGTCTGCCTGGCCGATGTCCGCGGCGAAGGCGAGTACCACGCCCGCTGCGCCAAGGCCCTCTTCGGATCGACCCGCGTCCCGGCCATCGACCTGGAGCTGGCCAGGCTCCACACCGTGGCCCAGGCCATGGTGGGCCACACCTCGCTCTCGGGCGTCCAGAGAAAGGTCTCGGTGGGGCTCACCGCCGACCGCGCCACGCTCCGGGTCGCCGTGGAGAAGGGCCACTTCATCCTGAAGCCCCAGGCCCAGGTCTTCCCGAGCCTGCCCGAGAACGAGCACGTCACCATGCGCATCGCCGCGGCCGCGGGGCTCCAGGTGCCCCCGAACGGTCTCGTCAGGCTCCACGACGGGAGCCTGGCCTACCTCACGCGCCGGTTCGATCGGACCGCGGAAGGCAGGAAGCTCCTCCAGGAGGACTTCTGCCAGCTCGGAGAGCTCGCCCCCAAGCAGAAGTACGAGGGATCCGCGGAGCTCTGTGCCAGGCTGGTTCGGCGCCACGCCTCCGAGCCGCTGGTGGCCGCCCTGTCGCTCTTCCGGCAGGCGGTCTTCGCCTGGTGGACTGGCAACGGCGACATGCACCTCAAGAACCTGTCGCTCCTTCGCGGCGTCGATGGCCTGCACCGCCTCTCGCCGGCCTACGACCTCCTCTGCACCGACCTGGTGGTCGAGGACGACCAGCTGGCGCTCCCGGTGAGCGGCAACCGGCGAATGGTCACGCCGCGGCAATGGCTCACCTTCGCCTCGTACTGCGGCCTCACGCCCAAGGCGACGGTGCGGGTCCTCGGGCAGGTGCATGCCGCGCTCGCGCCCTCGCTCGACCTCGTCGCTCGGTGCTACCTGCCGGACGACATGAAGCTTCGCTATGCGCGCCTCCTCGAAGCTCGCGGTCGGACGGTGGAGGCGGCGGCCCGAAAGTCGGGCGCGGTCTGACCGTCTCTCCTGGAGCAGGTTGAACCAGCGAGCCTTCCCGAAGTGCTGGCGGAGCCAGGTGGTCTTCCCGGTGGCGCGAGGTTCGGCGACCTGGCTCGCCTTGACGATGTAGTCACCGGTGACTACACTCCCCTCATGAAGACCGCCGGGGTCCGAGAGCTGCGCGCCCGCTTCAGCGCCTACCTGCGAGAGGTCGAGCGGGGCGAGGTGGTGCTGGTCACCGACCACGGCCGGGTGGTGGCCGAGCTCCGGCTCCCCGGCGTGGCCGACCGCGCCGCCTCCCCCGACGAGCTGCGCTACCGCCGGCTGGTCGAGGCGGGTCGCCTGGTGCCCGGCGCACGGGCCGAGGCGCGGGCCTGGCCCCCGGCCCCCAGCGTGCGGCTCGCTCCCGGGAGCGCCGCCGGGCTGCTCGACGCCGAGCGCGGTGAAGCGTGAGCCGCCTCTACGTCGAGACCAGCGCGCTGCTGCGGGCGCTGCTGGAGGGGGACGCGCCGCTCCGGGCCCGGCTGACCGGGGCCGAGGTGGTGACCTCGGCGCTCACCTTCACCGAGGCCGCCCGGGCGCTGGCGCGGGCGCGCCGCGAGGGGCGGCTCGACGCCCGGCAAGGCCGCGAGGTGGAGCGCTGGCTGGCGGCCTTCGAGCGCAGCTGGGACGTGCTGGCGGTGGACGCCCCGGTGCTGGGGCGAGCCCGGGACGACCTCCCGCTCGAGCCGGTCCGGACGCTGGACGCCATCCACCTCGCCTCGGCGCTGGAGCTCGACGAGTCGATCGGCGGGCTCACCGTGGTCAGCTGCGACGACCGGATCCGCCGCAACGCCGAGGCCCTCGGGCTGCCGGTGGCGCCGTAGGCCTCGCCTTCACGCTGGAGGGGACGCTGCCCGTCCGTCTTCCGGTCTCGCATTCCGGCGAAGCAGCACTGGTGGCGCACCCACGACTCGAAGGCGCCGGAGCTGGTTGCCGGCCCGGTGACGCCCCCGGCCAGGACGATGCCCCGCCGCCGACCCACCGAACGGGATAGAACGGTCCCGGAGGCGAGCCTTGAACGAGACCCTCAGCGCGCTGCTGTCCCAGCTCGACCTCGAGCAGCTCGAGGTCAACCTCTTCCGCGGGCAGTCGAAGGACCTGTGGGGACCGCGCGTCTTCGGCGGCCAGGTGATCGGCCAGGCCCTGGTCGCCGCCGAGCGGACCATCGAGGACCGTGTCCCCCACTCGCTCCACGCCTACTTCCTGCTCCCCGGCGACGCCGACGCCCCCATCGTCTACCAGGTGGAGCGGGTCCGGGACGGGCGGTCCTTCTCCGCCCGGCGCGTGCAGGCCATCCAGCACGGGCGCCCCATCCTCTCGATGATCGCCTCGTTCCAGCTCCCCGAGGAGGGGCTGGAGCACGCCGCGCCCATGCCCGAGGTCCCGCCGCCGGAGGCGCTCACGCCCATGTCCGAGCTGAAGGAGCGCTGGCTCGCCGAGGCCGGCCCGGTGCCGCCGCTGGTCGCCGAGACGCTACGCGCGACGGGTGCCATCGAGTTCCGGCCGGTGGTGCCGCGCAACCCGCTCCTGCCCTCGCCGGTGGAGCCACGCCACGCCATCTGGTTCCGCGCCGTCGATCGCGTCCCGGACGATCCGCGGCTCCACCGCTGCCTGCTGGCCTACGCCTCGGACTACCAGCTGATGGGGACCGCCCTGCGCCCGCACGGCCGGAGCTGGTACCAGCCGTCGATGATGGTGGCGTCGCTCGACCACGCCCTCTGGTTCCACCGCGCCGCGCGGATCGACGACTGGCTCCTCTACTCGATGGAGTCGCCCTCGGCCCAGGGGGCGCGTGGCCTGTCCCGCGGCCAGGTCTTCGATCGCGGCGGGCGCCTGGTCGCCAGCGTGGCGCAGGAGGGGCTGATGCGCCAGGTGGAGCCGCCCGCGAAGCCCTGAGCCGAGGGGCCCGCCCGCCGGGTCAGCCCCGGCGCGGCCCGAACAGGCCCAGCTGCCCCCCTTCGCCGACCCACCCCTCGTCGGACCAGCCGAGCGCCGAGGCGATCGACTGGGCGATGGGCAGGAGCTGCCGGTCCCGGTAGTGGGCGTGGTCGAGCGGTGCGCCGCTGCGCGCCTCGATCGGCTCGGCGCCGGCGCGGGTCATGACGTAGTCGATGCGCCCGCGGCGGTCGGTCCAGCCGAGCAGCCGCGCCGCCCTCACCTGCGGCGTCGCCGAGTCGTAGTCCCTGGCCGCCCGCCGGAGCGCCTTGCGGTAGGTGAGCTCGGCGTCCAGCTCCCCGCGGGCCAGCTGGCCGGCCACCTCCAGGCAGAACCCCCGCAGCGCCGCCTCCCCCTTCCCGGCGAAGAGCCGCCGCAGCAGCTCCACCTGGAAGCGGCGGGCCAGCGGCGTGAAGTCGCTCCGCACCGCCTCCATGCCGCGCACCTCCACCTCCGCCGTGCCGTCGGCCTGGAGCAGCAGGCCGGCGTAGCCCTTGCCGCGCCCCCGCCCGTCCGGGCTCGAGTCGCCGCGCAGCCGCGGGATGAAGAACCTCCGGTAGGCCTTCTCGCAGCGCATCACCAGGTGCGACTCGACGTCGAACTCGCGCCGGATCCGCTCCGCCAGGTGGCGGTTCAGGTCGGCCGCCAGCCCCCCGCCGAGCCGGGAGAGCGCCTGGTGGCCGGCGCCGTCGTCGAGGTTCGACAGCAGGAAGACCGAGTCGGTGTCGCCGTAGAGGACGTGGTGGCCGCGCTCCTCGAACCAGTCGCGCGCCGCCCGCAGGAAGAGCTGCCCGAAGGAGGTGATGGCGCCGGCCAGCTCGGTGCGGGCGTAGCGACAGCCCTGGGCGCCGAGCACGCCGTAGAAGGAGTTCTGCAGGATCTTGTAGACGTAGGCGGCGGTCTCGTCGCCGGCCTGGATGGCCGCCTCCCGCTCCACCGCGTACCTGGTGAGGATGGCCGGAAGGATCCCCTCGGCGCGGTCGAAGCGGGCGCCGTTGGGCGCGATGAGGTCGCCGGGCTGCGGCCGCGCCTCGGCCCGGGCGTGGGCCAGCGGGTCGATGTGGAAGGTCCGCATCAGCGACGGGTAGAGGCTGCGGAAGTCGAAGACCAGCACGTTGGGGAAGAGCCCGGCCTCGGCCTCCAGCACCACGCCGCCGGCCGCCCCGGAGACGTCGGCGTCGCTCGGCTCCGGCGGCACCACCCGCCGCGCCCGCAGCGCCGTGCCGTAGATCCGCTCGAAGGCCGGGATGCTGGTCCAGGCGAGATCGAGCGAGACGCCGGTCAGGGCCGCCCGCCGCGCCGTCAGCGCGTCCAGGCCGGTCTTGGCGAGGATCTCCAGCACCAGCTCCGAGTCGCGCAGGCAGTAGGCGCAGAAGCGCTCCGGCTCGTCGCGCCGCAGCCGGTCCAGTTCGTCCAGCTTGGCCTCGCCGCGCAGGTGCACCGTCTTGCCCTCGCCCAGCACGGCGTGGGCCACGCCGTCGAGCGAGTAGTCGTCGAGCTTCCGCCCCGAGGCGCGCATCAGCCGCATGGCGTCGAGCACCGCCCTCCCGGGGATCTCGGCGGCGTGCCTGGCGCCGGGGCGGCTCCGCACGGTCAGGTCGCCGGCGGTGCGCCCCACGTCGAAGGGGAGCCGGTGCGCCTGGCAGCGGGCGGCAAGGACCCTGAGGTCGAAGTCGATGACGTTCCAGCCGGTGACCACGTCCGGGTCGCGGGCCCGGAGCCGCTCGGCCAGCGCCGCGAGCAGCGCCGCCTCGGAGGCGTGGCTGGTGACCGACGACGACGGCAGCGGCGGCCCGACGAAGTGCACCTCGCCCGGCCCCTTCGGACCGGCCAGGGAGGCGGCGGTGACGGTGCCGGCCCGGTCGGTCTCGATGTCGAGGGCCAGCCAGGAGAGTGGGGGCGCAGTGGCAGACGGCGTCAGCGCCGGGTCGACGAAGACCAGGTCCACGCGCCGGCCGGGCGTCGCCTCGCCGCGGATGACCACCGGACCGGTGAGCCCCAGCGCCAGCAGGGCGTCGGAGGCCCGGGCCCGGTCGAGGCCGCGGGGCGCCAGGCCGGCGGCGGCGAGCCGGCGGACGGCGTCGTCCGGGGACCCGGTGTGCAGGTCGAGGCGGGCCAGCGCCGCGCCGGCCAGGTCGGACCACGGCGCCGCCTCGAGCGCGGCCTGGTGGGAGCCGGCCAGCAGGCCGAGGGCGCGGGGGCCGTCCGGCGCCGCGACGTGGACCGCCGGCGCGGGGGCGGGCAGCAGCAGGGCGAAGCTGCGTCCGTCCTCGAGCCGCCCGGTGGCCAGCAGGCGCCGCGCCGCCGCTCCACGCCCGCGCTCCTCCCAGGCGGAGACGATGAACCCACGCACCTCGGTCACCGGCGCACCCTACAACAGGGGCGCCGCGACGGTGGACGTGGCCCTCACGAACCCCGGGGCCAGAGGTGGGTGTAGGTCAGGTAGGCGCCGACCATGGTGCCGCCGTAGGTCGCCGTGAGCGTCTCGGTTCCACAGATGGCGCCCATCACCAGGCAGGTGGTCGTCTGGTATTCGACGGTGGCGGAGTTGGTCCGGCGGACCAGGCCGCCGAGCGTGATGGCGTGGCGGCCGGAGTCGGAGACCAGGGTGATGCCGGAACGAAGCCCGACCGTGGGAAGCGTCTTGGAGCTGCCCTCCGTCTTCTTGCTGACGAGGAGTGCATCGGCCTCGTAGTCGTCGGAGAAGGTGGTCAGGCCGAGGTCGGCCAGGAGCTCGAGCCGGAACCCGCGCCCCAGGTGGAGGCGCGGCCCCAGCGTGACCCCCAGGCCATAGCCGGAGGCCTTGCCCATGAAGTCCATCGAGCCCCGCAACCCCATGGTGAAGTTCCGCCAGCCGATTCCCAGGGTCATCTCCAGGGACTCGGCGCCGTCCTTGGGCAGGCTGCTCTGGAAGCTCCCGCCCGCGAGCGTGGCCGTCCACTCGACGGCCTGGATGCCCTTGAACAGGTTGGGGGCGAGCACGTCCTCGTCCTTGATCACCTCCGTGGCCCGCTCCCTGGCCTCCACCTGCTGTGCGGAAGCGCTCCTGGCGATGGTGAGAGCAGCGACGGCGACGAGGGCGAAGCGGGTCATGGCGTGGCCTCCTGGGACATGGAGTCCGGGAGGCCCGGTCCGTGTGACAGGCCGGTCGCCTGGCCCCGCCGATGAACGACGGAGGGGGGGCTCGCGCTCACTCCTGCTGGAAGAGCAGCCGCCCCAGCCGGTCGAAGTTCTCCTCGTTGGCCGGGACGATGACGCTCCGCAGCCGCTGGCACTGCTCCGCCGTCTCGTGGCGCATCCGCCAGACCATCTCGGTCTGGCGGCCGCGCGCCGTCAGGGTGATGGTCAGGCGGAACGGGTGAGCGCCCAGGTGGTCGAGGACGATCCGCTCGCCGCGCACCAGCTCGACGAAGACGCTCTCGTTCGGCCAGGTGGCCCCGTCGGGACCGTGCAGGTCGAAGCGCCAGCGCCCGCCGGGCCGGAACTCGAACTGGTGGAAGGTGGTGGTGAACCCGGCCGGCCCCCACCAGCGGGCCAGCGACGCCGGGTCGGCGAAGGCGTCGTAGATCCGCTCCGGGGTGGCGTCGAGGAGGACGCTGCTCACGATCTCGCGGTCGGCATCGGTCATGGATCGCTCTCGTCCCCGTTCCCTGCCATGGCTCAGGCCCGGCCGCTGTAGTAGCGGATGGCGAAGTGGCCGACCGCCCGGGTGGCGGTCCAGTCGAAGGCGAAGCCGATGGGCGCCCCCACCAGCGGCACCCACTTCATGAAGCTGGTGACCGACCGGGTGCCGGCCTTGGTGATGATTCGCTCCCCCAGCACCATCCAGACCCTGGTCATCACCTCGCGGGTGACGTACCGCTCCACCAGCTCGCGGGTGAGGGCCTTCCCCACCTGGATGCCGAGCTGCTTGAGCGCCTCCTTGGCGGAGTCGCCGGCCAGCACCAGGTAGAGGTCGGTCTTCAGGTCAGTGGAGGCCCGGGTGTGGCCGTAGACGTGGGCCACCGCCAGGGTCATGCTGGCCTGGATCCGCCAGGACATGGCGACGTCGGCCGGGACGCTGAAGGGGAGCGTGATCAGGCCGCCCAGGCCGGTGGCGGCGCCGACCAGTCCGTTCTTCAGTGACTTGCGGGAGACGATCCGGGCCGCCAGGGCGTCGTCGGTGATCCCCGGGTTCTGCGCCCGCAGCTTCTCCACGTAGGCGCCGATGGAGGCGGCGTCGACGTTCACCACCAGGTCGAAGACCTTCTGGAGCGCCGAGGTCGCCGGCGCCTCGACGACGACCAGCTTCGACGGCGCGGGGTTCAGGTCCTTCATCTCGGGGCTCCCGTCGTGTGGCTCACCGGCGCGACCTTACCGCTCAACGGTCGCCATCAGGGCGGGCAGGTAGCGATCGCCGGCCACCCGGGCGGCGAGCGGCTCCAGCTCGGCCAGGTCCTCGGGAGCCAGGACCACCTCGAGCGCGTCGAGGTTCTCGTCGAGCCGCTGCCGGCGCCGGGTCCCGGGGATGGGGACCACGTCCTCCCCCCGGGCCAGCACCCAGGCCAGCGCCACCTGCGCCGGCGTCGCCTTCCGGCGGGCCGCGACGGCGCGGAGGGTCCCGAGGATCCCCTGGTTGACCAGCGCGTTCTCCGGGGCGAAGCGCGGGACGCTGTGGCGGAAGTCGCCGGCGGCGAGCTCGCGGTCGTCCTTGAAGGCGCCGGCCAGGAAGCCGCGCCCCAGCGGGCTGAAGGGGACGAAGCCGACGCCGAGCTCCCGGCAGGCCGGCAGGATCCGCTCCTCGACGCCCCGCTCGAAGACCGAGTACTCGCTCTGCAGCGCGGCGATGGGGTGGACCCGGTGGGCGCGCCGCAGGGTCTCGGGCCCGACCTCGGAGAGGCCGAGGAACCGCACCAGCCCGTCCTCCACCAGCCGCTTCATCCCGCCCACCGACTCCTCGACGGGCACCTTCGGATCCAGCCGGTGGAGGTAGTAGAGGTCGATGACCTCGGCGCCGACGCGGTGCAGCGAGGCCTCGGCCACGCGCCGGGCGTTGGCCGGGCTCCCATCGGGGGCGCCGAGGATGCCGAACTTGGTCGCCAGCACCACCTGCGACCGCCGCCCCCGGATCGCCTTGCCGACCAGCACCTCGTTGGTGAAGGGCCCGTAGACCTCCGCCGTGTCGATGAGCGTGACCCCCCGGTCGAGGGCCCGCTGGATGGTGGCGATCCCCTCCGGCTCGTCCACGTCCTCCGGGCGCACGTAGCCATGGGTCATGCCCATGCACCCGAGCCCCATGGCTCCCACCTCCAACCCACCGAGCCGCCGTGTTCTCATGGAACCTCCCGCCCCTCCACTGTATATCCCCTGGGGTGCGGGCCCGCTCCGTCGCCGCACGGCCACGCACGGCCACGCACGGCCAGAGGAATGACCCGATGAAGCTGCTCGGCTCCGACACCAGCCCCTACACCCGCAAGGTCCGCCTGGTCCTCCTCGAGAAGGGGCTCACCCACGACTACGTGGTCTCCCCGCCGCGCGAGCCGGGCAGCCCGGTGCCTCAGCACAACCCGCTGGGGCGCGTCCCCACGCTGCTGCTCGACGACGGCACCGCGGTCTACGACTCGCCGGTGATCTGCGAGTACCTCGACACCCTCAACGCCACCCCGGTCCTCATCCCCCGCGCCGACCCGCTGGCCCGGCTGCGGGTGCGGCGCTGGGAGGCGCTGGCCGACGGCGTGATGGACGCGGCGGTGCTCACCCGCCTGGAGTCGCTGCGCCCCGCCGAGCGCCAGGACCCGCCCACGCTCGCCCTGCACGACGCCGCCATCACCCGGGCGCTGGCGCTGGCCGAGCGGCAGCTGGGGTCGCGGCGCTGGTGCGAGGGCGACGGCCTGACGCTCGCCGACCTGGCGCTGGTGAGCGCGCTCCTCTACCTCGACCTCCGCCAGCCGGAGCGGGGCTGGCGGGACGCCCACCGGGGCCTGGCCGCCTGGGCCACCCCCGTCCTGGCGCGCCCCAGCGTGCGGGCCACCACCTCCCCGTGACCCTCCAGGTGGCCATCCTGGCGCGCTGCGAGCCGGCGCGCTTCGTCCGCGTCGAGGCCGGCCTGCTCTCGCGAGGCCACCCGGCGCCCATCCTGGTGATCGCCGACTTCGCCTCGCCGGCCCTCCTGCTGGGGCGCCACCAGCGTGCGGCCAGCGTCGTCGACCTGGCCGCGGCCCGCTCGCTCGACCTCGCCCCGCTGCGCCGCGCCGGCGGCGGGCGCACCCTGCTGGTGGGCGACGGCACGGTCGGCCTCTTCCTCTACACGTCCCCCGGGGCGGCGCTGGGGGCCGCGCCGTTCCCGCCCGAGCGGACCACCAACCGGTACGTGCGCGGGCTGCTGGCGGCGCTGCGCAGCCTGGGCGCGCGCCAGGCCGCCTGGTTCGGCCGTGACTTCGTCTCGGCCGGTGGTCTTCAGCTGGCGGCGGTCTCGCAGGAGGGGACGCCGGACGGCGCCGTCGCGCTCGAGTCCTTCCTCTCCCTGTCCCGCCCCCTCGAGCCGCCCTCGGCGGTGCTGCGCGCCAGGTCCGCCGCCGATCCCGCGGCCGGCGGCCCGACCCCGGTCACGGTGGCGGAGCTGGCCGGCCGGGCGCTCGACTTCGACCAGGTCGCGGTGGCGCTGATGTCCGGCTGGACCGGACCCGCCGACGGGGAGCCGGAGCCGGTGGCGGGCGCGCTCCCCGAGGCCGAGCTGCCGCTCTCCGAGGAGGACGAGGCCGGGCTCTCGGCCAGCGGCCTTGTGCCGATCCCCATCGGCTCGCTCGAGGTGCTCACCGCCCTGGCCGCGGGCCGGCTGGCCGGTCCCCGCCTCCGCGGCGACTTCATCGCCCCGGCCACCACGGTGGCGGTGCTGGAGGCCGCCCTCGACGGCGCGCCGCTCGACGAGGCCGAGGTGGGACGCCGGGTCAACGAGGCCTTCCACGGCCCGGGGGCCTTCATCCAGGGGGTGAAGGAGCTCGGCGCGGTGGCCCAGGCGGTGCTGGCGGCCGGGCGGCTCGCCGGGCGGAGCACCGGGGTGGCCTGACGGCGCCGCTCGCGCGGCCCGATCCCGGCTGCGGCGTCGGCCGCCCGTCTGCGGTACATCTGGTGCGTGACCCCCTCGACGCGCCACCTCACCCTCCCCACCTCGCCGCTGGCCCCCGCGGGTGGCCCGGCCCGCATCCTGGTCCGCGAGGCCGGCGCCGGCCCGGCGGTGGTGCTCCTGCACGGCGGCTGGGGCTGGGAGGCCTACCCCTACGACGTCGGCGCGGTGGCCGCGCGCCACCGGGTGATCGCCCCGGACCGGACCGGCTACGGCGGCTCGGGGCGGCTCGTCGACCTGCCCCACGGCTTCCACCGCGCCATGGCCGAGGAGACGCTGCTGGTGATGGACGCGCTCGGCGTCGAGCAGGCCGCATTCTGGGGCCACAGCGACGGCGCCGTCGTCGCCGCCTGGATCGGCTTCCTCGCCCCCACCCGGGTCCGCGCCCTGGTGCTGGAGGCGCTCCACTTCTTCGCCTTCAAGCCCTCGTCGGAGGAGTTCTTCAAGACCGCCATCGCGGCGCCCGAGCGGTTCGGCCCGGCGGTGGTGGAGGCGCTCCGCCGCGACCACGGCGAGGCCTGGCGAGAGGTGGTCGGCGCCGGGGGCCGGGCCTGGCTCTCCATCATCGCGGCCGGCCGGGCCGGCCAGCCGGACGTCTACCAGGGGCGCCTCGGCCAGGTGGTGGCCCCCACCCTCTTCCTGCACGGCACCCGGGACCCGCGCACCGAGCCGGGCGAGCTCGAGGCGGCGCGGCGGGCCCTCCCCTCGGCGCAGGTGGCCCTGGTGGACGCCGGCCACTGCCCGCACGCCAGCACCCGCACCGCCGCCGAGGCCACCCGCCTGGCCGTCGACTTTCTCGAGGCGCACCCCTTCGAGGGCGGTGCCACTCCGGGCGCGGCGACGCTAGGCTGAGGGCGCCTGGTGGGAGGCTCCGATGCGCGTCATCTGCTCGTACTGTCGCAAGGACATGGGGAACAAGCCGCCGCTCTCCGACGGCAGCGTCTCCCACGGGATGTGCCCGCCCTGCGGCGACTACTTCGGCGCCCAGTGGAAGGGCATGACCTGGGGCGAGTACCTGGAGCGCTTCGCCTTCCCGGTGATCATGGTCGAGGACGCCATGCGGCTGGTGGCCGTCAACCAGCCCGCCTCCGACCTGTTCGGCCGCCCACCCGCCGAGCTGGTGGGTCTCCTCGGCGGCGAGGCCATGGAGTGCGCCCACTCCCGGCTCCCCGAGGGCTGCGGCAGGACCGTGCACTGCTCCACCTGCACCATCCGCAACTCGGTGATGCAGACCCACCGGACCGGTGAGGGGCTGGACCGCGTCCCGGCCACGCTCAAGCGCAGCGACCGGTCGCTGTCCCTGCTGGTCTCGACGGCGCGGGAGGGGAAGCTGGTCCGCGTCACCATCGAGCCGTCCGCCGCCGCCGCCGGCTGAGCCCGTCACACCTGCCCCACCCACCCCTGGTCGTGCGCCCTGAAGTGGGCGCGGAGCGCCTCCACCTGCCCGGCCGGAAGCGGTCCGCGCGCCGCCAGCGCCACGTTCCGGCGCAGGTGGTCGAGGCTGCCGGTCCCGACCAGCGCGCAGGCGACGCCCGGCGCCCAGGCCGCGAAGCGGAGCGCCAGCTCGTCCCAGGTGAGCCCGGCGGTCTCCGGCCCCGCCGCCTCGAGCCCCATGGCCTGCCAGCGCTCCCAGTAGGGCTCGACGTACTGCCCCACCGGCCGCCCGGCGTGGCGCCAGGGCGAGTTGGCCAGCGCCCGCTTGGCCAGCACGCCGAGCCCCCGCGCCCCGGCCGTCGGCAGCGCCTCGTCGAGGCCGCGCTGGTCGCACAGGTTGACCGAGCACTCCACCGCCCCGAAGCGGCCCGAGGCCAGCGCCGCCGCCAGCGCCTCGCCCTCGCCCGAGTACCCGGCCACCCGCAGCTTGCCGGCCCGCTGCGCCTCGTCGAGCGCCGCCAGGATCGGCTCGTCGCGCACCAGCTCCGGCCCGCAGGAGTGGAGCAGCACCACGTCGATGACGTCGGTGCGCAGCCGGCGCAGGGCCTGGTCGACGCCGCGCCGCACGCAGGCGCCGGTCCAGTCGGCCTCCCCCTCCACGCCGTAGCCCACCTTGGTGCAGAGCACGAACCCGGCGCGCCGCCCCGCCAGGTGGCGGCCGATCCGCTCCTCGGAGAGCCCGTAGCTCGGAGCGGTGTCCACCAGCGTCACCCCGAGGTCGAGGGCGCCGTGGAGCAGCCGCTCGGCCTCCGCCTCAGGCAGCCGGGCGTCGCCGAGCGGGCCGGCCCCCAGCCCGAGGACGGGCACGAGGAGGCCGGTGGTGCCGAGGGGGCGCAGGGCGGTCACGACGGGGAGCCTAGCGTGTCCCGACCGCGGCCGCCCCGTGGGGTACACGGCGTGCTTCGCCTGCCGGGGGGCCCTTCCTCACGCCGGGACGGTGACCACGTGCGCCTGGATCCGTCCCTCGATCGGCCCGGCGCCGAAGCGGGCGGCGATGGCCGCGCGGCACGCCTCGGTCGCAGCCTCCAGGCCGTCGCTCGAGCGAGCCTCGATCTCGCCCCTCATCGGCGTCCCCTGGCAGTAGGCGATGGCCGCCACGCCCGCCTCCGGCGCGCGGCTGCGCTCGGCCCTGGTCTCGACCACCGGGCTCGCCTTGAAGCCCGCGCCCGCCAGGTGGGTGGAGATGGCGTCCGGGTCGAAGTAGCCGTGCGGGGTGCGCGCCATGAACCGGGGAGGGTCCGAAGGGAAGTGGAGTGCGAGCGCCTCGGTGACCGCGTGGGCGAACTCGTTCACCTCGAGCCGGTCCCAGGTGTTGAACACCAGGGCGCCGCCGGGCCGGAGCACGCGCCGGACCTCGGAGAAGGCGCGGACCTTGTCGGGGAAGAACATCACCCCGAACTGGCAGGCGACCGCGTCGAAGCTCCGGTCGGGGAACGGGAGCTGCATGGCGTCGGCCTGCCTCCACTGCACCGGCCGCGCCGTGCCCACCGCGGCGGCCCGGTCCAGCATCGGCTGGTTGAGATCGGTCGCCACCAGCTCGACGTTCGCCGGCAAGGCCCGCGCCAGCGCGCGGGTGACCACGCCAGTGCCGGCGGCGATCTCGAGCACACGGGTGGGCCGGTGCGCGGCGACACGGCCGGCCAGGTCGCCGGCGTAGGGCTCGAAGATCATGGGGACCATCAGGCTGTCGTAGAGATCGGCGACGGAGCCGGTGAACGCGGCGGCGTGACCGATGCTCCTGGCGGCGTTCGTCATCTGGGCGCTCCTCGGGCCGAAGCCACGGCACCGGGTGCTGATGACTCGAGGCGCGCCACCCCGCCATCCCCAATGTGGCCCCTGGACGGGTCTCCCTGGGGTCAGCGTGCGCTTGCAGCCCGCCCGTCGGCCCGTTAGTGGTTGGCCCCATGCTCGGCATCCTGCTGCTCAACCTCGGCACCCCCGAGGCCCCCACGCCGCCCGCGGTGCGCCGCTACCTGCGCGAGTTCCTCTCCGACCCGCGGGTCATCGACATCCACCCGGTGGCCCGGAAGCTCCTGCTCGAGCTGGTGATCCTGCCGACGCGGCCCAGGACCAGCGCCGCCGCCTACGCCAAGGTCTGGACTGACGAGGGCTCGCCGCTGCTCACCTTCTCGCGCGCGCTGGAGGGCAAGGTCCGCGAGGCGCTCGGGCCCGGCCACCTCGTCGAGCTGGCGATGCGCTACGGGCGCCCGAGCATCGCCGAGGCGCTGGCCCGCCTCCAGTCGGGCGGCGCGAGCCGGCTGGTGGTGGCGCCCCTCTACCCGCAGTACTCCTCGGCGGCGACCGGCTCCTCGCTGGAGGCCGTCTTCGCGGCCCTGGCCCGCTCGCACGTGGTGCCGCCGGTCTCGGTGCTGCCTCCCTTCTACGACGACCCCGGGTTCATCGCCGCCTTCGCCGCGGTGGGCGCGCCGGTGCTGGCGCGCGAGCAGCCGGACCACGTCCTCTTCAGCTTCCACGGCCTTCCGGAGCGCCACGTCAAGGCGGCCGACCACTCGGGGCGCCACTGCCTCCAGTCCGCCGGCTGCTGCGACGCGGTGGGGACGGCCAACCGCGACTGCTACCGGGCCCAGTGCTTCGCCACGGCGCGGGCCCTGGCGGCCCGGCTCGAGCTCCAGCCCGGACGCTGGAGCGTCTGCTTCCAGTCGCGCCTGGGGCGCACCCCCTGGATCAAGCCCTACACCGACCTGCGGCTCGAGGAGCTGGCGCGCGAGGGGAAGAAGCGGCTGGTGGTCTTCTGCCCCGCCTTCGTGGCCGACTGCCTCGAGACGCTGGAGGAGATCGGCCTCCGCGCCCAGCACCAGTTCGCCGCGGCCGGCGGCGAGCGGGTCGCCCTGGTCCCCTCGCTCAACGCCAGCGATGCCTGGGTCGAGGCCCTGGTCCGGCTGCTGCGCCGCGCCGCCGGGGAGCCGGCCGTGCCCGCGGCCTGAACAGGCCCGCTTCCCCCGCCCTGTCGAACCCCTACACCCCCGGGTAGCGGTCCACCGCCCAGCCCTCCTCCACCTCGCGCCGCCCGAAGCGCACCTCCCAGAGGTCGTCGCCGACGGTGCCGATCACCTCGGCCAGCTCCAGCCCGGCCACCCAGGCCGCCGGCAGCGCCCCCTCGCCGTGCTCCAGGCCGAGCAGGTTGCCGGCGATGCTCCCGGTGCTGTCGCTGTCGCCCGAGTGGTTGACCGCCAGCAGCACCCCGTGGGCGAAGTCCCGGGCCACCAGCGCCGCGTAGAGGCCGATGGCCAGCGCCTCCTCGGCCACCCAGCCGCGGCCGAGCGACTCCACCCGCTCCGCCGAGGGCGATCCCTCCGCGGCCAGGGCGACGGCCCGCTGCACCGCCCGCAGCGTCTCCTCGTGGCCGGGCACCCGGCGCAGCGAATCCTGGGCGAAGTGGGCCGCCTCCTGGATCGACTCGCCGCGCACCAGCCTGCCGACCAGCTCGGCGAAGCAGGCCGCCGCCAGCCAGCCGGTCGGGTGGCCGTGGGTGAGCGCCCCCAGCTCACCGCCCAGCTCGAACGGCTCCTCGGCCACCAGCCCCACCGGCGCCATCCGCATCACCGCGCCGCAGCCCTTCGAGTTGTTGATCGGCGCCTCGCGCGTCCCCCGCGTCCCGGACTCCAGCGCCGCCAGGCAGGTGGCCCCGGGGGCGCGCCGGACGTTCAGCCCCGGCAGCCCCACCAGCCAGCCGTCGTACGGGTCGGGCTCGTCCCCGCCGCGCCCCTGGGTCCGGAGCCAGCGCCGGTAGGCGCCGTGCACCACCGCCTCCACCGAGGCGATCCCCCTCCCCCGCAGCCGGTTGTCGGCCCGGATCAGCCCCTCGGCGGTGAAGAGCGTCAGCTGGGTGTCGTCGGTGATGGCCCCCCGGCCGTCCGGCCCCGGGTAGCCGGTCACCCCGGCCGGGCCGTGGCGCCGCCGGATGACGGCGAGGTGGTCGAACTCGACCGGTGCGCCGAGGGCGTCGCCGATGGCGCCGCCGAGCAGGCAGCCGCGGAAGGAGGCGCGGGATGACAGGCCGTAGGGGAGCGGAGCGTCCATGCGCCGAAGGTACTGGCGGGACGGACAGGGCGGCCGGGGGTGGGCGGGAGCCCCCGGCCGGGGGTCGCCGTCCAAGATTGGAAGGACAGCGCCCGGCCCCCCGATTAGGAACGATCGTTCAACCGGGAGATCCTCCATGGACTTCGAACAGGAAGTCGAGCAGGTCCGCCAGTGGTTCACGAGCCCGCGGTTCGAGGGCCTCACCCGGGTCCACTCGGCGCGCGAGGTGGTGGAGCAGCGCGGCACCATCCGCCCCGACTACACCGTGGCCCGGGGGGCCGCCGAGGCCTTCTTCGACCGGCTCCGCCAGCTGCGCGAGCAGGGCAGGTCGATCACCACCTTCGGCCCTTACTCGCCCGGCCAGGCGGTGGCCATGAAGCGGATGGGGATCGAGGGCATCTACCTGGGCGGCTGGGCCACCTCCGCCAAGGGCTCGGCCCACGAGGACCCCGGCCCGGACCTGGCCAGCTACCCGCTCAGCCAGGTGCCCGACGAGGCGGCCCCCATCGTCCGGGCCCTGCTCACCGCCGACAAGAACCAGTTCTTCGCCCGCTGCCGCATGAGCGAGGAGCAGCGCCGGTCCACGCCGGAGATCGACTACCGCCCCTTCATCATCGCCGACGCCGACACCGGCCACGGCGGCGACGCCCACGTCCGCAACCTGATCCGCCGCTTCGTGGAGGTGGGCGTGCCCGGCTACCACATCGAGGACCAGAAGCCGGGCGTGAAGAAGTGCGGCCACCAGGGGGGCAAGGTGCTGGTCTCCGAGGACGAGCAGGTCAAGCGGCTCTCGGCGGCCCGCTTCCAGCTCGACATCATGGGCGTGCCCGGGATCATCGTGGCCCGCACCGACGCCGAGTCGGCCACCCTGCTCGACGGCCGCGGCGACGACCGCGACCAGCCCTTCATCCTCGGCGCCGTCAACCTCTCGCTGCCCAGCTTCAAGGCCGCCTTCCTCGCCATCCTCCGCCAGTTCCAGCGGGCCGGCGTCGAGGAGCTCTCCGGCCACCGGTTCTACGCGCTCGGCGACGACGAGTACGCCGCCGCCGACGCCTGGCTGGGGAAGGCCGGCTTCCTCGCCGCCATCACCGCCGCCGCCGCCGAGCACCGGGCCGGCGCCCTCGGCGTCGACGCCGCGCTCGACAAGGTCTTCGACCGGTTCGTCGACGCCTGGCAGCAGGAGGCCGGCGTCACCACCTACGCCGAGGCGGTCGGCGACGTCATCGCCTTCCGCCACCAGGAGGGCGACCCGCCGCCCATGACCCGCGAGCAGTGGCTGGCCTTCGCCGCCCGGGCCCCGTTCTTCCAGGCCCGCGCCAGGGCCCACGCCATCGGCGTCGACATCACCTGGGACTGCGAGCACGCCAAGACCCCGGACGGCTACTACCAGGTGCGCGGCGGCATCGACTACGCCATCGCCAAGTCGCTGGCGGCCGCCCCCTTCGCCGACCTGCTCTGGATGGAGACCAAGACCGCCGACCTGCACGACGCCAAGCGGTTCGCCGACGCCATCCACCTGGCCTGGCCGGGCAAGATGCTGGCCTACAACCTCTCCCCCTCGTTCAACTGGGACACCACCGGCATGAACGACGAGCAGATGCGGGCCTTCCCGGTGGAGCTGGGGAAGATGGGCTTCGTCTTCAACTTCATCACCTACGGCGGCCACCAGATCGACGGCCTGGCCTCCGAGGAGTTCGCCGCCTCGCTGCGCGAGGACGGCATGCTGGCGCTGGCCAGGCTGCAGCGGAAGTTCCGCCTCATCGAGTCCGGCTACCGCACCCCGCAGACGCTGGTGGGCGGCCCGCGCGCCGACGCCGGCCTGATGGCCATCTCCGGCCGCACCTCCACCACCAAGGCCATGGGCCAGGGCTCCACCCAGCACCAGCACCTGGTGCAGACCGAGGTGCCGCCGCGGCTGCTCGAGGACTGGATCGACCTGTGGCGGGCCCGGCACGGCGTGGCCGGGAAGCTCAAGGTCTCGCTCAAGCCGCGCACCGCCGGCTCCGACCTGCTCGAGCTCTCGCTGCTCGACCCGGCCGGGCAGGTCAAGGCCAACGTCATCTTCGCGGTGATCCAGGACCGCAAGGGGCGCAACATCCTCTCGGTCCGCGACCAGAACAACTTCGACCTGGCGCTCCGCCAGAAGCGGCTGCTCACCCTGCTGCAGCTCTTCCTCATGCACCGCTACAAGATCTACTCGGTGCACTACGTCTCCCCCACCGACGACAACCAGCGCCAGGCCGAGGCCATGAAGAAGCAGGGGCTCTACCGGCTGGTCAACGTCGAGGTCGGCGAGATCATCGTCGCCGACGTGGACGCCGACCAGCTCAAGGGGCTGCTGGCCCTCGACCGGGCGGCGCTGGTGACCCGGGTCCTGGAGCGGCCGGCCCCGGCCGCGATGGTCTAGTCCAGCCGCTCAGCCCCGCACCCTGGCCAGGAAGCGCTCGACCTCCCCCAGGTAGGCCGGCGCGTTCTCGGCGAGGATCGAGTTGTGGTCGCCCTCCTCGAAGACGCGGAGCGTGACCGGCCCCGCCGCCCACGCCGCCAGCCGCTCGGCGTGGCTCACGTCCACCAGCCCGTCGTGGCGGGTGTGGAGCAGCAGCACCGGCCCCCGGTAGCCACCCAGCTTGGCCCGGTGGTCGAGCCGCGCCGCCACCGCCGCCTCGAACTCGGCGGCGCTCACGCCCAGCTCGCGCGGGTCCACCCGCAGCAGCAGCCGCTCCAGCGGGTCGGCGATGGCGCTCTCCAGGATCAGCCCGGCCACGCCCGGGAGGCGGGCCACCGCCTCCAGCGCGAAGAGCGAGCCGACCGACCGGCCGAAGACCACCAGCTTCTCCGGCGGCCCGGCGGCGCGCAGCACCGCCGCCACGTCGTCGAGCATCCGCCCCAGCAGGGGCTCGCCGGTGGAGCCGCCGTAGCCGCGGTACTCGGCCAGCAGCAGGTCCCAGCCCATCCCCGCCAGCGCCTCGTCGAGCCCGTCCTGCCAGTCGGCCACCACCTCGCCGTTGCCGTGGAAGTGGACCACGGTGTGGCCGCCGGGGTCGGCGCGGTGGAGCCCGCAGGCCAGCACCGCATCGCCGACGTCGACGTCGAGCCGGGAGCGCGGCGCTCCCCCGCGGGGGAAGAAGTAGCGCTCGGCGATGAGCGGGTGGTCGAGCAGGTCGGCCGGCGTGACCGGCGGCGGGGGCGGCACGCCGCGAGTCTAGTCTCTGGACGCCCCTCGCTGGCGCCCCTTTCGGGCCCACCGGAGAGATCGTCCTTCATTTGCGGGCCGGGCGGCTCTCCCCGTACTCTCGCCGTGCGGCAGCCTCAGGGGGGACACGTCGTGAAAGACGCACTTCGCCTCAGCGAGCGGCGATATCGGCTCATGGCCGCGCACCTGCACGACGTCATCTGGACCTTCGACCTCCGCACCCGCCGCTTCTCCTACGTCAGCCCGTCGATCACCAGCCTGCGCGGCCTCTCCGTGCAGGAGGCCCTGGCCGAGTCGGTCGAGCAGAGCCTGACGCCCGAGTCCTGGCTGCGGGCGCGGGCCTCCCTGGAGCGCAACGGGACGCCGGAGGGGAACCGACCCAGCACCGGCGTCTACGACCAGCCCTGCCGCGACGGGTCCATCAAGCACGTCGAGATGACCACGACCGTGGTCCTCGACGCGTCGGGCCAGCCCGTGGAGGTGATCGGCGTCTCCCGCGACGCCACCGCCCGGGTGGTCGCCGAGCGGGCGCTCGAGGAGCGCGAGCGGCACCTGCGGACCATCCTGGAGACCGCCATCGACGGCTTCTGGCTGGTGGGCGAGGGCGGGCGGCTCCTCCAGGTCAACGAGGCCGCCTGCGCCATGCTGTGCTACAGCCGGGAGGAGCTCCTCCGGCTCAGCATCTCCGACATCGACGCCAGCGAGTCGCCCGCCGAGGTCACCGCCCACCTCGCCCGGGTCGACGCGGTGGGCTGTGACCGGTTCGAGACCCGCCACCGGCGCAAGGACGGCCGGCTCATCGACGTGGAGATCTCCGTCCAGCGCTCCGGCCCCGGCCCCGGCCGGCACGTCGTCTTCCTGCGCGACGTCACCGCGTCCAGGGGCGCCCGGGCCGCCCAGCGCGCCCTCGAGGAGCAGCTCTGGCAGGCGCAGAAGCTGGAGAGCGTGGGGCGGCTGGCCGGCGGCGTGGCCCATGACTTCAACAACCTGCTCACGGTGATCCTCTCCGGCGTCGAGGAGCTGCGCCACCTGGACGAGCCGGGCGCGCCATCGGCCAGCGAGCTCATCGACGAGATCGGCGGCGCGGGGGAGCGGGCCCGCGACCTGACCCGGCAGCTGCTGGCCTTCGCCCGCAAGCAGCAGGTCGCTCCCACGGTGGTCGACCTCGGGGAGGTGGTCCGCGGCACCGAGAAGCTGCTGCGGCGCCTGCTGGGCGAGGACGTCGCGCTGGTGAGCAACCTGGCCCCGGACCTCTGGCCCATCCGCTGCGACCTGGGGCTGGCCGAGCAGGTGCTCCTCAACCTGGCGGTCAACGCCCGCGACGCCATGCCCGGCGGCGGACGCCTCACCATCGAGACCGCCAACGTCGTCCTCGACCAGGCGGGCGTGGCCACCTGGCCCGGGATGCAGCCCGGCCCGCACGTCCGGCTGGTGGTGCGCGACTCGGGCAGCGGCATGCCCGCGGAGGTGAAGGAGCGCATCTTCGAGCCCTTCTTCACCACCAAGGCGGTCGGCCAGGGGAGCGGGCTGGGGCTGTCGACGGTCTACGGCATCGTGGCGCAGAGCGGCGGCTTCGTCTCGGTGGAGAGCGAGCCCGGTCGCGGCTCCACCTTCACCATCCACTTCCCCAGGACCATCGGCGCGCCGACCCGCTCCCTGCCCGCGCCCCTGCCGGCGATCACCCCCGGCAACGAGCGGGTGCTGGTGGTCGAGGACGACCCGCAGGTGCGGTCGGTGACGGTGCGGGCGCTGACCGCGGCCGGCTACCAGGTGCTGGTGGCCAAGGACGGCGCCGAGGGGCTGGTTCGCGCCGAGCGGGAGCCGGGGCCCATCCGCCTGCTGGTCTGCGACGTGGTCATGCCGGGGATGAGCGGGCCCGAGGTGGCCGCGGCGCTGGGGGTGCTGCGCCCCGGCCTGCGGGTCCTCTTCGTCTCCGGCTACACCCGCGACGCCATCTCCCTGCGCGGCGAGCTCCCCGCCGGCGTCGAGCTGCTGCAGAAGCCGTTCACCCCGGCGGTGCTGCTGGAGCGGGTCCGCGCCATCCTCGACGGCGCCGGCGCCCCTCCCTGGCCATGACGGCGGGGCTCCTTCACTTCAGGTACTGGTCGTACCACTCCCGGTAGCGCCGCTCCCGGTCGAGGAGGTAGCTCGGCTTGTCGAGGCCGTGGAACTGGCCGGGGTAGATCACCAGCCGGGTGTCCCGCCCCAGGCTGCGCAGCGCCTGGTACATCTGCTCGCTGCCCAGGAGGGGGACGTTGAAGTCCCTCTCGCCGCCCAGGAAGAGGGTGGGCGTGACGATCCGGTCGGCGTGCAGGAACGGGGCGGAGAGCTTGAGGTAGGTGGCGGTGGCGCTCCACGGCGTCCCCACCTCGGCCTCCCACTCGCGGATGTACATGTCGGTGCCGTAGCCGGCCAGCATGTTGCTCATGCCGGCGCCGCTGGTGGCGGCCTTGAAGCGGGTGTCCCGGGCGATCACGTAGTTGGTGAGGATGGCCCCGTAGCTCCAGCCGCCGACGCCGAGCCGGGCGGGATCGGCCACGCCGCGGGCCACGGCGTCGTCCACCGCGGCCAGCACGTCCTCGACGTCCTTCTGCCCCCAGTCGGCGCGGATGGCGGCGGCGAAGGCCCCGCCCCGCCCCAGGCTGCCGCGCGGGTTGGGCAGCAGCACCACGTAGCCGGCCGCCGCCAGCAGCTGCCCGCCGGCGTCGCCGGCCAGGTCGAGGCGGCAGGAGTACTGCCCGACCGGGCCGCCGTGCAGCCGCAGCACGGTCGGGTAGCGCTGCCCGGCGCGGAAGTCGGGCGGCTTCACCATGAAGCCGTGGATGACGGTGCCGTCCCGGCTCTTGAAGCTGGTCTCCTCCATGGCGCCGAGCCGGAGCTCGGAGAGCAGGGCGTCGTTCTGGCGCGACAGCGGCCGGGTCGCCCCGCCCTCCACCGCGAAGACCTCGGGGAAGGTCGAGGTCGTGGCGGCCAGCGCCACGATCCTGCCGGCCGGGCCGACGTCGAAGGCCGCGATCGACCGGCGCCCCTCCAGCACCGGCTCGGGGCGGCCGCCCGCGGCCGGGATCCGCACCAGCCGCTGGGCCCGGCTCTCCTCGACCAGGGCGTAGACCGAGGCGCCGTCCGGCGCCCAGGCCGGCGCCGACACCCAGCGGTCGAGCTCGGCGGTGAGCAGGCGCACCGGCCCGCCCGCCGCCGGGACCGTGGCCACCCGGGTGGGCGAGTAGTAGACCAGCCGCGGCGGCCCGCCCTGCAGGAAGGCGAGCTGGCGGCCGTCCGGGCTCCAGGCGATCGGGTTGGTCCCGCCCTCGCCGCCGGGGTTGTTCTCGTTCCCCTCGAAGCGGGTGAGCTGCCGCGGCTCGGCGCCGGGGCGGGCCTCGACCACGTGCACCTCCCAGCTGTTGGAGCGATCGCCGCCCGGCCCCGGCTTGCGCAGGAAGGCGATGGCGCGCCCGTCCGGGGACCAGGTCGGGCTCAGGTCGTCCTGGTCGCCGCGGGTGAGCGGCTGGCTGGCGCGGGAGGCCAGGTCGAGGAGCGCCAGGTGGTGGCGCCGGCGCGCCAGGTAGCCGGTGACGTCCTGCTTGAAGTCGTACCGGTCGAGGACGATGGGCGGCGGGGTCTTCTCCTTGCCCCCCTCGGCGGTGGCCGCGGCGCCCTGCGCCGCCTCGTCCTTCACCACCAGCACCAGCCGCGCCCCGTCCGGCGACCAGGCGTAGTCGGCCACGCCGGCCTTGAGCTCGGTGAGCCGCTGCGCCTCCCCCCCGGCGCGCGGCAGCAGCCAGAGCTGGTCGACCTCGTTCTCGTCGCCGCGGCTGGAGAGGAAGGCCAGGTACCTGCCGTCCGGGCTCCAGCGCGGGCTGGTCTCCGAGTCCTTGGCGGTGCTGGTCAGCTGGACGGTGGTGGCGCCGTCCCAGCTGGTCATCCACAGGTCCGACTGGCTGACGTCGTGCGGGAGGTCCTGGGTGGCGACGGTGTAGGCCACCCAGGCGCCGTCCGGCGAGAGGCGCGGATCGCCCAGCTCGCGGACCCGGGCCAGGTCGTCCAGCGTCACCAGCCGCTTCGGGGCCGGTGCGGACGGGCCCGACGCCGCCGGGGCGGTCGGCGTGGCGGTCGGCGTGGCGGTCGGCGTGGCGGTCGGCGCGGCCGGACCGATCGCCGCCGCCGCGACAGGGAGCCAGAGCGCGACGAACCGCGCCAGGGACCGGACGGCCGGCGCGCTCAGAAGGCCGCCAGCGCCTTTGCGCCCACCAGCCGCATCGCCGCGACCTCCTCGGCCGTGCCCGGCGTCCCCTTCGAGTAGATCAGGTTGAGCACCCGGCCGCCCTTGAGCGCGATCAGCGAGACGCCGACCGGGGTCTGGGCGGTGAAGGCCTTCTCGCCGATGCCGGTCTCGTCGGTCACCTTGACGTCGGGGTCCTTGCCCATGGCCTGGCGGGCCCCGGCGAAGGCCGCCTCGGGGTTCTTGGAGCTCTGCTTGGTGGCGCCGGCCACCAGCTGGACCTTGGCACCGGCCGGCTTCCAGGCGCAGGCGCCGCCGTTGGGCTTGCCCTCCACCGGCTTGCCGAAGAGGGGGACCAGATCGGCCGCCTTGAGCAGCGTGCAGGCGTGCGCCTTGCCCTCGGCCCGGTGGGGCAGCGCGAAGAGCAGCAACGACCCGATGACGAGACCGCGGATGAGTGAGGTGGTCATGGGTGCTGCTTATCGCGAGTGGCGCGCGGTCGCAACGGCGCCCGGACGGCCGGTCGGCGGGCTACAGTGGCGTGGTGCCGCGCCCCACCGGAACGCTCCACCCCTCCGACGCCCCCCGCCCCACCTCCTCGGAGGCGGAGAAGCTGGTCTGGTCGCGGCTCAAGGCCGGGCTCCCGGCCGGCTGGACCGCCTGGCACTCGCTGCGCATCCGCGACGACAAGAACCTGCTGGGGGAGACCGACTTCGTGCTGGCCCACCCCGAGCGGGGCCTGCTGGTGCTGGAGGTGAAGGGCGGCCAGGTGGAGCAGCGCGACGGCCGCTGGTTCTCCAACGACGCGCCGCTCAAGCACTCGCCGCTCGACCAGGCGCTCAAGTTCCTGGGCCGGCTCAACCGGCGGCTCGACCAGTGGGGCTGCCAGGCGCCGGCCTGGGGCGCGGCGGTGGCCTTCCCCGACCGCGACGTCGACGAGCAGCCCAGCCAGGACGACCTGCGCGGCGTGGTGCTGGGGCGCAACCACCTGGCCTGGCTCGACCAGTGGCTCCCGGCGGTGGTGGAGAAGGCGCTGCCGCCGCCGCGGCCGGGGCGCGGCGAGTGGATGAAGCGGCTCCACCAGCTCTGGGGCGAGACCTGGTCGAAGCCGCTGGCGCTCGGCACCCGGGTGGAGCTGGCCAAGCAGCGGACCCTGGCGCTCGACGAGCGGCAGCTGGACGCCCTCGACCTGCTGGCCGGGCAGGAGCGGGCGCTGATCCAGGGCGGGGCCGGCACCGGCAAGACGCTGCTGGCGGTGGAGGCGGCGCGCCGGCAGGCCGACGCCGGGCAGCGGGTGCTGCTGCTCTGCTCGACGCAGCCGCTGGCCAAGTGGCTGCGCGCCCGGCTCGACGGCACCGGCATCCAGGTGGAGACGGTGAGCGGCCTGGCCCGCACCCTGGCCGAGCAGGCCGACGGGCCGCGGCGCTCGGCCGAGCCGCCGCTGGAGGCCGACTGGAAGGGCTGGTTCGAGCGGGCCAGCGACCTGGCCGCGCCCAGCTGGGACGCGGTGATCGTCGACGAGGCCCAGGACTTCCCCTTCGAGGCCTGGGCGCTGGTGGAGGGGCTGGCGCGCGGGCGGCGGCTCTGGGCCTTCCAGGATCCCGGGCAGTGCTACTGGACCGACCGGGTGGTGCCGGCCGATCTCTTCGGGCCGCCCTTCCTGCTCAAGCGCGGGCAGCGCTCGCCGAGCGGCATCGAGGCGCTGGCGGCGCGCTACGCCGGCGGCGCGGGAGCTGGCGGAGGCGCGGGCGGCGGTGACGGGGACGAGCCGGTCATCGCCAGGGCGGTGGCCTCCCGCGAGCTGGTGCTGGTGGACTGCCCTGGCCCGGCCCAGGCGGCCGACCGGGTCGGCGTCGAGGTGGAGCGGCTCTGGAGCGAGGGGATCAAGCTCGGCGACATCGGCGTGGTCTCGCTGCACGGCCAGTCGCGGCCGGACGCCGTGCACCGCGCCGCCAGGCTGGGGCGCCACGAGTTCGTGGCGGCCGACGCCGACGGCATGGAGGAGCGGCTGGTGGCCGACTCCTTCCTGCGCTGGAAGGGGCTGGAGCGGCCGGTGATCATCATCGCCGACGTCGATCCGGCGCTGCACCAGTTCGCGGTGCGCATGCACATCGCGCTGACCCGGGCGCTGGCGGCGGTCCGGATCGTGGCCCCCAGGCGCGAGGGCGGCGGCTGGCCGGGGTTGCCGTAAGGGGGAGGCGGCGAGGCGGGCGGCGGGGCGGGGCGGGGCGGGGCGGGGCGGGTGGGCGGGCGCGCTGGCCAGGAAATCGTTTCATTCGTCCGGGTCCATGAACTCCTAAGTGATTGCGTTTGCTGTTCTTGCGTCTGCTTTATCGTTTCGTGTATCGTTTCACGTATTGATTCACGCTTCGTTTCCAGCGACGCCTCCACCGCCGCCCCACCGCCGCCTGACCAGCACCGGCACACCCGATGACCGACGTCGACAGCCTCCTCGCAGAGCTCTCCCGGCGCCGGGTGGCGCGGGCCGCCGAGCTGCGTACCGCGCTCGGGATCTCCGGGCCGACGCTCTCCCGGCTGGTGGGCAGGGCCGGTGAGCGCGTCCTCCGCATGTGGAGTGGCCGGGCCACCAGCTACGCGAGGACCCGCCAGATCGAGGGGCTGGGCCGGCGCCTCCCCATCTTCCGGGTCGACGAGACGGGCCAGGCCACCGCGGCGGGCCTGCTGCACCTGCTGGCCGAGGGGCAGCACTGGTGGGAGTCGGGGCGCGCCGGTCTCCTCTTCGCCGGGCTGCCGCCGGCCCTCGCCGACATGGCGCCGCAGGGGTTCCTCGGCCACGGCTTCCCCAGCCGATTCCCCGAGCTGGCGCTGCCGCCGCGGCTGGGGCGCTGGTCGGACGATCACCGGCTCACGGCGCTGGCTCGGCGGGGCGAGGACTGCGTCGGCGACCTGGTGGTGGGCGACGAGTCGCTGTCGCGCGCGCTGGCGGCGCCGCTGCGCGAGGTCGAGCCGGCCTCCTACCCGCAGCTGGCCGAGCGCGCCGCCACCGACGTGGCCGGCTCCTCGGCGGGCGGTGAGCGGCCCAAGTTCGGCGCCTTCGCCCGGGGACGCCACCTGCTGGTGAAGTTCGCCTCGGGTGAGTCGGCCCCGAGCGCCCGGCGCTGGCGGGATCTGCTCTGGTGCGAGTGGAAGGCGCTGGAGCTGGTGGCCACGGCCGGCGTGCCGGCCTCGACGGCCCGCTGGATGGACGTGGAGGGCTGGCGCTTCCTCGAGGTCGAGCGGTTCGACCGGGTCGGCGCGCGCGGCCGCCGTGCCGTGATCTCCCTCGGCGCCATCGACAACGAGCACCTCGGCGTCGGCGGCGACTGGATCGCCGTGGTGGCCCAGCTGGTGGGGCCGCCGTTCCTCCTCTCTCCCGAGGACCGGCGGCGGGTGCGCTGGCTCGACACCTTCGGCCAGCTCATCGGCAACAACGATCGCCACGCCGGGAACCTGGCCTTCCTGGCGGCGCCGGAGGGGTCGCTCCGGCTGGCCCCCTCCTACGACATGCTCCCCATGATCCTGGCGCCCGCCGCCGAGACGCTGGTGAATCGCCGCTTCGTGCCGGCGCCGCCCACCGGCGCCACCCTGGACGTCTGGCCCGACGCTGCGGCCTGGTCCATGCGCTTCTGGGGCGAGGTGGCGGCCCAGCCGTTGCTCTCCGATCAGGTGCGGCGCTTCGCCGACGGGGCCGGAGCCGCGGTGGCCGCGCTGGCTGGGCATATCGGGCGCCCTTCAGGGCGCCCAGGCTGGTAGCCAGCACCTGGCCGCCGCCTCCCCGATCACGCCCGGCGCCGGATCGCGTGCCACCTCCCGCCCGCGCCGTTAGGTTTGCCGGACGTGGGACCCTTGAAGGAGGCGGCGAGCCATGGCCAGGCTGACGATGACGGCGTTCGTGACGCTCGACGGCGTGATGCAGGGGCCGGGCGGGCCACAGGAGGACGTGAGCGGCGGGTTCGCGCACGGCGGTTGGGTGGTGCCCTACGTGGACCAGGCCTTCGGCGAGTTCATGACCGGGATCTTCGATCGGCCCGTGGCCTTCCTGCTGGGGCGTGGGACCTGGCAGATCTTCGCCGGCCACTGGCCGAAGGTGACCGACCCCGCTGACCAGGTCGCCAGGAAGCTCAACGGGCTGCCGAAGTACGTGGCCTCGCGGACGCTGGCCAGGGTGGAGTGGGCCGGGAGCAGCCTGGTGCGCGACGTGCCGGCCGAGGTGGCGGCCTTGAAGCGCACGCTCGGCGAGGGCGAGCTGCAGGTGCACGGCAGCCCGGGGCTGGCCCAGACGCTGCTGGAGCACGGGCTGGTCGACGAGCTGAACCTGCTCACCTTCCCGGTCATCCTGGGGAGCGGCAAGCGGCTCTTCGGCAGCGGGACGGTGCCGACGGCCTTCGAGCTGGTCACGTCGCGGGGCTCCAGCACCGGCGTGGTGCTGGCCACGTACCGGCGCACGGGGCGGCCGAGCTTCGGACAGGTCCCGCCGCCGTAGGCAGTCGCATTCCGCACTTCCGGTCACGCTGGTGGTTCGCTAGATTCGGGCCTCCCACCACCGGGGGTCGTCCATGACAACGTCCCTGCCGCGCGCCGCGCTCCTGCTTGGGCTGCTCCTCCTCTCCGCACCGGCGCGCGGCGAGGAGCCGTCGCTGCAGGGGACCTGGCGGCTCACCGCCTACGTGCGCGAGGAGGTCGAGACCGGGGCGATCGCCAGGCCGTGGGGTGAGCGACCGGAGGGCTTCCTGGTGCTGCTGCCGGGGGGGGCGGATGAGTGTGGTGATCACGGCCGAGGGGCGCCTGGCCGTGCCGCACGGCGAGCCGGGGGGCGCCGAGAAGGTGGAGAAGCTCTTCAACACCATGTCCGCCTACTCGGGGCGCTGGGCGGTGAGCGGCGAGCAGGTCACCTTCCACGTCGACGTGGCCTGGCTCCCGGAGTGGGTCGGAACCGATCAGGTGCGGCAGCTGAAGCGCGAGGGGAACCGCCTCACCATGCGGTCGACGCCGATGAAGAGCGCGACCACCGGCAAGACCTCGGTCTACGTGCTGACCTGGGAGCGGGTTCAGTAGCGCGGCCTCTCACCCCGACGCCGCGGCTCCGTACTGCGCCGGCGGCTCCCTCACCCCGCGGTACCGGGCCGTCACCCGCTCGCCGAACATCTCCCGCGCCGCGAGCCTGTTGTGCGCGGCGCAGGTGAGGCGCAGGTTGGCCTCCGTCGAGTCGCCCCACCTGGCCCAGGGCACGATGTGGTCGAGCTCCAGCCGGTGCGTCGAGCCGCAGCAGCCGCCACCGTCGAGCGGCCAGGAGCAGCGGCCGGCGTCGCGCGCCCAGACGGCGCGGCGCACGGCGGCGGGGATGGGTTCGCGGGCGCCGGTGCGGCGGTGAGGTGGTGGCTCGTTCGAAGGTTCGGTCGAGGGCTCGGTCAGGGGAGGCCTGGACGGGACGAGCGCGTGCGGTGGAGGGGAGCCTGGTTGCGGGTCGGTCGGAGTGACCTGGGGCGTCTTCTCGGTGCTCGGTCGCGCCGGGGCGGCGACAACCTCCCTCACCGGCAGCGGCGCCGCCGTGGCGGCCACGCCGCGCGGCCGCTTCACCTGCCCGCGCGCCCTGGCCTGCTTCTCCAGCAGCAGGTCGACCGCCGCGTCGATCACCTGCTCCATCGTCGCGCCTGGGATGGCGTGGCCGAGGCCGGACTGAGCGGCTTCGAGCTTCTTCAGGAGCTGGCGCGAGACGGTGATGTGGAGCCGGCGCAGGTCGGCCGTGAGTGGTTCGATGTCGTCGCGCGGAGACTGCGGCCGTACGTCTCCCCCTTTGGCGATTCCCGACGTCGGGAATCGCCAAAGAGGGACCGCGTTCGGGTGTGCGCCGAACAGCGACGCGGAATTGGACTGCGGTGCGGAACCGAACGGCAGCGTGGTCGGCGGCGTAGATCCGGACGGAAGCGCTTGCGTGAGCGTGAGCAGGGGCTGAGCGGCGCTGGCTGGCGACGCCACCGATCGGTCGAACAGCCGGGTCACCACCAGCCTGGTGCTCGGCACGTGGCGAGGCTGGAGCTCGGCGACCAGCTCCTGCGCCTCACGCGACGAGAGACCGAAGAAGCGCGGCGTGACGACGGCCCGGTTCTCTTCGGTCAGCACCTTGGCCAGCTCGCCGACCGTGGAGAGGCAGAGCTTGCCCTCTCCGAGCGGCGCGATGACCTCCGGGAAGTGCTGGAGCAGCTCGGCGGCGCTCCTGCGGTAATAGGCCGCGCTCTTGGAGAGCCCGAGATCGGCGATGAGGAAGGCGAAGAGGCTGGCATGTCCCAGCGCCTCCCAGCCACGCCGCCGATCGAAGTCGGCCAGGGCGACGAGGAAGTCGGCCATGGCGGCCTGCTCCCTGCGGAGGAGGACCTTGAGCGCGTCGCGGAGCTGCCGTGCTTCCAGGAGTGCGAGGGAGGGGGTGGCCGCTCCGTGAGTCGAAGCCGCGGCCGAGGATGGGGTCGGTTGCGCGTTGATCATTCACGGAGCGTCTCATGCGGGTCTGACATTCTTGGGGTCGCCGAAACGCAGGGAACCCAAGTGGGACGGGACTTTCGCGATGGCTCCCCGCTGGTGCTCTAGCCAGATCCTTACCCGCCTGGTCATCCAACCCAGGGTCGCAGTAAGCTCGTCACACCTTGCGCTACTGGTGGGTCAACCAGAAGCAGACCCACCGTCACGAGATCGGCGGCGGCTATCTCTGGTCGCCCAAGCGCAAACGCGACCAGTCCCGGAACCAGTTCTACGAGAACATGAAGGCGGTCGCCCCCGGGGATCTCGTCTTCTCTTACTGGGAGGGTTCCGTCCGTGCGTACGGCACGATCTGCTCCTTCGGCTACGACGCCCCCAAGCCGGTCGAGTTCGGGCCCGCCGGTCGAAACTGGGGAGAGGTCGGGTATCGCGTGGACGTGCAGTACGTTCGCCTCGAGCAGCCCGTCGCTCCAAGGGACCACTGGGGCTCCATCGGCAACCTGCTGCCCGAGATGTACTCGCCCTTGAACAGGGCCAGCGGCCGAGGGCTCCAATCCGTCTACCTCGCCGAGCTCCCTCTTGCGCTTGGACAGGTGCTCTGGAACCTAGCCGCCCAGGCCGGGAATCCGATCCTTGTCAGGGACAGGAAGCAGGCCCTCCTGCTGTCGGCCGAGGAGCCCGAGCGTGAGCTCTGGGAGGGTCACATCATCGAGGAGCTCGCGGCTGGACCCATCCCGGAAACCGAACGCGAGGCACTCGTGAAGGCTCGTCGAGGTCAAGGCGTCTTCCGAAGCAACATCGCGCGTGTCGAGCGGGAATGCCGAATCACCGGCGTCACCAATCCCGCCTACCTCATTGCCAGCCACATCAAGCCCTGGCGCCACGCGTCGAACGGCGAGCGGCTCAGCAAGCACAACGGCCTGATGCTTGCTCCCCAGGCCGACTTCCTCTTCGACCGCGGGTTCATCACGTTCTCAGAGGGGCGCGTCCTCGTCTCGCCCGTGGCCGACGAGGCCGCGCTCGTCAAGCTCGGTGTCGACCCCGACCACCCGCCAGGTGTCGGTTCGTTCACCCCTGAGCAGGAGACCTTCCTGGACTTCCACAGGTCGGAGATCTTCCGCACCAGCTCGGCCGCCTGACCCGACCCCCTACCCCTCCGCCAGCCGCTTCACGCTCCGCCAGTTGCGCCAGGTGCCGGTGGTGCCCAGGGTCCGGTCCAGGTAGTCGACGGTGAAGCGGGTCCCGGAGACGCCCCGGGGCAGCAGCAGGTACACCTCCCGCCCCCGCACCACGAACCGGTCGCCGAGCGAGTGGCCGGGATCGAGCTTCGCCACCGCCGCCGTCGCCGGCTTCTTGGCCAGGAAGACCACCTGCAGCAGCTCCTCCTCCCCCTCGGCCAGGAAGGGGTTGCCGGCCAGCACCGCCGCCACCTCGGCGGCGCTGCGCAGCACGACGGGCGCCCGGAACCCGCACTCCTTCTCTATCCGGGCCTCCACCAGCGCCGGCGCCGCCCGGGCCACCGTGGCCGTGGCCCGGAACAGGACGTTCCCGCTCTGGATCACCGTCCGCACCTCCGAGCAGCCCGCCTGCTCGAAGAACCGCGCCAGCGTCTCCATGGGCAGCAGGTGGCGGCCGCCCACGTTCACGCCCCGGAGCAGCGCCACCCACGCGCTGGCGCGAGGCGATTCCCGGTTTCCAACCAGTTTTCGACCCGTCATGCCCACATCCTAGCCCCTCCTGACGGGACCCATGCAGCCCACCTCAGTTGACAAGACCCTCCCCCTCCACCTATCCGTCCCGGCCATGGCTTCCAAGTCCCTGGTCATCGTCGAGTCGCCCGCCAAGGCCAAGACCATCGAAAAGTACCTCGGCGCCGACTTCAAGGTGATGGCCTCCGTCGGTCACGTCGTCGACCTGCCCTCCTCCCCGCTCTGCGTGGACGTGGAGAACGACTTCGCCCTGACCTACGAGGTGACCAAGCCCAAGGTGATCGCCGAGCTCAAGGCCGCCCTGGCCACCGCCAGCGCCCTCTACCTGGCCACCGACGAAGACCGCGAGGGCGAGGCCATCGCCTGGCACCTGCTCAACCGGCTCAAGCCCAAGGTCCCGGTCCACCGGATGGTCTTCCACGAGATCACCAAGAAGGCCATCCTCGAGGCGGTCGAGCAGTCGCGGCAGATCGACGAGGGGCTGGTCGACGCCCAGGAGGCGCGCCGCACCCTCGACCGGCTCTACGGCTACGAGGTCTCGCCGGTGCTCTGGCGCAAGATCGGCCCCAAGCTCTCGGCCGGCCGCGTCCAGTCGCCCGCCATCAAGCTCATCGTCGAGCGGGAGCTGGAGCGGATGCGCTTCCGCGCCGGCTCCTACTGGAACCTCACCGCCCGCCACCCCACCTCCCCGGCCTTCACCTCCACGCTCACCGCGGTGGCCGGCCGCCGCGTCGCCACCGGCAAGGACTTCAACGAGCAGGGGGTCCTCTCCTCCGACGCCCGCCTCCTCGACGAGGCCACCGCCCGCGCCCTCACCGCCGGCCTCGAGGGGCGCCCCTTCACGGTCCGCTCGCTGGACAAGAAGGGCTACCGCAGCTCGCCCAAGCCCCCCTTCATCACCTCCACCATGCAGCAGGAGGGCGGCCGCAAGCTGCGCCTCTCCGCCCAGCAGGTGATGCGGCTGGCCCAGGGGCTCTACGAGCGCGGCTACATCACCTACATGCGCACCGACAGCACCACGCTCTCGGCCACGGCGCTGTCGGCGGCCCGCGCCCAGATCGGCGAGCTCTACGGCCCCAAGTTCCTGCCGGCCTCGCCGCGCACCTACGCCAAGAAGGCCAAGAACGCCCAGGAGGCCCACGAGGCCATCCGCCCGGCCGGCGACGCCTTCCGCACCCCCGACTCGCTCTCCGGCGAGCTGAGCGGCGCCGAGCTGCGGCTCTACGACCTGATCTGGAAGCGGACCGTGGCCTCGCAGATGACCGACGCCGAGGGCGAGTCGGTGTCGGTGAAGCTCGACGCCGCCACCGCCGCCGGCGAGCGCTGCGAGTTCAGCGCCGGCGGGCGCACCATCACCTTCCCCGGCTACCTGCGGGCCTACGTCGAGGGGGCCGACGATCCCGAGGCGGCGCTCGACGACCAGGAGTCGCCGCTGCCGCAGCTGCGCGAGGGCGAGGCCGTCAGGGTCGACGCGCTCGAGCCCATCGGCCACGTCACCTCGCCGCCGGCCCGCTACACCGAGGCCTCGCTGGTGAAGAAGCTGGAGGAGCTGGGCATCGGCCGCCCCTCCACCTACGCCTCGATCATGGGGGCGCTGGCCTCGCGCTACGTCTGGAAGAAGGGGCAAGCGCTGGTGCCGGACTGGGTCAGCTTCCCGGTGGTGGCCCTGCTGCAGAAGCACTTCACCCAGCTGGTCGACTTCGCCTTCACCGCCGAGATGGAGGACGACCTCGACGAGGTGGCCGGCGGCGAGCGCGGACGCGTCGACTTCCTCAAGCTCTTCTACTTCGGGGACGCCAAGCACATCGGGCTCAAGGCGCTGGTCTCCGACCTCGGCGGCATCGACGCCGCCGCCATCAACTCCATCCCCATCGGCGTTGACGCCCATGGCGTGCTCATCGAGGCCCGCCCCGGCCGCTACGGCCCCTACCTGAAGCGCGGCGACGACACCGCCTCGATCCCCGGCAACCTCGCCCCCGACGAGCTGACCGTGGAGGTGGCGCTGCGCATCCTCTCGGCGCCGACCGGCGGCCGCGAGCTCGGCCTCGACCCGGCCACCGGCCTGGAGGTGCGGGTCAAGTCGGGCCGCTTCGGCCCGTACGTGCAGCTGGCGCCGCCCCCGGGCAAGGTCGTGGAGGTGGCCACCGAGGCCGCCGCCTCGAAGGGGAAGACGAAGTCGAAGGCCACGGCCAAGCCGGAGAAGCCGGTCAAGACCCAGTCGCTGCTCAAGTCGATGGACCCGGCCACGGTGACGCTCGACCAGGCGCTGCAGCTGCTGGCCCTGCCCCGCCTGCTCGGCGCCGCCCCCAACGGCGACGAGGTGCGCGCCTGCTACGGCAAGTTCGGCGCCTACCTGACCATGGGGCCGGACAGCCGCAACCTCGGCGGCGAGGACGACGGCGTCGCCCTCAGCATCACCCTCGACCAGGCGCTGGCCATCTTCGCCCAGCCCAAGCAGTTCCGCGGCCGGGGCGCCCCCCGGGCGCCGCTCAAGACCTTCGGCGAGGATCCGGTCTCGGGGAAGAGGATCACGCTCAAGGACGGCAAGTTCGGCATGTACCTCACCGACGGCGAGACCAACGCCACGCTCAAGCGCGGCGACCAGCCCGAAGACCTGACCGAGGAGCGGGCCCAGGAGCTGCTGGCGGAGCGGCGCGAGTACATGGCCTCGCCGGAGGGGATGGAGAAGGCGGCGCTGCGCGCGGCGAAGAAGGGCGGCCGCAGGCCCGCGAAGGCAGCTGCAGCGGCGAAGGCCAAACCGGCGAGTGCTGCGGCGAAGCCCGCAGCCGAGCCAGGAACGTTCAAGGCGAAGAAGCCGGCGAAGAAGAAGGCTTCGGCCAAGAAGTAGTGCGGTCAAGAACTGCGCGGCGCAGCTTTCTGCGCCTTGCAATAAAAGCCTGCGCGCCGCAGCAAGCTGCGGCTTGCGATAAGTGCCTGCGCGGCCCAGCAAGCTGGGCCTTGCGATTGGGCTACACCCTTCGACCTCCTCGCATCAGCGAATGACGGGTTTGAACCGGATCCGCCTCGGCCGCGCCGCGTCCTCGCCCAGCCGGCGGCGCTTGTCCGCCTCGTACTCCTGGTAGTTGCCGGTGAAGAAGCTCCACTGCGAGTCCCCCTCGGCCGAGAGGATGTGGGTGCAGATGCGGTCGAGGAACCAGCGGTCGTGGCTGATCACCATGACGCTGCCGGCGTACTCCAGCAGCGCGTCCTCCAGCGCCCGCAGCGTCTCCACGTCGAGGTCGTTGGAGGGCTCGTCGAGCAGCAGCACGTTGGCGCCGGTCATCAGCGTCTTGGCCAGGTGCAGCCGGCCGCGCTCGCCGCCGGAGAGCGTGCCCACCACCTTCTGCTGGTCGCCCCCCTTGAAGTTGAAGCGGCCGATGTAGGCCCGGCTGGGCATCTCGAAGCGCCCCACCGTGATCTGGTCGCGCCCGCCGGCCAGCTCCTCGAAGACGGTCTTGGTGCTCCCCAGGTTCTCCCGGCTCTGGTCGACGTAGGCCAGCTTCACCGACTTGCCCACCACCACCTCGCCCTGGTCCGGCTTCTGGTCGCCGGTGATCATGCGGAAGAGCGTCGACTTGCCGGCGCCGTTGGGGCCGATGATGCCGACGATGGCGCCGGGCGGGATGATGAAGGAGACGTTCTCCATCAGCATCTTGTCGCCGAAGCCCTTCCCCACCCCCTTGAACTCGATGACCTGCTCGCCGAGCCGCTCCGCCACCGGGATGAAGATCTCCTGGGTCTCGTTGCGCTTCTGGTACTCGACGTTGCTGAGCTCCTCGAAGCGCTGCAGGCGGGCCTTGGACTTGGCCTGGCGCGCCTTGGGGTTGCCCCGCACCCACTCCAGCTCCTGCTTCATGGCCTTGATGCGGGCGCTCTCCTGCTTGGCCTCGACCGACAGCCGCTCCTCCTTCTGCTGCAGCCAGGAGGAGTAGTTGCCCTTCCAGGGGATGCCCCGCCCGCGGTCCAGCTCGAGGATCCACTCGGCGGCGTTGTCGAGGAAGTAGCGGTCGTGGGTGATGGCCACCACCGTGCCGGGGAAGCGGGTGAGGAACTGCTCCAGCCACTCCACCGACTCGGCGTCGAGGTGGTTGGTCGGCTCGTCGAGCAGCAGCATGTCCGGCTTGCCGAGCAGCAGCTTGCAGAGCGCCACCCGGCGCTTCTCGCCGCCGGAGAGGTGCTCCACCTTCGCCTCCCAGGGCGGCAGCCGCAGGGCGTCGGCGGCCAGCTCCAGCGCCAGGCCGGTGTCGGCCCCGGCGTTGGCGATGATGGCCTCGAGGCGGGCCTGCTCGTCGGCCAGCTTCTCCATGTCGGCGTCCGGCTCGCCGTAGGCGGCGAAGACCTGCTCCAGCCGCGCCTGGGCCGCCTGCACCTCGCCCTGCGCCGACTCGATCTCCTCGCGCACCGTCTTCTTCGGGTCGAGCACCGGCTCCTGCGGCAGGTAGCCGATCTTCAGCCCCGGCTCGTGGCTCAGGCTGCCGTCGAAGGCGTCGTCCTGCAGCGCCATGATCCGCAGCACCGTCGACTTGCCGGAGCCGTTGAGGCCGAGCAGCCCGATCTTGGCGCCGGCGAAGAAGGAGAGGGAGATGTCCTTGATGATCTGCCGCTTGGGCGGGACCATCTTGGAGATCTTGTGCATCTGCATCACGAACTGGGCCATGGCGGACGGCGCTCCCGGGCTGGGGTATTCCGAAGGGGCGGGAATATACTCGAATCATGCCCACCCAGCCCGACCTCCAGGACATCACCCACACCATCCAGCTGGCGGTGGCCCCGGTCTTCCTGCTCACCGCGGTCAGCACCACCCTCTCGGTCTTCTCGCAGCGGCTGGCCCGCATCGTCGACCGGGCCCGCCGGGTGGAGGGGCTGCTGGCGGTGGCCGCCCCGGCCCGCGTCGAGTCGACCCGCGCCGAGCTGGGAGTGCTCCACGCCCGGGCCAGCCTGATCCACCTGGCCCTCACCTTTGGCACCGGCTGCGCCATCATGGTCTGCCTGGTGATCGCGGTGGCCTTCGTCGGCTACCTGGTCGACGCCCACGTCGGCGTCGCCCTGGCGGTGCTCTTCATCCTGGCGGTGGGGGCCTACGTGGTGGCGCTGCTCTGCTACCTGCGCGAGGTCTTCATGGCCATCCGGAACCTGCGCTTCGGCCCGCCCCACGAGCCCCACGAGCACGTCGCCGGCCCGCCGCCAGGCGCCGCCGCCTGAGCCCGCCCCCGCCCGCCCCGCGCCCACCGCCTCGCCGCCGCCATGCCCAGCAAGACCACCCGCGTCGCCATCCTCCTCGTCCTGCTGGCGGTGACCGTCATGTGGGCGGTGGGGCGCCGCTCGGCCCGCCGGGCCCGCACCGCCTGGGACCGGCCGGTGACCGTGGCGGTGCTGGTGCTCGGGGAGGCCTCGCCGGCGGCCATGGCCACGCTGCGGTCCACGCTCGACGACCTGGCCCGCCGCCTGGCCGCGGAGCGGGCCGGCTACCTCCCGGCCGCCGCCGCCGAGACCTTCACCGTGGAGCTGGTCGGTCCGCTGGCCGTCGACCGGCTGCCGCCGGTGGCCCCGCCGGGCCCGGGGCTGCTCGACCGGGCCCACCACGCCTGGGACCTCTGGCGGGCCGCCGCCGCGGCCCACGCCGCCGCCCCCGACTTCCTCCCCGGCGCCTGGGACGTGCGCATCTACCTGGTGGCCGTCTCGCCCTCGGAGTCGGCGCCGCGCTTCGCCGAGGGGATCGGCGAGCAGGGCGGCGAGCTGGGGGTGGTCCGGGCCCGCTTCGACGGCCTCGGCGCCACGCTTGCCGCCGCCGCCGCCTTCCACGAGGTCTTCCACTGCCTCGGGGCCAGCGACAAGTACGACGCCCTCGGCCACGCCGTGATCCCGGCCGGCCTGGTCGACCCCGGGCAGTCCCCGCCCCTCCCGCAGCGGCTGGCCGAGCTGATGGTCGGCGAGCTGCCGCTCGCCCCCGGGGTGGGGCGGCTGCCGGTGAGCGTCGCCGAGCTGGGGGTGGGGCCGGTGACCGCCGCCGAGGTGGGCTGGCTCAACCCGCCGGGCGCCGCCGTCGACGGAAGGTGAAGCTCAGCGCCCCGGCGACGGGCGCGCCGTGGCGATGGCGATGGCGGCCGCCGCCTCGCGGGCCAGGTCCCCGGCGCCGCAGCGTCCGTCGCCCGCCACCGCCCGCTTCAGCCGCTCCAGCGTCCCCTCCGGGGGCGGCGCCGGGGGCTCGGCGCTGGACATCTCCTCGAGCGCGTCGAGCGCCTCCATGGCGCGGCTCTCGCCCAGCGCCCGCGCCGCCAGCCGCCGCCGGGCGCACTCCGGCGAGCGCCCCTGCCGGGCCAGCGCCGACAGCGCCCCCGGGTGGCCCGCGGCCACCGCCCGGCTCCAGTCGTGGAAGGCGGCCCGCGGCGAGCCCCCCACCGCGCCGTCGGCCCGCGCCAGCTCGAGCAGCCCGCGCAGGTAGAGCACCTCGCCGTCGTCGGCGCCGCGCCTGGCGGTGAGCTGGTCGAGCTCCTGCCGGGCCGCCTCGAAGCGCCCCAGCCGCGTCCAGCGCTCGGCCGCCGGCAGCGAGAACCACCAGCCGGCCGCGCCGGCCACCAGCAGCAGCACCGCCGCCACGCCGAGGCGGGCCAGCGCCCCGCTCCCCAGCGCCGCCGGGCGGCGCCGCGGCCGGGTCCGCAGCAGCTTCTCCGGGATGGGCGGCGGCAGCCCCGCCACAAGCCCGAGGCCGATGTGGGCGTAGGGCGGATCGGCCGGCCCCGCGGTGGCGGCCCGGGCCACCCGGAACAGCCGCACCTCCTCCTTCAGCCCCAGCAGCGTCCGCCAGCCCATCTCCTCGACGGGGACGCGGGCCCGGTCCAGCATCCAGTAGACCGACTCGGAGAACCAGACCTCGCCCGACTCGGCCTCGCCCTCGATGCGCGAGGCCAGGTTGACCGCCTCGCCGAAGACGTCGCCGCCGTCGAGCCGCACGTCGCCGAGGGCCAGGGCGATGCGCACCTCGATGCGCTCGCTCTCCACCACCCGGTGGGCGTGGTCGGCGAGCCGGTCCTGGATGGCCACGGCGCAGAGCAGCGCCTCGGTGGGGGCGGCGAAGAGCACCAGGTAGGCGTCGCCGATGCTCTTGACCCGCTGCCCGCCGAAGGCGGCGATCACCGGCGAGAGCAGGGCGTCGTGCAGCCGGAGCATGCGGGCGTTCTCCTCCCGCGTCTGCCGGCTGGTGGCGGCGGTGAAGCCCTTCATGTCGGTGAGCATCACCACCCGGCTCTCGGTCTTCATGGTGGCCGGCTACCCTTCCGCTTCCGGCGCCGCCCTGGGGCGGGCGGCCAGCGGCCGGGCCAGCGCCGTGCGGCTCACCGTCCAGCGGCGCGCCAGCCAGCCACGCCCGCGCGCCACGCCGGCCCGGGCCCGGGTGGCCCAGGGGGCCTCGCGGCCGCGCCCCCAGAGCCACCCCAGCACCGCCACCAGCGCCGTGACGGCCAGCGTCGCCAGCCCGGCCACCGCCAGCGAGAGGAAGGAGAGGAGCGCCCCGGCCACCCGCAGCGAGGCGCGCCAGCGCCGCTCGCCCCCCGCCTCCAGCGAGCCGAAGGTGTCGGAGACCGGCTCCAGCAGCCGCGACACCCCGGTGTCGCGCGGCACCCGCTCCGCCTCGCGCCCGCCGAAGGGGAGCGGCCCGCTCGAGGGGCGCACCCGGTAGAGCGCCTGGGCCTCGCCGCCCGGCATGGCCACGGCGTCGGCCACCGGCTCGAGCGGCACCTCGGTCTGGTTCATGGTCAGCGCCACGGCGCGGGTCAGCCAGATGTCGCCGGCCGGCGTCCGCTCCCGGGTGGCCTCGACCAGCGCCACCGGGACCGACCCGGCCACCACCACGCCGCCGGGCAGCTCGCCGGCGTGGAGCGCCAGGCGCAGCGCCAGCTGGTCGCCGGCCGCGGCGGTGGCGTTCCAGGCCGCCACCCGGTCCTGGATGGCCATGGCGCAGAGCACGGCGTTGGTGGGCGAGGCGAAGTCGGCGATCAGCGCCTCCCCGGCCACCAGCGCCCGCCGCCCTTCGAAGGCCTGCAGCGCCGGAATCACCAGCCGGTCGTGGGCCAGCAGCAGCTGGGCTTGCTGGTGCGGCGCCAGCTCCGCGGCGCGCCCGGCCCAGCCGTCGATCTCGGCCGCCAGCAGCGTCCGGGTGCGGGACCGCGGCAGCCCGGTGGTGACCGGCCAGAAGAGGCTGCTGACCGGCCGCGAGCCGCGCCGCCGGGGGGGCGACGGGGCCGCCTCCTGGGCGTGGCGCGGCGTGGACCGGCCGCCCTCGCGCCCGTCGAGGATGGAGAGCAGCTCGGCCGCCGACTGGGCCCGCCCGGCCCGGTCCTTCACCGTGGCCCGGGCCACGAAGCGGAGCAGCGCCGGGTAGGCGGCCAGCTCCGGCACCTCGCGCTCCGGCGACGGCACCGGGTCGAAGGCCTGCGAGCGGAGCAGGGCCCGGACGTCGGCGGTCTGGAAGGGGTGGCGGCCGGTGAGCAGCACCCAGGCGATCAGCCCGGCGCTGTAGAGGTCGGCGCGGTGGTCGAGCTCGCCGCCCACCGCCTGCTCCGGCGAGAGGAACTCCGGGGTGCCCACCACCAGCCCGGCCTGGGTGGCGGCGGCGCCCGGCACCCCCCCGACCTGCTTGGCGATCCCGAAGTCGAGGATGGTGAGCCGGTCGCGCCCCTCCTCCGGCACCAGCCAGAGGTTGTCCGGCTTCAGGTCGCGGTGGGTGATGCCGGCGGCGTGGGCCGCCGAGAGGCCGCGCAGCAGCTGGCGCATCAGGTCGGCCACCAGCGGCGGCGGCAGCGACCCCTCCCGGGCCATCCGGTCGTGCAGCGACTCGCCCTGCAGCAGCTCCATCACCAGGAAGAGCTCGCCGCCGGCCGCCTGGCCGAAGTCGAGCATCTCCACCACGTGCGGCGAGGAGACCTGCACCGCGGTCCGCGCCTCGCGGCGGAACCGCTCCACCTCCAGCGGGCTGGCGGCGAAGCGGGGGTGGAGCACCTTGACCGCCACCGGGCGGCCGATGCGCACCGCCTCGGCCTCGTAGACCGCGCCCATGCCCCCCTCGGCGATGAGCCGGGAGATCCGGTAGCGGCCGTCGAGCAGCTCGCCCGGCGCCAGCGGCGGGACCGGGGCCGGCGGCGGGACCGAGGCCGGGGCCGGGTCGGGCTCCTCCGGGACCAGGTCGTCGTCGGTGAGCGAGAGGGTCTTGAGGGTCATCCGGCCCCGTCAGCCGATGAACTCGACGCGCCCCGACTCGAGGTCGTACTCGGCGCCGATCACCATCATCCCCTCGTGCGTCACCAGCCGCTCGATGGCCGGGGTGCCGTGGCGAAGGTGCTGGACCGCCATCTGCACGTTGATGCGGGTGGCCAGGCGGGCCACCGTCTCGCGGTCGCCGCCCCCCAGCCGGGCCGCCTCCACCGCCGGCCGCACCCGCTCGACGATCGACATGACGTTGTCCGAGGCCGGGGGCGAGCCCTTCTCCACCGCCTCCAGCGTGGCGTCGATGGCGCCGCACTGGGTGTGGCCCATCACCACCACCAGCCGGCAGCCGAACCGCTCGGCGGCGAACTCCACCGAGCCGACCTGCGACGGCGAGACCACGTTGCCGGCCACCCGGATGACGAAGAGCTCGCCCAGCCCCTGCTCGAAGACCAGCTCGGCCGGGGCCCGCGAGTCGGAGCAGCCGAGCACGATGGCGAACGGGGCCTGGGTCTTCTTCAGCGCCGCCCGGTCGAGCTGGCGGGCCAGCGAGTCGATGGAGATGACGTTGGAGGCGAAGCGCACGTTTCCGGCCCGGAGCCGGTCGAGGGCGTCGAGGGCCGTCAGGTTGGCGGGCATGGTGACAAGTAGTGCCCGGGCCGGCCGACCCGGTCAAGGCATGGCGGCGCGGGTGAGGAAGGCGGAGATCGACCGCTGGTGTCGGGTTCTGGCGGCGGCGCAGGCGGCGGCCTCGTCCAGCGCCGAGGCCAGCGCCCGGGGCGCCCCGTCGAACGGCTCGGCGCGCGGCCGGAGGAAGCCCGCCACCTCCCCCCGCCGGCCCGGCTCGCAGGCCACGGTGGCGGCGATGGAGATGAGCCAGCTGGCCTCGTCGGCGTCCAGCCGGGGCGCCAGGGTGGTCCACTTCTCCTTGAGGAAGCTCCAGGCCAGCCCGCGGCTGGCCCGGTTGACCAGCATGCGGCGGAGGATGGGGAGGGTGTCGCGGGGGTCGGCGCCGGGGGCGGTGACCAGCCCCAGCGCCTCGCGGGCCAGGGCCGGATCATGGATGCTCCCCAGCGAGGCCAGCAGCCGCCCCCGCTCGGTCCGGTCGCTGGTCCGGCCCGCCTCGGTCACCACCCTGTCGAAGAGGGCCCGGTCGGCGAGGCGGGTGGCCACCGGGAGCGCCGGCCAGCCCACCTCGGGCGGGACCTGGCGGCGGTCGGAGAGCCAGCGGCGGACCAGCGCCAGCGCCTCGCCGGCCAGCACCGCCTCCTCGCCGGGGCCGGCCACCAGCGGCAGCAGCTGGCGGCGCAGGGCGCGGGTCTCGTCGTCGTCGTCGAGGCGCGGCAGCCAGCCCAGGGCGCGGGCCCGCTCGCCCCAGGTGCGCCGCACCAGGGTGCGCCAGCGGGCCAGGTCGGCGTCGCCGAGCCGGCCCGGCTCCATGATCCCGGCCAGCCGGATCGAGCCCTCCACCAGCAGCCGGTCGGCGTCGGCGGCCAGCGGCGCCACCAGCCCGAGGGCGTCGGCCATGGGCAGGTCGCCGCGCCGGGCCAGCAGCTCGGCGTCGGTGGTGAACGCCAGCCGCTCGGCCGGCGTCAGGTGCGGCAGCACCCGCGACAGCTCGGCGGGGGCCAGCGCGGTGAGGAAGTAGCCGGTGCCGCCGGCGTTGGGCCAGAGCCAGTCGGGGCAGAAGGGGAGCGCCAGCTCGCCGCGCGGCCCGCCCACCAGCCCGCACACCGTCGCCTGCCGCTCGCCGGCCCCGACCCGGACGCAGATCGGCACCGTCCAGCGGGTGGTCCGGTCGCGCGGCCCGGTGGCCAGGAACCGCTCCTGGGTGAAGGCCACCCGGGCGCCCCGCCTGGCGCAGGTGACGGTGGGCTTGAGCAGCGGCACCCCGGGCTGGTCGAGGAACCCCTTGAAGGAGACGGCCACGTCCGGCCCGGCCGCCGCCGAGAGCGCCAGCAGGAAGTCCTCGCCGGAGGCCACGCCGTGGGCCCGGACGTCGAGGTGCGACTGCACCGCCCGACGGAAGCGCTCCTTGCCGAGGAAGCCCTCGTACATGGACAGCAGCGAGGCCCCCTTGAAGCGGGTGATGCCGTCGTCGAAGGAGCCCTCGATGTCGTGGCGCGAGGTGACCGGCTGGCGCAGCCGCCTGGCCGAGGGGTGCGCGTCGGCCTGCAGCCCGGCGCCGCGCCGCTCCCAGCGCGCCGTGGCCAGGGCCCGCCAGGCCGGCTCGAGCCGCTCGGTGACGTTGGCGTCCTCCCAGGTGCCGAAGGACTCGTTGAGCCAGAGCTCGTCCCACCAGGAGTGGGTGACCAGGGCGCCGTACCAGTGGCGGGCCAGCTGGTGGATGGCGAGGTTGGCGTAGGCCTCGCGCCGCTCCCGGGTCTCCTCGGCCGGCTGGATCAGGGTGAGCGGCTGGCCCAGCGCCACCAGGCCAGGGTGCGCCATGGTCCCCCCGAAGCGCGGCACCACCGCCACGTCGCACTTCTCGTACGGGTAGGGGCGGCCCAGCTCCGCCTCCAGGGCGTCGAGGATGCGCGGCGTCACCTCGGCGGCGTAGCGGGTCTCGGGCCCGCGCCCCTTGGGCACCACGAAGCGGATGGGCACCCTGGCGGCGCCGCCGACGCCGCCGTCGACCAGGTCGAAGGGGCCGACCACGAAGGCCACCAGGGAGGCGGGGAGCGGCCGGGTCTCGGCGAAGTCGACGCGGTAGCGCGGGCCGTCGGCGGCCTCGGCGGCGATGGCGGTGTTGGCCAGCGCCAGGTCCCCCTGGTTGACGCGCAGGGTGAGGCGCCAGGGGATCTTGAGGCCCGGCTCGTCGAAGCAGGGGAAGGCGCGGCGGGCGTCGGAGGGCTCGAAGGAGGTGTAGGCGTACCAGCGGTCCCCCTCGGCGACGGCGTAGAGGCCGCGGGAGCGGGCCCGGTCGAAGGCGCCGGAGAACTCCACCACCACCTCGACCTCGCCGGCCGGGGCCGGGGTGTCGAGGGCCAGGCCGAGGAAGCCACCCGGCGCGGTGAGCCGGCGGGCCGGCTGGCCGCCCACGGTGGCGGCGCTGATCTCCAGCGCCTCGGCGTGGAGCCAGACCACGGCGGTGGGGACGGCCAGCGCCACCTGGTAGCGGACGGTGCCGCGGAACCGCTCGGTGGAGGGGTCGGCGGCGAGATCGATGGCCCCGCGGGTGGGGCGGGCGGTGTCGGGGAGGCGCAGCTTCGGCGGCGTGGTGCCGGCGGGGGCGGGCGGCGGGGGGACGGCCCGGCGCGGGGCCGGGGCCGGGCGGACCGATGCGGCCGGCCGGGCCGGCGCGTGCGGGGTCGCCGAGGCGGCGCTGGCGAGGAGGAGGACGGCGGCGAGGAGAGGGTGGACCATGCGGTCCTTCGGGCGAGGTGCGCGGGCCGGGGTGGCGCCGGCGGGGACGGCCCTAGGGCGGGCTGGCCTTGGAGGCTTCCTTGGCGCGGTTCAGGTTCTCGGTGAAGCGCCGGTCCATCCCCTTGATGTGGTCGGTGAGCCACGCCTCGATCCAGGCGATGATCTCGCGCAGGTCGGTGGAGGGATCGGCCTCGAAGCGGGCCCGCACCTTGGCCAGCTGCTCGAGGAGCTTGCGGTGCTCCTCCACGTGGTGGCCGTAGTGGTCGTAGGCGTCGAGCCGCATCAGCAGCTCCTCGCTCATGAAGTGGACGTTGGAGGTGTCCTCGACCCGGCGCAGGATCTCGGCGATGACGCTGTGCTCCCGCCCGGTCTCGACCGCGTCCCGCAGCACCGCCACCAGCCGGGTCTGGAGCTGGTGCTCCGAGTCGACGGTCCCGACGCCGAGCTCCAGCTCCTTGCTCCACGCGCTCTTCGGCTCCATGAAACCCTCCCTGGCTCGGCGGCAATTTACCGCCCGCCCCGCGGCGACGCCACCCCGGGCCCCCGAATCCGGCCGATTCCCGGTGCGGGGCACGGTCGAGGGGCCGTCCCGCCCGGGACCGGCGGCGTGGCATACTCCGCCCCCGCCCCCGGCCCCACCGGTCGGCGGAGCAGCAGTCTGAGGTGGGAGGAGGAGCGCGCGTGGCCCGCATCTGCGTCATCGGCATCGGCAACGTCCTCGAGGGGGACGACGCCATCGGCCCCACCGTGGTGCGGGTCTTCGAGGCGCGCTACCAGGTGGGCGACGACGTCGAGGTCATCGACGGCGGCACCCCCGGCCTCGACCTCACCGCCTACATGATGGGGCTGGAGGGGCTGGTGGTGGTGGACGCCATCAAGACCGTCACCGGCACCGCCGGCGAGGTCAAGGTCTACGACAAGAAGGGGATCCTCAACCGCGGCCCCATGGTGGCCCTGAGCCCCCACGAGCCCGGGCTGCGCGAGTCGATCCTGCACGCCGAGTTCCAGGGGGTCTCGCCGCCGGCCATCAACCTGGTCGGGGTGGTGGCCGGCTCCATCGAGTTCGGCTGCCAGCTCACCCCCGCGGTCCGCGGGGCCGTCGACGCCGCCGTCGAGGCGGTCCGGGTGGCGCTGGCCGGCATGGGCGCCGCCGCGGTGAAGCGCGACCCGCCGCTCCCGCCCGACCTCTGGTGGGAGAAGCCGCAGGCCACGTGAGCCCGCCGGCTTCGAGCGGCCCGCCCCCGGCCGGCGGCCCGGTCGCCGGGCGCCGCTTCGCCGTCTCCGGCACCGTGCAGGGGGTCGGCTTCCGCCCCTTCGTCTTCCGCGCCGCCGAGGCGCTGCAGCTCACCGGCCGGGTCTGGAACGACGCCGACGGCGTCACCGTGGAGGCCTTCGGCCCGCCCGACCGGCTCGACGCGCTGGAGCGCCACCTCCGCGAGGCCCCGCCCCCGGCGGCCCGGGTCGACCGGCTGGTGGTCACCGCCCTCCCCGGCCTGCCGCCCGCCACCTTCGAGATCGCCCCCAGCGTGGCCGGCGGGGCGCCGCGCGCCGCCATCGGCGCCGACCTGGCCAGCTGCGCCGCCTGCCTGGCCGAGGTGGCCGACCCGGCCGACCGCCGCTTCCGCTACCCCTTCACCAACTGCACCGACTGCGGGCCGCGCTTCACCATCGCCCTGGGCGTCCCCTACGACCGCCCCGCCACCACCATGGCCGGCTTCACCATGTGTGAACGGTGCGCCGCCGAGTACCACGACCCCCGCGACCGCCGCTACCACGCCCAGCCCAACGCCTGCCCGGCCTGCGGGCCGCGCCTCACGCTGCGCGACGCGACGGGGGCGCCGCGGACCGGCGATCCCCTGGCGCTGGCCGGCGAGGCGCTGCGGGCCGGCGGGCTGCTGGCGGTGAAGGGGCTGGGCGGCTACCACCTCTGCTGCGACGCCACCGCGCCGGCCGCGGTGGCCGAGCTGCGCCGGCGCAAGCGGCGCGACGAGAAGCCGCTGGCGGTGATGGTGGCCAGCCTCGACGAGGCGGCCCGCCTGGCGGTGCTGCAGCCGGCCGAGCGGACCCTGCTCGGCTCGGTGGAGCGCCCCATCGTGCTCTGCCGCAAGCGCCCGGGCGCGCCGCTGGCCGACGGCCTGGCCCCGGGGAACCCGCGGCTCGGCCTGATGCTCCCCTACACGCCGCTGCACCACCTGCTGCTGGCCGAGGCGGGCCGCCCGCTGGTGATGACCAGCGGCAACCTCTCCGAGGAGCCCATCGCCTTCGAGGAGGCCGACGCCGTGGCCCGGCTGGGCGGGGTGGCCGACCTGCTGCTCACCCACGACCGGCCCATCGCCTCGCGCTGCGACGACTCGGTGGCCCGGGTGGTGGCGGGGCGGCCGGTGCTGCTGCGCCGGTCGCGCGGGTGGGTGCCCCGGCCGGTGCGGGTGCGCCGCGGCTTCGCCCGCCCCACGCTGGGGGTCGGCGCCCAGCTCAAGAACGCCTGCTGCCTGGGGCGCGGCGACGAGGCCACGCTGGGGCCGCACGTCGGCGACCTCGACAACCTGGAGACCTACGGGGCCTTCGAGGCGGCGGTGGCCCGGCTGGAGGACTTCCTCGACCTGCGCCCCGAGGTGATCGGCTGCGACCTGCACCCGCTCTACCTCTCCACCGGCTACGCGAAGGCGCGGGCCGCGGCGCTGGGGGCCCGCCTGGTCCCGGTGCAGCACCACCACGCCCACGCCGCCGCCGCCATGGCCGAGCACGGCCTGGCCGGGCCGGTGCTGGCGCTCTGCTGGGACGGCACCGGCCTCGGCACCGACGGCGCCGCCTGGGGCGGGGAGCTGCTGCGCTGCTGGCCGGAGCGGTTCGAGCGACTGGCCACCTTCCGCCCGGTGGCGCTCCCCGGCGGCGACCAGGCCATCCGCGAGCCGTGGCGGGTGGCGCTGGCGGCGCTGCTCGACGCCTTCGACGGCGATCCCCCGCTCGACCTGCCGCTCTTCGCGGCGGTGGCGCCGGCCGAGCTGGAGGTGGTGCGGCGCATGGTGGCCGGCCGGGTCAATTCCCCCCTGGCCCACGGCGCCGGACGGGCCTTCGACGCCGCCGCGGCGCTCGCCCTGGGCCGCCCGCTGGCCCGCTACGAGGGGCAGCTGGCGCTGGCGCTCGACGGCGCCGTCGACGAGGCCGAGGGCGGGCGTTACCCGTTCGCGCTGGACCAGGCCGGGCCGGTCACCGAGCTCGACCTGCGGCCGCTCTGGCGGGCGCTCTGCGACGACCTGCGGGCCGGCGCCGCCGCCGGGGCCGTCTCGGCCCGCTTCCACGCCGCCCTGGCCACCGCCGGGGCCGGGCTGGTGCGCGCCGCCGCGGCGCGCGACGGGGCGCTGCCGGTGGTGCTCACCGGGGGCTGCTTCCAAAACGCTTTTTTATCGGAACGAATCGCCAAGGAGCTGTCGGGTTCGTTCAAGGTATACCTCCACGGTCACGTCCCCCCCGGCGACGGCGGCCTGGCCCTCGGGCAGGCGCTGGTGGCCGACGCGGTGGCCCGCGGCGGGTGAGGAAGGGAGCAGGTCATGTGTCTCGGAGTTCCCGGCAAGGTGCTGGCCATCGACGGGATGGTGGCGACGGTCGACTTCTTCGGCGTCAAGAAGGAGCTGCGGCTGGAGATCGTCGACGAGCCGGTCACCGTGGGTGACTACGTGCTCAACCACGTGGGCTACGCCATCCGCCGCATCCCCCCCGACGAGGTGCAGGAGACGCTGGCCCTCTTCGAGCAGATCCTCGACGTCAGCGGGGCCCGCGAGGACCTGATGGCCGCCGACGTGCGGGGCGAGATCGCCGCCGGCGGCGCGGCCAAGGCCTGAGGGGCGCGCCGTGGCCAGGGACCTGACGAGCGAGCTGAAGTTCCGCGACCCGGCCAAGGCCCGGGCGCTGGCGGAGGCGCTGCAGCGAAACCTCGACGCCATCGGGCGCCAGGTCTCGGTGATGCACGTCTGCGGCAGCCACGAGCAGGCCATCGCCCGCTTCGGCCTGCGCGCCGTGCTCCCCCGCCAGCTGCAGCTGATCATGGGGCCGGGCTGCCCGGTCTGCGTCACCGACGGCCCGGAGGTGGACGAGGCGGTGGCGCTGGCGCGCCAGGGCGCCACGGTCTGCACCTACGGCGACATGCTCCGGCTGCCCGGCACCTCCCGCTCGCTGGCCGACGCCCAGGGGGACGGCGGCAAGGTCCACGTCGTCTACTCGGTCGACCAGGCGGTCGAGCTGGCCAGGGCCCACCCGTCCGAGGAGGTGGTCTTCTTCGCCTCCGGCTTCGAGACCACCGCGGTGGCCACCGCTGCCGCCGCGCTGGCGCAGCCGCCGAAGAACTTCTCCGTCCTCTCGGTCCACAAGTACGTGCCGGCCGCCATGGACCTGGTGGCCGGGTCGAAGGAGACGAAGATCGAAGGGTTCATCGCCGCCGGCCACGCCGCCATCATCACCGGCTGGGGGATCTTCGAGCCCTTCGCGCAGAAGACCGACACCCCGGTGGTGGTGGCCGGCTTCGAGCCGCTCGACATCCTCGCCGCCATCGTCAAGCTGACCGACCTGATCCGCGAGGGGAAGGCCGAGGTCTTCAACGCCTACCCGCGCTGCGTGACCCGGGAGGGGAACCGGCCGGCGCAGCAGGTGCTCTGGACGGTCTTCGAGGCCCGGGCCGGGAAGTGGCGCGGCATCGCCGAGGTCCCGCAGGGCAACCTCGACCTGCGCCCCGAGTTCGCCCACCTCGACGCCCGCAAGCGCTTCCGCATCGACACCGCCCCGGTCCGCGACGAGCGGGCCTCCGGGCTGGAGTCGGAGTGCCTCTGCGGCACCATCATGATGGGGCTGGCCACGCCCCACGACTGCCCGCTCTTCGGCACCGCCTGCGTCCCCGAGTCGCCGGTGGGGGCCTGCATGGTCTCGTCGGAGGGCACCTGCCGCATCTGGCACACCTACGGCGGCGCCCCGGACCTCCGCGGCGTCGGCGCGCCGGCCACCCAGGAAGGGACGCGCTAGATGGAGAAGGTGGTCCAGAAGATCGGGCTGAAGCACGGGTCGGGCGGGCGGGCCATGCGCCAGCTCATCGAGGAGGTCTTCCTGGAGCTGGCCTCGCCGGTGGATGGCATCGGCCTCGGCGCCCTCGACGACGGCGCGGCGCTGCGCATCGGCGACCAGTGGCTGGTGGTGACCACCGACTCGCACGTGGTCCACCCCATCTTCTTCCCCGGCGGCGACATCGGCCGCATCGCCGTCTGCGGCACCGTCAACGATCTGGCCATGATGGGGGCCACCGAGCCCATGGCGCTGACCTGCGCCGTCATCCTCGAGGACGGCTTCCCGCGCGCCGACCTGGAGCGGCTGCGCGACTCGATGAAGGCGGCGGCGCTGGAGGCCGGCGCCCCCTTCGTCACCGGCGACACCAAGGTGGTGGGCCGGGGGGACTGCGACGGCATCTTCATCAACACCACCGGCGTGGCCCTGACCCGTCGGGTGGTCAGCGACGCCGGGCTGCGGGCCGGCGACCTGCTCATCGTCACCGGCCACGTCGGCGACCACGGCATGGCCATCATGTCGAAGCGGCACGACCTGGGGCTGCAGGGCGACCTGCGCTCCGACGTGGCCCCGGTGAACGGCCTGGTCCGCGCCGCCCTGGCCGCCGGCGGCGACGACGTGGTGGCCATGAAGGACCCCACCCGCGGCGGGGTGGCCGGCTCGCTCCACGAGATGGCCGCCAAGGGGAAGGTGGGCATCGTCATCGAGGAGCAGGCGGTGCCGGTCCGCGACGAGGTGCGCGCCGCCAGCGACATGCTGGGCATCGATCCCCTGCTGGTGGCCAACGAGGGCAAGGCGGTGATCGGGGTGCGGGCGGCCTCGGCCGACAAGGTGCTGGCGGCGCTGCGCGCCCACCCGCTCGGCCGCGACGCCGCCATCTTCGCCCGGGCCATCGCCGAGCGGCCCGGCGCGGTGATCCTCGACACCGGCCTCGGCAAGCGGCTGCTGGCCGAGCCCGAGGGCGAGCTGCTCCCGCGCATCTGCTGAGGGAGACGGGCCCGAAGATGCACGAGTACTCGCTGGTCGAAGCGCTCATCACCCGGGTCGAGGCCGAGGCCCGGCGGCGCGGCGCGCTCAAGGTCCACGGCCTCTCGGTGCGCCTCGGCGAGCTGGCCGGCGTCGACGCCGGGCTCTTCCAGACCGCCTACGACACCTTCCGCGCCGGCACCATCTGCGCCGAGGTGCCGCTCACCCTCACGCAGGTGGCGGCCAGCTGGTCCTGCCCGACCTGCCGGGCCGCCATCCCCCGCGGCGCCCCGCTGCGCTGCGACGCCTGCGCCGGGCCGGCCCGGCTCGACGAGGGCGGCGACGCCCTGACCCTCGACGGCATCGACCTGGAGATCCCCTGATGCGTTCCATCGGCTGGCGCGGCGAGGAGCACTGAATGTGCACGACCTGTGGCTGCGGTGACACCGAGCTGGTCCCGGTGGAGCTGCACGAGAAGATCCTGGCCGGCAACGACCGGGCCGCGAAGCACAACCGCGAGCACTTCCTCGAGGCCGGGGTGCTGGCGCTCAACCTGATGGGCTCGCCTGGCGCCGGCAAGACCGCGGTGCTGGAGGCCACCGCCAGGGCGGCGGCGGCCAAGGGCTGGCGCCTCGGCGCCGTCTCGGCCGATCTCGCCACCGACAACGACGCGGTCCGCCTGGTCAAGGCCGGCATCCCCTCGCACGCCATCACCACCGGGCAGGCCTGCCACCTCGACGCCGACCTGGTGCACCGCTCACTGCACGGCATCGCCTGGCAGAAGACCGACGTCTTCTTCATCGAGAACGTCGGCAACCTGGTCTGCCCGGCCATCTACGACCTGGGGCAGGCCGCCAACGTGGTGGTGCTGTCGGTGACCGAGGGCGAGGACAAGCCGCTCAAGTACCCGACCATGTTCCTGGCCGCGGACCTGGTCATCGTCTCCAAGTGCGATCTCGTCCCTCACCTCGACTTCGACATGGCGAAGCTCGACGACGCCCTGGCGCGGGTCATGCCCACGCCCCGCGTGCTCAAGGTCTCGGCGCGCACCGGCCAGGGGATGGACCAGTGGGTGGCCTGGCTGGAGCAGCAGCGGCTGAAGCACGGCCTGGTGGGCAAGGTGGCCGGCCTGGCCGCCCACGTCCACCCGCCGAAGGCGTAGGGCCCGGCGGCGACGGGGCGCGACCTCGGCTCCAGCGCCTTGGAGGCCGATCTCGCCGCGGCCGGCGTGGCCCGGGTGCGATTCGGGGTGGCGGGGGTGCATTGTCGGCCCCGGTTGGCTAGGCTTGTCCCCACGAGGCGGAGATGACCCGGAACTCCCTGGTCGCCGCGACGGCGGCGCTGGCGTTCGGTGCGGCGGGGTGCGCAGGCACCCTGAAGCAGGTCTACACGCCGGCCGAGCTGCGCGAGGAGCTGGCCGGCCGCTCCGGCTTCCCGGCCGCCGACCTGGTCGTCCCCCACGACCTGCCGCCCGCGGCGCTGGCCCGGGCCCGCAGCCTGGTGGAGCGGGCCCGCACCGACGCCGAGAAGGTGGAGCTGCTGGTGAAGGGCATGTTCGACCCGGCCGGCTTCGGGCTCAGCGCCGACCTCAGCGAGTCCACCACCACCGGGGCCGAGGCGCTGGCCTCCGGGCGGGGAAACTGCGTGGCGCTGGCCTCGGTCTTCATCGGGCTGGCCCGCGCGGTGGGGCTCGACGCCCGCTACGTGGACGCCTCGGTCCGCGTCCACGAGACCCGCTACGGCGAGGACGGCAGCACCGTCCAGCTCGGCCACATCAGCGCCCTGGTGGACACCGGCAACGAGCGCATCAGCCTGGACTTCGCCCAGATGGGCCGCACCCAGTGGTACCGGCAGCTCGACGACCTGGAGGCGGTGGCCCACTTCTACAACAACCGCGGCTTCGAGCTGGTGGACCTGGCCCGCGAGGCCGGCCGGCCGCCCGACTGGAGCGAGGCGGAGCGGCTCTTCCGGCTGGCGGTGCTGGTCAAGCCGGAGTTCGCCCGCGGCTGGAACAACCTCGGCATCGCCGCGGCGCGGCTCGGCCAGCGCGACGAGGCGGTGGCCTGCTACCGGAAGGCCAGCGCGCTGGCGCCGGCCATGGCGGCGCCGCACGCCAACCTGGGGGCCATCCACCTCCAGGCCGGCGACCTGCCGGCGGCCCTGGCGGAGCTGACCGCCGCCGCCAGGCTCGATCCGAACGGCGCCCACATCCAGTACAGCCTGGCGGTGGTGCGCCTGCGCAGCGGCGATCGCGACGGCGCCCTCACCGCCCTGCGGCGGACCCTGGTGCTGCGCAGCAACTTCCCTGGCGCCCAGGCGATGCTGGAGCGGCTCTCGCCCGGCTCGCCCGGCGACCTGGGCTCGGGCGGCGGCTGAGAGAGCGACGGCCTAGCGCCGAGGCCAAGGCCGCCGCGCCAGGCTGCGCTTCACTTCGGCCCTCCGGCGTCGCTCCAGCGGCCGCAGGCCACCGCGCCGCACGCCATCCGACGCGAACCGTCAGCGCCACCTGGTCCCCGACGCCCTACGCCGCCAGCCGGGCCAGCGCCTGCTCGAACCCGTCGAAGTCGTCGAAGATCTCCACGCCGGCCGCGCTCAGCGCCGCCCGCGAGGCCTGGGCCCCGGCGCCACCGACCCAGCAGGCGGTCCCGGCCGGCAGGGCGCGGGCCAGCTCGGCCACCGACCCGGCCACCTGCTCGACGCTCCCGGCGCCGGCCATGGAGAGGACCACGGCGCGCGGGCGGAGCCGCCGGGCCGCCGCCACCAGCTCGCGGGGTGGGAGCCCGGCCCCGAAGTAGAAGGGGGCGACGCCGGCGCCGGTGGACAGCAGCGCCGCCACCAGCGCCCCCAGCTCGTGCGGCTCGCCTTCGATGGTGGCGATCAGCACCCGCGGCGCCCCGGGGGGCGGCTCGCGGAGGCGGAGCAGCGCCCCCACCAGGCTGCGGATCTCGGCGGTGACCAGGTGCTCCTGGCCGATGGAGACCTTGCCGAGGTGCCAGGCCTCGCCGACGGCGCGCATCAGCGGCAGCGCCACCTCGAGGGCCAGCTGGCGCGGCGCCAGCACCACCGCCAGCCGGTTCAGCTCCCGGCGCAGCCGGTCGAGGTCGAACCCCTCGACGGCGGCCAGCAGCCCGTCGATGGTCACCGGTGAGGAGGGCGCGGGGATGACGGGCGGCGAGGCGGCGCGGCCGACCAGGGCGCGCAGCTCGTCGACGCCGAGGGGGGCGACCCGGCCGATGGCGTGGCCGCGCTCGACGGCCCGGCGCAGCAGGGTGAGCCGCTCCACGTCGGCCTCGGAGTAGGTCCGGCCGCGCTCGTCGCGGGAGGGCTCGACGACGCCGTAGCGCCGCTCCCAGGCCCGCAGCGTGTCGACGGTGATGCCGGTCAGCTTGGCGACGGCACGGATGGGAAAGGTGAGGGGCCTCATTCGGGACTCCGGTGGACAGCCTCGTCCAAGGTTTGACCGGAATATGTCCCCGCCACGTCCATGCCGCAAGGGCCGTTCATTCCCTACCCAGAGTAGTTTTTGGCAAACGGCGGGAGTGCTACCCCGAAAGAGGTGTCCTATTCCCCGGCCACCGGAACCGGCACCAGGTCGCCGGCGTCGGGCATCACCAGCACCCGCCCCCGTGCCCCGGTGAGCCGGACCGCCTCCGCCACCGCCCACTCCAGCGACGGGGCGTGGCGGGCATAGGTCTGGGCCACCGTCGCCTCGTCCATCCCCGACACCAGCAGCAGCGTGTACCGCGCCGGCAGGAACCGCCGCACACCCAGCGTGAAGATCCCCTCGTTGACCGTCTTGAGCGGCCCGGTCCCCTGTGGGCACTCGGCCGCCACGATCACCACGCCGCCGTCGCGGAGCAGCAGCCCGGCCGGCGCAACCAGCTTGGAGGCCTGGTAGAGGCTCCCCGACACCGGCAGCGGCGCCGACACCACCACCACCGCCGCCGGCCTGGCCCGCACCTCCACCCAGCGCCGCAGCCGCCCCACCCCCTCGCGGTGGGCCAGCACCAGGTCGCCGGCCACCGCCCCGGTGATGACGCCGCCCGCCTCGACCACGTTGAGCATGAAGGCCTGGCGTCCCAGCCGCCCCGCCGCCTCCTCCAGGTCGTCGCGGCAGGGGTTCTGGTCGGCGCGCCCCAGCGTGCTGCCCGGGTCGGCCTTGAGCAGGTGGTTCTGGCGGATGTCGGCCTCCGCCCCCAGCCCCGGGAAGATCCCCTTGGTGCCGCCGCCGTAGCCGGCGAAGTAGTGCGGCTTGATGCGCCCGGTGGTGACGATCAGGTCGGCCTCGACCAGGCAGCGGTTGACGCGCAGCCGGGTGCCGCGCGAGGTCCGCCCCACCTCCACCAGCTGGCTCTCGTCCCGCGAGTCGTGGTTGACCACCCGGTGGCGGCGCAGCACCTCGGCCGGCAGCTCCAGCCCCTCCACCGGCCCCGGCTGGTGGGTCCCGTTGGCCACCGCCAGGGTGATCCGGTCGTCGGGGAGCGCCCCCAGCTCGGCCCGCACCGCCGCGAACAGCTCGGCGCGCGGCTCGTGGCGCGAGGCGTCGGAGACGATCACCACCGCCCGGGTCCGCGCCGTCGCCAGCTCCTTCAGCCGCCGGCTGCCGAAGGGGTTGGCCAGCGCCTCGGCCAGCGCCGCGCCCAGGTCGGCCACCGGCGGCGGCGACGGGGGCGGCAGGACCTCCGCCTCCAGCCCGGAGGGCAAGGTGAGCGGCAGCGGCCGCGCCCCGTACCCCAGCTCGATCACGCGCCCTCTCCAGGCTCCACCGGCGCCGGACCGACCTCCCCGGGCGGCAGCGTGGCCACGAAGGCGGCCCGCACCCGGTCGCGCAGCGCCCCGGCGTCGGCCTGGGTCAGCCCGGCGGTCGGGACCGGCGGGAGGATGGTGGCCACCGCGTCGCAGGGGCCCACCACCGCCGCCCCCTTCTGGAAGCCGGCCGCCGTGCCCGAGAGCACCACCGGCAGCACCGCCACCCCGGCGTCGATGGCCAGGCGGAAGGCCCCCTTCTTGAAGGGGAGCAGCCGGGCGTCGCGCGAGCGGGTCCCCTCGGGGAAGATCATCACGCTCATGTCCCGCCCCAGGTAGGCCTTGGCCTTGGCCACCGCCTCGCCGCCGCTCTCCGGGTCGCCGCGCCGCACCGCGATGTCGCCGGTGAGCCGCAGCATCAGGCCGATCCAGGGGATCTTGAAGAGCGACTCCTTGCCCACCCACTTCATCTCCCGCGGCATCCGCGAGAGCAGCACGATGTCGAGCAGCGACTGGTGGTTGGCCACCACCACGTACGGGCCGCCCTCCGGCCACGCCCCCACCACCCGGAACTTCCAGGGCCGGTAGCAGTTGCCGAGCAGGACGCCGATGAAGCGGAGGAACCGCCCCGGGACCACCACGTTGCGATCGAAGGGGCGCGTCACCAGCCAGAGCACCAGCTGGATGGGGAGGCCGAGGAGGATGATGACGGCCGCGGCGACCCAGCCGAGGTACTCGATGAGCTTGTTCACGCGCCCCAACTTACAGCGGCGGACGGGCCAGGTGGTAGTCGGTGCGGCGCTGCAGCCAGGCCGCGGCCGAGAGCAGCCTGGCCTCGGACAGCGGCGGCCCCACCAGCTGCGCCGAGACCGGCAGCCCGTCGCCGAACCCCACCGGCAGCGCCAGCGCCGGCAGGCCGCAGAGGTTCCCGGCGGCGCCCAGCGGGTCGGGGTAGCTGAGCCGCTCGTCGAAGTCCTCCTCCACCCTCGGCGCGGCCACCGGCACGTTGGGGGCCAGCACCAGGTCGTACCGCTCGAAGAAGCGGGCCATGGCGCGCTGGGCCTCGCCCCGCACCCGCATGGCCCGGACGTAGTCGGTGGAGGTGGCCCGCGGCAGGTAGTCGTCCGGCGACCGGGCCTGGTGGGAGGCGTCGGCCAGCTCGCGGGTCCGGCCGCTGCGGATCAGCTCCTCGAAGACGCTGGCCGCCTCGGCCTCGAGGAAGACGAGGGTGAGCGGCTCCCAGGGCAGGTCGGGCAGCGTGGCCGGCTCGAGCAGCGCCCCGCCCTCGCGCAGCAGCCCCTGGACCCGCTCGAAGGCGGCCACCGCGCCGGCCGCCAGCCCCGCCGCCGGGATCCCCTCGAAGCCCAGCACCGCCACCCGCAGCCCCGGGGTGAGCTCGGCGCGCACCCGGGCCAGGGCCGGCGGCGCCTGGATCGAGGAGGGATCGCGCGGGTCCTCGCCGGCCAGCGCCGCCAGCACCAGCGCCGCGTCCTGGGCGCTGCGCGTCAGCGGCCCGAGCTTGTCGAGCGTGAAGGAGAGCGGCATGGCCCCGAAGCGCGAGAGCACGCCGTAGGTGGGGCGCAGGCCGGTGACGCCGCAGAAGGCGGCCGGGCAGGTGATCGAGCCCCAGGTCTCCGAGCCGATGGCGAAGGGGACCAGCCCCGCCGCCACCGCCGCCGCCGAGCCGGACGAGGAGCCGCCGGCCCAGCGGGTGAGGTCCCAGGGGGTGCGGCACGGCCCGATCATCGAGGCCTGGCCGGTGTGGTAGCCGAGCCCGCCGGCCAGCTCGATCATCGAGAGCTTGGCGCAGAGCACGGCGCCGGCGGCGTCGAGCCGGGTCACCACGGTGGCGTCCTCGGTGGGGACCCTCCCGGCGAAGGGGCGCGCCCCCCAGGTGGTGGAGATGCCCTTGGTGTCGACGAGGTCCTTGAGGCCGTAGGGGATGCCGTGCAGCGGCCCGCGCCAGGCCCCGCGGGCCAGCTCGGCCTCGGCGGCGCGCGCCTGCTCCAGCGCCTTCTCGGCGGTCAGGGTGATGACGGCCCCGAGCCGCGGCCCGTACCGCTGCAGCCGCGCCAGGAAGCTCTCGGTGAGCGCCACCGGCGAGAGCTGCCGCGTCCGCAGCTGCTCGGAGAGCGCGGCCACCCCGGAGAAGAGCACGTCGTCGGGGAGGAGGCTCACCCGCACCTCCCGCGGCCACCCAGGGCCCGGAAGACCAGCGCCGGCTCGACGGCGAAGGCCAGCGGCACGGCGCGGACCGCGGCCAGCGGGTCGCCGCCCCCGGCGTCCGGCCTGGAGGGGCCGGCGGCCGGCTCGTGGGCCGGGCCGAGCTTGAGGGTGACGCAGCCGGCGGCGGCCAGCGGGGCCACGGCGGCGAGCCGGAGGAAGGACCGGCGGGACGGGGACGGCGCGGTGGGGTCGGGCATGGCGGCGATGCTAGCCCGCCGCCGGGCGCCGCGGAATCGCGCCCGCCCCGGCCGGCCCGGGCGGCGCGGTCAGCGGACGGTGAGCTGCGCCGGGTAGATGCTGCGCCGGCCGGAGACCACCCAGGCGACCACGCAGACCACCACCACGTGCGGGAAGGCCCCGGCGCCGAGCAGCTCCAGCGCCATGATGGAGAGGGCCAGCGGGGTGTTGGAGGCGGCGGCGAAGACGGCCGCCATCCCCACCCCGGCCCCCAGCCCCAGCGGCAGGCCGAGCAGCAGCGCCATCAGGTTGCCGAGCGCGGCGCCGATGAAGAAGAGCGGCGTCACCTCGCCGCCGAGGAAGCCGAAGCCGATGGTGACGGCGGTGAAGAGCAGCTTCCAGGCGAAGGCGGTGGCCGGCAGCGCCGGATCGGTGAAGGCCCGGACGATGGTGGGCATGCCCAGGCCGAGGTAGTCGGAGGTGCCGGCCAGCCTCCAGAGCAGCACCACCGCCACGCCCCCGAAGAAGAGGCGCGCCGGCGCCCAGGGGATGCGCCGCTCCGCGGTCCGCTTCAGCGCGTGGGTCAGCTCGATGAAGGCGGTGGCGGCCAGCGCCATGGCCACCGCGAAGACCACCCACTTCCCCAGCAGCGGCAGGTCGAGCGCCACCACCGGGGCCGCCGGGTAGGCGGTGTGGACGATGCCGAGCCCGCGGGTGACCAGGTCGCCGACCAGCGACGCCACCAGCGCCGGCACCAGCGCCCCGTACTCGAGCCGCCCCAGCACCACGAACTCGAGGCCGAAGACGGCGCCGGCGATGGGCGTGCCGAAGACCGAGCCGAAGCCGCCGGCCACGCCGGCCGCCAGCAGCTGCCGGCGCAGCACGGGCGAGAGCCCGAGCCGGTGCGAGAGCCAGTCGGTGAGGCTGGCCCCCATCTGCACCGCGGTCCCCTCGCGGCCGGCGCTGCCGCCGAAGAGATGCGTCACCACCGTGCCGCCCAGCACCAGCGGCGCCATGCGGAACGGCAGCTCCGGGCCGTCGTCGTGGATGGTGTCGATGACCAGGCTGTTGCCGGCCTTCACCGCCTGCCCGTAGCGCTGCTGCACCCAGCCGAGCAGGAGGCCGGCCAGCGGCAGGGCGTAGACGATCAGCTCGTGGCCGGTGCGCCAGCCGGTGGCCCGCTCCAGCAGCCAGAGGAAGAGGGCCGAGCCGGCGCCGCAGACCACCCCCACCAGCGCGCCGAGCGGGATCCAGCGGAGCAGCGCGACCAGGTGCTCGCGGCGGTCGCCGAAGTGGAAGGTGAAGGGTGTGGTGGCCAGGCGAGGAGGAAGCTACCACGCACCCGGGCCGGGCCATTCACCGCATCGCCCGCTTCGCGCTCCTGCGTTCGAGGCGACGCGGCCGGCTGGGACGCGGGCACCTAGCGCTCTGCGTCAACCGAGTCCGATCGGTGGATTGGCTCTGCGGCGCGCGATTCCGCGCTGCGCCGGGCGACTTCACCCACCGACGATGTCTACTTCTGCAAAAGACGTGCCTGCGTCGCATGATCGCTTGACACCTCTGCTCGATGGCGCTTTTCTCCCCGCCCTACAAACACGAGCGAGCCTCCCACCCAACGTCTACGAGGACGAGCGATGACCACTGACTTCACGCCCAAGCCGAACCCGCCGTCGAGCGCCGTACCCAAGAAGAAGATCCGCCGCGAGGACGCGCTCGAGTACCACTCGCGCGGACGCCCCGGGAAGATCGAGGTGGTCGCGACCAAGCCCTGCGCCACGGCCCGCGACCTGGCGCTGGCCTACTCGCCCGGCGTCGCCGAGCCCTGCCTCGAGATCGAGAAGGACGAGGAGGCCTCGTACCTCTACACGGCGCGCGGCAACCTGGTGGCGGTCCTCTCCAACGGCACCGCCGTGCTCGGCCTCGGCGACATCGGCGCGGCCGCCGGCAAGCCGGTCATGGAGGGCAAGGGCGTCCTCTTCAAGCGCTTCGCCGACGTCGACGTCTTCGACATCAACGTCAACTGCAAGGACGTCGACCTGCTCTGCCAGATCGTGAAGTCGCTGGAGCCGACCTTCGGGGGCATCAACCTCGAAGACATCAAGGCCCCCGAGTGCTTCGAGGTGGAGGAGCGGCTCAAGAAGGAGATGAACATCCCGGTCTTCCACGACGACCAGCACGGCACCGCCATCATCTCCGGCGCCGCCCTGCTGGGCGCGCTCGACCTGATCGGCAAGAAGATCGAGGAGATCAAGGTGGTGGTCTCCGGCGCCGGCGCCTCGGCCATCGCCTGCACCAAGTTCTACCTGGCGCTCGGCGTCAAGGTCGAGAACGTCATCATGGTCGACACCAAGGGCGTCGTCTTCAAGGGGCGCACCGAGGGCATGAACAAGTACAAGGCCCAGTTCGCCTCCGACACCAAGGCGCGCACGCTCGCCGAGGCGGCCAAGGGCGCCGACGTGATGCTGGGCTGTTCGGTCAAGGGCCAGTTCACCCAGGACATGGTCAAGTCGATGGCCAAGGACCCCATCGTCTTCGCGCTGGCCAACCCGGATCCGGAGATCAGCTACCCGGAGGCCAAGGAGGCCCGCGCCGACGTCATCATGGCCACCGGGCGCAGCGACTACCCGAACCAGGTGAACAACGTCCTCGGCTTCCCCTACCTCTTCCGCGGCGCCCTCGACGTGCGGGCCCGGCAGATCACCGAGTCGATGAAGATGGCGGCGGCGCGCGCCCTGGCCGAGCTGGCCAAGCAGGACGTGCCGGAGGCGGTCTCCCGCGCCTACGGCGGCGAGAAGTTCCGCTACGGCCGCGAGTACATCATCCCCAAGCCGCTCGATCCCCGGGTGCTGCTCTGGGTGGCCCCGGCCGTCGCCAAGGCCGCCATGGACGAGGGCGTGGCCCGGGTCAAGGTCGACATCGTCGAGTACCGCGAGCGGCTGCGCAAGATGCAGAGCCGCTCGCACCAGGTGATGGGCGGGGTCTTCGAGAAGGCCAAGCAGTCGGTCAAGAAGATCGTCTTCGCCGAGGGGCACCACCCGAAGATCCAGCAGGCGGCCGCCATCCTCCGCGAGGAGGCCATCTGCGAGCCCATCCTGCTGGGGCCGGTCGCGGCCATCCGCAAGTCGATCGCCGACCTGCAGCTCGAGGCCCTCGACGGGATCACGATCATCAACCCCGAGGAGAGCCCGGACTACGAGCAGCACGTCAAGGCCTTCTGGGAGCGGCGCCAGCGCCGCGGCGTCACCTACGAAGAGGCCAAGCGCATGCTGCGCTTCCGCAACTACTTCGGCTCGGTGATGGTGGAGACGGGGACGGCCGACGGCCTGGTCACCGGCCTGACCACCGGCTACGCCGACGCCATCCGCCCGCCGCTGGAGGTCATCAGGACCCGGGTCGGCAAGCGGGCCGCCGGCGTCTACATCGTGGTCACCAAGAACGACTTCAAGTTCTTCGCCGACTGCACCGTCAACGTCGACCCGACCCCGGAGGCGCTGGCCGAGATCGCGCTGGCCACCGCCGACCTGGCCCGCTACTTCGACGTCACCCCGCGCATCGCCCTGCTCAGCTACTCGTCGTTCGGCAGCGCCGCCGGCGACAGCCCGAAGAAGATGCGCGAGGCCACCGAGCTGATCCGCCAGCGCCGCCCGGACCTGGAGGTGGAGGGCGAGGTGCAGGTGGACATCGCCACCAGCTCCGAGGTCCGCACCGCCGAGTTCCCCTTCTCGACGCTGACCGACGACGCCAACGTCTTCATCTTCCCCAACCTGGACGCGGCCAACATCGCCTACCAGATGCTGGAGCGGGTGGGCGGGGCCGAGGTGATCGGGCCGGTGCTGCTCGGCATGCACAAGCCGGTCAACGTCCTGCAGATGGGCTGCTCGGTGCAGTCGATCGTCAACCTGGCCGCCATCACCGCGCTGCGGGCGCAGGGCGACCAGTTCTTGTTTTAAAGGCGCGGCGCTCGCGCCGCGCAACACGGAAACATCAAGACCGGGTCTCCGCGAGGAGACCCGGTCTTTTCATGTCGGAGGTGGTTCCACAGGCGACTCGGTCCTGGTCGTTTCGGGTTGCGCGGGCTGAAGCCCGCGCGATTGGGGTTGCGCGGCCTGAAGCCCGCGCGATTGGGGTTGCGCGGCCTGAAGCCCGCGCGATTGGGGTTGCGCGGCCTGAAGCCCGCGCGATTGGGGTTGCGCGGGCTGAAGGCCGGCGCGGTTGGCCGTCAGCACCCCGGCCTGGTCTTGTCGTCGTCGCTGGCCACCCCATCACGGGGGCGGTAGGGGACGCCTCAAGTTCGTATGCCCAGCCTCGGGAACACCCAGTTCTGGAGCACGAACCAGCCCAGGACGAAGAGCGCCATCTGCATCATGTCGCTCATCGCCGGACCCTCTCCTTCAGCTCCAGATCGTCCATCTCCACCTCCATGCCGGTGAGAGCCTGCGCCGACCCGGAGGGTTCGGCAAGAGACCCGGCCTGCCGGGTTCCGGACTGCGCCGGCTGAAGCCGGCGCGATTGGCCTACAGCGACACCCGGAGCGCCACGCCGAAGTCGAGGACCGGCGGCTCGATGCGGATGGTGGGGGTGTAGACCGGGACGGAGGGGGGCAGCGGTCCGGTGCCGAGGTACTGCGGCGCGATGGTGCCGCCGAAGCGGAACTCGCCGCCCTCGTTTCCGACGTGGCCGGCCACGAAGGTCTCGAGCTTGAGGTAGGTGTTGATGAGCACCGAGTGGTCGAGCCGCACCACCCCCGACCCGTCGGTGAGGCTGCCCAGCGCCGAGAGCGTGACGCTGGTGTCATTCCAGGAGCCGGGCCGGGGCAGGTAGAGGTAGAGGCCGAGGTACTGCCGCGCCAGGTAGAAGGGGGTGAAGCCGTTGCGCTGGTCGGCGGCGGCGAGGCCAGGCAGGTACTGCGACACCACCGGGGCCGCCAGCAGGAACGGGTAGATGTCGGCGGAGCGGTACCCGGAGGCGTCGTAGGCGTACTCGCCGCCCAGCGTGAGCGAGTCCTGGTCGGAGTACTGCCAGCTCCACTCCGCCCCCACCACCGCCGCCGGCGTGATCCGGTCGAACTGCTTGACCTGGTAGCGGGAGAGCAGCTCGGCGCCGGGGGCGGCGCCGGGGACCTTCTCCCAGCGGGGCTGGTCGGGGCCGCGCCGCAGCGCCACCTCGAAGCGCAGGTCGAGGTCGCCGAGCGGGAAGGAGCCGTCGACGCCGAAGCGGGGGGCGTGGCCCCGCTGCGCCACGCCGTCCACCGCCAGCTCGAGGCCGCCCAGCACCACCTCGGCGCGGGCGCCGCCACCCACCTGGCCGAGGGTGGAGACGGTCCGGGTGGTGCCGTCGGGCTGGAGCCCACCGGCCACGTCCTCCAGCAGCGCCACGCCGTAGAGGTTCCAGCCGCGCTTCTCCCAGGGCAGGTGGGCCTTGACCATCATGACGCCGCCGCGATCGTCGAACTGGGTGAGCGGGTCCCGCCGGGTGGGGTGGAGGTAGTCGGTGGGGTTCCAGAAGCGGCCGGTGCCCCACTTGACGTGCTGCTTGCCGGCGGTGACGAAGACGGTGCGGCCGACGTCGAAGTTGATCCAGAGCTGGTCCAGCGCGCCGCGGCTGGTGGCCCCCGCGGTGGCGCCGCTCCCCGTGCCCGGCACCCCGAGCGCCGCCAGGCCGCCGCCGCTCCCCGAGGGCAGGTAGATGAGCCGGCCCAGCGCGTAGGCGCGGACCCGGTCGTTGGGCCGGGCGTCGAGGTAGAGGTCGAGGAGGGACGGGTCGGTGAAGGTCCATCGGGCCGGGGCGGTGTCGCGGCTCCAGGTGGTGCCGGCCCGCAGGTAGGCGAGGCCGCCCAGCTTGAGCCAGTCCTCCCGCTCGCCGCCGATGAGCCCGGTGGTCCTCGAGCCGCCCGCCTCGCCGAGGATGGCATCGCCGCGCCGGTCCCCGCCGGCGGCCTGGCCGGGGGAGAGTGGCGCCGGGGCGGGGGGCGGGGCGCCGGGCGGCTCGCGGGGCGGCTCGGCCGGGGCGCCGAACAGGTCGGCCTCGGCGGGCCGCTCCTGCGCCGGGGCGGCGGCCGGGACCAGCAGCAGCAGCGCGGCGGCGATGGCGGCGGGGGCGCTCACCGGCTCCTCGACTCCAGCCACGCCTTGGTGAACAGGTTGGCCTCGAGCGGGCGCAGGTCGATCTCCTTGATCAGCACCAGCGTCGAGTTGCCCTTCTCGATCTCGTCGAAGAAGCGCATCTCCTCCGGGTACCAGACCTCGCCCCCCTTGGACGGCGAGGCCACCTTCTTCCAGCGCGGGTAGTAGGCAGTGCGCATCAGCTTGCCGGAGAGGGCCAGCTCCTGCCGCTTCAGGATGTTCTGGGTGGCCTGGTCGACCCAGAGCTCCACCTGGGGGAAGGCCACGTCCACCCCCGGCTTCACCTTGAGCGAGAGGTGCCAGGCCTGGTACTTGCCGAGCGGCTCGGCCCCCTTGAAGGTGGCGTCGTACTCCTCGGCCAGGCGCGACTCGTCGAGGTCGCCGCGCCGGGTGTCGCTGCCGCCGATCCGCTCCCGCTCGGTGCGCCGCTCCCAGCGGCCGGTGGCGGGATCGTACATCCAGAGGTTCTTCTCCAGCCGCAGGTAGCCCTTGCCGGCCTCGGCCTTGGGCTTGGTGAAGAGGAACATCTGCTTCTCGTCGGCGTCGCGACGGTAGACCAGCAGCTCGGAGACCACGTCGGTCTTCCCCTTCTCCTTGGCCTCCATGTAGCAGAGGGCCTTCCAGTCCCCCTGGTTGCGCTGGCGCTCGTCGATGAGCTTGATGAGGGCGGCCAGCCCCTCCGGCGTGGCGGGATCGACCCCGGCGGCGGCGGCCGGGGCGGCGGCGGCGGCGAGGAGCAGGACGGCGAGCAGTCGGTGCATGGCGTTCACCCGATGTGGTGCATGGCGGTGATGGGCTTGAGGCGGGCGGCGCGCAGGGCCGGACCCAGCGAGGCCACCACCGTGACCAGGGTCAGCAAGAGGACGTCCTGGGCGGCGGCGCCGAGGCGCAGCTGGAAGGTGAGGTGCTCCTGGGAGAGGAAGAGCTGCACCGCCTCGGGCACGTGGATGGCGGCGGCGTTCAGGCCCGCGGCCAGCGCCGTGGCCCCGAGGGCCCCGAAGGCGCACCCCCCGAGGCCGAGCAGCAGGGTCTCCAGCACGAAGAGCCAGAGCACCTTTCGCCGCTGCATGCCGATGGCCCGCAGCGTGCCGATCTCGCGGGTGCGCTCGCGGATGGCGATGGCCAGGGTGTTGAGGATGCCGATGACGATCACCACCATGAGGATGAAGACCAGCAGGCCGGTGAAGACCTTGATGCCCCAGATGAACTGCTTGAACTGGCCCAGCTCGTCCTCCCAGGTGGTGATGTCGAGCTTCTGGCCGGTCCAGTCCTCGCTGGGGACGGTCTGGAAGAGCTTCATGTAGTAGGGCTGCGGATCCGGCTCCATGACCCGGTAGCCCTGCCTCTGGAACTCCTCGCGCAGCCGGGCCGCCACCAGGTTGGCCTGGCCGCGGTCCTTGAGGAAGAGGTGGATGGCGCCGGTGGCCTCCGGGGAGAGGCCGTAGAGCCCGCGCAGGGTGTCGGCCTGCATGAAGGCGGAGAAGGCCGACATGATGCCGACGTTCTTCACCACCACCACCACGCGGAGGTCGACGGTGTTGTTGACGCCGCGCTCGGTGGGGGCCGACAGGGTGATGACGTCGCCGACCCCGACCTTGAGCCGCTCCGCCTGCCCCTGGAAGAGCAGCATGGTGTTGGGCTGGGCCAGCTCGTCGAGGGTGCCGCCGAGGGGCTGCAGCACCCGCCGCACCGCCGGCTCCCGGGCGATGTCCACGCCCCCCAGCACCAGGTCCATGGAGGCGCTGTCGGAGACCGCCTTGGCCCAGCCCCGGCCGCGGACGGTGAAGTAGTCGAGCTCGGGGACCGCCGCCCGGGTGAGCTCCAGCACCTTGGGGTAGCCGGAGACCAGCGGCGCCGCCGAGCCGCTGGTGACCTTGAAGAAGCCCCCCACGTTGACGTCGCCGGTCAGCAGGGTGGTGGCCGACTCCATCATCGACCCCTCGATGCCGGCGGTGAGGGCGCCGAGCAGCACCAGCAGCCCGGTCACCGAGGCCAGCGCCGCCCCCAGGAAGAGGTTGCGCCGGGTGTGGCGGGTGAGGTTGCGGGCGGCCACCTGCAGGTCGACGAGGAGCATGGTCAGTCCTCCGTGGACATCGCCTCGACGGGGGTGACCCGCATGGCGATCCAGGCCGGGTAGAGGGCGGAGGCGATGGCCACGCCCAGCACCAGGATGAGCGAGGCGGCCACGCTGGCGCCGCCGATGCGCGGCATCAGCGACGGGCCGGAGAAGAGGAAGAAGAGCAGGTCGCTGGTGGCGGGGATGCCGCCGGAGGCGCGGATCAGGGCCACCACCCCGCCGCCCAGGGCGGCGCCGGCCAGGCCGAAGACCACGCTGACCGAGATGATCTCGACCAGCAGCATGGCCACCACGAAGCGCCGCTGGGCGCCGATGGCCCGCATGGTGCCCACCTCCTTCACCCGCGCCAGCGCCGCCATCACCATGGCGTTGTTGATGATCACCAGCGCCACCCCGAAGAAGATGATCAGCGCGAAGATGAGGATACCGCGCAGCAGCAGCACGAACTGCCCGACCATCCCCGAGGCCGCCTCCCAGTCGATGACCTTGAGCTTCAGCCCGGCGGCGTCGGCGGCGGCCTGCACCGCCGCCTGCGACTCGCGGAGCCGGCGGGGGTCGTCGAGCAGGATGGCGGCGTTGAGCGCCACCCCGGCGTCGATCTCCTCCTGGCTGTAGGCCCGGGTCTCCTCGGCCAGCGCCGTCTTGCGCTTGTCGGCGACGCCGGCCAGCAGGGCCTTCTCGTCGATGGCCGCGGCCCGGGTGGTCTCCACCAGCGCCGCCGAGGCCCCGCCGCCGAAGAGCGCCGCCTCGGCGTCCTCCCGCGAGACGGCGGTGGCGCCCATGCGGGCCCGGATCCGCGACGACTCCTCGGCCTTCTCCCGGGTGACGTAGCCGTAGAGGTCGCGGAACGACTGCAGGTCCATGACGCTGGTGGTGCCGGCGATGCCCGACTTCTCGATCCCCTTGAACTGGATGAAGCCGTACACCTTGACGTTGACGGCGTTGAAGGCGCCGGTCTTGCCCGGGGCCTTGATGGTGATGACGTCGCCGACGCTGATCTGGTAGAGGCGCAGCAGCGGGGCCAGCTCGGCGTAGAAGATCCGGTAGTGGTCGTCGAAGTTGGCGTCGTCGAGGTCGAAGAGCCGCGCCAGCAGCGCCGGCAGGGCCTCGCCCTCGGGCGCCCTGAGCGCCGGCCGCAGCCGCCGCTCCGCCTCGGCCGCCTGCAGCGGGTCGAGCTGGACCAGGATCTCGCGGGCCCGGCTCCGGGTGTCCTTCACCCAGCGCTGCAGCTCCTCCTCCTTGGCGATGCGGGCGTGGAAGCGGTCGCGCTTGTCCTTGATCTGGTCGAGCCGGCGGGCGTTCTTCAGCTTCAGCCACTCCTCGGCGTACTGCTTGCCGAGCAGGATGCCGCGCTGCCCCGGGGGGACCACCTGGCCCTCGGCGATCTCGGCGAGGTCGAAGGCCTTCATGAAGGCGTCGACGTCGGTGCCGACGTAGCGGATGAAGGTGAAGCCGGAGTCCATGGCCAGCGGCGCCACCTTGTTCTCGAGGAACTCCAGGCCGGCCAGCCGGTCGCGCTCGAACTCGGTCCAGAAGGCGGGCGCCGCGGCCCGGTCCAGGTCGGCCCGCTGGGCCCGGCGCATGGCGGCGTCGCGGCCGTTGGGGTCGACCAGCACCCGGGCCTGGTTGAGCTCCTCGGAGAGCAGGGCGATGAGGCGACGGACGTGGGCCTGCCGCGCCTCCAGGCCGCGCCGGGCCCCGGCGTCGCCGGGCTCGGCCTGCAGCCGGCGCACGTCGTCGCGCAGCCTGGCCAGGGTGACGTCGAAGGCGTTGCCGGTGGCCACCAGCGCCTGGTCGATCCCCATGGGGACGATCATCTTGACGTTGGGCACCCCGGAGAGCACCTGCTTGACCCTGGCGAAGTCGGGGATGGGGTCGAGCAGCGACTCGCCGCGCAGGCCGCCGTAGAGCTCCAGCTGCCCCTCCGAGGTGGACTGGTAGACCTGCAGCTGCCCGCCCAGGCTGCCCTGGATGGAGGTGCGCATGCCCCGGTCGATGCTGTCCATCAGCGAGGCCCCCACCACCACGATGAGGGCGCCGACCAGGACGATGAGGCCGATGATCACCGTCCGCACCCGGCTGGCCACCAGGTTGCGGAAGGCGATGCGGAGGAGGACGCGGGTGGCGTCGAGGCGGGCGGACATGGCGGCGTCCTCAGGCGGTGGCGCCGACCGGCTCGCGACCGGTCACCACGCCGTCGGCGATGCGGACGATGGCGTTGGCGTGGGCCATCACCTTGGGATCGTGGGTGGAGAAGACGAAGGTGGTGCCGTCCTTCCGGTTCATGTCGCGCATCAGGTCGATGATGTTCTGCCCGGTCTGCGAGTCGAGGTTGGCGGTCGGCTCGTCGGCCAGCACCAGCGCCGGCCGGGTCACCAGCGCCCGGGCCACCGCCACCCGCTGCCGCTGCCCGCCGGAGAGCTCGCTGGGCCGGTGGCGCCCGTACTCGGGGATGCCGACCGCCTCCAGCAGCCCGTTGACCCGGCTGGCCCGCTCGGCCCGGGTCAGCCCGCCCTGCAGCAGCAGGGGGAACTCGATGTTCTGGAAGACCGAGAGCACCTGCACCAGGTTGAAGCTCTGGAAGATGAAGCCGATCTGGTGGAGCCGCAGGTCGGTGAGGGCCCGCTCGGTGAGCTTCGAGGTGTCCTGGCCGGCCACCTCGACGACGCCGGTGGTGGGGGTGTCGACGCAGCCGATGAGGTTGAGCAGCGTGGTCTTGCCCGAGCCGGAGGGGCCGGCCACCGAGAGGAACTCGCCCTGGTCGACGGTGAGGGTGACGCCGCGCAGGGCGTGCACCTGGGTCTTGCCCAGCAGGTAGTCCTTGGTGACGTCGCGGACCGTGATGATCGACATGGGGTGCTCCGGTGGAGGCTGCTGCGCCGGCCCGGGTGGTTCCGGGCTTGACTTAGCCACTAAGATGATGACTTACTAAACAGAACGATCCGCCATGTCAAGGACCCCTCGACGACCCTTGGAATCACTCGACTCCCTGGCCCCCCCGGGCCCACCCGACGCCCCGGCCCGGGTGCTGCACGAGCTGGGGGAAGCGGCCGGGCTGCTGGAGCAGGTGATGGCGGGCCGGCTCGGGCTGGCCCGCTCCGATCTGGTGGTGGCCTCGGTCCTGGCGGTCCACGGGCCGCGCACCGCCGGCCAGCTGGCCGAGGCCACCGGGCTCACCACCGGCGCGGTCACCGGGAGCCTCGACCGGCTGGAGCGGGTCGGCTTCGCGAAGCGGACGGCCGACCCCGGTGATCGGCGGCGGGTCATCGTCACGCTGCGCGTGGAGCGGCTCGGCCCGATCATCGCGCTCAACGAGCCCCTGGTCCGGTCGCTGCAGGCCCTCGATGCCGAGTATGACCCGGCCCAGCGGGCCCTGCTGGCCGACTACGTGCGGCGGGCCGCGCTCCAGTTCCGGTCCGAGGCGCTGCGGCTGCGCGCCGAGGGGCGGCGGAGCGCGCCGCGGAAGAGGCGTCGTCGCGCCGCGACGTGAGCGCCCCGGGCCCGCCGGCCGCTCGACCGGATCGAGCTGATCGCTCACTCCCCGATCCGCGCCACCCCGACCGCGAAGCCGCCCCGCTCCTCCTCCACCGCCACCACCATCCAGGGCTCGCCGCACTCCGGGCAGGCCTCCTCGCGCTCCTGCCGGTCACCGCCCCGGGGGTCGATGAAGAGGGTGACCCAGGCGCCGCAGCGTGGGCACTCGACGTCGTAGGGCATGTGCCGGTTATAGTCCGGGCGTGAAGAAGAAGCCGTTCCACGCCCCCTTCGAGGAGCTGGCCGGTCGGGCCAGGGAGCTCCGGAGGCAGGCGCCGGCGCCGAAGCCCGCGGCGCCCCCCGCCCCGCCGCCGCCCCGACCGCCCACCGAGGCCGAGCTCTGGGCCCGGGCCACGGCCGGCGCCACCCCGGTGCTGGCCGGCCCCGACCTGGTCCCCACGCCGTCCCCGCGCTCGCCGAAGGGGCGCGCCCGGCTCGCCGACCTGGCGCTGGTGGACCCGCCGCAGGCGCTGGGGGGCGAGCCGCCCCGCTTCGACCTCGCCTCCGGCGACTCGCGGCTGGAGGGGTCGGTGGCCGGGCTCGACGCCGGCCTGGTCCGGGGGCTGAAGCGCGGCGACTACCCGGTGGAGGCGCGGCTCGACCTGCACGGGCTCACCCGCGACGAGGCGCGCGGCGCGGTGGAGCGGTTCCTCCGCCAGGAGCGGCTCGGGGGACGACGCTGCGTCCTGCTGGTCCATGGCCGGGGGCGGCACTCCGAGTCCCAGCTGCCGGTGCTCAAGGAGGCGCTCCACGGCTGGCTCGCCGCCGGGGAGTTCGGACGGTCGGTCCTGGCCTTCGCCTCGGCCCGCCCCGCCGACGGCGGCGCCGGGGCGCTCTACGTCCTGCTGCGTCGCCCCGGGCGCTGATCCGGGGGGTCCCCCGGATCCCCTGTCACGTTTGGTGTCGGCGGCGGTCAACCCAGAAGGGGCTCTCCGAGCCCTGACCCGACCGCCATGCCCATCCAGCGCCCACGCATCACGCCGCTGCCCTCGCCGTCGCCCGGGCCGGTCCGCCCGTCCGACTCGATGAGCCGGCTGCTGGCCTACCTGGTCCGCGCCCCGGAGATCGACCTGACCAGCGGGCTCGGGCCGCGGCTGGTCCCGGGCGCCAGGCTGGGCCGCTTCGTGCTCGCCCACGAGCTGGGGCGGGGGCGGAGCGGCGTGGTGTTCGAGGCCCTCGACCTGGAGCGGGAGCGGCCGGTGGCCATCAAGGTGCTCACCGCCGGCCCCTCGGGCGCGCCGCAGGGGGCCAGCTGGGCGCAGCGGGAGGCGGCCGACTTCAAGCGGCTCGACCACCCCAACATCGTGGCGCTGCAAGGGGTCGGCACCAGCCACTCCGGCGCCTACCTGGTGTTCGAGCTGCTGCGCGGCCGGACGCTGCGGCTCCGCCTCGAGGACGGGCCGCTCGACCTCGACGGCGCGCTCCGCATCGCCGGCGACGCCGGCCGGGCGCTGGCCCACGCCCACGCGGTCGGCGTGATCCACCGCGGGCTCACCACCGCCAAGGTCTTCGTCTGCGACGACGGCGCGGTGAAGGTCCTCGACTTCTCGCCGGGGCGACGCCTCCCCTCCGGCGCCGGGGACGACGCCGGGCCGGAGGTCTCCCCGGAGCAGCAGGCCGGCTGGCCGGGGGACGAGCGGAGCGACCTGTACGCCCTCACCGCCGTCCTCCAGCAGATGCTCACCGCCACCGCCGGCGCCGGCCGGGCCGCCCACCCCACCGGCGTGGCCCTGCCCCGGCGGCTGCGCCGGCTCCTCGCCGCCGGGCTGTCGCCCGACCCCGGCGACCGCCCCCCGTCGGCGGCCGAGTGGCTCGACGAGCTCTCCGCGGTGCGGAGCGGCCTCTCCGGCCGCTGGCCATGGCGTGGGCTCTTCTCCAGCGTCATCTGATCGAGGGACCTGCGGGCCCCGCGCGGCGCGCCGCCGGAGGTCCCCGGCAGCCCCTCCGGGGTCGGTGACGCCGGCCACCCAGAATTTCTTCCGGGGGCCGTCACATCGGCGGCCGTGCCCGGTCTCCACATACAGAGCCGGGGGGCTCTGGGGCTGACCGCTTTCGTGGCGGGGGGCCGCCGTGAGCGCGAGGGTCCGGGTCCACCTCTGGAGGTCCGGGCCCTCGCCGCTTACCTTTTCGGCCGGTTCCGCTCGATCGAGGTCCGTCGGGCGGGTACCATATGGGTATGGCCGTCGAGGCGAAGGTCCAGGAGCTGCTTGCCGCGGGAGACCTGCGCGGCGCCGCCACCGCGGCCATCCAGGGCTTCGGTCCCAAGGTGCTCGGCTACCTGCGCTCCATCCTCCGCGACGACAACGACGCCGCCGACGCCTTCTCCAACTTCGCCGAGGACCTCTGGCGCGGGATCGGCAGCTACCGCGGCGAGGCCTCCTTCAAGACCTGGGCCTACAAGCTGGCCTGGTGCTCGGCGATGCACGTCCGCTCCGACACCTTCCGGCGGCTGGGGCGCCGGCTGGAGAGCGGCGAGGCCTCGGGGCTGGCGGCCGACATCCGCACCCGGTCGGTGGTGCGCGACGAGGTGCACCGGCGCGGTCTCGACAAGCTTCGCGCCACGCTGACCCCCGAGGAGCAGACCCTGCTCTTCCTGCGGCTCGACCAGCAGCTGGGCTGGAACGAGGTGGCCGAGGTGCTCTCCGGGAACGGGCCGGCGGTCGAGGCGGCCACCGTCCGCAAGCGCTACGAGCGGCTCAAGACCGACCTGGCGCGGCTGGTGAAGGAGCAGGGGCTCACCGAGTAATCCCGGCCGGCGGGGCCCGGTCCGGTTAGATCCCGGGCCACATGCCCATCCCCATCTTCGGCAAGGCCCACGAGGCCGCCGCCGGCACCGACTTCACCTGGTTCGTCTACGGCTCCTCCCTCGACCGCGCCGCCTTCGCCGAGTGGGCCGTGGCCCACGGCTACCAGGTCCCCGACTTCGCCCGGGCCCGGCCGGCCCGGCTCACCGGCTGGCGGCTCAGCTTCGACGTGGTCTCCAAGTTCTGGGGAGGCGCGGTGGCCAGCCTGGCCGAGGCGCCCGGGCAGCAGGTGGAGGGGCTGGCCCTCCCCATGCCGGGGGCGGCCCGGGGGCTGGTGGAGCACAAGGAGGGGGCGGTCTCCGGCCTCTACACCGCCGTCGAGGTGACGCTGGAGCCGCTGGACGGCTCGGCGCCGGTCCCGGCGGTGGCCTTCCGGGCCGCGGCCAGCCGCCGGCTCCCCGCCGAGGCCACCCCCTCCCCCACCTACCTGGCGGTGATGGTGAAGGGGGCGCGCCAGGCCGGCCTCAGCGCCGGGTGGCAGGCGACGCTGGCGGCGCTCTCCACGGCGACGTGACCTTCCCGGACGACCGGCCCGACTCGAGGCCGGCCGGCTGGGCCGGCTCGCCTCGCCGCGGCTGCGGTGCTTGCTGCCGGTGCCGGACGCGGAGCGCCGCTCAGGGCGTGTAGCGCCCGCCGGCTGTGGCCGGGACCCCGAGGCCGTCGCTCCCGCCCCAGACCACCATCACCGCCCCGGTCCAGACCGCGGCGTGGTCGAACCTGGCCGAAGGGGCGGCGGTGAGCGTGGTCGAGGTCCAGCTGTCGGAGGCCGGCAGGTAGCGGCCGCCGCTGTCGATGACCGCGGTCCCGTTCCACCCCCCCCAGACGATCATCTCTGTCCCGGTCCAGACCGCGGTGTGCGTGCGTCGCGCCGCGGGCGCCCCGGTCAGCGAGACCGGAGCCCAGCTGTCGGTGGCCGGGGCGTAGCGGCTGCCGGAGCCCTGAGGCTTGTAGCTCTGGTCCTCCCCGCCCCAGACGATCATCTCGGTGCCGGTCCAGACCGCGGAGTGCTGGTCGAGCGCCACCGGGGCACCCAGCGTGGCGGTGGCGGTCCAGGTGTCGGAGGCCACGACATAGCGGCCGCCGGAGGCGAGGTAGCCGTTGCCGCTGTCCCCGCCCCAGACGATCAGCTCGGTCCCGGTCCAGACGGCGGGGGCCTTGAACCTTCCGGTGGGCGCGCCGGCCGTGGACAGGGGCGTCCAGAGGTCGGTGGCCGGGTCGTAGCGGGCGCCGGTGTTGGTGGTGCCGAAGTTGCCGACGATGCTGTTGCCGTCGTTCCCGCCCCAGACGATCAGCTCGGTCCCGGTCCAGAGCATGGAGTGGCCAAACCTGGGCGAAGGGGCGTTCAGGGTGGACATGCCCGACCAGGTGTCGGTGGCCGGGACGTAGCGGCCGCCGCTGTTGAGCCGGTTGGCCCCGTCGAAGCCACCCCAGACGATCAGCTCGGTCCCGGTCCAGGCCGCACCGGCGACGGACCTCGCGGTGGGTGCGCCGGTCGTGGAGGTGGGCGTCCAGGCGTCGGCCGCCAGGTCGTACCGGCCGCCGGTGTTGGTCGGCAGGGCCGCCACGGTCCCGCCCCAGACGATCAGCTGGGTCCCCGTCCAGACCACGGAGGCCCCGCTCGCCGCGGGCGCTCCGAGCGTGGAGGTGGGCGACCAGGTGTTGCCCACCAGCGCCGGCGCGGTGACCGTGACCAGGTAGCTGGCCGTGCTGCCATCCTCGGCGGTGACCACGTAGGTGACGGGGAGGGTGAAGTCGTTGGCGGTGGTGCCGCTCACCTGCGGCGTGGCGCCGACGGCGACGCCGACGCCGGTGCTGGTGTAGGTGGCGACCAGCGCGGTGACGGCGGTGCCGGCCGGGAGGGTGACGGAGACGGTCTTGCCCGCCTCGTCGATGGTCCCGGCCACGCCGGCCAGCGAGAAGCTGCTGATGGCCTTGGTCGAGGTGACCGTGTTGAAGTACCAGGAATCCGGATAGGACGGCGAGATCCCCAGCAGGTCCGTGACGGTGGTGTTGACGGTCACGTCGACCATGGCGTCGGTCGGCAGCGGATCGATGGGCGTGAAGGTGAGGGTGGTCCCCGGCGCGTCCAGCGTCACACTGCCGATCACCGGGGCGCCGAGGACGGAGACGGTGATGGCGGCGTCGCTGACAGAGGCCGGGGCCAGCGGCTCGTTGAAGGTGGCCTGGATGACCGACGTGACCGGGACCGCCATCTGGCCCCAGTACGGGGAGGCCGAGCTGACGCGTGGGGGCCAATCGACCGTGGCGGTGACGACGACGGACTGAGGCGGGCTGCCCGAGTCGGTGACCTGGAGAGGGTAGTCGCGCTCGGACCTGTCGCAGGCGTCCCAGGTGGCGGAGGAGCCGTCGACCGACGGCTGCATGGGCTGGGGCCAGACGTAGGGCGGGGTTCCCCCGGTTGCGGTGAAGGTGATCACGTCGAACGCCGAGCAGTCGCCCGGGCGGATGGCGCTGGACGGCGTGACCACCAGCGGGACGACCGGGAGGCAGCCCGGCATGGTCGGCGTGCCCTCGAGGATGGTGAGCCCGTCGGGGGTGCAGGAGGCGCCGCAGGCCACGGCCACGGTGGCGGTGCCGTCGGCGTAGCTGGCGCAGGTGGCGGTGTAGGGCGGGCCGTAGCCGTAGGCGGTGCCGTTCCAGCCCCAGACCCCGCGGTAGGGGCCCACGGTGCAGGCGCTGGTGCTCAGGTCGCACCAGGGCAGGCTGGCGGAGGCCTGCACCGGCGCCACGTAGCCGGCGTCGCAGATCCCGCCCGAGCCGCAGGCGCCCGGGGCGCAGTCGGCGTCGGTGTGGCAGCCGCGGGTGGCCTTGCTGGTGGCGTCCGGGGCCACGGCGTAGAGGGTGCCGAGGTCGAGGGTCTTCCCCTTGACCGCCACGAAGGTGACGGGCCGCGGCGGCAGCACCTGGTCGAAGCCGGCCGGCAGCTTGATGGCCACCGTCCAGAGCCCCTCCGGCAGGTCCACCTGGGCCACGCCGTCGGAGCCGAAGCTGGTGCCCGGCGGCAGCCCGGTCACGGTCAGGTCGGACAGCTTCAGGTTGGCGACGTCGCGGGCGCCGGCGACGCTGAACTTGAGCCTGACCAGCCCGGTGTCGGTGGCGGGGTCGCCGACCCGGTGGAGCGTGAGGCGGGTCAGGGTCTTTCGGGTGCCGGCGTCGGAGGGCAGCAGCGTCACCTCGACCGGGCCGCCCACCCAGGGGTCGCCGAACTCGTCGCTGGCGAAGACCCGGATCCGGTGCTGGCCGATCGAGAGCCCCTCGAAGGCGAAGTCACCGTACTCCCAGTCGCCGTGGATGGTGACCACGTCGCCGCTCACCTCGTCGACGGCGACGCCGTTCTCGGCCAGCCAGCTCCCGTCGGTGGTCTCGCATTCGCCGGCGATGGTGACCGCCGCCGGCACCGTCACGTCGCCGAGCCAGAGCCCCTGCGGCTGGCCGTCCTTGCCCCAGGCGACGTCCACCTCTCGCTGCAGGGCCCGCTCCTTGCCCTTGCGGAACATCAGCGTGTGCCGGCCCACCGGCAGCGGCAGCATGGCGAACCGGCCGTTGGCGCGGCTGGTGGCGTCGAGCTGCGCCCCCTTCACCCCCACCGCCACCCCGTCGATGAACACCTCCACCCCGGCCACCGTCCGCCCTCCCACCTCGCCCGGCCCCAGGTCCTCGGCCGGGTTCCGGTAGGCGTAGCTGCACCCGGAGAGCACCACCACCGCCGCCAGCACCGCCATCACCTTGGTCGCGCGCATGTCGGTCTCCTAGAACGGGATGACCAGCGCCAGGGCGGCGCCGCCGGGGAGCGGCTGGACCTCGGCGCTGGCCGTGGTCACCTTCTTGGTCGTCGACAGCCCCGGCGTGGGCGGCTCGGCCGGCGCCAGGTCGTTGGCGGCCCGGGCGTCCTGCACGATGGCCGTCACCAGCAGCCCCACCGACGCCACCGCCGCCGTCCCGGCGATCCCCCAGGAGACGTTGGCCATGGTGGTCCTCAGCTTGGTCTCGTCGTGCAGCTGCACCGCCGTCGATCGCTCGGTGGCCGCCTGGTACTTCTTGTAGCTCGAGTCGGCCATCCGCCCGAACAGCACCCCGGCCGCCCCGGTCGACACCGCCACCCCCGCCGACACCCACCCCCAGGTCCAGAGCCTCGACCGGGCCGCCTCCCCCTGCAGCACCAGCGGCACCAGCTCCGCCTCCACCGCCACCGACTGCCCCGCCGCCACGTTCACCGTCGTCGACCAGCGGATGTAGCCCGCCTTCTGCACCGTCACCGTGTGCGGCCCCTCCAGCACCCGCTGCGTCCCGGTCACCGGGCTCGCCCCCAGGCTCTTCCCGTCCAGCGTCACGTCGGCCCCGCTCCGGCTCACGCTCACCCGGACCGTCCCCGAGGTGTCCAGCTTCTTCCCCGTCACCGCCTCGTGCGCCAGCCGCGTCGCCCCGTCCACCAGCTCCGCCTCGGTGGCGTCCAGCAGCATCGCCGTGGTCCTCGACTGCGTCTGGTTCCTCCTCACGTCGATGAACCGCACCGTCAGCAGCGCCGTCCGCTCCAGCAGGGTCAGCGTCCCCGACACCAGGAAGTCGGCGTCGAGCGCCTTCCCCAGCTCCGACACGCACCCCTGCTCCTCGCCGCACCCCATCATCTGCCGGGTCTTCTCCAGCCCCAGGATCGCCGAGATCTCCCCCTGCCCCATCACCGCCAGCCCCGCCGTCCCCTGCACCCCCCTCGCCGCCGCGTCCGACAGCACCCGCCCCAGGTCCGGGTGCGCCGCCCCCGCCAGCACGAAGTCCCCCACCACCACCTTGGCCAGCCTTGCCGATGGCGCCGGCGTGGGCACAGGCGCGGCCGGCGCGGGGACCGGGACGGCGGGCGTGACGGCGAGCAACAGCGCGGGCAGCAGGGCGGCCAGGGGCATCGCAGCTCCTCGGGGGACGGGTTGTTCCGTAGGGAGCTGAGCACGCCACTCGTGACAGCGGGGGGCCATTCTCTGGCCCGAAGCAGGTGGCCCGGCCGGAATCCCCCAACCGGCCCCCCGGGAACCGACCCGGCCGGGGCGTGCCCGGTCCGCCTCGCCCCGTCCCGCCCCCGGCTACTCGACCAGGCCGCGGGAGCGAGCCAGCTTCGCCAGCCGCTCCTTGAGCCGCTCGAACCGCTTGCGGAGCATGGCGGTGTCGGGCCTCGCCTCCGGCGTGGCCAGCACCTCGGCGATCTCCTCCCAGGGCAGCGACTGGTCGATGCGGAGCACCAGCAGCGTCTGCTCCTCGTCGCTCAGCGCGGCGCGCAGCGTGTTCAGCTTGGCCCGCTGCCGCTCCACCTTGACCACCGTCTTGGTGCGGATCTCGTCGGCCAGCTGCGAGGCCTCGCTGGTGTGGAAGCGGCGGCCGTGGCGGCGCCAGGCCTCGTCGCGCAGGTTGAGCGCGGCGTTCCAGGCCAGCTTGTAGGCCCAGGTGCGGAGCGAGGCCTCGCCGCGCCAGGTCTCCAGCCCCTTCCAGAGGTTCTCGGCGAAGACCGAGAAGGCGTCGGCGGCGTCGGCCTCGTCGCGCAGCACCACCTGCAGGTAGCCGAGGATCTTCGGGCCGTACTCGCGCAGCGCCAGGGTGGCCGCGCCGCGCTGGTCTCCGGCGGCGAGCAGCTGCTTGACCTGGTCCTCGGGGGTGGCGGCCATGACCCCATGCTAGCCGCCCTGCCCCCGGTGGTCGATCCTCCTCCCGTGACACCGCCGCTCCCTGGTGGGGGTGGGTCGCGTCAGCCTTCGATGGCGGCGTCCACCGGGGTGGCGGAGAGCAGCGCCGCCAGCGCCCGGGGCTCGACCCCCACCAGGAAGCCGCGCGAGCCGCCGTTGACGTAGATGGTGGGCAGGTCCAGCACCGTCCGCTCCACGTAGACCGGCAGCGCCTTGCGGGTGCCGAGCGGGCTGGTGCCGCCCACCTGGTAGCCGGAGTGGCGCTGCGCCACCTCCGGCTTGCACGGGGTGATGGACTTCCGGCCCAGCTGCCGGGCCAGCCCCTTCACCGAGACCTCGCGGTCGCCGTGCTGCAGCACGATGAGCGGCGCGCCGGCCTCGTCCTCCATCACCAGGGTCTTCACCACGGCGTGCTCGTCGACGCCCAGCTCCCGCGCGCTCACCGCGGTGCCGCCCCGCTCCTCGTAGCGGTAGAGGTGCTCGGTGTAGGCCAGCTGGCGCTGGCGCAGCAGCCGGGTGGCGGGCGTGGACGGGGCCTTGCTCACGGGGTGGCGCCTCCGGCGCCGGACCCGCTGGATCCGCCGGGTCCGCCCGGCGGCCGGGCCGCGGGCGGCGCTGCCGCCGGCGCCGGCGCGACCGCCACCTCGAGCGTCTCGGCCCCGAGCCAGCCCTTGCGGACGATCTCCCCCTCCCGCCACAGGCTGAACGACTGCTGGCCGCGCTGGTACCCCTTCACCATGCGCCAGAGCTGCACCTTGGAGTTGGCGAGGAAGAGGTAGGCGGCGCGCCCGCGGTTCCACGGGTTCAGGAAGGCGACCGCCAGCCCGGCGTCGGGGCGGGTCTCCAGCGTCCCCTGCCAGCGGAACCAGCCCGGGCCGGTCTCCAGCGGCAGCGTCCAGCGGGTCGCCAGCCGGGCCGCCACGCCGTTGTCCTCGGGCCCGCCCACCACCACGAGATCGCTGGCCGCCAGCTCGTCGTCGCCGAGCCCGGCGTCGGTCTTCATGGGCGGCAGCACCTCGACGAAGGCGTCGGCCACGGTGTCGCGCCAGACCAGCGCCAGCGTCCGGTTGGCCTCCACCTGCCGCGAGGTCCCCTGCACCCAGAGCAGCCGGTCGAACTCGTCGAGCATGGCGGGGAGCGTGGAGGCGTCGCGGCGCGCCACCGGGACGTCGAGCCCGGCGTTGAAGACCACCCGCAGCGGCCGCTCGGCGGTCTTGAAGGTGAAGCGCTGCTCGGCGCCGGTGACCTCGACCCGCTCCAGCCGCCGGGTGGTGGCCCCCTCGAGGGCCACGCTGGCCAGGTAGCGCCAGGGGGCGCCGGCCTGGGTGACGGTGAGGCTGGTCTCCGACTGGTCACCCACCTGCGTCACCGTCACCGCCAGGCGCGGATCGGGCAGGTCGACGCGCCGGAGCCAGGGATCGAGCAGCGGGGCCACGTCCCGGCCGCCCACCTCGCTGGCCAGCGCGATGAACGCCGCGGTGCTGACCGGCTTCCCGCGGAAGCGGGTGTGCACCGCCCCCATCACCCGGGAGAAGGCGGCGTCGCCGAGGACGAGCCGCAGCTGGTGCAGCGCGAAGGTGCCGCGGACCCTGGGGATGGCGTAGGGGCCGTAGCGGTCGTAGGCGCTGGTGGTGAGGAGCGGCGGCGCCAGGGGCTCGCGGGTGCCCAGCCAGTTGTGGCGCAGGTCGAGCTCGCCGAGCCCGTCGCGCAGCGCCTCGAGCGCCTTCTGCGGGTCGTCGGGGAGCTTCTTGAGGAGGGCGTGGTAGGCGGCCGACCCGCTGGTGAGCCAGTTGTCGGCGTCGCTGGCCGGGAAGATGGTCCCCTGCCAGAGCAGCGCCTTGTCGAACCCCAGGCCGGCCCTGGCGGTGCCGGGGTCGAGCTTGGCCGCGGCCGGCGCCGCGGCCGGCCGGGGGGCCCGGGCCCGGGCCGCCTTGAGGCCGTCGGCCACGGTGACCGGGCTGAAGGTGGTGTAGCCGTGGGTGAGGTGGGGCAGGGCGTTGGGCAGGTCGGGCATGGAGCGGCCGCCCACCCACTTCTCGCGCATGGTCGGCTTGCCCTGGTGGGCGATGAAGACCAGCTTGTCCGCCATCTCGCCGGTGGTGAGCTTGCCGTCGCAGGCGTGCGGCCGGGTCACCGGCGAGGAGGCGTGGAGCCGGATGCCGGCCTCGAGGTCGATGCCGCCCTTCCCCTTCTCGGCGTAGAACCTCCAGAAGGCGACGTCGCGGTTCCAGGTGTTGAAGGCCATGTCGGCCGGGGCCCCGTCGGCGGTGACGGCGTACTCGGCGCGCACCGCCGGGTCGCGGGTGTTGTTGTTGGCCCAGATGAAGTCCTTGAGCTTCCCCGGGGTGTCGCCGTTGCCGGTGCGCCAGAGGCGCGAGGCCCGGGTGCCGAGCAGCAGGTCGGCCCCCTCGTCGGTCTTGGCGTCGGCGATGGTCCAGTCGTTGGTGTAGAGGCCGTTGTTCTTCTCGCGCAGGATGGCCGCCACCTGGTCGATGGAGGTGGCGTACTGCGCCGCCTTGCGGGCCCGGTTCGACTGGGGCGTGCCGCTGGCCTCGAAGGGGGTCTGGCCCACGGTGGTCTCGCCGATGACGATGCCGGCGTCGTTCAGGTACCAGTCGGAGCCGGAGTGGATGCCGCCGGGGAAGGTCTGCAGCACCACCCGGTGGCCCTTCGACGGCACCACGTCGAGGATGACGTCCCAGTGGACCCCGCTGTAGCCGTTCCACATGAAGAGCTGCCCCATGACGAAGCGGCCGGAGGGGGTGGCGCTCCGGGTGGCCACGAAGGAGGAGCAGCGATCCTTCTCGGTGACCGCCGGATCGGCCTCATCCTCGGCCTTGAGGAAGCTCTTGCCGGAGAGCGGGGTGGGGGTGACCTTCACGGCCGAGCCGAGCTCGCCGAGGTCGACGGCGCTGTTGAGGGTGACCACGTCGAGCAGGTCGAGGTCGCGCCCCTTGAATTTCGCCCCGCCCTTGACGGCGCCGTCGGCGATCCCCTTCATCTCCTCGAGGTACTCGGGGTCGTATTTGCGGAGCATCAGGGCGTCGGCCAGCAGCCGCAGGTTGGCCCAGCCCTTCTCCGGGTCGGCCTTGTCCTGCAGCACCGCCAGCTTCTCCAGGAAGCGGGCCAGCTCCACCGCCACCAGCTCGCCGTACTGCCGGCCGCGCTGGTAGGGCTCCCCCTCGACGTGCACGAAGATCCAGCCGCCGTCGTCGTAGCGGAAGCCCGGCCCCGACCAGCGCACCTGCTCGAGCGGCACGTAGGCGGTGACGTCGTCGAGCCGCTCCAGCCGGACCTCGTCGAAGCTGGCGGTGCCGGTGGCGGTGCCGTTGCGGCCGAGGTGGAGCGCCACCTGGTCGCGGGCGGTGACGGCGAAGAAGCGCAGCTCCAGCCGCCCCTCGCGGTCGCCGGCCAGCGACGGCGAGCAGTTGGTGAAGGGGGTGGAGCGCATAGAGACGCAGGCGCCCAGCGCGGTCGGGTAGCGCGGCAGCGGGTCGGCGGCCACGCCGCGGGTGCGGACGCTGGCCGAGAGCCGGTAGAGCTTGCCCACCTGCAGCGCCACCGGCGCCGAGAGCACGGTGACCTGGGCGCCGCCGGCGGGGGCGGCCACCTGCAGCGAGCGGGCCCCGGCCAGGGGCGCGGCGGTCGAGGCGGTCACGGCGGCGGCGCCCGAGGCGGTCCAGCCCTCGAGCCCGGCCTCGAACCCGGCGTTGGCCAGCGCCACCGCCACCGGGGGTGGTGGCGGCGCGGCGGCGGGGGCGGCGGGGGCGGCCAGGAGCAGCGCGGCGAGGACGGGCGAGAGCACGTGGACCTCCGGTGGTCGTGCCCGGCGCGGCTGAGCCGCGGCGCCCGGGCCGGTGTGTCGTCAGGTCAGCTCGGCGGCGATGGCGCGCGCGGCGGCCACCGGGTCCGGCGCGTCGCGGAGCGGCCGGCCCACCACGATGACGTCGGCGCCGGCCCGCAGGGCGTCGGCCGGGGTGGCGACCCGGGCCTGGTCGCCACGGGCGCTCCCGGCGGGGCGGACGCCCGGCACCACCAGCAGCGGCCCGGGGCCGACCGCGGCGCGGACCGCCGCCACCTCGTGGGGAGAGCAGACCAGCCCGCCGGCGCCGGCCGCGACGGCCAGCCGGGCCAGCCGGACCACCGCCGCCCGGGGCGGGCCGGCCAGGCCGATGGCCTCGAGCGCGGCGTCGTCGAGGCTGGTGAGGACGGTGACGGCGAGGACGCGGACCTTCCCCCCGGCCCCGCGCACCGCGGCCCGCACCATCTCCGCACCGCCGCTGGCGTGGACGGTGAGCAGGGCGGCCCCGGTGGCGGCGGCGCTGCGCGCGGCCCCCTCCACGGTGGCGGGGATGTCGTGGAGCTTGAGGTCGAGGAAGACCGGGCGCCCCAGCGCCGCCGCGGCGCGGACCACCGGCGGCCCTTCGGCGGTGAAGAGCTCCAGGCCCACCTTGAGCATCCCCACGTGCGGGGCGATGAGGCGGGCGAAGGGCTCGGCCTCGGCCCAGCCGGCGAAGTCGAGGGCGCTGCAGATCCTGCCGCTCGGCGAGCTCATGCCTTGCCCACCTGCATCCGCCCCACCTCGCGCAGCAGCTGCTCGGCGGCGGCCCGGGGCAGCACGTTCTTCACCTCGAAGAGGGCGAAGGTGAGCAGGTCCTCCAGCCCCTCCAGCGAGCGGGCCTTTGCGGCGGCGCCGCGGTAGGCGCCCGTGGCGGTGACGTTGGCCAGCACCCGGCCCACGTCGAGGTCGCCGTCGGCGGCGAAGGCCACCCCCTCGAAGAGGAAGCGGCGCTGCTCAGGCAGGCCGGCGAAGTAGCTGTCGAGCCGCGCCTCGGCGCCGGGGCGGGCCGCGGCCAGCGCCGCGTGGACCCGCAGGAAGATGCGCCGGTAGAGCTCGAACGGCCCGGGGGGGCGCGCCGTCGACAGCGCGGCCTCGGGCGGGGCGTCGGCGCTGGCCGGCCGGACCGGGGCCGGGGTCAGCGCGGGACGGGCGGAGCGGACCAGCACCCCGGACCCGATGAGCGCCGCCGCCTCGCGCAGCGCGAAGAGCAGCCCCAGCCGGCTCTCGTCGGCGGCCTCGGCGAAGGAGGGGCAACCCTCCAGCGCCTCGAGGAGCCGCAGCGTGTACTCGCTGGCCTCTCCGGGCGGGGCGCTGGCCCGGGTGAGCACGGCGCCCCGGCCGCCCACCAGCGCCAGCAGCTGCTCCACCTCGTCCACCCGCTTCAGCCCCTCCAGCAGCAGCTCGCGGGTCCGCTCCGGGAGCCGGACCTCGTTGAGCTCGCCGTGTGGCCCCTCGACGAAGAGGAACTCGCCCTCGGTGTCCAGGAAGGCCTCGAAGAGGATCTCGCGGACCTGGGCGGCCACCCCGGCGTAGAGGTCGCCGGCGGTGAGCGCCCCCTCGTTCACCAGCACCTGCCCGAGCAGCTGCCCCGACTCGACGCCGACGCTGCAGCGCTGCAGCACCTCCCAGCCCACCAGGCCGGCGCGCCAGAGCACCGGGCCGAGCCGGTCGCAGGGCTCGGAGGAGGAGGCGAAGACCAGCTGCCCCTCGCGGAAGTAGAAGCTGCGCCGGTGGGGCCGGTCGCCGGCCGCCGCGTCGCTGCCCCGGGCGAAGGAGAGCCGCAGCACCCCGCTCTTCAGCGAGGTGAAGATGAGCTGCACCACCTCGAGGATGGAGAGCGCGGTGAGCGTGCCCCCCAGCCACGGGCGGCCGTCCCGCGGCACCTCCAGCACGCCCTCCTCGCCGACCTGCGCCTCGTCCACCTGGCCATCCCTCCCCTGCCTAGGGTCGCGCCGCCCGCACCAGCGCCGCGGCCCGGGCCGCCACCTCGCCGATGGGCAGCAGCGTGACTTCCTTGCCGCTCCGCAGCTTCCACTCCACCTTGCCCTCGGCCAGCCCCTTCTTGCCGACGGCGATCCGGATGGGGTGGCCGATCAGGTCGGCGTCCTTGAACTTCACCCCCGGCCGCTCGTCGCGATCGTCGTAGAGCACGTCGAGGCCGGCCGCGGTCAGCGCCGCCACCACCTGCTCGGCCGCCGCCACCAGCTCCGGCTCCTTGCCGAGGGTGAGCACGGCGGCGTGGAACGGGGCGATGGCCAGCGGGAAGACGATGCCGTCGGCGTCGTGGTGCAGCTCGATGGCGGCGGCCAGGATGCGCTCGACGCCGATGCCGTAGCTCCCCATGACCATGGGCACCTGGGCCCCGGCGGCGTCGAGGACGCTGGCCTTGAGCGACTCCGAGTACTTGGTGCCGAGCTTGAAGATGTGCCCCACCTCGAGCGCCTTGAAGACGTCGAGGGTGCCGTCGCAGCGCGGGCAGCCCTCGCCGGCCTTGACGGTGCGCAGCTCGGCCAGCCTGCCGTGGACCAGCAGGTCGCGCCGCACGTCGACGCCGCGCCAGTGGAAGCCGTCCTGGTTGGCGCCGGTGACCATGTTGGTCCGGTCGGCCACCGAGGGGTCGACGAAGACCGGGGCCCTGGTGAAGTTCACCGCGCCGAGCGAGCCGGCGCTGGCGCCCATCAGCGCCGGGATCTCGTCGGGGCGGGCCGGCCGGACCTCGACGGCGCCGGTGGCGGTCTGCAGCTTGGCCTCGTTGAGATCCTGGTCGCCGCGCACCACCGCCACCACCGGCGCGCCGTCGGCGACGTAGATCAGCGACTTGAGCTGGCGGCGGGCCCCGACGCCGTAGGGCTGGCGCTGCAGCGCCTCGATGGTCACCACCCCGGGGGTGGCGAACTTCTCCAGCGCCGGCGGGCCGGGCTGGTCGGGGAGCTGCTCGAGGCGGGAGGTGGCGGTCTCGGTGTTGGCGGCGTAGCGGCACTTCGGGCAGGCGGCCACCAGGTCCTCGCCGGCCTCGGTGCGGACCATGAACTCCGACGACTCGGAGCCGCCCATGGAGCCGGAGTGGGCCTGCACGGCCACGAAGTCGAGGCCGCAGCGGGTGAAGATCTTCTCGTAGGCCTGGCGCTGGTCCTCGTAGCTCTTGTCGAGGCCGGCCCGGTCGACGTCGAAGGAGTAGGCGTCCTTCATGGTGAACTGGCGGACCCGCAGCAGCCCGGACTTGGGGCGCGGCTCGTCGCGGAACTTCGACTGGATCTGGTACCAGACCTGCGGCAGCTGGCGGTAGGAGCGCAGCTCGTCGCGGGCGATGGCGGTGAAGATCTCCTCGTGGGTCATGCCCAGGCAGTAGTCGCCGCCCTTGCGGTCCTTGAGCCGGAACATGTTGTCGCCCATGACCTCCCACCGCCCCGACTCCTTCCAGATCTCGGCGGGGTGGAGGGCCGGCAGGTAGAACTCCTGGGCGCCGATGGCCTCCATCTCCTCGCGGATGATCGCCTCGATGCGGGTGAGGGAGCGCCTGGCGAGCGGCAGGTAGTCGTAGATGCCGGCGCCCAGCTGCCGGACGAAGCCGGCGCGGACCAGCAGCTTGTGCGAGGCGACCGTGGCGTCGGTCGGGGCTTCCTTGAGGGTGGGGATGAAGGCCTTGGAGGCGCGGACGGCGGTCATGGTCCGCGGGTTATACACCGGCGGGCCGGGCCCCGCCCCGGCCAACGTCGCCGCCGCCGGCGCCGCGCCCCGCCGCCCCGGGCCCGCCGCGCTTCCCACCGGGCCGGTCGCCGGGCTAGGAGTGGCGGGTGCCCGCCCGCCTCTGGATCGCCCTCGCCGTCGCCGCCGCCATGGTCGCCGCCGGCCTGGCCTGGGACGCCGGCCTCCTCGCCCGCGGTCCGCCGGCCCTGGTCGAGACCCCGGAGGCGGTGGAGGCCGGCCAGGCCGTCTTCGCCTCCCGCTGCACCTCCTGCCACCGCGACGTGCCGCTGCAGCGCCGCGTGGCCGGCTGGTCGGCGGGGCGGGCCTACCAGACCATCGGCCGGCTCCCCACCGTCCCGCGCGCCAACATGCCGCCGTTCCCGGGCACCGAGGAGGAGCGGCGGGCCCTGGCGGTCTTCCTCTCGGCGCTGGGCGCGGGCCGCGCCCGCCAGCCCTGAGGGCGCCGCTCGCGTGGTAGGCTCCCCTCCCCTGCCGCCTCGCGCCGGAGGTCACGTGCGTCGCCTGCTCGCCCCGCTGGTCTGCCTCTCCGCCCTGGCCTCGGCCTGCGGCTCGCCCGGCCCCCACGCCCCGTACCCGGCGGCGCCGCTGCCCTCCCCGGCCGCGGTGAACGGCCTGGCCGACCTGCCGCAGGACCTGTCGCTGGCGCCGGGCCTGCGCAACACCTGGGACCTCGGCCGCGGCTTCGCGCTGGAGAGCGGCGGCGACGACCAGTTCGTCTTCCCCGGGGCCATGCAGCTCCACGTCGGCGTCCCCGCCACGCCCCCCTCCGCCGACTCGCTCCCCGGCGACTTCCCTGAACTCCTCCCCTTCCCCTACGACCAGGCCTGGGGCGAGCTCGCCTGGACCACGCCGCTCTCGAGCCGCGGCGCGGCGCCCCTGGCCGCCGTGGTGGCGTCCGGCAACGCCCTGCTCGGCCGCGAGGTGGTGCTGGCCGGCAGCTTCGGCCGGCTGGCGACCGGTGGCGCCCAGGCCGGGACCCGCCTCTCGCAGGCGGTGGACCTGACCGGGGTGGCCGCCCCGGTGACCCTGGGCTGGACCCAGCACGGGCTGCTGCGCGACGGGGCCGTGGCCAGCGGCGCCGCCGCCTGGCGCGTGCTGGTCCGCGACACCGCCACCGGCGACGAGCTGGAGGTCCACGCCGCCGGCGCGGTGACCAGCGGCCCCATCGCCCCGCTCGACGTCTCGGCCATGGCCGGGAGGCCGGTCTCGATCGTCTTCGAGCTGCGCGGATCGCCCCGGAGCGCGGTGGCCGTCGACCAGGTCTCGCTCCAGGGCGGCGGCGTCGAGCGGCTCCAGAACGGTGGCTTCGAGGGCGCGGCGCTGACACCCTGGGTGGTGAGCGGCCCCGACCAGCCCTGCCAGGTGGTCTCGGGGAAGCGGATGGTCAAGGGGCTGGAGGTGGAGCGGCGGGTCTTCGCCCGCCCCGAGCTGCGCTGGGCCCGCTTCGTCGACGTCTTCCGCAACCCCGGCGCCGCCGCCGTCACCACCGAGGTGAGCTACCTGCACGAGCTGGGGGCCGGACAGGACGCCGTGATCCAGCGGAGCGGCGGCCAGAAGGCCCTCTCGTCCTGGGACGCCAGCCTGGTCTCGCCGGCTCGGCGCGACCTGGCCCTCGTCTTCGGCACCAGCGCGCTGCCGGCCGCCTTCCGGAGCGCCACCGGCCTGGGCCTGGGCGGCGGCTCCTCGAACATCTGGACCCGCTTCCCGCTCACGGTGCCGGCCGGGCAGGTGAGGGTGGTGGTCCAGTTCGTGGTGCTGGCCGAGAGCCGGACCGGCGACGGCGCCCTCGACGCCACGGCGCGGGCCGCGCCGGTCGACCAGGAGGCCGACGCCATCGTCGCCGGGTTCTGGCCCACCACCGGCTACCGCGAGGGGATGACCGCCGAGCAGGTGGCGGCGATCGTCAACTGGTGAGCCCCGGCCGGCGCGGCCTCGGCCGCGTCTCGCCGCGGGACCCGCCCCCGGACGGTCCGGACAGCTACGGGGCGGGGGTCCGCTCCGCCGCGATCTGGAGCGCCTCGCCCACCAGCGCCTCCTCCAGCTCCTCGGCCTTCATCCGCTTCACCACCTTGCCGGCCTTGAAGAGCAGGCCGACCCCGCCGTGGCCGTAGGCGACGCCGACGTCGGCCGCCGCCGCCTCGCCGGGCCCGTTCACCTCGCAGCCCATCACCGCCACCGAGACCTCCCCCTTGACCGCGGAGAGCCGCTGCTCGACCCGCTCGGCGATGGGGATCATGGCCACCGAGCAGCGCCCGCAGGTGGGGCAGGAGGTGAGCGTGGCCCCGCCGAACTTGAGGCCGAGCGCCTTGAGCAGCATCCGCGCCACCTTCACCTCCTCGACCGGGTCGGCGGTCAAGGAGATGCGGATGGTGTCGCCGATGCCGTCGGCCAGCAGGATGCCGAGGCCGGCCGCCGACTTGACGGTGCCGCCCAGCAGCGTCCCCGCCTCGGTGACGCCGAGGTGGAGCGGGTAGTCGAACTTCTTCGAGAAGAGCCGGTTGGCCGCCACCGTCATGGCCACGTCGTGGGCCTTGAGCGAGACCTTGATCTCCCGGTAGCCCTCGTCCTCGAGGAAGCGGATGTGGCGCTCGGCGCTCTCCACCATCCCCTCGGCGGTGGGCCAGCCGTGCTTGTCGACGATGTCCTGCTCCAGCGACCCGGCGTTGACGCCGATGCGGATGGGCACCATCCGCTCCTGGGCCGCCTTGACCACCTCGCGGACCCGGTCGCGCGAGCCGATGTTGCCGGGGTTGAGCCGGATGGAATGGATGCCGGCGTCGAGGGCCCGCAGCGCCAGCCGGTAGTCGAAGTGGATGTCGGCCACCAGCGGGATGGGGGTGGCCTTGCAGATGGCCGGCAGGGCGTCGGCCGCCTCGGCCCCCGGCACCGCCACCCGGACGATGTCGGCCCCGGCCTCGGCCAGCGCCCGGATCTGCGCCAGCGTGGCCGCGGCGTCGGCGGTGTCGGTGGTGGTCATCGACTGGACCGACACCGGAGCCCCGCCGCCGATGGCGACGGCTCCCACCTTCACCTGGCGCGTCGGGCGCCTGGCGCCCAGCGCCGACGCCTCACCCTGACCGTATCCACCCATGCGAACCTCCCGGCGGCCCGTGGATCCTAACGGGCGGACCGCCGGGGTTCCAGCCTGCCTGCGCCCGGTTACTTCTTGGCGGCCAGCTCGGCGTCGATGAGGGCGGTGAAGGCCTCGAGCTTCTGGGCGCCGGAGATGAGCCGGCCGTTGATGAAGAAGGCCGGCGTGCCGCGCACCCCGGCGTCGTTGCCGGCCTTGAAGTGGTCGGCCACCACCTTGGCCTTCTCACCGGAGTCGAGGCACTTGGTGAAGCGCCCCTCGTCCAGCTTCAGCTCCCGGGCGTAGGCCTTCAGGTCGGTGACCTCCAGCTTGGGCGCCCCGGCGAAGAGCCGGTCGTGCATCTCCCAGTACTTGCCCTGGTCCCCGGCGCAGTGGGCCGCCTCGCCCGCCTTGGGGGCCAGGTTGTGGCTGGGGAGCGGGTAGTCCCGGTAGACCAGCTTGAGCTTGCCCTTGTACTTCTCCAGCTCGAACAGGTCCTTGACCGTGGCCTCGGCCTTGACGCAGTACGGGCACTGGTAGTCGGAGAACTCGACGATGGTGACCGGCGCGGCGTCCGGCCCCTTCGACGGCCCGGTGGCCGAGACCTCGATCTTGGTCGGCAGGTAGGGCGGCAGCAGCACCTCCACCTTGGCCTCGGCGCGGATCTGCTCCAGGTACTGGGCCAGCACCGCCTCGCTCTTCTGGCGGCGCAGGAACTGGGCGATCTGGGCCTTGACCTGGTCGAACGGCTCCTTCACCTGGCCGGCCGCCTTGGCCCGCTCGTAGAGGGCCCGCGCCTCCTCGTCGGTGGGCTCGCCGACCTTGGGCGCCAGCTCGACGCGCAGGAACTCGTCGACCGGCTTGGCGGCGGCCTTGGCCTTCGACTCCACCAGCTTCTGGTTGATGAGGTTGTCGAGCGCCGACTTGCGCAGGTCGTAGGTGCGCTGCTCCATCTCGTTGAGCTCGCCGCGGATCGACTTGTCGAGGTCGCCGGCGGTGATCACCTCGGCGCCGATCCTGGCGACCGGGGCGTTGAGGCCGGCCGCGGCGGCGGCGTCCGAGGCCTGGGACGGGCGGGTGGACTGGCAGGCGACCAGCGCGGTGGCGAGCAGGCCGAGGACGTGGGGGCGGATGCGCATGTGGCTCCAAAGGGGGAGGTGAGGATCGGACCGGGCAATTTGCATCTTCCCGGGGCCCGAGGTCAATCGACGGGCGGCCGGGTCCATTCCGCCCCGATCCTCCCCCCCGCCCCAAAAGCGTTACACTCCGCAGCCCCCGATGACGCCCGCCGACCCCTGGAACCCGGACTGCTACGCCCGCTTCGCCGCCGAGCGGCGCCAGCCGTGGGACGACCTGGTGGCGCTGCTCACGCCGCTCGACCGGCCCCGGGTGCTCGACCTGGGCTGCGGAGACGGCGCCCTCACCGCCGAGCTGCACGCCCGGCTCTCCGCCCGCGAGACCGTCGGCGTCGACAGCTCCCCGGCCATGCTGGAGCGGGCCGCGCCGCGGGCCCGCGGCGGGCTCCGCTTCGAGGCCGGCGACGCCGGCAGCTACCGCGGCGAGCCCTTCGACCTGGTCTTCTCCAACGCCGCGCTCCACTGGGTCCCCGACCACGCCGCGCTCCTGCCCCGGCTGGCCGCCCTGGTGGCCCCCGGCGGCCAGCTGGCGGTGCAGGTCCCCATGAACCAGCGCCACCCCTCGCACGCCGAGGCCGCGGCCACCGCGGCCGAGCCCCCCTTCGCCGAGGCGCTGGGCGGCTTCCAGTCGGTGAGCCCGGTGCTCCCGCCCGAGCGCTACGCCGAGGCGCTCTTCGAGCTGGGCTTCCAGGCCCGGCGCGTCCGGCTCGAGGTCTACGGCCACCCGCTGGCCTCGCGCGACGAGATCGTCGAGTGGGTGCGCGGCACGCTGCTCACCGACTACCAGCGGCGGCTGCCGGCCACCCTCTGGCCCGCCTTCCTGGACCGCTACCGGGAGCGGCTGGCCGCGGCGCTCCCCGACCGGCGCCCCTTCCTCTTCACCTTCCGGCGGGTGCTGCTCTGGGCGCGACGGGGATGAGGCGCTTCGTCGGCATCGACGTCGGCGCCGAGGCCATCAAGGTGGTGGAGCTGGCCGGGGAGCCCGCGGCGCTCCGCTGGACCCGCCGCGCCGAGGCCGAGCACCGCGGGCAGCCGACGGTGGCGCTGGCCGGGCTGCTGGCCGGCTTCGACTGGGCGGGGGTGGCCGGGGCGGCGGTCACCGGCCGGCTCGGCTCGCAGGTGGCGCTGCCGCGGGTCCCGCAGAAGCAGGCGCAGTCGGCGGGGGCCGGCTACCTGGTCGGCGACGTGCCCATCACCGTGGTCTCCATCGGCGCCCACGGCTGCTCGGTGCTGGAGCGGCGCGGCGGCGGCGTGGAGCTGTTCCGCGAGAACGCCCGCTGCGCCCAGGGGACCGGCCACTTCCTGCGCCAGCTGGTGCAGCGCTTCGGGCTGGAGGTGGAGGAGGCGGCGGCGCTGGCGGCCGGGGTCGCCGATCCGGCCCCGCTCAGCGGCCGCTGCCCGGTCATCCTCAAGACCGACATGACCCACCTGGCCAACAAGGGCGAGGGGCGGGAGCGGATCCTGGCCGGGCTGCTCGACGCCATCGCCGAGAGCGCCCAGGTGCTGGTGAAGCCGCGCCGCGGCCCCACCCGGCTGGCGCTGGCCGGCGGGGTGGCCCGGGCCGCCCGGGTCCGCGATCACTTCGACCGCTTCGCCCGCCGCCACGGCCTCCGCCTCGACGGCTGGAGCGCCGAGGACGGCCTCCACCTCGACGCGCTGGGGGCGGCGACGCTGGCCGCCGCCGATCCGCGCCCCCCGCCGCCGATCGCCGAGCTCTTCCAGCCGGCGCCGGAGCCCCCCCTGGAGCTGCTGCCCTCCCTGGCCCGGTCGCTGGCCCGGGTCCGCCGCCTCCCCGAGCAGCCCCGGCCCCGCTTCAGCGGGGCCCGCGACGCCGTCCTCGGCTTCGACATCGGCTCCACCGGCTCCAAGGCGGCGCTGCTCGACGCCGCCACCGGCCAGCTGCTCTGGGACGGCTACCTGCGCACCGACGGCGATCCGGTCGGCGCGGCGCAGGCGCTGGTGAAGCTGCTGCTGCAGGGCGAGGCCGGGGCCCACCGCGTCCTCGGCTTCGGCGCCACAGGCTCGGGGCGGGAGATCGTCGGCTCGCTGCTCAGCACCTGCTACTGCGGCGAGGCGGTCCACGTCCTCAACGAGATCGCCGCTCACGCCGCCGGCGCCCGCCACGTCGATCCGCGCGTCGACACCATCTTCGAGATCGGCGGCCAGGACGCCAAGTACATCCGGCTCGACGGCGGGCGGGTGGTGGACGCCGCCATGAACGAGGCCTGCTCGGCCGGCACCGGCTCCTTCATCGAGGAGCAGGGGCGCCGCTTCCACGGCATCGACTCGGTGGCCCAGCTGGGCGAGGAGGCGCTGGCGGCGCCGGAGGGGGTGGCGCTCGGCCAGCACTGCTCGGTCTTCATGGCCGAGGTGATCGACGGGGCGGTGGCCCGCGGCGTGGCCCGCGGCCCCATCCTGGCCGGGCTGCACGACTCGGTGGTGGCCAACTACCTCAACCGCGTCAAGGGGACCCGCTCGGTGGGGTCGGTGATCTTCTGCCAGGGGATGCCCTTCGCCTCCGACGCCCTGGCCGCCGCGGTGGCCCGCCAGACCGGCGCCGAGGTGATCGTGCCGCCGCGCCCCGGCCTGCAGGGGGCCATCGGCATCGCCCTGCTGGCCGCCGCCGAGCTGCCGCTGGCCGGCCGGGCCCCCGCCGCGCTGTCCACCTTCCTCGGCGCCCGGGTGACGCGCAAGGACCAGTTCACCTGCGCCTCGACGCAGGGCTGCGGCGGCGCCGGCAACCACTGCCGCATCGACCGGCTGGCCACCGACGTGGGGGGCGAGGCGAGGCGCTTCACCTGGGGCGGCGGCTGCGCCCTCTGGGACCAGGGGACCCGGCTGCAGAAGCTCCCCGACCTGGCGCCGGACCCGTTCCGCGAGCGGCAGGCGCTGGTGGCCGAGGTGGTGGCCGGCCTGCCGGCCCGCGGCGGGCGGCGGGTGGTGGCGCTGGCCGACGAGTTCCAGCTGAAGGGGCTGCTCCCCTTCTTCGCCACCTTCCTCCACCGGCTCGGCCTCGACGTGGCGGTGGCGCCGGGCGGCGACCGGGCGGCGCTGAAGCGGGGCATCGAGGAGGCCAACGTCCCCTTCTGCGCCCCCATGCAGCAGTACCACGGGCTGGTGGCCGGGCTGGCCGGGGGCGAACACCAGCTGGTGCTGGTGCCGCTGCTGCGCCACCTGCCGCGGGTGGCCGGCGAGCGGGCCTCCTCGGTCTGCCCCATCGTCATGGGGGCGCCGGACGTGCTGCGGCTCGACCTGCCCCCCGAGGCCTCGGGCCGGCTGCTCTCGCCGGTCATCGACATGGGGCCGGAAGGGCTGGAGAGCGAGCCCTTCGAGCGCTCCTGCCGGGGGCTGGCCGCGTCGGTCGGCGTCACCGACGAGGCGACGCTGCAGGCGGCGCTGCGGGAGGGCCGGACCGCGCAGGCCGCCTTCGACGCCCGGCTGCCGGCGCTGGGGCAGCGGGCCCTCGACTGGTGCCGGGAGCACGCGGTCACGCCGGTGGCGGTGCTGGGGCGCAGCTACACCATCCACGACGAGGTGCTCAACTCCAACGTGCCGGCCATCCTGCGGGCCCAGGGGGCGGTCGGCATCCCGCTCGACTGCCTGCCGGTGCCGGCCGACGCCCCCATCTTCGATGACGTCTTCTGGAGCCACTCGCAGCGGATGCTGCGGGCCGCCTGGCTGGTGCGCCGCACCCCGGGGCTCTACGGGCTCTTCTGCTCCAACTACGCCTGCGGCCCGGACAGCTTCACCGGCCACCAGCTGGCCTTCCTCATGGAGGGGAAGCCGTTCGCGGTGATCGAGACCGACGGCCACGCCGGCGACGCCGGCACCCGCACCCGGGTCGAGGCCTTCCTGCACTGCGTGCGCGAGGACCTGCGCGCGGCCCGGGGCGGCGTGCCCAACGACGCCGCCCGGCTCGACGTGGCCCGGCGCACCCTCGGCGACCTGACCGCCCGCGGCGAGCGGGTGCTGGTGCCGCCCATGGGGCCGGAGGCCGAGGCGCTGGTGGCCGGGCTGCGCGGGCTCGGGGTGGCGGCCGAGGTGCTGCCGCGCCCCACCCGCGAGACCCTGGGGCTGGGGCGGCGCCAGACCTCCGGCAAGGAGTGCCTGCCGCTCACCGTCACGCTCGGCAGCCTGCTGGAGCGGCTGCAGACGGCCGGCACCGACGGCGAGCGCTACGCCTTCTTCATGCCCGGCTCCGACGGCCCCTGCCGCTTTGGCGCCTACCGCCAGCTGCAGCAGCTGGTGCTCGACCGGCTCGGCTGGCGGGACCGGGTGGCCATCTGGTCGCCGCCGCTGGGCGACTACTTCCGCGGCCTGCCGCCCGGCTTCGCCGCCATCGTCTACGCCGGCTTCTGCGCCTACGGGGCGCTGGAGGAGGCGCTCCACGACGTCCGCCCGGTCGAGACCCGCCCCGGGGCCGCCGAGGCCATCCACGCCGGGGCCGCGGCGCGCCTCTCGACGCTGATCGAGGAGGCCACCCGCGGCGACCTCTCGGCCGCGGCGGTGCTGCGCGAGGCCGGCGGCGGCCGGGTCTGGGGAATCCCCCGGCTGGTGAGCGAGGCGGCGCGGGCGCTGGCGGCGGTGAAGACGGCGCGGCGGGTGCCGGTGGTGCTGCTGGCCGGCGAGATCTACGTGCGCTGCGATCCCTTCGCCAACGGCGAGGTGGCGCTGGCCCTGGAGCGGCGCGGGCTGCGGGTGCGCCTCGAGCCGCTCACCGAGTTCATCCAGTACACCGACTGGGTGGCCTGGAAGCGCGGCTGGAAGAAGGGGCTGCTGGCCCGGCTCGACCGCTGGCTGCGCGACCGCATCCTCGACCGCTGCCACGCCGCCGCCGCCGGCCCGCTCGGCCTGCCGCCGCCGCCGCCCATCGACGAGGCGGTGGCCGCCGCCGGCGACTACCTCGACCACCACGTCGAGGTGGAGACGCTGCTCACCATCGGGGTGCCGGTGCTGGCCTGGCGCCGGCGCCAGATCGACGCGGTGGTCAGCGTCGGGCCGCTGGAGTGCATGCCCAACAAGCTGGCCGAGGCGCAGCTCCACCACGTGGCCGAGCGCGAGGGGCTGCTCTCGCTCACCCTCAACCTCAACGGCGATCCCCTCGACGAGGCGGCGCTCGACGGCTTCGCCTTCGAGGTCCACCGGCGGTTCCGTGCGTCCGACGTGGTAGGGGTGGAGCCATGCCCACCCCCGCCTCGCTGAGCTTCGAGCGCTCGCCCGCGGTCTGGCCGGCGCTGGCCCGTGCGCTGGTCTCGCGCCGCCCCCGGCTGCTGCCCGCCGGGGCCACCCTCCCGGCGCTGGAGGCCCGCCTGGCGCCGGCGCTTCCCGACCCGGCCACCCTCGACGCCTACCGGGAGCTGTGCGGCTTCGAGCCCGACCAGCGGCTGCCCATCACCTACCCGCACGTGCTGGCCGGGGCGCTCCACCTGGCGCTGCTCACCGGCCCCGGCTTCCCGCTCCGGCTGCTCGGCCTGGTCCACCTGCGCAGCCGCATCGAGGCGGCGCGCGCCCTCGGCCAGCGCGAGCCCATCGACCTGCGCTGCCGGGTCGGCGGCCTCCGCGAGACCGAGCGGGGGCAGGAGTTCGACCTCTGCACCGAGGCCCGCGCCGGCGGCCAGGTGGCCTGGACCGAGACCTCGACGCTGCTGGCCCGGCGCTCCGGCGTCCGCCCGCCCCGGCCGCCGGCCGGTCCGGCCACCCCGCCTGGTCCGGCCACCCCGCCCGGCCCGGTGACCGCGCCGGGCCCGGCGACCCCGCCCGGCGCCGCCGGCGCCGCCTGGACGCTGGGGGCCGACCTGGGCCGCCGCTACGCCCGGGTCTCCGGCGACTACAACCCCATCCACCTGAGCGGCCCCACCGCCCGCCTCTTCGGGTTCAAGCGCGCCATCGTCCACGGCATGTGGACCATGGCCCGGGTGGCCGCCGAGCTGCAGCCGCGGGTGGCGGGGGGCCCCACCGTGCTCGAGGTGGCCTTCAAGCTGCCGGTGCTGCTCCCCTGCCGCGTCACCTTCCGTGAATGGCCGGCGGGGCGCGGCTTCGGCTTCGCCGTGCTCGACGAGGCCGGGGAGCGGCCGCACGCCACCGGGACCTTCGCGGCGGGGTAGTCGAGGCGGCGCCGCCCGGCCACGGGTGGCCGGCGCGCCGGCTCACACCTCGATGGGCTTGAAGACCAGCACCACCGCCATGACCGCGAAGACCATGGCCTCGGAGGCCGGTCCCCAGACCCGCCCGGTCACGGCCATCACCATGCCCAGCGCGAAGGAGGCCACCAGGGTGCCGCGCATGCTGCCCAGGCCGCCCACCAGCACCACCGCGAAGGAGAGCAGCAGCACGTGGGTGCCCATGTACGGGTGGATGGTGGTGATGGGGGCGTAGAGGATCCCGCCCAGCGCCGCCAGGCAGCTCCCCAGGATGAAGACCAGCGAGAAGTAGCTGTCGACGCGGATGCCCAGGCTGCGCACCGCGTCCTTGTCCTCCAGCCCGGCCACCACGATCTTCCCCACCACGGTCTTGTGGAAGAAGAGCTCCAGCCCGGCGAAGATCAGCACCGCCAGGGCGATCACCACCAGGCGGTAGACCGGCAGGTCGACCCCGGCGATGGCCACGTACCTGCCGATGGGATCAGAGAGCGGCAGCGGCGTGGCGCCCCAGATCCACTTGGTGGCGTCGACGCCGATGAGCAGCACCGCGTAGGTGGCGATGATGGCGTAGTCGATCGACTGCCCGTAGAGCCGGCGGATGACGAAGCGCTCGATGGCCCAGGAGAGCGGGATGACCGCCACCACCCCCACCAGCGCGGCCAGCACGAAGTTCCCCCCGGTGACCCGCAGCATGGTGAAGAGCACGTAGGCGCCCACCGTGTAGACCAGGGCGTGGGCGAAGTTGACGATCCGCATGGTCCCGAAGGTGAGCGAGAGACCGATGGAGATGATGTAGAGGATGGCGCCGACGGTCAGGCCGTAGGCGACGACGGTGATCATGCGCCCTCCGCGCGGCGAGGCCCGAAGCGGGCCACCAGCGAGCCCCAGACCCCGGCCCGGAACCTGAAGATCATCACCAGCAGGGCGAAGCCGAGGAACATCTCCCAGCGCTGCACGTAGTTGGGGAGGAAGTTGGAGATCAGCATGTAGGCCACGCCGCCGGCGATGGCGCCGTAGACGCTCCCGGCGCCGCCGATGAGGGCGGCGAAGATCACCTCGACGTTGCGCCCGGTGTCGATGAAGCTGGGGGTGACGTAGGCGTAGTTGAGGATGGCCAGCCCGCCGGCGAAGGCCGAGAGGGCGGTGGAGAGCACGAAGGCCAGGGTCTTGGCGCGCACCACGTCGTAGCCGAGGAAGCGGACCCGGCTCTCGTTCTGCTTGATGCTGCGCAGCAGGATCCCGAAGGGCGAGCCGGTCAGCCGGCGCAGCAGCCAGACCACCGCCACCAGGCAGGCCAGCGCCAGGCCGAACATGGTGGCCTTGTGGCCGACGTCGAACGGCCCGATCTTGCTGAAGGTGACCGACATGCCGTCCTCGCCGCCGGTCCAGCGGGCGAAGGCCACCAGCACCAGGAAGTGTCCGACCTGGTTGAGCGCCAGGTTGATGAGGGCGAAGCAGGCGCCGGTGGTGCGCACGGTGATGAAGGAGAGCACCCAGCCCACCGCGCCGCCGGCCAGCAGCGCCGCCAGCAGCGCCGCCAAGGGGTTGGCGCTGAGGTGCTCGGCGGTGAGGGCGGTGGCGTAGGCCCCGGTGCCCAGGTAGAGCATGTGGCCGAAGGAGAGCCGCCCCATGTGGCCGTAGAGCAGGTCGTAGGCCAGCACGAAGATGCAGAAGATGATGAAGTCGGTGGCCCGCTGGAGGGAGATGGCCCAGGCCAGCCCCATGAAGAGCGCCGCCAGGATGGGCAGGTCGAAGCGCCGCAGCCGGGCGGCCGCGGCGGCGCCGAGCGCGAAGGTCACAGCACCCCCTCCAGCACGGCCGGGTCGGCGATGGCGGCCGCGTCGCGGAACTCCGAGCAGACCCGCCCCTCCTTGATGGCGTAGACCCGGTCCGCCAGCTGGCGCACCACCGAGAGGTTCTGCTCGACGATCACCATGGCCACCTTCCCCTTGCTCTTCTCCAGCACCTGGAAGACCTCGTCGATGGCGCCGCCGGCCAGCCCCTCGGTCGGCTCGTCGATGAGCAGCAGCCGCGGCTGCCCCAGCAGGGCCCGCCCCAGCAGCAGCAGCTGGCGCTGCCCGCCGGAGAGTCCGCCGGCCGGGCTGTCGAGGAAGCGGGTCATCTTCGGGTAGATCTCCACCACCCGCTCGATGGCCTCGGCCAGCTTGATGCGGGCGGCGTGGGCGGCGATCTCGATGTTCTCCCGCACCGTCAGCTTGGTGAAGACCCGCTTGTCCTGGAAGACGTAGCGGATCCCGCCGCGGGCCACCTCCTCGGCGGGCTGGCCGGCGATCTCCCGGCCGGCGAACCGGATGGTGCCGGCGGTGGGGGCGAGGAAGCCGGCCACGGTCTTGAGCAGGGTGGTCTTGCCGGCGCCGTTGCGCCCCACCATGAAGACCCGCTCGCCCTCGGCCACGTCGATGGAGATGCCGTGCAGGGCCCGGGCCCGGCCGTAGGCCACCTCGAGGTCGTTTACCTGGAGGAGCACCTCAGGCCTCGGCCTTCCTGGTGCCGCGCACCTCGGCCAGCCCGCGTCCCTGGCCGCCGCCCCAGTAGACGTGGCGCACGGTGGGGTCCTCCAGCACCTGGCCCGGGTCCCCCTCGGCGATGATCTTCCCCTCGTGCATCACCGAGAGGCGCGAGACCACGTCGAGGAGGTGGGAGATCTTGTGTTCGATGATGACCATGGAGAGGCTCCCCTGGATGGTCTTGACCAGGCGCAGCACCTCGCCGATCTCGAAGTCGGAGAGGCCGGCGAAGGGCTCGTCGAGCAGCAGCACCCGCGGGCGCAGCGCCAGGGCGATGCCGATCTCCAGCTTGCGCTTGTCGCCGTAGGAGAGCTCGGCGGTGAGCAGCCCCGCCTTCCCCGCCAGCCCGACCCGGTCGAGGGCCTCCCGCGCGGCCTCCTCGATGCCGCCGCGTCGCGACGATCCGAACAGGAAGCCGGGGCCGCTGGCCAGCGCCGGGGCGGCGTGGACCACCGCCAGGACCAGGTTGTCGAGCACCGGCAGGGCATCGAAGACCGAGACCAGCTGGAAGGTCCGCACCAACCCGGCCTTGACCCGCTGGTGGGGCGCCACCCCGGTGACCTCCTCGCCGGCGAGGTGCACGGTGCCGGACGACGGCAGCACCAGGCCGGTCACCAGGTTGAAGAAGGTGGACTTGCCGGCGCCGTTGGGACCGATGATGCCCGCGGTCTCGCCCTCGAGGAGCCGGTAGCTGGCCCCGTCGACGGCGGTGAAGGCGCCGAACCTGGCGGTGACGGCGCGCGTCTCCAGGATGGGGGCGGCCGAGCTCGCTGCGGTGACCATGTGATCCTCCGTCAACCAGCCGGGGTGTGGTGGCGCGGGGAGAGGCCGGCGGCCCCTCCCCGCGGCGCGGTCCAGCGGGCTACTCGTAGCCGAGCATCTTCAGCGACGGCAGGTAGTCCTCGTTGGTGAAGGAGCCGATCACCTTGACGAGATCCCACTTGTCGCCCTTGCGCTCGGCGGCCGACTTGCCCACCACCACGAAGGCGTTGTGCTTGAAGACCGGCTGGTGGTCCTTGCGCCAGGTCCCCTTGCCCTTCATGGAGTCGAAGGAGGGGTTGGCGGTGATGGCCGCGGCCAGCGCCGCGGGATCGGTGCTCCTGGCCAGGCTGACGGCGCGCATCGCCTCCTTGGTGCCGATGTAGGCCATGGCCGCGTACGGGTCGGGCGGCACGCCGTAGGCCTTCTTGAACTTGTCGGCGAAGGCCTTGCTGGAGGCCACCACCTCCTTGTCGGGGAAGTCGCCCAGGTCGTGGTACCAGCTCATCAGCGAGTAGACGCCCTCCAGCGCCTCGGGCGGCACGCCGCTGCCGAAGACGTTGGTCATCCAGTCGAACCAGATGCGGGTCTTGCCCTTCAGGCCGGTCTCGTAGGTCTGCTTGAGGACGTTGATGGCGTCGACGCCCCAGTGGGCCAGCATCACCACCTCCGGCTTCATCTCCATGATCTTGGTGAGGTAGGGCGTGAAGTCGGCGGTGCCCACCGGCGACTCCAGGTACTCGGCCTTGACGCCCAGCTTGGTGAAGGCGGCCTCGGCGCCGCGCCACTGGTCCTGGCCGAAGGCGTAGGCGGGCGCGAAGAAGACCACCTTCTTGTGGCCGAGGGTCTGGGCCACGTAGGTGGCGCTGGCGTAGCCGGCCGAGTAGGCCGAGCCGTGCACCGCGAAGGTGGTGGGGGCGATCTCCTCCTTCTTGAAGAGGCCGTAGGCCACCACGTTGACCGGGAAGTAGCCGATGGGGGTCTTCTTGACCTCCTTGTTCAGGGCCCCGGTGATGGGGGCGAAGGTCTGGCCGACCAGGATGTCGACCTTGTCCTCGCCCAGCAGCTCGCGGAAGCGCCGGATGGCGACGTCGGGCTTGGTCTCGTCGTCCTTGAGGACGTAGGTGACCTTGACCTTCTTGTTGCCGACGGTGAGGCCGCCGGCGGCGTTGACCTCCTCGATGGCCAGCAGCGCGCCGTCGCGCTGCACCGGGCCGATGGGCGAGGCCGGGCCGGTGAGGCCGAACATCAGGCCGATCTTGAGGTCGTCCTTGGGGTAGTCGGCCGCCCGGGTCGCCGGGACAGCCAGCGACACCGCGATGGCCGCGACGGACAGCTTCAGCAGGGCGGAGTGCATTCTCTGCTTCATCGGTGGAGCCTCACTTTCCCCGGCGTGGACGGGACGACGACGCGCCTCGGGTGCTCCGGCCGCCGGGGGGGGTGGCACCGGAGCGCCCGAGGACGCGCCTTGCTGCGGCGGCCGCACCAACCGGCGCGGCCGCCCGACTCGGCTCGGCTCAGACCAGCGCGGCCAGGAACTCGGTGGAGGTCATGACCGAGCCGATGCGCGGGAAGATCACCTGCTCGGCGTACTCCTGCTCGCGGGCGGTGTCGGTGCCGGTGCAGTCCTTGAGGGCGATGACCCGGTAGCCGAGGTCGTAGGCGGAGCGGGCGGTCGCCTCCACGCACCAGTTGGTGTGGAAGCCGGCCATGGCCACGTACTCGATCTCGTTGGCGCGCAGCAGGTAGTTGAGCGCCGTGGAGTGGAAGGCGTCGAGGGTGAGCTTGCCGCGGACGATGATGTCGCCGTCCTTGGGGGTGAGCTGCGGGATGATCTCCGGGCCCGGGGTCCCCTCCAGCCAGGCGCCGGTGCCCCAGTCGGCCTTCATGTCCATCTCGATGCCGCGCAGGCCGGCGGTCCCCGGGCCGCCCCGCTTCAGCTCGGGGAACCCCTTCTTGAAGGCCTGGAAGGGCACGTAGAAGATCTTGCACTTGCCGCGGGCGCCCTGCAGCAGCCCCTGGAGGTTGGCGATGACGTTCCGCTGCTTCAGCTGGTCGGCGATGTACTGGTACATCGTGCCGCCCGGGCTGAGGAAGTCGTTCTGCGGCTCGATGAGGACGATGGCGGTCCGTTCCTTGGGGATCTTCATGTGCTGGCTCTCCTTGTGGCTGGTTGCGGGGTGATGCCTTCCGGGCCGGCCCGCTCGGCGTGGCCCGGCGCTGCGCCGCGACGTCCGCGGCCGATCTCCTCCGGCGCTCGCAGGAGCTCCCGGATGTGCTCCATGAGGAAGCGGTTGTGGGCGCGGAAGGCGGCCTCGGCCCGGTCCGGATCGCGCGCCGCCAGGGCCTCGTAGAGCCGCAGGTGGTCGGCGTAGAGCTCGGGGAGGATCCGCTCGATGTGGATCCGCATGGGCCGCATCTGGGCCTTCAGCTTCTCCAGCATCTCGGAGAGGAAGGGGTTGCCGCAGGCCTCGTAGACGGCGGCGTGGAGGTCGAAGTCGGTGGTGGAGTAGCCGACCACGTCGGAGGCCTCGACCAGGGCCCGCTGCTTCTTCAGGCAGGCGGCCATCTTCTGCAGGGCGCGGTCGTCGATCCGGGTGGCCGCCTGGCGCGCCGCCAGCCCCTCGAGGAGCTCGCGCACCGCGTAGAGGTCGAGCGCCTTCTCCAGCGTCAACACCGCCATGAAGACGCCCCGGTGCGGGATCCGCTCCAGCAGCCCCTCGTGCTCGAGCCTGGCGACCGCCTCCCAGACCGGGGTGCGGCTCACGCCCAGCTCCCGCGTCAGCGCCTCGATGTTGACCCGGGCGCCCGGATCGAACCGGTGCGCCCCGATCATCTCCTTCAGCGCCGCGTAGGCCTGGCTGGAGAGCTGGCTGGCCTGGATCTTCCTGGTCACGGCCGCGGAGGATGGCGAGCCGGAGCGAGGCTGTCAATGATCTTCATGAAATATGAAACATGACATCTGGTTCATACCGGTAACCTGCCGTAGTTGCTGTGATCGATGGAGCTTCACGGATCGAGAAATGAAATCTTACATCCGGGCCATGACCCGCCAGACCGGCGCTCCAGCCCTGGCCGTCCCCCTGCCCCTCGGGTCTCAGCCGCGCTTCGGCCCCGCCAGGCTCACCACGGTGATGCCGGCCAGCACCAGCAGCGCCCCGGCGCCGAAGACCGGCGTGATCGGCTCGCCGAGCAGCAGCACGCCGAAGCTGACGCCGAAGAGCGGCGTCATGAAGGAGAAGACGGCGATGCGCGAGGCCAGGTAGCGGCGCAGCAGCCAGAACCAGGCCAGGTAGGAGGCGAAGGAGATGACCACCCCCTGGAAGAGCAGGCTCGCCGAGGCCAGCGGCGTCAGCGCCACCCGGCCGGCCTGGCCGGTGACCACGGCGGCGACCAGCAGCAGCACGAAGCCGACCAGCAGCTGGTAGAGCAGCGTCTGCGCCGGCGGCGCCTCGGAGAGCGCCGAGCGGCGCACCACCACGGTGGTGGCGCCCCAGGCGGCCCCGGCGGCCACGCCGAGCAGGTCGCCGAGCAGCGCATCCGGCCCGGCCCCGCCGGCCAGCAGCCCACCGCCGAAGGCCACGGCGATGCCGGCGAAGGCGGTGAGGACGCCGATCCACTGGGTCCGGGAGAGCCGCTCCGAGCGGAGCGCCAGGTGCAGGCCGAGCGCCGTGAAGACCGGCGAGGTGTAGAGGAAGACGGCCATGTGCGAGGCGCTGGTGTGGCGCAGCCCCTCGGCCACGAAGAGGAACTCGGCGGCGAAGAGGGCGCCGGCCAGCAGGCCGGGGCGGAGCGCCGGGCCGAGCAGGTCGAGCCGCTGGCCGCGCCAGCGGGCCCAGCCGGCCACCAGCGCGGCGGAGAGGCCGGAGCGGAGCGCCACCTGCATGATGGGGGCGATGTCAGGCGCCGCCACCTTGATGGCCACCTGCTGCAGCCCCCAGAGGGCGCAGAGCAGCACCATCAGCCCGGTGGCGGAGGCGTCGACGGGCTGGCGGGTGGAGGGCATGGAGGGCGGAGGTATAGCAGGCACCAATCGCGACGGCGCCGGCTTCTGGTGGCGCCGCCGCAAGCCACCAGGACCTTCTCATGGCCTGGCCTTCACCCGCCGTTGGGTACGGCCCTCTCCTCCTGACGGCGCCGGCCTCTCAATCGCGACGGCGCTATTCGCGACGGCGCCGGCTTCTGGTGGCGCCGCCGCAAGCCACCAGGACCTTCTCATGGCCTGGCCTTCACCCGCCGTTGGGTACGGCCCTCTCCTCCTGACGGCGCCGGCCTCTCAATCGCGACGGCGCTATTCGCGACGGCGCCGGCTTCTGGTGGCGCCGCCGCAAGCCACCAGGACCTTCTCATGGCCTGGCCTTCACCCGCCGTTGGGTACGTCCCCCTCCTCCCGACGTCCCCCTCCGCCCGACGGCGCCGGCCTCTCGGCCCCGGCGGGTCGGGTCCGCTCCGGCCCTGTGCTGCGCGTCGCGCCGCATGGAACGCAGGCCTCGGCGCGCGGCGCGGGGACGTGACGGGCGCGGCTGCAGAACTCGCTCCGCGAACGCTTCGCGACGCGGAGCTCAGACAGGCTTCGCCGCGCACACGGCAGGAGGGCGCGCCGCGGCGGACCCTGCACAGCCCGGCGCCGCTCCGCAGCGGGCCGTCGCGTCCCGCCCGCCGGGCCCTGCGGCGGCGCCTTCGAGTTCGGGTTCGACTTCGACTTCACCTTCGACTTCGACTTCACCTTCGACTTCGACTTCGACTTCGACTTCGTCTTCGCCTTCGCCTTCGCCTTCACCTCGACGTCCATCACAGAGCTCGGAAGGTCCCGCACGGCGTCCTCCCGTGGACCACCCAAGGTCCGCCGTAGAACGCGCGTCCCTGTTGGGTTCCATGCGTCTCCGCGACCCCGGAAATGTCAGACCAGCGTGAGACGCTCCGTGAATGATCAACGCGCAACCGACCCCATCCTCGGCCGCGGCTTCGACCCACGGAGCGGCCACCCCCTCCCTCGCACTCCTGGAAGCACGGCAGCTCCGCGACGCGCTCAAGCTCCTGCTCCGAAAGGAACAAGGCGCCCTGGCCGGCTTTCTGGTCGCCCTGGCCGACTTCGATCGGCGGCGTGGCTGGGAGCCGCTCGGCCATGCCAACCTCTTCGCCTTCCTCATCGCCGATCTCGGGCTCTCCAAGAGCGCGGCCTACTACCGCAGGAGCGCCGCCGAGCTGCTCCAGCGCTTCCCCGAGATCATCGCGCCGCTCGGCGAGGGCAAGCTCTGCCTCTCCACGGTCGGCGAGCTGGCCAAGGTGCTGACCGAGGAGAACCGGGCCGTCGTCACGCCGCGCTTCTTCGGTCTCTCGTCGCGTGAGGCGCAGGAGCTGGTCGCCGAGCTCCAGCCTCGCCACGTGCCGAGCACCAGGATGGTGGTGACCCAGCTGTTCGACCGATCGGTGGCGTCGCCAGCCAGCGCCGCGCAGCCCCTGCTCACGCTCACGCAAGCGCTTCCGTCCGCGTCTACGCCGCCGACCACGCTGCCGTTTGGTCCCACGCAGCCGTCCACGTCCACGTCCACGTCCATGCCCGCGCCCGCGCCTCTGTCCGGCGCACACCCGGACGAGGTCCCTCCTTGGCGATTCCCGACGTCGGGAATCGCCAACGGGGGAGGCGAACGGACGCAGTCTCCGCGCGACGACATCGAACCACTCACGGCCGACCTGCGCCGGCTCCACATCACCGTCTCGCGCCAGCTCCTGAAGAAGCTCGAAGCCGCTCAGGTCGGCCTCGGCCACGCCAGGCCCGGCGCGACGATGGAGCAGGTGATCGACGCGGCGGTCGACCTGTTGCTGGAGAAGCAGGCCAGGGCGCGCGGGCAGTTGAAGAAGCCGCGCGGCGTGGCCGCCACGGCGGAGCCGCTGCCGGTGAGGGAGGTTGTCGCCGCGCCGGCGCAACCGAGCACCGAGAAGACGCCCCAGGTCACTCGGGCCGACCCGCAGCCAGGCTCCCCTCCACCGCACTCGCTCGTCCCGTCCAGGCCTCCCCTGACCGAGCCCTCGACCGAACCTTCGAACGAGCCACCACCTCACCGCCGCACCGGCCCGCGCGAACCCATCCCCGCCGCCGTGCGCCGCGCCGTCTGGGCGCGCGATGGCGGCCGTTGCTCCTGGCCGCTCGACGGCGGTGGCCGCTGCGGCTCGACGCACCGGTTGGAGCTCGATCACATCCTGCCGTGGGCCATGTTCGGCGGAAGGACGGAGGACAACCTTCGCTTGCTCTGCGGACCGCACAACAAGTTGGCTGCGCGCCGGGCGTTCGGGGAGAGGTGCGTGGAGAGGTACTTCGCAGGCGCTGCGGCTCGGTCAGGGCAGCGGGCAGGTGAGGCTGGGATCGTCTGGGGGCAGGGCGCTACAGAAGTTGGTATCGCCGTTTCCGGTGCCGACGTCGACTGACCCTGCGACCGAAACGAAGTCTCGGTCAATGTCTGGAGTTGCGTTTCCCCAGGAGTTGAACTTCGCGACCACCGTTGCTCCGACTGCGGCCAACCCGACTCCGGGCAATGCGTACTTGGCGAAAGTGTTTCGAGAATTGGCCGGGCAAGAATTCGAGACAGAGCCAGTGAGATCCCAGCTTGCACCGGACGCTGCGACCAAGACCTGGTCTCCGCTGTTGTCGAAGAGAAGGTTTCCTTGAAACGTGAGCGACATTGGCGGATCGCCGACAGTGTAGATGCCGCCGACCATTCTCGTGGCTCCCGGTGGGGATCGGCTGAACCCTGTGTTTCCGCAGATCCTCGTCCCAATAATGGCCACGGTCTTGTTGCCAAACAATCGTACGCCACCCCGCCCGTTCCAAGTGATGAAGCTATCGACAAGGGAAAGGCTGGTCAGGTTGGACACTCCGGTTGCCGAAACGAAACCCTCCCAAATGCTTCGCTTCAACGTCGAACCACTCAACGTCAAATCCCCCTTGATCAAGCTGACCCCGACCTGGTTCTGGTCGAACGTCGACCCGGTCACGACCGCCGCGTCGGTGGCCGCGGACCGGTTCACCTCCAGGCCGGCCACGGTGGCCCCGCTGACCCGCACGTCGCTCACCGCCACGGCGCCGGCGGCGCTGATGCGCAGCCCCACCGCGAAGGGGAAGCCGGCCGTGCCGGCGTCGACCTGGACAGCCAGCAGCGAGTTGCCCCCCGCCGGCGAGGCCCCGTCGACGACCACGCCGACCAACGGCGCCGAGGCGTCGACGCGGCGGACGGTCACGCCGCGCACGCTGGCGCCGGGCTCGACCACCAGCGCCGCCAGGGCGTTGGGCGCTGCCACCGACCCCCGCACCTCGATGATCCGGTTGAGCGGCACCGCCACCGGCGCGGTCTCGTCCCCGATCACCGTCACGCCCGCGGGCAGGACGATGGGCGCGCTGTCGTCCAGCTCGTTCCCGTAGGTGGCGGTGGCGCCGCCCCCCAGCCTCACCACCGGCCCGGGGAACTTCATGGCCTCGATCAGGGCGCCGGTGATCGACGGCCGGGTGCAGGCCGCGGCGCTGCCGCCGGGGATCACGGTCCAGTGGTCGCAGGCGCAGGTGGGCACGTCCAGCGCCGACCTCTTGCAGGTCTGCAGGCCGGCCACGCAGGCGCCGCCCGCCGCCACCTTCCAGGTGCCGCAGACCGGGTCGTCGGTGAAGCACTCCATCACGCTCCCCGGCGTCTCGACCCGGCACGCGGTGGCCCCCGCCACGCACGGCTCGCAGGCCGCCGCACGCACGCTGCAGTTCCAGTCGGTGCCGCAGCGCTGCCCCGACGGGCACTCGTCGGTGGCCCCCACCACGTGACACTTCGCCCCCTCCACGTTCACGGAGCAGCCGGCCAGGCCGGCGGCCAGGGAGGCCAGCGCGGCGAGGGCGAGCACGGGCAGCGAGGCGAGGCGCATCAGAACTTCCCCTCCACGAAGAAGAGCGTCACCCCGGCCGCCGCCGCCGCGCCGGAGAGGCCGTAGAGCACGTTGGCGGTGGTGGCCTTCCTCTGGGCGTCGCGGGCCATGGCCGCGGCGTCGGCGTGGACCGTCCCGTCGCGGAGCCGCGCCGCGGTGCTCCTGGCGGAGAGGCCGGAGGCGACGCCGGCGACCCCGGCGGCCACGGCCACGCCCGCGGCCACCCAGGTGTAGACGCGCCGTGGGCCCGGCGGCGGGGCCGGTGAGGCCGGGAGGGCGGCCAGCGCCGTGGAGGGTGGCGGCCTGGCCTTCAGGTCGGGGGCGGCGGCGGGCGCCGGCGGGGCCGGGTCCGGCGTGGAGCGGGCGCCGGTCCTCGCTGGCGAACCCGTGGTCGCGGGGGGCGCGGCGGCCGAAGCCTGCCCGGAGGCCGCCGCCGCGGTCGCCGCCGGGGCCGCGGCCGACGCCGCGGTCGCTGTCGAGGCGGTGGGCGGAGTGGCCGTCGCGGCCGGGACCGCGGCGCCCGTCGCCGTGACCACCCGCGACTGCAGCACCAGGTCCACCAGGCGGGTGCCGGTCATGCTCACCTCCACCTCCAGCTCCTCGGGGGCGAAGCCGTCCAGCGCCAGCGCCACCCGGTAGACGCCCGGCGCCAGCGTCACCTGGTACGGCGTCCGGCCCCGCGGCTTGCCGTCGACGCGCAGCGCCGCGCCGGGCGGGTCGGTGTAGACCAGCAGCGCCTGCACGCCGGCCGCCGCCAGCCGCCGCTCGATGCGCCCCATGGTGGCGCGCACCGCGGCCCGGTCGCGGGCGTCGGGCACCTCGCGCAGGTAGTCCTGGTAGCTCCGCAGCGCCTCCGGCCACTGCTCCAGCTTCTCGCGGCACTGGGCGACGTTGAAGTGGATGGCCCCGTGCGGCTTGATCCGGTAGGCGGCGTCGAACTCGGCGATGGCCTCGCGGTACTTGCCGGCCCGGTAGAGCTTGCTGCCGTGGTCGAAGCGGGCCCGCGCCTCGGCGACGTCGTCGGCGGCGACGGCCGGCGCGGCCAGGAGGAGCGCCAGGGCGGCGCCGACGATGAGGAGCGGGCGGTTCACTTGAAGGGGTCGGCCTTGAGCGTATCAGCAGGCGCGTAGGGATCGTGCGCCGGAGTTTCGCCGGGCGGCCGGGGGTGGGCCGGCCGGGCCTCCCGCCCCGAGGCGGGCGGCTCCTCGTCGACGGGGCGGGGGAGCACCGGCGGGGGCGGCTCCTCGGCGATCGGCCGCGTCGCCGCCTCCACCGCCCGCGGGGCCGGGGCCGGCGCCGGGCGGGTCCACTGGCTCACCGCGGTGAACGCCGCCACCAGCGCGACGGAGATCCCCAGCAGCGCCAGGGCCAGCCCCGGCCAGCGCCCGGGGCGCCGCGGCGACGGCGGGGAGGCCGACGGCCGCGCCTCCGGACGGGGCGAGGGCTCCCAGAGATCCGGCCGGGCCCGCGTGGCAGGGAGCGGCAGGGTCTCGACCGGGCCGGTCCAGGCCTCGGCCCGCAGGCTCGGGACCGACAGGCTGGAGAGGAGCCGGACCCGCATCACCTCGGCGGCCATGGCCTGCATCGAGGGGAAGCGGTCGGCCGGGTGCTTGGCCAGGGCGCGCAGCACCAGCTGGTCCACCGCCGGCCCCAGGCCGGGCCGGCGCTGCCCGGGCGCGTCAGGGGTCATGGTCTGGTGCGCCACCAGCGTGGCGATGGCGGTCGGCCCCACCAGCGGCAAGCACCCGGTGAGCAGCTCGAAGGCCAGCACCCCGGCGGCGTAGACGTCGGTGAGCGCGTCCACCGCCTCGCCGGCCGCCTGCTCCGGCGACATGTACTCGGGCGTGCCGATCACCTCGCCGTCGACGGTGAGCCGCCCGGCCCCGGGCAGGCGTGAGATGCCGAAGTCGATGAGCTTGGCCTGCTCGCGGCCGTCGGCCAGCCGCTGCACCAGGACGTTGTCCGGCTTGACGTCGCAGTGGATCACGCCGCGCCCGTGGGCGGCGGCCAGGGCCCGGCAGACCTGCTCGAGCAGCAGCAGCGCCCGCCCCACCGGCAGCGGCCCGTCCTCGCGCAGCACCTGCCCCAGGCTCCGTCCGTCCAGCACCTCCATCACGTAGTAGTGCTCGCCGCCGACGTCCTCGCCGGAGTCGAAGACGTCGACCACGTTCTCCTGGGAGATGCCGCTGGCGGCGCGGGCCTCCTGGCGGAAGCGCTGCAGCAGCTCGGGGTTGGCGGCCCGGTCGGCGTTGAGGACCTTGAGGGCGTAGCGGCGCCCCAGCGCCACGTGCTCGCAGAGCCAGACCGAGCCCATGCCGCCGGTGCCGAGCTTGCGCAGCAGCCGGTACCGGCCGCCCAGCACCCGCCCCTCCGCCTCCGGGAGCGCCGGACCGGCGCGCCCCCCTTCCCGCCCGGCCTGGTCTGGCGAGTTCGGATGGTCCATGGGCTTGATTCTCGTCATGTTAGCATGGCTTGATTTCCTTCCGAGAGGTTGCCGTGGTCGATCTCGTGGTGCTCAGTGGACCCTGCACCGGGGCCTGCTTCGCCATCCCCGAAGTACCTATCGTGGTGGGCCGGTCGCCGGAGGCGAACGTCCACATCGACGACCCGTGGATCTCCAACATGCACGCCCTCATCGAGCGGCGCGGCGACGAGCTCTGGGTGGTGGACCTGGGCAGCCGCAACGGCACCTTCGTCGACGGGCAGCGGGTCCTCGAGGCGCGGGTGCGGCCGGGCAGCGCCGTGGCCTTCGGGCAGACCCGCCTCGAGCTGCGCCATCGCACCGCCGCCTCGGCCCGGGCCTCGGCGCTCGAGGAGACGCCGCTGCGCCGCAAGCACGTCAGCGTCACCATCCCCCACAAGGTGAGCCGGCGGGCGTCCACCGCGCCGGCCATCTCGGCCGCCACCGCGCCGGGCCTCCCCGCCGCCGCCGAGCCGGCCACCCCGCCCGCCCCCGAGCCGGGGAGCGCCGCGGCGAGGCCGGCGGCCGAGCGCAGCGCCGGACCCGAGTCGCGAAAGCTCGGCGCCGTGGGGAGCCGGGCCAGGCGGCGCTGAGGGGTCGGCCTCGCCTACCGGAACGGCCCGGTCATGGCGAAGAAGCCCTGGATCTTCTCGTTCATCTCGCGCAGCCGCACCGAGAGTGTCCGCACGAAGGTCCAGAGCACCACGTAGGCCAGGTCCTTGTCGACGAACATCAGCTGCTCCAGCTCCTCGCGCTTGATCACCGCCAGGGCGCAGCTGGTGTGGGCCAGGGCGTCGGCGCTGCGAGGAGAGTCGTCGACCATGGCCATCTCGCCGAAGTAGGCGCCCGGCTCGAGGATGGCCAGCGCCTCCTCGCCCACCCCGGGCAGCCGCTTGGAGATGCGGACCCGGCCGGAGAGGACCACGTACATCTCGTCGCCGCTCGCCCCTTCGGCGAAGATGGTGGCCCCGCCGGGCAGCTCCCGCCGCACCGCCACCGCCGCGATCCGGCCCAGCTGCCCGGAGGAGAGCGTCTTGAAGAGCGGGCAGGCTCGCAGGCTGGCGGCATCCATGCCGGGCGACGATACCAGACGGGGGCGCGGCGTGAACCGTCCGGTGACAGGAGGGCTCACAGGGGCTAGAACCTGACGCTGCAGTCCACCGGGAGGAACACCATGGCCCAGCACGAGAAGGTCGTCATCATCGGCTCCGGACCGGCCGGCTACACCGCCGCCATCTACGCGGCCCGGGCCACGCTCCAGCCGCTCATGATCGAGGGGTTCCAGCCGGGCGGCCAGCTCACCATCACCAGCGAGGTGGAGAACTTCCCCGGCTTCCCCGACGGGGTCATGGGGCCGGCGCTGATGGAGGAGATGAAGAAGCAGGCCACCCGCTTCGGCACCCGCTTCGTCTCCGCCGAGGTGACCCGCGTCGATCTCTCCAAGCGCCCCTTCCGGCTCTGGGTCGAGGCCGAGGAGTACACCGCCGACGCCGTCATCGTCGCCACCGGCGCCACCGCCAAGTGGCTCGATATCCCCTCGGAGAAGCAGTACCAGGGGCGCGGCGTCTCGGCCTGCGCCACCTGCGACGGCTTCTTCTTCCGCAACGTCGAGGTGGCGGTGGTGGGCGGCGGCGACACCGCCGTCGAGGAGGCCACCTTCCTCACCAAGTTCGCCACCAAGGTCCACCTCATCCACCGCCGCGGCGAGCTGCGCGCCTCCAAGATCATGCAGCAGAAGGCCAGGGCGAACCCCAAGATCTCCATGGTCTGGAACGCGGCGGTCGACGAGGTGCTGGGCGACGGCAAGGCGGTCACGGGCTTGAGGCTCAAGAGCACCGTCGACGGCTCCACCCGCGAGCTCAAGGTGCAGGGGCTCTTCATGGGGATCGGCCACGAGCCCAACACCGCCCTCTTCAAGGGGCAGCTCGACATGAACGAGGTCGGCTACCTCACCGTGAAGGCCCCCTCCACCGCCACCAGCGTGCCCGGCGTCTTCGCCTGCGGCGACGTGGCCGACCCCAACTACCGGCAGGCCATCTCGGCCGCCGGCACCGGCTGCATGTCGGCCATCGACGCCGAGCGGTTCCTCGCCGGCCACTGAGCGGAGCCTCCCCGTGAAGATGATCGACGTCGGCGCCAAGCCCCCCACCGAGCGGGTGGCGGTGGCCCGCGCCCTGCTGCGGATGTCGAAGTCCACCCGGGCCCGGGTCACGGCCGGCGAGGTGGAGAAGGGGGACGTGCTGGCGGCGGCGCGGCTGGCCGGTGTCATGGCCGCCAAGCGGACCCCGGACCTGATCCCGCTCTGCCACCCCATCTCGCTGTCGGCGGTGGAGGTGGCGGTGCGGCTCACCGCCGCCGGCCTCGAGGCGGTGGCCACGGTCCGCACCGTGGACCGGACCGGCGTGGAGATGGAGGCGCTCACCGCCGCCACCGCCGCCTGCCTCACCGCCTACGACATGCTGAAGCGGTACGAGCAGGGGATGGTGCTGGAGCGCGTCGAGCTGCTGGAGAAGCGGGGCGGCCGCACCGGGACCTGGCGCGCCGCCCCGGCCCGAAAGGCCCGCCGGACCACCCCCACCCGCCGCTGAGTCGCCGGCGCGCCGCCTCGATCCGCCGGGCCACCCGCCGTGGCGGGACGGCCCGGCGCCGAGCCCCGGCTACTTCTTCGCCTTGGCCTGCCGGGCCAGGATCTTCTCCATCTGGTCCATGGTGGCATTCATCTCCTTCATGGCGGCGTCGAAGGGCGCCCCGCTGGTCATGTCGACGCCGGCCGACTTGAGCAGGTCGATGGGGAACCTGGAGCTGCCGGCCGAGAGCATGGCCAGGTAGGCGTCGCGGGCACCGGTCTTCCCCTGCTTCCCCTCGGCGAGGATGCGCGAGGCCAGCGAGGAGGAGGCGACGATGCTGGTGGCGTACTGGAAGACGTAGAAGTCGTAATAGAAGTGCGGGATGAAGGCCCACTCGATGCCGACCAGGTCGTCCACCTGGCAGATCCCCTGGGCGTGGCCGTAGTAGTCGCGGACGATCTTCAGGTAGAGCGCGGTCAGCGTCTCGCCGGTGACCGGCTCGCCCTTCTCGGCCGCCTCGTGGACCTTGAGCTCGAACTCGGCGAACAGGGTCTGGCGGAAGAGCGTGGTCCGCAGCGTGTCGAGCCGGTTGCCGAGCAGCGCCAGCCGGGTGGCGTCGTCCTTGGCCTTGCCCACCATGTGGTCGACCAGCAGCGCCTCGTTGAGCGTCGAGGCCACCTCGGCCACGAAGGTGGGGTAGTCGGAGGTGGGGAAGGGCTGCGCCCGGGCGGCCAGCCAGGTGTGCATGGAGTGGCCCGACTCGTGGGCCAGGGTCGAGAGGTCGTCGTACTGGCCGTTGAAGTTGAGCAGCTGGTACGGGTGGACGCCGTAGACCCCGGTCGAGTAGGCGCCGGAGCGCTTGCCGGTGGTGGGGAGGTAATCGGTCCAGCGGCTCTGGTAGCCGGTCTTCAGGGCGGCGACGTACTCCTTGCCGAGCGGCGCGAAGGCCTCCAGCGTCAGCGCCTGGGCCTGCGCCGGGGTGTAGGTGAGCTCCACCTTGCCCACCAGCGGCACGTAGAGGTCCTGGTAGCGGAGCTTCTCCAGCCCCATCATCTGCTGGCGCAGCTTCAGGTAGCGGTGCAGCGTCGGCAGCGAGCGGCGAACGTCGGCCACCAGCTGGGTGTAGACGGTGGTGGGGACGTTGGCGCGGAAGAGCGACGACTCCAGCGAGCTGCCGAACTTCCTCGACCGGGCCGTGAACTGGTGGGACTTGAGCTGGGCCTCCAGGGTGGTGCCGAAGGTCCGCTCGTAGGTCTTCAGGGCGCCGAAGAACTTCTCGAAGGCCAGGTCGCGGTCGACCTTGACCGGGGAGGCCCGGTGCAGCGCGAAGCCCTGCGAGTCGAGGCGGACCTGGGCCCCGGTGGAGAGGGCCACGGTCGGGTAGGGCAGGTCGGCGTCCTTGAGGATCGAGTAGGCGGCGACGCCGGCGTTGCTGAGGTCGTCGGCCTGCGCCAGCAGCTTCTCCTCGCCGAGCGGCAGGGTGTGCGGCTGCCAGCGGAGCACCTCCTCGATGGTCACCTTCCAGGGGGCCAGCCGCGGCTCGGCGGCCAGGAAGCCGCGCAGCCTGGCGGCCTCGATGGAGAGCAGCTCGGGGCGGATCCAGCTCTCGGCCGTCCCCAGCTCGACCGCCAGCCGCTGGGCGGCCTGCTTCAGCTCGCGCGGCCGGGCCGCCCGGGTGTCCTCGTCGGCGCGGGCCGAGGCGTAGACGTAGAGCCGGGTCAGCGCCAGGTCGGCGGCGGAGCTGGCGGCGAGCGCCTTGTAGAGCGCCTCGGCCGAGTCGCCCAGGTGGCCCTGGTGGGCTGGGAGGGCGGCCACCTGCGCCGCCAGCCCCTCCCGGGCCTTCACCCAGTCGGCCTCGGTCTTGAACAGGTCGCCGAGGTTCCAGGTGAGCCCCTCGGGGATCTCCGGGCGCTCCAGCGCGGCGGCGGGGACGGCCAGCGCCAGGGTGAGCGCCAGCGCGGCGAGGCGGACGAACGAGCGGGGGTGCGGCATGGTGGACCTCCGGGGTGACCTTCGGTGCTGGAGACGGTGCGGACGACGTCTCTACCAAGAGACCGGGCCCGGGCCAACGTGACAACCCGCCCGCGTGATCACCCGGGCGGTCGGGACCCCCAGGAGGCGGCGCTGGAACCCCGCCGCCGTTCGTGGTCTCCTCCCCCGGTGCGCACCTCCGCCTCGGGCAAGGCCCTCGTGGTCACCGTGCTGGTCCTCCTCCTCGCCGCCGGCGGCCTGGCCGCCTACACCTGGGCGGCGCTCTCCTGGAGCTACTCCGAGGGCGAGCGGGTCGGCTACGTGCAGAAGTTCTCCAGGAAGGGCTGGGTCTGCAAGACGTGGGAGGGGGAGCTGGCCATGGTCACCATGCCGGGCGCCATCCCGGAGAAGTTCTATTTCTCCATCCGCTCCGAAGCGGTGGCCGCCAACCTGAACAGGTCGCTGGGGAAGCGGGTGGCCCTCAAGTACACGCAGCACCTCGGGCTGCCCACCTCCTGCTTCGGCGAGACCGAGTACTTCGTCAGCGAAGCGCTGGTGGTGGAGTAGGGGGCGCAGGTGACGCCACCGCGCCGCCCGCCCCACCGGCCCTCGCCCCGACGCGCGCCCCTGGGCGCCGCCAGCCTCCGGGCCCTGGTCGCCTCCGGCCTGGCGCTGGCCCTGGCCTGCGGCGGCGACGCCCCTGCCCCCGCCCCTTCCACCCCCGGCCTGACCATCACCAGCCTGGAGGTGCTCTCCGAGAGCATCGCCCCCGCCTATTGGTCCTCGCCGCCGGCCAACAACCAGACCGCCTTCTACGACTTCTGGATCCACTACAGCGGCGACCTGGCCTTCGCCGACCTGGCCTGGGCGCGGGTCTACACGCCCGACGGCGCCAGCTGGTGGACGCTCTCCCGGGACCCCCAGCTCTTCGATCCCGCCCGCCGGGTCATCGGCGGCTACGGCCGCTGGTTCGGCCCGGAGATCAACCTGCTGCCCATCGGCTTCCTCATCGCCGAGATCAAGCTGACCAGCGGTGCCGTCGCCTGGGGCGTCGCCTACGTCCCGGATCCCGGGGGGCTCACCGCCACCCGCCCGTCCATGAACTCGGAGGACCGGACCCCGCCCGCCGGCACCTCGGTGCCCATGGTGCGGCGGGCCAGCCCGGGGACCTCCGGCACCGCCACCGCCGCCACCGGGACCATCAGCCTCGGCTTCACGGTGATCGACCCCAACGTCCACGACGGCGCCGCCTGGTTCTACGACTCGGCCGGGAGCTACCTGGGCGGCTCGGCCGGCTTCCGCGATCCGGTCACCGGCCTGGTGACCGCGGCGCTGGGCGGCGCCCTCGAGGTGGAGGGGGCCGAGAACGTCCTGACGCTCCGCGCCGGCGACATCGCCTTCCTCCCCGGCAAGGGCTTCGACCAGGTCGCCCGCTTCGTGGTGGTGCTGACCGACGGGGCCCAGTACGGCCTGCAGCCGAGCAGCCAGGCCCGGGTCGTCAGCCGCTCGATCTCGGCCAGCGCCCCGCTCACCCGGCAGTGACCGGCCGCCGGAGCAGCGTGGCGCCGCCGCGCTCCACCCACTCGAAGTCGAGGCCGCCGGCCAGCGGCAGCTCCACCGGCCCGAGCAGCAGGTAGCCGCCGGGCGCCACCGCGCCCGCCAGCCGGACCAGCGTCGAGGCCGCCACCGCGGGATCGAAGTAGATGAGGACGTTGCGGCAGACCACGGCGTCGAAGTCATCGCCGGGCGGCCGGTCGAGCAGGTTGTGGCGCTCGAAGCGGCAGAGGCGGGCCAGCCGGCCGTCGACCTGGGCGCCGTGATCGGTGGGGCGGAGCCAGCGCGCCGCCAGCGCCGGCGGCAGCTTCCGCGTGGCCCGCGCCCCGTAGACGCCCGCCCAGGCCAGGGCCAGCGCCCGCGCCGAGACGTCTGTCCCGAGGATCCGGTCCTCCTCGCGGTCGCGGCCGGCGTCGAGCAGGGCCAGGGCCAGGCTGTAGGGCTCCTCGCCGGTGGCGCAGCCGGCGCTCCAGAGCCGGAGCGGCCGCTCCACCGGGGGCTCGGCGAGGGCCCGGGCCAGCGCCGCCAGCCCCTCGGCGTGGCGCCAGAGCGAGGTCTCGCCGACCAGGGCGTGCTCGGCCAGCACCTGGAGGGCCTCGGGGTCGCCGGCCACGACCGCTGCCGCCAGCGCCACCGGGGCCCGCCCCAGCTCGCGCGCCGCCTCATTCACCGCCAGTCCCAGCGGCCCCTGCAGCCCGCCGGCCAGCGAGAGCCCCACCGAGCGGGCCAGCGCCTCGGCCACCCCGGCCAGGAGCCCGTCGGAGAGCCCCTCGCCGCTCGCCCCGGCGCTCACCCCGCCCCCACCAGGCGGCGCAGCAGCGTCACCAGCTGCTGGCGCTCCACCTCCCGCTTCACCAGGTAGGCGTCGGCGCCGGCGGCCAGCCCGGCGGCCCGCGCCTCCGGCGACTCCAGCGAGGTGATCATCACCACCGGCACCGCCCGCAGCCGCGGGTCGGCCTTGAGCCGGCGGGTCAGCTCCAGCCCGCCGACGCCGCGCATCTCCACGTCGGTCACCACCAGCGCCGGCGGCGACTCGCTGGCCAGCCGGAGCGCCTGGGCCCCGTCCTCGGCCACCGCCACCTCGAACCCGGCCGCCTCCAGCAGCCCCTTCATGGCCGAGCGGGTGGTCTGGGCGTCGTCGGCCACCAGCACCCGCGGCGCCGCGCGCCCGGAACCGCGCCCCGCCGCCGGGATCCGGCGCAGCAGCTCGGCCGGGTTGAGCAGCCCGACGATGCGCCCGTCGTCGAGCACCGCCGCCCCCACCAGGTGCGGCAGGCCGGCGGCCACCCCGGCCAGCGAGCCGACCAGCAGCTCCTGCTGGCCCAGCACCTCGTCGGGCGTCACCACCGCGCGGCGCGGCCCCACCGCCAGCAGCAGCGCCGACCGCAGCGCGCCGCGCGGCGCCGGGGCGGGCAGGCCGAGCAGGGTGGCCAGGCCGGCGTGGGGCAGGCGCTGGTCGCCCACCCGCGCCGTGGCCCCCTCCCCCGCCGCCTCGACGTCGCCGTCGGAGAGCAGCACCACCCGCTCCACGGCGTCGGCCGGCAGCGCCGCCAGGTCGTCCCCCACCCGCAGCAGGATGGCCACGGTGGCCGAGAGGGTGAGCGGCAGGTCGAGGTCGAAGCGGGTGGATTGCCCCGGCTCGGAGCGGACGTCGACGGCGCCGCCCAGCCGGGTCACCGCCTCCAGCACCACGTCGAGCCCGACGCCGCGCCCGGAGAGGCTGGTCACCTGCCGGGCCGTGGAGAAGCCGGGGGCGAAGATGAGCCGGGCCAGCGCCGCGTCGGAGAGGCGGTCGGGGTGACCGCCGGCCAGGCCCCGCTCCGCCGCACGCGCCCGGATGGCGGCGAGATCCAGCCCGGCGCCGTCGTCCTCCACGGTGACGCCGATGCGGTTGCCGCGCGGCTCCACCCGGACGGTGAGCCGCCCGGCGGCCGGCTTGCCGGCGACCCGCCGCGCCTCGGCCGGCTCCAGGCCATGGCCGACGGCGTTGCGCACCAGGTGGAGCAGCGGGTCGCGCAGCTCGTCCACCACCCGGCGGTCGACGCGCACCTCGCCGCCCTGCAGCGTCAGCTCCACCGCCCGCCCCAGCCGGCCGCTGGCCTCGCGCACCGCCACCCGCAGCGGCTCCAGCATGGCCGCCGCCGGCACCATGCGCAGGGCGCGCAGGTCGTCGCGCAGCAGCGACCCGGTGAGCCGCTGCTGCTCGGCCTCGGCGTGACCCTGGCGGGCCATGGTCCGCAGCCCGCCCGCCAGCTCGCGCAGCTCCCCCAGCGCCGCCTCGATGGCCAGCCGCTCGCGCTCGGCGCCGGCCACGCGCAGCGACTGGAGGGCCACGTCGAGGCGGCGCATGGCCTCCCGCGCCGACCCCTCCAGGGTCCCGGCCTCGCGGGCGCGCCGCACCTGGCGGGCGTCGCCGAGCAGCAGCTGCTCGACCCGGTGGGCCAGGCCGTCCAGCGTCGAGGCCATCACCCGGACCGAGCGGTCGCCCGGCTGCGACGGCACGGCGGCCTCGGCCGGTCCGGCGGGGTGGGCGGGCGCGGCGACACCGGGTGGCACGGGCGGCGGGGGCGACGGCGGCGGGGGTGGAGGCGCCCCGGGCCGGCCCGTCGCGGCCAGCGCCAGCGCCCCGAGCAGCGGCTCCAGGCCGGTCACCTCCGGCTCGGCGCCAGCGTCCCCGGCGGCCAGCGCCGCCTCGATGGCCTCCAGGGCGTCGAGCGCCGCCTGCATCAGGTCCGGGCCCAGCCCCTCCCCCGGCTGGTAACCGGCCAGCGCCCCCTCCAGCGCGTGGGCCAGCCGCTCGACGCCGCCGAGCCCGAGGCTGGCCGCCGCCCCCTTGAGGCTGTGGGCGGTGCGGCGGATCGGATCGAGCAGCGCGGTCCGCTCCGGCGAGCTCTCCAGCTGCAGCAGCCCGCCGCCGATCACCGCCAGCTGCTCGCGGGCCTCCACCGAGAAGATGGGCCAGACCTGTCGCCGCAGCTCCCGGTCCACCCCTAGCCCTCCGCCCCGGGGGCCAGCGCCGCCTCGAGGTCGATCACCGCCAGGTCGTCGGCTCCCCGCCAGCGGATGGGCGAGGTCCCCGGGGTCAGCGTGCGCCGCGCCACGTCGCGCCGCCCCTCCAGCCCCTCCACCGCCAGCCCCACCAGCTCGCCGGCCTGCTCCAGCACCAGCACCTTGCCGAGGTCGGCCAGCCCCCGCCCCAGCCCCAGCCGCTCCCGCAGGTCGAGCACCGGCACCACCCGGCCGCGCGCCACCAGCGCCCCCAGCAGCCAGGGCGGCGTGGCCACCAGGCGCTGCAGGCCGCGGGCCTCGACCACCTGGACCACCGCCGCCACCTCGACGGCGTGCAGTCCTCCACCCAGCGTGAAGACCAGGAGCGGCAGCAGATCCTCGTGGGCGGCCTCGCGCGGCGTGGCCAGGGCGCGGGCCCGCTCGGCCATCAGCTCCCGCCGGCGGTCCCCGGCGCCGCCGGTCTCGGCCAGCCGCGCCTCGACCTGGTCGAGCAGGCGATCCAGGTCGTCGAAGTCGACGGGGCCATCGGGCACGGATCAGCTCCTCGGCGGCAGCCGGAGCAGGGTCCCGACGGTCTGGCGCAGCTCGTCCACCGAGACCGGCTTGGTGAGGAAGGCGGTGGCCCCCACCATCCTCCCCTTGCGCCGGCTGGTCTCGTCGTTGAGCGAGGTGAGCAGCACCACCGGGATGGCGTGGAGGTCGGGGTCGGCGCGGAGGGCGGCGCAGAGCTCGAACCCGTCCATGCCGGGCATGCGGACGTCGGTCACCACCAGCGCCGGGCGCAGCTCGCGGGCCTTGGCCAGCCCCTCGACGCCGTCCTTGGCCTCGAGGAACTCGAGCTGCCAGCCCATCAGGTAGACCTGGATGAGGGAGAGCAGGGTGCGGGTGTCGTCGACCAGGAGCACCTTCACGGCCTGGCCCCTCCGCCGTCGGCGGGGCGTCGCAGCAGCGTGGCGCCCGCCCCCTCCAGCCGCTCGAAGGGGAGGCCGGCGGCCAGCGGCTCCTCGACGGGGCCGACCAGCAGCAGCCCGCCGGGCCGGAGCGCGGCGTGGAGCCGGCCGAGCAGCGCCCGGGCCTGGTCGGGCCTGAAGTAGAGCAGCACGTTGCGACAGACCACCAGGTCGAAGGGCCCTCCCGGCGGCGGTGGGCCGAGCAGGTTGTGCCGGGCGAAGCGGACCGGGGCGCGCCGCTCGTCGCGCACCCGCAGCGCCTCCCCGTCGACGGTGAAGTGGCGGGCCCGGGCCGGCGCCGGGACCCCGCGCAGCGACCAGGCCCCGTAGCGGGCCGCGGTGGCCACCTCCAGCGCCCGGGCCGAGAGGTCGGTGGCGAGGATCCGGTCCAGCCCGGCCGGCCGGCCGGCGTCGTGCAGCACCATGGCCAGCGTGTAGGCCTCCTCGCCGGTGGCGCAGCCGGCCGACCAGGCGCGGAGCGGCCGCCCGGCCGGGGCCGCCGACAGCCGCGCGGCCAGCGCCTCCCACTGCTCGGGGTGGCGGTAGAAGTAGGTCTCCTTGACCACGGCGTGCTCGACCAGCGCCGTCACCTCGTCCGGCGCCCCGCCGAGCAGGCGCGACAGGAAGGGCTCACGGGCCAGCCCCAGCTCGCCGGAGGCCCGCCGGACGGCGTCGGCCAGCGCCGGCCGGACCCCGGCGGCGAAGGAGAGGCCGCAGGCCCGCTCCAGCGTGGCCTCGACGGCCAGGAAGGCCTGATCGTCGACCTCGCCGCCGCTGCTGGTGGTGGCTCCGGACGCGCTCGCCATGGCGGAGAGGGTATCAGGAACCGGCCCCCGGTGCGGAGCGCTCAAGCCCGGAGCGCCGCCGGCTTCACCGCCGCGCCCCATGCTGCGCCTTGCCGCCGCCTCACGCCTGGTCGAGACTCTGGGCATGGCCACCCACTCCAACCGCAACCCGCTCGCCGCCGTGGTCCTCGCCGCCGGCAAGGGGACCCGCATGAAGTCCGGCACCGCCAAGGTGCTCCACGAGCTCTCCGGGAGGCCGCTGGCCTGGTTCCCCATCCGCGCCGCCCTGGAGGCCGGCGCCTCGCCGGTGGTGGTGGTGGTGGGCCACCAGGCCGAGGCGGTCGAGGCGGCGCTGCGGGCCGCCCTCCCCGGCGCCCCGCTCAAGTTCGCGCTCCAGGCGGAGCAGCGCGGCACCGCCCACGCGGTGCTGGCGGCCCGCCAGGCGCTGCGCGGCGTCGACGGGCCCATCGCCATCCTCTCCGGCGACACCCCGCTGCTCACCACCACCACGCTGAAGCGGGTGGTCCAGTCCCGGTCCCGCGGCAAGGCCCCGCTGGCCTTCGCCACCATGACGCTGGCCGAGCCGCGCGGCTACGGCCGGGTGGTGCGCGACGAGCGCGGCCGCCCGGCGCGCATCGTCGAGGAGAAGGACGCCACCCCGGAGGAGCGGGCCCTCCTCGAGGTCAACGCCGGCCTCTACTGCGCCGACGCCGAGTTCCTCTGGCGGGCGCTGGCCCGGGTGGGCTCGAAGAACGCCCAGGGCGAGTTCTACCTGACCGACCTGGTGGCGCTGGCCGCGGCCCGGACCCCGGCCGCGGCGGTGGAGGTGGACCCGCTCGAGGCCTTCGGCGTCAACGACCGGGAGGAGCTGGCCCGGGCCGGGCGGGTGCTGCAGCAGCGGCGGGCCTCGGCGCTGATGAGGGCCGGGGTGACGCTGGAGGATCCCGCCCGCTTCCTCTGCGACGAGGGGGTGGAGATCGCCGCCGAGGTGCTCATCGAGCCGGACGTCCGGCTGCGCGGCGCCACCCGCATCGGCGCCGGCTGCCGCATCGGCCAGGGCTCGGTCCTCTCCGACGCGGTGCTGGCGGCCGGGGTGACGGTGCGCCCCTACACGGTGATCGAGGGGCCGGCCACGGTGGGGGCCCGGGCCGTGCTCGGCCCCTTCTCGCGCATCCGGCCCGGCTCGGAGCTGGGCGAGGGGGTCCACCTCGGCAACTTCGTGGAGACCAAGAAGACCCGGCTCGGCAAGGGGTCGAAGGCCAACCACCTCGCCTACCTCGGCGACGCGGTGATCGGCGCCGGCGTCAACATCGGCTGCGGCACCATCACCTGCAACTACGACGGCGAGCAGAAGCACCAGACCCGCATCGGCGACGGCGCCTTCATCGGCTCCGACTCCATCCTGGTGGCGCCCATCGAGATCGGCGCCGGGGCCTACACCGCGGCAGGCTCGACGCTCACCGAGTCGGTGCCGGCCGGCGGGCTGGGGCTGGGGCGGGCCAAGCAGGTGAACAAGGAGGGGTGGGCGGGGCGGCTCAAGGTGGCCCGGGCCGCCCGCCGCGCCGGGAAGGAGTAGGGCCCCTCACGCCAAGGAGCGGTGGCGGGCGGTCCGGTGCGCCCCGGCGCCGGTGGACGACGGCGCCCGTTCGTGAACGTTTGCGATCGGACCGCCTCCAGGCGCCGAGCCGGCGAACACCGTGAATTCGCCGGGGTGGCGGCCTGGAGCCAGGCGCCGCGGTGGCCGGCGGCTTGCAGCGTGAAGTGGGCTGGGCCCCTGCGCGCGCGGCGGTCCGCGGCTCGCCGCAGGAGCCAGGGAGGTCGACCGTGGAGACCAGGACCACCGACGACGAGCCTCGACGCCCCGAGCCGGCCGCGGCCGCCTCCAGGCGGGACTTCCCCGTGGTCTGCGTGGGCGGATCGGCTGGCGGCCTCGACGCCTACATCCGCCTGCTCCGCCACCTCCCGGCCGACATGGGCGTGGCCGTCGTCATCGTCAACCACGCGCGGACGGTGGCCACCCTGCTCCACGAGATCCTCCCGCGCTACACGGCCATGCCGGTCGAGCTGATCACCGAGCGGCTGCGCATCGAGCCGAACCACGTGTTCATCATCCCGGAGCAGCGGGACCTGCACGTCCTCGACGGCGAGTTCCGCCTCGAGCCCGTCTCCAAGCCCCGGGGCTGGCCCGACGTCATCACCATCTTCCTGCGCTCCCTCACCGAGCACTGGGACGGAAAGCTCATCGCCGTGATCGTCTCCGGCTACGACGGCGACGGGGCGGCCGCGCTCCGCGGCATCAAGGAGGTCGGGGGCATCACCATCGCGCAGCGGGCCGAGACCGCCGAGCACGCCGACATGCCCGAGACGGCCATCGCCAGCGGGTTCGTCGACTACGTGCTGTCGCCCGAGGACATCGCCCGGCAGATCGTGAAGATCGCGCGCGCCGAGCCGACGCCGGCCTGACCGCCCTCCGCCCGGGCCCGGGACCGCCACTCACGGCGAGGGGCGCGGTGACACCGGGGGTGGGACCGACGCCTGCCGCACCATCAGGTGCACCATCCTGCTACGCTGGCGGGAGCGGACCTCCCCCCACCCCGCCCCGTCCAACAGGAGTCGCGCCCATGACCCCTCCTCGCCCCTCCCGGCGCCGGCAACTCGGCCCGGCCTCCCGCGCGCTCGGCGCGCTGGCGCTGGTCCTCGCCCCGGCCCTGGCCGCGGCCGCCCACGGCGCCGCCGCCGAGGGACCGCAGCTGCTCGGCGTCCCGGTCGACTTCATCCTCTTCGGCCTGACGCTGCTCGGCGTCGCCCTCTTCCACAAGTACACGCTCCAGGTGGCGGTGGCCGGCCTGCTCTGCATCACCCTCTTCAAGGTCGGCTTCTCGCCCTTCGACACCGGGCCGGGGTTGGGCGGGCTGGTGGCCCACGCCGGGAAGGAGTGGGTCATCCTGGTCAACCTCTTCCTGCTGCTGACCGGCTTCGCCTTCCTCTCCCGCCACTTCGAGAAGAGCCACGTGCCGGCGCTGCTGCCGCGCTACCTCCCCGACGACTGGAAGGGGGCCTTCGCGATGCTGGTGATCGTCTTCGTCCTCTCCAGCTTCCTCGACAACATCGCCGCCGCCATGATCGGCGGGGCCATGGCCCACACCCTCTTCCGCGGCAAGGTGCGGGTCGGCTACCTGGCCGCCATCGTGGCCGCCTCCAACGGCGGCGGGGCCGGCAGCGTGGTGGGCGACACCACCACCACCATGATGTGGATCGACAAGGTCAGCCCGCTCTCGGTGCTGGAGGCCTTCATCGCCTCGGGCGTGGCGCTGGTGATCTTCGGCATCCCCGCCGCCATCCAGCAGCAGCGCTACTCCCCCATCATCAAGGACCCGGAGGGAGCGCCGAAGGTCGACTGGGCCCGGGTGGGGATCGTGGCCACCGTGCTGGTCTCGGCCATCGTCATCAACGTGCTGGTCAACGTGCGCTACGCCGAGTACTCCGACCTCTTCCCCTGGATCGGCGCCGCGGTCTGGACGGCGCTGCTGCTCACCGCCTCGGTGCGCCGGCCCGACTGGGGGTTGCTGCGCGAGGCGGCGCCGGGCAGCTTCTTCCTCCTCTCCCTGGTGATGGCCGCCTCGATGATGCCGGTGGAGAAGCTCCCGGCCGCCTCCTGGCCGACCACGCTCGGGCTCGGCTTCCTCTCCGCGGTCTTCGACAACATCCCGCTCACCAAGCTGGCGCTCCAGCAGGGGGGCTACGACTGGGGCTTCCTGGCCTACGCCGTCGGTTTCGGCGGCTCGATGATCTGGTTCGGCTCCTCGGCCGGCGTGGCCATCACCACCCTCTACCCGGAGGCCCGCTCGGTGGGGCGCTGGGTCAAGGAGGGCTGGTACGTGGCCGTCGCCTACGTGGTCGGCTTCGCCGTCCTGCTGCTGACGCTGGGCTGGCACCCGACGCCCAAGGGGGGCGCCCTGCCCGCCCCCGCCGCCATCACCGCGCCGGTCCGGTAAGGAGATTCCATGGAACCGACCAACGAGGGGCTGCCCATCCCCGGAGAGAACCGGGCCATCCTGCGGGTCGGCGTCGCCTTCCTGCTGGCCATGCCCATCCTCGCCTGGAGCATGATCCGCAAGTTCCCCCGGCTGGAAGAGCTCACCGCCCTCGACGTGCTGGCCTGGTCGCTGTGCGCGGCCCTGGTGGCCTGGAACGCCCTCGAGTACGCCACCGGCAAGGCGGCCTTCGGTCACGCCACCCCGCCCTGGCTGCGCTGGACGCTGGCCGTGCCCTACTTCCTGGTCACCTGGATCGGCATCGGAAGCCTCTCCGGGATGATCGCCGGCATCGCCTTCCTGGCCGGCGAGCTCGGCTACAACAAGCTCCCGTGACGGTCGTGGAGGCGGGGCCCGGTGTTCTCCTTTCGATCACCCCCGTGGGACCAGGTCACCTACTGGGCGCTCGATCTCGAGACCGGCGGCCTCGACCCGAGGCGTGACCCCATCCTGGCGGTGGGGATGGTCCCCATCCGGGCTGGCATCATCCACCTCGGCGAGGCCTACCGGACGCTGGTCCGGCCGCGCGACGGCGGGGTGATCGACCCGGCGTCGGTGGCCGCCCACCAGCTGCTGTGGGGAGATGTGGCCGCTGCACCGCCACTGGAGGAGGTCCTCCCGGAGTTGGAGCGGCGGCTCGGCGACGGCGTGCTGCTGGTTCACCAGAAGGGGGTGGACGTGGCCTTCCTCCGCCGGGAGTTCAAGCGCTCCGGGCTGGCCTGGCCATCGCCGCGGGTGGTGGACACCGTTGACCTGATCCTCCGGGTGGGGCGTCTGGGCAACCCGGAGCTGGCCAACGACCAGCTCCCGCTCAACCTGTCCCGGGCCCGGCGCCACCACGGTCTGCCCGAGTACCAGGCCCACGATGCGCTCACCGACGCCATCGCCACCGCCGAGCTGTTTCTCAAGCTCCGGCTGGCCCTGGGCGCCCGAACCCTCCGCGACCTGCGATAGCAAGATCGATCGTAACGTGCTGTTTGTCGGACGGTTTTGTTCTGGGAGCCTCTTCTCGAACGAGCCACTTATGACGCAGCGCAATAGATGCGCGCAGTCAGTTCGCCACGCCGCAGGGATTGCACGCCCATAATGGGTGTGTTAACAAAAGTTCCAACTGAAACAAGCTGCCATGCAGGTGCAGGTGCGACCTTCACGCTCGACCCGAGGCGATCCTTCGTTTTCTGACTTAGCCCCCCGACGCCGACTCTGCCACTCGAACCAGATGGAGACCTATGTCTGACCTGACCCAGCAACAGAAAGACGAATACTGGTCCTACAACCTCAAGCTCACCACCATCCTGCTGGTGATCTGGTTCGTGGTGACCTACCTGCTTGGCGGTTGGTTCGCTGCGGACCTGAACGAGGTGGTCATCGCCGGCTTCCCGCTCGGCTACTGGATCGCCGCGCAGGGCTCGCTGGCCATCTTCGTCATCGAGATCGCCGTCTACGCCAAGCTGATGAACGCCAAGGACCTCGAGTACGGCATTCGAGAGGACGCCTGACATGAACCTCAAGAAACTGTTCACGCTCTACACCATCGGCTTCCTGGCGGTCACCGCCCTGATCGGCGTGGCCGAGCAGGTCTTCGGCCTCTCCAACCGCTACATCGGCTGGATCTTCATGGCCCTGTCGATGGGCATCTACCTCTTCATCGGCATCGCCACCCGCACCTCCGACGCCGACCAGTACTACGTGGCCGGCCGCGGCGTCCCCGCCATCTACAACGGCATGGCCACCGGCTCGGACTGGATGTCGGCGGCCTCCTTCATCTCCATGGCCGGCGCCCTCTCGGCGCAGGGCTTCAGCGGCCTGGCCTACGTGATGGGCTGGACCGGCGGCTACCTGCTGCTGGCCGTCTTCCTCGGCCCGTACCTGCGCCAGTTCGGCGCCTACACCATCCCCGACTTCCTCGGCGCCCGCTACCAGGGGCACACCACCCGCATCATCGGCATCGTGGCGGCCATCCTCGCCTCCTTCACCTACCTCATCGCCCAGGTGACCGGCGTCGGCCTGATCGTCTCCCGCTTCATCGGCCTGGACTTCAACGTCGGCGTCTTCGCCGGCCTGATCGGCGTGCTCTTCTGCTCGGTGCTCGGCGGCATGAAGGCGGTGACCTGGACCCAGGTGGCCCAGTACATCATCCTCATCACCTCCTACATCGTCCCGGTGGCGGTGCTGTCGTTCAAGCTCTTCGTCATCCCGGTGCCGGAGCTGACCTACGGCCAGCTGCTCCAGAAGAACAACACCCGCGCCGTCCAGCTGGTCACCGACGCCGGCGAGGTCGCCACCCGGGCCAAGTGGGCGGAGGAGTCGAAGGAGATCGCCGAGAAGCTCAAGGCGCCGGGCCTGGCCGCGGCCGACACCGACAAGCTCAAGGCCGCCAAGGCCACCGCCGACAAGCAGGCCACGCCGCTGGCCAAGCCGGGCGCCAAGTGGGAGAACTACCTGGTCCCGCCCACCGGCAAGGGGATGTGGAACTTCCTGGCCCTGACCTTCTGCCTCATGGTCGGCACCGCCGGGCTGCCGCACATCCTGACCCGCTACTACACCACGCCGTCGGTGCGCGAAGCCCGCACCTCGGTGGGCTGGTCGCTCTTCTTCATCTTCCTGCTCTACTTCACGGCGCCGGCCTATGCGGCCTTCGCCCGTGACGCCGTCTTCTCCGGCCTGGTGGGCCAGAGCGTGTCGAGCCTGCCGGCCTGGGTCAACCTCTGGGCGCCGGCCGGCCTCTTCAGCGTGGTCGACAAGCTGGGGGATGGCATCGTGCAGTACTCCGACTTCGTGGTGAAGAGCACCGACTTCGTGGTGCTCGCCACCCCGGAGATCGCCGGCCTGCCCTTCGTCATCACCGGCCTGGTCATGGCCGGCGGCCTGGCCGCCGCCCTCTCCACCGCCGACGGCCTGCTGCTCACCATCGCCAACGCCATCTCCCACGACCTGTACTTCAACGTCATCAACCCCAAGGCGACGCTGCTCCGCCGCCTCACCATCACCAAGGTCTTCCTGATCGTGACCGCGCTGATCGCCGCCTGGGTGGCGACGGCCCGCCTGGCCATCATCGTCGAGATGGTGGCCTGGGCCTTCAGCCTGGGTGCCGCCTCCTTCTTCCCGGCGCTCGTCATGGGCATCTGGTGGAAGCGGGCCAACAAGGCCGGCGCCGTGGCCGGCATGGTGGTCGGCCTGGGGCTGACGCTGTTCTACATGGTGGGGAGCCGCTTCTACGGGCTGCAGTGGTTCAACACCAACACCGTGGCCTCGGGCGTCTTCGGCATCCCCGCCGGGTTCCTCACCATCTGGATCGTCTCCCTGATGACGGCCCCGCCGCCGCAGGAGGTCCAGGACCTGGTGGTCTCGGTCCGCTACCCGAAGACGGGTGGCGCCTCGGCCGCCGTCAACGCCGGTCACTAGGATTCGTGCTGGCGGGGTGGAGGGCCATCCTCCACCCCGCTCGCCGTCTCCCCCGATTAGATGCCGACGCTCTTCGCCGTCCTCACGCTGCTCCGGCTGGTCGCCTTCATGGTGCTGATCTACGTCGGCCTCGGCTGGCTGGTGGAGCGGCGCAGCACGCAGCCCGACAGCAAGCTCAGGTACTTCTTCCGCGTGGTCTGCTCCCCGGTCACCCGGCTGGTGGCCAGGGGCATGGCGCCGGGGACGCCGATGGAGCGGGTCTTCAGGATGTCCTTCCTGGTGGTGGCGCTGGCCTGGATGCTCTCCATCGCGCTGCACCGCCTGGCGCAGCCGGCGCCGGTGCCGTGAGGCTCGCCGGCCTGGAAGGGGTTGACTGGTAGCGAAGAGCAGCGAATGATGACCACTGGGTCCGGGGTGCTCCCCCGGAGGCGAATGGGCAGCCGGGCCGCTGCCTGGAGGAGAAGTTCCTTCAGGGCGGCCCTTTGCTTTGGTGAACCAACAAGGAGCGCAACCATGGGATTCCTGGGCAAGCTGTTTGGAACCGAGAAGCCGAAGCACCCGCCGCTCGACCCCACCACGCCGGGCGCGGTCCGGCTGGCCGCCAGCGCCGCCGTGCTCGAGCCGTTCGTGAAGAAGGTGCAGGGCGCCATGGAGTTCATCCCGGGCGAGCGGGCCATCTACGTCTACATCGGCGCCCCCCCCGAGACCTTCGGCGTGGTCTGGTTCGAGGGGGCCGAGGAGCACAACTTCAAGACCCTGATGAAGGCCAAGAAGCTCAGCGACCGGCAGATGAAGACCATCTCCGGCCACCTCGGCGAGGCCTGGTCCAGGAACAAGGACCAACCGCGCTTCGACTGGGTGATCGGCGGCAAGACCGTGGTGGTGATCGGGTCGGCGGCGATGGAGGCCGACCTGCAGAAGATCATCCACGAGACCGACTAGTCTGGTCCGGGCCGCGCCCTCGCTGCGGGGGCGCGGCGCCGTGGTAGCGTCCAGGCCGTGCCCACCATCGATCCCGTGGCGTACCTGCGGGGCATCTCCCCGTTCCACGCCCTGCCGGCGGCGCTCTTCGAGGCGGTGGCCGGGAAGCTGGAGGTGGGGCTGTTCGAGAAGGGGACCCGGCTCGGCCGGGTCGGCGGGGAGCCGCTCGCCCACCTCTACGTCATCCGCAAGGGGGCGGTCCACATCGAGCGGGACGGCCAGACGCTGCAGGTGCTCGAGGAGGGGGAGGCCTTCGGCTACACCTCCCTGATCACCGGGAAGGCCACGCTCGACGTCTACGTCGATGAGGACCTGCTGGCCTACCGGATCCCGGCCGAGGTCTTCCACCTCCTGCTGGCCGACGCCAGCTTCGCCGGCCACTTCGCCGGGCAGCTCTCGGAGCGGCTCAAGGCCAGCCTGGAGCACTCCCCGGTGGCCACCTTCCAGCCCGACCTGGCCATGCCGGTGGGGCAGCTGCTGCGAGGGCCGCCGGTCTGGGTGGCGCCGGAGACCACCGTGGCCGAGGCGGCGCGGGTGATGAGCGCCGCCGGCATCTCCTCGGTGCTGGTGCGCACCGAGCCGCCCGGCATCGTCACCGACCGCGACTTCCGCAACCGGGTGCTGGCGGGCGGGCTCGGCTCCGACGTGCCGGTGACCCGGGTCTTCTCCCGTCCCCTCCTCACCGTGGCCGCCGAGACCCCCATCTACCAGGTCTGGACCGAGCTGCTCGACGCCCGGGTCCACCACCTCCCGGTCACCCGGGACGGGACGGTGATCGGCGTCCTCACCTCCACCGACATCCTGCGGAGCACCGCCCAGGGGCCGGTGGCGGTGCTGCGCAGCGTCGAGGGGCTGGAGTCGCGCGGCAGCCTGGGTGGCTATTCCACCCGGGTCACCGAGATGGTGGCGGCGCTGCTGGCCGGCGGCCTCGATCCCATGGCCATCGCCGGGCTGGTGGCCCGGCTCAACGACGCCCTGCTGCGCCGCCTGCTGCACTGGGCGGTGGCCGACCTGGGCGCGCCGCCCGCCCCCTTCGCCTGGATCGCCTTCGGTTCGGAGGGGCGCATGGAGCAGACCCTGCTCACCGACCAGGACAACGCCCTGGTCTACGCCGACGAGGGGAGCGGCCACCGCGAGTGGTTCCAGGCCTTCGCGGCCCTGGTCAACGGCGACCTGGAGAAGGCCGGCTTCCCGCCCTGCCCCGGCGGCTACATGGCGGTGGCCTGGCACGGGACGCTGACCGAGTGGACCGAGCGCTTCACCGGCTGGACCGACGTGCCCACCCCCCAGGCCCTGCTGGTGGCCTCCATCTTCTTCGACTACCGCAAGGTGGGCGGCGACCTCGACCTCGAGCCGCTCGACCGCATCGTCGTCGCCGCGGCCGGCAAGCCGGTCTTCCTCCGGCTGCTGGCCAGGGACGCGCTCCAGGCGCGCCCCCCACCGCAGCTGCTGCTGCGGCTGCGCGGCGCGTCCTCCACGGTGGACCTCAAGGCCAGCGGCATCCGCCCCATCGTCGGCCTGGCCCGGCGCTACGCCCTGGAGGCGGGCAGCCGGGCGCGCAGCACCATCGAGCGGCTCCAGGCGGCCCAGCGGGCCGGGCTCCTCGACGAGGACGCCCTGGCCACCATGACCGAGGCCTACCGGTTCCTGCTCGGCCTGCGGCTGCGGCTGCAGCTGGGGATGACCGCGGCCGGGATGCCGCTCACCAGCACCATCGCCCTCTCCTCGCTCAGCGCCATCGAGCGCAGCCGGGTCAAGGACGCCTTCGGCGCCATCCGCGACTGGCAGGACGCCGCCGCCGACCGGTTCCACGTCGACTTCTGAGGCCACATGCCCCGCACCAGGATCGAGCCCTTCCGGATCAAGATGGTCGAGCCCATCCGGATGACCACCCGCGAGGAGCGGGCCCGGCTGCTGGAGGAGGCCCGCCTCAACGTCTTCGCGCTCCGCGCCGACGACGTGCTCCTCGACTTCCTCACCGACTCCGGCACCGGGGCCATGTCGGCGCGCCAGTGGGCGGCCCTGATGGAGGGGGACGAGAGCTACGCCGGGGCCCGCAGCTTCTACCGGCTCGAGGCGGTGGTGCGCGACCTGACCGGCTGCCGCCACGTCATCCCCACCCACCAGGGGCGGGCCGCCGAGCGCATCCTCTTCTCGGTGGCCACCCGCCCCGGCGACCTGGTCCCCAGCAACACCCACTTCGACACCACCCGCGCCAACCTCGAGCACGGCGGCGTCGAGGCGCTCGACCTGGTGATCGCCGAGGGGCGCGAGGCGGCGAGCCTCCACCCCTTCAAGGGGAACATCGACCTGGCCGCCGTCGAGGCGCTGCTGCAGGCCCAGGCCCCCCGCATCCCCTTCGGCATGATCACCATCACCAACAACTCCGGCGGCGGCCAGCCGGTGTCGCTTTCGAACCTGCGCGCCTACCGGGCGCTGCTGGCCCGCTTCGGCAAGCCGCTGGTCATCGACGCCTGCCGCTTCGCCGAGAACGCCATGTTCATCAAGCTGCGCGAGCCGGGGCAGCAGCACCGGACCGTCAAGGAGATCGCGCAGGAGGTCTTCTCGCTGGCCGACGCCTGCACCATGAGCGGCAAGAAGGACGGCCTGGTCAACATCGGCGGCTTCATCGCCCTGCGCGACGACCGCTGGGTGGAGGCCGCCCGCAACCTGCTCATCCTCACCGAGGGGTTCCCCACCTACGGCGGGCTGGCCGGCCGCGACCTGGAGGCCATGGCCACCGGCCTGCAGGAGGTGCTCGACGAGGACTACCTGCGCTACCGGCTGCGCACCGCCGAGTACCTCGGCGAGAAGCTGCTGGCCGGCGGGGTGCGGATCGTCGAGCCGACCGGCGGCCACGCCGTCTACCTCGACGCCCGGGCCTTCCTCCCCCACCTGCCGCCGGAGCAGTACCCGGCCTGGTCGCTCTGCGCCGCGCTCTACCTGGAGGGCGGGCTGCGCGGCGTCGAGATCGGCTCGGTGATGTTCGGCCGGCGGCTCGACGACGGCACCGAGACCTTCCACCACCTCGACCTGGTGCGGCTGGCCTTCCCGCGCCGGGTCTACACCCAGAGCCACTTCGACTACGCCGCCGAGGTCATCTGCGAGCTCAAGGCGACGGCCTCGCAGGTCCGCGGCGTCCGCTTCACCAGGCAGGGCAAGTACCTGCGCCACTTCACCGCGGAGTTCGAATGGGCCTGAACCCTGGCCGGAGGGGCGCCGCCAGGCGCCTCGCCGACCTCGGCGCCGTCGCCGCCGCCGCGCTGGGGCTGGCCGCCTGCGCAGGCCTCCCCGGCGCCTGGGGCGGGAAGGCCGGGGGGGACGCCGTCGATCCGTGGGCGGCCACCTCGCCGCTGGGCGCGCTGCAGGTGGCGCTGCTCCACCACCAGCTCGCCGGCACCCCGGCGCCGGCCGAGCTGGCGCTGGCCTGGCCGGACCTCTGCGAGGTGCGCGGGGTGGAGGCGCGCGCCGTGGCCGTCCAGGAGGCGGCGGCGCGGCTGGCCGCCGAGGCCGCGCGGGTGGCGGCGGCGCCGGGCTGGCAGGTGCAGGTGCGCCAGCCCCTCGGCCCCTGGGACCCGAAGGGCGGCGGGTTCCGCACCGTCCTCAAGGCCGGGGCGGTGATCCGCTTCGATGCCTTCAACTACTGCTTCCTGGAGCGGCGCTACCTGCTGGTCTTCCGCGACGGCGACGCCCAGGCCCTGCTGCCGGTGGACGAGGCCGCGGCCCGGGGGCTGCTGCGACGCGACCCCTCGCGGACCCTCACCCTCGACCTGGAGGTGGAGCCGGTGGCGGCCCAGCTGGTGGACGGCGCGCCGGCGCTGGTGGTCGACATCCGACGGCTGCGCGCCACCGACGGCACCGGGGCGGTGGTGCTCGACACCGGCGCGGCGCGCTGATCGGCGCGGCCGGGGGAGGCTACAGCCTGGCCGGCCCGGACCGCCGGCGCCCGCCGAGGAGCCGATCCTTCATCGCCACCAGCCCCAGCCCGGCCAGCACGGTGAGCGGAGGGCGGGCCAGCAGCGTGTACTGCGGCCACTTGGTCGGCCAGGCCAGCAGGAAGAGCAGGCCGACCACGGCCCAGGCCAGCCAGACCGGGCGGTGGCGCGCCGCGTACGGGACGCCCAGCGCCGCCGCCGGCAGCAGCAGCACGTCGAGCCAGCCGAAGGGGAAGACGCCGGGGTGCCAGCGGACCGGCGTCGACCGGGTCAGGTAGTAGAGCTGGTACCACCAGGGCAGCCCGCTCTTCCTGACGTGCTCGTTCTGCGAGTACCTGAAGTGGAAGGCCACCGAGTTCCAGACCCGGTCGACGGTGTCGTCCCAGAGGTACGGGTCGGCGGCGACGAAGGCCAGCAGCGCCACCGCGCCCGCCCCGGCCAGCAGCCAGGGCTTGTCGTGCCCGCGCAGCAGCAGGAAGGGGAGGAAGGCCAGCAGCAGCACCAGGCCGTAGGGGTACTTGCCGGCGGCGGCCAGGCCGAGCATCACCGCGGCGGCCAGCAGCGGCCCCGGGGCCAGGGTGGGCCGGGCCGGCACCAGCCCGCCGGTCTGGCGCTCGCGCAGCGCCCGCTCGAAGAGCAGCACCGCGAGGATGGCGAAGAGCCCGGGGAGCCCCTCGATGTAGGCCTGGGCCGTGTACTTGGCGTGGTAGGTGTCGAAGGCCAGCCAGAGCGCGCCCAGCGGGGAGACCAGCGCCTCGAGGAGCACCTGCAGCACGCCGGTGACCGCCGAGAAGGTCCGCGTCGCGGTGAAGGCGGGGCGCGCCGCCGCCGGCGTCGGCTTGCCCACCTCGACCCGGTCCCACTCCGGCTCGGCCGCCCCGGTCCGCTTCAGCACCGCGGCGTAGGCCAGCTTGCAGAGCGGCGGGTGCTCCTCGTTCTCGGTGACGCCGGGGATCTCCCCCCAGCGCCCCGGGACCATCCGCTCGGCGTAGCGGAAGGCGGCCGGGAGGTAGGCGAACTCGTCGTAGTCGGGCGGCAGCCGCTCCACCGCCACGCCGCGGACCCAGGCGGCGGCGGCCACGGCGAGGAGTCCGGCCAGGAGGGAGCTGGCGAGGCGGGGGCGCTGGTTCACGGCGGGGAGGAGGAGAGCACGATCCGGGGCCGAGGTCACGATCCCGACCACCGGGCCCCCTCCCGCGGTATAAGCCGGTGATGTGCGGAATCGTCGGCTACGTCGGCCCGAGGCAGTGCGTCGAGCTCATCGTCGGTGGGCTCCGGAAGCTGGAGTACCGGGGCTACGACTCGGCCGGCGTCGCCGCCCTGGGACCGGCCGGGCTCAAGGTGGTCCGGGCCAAGGGAAAGCTGCAGAACCTGGTCGACCGGCTGGCCACCGAGCCGCTGCCGGGCACCACCGGCATCGGCCACACCCGCTGGGCCACCCACGGGCGCCCCTCCGACGAGAACGCCCACCCGCACGCCACCCAGGGCGTGGCGGTGGTCCACAACGGCATCATCGAGAACCACCTGCAGCTGCGCGCCGAGCTGGTCGCCGCCGGCCACGCCTTCTCCTCCGAGACCGACACCGAGATCCTCGCCCACCTGGTGGCCGCGGCGCTGGCCGCCGGCGCCGTCGACCTGGTGTCGGCGGTGCGCGCCGCCCTGGGCCGGGTGCGCGGCACCTACGCCATCGCCGTGGTGGCCGAGCGCTGGCCCCACCAGGTGGTGGCCGCCAAGAACGCCTCGCCGCTGGTGATCGGCTACGGCAAGGGCGAGAACTTCCTCGCCTCCGACGTCCCCGCCATCCTCGAGCACACCCGCGACGTGGTCTACCTGGAGGAGGGGGAGGTGGCGGTGCTGACCCCGGGCGGGGTCGAGCTCTCGACGCTGGCCGGGGCCCGCGTCGAGCGGCCCACCCGCCGCATCGAGTGGAGCGCGGTGGCCGCCGAGAAGGATGGCCACAAGCACTTCATGCACAAGGAGATCCACGAGCAGCCGCGCGCGGTCTCCGACACCCTGCGCGGCCGCATCTCGCTGGAGCAGGGCGACGTGGAGCTGGACGGCGTCACCCTCGACGAGGCCTACGCCCGCGGCCTGTCGCGGGTCACCATCGTGGCCTGCGGCACCTCCTGGCACGCCGGGCTGGTGGGGCGGCTGATGATCGAGGGGCTGGCGCGGCTCCACGTCGAGGTGGAGCTGGCCAGCGAGTTCCGCAACCGCGACCCGCTGGTCGGCCCCACGGTGCTGACGCTGGCCATCTCGCAGTCGGGCGAGACCGCCGACACCCTGGCCGCGGTCAAGGTGGCCCGGGCCCGCGGCTCGCGCGCCTACGCCGTCTGCAACGTGGTGGGGGCGGCCATCCCCCGCGAGTGCGACGGCGGCACGCTCTTCACCCGGGCCGGGCCGGAGATCGGCGTGGCCTCCACCAAGGCCTTCACCACCCAGCTGGCGGCGCTCTTCCTGCTGGCGGTGAAGCTGGGGCGGCTGCGCGGCACGCTCACCGCCGAGCAGGCCCGCACCCAGCTGGAGGCGCTGCGCCACCTGCCGAAGCTCATGGAGCAGCTCATCAGGGCCGAGGGGGCGGTGCTGCCCATCGCCCGGCGCTGCGCCACGGCGCGCGACGTCCTCTTCCTCGGCCGCGGGGCCCAGTACCCGGTGGCGCTGGAGGGGGCGCTCAAGCTCAAGGAGATCTCCTACATCCACGCCGAGGGGTACGCGGCCGGCGAGATGAAGCACGGCCCCATCGCCCTGATCGACGAGCAGCTGCCGGTGGTGGTGCTGGCCACCCGCGAGCCCAGCTACGAGAAGACGCTCGGCAACATGGAGGAGGTGCGGGCCCGCGGCGGGCAGGTGATCGCGGTGGTGAGCGAGGGGGACGTCCACGCCGCCTCGCTGGCCCAGCTCTCGCTCACCGTGCCGGAGACCACGCCGCTGCTGGCGCCGCTGCTCACCATCATCCCGCTGCAGTTCCTCGCCTACCACGTGGCCGACCTGAAGGGGACCGACGTGGACCAGCCGCGCAACCTGGCCAAGAGCGTGACGGTGGAGTAGCGGCCTCGCCGCGGCGCCTACTCCGCGGCCACACGCAGCTCGCCGGCGGCCACCGCATCGACCAGCACCTCGCCCTCCCGCAGCCGCGTGCCGGGCCAGAGGACGGCCCGGTCGAGGCGGGCGCCGGCCGGCACCAGGCACCCCTCGCCGATGACCACCGCCTCCCCCACCTGGGCGCCGGGCTCGATCCGGGCGCTCCCGGCGATGCGGCGCGGCGCCGGCAGGCCGAAGCGGGCCAGCGGGAAGCGCCCGGCGGCCACCTCGAGGTTGGCGGCCAGGTAGCTGGCCGGCGTCCCGAGGTCGCTCCAGGCGCCGCAGGTGACCAGCCCCCGCACCAGCCCGCGCCCCATCAGCGGCGGGTAGACGTCGCGGTGGATGTCGCACTCGAAGGGGGCGGCCGGGATGAGCGGCAGCAGCGCCGGCGAGATCACGGAGAGGCCGGGGAAGTGCCAGGGGGTCAGCCCCTCGCCGCCCGGCCCGAACCTCCCGGCGATGCGCCGCACCCGCCCCCTGGCGTCGAGCTCCACCGAGGCGTAGCCGGCCCCGGCCGGCATGGGGAGGAGCGCCATGGTCGCCAGCGCCCCGCTGGCGCGGTGGGCGGCCAGCGCGGCGTGCAGGTCGGCGTCGAAGAGCACGTCGCCGTTCAGCACCACCACCGCCTCGGCCCCGGCGAGCAGCGGCGCCGCCTCGCGCAGCGCCCCGCCGGTGCCGGCGATGACCGGCTCGTGGGAGATGGCCAGCGCCAGCCCCAGCTCCTCGGCCGCGGCCCGGGCCGCCGCCGCCATGGCCTCGGGCTGGTGGTGGACGTTGACCACCACCCGCCGGATCCCGGCCCCGGCCAGCAGGCCGAGGGCGTGGCGGATCAGCGGCACCTGGCAGACCGGCACGGCCGGCTTGGGCAGGAGCGCGGTGAGGGGACGGAGCCGGGTGCCGAGCCCGGCGCAGAGGACCACGCCTGCGAGCGCCATGGTATGTGCCAGCCTACCAGATGGCTCCCGCGTGGCGGCTGCGCCTCATCTACTTCCTCTATTACGGCGCGGTCGGGACCACCCTCCCCTACTTCGCCCCGTACCTGCGCGACCTCGGCTTCTCGGGGAGCGCCATCGGCACCGTGCAGATGCTGGCCCCGCTGGTGGCCCCGGCGGCGGCGCTGGGCTGGGCGGCGCTGGCCGACCGGATCGGCGCGCCGGAGCGGGTCCTCGGCCTGGCCACGCTGGTCTCGCTGGGGGCCGCCCTCTTCCTCCCCTGGGCGGCGACGCCGCTGGCCATGGGGGCGGTGGTGCTGGTCCAGTCGCTGGGCGACCGGGCGGTGGTGCCGCTGCTCGACTCGCTCACCATGGCCCACGTCGGCCGGGCCCCGGGGCGCAGCTACGCCCGGATCCGGGTGGGCGGTTCGCTGGGCTTCGCGGTGCTGGCGCTGCTGGTCGGGGGGCTGCTGGCCTGGCGGGGAGATCGGCCGGCCGACCCGCTGGTGCCCTGGGTGATCCTCTCGCTGGTGGCCGGCTACGCCCTGGCGGTGCGCGGCCTGCCCCGTGCCGCACCGCCGGGTGGCGAGCGCCCCGACTGGCTGGCGGTCCGGACCCTGCTCGGCGACCGTCGGCTGCTGCTGCTGCTGGCCGGCGGCGCCATCCACTGGCTGGCCTGCGCCCCCTTCCACCTCTTCTTCGGCCTGCTGGTGCGCGACCGGGCCCTGCCGTCGGTGGTCACCGGCCTGGGGATGGGGGTGGGGGTGCTGGCCGAGGTGGCGGTGCTGCTGGCCTTCCCGCGGCTGGCCGCCCGCTGGTCGCTGACCGGGCTCTTCGCCACCGCCTTCGCCGGCTCGGCGGTCCGCTGGCTGGCCCTGTCGCAGGCCGAAGGGGCCGCCGGCGTGATCTCCCTGCAGCTCCTCCACGGGCTCACCTTCGGCCTCTTCTGGAGCTGCTCGGTGGAGGCGATGTCGCGGCTGGTGCCCATCCCCCTGCGCGCCACCGGGCAGGCGCTCTTCACGGCGGTGGTCTTCGGCGTCGGCAACGCCGCCGGCTACCAGCTGGCCGGGCTGGCGCTCGACCACTTCGGACGCGCGCCTCCCCTCTTCGCGTGGGCGGGAGCCATCGAGCTGCTGCCGCTCGCCGGCGCCCTGCTCCTGCTGCGCAGGGCGCGTTTCGTCTGATTGCGTCAATCTTGCGCATTTCGGAATTCCCGTGTCGCCAAAGGTGGCTCGACGAACTTGACCTATCAAGTTGATTTCACGCCGAGGCCTGATCGCCGTGCAACTCTGGCATTCCACGCCCCATTTTTTGCGCGCTGGCTTTGCGTGAAACCTTGTTTGCCCGAAACCAGCCGTGGTAGGAACGTCGGCTTCTCGCGGCCCCCCGCCTCACCCCCAACTCCTATCTTCGAGGTTTGACGAAATGGCTGAGTCGAATGTGGCAAATGTCCCGGGCAAGGGAGCCGGGATCACCAAGGAAGAGCGGATGGTCATCTTCGCCTCCTCCCTGGGCACCGTCTTCGAGTGGTACGACTTCTACCTGTACGGTTCGCTGGCCGCGATCATCTCCAAGCAGTTCTTCGTGGCCACCAACGAGACCACCTCGTTCATCTTCGCGCTGCTCGCCTTCGCCGCCGGCTTCTTCGTCCGCCCCTTCGGCGCCATCGTCTTCGGCCGCATCGGCGACCTGATCGGCCGCAAGTACACCTTCCTCGTCACCATCCTGCTGATGGGCGGTGCCACCGTCATCGTCGGCATCCTGCCCAACTACAACTCGATCGGCATCACGGCGCCGATCATCCTCATCACCATGCGCATCCTCCAGGGGTTGGCGCTCGGCGGTGAGTACGGCGGCGCCGCCACCTACGTGGCCGAGCACGCCCCCAACGGCAAGCGCGGCTTCTTCACGGCCTTCATCCAGACCACCGCGACCCTCGGCCTGTTCCTGTCGCTGATCGTCATCCTCTCCTGCCGCCTGGCGATGGGCACCGCCGCCTTCGAGGACTGGGGCTGGCGCATCCCGTTCCTGCTCTCCGCCCTGCTGGTGGCCGTCTCCGTCTGGATCCGGCTCAAGCTGAACGAGTCGCCGGTCTTCAAGCGGATGAAGGAGGAGGGCAAGGTCTCCCGCGCCCCCCTGACCGAGTCGTTCCTGCGCTGGGGCAACCTCAAGATCGTGCTCCTGGTCCTCTTCGGCGGCGTCGCCGGCCAGGGCGTGGTCTGGTACACGGGCATGTTCTACGAGCTCTTCTTCCTGCTCCAGATCCTCAAGCTCGAGTCGCAGGCGGCCAACCTCATCGTGGCCTTCGCGCTGATCATCGGCACGCCCTTCTTCATCGTCTTCGGCGCGCTCTCCGACCGGATCGGCCGCAAGTGGATCATCATGGCCGGCTGCCTGATCGCCGCCCTGACCTACTTCCCCATCTTCAAGGCCCTGACCCACTACGCCAACCCGGGGCTCGCCGAGGCGCAGGCCGCCAGCCCGGTCACCGTGGTCGCCGATCCGGACGACTGCGCCTTCCAGTTCGACCCCATCGGCAAGAAGACCTTCAAGTCTTCCTGTGACCAGGTGAAGTCGATCCTCGCCAAGAAGGCCATCCCGTACCTCAACGAGGCGGCTCCGGCCGGCACGCTGGCGTACATGAAGGTCGGCGACGTGAAGGTGGAGAGCTTCGACGGCAACGCCGCCGGGGCCGACTTCAAGGCCAAGAACGCCGAGCTGGCCAAGGCCATCACCGGCGCCACCAAGATGTACCCGGCCAAGGCCGACATGAGCCGCGTCAACGTGCCGATGGTGACCCTGCTGCTGGTCATCCTCGTCATCTACGTGACCATGGTGTACGCCCCCATCGGCGCCTGGCTGGTCGAGCTGTTCCCGGCCAAGATCCGCTACACCTCGATGTCGCTCCCGTACCACATCGGCAACGGCTGGTTCGGCGGCTTCCTGCCCACCATCGCCTTCGCCCTGGTGGCGGCCACCGGCGACATCTACTACGGCCTCTGGTACCCCATCACCATCGCCCTGATGACCTTCGTGGTCGGCTCGCTGTTCATGAAGGACACCGACACCCAGGGTTCCATCCACCACTCCGACTAGTGGCGGCGCAGGTTTGAACGGCGGCCCCCGGTGCCTCGAGGCGCCGGGGGCCGCTCTCTTTTTGTGCTAGATTGCCGCACCCAACCCGGCCGCACCGCACGAGCGATGAGGCCCGCATCCGCGAGGAGCCTCTCCATGAAGCTGTCCGTCCGCACCGCCGCCGCCGTCGTCTGCTCCACCCTGGCCACCGTGGCCGTCGCCTCCGAGGGGCCCGAGGGGATGGGCGACATGCAGGGGATCGGGCCGCTGCTCTACCTGCTCGGCGGCGTCTCGGCCATGGGCGTGGTCATCTGGCTGATGCTCAAGTTCATGAACCGCAAGGGGTAGTCGCCCGGCGCCAGCCCCGCAGCACCAGGAGCGCATTCCGCACCGATCCGGTCGCGGGGTGCGCCTTTCTGCAGGCGGGCTTCGACCTAGCCATCCCGGGGGCCGGCGCGGACCCGCACCACCGTCACCGTGCAGGGGGCCTCGGCGGCCACCCGCGTGGAGATGAAGCCGGCCTTCAGCGTCACCTCGGCCGGCGGCGCGCCGATCACCAGGTGGTCCACCTGGTTGAAGCGGGCGTAGTCGAGCAGGGCCGCGGCCGGATCCCCACCCTCGATGACGTGGTAGCTGATCCGCGCCGCCGGCAGCCCCAGCGGTTCGGCCCAGTGGCGCAGCCGGACCAGGTGCTCGATGCGCTGCGAGGTGCCGGCCTCCTCCTCCTTGCCGCCGGCCAGCCCCGAGACCGGGGGGATGACCGAGACGCAGGTGAGCCTGCGGTCGGGGTCGCTGGCCAGCAGCCGCTGCACCACCTCGCGCAGCGCCTGGAAGCGCCGCTCGTTCTTGTGCAGCGTGGGCACCGCCGCCAGCACGATCGAGGCGGTGGCCAGCTGCTGGCTGGGGCGCTCCAGCGGCGAGGGCTCGTAGCCGGCCGCCATCACCCAGCGCTTCGCCAGCGCCCAGAGGGCCGGCTGGAGCAGCCGCCGCCCCCGCTCCCCCACCGTCACCTGGTCGGGGTGGGCCAGGTCGATGGCCACCTGCGCCGCCGAGGGATGGCGATCGGCGCCCTGGGGCTCGAGGCAGCCCAGGATCACCTCCTGCAGCCACGGCGGGCAGCCGGGCACCAGCCGGCGCGGCGCCAGCGGCACCTGCCAGAGCCGGGTCCGCAGGCCGCGCTGGGTGTGGGGGGAGCCGAAGGGGTAGTGGCCGGTGACCAGCTGGTAGAGGACGACGCCGAGCGCGAAGAGGTCACTGCGGGGATCGTGGCGCACCCCCAGCACCTGCTCCGGCGAGATGTAGGGCCCCGAGCCCATGGGGTGGCGGAACTCCTCGGTGAGCAGGTCGGGGAAGTGGGCGTGGTGGGCCAGCCCGAAGTCGACGAGCACCGCCTCGCCGTCCGGGCGGATGATGACGTTGGCCGGCTTGACGTCGAGGTGCACCACCTCCTGCTGGTGGAGCGCGTGGATGGCCCGGGCCAGCGCCGCCCCCAGCCGCGCCACCTCGCCCGGGTCGACCGGACCGCGGCCGACCCAGTCCTTGAGCGAGCGCCCCTCCACGAACTCCATCACCAGGTAGGGCTGGACCGCCAGGTCGCCCGTGGCCACCAGGCGGGGGACGTGCGGGCCGGAGAGGGCGGCGTGGACCATGGCCTCCATCTCGTAGGTGACCACCGTCTCCGAGGGCTCCCCGGGGCCGAGCCGCGGCAGCTTGATGACCAGCGGGAAGTTGGGCCCGGCCTCCCCGGGCGGCGGCGTGGCCCGGAAGATGCGCCCCATCCCCCCGCCGTGGAGCTGCTCGCCCAGCCTGAAGCCGTCGACCACGTCGCCGGTCTGGAGGTGCGAGTTCACCGGCTCACTCCCCCCGCTCCAGCCGGAGCGCCAGCGACTCGGGCAGGCCGGCGGCCCGGATCTTGGCGGCCGCCGCCGGCCAGTCGTAGGGCACCCGGTGGAAGGTCAGGGTGGCCCGCGTCGTGTCGAAGAGGGCGTAGCAGGCGGCGGTGTTGCCGTCGCGCGGCTGGCCCACCGAGCCGACCACGGCCAGCCAGGGGCGGCGGGCCGAGACCGGGATGACCACGCCGGGCAGCGGCTTGAAGGGCTTGGCGTAGCCGGCCGGGGTGAGGTGGTAGAGCGCCTGCTGGTGGACGTGGCCGGAGAAGACCCAGGTGGCGCCGGCCACCGCCAGGCTCTGGGCGGCCCGGAGCGCGTCCTGGACGTAGGTCCAGTCGGCGGGCCGGTCGGCGCTGGCGTGGACGAAGCAGGCGTCGTGGCGCCGGACCAGCAGCGGCAGCCCGGCCAGGAAGGCCAGCTGCCCCTCGTCGAGCTGGCGCCGGGTCCAGTCCACCGCCGCCTCGGCGCTGCGGTTCATGGTGTCGCCGCCCGCCGCCGCCACCGCGGCGTCGTGGTTGCCGCGGACCACCACCGCCCCGCCCGCCGCCCGGGCCCGGATCCGCTCCAGCACCGCTCCCGGATCGGCGCCGTAGCCGACCAGGTCCCCGAGGAAGGCCACCTCCTCCGCCCCCTGCTCGCCGGCGTGCGCCAGGCAGGCCTCGAGGGCCTCGAGGTTGGCGTGGATGTCGGCGAAGAGGGCGAGCTTCACGGTCGGTTCACCGGGGTCAGAGCTGGCGGAGGGTGCGGGCGTTGAGCGCCGCGCGCAGGCAGAGGAAGAGCTCGGCGGTGGCGATGGCGTCGGTCAGGGCCTCGTGGGCCTGGTAGTCGGGGAGGCCGAGCCGGCGCCGGGCCTCGCCCAGGTTGACGCTGGGTCCGTCGCCCGACGGGGCCGGGTCGGTGAAGCGCCTGCGCCGGTTCAGCTTGAGGAGCAGCTCGACGGTGTCCACCACCGGCGGCGCCGGCCAGCGCAGCCGGTGGCGGGCGAAGGCCCGCTTCAGGAAGGCCACGTCGATCCCCTGGTGGTGCACCAGCAGCGCCCCCTGGCGCACCCGCCGGTCCACCTCGGCCAGCACCTCCGGCAGCGGCGTGGCGTCACGCACCTCGCCGAGCACCAGCTGGTGGGCCGGCACCGACTCCGGCCTGATCTCCCGCCCGGCCTCGGGGCGCACCAGCGTCCGGTAGGCCTCGCCGAGCCGGATGATGCCGGCGCGGATGGGGAGCATGCCGAGCGCGATGATGGGATCGCGCCTGGGGTCGAGCCCCCCGGTCTCGATGTCGAGTGACCAGTAGGTGACCGAGTCCCAGGCGGGCGACGAGAAGAGCACGACTCATCCTACTCCGCGGCCGGCCCGGCGGCGCCGGTCAGAAGGAGGCCTGGTAGTGGTAGGCGGCCATGTCCTGCCAGCCCTTGATGGCCCGGAAGGCGTCCTTGAGGCGGCTGCGCTCCAGGGCGGTGAGGTCGCTGAGGGCCACCCTGTTGATGGCTGCCTTGCCGGCCGCGACCAGCTTGAGCTGGCGCCGCAGCCGCAGGCCGAGCAGGAACTTGTAGGCCTCGCCCACCACGTTGAAGACCTCCGGGCTCATCAGGCCCGCCTTCACCGCCGCCGCCAGCCGGGCGTGGGTGTTCCGCTCCGGCGAGCCGATCTCCAGGGCGTAGCAGCGGGCCAGCAGCACGATGGGGGCCAGCCCCTGCATCTTCAGGTCGAGCTCGGTCGACTCGCGCAGCCGCAGCAGCAGCGAGCTGGGGGGGCGCAGGTCGAGGGCGGCGCGGGCCAGGTAGCGCAGGAAGACCGGGTGCTGGGCGGTGCCGCGCAGCGCCGCCTCCAGCGGCTCGAGGTCGAGCGCGCCGCCGACGCTGCGGAAGTCGAAGAAGGTGGAGGCCACCAGCAGCTCCTGCGGTGTGCGGGCCTCGAACCAGCCGGCGAAGCGCTGCACCCAGTCGGAGACCGTCCCCAGCCAGTGGCGGGCCATGTAGCCGCCCTGGCAGGGCGGGAAGCCGGCCGCCTCGAGGTCGGCGTTGACCCGCTCCGCCAGCGCCTGGTACCAGGCCCGCTGCGGCTCGCCCTCGTCGTCGAAGACCAGGGCGTTGTCCTGGTCGGTGAGCAGGGTCTGCTCCATCCGACCCTCCGAGCCCATCACCACCCAGGCGTAGGGCGCGGGCGGCGGGCCCAGGTCGGCCTCGGCGAAGGCCAGCAGGCGGCGCAGCAGGGCGTCGTCGAGCCGGGCCACGTACCCGGCCATCAGGTCGGCCTCCAGCCCGCCGGCCAGCAGCGCCGACACCATCTCGGTCACCATGGCGGCGTAGCCGGGCAGGCCGGACCGGTCGGCCAGCCGCTCCACCCGGCGCAGCACCGCCATGGGCCCCGGGGCGTGGACCTTGAGGAGGTCGGTGGAGGTGAGGACCCCGATGATCTCTTCGCCGCGCCGGATGGGCAGGTGGTGGCTGCCGGTGTCGAGCAGCGTGGTCCAGGCGGCCGAGACCGGGGTGGCGGCGTCCACGGCGCGCAGCGGGCGGGAGACGATGGCGCTCACCGGGGTGGCCGGCCCCAGCCCCTCGGCCAGCACCCGGTTGCGGAAGTCGCGGTCGGTGACGATGCCGGGCGGGTCCCCGCGCACCAGCACCGAGGAGATGCGCCGGTCGCGCATCACCCGCGCCGCCTCGCCCACCGTGGCGTCGGCCTCCACCCAGCTGGCCGGGCGGCGGAGCAGGGCCGCCACCTCCAGCTGCAGGTCGGCCTTGAAGGTGGTGACCGGGGAGTGCTCGAGGCTGCTCTTGAGCCGCTGCGACAGCCCCACCGCGAAGTGGCCGGCGAACTTGGCGTCGCCGAGCAGCCGCTGGAACTGGGCCGCCGGCAGCCGGTAGGCGAGCAGGTCGTCCTCCACCTGCACGTCGAGGGTGGCCTTGCCGGTGATCAGCGAGGTGTACCCGAAGGTCTCGCCCTCCTCGAGGACCTGCAGGATCTGCCCGTCGCGCTCCAGCCGGACCGAGCCCTTGCGGATGACGTAGAGGTGCTGCAGCGGCTCGGCGCCGACGCGCACCAGCATGGCGCCGGCCGGGTCGTAGCCGATCTCCAGCGAGGCGGCGGCGTCGTCGAAGAGCGCCGCCGGCAGGACGTCGAAGGGGGGCGTGGCGCGGAGGAAGGCGACGGGGTCGAGGGAGGCCATCCGGGAGCGAGAGCTTACGCCAGCCGGCCTGCGCCGCCCAGCGCCAGGGCCTGCGCGCTGGTGGCACCCGGCGCTGACAAAGCCGCGCACCCCGACGACAGCGATGCGTTCGCGCCGCAGCTCCTGCGTGCAGCGGTTGCGTCGGTCGGCATCGTCGACTGGCGTGGTGAGCAATGATTGATACACGTCAGCGACTGCTCAATTTGCCATTGGCAATTGCTATGCGCGTCGCAATCTTTCTGTTATCTGGATCCGCCGAACCCGCATCGCCCCACCTCGAGGAGAGACCATGAGCAGCCCCGCCAGGGCCGACGACGGCGGCAAGACCGCCACCGAGCTGATCGAATCCCCGGACTTCCGGGCGCTGGTTCGGACCCGCTGGACGGTGAGCTTCTCGCTCCTGGCCCTGCTCTTCCTCGGGTACTACGGCTACATCCTGCTGGTGGCCACCAGCCCGGCCATCGTGGCTCGCCGGATCTCCGACGCCCCCGACGCCATCACCAACGTCGGCCTGGTGCTGGGCATCGGCACCCTGGTCTTCGCGTGGGTCCTCACCGCCATCTACGTGGTCTGGGCCAACCGCGCCTACGACCCCGAGGTGGAGCGGCTCAAGGCCCAGCTGAAGCGGTAGCGCCACCCCATCCCTCCGGAGCCCGACCTCATGCCTCCCGCCGCCGCCTCCGCCGCCGCCCCGGCCTCCCAGTCCTCGCTCGGCCACCCCACCTTCGCCTCCATCGGCTTCTTCTTCCTCATCGTCCTCATCACCCTGGTCATCACCTGGTGGGCGGCCCGCAAGACCAAGACCTCGTCGGAGTACTACGCGGCCGGGCGCAGCGTCTCGGCGCTGCAGAACGGCTTCGCCCTGGCCGGCGATTACATGTCGGCGGCCTCCTTCCTCGGCATCTCCGGGATGGTGGCGCTCAAGGGCTACGACGGGATGATCTACGCCACCGGCTGGCTGATGGGCTGGCCGGCGCTGATGTTCCTGGTGGCCGAGCCGCTCCGCAACCTCGGCAAGTTCACCTTCGCCGACGTGGTGGCCTACCGGCTGCGCCAGGGGCCGGTCCGCATCGCCGCGGCGGTGGGCGGCATCCTCACCACCATCTTCTACACCATCGCCCAGATGGTCGGCTCCGGCTCGCTGATCGCGCTGATGTTCGGCATGCCCTTCGTGCTGGCCGAGCTGCTGGTGGGCGCGGTGATGCTCCTCTACGTGCTCTTCGGCGGCATGCTGGCCACCACCTGGGTGCAGATCATCAAGGCGGTGCTGCTGCTCTGCGGGGTCTCGGTGCTGACGGTGCTGGTCCTCTCCCACTTCGGCTTCAGCCTGCCGGCCCTCTACCGGGCCGCCACCGACCTCTACCCGACCCAGGACCTGCTGGTCCCCGGCGACCTCACCACGTCGCCCCTCGACGCCATCTCGCTCGGCCTGGCGCTGATGTTCGGCCTGCTCGGCCTGCCCCACATCCTGATGCGCTTCTACACCGTGCCCGACGCCAAGGCGGCCCGGGTCTCGGTGCTCTACGCCACCGGCCTGATCGGCTACTTCTACGTGATCATCCCCATCGTCGGCTTCGGCGCCGCGGTGCTGCTCTCGGTGAAGGGTGTCGACGGGTCGCTGCTGGCCTCCGGGCAGCAGGTGATCTCCGGCTTCGACAAGGGCGGCAACATGGCGGCGCCGCTGCTGGCCGAGGTGATGTGGGGCTCGGCCTTCCTCGGCTTCATCGCCGCGGTGGCCTTCGCCACCATCCTGGCGGTGGTGGCCGGCCTGACCCTGGCCGGCGCCTCGGCCTACTCGCACGACATCTACGTCAGCGTCATCAAGAAGGGGCGGGCCACCGAGGAGGAGCAGGTCAAGGCGGCCAAGATCGCCACGGTGATCTTCGGCATCGTCGCCGTGGCGCTGGGCATCGCCTTCCAGGGGCAGAACGTCGCCTTCATGGTCGGCCTGGCCTTCGCCATCGCCGCCAGCGCCAACTTCCCCGCCCTGCTGATGTCGATCGTCTGGAAGCGCTTCACCACCTGGGGCGCGGTCTGGTCGATCCTGGTCGGCGCCGTCTCCTCGGTGGGGATGATCGTCCTCTCCAAGACCGTCTGGGTGGACCTCTTCCACTTCGAGCAGGCCATCTTCCCCATGAAGAACCCGGCCATCTTCTCGATGACCGCCGCCTTCGCCGCCGGCATCATCGCCTCGCTGCTCTCGCCCGAGCCGGACGCGGCCCGCAAGTTCGAATCGGAGAAGCTGCGCGCCTACCTGGGCGTGGGGGCGGAGTAGGTCCGGCGGGGGCCGACCTGCCCCCTGCCTAGATGAGCTCCGGGACGTGGCGCCCCAGCAGCCGCTGCAGCGGCGCCAGGTCCGGCCGCCGCGCCAGGGCCTCGCGCACGTAGCGGAGCGACGAGGGGATGGAGACCAGGAAGCCGGGGTTGCCGCGCACCCGGTCGATGAAGACGAAGCGGCCGGCGTCCTTGAGCTTGCGCTGCACGGTGAGCAGGTCGAAGGTCTCGCGGAAGGGCCGGTACTCGAGCCGCGGCCCCCCCTCGGCCTCCAGCCGGACCAGGTAACGCCGCAGCATGGCCTCGATGAAGTCGGCCGGCAGCTCCACGTAGCTGTCGCGGAGCAGGGCCACCAGGTCGTACTGGCGCGGGCCGAGCAGCGCGTCCTGGAAGTCGATGACCGCCTGCTCGCCGCCGGGCAGCACCATCAGGTTGCGTGACTGGTAATCACGGTGGGTGAAGCCGCGGGGCTCGGCCGCCAGCGCCGCCGCCAGCCGGTCGAACCAGCCGTCCAGCTCGGCCCGCTCGTCCGGCGTGAGGGTGGCCCCCCGCCAGGCCTCCAGCAGCCACTCGCGGAAGTGGTCGAGCTCCCAGCGGTAGAGGCCGGCCTCGAAGGCCCGGGAGAAGGCCACGCAGCCCCCCGGGCGCGCCTCGGCCGCCGCCCGCAGCCGGGCCAGCTGGTCGACGGCGCGCTGGTAGAGGCCGGCCCGGTCGTCGCCGGCCAGCAGCCGGGTCTCCAGCATGTCGTCGCCGAGGTCCTCCAGCACCATCAGCCGGGCCGGCTCCTCGAAGGCCAGGATGGCCGGCACCCGCACCCCCAGGCCGGCCAGGTAGCGCTGCACGTCGACGAAGGGATCGACCGGCGGCGGCCCGCCCACCGTGACCTCCTCCGGTCCGGCGTCGGGCGGCATCACCATCACCACCCAGGAGGCCGGCGCGGCCCCCACCCGCCAGTAGCTGCGCATCGAGGCGTGGCCGGCCAGCCGCTTCACCGGGAGTGCCCGGGCGTCCCGGCCGGTGGCGCGGGCCACCGCGCCTCGGACGCGCTCTTCGGTGGCGGGATCCTGGCTCACTCTCGGCCTCCTCGACCGGGCCGGCGCGCGTTTGACGCCCCCCGGCCCCACGCCTATAAGGGCTCGAACTTCCTGCCTCGGAGCACGCCCATGGCCTACCACGAGAACGTCCTCTCCGCGATCGGCCAGACCCCCCTGGTGAAGCTCGGCAAGGTGGTGGGGCCGGGGTCGGCGACGGTGCTGGTGAAGCTCGAGTACCTGAACCCGGGCGGCTCCATCAAGGACCGCATGGCCCTCCACATCATCGAGAAGGCGGAGCGGACCGGGCTGCTCAAGCCGGGCGGCACCATCGTCGAGAACACCAGCGGCAACACCGGGGTGGGGGTGGCGCTGGCCGCGGCGGTCAAGGGCTACCGCTGCATCTTCACCATGCCGGACAAGATGTCGAAGGAGAAGCAGGACACGCTCAAGGCCCTCGGCGCCCAGGTGATCGTCACCCCCACCAACGTGCCGGCCGAGTCGCCGGAGAGCTACTACTCGGTGGCCCGCCGCATCGCCGCCGAGACGCCCAACAGCTTCTACCTGAACCAGTACCACAACCCCGACAACATCGAGGCCCACCAGCAGCTCACCGCCCCGGAGATCTGGGAGCAGACCGGCGGGGCCTTCGACGCCTTCGTGGCCGGCGTCGGCACCGGCGGGACCATGAGCGGCTGCGGCCGCTTCTTCAAGGCCAGGAACCCGGCCATCCGCTGCGTCGGCGCCGACCCGGTCGGCTCCGTCTACCACTCGATGTTCAAGACCGGGAAGCTCTCCACCCCGCACGTCTACAAGGTGGAGGGGATCGGCGAGGACATGATGTGCGGGGCCATGGACCTCTCGGTGCTCGACGACGTGCGCCAGGTGAACGACGCCCAGGCCTTCGCCATGGCCCGGCGGCTGGCCCGCGAGGAGGGCATCTTCGCCGGGGGCTCCTCCGGCGCCGCGGTCCACGTGGCGGTGCAGGTGGCGGCCGAGCTGGGGGCGGGAAAGACCGTGGTGGTGCCGCTCCCCGACGGCGGCCGCAGCTACATCTCCAAGTTCTTCTCCGACGAGTGGATGCGCGACAACGGCTTCCCGGTCTCCGACGGCGGGCCCTCGGTCTCCACCGCCACCGTCAAGGACGTGCTCGGCGCCCGGCGCGGCGCGGTGATCACCGCCAGGCGGACCGACAAGGTCGAGGTGGTGGTCAAGAAGCTCAAGGAGCACGACATCTCGCAGATGCCGGTGGTCGACGACGGCGGGCGGGTCATCGGCATGATCCACGAGTACGACCTGCTCAACTTCCTCATCGAGGGCAAGCACCGGCTCTCCGAGGTGGTGGAGCCGCTGGTGCAGCCACTGCAGGGCACGGTCGGCCCCGACACGCCGCTCTCCAAGCTGCGCGAGATCTTCAACGACGACAACGTCGCGGTGGTCCGCGAGGGCGACTCGGTGACCGGCATCCTCACCAAGATCGACCTCATCGACTTCCTCGGCCAGCGGATGAGGTAGCCGGCGCTTTCGCCGCGCAGAGGACGCCATGGCCGACCAGAAGAGCCGCTTCGAGACGCTGGCCATCCACGCCGGCCAGCCGCCCGACCCCACCACCGGCGCGGTGATGACCCCGATCTACCTGACCTCGACCTACGTCCAGGACGGGCCGGGGAACCACAAGGGGTTCGAGTACGGCCGCACCCAGAACCCCACCCGCCACGCCCTGCAGGACTGCCTGGCCGCGCTGGAGGGGGCGCCCTTCGGCCTGGCCTTCGCCTCCGGGCTGGCCGCCACCGACGCCCTGCTCCACCTGCTCTCCGCCGGCGACCACGTGCTGGCCAGCGACGACGTCTACGGCGGCACCTTCCGGCTCTTCGACAAGGTCTTCCGGCGCCACGGGCTCGAGTTCTCCTACGTGGACATGACCGACCCGGCCGCCGTGGCGCGGGGGCTGCGGCCCACCACCCGCATGGTCTGGATCGAGAGCCCCACCAACCCCATGCTCAAGATCGTCGACCTGGCGGCGGTGGCGGGGCTGGCGCGGCGCCACGGCGCGCTCAGCGTGGTCGACAACACCTTCGCCACCCCCTACTTCCAGCGCCCGCTGGCGCTGGGGGTCGACGTGGTCACCCACTCCACCACCAAGTACCTGAACGGCCACTCCGACGTCATCGGCGGCGCCGTCATGCTCGGCGACCCGGCGCTCCACGACCGGCTCAAGTTCCTGCAGAACGCGGTGGGCGGCGTGCCCTCGCCCATGGACTCCTTCCTGGTGCTGCGCGGGCTGAAGACGCTGCACGTCCGCATGGCCCGGCACGCCGAGAACGCCGGCGCCCTGGCCCGCTTCCTCGAGGGGCACGCCCAGGTTGAGCAGGTCATCTACCCCGGCCTCCCCAGCCACCCGCAGCACGCCCTGGCGGCGCGCCAGATGACCGGCTTCGGCGGCATGCTGGCCTTCACCATCCGCGGCGGGCTCCCCGCCGCCAGCGCCTTCCTCCGGGCGGTGCGGGTCTTCGCCTGCGCCGAGTCGCTGGGCGGCGTGGAGAGCCTCATCGAGCACCCTGCCATCATGACCCACGCCAGCGTCCCGGCCGCCACCCGCGCCGCGCTCGGCATCGCCGACGGCTTCATCCGGGTCTCGGCCGGCATCGAGCACGTCGACGACCTGCGCGAGGACCTGGAGCGCGGGTTCGCCGCCGCCCGGTCCGCGGCCCCGACCCAGGACGCCACGTGAACGAGCCCATGGTCGAGATCACCCGCCGCGGGGCGGAGCGGCTGCAGAAGGGCCACCTCTGGATCTACCGCGGCGACATCGCCAAGGCCCCCGGCGCCAAAGCCGGCGACGTGGTGGCGGTGGTGGACGGCCGGCGCCGCTTCCTCGCCAAGGCCTGGTACTCGGAGAAGTCGCAGATCGCCCTGCGCATCGTCACCCGCGACGAGGAGCCGATCGACGAGGCCTTCCTGGCCGGGCGCATCGCCTCGGCGCTGGAGCTGCGGCAGCGGGCCTTCCCGGGCCAGACCGCCTACCGGCTGGTGCACGGCGAGGCCGACCTGCTCCCCGGGCTGGTGGCCGATCGCTACGGAGAGGTGGCGGTGCTGCAGACGCTGGTGCCGGCCACCGAGCGGCGCAAGGGGCTGCTGGCCGAGCTGGTGGCGGCGGCCACCGGGGTCACCACCGTGGTGGAGCGGAACGACGTGCGGGTGCGCGAGCTGGAGGGGCTGGCCCAGGTGAAGGGGGTGCTGCGCGGCCCCGAGCCCACGCCGCTGGAGTACCGCGAGGGCGAGGTGCGGCTGCGCATCGACGTCCTCTCCGGGCAGAAGACCGGCGCCTTCCTCGACCAGCGCGAGAACCACCTGCTGGCCGGGCAGTACGCCCGCGGCCGCTGCCTCGACTGCTTCAGCTACGCCGGCGGGTTCGCGCTGCAGCTGGCCCGCCACGGGGAGCGGGTCACCGCGGTGGAGATGCAGCCCACCGCCTCGGCGCTGCTGCGCGCCAACGCCGAGCTGAACGGCACCACCAACCTGGAGCTGGTGGAGCTGAACGCCTTCGACTACCTGCGCGACCGGGCCGAGGAGCCCCCCGCCTTCGACACCGTGGTGCTCGACCCGCCCGCCTTCGCCAAGAACAAGGAGTCGCTGCCGGCGGCGCGGCGCGGCTACAAGGAGATCAACCTGCGGGCCTTCCAGGTGCTGAAGCCGGGCGGCATGCTGGTGACCGCCTCCTGCAGCTACCACCTCTCCGAGGCGCTGCTGGAGGAGCTGGTGCTGGAGGCGGCGCGGGACGCCGGGCGCGACGTGCAGCTGCTGGAGCGGCGCGGGGCCGGCCGCGACCACCCGGTGCTGCTGGGCGTCCCGGAGACCCGGTACCTGAAGGTGCTCTTCCTGCGCGTGGTCTGACGGCGGTACGATGCCCCTTTCCGCGTGCCCTGGCCCAGGCGCGGCCAGGTGACGGGAGCGGCGGCGGTGCCCATCCGCAGGAGCGACCTCGATGACCGGCAGCGGGCGGCGCTCGACGCCGCGCCGCTGCTCTCGCGGCTGGCCCCCGCCGAGCGCGCCGCGCTGCTCGACGGCCTCGACTACCTCCGGCTGGAGCCCCAGGCGCTGGTCCACGGCGGCGCCGAGGCCGGCCGCCACCTCGACCTCATCGCCGAGGGGCGGGCCGCCTGCCGCGGCGACCAGCGGCCGGTCCGGCGGCTCGGCCCCGGGGACCACTACGGCGAGCTGGCGCCGCTGGGCGAGCCCCACCTCGGGGAGCAGGTGACCAGCGAGACGGCGCTGCTGGTGGGCCGGCTCTCGGCGGATCGCTTCGGCGCCCTGGAGCGCGAGGCGCCGGGGGTGGCCCTGAAGCTGGCGCTGGCGGCGGCCGACGGGCTGGGACGGGAGCTGGCCCGCCTCTCCGGCGACCTGGCCACCGGCCTGCGCGGCCGCTCGGCGCCGCGCCCCCGCACCATCCGGGCGGCGGTGCTGGGCAAGGTCCGCGAGTTCCCCACCGGGACCCGCCTGCGCGACATCCTCCCGGCCCGCCACGAGGGATCGCTGGTGGTGGCCGGCCTGCTCAACTCCCGGCCGGTCTCGCTGCTGACGCCGGTCTACACCGACAGCGCCGTGACCCCGCTCACCGTGGCCCACTGGGAGGGGCGGCAGATCTACGCCCAGTCGGTGGGGCTGCTGCTGCTGGAGGCGGCCCTGGCCGAGGCGCCGCTGCTCCAGGTCCGCATGGGCCCGTCGCGGGGGCTGATCCAGGTGGTGCAGGTCGAGGGAGAGGCCGCCGCCGCCGACCTGGCGCCGCGGCTGCTGGCCGCCATGACCGCCCACGCCGCCAGCGACGCCCCCTTCCGCGTCGAGTACTGGGCCACCGACGAGGCCCGCGCCTGGTTCGCCGAGCGCGGCTGGGACGACGCCGCCGAGCTGCTGCGGCTGCGGCGGCAGTCGACGGTCCGGCTGGTCTCCTGCGGCCAGTGCTACGCCCTCTCCATGGGCCCGCTGGTGCCGTCGGCCGGCCTGCTCTCCGGCTTCACCCTCCAGCCCCACCCCGAGGGGCTGGCGCTCGGGCTGGGCCCGGAGGACCCGCGGGCCCTGGGCGGGGCTGCGGCGCCGCCGCTGCAGCCGGAGACCGACGGCGGCATGGTGCGCGAGCACCAGCGCTGGCTGCGCTCGCTCGAGCTGCGCAGCGTCGGCGCCTTCTCGGAGCGCTGCATCGACGGCCGGGTCTCGCAGATCATCCGCGTCGCCGAGGGGTTCCACGAGAAGCAGATCGGCCGCATCGCCGACCTCGTGGCCGCGGCCCGGGAGCGGATCCGCATCATCTCCATCGCCGGCCCGTCGTCCTCGGGCAAGACCACCTTCATCAAGCGGCTCACCGTCCAGCTCCAGATCAACGGCGTCAACCCGGTGGCCCTCTCCCTCGACGACTACTACGTCGACCGCGACAAGAACCCCCGCGACCTGCGCGGCGAGTGGGACTTCGAGGCCCTGGAGGCGCTCGACCTGGCGCTGCTGCAGGACCACGTCCGGCGGCTGCTGGCCGGGGAGACCATCCGCACCGCCCGCTACGACTTCAAGACCGGCCTCTCCCACCCGGCCGGCGGCCCCGACCTGCAGCTGCGCCCCGGCGACGTGCTGATGCTGGAGGGGATCCACGGCCTCAACCCGCGCCTGCTCGACGGCATCCCCCGCCCCGGCGAGCACTTCCGCGTCTTCGTCCACCCCGCCACCACCCTCCCCTTCGACCGGCTCACCCGGGTCAGCGCCACCGACCTGCGGCTGCTGCGGCGCATCGTCCGCGACCGCCACCAGCGCGGCTACCGGGCCGCCGACAACATCGCCCGCTGGCCCTCGGTGCAGGCCGGCGAGCGCCAGCACATCTACCCGTTCCAGGGCCAGGCCGAGGTGGTCTTCGACTCGGCGCTGGTCTACGAGCCGGCGGTGCTGAAGATCTACGCCGAGCGCTACCTGCTCGAGGTCCCGCCCGACCACGCCGCCTACCCGACCGCCCACCGGCTGCGCCACCTGGTGGAGCGGTTCGTCTCCATCCACCCCGATCACGTCCCCCCCACCTCCCTGCTGCGCGAGTTCATCGGCGGCAGCGGCTTCGAGTACTAGGACCTCGCGTGCGCCTCTTCCGGAAGCGGGCTGGTGAGGGGGCCACCGAGCGGCGGCTGCGGGCGCTGGTGGGCCAGGCGCCCAGCATCTTCTTCGTGCTCGACCTCGACGGGCGGGTGGTGATGGCGGAGGGGCGACTGCTCCGGGCCCTGGGTCGGCGCGCCGCGCCGGGCGTGGGGCGCACCATCGAGGAGCTCTTCCCCGACGCCGCCTGGGTCCAGGAGGCGGTGCAGCGGGCCGTCACCGGCCGCACCGGGACCGCCCGCGGGCTGCTCGGCGACCGCTTCTACGAGGCCCGCTTCGCGCCGGTCCGCGACGACAAGGGGGTGCTGCTGGAGGTGGTCGGCCTGGCCACCGACACCACCGAGCTTCACGAGGCCGAGGAGCGGCTGCGGCGCCAGGCCTTCCGGCTGGAGGCCCAGGCCGAGGCGTCGCGGGCCTTCGCCAGCGGCCTCGACGAGGGCGCCACGCTGGAGACGGTGGCCCGCCGGCTCGCCGAGCTGATCGGCGACGGCTCGCTGATCCGGCTGGTCTCGCCCGACGGCGGCTGGCTGGTCCCGGCCGCCGTGCACCACCCCGACCCGGTCCGCGAGGCCCTGCGCCGGGAGGTGCTGCAGACCGCCCCCCAGCGGGTCGGCGAGGGGATCACGGCGCGGGTGCTGGCCACCGGCGAGACCCTGCGCATCCCCGAGCTGACCCGGGAGTTCATCCACGCCAACATGAAGCCGGAGTACTGGCCCTACCTCGACGGCGCCACCTCCATGATGATCGCGCCGCTGGCCCGGCGCGGGCAGGTCTTCGGCCACCTGACGATGACCCGGGACCTGGGCGGGCCGGCCTACACCCGCGAGGACGAGGCCCTGCTCGACGACCTCGCCCACCGCGCCGCCCAGGCCATCGAGAACGCCCGGCTCTACGGGCAGGCCCAGGCGGCGGTGGTGGCCCGCGACGAGTTCCTCTCCATCGCCTCGCACGAGCTGCGCACCCCCCTCACCTCGCTGCGGCTGGCGCTGGAGAACCTGCGGCGGGTGGCCGCCCGCGACGGCGTCACCAGCGTCCCCGGCGGCGCCGTCGACCGGGTGCTGACCGCCTCGGAGCGGGCCGGGCAGCGGCTGGAGAAGCTGGTGGAGGCGCTGCTCGACGTCTCGCGGATCCACATGGGCCGGCTGGAGCTGGACGTCGCCGAGGTGGAGCTGGGGGCGGTGGTGACCGAGGCGGCGGCCGGGCTGGCCGACGAGCTGGAGCAGGCCGGGTCCACGCTCGAGGTCCGCGGCGAGCCGGTGGTGGGGCGCTGGGACCCGCTGCGGATCGGCCAGGTGGTGGTCAACCTGCTGGCCAACGCCGTCAAGTACGGCGCCGGCAAGCCGGTGGAGATCCGCTATGGCGCCGCCGAGGGGCGGGCCTTCCTCCAGGTCCACGACCACGGCATCGGCGTGGCCGAGGCCGACCAGCGCCACATCTTCGAGCGCTTCGAGCGGGCGGTGTCGAGCCAGAACTACGGCGGCCTGGGGCTGGGGCTCTACATCGTCAAGCGCATCGTCGAGGCCCACGGCGGGAACATCCAGGTGGAGAGCACGCCGGGGGCCGGGGCCGTCTTCCTGGTCGACCTGCCGCGCCAGCCGGTGGTGGCGGTGCCGCCACCCGGGCCCATCGAGGAGGGGTGAGCCTCGGGGTGGGGCCGGCGCCGCCGTCTCCACCGGAGGCGCTGGACCGGCGCTCCCGCCACCGCTAGAACCTTGCCGATGCTCCCCGTGATCCCCGCCCTCGCCCTGCTGCTCCTCGCCGCCGCCCCGACCCCACCCGCCGACACCGCCGCCCGCCTGGGCGCAGCGTCGCTGGCGAGCGAGCGACCCATGTCGCGGCTCGCCGAGCTGACCGACACCGTGGGGCCGCGCCTGACCGGCTCGCCCGGCGCCGCCGCCGGCGTGGCCTGGGCGCTGCGCGCCTTCCGCGCCGACGGCCTCACCGCCTGGACCGAGCCGGTCATGGTGCCGGCCTGGACCCGCGGGGAGGAGCGCGCCGAGCTGCTGGCCGGCGGCCAGGTGCTCCGGCCGCAGCGGCTGGCGGTGACCGCGCTGGGCAACAGCCCGGGCACGCCGGCCGAGGGGATCGCCGCCGAGGTGCTCGAGGTCCGCTCGCTCGCCGAGGCGGCGGCGCTGGGTGAGAAGGCCCGCGGCCGGCTGATCTTCTTCAACCACTCGATGGGGGCCGGGCAGGGGTACGGCGACACCGCCTCGCTGCGGACCCGCGGCCCCGCCGCCGCCGCCCGGCTCGGGGCGGCCGGCGCCCTGGTCCGCTCGCTGGCCACCGCCACGCTGCGCGATCCGCACACCGGCATGACCAGCTGGCAGGGCGTGGCCGCGCCCATCCCGGCCGCGGCGGTCTCGGTGGAGGACGCCGAGCTGCTGCACCGGCTGCTGTCGCGCGGGCCGGTCCGCGTCCACCTCACCCTCGGCTGCGGCTTCGCCACGCCGGCCACCGTCGAGTCGGCCAACGTGGTCGCCGAGGTGCGGGGGCGGGAGCGCCCCGAGGAGGTGGTGGTGATCGGCGCCCACCTCGACTCCTGGGACCTCGGCACCGGGGCCATCGACGACGGCGCCGGCGTGGTCATGGTCATGGAGGCGCTGCGGCAGCTCTCGCTCCAGCCGGTGGCGCCGCGCCGCACCGTGCGGGCGGTGCTCTTCATGAACGAGGAGAACGGGCTGGAGGGCGGCCTCGGGTACGCCGAGCGCCACGCCGCCGAGCTGCCGCGCCACGTCGCCGCCGTCGAGGCCGACAGCGGCGCCGGGAGGCCGCGCGGCTTCACCGTGACCGCGGGTGAGGGCGGCCGGGCCCTGCTCACCCGGCTGGCCGCGCCGCTGGCGGCGCTGGGCGCCGACGGGGTGGGCGGCCGCGGCGGCGGCTCGGACATCGGGCCGCTCGAGGAGGCCGGGGTGCCGGTGCTCGGCCTCTGGCAGGAGACCTCGCGCTACTTCGACTGGCACCACTCCGCCGCCGACACCTTCGACAAGGTGGTGCCGGCGGAGCTGTCGGCCTCGGTGGCCGCCATGACGGTGATGGCCTGGCAGCTGGCCGAGTCGGTCGAGACGCTGCCGCGGGTGCCGCGCCCGGTGACGGCGCCGGCGCCGGTGCCGGCGAAGCAGTAGCGGTCCGGCCGGCGGCGGTTCAGGGCTCGAGGAACCCCGCCGCCGGGAAGAGCAGCACCTCGGCGATCGAGGCGGCCCCGGTCAGCAGCATGAGCAGCCGGTCGAGGCCGACCGCCACGCCGCCGGCCTCGGGCATCCGCGCCAGCGCCGCCAGGAACGGCTCGTCGAGCGGCAGCGCCGGGCGGGCCAGCCGCCGCCGCAGCGCCTGCTCCTCGACGAGCCGGGCCCGCTGCTCGACGGCGTCGGTCAGCTCGGAGAAGCCGTTGGCCAGCTCCAGCCCGCCGGCGTAGAGCTCGAACCGCTCGGCCCAGCGCGGGTCACCGGCCTTCACCCGGGAGAGGGCGGCCATCGAGGCCGGCCAGTCGACGAGGAAGGTGGGACGCTCGACGCCGAGCCTCGGCTCGACGGCGCTGAGCATGAGCCGGAAGAAGGCGTCGTCGAAGGACTCGCCGTCGGGGCCGACGCGGTGGCCGGCGGCGCGGGCGGCGGCGCCGAGCCGGTCGGCGCGCCCCTCGCAGGCGGCCAGGTCGACGCCGGCGTGGCGGGTGAAGGCCTCCTGCACGGTGAGCCGCTCGAAGGGGGCGGTGAGCTCGAGGACGCGGCCTCCGCGCTCGACCCGGGGCGCGCCGCCGGGGCGCAGGGCGCGGGCGGCCGCCTCCACCAGCCGCTCCAGGTCGGCCATGATCCCGCGGTAGTCGGCCCCGGCCCGGTAGAACTCGAGCATGGTGAACTCCGGGTTGTGGTCCCGGGAGAGCTCGCCGTTGCGGAAGACGCGGGAGAGCTGGAAGACCCGCTCGAAGCCGTCGGCCAGCAGCCGCTTCATGGCGTACTCGGGGCTGGTGATGAGCCAGAGCGGCCGGGGCGCCCCGCCGCCCTCGGGGCGGAACGGGGCCTCGAAGGGCGCCAGGTGCGGCTCCATGCCCGGCGCCGGCACCAGGGTGGGCGTCTCCACCTCCTCGTAGCCGAAGGCGCCGAGGGTGCGCCGGACCTCGGCGCCGAGCCGGGCGCGGGCGCGGGCCATCTCGCGGCGATCGGGCGCGGTCACGCCGGGGAGTCTAGCCGCAGGGCGCTACTTCACGAAGCTCCCGGCGTGGAGGCCGGCCCGGGCCAGGGGCGCCAGGTAGAGGGCCACCACCAGCGTGGCGAAGGTGGCCAGGTAGAGCCCGGCCCGGAGCCGCGCCGGCAGCCGGAAGAAGCGGAGCAGGTGCAGGTAGGTGCCGAGCGCCGCCCACCCGGCCAGCGCCCAGAGCTCCACGGCGTCCCAGCCCCAGAAGCGTCCGAAGGCGTGGTAGCCCCAGACCGAGCCGAGCAGCATGCCGGCGGTCCAGAAGACGAAGGCCTGGCCGGTCCAGCGGTGTTGCGGGTCATCGGCCGACGACGGGGCGACGCCGGGCCCGCGCAGCATGGGCAGCGCCAGCGCCAGGGCCACCACCGCGGCGGCCAGCGACAGCTTGTAGGCGAGGGCGTGGGCGGTGAGCCACCCGCTGTCCATCACCGGCGGCAGCGTCTTGAAGCCGGGGCCGATCCAGAGGCCGAGGGCCAGCTGCGCGGCCACGACCAGCAGCACCGGCCGGGCCCGATCGCGGAGCGCCGGGGCGCGCCAGGCGGCGACGAGGAAGACCGCCAGCTGCGTCCAGGCGTTGGAGGAGAGCACCTCGAAGCGGTCCAGGTAGGGGCCGTGGCCGACGTGGACCCACCAGGCGGCCAGGCCGGCGAGGTGGAGCAGCGCCGCGCCGCCGAGCGCCGCCCCCACCAGCCGCCGTCGCGCCCCGGAGGCCCCCGGGCCGGCCAGCGGGATGGCCAGCACCAGCAGGGCCAGCGCCGCTCCCTGCAGCGCCGTCACCGGCGTGGTGGCCCCCGTCACGCCGGCCTCGCCGCGTAGATGAGGGCGGCGCCGAGCACCATCACCGCGAAGCCGAGCAGCACCGGGGTCATGCCGATCCCGGCGTCGAAGAGCAGGCTGGTCCAGCGGCGGACCGCCACCAGCCTCACCTGGTGGCCGCCCAGCGTCCCCTGCTCGCCGGGGTGGAGCGCCAGCTCGGCGCGCACCGCGTCGCCCTCGACGAGGCGCATGGTGAGGAGCGGCCGGGCGTCGTCCATGGAGACGCGGTCGTGGTCGAGGTGGTACTTGGCCTTGAGCGTCGCCCCGAACGGCGTCCCCTCGAAGGTGCCGTAGCCGGCCAGGTCGCGGCCGCGCGGGATGGGGAGGCGCAGCAGGACCTGCCCGGCGCCGCCCCGGGGGTCGGTGACCTCGAGGGCGAAGGCGTGGCCGAAGACGCCCAGCTGGTAGAGCCGGAAGCCCCAGTGGTAGTGGCTGTCGTTGGGGGAGATGCGGTGGCGCCGGGGCGGCCCGGCCCCGTCGCGCAGCGCCACCTCGGCGGAGAGGGCCTGGAGCGTGTCGTCGGCGCGGAAGACCGGCGACACCGCCACCAGGGCCACGCCGACCGGCAGCGGGAAGGGCGGGGCCAGCAGGCCGGCCACCTCCATGGCCCAGGGGGCGCCGGCGTCGACCTCCTCGCCCTCGGTGAGCGTCAGGTAGCCCTGCCGCTCGGTGGAGACGTAGGCCAGGAAGCTGACCAGGGCCAGCGCCAGGCCGGCGTGGAGCAGGGCGGCTCCCCAGCGGCGCCAGCTGCGGCGATCGAGCGGCGGGTGCGGACCGCGCGCGGCGAGGGCGACCTGGTCCCAGCTGGAGAGGAGCAGGGAGGCGAGGAAGGTGAGCAGCAGCAGGGCGAAGGGGACCGAGACCAGGAGGTGGTCGAGGCCGTCGAGGGAGAGGAAGTGGGCGAGCGTCGGCGCGTCGAGGGCGGCCGGGAGGGTCGAGGTGGCGTGGGCCAGGACCAGGGCGGCGGCGAGGGCGAGCGTCAACGCCACCACGGTGACGCGGTGAAGCAGCAGGCGCTTCAGCGGGGCGAGAGGCTTCATGGGGTGCGGGGTGCGACAGGGTAGCAGCGGCCTTGGTGGTGGGCCGTGGGTCATCTCGCCGCAGCGGGAGGTCGGCGGCCTGTCCTGGTCGCGGCGCGGTCCAGCCGGCCGAAGCGCGGACCCGGACCTGCAGGGGGTTGGCGACTTCGGTCCGCGCCGCGGCCGTTCACGGGTCCCTTACACAACTACTCTGGGTCGGGAACGGCGGTGTAGCATGGGCGTCCAGTGAGACCCTTCCTCGCCGTCCTCGTCCTGCTCGCCGGCTGCGCCCACACCACCCCCTCCCCCAGCCCGTCGGCGCCGCCGTCGCCCGACGCCACGCCGTCGCTCCCCACCGCCAGCCCGGCGCCGCCCGCCGGCCCGATCGACGACCGCTTCGGGCCCGTCCGCGCCGCCGCCGAGGCGCTCCTCGAGGCGCAGGGCGAGGCCACCTGGAAGGCCTGGACCACCGGCGAGCCGGCCGATGCGCTGGCCCCCTGGGCGGGACGCGACGCCCTGCTCTCCGTCGCCCTCACCGCCCAGCTCGGCGAGGCCATGGCCACCGCCCCGCCGCCCGAGCGCGCCCGGCTGGAGCGGCTCCGCGCCTTCCTGCTCGGCGAGCAGCTGGCCCGCGCCGCCGCCGGCCCCATCCACGCGCTGGCCGCCGCCCGCGCCGGCGCCACCTTCGCCTGGGAGAAGCGGACCGTCCCCCTGCGGCAGCTCCACGCCCTGCTGGCCGGCGAGCCCGAGGCGCCCCGCCGCAAGGCCGCCGCCGAGGCCTGGCGCGCCGCCCTCCTCAAGCTCGAGAAGCTGGCCGCCGCCCGCGACGCCGCCCTGCTCCAGGCCGGCGCCGAGCGCGGCCTCCCCTCGGCTCCGGCCCTGGCCGGCGCGCTGCGCCTCGACGACCCCGACCACCTGGCGGCGCTGGCCGAGCGCACCCTGGCCGCCGGCGACGTCGCCTGGCCCGCCACGCTCGACGCGCTCTCCCGGCAGGAGCTCGGCCTCCCCGCGGCGCGCCTGCGCGAGCACGACCTGCCCCGCCTCCTCCGCACCGGCGGCGCCCCGGCCGGCTTCCCGGCCGACCAGCTGATCCCGGCGGTGACCGAGCTCCTCGCCGGCCTCGGCCTCGACCTCTCGGCCGGCGGCCGGCTCACCGTCGACGCCGCGCTCCGCCCGGGCAAGCTCCCCAGGCCGCTGGCGGTGCCCATCGCCGTGCCCGGCCAGGTCCGGATCTCGCTGACGCCGCTGGCCGGCCTCGACGCCGTCCGCGCCCTCCTCCACGAGGTGGGCGTCGGGCTCTCCCTGGTCCACGTCGCCCCGGGCGCCGCCTTCGAGGACCGGCGCCTGCCGCCGGCCTGGCACACCCAGGCCTGGGGGCTCCTCTTCGAGGCCATCGCCTCCGACCCGGACTGGCTGCAGCTCCGCGGCCTCTCCCCCGAGGCGGCCCGTCGCGAGGCCGGCCTGGGCGCCGCCCGCCGCACCCACGCCACCCGCGCCGCCGCCGCCGCGGTGATCGCCGAGGTGGGGCGGGCCAGGGATCCTGCCGGCGCCTCCGCCCGCTGGGCCGCGCTGGCCCCGCGCGCCCTCGGCCATCCGCTCGACCGGGACGAGCCGCCGCCCTGGCGGCTGGAGCCGGATCCGCAGCTCCGGGCCGCCGACACGCTCCGCGCCCAGCTCCTCGCCGCCCGGCTCACCGAGGAGCTCCGGGCCCTCGACCCGGGACGCCCCTGGTGGCGCTCGCCGGCGGCGGGTGCCTGGCTGCGGGCGCGCTGGGCCGAGGGCGGGAGCTGGATCCCGGCGCCGGCGCCGGCCTCGTCAACCCCGGTCACCACCAGGGGTTGACGAGCCCCGGGGCGGGCTGCGATCGTGGCCAACCCCTGATGATCCTGACCCGTTCCGACAGCGCGCCGGACCTCTCCTATGAGGATCAGGGCATCGGACCTCCCGTGCTGCTGCTCCACGGCTGGTCGCGGTCGGGCGCCGACTTCGCCTCGCTGGCGGAGCGGCTCACCGACCGCCACCGGGTGGTGCGGCTCGACCTGCGAGGCCACGGACGCTCGGCGCCGGGCCGGTTCACGCTCGCCGACCTGGCCGGCGACGTGGCGGCGCTGGCCGAGGCGCTCGACCTGCGCGCCGCCCTCCTGCTCGGCTGGTCGCTGGGCGGGCAGGTGGCGCTGGCGGCCCTGCCCGGGCTCGGCGCCCGGGTGGCGCGGCTGGCGCTGGTCGGCGCCACCCCGCACTTCACCAGAAGTGATGAGTGGCCGCACGGGCCGCCGCCCCGCGCCCTGGAGGGGATGGCGGCCCTGCTGCGGCGCCGGCCCGCGGCGGTGCAGGACCGCTTCCTCGACGACTGCTTCGCGCCCGGGGAGCTCGACGAGGCCGGGCGGGCCGCCCTGCGCTCGCCCGCCTCGGCGCCCCCCCCGGACCTGGCGTGCGCCCTGGCCGGCCTCGACCTTCTGGCCGGCACCGACCTGCGCGCCGCGCTCCCGGGGGTGCGCCTGCCGGTGCTGCTCCTCCACGGCGAGGCCGACGCCATCTGCCCGGTGGGGGCGGCACACGCCCTGGCCGCCCTGCTCCCCTCGGCCCGCCTCGTCACCTTCCCGGCCGCCGGCCACGCCCCCTTCATCTCCCGGCCGGCCGAGGTGGCGGCGCTCCTCGAGGGCTTCGCCGGTGAGGCGGCGTGAACCAGGTGGTCAAGGCGCGGGTCGGGGCCGCCTTCTCGCGCGGGGCCTCCGCCTACGACGGCGCCACCGCGGTCCAGGCCCTGGTCCGCGCCCGGGTCGAGGCCCTGGCGGCCGAGGCCGCCCCCGGCGCCCGCGACCTGCTCGACGTCGGCGCCGGGACCGGGCGGCTGGTGGCCGGCCTGCTGGCGGCCCGCCCCGGCCTGCGCGCCGCCGCCGTCGACCTGGCCCCGGGCATGTGCGCCGCCACCCGCGCCGTGGCCCCCGCCGCCGCGGTGGCGGCCGCCGACGCCGAGGCCCTCCCCTTCGCCGCCGCCCGCTTCGACCTGGTCGTCTCCAGCTCCACCTTCCAGTGGCTGCCCCGGCTGGAGCCGGCCCTCGGCGAGTGCGCCCGGGTGCTGCGCCCCGGCGGCCGCCTGGTGCTGGCCCTCTTCGCCGAGCGGACCCTGGTCGAGCTGCGCGAGGCCTGGCGCGCCGCCGCCGGCCCCGGGGCCGGGGGGCGGCTGCACCGCTTCTTCACCATCGGTGAGGTGGGCGCGGCGCTGGCGTCGGCGGGCTTCACCGGGCTCCGGCTCGAGGAGGCCCTCCACGTCGATCACCACGCCGACCCGGCCGCGCTGCTCCGCTCGCTGAAGCGGATCGGGGCCCAGAACGCCACCCCGGGGCGCCGCGGGCTGGGCGGCCGGCGGGCCACCCTGGAGATGCTGCGGCGCTACCAGGGGCGCCACGGCGGCCCGAACGGAGTCCCGGCGACCTGGCACGTGGTCTACGCGGTCGCTTCACGGTAACATCGGAGGATCGTGGCAGACGCGCCGCCCAACTCCGAGTTCAAGCCCCACGCCTTCGGCAAGTTCTTCCTGCTCCAGCGGCTCGCCGTGGGCGGCATGGCGGAGATCTTCCGGGCCCGCGTGGTGGGGGCGGCCGGCTTCGAGAAGGAGCTGGTGGTCAAGCGGATCCTGCCCAGCCGCTCGCGCGACCAGGGCTTCATCTCCATGCTGGTGAACGAGGCCAAGCTCACCGTCCAGCTCACCCACTCCAACATCGCCCAGATCTACGAGTGCGGCATCATCGACGGGACCTACTTCATCTCCATGGAGCTGGTGAACGGCGTCTCCATGAAGGAGGTGATGCAGGCCTTCGCCCGCACCGGCGCCACCCTCTCCCCGGAGCAGGCCATCTTCATGGTGCTGCAGCTGCTCCACGGCCTCGACTACGCCCACCGCAAGACCGACGGCCAGGGCAACCCGCTGCAGATCGTCCACTGCGACGTCTCGCCGGACAACTGCCTGATCTCCTTCGACGGCGAGCTCAAGCTGCTCGACTTCGGCATCGCCCGGGCCGCCACCAGCCTCTCCAACTACAAGGAGGGGATGCTGATGGGCAAGCTCGGGTACGTGGCCCCGGAGCAGGCCTCGCTGGAGACGCGCTGGGACCACCGCGTCGACATCTTCGCCGCCGGCATCGTCCTCTACGAGCTGCTCACCAGGCAGAAGCCCTTCCCCAAGGCCACCGACGTCGACTCGCTGGTGGTCTCGCGCAAGGCCAGGGTGGTGCCGGTCACCACCATCGACCCGCGCCTCCCCAAGGAGCTCGACCAGATCCTCGCCAAGGCCCTGGCCTACGACCCGGCCAAGCGCTACGCCGACGCCCGGGCCTTCGCCGAGGCGCTGGTGGACCTGCTCTTCCCCACGCCGCACTCGGCCATCTCGGACCACCTCGACAAGCAGCTGCACCAGGTCTTCGGCGACCGCATCGCCAAGCAGCGCCAGGCCCGGGCCCACGACGCGCTGATCATGAAGGTGCTGACCAACCTGGCGGAGCGCACCCAGGGCGGGGCGCGGGCCGCCTCCGGCCCGCCGGGTGAGCCGCCGCCGGGCGGCGCCGCCGCGGGCGACGGCACCCCTCCCGAGCTGGAGCCCATCGCCATCGCCAGCGAGCCGCACCCGGATCTCCGCACCCCCTCCGGGTCGCGGGTGGTGCGCCGCCCGGTGGTGGTGCGCCGCGGCCTGGCCTGGTCGGTGGTGATCCTGCTGGCGCTGGCCTCGGCCGCCGCCGGCGCCGCCGGCGCCTGGCTGGCCGGTCCCTGGCTGCGCCGCGGCGTCCTGGTGGTCACCAGCGAGCCGAGCGGCGCCGAGATCACCCTCGACGGCGCGCCCACCGGCCAGCGGACCCCGGCGGTGATCGAGGGCGTCGCCGTCCAGCAGCCCCACGAGCTGGTCCTCTCCGGGCCGCGGCTGCGCCCCGCCCCGGTGGCGGTGAAGCCGGAGCCGGGGCGCCTGTCGCTGCGGGTCCACGCCCAGCTCGGCTCGGCCATCGGCGCCATCGAGGTGGTGAGCACGCCGCCCGGCGCCATGGTCCTGATCGACGGCCAGCCGGTCGGCCTCACCCCGGTGACCGTCACCGAGGTGCGGCTCGACCAGCGCCACCGCATCGACCTGAAGCTGGCCGGCCACGAGATCGACCAGGTGGTGGTCCTGCCGGAGAAGGACGGGACCATCTTCAGGCGCACCCTCACCCCCATCGCCCCCGCCGCCGCGGGCAAGTAGGGGACGAGGCCCGGCATGCGGCTGGTGATCGAGGACGAGGGGGGGACGCGGACGGTGGTCCCGTTCACCGCCGACGAGATGGTGGTCGGCCGCGCCACCCACGGCGTCGGCTGGCGCCTCCCCGACCGCAACGTCTCGCGCCGCCACGCCCGCTTCACCCGCGCCAACGGCACCATCTTCGTCGAGGACCTCGGCAGCCTCACCGGGACCCGGCTCAACGGTGAGCGCATCGGCTCGAAGCGGCGGGTCCGCCCCGGGGACCTGGTCGAGATCGGCGACTACGACCTGGTGGTGCTGCCCGAGGACATGGCGACCGCCGGGCCGGGGGCCCCGCCGCCGCTGCCGGCCAGCACCCGGCCGGACCCCATGCCGGTGGTGGTGGTGCCGTCGCCGAGCGCCCCGGCCGTCGCCGCGCCATCCGGCCCCGCCCTCGCCGGCGACGCCCTGGCGGGCACGCGACCCGGGCCGGGGAAGGCGAGCCACGCCGGTCTCCTGCGCCTCGGCCTCTCGGCGCTGGGGGGCGGCCTGCTGCTCGGGTTCCTGCTGCGGAGGCTGCTGTCGTGACCGCCGGCCCGGGCGACGGCTTCCCGCTGCCGCTCGATCGCTACACCGGGGAGGACGGGCTCGGGCTCTGGGCCGTGCTCTCGGCCCGCGCCGCCGCGGATCCGCTCAACCTGGTGGCCGCCGCCCTCTTCGCGCTGGCCATCCTCCACACCTTCGTGGCCCCCAGCCTGCTGGCGGCCTCCCACCGGCTCAAGCGCCGGCTCGACCAGGCCCGCGGCGGCGAGGGACACAGCGCCCGGGTCGAGCTGCTCCACGTGCTCGGCGAGATCGAGGCGGTCTTCGGCATCTGGGTGATCCCGCTGCTGGTGATCCTCGGCGTCGCCCGGGGCGCCCGCGCCGCCGAGCAGTTCCTCGGCGAGGTCCACTTCACCGAGCCGCTCTTCGTGGTGGTGATCATGGCCATCGCCTCGACCCGCCCGGTGCTGGCCGTCGCCGAGCGGGTGCTGGGCGCGGTGGCCCGCCTCGGCGGCGGCACGCCGCTGGCCTGGTGGCTCTCGGTCCTCACCCTCGGCCCGCTGCTGGGCTCGGTGATCACCGAGCCGGCGGCCATGATCATCTGCGCCCTGCTGCTGGGGCGCCGGGTCCTCGACCTCTCGCCGCGGGCCGGCTTCCGCTACGCCACGCTCGGCCTGCTCTTCGTCGACATCTCGGTGGGCGGCACGCTCACCCACTTCGCGGCGCCGCCGGTGCTGATGGTGGCCGGGAAGTTCGGCTGGGGCGCCGGCTTCATGATCTCCAACTTCGGCTGGAAGGCGGTGGTCGGCATCGCCATCGCCAACGCCGCCTACGCCCTGGCCTTCCGCGCCCAGTTCGTCGAGCTGGCCGGCCGGGCGGCGGCCCGGGACCGGGAGCCCCTGGCGGCGCCGCCGGAGCGGGTCCCGCCCTGGATCGTCGGCGTCCACCTGGCCTTCCTGGCGCTGACCGTCTACGCCGCCGAGACCCCGGCCGTCTTCATCGGGGCCTTCCTCTTCTTCCTCGCCTTCCAGCAGGCCACGGCGCCGCACCAGCAGGAGCTCGACCTGCGCCCGCCCATGCTGGTGGGGTTCTTCCTGGCCGGCCTGGTGATCCACGGGGCCGGCCAGCAGTGGTGGATCGCCCCGGTGATCTCCCGCCTCTCCGAGCTGCCGCTCTTCTTCGGCGCCATCGGCCTGACCGCCTTCAACGACAACGCCGCCATCACCACCCTGGCCTCGCTGGTGCCCGGCCTCGGCCCCTCGCTGCAGTACGCGGTGGTGGCCGGCGCGGTGGTGGGCGGCGGCCTCACGGTGATCGCCAACGCCCCCAACCCGGCCGGCCAGTCGGCCCTGGCCAGGTACTTCCCCGACGGCGTCGCCCCGCTGGGGCTGCTGGCCGGCGCGCTGCTCCCCACCGCGGTGATGGCCGGGTGCTTCCTGCTCCTCCCCTGACGGGCCCCGCCGGCCCTGGCGCCATGGACCTCGGGTGATCGGCGCCGGAGGCGCCGACCGCCCCGGTGAGCTCAGCGCCCGCGCTTGCGCTGCAGGTCGCGGGCCGCCTTGTCCATGATCCGTCCGGCCCGCCGCTCCGCCTGCCGCGCCGCTGTGCCGTGCCGGGCCGCCAGCGCCGCCGCCTCCCGCGCCAGCTTCAGGTAGCTGTCGAGGCGCCCGGCCTCCAGCGTGCCGTCGGCCACGGCGCGGCGCACCGCGCAGCCCGGCTCCTCGCCGTGGGTGCAGTCGTTGAAGCGGCAGCCGGCCGCCAGCGTGGCCACGTCGGCGAAGGCCGCCGCCACCCCCTCGCCGGACCAGAGCTGCAGCTCGCGGATGCCGGGGCCGTCCACCAGGAAGCCGCCGGAGGGGAGCGCCCAGAGCCGCCGCCAGGTGGTGGTGTGGCGGCCGCGCCCGTCGGCGTCGAGCCCGGCGGTCGCCTCCACCTCGCCGCCGCGCAGGGCGTTGAGCAGCGTCGACTTGCCGACCCCGGACTGGCCCATGAGCGCGGCGGTGGTCCCGGGGCCGATGAGCCGGTGGACCTCCGTGAGCCCCCGGCCGGCCTTGGCCGCGACCACCAGCACCGCCGCCCCCTCGGCCACCGCGCCCACCTGGCGCGCCGCCTCCTCCGGGTCGGCGCAGAGGTCGGCCTTGGTGAGCAGGACGGCCGGCGCGGCCCCGGAGGCGCGCACCGCCGCCAGCATCCGCTCCAGCCGTCGCAGGTTGGGGCCGGCGTCGAGCGGCTCGACCAGCAGCACCAGGTCGACGTTGGCCGCCAGCACCTGCTGCCCGGTCGGGGTCCCGGCCGCCTGCCGGGAGAGGACCGAGCGGCGGCCCAGCACCCGGCGCAGCACCGCGGCGCCGTCGTCGAGCCGCTCGCAGAGGACCCAGTCCCCCACCGCCGCCGCCCCGTGCAGCGCCGTCGGCAGCAGCGCCGTGCGCTCCTCGCCGCCGAGGTCGAGCAGCAGCCGGACGCCGAGGTCGACGAGGACCCGCGCCGGGGCCAGCCCGGCCTCGGCCGGCAGGTCGAGCTGCGTGGAGAAGAAGGGGCCGAAGCCGAGGGCGGCGAGCGTGGTCAGCGGGCCGTCCCGTGCCCGGCGCCGCGGGTGTCGGCGTGCCCGGAGCGCTGGCTCACTTCCCCTGGAACCTCGGGGGGCGCCGCTCGGCGAAGGCCCGCCGCCCCTCCAGGATGTCCTCGCTCTCGAAGGCCAGCCGGCGCAGCTCGGCGATCTCGACGCGCTCCGCCGGCGAGAGGCCGCGCTCGTGGGCCATCTCCAGCAGCCGCAGGATCCGCTTCATCCCCCGCACCGCCAGCGGCGCGTTGGCGGCGATCTCCTCGGCCAGCGCCAGCGCCGCCGCCTCGGCCCCCTCGGCCGGCACCAGCCGGTTCACCAGCCCCCAGGCGTGGGCCTGGCTGGCGTCGATGGGCCGGCCGGAGAAGAAGAGCTCCCGGGTGCGGGCCCCGCCCACCAGCTGCAGGAAGCGGCGCAGGCCGCCCTCCGGGTAGACCACGCCCAGCTTGGCCGGCGGCAGGCCGAGCCGGATGCCCTCGCGGGCCACCCGCAGGTCGCAGGTGGCCGCCAGCTCGAAGCCGCCGCCGTAGGCCGGGCCGTTGAGGAAGGCCACGGTGGGACAGGTCACCGCCTCGAGGGCCTCGGCGGCCCGCTCCACCGCCTCGTCGGGCCGCTCCCCCCGGCCGTTGACCTGGCCCATCTCGGCGAGGTCGAAGCCGGAGGAGAAGGCCTCCTCGCCGGCGCCGCGCAGCATCAGGCAGCGCACCCCGTCGCCCACGGCGGCGGCGCAGGCCGCCTCCAGCTCGTCGAGGGCGCGGAAGTCGAGGGCGTTGCGCTTGGCCGGGTTGTCGAGGACCAGCACCCGGACCGCCCCGCGGTCCTCGATGAGGAGGCGGGGCGCCACGCTCAGCCCAGCACGACCAGGATGTCGCCCTCGTTGACGGCCTGGGCCGGCGCGCAGCGGATCTCCAGCACCGTGCCACCCACCAGCGCCTCCACCGGCATCTCCATCTTCATCGACTCGAGGATGACCACCGCCTCGCCCGGGGCCACCACGTCGCCTGTGGCCTTCTCGATGCGGACCACGGTCCCGGTGATGTGGGCTGCCACCTTCTCGGCCATGAGCGATCTCCTGGGTGGTGCGACGGATCCGAGCAGGCTAGCCGCTCCGCCGGCCGCTGGCCACCACCACGTGGCGCCGGTCGACCGGATCGTCGGGACCCGCCGCGGACGGAGGCGGGCCAGGTCGGACGGAGGGAGGGGCGGGGCGGGGCGGGGGCCGTCAGCCCTGGGCGGTGGGCTTGGTGCCGCCCGGTGCAGGGCGCCCCTCGGCCCCGTCGACCAGCGACCTGGGGTTGGGCTCCACCGGCAGGGTCACCGCGGCGCGCGGCGGGTTGGTGACCCGGCCCTGGCGCGCCTTGAGCAGGAAGCGGACGGTGTCGGCGAGGTCCAGGTACTTGATGGGCTTGTGCAGGAAGAGGGTCACGCCGAGCGCGGCCAGCTCCTCGCGCTCCTTCTCCCCGCCCGAGGTGATGACCACCACCGGCAGGTGGGCCATGCTCGGCTCGGAGCGGATCCGGTCGACCAGCTCGGTGCCGCTGACCGCCGGCATGAAGACGTCGGTGATGAGGATGTCGATGGCCGGGGTCCGCAGCAGGCGGTCCCAGGCGGCGGCGCCGTCGTTGACCACCTCGACGCCCAGCCCCTCCAGCTTGTCGGTCTCGGCCATGCGGCGCAGGGCGGCGGCGTACATGTTGGCCACCAGCCCGTTGTCCTCGCAGAGCAGGATGCGGCAGGTGGGCACCGGGGCGCGGGCGGCGTTGGCCACGAAGCGGGTCACCTCGGCCAGGCGGGCCCGGTGGTCCGGCAGGTCGTCGGGGACCCGCACCGCCACGCCCCCCGGCTGGTCGCCCTGGCCGGGCTCGGAGCGGATCACCTCGACGATCAGCTCGACCGGATCGATCAGCTGCGGGAAGGAGAGGACCAGGCTGGTCCTCTCGCCGGGAGCGAACTGCCGCTCGGTCCGGACCAGCAGCCCATTGGAGGAGAGGTTCTCCGTGTAGTCGAGCACCGAGTCGGCGTCGAGATACTTGACCGAAAGGACGAGTGGAAATCGGGGAAAGGCGCGGCGCTCCCTGGACATCTCGACTCCCGTAAGACCCCCGGCTGGCTCGCTTCCTCGCGAGTGGAAAACTTGGGGCCCATCCTAGCCCACAGCCCTTCCGGGTTGAATTTTCCGCCCGAAATATCTGGGACCTTCCTGGTGCGCCATTGGGGTGACGGACCGGAAGTGTGGATTCCACGCCCCCGGGACCTGCGCCAATGGCTTGACGAGCAGGGCCGGGCCCGGCCTAATTGTCGGTCCCCCCGTTTCGCAAGGAGACCCATGCAGACCAAGTTCCTGCTCGGCGAGAACCAGATCCCGACCCACTGGTACAACGTCATCGCCGACCTCCCGGCGCCGCCGGCGCCGGTGCTCCACCCCGGCACGCTCCAGCCGGTGACCCCGGCCGACATGCTGCCGCTCTTCCCGCCGCAGCTGCTCGAGCAGGAGATGTCGGCCGAGCGCTGGATCAAGATCCCCGACGAGGTCCGCGAGATCTACCAGCTCTGGCGCCCCAGCCCGCTGATCCGCGCCCACCGGCTGGAGAAGCTGCTGGGCACCCCGGCCAAGATCTACTTCAAGTACGAGGGGGTCTCGCCGGCCGGCTCGCACAAGCCCAACACCGCCGTGCCGCAGGCCTTCTACAACAAGCAGGCCGGCACCCGGCGCATCGCCTCCGAGACCGGCGCCGGGCAGTGGGGCTCGTCGATCGCCCTGGCCTGCCAGATGTTCGGCCTCGAGTGCACCATCTACATGGTGAAGGTCTCGCACGGCCAGAAGCCCTACCGCCGCTCCATGATGCAGCTCTGGGGGGCCGAGGTGCTGGCCTCGCCGAGCCCGCGCACCAACGCCGGCCGCGCCATCCTGGCCAAGGACCCCGACAACCAGGGCTCGCTCGGCATCGCCATCTCCGAGGCGGTCGAGGACGCCGCCACCCACGACGACACCAAGTACGCGCTCGGCTCGGTGCTCAACCACGTCTGCCTGCACCAGACCGTCATCGGGCTGGAGGCCAAGGAGCAGCTGAAGCTGGCCGGCGACTACCCCGACGTGGTCATCGCCTGCCACGGCGGCGGCTCCAACTTCGCCGGCATGGCCTTCCCCTTCATCGCTGACAAGGCGGCCGGGAAGCAGGTGCGGCTGCTGGCGGTGGAGCCGGCCTCCTGCCCGACGCTGACCAAGGGGGTCTACGACTTCGACTTCGGCGACACCGCCAGGATGGCGCCGGTGGTCAAGATGCACACCCTCGGCCACGACTTCATGCCGCCCGGCATCCACGCCGGCGGCCTGCGCTACCACGGCGCCTCGCCGCTGGTCTCGCAGCTGCTCCACCACGGCCTCATCGAGGCCCGCGCCGTCGGCCAGCTCTCCTGCTTCGAGGCGGCGGTCACCTTCGCCCGCACCGAGGCCATCATCCCGGCGCCGGAGTCGTCGCACGCCATCCGCGGCGCCATCGACGAGGCCCTGGCCGCCAAGGCCGAGGGGAAGCCCCGCACCATCCTCTTCAACCTCTCCGGCCACGGCCACGTCGACATGGTCGCCTACGACGACTACCTGGCCGGCAAGCTGGTGGACTACGAGTACCCGGCCGAGAAGGTGAAGGAGTCGCTGTCCCACCTGCCCAAGGTGACGGTCTAGCGCACATCACATGACCCCCAGCCTCCTGCGGCCGGGGGTTGCGAGATGTGCTCGTGCCGCGGCCGACCTGGGCGCCCCCCGCCAGGCGGGGGGCGCTCTCAGTACCAGTGCCAGGTGAAGTCGAGCCAGGGGAGCGGCACGCCCACGCCGTTCACGAAGATGAACCCGGCGTCGACGCCGAGCCGCTCGCCGATGAAGCGGACGGCGGCGCTGCCGGTGAGCTGGCTGGAGCCGTTCACCGGGACGATCCAGTTCTCGCTGACCAGGGCGATGGAGCGGCCGAGGCGCCAGTTGCCGGAGAGCGAGAAGATGGCCGACCCCAGCCTGGTGCTGCTCTTGTCGAAGGCGAAGGGTGGCCCCCCGGAGAGGCCGAGGTGCAGGTCCTCGGTCCCCAGGGTGACGGTGCCGTAGAGGAACCCGACCGCCGGCAGCTCCTTGATCCCGGGGAGGAAGAGGGTCTGGAAGCCGCCGGCCAGGTGGACCGACGGGCTGGGCGAGCCGCCCGCCTTGACGGCCACGATGTAGGGCATGGTCGAGGGCTCGTAGATGGCCCAGGGCAGGATGGTGCCGGCCTGCAGCGTCAGCCAGTCGGTGAGGCCGACGCCGACCGAGGTGATGATCAGCTGGGTCTGCGACAGATACCCCTCCCCCTGGCGCAGCATGAAGCCGCTCGGCGAGTAGAGGTAGCGGGTCCGGTTGGGGTCGCGCGGCCACGGCCCCTCGGCGGCGGCGCTGCCGGGGAGGGCCAGCGACTGCACCGAGGCGGCGGCCAGGTGCACCCGGGCGCCGGAGGACTCGATGGTGAGGCCGTCGGCGTCCTGGCTCACCAGCGTCCCCCTCAGCCGCTGGCCGTCCTTGAGCACCACCACCACCTGCTGGCCCGGCAGCGGCCCGTGCGGCGGGGCCGGCGCCGCGGCGGCGGGCGGCGCGGCGGTGGCTGCCGCCGGGGCCGGCCCCTCGGCGCGGGCGGCGGGGGCGACAAGGACCAGGCAGGCCAGGGTGAGGAGGTGGTGGCGCTTGGATGGTCGCATACCCGGTGAGGAGACCAGAAGGGGTCTGCGGCGGCAAGAGAACGTTTTCCGTAACGCCCGGCAGGCCTGACAGGACAGGAGCCGCCCAGCCGCCTCGACGGTTGATCCTTGCCCCGTCCGCACCGAGACTCTGGACAATTCAAGTAAAAGCGTACCAGAATGCCTGCTATTCCCACGCGGGAGCCGACGTGATGGAGAGAAGACTGCTTTCCGGCGACGAAGCCGTCGCCCTCGCTGCCCGCGACGCGGGCATCGCCCTGGGAACCGGGTATCCCGGCACGCCCTCCACCGAGATCCTGGAGGCCTTCGGCGCCCTGGGCGGGCGCGCCCAGTGGGCGCCCAACGAGAAGGTGGCGCTCGAGGTCGGGCTGGGAGCCGCCTACGGCGGCGGCCGGGCCCTGGTGACCATGAAGCACGTCGGCCTCAACGTGGCCGCCGACCCGCTCTTCACCGCCGCCTACACCGGCGTCACCGGCGCCCTGGTGGTGGTCTCGGCCGACGACCCCGGCATGGCCTCCTCGCAGAACGAGCAGGACAACCGGCGCTACGCCATCGCCGCCGGCCTGCCCATGCTCTCCCCGGCCGATCCCCAGGAGGCCTACGACTACCTCTTCCGCGCCATCGAGCTCAGCGAGCGCTGGTCGCTGCCGGTGCTGTTCCGCATGACCACCCGGGTCTGCCACTCGAAGTCCCTGGTCACCTCGCGGGCCGCGGCGGAGACCCCCCGCGCCCCCAGCTTCGTGCGCGACATCCCGGGCCGGGTCATGGTCCCGGCCTTCGCCCGCCCGGCCCACAAGAAGCTGCGGGCCAAGCTGGCCGAGATCGCCGCCTTCGGCGAGACCAGCGACATCAACACCGTCACCCCGGGCAGCCCGGAGCTGGGGATCATCACCGACGGGGTCTGCGCGCTGCACGCCGCCGAGGCCTCCCCGGGCGCCAGCTTCTTCAAGATCGGCCTGGTCCACCCGCTCCCGGTGGAGCGGTTGCGCGCCTTCGCCGCCGGGGTGAAGCGCTGCCTGGTCATCGAGGAGGGCGACCCGGTCATCGCCGACGCGCTGCGCGCCGCCGGGATCGCCGTCGAGTCGAAGCCGGAGATGTTCCGCTTCGGCGAGCTCGACGTCGGCCGGGTCCGCCGCATCCTGGCCGGCGACCTCTCCACCGAGCCGCCGCTCCCCAAGGGGAAGCCGCCGGAGCTCTGCGCCGCCTGCCCCTACCATCCGGTCTACGCCTCGCTGCGCAAGCTCGACTGCATCGTGGCCGGCGACATCGGCTGCTACACGCTGGGCGTCATGGAGCCCTACCGGGCCATGGACACCTGCGTGGCCATGGGGGCCTCGATCGGCGTCGGCCTGGGGCTGCGCCACGTGCTCCCCCCCGACCAGGCCCGACGGGTGGTCTCCATCATCGGCGACTCGACCTTCATCCACTCCGGCGTCTCCGGCATCATGGAGATGGTCTACAACCCCCCGGCGCTCGGCCACGTGGTCATCGTCCTCGACAACGGCATCACCGCCATGACCGGGCAGCAGGAGCACCCCGGGACCGGCCGGACCCTGGAGCATGAGGCCACCGGCAAGGTCTCCATCGAGGGGGTGGCCCGGTCGATGGGGATCGACACCTCGATCCTCGATCCCTTCGCCGACCCGGCCGGCTTCGAGAAGCTGCTGGTCGAGAAGCTGGCCACCCCCCGCCTCTCCATGATCGTGGCCCGGCGCCCCTGCGTGCTGGCGGCGGCCGACATCCGCGGCTGGGAGAAAGCGGCCGAGGCCAGCCGCGCCTCGTCCTGCGCCGGCTGCGCCGTGGAGGACGCGTGAGCGACCGGGTCACCAACGTCATCCTGGCCGGGCTGGGCGGGCAGGGGGTCATCAAGGCCTCGGACATCCTGGCTGACGCCGCGGTGCGGGCCGGGTTCGACGTCAAGAAGGCCGAGGTCCACGGCATGAGCCAGCGTGGCGGCTCGGTCACCTCCGACGTCCGCTTCGGCCAGAAGGTGCTCTCGCCGATGATCCCCCGGGGCGAGGCCGACTTCCTGGTGGTGCTGGCGCCCTCCGAGGTCGAGGTCACCCGGCCGCTGCTGCGGCCGGGCGGCCTGCTCCTGGCGCCCGACTTCATCCCGGCGGCGGAGCTCACCAACCAGCGCAGCCTCAACGTGGCGCTCCTGGGAGCGCTCTCGGCGCACCTCGACATCCCCGAGGGGATCTTCCTCGAGGCGGTCCGGGCCGCCCTGGCGGAGCGGCTGCACGCCATGAACGAGCAGGCCTTCAAGCTGGGTCGGGCCCGCGCCGCCAGGACCGCGGCAGCGGCCGGCGTCAGGTGACCGTGGATTCGAGGAAGGGGCACCCCCGCCCCGGGAGGTCGACGTTGAGCACCCGGAACGATCCGGCAAGCGGTTTCCACCCCTGGAGCGCCTCGGACTACCTGCCGCGAGCCCGGCTCCAGGAGGTCCAGCTGCAGCGCCTCCGCTCCACCGTGGAGCTGGCCTACGGGCGGGTCGAGCACTTCCGGCGGCGGATGGAGGAGCACGGCCTCTCCCCGAGCGACATCCAGGCCCCCAGCGACCTGGCCCGGCTGCCCTTCACGGTCAAGGCCGACCTGCGCGACACCTATCCCTTCGGCCTCTTCGCCTGCCCCATGGAGCAGATCGTCCGGCTCCACGCCTCCTCGGGGACCACCGGCCGGCCCATCGTGGTGGCCTACACCCAGGCCGACCTCGAGGTCTGGAAGGAGGTCATGGTCCGCGCCTTCGCCTCCTTCGGCGTCCACCGCGGCGACATCATCCAGAACGCCTATGGCTACGGCCTCTTCACCGGCGGGCTGGGCGCCCACTACGGCGGAGAGGCCCTCGGCGCCACGGTCATCCCCATCAGCGGGGGCAACACCGAGCGCCAGATCATGGTGATGCAGGACTTCGGCGCCACCGTCATCTGCTGCACCCCCTCCTACTTCCTCCACCTCGTCGAGCGGGCCCAGGAGGACAAGATCGACTTCTCCCGCCTGCGGGTGGGCGTCTTCGGCGCCGAGCCCTGGAGCGAGGCCATGCGCCAGCGCATCCAGAAGGACACCGGCATCCGCGGCTACGACATCTACGGCCTCTCCGAGATCATCGGCCCGGGCGTGGGCGCCGAGTGCGTCCACCAGGTCGGTCTCCACCTCTACGAGGATCACTTCTTCCCGGAGATCATCGATCCGGCCACCGGCGCGGTGCTCCCGGATGGCACCGAGGGCGAGCTGGTGCTCACCACCCTCTCCAAGCAGGCCATGCCCATGATCCGCTACCGGACCCGCGACGTGACCACCCTGATCGCCGAGCCCTGCGCCTGCGGCCGGACGCTCCGGCGCATCAAGCGCATCGAGCGGCGCTCCGACGACATGTTCATCATCCGCGGCGTCAACGTCTTCCCCTCCCAGGTGGAGACGGCGCTCCTCAAGGTCGAGGGGACCTTGCCCCACTACGCCATCGTGCTGACGCGGGAGAAGGGGCTCGACGACATGGAGGTCCAGGTCGAGGTGACCGCCGAGGTCTTTTCGGACAAGATGCGGGGCTTGGAGACGCTCCACCGCAACCTCGGCCTGGAGCTCGAGCGGGTGCTTGGCATCCGGGCCAAGGTGACCCTGGTCGAGCCTCGATCCCTGGCGCGGAGCGAGGGCAAGGCCAAGCGGGTCATCGACAAGCGCACCATCTAGGCGGGCCGGACGCGGCGCCGGCGCGCCCCGTCCCAGGCCCCGGGGAGAAGACACATGGAAGTCGCGCAGGTCTCGGTATTCCTGGAGAACCGGTCTGGCGGACTCGTCGAGGTCGTCGACGTGCTGGCCAAGCACGGCATCGACATGAAGGCGCTCTCGCTGGCCGACATGGCCGACTTCGGCATCCTCCGGCTCATCGTCGACGATCCCGAGGAGACCCGGCGCATCCTCAAGGAGGCCGGGTTCACCGTGGACAAGACGCGGGTGGTGGCCGTCGAGGTTCCGGACCGGCCCGGCGGGCTCAGCGAGACGCTCCACGCGCTCCGCCGCAGCGGCATCAACGTCGAGTACATGTACTCGGCGGCGCGGCGCAAGGGAGACCGGGCCATCATCATCTTCCGCTTCGACGAGATCGGCCGCGCCCTCGACGCCCTGCGCGGCGCCGGCGCCACCATCCTCGACCGCCTCGATCCCATCTAGCGGACGCTGACGAAGACCCGCCCGGTGTCCGCCCTCTTCTTCCAGTACCTGATGGCCGGGCTCACCTACGGGATGATCTACGCCGTGGTGGGGATGGGCTTCAACATCATCTACAACGCCACCGGCGTCATCAACTTCGCCCAGGGCGAGTTCGTGATGCTGGGCGGGATGATCGCCGTCTCCCTGCTCGAGTGGATGCCGCTCCCGCTCGCCGTCCTCCTGGCGGTCATGGCCACCATGGTGGTCGGCGGGCTGGTCGAACTGATCTTCATCCGCTGGCTCTCCAGCCCGTCGGTGCTGCGGATGATCATCATCACCGTCGGCATCTCCATCCTCATCCGCGAGGCCGCCCTGCTGGTCTGGGGACAGAGCGTCCGGGCCCTCCCCTACTTCACCGGCACCGAGATCACCTCCCTCTCCATCGGCGGCGCCCGGGTCTCGCCCCAGGTGCTCTGGACGCTGGGCGCCTGCTCGGCCCTGGTGGCGCTCACCACGGCCTTCTTCCGCTGGAGCAGCACCGGGAAGCAGATGCGGGCCTGCTCCTCGAACCGGGTGGCCGCGGCCCTCTGCGGCCTGCCGACCCGCAACCTGGTGACCGCCTCCTTCGTCCTGAGCGCCGGGATGGGCGCCCTGGCCGGCTGCGTGGTCTCGCCCATCACCTACACCCAGTACAACATCGGCACCGGCCTGGCCCTCAAGGGCTTCACCGTCGCCATCCTGGGCGGGCTCGGCAGCAGCCTGGCCGCGGTGACCGCCGGACTGGTGCTGGGGGTGCTGGAGGCCTTCGCCGTCTCGGTCCTCCCCTCGGCGTACAAGGACGCCGTCTCCATCGCCCTCCTGCTCGCCATCCTCTTCCTCCGGCCCACCGGCCTCTTCGCCGCCCGGGTCGCCTACCGGCCCTAGGGGCTCCGTGACCTTCAACCGCTACGGCCAGGTGGGGATCTTCATGGCCAGCGCCGTGGCCATCCAGCTCGCCGCGGCGGCGACCGGGAAGGGCTTCCTCCTCACCCAGCTGACCATGTCGGCCTACTACACGCTGGTGGCGGTGGGGATCTCGCTGCTGATGGGCTACGCCGGGCAGATCTCTCTCGGCCACGCCGCCTTCTTCGCCCTGGGTGGCTACACCTCGGCGGTGCTCACCACCCTCGACCTGGCCCCGTACCGGACCCTTCCGGTGGTCGCGGTCTCGGAGCGGCTCGGCCTCCTGCTGGCCCGCTCCGATCTCTACGGAGGCGAGCTGCTGGTGGTCCACCCGCTGGTGGCCTGTCTCCTGGCCGTGGCCCTGGCCATCGTGGTGGCCTTCCTGGTGGGGATCCCGGTGCTCAAGCTCAAGGGGCACTACCTGGCCATGGCCACCCTCGGCGTCGGGACCATCGTCTACAGCATCACCCTGGGGACCCAGTGGCTCGGCGCCGCCGACGGCATCTCCGCGGTCCCGCCCTTCCCGCTCCCCTTCGGCGCCAGCGTCAGCGGCCGGGTCTCGGGGCGGGTGATCAACTACTACGTGGCCGCGGTGCTGCTGGGGGCGGCCATGCTGCTGCTGCTCAACCTGGTGCAGGCGCGGGTGGGCCGGGCGCTCCGCGCCATCCACGCCGCCGAGGACGCGGCCGACGCCATGGGCGTCGACACCGCCGGCCTCAAGCTGAAGACCTTCGTGCTGAGCGCCGCCCTGGCCGCCGTGGCCGGGGTCTTCCTCACCCACTTCAACGGCGGCATCGGTCCCTCCGAGGCCTCGGTCATGAAGTCGGTGAAGTACATGGCCATCGTCGCCGTCGGTGGCATGGGCAGCCTGTGGGGCACCCTGGGGATGAGCATGACGCTCAACTTCCTCTCCCTGCGCGGTTACTTCGGCATCTTCGACGACGTGGTCTTCGGCGTGATCCTGGTCGGCATCATGCTCTTCGCGCCGGACGGCCTGCTGGCCCTGGAGCCGCGCCGCGCCCTGGCGGCCCTCCGGTCCAGGCTGCGCCGGCCCGCGGAGGCGCCGCGGTGACGCCCTTCCTCGAGGTCAGCGGGGTCTCCAAGCGCTTCGGCGGCGTCCAGGCCGTCAGCGACGTGAGCTTCCAGCTGCGCCGGGGGATGATCAAGGCGGTGATCGGCCCCAACGGCGCCGGCAAGACCACCCTCTTCAACATGGTCTCGGGCTTCTCGGCGCCAGACCGCGGCACCATCAACTTCGGCGGCCGCCCCCTCCACGGGCTTCGTCCACACCAGGTGGCGGCGCACGGGATCTCGCGCACCTTCCAGAACATCCGGCTCTTCGCCCACCTGTCGGCGCTGGAGAACGTCATGGTGGGCCGCCACCTGCGCAGCCGGGCCGGCTTCCTGGCCGGGATGCTCGACCTGGGCTGGGCCCGGCGCGAGGCCGAAGGGGTGCGAAGCCGCGCCCTGGAGACCATGGCCTTCCTGGGGATCGAGGCGCTCGCCGACGCCGAGGCCACCAGCCTGGCCTACGGCCAGCAGCGCGCCGTGGAGCTGGCCCGCGCCCTGGCCTCCGACCCCGACCTGCTGCTCCTCGACGAGCCGGCCGCCGGCCTCAACATGCGCGAGACCCGCGACCTGGCCGGCCTCATCACCCGCATCCGGGAGCGGGGCATCACCGTGCTGCTGGTGGAGCACGACATGTCACTGGTGATGGAGATCTGCGACGAGGTGCTGGTCCTGAGCTACGGCGAGAAGATCGCCGAGGCCGATCCCAACACCGTGCAGCGGGACCCGCAGGTGGTGAAGGTCTACCTGGGGGAGGAGGCGTGCTGACCATCCGGACCCTCGACGTGGCCTACGGGGCCGTCAACGTGCTCCGGGGCGTCTCCCTGCACGTCAACCAGGGCGAGGTGGTGGCCATCGTCGGGGCCAACGGCGCCGGCAAGACCACGCTCCTCAAGACCATCACCGGCCTGGTCCGGCCCCGCCGCGGCGACGTCCGGCTGCGGGGGGAGTCGATCCTGCAGGACAGCACGGCCCGCATCGTCGCCAGGGGCTGCTCCCTGGTGCCGGAGGGGCGGCAGATCTTCGGCGACCTCACGGTGCACGACAACCTGGTGCTGGGCGCCTACGTCCAGTACCGGCGCGGCCAGGCCGCCGAGGTCAAGGCCGACCTGAAGCGGGTGCTGAAGATGTTCCCCATCCTGGAGCGGCGGGCCGGCCAGCTGGGCGGGACCCTCTCCGGCGGGGAGCAGCAGATGCTGGCCATCGGCCGGGCCCTGATGGCCCGGCCCACCTTGCTGATGCTCGACGAGCCGTCGATGGGGCTGGCGCCGCTGGTGGTGAGGGAGATCTTCGAGGTCATCACCCGGATCAGCAAGGACGGGTGCACCGTGCTCCTGGTGGAGCAGAACGCCCGTGGCGCCCTCAAGATCGCCAACCGGGGCTACGTGCTCGAGACCGGGCGCATCGTCCTGGAGGGCTCGGCCGAGGACCTGCTTGCCAGCCGGGAGATGCAGCGCGCCTACCTGGGCCGGGACGTCCATCCCGAAGCCGAGAGGGGAACCACATGACCGCCACCTTGTCCCCGGCCGCCTTCTGGCAGCCCGACGAAGAGCGCATCCGCCGCGATGAGCTGGAGCAGCTGCAGCTGGAGCGGCTCCAGGCCACGGTGAGCCGGGTGGCGCGCAGCGTCCCCTTCTATCGGGCCGCCTTCGACACCATCCGGTTCGATCCCGATGACCTCCGGTCGCTCGACGACCTGCGGCGTCTCCCCTTCACCACCAAGGGCGACCTGGCCGACGCCTACCCGTACGGCTTCCTGGCGGTGCCGCTGCGGGAGGTGGTCCGCCTCCACGGCACCGGCGGCTCGGGCAGCTCCGGCATCGTCATGGGATACACCCGCAACGACATCAAGACCTGGGCCAACCTCATGGCCCGGATGCTGGTGGCCGAGGGCGTATCCAAGGACGACGTCCTCCAGATCACCTTCGATTACGGCCTCTTCACCGGCGCCTTCGGGGTCCACTTCGCCGCCGAGCGGCTGGGCGCCTCGGTGATCCCCATCTCCAGCGGCAACACCAAGCGCCAGATCAAGATCATGGTGGACTACAAGACCACCGCCCTGGTCTCCACGCCGAGCTACGCGCTCCACCTCATCGAGGCGATGCGGGCCGACAACCTCAACATGAACGCCCTGTCGCTCCGGCGCGTCCTGGTGGGCGGCGAGCCCTTCCGCGAGGAGACCCGCCGGCAGATCCAGGAGGCCCTCAACGTCACCGTCACCGACAACTACGCGGTGAGCGAACTCCTCGGGCCCGGCGTCGCCGGGGAGTGCCTGGAGCGCCAGGGGCTCCACATCAACGAGGACCACTTCATCCCCGAGATCATCGACCCGGTGACCCTGGCCACCCTGCCCCCGGGCGTCGAGGGGGAGCTGGTCCTCACCTCGCTCACCAAGGAGGCCTTCCCCCTGATCCGCTTCCGCACCCGCGACCTCACCACCCTGGACACCAGGCCGTGCCCCTGCGGCCGGACCTCGGCGCGGCTCAAGCGGATGGAGGCGCGCACCGACGACATGCTCATCATCAAGGGCGTGAACGTCTTCCCGGCGCAGGTCGAGGCGGTGCTCCGCGACGTGGACCAGTCCGCCCCCCGCTACCAGCTGGTGGTGGAGCGGCGCCAGGCCCTCGACGTGGCGACGGTGCTGGTCGAGGTCTCGCAGTCGGTCTTCTTCGACGAGATGCGGCGCCAGGCCGGCTACCGCGACCTGCTGCGCCACCGCCTGGCCTCGGACCTCGGGGTCAGCTTCGACGTCAAGCTGGTGGAGAAGAGCACCATGGACAACGTGGCCGCCAAGGGGAAGGTGGTCGACCTGCGGAGGCGGTAGCTCCCGGGTCGGGGGCCGGGTCCGGGTCAGATGTACTGCCCGGCGTCGACGCGGATCACCTCGCCGGTGACCATGCGGGCCTGGTCCGAGAGCAGGAAGAGGACCGCCGCGGCCACGTCCTCCACCTCGGGGAGGCGCTTGAGCAGGGTCTCATCGAGGGCCCGGCGCCGGTGCTCCTCGGCCAGGGCCAGGGTCATCTCGGTGAGGACCATCCCCGGGGCCACGGCGTTGACGGTGATCCCCTTCGGCCCCAGCTCCCGGGCGGCGGTCTTGGTGAGCCCGACCAGCCCGGCCTTCGAGGCGCTGTAGTTGGCCTGTCCGAACTTGCCCCGCAGCCCGTTGATCGAGACCACGTTGACGATGCGGCCGTAGCCGGCCGCCACCATCCCCGGGGCGACCGCTCGCAGGACGTGGAAGGCCCCGGTGAGGTTCACGTCGATCACCGAGGTCCACTCGTCGTCGCTCATCTTGAGGAGGCTGCGGTCGCGGGTGATCCCGGCGTTGTTGACCAGGAGCAGCGGCGGGCTCGGCAGCGCCCCGACCACGGCCTCCACCGCCCGGCTGTCGGTGATGTCGACCTGGTGCTGATGGACCCGGTCGCCGCCGCCCCCGGGCTCGCGGTCGAGGACGTGGACCTCGGCGCCGAGCCGGGCCAGCCGCTCGGCGATGCCCCGGCCGATGCCCCGGGCGCCGCCGGTGACCAGGGCGCAGCGCCCTTCGAACCGGTCCGTGACCGTGGCGGTGGGATCGGTCACGGTTCGGCCCTGGGGCCGGCGTCGGCGCTTATGGGCCTGGTGAAGGCCAGCCGCTGCGAGCTGGTGAAGCCGTTCCTGGCCAGGAAGGCCAGCAGCGGGATCTCCCGCCAGTCGGCCTCGGTGACCACCCGCTCGGCCCGCAGCCCCTCGAGGTTGAGGAGGAGCTGCTCGAGCAGGGCCCGGCCGATCCCCTCGTTGCGGTCGTCCGGATCGACGGCCACGGTGTCGAGGACGGCGGTGGGCTCGGCGCTGCCAAACTCGCCGAACTCGACCCGGGCCATGAGGAAGCCGGTGAGCCGCCCGCCGTGCTCGGCGACCAGCCCCATGCGGATGGCGGAGCTGCGCATCGCCTCGGTCAGCTTTCGGGCGTAGTAGTCGGAGCGGTCGCGCCGGGTCACCTTGCGGTCGAGCCGGACGATGGCGCGCAGGTCCTTCTCGGTCATGGAGCGGACCGGCAGCTCCTCGCCCGCGGTGTCCTGGTCGGCCAGCCGCTCCAGGGTCCTCTCCAGGACCAGCCGCGGGGCCAGCCGGAACCCGGCGCGGGCGAAGAAGGCGGCCAGCCCGTGGTCGGTCCACTCCACCTGGGTCCTCAGCTCGCGGGCGCCGCGGGCCAGCAGCGCGCGGCTCAGGGCCTGGAGCACGTCGGTGGCCACGCCCTGGTGGAGTGACCCGGTGTTCACGCCGATGGCGTCGAGGACCCCCACCGGCGCCTGCCCGCCGAACTCACCGTCGAGGAGGCGGGCGAAGGCGAAGCCGGCCACCTTCCCGCCGCGCTCAGCCACCGCCGCCACCCCGCACAGCGGATCCTCCACCAGGCTGCGGATGCGGCGGGCATAGAACTCGCCCCGGGCGCGCCCGCCTCGCTCGCGGTCGATGGCCACCACCGCCTCGAGGTCCGAGGCCACCAGGGCGCGCGTCGTCGCTTGGCCGGTCATTCGATGGTCCCCCTAGGAGGCCAGCGCGGCCGCAGGCGTGGCCGTGAGCTTCTGGTGACGGAAGACGCCCCAGAGGGCGGCGCCGATGGCCCCGGCGTAGATGGCGTCGGGGTGGCTCCTCACCTGGACCGGCAGCTGGGCCTCGACGGCGGCCTCCTGGATGGCGACCACCAGCCCGGCATCCAGCCCCAGGCCGCCGGTGACCAGGACCGTCCCCTCCAGCGCGCCGATGCCACGGACCAGCGCCGCCAGCCGCTGGGCCATGGAGACGTGGATCCCCTTGAGGATGTTGGCCGCCGAGATGCCCCGGGAGACCATGTTGATGACGTCGGTCTCGGCCAGCACGGCGCAGATGGAGGAGACCTTCTCCGGGGCGGTGCCCTGGAGCGAGAGCGTGCCGATCTCGTCCTGGGCGATCCCCAGGTAGCGGGCGATGTTCTCCAGGAACTGCCCCGAGCCCGAGGCGCACTGGCTGGTCATCTTGTAGGAGAGCACCTTGCCGCGGGCGTCGGTGCGGATGGCCCGGCCATGGAGCGCCCCGACGTCGAGGACCAGCCGGGTCGAGGGGTCGAGGTGGATGGCCCCGCGAGCGTGGGTGGTCATGGAGTAGAAGTGGCCGGTAGCGAAGGAGATGCTCTCCCCGTCGCCAGTGGTGGCGACGTAGGCCAGGTCGCCGCGCCCCAGCCCGGCCTCCTTGAGGACGGCGTCATAGGCCTCCCCGGCCAGCGCGTAGGGATCGCGCTGTCGGATCCGGTCGACGCGGCGGCCGAGCCAGCGCGAGGTGCCGCCGCTGGTCTCGAAGAGCGCCACCTTGACGCAGCCGGTGCCCACGTCGATGCCCGCAGTGAGGACCATCTCGGCTCCTTGCCCGCTCACGCCGTGGCGCCGCGGCGGGCGAAGGCCGCCGCCCCCAGCGCCCCGGTGTAGATCGAGTCCGGGTTGATGTTGATGGTGACGTCGCCGTAGTTCTCCTTCACCAGGTTGCGGAGCTCGCGCACCGCCGCCTCGTTCTTGGCGACGCCGCCGGTGAAGGTGAACTGGTCGCGGATCCCGCCGGAGCGGGAGATGATCGACATGGCCCTGAGGATGATGGCGCGGTGGAGCCCGGCCAGGATGTCCTCTCGCTTGTCGCCCAGCGCCAGCCGGTCGCGGAGCTCGGCGCCGGCGAAGACGGTGCAGGTCGAGTTGATGCGCAGGGTCTTGGTGGCCAGGAGCGCCATGGGGCCGAGCTCGTGGAGCCCCATCTGCATCTCGTCGGCCACGTATCCCAGGTAGCGTCCGGTGCCGGCGGCGCAGCGGTCGTTCATCTGGAAGTTCTCGACGATGCCGTTGGCGTCGACCTGGATGGCCTTGGTGTCCTGGCCGCCGATGTCGAGGACGGTGCGCGTCCCCTGGTGCATGAGGTGGGCGCCGAGCCCGTGGCAGAGGATCTCGGAGCGGATGTGCTCCTTGGGAAAGGGGAGGCGGACCCGGCCGTAGCCGGTCCCGACCACGTAGACCTCCTCGAGCGGGATCTGCAGGGCGGCCCGCACCGGACCGACGACCTCCTCGGCGCCGAGCGGCGGACCGGCCTCGGCCCCGCCGGCGGTGCGGGCGCGCAGGACGCTGTCGAGCGCTTCGAGGAACTTCCCCTCCATCCCCTCCTCGCCCTTGCGGTTCTCCACCTCGATGATCGACTTGTCGTAGACGTTGAGCATGAGGTCGAAGGACAGCCCGGCCGCCTTGCAGATGGGCTCGGCGGCCGCCATGAACCCCGAGCCGGCCAGGTCACGGAAGAAGTCGGAGCGGCGGCGAGCCCCGGGGGCGAAGAGCGCGGTCGACGCCTGGCGGAGGTCGCGGAAGACCGCGCCCAGCGCCTCGGCCAGGGCCCGCTCCTGCCCGGCGAAGCGCAGGCTCCCGCAGTTGCGCAGGCAGGTCTCCTCCAGGTCGCGCAGCTGGGCCCGGAACTGGACCAGCCGGAAGTGGCGCTCCAGGTCGGCCAGGAGCCCGTCGACCCGGCCGGTCAGGGCCGGGGCGGCGGAGAGGGCCCGCCGGAAGAGCGTGAAGCGGGCGGCCACGAAGGCCTCCTGCTTGGAGACCGCCGCCGCGGTGTCGTAGTTGGAGCGTGAGTTGGTGATGCCGCGCCCCAGCACCTGGGCCTGCTCGTCGACCACCACCGACTTGGTGGTGGTCGAGCCGAGATCGATGCCGATGTAGCACTTCATGGACGTCCTCCGCCTCCGCTCAGGCCGCGGACGGGGCGCTGCCGCGCTTCTGGTCGATCATCTGGAAGTAGCTCTCGAGGCGGTTCTTGACGTTGGCCGCCGAGAAGTAGCGGGGGTCGACCAGGTCGGTCTCGATGAAGGCGGCCGGCTTTCCGGTGCGCTTCTCGACCTCGCGCATGATCATGAGCTGCCCGGCCGAGAAGCTGTTGCAGCTCTTGATGGAGTTGATGAGCAGCCCATCGGCCTGGTACTCGTCCATGTACTTCTCGAGGAGGTCGATGCGCTGCGGCAGGTTGCGGTTGGTGTAGACCCCCATGCAGTAGTCGGCCAGCGACTCCAGGGGATGGTCGGGGTCGTGGCGGAAGCCGAGATCGTAGGTGCCGCCCACCTTGGTGTAGCTGGAGGCCACCACCACCGCGCCGTCGTCGTAGAACATCTTCCAGAACTCGCGGAAGCTGGTCCAGTTGGGCGGCCCCTCGACGACCAGCCGGTACTTCTGGCTCTTCATGTCCCCCTCGGGCGTGATGGGCCCGAGCCCGAGCCGGATGCGCTCCTCGATCTCGGAGCGGAGCAGCCGGTAGTACTCGGTGGCGTCGGGGGTGCCGCGGAAGGCGGTGAAGATGGGGCCGATGTAGTAGACGCCGCCGAAGTAGGCGTCGATGGGGGCCGGCCTGGTCTTGGCGCTCTCCAGCACCCAGACCAGATCGTCCTCGGCGCGGGCCGACTCGCGCAGGTACCCGCGGAGCCGGTCGATGTCGAACTTCACGCCGGAGACGCGCTCCAGGGCGGGGATGACCTCCTGGCGGAGCTGCTTGACGATGTAGTCCCGCATGTTCCTGGTGGTCTCACCGTCCCCCTGGTAGGGCACGTGGAGCATGACGGTGGGGCACTTGTACTCCTCGCGGAGGAGCTCGAACCACTTCATGAAGGTGAAGCAGCCGGTGTAGGAGAGGAGCAGCAGGTCGGGGCGCGGCAGCGGCTTCCCGTTGGGCGAGACGTTGCCCTTGGCGATCATCCCCAGGTCGGCCTTCACGTAGGTGCAGACGTCCTCGGAGTGGCCGCGCTTCTCCGCCTCGGCGATGTAGTCCCCGGAGACCTTGCGCATCCCGTTCTGGATGGCATTGATCTCCGGCAGGTTGTTGAGCATGTCGAAGCACATGATCAGCTCGTTGAGGTTGCCCGGGACGAAGGTCGAGGCCACCTTGCGGCCGTGCTCGGCGGTGCTGGTGAGGAGATCGTAGTTCCGCGCGATCATCTCCTTCTGCTTCACCATCGACGCTTCCTTGATGACCTCCCGGGCCGGAGGCGGCGCGCGAAGGGACGGTGGCCGGGTGGTCATGGTGCGCTCCAGAGCTTGATCGAGTCGGCGAAGGTGCCGGCCTGCTCACGCACCGGCTGCATCTGCGCCGAGTTCTCGGCGTACTTGAAGCCGATGTGGGGGACGTCGACGCGATCCAGGACCGCCTCGAGCATGGGCCGCTCCAGCAGCGCCGGGTCGCAGAAGCTGGGGGCGGCGAAGATGACGCCCTCGGCCCGGTGGGACTTCACCGCGTCGAGGATGTAGCGGCCCTTGAGCTCCTGGCGTGGCTGGTACTTGGCCCCGGTCTCGGTCGAGCCGCTGAGGAAGGCGGTCGACAAGGCGGCGATGGGATCCCCGCTGACCGGGAGGTCCTCGAGGAGCCAGCGGTTCACCAGCATGAAGTCGTCATCGACGATGTAGCAGCCCGACATCTCGATGGCCTTGATCAGGCTGAGCGGAGGCTGCTCGCAGAAGACGCCGCTGAGCACGATGCGGCAGTTGTCGCGGCGCGGCCGGCTCTCGGCCCGGGCGGCGGCCAGGTAGTCGGCGAGGAGCTGGTTGTGCTCCTCGACCGGGAGCACCATCCCGGCCCGCAGCACCAGGTACATCTCTGAGGCCGGGGCCCGCCAGGGGGCCTCGGCGCGGTAGGCGTAGAGCTCGCGGACCAGCCGCCGGTTCCGGTTGTAGAGGGCGAACGAGGCCTGCAGCGCCTCGTCGGTGATGGGGCGCCCGGCCACGCGGGCCAGCCCTTCGCGGAGCGACTCGAGCTCCTGCCGGTAGAAGATGCCGCCCACCTCCGGGTCGAAGTTCTGGGGCACGTCGAAGTAGCGGACGAAGATGTTGGGGAAGAGGATCTTCCAGATTCCGGAGAGGTTGCGGATGACGTCGCAGATGGAGGGGAAGAGGAACCCGTCGACGAAGTCGAGGCGGCCGGTGATGCCGAGGTCGAGCGTGGAGCGCGGGATCCTGCAGATGTAGCTCTGGTAGTAGGCGTCCCCGTGGATGACCTCGAGGCTCTCGCCGGCGCCGAGGATCCCCAGCGGCAGCATCCCGGCCGCGTGGATCAGCTCCAGCGGCACGTAGATGGGCATGTAGGCGATCACCTTCCGGCCCGGCGCCGCGGCCTTCCACTGGCGCGCCGAGGCGAAGGAGATGTCGTCGAAGAGGGCCTGGCAGCGCGCCACCAGGGCGGCGGTGCTGGGGGTGGGCGGCATGGCGGCTCCGGGCACTAGCGGTCCTCCCAGCGTGCCGGCCGCTTTTCCAGGAAGGCGGTGAGCCCCTCGACCGGATCGCGGCGCGACATCAGGTCGTCGAGGTAGAGGGTCTCGAGAGCCGACAGCTTGGCGCCGACCCGCTCGGCTAGCCCCAGCCGGGAGGCGCGGATGGCGAGGCCGAGCGAGGCCGCGGAGCGGCCGGCCAGGTGGGCGTCGAACCAGGCCAGCGCGGCCGCCTCGGGGTCGGCGGCGACGGCGCAGGCCAGCCCCAGCCGATGGGCCTCGGTCCCGTCGATGGCGCGGCCGGAGAGGAGCAGGTCGTCGGCGGCGGCCGGGCCGATGCGCTCGGGGAGCAGGCAGGAGGCGGCCGGGGCGAAGACCCCGAGGACGATCTCCGGCTGGCCCAGCTTGGCCTCCGGGGCGACGAAGATCAGGTGCGCGGCGCTGGCCAGCTCCAGGCCGCCCCCCAGGCACTGGCCCTTGACCGCCACCAGGATGGGGACCGGCAGCGCCAGCATCCGCAGCAGGAGCGCGTGGAAGCCGCGGAGCATGGCCCCGCAGGTGGCCGGGAGGTGCTCCTCGACGCTGGCGCCGAAGCTGAAGTGTGGCCCCTCGGCGTCGAGGAGGATGCCCCGCAACGCCGGCGCCGCCGCGGTGGCCCCGGCCTCGGCGAAGGCGGCGTCGAGGGCCGCGATCATGGCCGCGTCGAGGACGTTGGCCTTGGGCCGCTCCAGCCGGATGCGGAGCAGCCGGCCGTCGCGCTCGCGCCAGGCCCTTGCGGGGGCGCCGGCGCCCATCACCGGCCTCCGTCCGCCCGGGCCGCGGGGAGCAGGCTCTCCACCAGCTCGGGGCTCCAGGGGGTGGCGCGGGCCAGGGCCTGGCGGAGGGCCACGAAGTCGGCCTCGCGGTCGTCCTTGGTCCCCTCGTTGAAGGCCCTGAAGCCGGTGCGGGCCTCGGTCATCATGTTGAGGGCCAGCCAGGCGCGAGAGTTCTCCTTGTTGGCGGTCCAGGCCTGCAGCTTGGGCTTGCGCAGCTCCTCGATGGTCTTGGTGGTGCAGTCGGGGAAGGTGAGGAGGAGCTTGGCGCAGAGCTGCTCCACCCGCTCGTCGAGCATGGCCAGGTCCACCACGCCGCGCTTCACCAGCGCCTTGCCCTCCGCCAGGGCCGGGCCGGACTTGGGCTCGCCGTGGAGGAAGCGGCCGTACTCGTCGAAGAGCCGGTCGGTCCAGACCAGCGGGTTGGCCACGAACTTCCCGTCCACCTTGAGGGCCGGGACCACGTCGGTGATCATCCCCTCCCGGTAGGCGCGGTGGGCCGACCAGGGCTCGCAGAGCAGGCCGGTCTCCATGGCCCGCTCGCCTCCGAGGAGCACCGGGAGGAAGTCGGTGGCGCCGCCGATGGGCGCCGAGCCGTGCTTGGGGCCGGCCTGACCGAAGCGGGCCAGGTCCTGGGCCACCGAGAAGTCGCAGGCCATGCCGATCTCCTGGCCGCCACCGATGCGCATGCCGTTGACCCGGCAGATGACAGGCTTGTCGCAGCCGAGGATGGCGCTGACCATGTCGTTGAAGAGCCGCATGTACTGCCGGTACTCCTGGGGATTCCCGGCGTAGTACTCGGCGTACTCCTTGGTGTTGCCGCCGGTGCAGAAGGCCTTGTCCCCGGCGCCGGTGAAGACCACCGTCACCACGTCGCGGGCGCTGGAGGCGGCGCCGAAGGCCAGGATGACGGCCTTGACCATGTCGGTGGTGTAGGAGTTGAACTGGGTCGGGTTGTCGAGGGTGATCCAGGCGTTGAAGAGCCCGGCGGCCTCGGTCCCGTCGGGGCGGCGGGCCGGGCGCTTCTCGAGGCGGACGCCGACGCCGGCCGGCACGGGCGCCAGCTGGTGATCCTTGGTCTGGGCCGGCGCGGTGGCGCGAATCACGTCTTCCGTCCTCTTCGACATGGCGGGTCTCCGGGCGTTCAGGGGATGAGGATGGCGCGGCGCGAGAGCTTCTTCTGGTGGGCCAGGGCGAAGACCGCGTTGGCCTCGGCCAGGGGATGGCGCTCCACGTACGGGGCGAGCTGGACCTTGCCGTCGAGGACCAGGTCGAGGGCGGCCGGGTAGAACTCGGGCGCGCAGCCCCAGTTCCCCAGGGCCCGGGCGTGGAAGGCCATCAGGTTGGAGAGCCGCAGCTCGGTCTTGTCGAGGGTGAACCCCACCACCGCCAGGGTGGCCCCGTGGACCAGCAGCCCCCAGGCGGTGAGCTGGCCGGCGGCGGTCCCTGAGCACTCGAAGATGGCCCACTCGCGCGCCGAGGCCCCCTGCTTCTTGGCGTGCTCGGCGATCTCCTTCTTGAGCGCCTTGGGATCGAGCGACCGGGGGTTGAAGCCGCGGGCCACACCCTGGGACTCCAGCTGATCGAGCTTGGCCTGGTCGACGTCGATGGCCACCACCGTGGCCCCGAAGGCCCGGGCGATCTGGGCGGCGTAGGAGCCGACCCCGCCCACCCCGATGACGATGGCCAGCGTGCCGGCGGCGACGCCAGCCTGGACCACCGCCTGGTACGGGGTGGTCACCGCGTCGGCCACCACCGAGACGTCGGCCAGGGTCAGCCCGGCCCGGCCCAGCCGCGCCTCGTCGACGGCGCAGAGGCCGCGGGCCGGGACCGCGACGTGGGTGGCAAAGCCGCCGTGGATGTCGTTCCCGGGCATCTGCTGGGCCGGGCAGATGGTCCCCTTGCCGCGCCGGCAGGCGTCGCACTCGCCGCAGGGGATGACGGCCGGGACGATGACCGCCCGCCCCAGCCAGGGCTCGGCGCCGGGCCCGGCGGCCACCACCCGGCCGCTGATCTCGTGCCCGAGCGCCAGCGGGAGCGCGTGGTTGGTCCGGACCCCGTCGTAGAAGAAGCCGAGATCGGTGTGGCAGACGCCGCAGCCGGCCACCTCGACCCAGACGCCACCCGGCGGCGGCGCCTCCAGCCCCATCGGCGCCTGGGCCATCGGCTCGCCCGCCGCCATCATCACCCAGCGATGTGCCATGGATCTGGTCTCCAGCTTGACGGGGTCAACCACAAATCGGTAAACTAGTACCAGAATCCAACGTTGGCCGTCAACCGGTACCATCCCGGGCCGGAACCCCACGGAGAGTCCCATGAGCACCACCGAACCGGCCTTCCAGTGGGCCGACCCGCTGCGGCTCGACGACCAGCTCACCCCCGAGGAGCGGCTGGTGCGCGACAGCGCCCGGGACTACTGCCGCGAGCGGCTCATGCCCCGGGTGCTCGAGGCCAACCGCCGCGAGCAGTTCGACCGCGAGATCCTGCGCGAGCTCGGCGAGCTGGGCATGCTGGGGCCGACCATCGAGGGGTATGGCTGCGCCGGCGCCTCCCACGTGGCTTATGGCCTGGTGGCCCGGGAGGTGGAGCGGGTCGACTCCGGCTACCGCTCCGCCATGAGCGTCCAGTCCAGCCTGGTGATGCACCCCATCCACGCCTACGGCACCGAGGCCCAGCGGCAGAAGTACCTGCCGCCCCTGGCCCGCGGCGAGCTGGTGGGCTGCTTCGGCCTCACCGAGCCCGACGCCGGATCGGATCCGGGGAGCATGCGGAGCCGGGCCCGGAGGGTCGGTGACGGCTGGGTGCTCAACGGGACCAAGATGTGGATCACCAACTCCCCGATCGCCGACGTCTTCATCGTCTGGGCCAAGGACGACGAGGGGGTCATCCGCGGCTTCATCCTGGAGAAGGGGATGGCGGGGCTCTCGGCGCCGAAGATCGAGGGCAAGTTCAGCCTGCGCACCTCCATCACCGGCGAGATCGTCATGGAGGAGGTGGCGGTGGCGGAGTCGCAGCGGCTCCCCGGCGCCGCCGGGCTCCGCGGCCCCTTCGGCTGCCTCAACAAGGCCCGCTACGGCATCGCCTGGGGCGCCATGGGCGCCGCCGAGTTCTGCTGGCACGCCGCCCTGACCTACACCCTCGACCGCAAGCAGTTCGGCCGGCCACTGGCCGCCACCCAGCTGGTCCAGCTCAAGCTGGCCGACATGCAGACCGAGATCACCCTGGGCCTTCAGGCCTGCCTCCGCGTCGGGCGGCTCATGGACCAGCACCTGGCCACACCGGAGATGGTCTCGCTCATCAAGCGAAACAACGCCGGCAAGGCCCTGACCATCGCCCGGCAGGCGCGGGACATGCACGGCGGCAACGGCATCTCCGACGAGTTCCACGTCATCCGCCACCTCATGAACCTCGAGTCGGTGAACACCTACGAGGGCACCCACGACATCCACGCCCTGATCCTCGGCCGGGCCCAGACAGGGATCCAGGCCTTCTCGGGCTAGGGCGCGCAGCGGCGGCGGGGCAGCGGCCCGACCGGCGCGGAGAGTCACATGGCCGAAGCCTGGATCATCGACGCCGTCCGCACGCCCATGGGGCGTTACGGCGGCGCCCTGGCCGGGGTGCGCCCCGACGACCTCGGCGCCGTGGTGCTGCGCGCCGTCCTGGAGCGGAGCGGCGTGCCGGCCGCCGACGTCGAGGATGTCTACCTGGGCTGCGCCAACCAGGCCGGCGAGGACAGCCGCAACGTGGCCCGGATGAGCGCCCTGCTGGCCGGCTACCCCCTCGAGGTGGGCGCCTGCACCGTGAACCGGCTCTGCGGCTCCGGGCTCGAGGCGGTCGCCGCCGCGGCGCGGGCCGTCCTCTGCGGCGAGGCCCACGTCTACGTGGGGGGCGGCGTCGAGTCGATGTCGCGCGCGCCCTGGGCCATGGCCAAGCCCGACCGGGCGCTCCCGCGCGGCAACGGCACGCTCTTCGACACCGCGCTGGGCTGGCGCTTCGTGAACCCGCGGATGGAGGCGCTGGGCCACACCGACGCCCTCGGCCAGACCGCCGAGAACCTGGCCGCCGAGCTCGGCCTCGGCCGCGAGGCCCAGGACCGGTATGCCCTGGCCAGCCACCGCAAGGCGGTGGCCGCCCAGGACGCCGGCCACTTCGCGCGGGAACTGGTCCCGGTGCCGGTCGAGGCCGGGACGGTGAGCGCCGACGAGGGACCACGCCGCGACACCACCCTGGAGCGGCTGGGCCGGCTCTCCGCCGCCTTCAAGAAAGGTGGCACGGTGACCGCCGGCAACTCCAGCACCCTCAACGACGGCGCCGCCGCGGTCCTGGTGACCTCGGCCGACTACGCCCGGGCCCACGGCCTGACGCCGCTGGCCCGCTTCCGCTCGGTGGCGGTGGCCGGGGTGCCGCCACGGACCATGGGGCTCGGCCCGGTCCCGGCCACGGCCAAGGCCCTGGCGCGCGCCGGCCGCGCCCTGGCCGACGTCCAGCGCATCGAGCTCAACGAGGCCTTCGCGGCCCAGTCACTGGCCGTGTTCACCGGGTGGAGGCTCGCCGAGGACGATCCGCGGGTGAACCCCAGCGGCGGGGCCATCGCGCTCGGCCACCCGCTCGGCTGCTCCGGGGCTCGGCTGCTCACCACGCTGATCCACGGCATGGTCCGGACCGGCCAGTCGCTCGGCCTGGCCACCATGTGCATCGGCGTCGGCCAGGGGATCGCCATGGTGGTGGAGCGGTGAGCTTGGCCACCGCCGCCAGCCCCCACGGGGCCCCTGACGGGTTCGGTCATCGGGTGGCGGTCTCGCAAGCCTTTCCGACCACCGCCCGGGGGTGCGTCCCTGCCCCCTGCTCAGGTGGCCGCGGCCCGACCTCGCTCGCTGGCGTTTCGCCGCGCCTCCTCGATCAGCGTCAGCATGGTGGCCAGCGAGATCGAGCTCAGCGTGCCCCGGGCGATGTCGTCGATCTCGTCGAAGACCCGGTGCAGGGCCCGCCCCTCGGCCGACGGCCCCTCGGGATCCCGAAGGCCCTCGGCGGCGCCGATGGGCTCGAAGAGCTCGATGACGTCGAGCAGGGTCACCCGCCGCGGGTTGCCCCTGAAGCGATAGCCCCCGCCGGCGCCGCGGAGCGCCTCCACCAGCCCGGCCCGGCCGAGGGTCCGCAGCACCTTGGAGAGGTGGTTCACCGAGATCCCGAAGCGGTTGGCGATCTCGGCGGCGGCATGCTGCCGCCTGGGGTCGGCAGCGAGCTGGAAGACCGCGAAGAGCGCGAGGCGGGTCGCCACCTGGACCCTCATGGCTCGAGCCTCTTCTCCAGCTGGATGAACGGGCCGGCCATCATCCCCAGGCTCCGGAAGAAGGACATGATCAGGTGGTTGTCCTTGGCCAGCATGGTGCGGACCTCCTTGACCCCGGCCTTGCGGAGGCGGACGCACATCTCGTCGAAGAGCATGGTCCCGAGGCCGTGGAGGCGCGCCTCCGGGCTCACACCGATGGCGAAGATCCAGCCGCTCGGCGGCGAGCCGAACTCCCAGGCCCGGACCTCGCCGACGATGAAGCCGAGCATGGCCTCCTGCCGCTCGGCGACCAGGAAGAACCGGTCGGGGCGGCGCCCGGCGTACCACTCGAAGCGGCTCTTCCAGTAGTCCGGCTTGGAGATGCCGGTGTCCTCGGCGTCGAGGGCCACCACCGACGCCAGGTCGGCGAGGTGCGCGGCCCGGACCCGGACGTCACCGTGATCGGTCCGGGTCGAACTGGTTTTCTGGTGCGACATAGCCATTGAATATCCCCCCCCTGCCACCGGCACAACCGCTTCGGCGGAGATGCGGCAATCCGTCGCCGGGCGCAGCGCCCGCGCGGCGGCCCTACCCGGCGGCGGCGCCCGCGGACTCCAGCACCAGCGAGATCCCCTGCCCGCCGCCGATGCACATGGTCACCAGCCCCCAGCGCTGGCCGGTGCGGCGGAGCGCGTGGGCGCAGGTGAGGGTGAGGATGGCGCCGGTGGCGCCGAGCGGATGACCCATGGCGATGGCGTTGCCCATGGCGTTGACGCGCTCCGGATCGATCCCCATCTCGCCGAAATCCCGGATGCAGGCCAGCGCCTGCGGGGCGAAGGCCTCGTTGAGCTCGATCACCCCGAGGTCGGCGCCGCGGATCCCGGCCCGCCGCAGGGCCTGGCGGGTGGCCGGGACCGGCCCCCACCCCATGATCTCCGGTGCGCAGCCGGCCACCCCGACGCCGGCCAGCCGGGCCAGCGGCCTCAACCCCGCCTTGGCGGCGTCGCCCTCACGCCCGATGACCATGGCCGCGGCGCCGTCCACCACCGCGCTGGCGTTGCCGGCGGTGACGATGCCGCCAGTCTCGAAGGCCGCCGGCAGGCGGGCCAGCCCCTCGGGGGTGGCGTCGTCGAGGATGTGGGTGTCCTGCCGGACGGTGATGGGCTCGGCGGCGCCATCGCGCTGGACCACCACCGGCTCGATCTCCTCGCTGAACCAGCCGGCGTCGCGGGCCCGCCTGGCGTTGCGGTGGGAGCGCAGCGAGAAGGCGTCGGCCTCCTCCCGGGTGATCCGGTAGCGGCGCCCCAGCTCCTCGGCGGTGTTGGCCATCGACATCCGGGCGCTCGGATCGTAGAGGCAGGCCATCAGGAGATCGGTGAGGTGGGTCCCCGGCGGCAGCGACCGCGCCTCGACCGGCCCGAACTTCTGGACCGCGGCGCCGACCTTCTTGCCGCGCAGTCCCCAGAGCGTGAAGGGGTACTGCATGCTCTCGGCGCCGCCCACCACCACGAAGGGCCGGTCGGGGTCGTGGCGGAGCCCTGCGGTGATCAGCTCGGCGCCGACCACCAGCGCCTCGGCGCCGCTCCCGCAGATGCGGGCCACGGTGAGCGCCGGCACGTCGTGGGGCAGGCCGCCGCGCCAGCGCATCCCCTGCGCCGCGTAGATCGAGTCGCGGTGGCTGTGCTGGGCCATGCCCATGACCACGTGGCCGACCCGGTCGACAGGGACCCGGCTCCCGGCCACCGCGGCCTTGATGGCCAGGCCGCCCAGCTGGGTGGTGGAGAACCTGGAGAACAGCCCGGGCTCCCGGTTGTTGACGAGGAGATCGGCGCGCGGCAGCCGGCGCCCGCCCTCGAGGATGACGATCGCGTCCTGTCCCATGACCCGCTCCCTCACTCGTGGAGAAACGCCGCCGGCACCCGCGGTCCGTTCTGGACGAAGTTCTTCATGCCGATGTCCATGTCGACGGTGGCCTTGCAGCGGCCGAACCCGCGGGCCTCGATGGCCAGCCCCTCGGCCAGCGGCCGGCGCAGCCCCTCGGTGAGCACCTCGACCAGGATGGCGTCGATGGCCAGCGAGCGGTGCCCCAGGTCCAGGTCGGGGAGGCGGGCCAGCGTCGGCAGCGGGGCCGGATCGACCGGGCCCAGCGTCACCTGGCCGGCGATGGCCTGCCCCACCAGCGCCACCGCGGCGGCGACCGGGTCGTCGACCGGCTCGCCGCGGGCCCAGCCCCAGGCGCAGGCCTCGGCGGCGCCGATGGTCCGGCCGGTGCGGAGCAGGTCGGCAGCCCGCTCGACGCCGATCAGCCGGGGCAGCCGCTGCGTGCCACCGTACCCGGGGATGATCCCCAGGTTGACCTCGGGCTGGCCGAGCTGGAGATCGCGCCCCACCACCCGGGCGTGGCAGGCCATGGAGAGCTCCGCGCCGCCGCCCAGCACCGGCCCGTCGAGCGCCGCCACCACCGGCTTCTTCGAGGCGGCCAGGCGGCCGAGGATGGCGTGGCCGACGTGGCAGATGGCCTCGCAGGCGGCCGGGTCGGGGAGCGCGGCCAGCTCGCCGATGTCGGCCCCGGCCAGCGCCCCATCGAAGCTGGTCAGCACCAGCCCCTTCACGGCGGCGTCGGCGCCCAGGGCGATGCAGGTCTGGTCGAGCTCCCGCAGGGTGCGGGCCGAGAGGGCGTTGCGCACCTCGGGCCGGCGGATCGAGACCACCGCCACCTCGCCGCGCCGCTCCACCACCACGTCGCGGAGGAAGGTGACGGGCTGCTTCTCGGCGATCGACCGCGGCACCTCGAAGCCGGGGTGGGTCGCGGCGTAACCGGTGACCACCCGGTGGACCTCCTCCGGCCCGAGCCGATTGGCGAGATCGAGGAGGCCGGGCGAGAAGCCCAGGGCGTTGCGGGTGAGCCAGTCGAGGTCGGACGGCGCGCAGATGGCCCGGTCGGCCACGAAGGCGGTCCGGGCCAGCAGCACCGCCAGCATCCGGTCGCGGATGACCGCGGCGACCTCGGGTGGGCAGGCGGCGCGGGTGGGCCTCCCCTTCTGGTGCCACGGCTCCACCCCCTGGACCTTGAAGATGGGCGGCGGCTCGAACCAGGAGCTCCCGGTGGGCGCATCGCGCATCAGCTCCAGGCAGTGGACGTTGAGCGGGTTGCCACGGGTCAGGTCCATGACCATGAAGGGGCCGCCGCCGCCGACCGCGGCGTCGACCACCGCGTCGATCTGGGCCGGCGTCGCCACCCCCTCCACGAAGAGCCGGGCGGCCTCGGCGCAGTAGGTCACGAAGATGTCGTCGGCGGCGAAGCAGGCCACGTCGGCGGTGACGATGGGCACCTTGCCCAGCTCGCGGAGCACCTGGAGCATGCGCCGGCCCAGCCCGGCGTCGCCGGAGAGCACCACCTCCATGGGGAGCGCCCGCCAGGCCGGGTAGAACGGGTGGTTCACGAAGCACCGCTCGGGGTGCACGGCCCCGGCGGCGATGCGGGCGCGGGGCAGGCCCGAGGTGGCGAAGCCGATGAGGCAGTCTGGGGCCACCACCGCCTCGAGCGACTTCAGGATGACCCGCTTGGTCTCGAGGTGCTCGGTGGCCGCCTCGAGCACGTAGCTGCGATCGGCCAGGGACTTCAGATCGAGCGAGGTCACCAGCCGCTCGCGCATCTGACCGGCGTCCTTGGCGGAGAGCTTCCCCCGGGCCACCGCCTTGTCCATGTAGCCGTGGATCCTGGCGCGGCCGGCCTCGAGCGCCTCCGGCCGCACGTCGTGGAGGACCACCGTCCCGCCCTTTCGCGCCACCGCCGTGAGGAAGCCGTAGGCGAGGTCTGGACCGATCGATCCCGAGCCGATGACGCCGACCTTCATGCGTACTCCTTCACGCCGCGGGGGCACTGGATGCACCGCGTCGCGCGGTGGGTTCCCGGGATGGTGCTGGACAATATGCGTAAAACCGTACCAGAATGTCATTGAACAGAACAGCCCAGTCGGTCCAAGCTCCTCATGACGGGATGACGCAGGTCGAAGGTGCCGGCGATGCGGATCGTGATTCTCGGTGCGGGAGCGCTCGGCGGCCTCATCGGGGCCCGTTTGGGTGCCTCCGGCGAAGACGTCACCTTCCTCGAGGCCAACGTCGCCCGCGCCAAGCTCCTCCAGGAGCAGGGGCTCTTCCTCTCCGAGTCGGACAGGGGCGAGCAGCACGTCGCCGTGAAGGTGGTCACCACCCTGGAGGGGCAGCCGACCGCCGACCTGCTCTTCGTGGCGGTGAAGAGCTACCAGACCGAGAGCGCCATCCGCGCCGGGCTGCCGGTCGTCGGCGAGAAGACCTGGATCCTCTCCACCCAGAACGGCATCGGCAACGTCGATCGGATCCGGTCGGTGGTGGACAGCCACCGCATCCTCACCGGGATCACCTTCCACTCCATCCAGCACACCGGCCCCAACCGGATGCGGTACCGCACCGGCATCAAGCCGGTCCAGGTGGCGCCGGTCGACGGGAAGATCACCGACGAGGTCCGGGCCATCGGCGAGGTCTTCTGCCGGGCCGGGATGGCCACCGAGGTGGTCGAGAGCGTCGACGCGGTGGTCTGGCAGAAGCTGGTCCACAACTCGGTGGTCAACCCCATCTCGGCCCTCACCGGGATGACCTGCAGCGAGCTGCTCGAGGACGAGGACATGCAGGCGCTGATGCGGAGCCTCTGCCTGGAGATCGCCGAGGTGATGAAGGCCCGGGGCACGCCCCTGGAGGATCCCGAGGATCCCTACCGCCCCATCGTCCGGTCGCAGAAGGCCCTGGCTCGCAACCGCCCATCCATGTGGCAGGACCTGGTGCGCGGCTTCCGCACCGAGATCGACGCCATGAACGGCGGCATCGTCGTCGAGGCCGAGCGGCTGGGGATCCCGGCGCCGCTCAACTGGGCCATCGTCCAGCTGGTCCACTCCAGGGAGCGGCAGCAGCAGCGACGCCAGGAGCGAGGCGCCCAGACGCTCGCCGAGGTGAAGAACGTGCAGTCCACGCTGCCCTCGCGCCCGGTGGAGCGCGTCCCCTTCGCCGGGATGCCGCAGGGGCGGGTGCCCCTGGAGAGCGCGCCCCGGCTCAAGGAGATCCTCAGCGGTTACTGGCGCGAGCTGGCCCAGGCCAGCCGCGCCCGGAACGTGGCCTGGTGCTCCACCCACGGCCCGGTGGAGATCGCCCGGGCCCTCGGCTACGTCCCCTACTTTCCGGAGAACCACGCCGCCCTCATCGGCGCCAGCCGGCTCACCGGGAAGTACATCCGGCTGGCCCTGGCCGACGGCTTCTCCCCCTTCGCCTCCAGCGAGATGGCCAGCGACGTGGGGGCCATGATGGCTGGCGAGACGCCGCTGGCCGGCCTGCACGGCCTCGATGGCGTGCCGCCCCCCGCCGTCCTCCTCTACAACACCAACGTCGGCTCGTACGTGGCCCGCTGGTTCGAGTACTACGGCAACCGGCTCAGCGTCCCCCTGCTCGGCCTCCACCCGCCACCGGCCCTGGGCGAGGTCGAGAAGATCGAGATCGACGCCGCCGTGCAGCAGACGCTCCGGCTGGTCGACCGGCTCCAGGCCGCCTCCGGCCGGACCCTCGATCAGGACCGGCTGGCCGAGGTGGTGGAGCGCTCGGCCCGGGCGGCCAAGCTCTGGGGCGACATCCTCGACCTGGCCTGCCACACCCCCAGCCCCATCACCTACTTCGACACCCTCATCCACGTGGCGCCGATGCTCCTGATGCGCGGGACCCAGGAGGCCATCACCTACTACGAGATCCTGCTGGCCGAGCTCAAGCAGCGCATCGCCGGGAAGATCGCCGCGGTGCCCGGCGAGCGGTTCCGCTTCTTCTGGGAGGGCGCGCCCATCTGGTGCGCCCTGCGCCCCCTGGCCAGCCTCTTCCTCGACGAGGGGATTGCGGTGGTCGGCTCCTGGTACTCGCAGACCTATGCCCTGCAGGGACTGCAGCGCGAGAACCCCATCGAGAGCATGGCGACCGCCTACACCTCGGTCTACCCGAACCGTTCGCGCGAGTACAAGGCCAAGTACCTGGCCCGCGAGTTCGCCCGTCACGACGTCGACGCCGCCATCTTCCACGACGCCCGGACCGCCCCGGACCACAGCGCGGCGCGTTCCGGGCTGCACATCCGGCTCCGGCGCGACACCGGCGTCACCCCCATCGTCATCGAGGCCGACACCCACGACCTCCGGCTGGTCTCGGTCGATCACATCCGCTCACAGCTCCGCGAGTTCGTGGAGCAGCGGCGGGCGGCGGCCACGGCCGGCGGCAACAAGCTCCGCGAAGCTGCGGCGCACTAGCGGGGCGAGAGCGAGGAGTCGAACATGGTGGTGGCCGGTGCGGATCTGGGGACCGAGTGCGTCAAGACGGTGGTCGTCGACGGCGACGGCAAGGTCGTGGGCCGGGCCACCGTGCCGACGCGAGGCTACTTCCAGGACTGCTTCCAGGAGGCCACCGGGAACGCCCTCCAGGAGGCCCAGGTGACGGCGGCCAAGCTGGCCGCCGTCTGCGTCACCGGGTTCGCCGCCTCCTGCGCGCCCATCGCCAGCCAGGCGGTGGCCGAGACCCTCTGCCACGCCCGCGGCGCCTGGCACACCACCCGGCGGGAGATGACGGTGGTGGACATCGGGGGCCGCGACCCCAAGGTCATCCACGTGGACGCCCAGGGCACCGTGGTCTCGAGCCGGTCGGTGCGAAAGTGCGCGGTGGGCATCGGCACTTTCCTGATGTTCGCCTCCCGGCACCTCGACGTGCACCCCACCCGGCTCATGGACCTGGCCAACTCGGCGGAGAAGGCGGCACCGGTGGGGAGCTACTGCTCGGTCTTCGCCGAGGTCGAGGTCATCGAGCTGCTCCGGCAGGGCTCGACCGCCGGCGAGATCGCGCTCGGGTGCATGCAGTCGATCGCCGACCGGATCCTGGAGATCGATCACTTCGTCAGCCCCATCTACATCACCGGGGGCGTCTGCGAGTACTTCCCGGGCGTGGTGCGGGCGCTGGCGGACCGCTCCTTGCTCCCGGTCGAGATCCTGCCCGAGCCCATCCTGGCCGGCGCCTACGGTGCTGCCCTCTTCGCGCTCGACCAGGCCCGGGGCTGAGGAGACGCATGGCCAGCACTGACCGACCGTCGCGTCCCCCCGAGGCCACCTTCAGCGCCTCGGCCCGGCTCAAGGAGCTGATGGCTGCGCACTTCACCGGCGTGGACCGCGCCGCCCGGGAGCGGTCGGCGCCGGTGGCCTGGTGCACCAGCGTCGGCCCGGTGGAGCTGCTCCGCGCCCTCGGCTACCAGGTCTTCTTCCCCGAGAACCACGGCGCCCTGCTCGGCGCCTCCCGCGTCGCCGGCGAGGTGATGGGGCGGGCCCACGCCCTGGGCTACTCCCCGGACATCTGCTCCTACCTGACCAGCGACATCGGCGCCCACCTGGCCCGCAAGACCCCGCTGTCGCGCTTCGGCCTCTCGGCCGCCCCGCGCCCCGACCTGCTCCTCTACAGCACCAACCAGTGCCGCGAGGTGCGGGACTGGTTCGAGTATTACGGCCGGGAGTGGAACCTCCCGGTGGTGGGCGTCACCTCCTTCCGCGACCTCGGCGAGGTGGAGGACTCCCACGTCGACGCCATCACGCGGCAGCTGGAGGGATTGATCCCTGCCCTGGAGGCGGTGGCCGGTCGGCGGCTCGACGCCGCGGCGCTCGAGCTGGCGGTGGGCCGTTCGCGGACCTGCAGCGACCTGTGGCGCGACTGCCTGGGGTCCTCGGCCTCGCGGCCGGCGCCGCTCTCCTTCTTCGACGCCACCATCCAGATGGGGCCGGCGGTGGTCCTGCGCGGCACGGCCGAGGCCTGCGACTACTACCAGCTCCTCAAGGCCGAGCTGGCCGAGCGCGTCGGGGCGGGCCGCGGCGCCCTGCCCCGCGAGCGCTTCCGGCTCTACTGGGACGGGATGCCGATCTGGGGCCGGCTGCGCGACCTGGCCGCGCTCTTCGCCGACCTGGGGACCACCGTGGTGGCCTCGACCTACTGCAACAGCTGGGTCTTCGAGGCCCTCGACCCCCGCGACCCGCTCCGCTCCATGGCCCGGGCCTCGCTCGAGCTCTTCATCGCCCGGGCCGAGGGGCCCAAGCAGCGCTACCTGGAGCGGATGGGCCGCGAGTTCTCGGTGGACGGCCTGATCTTCCACGACGCCCGGACCTGTCCCAACAACTCCAACGTCCGCTTCGGCCTGGCCCAACGGCTCCGCCGCGCCTCCCACCTCCCGGTGCTGGTACTGGACGGCGACCTCAACGACCTGCGCTGCTTCTCCGACGAGCAGGCCCGGACCAACATCGAGGCCTTCGTGGAGCAGCTCGAGGACGTCGGCCCGGTCGCCTCGGGCGGAGGGCGCCAGTGAGCCCCGGCCCCTGCTTCGTCGGGGTCGACTCCGGCTCCTGGAACACCAAGGCGGCCCTGGTGGACCAGGCCGGCCGGGTGCTGGCCACCGCCATCGTCCGCACCGGCGCCGACGTCAGGGCGGCCGCCGAGCGGGTGGTCCGCGACCTGCTGGAGCGCGCCGACGTGGACCGCTCGTCGGTGGTCGCCCTCTGGACCACCGGCTTCGGCCGCCACGCCATCTCCGACGCCACCGGATCGCGCACCGAGCTGGATGCCCACGCCCGCGGCGCCTTGCAGTACGTCTCCGGACCGCTCACCGTCATCGACATCGGCGGGCAGGACGCCAAGATCATCGTGGTGGACGCGGCCGGCCGGCGCACGTCGCACAAGATGAACCGGAAGTGTGCGGCCGGGACCGGGAGCTTCCTCGAGGAGATGGCCCTCCGCCTCGACGTGCCCATCGGGGCGCTCCCGGAGCTGGCGTCGACCTCGTCGGAGGAGATCGAGCTGGGGAGCTTCTGCACGGTCTTCACCGGCACCGAGGTCCTGGGGTTGATCCGCCAGGGGAAGCGGCCGGCCGACCTGGCCCGGGCCGCCTACCGCTCGGTGGTCAAGCGGGTGCTGGAGATGGAGCGGGTCGAGGGGACGGTGGTGGCCACCGGTGGCGTGGTCTCGCATCACCCCCTGGTGGTCGAGTTGCTGGAGCAGGCCATCGGCAGCCGGGTCATCGTGCCGAAGCTGGCCCAGGAGATCGGCGCGGTGGGCGTGGCCCACGCCGCCTTTTCCGCCGCGGCCGGCGCCGCTGCCGCCGGCGACGCCTGACCGGGAGACCTGGCATGCACCAGCTCCTCAACATCGGCGAGATCATCACCGTCAACGCCCGGCTCCAGCCCCTCCGCCCCGCGGTCCGGGATCTTCGGCGGGCCCTGAACTGGGCGCAGTACGAGACCCGGGCCAACCGGCTGGCCAACGCGCTCATCGGCCTGGGGCTCGGTCCGGGCGCCAGGGTGGCCATCTACGCCTACAACTGCCTGGAGTGGCTGGAGCTCTACGCCGCCTGCGCCAAGGCCGGCCTGGTGGCGGTGCCGGTCAACTTCCGGCTGGCCACCCCGGAGGTCCGCTACCTGGTCGAGGACAGCAGCGCCGCCGCCCTGGTGGTGGGCGCCGACCTGGTCGAGGCCATGGGCCCCCTGCGCGACAGCCTGGGCGTCCGGGCCGGCCGCTGGATCCAGATCGGCGGCGAGCGGCTCGAGGCGGGCTACCGCGACTACGAGGAGCTGCTGGCCACCGGCGCCGACCACCCGCCCGCCGTCACCGTCCGCCCCGAGGACCCGTGGACGCTGATGTACACCTCGGGGACCACCGGCCGTCCGAAGGGAGCCATCCGGAGCCACCGGAGCTACGCCCTCTTCTACCTCCTCAACGCCATCGAGTTCGGCTTCACGCGCGACGACGTCGGGCTGGCCGTGATGCCGCTCTGCCACGTGAACTCGGTCTTCTACGGCTTCGTGTTCACCTACCTGGGCGCCCAGGTCTGTGTCTACGACCGCAAGAGCTTCGACCCCGAGCACCTGCTGCGGGTGCTGGCCGAGGAGCGCATCACCTTCACCTCGCTGGTCCCCACCCACTACACCATGATGCTGGGGCTCCCCGAGGCGGTCCGCGGCGCCCGTGACCTCAGCCACGTCGACAAGCTCCTCATCTCCTCGGCGCCGGCGCGCCGCGACACCAAGCTGGCCATCATGGCCTGCTTCCGCTCCTCGCGGCTCTTCGAGGCCTACGGCTCGACCGAGGCCGGCCTGGTGACGCTGCTGCGCCCCGAGCAGCAGTTCGACAAGCTCGGCTCCATCGGCCGGGAGATCGTCGGCATCGGCCGGCTCCGGCTCCTCGACGAGGGCGGCGCCGAGGTGGCCGACGGCGAGGTCGGGGAGCTCTGGGCCCGGACGCCGACCGCCTTCGACGGCTACTGGAACCTCCCCGAGGCCACCGCCCGCGCCCGGCGCCACGGGTACTGCACCGCCGGCGACCTGGCGCGGCGCGACGGCGACGGCTTCTACACGCTGGTCGATCGCAAGAGCAACATGATCATCACCGGCGGGGAGAAGGTCTACCCGTCGGAGGTGGAGAAGGTGCTGGCCGGCCACCCCGACGTCGGCGACGTGGCGGTCATCGGGCTGCCGGATGCCACCTGGGGCGAAGCGGTCACCGCCGTGGTGGTGGCGCGGCCGGGGAGCTCGCCGTCGGCGGCGGCGCTCACCTCGCTGACTCGCCGCGAGCTGGCCGGCTACAAGTGCCCGCGACAGATCCACTTCATCGCCGACGAGGAGATGCCCCGGACCGCCACCGGCAAGATCCTGCACCGGGTGCTTCGGGATCGGTACGCGGCGGTCCTCGCCAGCGCGGAGGCCCGGTGAAGGAGCGCCTTCGCTTCGTGGTCAACGGCGACCCGGTCGAGGTGGCGGTCGAGCCCGCCACCACGCTCCTCGAGTGCCTGCGCCAGGACCTCCACCTGACCGGCTCGAAGCAGGGCTGCGACAAGGGCGACTGCGGCGCCTGCACCGTGCTCCTCGACGGCCGCGCCGTGCTGGCCTGCCTGGTCCTGGCCCGGGCGGTGGACGGGCGGCAGGTGACCACCGTCGAGGGGCTGGCGAGCGCCGGCCGGCTCCATCCGCTCCAGGACGCCTTCGACAGCCAGGGCGCGGCCCAGTGCGGCTTCTGCACGCCGGGCATGCTGATGAGCGCCTTCGCGCTCCTGGAGGAGAACGCCCAGCCGACCCTCGAGGAGGTTCGCCAGGCGCTGGCCGGCAACCTCTGCCGCTGCACCGGCTACACCAAGATCCTGGACGCGGTGGTGACGGCCGCCGGGGTGATCCAGGCGTCGCGCCCGGCGCCGCCGGGCCGGAGCGGCACGTGAGCGACCAGCGCCAGGGCGGGCCGCCTGGTCCGGGGGACGGCGAGGCCGCCGCCTTCTCGGTCATCGGCAAGCGGAACCGGAAGGTGGATGGGCGGCGCAAGGTCACCGGCCAGACCCTCTTCACCGACGACCTGCAGCCGGCCCGGCTCCTCCACGGCAAGATCCTGCGCTCCCCCCACGCCCACGCCCGGATCCGCTCCATCGACACCACCCGCGCCTCGGCCCTGGCCGGGGTCCACGCCGTCATCACCGGGCGCGACCTGCCGGTGGCCTACGGCATCATCCCCTGGACCCGCGACGAGTACCCGCTGGCCATCGACAAGGTGCTCTACGTCGGCGACGGGGTGGCGGCGGTGGCGGCCGACGACGAGCGGATCGCCGAGGCGGCGCTCGAGCTCATCGAGGTCGACTACCAGGTGCTGCCGGCGGTGCTGACCGTCGAGGAGGCGCTGGCCCACCCGGAGACCCAGGTGAACACCTTCGCCGGGAAGGGGAACGTCTCCAAGCAGGTGCGGCTCACCTTCGGCGACGTCGAGGGCGGGCTGGCCGGCGCCGAGGTGCTGGTGGAGGACACCTGGTTCCACGCCGGGTCGACCCACGCCGCCATCGAGCCGCACTGCGCGATGGGCGACCTCGGGGCCGACGGGATCCTCACCGTCCACTCCAGCACCCAGGTGCCGCACTACCTCCATCGCGAGCTGAGCCGCGTCCTGGAGCTCCCGGTCGACCGCATCCGCGTCATCCAGCCGGCGGTGGGCGGAGGCTTCGGCGGCAAGAGCGAACCCTTCGACCTCGAGTTCGCGGTGGCCAAGCTCTCCTGCCTGACCGGCCGGCCGGTGAAGATCCTCTACACCCGCGAGGAGGTCTTCACCGCCCACCGCGGCCGTCACCCCATGCTGATGACCTACCGGGTGGGGGCGGACCGCGACGGGAGGCTCACCGCGGTCCAGGCCCGGATCCAGATCGACGGCGGCGCCCACTCCTCCTTCGGCCTGGTGACCACCTACTACTCGGGCCAGCTCCTCGGCGCCCCCTACCGCCTCCCGGCCTACGAGTTCGACTCGACGCGGGTCTTCACCAACAAGCCCTCCTGCGGCCCCAAGCGAGGCCACGGTTCGGTCCAGCCCCGCTTCGCCTTCGAGTGCGCCCTCGACATGCTGGCCGAGCGCGTCGACCTCGACCCCATCGAGCTGCGCCGGCGCAACGTCCTCGGGCCGGACACCCGCACCATCAACGAGTTCCGGATCACCTCCAACGGCTTCCTGGAGTGCCTGGCCGGGGTGGAGCGGGCCAGCGGCTGGAAGGAGAAGTTCCGGCGGCTCCCCTTCGGCCGGGGGGTCGGGGTGGCCGGCTCCACCTACATCTCCGGGACCAACTACCCCATCTACCCCAACGAGATGCCGCAGTCGGCGGTGCAGCTCAAGGTCGATCGCTCCGGCCGGGTCACCGTCTTCGCCGGGGTGAGCGACATCGGCCAGGGCTGCGACTCGGTGCTGGCCTACATCGTGGCCGAGGAGCTGGGCGTGGCGCTCGACTCGATCCGGGTGGTCACGGCCGACACCGACCTGACCCCGGTCGACCTGGGGGCCTACTCCTCTCGCATCACCTTCATGGCCGGCAACGCCGCCATCGCCGCCTGCGCCGGTGTGAAGCGGCAGATCCAGGAGGCCCTGGCCGAGCGCTGGGGCGTGCCCCCGGGGCAGGTCCGGCTGGCCGACGGCTGCGCCACCGCGCCCGGCGTCCCCTCGCACTCGCTCCCCATCGCCGAGGCCTTCCAGGCCGCCGAGGCCCGCTCCGGCACCCTGGGCGGCGTCGGCTCCTACAACACCCCCAAGGACGTCCACGGCAGCTACCGCGGCGGCACCATCGGCGCCTCGCCGGCCTACTCCTTCAGCGCCCACATCGCCGAGGTGGAGGTGGACGGGGAGACCGGGCAGGTCCGGGTACGGAAGATCTGGGTGGCCCACGACTGCGGCCGCGCCCTCAACCCCATGCTGGTGGAGGGGCAGATGGAGGGGAGCGCCGCCATGGGCTTCGGCGAGGCGCTCCTCGAGGAGCAGGCCTACGACGAGCGCGGGCTCCACCGTGGCCCTTCGCTGCTCGACTACCCGCTGGCGACCACCCTCGACACCCCGGAGCTGGAGTCGATCATCGTCGAGAGCCACGACCGGGAGGGACCGTACGGCGCCAAGGAGGCGGGCGAGGGGCCGCTCCACCCCTCCATCCCGGCCATCGCCAACGCCATCCACGACGCCGTGGGGGTGCGGCTCACCCGGCTGCCGTTCCGTCCGCCGGCGGTGCTGGCGGCGCTCCAGGCCCGCTACGCCGCGGGCCTGGCCTGGAAGGGGCATCGCGGATGATGCCGCTCCCTCACCTGCGCCACGTGGCGCCGCCTCGCCTCGCCGAGGCGCTCGGCCTGCTCGAGCAGGGGAGCCGCGGCCGGGTGGACCCGGACGGAGACGGGGCGGCGCGGCGCGGGCCGGTCCTCCCCATCGCCGGCGGCACCGACCTGGTGCCCAACCTCAAGCACCGGCTCCTCGACGTCGAGCTCCTCGTCGACCTGACCCGGCTCGAGGATCTCCACCTGCGCGGCGTGCGGGAGGTGGCGGGCCGGCTCCACCTGGGGGCGCTCACCTCCCTGGCCGACGCCGCGGCCCATCCCCTGCTGCGCGACCGCCACCCGGCGCTGGCCGCCACCTACAGCCAGATCGGCTCGCCGCAGCTGCGCAACATGGGGACGGTGGGTGGCAACCTCTGCCTCGACACCCGCTGCAGCTACCTCAACCAGACCGCCTTCTGGCGGGCGTCGCTGGGCTACTGCCTCAAGCGCCGGGGCACGACCTGCCACGTGGTGCCGGGTGGGACCCGCTGCGTGGCCGCCTGCAGCTCGGACGGGGCCACCCTGCTCACCGCGCTCCAGGCCGAGGCCCGGGTCGAGCGGGTGGGCGGCGACCGCTGGATCCCGGTGGAGTCGCTGCTGCAGAACGAGGGGCGGCGTCACCTGGCGCTCGACGCCGCCGAGCTGATCACCGAGCTGCGCCTCCCGGCCACTCCGCCGGGCCAGCGCGCCGCCTACGAGAAGCTCCGGCCTCGACAGGCCATCGACTTCCCGCAGCTCTCGGTGGCCGCGGTGGCCGACCTGGCGCCGGACGGCGCCTGCCGCTCGCTGCGGGTGGTGGTCTCGGCGCTCGGGGCCCGCCCGCGGGTGGTCACCGGCCTCGCCGGCCTGGTCGAGGGGCGCCCCCTCGACGAGGCGGCGCTGGAGCGGGTGGCCGCCGCGGCCCACCGGCAGTGCCACCCGCTCACCAACCTGGCCGCCGACCCGGCCTGGCGCCGGGCCATGGTGCCGGTGCTGGTGCGGCGGACCGTGCGCCGCGCCACCGGAGCGACCAGGTGACGCCCGGCGACGGCCAGGACCTGCCGGTCGGCGGCGGCGACGTCTACCAGGCGCTGGCCCGGGCCCGGCGGGAGCGGGTGGTGGCGGTGCTGGCCACGGTGGTCGACGTGGCCGGCTCGGCGCCGCAGGCCCCGGGGGCCAAGCTGCTGCTCCTCGGCGGCGGGCGCGCCACCGGGACCGTCGGCGGCGGCACCATCGAGCACCGCGTCCTCGAGGAGGCCCGGGCGCTGCTGGTGACCGGGGGGCCGGCGCAGCGCTTCCTCACCTACGACCTGGCCCGGGATCTCGGCATGTGCTGCGGGGGCCAGATGCGGATCTTCCTGGAGCGGATCGAGCCGGCCGCCCGGCTGCTGCTCTTCGGCGCCGGCCACGTGGGCCGGGCCATCTGCGAGGCGGCGGGGCGGGTCGGGTTCGAGGTGACGGTGGTCGACGAGCGGGAGGCCTGGACCGGGCCCGGGCAGCTGCCGTCGGCGGCGCGAGTGCTCTGCGACGAGCCGGCCGCCGCCGTGGCGGCGCTGGCGCCCGACGCCGCCACCGCCTGCCTGGTGGCCACCCATGCGCACGACGTGGACCAGGCCACGGTGAAGGCGCTGCTGGGGACGCCGGCCGGCTTCGTGGGGATGATCGGGAGCCGCCGCAAGCGCGAGCGGTTCCTGCTGCGGCTGCGGGCCCAGGGGCTGTCGGAGCCCCAGCTGGCCCGGCTCCGCACGCCGCTCGGCCTGGACATCGGCGCGGTGACGCCGGAGGAGATCGCGGTCAGCGTGGTGGCCGAGCTGGTGGCGGTGCGCCGGGGACGGCGGGTGGCCTGGCCGGGGCTCCTCGAGCCCCGGGAGATCCGGGCCCCCGGCTGGGAGGCCGCGCCCGGCGAGGACCTGGCCGGCGCGGTGGTGCGGCTCCCCCACCAGGACGCCTCGGGCGGGGAGCGCGGATGACGGTCGCCGCCATCGTGCTGGCGGCCGGGGCCTCGAGCCGGATGGGCTCGCCCAAGCCGTTGCTCGAGCTTCGCGGCGAGACCTTCCTCGGCCGCATCCTCGCCACGCTGGCCACCGTGGAGGGGGTCGGCGACCGGATCGCCGTGCTCGGCCACGAGGCGGCGCGGGTCCGGCGCGGCGTCCGGTTCGCCGGCGCCCGGGCGGTCACCTGCCGCGGCTGGCGGCGGGGGATGCTGGCGTCGTTGCGCTGCGGCCTCCGGACGGCGCTGGAGCGGGACGCGGCGCTGGCGGCGGTGCTGGTCTGCCACGTCGACCAGCCCCTCCTCCGCGCCAGCACCCACGCCCGGCTGCTGCGCGCCTTTGGCGCCGGCCGGGGCGACGTCCTGGTCGCCACCCACGCCGGGCGGCGCGGCCACCCGGTCCTCCTGGGCCGCCCCTTCCTCGACCGGCTCCTGGCGGACCGCTGGACCGCCTCGCTGGCCGAGGCCATCGAGGCCCACGCCCGGCGCCGGGTCGAGGTACCGTGCCGCGACGCGGCGATCACGCAGAACGTCAACACCCGGGAGGCGCTGGCCGGGCTGGGCGACCAGTTCACGTTCCACAAGGCGTGTCGATGCTGCTAGCGTTTTCACTTCCCCGCTTCGCGCTGCGACGCCGCCCTTCGGCGGCGAGGACACGACGAGTGTCCGCTTGGTTGTCTCGACCCGTGGGGCATGACGCCCCGAGGAGGCACACGTGATGAGGATGCTCAGGTCCAGTCTTGCGGTGGTGTTGTTCTGTCTGGTGGGGCCGGCGGTGGCCGGCGAGACCATCAAGGTCGGCGCCTTGCTCTCGGTGACCGGTCCGGCCTCCTTCCTGGGCGCCCCGGAGGCGCGCACGCTGGAGATGCTGGTGGAGAAGGCCAACGCCGCCGGCGGCATCAACGGCGTCAAGATCGAGCTGCTGATCAAGGACACCGGCGGCAGCCCGGAGAAGGCCGTCTCGATGACCAAGCAGCTCATCGAGGAGAACCAGGTCTTCGCCATCATCGGTCCCTCGACCAGCGGTGAGACCATGCAGGTGAAGCAGCTGGCCGAGGAGAGCGGCACCCTGCTGCTCTCCTGCGCCGCCGCCGAGGTGATCGTGCAGCCGGTGGCCAAGTGGGTCTTCAAGTCGCCGCAGAGCGACAGCCACGCCGTCATCCGCATCTTCGAGCACATCAAGAAGCTCGGCCTGACCAAGCTCGGCGTGCTCACCTCCAACACCGGCTTCGGCAAGGCCGGCAAGGCCCAGCTGGAGAAGCTGGCGCCGACCTACGGCCTCACCATCGTGGCCAACGAGGTCTACGACAAGGCCGCCACCGACCTGACCGCCGAGGTGACCAAGATGAAGGCCTCGGGCGCCGAGGCCCTGGTCAACTGGTCGATCGAGCCGGCCCAGTCGATCGTCCTCAAGAACGCCCGCCAGATCGGCCTGACCATCCCGCTCTTCCAGAGCCACGGCTTCGGCAACCTGGCCTACGTGAAGGGGGCCGGCACCGCCGCCGAAGGGGTGATCTTCCCGGCTGGCCGCCTGCTGGTGGCCGAGTCGCTCTCCGAGGCCAACCCGCAGAAGAAGCTCCTGGTCGACTACAAGCGCTCCTACGAGGCCAAGTACAAGGAGGACGTCTCCACCTTTGGCGGCCACGCCTACGACGCCTTCCTCATGCTCCAGGCCGGCCTCAAGGGCGGTGGGGCCAACAAGCAAAAGGCCCGCGACGCCATCGAGGCCATCCACGGGATGGCCGGCACCGCCGGCGTCTTCAACCTGTCGGCCACCGATCATTGCGGCCTGACCCCGGATGCCTTCGAGATGCTGGTGGTGAAGGACGGGAAGTTCCAGGTCCTGAAGTAGCCGGCCGGGCCGCCGCGGGCGGCCGGGAGACCGATGAACACAGCCGGGGACCTGGGTCGAACCCAGGTCCCCGGCTTTCTTCTGGCCGAGGCTCACCCACCGCCCAAGGGTCACTGAACATCTCTTCAGCACCTGGATCCGGGTGTCCGAAGGGGACCCGTTGACTTCCCCGGCCGGATCCAACTAGATCCGGACCAGTTCGTGGCAAAAAGTGGCAGAGAGTGGATCATTCGCGCAGGATCGGGACGGCCGTGTTCTTCGGGACCTACAACCACACGATCGATGGCAAGGGGCGCACCAGCCTCCCGGTCCGGCTGCGCGAGGCGCTGGCCGCGGCCGGCGAGCCGCGCATCGTCCTGCTCCGCAACTCGCACGCCCGCTCGCTGCTGGCCCTGCCGCAGTCGCAGTGGTCCGAGCTGGCCCGGCGCGTCTCGGCCGCCTCCCCCTTCGACGCCCCCATGCAGCGCAACGTCCTCAAGTTCATCGCCTCGGCGCACGAGGTGGACCTGGACGTCCACGGCCGGGTGCTGGTGCCGCCGGCGCTGCGCGAGTGGGCCGGGCTGGTGAAGGAGGTCGTCTGGGTGGGGATGGGTGGCTACATCCAGCTCTACGACCAGGCCGCCTACGAGGCCGAGATGGCGGCGGAGATCCCGGTGGAGCAGCGGGTGGACTTCTTCAAGGCCTAGGGCGGGGAGGGCGTGGGCATGTACGAGACCAGGCAGGCGGACGAGGTGACGGTGATCCGGGGGGTCGGCGAGCTGACCCGCGAGGAGCTGGCCTCCATCGCCCGGGTGGCCACCCAGGCGCGGGCGCTGGGGCGGACGGTGGTCATCGACCTGAAGCGGGTCACCCACCTCCACTACGCCGGCGCGGCGCTGCTCAAGGCCATCCCCGGGCTGCGCGCCGCCGGGGCCACCCGCTACGTGCGCGACCTGGTCCACGCCGGCGGGGCCGGCGGGCACGTCGAGATGTTCGCCGATGTCGAGGCCGCCATCCGGGCCGCGTGAGCGAGGAGTTCGTCCATGAGCCGGTGCTGGCACGCGAGGTGGTCGAGCTGCTCCGTCCCGGGCCGGGGCTGGTCTTCCTCGACGGCACCCTCGGCGGCGGCGGCCACTCCGGGCTCTTCCTCGAAGCCGGAGCCCAGGTGATCGGCATGGACAAGGACCCGCGCGCCCTCGCCGCCGCCGGCGCCCGGCTGGCCCGCTACGGCGAGGCCTTCCGCGCCGTGCGCGGCGACTTCCGCGACGCCCGCAACGTCCTCTCCGCCCTCGGGCTCGATGGCGTCGACGGCGCCCTGGTCGACCTCGGGGTCTCCTCCCCGCAGCTCGACGACCCCTCGCGCGGCTTCTCCTTCCGCCAGGGCGGGCCGCTCGACATGCGCATGGGGCCGGAGGGGCAGACCCTGGCCGACCTGCTGGCGGAGCTCGACGAGCACCAGCTGGCCCACCTCATCAAGTCCTACGGCGAGGAGCCCTTCGCCCGCCCCATCGCCCGCGCCATCAAGCGCGCCGTCGAGGCCGGCGAGCCGCTCGACACCGCCCGCCTGGCCGAGCTGGTCGGCGCCGCCATCCCGCGCAAGGCCTGGCCCAAGCGGATCCACCCGGCCACCCGGACCTTCCAGGCGCTGCGCATCGCCATCAACGACGAGCTGGGGGCGCTGGCGGCCTGGCTGGAGTCCCTGCCGCAGCTGCTGCGCGCCGGGGGGCGCGCCGGCGCCATCGCCTTCCACAGCCTCGAGGACCGGGCCGTGAAGGAGAAGTTCCGCGCCCTCTGCCAGGGCTGCATCTGCCCGCCCGGCATGCCGGTGTGTGGCTGCGGCCACGCGGCCGGCTTCGCCGCGGTGACCCGCAAGCCGGCGGTGGCCGGCGACGACGAGGTGGCGCGCAACCCCCGGTCGCGCAGCGCCCGGCTGCGCGTGGTGGAGCGGCTGCCGTGATCCGCGCCGCCTCCAGGCGGCCGGCGGTGGCCGGCCCGGTGCTGCGGACCACCCTCTTCGTGGTGCTGCTGGCGGCCATGCTGGTGGCCTTCACCTGGTCGCGCACCCGGACGCTCACCGCCGCCTACGAGCTGGGGCTCCTGCAGAAGGAGCACGCCCGGCTCACCGCCGAGCACGACCGGCTGGTGCTGGAGGTGGAGGCGCTCAAGGCGCCGGCGGCGCTGGAGCGGTTCGCCAGGACCAGGCTCTCGATGGCCCCACCCGCGCCGGGCGCGGTGATCGCCGTGCCGGCGGCGACGCCGCGGCTGGCGGTGGGGCCCACCAGTGGACGGGCGGCGGCGGGTGCCCGCCTGGCGTCGGCGAACGCCGGGCGGGACGCGGAGGTCCCCGGGGTGCAGCAGGTCGCGCTCCGGGGGCCGTCGCGGGTGTCGGCGGCGCGGGAGTAGGCCGTGGCCCTGCCGGATCCCAAGGCGGCACGCTGGATCGCCCTCCGCGTCGGGCTGATCGGGCTGCTCTTCCTGGCCGGCTTCGGCGGCCTGGCCTGGCGCGCCGTGCAGCTGCAGGTGGTGCAGCGCGACAAGCTCTCCTCCGAGGCCCGCGACCAGTACCTGCGCCAGTTCGTGATGAAGCCGCGCCGCGGCGTGGTCACCGACCGGGCCGGCCTGCTGCTGGCCGGCAGCGCCGACGCCGAGTCGGTCTTCGTCGACCCCGAGACCCTGGCCGGCGCCGCGGCGCCCCAGGCGCTCCGCGCCCTGGCCGGGGCCCTCGACCTCGAGCCGAAGGCGCTCACCCGCAAGGTGGACCGCGGCTCGCGCTTCGTCTGGGTGAAGCGGCGCATCTCCCCCGCCGAGGCCAGCGCCGTCCGCCGCCTGGCCCTCCCCGGCGTCAGCCTGGTGGCCGAGACCCGGCGCTACTACCCCAAGGTCACGCTGGCCGGCCAGCTGCTCGGGGTCACCGGCGACGAGGGCTCCGGCCTCGACGGCGTCGAGCTGGCCCTCGACGACCTGCTGCGCGGCGAGCCGACCCGCGTCCCCTCGCTGCGCGACGGCCGGGGGCGGCTGGCGCTGCAGGACGCCCCGGGCTCGGCGCGCGGGCGGGAGGGGGCCCGGGTGGAGCTGACCATCGACCAGGGGCTGCAGCTGGCCACCGAGCGGGCGCTGGCCACCGCGGTGCGCGGCAGCAAGGCCCTCTCCGGCGTGGCGGTGGCGCTCGACCCGGCCACCGGCGAGGTGCTGGCCATGGCCAGCGATCCGCCGGTCAACCCCAACTCGCCACGCGGCGGCCAGGAGCTGCGCAACCGGGCGGTCACCGACGCCTTCGAGCCTGGCTCGACCATCAAGACCTTCACCATCGCCGGGGCGCTGGAGCGCGGCGTCCTCAAGCCGGGCGACCCCATCGACTGCGGCGCCGGCTACACCGTGGGCGGCCACGTCATCCACGACCACAAGGACATCGGCTGGGTGGGGCCGGCCAAGGTGCTGGCGGCCTCCTCCAACGTCGGCGCGGCGCGCATCGGCGCCCGGCTCGGCAAGCAGGGGCTCAACGAGGTGCTCACCGCCTTCGGCTTCGGCGAGCGGGCGGGCATCGACCTCCCCGGCGAGCGGCGCGGCCAGCTCCCCTTCCCCAGGGCCGACATCACCCTGGCCACCCAGAGCTTCGGCCAGGGGCTGACCGCCACGCCGCTCCAGGTGGTGGCCGCCATGGCCGCCATCGCCAACGGCGGCGTGCTGATGAAGCCGCTGCTGGTGAAGCGGGTGCTCGACCCGGCCGACGGCTCGGTGCTCGACCTGGGGGAGCCGACCCCGGTCCGGCGGGTGGTCTCGGTGGCCACCGCCGCCACCGTGGCCCGCTGGCTCACCGGCGTGGTCGAGGACCCCGACGGCACCGGCAAGCGGGCCCGCTCCGAGGGCTGGCGGGTGGCCGGCAAGACCGGCACCGCCCAGAAGGCCGACCCGGTCTCGGGCGGCTACTCGGCCGACCGCCACTTCAGCTCCTTCGTCGGCTTCGCGCCGGCCGAGTCGCCCCGGGTGGTCATCGGCATCTTCATCGACGAGCCCAAGGGGGAGGTCTACGGCGGCGAGGTGGCGGCGCCGCCGTTCCGGGAGATCGCCGAGTACGCCCTGAAGATGCTGGGGGTCCCCCCCGACGCTCCCACGGTCGCCGCCGCTCCCGCCAGCCCGCCGCCCGCCTCGCCGGGCCCGGCCGCCGCCGCCCGCCTCGCCGCCGCCCCGCTCCCCGATCCCGAGGGCGAGCCGGCCAGCCCCCCGGCGGTCGACGTCGCCGCCCGGCGCGTCGCCGGGACCACCGGCGGCGTGGCCGTCCCCGCCCTGGCCGGCCTGCCGGCCCGCGCCGCGGTCCGGGCCCTGGAGGCCCTCGACCTGGGGGCCGAGCTGACCGGCTCGGGCCGGGTGGTCTCGCAGGCCCCGCCCCCGGGCCGGGTCATCGAGCGCGGCGGGCGCGTCAAGATTACCCTCGCCCCCCCGGGCTGACGTACACTTCGCCGTCGCCGCACCCGGCCGGGACCGACGCCACGCAACCCCCCGCATGGACGCCGGAAATTGGCCGGGCACCCCGGCGCGTGAGAACCTTGCACCGATGCGGATATCGGACGTCATCGCAGGCACCGGCGCGCGCGGCGCGCGCTCCGAAGACCCGGAGATCACCCGCGTCACCGGCGACTCGCGCCAGGTGATCCCCGGCGCGCTCTTCTGCGCCCTCCCCGGCGCCCGCGCCGACGGCCACGCCTTCGCCGCCGAGGCGGCGCGACGTGGCGCGGTGGCGGTGATCGCCGAGCGGCCGGTGGAGTGCGCGCCGGCGCTGCTGCTGCTGGCACCGTCGGCGCGGCGGGCCATGGCGCTCTGCGCCGCCAACTTCCACGGCCGCCCCGGCGACGCCATGCAGCTGCTCGGCGTCACCGGCACCAACGGCAAGACCACGGTCAGCTACCTGGTCGAGGCCTGCGCCCGGGCCGCCGGCCTGCCCACCGGCGTCATGGGCACGGTCTCCCACCGCTTCCCCGGCGTCGAGCGGGCCGCCGCCCACACCACGCCCGAGTCGACCGAGGTGCAGGCGCTGCTCGGCGAGATGCGCGACGCCGGCACCCGGCTGGTGGTGATGGAGGTCTCCTCCCACGCCCTGGCCCAGGAGCGGGTGGCCGGCCTGCGCTTCGCCGCCGCCGGCTTCACCAACCTCACCCGCGACCACCTCGACTACCACGGCGACATGGAGGGCTACTTCGCCGCCAAGCGGCGGCTCTTCGTGGAGCACCTGGCCCCCGGCGGCGTGGCGGTGATCAACGCCCGTGATCCCTGGGGCGCCCGGCTGGCCGACCAGCTCGGCCCCGGCCGCACCGCCTGGCGCTATGGCACCCGCGGTGAAGACGACCTGCGGGCCGAGCCGGCGGCGCTGACCATGGCCGGCATCGAGGCCACGGTGCTGACCCCGCGCGGCGCGCTGGCCCTGCGCTCGCCGCTGGTGGGGGCCCACAACCTGGAGAACCTGCTCTGCGCCGCCGGCCTGGCGCTGGCCGCCGGGCTGCCGCTGGCGGCGGTGGAGGCCGGGCTGGCCGCCTGCCCCGGCGCCCCCGGGCGCCTCGAGCGGATCGACGGCCGCGGCCTGGCCGTCTTCGTCGACTACGCCCACACCGACGACGCCCTGGCCCGCGCCGTCGAGGCGCTGCGCGCGCTCGGGCCGCCCCGGCTGGTGGTGGTCTTCGGCTGCGGCGGCGACCGCGACCGGGGCAAGCGGCCGCTGATGGGGGCGGTGGCGGGGCGCGGCGCCGACCTGGCCATCGTCACCAGCGACAACCCGCGCAGCGAGGACCCGCTGCGGATCATCGCCGAGATCGAGCCCGGGCTGGCCCAGGCCGGCCGGCCCCGCCGCACCGCCGCCGAGGCGGTGGCCGGTGAGGCCGGCTACGTGGTGGAGCCGGACCGGCGCGCCGCCATCGAGCTGGCGGTGGCCTGCGCCCGCCCCGGCGACGCCGTGCTGGTGGCCGGCAAGGGGCACGAGGATTACCAGCTGGTGGGGGCCGAGCGCCGCCACTTCGACGACCGCGAGGAGGCGAGGCGCGCCCTCGGCCTGGCATGACCGCGCCGCGCTTCACCGCCGACGAGCTCAGCGCCGCCACCGGCGGGCGCTGGCTCGACGCCCCGCCGGGCCCGGTGACCGGCGTCTCCACCGACACCCGCACCATCGCCGCCGGCTCGCTCTTCGTGGCCCTGCGCGGCGACCGCTTCGACGCCCACGCCTTCCTCCCCGCCGCGGCCGGCGCCGGGGCCGCCGCCGCGGTGGTCTCCGCCGAGGTGGCCGCCCCTCCCGGCCTGCCGCGCCTGCGGGTGGCCGACACCCTGGCGGCGCTGGGCGCCGTGGCCCGCCACCACCGCCGCCGCTTCGCCCTGCCGGTGGTGGGCGTCACCGGCTCCAACGGCAAGACCACCACCCGCGAGATGATCGCCGCCATCCTCGCCGAGCGAGGGCCGGTGCTCCGCTCGGAGGGGAACCTCAACAACGAGGTGGGGGTGCCGCTCACCCTGCTCCGCCTCTCCGCGCAGCACCAGGCGGCGGTGATCGAGATGGGGATGAGCCACCCCGGCGAGATCGCCCGCCTCGCGGCCCTGGCCGAGCCGCAGGTCGGGGTGGTGACCAACGCCGCCGCCGCCCACCTCGAGGGGCTCGGCTCCATCGACGGCGTCGCCGACGCCAAGGCCGAGCTCTACGCCGGCCTGCCCGAGGGGGGCATCGCCGTGGTCAACGCCGACGACGCCCGCATGCTGGCCCGGGCCCGGGCCTCCGGCCGCCGCCTGCTCACCTTCGCGGTGGGGCGGCAGCGGCGCGGCGACGTGGCGGTGCTGGAGGTGCTGGCCCAGGACGCCACCGGGATGCGCTTCCTGCTCGGCATCGGCAACCGCGAGCTGGAGGTGACGCTGCCGCTGGTCGGCGCCCACAACGCCCAGAACGCCGCGGCGGCGGCCTGCGCCGCCATCGCCCTGGGCTGCAGCGACCGGGAGATCGTCCGCGGCCTGGCCGGGGTGAAGCCGGTGGGGCGGCGGCTGCTCCTCTCGCGGCTGCCGCGCGGCCTGCTGCTGGTCGACGACTGCTACAACGCCAACCCGCTCTCCATGGAGGCGGCGCTCCGTGCCCTGGCCGACCTGGCCGGCGCCGAGCGCGGGCGCCCCCTGGCCGCCCTCGGCGACATGCTGGAGCTGGGGCCCGGCGAGGCGGCGCTGCACCGCCAGGTGGGGGCGGCGGCGGCCGCGGTCCCGGTGGCCCGGCTCTTCGGCTTCGGGCCGCGCGCGCGGGAGATCCTGGCCGGGGCGGTGGCGGCCGGGCTGGCGCCGGAGCGGACCTTCCACACCGAGGACCCGGCGGCGCTGGCCGCCGCGGTGCGCGACGCCGCCGCGCCCGGCGACGTCCTCCTCGTCAAGGCCAGCCGCGGCATGCGCCTGGAGCGGCTGGTCGAGGCCTTGCGGCAGGACTGAATGCTCTACTACTTCCTCTACCCGCTCTCGGCCAAGGTCGGCTTCCTCAACGTCCTGCGCTACCCGTCCTTCCGGATCGTGGCGGCCGGCCTCACCGCCATGGTCATCGGCCTCCTCCTCGGCCCGGCCTTCATCGAGCGGATGCGCCGGCTCCAGTACGGCGCCAGCAACGTCCGCGAGGACACCCCGGACAGCCACCAGAAGAAGTCCGGCACCCCGTCGATGGGCGGCGCCCTCATCCTCCTCTCCCTGGTGGCCTCGACGCTGCTCTGGGGGCAGCTGGAGAACCGGCTGGTCTGGGCGGCCCTGCTGGTGACCCTCGGCTACGGCGTCATCGGCTTCGCCGACGACTGGCTCAAGATCTCCAAGCGCGACTCCAAGGGGCTGGCCGGCCGCAGGAAGCTGCTCTTCCAGGTGCTGGTGGTGCTGGCCGTCTACTACGGCCTGCTCACCGACCTGCACTTCCACGCCGACCCCCGCTTCCCCTGGCTCTTCGTGGGCAGCCGCATCGACACCCACCTGACCCTGCCCTTCATCCCCACCCGCCTCTTCAACCCCGACCTGGGCTGGCTCTACCTGCCGTTCATGGTCTTCGTGGTGGTGGCCACCTCCAACGCCGTCAACCTCACCGACGGGCTGGACGGGCTGGCCATCTTCCCCACCGTCATCTCGGCGATGACCTTCCTGGCGCTCAGCTACGTGGCCGGCTCCACCATCGCCGGCTTCAGCCTCGCCGAGTACCTGCGCATCGTCTCCATCCCCGGGGCCGAGGAGCTGGGGGTCTTCTGCGCCGCCATGTTCGGCGCCGGCGTGGCCTTCCTCTGGTTCAACACCTACCCGGCCCAGGTCTTCATGGGTGACGTCGGCTCGCTGGCGCTGGGCGGCGGCCTCGGCATGCTCGCGGTGCTGACCAAGAACGAGGTGGCCAGCGCCATCCTCCACGGGGTCTTCCTCGCCGAGACCGTCAGCGTCATCATCCAGGTGGCCAGCTTCAAGTACACCGGACGGCGCGTCTTCCGCATGGCCCCGGTCCACCACCACTTCGAGCTGAAGGGGTGGGCCGAGCCCAAGATCATCGTCCGCTTCTGGATCGTCTCCGTCATGCTGGCCCTGGTGGCGCTGATGTCGATCAAGCTGAGGTAACCCGTGTCGACTCCTCCCAGCCTCCGAGGCCGCAAGATCACCGTGGTGGGCCTGGCGCGCAGCGGCATCGCCGCCGCCCGGCTCTGCGTCCGCGAGGGGGCCTCGGTGACGGTCACCGACTCGCGCCCGGCGGCGGCCCTGGGGCCGGCGCTGGAGGCGCTCGAGGTGCTGCCGCTGCGGCGCATGCTGGGCGGCCACGACGGGCGCGACTTCACCGCCGCCGACCTGGTGGTGGTCTCCCCGGGCGTCCCCATGTCGACGCCGCAGCTCAAGGCGGCTCGCGCCGCCGGCGTGCCCATCTGGGCCGAGGTCGAGCTGGCCGCCCGCTTCCTGGGCCAGACGCCGCTGGTGGCGGTCACCGGGACCAACGGCAAGTCGACCACCACCGCCCTGGCCGGCGCCCTCTTCTCCGAGGACCGGCGCACCTTCGTGGGCGGCAACCTCGGCACCCCGCTCTGCGAGCACGTCCTCTCCGGCCAGCCGGCCGACGTGGTGGTGGCCGAGCTCTCCTCCTTCCAGCTGGAGGGGATCGAGCGGCTGCGGGCCCGGGTGGCCGCCATCCTCAACGTCACCCCCGACCACCTCGATCGCTACGACGGCCTCGACGCCTACGCCGCCGCCAAGGCCCGGCTCTTCGAGACCCAGCAGCCCGGCGACTTCACCGTCGCCAACCTGCGCGACGAGCGGGCCATGGCCATGGCCGCCGCCTCCCGCGCCGCCCTCTACACCTTCGGCTTCGGCCCGCCGGCCCGCGCCGCCGCCCGGGCGCCCGAGGACGGCAGCGGCGAGCTCTGGTTCTACCGCTACGCCGCCGGCTCCCCGGAGCGCTACCGGCTGGCCAACAAGGCGCTGCGCGGTCGGCACAACCTGGAGAACGCCATGGCGGCGCTGGTCTGCGCCCGGCTGCTGGGCGTCCCCGGCGCCGCGGTGCAGCGCGGCCTCGACCACTTCACCGGCCTCCCCCACCGGCTCGAGCTGGTGCGCGAGCGTGGCGGCGTCGAGTGGATCAACGACTCCAAGGCCACCAACGTCGACTCCACCAGCGTGGCCCTGGCCGCCTTCCCGGCGGGCGTCCCGCGGGTGGTGCTGATCCTCGGGGGGCGCGGCAAGCACGCCCCCTACGCGCCGCTGCGGCCGCTCTTCGCCGGCCGGGTCAAGGCGCTGCTCACCGTCGGGGAGGACGCCCCGGCCATCGAGGCGGCGCTGGGCGACGCCGCCGCCACCGAGAGCTGCGGCACCCTGGCCGAGGCGGTGAAGCGCGCCGCGGCCCTGGTCGGCCCCGGCGACGTGGTGCTGCTCTCGCCCTCCTGCGCCAGCTACGACCAGTTCCAGGGGTACGAGGAGCGCGGCGAGCGCTTCCGGCAGCTGGTGGGGGCGCTGGCGTGAGCGATGACACCGCCTCGATCCGGCGCTCGCCGCCCTTCGACTGGCTGCTGCTCTTCGGCATCCTGGTGCTGACGGCCGGCGGCGCGGTGATGGTCTACTCGGCCAGCGCCATCACCGCCACCCGCAACCTCCACGACGAGTTCTACTTCCTCACCCGCCAGGCGGTGGCCTTCGCCATCGGCGTCGGGCTGATGATCCTGGCGCTGCGGGTCGGCTACCGGCGGCTCGGCCGCCTCGCCTACCCGCTGCTCATCCTCACCCTGGTGCTGCTGGTGCTGGTGCTCATCCCCGGCGTCGGCCGCATGGCCGGCGGGGCCCGCCGCTGGATCCCCATCGGCATCGTCAACTTCCAGCCGGCCGAGCTGGCCAAGGTGGCGCTGGTCCTCTACCTGGCCCGCTCGCTGGCCCGGCAGCGCGAGAAGGTGCGGCTCTTCTCCATCGGCTTCCTCCCCCACGTGCTGGTGACCGGGGTGCTGGTGGGGCTCTGCCTGCTGGAGCGCGACATGGGCACCGGGGTGATCATGGTGATGGTGCTCTTCACCATGCTCTTCGCCGCCGGGGCCCGCATCTCCTACCTGGTGGGCGGGGCGCTGCTGGCCATCCCGGTCGGCTGGCGGCTCATCGCCGGCACCCCCTACCGCATGGAGCGCTGGCTGGCCTACCTCGATCCCTGGGGCCACCGCGAGGGGGCCGGCTTCCAGCTGGTGGAGTCGCTGCTCGGCATCGGCAACGGCGGCTGGATCGGCCAGGGGCTGGGCCAGGGGAAGGGCAAGCTCTTCTACCTGCCGGCGGCCCACACCGACTTCATCGCCGCGGTGATCGCCGAGGAGGCGGGGCTGCTGGGGATCGGGGTGCTGATCCTGCTCTACGCCCTGGTGATCTGGCGCGGCCTGCGGGCCGCCCTGCGCGCCGGCGAGCCCTTCGGGGCCTACGCCGCGCTCGGCCTCACCACCCTGTTCGGCGGCCAGGCGCTGCTCAACCTGGCGGTGGTCTTCGGCCTGGTCCCCACCAAGGGGCTGACCCTCCCCTTCGTCTCCTACGGCGGCAGCTCGCTGATGACGCTGCTGGCGGCCGCCGGCATCCTGCTCTCCATCTCCGGCGACCGCGGCGGCTTCCTCCGCCAGGGCGCGCAGGCGGTGCGGGTGGCGCCGGCCCTGGGCGCCGAGGGGGCGGCGTGAGGATCCTGGTGGCGGGCGGCGGCACCGGCGGGCACGTCTTCCCGGCCCTGGCCCTGGCCGAGGAGGTGGTGACCCGCCACCCCGGCAACGACGCCGTCTTCGTGGGCACGGCGCGCGGCCTGGAGGCCACCGTGGTCCCGGCCGCCGGCTTCCCCATCGAGCTCATCGAGGTGCGCGGGCTGAAGGGCAAGCGCCGCCTCGACGTGCTGCGCAACCTGCTGCTGCTCCCGGTGGCCTTCCTGCAGTCGCTGCGCATCCTGCGCCGCTGGCGGCCCGACGTGGTGGTCGGGGTGGGTGGCTACGCCTCCGGCCCGCTGGTGCTGGCCGCCTGGCTGCTGCGCATCCCCACCGCGGTGCAGGAGCAGAACGCCGTGGCCGGCTTCACCAACCGGGTGCTCGGCCTGGTGGTCGACGCCGCCTTCACCGCCTTCCCGGAGACCGCCGCCTGCTTCCCGGCCGGCAAGGCCATCCAGCTGGGCAACCCCATCCGCCGCCAGCTGCTGGAGAACTTCATGCGACCCGGCCGCGAGGACGACGTGCCCGGGCTGCTGGTCTTCGGCGGCTCCCAAGGGGCCCACGCCCTCAACATGCGGGTCATCGAGGCCATGCCCCACCTCGCCGACCTGCGCGGCCGCCTGCGCATCGTCCACCAGACCGGCGCCCGCGACCGCGAGGCGGTGGAGCGCGGCTACCGGGCGGTGGGCTTCGACGCCGAGGTGCGCGACTTCATCGAGGACATGAGCAGCGCCTACACCGCCGCCGACCTGGTGGTCTGCCGGGCCGGGGCCACCACGCTGGCCGAGCTGACCGTCTGCCGCAAGCCCTCCATCCTGGTCCCCTTCGCCGCCGCCGCCGACAACCACCAGGTGATCAACGCCACCAGCCTGCTCAACGCCGGCGCCGCGGTGATGATCGAGGAGCGCGACCTGACCGGGGAGCTGCTGGCCTCGGAGATCCGCGCCATCCTCGCCCACCCGGAGCGGCGCCAGGCCATGGCCCGGGCCGCCGGCCGGCTGGGCAGCCCGGCCGCCGCCAGCGAGATCGCCGACTTCTGCGCCGGCCTGAGCGAGCGCCGCTGGGGCTCCCGCTTCGGCCAGGACCGCGGCCCCGGGTTCACGCCGGTCCGCCCCGGCGGCGCCTCGCCCCGCACCTGAGGAGCCCATGACCCTGTTCCGCTCGCGCCACGCCCGCATCCACTTCGTCGGCATCGGCGGCATCGGCATGAGCGGCATCGCCGAGGTGCTCCTCAACCTCGGCTATGCCGTGTCCGGCTCCGACCTGAAGGCCAGCGAGATCACCCGCCGCCTGGCCGGGCTGGGGGGGCGGATCGAGGTGGGGCACGCCGCCGCCCACGTCGGGGACGCCGACGTGGTGGTGATCTCCTCGGCGGTCCACCGCGACAACCCCGAGCTGGTCGAGGCCCGGGCCCGGAAGATCCCGGTCATCCCCCGCGCCGAGATGCTGGCCGAGCTGATGCGGCTCAAGCAGGGCATCGCCATCGCCGGCTCCCACGGCAAGACCACCACCACCTCGATGGCCGCGCACCTGCTGGCCTTCGCCGGGCTCGACCCCACCGCGGTGGTGGGCGGCAAGGTCAACGCCTTCGGCTCCAACGCCAAGCTGGGCAAGGGCGAGTACATGGTGGTGGAGGCCGACGAGTCGGACGGCTCCTTCCTGCACATCCCGCCCACCATCGCCGTGGTCACCAACATCGATCCCGAGCACCTCGACCACTGGAAGACCGAGGAGGCGCTGCGCCAGGGCTTCATCTCCTTCATCAACCGGGTCCCCTTCTACGGCCTGGCCATCCTCTGCATCGACCACCCCACCGTGCAGGGGCTGCTGCCCGAGGTGGGCAAGCGCTACGTCACCTACGGCGAGAGCCACCAGGCCGACTTCCGGGCCGAGCGCATCGAGGTCTCCGGCCACGCCGTCCACTTCGACGCCTCGCGGCGCGGCCAGCCGCTGGGGCGCTTCGAGATGGCCATGGTGGGGCGCCACAACGCCCTCAACGCCCTGGCGGTGGTGGCCCTGGCCGACGAGCTGGGCATCGACCCCGACACCACCCGGGCCGCCTTCAAGGCCTTCCAGGGGGTGCAGCGGCGCTTCACGGTCCGTGGCGAGGCCGGCGGCGTCACCGTGGTCGACGACTACGGCCACCACCCCGCCGAGGTGCGGGCCACGCTGCGCGGCGCCCGCGAGGCCTTCGGCCGGCGGGTGGTCTGCGTCTTCCAGCCCCACCGCTACACCCGCACCCGCGACCTGCACGACGAGTTCGCCACCGCCTTCAACGACGCCGACGTGGTGCTGCTCACCGACATCTACGCGGCCGGCGAGCCGCCGCTGCCGGGGGTGACCGCCGAGGGGCTGGTCGAGGCGGTGCGCGGCTGCGGCCACCGCGACGCCCACTACCTGCCGCGGGCCGGCCTGGCCGCCGCCGCCCGGGCCCGCCTGCAGCCCGGTGACATCGTCATCACCCTGGGGGCCGGCGACGTCACCCAGGTCGGCCCCGAGCTGCTCGGGCTGCTGGGCGCCTGATGGAGGGCTGGCGCGGCGAGATCGCCCGCCGGGTGCGGGGGGAGTGCCGGGCCGACGAGCCGCTGGCGCCGCGCACCTCGATCCGGGTGGGCGGCCCCGCCGACCTGCTGGTCCGCCCCGCCGATCCGGCCGACCTGGTGGCGCTGCTGTCCGCCGCCGCCGCGCTGCAGGTGCCGCTGGCGGTGCTGGGCGGGGGGGCCAACACCCTGGTGGCCGACGCCGGGGTCCGCGGCGTGGTGGTCCGGCTCCCCGCCGACTTCGGCGAGGAGCGCGCCGAGGGCGAGACGCTGCTGCTCTCGGCCGGCGCCCCCATCGCCCGGCTGGCCTCCCGCGCCCACGCCCTGGGGCTGGTGGGGGCGGAGTTCACCGCCGGCATCCCCGGCACCCTGGGCGGGGCCACCGCCATGAACGCCGGCACCCGCCTCGGCGAGATGAGCGGCCTGCTCACCCGGGTCGAGCTGGCCACCGCCGACGGGCTGGGGCTGGTGCCGGCGGCGGCGCTCGAGCTCGCCTACCGCACCTGCGCGCTGCCGCCCGGCGCCGTGGTGACCCGCGTCGAGCTCCGGCTCCACCGCGGCGACGTGGCCGCCAGCCGCGCCGCCATGGAGGCCGACGTGGCCCAGCGGCGCCGCACCCAGCCGCTCCACCAGCCCAGCTTCGGCTCCACCTTCTGGAACCCGCCCGGCCGGTACGCCGGCCAGCTCATCGAGTCCGTGGGGCTGAAGGGGCACCGCATCGGCGGGGCCATGTTCAGCGACGTCCACGCCAACTTCATCGTCAACCTGGGGACGGCCACGGCGCGCGACGTGCTGGCGCTGGTGCGGCTGGCCCGGGCCCGGGTCGAGGAGCGCTGCGGGGTGCTCCTCGAGACCGAGGTGCGGCCGCTCGGCCAGTTCGAGGCCGGCGAGGTATGAACGGGGAGCGCCGCCCCGGCCAACCCGGGCGGCGGGAGGAACCATGGGCAAGTGGACGGGCAAGAAGGTGGCGGTGCTCCACGGCGGCCGCTCCTCGGAGCGCGAGGTCTCGCTGAAGACCGGGACGGCCTGCGCCGAGGCGCTGCGCTCGCGCGGGCTCGACGTGACGCTGGTGGACGTCGGCCTCGACGTGGCCGAGCGGCTGCGCGCCTGCGGGGCGGCGGTGGCCTTCGTGGCCCTGCACGGGCGCTACGGCGAGGACGGCAGCATCCAGGGGCTGCTGGAGTCGCTGGGGATCCCCTACACCGGCTCCGGGGTGCTGGCCTCGGCGGTGGGCATGGACAAGGTGCTCTCCAAGCTGCTCTTCAAGAGCCTCGGCCTGGCGGTGACCGACTACCGGGTCTTCCCCCCGGAGCAGGCGGCGGCGCTGCACGGCAAGGACTTCCCCTTCACCTTCCCGGTGGTGGTGAAGCCGGCCTGCGAGGGCTCCAGCGTGGGCGTCTCGCTGGTGAAGGACCCCACCCACCTGGCCGCCGCCTGCGTCGAGGCGGCCCGCTGGAAGGGCGACGTCATCGTCGAGCGCTACGTGAAGGGCAAGGAGGTGCAGGTGGCGGTGCTGGACGGCAAGGCCATGGGGGTCATCGAGGTGGTCCCGGCCAACGAGTTCTACGACTACGCCGCCAAGTACACCGCCGGCACCACCCAGTATTTCTACCCGGCCCGGATCCACGAGTCCGACACCCGCAAGCTGATGGAGGCGGCCGAGCTGGCCCACCGCGGCCTCGGCTGCGCCGGGGTGACCCGGACCGACTTCATCCTCGACGCCGGCGGCACCGCCTGGATCCTCGAGGTCAACACCCTGCCGGGCATGACCGCCTCGTCGCTGGTGCCGAAGATCGCGGCCGGCAACGGCATCCCCTTCCCCGAGCTCTGCGAGCGGCTCCTCGACGGGGCGGCGCTGAAGAGCTGAGGGCGGGCGGAGCAGACGCTCGGGCCGGCTCGGCTGGTGAGTCCGGAATCACGGGAACGGCGGGTTGAATCGCTTCCCCCCGAGCGCATCGCTGAACGACTGGGTCGTGGTCAGTCCGCGCAGCCTGCCGGACTCCCCTGGCGCGATCGTCCCCCGTACCTCGCCGCGCACCGGTCTCCGAAGGCCCGCCGCGCCGCCAAGGCGTTGTGGGCTCTGCACACGATCCGGAGGTCATCGATCGTCTCGCCGCCCCAGCGCGCCCACGGGACGATGTGGTCGAGCTCCAGCCGGTGCGTCGAGCCGCAGGTGCCGCCGCCGTCGAGCGGCCACGAGCAGCGGCCACCGTCGCGTTGCCAGACTGCGCGGGAGATCGCGGCGGGGATGTGCTGGCGCCGGGGATGCGGTGCGAGAGGCCGTCCCTGGCGGTGTCGAGCATCTTCAGGAACTGCGCGTCCACCGTGATGTGGAGCCTGCGCAGGTCGGCGGTGAGGGGCTCGACGTCGTCGCGGGAGGCGACGACCCGTTCGGGCTGGGTAAAACTGAGTTCAGTTGACTGAACCGTCTTGATCGATCGTATGGCCTGGGGTGCCTGCAGCTCGAGCGCTGCTGGCGTAACCAGCTCGCTCGGCCGAACCGCCTCGACCAACCGAGGGGACTCCAGGAGCGTCACCACGGCCCGGACCGGCGGGTTGGTGACGGGTGCGAGCGTCGCCACCAGCTCCCTTGCCTGTTGCGAGGAACAACCGAAGAATCGAGGCACCACCTCCGTACGGTTGGCCTCGGTCAGGACCTTGGAAAGTTCGAACACGGTGGTGATGCACAGGCGCCCGTCGCGGAGCGGATCGATGAGATCCGGGAAGCGCTGGAGCAGGCGAGCTGCCGTCTGCCGGAAGAAGGCCCCGCCCTTGGAGAGCCCGAGTTCTACATTGAGGAAGGCGAAGAGGCTGGCGTGGCCAAGCACCTCCCAGCCGCGGTTGCGGTCGAAGTGTGCCAGGGCGAGCAGGAACTCGGCTGCGGCGGACCGCTCGGCGCGCAGCAGCGTAGCCAGTCCGTCGCGAGCCTGGCGAGCGTCACAGAGTTCGAGGGCCGGGGAGGCCGCTCCGTGCGTCGAAGCCGCGGCCGAGGACAGGGTCGGGTGCGCGTGGTTGAACATTCACGAATCGTCTCATGCGGGTCTGACATTTCCGGGCTGGCGGACATCCATGGAACCCAACAAGGACGGCCATTCGCGGGCCAGGTCGGCTGTTGGCTCCGACTCTGCTGCGCTCACCACTCCCCGCTGCCGGAAGCCCGCTCGTCGCCCGTCGCCCGCCGATCGTCCCCGGCAGCCCCGACCGCATGCACCCCCACTCGCCGCGCCTCTCGCCACAGCGACGGAACCGCCTGGCACGCCTACTTCCCGGCGCAGGCCTTCTTCCCCTCCAGGGCGTACTTCTCCCGGGGATCGAGCTTGAGGGCCTGGTCGTACTGCTTCACGGCGGCGGCGCAGTTCCCCCGGGCGGCGTGGACGTCGCCGATGAGGGCGAAGGCCGAGGCCATGGGGGCCTTCTCCAGCGCCTTGTTGGCGCTCTGCAGCGCCTTGTCGTACTGCTGGATCTTGAGCTGCCGCCGGCCCAGGTTGACGTCGCGCCGGGCCACGTCGCGGATGTCGTCGCCGGGCATGGTCCCCTTGGCCGGGTTGAGCAGCAGCTCCATCCCGGCGGCGTCGAGCTCGCCCAGCATCACCTTGATGCGCCCCTTGATGATGTCGCAGTAGTCGATCTGCCGGTACATCTCCACGCTGGAGAGCTTGAACTTGCCGTCGGCGATCCCGACCATGGGGTGGAGCCGGATGCCCAGCGCCCCGTAGACCTTGTCGTCCTCGTCGATGAGCACCGGCATGGCGATGCCGGTCCGGGTCACCAGGTCCTGGACCTCGGCGGTCACCTCGGTGGAGGAGACCAGGCCGACCCAGTGGACCGGCTTGCCGGCCATCTCCTTCTCGCAGGCGGCCAGCATCTTCAGGGCGTCGAAGGAGCGCTCCTGCCCGGTGCGGAAGAAGACCAGGATGTTGGCCTTGGCCTTGGCCGAGAGCAGCCGCGCCTTGCCGCCTCCGATGGTCCTGAGCTCGACGTTGTCGATGGCCGTGCCCGCCTCGGCGTGGGCGTGGGCGGCGAACGGGGCGGCCAGCACGGTGGCGACCGCGATCAAGGCAAGGCGGAAGGTGGTCTTCATGGCGCGGCGAATGATCGCACCCCGACGGAGGCGATGGTTGGAAAAACAGCAGGGACTACTTCCCGGCGCAGGCCCGCTTCCCTTCCAGGGCGTACTTCTCGGCCGGGTCGAGCTTGAGGGCCTGGTCGTAGTGCTTCAGGGCGGCGGCGCAGCTCCCCCTGGCCGCGGCCACGTCGCCGAGCAGGGCGAAGGCCCCGGCGCTGGGGGCCACCCCCAGGGCCTTGTTGGCGCTGGCGATGGCCTTGTCGTACTGCTTGATCTTGAGCTGGCGGCGCCCCAGGTTGAGGTCGCGGTTGGAGACGTCGCGGGGATCGTCGCCGGGCATGGAGTTGCGGGGCGGCTCGACGATGGCGTCGAGCCGGGCCTGGTCGAGCTCCCCGAGCATGAAGCGGATGCGCGCCGAGATCACCTCGCAGTAGTCGATCTGCCGGTACTGCTCGAAGTCGGCCACCTTGCCCTTGGCGTCGACGAGGAAGATGACCGGGTGGAGCCGCACCAGCAGCTTGTCGTAGAGGGCGTCGTTGGCGTCGAAGACCAGCGCCATCCTGACGCCGGCGGCCACCGCCAGGGCCTTGGCCTCGGCGGGCTGGGTGTCGGCTGGCAGGATGCCGACGAAGCGGACCGGCTTCCCGGCCAGCTCCTTCTCGCACCGGGCCATGGCCTTCAAGGCGTCGAGCGAGCGGTCGTGGCCGGCCCGGACGAAGACCAGCACCGTCACCCTGGCCCGGGGGTCGAGGAGCTTGATCCGCTCGCCGCTCAGCGCCGCCAGCTCCAGGCCGGGCACCGCCGTGCCCACCTCGGCGTGGGCGTGGGCCACGAAGGGCGCGGCCGAGAGCCCGGTCAAGGCGGCGAGGAGGAGGAGGGCGAGGCATCGGCGCATGGTGGACCTCTCGGTGGCGGTGCTGGCGACGCTAGCGGGCGCAGGCCTTCAGCCCCTGGATGGCGACGGTCTCGGCGGGATCGATCTTCAAGGCCCGGTCGAAGAGGGGCCGGGCCCCCGGGCAGTCCCCCCCGGCGGCGAGCAGCTGCCCCTGCAGCGCCAGGGCCGGCGCGGTGGGGACGATGGCGTTGCTGCGCTGCACCGCCTCCAGCGCCTTGGCGGCGTTCCTCTTCTGCCAGAGCACCCGGGCCAGGTTGAAGTAGCGGCGGGCCTCGGCCTGGGGCGAGCCGGTGGTGGCCTTCTCCGGCTCCAGCACCCGGACCATCTCGGCCTCGGTGGCGTCGCCCAGCCCGACGCGGATGCGCCCCCGCAGGATCTCGGCGTAGTTGATCTGGCGGAAGTGCTCGTAGGCGGTCAGCCTGAAGTGGCGGTCGGCCAGCCCCACCACCGGGTGGAGCCGGACGCCGAGGGCGCCGTAGAGGGCGTCGCCGGCGTCGACCAGCACCGGCCCGGTGAAGCCGGCCTCGGTCACGGTGGCCCGCACCTCGTCGGCCGGCCAGCCGTCGGAGACCACCGCCACCATGCGGACCGGCCGGGCGGCGAACTCGCGCTGCAGCCTGGCCAGCTGCTTGAGCGCCTGCAGCGAGTGGTCCTGCCCCGGCCGGAAGAAGACGAAGAGGTTGACGGTGGCGGCCGCGGAGAGCACCTCGGCGCTCCCCCCGGCCAGCTGGGCCAGCCTGGCGTTGGCCATCACCTCGCCGACGGCGAGGTTGGAGAAGGCCCGGGCGGTCCGGGGACCCCCGACGCCGGCCAGGGCCCCGGCGATCAACCAGGCGGAGAGCCGGCGCGACATCGGCCCTCCGACCTACTTCGGCGCGGAGCTGGTGAGCGTCTTGTTGTTGTAGGTCTTGGTGTCGTGGCAGGTCTTGGCGCACGACCCGCCGTTGGGCAGCCGGGTGTAGTTGATCTTCAGCATCCAGGCCTTGGGGCCGTAGGGCACCCCTTCGCGGATGTGGTGGTCCTGCTTGGAGGCGTGGACCTCGTGGCAGGCGCGGCAGGTCCTGCCGCGCTCCTTGTGGACGTGGACGTAGTGCAGGTTGCGCGAGCCGTCGCGGAAGCCGGTCAGGGTCGTGGTCTCCGGCACCGACACCACCTTGTCGTTGTGGCAGCCGTAGCAGAGCGCGTAGGCCTTGTTCTCGTAGGGGGCGTAGAAGGCCGACGGGTAGGGGGCCACCAGCAGGCGGAAGTTGCTGCCGCCGTGGGTGCGGTGGCAGGCCGAGCAGTCCTTGGCCTTGACCGGCTCGTGCCAGACCTTGTTGTCGGAGAGCCAGGCCTTGTAGTTGGTCATGGGCTTGCCGTCGCCGGCCACCATGCCGTCCTTGGAGTGGCAGTTGACGCACAGGTCGAAGGGCAGCTGGATGAGCAGCTTCTCGATGTTGGCGGCGTGCGGGTTGTGGCAGTTGGAGCACTTCTCGCCGGTGGTGATGGCGTCGTGGCGGACCTTGCCGTTGACGATCTGGTCCTTGATGCCCTTGTGGCAGGCCACGCACATCTCCACCATCTCGGCGCCCAGCAGCTTGCGCTCGGTGGCGTTGTGCGGGTTGTGGCAGTTGGTGCAGGTCTCCACGGCCGGCACGTGCTTGAACCTGCGGGCCATGATCCCCTGGAACTCCTCGTGGCAGGAGAAGCAGAGCTCGTTGACGCTGGTGGCGATGGGGCCGGGGCTGGCCCGGTCGTTCCGCTCGTGGCAGATGGAGCAGTCGCCGGCCTCGTAGGGGCCGTGGGACCACTTGACGTTCGGCCCTGGCGGCAGCGGCGCCACGGCGAAGCCACGCCGGGTCGTCTTCTTGTTGACCTCGGTCTTGAGCGGCGCGGCCAGGGCCGGCGCCGCCAGGAGCACCGCGGGCAGGAGCAGGAGCCAGGAAGCGCGCATGGGCCGCATCATCATCGAGTCCATTCCGGAGGGGAGAACCACGCGTCCCACCAAGCCCCCCTCCCAGGTTGGTTCGCGTGCCGCAATCCTACGACGAGGAGCCCCCTGGGACTTGACGAAAGACAACCAGAACCCAGAAAGCCGTTGAACCCACGGGCAGCTCCCACACCGGCCCCGCGGTCGTGAAGACGAGGTGCAGCACCTACAGCCTCCCTACAGGAGCAGCTTCTTCTTCTTGGCGTTGTGCGGGTTGTGGCAGCCGGTGCAGGTGGCCTTCCCCTCGGGGTGGGACTTGCCCTTGCCGATGCGGACCGGCGCCTTGCCGGAGAACTCGTCGTGGCAGGCCAGGCAGGTCTCGTTGCCCGCCCGGGCGGCGCCCGGGTTGGCGGCGTCGGAGCGCTCGTGGCAGGTGTCGCAGGCCCCCTGCTCGAAGGGGCCGTGGACCACCGTGGCCTCACCCCTGGGGAGCGGCGCCAGCCGCTTGTCGCCGGCCCCGGTGGGGACCGCGGTCAGCAGCAGGGCGAGGACGGCGGCGGCGGCGGCGAGGAGGCGCATGGCGTGAGGCTCCATTTCGGGTCGCGGGTGGCGTCCAGGCTGCCCGATATCGTCCCGTCTTGGCCCGGCCCGGGGCGGCCGTCAAGAAAGGGGGGCGCGGCGGCTGGCCGCGTGGGGGCCGGAGCCGGGCCCCGGGGCAGGTGAAAACTTTACAGGCCGGGGTTCTGCGGCAAGGTCAGCCCTGGGCGATAGCGCCCGGAAGCGGCCGGCAGCTCGGCCGCCCTCCGGGCCGGGGAGTGGCGGGTGGCGCGGGGTCGAAACCGGCGGACGGCGGTGAAGCAGCCAGGCGAGACGGCGCGCCGTCTCCGCCGCGTCGTGGCCCTCGTGCTCCCCACCGTGATCACCCTCGGCGCCATCGCCGGCGCCGGCTGGCTCACCTGGTCGGAGGGCGTGCGGGGCGACCTGCTGCGCATCCGGGAGATCCGCTACCTCGGCCTCTCCCAGGTGCCGGCCTCGGCGCTGGCCGAGCTCTCGCCGGTCCGGCCCGGCGACCACCTGCTCCTCTCCGACACCGAGGCCATGGCCCGGGCCCTGCGGCGCAACCCCTGGCTGGCCACGGTGGAGATCCACCGCCGGCTCCCCCCGGCGCTCGAGGTGGTGGTGACCGAGCGGCAGGCGGCGGCGCTGGTGGAGCTGGGCGGCCTCTACCTGGTGGACACCACCGGCCAGGTCTACAAGCGGGCGGCGCCCGGCGACGGGCTGGACCTGCCGGTGGTGACCGGGCTGACCCGTGAGGCCTTCGAGGCGCGGCGGGACGACGGCGGCGAGGAGCACCGGCTGCGCAGCGCGCTCGGGCTGCTGGGGCGCTGGCGGGAGGCCGGTCTCGACCGGCGCGCCGCCGTCTCCGAGGTGCACCTCGACCCGGTGCTGGGGACCACGGTCTACGCGGGTGACGACGGGATGGAGATCCGGCTGGGGCAGGGAGACCTGCCCCGCAAGCTGGAGCGGCTGGACGTGCTGCTGGCACGGCTGGAGACGGACGGGGTGCAGGGCGAGGTGATCCACCTCGACAACCGGCGCCACCCGGACTGGGTGGCGGTGCGGGTCAAGGGGCGGACGGGCGTGGTGGATGGGCGGGGTCCGAGAGGGCCCTGACGAAGCGAATCGGCGTGGGCGCGGCGCGCCTTCCGCCTGGAGGATTCAACCATGGCAAAGAGCGGAGACGTCCTGGTCGGGCTGGACATCGGCACCACCAAGATCTGCGCCATCGTCGGTGAGATCACCGACGACGGCATCGACATCATCGGCATCGGCACCCACCCGTCGAAGGGGCTGCGCAAGGGGGTGGTGGTCAACATCGACGCCACCGTCGCCTCCATCAAGCGGGCCATCGAGGAGGCCGAGCACATGGCCGGGTGCGAGATCTCCACGGTCTACACCGGCATCGCCGGCGGCCACATCAAGGCCTTCCCCTCCCACGGCGTGGTCTCGGTGAAGGACAAGGAGGTCCGGGCCCAGGACGTCGACCGGGTCATCGAGCAGGCCAAGGCGGTGGCCATCCCGCTCGACCGCGAGGTCATCCACGTCCTCCCCCAGGAGTTCGTGGTCGACGACCAGGACGGCATCAAGGACCCCATCGGCATGAGCGGGGTGCGGCTGGAGGCCCGGGCGCTGATCGTCACCGGCGCCGTCTCCTCGGCCCAGAACATCGTCAAGTGCGCCCAGCGGACCGGGCTCAACGTCTCCGACATCGTGCTGCAGCCGCTGGCCTCGTCGCTGGCCACCCTCTGCGAGGACGAGAAGGAGCTGGGCGTCTGCCTGGTGGACATCGGCGGCGGCACCACCGACATCGCCATCTTCCACGACGGCTCCATCCGCCACACCGCGGTGATCTCGCTGGGCGGCAACCACCTCACCAACGACGTGGCCATCGGGCTGCGCACCCCCACCCACGAGGCCGAGCGGATCAAGAAGCAGTACGGCCACGCCAACGCCAAGAAGGTGGATGGCAGCGAGACCATCGAGGTCCCCAGCGTCGGCGGCGGCGCCCCGCGCATCCTCTCCCGCCACATCCTCGCCGAGATCATCGAGCCGCGCGTCGAGGAGATCTTCATGCTGGTGCAGCACGAGATCCAGAAGGCCGGCATGGAGGAGCTGCTGGCCTCCGGGGTGGTCATCACCGGCGGCTCGACGCTGCTGGAGGGCATGGCGGAGATGGCCGAGGAGGTGCTGGGGATGCCGGTGCGCCGCGGCATGCCGCGCCACATCGGCGGGCTGGTGGACGTGGTCAAGAGCCCCATGTACGCCACCGCGGTCGGCCTGGTGATCTACGGGGCCAAGCAGCGGGCCGGCAGCCCGTACTTCAAGATCCGCGAGGAGAACGTCTACCGCAAGGTGAAGGACCGGATGAAGCAGTGGCTCGGTGAGATCTTCTAGGCCGCGGGGGACCAGCACATGAACAACGACCTGGACGGGTTCGACGGGATGAGCGGGATGGACGGGGCGAGGATCAAGGTGATCGGCGTCGGCGGCGGCGGCGGCAACGCCATCAACACCATGGTCTCGGCGCGGCTGGAGGGGGTGGAGTTCATCGCCGCCAACACCGACGTGCAGGCGCTGGCCGCCAACAAGGCCCGGGTGAAGCTGCAGCTGGGCAAGGTGGCCTCGCGCGGCCTGGGGGCCGGGGCCCGCCCCGAGGTGGGCCGCGACGCCGCGCTGGAGTCGGTCGACGAGATCACCGCGGCGCTGGCCGGCGCCGACATGGTCTTCGTGGCCGCCGGCATGGGCGGCGGCACCGGCACCGGCGCCGCGCCGGTGGTGGCCGACCTGGCCAAGAACACCGGCGCCCTCACCGTGGGGGTGGTCACCAAGCCCTTCAACTTCGAGGGCAAGAAGCGCCGCCTCCACGCCGAGAAGGGGCTGGAGGAGCTGCGGGCCGCGGTCGACACCCTGATCGTCATCCCCAACCAGCGGCTGCTCTCGGTGGCCGGCGAGAACATGTCGATGGCCGACGCCTTCAAGCGGGCCGACGAGGTGCTGCTCAACGCCGTGCAGGGCATCTCCGACCTGATCACGGTGCACGGCATCGTCAACGTCGACTTCGCCGACGTCCGCACCATCATGGCCGCCCAGGGCATGGCGCTGATGGGCACCGGCCGCGCCGCCGGGCCGCGCCGCGCCGTGGAGGCCATGCAGGCCGCCATCAGCTCGCCGCTGCTCGAGGACATCACCCTCGACGGCGCCACCGGCCTGCTGGTGAACATCACCGGCGGCCCGGGGCTGACGCTCCACGAGGTGGACGAGGCCATCTCCATGGCCCACGCCGCCGCCGACGAGGACGCCAACATCATCTTCGGCTCGGTGATCGACGAGCGGCTGGGCGACGAGGTGAAGATCACCGTCATCGCCACCGGCTTCGACCGGGCCCGCGACCAGCGCCCGGCGTCGCGGCCGGTCCAGCTCTCGGTGCCGCTGCAGGTGACCCGGGCCGTGGCCCCGCCGCTGCCGGCGGCGCCGCCCCGCCCGGCCGAGCCGCTGGTGCGGGCCCGCCCCCCGGCGACGGCCCCGGCCACCGTCAAGGTGGGCAGCCGGGCCGTCTACAAGCCGGGGGACGAGGACCAGTTCGACATCCCCACCTTCCTGCGCAAGAACGGCGGGCGCGAGGAGCTCTAGGCCCCCGGAGCCCGGCCCTAGAAGTCGAAGCCGAGGCCGACCTTGAGGCCGGACCAGCCCAGCTCGCTGCGCACCGTGAGCGCGCCGGAGAGCCGGAGCTGGCCGCCCACCGCCAGCTCCGGGTAGAGGCCGCCGTAGCTGGTGGTGGCGAAGCCGGGGTTGACGTTGTTCGAGTAGCTGTAGTGCACGATGCCGTAGCCCAGCCCGACCTTGGGGTAGACCGCCAGCGTCGGGGTCAGCCAGAAGTTCCAGATCACGCCGGCGTGCAGGTTGACGACGCTGACGTCGTAGTAGGGTCCGCCGGCGTAGTAGTAGTGGTGGTCCCAGTAGCTCAGGTAGTCGAGGCCGAGGTCGAGGTCGAGGGTGTCGCGGAGCCGGAAGCCGGGGTCGTGGATCAGCCCCTGCGGCACCAGCGGCAGCTGGAAGGTGGCGCCGACGCCGACGGCGCTGCCCCACCCGAGGATGCCCCAGCCCACCACCGACTTGCTCCCGGTGGCGGCGGCCGGCGCTGGAGCGGCCAGCGCAGGGGTGGCGGAGAGGAAAGCGGCGGCGAGGGCAGCGGTGGCAAGACGTCGCATGCGAGGCTCCTGGCTGGGTTGAGGCAGCCTCAATACACCGGAAGGCCGGCGCCTGCCACCCGACCTGGTCGCCGGTTGTCCTACATCCGCGCCAGCCGCGCCCCCAGCAGCCGCAGCGACCTGTCGTACCGGTAATTGATGCCCATGTGGCCGTCCTCGAACTCCTCGTGGACCACGGCGACGCCGCCGGCGCGCAGCGCCTCGGCCACCTGGCGGGCCCCCCAGCGCAGGTTGAACTCGTCGCGGCTGCCGCAGTCGAGGAAGACCGTGGCCAGGCTGCGGAAGGCCTCGAGGGCCCGCGGCACGAAGCGGACCGGGTCGGCCTCCAGCCAGCGGGCCCAGACCTCGGGGCGCACCCGGCCGCTGGGGAGCTCGAACGGCAGCGCCGCGCCCAGCGGCGCCGTGGCATCCGGCGAGTAGGCGGCGGCCATGGCGAGGACGTTGAGCACCGGGTGGTCGCTGCCGGCCAGCCTGGTCTCCCGGGCCCGGCGCACCGCGGCCTCGAGCCAGGCCGCGGCGTCGGTGGCGCCGAGCAGCGCCGCGGCCGCCTTGGGGAGGTCCGGGCCGTAGCACCACTCGAAGCCGGCGTCGCCGGCGTGGCAGGCCAGGTGGGCGAAGACCTCCGGCCGGTCGCGCCCCATGCGCAGCACGCCGTAACCGCCCGAGCTCTTGCCGACCAGGGCCCTGGCCTCGCGGCGCGGCAGCGTGGCCAGGGTGCGCTCGATGAACCCGACCACGTCGTCGGCCAGGTAGTCCTGGTAGCGGCCGATGGCCGGCGAGTTGACCCACTGGCTGCCGCCCAGCGAGGTCCAGCCGTCCACGAAGACGCCCACCAGCGGCGGCACCTCGCCGGCGGAGACCAGGGCGTCGAGCCGCTCCGGCACGGTGGGGCTCCAGGGGGAGACGTTGAGCCAGCCCCGCCCGCTCCCGGTGAAGCCGTGGAGGAAGTAGACGGCCGGCAGCCCGGCCCCGTCGGCGTGGCCGGGCGGGAGCCAGGCGAAGAGCGGGCGGCGGGTGGGGTCGCCGAGGGGGTTGCCGGAGAGCGCGGGGGCGTCGAGCTCGAGCTCGAGGAGGCGGCCGTTCATGCCGGCCATGATGCCACGACAGGTCAGAGCACGCGGAGCTGGCGCCGGAAGTCGAGCAGCTCCTTGCCGGCCATCGCGGCCAGGACCAGCCCGCCCACGCCGAGCGCGAAGACCAGGAAGTAGACCCCCAGCGCGTTGACCCCGGCGTCGGGCGGTCCAGCGCCCGGGCTGGCGACCGCGCCGATCCCGGCGAAGGTCGCCACGCTCCCGGCGAACGAAGCCACCGCCCCCAGCGACAGCCAGATGATGTGCCTTGGCATCCTGTTCGGACTGGACATGGCCACGCCTCCTCGGCGCGCCCGGCCACCGGATGAGGAGCGGCCCCGCGCCGTGTCCCCATCTTGAACCCCTGCCGGGTGATCCGTCCACGTCCTCCGGAGGGGGGCGCTCGGGCCCCGCGCTGGAGCGCGCACCCGGTGCCCTCGCTGCCGCCGGGCCGTTCCCCGGGGGCGCTACCGGCCGCGCGCGAAGACCAGCCCGGTGCGGCTGGTCAGCTTGGTGGTGCGGGCCAGCAGCTCCTGGGCCTCGGCGTAGAAGGCCTCGGCGTCCCTGACGGCGGCCGGGCCGTTGAGCTCGCCGACGCGGATCAGCAGGTCGCCGACGCGGAGCAGGTGCTGGTGCGCCAGCAGCAGGTCGCGCCCCAGCCGCGCCCCCTGGCGCGTATAGACCAGGCCGGTCTGGTAGAGCCGCGCCAGCGCCTTGCGGTTGAGCTCGTCGACGGCGCGGGTGCGGGCCTGGAACTCGCGCAGCCGCCGCGCCTCGCGGGCCTCGCCGAGATCGACGACCCGGAGATCGCGGCTGGTCGGCAGGGTCATGGTCCGGGCGGCGGGCATCGACGCGCGGAAATGTAGGCACCGGCCGTGGCGGCGGTCAACGGCCTGGGCGCGCTTCGCCGCCGCTGCCGCAGGCCTCCGACGACGCGCCACGCCATGACCGCGCGGGCGACGGCCGCAGCGAGCGCTGCGGCGACGGCGATCCTCGCCTCGCCCGGTTGGTCTCTAGACCAGCGCGGCGCTGGCCAGCGCCTTGATCCTCGCCAGCGCGGCGTCGAGGCCGGACGGATCGGCGCCGCCGGCCTGGGCCAGGTCCGGCTTGCCGCCGCCGGAGCCGCCCACCAGCCTGGCCGCGTCCTTCACCAGCTCGCCGGCCTTCACCTTGCCGGTGAGGTCCCTGGTGACCGCCACCAGCAGCACCGCCTTGCCGTCCACCTCGGCGCCCAGCGCGACCACGCCGCTGCCCAGCTTGTCGCGCAGCTTGTCGGCCAGCTCGCGCAGCGCCCTGGCGTCCCCCTGCACCTTGACGGCCAGGACCTTCGCGGCGCCGACCGCCACCGCCTGCGCCGCCAGGTCGCCGGACTGGGCCGCGGCCAGCTTGCCGCCGGCCTCCTCCAGCGCCCGCTCCAGCTCCTTGACCCGCCGCTGCGCCGCCTCCACCTTGGCCGCCACCTCGAAGGCGCCGGCCTTGAAGAGCCCGGCGGCGCGCCTCAGCTCGTCCTCGAGCCGCTGCGACAGCTCCACCGCCCGCGGCCCGGTGTGGGCCACGATGCGGCGGACCCCGGCGGCGATCGACTCCTCGCTGGCGATCTTGAAGTAGGCGATGTCGCCGGTGCGGCGCACGTGGGTGCCGCCGCAGAGCTCCTTCGACGGGCCCAGCGTCACCACCCGCACCGTCTCCCCGTACTTCTCGCCGAAGATCATCATGGCGCCGGTCTTGCGGGCGTCCTCGATGGCCAGCTCGGTGGTGTCGCCGACGGCGTTCTGGCGCACCAGCTCGTTGACCCGGGCCTCGACCCGGTGCAGCTCCTCGCCGGTGAGCGACTGGAAGTGGGCGAAGTCGAAGCGCAGGGCGTCGGGGCCGACCACCGAGCCGGCCTGCTTGACGTGCTCGCCGAGCGCCTCGCGCAGCGCCAGGTGGAGCAGGTGGGTGGCCGAGTGGTTGGCGCGGATCAGGTCGCGCCGCGACTGGTCGACCGTCAGCTCGACCCGGTCGCCCACCTGCAGCTCGCCCTCGGCCACCACCCCGAGGTGGGTCACCAGGCCCGGCACCGGCCGCCGGGCGTCGCCCACCTTCACGGTGCCGCGCTCCCCGCCGATCATGCCGGTGTCGCCGAGCTGGCCGCCGGACTCGCCGTAGAACGGGGTCACCGCGCAGATCACCTCGACCTGGTCGCCGCGCACGGCCCGGGTGGCGCGCGCCCCCTTGACCACCAGCGCCAGCACCTCGCTGTGGGTGGCCTGGTCCTGGTAGCCGACGAAGCGGGTCTCGCCCAGCTCGGCGGCGATGGCCTTGTGCAGGTCGGTGACCGCCAGCTCGCCGGAGCCCTTCCACTCGGAGCGGGCCCGCTGCTGCTCCATGGCCTGCTCGAACCCGGCCTCGTCGACGCCGAGGCCGCGCTCGCCGACGATGACCCGGGTCAGGTCCATGGGGAAGCCGAAGGTGTCGTAGAGCTGGAAGGCCACCGTGCCGGCCACCGTCTTCTCGCCGGCCCGGGTGAGCCGCGCCATCTCCTCCTCGAGGATGACCAGCCCCTTGTCGAGGGTGCGGCGGAAGCTCTCCTCCTCCTGCTGCGCCACCTTGCGGATGAAGGGCTCGTTGCCGGCGGTCTCCGGGTAGGCGGCGCCCATCTCGGCCAGCACCGCGCCGCAGATCCCGGCCAGGAAGGGCTTCTCCAGCCCCAGCCGCTTCCCGTGGCGGATGGCCCGCCGCATGATGCGCCGGAGCACGTAGCCGCGCCCGTCGTTGGCGGGGAGGACGCCGTCGCCGACCAGGAAGGTGGTGGCCCGGGCGTGGTCGGCGATGACCCGCATGGAGACGTCGTCGGGGGACTCGCTGGCGCCGTAGCGCTTGCCGGCGATCCCCTCGATGGCGGCGATCAGGTTGCGGAAGAGGTCGGTGTCGTAGTTGGAGCGCTTCCCCTGGGCCACCGAGGCCATGCGCTCGAGGCCGGCGCCGGTGTCGATGGAGGGCTTGGGCAGCGGGGTGAGCGTGCCGCCGGCGCTGCGCTCGAACTGCATGAAGACCAGGTTCCAGATCTCCAGCCAGCGGTCGCAGTCGCAGGCCACCCCCTGGCAGGGCTTCCCGGCCTTCTCCTCGGCGCAGGGGATGTCGTTGCCCTGGAAGTAGTGGAGCTCCGAGCAGGGGCCGCAGGGGCCGGTGTCGCCCATGGCCCAGAAGTTGTCCTTGGCGCCCAGCTTGTAGATGCGCTCGGGCGGCACGCCCTGCGCCATCCAGAGCTGATGAGCCTCCTCGTCCCAGGGCAGCCCGCCCTCGCCGTTGAAGACGGTGGCGGCCAGCCTGGCCTTGTCGAGGCCGAGCCAGGCCTCGCCGGTGACGAACTCCCAGCCCCAGGCGATGGCGTCCGGCTTGAAGTAGTCGCCGAAGGAGAAGTTGCCCAGCATCTCGAAGAAGGTGTGGTGCCGGGCGGTGAAGCCGACGTTCTCCAGGTCGTTGTGCTTGCCGCCGGCCCGGACGCACTTCTGGGCGGTGGTGGCGCGGCGGAAGTCGCGCCGCTCGCGGCCGGTGAAGACGTCCTTGAACTGGACCATCCCCGAGTTGGTGAAGAGCAGGGTCGGGTCGTTCTGGGGGACGAGCGCGGAGGAGTCGACACGGCGGTGGCCGCGCTCCTCGAAGAAGCGGAGGAAGGCTTCGCGGATCTGGGCGGCGGAGAGGGTCTTCATGGGGTCTTGGGGCCCGGCGGGGAGGACCGCGGGGGTCTCTGGAGATAACAGAGGTGCCGGGGAGACGCCACCGGCGGGCTACGTGGCTTGTCCCCCGGGCCTTCCGAACGCCCGAGAACGTTCGAGACCGGCCCGCGACGTCGTCCTGACGCCTGGAATCCAGTGCGCCTGCGAGCGCCCGGCGGGCGCGGGAGGTGCATGTTCCCTCTCGCAAGAACGGGAGAACAACAGATGCGATACCTCATCGTGGTCATGGCGCTGCTCTTGTCCCCGCTGACCTCCACCCAGGCCCAGCTCAGCATCCAGATCGGCCTTCCGAGCGTCAGCATCGGCTTCAGCCAGGCCCACTACCCGGAGCTGGTCGCCGTGCCGGGGTACCCGGTCTATTACGACCCGAATTCCGACTCGAACTACTTCTTCTACGACGGCATGTACTGGGTCTACGAGGGCGACACCTGGTACGCCAGCGACTGGTACAACGGCCCCTGGTCGCAGGTCGGCCCCCAGTACGTGCCGCTCTTCATCCTCCGCGTTCCGGTGGGCTACTACCGGCGTCCCCCGTCCTACTTCCACGGGTGGCAGGCGAACTCGGCGCCGCGCTGGGGCGACCACTGGGGACGCGACTGGGAGCGGCAACGCGGCGGCTGGGATCAGTGGGACCGCCGCGCGGCACCCGCTCCCGCGCCGCTGCCCGTCTACCAGAAGCAGTACTCGGGGAACCGGTACCCGCAGCGCCAGGAGCAGCGGACGCTGCAGACCCAGAACTACCGGCACGAGCCCCGCGAAGCGGCCGTGAAGGAGATCCGCCGGGCGCAGACCCCGGCTCCGGCTGCACGCCCCGACAACCGGGCTGCGCCCCGCGCCCAGCCGGCCCGGGAAGCACCGCGCGCCCAACCGACCCGTGAAGCACCGCGTTCCGAGCCGGCCCGTGAAGCACCGCGTGCGCAGCCGGCCCGTGAAGCGCCCCGCGGCCAGGCCCAGGATCGGGAGAAGGGCCGGGACTAGAGCGCATCTCGTAACCCCCGGCCGTCGCGAGGCGAGCGAGACCGTCTGCTTGGTGAAGGTCGCGGCCAGGTTGGGCGTGGGCGGGAAGACCAGCGGCGGCCTCGCGGCGGCGAGCTCGGTGATCCCCTCGGCGGCCGATGCCACCACCGTCCCGGTGGAGGCCTCGCCACCGTACCGGACCGTGAAGATGTAGGTGGGGCCGGCCTGGAGCGCCACGGAGGTCCCGCGCGGGAGCAGCGGAGGCCGATCGCCCGGCGGCTCGAGGTGTGCCGTCGGGCGCCTTTGGAGGTTGCCCACGACCGGCCCTGCACGTACGGTGCGACATCGCCATGACGGCGGCCGGGAGAATCGATGGCTTTCGGACGGCGGTGGTCAGGAGCGTGGACCCTGGCGTTGGCACTCCTGGCGCAGCCGGTCCGGGCGGCGCCCCTGGAGCCAGGCGTGGAGCCAGGCGCCACACCGGCGGCAGCCGCCGACATCCCGGTCCCCTTCTATCCGTTCCCGGCCCGGCTCAAGCTTGATCCGGGGACACTCCAGGCGACGCACGAGCACCCGCGAGACAGCTTCGGGAGCGCACCGCTGGTCCGACCGTCCACGACCAGGCTCGGCCTCCAGGCGGTCCGGGCCTGCGCCGTGATGCTCGACCGGCTCTTCCGGCCAGCGGTCGAGGGGGTCACCGACCTCGAGCTCGAGGTGTCGCTGGTGGAGGCCAAGGTGGGCCTCGACGCAGATGGATGGCTCACCTCCGTGGGGTACCTGGCCGTCCTGAGGACCGCGGGCGGCGCCGAGCTGGGGCGCTGGTCGGCGGAGGGGCGGGCGCGGATCGTTGGGCCCTCGGTTGCTGCCATCCCCCGGGCCTTCGAGCAGGCCGCCGCCGCCGCCGCCCGCCAGCTCGAACTCCTGGTCGAGGTGGAGGCGTCGCGGCCCTGGGTCCGTTGGCTGGCAGGGCGAGGCTTCGACCCTGCCGGCCAGGCTGGTGTGCTCGAGACGCGCCGGCGGCAGCTCGAGGCCAGCCGCCCGCGCCCGCCGCCGCCCCGGGCGGCGAGGGTCTGGTTCGTCGAGGGGGGATCCGCGCTGGTGGTGGCCGGGTCGGCCCTGGCCGTGTCGGGCGGCGCCCGGGCGGGCTGGAGCGGGGAGCGGCTCGCGGCAGCCGCCAGTCTCGAGGTATGGCCCGCCACCTTTCTCGCCAGCCCCGACAACGCCTGGGGGAAGAGCGCCGCGGATCTCACCATCACCGAGGTCGGCTTCGAGCTCGCCTGGCCGCTGCGGCTGGGGAGCGACGTCGAATTCCGGCTCGGCGGCGCGGTCCACCTGCTCTACGGCCAGGGTCGGACCACCTACCTCCCCCTCGATGAGCCCTCCACGAGGCGAAACCTCTCCTTCTCCGGAGTCCATGGGGCGGGGAGCCTGGTGGCTGGAGGGAGGTATGTCTCGACCCTGGAAGTCCTGGGTGGTCGGGCCCGCCTTGGGCTGGACCTCCGCCGTCACCTCGGCGCGACCCTCCACCTCACCAGCGCCGGCCGCGACCTCCCGGTGATCGAGTGGTCGCTGGCGCTGACCCTCGGGCTGGAGTGGCCAGCGGCCTGGTCGCCCTTCGGCCGCTGACGCGCGCGGTTACGGCGCGCTGAGCTGGCGCGGCGGCGCCGGCGGCGGAAGGGTCAGCACCACGTTGCGGGGCTGGGAGAGATCGAGTTCGGCGATGGTAGCGTCGTAGGTCGAGTAGCCGAAGGCGCGGGCGCCATCCACCGTGAGCGCGCCCGACTCCACCCCCACCGAGGACAGCTGGGTCGCGCTCACCAGGCGGGGCCAGCGCGGCCTGCGCAGGTCGTAGCCGAGGAGCCGGTCACCGGCCGCCACCCAGGCCAGGCCACCCGCGAGGTGCAGGCCGGCCGAGACGCGGTGGGGGGACCAGGCGTCGGCGATCCGGGTCGCGGGGATCGGCACCGCCGCGAGTGGCAGGGGATGAGCCGGATCGGCCAGGTCCACCGTGATGAGTTCGCTCGTGGTGGCGACGGCGGCGGTGCTCCCGTCCGAGGCGACGCCGACGGCAGGCGCACCGAGCCTGGCGGCGCCGATGACGACCGCCGCGGCCGGAGCGGTCACGTCGACCACCAGCAGGTCGCCGCCCAGCCCGTCGCCGGTCGCGACGGCCACCAGCAGCCGTCCCGGGGAGTGGACCACGATCGACTGGGCCACCGCCCCGAGCGCCAGCCTGCCCATGACCAGCGGCGCCCCGGGCACCGAGAGGTCGACCGAGACGAGATCGCCGCCGAGGGTCCCGACCCAGCCCGTCGTGCCGTCCACCGAGATGGTGGCCGGGTCCAGGGGCAGCTCTCCGAGCCACGCAGGTGCCGCCGGATCGACCACCGACCAGACCTGAAGTGCGGTCGTCGTGCCGACCAGGAGGAGTCCGCCGCCGGCACCCACCACTCGGCTTCCGTCGACGAGCCACGTCGAGGATGTGAAGGCCGGGGGCGAGCTCGAGAGCGCCCAGGCGACAACGTGCACCCAGGAGTTCCAGGAGGCGAGCGAATAGAGGTGACCCCCGTCGAGCGCCGAATCGAGAAGGCTATGCAGGCCGCGGTCGGTCGCTGACAGACCGGCGCTTCGGACCCCGCCCTCGGCGCCCAGATCGTAGATCGCAAGCCCCGCGCTGCCCTCTGGCGAGAGGAAGAGCCTGCCCACCATGGCGCCCTGACCCCCGTCATAGGGGACGTCCAGGTTGGCGACCCGGCGAGGCTGATCCGGAACCGAGTAGTCGTCGAGGTGGAGGGCGCCGCTCACGTAGCGATCACCTGCGCTGGCACGTGCCGCGATGGCGGTCGGCTCGAACGTGCACGGGACCGGCGCGGGGACCTCCGGGACGAGGTCGTAACATTCTCGGCCGAGCACGAGGTGGCGGCCGGCCACGCCGAAGACGATGCTCCAGTAGTTCGCCCGCCTGTTGTAGTTGGTCGGGGCCGACCCCAGGTAACGGGCCGGGTTGGTGGAGAGGTCCCAGGCGCCGAGCCTCGATCCCAGGGGATAGAGCCCTGTGAACGCGACGTAGGCGCGGCCGCGGCTGGCGGTCGCCGCGACAACCTCGCCGAAGGCGTCGGGCGCTCCCCCCGGAACCTCGAGCAGGTAGTCCACGTGCGCAGCCAACGCGCCGCCAGAGAGCGGAAAGGCGCGCAGGGGGACCGGCGAGGTGGTCGCCTTGACGCCATCGAACAGGTAGAGCGTCCCGTCGTCGAGTTCGCTGGACGCGGCGGCCCAGTCCATGCGGGTGCTGACCGGAGGTACCACGGCCGCCGAGACGGTCCCGGTGAGCACCGGCAGGGCGCCGGACAGGTCATAGGCATCGACCAGCCGGCGTTCGCCTTCCAGGATCGTCACCATGACCAGGAGGCCGCCTGCCACCTGGAAGCGCTCCAGCTGGGCGTCGCGCGCCGCGACCGCGCCCAGCCAGGAAGGCTTCAGCGGGTCGGTGAGATCGAAGACGTCGATCCAGGGGCGGTACGACCCTGTCCGCGTGCCCTGGAGCAGGTACCCGCGGCCGCCATCGACGGCCAGGGCGAGGGCCGCCGCGCCCCAGGGGACACCCTCGGTGAAGGCGCTCGGGCTGGCTGGGGCCGGCTCGGTGTGGCGGACGAGCAGGCCCGGCACCGCCCCGGTCACACCCACCTGCACCGGTAGGGTGCCAGCGGCACCGCTGGCGAGGAGCCAGGAGGGGCCGGCGTCCTGCAATGCCGTGGAGGCCTGGTAGAGCCCCCCAGGCGTGACCGAGCCCCCGCCCGAGCCGAGCGTCCAGACGAGCGAGGCCGGCAGGCCGTCGGCCAATGCGGTGAACTGGACCGCGGCGCCGGGTGCGACCAGGGGCAGGCCAGGCGTGAACTGGAGAGGGCGGAGCAGGATGGATGCGCCGCTGCACAGGGACGTGCCGGTGACGCAGGCACGGACGTTGGCCGAACGCTCCGCGGTGATCGATGGCGGCGCCAGGTAGGTCGCGCCGGACACCGATCCGAGGTCGGTCTCGAAGGTGATCGGCAACGGGCCCGGCATGCCGAGCAGGGCCACCCGAAGCGCGGTCGACTCACCACCGGCGAGCTCGTTCCGGTCGGGGTGAAGCCGCAGCGCCCCCTTGAGCTCGAACGGGACCGGGTTGGACCACGCGGGCGGTATGCCGATCAATTTGTCGCTGCGGAGCTCCACGCGAAGTACGCCCGAAGAACAGCCCGCGGGAACGACCACGGTAACCTGGTCAGGCGTCGCCGTGGCCCTCACCGGGAACTCTCCACCGGCGCCGTCCGGGAAGAGGACGTAGGTCGCGCCGCCGGGATCCAGTCCGGTGGCCAGGTTGGTCCCCGTGAGCGTCAGGGTGTCTCCCGGAGCCGTAGGGCCGGAGGTCCCGCTGATGAACGGTGTCCTGAAGTGGAGCCGGACCCTCACCTCCAGGCGCTGGCCGCTCGCCCGGTGCTCCACCCGCACCAGGTCCCCCCCGGGGTCGGCGCTGGTGATGACGCCGGAGAAGGCCCCGGGCGCCACGTACCGACCGAGCTGGTCGATGGTCCCCTTGTCGCTGCTCCAGTTGAAGGCCGGCCCAGCGTCGCCATTCCAGTCAGCGGCGAGCTGGAGCTCACCGCCGAGCGCGACCGCGGGGGCGGGCGGCGAAATCGTGAAGGAGGCGGGTGCCACCTGGACGGTGGCGCTGCCTTCCACCCGGGTTGTCACGCTGACGGCCGTCACCTCCACCACCAGCGCGCCCGGGTTGTCGAAGGGCGCCACGAAGAGGCCGCTCTCCGAGAGGGAGCCCGGATTGTATGGGTACCAGCTGCAGCCAGAGACGCAGCGGAGCTTCCAGGTGACCCGCTGGGGCACCCGCCCGTCCCCGCGCGGTGCGGCCGCGAACTGGACTGCGTGGCCCGCCCGGACGGTCGCCTGCGCAGGCGTGAGCAGGACCGCGGTCACCGGCGGCGGACTCTGGATCTCCCCGTCGTGCGGCCGCAGGTCACAAGCGGTCAGCGAAAGGAGGAAGGTGACGACTGCGATGTTCCGTCCCACGTCGACCCTCCTCGCTTGAACCATGCGATCGAACCCGCGGCGGAAAGAGAAGCACGCCCCGCGGCAGATGTCACTCGGAGCACGGGCGAGCCGCCGCCCGGTGACTACTGCAGCACCAGCACGCCCGCGTCCGCCGAGCCGGCCAGCACGCCGCTCCCGAAGAAGAGGTTGCCGGAGACGCTGCCCGACCTGACGGTGGTGAGGGTCACCACCCAGGCCCCCGGCCCCGGGGCGAAGCAGCGCTGCGGAGCGGTCGGGGCCAGGTCGGTCCGCCACAGCTCGAACGACGGCACCGTCCAGGGCCCGGCGGCGATGAGCAACTGGACCATCGCCCAGGCGTCGGAGAGCGGCGCGTTGGTGCAGCTGGTTGGGCCCAGGCTGGTCGGACCCTCGATCGGGTTCGCGGCGTAGACGGCGGTGTCGCTCCCGGTGCGCGAGACCGTCTGCTTGGTGAAGGACGCGGCCAGGTTGGGCGTGGGCGGGAAGATCAGCGGCGGCGTCACGGCGGCGAGCTCGGTGATCCCCTCGGCGGCCGGGGCCACCACCGTCCCGGTGAAGACCTCGCCGCCGTACCGGACCGTGAAGGTGTAGGTGAGGCCGGCCTGGTGCGCCACGGAGGTGCCGGTGAGCTGGTACCAGCCCGCCGACGGTCCGGCCGGCAGGGTCACCGACCCGGTTGCCCCGCCCGCCCAGGCCAGGGTCACGGCGGCGTCGGCGAGGCCGGTGGGGGCCTGGGTGTCGCCCTGCAGGTCTCCGAAGAAGACCTGGGCCGTGACCACGCCGGTGACGGTCAGGTTGGCGGGGGCTCCGACGGCCAGGTCCGGCGAGCGCATCACCAGGCCGGCCAGCACCTTCCGGTTCTCCAGCTTCTTCACGATCCCGCACCCCGCCAGCATGGCAACGGCGATGGTCACGGCGAGGGGCAGTGAGCGCATGTGAGCCTCCGGTCGATCGACGTTACCACGGGGTACCCGGCCACCCTGATCCTTCGTGGCCCTCCGGGACGTCGGGCCCGATCAGAAGGCCCGTGCGGCGCGGAGGAGGTTGGTGCTGGACTTCGAATACCCAATCATGTCGGGGTACACGAGATAGTACGTGCCCAAGGCGGAGGTGGCATCGGCCTGGGTGGACGACCAGTACCGGCCCCACGCCTCGAACCCGCCGAGTTCCTTGAGGTGCAGGTTGGTCCGCATCAGGACCAGCTCGTCCAGCGAGGGCATGAACCAGTCGGTGTACCCGCCCAGCGTCAGCCCGTCGGCCACCTTGGCCGCGAAGCTGGCCTCGCCGCAGGAGCCGACGATGGCGGCGGTGTTGGAGGCCCCGGTCCCGACCGCCGTGCCGGTCGGCACGCTGGTCCCCTGGCACCCCCAGGTGAACCGGCCCTGGTCCGACGGCGCGGCCACCAGCCCGTGGAGCCCGGTCCCGTCGACGTAGAAGACGATGCCACCGGCGTAGCTCTGGCCGAGGTAGGGGGTCGACGGCTCGGCGGTGACGAAGGTCAGCTGCGCGCCGTAGCCGGTGCCGACGCTGTTGGTGGCGTAGGCCCGCAGGTAGTGGGTCCGGTTGGAGTAGAGCCCGGTGATGCTGGAGGTGAAGGCGGCGTCGCCGGTCCCCTGGGTGGTCCCGGTGTTGCCGACCGCCGGGTTCGGGTTCCAGTGCCAGACCACCCCCTTCTGCGTGATGGCGCAGCCGCCGTTGTCGACGATGGCGCCGCCCGAGGTGGCGCCGGTGAAGCCGATGGCCGTGACCGGCTCGGTGCTGACCGTCGGCAGCAGGCCGGTGCTGACCGACCCCTGGCTGCCGTAGCCGGTGCCGGTGGCGTTGGTGGCGTAGGCCCGCACGTAGTAGACCACGCCGCAGCCGCCCAGGCCGGTGACGGTGCTGGAGAAGAAGCCGAGGCCGGTGCCGCCGTCGCTGGAGCAGCTGTCGGCCAGGGTCGGGTTCTGGGCCGTGCTCCAGCAGACCCCCCGGGCGGTGACCGCCGAGCCGCCGTCGCTGCCCACGTAGCCGCCGCTCGAGGCGGTGGTGCTGCCGGTGATGGCCGTGGTGGTGGTCCCGACGATGGGGACGCCGGGGCCCGGGGTCACCAGGGCGGTGGTGGTGAAGCTCACCTCGTTGCCGTAGGAGGTGCCGAGCGCGTTCACGGCGTAGGCGCGGACGTAGTAGGTGGTGAGCGGGACCAGGCCGGTCAGGGTGCTGTTGAAGGCGGCCGGGCCGGCGCCGTCGCTGGTCTTGCTGTTGGCCACGGTGGGGCCGGGGTTGATGCTCCAGCAGACCCCCTTGGCGGTGATGGCCGCGCCGCCGTCGGTGGTGATCGCCCCGCCGGAGCCGGCGAGGTCGGAGGAGATGCCGCCCACCGACCTGGTGGTCAGCACCGGCGCCGACGCCGCCAGGGTGGTGAAGCTCACCTGGTTGCCGTAGGAGGTGCCGCCGCCGTTCACCGCGTAGGCGCGGACGTAGTAGGTGGTGTTGGCGGCCAGCCCCGCCAGGCCGGCGGTGAAGGTGCCGAGCCCGCCGGTCTCGGTGGTGCAGGCGCCGGCGGTGGTGGGTGCGGTGGTGGTGGCCCAGCAGAGCCCGCGGCTGGTCACCGGCGCCCCGCTGTCGCTCACCACCGTGCCGCCGCCGGCCGCGGTGGTGTAGGAGATGCTCCCCACCGCGGCGGTGGAGACCACCGCCAGCGGCAGCGCGCCGGTGGAGAAGGCCCGGTCCTCGCCGTAGGCCGTCCCCTGGGCGTTGGTGGCGTAGGCCCGCACGTGGAGCGCGGTGCTGGAGGGCAGGCCGACCAGCAGGGCCAGGTAGCTCCCCGCCCCCACCCCCTCGTGGACGCAGGCGTCGGCGGTGGTGGGGTCGGTGGCCGTGGACCAGCAGGCGCCGCGGGCCAGGATGGCGGTGCCGCCGTCGTCGGTGATGTCGCCCCCGGAGTAGGCGGTGGTGGCGGTGATGTTGGCGACCGCGGCGGTGGCCAGGGTCGGGACGGTGAGCGCCAGCGTGGTGAAGAGCCGCTCCTCGCCGTAGCTGGTGCCGAGCGCGTTGGTGGCGAAGGCCCGCACGACGTAGGCGGTGCCGGGCGCCAGCCCGTCACAGCGGGTGGTGAAGGCGCCCGCGCCCGGCCCGGCGTAGAAGACGGTGTCGTGGACGGTGGGGGCCGCGTGGGTGGCCAGGGCGACGCCGCGCACGAAGATCACCTCGTTGCCGTCGTCGGTGACGCTGGCGTTGACCAGCGCCTCGACGTAGCGCACGCCGGTGACGTCCACCGTCACCACGGCGGGCAGGGTCGCCCCTGAGGGCGCCCCGCTGCAGAGGTAGGAGGCGGGACCGCTCCCGACCTGGAGCTTCACGCCGCCGAGCCCGCAGTTGGGGCCAGGCGGCTCGGGGGTCATGGTGACGCTCAGGCCGTCGGCGCCGGTCGCGCCTGGCGCGCCGTGGCAGACGTAGGTCGGCGCTCCCGCCCCCACCTGGAGCTTCTGGCCGCCGAACACGCAGTTGGCCCCCGCCGCCTCGGGGGTCATCGAGACGCTCTCCCCGGCCGCACCGGTCGCACCCGTCGCACCGGTCTCACCGGTCGCGCCGGTCGCGCCGTTGCAGACGTAGGTCGGCGCTCCCGGTCCCACCTGGAGCTTCTGGCCACCGAACGCGCAGGTGGCCCCCGCCGCCTCGGGGGTCACCGTGACGCTCTCGCCCGTCGCGCCCGTCGCGCCCGTGTCGCCGGTCGCGCCGGTGGCTCCAGGCGCACCGCTGCAGATGTAGGTCGCCACTCCCCCGGCGGGCGTCACCTTCACGCCACCCTCGGCACAGTTCGCTCCCGGCCCCTCCGCCGCCGTCGCCACGCCCAGGCCGTCGGCGCCGTTGCAGACGTAGACCGTGGAGTCGACCTCGGCGGTGTCGAGGGCCTGGTTGCCGTTGTCGTCGGCGCCGACCTCCACCCTGGCGCCGCCGGTGGCGCAGCGAGCCCCCGGCGCCTCGACGGTGGTCCGGAGCAGGTAGCTGGTGCCGTTTCCTCCGGGGACGCCCCGGCCGCCGGTGCAGGCGGCCATCGACAGGAGGAGAGTGACGGCGAGTGAACCGCTCTTCATGGGCGACTCCCGGGGGCTCGAAGGAGCCCAGATAGTCCCGGATCGCCTGGCGATTTCCTCTCGGGTTCCGAAGGTGCGGCAAGGCACCGCAGGCCCCTCGGTACGAGTCGACCGCTCCTGTACCGCGTCTACGGTTCGTGAACCCGGCCGGTCAGCCGCCGGTGCGGGTGTTGACCACGGGCCGGTTCATGTAGGAGTCGATGGTGATCCGCTTGGCCTCGGAGGTCTCCGCCACCCGGCGGCAGACCCGCTCCTTGATGTGGCTCCCGGTCGGGGCCTCCATCCGGCAGGTCACCTGCGTGCCGTCGGCGAGCCGGTAGTCGTCGACGGGGCGGGCGGCCTGGGCCCCTCCCGCGGCGCAGGCCGTGCCCGACAGCGCCAGGATCAACATGGTCACTCGCGTCGCGTTCATTCCGTCCTCCGCGGCCGGGTCGGCCGTCGCTCCAGCAGGAACCGGCCCCGGTATAACCCGATCCCAGACAAGGCGTGAAGACCAGGTGGCGATCTGGCCGCCTGGAGCGAGGACGCCGTGGCCGCGAACGCAGGCCTCGAGCGGCGACCCGCGCCTCCGTCACGGCGGGGTGGCGCGCCCGGCCCCGCTGGTCAGGTAGACGGCGAAGGTCCCCAGCCAGTGTCCGCCCTCGTAGTGCTGGCCGGTGATGGCCGGCAGCGTGATCACCTGGTGCGCCGAGGCGGTGGCCCGGAGCACCGGGACGCGGTCGTCGCCGGCCGGGAGCCCGGCGGCGATCCCGAGCAGCATCCAGGATCGGCTCAGGTTGAGCCCGTCGAGGTGGGCCAGCTTGGGGTCGGCGCGGTCGCTCACCTCGGCCGGCGGCAGCCAGGTCGCGCCGGGCCGGCGCGGGAGGGTGGGGAGGAAGGCGCCGAGCCAGGAGGCGAAGCGGGCCGGTGGCAGCAGCCGGCGAAGCAGGTCGGCCTCGGCGAGGCAGGGGGAGAGGAAGTCCTCCCCCGAGGGCTCGTACCCCAGCGGACAGGCCTGGTCGCGCTCGTAGAAGGCCCGGATGCGCGCGTCGAGCCGCTCCCGGAAGGGCTGGTCGCCGGTGGCCACCGCCCAGTCGCGGATCAGGCCGAAGGCGAAGGCGGTCTGGGAGTGCTCGCCCGAACGGATGGGGTAGCGCAGCTTGCCGAGCCAGGTCGAGATCCGGCCGGCGGCCTCGGCCTCCAGCGGCGCCAGCGCCGGGGCCAGCGCCTTCACGGCCGGATCCGGGCTGGTGCGCAGCTCCGCGGCGAGCTGGAGGAGCCAGGCCAGGCCGTAGGGGCGCTCGAAGGAGGCGCGCCCGGGGTCGGCCAGGTAGGCGACCTCGATGGCCAGGTTGGCGGGGGTGAGGCTCCGGGCCAGGGCGGCGCGGGCCTCGGCGGCGAAGGGCGCCGACGGGAAGAGCCGGACCAGCCGGGCCAGCAGCCAGTGGCCGTGCACCGAGGAGTGCCAGTCGAAGCAGCCGAAAAAGGCGGGCGTCAGGCGGCGGGGCGGACGGGCGTCGGCGTCGGAGGCGAGGACGTGCGAGAGCTTGTTGGGGTACTCGCGGTGGACGCAGCCGAGCGCCAGGGCGGCGAACCGGCCCGCCGCGGCCTCGTCGAGCGTGGCCTCGATCGGCCGGGCCGGCCCGGCCGGGGTGGAGGCGGCCCGGGCGCCGACGGGGGCCAGGAGGAGGGCGGCCAGGAGCGTGGCGGTCAGGGCGTGGCGGCGGAGCGGCATCACCGCATGATACCGCCGACCGGGGTCGCTGGCGCCCGCAGCCTGAGCCGCCAGACCCGCTGCCCGGTCTGCAGGTAGCGCTTCTCGCGCGTCGAGGGGAGCTCCCCCTCCGGCGCCTCGCAGAACCGCCCCGGGCCGGCCTCGTTCTCGAAGCCCACCTCCTCCAGCCGCGCCACGGCGTCGAGCGCGTACCGCTCCACGTCGGTGCGGAAGTCGAGCAGCCCGCCCGGCCGGAGCAGCCCCAGCAGCATCGTCGACATCCGGTCGTCCACCAGCCGCCGCTCGGCGTGGCGCCGCTTCCACCACGGGTCGGGGAAGTGGACGTGGATGGCGGCCAGCGAGCCGGCCGGGAAGAGGCGCGGCGCCATCAGCCGGCCATCGCCGCAGATGACCTGGACGTTCTGCAGGCCGCGCTTCGCCACCTTCTCCTCCACCATGGCGGCGAACTTCCTGCGCTGCTCGATCCCCACCAGGGCCCGGTCGGGCCGGGCCGCGCCGAAGGCCACCGCGTAGCCGCCGTGACCGCAGCCGATCTCCAGCTCCAGCCGCTCGACCAGCGGGCCGAAGCGGGCCCTCCAGTCGGGGAAGCGATCGACCGCGATGGGGGCCTGGTCGGTGCCGGTGGAGATCATCCGGCGCTCCCTTACCATGATAGATACGGACCGTGCGCCGCTCCCACCTGACCCCCGCCCTCGTCGTCCTCGCCCTCCTGGCCGGCTGCGCCCGCTGCGGGTCGCCGCGCGGCGGCCCCCCGCCCGATCGGTTCGTGCCGGCCACCAACGCCGGCGCCATGATCGTCCCGTCGGTCGGCGACTTCTCGCGCCAGACCGCGGCGGCCTTCGCGGCCCTGGCGGCCCGGCCCGGCGGCGAGGAGCTGGCCGCGGCCCGGACCAGCCTGGCCCAGCAGCTCGGCTTCGACCTCCTCGACCCGGCCTCGCTGGAGGGGGTCGGCCTCGACGTCAAGCGCGGCCTGGCCTTCGCCGAGCTGGCCACCCGGCCGGGCGAGCCGGGCACGCCGCTGCTGGTCCTGCCCGTCGGCGACGCCGGCAAGCTCGAGGCCCTGGTCACCCGCCTCGCCAAGGAGCGGCTCGGGGCCGCTGACCGGGGCGAGCAGGCCGCCGCCAGGTCCAGCTTCACGGTCTGGCGGCGCGCCGCCGGCGAGCCGGCCCTGCTGGCGGTGGCCCAGGCCGAGGGCTCGATGCTGGTGGCGGTCGGCCCGGCCGGCCCGGAGGTGCTCCGCGAGGTGCTGGCGCTCGACGCCGGGGTCTCGCTGGCCGAGAGCCCGGCCTGGAAGCGCGGCCGGGCCACGCTGGGCGAGGGGTCCCCGCTCCTCTTCTTCCTGCCGCGCGACGCGCCGGCGCTCCTCGACCTGCCGGCCAGCGACGGCGTGGCGGCCGGCGTCTCGGTCACCGGCGCCGGGCTGCGCGTGACCGTGGCGATCATGCTGGGGACGCGCGAGCCGCTGGTGCGGCCGCTGGCCGGCCCCGGCGACGGCTCCGGCCAGCCCTCCCGCCTCCACCCCGCCACGGTGCTGGCGCTCCGGGTCTCCGCCGATCCCGCGGTGGCGCTCCGGCTGGCCGCCGAGCAGCGCGGCCTGCCGCTCACCGAGCCCATCGCCGCCATGGCGGCGCAGCTGGCCACCCCCATCGAGCTGGGCGCCGGACTGGCGCCGAACGCCGACCTCTCCGGGCTGATGGACGGGCGGGCGCTCTCCCAGCCGCTCGGCCTGGCGCGGCTCGAGGCGCTGGCGGGGCTGAAGGACCCGGCGGCGTTCACCGCCGCCTGCGACCGGCTGATGTCGGTGGTGGGCGCGCCGGCCGGCCGCGGCGCCTGGACCATGGGCCGCGGCGACGCCGAGCTCGCCTGGGCGGTGCAGGGCACCTCGGTGGCGCTCACCGCCGGCGCGGCGGGCGGGCTGCCGGCGCTGCTGGCCCGGCTCAAGACCGGCGCCCCCGGCTTCGTTCCGCCGGAGGGGACCGCCGGCACGCTGGCCGGCGGCCTCGGCGGCCTGGTGCTCCACGGCGACAACCTGGTGGCGGCGCTGCGGGCGCTCCCCCCCTCGGCCTTCGGGGCCGGGCCCGACGGCGTGGTGGGCCGGTCGGTGGTGGAGAAGCTGGTGAGCACGCTCGGCCAGGGGGCGGCGGTGACGGTGCGGGCCGACCTGCCGGCCGGGGCGCTCAAGCTCACCTTCGACACGCGGCTGGGGACGCCGCCCAAGCCCCCGCAATGATCCAGCTCACCGGCATCACCCGCTCGTTCAGCGAGGAGGGGCGCGCGCTCGAGGTCCTCCGGGGCCTCGACCTGACGGTCGCTCCGGGCGAGGTGGTGGCGGTGGTGGGGGCCTCCGGCTCCGGGAAGTCGACGCTGCTGGCCATCGCCGGGGCCCTCGACGCCGGCTTCGGCGGCGAGGCGGTGGTGGCCGGCGAGCGGCTGCGCGGCCTCTCGGCGCTGGCGCTGGCCCGGCTGCGCAACCGGAGCATCGGCTTCGTCTTCCAGTCCTTCAACCTGGTGCCGGCCTTCCCGGCGCTGGAGAACGTCCTGCTCCCCGGCCTGCTGCGCCACGGCGACGGCGAGCCGCTGGCGGCGCTGCGGGTGCGGGCGCTGGAGGCGCTCGACCGGGTCGGCCTGGCCGGCAAGGCCCACGCCCGCCCGGCCCGCCTCTCCGGCGGCGAGCGGCAGCGGGTGGCCATCGCCCGGGCCCTGGTGACCCGCCCGGCGCTGCTGCTGGCCGACGAGCCCACCGGCAACCTCGACGCCGTCACCGGCGAGGCCATCATCCAGCTCTTCGGCGAGCTGGCCCGCGAGGGGACGGCGGTGCTGGTGGTGACCCACGAGGAGCGGGTGTCGCGGGCCGCCTCCCGCCTGCTCACGCTCCGTGAAGGGAGGCTGTGGTGAGCTGGCGGAGCCTGCTGGCGGTGGCCTGGGCCAACCTGCGCGCCGATCCCGGCGCGGCGCTGGTCGACGCCCTGGCGGCGGCGGTGGGGGCGGCGGCGCTGGCGGTCTTCGTGGCGCTCGGCCTCGGGGTGGGGCAGGCGGCGGCGCGGATGTTCCCGGCCGACGCCCGCCTGGTCGAGGTGGTGCCGGCGCAGCTCTCGCTGGGCGGGCTGCTGGGCGGCGGGCGGCTCGACGAGGCGGCGCTGGCGCGGCTGGTGGAGCTGCCCGGGGTGCGGGCGGTCTGGCCGCGGCAGAACCTGGTGGTCCCGGTGGCCGCCCCCGAGCCGCCGCGCGGCCTCGAGGCGGCCTGGCCGCCGGGGATGACGCTGCAGATCCCGGTGGTGGGCGTCGACCCGACCATGGTGGCCGACGACACCCGCAAGGGCGTCGACTTCGCCGATCCGCCCGACGGCGGCCCCATCCCGGTGGTGCTCTCGCGCCGGCTGGTGGAGATCTACAACAAGACCATCGCCCCGACCTGGGGCATCCCCGGCCTGCCGCCCGGGCTCGACCCGGTGGGGCTGGAGCTGCCGCTGCGCATCGGCCTCTCCATCATCCCCGGCCGGTCGGAGAAGCGGGTCATCGACGTGCGGGTGCGGCTGGCGGGCCTCTCCGACCGCGTGCCGCTCTACGCCATGGCCGTGCCGCTGGCCACGGTGCAGCGGCTCCACCGGCTCTACAACCGCTCCGACCCCGGCTACGGCCAGGTGACGCTGCTGGCCGACCAGGCGGCCGACGCCCCGGCCATCGCCGCGGCGGCGCGGCGCATGGGGTTCGCGGTGGACCGCTCCGAGCAGGCCACCGCCGAGCGGGTGGGCACGGTGGTGACGCTGACCACCGGGGCCCTGACCGGGCTGGCGCTGCTGATGACGGCGCTGGCGGCCCTGGCCATCGCCCGCTCGCGGGCCGCTTCGGTGGCCGCCCGCTCCCGCGAGATGGCGCTGCTGCAGGCGCTCGGCGCCACCGGCCGCGACGTCCGGGCCCTGGTGCTGGTCGAGGCCCTGCTGGTGGGGGGCGGCGGCGGCCTGATGGGGATGGCGGTGGGCCGGGGGCTCGGCCTGCTCGGCGACCTGGCCTGGCACCACTTCCTCCCCGACTTCCCCTACCGGCCCGAGGCCATCCTCATCTTCCCGGCCTGGCTGCTGGCCGCCAGCGTCGGTATGGCGGCCCTGTCGGCGGTGATCGGCGCGCTGACCCCGGCGGCGGCGGCGGCGCGGGTGGATCCGGCCCGGGCGCTCTCCTAGCGGGCGGACCCCTCCCTCCTTCTGGTGGATGGAAATCCAAGGAAATACTCGACATCCCCGGGCGGGGTGTGATTGGATGCTCCCCCATTGCGTCGGGCCTTGGGGACACCACGATCCCGACGACGCAGGCTACGCCCCCCAAAACCCCGAGGAATACCCCCATGAAGAAGCTGCTCGCCGTCGTCGTTGCCTTCGCCTTCGTCTCGCCCGCCTTCGCCGAGGAGAAGAAGGCCGCTGCTCCTGCCGCCGCCGCTGCTCCGGCTGCTGCTCCGGCCGCCGCCGCTGCCCCGGCCGCTGCCCCGGCCAAGGCCGAGAAGAAGGTCGAGAAGAAGGCCGAGGAGAAGAAGGCCGAGAAGAAGTAGTTCTCGTCCCGCTTCTGCTGAACGGACGGGCCGCCTTCGGGCGGCCCGTTTCATTTCCGGGCGGTGAGCGGTGGGGTTGGAGCGGCGACCTAGCCGCGGGTGTTGGCCACCACCAGCGTGGCCCCGACCTGCAGCTTGTGGTGACGCGGGTTGCCGATGCCGTTGAGCCGGCAGAGGTCGTCGAGCGGCACCCCGGTGTTGCGTGAGATCGACCAGAGGGTGTCGCCCGGCTTGACCCGCCAGGTGCTGGCGTGGGGCTCGGCGGCCGAGGCCGCGGCCACCAGCGACGGTGCGGCGGCGGGCGGTGCTCCGGCGGGCGGTGCTCCGGCGGGCGGCGGCGCGGCCGGCGGCGCGGCGGCCGCGGTTCGGACCACCGCCGGCGCCGCGGCCTGGGCGCGGGGCCGGCTGGCCACCCGCGGGATCACCAGCTCGGTCCCGGGGCGCAGCGCCCGCGGGTTGAGCCGGGGGTTGAGGGCCAGGATCCCGTCCAGCGAGACGCCGTAGCGCTGGGCGATGCCGGAGAGGGTCTCGCCCCGCTCCACCACGTGCCCCTCGAAGATGGCGACGCGCACCTGCGACTTCATGGCGTCCCAGTTGGCGGCGAAGGTGGCGCCGGCGGCGGCCGGGAGCTTGAGCTGGTACGGGCGCGGCGGGGTGATGGCGCGGCGCAGCTCCGGGTTCAGGTCGACCAGCTCCGCCTCCCCCACCCCGGCGGCGGCGGCCAGCAGCGCCAGCGGCGCGGCGTCGGGGATGGTCACCTCCACCACGTCGGGCCAGCGCTCGGCCTCGATCTCCTCGGGCCTGAAGCCGAAGGCCTCGGGGTGGCGGGCGATGATGGCGGCCGCCATCAGCTTGGGCACGTAGCCCTTGGTCTCGGCGCGCAGGGCGCGGCGCCCCTTGGCGGCGACCATCGACCAGTAGTCCGGGTAGCCCCGGGCCTGGGCGCGCTGCACCGTCCCCAGCCCGGCGTTGTAGCCGGCCCAGGCCAGCCGCCAGTCGCCGGTGGACTGGTACAGCTCCCTGAGGAAGCGGGCGGCGGCGTGGGCCGCCTTCTCCGGGTCGCGGCGCTCGTCCACCCAGAAGTCCTGCTTCAGTCCGTAGATCCGGCCGGTGGGGGCGATGAACTGCCACGGGCCGACCGCCCGGGCCCGGCTGACGGCGTAGTTGGCGAAGCCGCTCTCGATCATGGCCAGGAAGACGGTGTCCTCGGGGACGCCCTCCTCCCGCATGATCTGCTGGTAGCGCGGGATGTAGCGGTGGCCGCGCCCCAGGTACTTGACGTAGTGGGGGCGGACCAGCGGCAGCTGGAAGAAGCGGATGTAGCTGACCACCGCCTCGTTGACGTCGATGGGGATGTCGTACTCGGCCTGCAGCTTCGCGAGCCCGTGGTCGAGCTCGGGGAGCAGGGCGATCCGGTCGGGGGCGTCGGCCGGCGGCGCCGTCACCTCGCGGGTGAGCGCCTCCTCGAGCCGCTGGCGCAGCGGGGAGCCCAGCCCCAGCCCCTCGGCGGCCTCGGCGGCCCGCCCCTCGTGGCCGGCGCCTTCGGGGACGCGGGCGGCGCGCTCGGCGGCGCGCATCGCCTCCAGCTCGGCCGAGGCGGCGTCGATCTCGGTGGCCTGCGGGCCGGTCTCGGGCACGTCGGCCGCCGGCTCTGCCGCGGCCGCGGCCGCGGCCGGAGCGGTGGCGGTGGCGGTGGCGGTGGCGGTGACGGTGACACCGGCCGGTGACGTGGCCGACGCCGCCGGGACCGCCGTCGTGGGCGTGGCCGCGACCGGCGCCGCTGCCGGGCCACCGGCCTCGGCCGGGGTGGGCTCGGAGCGGACCGCGGCGGGGGCCAGCAGCGTCAGGACGATGAGGTGGTGGAGGCGCACTGGACCGGGTTTTACAGGATGGAGCCGGGCAAGGGAAACAACGCGTTCGGGTCAGGGCGAGGGTCCGGGGCACGGCGGACCGCGGCGGTGACCCCCGGCTCCCTCGCGGCGGCGCGGGCCCCGTGTTAGGTACCCGCCCGGTCCCCGTCCATGCAGATCGGTCCCCACCACTTCTCGGGTCGCTTCTTCCTCGCGCCGCTGGCCGGCGTGTCGGACCGGCCGTTCCGCACCATCTGCCGCGAGATGGGGGCGTCCTTCGCCTACACCGAGATGGTCAGCGCCCACGGCCTGCTCCACGGGAAGGCCCAGACGCTCGCCTACCTGGACCGCGATCCGGCCGAGGTGCCGTTCGCCGTCCAGATCTTCGCCTCCGAGCCGGAGGCGCTGGCGCGCGGGGCGGTGGTGGCCGTCGCGGAGGGGGCCGGGATGATCGACGTGAACATGGCCTGCCCGGTGAAGAAGGTCTGCGGCACCGGGGCGGGCGCGGCGCTGGCCCGCGATCCGGCCGCGGTGGGGGCGGCGGTGGCGGCCATCGTGGCCGCGGTGCCGGGGATCCCGGTCACCATCAAGATCCGGGCCGGCTGGGAGGAGGGGGCCATCAACTGCGTCGAGGTGGCCCGCGCCGCCGAGGGGGCCGGGGCCGCGGCGGTGGCGCTGCACGGCCGGACCCGCTCGCAGGGCTACTCGGGCAAGGCGCGCTGGGAGCTGATCCGGCTGGTCAAGGAGGCGGTGGGCATCCCGGTGCTCGGCTCCGGCGACGTCTGGACCGCCGCCGATGCCCTGCGCATGCGGGCCGAGACCGGCTGCGACGCGGTGCTGGTGGCGCGCGGCGCCTGCGGCAACCCCTGGATCTTCCGCGAGCTCAGGGCCGCCGAGCGGGGCGAGCCGGCCCCGCCGCCGCCCACCCGCGACGAGTGGGTCGAGGTGGTGATGCGCCACGTGACCCTGCAGATCGAGCACCGGGCCAGGCTGCGGCCGCACCAGGCCGCCGAGGCCCAGGAGGAGCAGGCGGTGCGCGAGCTGCGCCGCCACCTGCTCTGGTACTCGCGGGGGCGGCGCGGCGGGGTGGCCTTCCGGCGCGGCGGCACCTCGGTGAAGTCGGCGGCCGAGGTGCGCGCCCTCATCGAGCTGCAGTTCCCCCCCGGGGCGCCGTGGGAACTCGACGCCGCCTGGCACCCGGCGCAGGATGCCGGCGGGGAGGAAGCGTGACCGAACTCCAGTCGCTCGGGCTCTACACCGTCGCCATCCTCGGCGGCGCCATCGCCGGCGGCGTGCTGCCGCTGGTCGGCCCCATGCGCCGCAGCGACCTGCTCCTCTCCTTCTCCGGCGGCGTCATGCTGGGGGCGGCCTTCTTCCACATGATCCCCGAGGCCATCGAGCTGGGCGGCGCCCGGGTGGTGCCCTGGGTGCTGGTCGGCTTCCTCGCCCTCTACCTGCTGGAGCGGTTCGTCCTCATCCACATCTGCGGCGAGCCGGGCATGAACCAGGCCCTCTCCACCGGCACCATCGCCGCCCCGCACGACCACCCCGGCCACGTCCACGGCGACGAGGCCGGCTGCGAGGTCCACACCCTGGGGCTGGCCGCCTGGGTGGGGATGTCGATCCACACCATCGTCGACGGCTTCGCGCTGGGCGCCGCCAACCACCAGGAGGGGCTGGGGCTGCTGGTCTTCATCGCCATCCTCGCCCACAAGGTGCCGTCGAGCTTCTCGCTCTCGGCCATCCTGCGCGGCGAGGGGTACGGCCGGCTCAAGGCGCTCTGGATGAACGCCTTCTTCGCGCTCATGGTCCCGGTCGGCGCCGCCATCTACGTCGGGCTGCGCGAGCTGGTGGCGGTGGACCGCTTCACCGCGCTGGCGCTGGCCTTCTCCGGCGGCACCTTCCTGCACCTCTCCCTCTCCGACATCCTCCCCGACCTGCACCGCCGCGCCGGCTCCAAGTGGCGGCTCACCGGGGCGCTGCTGGCCGGGCTGGCGCTGATGTGGGCGCTCCGGCTCATCAAGCACGAGCACTGACGCGCCGCCCGGGCCGTCGCCCCGCGCGGGCCGGGCCGGCGCCGCGCCGGCCGTCAGCCGCCGAAGGCCAGCAGGTCGGCGGGCACCGGCGCCGACACCCCCGGGAGGAGGCGGCGCAGGCGATCCTGGCCCGCCAGCACCCGCCTGGCGTAGCCGCGGACCTCGAGGGGCACGGCGCCGGCCTGGATCCAGCCGTGGAGGCGGTTGGGCCCGGCGTTGTAGGCCATCAGCGCCACGTCGAGGTCCGGGTAGCTCCTCAGGCAGCGGCGCAGGTAGCGGATCCCGGCGCGGACGTTGGCGACCGGTCCCTCCCCGGCGCCGGCCTCTTCCCCGCTCCCCGCCGTCTCCCGCCGCAGCGTGTCGGGGAGCAGCTGCATGAGGCCGCGGGCCCCGACCGCGCTCTCCGCCGACGGGTCGTAGCCCGACTCGACCTCGATGACGGCCAGCACCAGCAGCGGGTCGAGCCGGGCCGCGGCGGCCTCGGTGAGGATGGCCCGCGCCAGGTCCTCGTGGAGCGCCGGGTCGAGCCCGTTCATCCGGCCGAAGAGGTGCCGCTCCAGCCGCGCCACCTGCCCCTCCCGGAGCGGATCGAGGCAGTCACCTCCGGCACAGGCGGCCGCGTCCCGTCCGGCGGCGGTCAGCCCTGCTTCACTCCCGGCCAACCCCCTCGGCACCGCCAGGGCGGCGCCGGCGAGGAGCGAGACCAGGGCCAGCCTGGCCAGCCCCCTGCCCTTCGTGGTGGTCGGAACCGTCGCCATGACGGGACTGCACAGCAGGAAGCGGGCCAGCCGGCGACGCCAAGGCGTTCCAGGTGGTTGGGCCGCTTGGGCTGGGTCCGGGCTGCATCAGAATGACGGCCGGCTCCTTCAATCTGGAGACCCCGACCTCCTTCACCCCGCGTCGCGTCAGACAGGCTCCGCCCCGCTCCCGGCGGACCACGGCGCCGGTTGGAGACGGAAAAGGTGGCCGGACGCCGGGTCGCTGGCTTGCGGTGCCGACCGGACAGGCGGAACATCGCCCTGGTGATGTCCCAGGCCCATGGCGGCGCGGCGGCGCTCCTCCTCATCGGCTGGTCCGGCCTGGCCCTGGCCCTGGCGGCGCCGGGGGTCGCCCGGGGGGCGGCCGACGTCCCCGCCGGGAAGGAGGTGCTGCTGCTGGAGCGCATCCCCGGCAAGACCGGCAAGGTCCGCTTCGGCCACGCCGACCACGTCCGGCGCTACACCCGCCCCGACGGCACGCCCATCCGCTGCCGCGACTGCCACCACACCCTGGCCGCCGACGATCCGCCCACCCCGCTCCCGCCCATGCGCTGCTCCGGCTGCCACGCGGCCCTCGGCGAGCCGCCCCGGGAGATCGACGGCCGGCTGGCCCCGCCCATGGCCCGGCTCAAGCCGGACGGCGCCATCGACCGCACCACCATCCTCTTCCACGAGTACTGCCGCGCCTGCCACAAGAAGCTGGCCGCCAGCGCCCGCAAGCTGGCCACCTGCAAGGCCTGCCACGAGCGCGGCGTCTCCAGCGAGAGCCTGCACGGGCGGTACGATGCCGTGGCGCAGCCGGGGACCACGCTCTCCTGGCTGCGCTGCCTGGCCGGCCAGCGCTGGACGGGGAGCCGGTGCGAGGGGGCGGCCACGCTGCTGTCGCCGGGCGCGGCCGCGGGCGCCTGCCCCGCCGGCTACCGCCTGCCCACCCAGGCCGAGCTGCTCGGCCTGCTCGACGGCTGCAGGCCGGGCGGCGGACCCTGCAGGCCGTGCGGCAAGAGCGCGGCCTGCTCGACGCTGCTGGGCGGCGATCCGTCGGTGGCCTGGGCGGCGCCGGGACCGGGGGGGCCGGGCCTGGCGGTCGACCTCGACGCCGGGGTGGTGCGCCGGGTCGAGGCCGGGCGCCCCCAGGCGGTGCGCTGCGTCCAGTCCTCGGCCACCGGCGCCGATCCGGGGTGAAGGCCCGCCTCAGGCCACCGTCACCTTCTTCACCCCGCGTCGCGTCAGCCAGGCCCCGACCCGCTCGCGGGTGTCCCCCTGCAGCACCAGCGCCCCGCTCTCGACCACGCCGCCGCAGCCGAGCGCCCGCTTCAGCTCGCCGAGCCAGGCCGTGAGCTCGCGGGGACGGAGCTCCAGCTTCTCCACCACCGTCACCGTCTTGCCGCCGCGCCCGGCCCGCTCCATGCGGACCACGGCGCGGGGAGGTGGCGGGGGGCCGGAGGGCTTCGGAGGCGGCGCCTCCTCGTCCGGGCGTGGCGCCGCCCCGGGAGCGGGCGCCAGCGGGCCCAGCCGGTCGGCGAGGCCGGCCAGCGCGGCGTTGAACGGGCCCGGGGGCGGGACGGGGGGCGGTGGGCGCTTGGCCATGTCGCGGCGGATGATGCCACGGCCCGGCGCCCGGCCGGGGCGGGTCGGGCGGGCGGGGCGGGTCAGGCCAGGCCCAGGGCGCCGCCGGTTTGCTAGGATGCCGGCTCCACCCGCCTGGAACGGAGCTCCCCCGGTGCAGATCGTCTGTCTCGACCTCGAAGGCGTGCTGGTCCCGGAGATCTGGATCGCCTTCGCCGAGCGCACCGGCATCGCCGCGCTGCGCCGCACCACCCGCGACGAGCCGGACTACGACAAGCTGATGCGCTTCCGCCTCGACCTGCTGCGGCAGCACCGGCTCGGGCTGCGCGACATCCAGCAGGTGATCGCCGGCCTCTCCCCGGAGCCCGGGGCCCGGGCCTTCCTCGACGCCCTCCGGCTCGCCTACCAGGTGGTGATCCTCTCCGACACCTTCTACGAGTTCGCCGGGCCGCTCATGGCCCAGCTCGGCCAGCCCACCCTCTTCTGCCACAGGCTCGAGGCCGGCGCCGACGGCTTCGTCTCCGCCTACCACCTGCGGCTGCCCGACCAGAAGCGGGCGGCGGTGAAGGCCTTCAAGGCCCTCAACTTCAAGGTGACGGCGGCCGGCGACTCCTACAACGACACCGCCATGCTCGCCGAGGCCGACGCCGGGATCCTCTTCCGCCCGCCGCCCAACGTGGTGGCGCAGTTCCCGCAGTTCCCGGTGGTGCAGGACTTCGCGGCGCTGCGCGCCGCCATCGACGCGGCCAGCGCCCGCCTGGGCGGCTGAGCGACGGCAGGGGGCGGCATGCAGCTCGACGGAGAGCTCCTCGACGGCGCGGCCGGCCCCGGGGCGCGGGTGCTGGCCCTGGCGCGCCTCGCCGACGCCGAGGAGGCGGTGGCGCGGCTCGGGGATCCCTCCGACGCCGAGGCGCTGCACGACTTCCGCGTCGCCGTCCGCCGGCTGCGGACCACGCTGCGGCTGCTGGAGCCGGCGCTGCAAGGGGCGGTCCCCGAGAAGCAGCGGCGGCGCCTGGCCAGGGTGGCGCGGCGCACCGGCCCGGCCCGGGAGGCCGAGGTGCTCCTCGGCTGGCTCGAGGCGGCCCGCGGCCGGCTGGGCGCGCCCTACCGCGGCGCCCTCGACTGGCTCCTCGACCGGGTGGAGCGCCGTCGCGCCGACGCCGCCCGCCGCGTCCACGAGGAGGCCCGGCCGCGCTTCCTGCGGCTGGCGCCCCGGCTCACCCGCCGCCTCTCGGCCCGCCCACCGGGCGCCGCCGCGCCGGCCAGCCTGTCGGCCCTCCTGGCCGCCGCCCTGCGAGCCCAGGCGCTGGCCCTCCGCGAGGCGCTCGGCGCGGTGGTCGGCGCCGAGGACGCCGACGGCCTGCACCGGGCCCGCATCGAGGGGAAGCGGCTGCGCTACCTGCTGGAGCCGCTGCGCCGCCTCCCCGGGGCCCCGGCCGCCGAGGCGGTCACCGCCCTCAAGCAGCTCCAGGAGCTGCTCGGCACCTGGCACGACCGCTGGCAGGCGCGCCAGGCGCTGGCCGCGGCGCTGGTCGAGGCCTCGGCCGACCGGGCCCGGCGCGGGCGCGGCGCCGAGAGCGGCGACCTCCGCCCCGGGCTGCTGGCCCTCGACCAGCTGGCCGAGCGCGACGCCGCCGAGGCCTTCGGCGAGCTGGCCGGGCGCTACCTGCCGAACCGGGCCACCCCCGTCCTCGACCTGGCCTACGCGGTGGTGGCGCAGCTGGAGGGGCCGGCCGGTGACGAGGCGCCGGCGGAGGTCGCCGCCGAGCGGAGGCTGCTGCTCACCGAGCTGCCGGCCGAGGCGCTGGGCGGCGAGGTGGAGGAGGTGGCGCAGGGCTGGCTCCCCGGCGAGCACGAGCACGTGGGGATGGTCAGCGGGGCGGGGCGGGAGCGGTTCTTCCGGGCCCGCACCGGGCGGCGCGGCGCCGTCGAGCTGGAGCCGCTGTCGCGGACCGACTACCAGGCCTGGTGGCCGCTCACCGAGGGGCGGCGCCTGCTGCACCGCAGCCACCGCAGCGGGGCCCTCCCCGGCTGGCGCTTCGACCAGTTCACCGACCGGCGGCTGACGCTGGCGGTGCTGGAGCCGGGGGCCGACCCGGCCACGCCGCCCTGGCTGGAGCCGCTGGTGGTGCGCGAGGTGACCGGCGAGCGCGCCTACCGCGACGAGGCGCTGGCCCGCCGTCCCCCGCGCCGGGAATGACCGGGCGCCCGGAGTCGGCCGCTACCAGAGGTCACAGCGCTCGGACCGGACCATGCGCGTGCCCGGACCGCACTGGAAGGCGGCGGCGAACTCGGGGAGGTTGGAGAGCGGCCCGTTGACGCGCCAGCGGGCCGGCGAGTGCGGATCGGTGGCGGCCCGCAGCCGGGCCGCCTCGGGCCGGACCAGCCTGCACCAGGCCTGGGCGTGGGCCAGGAAGAACTGCTGGTCGGCGCCGAAGCCCCCCACCGGCGCCTCCTCCGGCCGGCCGGCCCGCGAGGCGCGGTAGGCGGCGTGGGCCAGCTTCAGCCCTCCCAGGTCGGCGATGTTCTCGCCCAGGGTGAGCTGGCCGTCCACCATGACCTCGTCGACGGCCGGGTAGGCGGCGTACTGCCTGGCCACGCACTGGGCGCGCCGGTCGAACTCGGCCGCGACCGGCTTCGACCACCAGTCGGCGAGGTTGCCCTTGCCGTCGTATTGCCGCCCCTCGTCGTCGTAGCCGTGGGTCAGCTCGTGGGCCACCACCATGCCGATGGCGCCGGCGTTGACCGCGTCGTTGGCCCCGGCCGTGTAGAAGGGGGGCTGGAGGATGCCGGCCGGGAAGACCATCTCGTTCCTGGACGGCTCGTAGTAGGCGTTCACCGTGGGCGCCGACATGTCCCACTCGGTCCGGTCGACCGGCCGGCCGGCCCTGGCCAGCCGCCGCCGCCGCTCGAAGGCCCGGGCCGCCTCCACCGAGGCCGACAGGTCGTCGCGCCGCACCACCAGGCCGTCGTAGCTGCGCCAGCGCTCCGGGAAGGCGATCTTGTTCTCCACCGCGGCCAGCTTCTCGCGGGCCTGGCGCCGGGTGGGCTCGTCCATCCAGCCGAGGCCGTCGATGCGCCGCCCCATGGCCTGCTGGATGCCGCCCACCAGCGCCAGGGCCTTGGCCCGGGCGTCGCCGCCGAAGTGGCGGCGCACGAAGGCCTGCCCCAGCGCCTCGCCCATCAGCTCGTCGGTGAGCTCCACGCAGTGCTTCCAGCGCGCCGGCATGGCCTTCTCGCCGGTGAAGTGGCTGGCGCGGAACCAGAAGTGGGCGTCGCTGAGCCGCCTCGGCAGCGCCCGGGCCTCGGCGGCCTCGGCCAGCATGTGCCAGCGCAGGTAGCCGCGCCAGCCGGCGGCGGTGGTGGAGCGGAGCAGCCGCTCCAGCTCGACCAGCGCCTGGGGCGCGGTGACGGTGAAGGCGGCCAGGCCGGGGGTGCCCAGCGCCGCCAGGTAGCCGTCCCAGTCGAAGCTCGGCGCCGCCTTCTTCAGGTCGGCCAGCGCCAGCCGGGTGGTGGTGCGCTGAGGGTCGCGCGCCTCCACCTCGCTCCAGTGGCTCCGGGCGATGCGGGTCTCGATCTCGAGGACGGACCGGGCGTCGCCGGCGGCCTTGCCCGCCGACAGGCCGGTGGCGGCCAGCTGGGCCCGGATGTGCTCGACCAGGTCGGCGCGGACGGCGGCGCTGGCGGCGTCGGTCTTCAGGTAGGCCTCGCGGTCGGGGAGCGAGAGGCCGCCCTGGCCGATGTGGCCGATGACCTGGGTGGCGTCGCGGGCGTCCTGGACGGTGCCGATGCCGAAGAGGGCGCCGCTCCCGGCGGCGTGGAGCCGGCCGACGGTGGCGGAGAAACCCTTGCCGTCGGTGACGGCGCCGAGCCGGTTCCAGGCCTTGAGCAGCGAGATCAGCCCGCCCTTCTCCACCGCAGGCTCGTCCATGCAGGCGGCGTAGAGGTCGGCCACCTGCTGGCCGTGGCGGTCCTCCGGCGAGGGGCCGCCGGCCACCGCGGCGTCGAGGAGGGCGCGCAGCTTCGCCCTGTTCTCCTCCTCCATGACGTCGAAGGAGCGGCTCCAGGTGGAGCGGTCGGCCGGCAGGGTGGTCCGCTCCAGCCAGCCGCCGCAGGCGAACTGGTAGAAGTCGGTGCAGGGGTCGACGTCGCGCTTCACCAGCGAGGGGTCGATGCCGGGCTGGGCCGGCGGAGGGGCGAAGGCCACGGGGGCGGCCGCGGCGGGCGGGGCCGGGGCAGGGACCGGGGCCGACGGGCGGGCCGCGCAGGCCAGGGTGAGGAGGGCGGCGAGCGGCAGGGCACGGTTCACGGGGACTCCACGGGTGCTGGGTGCGGCCCGGAGACGGCAGGCCTGGCCCGATTTCGTAGCACCGCGGGGGGGCGCCGGCCAGCGTCCCGCGTGACCAGACGGGGCTCCCCGGTCTATACCGGCCGCCGCCATGCCGTTCCGCTTCCAGCCCGGGGTCCGCGACGCCGAGACCAACGCCCGCCGCGGCGCCTTCACCACGCCTCACGGGCGCGTCGAGACCCCGGTCTTCATGCCGGTGGGGACGCGCGGCACCGTGACCGGCATGACCCCGGCCGACCTCGACGCCCTCGGCGTCGAGATCATCCTCGGCAACACCTACCACCTGCTGCTCCGCCCCGGCCCCGAGGCCATGCGCGGCTTCGGCGGGCTGCACCGCTTCATGAGCTGGGAAGGGCCCATCCTCACCGACTCGGGCGGCTTCCAGATCTTCTCGCTCCCCGGCTCCAGGACCATCAGCGAGGAGGGGGCCCGCTTCCAGAGCTACATCGACCAGAGCTACCACCGGCTCTCGCCGGAGACCTCGATCGCCATGCAGGAGGCCATCGGCTCGGACGTGATGATGGTGCTCGACATCTGCGTCTCCTCCACCGCCGGCGAGGCGGAGATCCGCGCCGCCATGGAGCGGACCCACCGCTGGGCGGTGCGCAGCCTGGCCGCCCGCAGCAACGGCGAGCAGGCCCTCTTCGCCATCGTCCAGGGCGGCCTCTCCCCGGCGCTGCGGGCCGAGTCGGCCGGCTTCCTCACCCAGCACCCCTTCGACGGCTTCGCCATCGGCGGACTGGCGGTGGGCGACACCCGCGCCGAGCGGTTCGACGTGGTGGGGAACGCCGCCCGCCTGCTCCCCACCGACAAGCCGCGCTACCTGATGGGCGTGGGCACGCCGCCCGACCTGCTCGAGGCCATCGCCCACGGCGTCGACATGTTCGACTGCATCATCCCCACCACGCTGGCCTGGCAGGGGACCGCCTTCACCGGCAGCGGCCGGGTCCGGCTCACCCGCGCCGAGTACCGGCGCTCCGACGCCCCGCTCGACCCGGACTGTGGCTGCCCCACCTGCCGGCTCCACAGCCGCGGCTACCTGCACCACCTGATGAAGTGCAAGGAGCCGCTGGCCCCGCGGCTGCTCTCCATCCACAACCTGCACCACTACCTCTCGCTGATGGGCGCCGCCCGCGCCGCCATCGAGGCGGGGAGCTACGGCCGGTTCATGCGCGAGACCCTGGCCCGCATCGACCGGCACGAGCACGACGCCAGCGGCCGGGTCCCGGGGCGCCGCGCCGAGCAGCCGGCGCCGCCGCGCCCCGAGCCGACCGCGCTCACCCCGGGGGTCCGCTTCGAGATCGTGGCCACCTCGAGCGGGGCGCCGTCGATGCGCGACGCCGAGGCCGGCGAGGTGATGCACCCGGTGATCGGCGCCACCGTCGAGGCGGAGCGGCTCTACGTGGCCCAGTCGCGGCTGGCCTCCCGCCTCGCCGAGCCGGGGGGGCTCCCGCTGGTCCTCTTCGACGTCGGCCTGGGGGCGGCCGGCAACGCCCTGGCGGCGCTGCGGGCCGCCCGGGCCCTGCCGCCAGGGCGGCGGCCGCTCACCCTGGTCAGCTTCGAGCGCGAGCTGGGCGCCCTCACCCTGGCGGCGTCGCCGGAGGGCGCGGCCCGGCTCGGCTGGACGGACGAGGAGGCGGCCGCGGCCCGGGCCCTGCTGGGGCAGGGGCGCCACCGGGAGCCGGGGATCGACTGGCGGCTCGAGCTGGGCGACGCCCTGGACCGGCTCGACGCCGAGACCGCCCGCGCCGACCTGGTCTTCTGGGATCCCTTCTCACCCAAGGTGAACGCGGCGCTCTGGAGCGTCGGCGCCTTCTCCCGCCTGGCCGCCCGCTGCGCCCCGGGGGCGACGCTCTTCACCTACTCGACCGCCACCGCCACCCGCGCGGCGCTGCTGCTGGCCGGCTTCGTGGTCGGCCACGGCGACGCCTCCGGCCCCAAGGAGGAGACCACCGCCGCGGCGCTGCCGCCCGCCCTCCCGGCCCGCCCGCTCCAGGCCCGCTGGCTGAAGCGGCTGGGGCGCTCCTCGGCCCCCTTCCCGCCCGACGCCCCGCCGGACGCGCTGGCCCGCATCGCCGCCCTGCCGCAGTTCGGCTGAGGCGGTCCGGCGGACCGCGCCGGGGCGGGACGGGCGCGCCCTACCCCGCCCCGTCCTGCAGCGACACCGCCCCGGAGATCCCGTCGTAGGCGAAGAGGTCGCCGTAGCGGGCCCAGCCGATCCAGACGTCGAAGACCCGGTGGTAGTCCTCCGACGGCATCCGCAGCACGATGGTCTCGAGCACGAAGTCGCGCGGCAGCCGGTGGCCGGGGGCCTCCCGCAGGGCGTCGCGCACGTCGGCGAAGAGCTTGAGCCCCAGCAGCTTCTCCCGCCAGAGCCGCTGGCGCCCCTCCGGCCCGGCCGCGGCGAAGGCCCTCCCCTCGGCGGTGAGCACCGCCAGCCGCTTCGGGGTGTCGACCAGATCGAGCAGCTCGGCCGCCTTGACCGCCTGCAGCAGGTGGCCGAACTCGCGGCCGCTCTCGGCGGCGACGCGGAAGACGTCGTCCTGCCCGCCGCGGGCGTCGAGCCACTCGATGAGGCCGATGATCTCGGCGACGTTGGCGGCCGGCAGGATCTCCGGGGGCGGCGGCGCCGCCGGGGCCGCGGCCGGCCCGGGCAGGTCAGGCAGGTCGGGCAGCTCGTGGCCGGTGATGAGATCGTGCAGCCGGTCCACCAGCGCCAGCACCTCGGGGGAGCGGGCGTCGCGCGGCCTGGGCAGGGTGTTCTCCAGCACCGTCCGCACCCGCCCCGGGTTGGCGGAGAGCACCACGATCCGGTCGGCCATGGTCACCACCTCCTTGATGTCGTGCGACACCAGGAGCAGCGAGGTCGGGTTCCGGGTGTGGGCCGCCCAGATGTCGAGGATCTCGGCGCGCAGCGCCTCGGCGGTGAGGGCGTCCACCTGGCTGAAGGGCTCGTCCATGAAGAGCGCCTCGGGGCGCAGCGACAGCGCCCGGGCCATGCCCACCCGCTGCTTCATCCCCCCCGACAGCTCGCGCGGGTAGGCCTCCTCGAAGCCGGTCAGGCTGACCATGCGGACGGCCTCGGCGATGCGCGCCGCCGCCTCCGCCTCCGGCAGCCCGGCCGCCTGCAGCACCGCCCGGACGTTCTCCACCACCGTCATCCAGGGGAAGAGGGCGAAGCCCTGGAAGACGATGGCCACCCCCGGCGCCAGGCCGGTGAGCGGCGCCCCGCGCACCCGCACCGCCCCGCTGCTGGGCTGGATCAGCCCGGCCAGGATGCGCAGGATGGTGGACTTGCCGCAGCCGGAGGGGCCGAGCAGCGCCACCACCTCGCCCTCGCGGATCTCCACCGAGACGTCGCGCAGCACCTCGAGCCGCTGGCCGGAGGGGAGCACGAAGGTGTGGCTGACCTTCTCGAGGGCGTAGAGCGGCGGGGCGGCGGTGGGGTCGGCCATGGGCGTTCCCTTCAGGGAGCGAAGCGCCGCTCGGCGTAGTCGTTGAGCGGGCGCCAGACGAGGCGGTTGAAGAGGACCACCGCGGCGGACATCACCACCACGCTGGCGGCCAGCACCGGGAAGTCGGCGGCCTCGGCGGCCATGCCGATGCGCGCCCCCAGGCCGAAGGTGGTCAGGACCTGGCCGCGGTAGGCCACGTACTCGGAGACGATGGAGGCGTTCCAGGCCCCGCCGGCGGCGGTCACCCAGCCGGTGATGAGGTACGGCAGCACCGAGGGGAGCAGCAGCAGCTTGAAGCGGCGCCAGCCGGTGATCTTGTAGCTGGCGGCCGCCTCGCGCAGGTCGGAGGGCACCGCCATGGCCCCGGCCACCACGTTGAAGAGGATGTACCACTGGGTGCCGAGCAGCATGAGCACCACGCTGCCGCCGGAGAGGCCGACGCCGAGCTGGGCCAGCACCGCCACCACCGCCGGGAAGAGCATGGGGGCGGGGAAGGAGGCCACCACCTGCACCACCGGCTGGAGCAGCCGGGAGAGGCGCGGCGAGAGGCCGATGGCGAGGCCGGCGGGGAGCGCCCAGAGCGTGCCCAGCGCCACCGCCGCCAGCACCCGGGCCAGGGTGGCCCCGGCCGCCGCCAGGGTGGTGGCCCAGACCGACCAGGCCACCTCGCGCAGCAGGTGGACCAGCTCCAGCGCCCCCAGCCCCAGCAGCGCCAGCAGCCCGCCGAAGAGGGCCACGGGCAGCAGGCGCGAGACCCGGCCGATCCGGGGGCGGGCCGGCGCCGGCGGCCGCGGCGGACGGGGCGCCCGCCGCCGGGCGCGGCGGAGCCAGGTGCGGAGCAGCCGCAGCATCCGCGAGCGGCGCAGCAGGTCGAGGAACCAGGAGCGGGCCGCCTCGCCCCCCTGCCCCTCGTCCTGGCGGAACTTCTGCGACCAGACCACCACCGGCCGCCACAGCAGCTGGTCGAGCGCCACGATCATCACCACCATGGCCACCACCGCCGCCAGCATGGCCCGGCCGTCCCCGGCCGCCACCGCCACGCTCATGTAGGCCCCCAGCCCGGGCAGCCGGAAGTCGCGGTCGCCGAGCACGAAGGCCTCGCTGACCATGAGGAAGAACCAGCCCCCGGCCATCGACATCATGGCGTTCCAGGTCAGGCCGATCACCGAGGCCGGCAGCTCCACCCACGTGAAGCGCTGCCACCAGCCGAAGCGGTAGTGGGCCGCCACCTCCAGCTGCACCGGCGGCACCGACCGCACCGACCGGTAGAAGCTGAAGGTCATGTTCCAGGCCTGGCCGGTGAAGATCATGACGATGGCCGACAGCTCGATGCCGACGTTGGAGCCGGGGAAGAGGGCCACCAGCGAGAGCACCAGCCCGGGCATGAAGCCGAGCACCGGGACGCTCTGCAGCACGTCGAGCAGCGGCACCAGCACCCGCTCGGCCAGGGCGTCGCGGGCCGCCCAGTAGCCGTAGACCAGGGTGAAGAGCAGGCTCAGCCCCAGCGCCGCCAGGCCGCGCATCAGCGAGAGGATGGTGTAGCCGGGCAGCGCCGCGACGGAGAGGTCGATGGCCACGGCCGGGCGCATGGGCAGCACCGCCCCGTGGGCCAGCCGGGAGGCGGCGAAGATCACCCCGCCCAGCGCCGCCACCACCGCCAGGTCGGCCCAGCCCAGCCGCCGCGTGTGGCGGAGGAAGGCGGTGGCTTCACCGTAGGCGCGCCGGACCGTGACCTTCACCCGCCGGTTCTCCGCCCGGCCGCCCCCGGGGTCAAGCCACCGGCCGGTGACGCCGCCGGGAAGAGCCGGGGGCGGTGGGCTGTTCACCGGGACGGGCGGCGGCTATCTTCGCCCGTTCCTGTGATTCCACGCGTGGAGGGTGCATGAACCCGGACATCCGGGCCATCTCGGACGAGGTGCAGCGGCAGTCGGCGTTCGTCGACGCGCTCCTCGCCGAGACCGGCAAGGTCATCATCGGTCAGCGGTACCTGGTGGAGCGGGCCCTCATCGGCCTGCTCACCGGCGGTCACGTGCTGGTGGAGGGCGTGCCCGGGCTGGCCAAGACGCTCACCATCAAGACCCTGGCCGACGCCATCGACTGCAGCTTCAGCCGCATCCAGTTCACCCCCGACCTGCTCCCCGCCGACGTGGTCGGCACCCAGGTCTACGACCCGCGCACCCAGACCTTCTCGGTGCGGCAGGGGCCGGTGGTGGCCAACGTGGTGCTGGCCGACGAGGTCAACCGCGCCCCCGCCAAGGTGCAGTCGGCGCTGCTCGAGGCCATGCAGGAGCGCCAGGTCACCATCGGCGATCAGACCTTCGCCCTGCCCGACCCCTTCATCGTGCTGGCCACCCAGAACCCCATCGAGCAGGAGGGGACCTACCCGCTCCCCGAGGCCCAGGTGGACCGCTTCATGCTCAAGGTGAAGGTGGGCTACCCCACCCGCGAGGAGGAGCGGGCCATCCTCGACCGCATGGCCACCCCGGCGCCGCCGCGCGCCACCCAGGTGATCGGCCGGGCCGACCTGGCCGCCGGCAAGGCCACCCTGCACCGGCTCTACATGGACGACCGGGTCAAGGACTACGTGGTCTCCATCGTCTTCGCCACCCGCGACCCCAAGGCCTTCGGCCTGGCCGAGCTGGCGCCGCTCATCGAGTACGGGGCCTCGCCGCGGGCCACCATCTTCCTCACCCTGGCGGCCCGGGCCCACGCCTTCCTGCGCCGGCGCGCCTTCGTCACCCCCGAGGACGTCAAGGCGGTGGCCTACGACGTGCTCCGCCACCGGCTGACGCTCACCTACGAGGCCGAGGCCGAGGAGGTCACGCCGGAGAAGGTGGTCTCCCGCGTGCTCGACCGGGTCGAGGTCCCCTGAGCGGCGGGGAGGCCGTCCGCTCCCCGCCCCGCGCACCGACCGATGAACGCCCGCGACCTCATCGCGCGCATCCGGCGCATCGAGATCACCACCCGCCGCGCCGTCGAGGACTCGCTGGGTGGCCAGTACCACTCGGTCTTCAAGGGCCGGGGCATGGACTTCCACGACGTGCGCGCCTACGCGCCCGGCGACGAGGTCCGGGCCATCGACTGGAACGTCTCGGCCCGCACCGGCCAGCTCCACGTCAAGCGCTTCGTCGAGGAGCGCGAGCTGACGGTGATGGTGATCTGCGACCTCTCCGCCTCCACCGACTTCGGCTCCGGGGCCCGCACCAAGGCCGAGGTGGCGGCCGAGATCGCGGCGCTGCTGGCCTTCTCGGCGGTGCAGAACGGCGACCGGGTCGGGCTCTGCCTCTTCACCGACGAGGTGGAGAAGTTCGTGCCGCCGCGCAAGGGGCGGCGCCACGCCCTGCGGCTGGTCTCGGAGATCCTGCAGTTCCGGCCGCGCAGCAGGCGCACCGACCTGGGCGCCGCGCTCACCCAGCTGCGGCGGGCCATGCGCCGGCGCTGCGTGGCCTTCGTGCTCTCCGACTTCCTCGACGACGAGGCCCGCTTCGAGCTGCCGCTGCGCATCGCCGCCCGCAAGCACGACCTGGTGCCGGTGCGGATCGAGGACCGGCTGGAGCGGGCCCTGCCGGCGGCCGGGCTGGCGCTGCTGGAGGACCCGGAGACCGGGGCCACGGTGCGCGTCGACCTCTCCGACCACCGGGTGCGGGCCCGCCTCACCGCCGAGGCGGCGGCCGCAGAGCAGCGGCTCACCCGGCTCTTCGCCCGGCTCGACCTCGACCACGCCCAGGTCCGCGCCGACGACGCCGACTACGTGGGGCCGCTGCTGGCCTTCTTCCAGGCCCGGGCCCGGAGGATGGGATGAGCGCCGCCGCCCTGGCCCTGCTGCTGGCGGCCGCCGCCGTCGCGCCGCCGGTGGCCGCGCCCCCGGTCGCGCCTGGGACCGCGCCGGCGACCGCGCCCGCCGCGCTGGAGCAGGCCACCCCGGGCCAGGTCCACTCCCGGACCACGGCGGCTTCGGCCCGGCTGGGCGAGCCCATCGAGTGGGAGATCGAGCTCACCCACCCCCCGGCCGAGCGCTACGACTTCGGCCCGCCGCTGGCCGAGGGGCCCTGGCGCGCCGAGCCGCTCGGCTGCCAGCGGGTCGACCAGCCCACCGGGACCACCACCACCTGCCGGCTCCGGGTGGCGCTGCTGGCGCTGGGGCCGGTCGACCTGCCGCCGCTGCGCCTCTCCGTGACCACGCCCGACGGCCCCCGGGTCCTCGACCTCCCCGGCCCGCACCTGACCGGCAACGGCGTCATCGACCCGCAGGTGCCGGCCGAGAAGCTCGAGCTCAAGCCGCCGGCCCCGCCGGTGCCGCTGCTGGTGCCGAGCTGGCGGCTGCTCTGGTGGGCGCTGGGCGCGCTCGGGCTCGGCCTGCTCGGCTGGCGGCTCTGGCGCTGGTGGAAGGCCCGGCGGCGGGCCGGGGAGGCGCCGCCCCCGCCCATCCCGCCCGAGGTTCGCTTCGCCGGCCGGCTCGACGAGCTGGAGGGGGAGCGGCTCGGCGAGCAGGGGCGCGGCCGCGAGCACTGGTTCCGGCTCTCCGAGGCGGTGCGCGACTACCTCGGCGCCGTCACCGGCCTGAACGCCCTCGACCTGACCACCGAGGAGCTGCTGGCCGCCCTGGCCCGGCAGCCCGACCCGCGGCTGCCGCTCGAGCCGGTGCGCGCCTTCTGCGAGACCTCCGATCTGGTCAAGTTCGCCCGGCTGGCCGCCGACGGCCGCGCCTGCGCCGACGGCATCGCCTTCGGGCGGGTGCTGCTGGAGCGGACCCGGCCGCCTGTGGCCCCGCCGCCCGCCGCGCCGCCGGCCGCCGCCTCACCGGCCACGCCGCCGTCGCCGCTCCCGTCCACCCCGCCGGCCACGCCACCCCCCGGAGCCGCCGCGTGACCGGCGAGGCGCTCCAGTGGGCCCGGCCCTGGGCCCTGCTCCTGCTGCTCGCCATCCCGCTGGCGCTGGCGGCGCTGCGGCTCGACCGCCGGCGCGCCCCCCGCCTGCTCCACCCCCGCGCCGCCACCATCGGCGCCGGGCGGCGCGGCTGGGTGGCCCGGCTCTGGTGGCTGCCCCAGGGGCTGCTGCTGCTCTCGCTGGCGCTCGGCGCGGTGGGGCTGGCCCGCCCCCAGGCCGACCGGCGCCAGCCGGAGAAGCGCAGCATCGAGGGGATCGACATCGTCATCGCCCTCGACCTCTCCACCTCCATGCTGGCCGCCGATTTCAAGCCGGAGAGCCGCGTCCACGTGGCCAAGGAGGTCCTCAAGGACTTCATCGGCCGGCGCCGCACCGACCGCATCGGCCTGGTGGTCTTCGCCGGCGACGCCTACACCCAGGCCCCGCTCACCCTCGACCAGGCCCTGCTCCGCACCCTGGTCGACCAGCTCAAGATCGGGGTCATTGAGGACGGCACCGCCATCGGCAACGCCCTGGCCACCGCGGTCAACCGGCTGCGCGAGTCGGACGCCCGCAGCAAGGTGATCATCCTCATCACCGATGGTGACAACAACCGCGGCCAGATCTCCCCGCTGGAGGCGGCCCGGCTGGCCAAGGCCATGGGGGTCCGGGTCTTCCCCATCCTGGTGGGCACCGGCGGCGTGGTCCCCTACCCCGACGGCGTCGACCTGCTGGGGCGACCCAGCTACCGGCCGGTGCAGCTCGACGTCAACCCCGGGCTGCTGCGCGAGATCGCCGCCATCACCGGCGGCGCCTTCGCCAACGCCACCGACCGGGCCGGGCTGGAGGGCGGGCTGCAGGCGGTGCTCGACCGGATGGAGAAGACCCGCATCATCGAGACCACCGGCGGCAGCCAGGTGACCGAGCTCTTCCCCGGGCTGCTCGGGCCGGCCTTCGCGCTGGCGGCGCTGGGGCTGCTGCTCGGCCTGACGCGCTGGAGGGCCTTCCCGTGAGTGCCGACGCCGCCACCCCCTTCGCCTTCCAGGTGCTGGGGGCCCCGGCCCGGCTGCTGGTCCCGGGCGCGCTCTGGCTGCTCGTGGTGGTGGCCGCCCTGGCCGGCCTGGCCGCGTGGCGGCTGCTCGACCGCCGCGCCCTGCTGCGCCGCACCGCCGGCCCCCAGGCGGCCCGGCTGGCCCCCGGCGCCGGCCTCTCCCGCCCCGCCACCCGCGCCTCGCTCTGGCTCACCGGGCTGCTGCTGCTGGCGGTGGCCCTCTCCCGGCCCCAGTGCGGCACCCGCACCGAGCTCTCCAAGCGCTACGGCGTGGACCTGGTGGTGCTGCTCGACGTCTCCCGCTCCATGCTGGCCCGCGACGTCCAGCCCGACCGGCTCACCCGGGCCACGCTGGAGGTGGGGAGCCTGCTCGACCAGCTGGCCGGCGACCGGGTCGGGGTGGTGGTCTTCGCCGCCGAGGCCTTCGTGCAGTGCCCGCTCACCACCGACTACCAGGCGGCCCATCTCTTCCTGCGCTCGGTGGGGCCGGGGAGCGTGCCGCAGCAGGGCTCCGACCTCGGCCACGCGCTGCGGGCGGCGCGCCAGGTGCTGGAGCAGGGGGAGAACTCGCAGGGGCGCGGCAAGGTGGTGCTGCTGGTGAGCGACGGCGAGGACCTGGAGGGGGACGCCGGCGAGGCCGCCAGGGCGCTGGCCGAGGCCGGCATCCGGCTCCACGCCCTGGCGGTGGGGACCGCCGCCGGCGAGCCCATCCCGCTGCTCGACGCCCGGGGGCAGGTGACCGGCTACAAGAAGGACGCCGCGGGCCGGGCGGTGGTGACCCGGCTCGACCTGGCCACGCTCCGCGAGGTGACCTCGCGCGGCGGCGGCGAGGTCTTCGAGCTCAACTCCCCCGACCACGGCCTGCCGGCCTTCCGGGCGGCGCTCGACGGGCTGCAGAAGAGCGAGCTCACCAGCCGGCTCACCGTCCAGTACGAGGACCGCTACGCCATGGCCGCCCTCCCGGCCTTCCTGCTGCTGCTGGCCGGGCTGCTGCTCGGCGACGCCGGCCCGCGCCGCCGTCCGTCCGACGACGCCGACGAGGTGACCCCGTGACGCCCCTGTGGCCGCTGGCCGCCCTGCTGCTGGCCACCTCCCCCTTCGAGGCCGAGCACCCCGAGGTGCGCGCCGGCAACGAGGCCCTGAAGGCGGGCGACGCCGCCGCGGCGCTGCCGCGCTACGACGCCGCCGAGCGCCAGGCCGGACCCCGCCCGGAGATCGACTTCGACCGCGGCAACGCCCTTCAGCAGGCGGGGCGCGCCGAGGAGGCCCGGGCGGCCTGGAAGAAGGCGGCCGAGACGGCACCGGCCCCGCTGGCCAGCCGCGCCCTGCAGAACACCGCCAACGCCCTCGACGCCGCCGGCGACCAGGCCGGCGCCATCCGCGCCCTCGGCGAGGCGCTGCGGCGGGACCCCTCCAACGAGGACGCGCGCTATAACCTCGAGGTGCTGCTGCGCCGCCGGTCGGAGGGGCAGGGAGCACCCAGGGACCCGGGCGACCAGGGGGCGAAGCGGCCCGACGGCGAGCCCAAGGCCGGCGCCGGCGGGAAGCAGGACCGGCGGGACGACGGGAAGCAGGGCGGGCGCCCCGAGCCGAAGCCGGGGGAGCCGAAGCAGGACGGCAAGCCGCAGGACCGGCGACAGGAGCAAGCACGGCGTGAGGCGGGGAAGGAGACCACGGGTGACGGCCAGGGCAAGGATGGCGCCGCCGCCGGACGGACCGAGCCGGTCGGCAAGCAGGACGCCGAGCGGCTGCTCGACGCCCTCCGCTCGCGCGAGCGGACCATGCCGCTCGGCCCGGTGGGCCAGCCCTCGTCGTCGCGGAAGGCGACCTCCCGTGACTGGTAGGGCCGGCCTGCTGGCCGTGGCGCTCCGGCTGCTGCCGGCGCTGCTGCTGCTCCCGGTCCCGGCCGGCGCCGCCGGCGTGGCCATCTCGGCCTCGCTCGACCGCGACGAGGTGGCGCTGGAGGAGCTGGTGACGCTGGAGGTCCGCGTCGAGGCCGCCGAGGCCCCCACCCTCTCCCTCCCCACCCAGGGGTTCGAGTTCGACGTGGTCTCGCGCGGCAGCTCGCGCAGCACCTCCATCAACATGGGGGGCGGCGCCGGGATGAGGGTCCAGCACACCTTCGTCTTCCAGTTCGGGCTGCGGCCGCGCCGCGCCGGCGAGCTCACCGTCCCGCCGGTGGAGGTGGTGGCGGGGGAGTCGCGGGGCGAGACCCAGCCGCTCACCGTCCAGGTGCTCCCGGCCGGCGCCCCCTCCACGCGGCCGGCCCGGCCCGGCCGGCCCGGGTCGCCCATCCCCGGCTTCCCCGGCTTCCCCGGCGGCGGCGGGCAGGGCGGCGGGAGCAGCCGGGCCTGGACCGGCTGGGAGCGCGACCTGCAGCTCAGCGTCGAGGTGGACAAGGCCGAGGTCTTCCTCGGCGAGCAGGTGACCGCCTCGATCTGGGTGCTCTCGCCGGTGGGCGTGGCCGAGACCGGCAACTTCAAGCCGCCGGCCTACGACGGCTTCTGGACCGAGCAGCTGGAGCTGCCCCGCGAGCCGACCCAGCAGATCCGCAAGAAGGACGGCCTGCCGCTGCGCGCCTACCTGCTGCAGCGGATCGCCCTCTTCCCCACCCGGGCCGGCCCGCTGGAGCTGGGGGCACACGCCATCGACCTGGTGGTCCGGGTGGCCAGCAACGACCCCTTCTCCCCGTTCGGCGACGTGCAGCGTGTGACGCGGCAGAGCAAGCCGGTGGCCATCACGGTGAAGCCGCTCCCCCCCCACCCGCCGGCCCGCTTCGACCAGACCAACGTGGCCACCGCCACGCTCACCGCCGGCCTCTCGCAGCGCACCACCGCGGTGGGCCAGGCGGTCACCCTGCGGCTGGTCGCCGAGGGGGAGGGGAACGTCAAGTCCTGGTCGCTGCCCGCCTTCCCCGCCCTCCCCGGGGCCCGGGCCTTCGCCCCCACCTCCAGCGACCAGCTCAAGGCGCGCGGGACCCGCTTCGCCGGTTCACGCACGGTGGAGACGGTGCTGGTGCCCGAGGCCCCCGGCACGCTGGTGATCGCCCCGCTGGCCTGGGCCACCTTCGACCCGAAGACCGGGGCCTACCGCGAGCTGCGGACCCCCGAGCTGCGGCTGGAGGTGACCGCCGCCGCCGGGTCCACCGCCGGCGCCGCCGCCCCGGCCCAGAACACCCTCTTCCCCGGGCTGCGCCCGGTCCGCCCGGCCGGCCCCCTGGCCCGCGCCGCCGCGCCCGGGACCGGCTGGTCGCTCTGGGCCTTCCTGCTCACGCCGGTGGCCGCCTTCCTGCTGCTGACCGCGGTCGACCGGTACCGCGAGGGGCAGGTGGCCGAGGGCGGGGCCCGCCGGGTCCGGGGCGCCGGCCGGGTGGCGCGCAAGCGGCTGGCCGAGGCCAGCCGGCTCCTGCCCGGCGCCGACGGCGCCCCCTTCTTCGCCGAGGTGGAGCGGGCCCTGGTCGGCTACTGCGGCGACAAGCTGGGCCGGTCCGCCAGCGGCCTGACCCGCGACGAGCTGGCCCTGGCGCTCGGCGAGGCCGGCGCCCACGTGGCCGCCCTGCGGGCCCTGGCCAGCGCCCTCGACGCCTGCGACGCCGGCCGCTTCGGCGGCGCCGTGGCCCGCGAGGAGCTGCTGGCCATGGCCGGCCGGGCCATGGCCCTGCTCGAGGAGGCCCACTGGCACGCCCCGAGAGGTGGCGGATGACGGCGCTCCTGCTCCTCTGGCTGGCCGCCGCCGCGCCGGCCTCGGCCGCGGAAGGCAACGCCGTCGCCCCCGCCACGCCATCCGCCGCGACCCGGGCGGTGGCCGCCGCGCCGGTCGCCGAGCCGGCCGCCCGCGCCGAGCAGGCCGCCGCCCTCTACCTGGCCGGCGACCACGAGGGGGCCGCCCGCGGCTGGCGGGCCCTGGTCGACGAGGGCTGGGAGAGCGCCGGGCTCCACTACGACCTCGGCAACGCCCTGCTGCGGCTCGGCTTCCGCGGCCGCGCCATCGCCAGCTACCTGCGGGCGCTGGCCCTCGAGCCGGGCGACGCCGACGCCCAGGCCAACCTGGAGCAGGCCCGCGCCCAGAACGTCGACCGGCTGGTGGGCGAGGCCCAGCCGCCGCTCCACGCCCGGGTGCTGGCCCGCACGCCCGACGGCGCCGCGCTGGCCCTCTTCGGGATCGCCTGGGCCGCCCTCTGGCTGCTGCTCTGGCTCCGCAGCCGCGCCAGCCGGAGCGCCCGCGCCTGGCTCGGCCCGGCGGCGCTGCTGGCGGCGCTGCTGGCGGTGGCCGGCGGGGCCATCCTGGCCGGCAAGGCGGCCGACCGGCAGACCCCCACCGCGGTGGTGATCGCGCCCACCTCGCCGGTCCGCGAGGGGCCGTCGCGCACGCTCAAGGCCGCCTTCGAGCTGCACGAGGGGACCACGGTGCGCATCCTCGAGGCCCAGGCCGACGTGGCCCGGGTCCGGCTGCTCAACGGCCTGGAGGGCTGGGTGGCCTCGGCCGACCTGGAGGTGCTCTGATGGCCCCGCTCACCGCCACCCTCCGGCTGCGGGAGGCCAGCGCCCCCCCCGAGCTCGACCTGGCCCGGGCCCTGTTCCGCGAGTACCAGGCGGCCATCGGCGTCGACCTCTGCTTCCAGGGGTTCGAGGCCGAGCTGGCGGCGCTCCCCGGCGCCTACGCCCGCCCGGCGGGCCGCCTGCTGCTGGCCTGGCGCGGCGACGTGCTGGCCGGCTGCGGGGCGCTGCGGCCGCTGGAGCCGGGCGTGGCCGAGCTGAAGCGGATGTGGACCCGCCCCGAGCAGCGCGGCCACGGCGTGGCCCGGGCGGTGGCCACGGCGCTGCTGGCGGCGGCGGGCGCCGGCGGCTACCGCACCGTGCGGCTCGACACCCTCGACTGGATGACCGCGGCGCGGGCGCTCTACGCCTCGCTCGGCTTCGTGGAGCGCGGCCCCTACTACCCGAACCCGCTGCCCGGCGTGGTCTACATGGAGCTGGCGCTCCCGCCCCACCCCGCGCCCTGAACCGGTCGTCGGCCTCCGCTCTCCCGCCTGTCAGGAGCCGGACGGACCCGGGCTACTTCGTGAGCAGCCTGGCGTGGGCCTTGTCCTGCGAGGCGAGCTGCTCGAAGAAGGACCGCAGCTCCGGCATCGCCCCCTGCGAGAGCGACTGGGCGTGGGCCTGGCAGAAGCGGCTCTCCAGCTCGGCGGCGCTCGCCATGGCCGCTGCGGCGTCGCCGTCCCAGGCGCCGGCCCGCACCGCCTCCAGCGCCTCCCCGGCCTCGACCAGCAGCCGATCGAGCAGCGGGGTGTCGATGGCCAGCGAGGTGACCAGCCGGCGATCCTGCCGGTAGCGGGCGCCGAGCAGCCGGACCCGCGAGGCGTGCTGGCTCTCCTCGGCCGCCAGCCGCTGGAAGACCTCGCGGGTCTCCCCGCCGAAGCGCTGCGAGAGCGCCTCGTAGATCTGCTGGGCCAGCAGCTCGAGCCGCTCGGCCTTCTCAAGCAGCTGGTGGGTGTCGGCCATCTCGAAGGGACTACCTAAGGCGGGCCGAGCAGGATCACAAGCGACCCGGCGTCTCCCCTGTCGAGGTGGCCGTCCTGGTCATGGTGGCTTGCCTCCCCGAGGGAGGAGCGTGTCCTGGCCTCCCCGGACGTGGCTTCAAGAGGCTAGACTCCCCGCATGACCCTCGACGCCCGGGTGCGGGCCCTCCTCGAGCGGGGGGAGGTGGACGAGGCGGCCACCGCCGCCCTCGAGGCGCTCGGTCCCAGCCTGCTCGGCTTCCTCGGGAGCCTCCTCGACGAGGACGACGCCCGCGACGCCTTCTCCACCTTCGCCGAGGACCTGTGGCGTGGCCTGCCCGGCTTCCGCTTCGAGTGCTCGCTGCGGGCCTGGTCCTACCGGCTGGCCCGGAACGCCGCCGCCCGCCTCCGCAAGACCGCCTGGCACCGGCGCGCGGAGCGGTTCCCCACCTCCATGGCCTCGCGCCTGGCCGCCTCCATCACCGACTCGGCCCAGCTCCCGGGCGGGCGCCGCGAGACGCTGCGGCGGCTGCGCGAGGCCCTCGACCCGGACGACCAGCAGCTGCTCTCGCTGCGGCTCGATCGGGAGCTGGAGTGGGAGGAGCTGGCGGCGCTGCTCTCGGAGGGGGCCACCCCGGTGACCTCGGCCGCGCTGCGCAAGCGCTACGAGCGGCTCAAGGAGCGGCTGGGGCAGCTGGCCCTGGAGGCGGGGCTGCTGTGACCAGCGGGCGACCGGCGCCGGCGGCGGTCTCGGCGATCATCGCCGAGCTCTTCCGCCTGCCCGAGCTCGACGCCGCCACGCTCCCCTTCCCCCGCCCCGGCGAGGCGGTCGGCCGCTTCACCGTCCTCCGCGAGCTGGGGCGCGGCGGCTTCGGACGGGTCTTCGAGGCCCGCGACGAGGAGCTGCGCCGCAACGTCGCCCTCAAGATCCTCCGCGCCACCGGGCGGGAGGTGCGCACCTCGGTCGAGGCCTCGCTGCGGCGCGAGGCCGAGGCGGCGGCCCAGCTCTCCCACCCCAACATCGTCACCATCCACGACGTGGGGAACTGCCCGGTCGGCCCCTACCTGGTGCTGGAGCTGCTGCGCGGCGAGCCGCTGGCGACGCGGCTGGAGCGCGGCCCCCTGCCGGTGCGCGCCGCGCTGGCCGCGGCCGTGGAGGTGTGCCGCGCCATGGTCCACGCCCACGCCGCCGGCGTGCTGCACCGGGATCTCAAGCCGGCCAACGTCTTCCTGGTCGAGGGCGGACCGGCCAAGGTGCTCGACTTCGGCCTCGCCGCCGCCTTCGGCGTGCGCGGGCCGGTGCGCAGCGGCACGCCCGGCTACATGGCGCCGGAGCAGGCGGCCGGCGGCGCCGAGGACGAGCGCACCGACCTCTACGCCCTGGGCCTGCTGCTCCACGAGATGCTGGCCGGCGTCGGCGCCGCCGGCGTCCCCCGGGGGACGCTCGACCGGCCGGGCATCCCGGCCCCCCTGGCCGCGCTGGTGGCGCGGGCCACGGCGCCCGCGCCCGGCGACCGCCACCGCGACGCCGCCGGGCTGCTCGAGGCCCTCCTGGAGGCGGAGCGCGGCTGGACCGCCCCGCCGGCCGCCGCCTCGCCGGCCGCCGCCTCGGTCGAGGCCTGGCGCACCTACTTCCTCGGCGAGCAGTGCGTGCGGAGCCCGGCGCTCGGTCAGGACTGCGGTGCGCTCCTGCGCAAGGCGGTGACGCTCGACCCGGGGCTGGCGGCGGCCCACTACGAGCTGGCCGTCTGGCTGCGCTGGTTCGGCGGCGAGCAGGCCGAGCAGGAGGCGGCGCTGCTGGCGGCGCAGGACAACGCCGGCGCAGCCAGCGAGCGGGAGCGCGCCCTCATCGAGGCCTTCGCGGCCCACGTCGGCGGCGACGACGAGGCGGCGCTGGCCGTCTACCGGCGGGTGGTCGAGGCCTGGCCGGACGAGGTGCGGGCCTGGTACCAGGCCGGCGACATCCTGCGCCACCGCGACGAGCTGGCCGCGGCGCTCCCCTGGTTCGAGCAGGTGGTGGCGCTCGACCCGGAGTACGGCTGGGCCGCCGGCCACCTCGCCGAGGCGCTGGGGGCGCTGGGCCGGCACGAGGAGCTGCGGGCCTGGTCGAGGCGCTGGGACGGGACCGGTGGCCCGGCCGCGCTGCACGGCCTCTCGGTGGCCTCGGGCTGGCTGGGTGACCTCGTGGCGGCGCGACGGGCCGGCGAGCGCGCCATGGCGGTGGGGGGCGGGGTGGCCGGGCGCGAGGACCAGCTGGCGGCGGTCTTCTTCTCCGGCCGGTTCGCCGACGCCGAGCAGGAGGTGCGCCAGCTGGCGGCGCCCGGAAGCCCGGTCCGCCGCATGGGCTACTACGGGCTGGCGGCGCTGCACGCCTTCCAGGGGCGGCGCCGCGCCGGCCTGGCCATGCTGGAGGAGCTGGCGCGGGAGGTCCCGGCGGTGCTGCGCGACTGGCACTACCACGCCGTCCGGGCCGACTACCTGCTGGGGGACGGCGACCTCGCGGGCGTCGAGGCGGCCATCGAGCGGGTCGGCGCCGCCGATCCCCGCGCCGCCGCCGAGCACGCCGTCTCCCTGGCCTGGCTCGGTGCGCTCGAGCCGGCCGCCCGGCTGGGCGCGGGGCTGCCCCCGGGATCGGTGCTGGCCGACACCACCGCGGCGCTGCTGGCCTGGCACCGCGGTGACCGGGAGGGGGCGCTGGCCGGCCTGCGCGCGACCTGCGCCCGGACGCCGGTGGTGGCCTGGCGCCTCGCCCCGCTCTACGCCCTCGGCGAGCTGGCCCACCGGGCCGGGAGGCTGGAGGAGGCGGTCGACGCGCTCACCCGCTTCGAGCGGCTCTACACCTGGCGCCAGATGTGGCGCAGCTGGGCCTGGCCGCGCAGCCAGCTGCTGCTCGCCGACGCCCTGTTCCGCCTCGGCGACGCCGCGGCCGCCCGCCTCCCGCTGCGGCGGCTGCAGGCGGCCTGGTCCAGCGCCGAGTCCGGGACGCCGCTGCTGGAGCAGGCGCGCGCCCTGGCGGCCCGCCTCGACCAGGCGCCCCCGGGCTGAGGGCGGCCGTCACCGGGCCTGCTGCGCCGGGAGCCCCAGCGTGACCAGGTCGCCCGCGGGGCGGGGGCGAGGCCGGTGGAGGGGCGGACGGGGCCGCCCGGCGGTGGCCCGGTGGCGGGCGTGGACCGCGAAGGCGAAGGCGTCGAGCGCCTCGGGATCGAGCGGCTCCCCGTTGAGCGAGAGGGTGAGCGAGAGCAGCCCCTCGCGCGCCGCGGCGTGGTGGAAGAGCGACTCGGCCAGCTTGTTGGGCATGCACTCGAGCGGCCCGACCGAGAGGACGCCCTCCACCTCGCGCCGCCGCCAGGCCTCGACGGCCGCCCCCAGGGTCAGGACCGTCTCGCCCTCCAGGGCGTCGCGCAGGTAGGGCGCGGCGGCGCGCAGCGTCCTCGCCGTCCCGGGCGGCGGGCGCCAGCCGAAGGCCCTCGCCGCGGCCTGGTGGCAGGCGGTCTCGATGCGGCGGCGCACCCAGCCGTCGAGCCGGTCGCCGAGGTCGAGGCGTCGCTGCTGCCGCCCGCAGTGGTCGGAGTACTGGAGGAACTCGGTGACCGGGGCGACGCGGGCGACCAGGCCGCGCCGCGCCAGCTCGTCGGCGACGAAGCCGCTCGAGAAGGGCTCGTTGCGGACGAAGATCTCGCCCACCACCAGCACGCGCGGCGCCTCGACCGGGCCCCGCAGCGCGGCGAAGGCCTCCCCGGCCCGCCTCAGCAGGGTCGGGACGCCGTAGAGCCGGCCGGTGGCCGCCTCGCGCAGCACCCGGCCGCCGCCCAGGTCGCGCGCCGCCTCGCGCTCCAGCAGGGCGGTGAGCACGGAGAGGTACCGGTTGAAGAGCCGGCTGGCCGCGCCCGGGCGTGCCTCACCCGGTCCGACCTCGTAGCGGAGGTCGCGCAGCAGGTCGATGGCGGTGGCGCCGGTGAGCACCAGGGCGCCGGCGCCCGCCGGGATCCCCTGGAAGTAGTCGCCGAAGGGCGGAGACCAGATCCGCACCCGGCCGGAGTGGCCGAGCCGGTCGAGCACCAGCTGGTGCAGCTCCTTGTAGGCGCCGAAGCGGCAGGGACCGTCGGTGCCCGGCATGAAGAAGGTGAAGCGCGCCGCCGGATCCCGCTCCCGCTCCAGCCGCTCCAGCAGCCCGCCCAGGGTCACCACCGCCGGCAGGCACTCCTTGCCCGAGGCGTGGCGGCGGCCCAGCCGCAGCGTCTGGCGGGTCGGCTCCGGCAGCACCTCCACCTGGAGCCCCACGCCGCGCAGCACCGCGGCGAGCGCCTCGGCCTGCGGTCCCATGGGCGGCACCAGCAGCCGCTCGCCGCCGCGCAGCAGCTCGGGGAGGCCCCGGCTCGCCACCGTGAGCCGCTCGACGCCGGGCGCGGCGCGGGGCGGCGGGGCGCGCAGGTCCTCGCGGACGCAGTGCAGGAAGGCCTCGACGCGGGTGCGCGTGCCGGCGTCGCCGGCGTGGCCGTCGGTCTCGATGACGGCGAAGGGCTTCCCCTCCATGAGGGCGCCGAAGAAGTGGAGGGTGAAGCTGTCGGGGCCGCAGGAGTAGTTGGAGGCGTAGAGGGCGTAGAGGCCGGGGGTGCGGCGCACCTGCCAGGCGGCCCGCATGATGCGCTGGCCATGGCCCCAGTACATGTTCTCGAAGAGCGGCGCCTCCTCTCCGATGGGGAGGCAGTCGACCGGGACGGCGATGGCCCCCTGCTGGCGCAGGATGGCCGGGACGTTGGAGTTGAGCACGTCGTTGTGGATGGTGTAGGTGCGCCCCAGCACCACCACCGCCAGCAGCCCCTCCTCCCGGCAGCGCCCCAGGGCCCGCCGGCCGATGGCCAGCAGCCCCTCGTCGAAGGCCTGCTGCGCCGCGCGCCCGGCCTCCCAGGCGGCCCGCCAGGTCGGCGCGTCCCGCACCCCCACCTCGCCGGCCAGCCGCCGGCAGGCGTCCTGGAAGACCGGGGCGTCGAGCCGGCCGGGGCCGACGTCGACCACCGGGCTGAGCAGCCGGCCGGCCAGCGCGTCGCCCAGGTCGGCGCGCAGCAGGTCCGGCGCCGCCTGGACCACCGGGCAGAGCTGCGAGGCCCGCTCGCCGCCTACCCGGGGGAGCTCCCGCAACATGGGCTGGAAGACGAAGTCGGTGCCGCGCCCCGCCAGGGCGGCCACGGTGCCGTGGTGCTGCTGCATGGGCGCGCAGAAGGCGACATGGGCGCCATCCAGCCCGCGCTTCAGCTCGGCCCGGCCCGCGCCGCGCACCACCTCGAGGTCCAGCCCCAGGCCGTGGAGGAAGGTGGCGAAGAAGGGGAAGAGCCCCTTGAGCTGGAACTCGTCGGTGAGGGCGACGCTCCGGCCACCCCTCCTCGCCGAGAGCCCGGCGACCAGCCGATCGACCAGCCCCTCGCGCTCGCGGAAGGGGTCGGGGGCGAGGTCGGGCAGGGTGTGCCTGCGGGTCCCGCCGTCGTGGAGCGCGCAGGCCCCGCCCCAGCTGAAGCGGCGGCGCTCGCCGGCGACCAGCGTGGTGAGCCGGTCGACGCGGCAGCGGGCCCCCTCGCCGCCGCAGCCGCTGCTGGCGCCGCACACGAAGGTCTCGGTGCGCTCCACCCGGGCCTCGAGGAGGCGCGACAGCGCCAGCGGCGCCGCGGAGGACGCCGGCAGCGCCTCGGCGGCCAGCAGCGCGATCCCCAGGGCGCCGACCGTGCCCGGGCTGGGCGGCACGATCACCTCGGCTCCGGTCTGGCGCGCCACCGCCGCGGCCAGGGCGTCGGCGGCGAAGGGCATCCCCTGGCAGAAGACCACCTGGCCGACCGAGCGGCTCCCCTTGACGCGATCGAGGTAGTTGGCGATCACCGACTCGTAGAGGCCGGCCACGATCCGCTCCCGCGGGGCCCCGCGCGCCACCGCCTCGTCGATCACCTCGGCCATGAAGACCGAGCAGTGCTGACCGAGCGCCACCGCGCCGTCGGCGCCGCAGGCCAGGGCGGCCAGCTCGACCGCGTCCTTCACGCCCTCGAAGCGCCGCCCCTGCTCCTCGATGAAGGAGCCGGTGCCGGCGCTGCAGGCCTCGTTCATGGCGGCGTCCACCACCCGCCCCTGCTCGAGCCGGATGTACTTGGCGTCCTGGCCCCCGATCTCGAAGATGGTGTCGACGCGCGGATCGGCGTGGACCGCCCCGGCGGCGTGCGCCGCGATCTCGTTGAGCACGAAGACCCGCTCCGCGCCGAAGCAGGTGGCCAGCAGCGAGCCGACGATCTCGCGTCCGCTGCCGGTGACGGCGACGGCCCCGACCGGCACCGCGGCCAGCGGCCCGGCCAGGAAGGCGCGCACCAGCGCCTGCGAAGCGCCGACCGGGTCGCCGCCGGTCTTCAGGTAGCCCTCCCAGGCCGGCTCGCCCCGCCCCAGGTCGAGCGCCACCGCCTTGGAGCCGGTCGAGCCGATGTCGAGGCCGAGCACCAGGCTGGCCGGCGGCGCCCCGCCGGCCGGGGCCCTGACCAGGCGGCGCACCCTGGCGAGCGCGCTCGACGGCGGCGGCAGGAGCTCCAGGGGGGCCTCCGCGGAGGCGGCGACCAGGGCGCGCAGCGAGGGGACCGGCGCCGGCGCCGTGGCGGCGTGGAGCGCGGCCCCCAGCGCCTCCTGGAAGAGGGCCTCGCCCGGATCGGTCTCGACCAGCGTCCTGCCGGCGCGCTCCAGCCGCCGCCGCAGCGCCGCGCGCACCCGCCCGGCGCGGGCCACGCCGCCGCCCAGGTAGACCCGGTCCGGGCAGGTCCCCGGCTTCACCAGCGCGGCCACGTTCTCGGCCACCGCCTCGAGCAGCCCGGCCAGGATCCGCTCGCGCCGCTCTCCCTTGTTGGCGAGGTGGGTCACGTCGGTCTTGAGGATCACCGGGCAGCGCCCGGAGAGCTCGGCCGGGTCGGCCTCGGCCTCGGCGAGCCGACAGGCCTCCTCCACCCCGAGCCCGAGCCGCTCCACCAGCTGCCGCAGGAAGTTCCCGGTGCCCTGGGCGCACCGCGAGTTCTCCCGCGCCGTGGTGCGCCCCCCGGCGTGGAGCTCCACCACCTGGAAGCCGCGGGCGCCGATGGTCACCAGGGTGGCGGCCCCGTCGCCGTGGCGGTGGCGGTGGCCGGCCACCAGCGCCTGCTGCGTGGGGATGCGCGGGAGGGCCACCCCGCGCCCCAGCCGCCCGGTCACCGCGGCCCCGGACACCCCCGGCCAGTCGAGCCCGGAGAGGAGCTCGACGAGGCCGGCCCCCGGCGCCTTGCCGTGCGCCGACTCCAGCCGCCGCGCCACCGCCAGCGCCCCGCCGTCGCGCACCAGCTCCACCACCTTGATGGTCTCCGCCCCGACGTCGATGCCGATGAATCGGTCCATGGTCGCTCCCCGTCCGGTGTCCGGGGTGGAGAGGCCGCCAGCACCCGCCGGTGTGACCGGGCGGCGGCCAGGACCGGGGCCGCCCCGCTCCCGTCACACCCGGCCCCCCTCCAGGACTCTCCAGCCGAAGCACGGTCCCTCCCCCGGGGACCCGGGAGGTCACCATGAGTTCACCGACGCGCTGGGCCATCACCGCGCTGCTGCTCGCCACCGCCGGGCCGGCGTGGGGCCAGGTCACCATCAAGCTCGCCACCCTCGCGCCCACCGGCTCGGCCTGGCACGACCTGCTGCGCGAGCTCGGCCAGCGCTGGGAGGAGGCCTCGGGGGGCCAGGTCAAGCTCAGGGTCTACGCCGGCGGCACCCAGGGGAACGAGGGCGAGGTGATCCGCAAGGTCGGGATCGGCCAGCTCCAGGCGGCGGCCCTGACCAACGTCGGCCTCCACGACCTGGTGAGGGAGCCGCAGGCCATGACCACGCCGCTGCTCTTCCGCGACGAGCCGGAGATGCGCTGCGCCCTCGAGCGGGTCAAGGGCTCGATGGAGCGGGCGCTCGAGGCGCAGGGGCTGGTGGTGGTGCAGTGGAGCGTGATCGGCTCGCTGTCCCTCTACTGCAACGGCCCGCGCCGGACCCCGGAGGAGCTGGCCGGGGCGCGCATCTTCGCCGCCCAGGGGGATCCCGGGATCGAGGAGGCCTGGCGCCGGGCCGGGCTGCGGCCGGTGGTGCTGGCCGCCACCGACATCATGCCGGCGCTCCAGACCGGGATGATCGACTGCCTCAACAACGTGCCGCTCTACGCGCTGGTCACCCGCACCTTCGTGCCCGCGCCGTGGCTCATCGACCTGCCGGTGGGCTTCATGGTGGGGGTGACGGTGGTGCGGCGCGACGCCTGGGAGCGGGTCCCCGCCGGGCTGCGGCCGCGGCTCCTCGAGGTGGCGCGCCAGCTCGGCGAGCGGGTGGACCTGGAGGTGCGCCGGCTCAACGTCGAGGCCATCGGCGCCATGCAGCGCCAGGGGCTCAAGCTCGTGAAGGTCGACGCCGCGGCCTGGCGGCCTGCCATGGAGCGGAGCTGGACGGCGCTCCGGGGCGGCGTGGTGCCTGCGCCGTTCTTCGACGAGGTGGTGGCGGCCCGGGACGCCTGCCGGTCGGAGGCCCTCGCCGGCGCCCGGCCCTGAGGGCTCCGCCCGGCCCGGTCATTCGTGGTTGAATGGCCGCTCCTCCCGCCTCGCCGGAGACGTCCATGGTCCAGCGCCTCGCCCTCCTCGCCCTGCTGCTGGCCGCCACCACCGCCGCCGCCGCCGCTCCCAAGACCACCACCCGCGAGCGGCGGGCCGCCGAGGGCTACCAGCTGGTCCCCGGCCCCGGCTTCAGCGTCCAGGTCCGGCTCAAGGAGACCATCCCCCTCGGGCCCGCCGAGCAGAAGCGCTTCCTCTACGTCTACGAGTACGTCATCACCGACAACCTCACCGGCAAGACCTTTGGCGGCCACGGCGCCGAGCGGCTCGAGGCCAGCGTCAACGACATGGAGAAGCCCTCTCGCTGGCAGTTCAAGGATCTGAACGGCGACGGCCACACCGACTTCCGGTACTACAAGGGGGATGGCACCACCGACTTCTGGTGGGCCTGGCTCTGGGATCCGAAGCGGAAGACCTTCACCTTCGGGAAGCCGTACGCCGGGCGGTAGCCCTCCGAGCCGCATGCCCGCCGCCGATCCCGCCGCGCCCCGCCCCGCCGGCGCCAGCAGCCTGCTGCTCTTCGCCGTCCCCACCTTCGTCTGGGGGACCACCTGGCTGGTGATCAAGTTCCAGCTCGGGGTGGTGGCGCCGGAGGTCTCGGTGGCCTGGCGCTTCGCCCTGGCCTCGGCGCTGCTGCTGGGCTGGTGCGGCCTGCGCCGGATCCCGCTCCGCTTCACCCTCGGTGACCACCTGCGCCTGGCGGCGCTGGGGGTGCTGCTCTTCGGGCTCAACTACGTGCTGGTCTACCGGGCCGAGGCCACCCTGACCTCGGGGCTGGTGGCGGTGCTCTTCGCCTTCATGGTCTTCTGGAACCTGCTCGGCGCCCGGGTCTTCTTCGGGACCCCGGCCCCGCCCGCGGTGATGGTGGGCGCGGCCATGGGGGTCTCCGGCGTGGCCCTGCTCTTCTGGCCGGAGGTGCGCGGCCTGCGCGGCGACTCCGGGCTGCTGGTCGGCGTGGCCTTCGCCACCGGCAGCACGCTGGTGGCCTCGGGCGGCAACCTGCTCTCGCAGCGGGTCTTCGCCCGCGGCGTGGGGGTGGTGCCGGGCACCGCCGTGGCCATGGGGTACGCCGCGCTGCTGATGGTGGCCTGGTGCCTGGCGGTGGGGATCCCCTTCAGCTTCGACGCCCGGGCCCCCTACCTGCTCTCCCTCCTCTACCTGGCGGTCTTCGGCTCGGTGGTGGCCTTCGTCAGCTACCTGACGCTGCTGCAGCGGATCGGCGCCGGGCGGGCCGGGTACTCGGCGGCGGTCATCCCGGCCGTGGCCATGCTGGCCTCGACGCTCTTCGAGCATTACCGGTGGACGGCGCCGGCGGTGGCCGGGATGGTGCTGGTGCTGGCGGGGACGGTGCTGGTGCTGCGCGCCAGGGAGCGGGTGGCGGTGAAGGCGCCCCGGCCACCGGGCTGATCCTCCGGCGCCCGCCGCCCCGGGCCGCGCGGCGCCCTTTGCGCCTTGACGAAATCGCCCGGACCTCCTCCATGGCCAGGAATTACTCTCGGTCAGTGTGAGGTTTCGGCAAGTTCCCGGATTCCCGGGGAAGCGAATTCTTGCGATCCCTCCTTCTGGTGCGTCACGATGTCGGTCACTTCGACGGGGAGTCGAACCAGGGAGGATCTCTTGAACAGGCCCGTGCCGGTGTACCTGCTCTGCGCCATGGTGGCGACGCTGACCACGGCCTCCTGGACGGAGGCCCAGAGCACCCGGGCGGCCGGTCCGACCATGTGCGCCTGTCCCGGCAGGCACAAGCCGCTGGGGAGCGCCTCCACCTGCGAGGAGGCCTGCTACGGCACCTCCTCCTCGTCGAGCGGCGGCTCCAGCACCAACCCGCTGGTGCCGCTCACCGGCGCCCTGGTGGGGGAGCTCTTCAAGCCCAGGGTGCTGACCGCCGGGGAGCAGCAGGCCCAGGCCGAGGCCAGCGCCAGGGCGGCGGTGGCGCGGGCCGCCGCCGAGAAGGAGGCCATGGCTCGTCGCCAGGCGCGGGCGGACCGGCTCGACCGGGAGGCCTTCCTGCGGATGAGCCTGCTCGATGCCCCCTTCAACCCGGAGAAGCGCGTCACCACCGACTCCCGGCCGGCCGCCACCTGCGACGCGGCCGCCGGCGGGCAGTTCGTCTGCCACGTGGTGGTCTGCGGCGGGGCGCTCAACGGCCCGTCCGTTTGCTGCCCGGCCGGCTTCCCCAAGCTCAACGAGTGCGACTGCCAGTGTTATGCCGCCGACGCCTCCTTCGAGTGCAGCCGGTACGCCTCCTGCAACCAGTCCTTCGAGGCCAGGCCACCGCCGACCGAGCCACCCACGCCGGGCCCGGAGGCCGGGAAATGAGGGCCCGAGCCGCCGCGACCGCCGGCCTCCTGCTGGCCCTGCTGGCGGCCGCACCGGCCGGGGCCCAGGAGGCGCCGGGGCCGTATCCCCGCGCCAGGCAGCTGGCCTCGCAGAAGAGCTGGGGGCCGGCCCGCGAGGCGGCGCTGGAGGCCACCGAGCGTGAGCCGGGGAACGCCCGGGCCTGGTTCCTGCTGGGGATCATCGAGGAGCGGCTGGGCCACGCCGGCCCCGGCGCCGCCGCCTACGGCAAGGCGGCCGACCTGGAGCCCGGGAGCCCGCTGGGGAAGGCGGCCGCCGAGCGACGCGCCACGCTGGGCGCCAAGGCCGACGGCGAGGCCAGGGCCACCTACAACCAGGACTCGGCCGGATTCAGCCTGGAGTACGTGCCCCGGCTGTCACCCGGACCCGGCTACGGCGGCCGCCTCGGCGACAAGCTCGAGTCCGCCTTCGGGCTCGGCTTCCGGGCCGGCGCGGGGACCGGCAACTTCGCCCTGATGATGCGCTACGCCAGCGGGAAGGTGCCCCAGTTCACCTCGCCGGCCGCCGGCTCGGGTGGCACCCCGACCACCATCACCAACGCCGACCACCAGTTCTACGAGCTCCGCCTCGAGTTCGCCCTGCCGCTGGTGAAGCCCTACGGGAAGCTCGGCCTGGTCAGCCTGGACTTGCCGCTCTCCGTCAACATCGCCTACGCGACGCTCAAGGCCTCCGGCAAGGAGGCCGCCGAGGACGCGCTCCTCGGCGTCTCGGGCGGGCTGCGGGTCTCGCTGTACACCCGGTCGCCCTTCCTCTTCAGCGCCGCGGCGCTCTACACCTTCACCAAGAGCGCCGGGATGAACCAGTACGGACACGACCCGGTCCGCGGGCCGACCGGCCTGGAGGCCAGCGGGAAGTTCACCGGCCTGGAGTTCCTGGTGGGGATGACGCTGCTCTTCGGCAACACCCTGCCCCCCGAGCTGGACTGACGGGGAGCGCCCCCGCCCGGCCCGCCCGGGAGCCTGGCGGCCCGCTCAGGCGCAGCGCAGGTGCTCGGCCAGCGCCCGGTCCCCGCCGCGGCGGAAGGCCTCCAGCGCTTCGTCGGACGGGGAGCGCTCGCTCTCCGCCCGGGCCCGGAGCGGGGCCAGGAACTTCCGCTCGTCCTCCCCCTGGTCGCCGCAGGCGTGCTGCCGGCACAGGCCGGCCTCGGCGGCGTCGAGCAGCGTCCCGGCCAGCTGGCCGAGGGTCCGACCGTCGGGGGTCCGCGCCTCCAGCCCCTGCCGGCCGGCCGCCACCATCAGGGCCCGCCTCGCACCCACCGTGAAGCGCTTGACGGCGTCCCAGGCCCAGTCGCGGGCCTGCCGGTCGTAGAGGATCCCCTTCCAGAGCGCCAGCACCGCCCGGGTCATGTCGGCGTCGCAGGCGTCGGCGCCGCGCACCTCCACCACCCCCTTCACCCGCACCTCGGGGAAGAGCGTGGAGAGGTGGTCCTCCCAGTCGAGCATGGTGGGGCGGTGGCCGTGCAGCCCCTCCACCAGGAAGCGGCGGAAGCTGTGGCCGCCGGTGGGCAGGTAGCGGCCGTCGCGTCGCAGGAAGACCATGGGGACGTCGAGCGCCCACTCGGCGTAGCGGCGGTAGGCGTCGTCGTCGAAGCCGGGCTCGAAGGCGAAGGGGAGCAGCCCGCTGCGCTCCGGGTCGGTCTCCTCCCAGACCGCCACCCGGTAGCTCTTCCAGCCCGACTCCCGGCCGTCCACCACCGGCGAGTTGGCGCTGAGCGCGGTGACGGCCGGCTGCACCGCCAGCGCCACCCGGAGCTTCTCGGCCATGTCCCGCTCGCCGGAGAAGTCGAAGGAGGCCTGGGTGGAGCCGGTCATGGCCATCATGTCCACCGCCAGCCGGCCGCGGGCCTCGAGGAACGGGCGCATCACCGTGTACCGGTTCTTCGGCATCCACGGCACCTCGGTGGGCCGGCCCCAGGGGCGGTAGCCGGTGGCCAGCAGCTCCAGCCCCAGCGCCCCGGCCACCTCCCGGCACTTCACCAGGTGGCGCTCCAGCTCCGAGGCCACGGCGTGGATGTCGGCGAAGGGGCGGCCGGAGAGCTCGATCTGGCCGCCCGGCTCGATGGAGACGGTCAGCCCGGTCCGCTGGGTGGCGATGATCCGACCGTCCTCGAGGAAGGGCTGGTAGCCGAACTGGGTGAAGGCCCGCAGCGCCGCCTCGATGCCGCCCGGCCCCTCGAAGGGGACCGGCTCGAGGGTGCCGGCCCTGAGCGCGATCTTCTCGTGCTCCAGCCCCACCTTCCAGTCGGGGCGCGGCCGCTCCCGCTGCCGGAAGTAGCTGGTGAGATCGTCCACGCCGGTCACCGGCGGGCTCTCCTTCACCTTGGCATCGAGCGACACGGGACGACCGCCTTTCAGCCGCGGTGGCCGGCGCTCCGGCCCTTCCGCGGGTGCCGAACCTACCCCCGACCCCCCCGATCGTCCAAGGCCCGCCGGACCCGGTTTCCCTCCCCGAAAGGGAGGCCCGGACGATCCCGGGCATGCGCGGGGCGGTTCCCTTGTTTTCCCACCGGGCTCCTCCTATCCTCGACAGTCACTCGGATTTCTCCCCCCAGCCGAACTCCCCCGGGAAAGCCAGACAGAATGAACCGCCCGTTCCGGCTCGTCGCCACGCTTGCCGTCGTCGCCGCCCTGGCGCTCGGTGTCGCCGTCCGCTTCGTCCGCGCCGATCCGGAGCAGGCCCCGGCGCCGGCCCGGGCCCTCGCCCTGCTGGCCTCCAGCGCCACCACGGGGCTGCCCGCCGCGCCGTCCTCGGCCTCGCTGGGCCACGCCGACGACCTGGCCGCCTCCCTGAGCGGCGCCACCCAGGGCAAGGGGGCCACCGCGGCCGAGGACTACCGGCTCGACCGGCTCCCCATCCTCGGCTTCGTCTTCAGCAAGGTCCACCAGGCCTACGTGGACCCCACCCGCATCGACCCCAAGGCCATGGTGGTGGCGGCGCTCGACTCGGTGGAGCGGACCGTGGCCGAGGTGATGGTCAAGGGGGACGCCAAGAGCGACAAGCTCACCGTCACGGTCGGCAGCGCCACCCGCGACTTCGCCCTCAAGGACGTCGACACCATCTGGAACGCCCGGCTGCTGCTGGGCGAGGTCATGGGGTTCGTGCAGGAGAACCTGGTGGCCCACGAGGACCTGCGCGAGATCGAGTACGCGGCCGCCGCCGGGGTGCTCTCCACGCTCGACCCCCACTCGGTGGTGCTCGAGCCCAAGTACTTCCGCGACATGAAGACCCAGACCCGCGGCGAGTTCGGCGGGATCGGCTTCGCCATCGCCATGCGCGACGGCAACCTGACCGTGGTCCGGGTGTTCAAGAACACCCCGGCGCAGAAGGCCGGCATCCGCTCCAAGGACATCATCGCCCGCATCGGCGAGCAGTCGACCATCAACATGGACGTGCAGGACGCCGTCGAGCGGCTCCGCGGCAAGCCCGGCACCCCGGTGACGATCACCGTGGCCCGCACCGCCTGGCCCGAGCCGCGCCGGCTGCAGCTCACCCGCGACACCATCAGCGTCGAGACCATCCCCCAGGCCAAGCTGCTCGACCAGGGCGTCGGCTACCTGCGCTACACCACCTTCGCCCGCAACGGCACCCGGGAGATCCACAAGGCCATCCTGCAGCAGCGGGAGAGGGCCGGCGGGCGCCTCAAGGGGTTGATCCTCGACCTGCGCGGCAACCCCGGCGGCCTGCTCGACGAGGCGGTGGAGCTCTCCGACCTCTTCCTCTCCGAGGGGGTCATCGTCAAGACGGTCAGCGACGGCGCCCAGCGCCAGCGCGAGGTCCGCGAGGCCACCAGCGACCCCAAGGACCTGGCCGGCCTGCCGCTGGTGGTGCTGGTCAACGGCAGCTCGGCCTCGGCCAGCGAGATCGTGGCCGGCGCCCTCAAGAACAACGGCCGGGCGCTCATCGTCGGCCGGCCCACCTTCGGCAAGGGCTCGGTCCAGACCCTCTTCGACTTCAGCGAGCCGGGGCGCCCCACCGAGGACGCCGCCCTCAAGCTCACCATCGCCCAGTACCTCACCCCCGGTGACGTCTCCATCCAGGAGGTGGGCATCATCCCGGACGTGGCGCTGCTGCCGGGCCGGGCGCTCAAGGACCAGATCAACGTCTTCGCCCCGCCCCGCGCCATGGGCGAGGCCGACCTCGACCGCCACCTCTCCAACCTGGGCGGCGCCAAGGCCGCCGACCTGAAGAAGCGCCGCGCCGAGAAGTCGCCGCTGGAGCTCCGCTACCTGCTCGACGAGAAGGAGGACGCGGTGGCCCGGGCCCTGAAGCGCGAGGCGGCCCGCGACGCCCACGGCGAGGAGGCCGCGCTCTCCGCCGAGCAGCAGGAGGACGAGGAGATCGACGCCGATCCCGACCAGGTCAAGGAGGACTTCCAGATCCGCTTCGCCCGCGACCTGCTGGCCCGGGCCCCGTTCCCGGACCGGGCCCGGCTGCTGGAGGCCGCCGGCGGCCTGGTGGGCGAGCGCCGCGCCGAGGAGGAGAAGCGGCTCGAGGCCCGCCTCGGCCAGCTCGGCGTGGACTGGTCGGCGCCGCACGGCACCACCACCGGCGCCCCGCGCGCCGTGGTGACGGTGACCCCGCCGGCCGGCCGCGCCCAGAAGGCCGGCGAGGTGGTCCAGTGGACCGTGACGGTGGAGAACCGGGGCGACGCCCCCTTCCGCCGCCTGCGGGCCTGGACCGTCGACGAGAAGAACTTCTTCCTCGATCGGCGCGAGTTCGTCTTCGGCACCGTCCGCCCCGGCGAGCGGAAGAGCTGGTCGGTGCCGCTCAAGCTGCCGCGCAGCTTCGACAGCCGCCGCGACGAGGTGACCTTCCACTTCGAGGACGACCAGGGCAAGGCCCCGGCCGACGTGCTCACCTCGCTCGACGTGGTCGAGGTGCCGCGCCCGCTCTTCGCCTACAGCCTGCAGGTGGACGACCGCAAGGGTGGAAACGGCGACGGCCTGCCGGCCCGCGGCGAGACCTTCACCGTCCGCATCGACGTCCGCAACGTCGGCCCGGGGGTGAGCGGCGACAAGACCTACGTGCTCCTCAAGAACCTCGGCGACGAGAAGCTCTTCATCAAGAAGGGGCGGGAGGTGGTGGGGGCGCTCAAGCCGGGCGAGAGCCGCGCCGCCTCCATGGAGATCGAGCTCAAGCCGGGTGCCGGCGCCTCGCTCCCCTTCCGGGTCCAGGTCATCGACGAGAAGAGCGGGGAGTACCTGTCGCAGAAGCTCGACCTGCCGGTCGCCCCGGGCTCGGAGAAGGTGGCCGTGGAGTCGGGCGGGGTCCGCGTCGAGGGGGCCGAGGTGGTCATCCGCGGCGGCGCCAGCGCCACTGCCGGGGTGGTGGCCACCGCCAGGAAGGGGCTGGTCCTGCCGCTCACCGGCTCCGCCAACGGCTTCCGCCGGGTGGAGTGGACCCGGGGCCGCTTCGGCTTCGTGGCCAGCGCCGACGTGACCACCAGCCGCTCGCCCGGCACCGGCGGCGCCGTCGAGGCCTGGCAGCACGAGCCGCCGCGCATCACCCTGTCGCCCGACCCGGCCCGCGGCGCGCCGGTGGTCGAGGCCGACACCTTCAGGCTCGCCGGCTCGGCGCTGCTGCCCCCCTCGGCCGATCCCGACGCCCGCCTCCGCGACGTCTACGTCTTCGTCAACGACGAGAAGGTCTTCTTCCGCGTGGTGCCCGACGCCGCCAACGGCTCGGCCAGCACCCGGGGGCGGCTCGACTTCACCACCGACCTGCCGCTCAAGCCGGGGCAGAACGTGGTGACGGTCTTCGCCCGCGAGGACCAGGAGCTGCAGTCGCGCCGCTCGGTGGTGATCTTCCGCAAGGGAGGCGCCAACGTGGCCGAGGGGAACAACGCCCACAAGGCGGCCACCGGCAAGCCGTGAATCGCGCGCCCTTCAGGGCGCGCAACGTAGAAGCACGAGCCATGCGATCTGCTCTTTCAGGACCGTGCTCCTCGGCTGGAGGACTGCACCAGGCTTGCGTCGGCGCCACCAGAGGCCGGCGCCGACGCGATTGGGGCGATAGCGCCTCCCGGGCACGGATCGGTGGGCGCTTTTTCGCGCCCACGCCCATTTCCCGCTAGGATTTCGGACGCATGGCGGAGGTCGACCCCACCGCCTCGACGGCCTCACCAGCCGCCGGGACCCGGACCGGAAACGGCTTCGAGCTCCGCCTCGAGAGAGGCGGCGCCCACGTCCGCCTCGGCGCGCCTGCCGCCATGGCCGGCCTGCTGGTCGAGCACCTCGATCTCAAGGTGCCGGACATCGCCCTCCCCTTCGACGCCGGCGGAGGCCCGGCCCAGTTCCGCCACCGGCTCTGCGACCTCGACGCCCTCACCGTCCGGATCGACCAGGCCGCGGTGACGGCCGCCGTGGCGCGGCTCGACCTCGGCGAGCTGGGCCTGGCCTCGCTGGAGGTGGCCCTGCGCGACGGCTTCGCCGAGGTGGGCGGCCGGCTGGCCAGCGGTCCGGCCTTCTCGCTGCGGCTCGGCCTGCTCCCCGGCTTCGAGCGCGGCGTGGCGGTGGTGCCCTACGCGCCGCGGCTCTACGGCCCGTCGCCGCTCCCGGCCGCCGCCCTGCCCCACCTGGCCGCCCGCGCCCTCTCCTCCCTCGGCCTCCCCGACGATCCCCTCCCCCTGCTGGCGCGCCGGCTGCTGGTCAGCCGCGGCTGGAAGGTGCCGCGGGAGGGGGGCGTCCGGCTGGCCGCCGCGGTGGTGGCCCCCACCGGCGTCCTCCTCGCCTGGGCCCGCGAGACCCAGGCCCCGCCACCCGCCGCCGGCGACGCCGACCTGCTGTCGGCGCTGGAGGGATCGCGCGCCTTCGCCGAGGCCGAGGCGCTCACCGCCGCCGGCGACTGGTCCGCGGCCCGGGAGGCCTGGCTGGGCTCGGCGGCGCCCACCACCCACCCCTTCGCCGCCGACCGGCTGCTCTCGCTGCTCTGCGCCGACGAGCGGTTCCACGACGAGGCGCTCGACCTGGCCGCCGGCTGGCTGCAGCGACGCCCCGGCTTCGCCCCGGCGCTGGCCGCCGAGGCCTGGGTCCGCACCGCCCGCGGCGAGCACGCCCGCGCGGCCGCGGCGCTGGTGGCGCTGGCCGAGGCGGCGGTGGCGGCGGGCGAGCGGCTGGCGGCGGTGGCGGCCGCCGAGGCGGTGCTCTCGCTCCCCGGCGTCGACGACGAGCTGCTGGCGCGGGCCGTCGACGCGGCCCTGGCCGCCCGGCGCGACCACCTCCCGGCGCTGCGGGCCCTGCGGTCCCTGGCCCGGGCCCGCGGCGACAAGGGGGCGCAGATCCGGGCGGCGCGCCGCGTGCTGGCCTACGCCCCCACCGACCTCGAGAAGGCGCGCGCCCACGCCGAGCTGGGCGAGCTGCTGCTGGCCAGCGATCCGCCCGGCGCCCGGCTCCACCTCGACCGGGCCCTGCGCCTCGCCCCCGACGACGCCGAGTCGCTCTCGGCGCTGGCCCGCGCCTGCGCCGACGCCGGCGAGCACCTGCGCGCCGTCGGCGCCCTCGACCGGCTCTCGGCGCTCAGGCGCCGCTCCGGCGACCTGGCCGGGGCCGTGGCCCTGGCGCTCGAGGCGGGCGCCACCTGGGAGTCGCGGCTCGGCCACGTCGAGAACGCCCTGCTCCGCTACCGCGAGGCGGCCGAGCTCGGCCCGCGCGCCGCCGAGGCCCACCGGCTGGCGGCCGGCTGCGCCGAGCGGCTGGGGCGCTGGGCCGAGGCCGCCGACCACCACGCCGCGGCGCTGGCGGTGCTCGACCGGACCGCGCCCGGGGCCGGGGCGCTGGCCGCGGCCCACCACCTGGCCCTGGCCGAGGTGGCCGAGCGCCACCTCGACGACCAGGCCGGCGCCGCCACCCACCTCGAGGCGGCCCAGGCCACGGCGCCGCTCGACGCCGCCCAGCTCACCCGCCTGGCGGCGCTCCACCGCCGCCTCGGCCGCCACGCCCAGCTGCTCCACGCCCTCGACCGGCTGGCCCCGCTCACCGCGGCGCCGCCGGCCCGCGCCGCCCTGCTGGCCGAGGCCGGCGACCTGGCCCGGGGGCCGCTGGGCCGCCCCGACCTGGCGGTGGACCGCTACGCCGCGGCGCTGCAGCTCGACCCCGCCTGCCGGCCGGCCATCGAGGGGCTGGCGGCCGCGGCCCAGGCCCGCGGCGACGGCCCCGCCGAGCGCGACGTGCTCCTCAAGCTGGTGCCGCTGGCCCGGGACCGGGCCGAGGAGGCCACGATCCTCGACCGCCTGGCGGCCGCCAGCGCCCGGGCCGGCGACCTCTCCGCCGCGGCTCGTGCCATCGGCGCCGCCCGACGGGCCGAGCCCTCGCGGCAGCGGCTGGCCGAGGCCGCCGGGCTGGCGCGCCGCTCCGGCGATGGCCCGGCCCTGGCCGCCCTGCTGGCCGAGGTGGCGCAGGCGGCCCTCGCCGCCGGCGACCGGAGCGCGGCCGCCGCGGCCTGGCGCGAGCGGGCCGAGCTGCTGGCGGAGGGCGACCCGGCGCTGGCGCTCACCGCGCTCGACGAGGCCCGCGCCCTCAGCCCGGGCGATCCCTCGCTGCCGCGGCTGGAGGCGACGCTGGCCGAGCGGGTCGGCGACCACCACCGGGTGATGGGGGCGCTGCGCACGGCGCTGGCCAGCGGGCCGGCCGACGCCGGGGCGCTGGAGCTGCGCGCGGCGCGGGCCGCCCTGGCGGCCGGCGAGGCCCCGTCGGCGCGGGCCCACGCCGAGCGGGCGCTGGAGGCCGGCGAGCGCGAGGCCGGCGACGTGCTGGTCGGGGCGCTGGAGCAGAGCGGCGACCCGGCCGGGCAGCTCGAGGCCCTGACCCGCGCCGGCCGGCACCTGGAGGCGGCGGCGCTGGCCGAGCGGCTCGGCGACCGCCCCGGCGCGGTCCGGTCGCTGGAGCGCGCCGCCGAGGCCCGGGAGACCGGCGGCGAGGCGCTCCGCCACCTGCTGCGGCTGCACGCGGCCGCGGGCGACGCCCGGGCCGCCGCCGCCGCCCTGCTCACCGCCGCGGCGCGGACCGGCGGACAGGAGGGGGCGGCGCTGGCCTGGCGCGCCTTCTCGCTCACCGGCGACACCTCGGCGCTCGACCTGGCCGCGCAGAGCGACCCCGGCTTCGCCCCGGCCCGCGCCGAGCGTGCCGCCCGCCGCGCCGCCGACGACGCCGCCGGCGCCCTCGCCGACGCCGAGGCCGCCCTGGCCGGCCAGGGGCTCGACGCCGCCCGCCGGCCCGAGCTGCTGCGGCTGGCCGCGGCGCTGGCCGAGCGCACCGGCGAGCGGGAGCTGGCGCGCCGCCGGCTGGCCGCCTACGCCCAGACCGGCAACCCCACCAGCTCCGAGCTGGCCCACCTGGCCGGGCTCCACCGCGAGGCCAACGACCTGGACGGCCTGGCCACCACCCTGGTCCGGCTGGCCTCGAGCACGCCGGTCGGCGAGGCGCTCCACGTCCACCGCGACCTGGCGGCGCTGCTGGCCCGGATCGGGCGCGAGCCCGAGGCCATGGAGAGCTGGCGGGCGGTGCTCCGCTTCGATCCCATCGCGCTGGAGCCGCTCCGCGCCCTGCTGGCGCCGGGGCGGGCGGCCCTGCTCCACGACGGCGAGCGCGAGCCCCTGCTGCGGACCCTGGCGGCCCACGACGGCGCCGGCGAGGAGGAGCGGGTCGAGGCCTGGGAGGCGGTGGCGCTGCTGCGCCAGGCGGCCGGTGATCCGGTCGGCGCCGCCGAGGCCCGCGGCGAGGCGGCGCGCCTGCGCGGCGACGACGGCGAGGGGCTGGAGCGCCGGGCCCAGGAGGCTATCGCGGCCGGCGACCACCCGGGCGCGGCCCGGCTGCTGCTGGAGCGGGCCCGCCTGGCCCTGGCCGCCGCCGAGGCCGGCGCCGCCGAGCGGCTGGCCGAGGCCGGGCTGGCGCTGGTCGAGGCCGGGCTCGTCACGGATGGTGAAGCGACGCTGCGCGAGGCGCTGGAGCTCGACCCGGAGCCGGAGCGGGCCCGGGGCGCGCTCACCTCGCTGCTGGGGCTGGCCGTGGCGCGGTCGGACGCCGCCGCCGAGGCCGAGGCGCTGGCGGCGCTGGCGCCGCTGGTCCCGGCCGGGGAGCGGCCCGACCTGCTCCTCCGCCTGGCGGTCCTGCGCGCCGGAGCCGGCGACGCCGCCGGGGCCGCCCAGGCCGCCGAGCAGGCCCGCACCCTGGCCCCCCGGTCGCTGGCCGCGGTGCGGCAGGCGCGCCTGGCCGCGGCCGCCCTCGGCGACGAGGCGACGGTGGTCACCCGGCTGGAGGAGGAGGCCCGGCTCGACGCCGACCAGGCCGGCGCGCTGCTGCTGGAGCGGGCCCGGCTGCTGGCGAAGCAGGGGCAGCACCAGGCGGCCGACCACGCCTTCACCGAGAGTCTCCTGCTGCTGCCCCCCGACCAGGGGCTGGCGCTCGAGCAGGTGCGCCTGCGCCGGAGCCACCTGCCCGAGCGGTCCGCCTCCGAGCCGCTGGAGCGCTTCGCCGGGCGGCTTGAGGATCCGGCCACCTCGGCCCGGGCCCAGGCGGCCGCGGCGGCGCTGGCCTGGGAGGCCGGCGACGGCGGGGCGGCGCTGCGCTGCGCGCGCCGGGCCTTCAGCCGGTCGCGGCAGACCCCGGCGCTGGCCGGGCCGCTGCTGGGCCGGCTGCTCTACGCCCAGGGCTCCTTCGCCGAGGCGCTGGTGGTGCACCGGACGCTGCTGGAGGCCGGCTTCCCCGGCTTCGAGGAGGGCGAGGTGGTGGCGCTCTGCCGGCAGCTGGCCGAGCTGGCCTCGGAGGCCGACGACCCGGCCCTGGCCCTGGCGGCCTTCGACCGGCTGCTGGCGCTCCGGCCGCAGGAGGCGGCGGCGGCGCTGGCCCGGAGCCGGATCGATCCCGACCGGCAGCGGGCCGTGACCGCCCTCGAGGCGGTGGCCGGCCGGGTCCGCTCCCGGGCCTCGCGCATCGAGCTGCTGGCCGCGGCCGCCGAGGGGGCGCTGGCCGAGCTCCATGATCGCCGGCTCGGCGAGCGGCTCTTCCGCGAGGCACGCGCCGAGGCCGGCGACTCCCCGGGGTTGGCGGTGGCGCTGGAGCGGCGGCGGGTGGAGGCGACGCGCCAGGGCGGGCTCGGCCCCGAGGCGCTGCTGGGGGCGCTCCACGAAGCGGCCGAGACGGCGCGGTCGGCCGGCGACGCCGACGCCGCGCAGCTGCTGCTGGAGGAGGCGGTGGCCGAGCAGCGGCGGCGCGGCATGAGGCGCGGGGCCGCCGACGACCTGCTGGCGCTGGAGGCGCTGCTGGCGGAGCGGGGCGCCGGCGGGGCCGCGGCGGTCCGGGCCCGCGAGGCCGCCGAGCTGCTGGCCGAGGCCGGCGATCCGTCGGCGGTGGCGGTGATGCGCCGCGCCCTGGAGCGCGATCCGGGTGACCCCGCCGGGCTGCGGCGGCTGGTGGCCATGGAGGCCCACTTCGACCCGGCGGCGGCCGAGGCGACGCTGCGGCAGGCGCTGGCCGAGCAGCCCGGGGATCCGGCCATCGAGGCGACGCTGCTCGGCCTGCTCGACCGGGAGGGGCGCGAGGAGGCGCGGGCCCGGCTCCTGCTCGACCGGGCCCGGCGCCAGGCCGACCCGGCGGCGCGTGCCGGGCTGCGGCGCGAGGCGGCCCGGCTGCTCGCCTCGACCGGCCGGCCCGACGACGCGGCGCTGGCGGCCGATACGCTGCTGGCGGTGACCACCGACCTGCCCGCCGACGGCGGCGCGCTCCGCGAAGCGGCCACGGCGCTGCTGGGCTGCGGACGCGCCCCCGAGGCCATCCCGCTGCTGGCCGCCGCCCTTCGGTCCAGCCCCGACGACGAGGCGCTGGCCCGGCTGCTGGTGCAGGCGGGCGGCGTGCGGCCCCCCCGGTCCACCGCGCCGGTGGCCGACTCGATCGAGGCGGCCTTCTCGCTGCCCGATCCGGTCGTCGAGCCCTTCGGGGCGCCGCGGTACCAGCCCATCGTCGGTCCCATGACGCTGGAGTTCCCGCCCCTGGAGCGGCCGGCGAGCGAGCCGACGGAGCTCGAGCCGTCTGCGCCCGAGCCGGGGACGGTGGAGCCGGAGCCGCAGGTGGTGGAGCTGCAGGAGGGCGGCGAGGCCGAGGCCATGCCGCCGGCGGGGCTCGAGCCGCAGGTGGTGGAGCTGCAGGAGGCCGGAGAGGCCGCGGCCGCGCCGGTCGAGCGCGAGCCGGAGCATGAGCCGGAGCACGAGTTCGAGCACGAGTTCGAGCCCTTGACCGTCCCCGTTCCCGAGCGGCTGGCGGCCACCGTCCCGGCGACCGACTTCGAGCCCATCGTCGGCCCCATGACGCTGGAGTTCCCGGCCCTGGAGCGGCCGGTGAACGAGCCGACCACCCCGGAGGCGGCCGACCACGAGCCGCCCGTGGCCGAGTCCGCCGCTTTCGACACCGAACCTGTCGCCACCGAGCCCACCCCTCGGCCGGAGCCCGAGTCGGTCCCCTTCGACGCCGAGCCCACGCCGAGGCCAGGACCCGAGCCCGTCCGGCTCGACGTGGAGTCGCCCGTGGCCGGGTCGGTCTCCCTGGAGGCCGAACCGGCCGTGGCCGATCCCGCCCCGGAACCGGGACCGGAGCCCGAGCCCGTACACTTCGACCCCGAGCCGGCCGTGGCGGATCCGCTCGCCGAGGCCCACGACCTGGCCCGGCTCGCCGAGGCGGCGACCGATCCGGCGGCGCGCGCCGCCGCCTGGCTGGCCTCGGCCGGCGCCGCGCGGCGGGCCGGCCTGGCCATCGAGGAGGTGCGCCTCGCCATCGCGCTGGCCTGCGAGGCCGAGCCCGACGCCCCGGCCCCGTGGCTGGCGCTGGCCGAGCTGGAGCTGGCCTCCGGCGATCCGGTCGAGGCGGCGCGGGCCCACCTGGCGGTCTCCATCCGCACCGAGGGGCCGGCGGCGGCCGAGGCGGCGCTGGTGGCGGCGCGGCTCTTCCTCGAGCAGGGGCGGCCCCCCGACGCGGTCCGCGCGCTGCGCGCCGCGGCGCTGGGCGAGCCGTCCAGCGTGCCCGCCGAGCTGGTCCAGGCGGCCGAGGGGCTGGCCAGCGGCTGGCCGGAGGCGGCCGCCGGGCTGCTGGCCCGCCTCGACCACGGCGCGCTCTCCGACGCCGCCCACGCCGTCCACGTCCAGCTCTGGCAGCTGGTGGCCGGGAGCGCCGCGGCGGCGCCCGAGCACGACCTTGGAATCGCGCTGGATCCGACCACCGAACCCGCGCCGACGGAGGAGGCGCCGCCGGCCGAGCCCGATCCGGCCGGCGCCGCCTGGAGCTTCGAGGACGGCGACCTCGACGACTTCACGGTGACGCTGGAGGGGGCCGAGCCGCTGGCCTCGCTCGAGACCACCGCCTCGCCAGTCCTCCCCGAGCCGTCGCTCCTCGCCGGGCCCGAGCTCCCCGCCGAGGCCGGGTCGCTCGCCGACACCATGGCCGCCCTCGAGGTCGGCGGGCCCGACCCGGTCGAGCCGGATCCCATCGTCCTCCACCTCCGCGCCGAGGCCGACGGCTCGACCGGGGCCGACCGCGCCGCCGCGCTGGAGCGGCTGGCCGGGCTCCTGGAGCGGCAGGGAGATCTCGGCGGCGCCGCCGACGCCCTCCTCGAGGCCCTGGCCGCCGACGCCGAGCGCGAGCTGACCTGGGGCTGGCTCGACGCGCTGGTGGCCGGCGACGCCGGGCGCGAGGCCCGGGTGGCCGCGCTCCGGGCCTCGCTCGCCGCCGCGCCGCCGGCCGCCGAGCCGCCGACCGAGGCGTTGGAGCGGGCCCTGGCCGCGGCGCGCCAGGATCCCTCCGACGTCGAGGCGCTGCTGGCGGTGGCGGCGCTGGCCCGGGAGGTGGCGACCGGCGACGCCCCGGCCGACCAGGACCGGCTGTCCGAGCTGGCCCGGCTGGCCACCTCGATCGCCGCCTTCGTGGCCCCGGAGCGGGCCCCGGCGCCGGAGCCCCCGCCCTTCGCCGCGGCGCTCTCCCCGGCCACCCGCGACCGGGCCGCGCTCCCCGAGGCGGTCGGCCCGCTCGGCACGCTGCTGGCGCTGCTGACGCCGCACCTGGAGCCGCTCTTCCCCGCCGACCTGCAGCGTCGCGGGGCCACCGTCGCCGACCGGCTGGTGGCCCCCCGGGCGCCCGAGGTCCGCGAGCCGCTGGAGATCGCCTCGGTGCTGCTCTCCGCCCGCGACCACGCCACCTTCCTCGTCGACCGCCCCGGCGCCCAGGTCGCCATCGAGAACACCCGGCCGCCGGCGCTGATCGTGCCGGCCGGCTTCGCCGACCTGCCGCTGGGCGCCCGCCACTTCCTCGCCGTCCGGGCCTTCGACCAGCTGGAGCGCGGCGGAGCGCTGGTGGGCAAGTTCGCCCCGCGCGACGTCGGCATCCTGCTGGAGCTGGCCTGCCGGTTCGCCGGCGGCCAGCCGCCATCGCTGGGGCTCCCCGCGGCCCGCGCCGGCGACTTCCTCTCGGCCATGGCCAGGGGCGTCCCGCCGGTGCTGGCGGCGCGGGTGGCCTCGCTCGGCCCGCCGGCGGCCGACGAGCTGGCCGGCACCGAGCTCTCGGCGCTGGCCGCGGCGCTGCAGCGGACCAGCGCCCGGGTGGCCCTGCTGGCCACCGGCGATCCGGCCGGGGCCTTCACGGCCCTGCTGGCCACCGACCCGCCGGCCCAGCCGCTCACCGGCGCCGAGGCCCTCCGGATCCCGGCGCTCTGGGAGCTGGCGACGCTGGCGCTCTCCGACGCCTTCCTCGACCTGAGGGTGGCGGTGGTACGCTGAGCGGGCCGTGCGCCGCCTCGCCCCCGCCCTCCTGGTCCTCCTCGCCGCCGGCTGCAACGAGCGGCGCGAGCCCGCCACCTGCCCGGGAACTCCGGTCGCCTCGCTCTCCTTCTCGGGGACCCGGGTGCTGGTGACCTGTCTCGCCGGTGAGCCGGCCGCCGGGATCAACGCCCTCTACCCGGCGACGGTCAGCTTCACCGGGGCCGTCTCCTCCGCCGCCGACGGCGTCGGCGCCTGGCTCTGCCCGGCCCGCGCCGGGGCCGAGCCGCTGGTGGGGAGCCTCGTCGCCGACCTGCTCGACGTCTCCCTGGACACCCGCGGCGCGCTGCTGGCGACCTGCAGCGCCGGCTGCGCCGTCACCGTCCACCAGCAGGTGACCGGGACCCTCCAGCGCGGCCCCGGCGGCGCCGCCGTCGGCTTCACCGGGACGCTCCTCGACCAGGCCACGCTGGACGCCTCCGTCCCGGGGGCCAACTGCACCCCCTGCACCGCCCCCTGCCAGGCCACCTACGCCCTGGCCGGCCTCCCCACTGGACCCTGAATGGCCCGCCCCCGCATCGTCCGCGCCGTCGTCCTCCTCTCCGGCGGGCTCGACAGCACCACCTGCCTCGCCGCCGCGCTCGCCGGCGGGCGCGAGGTCCACGCCCTCTCGGTCGACTACGGCCAGCGCCACCGCGGCGAGCTGGCCCGGGCCCGCGCCCTGGCCCGCCTGCTGGGGGCCGCCAGCCACCGGGTGGTGAAAGTGGACCTCTCGGCCTTCGGCGGCTCGGCCCTCACCGACGCCGCCATCGCCGTCCCCAAGGGGCGGAGCGCCGCGGCCATGTCGCGGGAGATCCCGGTCACCTACGTGCCGGCGCGCAACACCGTGATGCTCTCCCTGGCGCTGGCCTGGGCCGAGGTGATCGGCGCCGAGGAGATCCACGTCGGGGTCAACGCCGTCGACTACTCCGGCTACCCCGACTGCCGGCCGGAGTTCCTCGCCGCCTTCGAGAGGTTGGCCCGCGTCGCCACCAAGGCCGGCGTCGGCGGCCGGCCCCTGCGGATCGTGGCGCCGCTGCAGCGGCTCTCCAAGGCCGGGATCATCCGGCTCGGCACCCGCCTCGGCGTCCCCTTCGGCCGGACCCAGTCCTGCTACGACCCGGCCGCCGGCCGGGCCTGCGGCCGGTGCGACGCCTGCCTGCTGCGCCGCAAGGGGTTCAGCGAGGCGGGCATTCCGGATCCGACGCGCTACGCGCGGACCACCAAGCGGAGGGCGTGATGGCGGTGAAGACCATCGAGCGGGCGTTCCCGGGCAAGAGCGCCGACCAGCTCTACGGCGAGGCCGAGAAGATCCTGCGGGCGCTGGGGAAGGAGTACGGCATCGCCTGCCAGTTCGACGCCGCGGCCAGGACCATCGTGGTGCCGGAGAAGATGGGCGTGAAGGGGCTCTGCACCATCGGCGATGGGCTGATCCGCATCGACCTGACCCACGGCCTGGTGGGCGGCGCCGTGGTCGGCTCGGTGAAGGGCTACATCGAGCGGAAGCTGGGGACCCTCTTCGCCTGAGCGATCCCCGGGCGCGGGGCCGGAGGCGCCGGCCCGCTCGCCGCGCCGTCAGTCGAGCGCCACCACGATGGCGCCGGCCCGCTCGTTGAGCCGCTCCACCGCCGCGCAGATGGCCGCCAGCGGCGAGTCGCCGGTGCCCCGGGCGGTGCGGGTGACCGGGCTGCGCCGCCGCGACCGCGGCCCGGAGACGATGCGGGCGCTGGCCTGGCCGGTGATCCCGTCGGGCGCGACGTGGATCTCGAGCCCGGCGCGGTAGAGCGCCAGCAGCACCCGCCCGGTCTCGGCGGCGACACGTTCCTCTGCGTAGGTCATGGTGCTTCCCGTCTGGGTCCGGCCGCGTCGAGCCATCGAAACCTCGCTGCTGCGAAGGCTGCGCAGACCGGAGCCATCCTACCGGCCCGGGCTGACAGCGCCAGTTTCGTGGCCGGCGGCCTCTGGATTCCAGTGGACCGCCGGGTGCCGGGAGCTCCAGCGGCTGCAGGCCGGATCGCGTGGGCCTGGGCTACTGCGTCCAGTCACCGGTGGCGGTGTCGAGGTCGTCGACGAACTGGAGGCCGGCCGGGAGCGCCAGCGAGTTGTTGACGAAGGCGAGGATGGTGGTCCGAGTATACGGGGCCGCCTGCGGACCGCCCATGGAGACGAAGATGGCGGTGCTGGTGCGGTTGGCGGGGATGGCGAGCGCGACGCTCACCGGCGCCGAGCTGTTCGAGTACGTGCCACCGGCGCTGGTCCAGGCCGAGGCCCCGTTGAGCGCGACGCTGGCCTGCTCGGCCCACGGGCCGAAGGCGGCGATGCGGAGCACGGGCGTCCAGGTGATGGGAGCCGTGGTGGTGTTGCGGATGCGGAAGAGCGCGGTGACCACCTTGGTGTTGGCCGAACTGGCGAAGGCGAAGGTCTCGGCGTGGATCAAGGCATTGGCGCCCGCGTATCCCTTGCGGTTGAAGAGCGTGCGCAGCACCCCCTTGTCGGGGCTCATCTGGGAGGCGATCGCGCTGCTCTTCCAGGTGCCCGGGGCGATGCCGCCAAAGAGCGACGCGTCGTTGCCCGCCGCCCAGCCGGACGCCTCGTCGTAGGTGTTGAACGTGTTGTACCGGTAGGTGGCCACCTGGGGGATGACCGGCAGGGTGGTGGGCGCCCAGCTGCTGCTGGCCGTGGAGTAGGCCAGCACCTGGCCGTCGGCCGGGGTGGTGGCGGCGACCGCGGTCCCCTGCAACGCCTTGACCGTAGTGGTGAGCGGGGAGCCGCTGACGTCACCGAGCAGATCGGCGGCCGCCAGCGAGACCGTGCCGCCCAGCGAGACCGGGCCACCACCGGTGAGGCCGCTGCCGGCGGCCACCGTGACGGTGCTGCTCGACAGCATGGCGTTGGAGACGCCGCCGGAGGCGATCGAGATGGTCCCGGTGGAGGTGATGGGGCCGCCGGTCAGGCCGGCGCCCGTCTCCAGCAGGACCAGCGAGCCTGCGCCCGGGAGGCCCTGGTCGCCGGTGTCGCCCTTGAGCCCCTGCGGCCCCTGGTCGCCGGTGGCGCCCTTGGCGGCGACCAGCTGCCAGTCGGCGCCGGGAGGAGGCAGCCCGAGCACCGGCGCGACCACGGCCACGTAGGAGGAGCCGAGGTGGTCGACCGCGTCGTTGGCCTGGTAGCGGGTCAGGGCGCTCCAGCCGCCCACCCAGGTGGCGCCCGGCGAGCCGGCCGGCCCCTGCGGCCCGGTGGTCCCGGGAACGCCCTGGGCGCCGGCGACCCCCTGGGGACCCTGGGTTCCGGCGGCGCCCGAGCTCCCCTCCTGCCCGGCGCAGGCGGTGACCAGGGCGAAGAGCACGATCGGAGCGAGGCGTCTCATGGTGATCCCCCTTGACCTGAAGTGAACTGAGTCGATCCGCCACGGGTAACATGACCAGGTGAGCCGCGGAAGACCACGGTCAAGGTACGAGCGGTCACCTACATCCACATACCGTGAAGTTGAGGCCTCGCCCAGAGGGGCGAGGACCCGCCGGCTGGCGGGATCGAGCCTCCCCTCGCCCCGGAGGGAGGGGGCCGCGTGGGCCCGGGGAGGGACGACCCCTTGAAGGCCGGCGGGGTGGCGCGGGTCCAGGCGCAGGATCTCCGCCGCCTGGATCCACGTGAAGCGCCCCTCGGCCGCCTTCATGATGAATTCCTGCCGCGTCATGGCCTTCGCCTCTCTGGCCACCCGTCGATCGTCCCAGGTCATTGACCCGGCTTATCCGGTGGCCCCTGAGAAGCGGACATCCGTGAGTGCTTATGGGGCGGACATCTCCAGTGCTCCTGACGCTGTTCGACGCACTCCTTGACGCCGCGCGGATCGACCTGCCAGCATCCGCCGCCTTGCCCCCCGGCATCACCATCCCCGCCCGGCCCCCCTCGCGCCGCAAGTCGGCGCCGCTCCCGGTGCTCCGTCTGGGAGCGTCCGGCCTGGTGGAGGACCTGGTGGCGGTCGAGGAGCCGCTCGAGATCCGGCTGGGCGGCGAGACCGTGGCGGTGATCATGCGCACGCCGGGCGACGACCACCGGCTGGCGCTCGGCTTCCTCTTCGGCGAGGGGATCATCCGTCGCGCCGAGGACGCCAGCGCCGTCTTCCACTGCGGCCGGACCGGGGACCCGGGCTACGGCAACGTCATCGACGTGGCGCCGGCCTCCGGCGCCACCATCGACTGGGCCCGGCTCGACACCTCCCGCCGCGGCGGGATCACCACGTCGGCCTGCGGCGTCTGCGGGCGCAGCGCGGTGGAGGACCTGCTGGCCGGGATCGCGCCGCTGCCCGCCGGCCCCACCATCCCGGTCGGCGTGGTCTCCGCCGCGGTGGACCGGCTCCGCCGTGGGCAGCCCACCTTCGAGGCCACCGGCGGCACCCACGCCGCGGCGCTCACCGACCTGGCCGGCGCGCTGGTGGCCGAGCACGAGGACGTGGGGCGCCACAACGCGGTGGACAAGGTGGTGGGGGCGCTCCTGCTGCAGCGGGCCGCCGGCCGGGCGCCGCTCCCGGCGGTGCTCTCCATGAGCGGCCGGGGCGGCTTCGAGATCGTGCAGAAGGCGGCGCGGACCGGCGTGCCGGTGGTGGCCTGCGTCTCCGCCCCCACCACCCTGGCGGTGGCGGTGGCCGAGGCGGCCGGCGTCACGCTCTGCGCCTTCGTGCGCGACGGGCGGATGAACGTCTACGCCCACGCCGGGCGGCTCGGTGGGCTGGGCGCGGACCTCCCCTAGCGGTCCGGCCGCCCGTCGCCCAGCTGTCCCGCTCCGACGCCGTGCTCGCGAGCTTCACGGCGGCGGCGCTCCGGTGAGTGCGGAGGAGGTCGGCATGCACGGCCTCCCCGCCCCGCGTATCATCCGCACCGTGCCCCCGCTCCTCGCCGCGCTCCTGCTGGCCGCCGCGCCGCTCTTGCCGACCGCACCGATCGCGCCGCCGGCGCCGGCCGGGCTGGCCGACGTGGGGGCCCGGCTCCCCGACGCGGTGCTCGACCTGCGCTACGCCACCGCCGACAACTTCGTCGGCCGTCCGCTCTACCCGGTGGCCCGCTGCCTGCTCCTCCCCGCGGTGGCCGACCGGCTCGGCCGGGCCGCGGCGGCGCTGCGCGGGCAGGGGTTCCGCCTGGTGCTCTTCGACTGCTACCGGCCGCTCTCGGTGCAGCGGCAGCTCTGGAAGGCGATGCCGAGGCGCGGTTACGTGGCCGATCCCGCCACCGGCTCGCACCACAACCGGGCCGCCGCCGTCGACCTGTCACTCGCCGACCTGGCCGGGGCGCCGGTGGAGATGCCGACGGGGTTCGACGACTTCGGCCCGCGCGCCCGCGCCTGGGCCACCGAGGGGGTGAGCCGCCCGGCCCGCCGCCACCGCGACCTGCTGCGAGTGGCCATGGCCGAGGCCGGCTTCGCCGTGAACCCCATGGAGTGGTGGCACTTCGACGCCCCGGGCGCGGCGGCCCTGCCGCTCCTCGACCAGCCGCTCGACGGGCCGCTCCAGGCTCCGCCCGCTCCGTCGATCGAACCGTCGCCCGCCTCGCCGCTCACGCCGACTCCCGCCCCGCACCTCCCCGGGGCTCGCCCCTGAGCCCGCCGCCCCGAACGCCGGGCCTCACCGACGCCGCGCTGGAGCGCCGGTGCGCCGTGGCCCTGGACGGGGAGCGCGGCGCCGTCTTCACGCCGGCGCCCGAGGCGCGGCTGCTGGCCGCCTTCGCCCTGGCCCACCTGGCGGCGCGGCGCGGCGGTCCCTCGGTGGCGGCGGCGCTCGGCGCGCTCCTCTCCGGGCGGCGCTCGGCGGCGCTGGGGCGGGCGCTCGATGGCGCCCGGGTCCTCGACTTCGCCTGCGGCGCCGGGGCGCTGCTGGTGGCGGCCGAGCGGCTGGCCCACCCGCACCGGGCCCGGCTCCGGCTCCTCGGGCTCGACGTGGCCCCGCTGGCCGTCGAGACCACCGCGGCCCGGCTCCGGCTGCTCCGGGCCGAGCCGCTGCTCCGCCGCGCCGACGCCGTCTCCGCCCGCTGGCCGGCGGCCGACCTGGTGATCGGCAACCCTCCCTTCCTGCGCCACGAGGCGCTCCCGCCGGCGCAGAAGGCGCGGGCGGCGGCCCGCAGCGGGCTGCCGCGCCAGGCCGACCTCTCCGCCCACCTGGCGGCGCTGGCGCTGCGCCACGCCCCGGTGGTGGCGCTGGTGCTGCCCCGGGCGCTCGGCTCGAGCCGCTCGGCCGCCCGGCTCTGGTCGGAGGCGGCGGCGCGCGGCGGCCTGGTGCTGCGGCTGCGCTCCGGCGCCGGCGGCAGCTTCGCCGCCTCGGTCGACACCTGGCTCACCTGCTGGGTGGCCGGGGCGGTGGAGCGCCCGCCGGTCGAGGCCGACGTGCCGCTCGCCGCGCTGGGCGACGCCGAGCTGATGACGCTGGTGACGTCGGCCGACCCCGGGGCCCACGGTCCCTCCCGGCTGCGGCGTCCCAGCCCCGCCGCCCCGCCGTCCGGCGCCGTGCCCCTCTCCGAGCTCTGCGAGGTCCGCTTCGGGATGAAGACCGGCTGCAACGAGTTCTTCCACCTCGCCCCCCTCGGCGACGGCCGCTACCGCTCGGCGCTGGCCGGCGAGGTGGCGCTCGACGACGGCGACCTGTCGCCGCTCCTCTTCTCGCTCAAGGAGGCGCGGGCCCCGGAGCGCTGCGAGAGCTCGCGCCTGCTCTTCCGCCCCTCCGGCCCGCCCTCGGCGCGGGCCCTCGCCTACCTGGCCCTCGGCGAGGCGGCCGGCGTCCACCGCCGCCCCACCTGCGCCGGCCGGTCGCCCTGGTGGCGGGTGGCGAACGGGCGGGCCCCGGCGCCGCTCCTCTACCCGGCCAAGCTGGGGGCGCGGGCCTTCGCGGTGCTCAACCAGGCGGAGCTGCTCGAGGACAAGAAGTGGCACGCCCTCTTCCCCCGCGGCGTCGAGCCCTGGGTGCTCTCGCTGGTGCTCTCGGCCACGCCGGTGCGGCTGGCCATCGACGAGGCGGCGCGGCAGCTGACCGGCGCCCAGGCCATCGCCGACGTCGACTGCCGGGTGCTGGCGGCGGCGCCGGTGCCGTCGCGGGAGGCGCTGGCGCGGATCGGCCCGCGGCTGGCCGCGCTCCGGCCCCGGCTGGCCACCGACGAGGTGACCACCGACCTCGCCGCCATGCTGGCGCGGCCGGCCCAGCGCGCGCTGGACCGGCTGGTGGGCGGCGCCATGGGGCTCACCCCCGCCGAGGTGGAGCGGCGGCGGGGCGCGCTGCGGGCGCGGGTGGCGGCGCGGCTGCAGCACGGGGCCGCGGTGCGGGCCCGGGTCGCCGCCGGGGAGGCGGGGCTCGCCGCTACGGGGCCCCGCGACGGAGCCGGGCGGCCACCCGCAGCGCGTCCTCGTTGACCGCGGCGGTGAGCGTCCGCCCCTTGTCGCCGGCCACCATCTTGTCGATGGACGCGGCCAGCTCGGCCCCCTTGGGCCCCACCGGGGCGCGGCGCGCCAGCCAGTCGAGCCCCAGCACCGCGTGGTAGCGGGCGGCCAGCTCGGCGTCGGTCTGCACCGGCCTGACCAGCGCCTCGACCAGGGGCGCCGCCGCCGTCGCGTCGCCGGCCCGCCCCACCTCCAGCGCGGCGCGGTCGCGCACCGCGGCCAGCGGGTCGTTCAGCTTGCCGGACCAGCAGGCCACGGCGCCGGCGCAGGCCCGGGCCGCCCCCAGCCGGGCCACCATGCCGTCGAGGGTGGCCTTGCGGGTGGCCGGGCAGCCGGCCGAGCAGGCCTGCGCGGCCCCCTCCACCAGCGGCCGCTCCGCCTCGCCGCCGATCAGCGAGAGGGCGTCGAGCGGCCCCGCCCTGAGGTGGAAGTCACCGCCGGTGGCCGCGGCGGCCCGGAGCGGCGCCAGCGCCGAACCGTCGCCGATGCGGGCCAGCGCCTCGGCGTAGCGATCGCGGGCGTCGGGATCCCTCGAGCCGGCCAGCAGCGCGCCGATGGGGGCCACCGCGGCCGCGGCGCGCAGGCGCCCCAGCGACTCGGCGGCGAAGACCCGCACCAGCAGCTGGAAGGCGGGGTCGGCGTCGCGGTACTGGAGCGCGGCGAGGAGGGCCGGCACGGCCCCGGGGCCGCCCACGTCGCCGAGCAGCTGCGCCGCCTTGGCCCGCAGCGCCGCCGGGTGGATCTTCCTGGAGGCGGCCCAGCTGGCCAGCTCCGGGTCCTTGCCCTCCACCACCGTCGCCAGGGGCGCCGACATGGGGGGGCCGATCTGCGAGCCGGCGAAGGCGGCCTCGGCGAAGAAGGAGACCCCCGGCCACTCCACGTAGAGCATCCGCAGCACCGCCGGGGCGGCGCGGGGGTCGCCGATGCGCCCCAGCGCCAGCAGCGCCTTCTTGATGGAGAAGGTCTCGCCCTGCGGGTCGTTGACCACCGCCAGCAGCGGGTCGACGCCGGCCGGGTCCCCGATGGCCCCGAGGGCGTCGATGGCCGCCACCTGGGTGAAGGGATCACGTGAGGTGGTGAGCCTGGCCAGGGCGCCGACGGCCTCGCGAGCGCGCAGGGCGCCGAGCGCGGTGGCGATCTTCTGGTTGGCGTCGTTGAGGTCGCGGTCCGGCTTGCCGGAGGTGTCGATGGCCTCCATGAGCGGCTGCACCGCCCCCGGGTCCCCCAGCTCGCCGAGGATCAGCGCCGCCTCGGCCCGGGCCCTGGGAGCCTGCTTCAGCACCTCGGCCAGCGGCTTCACCGCCGCCCGCTTGTCGCCGGGCGCGGTGCGGGCCTGCTGCAGCGCCGCCAGCTTCTCGTCGAGCCGGTTCCTCGAGGCGGCCCGCTCCGCCCAGCCCTGGACATCCCTGGGGTCGGCGCAGGCGGTGAGCAGGACCAACAGGGCGACGGCGGCGGGGCGGAGCTGGTGACGGAGAGGGCGCATGCTGGATCCCCTTTGGCCGGAGAGTGTACCCCGCCGGCCGGGTCATGGGCCACGACCCCCCGCTCGACCCGCCGCCGCCTTCCGCGTATATCCGCCGCATGCGCCTCGTCTTCCTGGGCACGCCCGAGTTCGCCGTCCCCACCGTGGCGGCGCTGGCGCGGGCCGGACACCAGCTCCTGGCCGTGGTGGCGCAGCCGGACCGGCCGGCGGGGCGGGGGCAGGCCCTGAAGGCGCCGGCCACCAAGGCCTGGGCGCTGGCGCACGGGGTGCCGGTGCTGCAGCCGGAGAAGGTGCGCGACGGCGCGCTGGCGGCGGCGCTGGGAGCGTTGCGCCCGGACCTGCTGGTGGTGACCGCCTACGGCCGCATCCTCGGGCGCGATCTGCTCACGCTGGCGCCGCTGGGCGCCCTCAACGTCCACGCCTCGCTGCTGCCGCGCTGGCGGGGCGCCGCCCCCATCCAGTGGGCGGTGGCCTCTGGCGACGCCGAGACCGGGGTCACCATCATGCAGATGGACGAGGGGCTCGACACCGGCGACATCCTGCTGGCGCGCACCCTGGCCATCGGCCCCGAGGAGACCGCCGAGGCGCTGTCTCCGCGGCTGGCGGCGCTGGGCGGAGAGGCCATCGTCGAGGCCCTGCCGCTGGTGGCGGCCGGGGCCCTGGTGCCGGTCCGGCAGGACGCCGCCGCGGTGACCCTGGCCCCCATCCTGGAGAAGGCCCACGGCCGGCTCGACTTCACCCGCCCGGCCGCCCAGCTGGCCTGCCGGATCCGCGGCTTCGCCCCCTGGCCCGGGGCCTTCACCTCGCTGGGCGGCAAGGCCCTGAAGGTCCACCGCGCCGCGGCGCGGGTTGGGCGGCCCGACGACGGCCCGCCGGGCGCGGCGGTGGTGGTGGACGGGGCGCTGCGGGTGGCCTGCGGCGGGGGCACCGCGCTCGAGCTGCTCGAGGTCCAGCCGGAGGGGAAGCGGCGGATGGCGGCGCGCGACTTCGTCAACGGCCTGCCGGCGGGCGGCCTGGTGCTCGGATCATGACGCCGCTCGCCCCCAGCGCCCGCAGCATCGCCTTCGAGGTGCTCCTGCGCGTCGAGGAGGGGGGCGCCTTCGCCTCCCGGGCGCTCGACGCCGCCCTGGGGCGGGCCGGGGCGCTGCCGCCGCGCGAGGCGGGGCTGGCCACGGCGCTGGTCTACGGCACGCTGCGCCGCACCCTGCAGCTCGACGCCCTGCTGGGGCCGCACTGCTCGCGCCCCCTGGCCCAGCTCGACCCGGCCGCCCGGGTGCTGCTCCGCATGGGCGCCTACCAGCTGGTGGTGATGCAGACCCCGCCGCACGCCGCGGTCGGCGAGACCGTGGAGCTGGCCAAGGGGAGCGAGCATGGCCGCGCCGCCGGCTTCATCAACGCCGTGCTCCGGGCCCTGCTGCGGGCCGGTCCGCCGCCGCCGCCGCCGCCGCTGGCCTCCGATCCCGCCGGCCACATCGCCGCCGCCGAGTCGCTGCCGCGCTGGCTGGCCGAGGAGTGGGTGGCCTGGCTGGGGGCGGACGAGGCGCTGGCGCTGGCGGCGGCCATGAACGGCCCGGCGCCGCTCACCGTCCGCACGCCCCGGCCCGCCGAGCTGCTGGCGCGGGTGCAGGCGGCCGGGATGGAGGCGCGCCGCTGCGCCGGGTCGCCGGATGGGTTGACGCTGGGTGGAGGGTCGGTGGCCGACCTGACCCGGGCGGCGGCCGGGCTGCCGTTCCAGGTGCAGGACGAGGGGGCGCAGGCGGCGGTGCTGATGGCGGCCGGGCACCTGCGCGGCCGCACCGCCCGGGTGCTCGACGCCTGCGCGGCGCCGGGCGGCAAGGCCTTCCACCTCGCCGAGCTGCTGGGGCCGGGGTCGGAGGTGGTGGCCATCGAGCTCCACCCGCGCAAGGCCGAGGCGCTGCGGCAGGAGGCGCTGCGGCGGGGGCTGGCGGTGACGGTGATCTGCGCCGACGCCTCGAAGCCCATCCCGGGGCTGGCGCCGGCCAGCTTCGACGCCGTGCTGGTGGACGCCCCCTGCGCCGGGCTGGGGACGCTGCGGCGCCACCCGGAGCTGAAGCAGCGGCGGCTGGCCGAGGATTTGCCGCGGCTGGCGGCGCTGCAGCTGTCCATCCTGCGGGCCATGGCGCGGTACGCGAAGGCCGGGGCGCCGGTGACCTACGCCATCTGCTCGCTCTCCCGGGTGGAGGGGCCGGGGGTGGTGGCGGCGATGCTGGCGGAGGGCTGGCGGCGGGAGGCCGCGCCGGCCGAGGTGGACCGCGCCATGCTCGACGGGGTGGGCGACCTGGTCACCCTGCCCCACCGGCACGGGGCCGACGGCTTCTACGCCGCCAGAATCATCCGGACCGATTTCCCGACCGAGAGTAATGGCTGACGAGGGGGCGCGGAGGTCCGCGGCGCGGCCGCTTTTTCGCAACCTCCCGATTTCCCGAGTCCGCGCCCCGGCCCACAGGTCCGCGGCGCGTCCGCCGCTCCGTCGCCCTCCGCCGGAACGCCCCGCCCGGAACCTTCCGGGTCCCCCGCCCAGGGCCGCTGCCGCCCCCTCCCCCGGTCGGCTACACTCGCCGCCATGGCGCCCCCCATCCGCATCGCCCCCTCCCTCCTCTCCGCCGACTTCGGCCGCCTCGCCGAGGAGGTCCGCGCCGTCGAGGCCGCCGGCGCCGACTGGATCCACGTCGATGTCATGGACGGCCGCTTCGTCCCCAACATCACCATCGGCCCGCTGGTGGTCGAGGCGGTCCGCAAGGTCACCAGGCTCCCCATCGACGCCCACCTGATGATCGTCGAGCCGGAGCGGTACGTGGAGGCCTTCGCCAAGGCGGGCGCCGACGTCATCAGCGTCCACGCCGAGGCCTCGCCCCACCTGCACCGGACCCTGCAGGCCATCCGCGCCGCCGGCGCCCGCCCCGCCGTGGCCCTCAACCCCTCCACCGGCCTCGAGGCCGTCGAGTACGTGCTCGGCGACTGCGAGATGATCCTGCTGATGACCGTCAACCCGGGCTTCGGCGGCCAGAAGTACATCGACGCCTGCACCGAGAAGGTGCGCCGCCTGCGCGCCCTGGCCGACGCCCGCCGGCAGCCGCTGGAGATCCAGGTCGACGGCGGGGTCAAGCCGGAGACCATCGCCGCCGTGGCCGCCGCTGGCGCCAACGTCTTCGTGGCCGGGACCGCCGTCTTCGGCCAGAAGGACTACGCCCGCGCCATCGCCGACCTGCGCGCCGCCGCGGCCCCCCGCGCCCGATGAACCTCGCCGCCGCCATCGCCATCGCCGCGGGCGCCATCGCCGTCTACGTCGGCCTGATGGCGCGTCGCTTCGCCCTGGCCCCGGGGTGGGGCGAGCAGCGCTGGTTCTCGCTGATCGCCTTCGGCGCCGCGGCCTACGCCTTCGGGAACGTCGCCACCTCGCTGGCCTGGCCCGACCCGGTCGTGGTGACCCTCTCCCGCGTCCAGCTGGCCGCGGTGCTGTTCCAGGTCTGGGCCTGGTTCCGCTACGTCGACGCCTGGACCGGCCGGCGCCCCGGCCGCGTCGAGCGCGCCGCTGTCGCCCTGCTCGCCGCCCTCGGCCTCCTCGCCCTCATCCCCGGCGTCGCCTTCCAGGACCTGGTCGAAGGGCGGTCCATCCCCTGGCTCTCCAGCCAGTACCGGGAAGCGCTGCCCACGGTGGCTGGCCAGGCGCTCTTCGCCATCGCCACCGCCGCCGCCCTGGTGGTCTTCCAGCGGCTCTTGCAGGCCTGGCGGGCGGGTCAGCCTCACGGCCTGCTCCACGCCCTGGCCTTCGCCAGCCTGCTCGTCCTCGGCGTCAACGACGCCCTGGTGACCAGCCAGGCCTACCCGGGCGCCTACCTGCTCGACGTCGGCTTCGTCATCCCCATCGGCGCCATGGCCTTCTCGCTCACCGAGCGCTTCGTGCGCGACGCCCGCGCCCTCCACGGCCTGCGCGACCGGCTGGAGGCGCTGGTCGAGGCCCGGACCGGCGCGCTGGCCGACGCCCAGGAGGCCCTGCACCAGTCGGAGAAGCTGGCCTCGCTCGGCCAGTTCGCCGCCGGCGTGGCCCACGAGGTGAACAACCCGGCCTCGGTGGTCACCTCCAGCCTGAGCTACCTCGAGCAGTGCTGCGCCGCCGGCTCGCTCCCGGCCGACGCCCACGAGACCGTGGTCGAGGCCCTGGAGGCCATGCAGCGGATCAACGGCCTGGTCCGCCGGCTGGTCGACGCCGGCCGGCTGGCCTCGGTCCCCACCGTGGGCGGCACCGCCTCGGTCGGCGCCGTCATCGCCCAGGCCCTCGACGACGCCCGCGCCTGGAGCGACGAGCGGATCGAGTTCCGGCTGGAGGGGACGCCCCACCTCCACGCCAGGCTGCGCCCCGACCTGCTGGCGCAGGTCCTCGCGGCGCTCCTCCGCAACGCCGCCGAGGCCATCCCCGAGGATCGCGCCGGCCGGGTGGTGGTGGCGGCCCGCCCCGCCGAGGACGGACGCATCCACCTCACCGTCACCGACGACGGGGGCGGGATGACCCCCGAGGTGCTGCGGCGGGCCTTCGAGCCCTTCTTCAGCACCAAGGGTGAAGGCAAGGGGAGTGGCCTGGGGCTGCCGGTGGCCCGGGCCCTGGTCGAGAGCCTCGGCGGCGAGCTCCGCCTCGAGTCGCGGCTCGAGGCCGGGACCACCGCGACCCTGTCCCTCCCCGAGGCGACGCCGCCGGCCTGAGCCCGGCTCACCGCGCCCGGTCGAGCGCCCGCCGCACCTCGGCGTGCCGCCCCAGCAGCCCGAGCGCCTCGCCGAGCAGGGTCCGCCCCGGCTCCACCTTGAACCAGGTGGAGGCGCCCGACGGGTGGGGGAGCGGGATCACCTCGACGGCGTGGCCGTGCCAGGTCACCTCGAAGGAGCGCCCGATCACCTCGGCCAGCGGCCGCGGCCCCAGCACCTCGCCGATGGCGAGGCGGCCGATGGGGACCACCAGGCGAGGCTCGAGGATGTCCAGCTCCCCGACGATGAAGGGGCGCCAGCGCTCGATCTCGGCCGGTGTCGGCACCCGGTCGCCGCCACCACTGGCCTTGCCAGGGAAGCCGCGGGCCACCGCCGAGATGTAGAAGGCGTCGCGCACCGCCGCCTCGCCGGCCCCGGTGGCCTGCTCCAGCCAGCGGAAGAGCGTCTTGCCGGCGGTCCAGGCGAAGGGGCGGCCCAGCCTGGCCTCGTGCGGACCGGGCGCCTGCCCGAGCAGGAAGACCCGGCTCAGCACCGGCGGCCCGTGCACGGTGGGGCCGAAGCCGCGCGGCCGGAAGGCCGCCATGCGGCGTTGCAGCGCCCGCAGCGCCGCCTCGGGCTCGCGCCGCCTCACCGAGGCCCGTCCCCGGCGCCGCCGGCTACGGCGTGCGCCACGGCTCCTCGCGCACCGAGTAGATCCACCCCTCGCAGCGCGGCACGTCGTGGGGCACGCCCTGGAAGCCGTCGGCGCTGGCCGCCGCCGCCCCCACCGCGGCCAGCAGCGCCGCCAGGTGGTCGCCGCCGCCGTCCTCGATGATGGGCGCCGCCTGCTCCATCTGGAACTCGATGCGGGCGGCGCTCCGCAGCACCCGCAAGACGGTGGCCCGCGCCGAGCGGCGTGACCCCCCGGCAACGTCGTCGCGGGTGTCGCAGCAGCCGCAGAGGGCCCGGGCCACGTGGCCGGGGCGCACCTCCACCAGGGTGGCGCCGCTGGCCCGCGGCGGCTCCCAGGGGACGAAGGCGGCGTCGAGCCGGGCCACGGTCACCAGGCCGAAGAGGGTCCGCCGCAGCGCCCGCGGCGACGTGGCGGTGAGCGGCTCGGCGCGGTAGCAATCGGTGACCCGGCGCTGCTCGCGCCCCAGCTCGCCGCGCAGCCGGGTGGCGGCGCCGGTGAAGTCCCCGGTCTCCCCGAGGAAGCGCTCCTCCAGGTGCTTGCCGAGCACCGCCGGGCCGCGCAGCGCCTGACGCAGCAGCCCCAGCTGCCGCACGTGGGTCTCGGGCATGGAGAGCGGGAAGTCGACGCCCACCACCAGCCTCCCCTCGGCCCAGCGCAGCTGCTCCTCGAGCCAGGGGGCGAACCGGGCCCGCACGTCGCGCCGCCCCGGCGCGTCGCTGAAGGGGCGCCAGAGCCGGGCCAGCCGGGCCCGATCCTTCTCGCACTCCAGGCTGGCGGCGACGATCTTGTTGCCGGCCCCCTCGACGCCGCTCCAGGCCAGCCCGATGAAGGTGCCGCGGGCCGGCAAGGCCAGCCGGGGGGGCTGGGCCCGGAGGAAGACCGCGCCGGCACGCTGTTCCAGTTGGTCGGCCACGGATCGCGTTTACTGCCCGCGCGGGGGGGTGTCAACGAACCGCCCCGAATGGATGGCCTCCCCGGCGCCGATCTGGTCAATAGTTCGCTGGCGTGCCCACGCCCTGTCACATCCTGCTGGTCGAGGACGATCCCTCCATCCAGGGGGCGGTCTCCCTGCTCCTGGAGCGGGAGGGGTTCACCGTGACCTGCGCCGGCAACGGCGAGGAGGCGATGCGGGTGCTGGAGGCCGGCGCCGACCCCGCGCTCATCCTGCTCGACATGATGATGCCGGTGATGAACGGGCTGGAGTTCCGCCGCGCCCAGCTGGCCGACCCGCGGCTGGCCGGCATCCCGGTGGTGGTCCTCTCCGCCACCCCGGGCTCCGAGGAGCGCCCCGACCTGCCCCCGCCCCAGGCGGTCATGCCCAAGCCCTTCGACATCGACCAGCTGCTGGCGGTGGTCGAGGCCCACCGGCGGCGCTGAGCCTCAGGTCGGCCGCCGCCGGAGCCGGAGCAGCAGCAGGGCCGCCACCGCCGCCGCGAAGAGCGTGGGCTTGAGCCGGTCGGCCTTGACCCGCCAGGCGAAGTGGACGAGGCCGAGCAGCGCCGCCCCGTAGGCCAGCCGGTGCAGCGCCTTCCACCGGGCGAAGCCGAGGCGGCGCACCCAGCCGTCGGTGGAGGTCACGGCCAGCGGCAGGAGCAGCAGCAGCGCCGCGAAGCCGACGGTGATGAAGGGGCGCTTCACCACGTCGGCCGCCACCACCCGCAGGTCGAAGAACTGGTCGACGCCGAGGTACCAGGTGAAGTGGAGCGCCGCGTAGGCGAAGGCGGTGACCCCGAGGAGCCGCCGCAGGGCGAGCGGCCAGGCCAGCCCGGTCCAGCGGTGGAGCGGGGTGGGCACCAGCGAGAGGGTGAGGAAGGTGAGGGTCCAGAAGCCGAGCCGGTTGAGCACCGCCTCGATGGGGTTGGCGCCGAGCCGGCGACCGAGGGCGTCGGCGGCCAGCAGCGCCAGCGGCGCCAGGGCCAGGCCCCACCCCGCCGCCTTCACCCACCGCCGCCGGGCCGGACCGTTCACGGTCAGTAGAGCTTCCGCGGATCGAGGCCGGCGTAGAGCGGGGCCACCTCGGGGTAGCCGTTGAAGGGGAGCGTCTTGCGCTTGAGGAACTCGCCGATGCGCCGCTCCCGGGCCTGGCTCCAGCGCGGGTGGTCCACCTCGGGGTCGACGTTGCCGTAGAAGCCGTACTCCGACGGCGCCAGCCGGCTCCAGCTGGTGGGCGGCTGGCGCTCGGTGAGGGTGATGCGGACGATCGACTTCACCCCCTTGAAGCCGTACTTCCACGGCACCACCAGCCGCAGCGGCGCCCCGTTCTGCCCGGGCAGGACCCGGCCGTAGAGCCCGACCGCCAGCAGCGTCAGCGGGTGGGTGGCCTCGTCGATGCGCAGCCCCTCCACGTAGGGCCAGTCGAGCACGGCGCGCCGCTGGCCGGGGAGCTGGACCGGGTCGAGGAGCGTCTGGAAGGCGACGAACCTGGCCCGCGAGGTCGGCTCCACCTGGCGGAGCAGGTCGCCGAGCGGGAAGCCGTCCCAGGGGATCACCATCGACCAGGCCTCGACGCAGCGCATCCGGTAGAGCCGCTCCTCCGGCGGGAAGCGCTTGATGAGCGCGTCGACGTCGAGGGTGAGCGGCCTCTTCACCTCGCCGTCGACGGTCACCGTCCAGGGGCGCGGCCGGAGCGTGCCGGCGCGCTGGGCCGGGTCGGCCTTGTCGGTCCCCAGCTCGTAGAAGTTGTTGTAGCTGGTGACGTCGTCCCAGGGGGTGGGGGTCTCGCCGCCGGCCAGCGCCACCCGCCTGGCCACCGGCAGCGCGGCCCCGCTCGGCTCGCCGGCCGCGGCCCGCCCCAGCCCGGCCAGCCCCAGCGCCCCGGCCGCGCCCAGCTTGAGGAAGTCGCGCCGGCGCAGCCAGAGCCGCTCCGGCGTCGCCTCGGACTCCTTCATGTCGGGTCGCCAGCGCGCCATGGTCCAGGTCCTCCCTGGTGATTCTAGCGGGCGGCCACCGCGCGCGCCGCGGTCGCGCTCCACCCGCCAGCTCCCGGGGGGGCCCTGAGCCGCCCGGAGCTCGAGGGAGGCAGGGGTGAGCCGGCCAGCTGGCCCGGTTCGGAGCGGTCCGCTATGATTCCCCGCTCCGCGGGCGAGGCCGCCGGCGAGCCGGGAGGACGGGGATGGAGCAGCCGGGTACCGGCTTTGAGCGGCGAGCCGAGAAGGCCCTCTGGAGCATGCGCTACGTGGTGCTGCTGGCGGTGTTCGGCAGCCTGGTGGCCTCGCTGGCCGTGTTCTGGATGGCCTCGGTGGATACCGTGCTCATGGCCAGCCACCTGATGAGCTACGCCTCCCCGGCGATGGAGCGGGCGGCGCGCGCCCAGCTGAAGCAGGAGTCGGTGGGGCACGTCATCGAGATCATCGACGCCTACCTGCTGGCGGCCATCTTGCTGATCTTCGCCCTCGGCCTCTACGAGCTCTTCGTCTCCAGGCTGGAGCCGGCGCGCCAGGGCGAGGGGGCGGAGAACCTGCTCCTCATCCGCAGCCTCGACGACCTCAAGAACCGGCTGGGCAAGGTGATCATGCTCATGCTGGTGGTGGCCTTCTTCGAGCGGGTCATCTCGGTGAAGACCGCGACGCCGATCGACCTGCTCTACATGGCCGGGGCCACGGCCCTCATCGGCCTCGCCCTCAAGCTGACCCACGCCAGCGACAAGCACTGACCGGACGGGAGCGCCCGGCGCGGCCGGCCGGGCTACTTCTTCTTCCCGGCCCGGCACTGGTCGCGCGCCGCCTTGACCTCGTCGAAGAAGGCGGCCGGCACCACCCCGCCGCGCACCACCGGCCAGGCCTTCTCCATCACCTCGCGCCACGGCCGGGCCTCGACGCTCACCACCTGCAGCCCCTGCTTCCTCATGGCGGCGACGGCGTCGACGTTGAGCCTGCGCACCTCGGCGTCCACCTTGGCGCCCAGCTCGACGGCGATGGCCTGCAGCCGGGTGCGCAGCTCGGGGGCGATCTTCAGCCAGGCGTCCTTGCGCACGATGGTGGCGCCGTAGATGAAGCCCCACGGCAGGTCGACCATGTAGTCGGCCTTCTCGAAGAGCCGGGTGGTGAGGATGTAGAGCGGCACGTTGGTGACGCAGTTGATCATCCCGGTCTGCAGCGACGGCACCACGTCGGTGGAGGAGAGGACCACCGGGCGGAAGCCGGAGGCCCGCCAGGCGTCGACGCTCTTGGGGTCGCCCTCCCAGGCGAAGACCTTGGCGTTGGCCGCCGCCATCTCGGCCGGGGTGCGGTAGGGCTTGTCGCAGAACATCGACATGGCGCCGATGCGGCTCCACTGCAGCACCACGTAGTTGCTGGCCTCGAAGGCCGTCTCCAGCCGCGCCCGCATCTTCTGGAAGGTGCACTCGACGTCGGCCTCGTCGCTGAAGAACATGGGCAGCGAGAGCATCTGCGGCTCGGGGAGGATGTCGTGCATGCCGATGTTGGAGAGGGAGCCGGCCTGCAGCTGGCCGATCCCCATCTTGCGGACCATGTCCCCCTCGCTCCCCTGGGTGCCGCCGGCGTAGACCCGCAGCTTCACCTGCCCGCCCGAGGCCTGCTCCCAGCGCTGCCCCATCTCCTTGAGGATCTCGTGCCAGGTCGAGCCGGCCGGCGCCAGGGTCCCCAGCTTGATGGTGACCTGGGCCTGCGCGGTCGAGGCGACCAGGGCGGCGAGCGCGGCGAAGACGAGCTTCTTCACGGGGTTCTCCTTGCGGGGGGACTGCGGGTGCTAAACGACCGATCGCGATCCGGAAACAGCGGTCGCGAGTCTGAGTGAAGGGTTGAGCTTGGCGCGGCGGTTGTAGCCGCGCAAGAAGGCGAAGACGTGGACCATCAGTTCCTCGATCGACTTGCAGCGGTGATTGCGCGTGACGTTGGCGTGCAGGTCGAGCCAGACGCGCTCGATCCGGTTGTCGTTCGGGCAGTACGGAGGAAGGAAGTGGAGCGCCACTCGGTCGCCGAACTGGGAGAGGAAGCGCTGCGTCTTCTTGCTGGAGTGGATGATGTAGTTGTCGACGATGAGGTGGATCCGCTTCGCCTTGCGGTACTCGGTGGCGAGCTTCCAGACCAGCTTGCAGAAGAGGTCGCTGGCCTTGGACTTGGCCTCGACAAAGGTGACCCGGCCGGTGGCGGCATTGAGCGCGCCGGCGACGAAGCGCTTCTTGTTCTTTCCGGGCGTGACGATCACCCGACGGTAGTCGCGGGGCATCCAGTCGCGACCGATCTTCGGGTTGAGATGGACGTCCATCTCGTCCTCGAAGAAGACCGGCTCGGCCTCGGTGGCGTTGGCCGCCAGCTGGCGGATGGCACGCAGAACCCGCAGCCGGCGCTGCCGATCCCACGGGCAGAGCACGATCGGCCGCGGGGCCTTGAGCCGCGCGCCGATGGCCGAGAGCGCTCGTCCGATGGTGCAGACCGCGACCTTCGGGAAGCCCCGCCGGACCATCTCGAGGCCGAGCAGCTCACGCGTCCAGGTCGGCCGTTCCCAGCCGAACTCGGTGGGCACCGAGTACAGCACTCGCTCCAACTGTTCGGTGAAGCGCACGTCGACCTTGGCCGTTCCGTTGAAGGCGCGCTGGTCCGTGAGCCCCTCCTCGCCAGCCTCGGCGAATCGCTTGGCCGCCTTCACGACCGTGGACGGGGCACACGCCAGGTCGCGAGCGACCTGCTGCCTGGAAAGTCCCTGTCCGAGCTTGGCGATCATGAGGTAGCGGAGGGCGGTGTGGTGGTCTCGGGTCTTCTTGCTTCGGTGAATCAGTCGACGTCGCGCGGCACGATCGAGCCGCGGTATGGTGTGCACGGGAAGGGCTCCTCCATGGACGTTGGTGGCCTCGTAACCCCAACGATCGATGGGTTGTCCTTCCCTTTCAACTTTCCTTCTGCGCTCCGCGGCCTTGCCGTTGATCGCGATTCACGAACTCTGGTTTAGAGGAAGAGGTCGTCGACGTGGTCGAGCAGCAGCCGGGCGCGACGCTGGGCCAGGGTGTTGACGAGGCGGTACTTCGGCGCGGCGTCGAGGTCGGCCTTCAGCACCTCCTCGAGGGTGGCGGTGAAGCCGGCCCGGTCCTGGGTCTGCACCAGCAGCCCCTCGGCCAGTGCAACCCGCGGGCCCAGCTTCTGATTCCCGGAGAGCGCCAGGGCCCGGTCGAGGTGGGCCCGCACCCGGGTGGCGCCGCCTCCCTCACGCTCGGTGCGGGTGGCGTCGTAGGAGACGAAGAACTCGTGGAGCGAGCCCTCGCCCCAGGCCTCGTCGAGGGCCAGCGCCCGCTCCATCATGGCGATGGGGGCGGGCAGCTCGGCCACCAGCCCGAGGTCCGCCTTGCCGTTGACGATGGCCAGCGTCCAGGCCGAGGCGGTCCAGGAGAGGTGGGGGACGTCCTGCTCCCGCGCCTTGGCCAGCAGGCCGGGCAGGTCGCGCAGGGTGCGGAGCCGGCCGCCCAGGCCGTCGCGCTGCTCGTCGAGCCCGCGCAGGCCGTAGTCGCGGGCCCGCAGGAAGAGCCGCCGGGCCCGGGCCCGGAGCGCCTTCGACTCGGCCAGCCGCCCCTCGAGATCGGCGGTGTCGGCGGCGGTGGCCACGAAGGCGTAGGCGTACTGGGTGTAGCCGCTGCAGAGGGCCAGCAGCAGGTGCTCGTTCCTGGGGTCGGAGGCGAGGACCGCCTCCATGGTCTTCAGGCCGAAGGGGACGGCGTCGCGGACCAGCTCCGGGTCGTCGTCGGTGGCGTAGGTGTCGCCCCCCGAGGTCAGGGCGTTGGCGGCCACCCGGGCCGCCAGCCCGGTGCAGCCCTGTGCGGTGACCAGCAGGACGGCGGCGATGGCGAGGCGGGTGGGACGGTGCATGGCGCTCTTCCCCCGCGGAGTTCATGGTACTCATAAGCTCCCCGCCGGGCGGGGGTCAAATACTACTCCCCGTGACCACCGCGATCCCTTCCGAGACCTCCGCCGTCAAGCCCGGCACCCGCGTCGAGCGGGCGCTGGTCACCGTGCTGCTGCTGGCCATGATCGCGCTGCCGGCCGCCTCGACGCTGGCCCGCCGCTTCCTCGGCCGCGACCTCCCCGGCGCCTCGGTGCTGGCCCAGCACATCACCCTCTGGGTCGGCTTCCTCGGGGCCCTGCTGGCCACCGCCTCGGAGCGCCACCTCGGCCTCTCCACCCTGGGCGTGCTGCCCGACGGGCCGCTGCGGCGCGCCCTCCACGCCTTCGGCCAGATCGCCAGCACCGCCGCCTGCGCCCTGCTCACCTGGGCCTCCATCAAGCTGGTCGAGGTGGAGTGGGGCAGCCACGGCGAGGTGGCCTTCGGCATCCGGGTGGCCTGGAGCCAGCTGGTGATGCCGCTCGGCTTCGCGGTGATGGCGCTCCGCTTCGCCTGGATGGCCGGCGCCTGCCCGCTCAAGCAGGGGGCCTGGTGCTGGGTGCCGCGCGGCGTGGCCCTGGCGTCCATCCCCGCCATCTTCCTGCTCGGCCAGGCCACCCCGACCCCGATGCTGGTGATGGTGCTGCTGCTGCTGACGCTGCTGGCCTTCCTGGTGGGCGCCCCGGTCTTCGTGGCCATGAGCGGCGTGGCCATGGCGCTCTTCTTCCGCGACGGCGGGGCCGGGGCCATCGCCGCCGTCCCCACCGCCACCTTCAACCTGGTCTCCTCCTCCACCCTGCCGGCCATCCCGCTGCTCACCGTGGCCGGGTACGTGCTGGCCGAGGGCGGCGCGGCCCGGCGGCTGGTGCGCGCCTACAAGGGGATGTTCGGCTGGATGCCCGGCGGCGTGGCGGTGATGGCCACCATGGTCTGCGCCGTCTTCACCACCTTCACCGGCGCCTCCGGCGTCACCATCCTGGCGGTGGGCGGGCTGCTGCTGCCGGCGCTGCTCGAGGACAAGTACCCGGAGGGCTTCTCGCTCGGCCTGGTGACCGCCTCCGGCTCGCTGGGGCTGCTCTTCCCGCCTTCACTGCCGGTCATCCTCTACGCGGTGGTGGCCGGCGCCGCCATCGACCAGCTGTTCATCGGGGGGCTGCTCCCCGGGCTGCTGATGATCCTGCTGGTGGCCGCCTACGGGGTCTGGATGGGCGTCCGCTCCGGCGCCCCGCGCCAGGCCTTCGACCCGCGCGAGGCGGGGCGGGCGCTGTGGGACGCCAAGTGGGACCTCGGCCTGCCGCTGCTGGTGGTGGTCTCGGTGGGGGGCGGCTACGCCACGGTGGTGGAGGCCTCGGCGCTGGCGGCGGCCTACTCCATCCTCGTCGAGCTGGTCATCTTCCGGGAGATCAAGCCGTTCCGCGACCTGCCCGGCGTCCTCTCCAGCGCCGCCACCCTGGTCGGCTCGGTGGTGCTGCTGCTCGGCACCGCGCTCGGCGTCACCAGCTGGTTCGTCGACGCCGAGATCCCCACCCAGCTGGTGGAGTGGATGACCACCCACGTCCACAGCCCGGCCCTCTTCCTGCTGATGCTCAACGGCGTGCTGCTGGTGCTGGGGAGCGTGCTGGAGATCTACTCGGCCATCGTGGTGCTGGCGCCGCTGGTGGCGCCGTTGGGGGTGGCCTACGGCATCGACCCCATCCACCTCGGGGTGGTCTTCCTGGCCAACCTGGAGCTGGGCTTCCTCTTCCCGCCCATGGGGCTCAACCTCTTCCTCTCGGCGCAGCGTTTCCGCAAGCCGCTGCCGCAGCTCTACCGCAACGCCTTCCCCTTCCTGATCATCATGTCGGTGGGCGTGCTGGCCATCACCTACATGCCCTTCCTCACCACCGGCGTGGTGCAGCTCTTCGCGCGGTAGCCGGCGCAGCGCCGGGGGTCCTCTCGGGGGCCTGCCGGAGCTGGTCCGGGGCCCTGGCGGGTTCGCCCGGAGTACGCCGCACCGCGTGATCGGACTTCCCGGCCGTCCCATCGCTCAGGCTGGCCATCCCGCCACCCGCTCACCATGCTCTGGGTGCGGGTGCCTCCCGGAGCCCGGGGAGGCGCACGGGCCGAGACGAGCCGCGTCGTGTCTCCTCCTTCGTCCTCGGGGCCTGTGCCTTCTTCGAGCCCGCGCCGTGAAGAGCTCGGCCATGGCCCGGTCCCTCGCCAGGCGCCTGAGTCGATCCAGCTCTGCGTCGCCGCCGTGGCGGCGCAGCGGGAGGAGGCGGGGCGCGCCTTCCAGTCCCGGGGGCGCTGAACCCGGCGAGCGGCGCGCGACGGAGCGGGGCGCACTCCGTCGCAGGCCGACGCCTGGCCGCACGGGCGGGCCTGCCCGGGCGCCGGTAGCCGCCCCGCGTCCATTCCCCGCGTGGTAACGGTGGTCCATGGGACACCTCGGCCGCCTGAAGACGGAGTACCGCGACCTCGCCGACCGGCTGCAGGCCGGGCCGGTGGCCTACCCGGAGCCGGACGATCCGGCCGCGCGTGCCGGGTGGCAGGAGATCCTGGAGATCCTCTACACGCCCGAGGAGGCGGCCCTGGCGGCCCGGCTGCCGGTGCGCCCCATGTCGCTGGAGAAGCTCTCGGCGCGGGTGGGGATCCCGGCCGAAGCGCTGCGGCCGCGGCTGGAGGTGATGGCCGACAAGGGGCTGGTGATGGACCTGGTCCACGCCAGGACCGGCACCACCGCCTGGTTCCTCTCGCCGCCGGTGGTGGGCTTCTTCGAGTACTCGCTGATGCGGGCCGCCGACTCGGTGCCCAAGAAGCGCATGGCCGAGGCGCTCCACGCCTACACCCACGGTGACCCGGCCTTCGCCCGCGACGCGCTCGGCGGCGGCACGGTGATCGGGCGCGCCCTGGTCCACGAGCCGGCGCTGGTCGAGGACCCGCTCCCCGAGGTGCTGGGGTGGCAGCGGGCCACCGAGGTGATCGGCGAGGCGCGGGCCTGGGCGGTGTCGCTCTGCTACTGCCGGCACAAGGCCGAGCACCTCGGCCAGGCCTGCGACGCCCCCATGGACAACTGCCTCTCGGTGAACGGGGGGGCCGAGTTCGTCATCCGGCGCGGCTTCGGCCGGGCCGTGGAGCGGAGCGAGGCGCTGGAGCTGCTGGCCCGCTCGCGCGAGGCCGGGCTGGTGCAGATCGCCGACAACGTCCAGCACCGGCCCACCTTCGTCTGCAACTGCTGCGGCTGCTGCTGCGAGCAGCTGCAGGGGGCCAACCGCTGGGGGCTGGCCTCGGTCAACCCCAGCGGCTTCGCGCCGCGCCGCGATGAGGCCACCTGCAGCGGCTGCTCGCGCTGCGCCCGGGCCTGCCCGGTGGCGGCCATCGAGATGGTGCCGGAGCGGGCCGCCGGGAAGCCGAAGAACGGGCTGGCGCCGCGCATCGACGGCGAGCGCTGCATCGGCTGCGGCGTCTGCGCCACGGCCTGCCACAAGGGATCGTTGAAGATGGAGCCGGGGGGCGCGCCGCGGCACGTGCCGGCCAACGCCGTGGAGCGGATGGTGCGCATGGCCATCGAGCGCGGCCGGCTGGCTGACCTGCTCTTCGACGAGGGGGCGGGCGGGGGGAGCCGCTTCCTTCACCACGCGGTGCGGGCGCTCACCAACCTGCCCGGCGCGGCGCCGGTGATGGCCAGCGAGCAGGTCCAGTCGCGGTTCGTGAAGGCGGCGCTGGCCGGGTTCAAGGGTTAGTCCCGACCGAGGGTTCGGGCCTGGCGAGGCCGGCCTCGGCCAGGGGCCGTTGGGGATCCGGGGCCGCGATCGTTGGTCAGGGAGGCGCCGAGGTGGTGAGGTGGTGCCTCAGCGGGGGTTGAGGCCGCAGCGCGTCGGGCTGCCAGAAGCGCTCGGTGAGGGCAGGGGCACACGCCTCGGCCCCTCGAGGCCTGGGTGGCTCCCGGAGACTGCTGGTGGCGAGGGTGGTGAGGCCCGCGTGGTCGTCGCGGCTAACCAGCGCCGGCGCAGGCGACACCGCAGGCGACCCGCATCAGGTAGGTGCCGGCAGGGAAGACGGCGCTCCTGTTGCCGGCGCGCCACTGGTGCAACGCCGCCCGGTAGTCGGCGAGGAAGCCCACCAGCCTGCCCAGCGCCTCGATCCGCTTCCACCTGTCGCGCGCCGCCACCCTCGGGTTGAGCTGGCCGAGCGGCTGCGGCTCCCTGGCTCGGGCGGTGGTCTTCTGCGCCAGCACCCTGGCCACGCCGAGGAAGGTGCCGACCTTCTTCACCGCCACGGCCTCCCGCTCGGCGAGCGCGGCGGAGAGCCGGTCCCGGAACGCGGCGGCGGTGGGAAATCCGGGCGGGGTGGTGAGCGTGAGGGTCGCCGACTCGGGCATGGTCCCCTTCTGGTCGAAGAAGTGGGTGGGGCGCTTCACCTGGCGCCCGGTTGCTCCCACCTCGTCAGGCGATGACCAGAGCCCCGGCCAGCGACGGGCCGACCGGACCAGCCCGGCCGCCACCGGGTTGGCCAGGGTGTAGGCGGCCTTGTCGACGACGGCCTGCGGGCTGGCCAGCTCGACGGCGCTGTAGCTGTCGGGGCCCCAGAAGTCCTCGCGACGACCGAGCAGGGCGTTGAGGGCCCGGCCGGCGAGGCCGTCGAGGAAGAGGTGGAACAGCGGGAGGCGGGCGTGGGGGTCGGTCACCACCAGGTGGTAGTGGTTCGACATGACGCAGTAGGCGTGGACCTCGATGCCGTAGCGCTCGGCGGCGACCGCGAGGAGGTAGAGGAAGACCTGGCTGGCCGGCCTGGAGGGGCGAAGGAGGAACTGGCGCTGGGTGCAGCGGCGGGTGACGAGGTAGGTGGTGCCGGGGAGGACCTGTCGGGGGGCGGTCATGCCTCTGGGTAAGGCAGGCCCCGTGCCACCGGAGCCCCGCATTCCCTTTGGGCTTTCCTCAGCCCTCACCGGCCGTCCCGCGGACCCCCGGCCGTCCCGCGGTACTCTCGGTCGGGACCGGCGTGATAGATGGTGCCGGACCAGATGCCCCGCTCCCCCCTCCCTCCCCCCCTGCCGGCCCACCGCCAGCGCTGCCTGCGCTGCCGCCGCCCGCAGCGGGCCTGCTGGTGCCCGCACCTGCGCCCGGTGGAGAGCGCCACACGCGCCTGCATCCTCCAGCACCTCGGCGAGCGCAAGACCGCCATCGGCACCGCCCGCATGGCCCACCTGTCACTCCCCAACTCCGAGCTGCACCTCGGCGTCGACTTCGAGGACCACCCGCGGGTGCGCCAGCTGGCAGCGGCGCCGGGGACCGCGCTGCTCTTCCCCGGCGAGGGGGCGCTCGATCCGGCCGCGCTCCAGGGCCGGCCGCCCACCACGGTGATCGTGGTCGACGGCACCTGGTCCCAGGCGCGCAAGGTCATCAAGCGCAACCCCTTCCTGCAGGCCCTCCCGCGCCTGGCCTTCACGCCGGACCGCCCCAGCAACTACCGGATCCGGGCCGAGCCGTCGGCGGAGTGCGTCTCCACCATCGAGGCGCTGGTCCACCTGCTGGGGGCGCTGGAGGGGGCCCCGGATCGGTTCCGGCCCATCCTCGAGGCCTTCGACCGGATGGTCGACCTGCAGATCGAGGAGCAGCAGCGCCGCTCGGGCCCGCCGCGACGGCGGGAGCCGCGGGCCCGGCGCCCCCGCGTCGACGTGACGGTGGCGGCGCTCCGGTCACGGCCGGACGACGTGCTGGCCATCTACGCCGAGGCCAACGCCTGGGCGCTGGGGAGCGCGGTCGAGGGCGAGGCCGAGCTGATCCAGCTGGTGGCGGCCCGACCCGGCGGCGAGTGGTTCGAGGCGCTGCTGGCGCCGCGGCGGCCGCTGGGACCCGGGGTGGCCACCCACCTGGAGCTGCCCGCGGAGCGGCTGCTCGACGGCGAGCCGGCGGCCGAGGCGCTGGCCCGCTTCGCCGCCTTCGTCCGGCCGGGCGATCTCTACTGCGGCTGGGGGCCCTACGCGCTCGGCCTGCTCAAGGCGGAGGAGGCGCCGGAGCGCGAGTTCGCCGACCTGCGCCTGGCCTGCGCCCGGAGGCTGGCGCGTCGGCCGGGCGGGGTCGAGCAGGCGGTGCGGCTGCTGGGCCGGGCCGAGCTGCCCCCGCCCGTCGGGTCCGGGCGGGCGGGACGGCGCCTGGCCTCGCTGCTGGAGGTCCACCGCCGTCTGGTGGAGGGATAGATCGCCATGGCGCGCCTCCTGGTCTCCGGACTCATCAACCTCGAGACCACCCTGCCCGTGGAGGGCTTCCCCCTCCCCTACTTCCCGGTCGGCTATCCCTTCTTTGGCGTCCGGACCACGGTCGCCGGCGTCGGATTCAACGTCGCCAAGGCGCTGCGCACCCTCGGGAACCAGGTCGAGCTCCTCTCGCTGGTGGGGCGGGATCCGGCCGCCGCGCTGGTCGAGCAGGCGCTCGCGCGCGACGGGCTCCCCGCCCGTCAGGTCCTCCCGGCGCTGGAGGAGACTCCGCAGTCGGTCATCCTCTATGACGGCGAGGGCCGCCGGCAGATCCACGTCGACCTGAAGGACGTGCAGCAGGTCCCCTTCCCGGCCGACCGGCAGGCCGCGGCGCTGGCCCGCTGCCAGGTCGCCGTCCTCTGCAACATCGAGTTCTCCCGCCCGCTGCTGGCCCCGGCGCGCCGGTCCGGCCGGCTGGTGGCCACCGACGTCCACGCCATCCGCGACCTGGACGACCCCTACAACCTCGACTTCATGCGCGCCGCCCACCTGCTCTTCCTCAGCGACGAGCGGCTGCCGGTGCCGCCGGAGGAGTGGGCGCGCGAGGCGCTGTCCCGCTTCCCCGCCGAGGTGGTGGTGGTCGGGATGGGGGCCGCCGGAGCGCTGCTCGCCGTCCGCAAGGACGGCTTCATCGGCCGCTTCCCGGCCCATCCGACCCGGCCGGTGATGAGCACCATCGGCGCCGGCGATGCCCTGCTCTCCGCCTTCGTCGACGGCTACCTCGCCCGGAGGGACCCCTACGCGGCGCTGGCTCGCGCCCAGCGCTTCGCCTCCTGGAAGGTCGGCGCGGCCGGGGCGGCCGAGGGGTTCCTCGACCGGGCCCGGCTCGAGGCGCTGCTCGGACCCCCGGGATCATCCGGTTGAGGACCCCGCACGCTGGCCCGGTGCCGCCGACCGGCAGGCGACGCAGCTCATCGGCCCGCCGCGCGCGTCGAGCCGCCTCCACCCGTCGCGCTCCGCCCCCCCTCGGGCCGATCGGTCCGCCGGCCGCGGCCCGCGCCGCAGCGATCGGTACCAGCGAATGCCAGGCTACGGGCTCGCCGTCGCCTTCGCCGGCCAGAGCAGCCGCACCAGCTTCGGCTTCACCCCGGCCGCCTCGCAGAGGGCCAGCAGCCGCTCTCGGGCCCGTGCGTCGCCGGCCCGCACCTTCTTCCCGAGGATCAGCTCGTTCTTGAGCGAGTGCTCCCAGCCGGCCAGCTCGGTCACCGTCACCGAGTAGCCGCTGGCCTCCAGCGCCATGGCCCGCACCACGTTGGTCAGGTGCGAGCCGAACTCGCGCCGGTGCCAGGGGTGCTCGAAGAGCGAGGCCAGCAGCGGGGCCGGGGCCTCGGCGCGGCCGAGCTGGGCGGCCACCTCGGCCTGGCAGCAGGGGACCACCGCCACGTGGTCGGCCCCGGCGCGGATGGCCAGCGCCAGGGCGTCGTCGGTGGCGGTGTCGCAGGCGTGCAGGGCGGTGACCAGGTGGACCCGCGGCGGCGGCTGGGCGGCGCCGATCTCGGCCTGCTCGAAGCTCATGCGGGTGAAGCCGAGCCGGGTGGCCAGGGCCCGGGCCTTCTCGGTGAGCTCGCCGCGCGCCTCGATGGCGTGCAGCGTCCCCTTGCCGGCGGCCTTGAGGAAGAGCTCGTAGAGGACGAAGCCGAGGTAGCTCTTGCCGGCGCCGCAGTCGACCACCACCGGCTCGCCGAAGCGGGCCAGCACGTCGTCCAGCGCCGGCGCCAGCAGGCGGGCCAGGTGGTTCACCTGCTTCAGCTTTCGCAGGCTGTCGGCGTTGAGCTGCCCTTCGCGGGTGAGGATGTGGAGCGCCTTGAGCAGCTCCGGCGACTGGCCCGGCGCCAGCTCGCGCAGCGCCGCGTCGCCCTTCTTCTGCGTTCGACCGGACATGGCGCCACTCTAGCGCGCCGCGCCCCGGCCCGTCGGCGTTGACCGGCCCGCTCGCCGGTGGGAGGCTTCACGCCATGCGCCACTTGGCCCGACCCGCCCGCCTCGCCCTCGTCGCCGCCGGCCTCGCGCTGGCGGCGCCCGCCGCCGCCGCCGACGCCGGGGTCATCCCGCTGGAGCTGGAGGTGGGGCAGAAGGTGACGGTCGGCGGCCTCACCGCCATGTGCGACGACGCCACCGTCGCCACCATCACCCTGGGCGGGCAGGCCACCATCACCGCGCTCAAGCCGGGCCGGACCACCTGCTCGGCCCGGGTGGGCGGGCTGCTCCGCGTCTACGACGTGAAGGTGAAGGCGCCCCCGCCCGCCGGAGATCCGGCCGCGCCGCGCAGGCCCGGCGAGGGCCGAGGCCTGTAGCGTCCCTGGTCGCCCCGGCGCGGGGCGGACGGGGCCGGGCCGGGGATTCCCGGGCGCCAGGGATCTCCCGGTGGGCCAGGCCCTACTGGTGGGCCTCGGCCAGGTCGGGGTGCTTCGAGACGAAGTCGTCGAAGGTGCCGGGGAAGTCGAGCACCGGCTCGCCCTTGTGCAGCACCCAGACGCGGGTGCCGACCTCGCGGATCAGCTCCTGGTCGTGGGTGACGATGAGGATGGTCCCCTCGTAGCGCTGCAGCCCCTCGGAGAGCGCCGCGATCGACTGCAGGTCGAGGTGGTTGGTGGGCTCGTCGAGCACCAGCACGTTGTCCTTGAAGAGCATCAGCTTCGACATCAGCAGCCGCACCGTCTCGCCGCCGGAGAGGGTGGTGGTGGGCTTCATGCGCTCCTCGCCGGAGAAGAGCATGCGGCCGAGCAGGCCGGAGATCTCCTCGTTGCTGAGCTTGTCCTCCAGCTCGCGCAGCCAGCCGAAGGCGGTGGTGCCGGGGCGGATGACGCCGGCCTGGTCCTGCGGCAGGTAGCCGACCTGGGCCTGGTGGCCCCACTTGACGTGGCCGTGGTCGGGCTTCAGGTCGCCGGCGATCATCCGGGCCAGCGTGGTCTTGCCCACGCCGTTCTTGCCGATGATGCAGATCTTCTCGCCGCGGGTCACCAGGGCGCTGAACTCCGGGATGATGGCCTCATCGCCGTAGCGCTTGCTGATCCCCTCGACGGTGAGGGTCTGGCGGCCGCTGGGGACCTTCTGCTCGAACTTGATGAAGGGGGCGGCGATGTTGGACCGCTTCATGTCCTCGAGCTTGAGCTTCTGCATGGCGCGGACGCGGCTCTGCACCTGCGAGGCGCGGGTGCCGGCGTGGAAGCGGGCCACGAAGTCCTGCAGCTGGGCCACCTTCTTCTTCTTGTCTGCGTTCTCCGACTCGACGCGGCTGCGGACCTGCCCCTTCTGCCGGACCATGTCGTCGTAGCCGCCCGGGTAGAGGATGATGGCCTCGTAGTCGATGTCGGCGATGTGGGTGCAGATGGAGTTGAGGAAGTGGCGGTCGTGGCTGATGGTGATGAGCACCCCCTCGTAGTCGTGGAGGAACTTCTCCAGCCAGCGGATCGACTCGATGTCGAGGTGGTTGGTCGGCTCGTCGAGCAGCAGCCCCTGGGGCTTGCCGAAGAGCGCCTGGGCCAGCAGCACCCGCAGCTTGTAGCCGCCGGCCAGGGCGCGCATGGGCTGGTCGTGGAACTCGTCGTCGACGCCGAGGCCGGAGAGCAGCACCCCGGCGGACGCCTCGGCGGCGTAGCCGTCCTCCTCGGCGATGATCCCCTCGAGCTCGGCGAGCCGCATGCCGTCCTCGTCGCTCATCTCGGTCTTGGCGAGCAGTTGCTCCTTCTCGGAGATGGCGGCCCAGAGCGGCAGGTTCCCCATCAGCACGGTGTCGACCACCCGGTGGTCCTCGTACCGGTAGTGATCCTGGCGGAGGATGCCGAGCCGCTTGGGGCGCTGCACCTGGCCGCTGTCCGACTCCTCGTCGCCGGCGAGGATCTTCATGAAGGTGGTCTTGCCGGCGCCGTTGGGGCCGGTGAGGCCGTAGCGGTTGCCCGGCGCGAACGAGACGTTCACGTCTTCGAAGAGCTTCTTGGGGCCGAAGGCCTTGGTGACGTCCTGGACGGAGATCATGGGGTGCGGGTTCTAGCGGAAGGGGCGACGAACCGGAAGACCACCACGGACGCCCCATCCGGGGCTTGTCGTAGACATATGGGTGACATTAGCTTCTCAGCTTCTCCCCTGGGATTACCCTCGGTCAGGGAAAAGGCGGGGAAAGTCAGGCGGGAACGTGCGGATCGCCATCGTCGGCAGCGGAATCTCCGGGCTGGTCTGTGCCCACCTCCTCCACGAGGCGCACGACATCATCCTCTTCGAGGCCGGGGACCACCTCGGCGGCCACACCCACACCCACGACATCGAGGTCGGCGGCCGGCCGCTCCGGGTCGACACCGGCTTCATCGTCTTCAACCTGGAGACCTACCCCGGCTTCCTGAAGCTGCTGGCCCGGCTCGGCGTCGCCGCCCAGCCCTCCGAGATGAGCTTCAGCGTCAAGGACGCCGCGAGCGGCCTGGAGTGGCGCGGCACCAACCTCGACACCCTCTTCGCCCAGCGCTCCAACCTCTTCAACCGGTCGTTCCACAAGATGGTCCTCGACATCACCCGCTTCAACAAGCTGGCGAGGCAGCTGGCGGCCCACCCCGAGGCCAACGACCAGCCGCTCGGCCGCTTCCTGGAGCGCCACGACTTCTCCACCGAGTTCCGCGACTTCTACCTCAAGCCGCTCGGCACCGCGGTCTGGTCGGCCGATCCCACCACCTTCGACCAGTTCCCGGTGGGCACGCTGGCCCGCTTCTTCGACAACCACCGCTTCCTGCAGATGACCAACCAGCCGGCCTGGCGCACCGTGGCCGGCGGCTCGCGCAGCTACGTCGACAGGATCGTGGCCCCGCTCGGCGACCGGGTGCGCCGCCAGGCGGTGGTCTCGGTGCGCCGCGACGCCGACGCCCGGGGCGGCGTCGAGGTGACGCCTCGCGGCGCCCCTCCGGAGCGCTTCGACCGGGTCATCCTGGCCTGCCACACGGACGAGGCGCTGGCGCTGCTGGCCGACCCCTCCGACGCCGAGCGGGAGATCCTCGGCGCCATGCCCTTCCAGGAGAACGTGGCCACGCTCCACACCGACGCCGCGGTGATGCCGCGCTCGAGGAAGGCCTGGGCCTCCTGGAACGCCTGGATCCCGCCCACCCCGCGCGGCCGCGCCACCCTCACCTACGACATGGTCCGGCTCCAGTCGCTCGACTCGCCGGCGCCGGTGCTGGTCTCGCTCAACATGGACGACCAGATCGACCCGGCCCGGGTGCTTCGCCGCGTCACCTACCACCACCCGGCCTACAGCCCGGCCTCGGTGAAGGCGCAGCGCCGCCACGCCGAGATCGACGGCCGCCGCGCCACCCACTTCTGCGGCGCCTCCTGGGCCTACGGCTTCCACGAGGACGGCGTGCAGAGCGCCCTGCGGGTGACCCGGAAGCTGGGAGCCGACCTGTGAGCGGCGCCCCCGCCAGGGCCGGCGCGCTGCAGAGCGCCCTCTACGAGGGGACGGTGACCCACCGGCGCCGCTCGCCGGCCGGCCACGCCTTCAGCGCCCGGCTCTACTTCTCCTGGCTCGACCTCGACGAGCTCGACCGGGTCTTCGCCGGCCGCTGGCTCTGGTCGGCGCGCCGCCCGGCGGTGGCCTGGCTCGACCGGCGGCTCCACCTCGGCGATCCCGCGGTGCCGCTCGACGAGGCGGTGCGGCGGCTGGTGGAGGAGCGGCTGGGGCGCCGGCCGGCCGGCCCCATCCGGCTGCTCACCCACCTCACCACCTTCGGCGTCGGCTTCAACCCGGTCAGCTTCTTCTACTGCTACCAGCCGGGCGGCGCGCTCGACTGCATCGTCGCCGAGGTCAACAACACCCCCTGGGACGAGCAGTACCCCTACGTGCTCGACGCCACCCACGCCGCCGAGGGCGGCGGCGACGCCAGTGGCCGGACCCACCGCTGGCGCTTCCCCAAGGTCTTCCACGTCTCCCCCTTCATGGCCCTCGACCAGGAGTACGACTGGCGCTTCCTCGAGCCCGGGGAGCGGCTGGCCGTCCACATGGAGAGCCGCGAGGGCGGGCGGCTGCTCTTCGACGCCACCCTGGCCCTGCGCCGCCGCGAGCTGGGCGGCGCGGCGCTGGCCGGCGCGCTGGTCCGCTTCCCGCTGGTCACCGTCCAGGTGCTGGTCGCCATCTACTGGAACGCGCTGCGGCTCTGGCTGAAGCGCGTCCCCTTCATCCCCCACCCCGGCGCGGCCTCGGCAGGCCGCCGCCGGAGCACCGCCGCCGCCCGGAGCCAGCCATGAGCGCCAACGCCTCCCTCGTCGAACTCTCCAGCCGCCGCCCCCACCCGCCGGCGCCGCTGCGGCCGTCCCGCCGGACCGCCCCACCGGGAGGCCTCGCCGGCCTGGGCCGGGTCGGCGGGCTGGTCCACCGGCTCCGCCACCGCGCCCGCCGCAACACCCGCGCCGGGGCCCGGGCCAACGTCGCCGCCCACTACGACCTCGGCAACGACTTCTTCTCCCTCTTCCTCGACGAGTCCATGACCTACAGCTGCGCCGTCTTCGAGCACGACGGCCAGTCGCTCCACGACGCCCAGCTGGCCAAGATCGAGCGGATCTGCCGCAAGCTCGACCTGCGGCCCGGCCAGGCGCTGCTGGAGATCGGCACCGGCTGGGGGGCGCTGGCGCTCCACGCCGCCCGCCACCACGGCGTCGAGGTCACCACCACCACGCTGTCGCGCCAGCAGTACGAGGTGGCCCGCGAGCGGGTCCGCGCCGCCGGCCTGGCCTCGAGGATCCGGGTGCTGCTCTCCGACTACCGCGACCTCCAGGGCCAGTACGACCGGGTGGTCTCGGTGGAGATGATCGAGGCGGTCGGCTGGGAGTTCTACCCGGACTTCATGCGGGTGGTCTCGGAGCGGCTCACCCCCGACGGCCTGGCGCTGGTGCAGGCCATCACCCTGCCCGACCACCGCTACGAGGCCTCCAAGCGCGAGGCCAACCACATCAACCGCATCGTCTTCCCCGGCACCTGCATCCCCTCCACCACCGCGCTGCTGCAGGCCGCCGCCACCAGCGGCGACCTGCGCCTCTTCCACCTCGAGGAGCTCGGCCCGCACTACGCCACCACGCTGCGCCGCTGGCGGGAGCGGCTGCTGGCGCGCTGGGAGAAGGCCCTGGCCCAGGGGCGCGACCAGCGCTTCCTGCGCACCTTCGAGTACTACCTGGCCTCCTGCGAGGCGGCCTACGAGGCGCGCTACCTCGGCAACGTCCAGCTGCTGCTGGTGAAGCCGGAGGCCACCCGGGCCCCCATCCTGCCGGCGCTCTAGGCGGTGTCCCACGTCGCCAGGTCCGGGAGCCGCCACGGCTCCGGGACAGGCGCGACAGCGGCCTTGGCCGACGGCCCCGCCTACTTGCCGAAGAGCTTGAGGATGCGCGGCGCCTCGCGGGAGAAGCGCGCCTCGCCGTCCGGCAGGGGCCGGTCGAAGGGATCGGTGATGGTGACCCCGCCGAAGCCGGCGTCGATGCCGCTGAAGGAGACCTTGAGGTCCTTGCCGATGGCGGCGAACTTGGGCTCCCAGCCCACGGTGGTGAGCACGAAGCGGTCCGGCGAGGCCGTGAACATCGACTCCCCGGCGGCGTAGCTCTCCGCCGGGTGGGTGTCGCCCAGCAGCGCCATCAGCGTCGGCACCACGTCGGCGTGGCTGGTGGGGGTGTCGCGCCGGCCCACCGGGACCCCGTCGCCCAGCACCACCATGGGCACCTGGAGCTGCTGCACGGTGAGCGCCGAGCCGTGGCCGACGTGCCCCTGCTCGCGCATCTCCTCGCCGTGGTCGCCGGTGACGATCACCAGCGGCCGGCGGCCGCGCTTCAGCTCGAACCAGGTGAGGAACTCGTCCACCTTCAGGTCGGCCTCGTAGGCCGAGTTGCGGGCGCGGTTGAGGATGAGGTGGCCGGGCGCCTCGGCGGCCTTGAGGATCCCCTCGCCGTTCCAGACCGGCGAGAACTTCGCCGCCCGCGGCGGGTAGGTGTAGTTGAAGTGGGTCCCCACGAAGAAGAGGAAGAGGAAGACCGGCTTGTCGCTGGCCTGCTCCACGAAGCGGCGCCCCTCCGCGACCATGGCGGCGTCGGTCTGCTCCGGGTTGAGGTCGTGCGGCCAGTCGGTCTCCAGCGACTGCTTGACGTCGCCGAAGACCTGCTCGCGCAGCCCCATCCAGTCCACCGAGGAGGCGGCCAGGAACTTGGACTGGTAGCCGTTGGCGGTGAAGGCCCGGAAGAGCAGCGGCTTGCGCCCCGCCCCCACCACCGCGTCCAGCTTGTGGGCCTCGAGGCCGAAGAGCAGCCCGAAGACGGTGAAGTAGGTGGTGGGCGCCAGCGCGTAGTGGCGCTCGAAGACGGTGCCGCCGGTGGCGGCGCGGGCCCAGAGCAGCGGCATCACCTGCGGGTCGAGGTAGTCGGCCCGGGCGCTCTCCAGCAGCACGAAGACCACGTCGGGGGTGCGGGTGAACTTCACCTCGGCGGGATCGATCCCCGGCGGCAGCTTCACGGCGCTCTCGCCCGAGACCCCCTTGAGCGGGCTGCCCAGCACCTTGCGGCCGGTCAGCCGCTCCCAGATGTTCCCCATGCGGACCGGCGCCTGCAGCGGCAGCGCCTGCCCGGCGGCGAAGACCCCCGGCCCGCCGAAGAAGGCCACGCTGGCCGAGTAGACCCTCTCACCGGCGGCCAGCAGCAGCAGCGCCACCGCCACCTTCCAGACCGGCCGCGGCGAGGTGAAGCGGCGCAGGAACCAGGTGCCGACCACCACCTCGGCGACCAGCCAGGCCAGCCCCTCGGCGAGGAACCAGGCCACGTCGGAGGTGGGGATGCCGGTCTCGCGCAGGGCGCTGGGCTGGATCGCCACCCGCAGGAAGAAGCCGTTGATGTGGAAGCCGACCGCCGCGTAGGTTCGGGCGTCGATGGCCATCACCAGCGTGGCCAGGGCGGTGAGCACCGGGAAGGTCCAGCGGAAGAGCCGCCGCGAGAAGGAGAGCGGCAGCGCCACCAGCCAGAGCAGCACCGTCAGGGTCAGCGCCTGGACCACGAAGGCCGGGTAGAGCGGCCGCTGGAACCCCTCGGGGACGCCGCGCAGCGCCTGGGCGATGGGGCCGGCGTAGAGGAAGAGGATGACCGGGACGTGGAGGATGGCCCAGACCAGCCCCGGCCAGCGGGGAGAGTGGCCACCGGCCACCCCTGCGTCACGCCGTTCCATCGCTCCGGGAGTGGCCATTGGCAGGGCACCCTAACCAAAGTCGCGGCGGCGCGCCAACCTCTCCGGGGCGGCTTCCGCACCGGCCGGGGCGTGGTAATCAAGGGGCCGGTCCACCCGTGAGCGAACCCCGCCTGACGTCCCGCCCCATCCTCTCCCGCCTCGGCTGGCGGTCGTCGCCCACGCCGGTGCACGGCCACGAGGTGGTGACCGTGGACCTGCCCGGGTTCGACCCGGTGCGGCTGGCCCGCTGGCTCCACCCCGAGGCCCGGCGCGCCCCGGCCACCGTCGAGGCGGCCCGGGTGACGGCGCTGCAGGCCCACCTCGCCCCCGGCGACGTGGCGGTGGTGATCGGCGCCGCCGAGGGGGCCGAGGCCATCGAGCTGGGGCTGGCGGTCGGGCCCACCGGCGCGGTGGTGGCGCTGGAGGCCGACCGGGGCCTCTTCCCGGTGCTGGCCGCCAACGCCGCCCTCAACCGCGACCGGCTCCGCCTCCTCCCGCACCTCGTGGCGGTGGCCCACGACGGCGCCGCCCCGCCCCCCTTCGGCGTCGAGGCCCACCCGCTCGAGCCCTTCCTGCGGGCTCGCCACGCCGGGCTGGTCGACCGGCTCCGCTGGATCTCGCTCCCCTTCGGCGCCGCCGGCCCCTCGCTGCTGGAGGGGCTCCAGCCGCTCCTCTCCGCGCGCCGCCCGCTGCTGCGGATCGTGGTGGAGCGCGGCGCCCGCCGGCCACAGCGCCAGGCGCTGCTCGCGGCCCTCGACGGGCTCGGCTACCGGGTGGAGCGCTCGCCACCCCCCGGCGGAGAGGGTGCGGCGGAACCGCTCAGCCCCGCCGAGGTCATGCGCGGGAAGCGGCTCGACCTGCTGGCCCTGCCCTCGGCGCCGCTTCACCGGTAGACTGTCCCCGGGGGACCCGTCGGTCACCCCGGGAAGGTGCCGCATGGCCACCACGACCACCCGCTCTCGCCTCGGCGACGTCCTGGTCGACGCCCGCGTCCTCACCCGCGAGCAGCTGGAGCGCGCCCTCGCCGAGCAGTCGGCCTGGGGCGGCCGGCTCGGCCAGACCCTGCTCAACCTCGGCCTGGTGCAGGAGGGCACGCTGGCCTCCGCCATCGCCCGGCAGCTCGGCCTGCGCCTCGTCGACCTCGACCGCCTCGACCTCGCCCCCGGCGTCAGCCAGCTGCTGCCGCTGGGCGTGGCCGAGCAGTACGGGATCATGCCGCTGGGCCGTCGCGACGAGCCGAAGCGGCTGCTGCTGGCCTGCTTCGACCCCACCATGACCGAGGCCCTGGCCGAGGCGCGGCGGGCCTCCGGCCTCCAGGTCGAGGTCTACGTGGCCACCTCCTCTTCCATCGAGCGGGCCATCCGGCGCGTCTACTACGGCGAGGCGGCGCCCGAGGCCGTGCCCGGCGGCGGGACCCTCAGCATCACCCGCAACACCCGCGACCCCTCCGAGGGGGGCAGCGCCACCGAGGAGCTGGTCGACCGGGTCACCGAGCTGGAGCACGAGGTGGAGAAGCTGAAGCAGCTGGTCGACACCTTGATCCGCCCCCGTCCGCACTGACCGGGCGGTCCGCCGGACCGGGCGCCGACCGGGCCGTGCGACGCGGCTGGTGGCGCGGGGCTCGCCGCGGCTCTCCGCCACGATCGCTTCATCCCGGTTCGTCTTGCCCGGGGCGGGGCACTAAGATGACGCGTGGCCCACCCCCCCATCGTCTTCGCCGCCTGCGCCCCCGGCCTCGAGCCGGTGCTGGCGGCGGAGCTGCGCGAGCTGGGGCTGGACGCCACCGAAACCCCGGGCGGCGTCGAGGCCCGCGGCGAGGACGGGCTGGCGCTGGTCTGCCTGGCCTCGCGGGTGGCCGAGACGGTCCGGCTCCGCGTCTACGACGGCCGCAGCGACGGTTTCGCGGCCGCCCGCGCCGAGGCGCTGCGCCGCTTCGGCGCCGCCGCCGACCTGCACGTCCGCCGCGCCGGGGGCACGGTCTCGCTCTCGGTGGAGGCGGCCGGCGAGCCGCTCCACCGCCGCGGTTGGCGGGCCCGCATCGGCGCGGCGCCGCTGCGCGAGACCATCGCCGCCGCCCTGCTGCGGGTGGCCGGCTGGAGCGGCGACCGCCCCTTCCTCGATCCCATGTGCGGCTCCGGGACGCTGGCCATCGAGGCGGCGCTGATGGCGGGGCGCCGGGCCCCGGGGCTGGACCGGACCTTCGCCTTCGAGCGCTTCCCCGGCCACGACGCCCGCCGCACCGCGCGGCTGCGCGAGCGGCTCCGCGCCGAGGCCCGGCCGGTCACCGCGCCCATCCACGCCTCCGACCGGAACATGGGGGTGCTGCGGCTGGCCCAGAAGAACGCCGCCGCCGCCGGGGTCGAGGGGCTGGTCCGCTTCGAGCGGGCCGACGCCGCCGCCGTGGTGCCGCCCCCCGGCGGGGCCGGGCTCTGCGCCGTCAACCCGCCCTTCGGCGTGCGGCTCGACGACGACGCCGCCGGCGCCTGGCGGGCGCTGGCCCTGCTGGCGGCCCGCCTCCCCGGCTGGGAGCTGACGGTGCTCGGCCCCGACCGGGGGCTGGAGCGGCTGCTGCCGGGCACGCCGCGGACGGTCCTCCCGATCGTCAACGGCGGACTGGCCTGCCAGCTCCTCGACTACCGGCTCTAGGATCGGGGGCCGCCGGCCCGCGGGCCACGGGCCTGGGCGACCCAGGGTCAACTGGGCCGACCCGATCTGGAAGCCGCTCCAGGCCCGGCACGTGCCTCCGCCCGGCCTCCAGCCGTACTGTCCGTCCTGATCCGGACCCCGCCCGCCCCGACGGGCCCCTCGACCACGGTACGCCGGCCTCCCCACGGCGCGGACCGGCCGTCACACGGAGTTTGCACTGGAGCCTCGGTGCCGACACCTCGGCCACGTATCTAGAGTCCAGCGATGGAAGCCACCTCACAGCAGCAGCACGGCCCGCAGCCGCTGGCGATCTCCCCCGGGGGCACCGCCGGCGTCCACCCGACCACCACCGGGGCCTTCGCCCGGCTGCTGGCCTGGGACCAGGCGACCCTCCTCGCGGCGCGCCGGTGGCGCTCCCCGCGGAGGACCTCGGTGGCGCGGGCGCTCACCCGGCTGGGCGACGCCAGCGGCTGGACGTTCGTGGGGCTCTGCTTCTTCGCGACGTTCACGCCGGTCGGCACCAGGCTGGGGCTCCGCCTCGGCGCCGCCGCCCTGCTGGCCACGGTGCTGTCGCAGGCGCTCAAGCGGCTCCTGCACCGGGCCCGCCCCGACCTGGCCATCGCCGGCTTCGTCCCCGAGGCGGCCAACCCGGACCGCTTCAGCTTCCCCTCCGGCCACACCTGCGCCGCCTTCGCGGTGGCGCTGGCCTTCGTCGGCGCCCCGCTGGGCCTCGGGTACCTGTTCCTGGGGCTGGCGGTCGGCATCGGCGCCTCGCGGGTCTACCTGGGCGCGCACTACCCGCTCGACGTGGGGGCCGGGGCGCTGCTCGGCAGCATGGCCGGGCTGGCGACGCACCTGCTCTTCTAGTCGACCGGGATCGGCCCGCCTTGCCAGGGCGCCGCGGACCCTCACCGGGATCGGCCTGCCGTGCCGGGGCGCCGCCGACCTCTGCGCTCGTCCCGCCTTCGGCGCGCCTTCTCGCCAGGTGCGGTTCCGCCAGGGCGGGCGGGACTGGGGCTGCGAAGCTCGCGCTTCGGTCGACGACGTCCCGTCGCGGCGGCCTTCCATGGTCCCGTGGAGGCGGCCGTCGTGGTCCGGTCCCGACGGGCCGTGTCGCCCCGCTCAGTCCTTGTTCTTGGCGTGGCGCACGTCGGTGCCGCGCACCATGAAGATGACCATCTCGGCCAGGTTGGTGGCGTGGTCGCCGAAGCGCTCCAGGTGCTTGGCCGAGAACATCAGCGAGGTGGCCCGGCGGATGGCCCGCGGGTCCTCCATCATGGTGGTGAGCAGCTCGTTGAAGACCTTGAGGTAGAGGGCGTCGAGGTGGTCGTCGGCCTCCAGCACCTCCTCGGCCTTGACCGGGTCGGCGGTGACGAAGGCGTCGAGCGCCTTGGCCAGCGCCGCCTCGCTGAGCGCCGCCAGCCGCCCCAGGTCGTGCAGCGGCTTGAGCGCCGGGGCCTGGGACAGGTCGACGGCCCGCCGGGCGATGTTGACCGCCAGGTCGCCCATGCGCTCCAGGTCGGTGACGATCTTGAGCGCCGTGGTGATGAAGCGCAGGTCGCTGGCGGCCGGCTGGCGCAGCGCCAGCAGGCGCCGGCAGGCGCCGTCGATGTCCACCTCCATGCGGTTGACGACCCGGTCCCGCCTGACCACCTGCTCGGCCAGGGCGCCGTCGCGCTCGATGATGGCCCGCACGCTGGCGGCGATGGCCGCCTCGACGAGGCCGCCCATCTCCAGCAGCTGCTCGCGCAGCGCCGTCAGCTCGGCCTCGTACGTCTTGTCGATGTGGGTCTTGACCATGTCTGCTCCCGATCCCTGGCGCCGCGCCCCACGCTACCCGAACTTGCCGGTGACGTAGTCCTCGGTCCGCGGCTCGCGGGGGTTGGTGAAGATCTGCTCGGTGGGCCCCACCTCGACCAGCTCGCCCATGTAGAAGAAGGCGGTCTGGTCCGAGACCCGGGCCGCCTGCTGCATGTTGTGGGTGACGATGGCGATGGTGTACTTGGCCTTCAGCTCGTGGATCAGGTCCTCGATCTTGGCGGTGGCGATGGGGTCGAGGGCCGAGGCCGGCTCGTCCATGAGCAGCACCTCCGGCTGGATGGCCAGGGCCCGGGCGATGCAGAGCCGCTGCTGCTGCCCGCCGGAGAGCCCCATGGCGCTCTCGTGGAGCCGGTCCTTGACCTCGTCCCAGAGGGCCGACCCCTGCAGCGAGCGGATGACCCGCTCCAGCAGCAGCCCCTTGTCGTTCATCCCCGCCACCCGCAGCCCGTAGGCGACGTTCTCGAAGATCGACTTGGGGAAGGGGTTGGACTTCTGGAAGACCATGCCCACCCGCCGGCGCAGCTCCACCGCGTCGAGCCGGCCGTCCACCACGCTCTCCCCGTCGAGCAGCACCTCGCCCTGCATGGTGGCGCCGGGGATGAGGTCGTTCATCCGGTTGAGGGCGCGCAGGAAGGTGGACTTGCCGCAGCCGGAGGGTCCGATCAGGGCGGTCACCCGCTTCTCGGGCAGGACCAGGTCGACGTCCTTGACGGCGACCTTGGTGCCGTAGGCGATCTGCAGCTTCCTCGCCTCCATCTTGGGACGCGGCGCGGCGGCGGTGGCGGTGTCGGGGCTCATGGGCTCAGGTGCCGGCGGCGGCGGCGCGGCGGGTGCGCGCCCGCAGCACGATGGCGATCAGGTTGAGGAGGAAGGTCAGGGAGAGGAGCACGAGGACGGTGGCGTAGAGGAGCGGCTTGGTGGCCTCGACATCGGTGGACTGGGTGGCCAGCACGTACACATGGTAGCCGAGGTGCATGAACTGGCTGAACGGGCCGTTGGGGAGGTCGGGGAGGAAGTAGGCCACCCCGGTGAAGAGGATGGGGGCCACCTCGCCGGCGCCGCGGGCCACCGCCAGGATGGCCCCGGTGAGGATGCCGGGGACGGCGCTGGGCAGGATGACCCGGGCCAGGGTCTGCGACCTGGTGGCCCCCAGCGCCAGCGAGGCGTCGCGCCACTCGCGCGGCACCGCCCGCAGCGCCTCCTCGGTGGAGACGATCACCACCGGCAGCGTCAGCACCGCCAGGGTCAGCGCCGCCCAGACCAGCGCCGGCTGGCCGAAGCGGAGCACCCCCTCGGCGGAGAGGGCCCGGTCCAGGTTCCGCCCCAGGAACTGGATGAAGAAGCCGAGGCCGAAGAGGCCGAAGACGATGGAGGGGACGCCGGCCAGGTTCTGCACCGCCACCCGCACCAGCTCGGCCAGGCGCGAGTCGCGGGGGGCGTACTCGTGCAGGTAGACGGCGGTCAGCACCCCCACCGGCATCACCGCCACCGTCATCAGCAGGGTGAGCACGGCGGTACCGTAGATGGCCGGGAAGATGCCGCCCGCGGTCATGCCCTCGGTGGGCGCCTGGGTGACGAACTCGAGGGAGAGGCGGGTCCAGCCGCCCGCCACCACGTCCCAGAGGATGAACCCCAGCATGATCACGATGATCAGCGCCGCGGCCCCGGTGGCGCCGGTCAGCCCCGCCCCCACCAGCTTGCGCGTCGCCAGCTTCACGCCGCCGCCCCGGACATCTTGCGCACCAGCCGGCGCACCGCCACCGCGGCCAGGCTGTTGAGCACGAAGGTGAAGACGAAGAGCTCCACGCCGATGAAGAAGAGCACCGCGTAGTGGCCGCCGCCCACCACCACCTCGCCCATCTCGGCGGCGATGGTGGCCGGCAGGGTGCGGATCGAGTCGCCAAAGGACCAGGTGGTGGTGGCGGCGTTGCCCGAGGCCATCAGCACGATCATGGTCTCGCCGATGGCCCGGCCGAAGCCGAGCACCACCGCGGCCAGCACCCCGGGGGCGGCGGCCGGCAGCACCACGCGGAAGGCGGTCTCCCAGCGGGTCGCCCCCAGCGCCAGCGAGGCCTCGCGGTAGGAGCGGGGGACGGCGGTGAGGGCGTCCTCGCTGACCGTGTAGATGACCGGGATGATGGTGAGGGCCAGCGCCAGGCCGGCGCCGACGGCGTTGAGGCGGGAGGTGAAGCCGAAGGCCGACTGCAGCCAGGTGGCCATCACCACCAGCGCGAAGAAGCCCAGCACCACCGAGGGGATGCCGGCCAGCAGCTCGATGACCGGCTTGAGCACCTCGCGCAGGCGCGGCGGCGCGAACTCGGAGGAGAAGACCGCGGCCGCGATCCCCACCGGCACCGCCACCAGCATGGCCACCGCGGTCACCTTCAGGGTGCCGACGAAGAGCGGGATCATCGAGTACTTGGGGATGCCGCCCACCGGCTGCCAGATGAAGGCGGCGGGGCGGCCGGCGCGCCAGACCTGGGGGAGGAACATCCGACCGAGGTCGGTCTCCCTGGCCAGCTCCGGGTTGGAGAAGAGCGGGATGGCCTCGCGGGCCACGAAGACGAAGATGAGGATGACGGCGGCGATCCCGGTGAGGGCCACGAGCGTGATGCCGAGCTCGATGGCCGCCTCCTGGACCTGCCGCCGCCGCCCCTCCGCGGCCGGGGTGGCCGCGCGCTGCTTGAGGATGGTGCTCATGGCCGTCACGGATGCCGATCTGACAGGTCCAGATGTCGGGTCCGTGGCGGCCGTGTGACGGAGATGTGACGCCGTTACTTGACGGGGAAGTAGCCCACCTGGGTGACGATGGCCTGGCCCTCGGCGGAGAGACAGTAGTCGATGAAGTCCTTGGTCTCGCCGGTGGCCTTGCCGCGGGTGTAGACGAAGAGCGGGCGGGACAGCGGGTACTTGCCCGACTTCACGTTCTCGGCGCTGGGCAGGTAGGCCTGGCCGTCCTTGCCGACCACCTTCACCTCCTTGACCCCCTTGGCGTACGCGGCGCCGCCGTAGCCGATGCCGTTCTTCTCCTTGGAGACGGCGTTGACCACCGCGGCCGTCCCCGGGAGGGTCTGGGCGCTGGCGGCGTAGTCCTCGCCCTTGAGCACGTTGTCCTTGAAGAAGACGTAGGTGCCGGACGAGTTCTCGCGGGAGTAGAGGACGATGGGGGCGTCGGCGCCGCCGACCGCCTTCCAGTTGGTCACGTCACCCTGGTAGATCGACCTCAGCTGGTCGACGGTGAGCTGGGTGACGCCGTTGGCGTCGTTGACGTAGAGGGCGACGCCGTCCTTGGCCACCGCGGTCTCGGCGGGGAGGACGTTGAACCGGTCACGGACCTTGGCCACCTCGTCGCCCTTGATGGGGCGGGAGGAGTTGGCGACGTCGGTGGTGCCGTTGATGAGGGCCGAGATGCCGGTGCCGGAGCCGCCGCCGGTCACCTGGATCTTCTTGCCGGCGTTCTTCTTCATGTAGTTCTCGGCCCAGCGCTGGGCGAGGATGACCATGGTGTCGGAGCCCTTCACGGTGACGGCGGCCTGCGAGACGGCCGGCGCCAGGGTGAGGGCGGTGAGGACTGCGAAGGCGATGCGCTTCATGGTGGGTGTCTCCTTCTGGTGGAGGTGGGCGGCCTAGAAGCGGACCTGGGCCTGGAGGATGTACTGGTCGGCCTTGGGGTCGGACGGGGCGGCCGCGCCCTTCTCGCCGTTCATGGGGTGGAACCACGCCGCGGTCAGCTTGGCGTTCCCGCCCACGAAGGCGTGGACGGCCACCTGCACCTCCTGCTGGACCTTGACCGTGGTGCTGGTGGGGGCGGAGATGGCCGCGGTGTGGTTCGGCATGTACTGCTCGTACTTGACCGCCAGCTGGTAGGGCTTGCCGAAGTTCTGCAGCAGGGTGGCGTACCAGCCGGAGCCGGTCGGGACCGGGGCCAGCGAGGTCAGGCCGGGGAGGTTGCCGCCGGCGCCGAGGTTGCCGGCGGTGTTGCCGATGGTGGTGTGGCCCCAGATGTACTCGCCCTTGACGGCGGTGCCGCCGATGGAGAGGAGGTCGAGGAAGACCTGGACGTCGGCGGCGACGCGGTTGCGGTCGTAGGACTTGTCGTCGGCGCGGGCGTAGTTGATGGTCTTGCCGTACCAGCCGGAGACGCCGGCGGTCACCATGCCCATGTCGACCCAGGCGCGGCCGATGATGTCCTTGAGCTGGTCGTTGTCACGGCCGACCTGGCCGGAGTCGACGCCGTTGCCGTTGAAGGCGCCGACCTTGAAGTTGACCGCGGAGACCTTGCCGCGCAGGGCCAGGCCGAGGTCGTACTCGCCGGCCAGGAAGGCCCGGGTGACCCGCGACCGCTCCAGGGTGTCGAGGTCGGAGGAGGAGCGGGCGAAGACCTCGTAGCCGAAGGGGAAGAGCTGGAGGCCGGCGTCGAGCGCCAGGCCGTAGGGGAGCTTGATGCTGGCGTAGCCCTCCTTCATCGACAGGCCGGCCGGGGTGACGTCGATCTGGACCACGTACTGGGCCAGGTCGGCCTCGTAGGTGGCCTTGAAGCGGCCGCGGCGGATGAAGAAGCCGCTCTGCGAGGGGGTGGTCGCGGTCGCGGCGGCGGCGGAGGCGTTGTAGTTGGCGGCCTCCAGCCAGGCGTAGCGGGCCTGGATGTAGCCGGAGAGCTTCAGCTTCTTCATGGAGGCCACGTCGGCCTTGGTCTCGGCGTACTGCTCGGCGAGCGAGTCGACCTTGCCCTCCACGACGGCCGGGTCGGTGGCGGGGGTGGAGGCCTGGGCCTCCTGGGCGACGGCGACCGCGGGCGCGAGGGCCGCGGCGGCGAGGATGGCGACGATGCGTGCAAACATGTGAGCTGCCCCTTTTCGAGAGAGATGGTGACGAGCACCTGCTCGGTTCGGGGTGGTTCTAGGATTGGTGCATGGCGGCGCCGGGGCGGTCGTGTGACGGATCGGTGAGAGCGTCACCGGCCGCCGGACGATCAGCCCCGGACGGGTCCGGCGCTGGGGAGCCGCACCGTGAAGCAGGTCCCGCCGGCGCCGCTCTCCACGCCGATCTCGCCGTGCATCCCCTGGACGAGGTGCTTGGCGATGGCCAGCCCCAGCCCGGTGCCGCCGGCCTCGCGGGCCCGGCCTGGATCGACCCGGTAGAACCGCTCGAAGAGCCGGGCCAGGTGGTGGGCCTCGATGCCCGGGCCGGTGTCGGCGACGGTGAGCACCACGTCCTCGCCCAGCGCGGTGGCCCGCACCTCGACCGATCCACCCGGGGTGTACTTGATGGCGTTGTCCACCAGGTTGACCACCACCTGCTCCAGGGCCCGGCCGTCGCCCATGGCGACCAGGCCGACGGGGATCTCGACGCGCAGCTCCAGCCCCTTCTTGCGGGCGCCCGGCCCCTGCAGCTCGAGCAGCTGCCGGGCCAGGGCCGTGAGCTCCACCGGCGCCAGCTCGAAGCGCCACTGCCGCGACTCCAGGCGGGAGAGGTCGAGCAGGTCCTGGGTGAGGCGGGAGAGCCGCTCCGCCTGGCGGTGGACGATCTCCACGAAGCCACGCGCCGTCTCCGGCTGGTCGAGGGCGCCGGCCAGCAGGGTCTCGGCGGCGCCGCGGATGGCGGCCACCGGGGTGCGCAGCTCGTGGGAGGCGTTGGCCACGAAGTCGCGTTTGGTGGCGGCGGCGCGCCGCTCCTCGGTGACGTCGCGGGCCAGGCAGAGCACCTCGCCGCGCAAGAGCGGGGTCAGCTGCACCGAGAGGGCGCGGTGCTGCAGGGTGAGCTCCAGCCGCCGCGCCGTCCCCTCCAGGGCCCGGCGGACCGCCTCGGCCAGCTCGCCGCTCCGGGTCACCTCCAGGGCGGTGAGGCCGGCGGCCCGGCCGCTGGCGGAGAGGGCGTCGAAGGCGCCGTTGCAGACCCGCACCCGGCCGTCGACCGCCACCACCGCCGCGGCGTCGGGCAGGGAGGCCAGCAGCTCCTGCTCGGCGGGATCCCGCACGGTGGCGAAGCGGCGCAGCTCGCGCTGCAGGAGCAGGCTGCCCAGCTCGGCGATGTCCTGCCCGAGGTCGGCGTGGGGGCCGCCGGCCAGCTCGGCGCGGAGCGCCTTGACGGCGGCAGAGAGCGGCGTCCGTCCGATCGCCATGGCGCCTAGGACCCCTGGTCGGCCGGGTCGACCATCCGGTAGCCGATGCCGCGGACCGTCTCCAGCAGCTCGCGCCCGGCGCCCAGCTTCTCGCGCAGCCGCTTCACGTGGGTGTCGACGGTCCGGGTCTCCACCTCCGGCGACATCTCCCAGACGTCCTCGAGCAGCTGCTCGCGCGACTGGACCCGCCCCAGGCGGGCCATGAAGGTGGTCAGCAGCCGGAACTCCAGCGGCGTCAGCTCCATGGCCACGCCGTCGACGAAGGCGCGGTGGGAGTCGACGTCGACGCGGATGGGGCCGACCTGGGGCCGCGGCTGCTCGGCGCCCCGCCCGCCGCCGGCCCGGCGCATCACCGCCTTGAGGCGCAGCACCAGCTCGCGCACGCTGAAGGGCTTGGTGACGTAGTCGTCGGCCCCCAGCTCGAAGCCGACCACCCGGTCGACCTCCTCGCCCTTGGCGGTGAGCATCACCACCGGCACGTGACGGGTGCGCGGATCGGCCTTGATGCGCCGGCAGATCTCGGTGCCGGGCAGGTCCGGCAGCATCAGGTCGAGCAGCACCAGGTCCGGGACCCGCCGCCGCAGGGCCTGCAGCGCCTCCTCGCCGCGGGTGGCGAGGATGGTCTCGAACCCGGCCGCGCGCAGGTTGAAGTCGAGGACCGAGAGGAGGTCGCGCTCATCGTCGCAGAGGAGAACCGTGGTCACGCGCAGATCACCTCACGCCACCGTGACAGGACGGTGGCCCCCGTGCAACGGAAGGGTGACGTCGTCACCCGGGGGGGCCCCGCCCGGGGATCCGCCGGCACGCACTCCGGGGTACCATGGCGGGTCCATGCGCCCCCTCGCGGCCATCCTCTCGCCCTGCCTCGCCCTGCTCACCTCCTGCGCCGGCCTCCGCGCCGCGCCCGCCGAGCGGCCCGCCGCCGCCCCCGTGGTCCGGCAGGCCGAGCTGGCCCGGGTGCGCTGCCTGCTCCTCGCCCCGGTGGAGAGCGCCGCCGATGCGCCGCTGGCCGCCGTCGCCGCCACCAGCGCGCTGGAGGCGAGCGTCGACCCGGTCCGCACCCAGCTCCTCCCGGTCGCCGAGCTGCGCGCCCTGCTGGCCGACACGCCGCTGGAGCTGGGGACGGGCGTCTCGGGCGGCACGGCGCTGGAGCTGGCCGAGCTGCTGGGGGCGGACGGCGCGCTCTACGGCGCCGTCGAGGGGCGCGGCCGCGGCCGCGAGCCGGGGATGGTGGTGACGCTCCGGCTCATCCTCTCGCCCAGCCGGGAGCTGGTCTTCGCCGGCAGCGCGCCGGTGCTGCCGGCCCCGGGAGAGCCGCTCGAGGCGGCGGTGCGCCGCAGCGTCGTCGACCTGGCCCGCCCGGTCCTCGACCGCCTCGGGGCGCCGGGGGCGCGGAGCTGCTTCGACAAGGGGCGGCGCGAGGCGCTCCACGCCGCCGCCGCGGCCCTGTGGGTCTCGCCGCCGCCGCCGCCGCCGCCGGCAGCGGCCCAGGCCAGGCCTGCGGCCACCACCCCGGCCGAGGAGGCCCCCGCGGCCACCGTCCCCGCCTCGCTCCGCACCGCCCGGCAGCGGGACTGGGCCCGGCGGCTCTCCGAGCGCGGCCGGGTCACGCTCGAGGAGGTGGCCTTCAAGGAGCGCACCGCCGACCTGGGGCGCGAGGCCGGCCTCGTCGACCTGGCGGCGGTGCTGGCCGCGGCGCCGGCGCTCACCGTCCGGCTGGTGGGGTACGTCGACGCCTCCGCCGATCCCTACGCCGACTCCCGCCTCTCCATGGCCATGGCGCAGGCGGCGGCCCGGCGCCTCGTCGAGCTGGGGATCGAGGCCGGGCGGATCGGCGTGGCCGGCCGCGGCGGCGAGAACCCGCTGGTCCCCAACTTCACGGCGCGCGGGCGGGCCGCCAACCGGCGCCTCGAGGCGAGCGTCCCCCGGTGAGCCCAGCGGACCCGCTCCAGCCGCCGCCGGGCGCCGGGTCCGAGGGGTCCTCGGCCGCCCCCCTGCCGGCAGACCCGGCAGACCCGGCCGACCCGGCCGGCGCCGACCTGGGGGCCCTCTCCCGGATCGGGGTGGTGCTCATCTCCATCGGGCTCATCCTCTGCATCGGCGTGGGCGACGTCCTCACCGGCCCCGACGTCAACTTCACCCTGCTCTACCTGGCCCCCATCGCCTTCGGCGCCTGGCTGGGCTCGACCCGCTGGGGGTTCGGGCTCTCGGTGCTGGCCTCGGTCGCCTCGAGCGCCGCCGACCTCTACGCCCGGCACGGCACCCCCCTCCCGGTGGGCGTGCTGGCCTGGAACCTGATGGTCCAGCTGGGCGTCTTCGTGGCCCTGGTGCTGCTGGTGACCGGGCTGCGCGACCGGCTCGAGCTGGAGCAGCAGATGGCCCGCACCGACCCGCTCACCGGGCTGCCCAACCGCCGCGCCTTCGGCGAGGTGGCCACCCTGGAGCTGGAGCGGGCCCGCCGCACCGGCCGCCCCCTCTCCTTCGCCTACCTCGACTGCGACGGGTTCAAGCACATCAACGATTCGAGGGGGCACCGCGAGGGGGACGCCCTGCTGGTGGTGGTGGCCCAGGCGCTGCGGGCCTCGACCCGCACCACCGACGCCCTGTCGCGGCTGGGCGGCGACGAGTTCGGCCTGCTCATGCACGAGACCGAGGCGGCCGCGGCGGTGGCGCTGCTGGCGCGGGTCCGGCTCAACCTGCTGGCGGCGGTGGAGCACCACGGCTGGCGGGTCGGCTTCTCCATCGGCGTGGCCACCTTCCTCGAGGCCCCCAGCCAGTTCGACGACCTGCTGGCCCGCGGCGACGAGCTGATGTACGAGGCCAAGCGCACCAACCGCGGCTCGATCCGGGCCGGCACCTTCGGGACCCGCCCGGCCGGCGCCCCACCACCGCCTGCCCCGGGGACCTGATGCGCTTCTTCGCCACGTGCAGCAAGGGGACCGAGGGGGCGCTGCGCCAGGAGCTGTCGGCCCTCAAGCTGCCGGCGGTGCGCGGCGGCCGCGGCGGCGTCCACTTCGAGGGGAAGCTGGAGCACGGCGCCAAGGCCTGCCTCCACTCGCGCACCGCCATGCGGGTGCTGCTGGAGCTGGCCGAGTTCCCGGTGGGCGGCGCCGACGACCTCTACGAGGCGGCCCGCGGCGTCGACTGGACCCCCTGGCTCACCGAGAAGACCACCCTGGCGGTGGAGGCCACCGGCGTCGCCCCCGGGGTCACCCACACCGGCTTCGCGGCGCTCAAGGTGAAGGACGGCGTGGTCGACCAGCTCCGCGACAAGCTGGGGGCCCGGCCCGACGTCGACACCCGGAACCCCGACGTCCCCATCGTGCTCCACCTCGACGGCGGCCAGGGGACGCTCTCGCTCGACCTGGCCGGCGAGCCGCTCCACAAGCGCGGCTGGCGCACCACCACCAGCGTGGCCCCGCTCAAGGAGACGCTGGCGGCGGCGGTGCTGCTGCTGGGGCGCATCGAGACCGGGCTGCCCTTCGTCGATCCGCTCTGCGGGTCGGGGACGCTGGCCATCGAGCAGGCGCTGCGGGCCCGCTGCATCGCCCCGGGGCTGGACCGCTCCTTCGCCTTCCAGCGCTGGACCTGCTACCGCGACGAGCTGCAGTCGCGCTGGGACAAGCTGCGCGGCCAGGCGCGCGCCGCGGTGCTGCCGTCGCTGCCGGCCCCCATCTTCGCCTCCGACTTCCACCCCAAGGCCATCGACGCCTGCCGGCGCAACGCCCACCTGGCCGGGGTGGCCGGCGACCTGGTGATCGAGCAGGCCAACGTGCGTGACCTCTCGCCCCGCGGCGAGGCCGGCACGCTCTGCATGAACCCGCCCTACGGCGAGCGGCTCATCGCCGAGGAGGACGGCCCCGAGGCGCGCTCGGCGGCCCGCACCCAGGAGCGCAAGCTGGTCGGCTTCTACCGGCTGCTGGCCGAGCTGCTGGAGCGCCACCCGGGCTGGAGCGCGGTGCTGCTCTCCGGCAACCCGCTGCTGCAGCAGGCGCTCTCGCGCAAGGCGGAGATCGACCACCGGCTCTGGAACGGGCCGCTGGAGATCCACCTGCTGCGCTACCGGCTTTGAGCCATGGTCGAGCCGCCCCGCCCGCTCCCGCCGCGCGCGCTCGTCATCGACGACGAGAAGAACATCCGGGCCACGCTGGCGCTCTGCCTGGAGGGGCTGGGGTGCCGGGTGGCCCAGGCCTCCACCGGTGACGCCGCCCTCGAGGCCCTGCGCCACGCCCCCTTCGACCTCGCCTTCCTCGACCTGCGCCTCGGCGAGGAGCTCGGCCTGGACCTGCTGCCACGCCTGCTGGCGGAGCGCCCTGGCCTCGACGTGGTCGTCATCACGGCCTTCGCCACCTTCGACACCGCCGTGGAGGCCGTCAAGCGCGGCGCCGCCGACTACCTCCCCAAGCCCTTCACCCCAGGCCAGATCCGGCTGGTCGTCGAGCGGCTGGTGGCCCGGCGCATCGAGGTGGCCCGGGTCGTTGAGCTCGAGTCGCGCCTCGGCGAGGCCGCCCCCGAGGTCTCGCTCGACACCGCCTCGCCGAGGATGCGCGCCGTCCTGGAGGTGGTGCAGCGGGCCGCCGCCTCGGAGGTGGCGGTGCTGCTTCGCGGAGAGAACGGCACCGGCAAGGGAGTCCTGGCCCGCCTCATCCACGGCGTCTCGCCTCGGCGGAGCAGGCCCCTGGTGGTGGTCAACTGCCCGACCCTCACCGACGAGCTCCTGGCCAGCGAGCTCTTCGGCCATGCCCGGGGGGCCTTCACCGGGGCCGTCCGCGACCAGCCGGGGCGCGTCGAGGCGGCCGAGGGCGGCACCATCTTCCTCGACGAGGTCGGGGAGATCTCGCCGGGTCTCCAGGCCAAGCTGCTCCGCTTCCTGCAGGAGAAGGCCTTCGAGCGGGTCGGCGAGAACAGGACCCGGAGCGCCGACGTCCGCATCGTCGCCGCCACCAACCGCGACCTCGAGGCCGAGGTCAAGTCGGGGCGCTTCAGGGAGGACCTGCTCTACCGGCTCAACGTGGTCGAGGTGATCGTCCCCCCCCTGCGGGACCGGCCCGAGGACATCCTCCCCCTGGCCGGGCGCTTCCTGGCCTTCTTCGCCCAGGCGGCGCGCCGCCCCGCGGCCGAGCTCAGCGAAGCGGCCGCGCGGGCCCTGGCGGCCTACCCCTGGCCGGGGAACGTCCGGGAGCTGCGCAACGTCATGGAGCGCGCCACCATCCTCTCCACCTCCCGCCTGCTCGACCTCGAGGCCCTCCCCGAGCGGCTGCGTCAGCGGGTCTCGGCGGTGCCGGTGCTGGGGGGGGACTTCAGCGTCGAGGAGATCGAGCGCGAGCACCTGCTCCGCGTGCTGGCTCGGGTGCCGACCATGGAGGAGGCGGCCCGCGTCCTGGGCATCGACACCTCGACCCTCTGGCGAAAGCGGAAGCGGCTGGGGCGCTGATCAGGAGGTCGCCGCGCCCTCGGGCGCCCGCCGCGGCAGCCTGAACCAGAAGCGGCTGCCCCGCCCCGGCTCGCTCTCCACGCCCACCTCCCCGCCGTGGGCCTGGACGATCTCCCGCACCAGGTAGAGCCCGAGCCCGACGCTGCCCCGCTGCGCTCCCGGAACGCTGAAGAAGCGCTCGAAGAGGCGCGGCAGGTACTCGGCGGCGATGCCGGCGCCGGTGTCCTCGACCTCGAACCGGACGCCACCCCCCTCGGCCACGGCGGACAGGGTCAAGGTACCGCCGGCCGGGGTGTGGCGGAGCGCGTTCCCCACAAGGTTGGAGAGCACCAGGGCGATCCGCTCCGGATCGACCTCGACCGGCGCCCCGTCGCCGTCGCGGACCACCACGGCCACCCCTGCCGCGGCGGCGAGCTCCCGCGAGGCGCTCCGGGCCTCCTCCAGCAGCGTGCCGACCTCGACCGGCCGGCGCACCAGCTCGAGGCGGCCGGACTGGATCCGGGTCAGGTCGAGCAGGTCGTCCACGGTCGCCTGGAGCCGCTCGCAGTCCTGGCGGGCCGCCTGGAGCAGCTCGGCCTGCCTGGCGCTGACCGGCCCGGCCGTGCCGTCGAGGCTGAGCAGCACGGCCATCCGCAAGGAGGTGAGCGGGGTCCGCAGCTCATGGGCCACCGTGGCCACCAGGTCGTTCTTGAGCTGGTCCACGCGGCGCAGCCGGGTCACGTCCTGCAGGAGGATCGCCGCCCCGCTCACCGAGCCCCGCTCTCCCCGGAGCGCCGAGCCGCGGGGCAGGAGCCAGCGCGACCCCTCGGGTCCGTCCCAGCGCACCGCCGCCTCGAGCCCTTGCCCGGCCGGATCGTCTCGCCCGGCCAGCCGGGCCGCCAGCACCGCCTCGACCCCGGTGCGCAGCCCTTCGGGGAGGGCGGCCAGGGAGGCCTCCCGGGCCTCGTCGCCACCGCGGCCCAGCGCCGCCGCCGCCGCCCGGTTGAGGTTCTGGATCCGCCCTCCCCGGTCGAGCACCAGCACCGGGTCCGGGAGGGCGTCGATGGCCGCCTGCAGGGCGGCCTGCGCCTGGAGCAGCTCGCCCAGGGAGCTCCGTCGATACTCGGCGATCCGGTCGGCCATGGCGTCGAACTCCCCGGCCAGCTCCGCCAGCTCGTCCGAGCCGTCGACCCGGGCGCGGGCGTCGAGGTCGCCGGCCGCGATCCGCCGCGCCGCCCCGGCCAGCGCCGACACCGGGCGCAGCAGCCGCGCCGCGGCGCCGAGGGCCAGCAGGGTGCCGGCCAGCACCCCGGCCACGGTGGCGGCGATGACCAGCGCCGTCCGGTCGGCGGCCTGCTCGCGGGCCTCGGCCGCCCGGCGCACCATGGCCGACTGGTTGAGGTCGAGCACCACCTGGGCCGCCTGGCGCGCCGCCCGGAACGCCGGCTCCAGCTCGCTGGAGTACCGACCGGCGACCGCCGGCCCGGAGGCCCCCGCCTCGAACCCCGAGAGCGCCCTGGCGAAGGCGGTCCAGGCGCCGCGCAGGCGCTCCGTCGCCTCGGCCTCACCGCGCTCGGTGACGTTCCCCTCCTGGACCAGCAGCTCGCGCTCGAAGGCGGCCCGGTCCTCGGCGGCCAGTGCGTCCGCTCGCCCCGGCTCTGCGGCGGCCCGGAGGAGGGCCGACCGGTCGAGCCGCTCCAGGGCCTCCTTCATCCGCTCGGCGGCCTGGACGCTCCGGTAGTTGTCCTCGAGCATGCGCCCCGCAGAGCTGCCCAGCGAGCGGACGCCGCTGATGGCCAGCGCACCGACCACCACCAGCGTGGCCACCATCGCGGCCTGGGTGGCGAGGAGCTTGCCCCTGAGGGTCATGCCCTATCGTACCAGCCGCGGCCTCGGCCGCTCGCGGCGCGCCGGCTCCAGCCCGGCCGGCCCGCCAGCGCGTCCCTCGCGCCAGTCGGTCCAGAGGGCGAGGGCGACGGAGCCGGCCAGGAACGCCGGCCCGCTGAGGAGCAGGATGAGGTCGAGCATGTGGTACCCCGGTCGAGGCGTGGTGAGGGGGGGAGGCTGCACGCCGCCGGCCATGACCACCCGGCCGGATCACGGGCGCTTGCGGCCCCGGTCCCGGGGACCCCATTGGATTCTGCAATCCCGGGCCCGCCGGCCGCTGCAGCCTGCAATCAAGGATCAATCTCGATTGGTCCCCTATTGGTCATGATTGGCGGGGCATGCCTTGCTAATTGGCGCGGTGGTGCTAGCTTCCGCCGCCTTCGAGGAGCGCAGATGACCGACGCCACCGGCAAGCCACCCGACGGGAGCCACCCGAGCTCCACGTCCCACCACCCCCCGCCGGAGCCGACCGGCCTGTTCGGCCGCATGAAGCGGGTGGTCTTCGGCGCGCCGCGCGACTTCGAGGACCCGCACACCTACCACTCGATGTCGCTGATCGCGCTGCTGGCCTGGGTCGGCCTCGGCGCCGACGGTCTCTCCTCCTCGGCCTACGGCCCCGACGAGGCCTTCCGGGCGCTCGGCGACCACCGCTCGCTGGCCATCTTCCTGGCCCTGGCCACCGGCGTGACCGTGCTCATCATCTCGGTCGCCTACTCGCAGATCATCAAGCACTTCCCCTTCGGCGGCGGCGGCTACGTGGTGGCCTCCCGCCTGCTCGGGCCCAGGGCCGGCCTGGTCTCCGGCTCGGCGCTGCTGGTCGACTACATCCTCACCATCTCGGTCTCGGCGGCCTCCGGCGCCGACGCCATCTTCAGCTTCCTGCCGCCGGCCTGGCACGCCTGGAAGCTGAGCGTGGCCGCGGCCGCCATCCTGCTGCTGGTGGTGCTCAACCTGCGCGGCGTCAAGGAGTCGGTCTCGATCCTCGCCCCCATCTTCGGCCTCTTCCTGCTCACCCACGCCATCATCATCTTCGGCGGCATCGGCTCGCACCTCGGCGAGGTCCCCCAGGTGGCGGCCGAGGTGACCGAGGGGCTGCGCGCCTCCCACGCCCAGGTCGGCCTGGTCGGGCTGCTGGCCATCTTCGTCAAGGCCTACTCGATGGGCGGCGGCACCTACACCGGCATCGAGGCGGTCTCCAACGGCCTCCAGATCATGCGCGAGCCCAAGGTGAAGACGGCGCAGCGGACCATGGCCTACATGGCCGTCTCGCTGGCGCTCACCGCCGGCGGCATCCTGGTCCTCTACCTGCTCTTCCACGTGATCCCCGAGGAGGGGAAGACGCTCAACGCCGTGCTGCTGGAGCGCATCACCGCCTCCTGGAGCGTGGGTGGCCTGCACGTCGGCCACGGCTTCCTGGTGGTGACGCTGGTGGCCGAGGCGGCCCTGCTCTTCGTGGCCGCCCAGGCCGGGTTCATCGACGGCCCGCGGGTCATGTCCAACATGGCCGCCGACTCCTGGCTGCCACACCGCTTCGCCCAGCTCTCCGACCGGCTCACCATGCGCGACGGGGTGGTGCTCATGGGCGGCGCCTCGCTGGTGACGCTGGTCTACACCCGCGGCGACATCACCGCGCTGGTGACCATGTACTCGATCAACGTCTTCCTCACCTTCTCGCTCTCGCAGCTGGCCATGGTGAAGTACTGGATCCAGAAGGACGACCTCGGCCGCAAGCGCGGCCTGCTCATCCACGGCGTGGCGCTCACCCTCTGCCTCTCCATCCTCGGCGGCACCATCTACGAGAAGGGGGCCGAGGGGGGCTGGATGACCATCCTGGTCACCAGCCTGCTGGTGGTGCTCTGCCTGGTCATCCAGCGCCACTACGCCACCGTGCAGGCCAACCTGCGGCGGCTCGACGCCATCATGGCGGCGCTGCCGACCCACACCGGCAAGCCCAACCCGGTGGTCGACCCCGGGGCCCCGACCGCGGTGCTGCTGGTGGGCGGCTACGGCGGCCTCGGCATCCACCAGCTGCTCACCGTGAAGCGGATCTTCGGCGAGCACTTCAGGAACTTCCTCTTCGTCTCGGTGGGCGTGGTCGACTCGGCCACCATGAAGGGGGTCGAGGAGGTCGACCGGGTCAGGCTGCAGACCGAGACCGCCCTGCAGCAGTACGTCGAGGCGGCCCACCGGCTCGGGCTGGCCGCCGACTACCGCATGGACATCGGCACCGAGGCGGTGGTGGTGGCGGAGCGGCTCTGCCTGGAGGTGGCGGCCGACTTCCCGCGCGCCGTCTTCTTCGCCGGCAAGCTGATCTTCGAGCGGGAGAGGATCTTCCAGCGGCTGCTGCACAACGAGACCGCCTACCAGCTGCAGCGCCGGCTCCAGTTCGGCGGGCTCAACGCCATGGTGCTGCCGGTCAGGGTGATGGACGAGCGGCCGGCGTAGCCGCCGGGGCGGCCGGCTGGGCCGCCAGCTCGTCGCGCAGCCTGGCCGCCGCCTTGAGCACGCCCTTGGGGCGCACCGCCTCGGGCAGCCCCTCCCCGTGGCGGAGGGCCTGGTCCACCGCGGCGCGGGCCCCGGCCAGGTCGCCGCCGGCCCGCAGCGCCCGGGCCTCGACCAGCAGCACGTTCACCTTGCGCGGGCCGTCGGCCAGCCTGGCCGCGGCGTGGGCGGTGGCGGCGGCCTGGGTTGGCCTCCCCGCCTCGAGCTGGGCGCGGGCCAGGTAGGCCAGCGCGAAGTACTGGTCGGGGAAGGCCCGGGCCGAGGCCTCCAGCGCCGGCAGCACCCGGATCACCTCGCCGAGGGCCATGGCGGTGGAGAGCCGGGCCCCGTCGAAGGCGGAGCGGGAGAGCGGCGTGGTGGCCCGGGCCGACTCGACCTCGATCCAGTCGAGCCACTCGCGGGCCACCGCCCGGGCCCCGGCCTCGTCCTGGCTGGCCTTCCGGGCGTTCTGCAGCGCCTCGTAGAGCCCGGAGCGGTCGTCGCTCGGCACCTCCGGGAAGCGCAGCGCGCCGCGGGCGGCCGGCTCCAGCGCCGCCAGCGCCTCGGCGCGAGCCCCCGGCGCCTCGACCGAGGTGGCGCAGCCGAGCCCGGCCGCCGCCACCCGGGCCGCCGCCGGTCCGGGCGGGAGCGTCGGCAGCAGCCGGCGCGCCTCGCCGGCGCACCGGGCCGGATCACGCGCCAGGGAGAGCGCCTGCAGCAGGGCGTCGGCCGCGCCGGCCCGACCGGTCCACCCCGGGCCGCCGGCCTCAAGCGCCTCGCGGTAGGCCGCCGCCGCCTCGGCGTGCTTCCGCGCCGAGGCCAGCGCCGCGCCGCGGGCCAGGGCGGCCCCGGCGGCGTCGGTCCGGTCGTGCCGAAGCGTCCGGGCGGTCCCCAGCAACAGCCGCTCCAGCTCCTCGGCGGTGGCCGTCCCCATCCAGCGCAGCGCCACCTGCTCGCGGGTCGGGTCGATGACCAGGATGGTCGGCCAGGCCTCGATGGGGAACCGCTCCACGAAGGCGAAGTTGCGCGGCTGCTCGGTGTCGATGTCGAGCCAGGCAAACTGCCCGGCCAGCTTCAGCAGGCGCGCGTCGGTGAGGACGTTGGCCCGCATGAAGCGACAGGTGGGTCACCAGGGGGCCCAGACGTCCACCACCAGCGGCACGTTGCGGGCCCGGGCGTCGGCCAGCGCCGTGGCGTAGTCGTCGGCGACGAAGGGGAGCGCCCCGGCGGCGGCGGCCGGGGCGGCGGCGGCGAGGGCGACGGCCAGGAGCAGGGCGCGCATGGCTGGAATCCTAGCGCGGGCGACCGGCCCGGTCAGCCCTTTCGCTTCATCGACAGGCCGAGCGTGAAGCGGGCCACCGGCTCGTCCCCGTAGCGGTCCGGGACGGTGCAGGTGACGTGGACCGGCATGGTGATCCGCTCGCCGGTCCGGTCGGCCTTCTCCACCGCCGCCGCCACCTCCGCCCCCTGCTCGCAGGCGAAGTGGACGTCGCCGTCGGCCCGCTTGAGGAACTTCCCCTCGACGTCGGCGAAGACGATGACGATCTTCGGGTGACCGGCCTGGATGGCCCGGAAGGCCGGCAGCCCGCCGGCCAGGTCGGCCCCGGCGCAGAGGGCGCCGAAGTACATGGAGCCGACGTGGTTCTTCGACCGCCAGCCGAAGGGGATCCTCACGGTGCAGCCGGTCTCGTCGAGCCGCAGCACCTGGGGGCCGAGGAAGAACAGCAGCGGGATCTTCAGCCCCAGCATGCGGACCATCGCGGTTTCCTTGAACAGCACGTTCACCTCGTGGGGCCGGATGCGCCGGACGCCTGGTAACGCCTGGCCATGATGCGGAAGCCGAAGGCGGCCGCCAGCATGAGCAGGGCGAAGAAGCCGAAGTAGGTGGCGCCGGAGAGCCGCACGAACTGGACCAGGAAGGTGAGCAGGTTCCCCAGGAAGGTGGTGAGGAACCAGATCGACATGATGGTCGAGCGCATCGAGCGCGGCGCCTGGGTGTAGCTGAACTCCAGGCCGGTCACCGAGACCAGCACCTCGGCGGTGGTGAGCAGCAGGTACTGGGGGAACTGCCAGAGCAGGCCGGTGGGGTGGCCGCCGTCGACGCGCCACTGCAGCACCGCCGCGGCCACGAAGGAGAGCACGGCGAGGAACATGCCGGCGGTCATCTTGGTGAGCGGCGCCAGGGTGAAGCCGCGCCGGGCCAGCCCCGGGAAGACCACCCAGGTGAAGAGCGGGACCAGCGCCATGACCAGGAAGGGGTTGAGCGCCTGCAGCTGCGCCGGGTCCAGGTCCCAGGGGCCGATCGCCAGCCCGCCCAGCGTGAACGGGCCGACGGTGCTGACCAGCTGCTTCCCCTGCAGCACCCAGCTCGAGCCGGTCTGGTCGAAGAGGGCCCAGAAGACGGTGACCGCCCCGAAGACCCCCATGATGCGCAGCACCGCCCGCGCCCCCTCCACCGCCTCGGCGGGGTGGCGCTCCAGCGCCGTGTCGAGCCAGCTCTGCCCGGCCCGGTGGGTGCCGAGGCGGCGGCCCGCGTACCAGAGCACGTCGAGGAAGCCGTGGGGGTTGGGGCCGGACGGCGGGGCGCGCACGTAGTGGCGGGTGCCGGCCCAGAAGACCAGGGTGGCGATGGCCATGAAGATGCCCGGCACCGCGAAGGCCACCGAAGGGCCGTAGCGGCGCAGCAGCCAGGGGATGAGCAGCTTGGCGGTGGCCGAGCCGAGGTTGATGACCCAGTAGAACCAGCCGTAGACCTTCTGCATCAGCAGCTTCTGCTCGGGCCGGAACTGGTCGCCGACGAAGGCCGAGACGCAGGGCTTGATGCCGCCGAAGCCGAGGGTGATGAGGATCAGCCCGGTGACGAAGCCGGCCCGGCTCTCCCAGAAGGCCAGGGTGAGGTGGCCGAGCACGTAGAAGAGCGAGATCCAGAGGATGGTCTTGTAGCGGCCCCAGAAGCGATCGGCGATCCACCCCCCCAGCAGCGGGGTCAGGTAGGTCATCATCATGAAGAGGTGGTACCCCTCCTTGGCCTCCTGGTCGGGGTAGAGCAGGTACCCGGCCATGTAGATCACCAGCACCGAGCGCATCCCGTAGAAGGAGAAGCGCTCGCAGGCCTCGTTGCCGACGATGTACTTCACCTGCGGCGGGTAGCGCTGGTCGGCGGCGGTGGCGGTGGCGGCGGTCATGGAGGGCGGGGTGGTCAGGCGGCGGCGGGGCGGCGGGTGGCGCGCCAGGCCAGCGCCACCAGGAAGAAGAGCACCGCGGCCCCCAGCATCAGCCAGGCGTAGAAGTGGTAGTAGCCGACGCCGCGCCAGCGGTTGAGCCCGGCCACCACCGCCGCCAGCAGGCTGCCGCCGGAGATGGTCAGGTACCAGAGCCCCATCACCAGGCTCTTCAGCTGCGGCGGCGCCTGGGTGTAGGCGAACTCCAGCGCCGTGACGCTCACCAGCACCTCGCCGATCCCCATCAGCACGTACTGCGGCAGCTGCGCCGCCACGTGGGGGTGGCCGCCCGCCTGCAGCTGCCCCTCCACCCAGGCGGCGGCCACGAAGGAGAGCCCGGCCATGAACATCCCCACCGACATCTTGCGCAGCGGCGTCACCGCCACCCCGGCCCGCACCAGCGCCGGGTAGATCACCAGGGTGAAGAGCGGGATGAGCACCAGCACCAGCACCGCGTTGAGGGTCTGCACCTGGCCGGTGGAGATCTCGAAGCCGGCCACCACCCGGTCCAGCTTGTCGGCCTGCAGGGTCCAGGCCGAGCCGTACTGGAAGTAGAGCGCCCAGAAGGCCGCCACCGGCGCGAAGATGGCGGCGATCCAGCCCACCGCCCGGAGCGTCCCGCCCACCCCCAGCCGCGCCGGCGCCTCCGCCCCGGCCCGCGCCGCCGCCGCCCGCACCGCCACCGCCGGCGGGTGGCGCAGGTAGCGTCCGCGCCCCACCCAGAAGACCAGCAGCGCCAGCGCCATGGCCAGCCCGGGCACGCCGAAGGCCACCCGCGGGCCGTGGGCGTCGAAGAGCCAGGGGATGACCAGCGTGGAGCAGAACGACCCGAGGTTGATCATCCAGTAGTAGAGGTTGTAGACGCGCTCCACCGCCCGGTCGTCGCCCGCCGGCACCTGGTCGGCGGCGAAGGCCGAGGCGCACGGCTTGATGCCCCCGGCGCCGACGGCGATCAGCGCCAGCCCGGCCAGCAGCCCCACCGGCCCCTCCCAGAGGGCGATGGTGGCGTGGCCGGCCACGTAGCCGAAGGAGAGCCAGAGGATGGTCCGGTACCGGCCCCAGAAGAGGTCGGAGACCAGCGCCCCGAGGATGGGGGTCAGGTAGACCCCGAAGACGAAGTACTGGTAGCCGGCGATGGCCTGGCTCTCCCCCAGCCCCAGGTTCTTCACCATGTGCAGGGTGAGGATCGAGGTCATCCCGTAGTAGGAGAAGCGCTCGGCCGCCTCGTTCCAGGCCAGGAACCAGATCTGTGAGGGGAGTCTCGCGGGGGGGGCGGACGGGCTCATGTGGGGCGGCATCCTGCCATACCTCCCCCCTCGAGTGAGGGACGTTCCCCGCGGCCGGGCGATGCGCCCGGAGGCTGGTAAGGTTGCCGGGCTTGCACGAACCGCTGGCCACCGCCCTCCTGCTCGCCGCCGCCGGCGTCCTGCTCGCCGCCGGGGTGCTGGTGAGCCGCACCTCGGGCCGGCTGGGGGTGCCGGCCGCCCTGATCTTCCTGGCGGTGGGGATGGTGGCCGGCTCGGACGGCCTGGGCGGCATCCACTTCAGCGACTACGGCCTGGCCTTCCGGCTGGGGACGGTGGCGCTGGTGCTGATCCTCTTCGACGGCGGCCTCAACACCCCGCTCAGCAGCCTGCGCGGCGCCCTGGCCCCGGCCGCGGCGCTGGCCACCGTCGGGGTGCTGGGGACCGCGGCGCTCTCGGCGCTGGCGGCCTTCCTCTTCGGCCTGCCCTGGCCGCAGGCGCTCATCTTCGGCGCGGTGGTCTCCTCCACCGACGCCGCCGCGGTCTTCTCGGTGCTGCGCGGCGGCGGGGTCTCGCTGCGGGCCCGGGTGGGCCGGGTGCTGGAGCTGGAGTCGGGGCTCAACGACCCCATGGCGGTCATCCTCACCCTCTCGCTGACCACCGCCGCCACCAGCGGCCAGCCGCTCGGCTGGGGGCTGGCGGTCGAGGTGGTGCTGCAGCTGGCGGTGGGGGCGGCCGGCGGCGCCGCCATCGGCTGGGGGGGGCGGCAGCTGATGACCCGGGCCCGCCTCTCCGCCGCCGGGCTCTACCCGGTCCTCTCCCTGGCCCTGGCGCTGCTGGCCTTCGGCGTCCCCTCCCTGCTCTGGGGCTCCGGGTTCCTCGCCGTCTACGTGGCCGCCATGGTGATCGGCGCCGGCCGGATCCCCTACCTGCCCGGCCTGCGGCGGGTCCACGACGCCATCGCCTGGTTCAGCCAGGTCGGGATGTTCCTGCTGCTCGGGCTGCTGGCCTTCCCCAGCCGGGTCATGGGCCAGGCCTCCACCGGCCTGCTGGTCGGCTTCCTGCTGGCGGTGGTGGCCCGGCCGGCGGTGGTGGCCGCCTGCCTGCTCCCCTTTGGGTTCACCTGGCGTGAAGTGGCGTTCATCGCCTGGGTGGGGCTGCGGGGCGCGGTGCCCATCATCCTGGCCTGCTACCCGGTGCTGGAGGGGGTGGCGGGCGCCACCGGCATCTTCGACCTGGTCTTCTTCGTGGTGCTGGTGAGCACGGCCCTGCAGGGCGGCAGCGCCCGCTGGCTGGCCCGCCGGCTGGGGCTGGAGGAGGCCACGCCGCCGGCGCCGCGGGCGGTGCTGGAGCTGGTGAGCACCCAGCCGCTCAGCGGCGAGATGATGGTCTTCCAGGTCGATCCGGCCAGCGCCGTGGCCGGGGCCCGCATCTCCGACCTGCCATTGCCGCCCGACGCCGCGGTGATGCTGGTGCTGCGCGGCCGGCAGCTGGTGGCGGCCCGCGGCCGCACCGTGCTCACCCCCGGCGACCACGTCTACGTCTCGGCCTCGCCCACCGACGCCGCCCTGGTGCGCCTGCTCTTCGGGCAGGCCGAGGAGACCTGACCGGATGAGGAAGTTCCTGGTGGTGATGAGCGAGCTGCCCGGCCACGGCCGCGGCGTCAGCGGCCGCACCCTGGTCCAGTTCCTGCGCACCTACGCCGGCTTCGGCGCGGTGGGCTGCACCTCGGCCGCCGACCTGCTGCGCGGCGGCCCGGTCGAGGCCGAGTACGTCTTCCTCGGCCTCCCCAGCCCGGTCACCGACCGGCACCTGGCCCGGCTGCGCTGCCGCCACCTGGTGCTCTTCGACCTCTTCGACCACCACTACCCGCTCTGGACCGACGCCAACCGCCCCCTGCTCCGCGGCGCCGCCTCCCTCTACCTCAAGGCCTGGACCGACCGGCGCTGGGACTTCGGCATCACCATGGGGGTGGGGCCCATCCGGCGCTACGGCAAGCTGCGGCTGGCGCTGGAGTGGGGCCGGCTGCGCCGGGCGCTGCACCGCCCGCCGCCCTCGTCCCGCTTCGACGTCCTCTTCCTCGGCGCCGCCACCGGGCGCGACCCGCGCGGCCAGGACCCGGCGCTGGTCCCCAACCAGCGCGTCCAGTGGCTGCTGGAGCTGCGCGACCACGGGCGCCACCTGCAGCTCTGGGGCGGCCTGCTGGAGCGGACCGTGACGCCGGCGCTGCGGGAGCGCTACGGCGACCTCTCCGGGTTCACGCTGCGCGGCAAGGTGCCGTTCCGCCGGTACTTCGCGGCGCTGCAGCGGAGCCGGGTGGCGCTGACGCCGGAGGGGAACGCCCCCTGGTCCTACCGTCACTACGAGGCCATCTACGCCCGCTCGCTGATCGTGACCAACGACTTCCGACCGCTGCAGACGCTCATCCCGCTGCCCGAGGACGGGATGGTCCACGTCGAGCCGGGCCAGCCGGTGCTGCCGGCCATCGAGCGGGCGCTGGCGCTGCGGCGCGACCGGCCCGGGCTGCTGGAGGAGAACGTCCGGTTCCTGGAGCGCTACCTGGAGCGCGGGATGTACTCCCGCCGGCGCCCGGCGCTCTGGGAGCGGTTCCTGGCCCAGCTGCCGCGCTGAGCCCCCCCGGCGCGGGCCTCCGTCCGCCGACTACGGCGTCGGTCCGGCCCGCAGCGCCGCCACCGCCAGCAGCACCCAGCCGGCGATGAAGGCCACCCCGCCCAGCGGGGTGACCGCCCCCAGCCAGCGGACCCCGGTGAGGGCCAGCGCGTAGAGGCTGCCGGAGAAGAGCAGGGTCCCGGCCAGCAGCAGCCCGCCGCCCCAGCTGGCGGCGGCCCCGCTCCAGCGGGCGGCGGCCCACGCGGCGGCCAGCAGCCCCAGCGCGGCGTACATCTGGTAGCGGGCGCCGGTCTCGAAGACCGCCAGCGCCTCGGGGGCGAGGCGGGCCTTGAGGCCGTGGGCGGCGAAGGCGCCGGTGGCGACGGCGATGGCGGCGGAGAAGGCCCCGGCGGCGAAGAGGAGTCGGTCCATGCCGGGCAACCTAGCGCCGGGCGCCCCCGGGCGCACCCCCACCGCTCCGGGGCTGGCTTCCGCCCCGCGTCGGGGTTAGAGACTCCGCCGTGCCCCGCCTCGCCACCTTCCTGGTCTTCCTCGTGGTCGCCGTCGCCATCCTCGGCGGCATGCACGGCTACCTCTGGCTCCGGCTGGTCCGTGACCCCTCGCTGCCGGAGCCGTGGCGCCGCCTCTTCACCTGGCTGCTGCTCGGCGCCGGCCTGCTCATCCCGCTCGGCCTCTTCGCGGCGCGGCTGGCCGGGCGCAGCTGGGTGCGGGTCATCCCCACCGCCGCCTTCCTCTGGATGGGGCTGGCCTTCCTGCTCTTCGCCTCCCTGCTGGTCGCCGACCTGGTGCGGGCCGGGGCCTGGCTCTCCGCCTGGGTCAGCGACTGGCTCCGGCGGCTCCCCGAGCAGCCATCCGACCCGGCCCGGCGGGAGTTCGTGGCCCGGGCCGTGGCCGGCGGGGCGGTGCTGGCGGCGGGCGGGGCCGGGCTCACCGCCTTCCGGAGCGCCACCGGCCCGGCGGTGATCGAGGAGGTGGCCATCCGCCTCCCCTCGCTCCCGCCCACCCTCTCCGGCTTCTCCATCGCCCAGATCTCCGACCTGCACGTCGGCCCCACCATCCGCGAGCGGGAGGTGCGGCGGGTGGTGGAGCAGACCAACGCGCTGCGGCCCGACCTGATCGCCATCACCGGCGATCTCATGGACGGCACCCCGCGCGAGCTCGGGCACATCGTCGCCGAGCTGGCGAAGCTCAAGGCCCGCCACGGCGTCTTCTTCGTCACCGGAAACCACGAGTACTACTCCGGGGTGGACGCCTGGCTGGAGCTGCTGCCGAAGCTGGGGATCCGGCCGCTGCGGAACGAGCAGCTGGAGATCGGCGACGGGGGCGGCCGGTTCACCCTGGCCGGCGTCGACGACTGGAGCGCCGCCCAGTTCGGCGGCGGCCACGGCATGGACCTGGCCCGGGCGGTGGCCGGACACCAGGGGCAGCAGCCGCTGGTGCTGCTGGCCCACCAGCCGCGCGACTTCCTCGCCTCGGTGCGCGCCGGCGTCGACCTCCAGCTCTCCGGCCACACCCACGGCGGGCAGCTCTTCCCCTTCAACTTCGCGGTGCGGGCCGCCTTCCCCTGGGTGAAGGGGCTGTACCGGGAGGCGGCGGGGGACCGCGCCGGCCACCTCTACGTCTCGCGCGGGACCGGCTACTGGGGGCCCCCCATGCGGCTCGGGTCGCCCCCGGAAATATCCAGGCTGATCCTGACGTCGTAGAGTGGTGGCCATGCCCGGTCTGCCGCTGCTGCTCGCCCTCGCCCTCGCCGCCAACCCGGCCGCGGTGGCGCCTCGCCCCTGGAGCCCCGGCGAGCGGATGGACTTCGACATCACCTACCTCGGCATCACCATGGGCAAGGCGCGCATCTCGGTCTCGCCCGGCGCCGACGGCGCCACCCCGGTCTCCCTCACCTCCCGCAGCGCCGGGCTGGGGGCGGTGGTCACCTTCCGGCAGACGCTGGTGAGCAACCTCGACGCCGCCACGCTGCTGCCCCGCTCCTCGATGCTCGACGCCGCCGAGCCGGGCGGCTACAAGCACACCGACACCGCCCTCTTCGACCGCGCCGCCGGCACCGCCACCGTCCGGGAGCGCGGGCGCTTCGACAAGACCTACCTGATCGAGGTGCCGCCGGGGACCGTCGACTTCGTGGCGCTGATCTTCCACCTGCGCACCCTCCCCCTCCCCGACGGCGGCTCCCACACCTTCCAGGTGCTCTCCGGGCGCAAGGTCTCGACCGTGGTGGCGGCGGTGGTGGACCGGGAGTGGGTCAAGACCGCGGCCGGCCGGTTCCCGGCGGTGAAGGTGCGGGTCCCCACCGGCTTCGACGGCAAGTTCAGCGAGAAGAACCCCACCTACGTCTGGTTCAGCGACGACGCCCGGCGGGTGGTGGTCCAGATCAGCACCGACTTCGCCATCGGCCGGGCCGAGGCCGAGCTCTCCAGCTACCAGGCCGGAGCGCCCGAGGGGGCGCCCACCATCGGGCCGGCCCCGGTGGCCCCGGCGCCGGCCCCGGCGCCGGCGCCCTGACGGACTCCCCAAGGGGCCGCGGCCGGCACGTACAGCCCGTGCTACCCTCGCCGCCTTTCCGGGTGGGGGCCCTCGCGTGACGCGTTCCAGTTTCCTCGAGGAGGTGGCGGTCTTCCTGCGCCAGATCGGCGGCGGCCCGGGGGCCGATCCGGCCAACGCCGTCCCCCGCTTCGTCCTCCCCGCCTTCTTCTGGGCGGTGCTGGCCAGCGCGGCCCTGGCGCAGTGGCGGCGCCGGCGCGAGCCGCGCAGCCTGCTCATGGGGATCGCGGCGCTGGTGGGGATGGCGCGGGAGCTGTTCCAGCTGGCCACCGAGTACGGCAGCCACCGCGGCCTCTTCGACTTCGACGCCATCCTCCCCTACTACCCGCCGCTGGAGCACGCCGTCGAGCTGCTGGCGCTGGTGGTCGCCGGCTACGCCTTCCTGGGGCACTTCCTCGGCCGCCGGGGCGGGGCCCGCCTCATGCTGGTGGCCGGCGTCACCGCCTCGCTGGGGCTCTACGCCGTCACCGCGCCGGCCTGGCACGCCGCGGTGGCCGGCCTCCGGGCCCTGCCCGGCGCCCCCCACGTGGAGTTCGCGCAGCACTGGGGCGACGCCGCCTTCCGGACGGTGGCGGTGCTGTTCCTGGCCGCCACCGTGCTCCGCCTCCTCACCCTCCGCGAGCTCGGCTCGGCGCGGCTGGCGGCGCTGGCCTTCACCATGTTCCTGCTCGACCACGGGCTCATGCTGGTGAGCATCGCCACCGGCATGCGCCACGCCTGGATCCTCTCGCCGCTGCGCCACAACCTCCACATGTGGGCGGTGCCGGTGCTGGTGGCGGTCTACTGGCGGGAGCTGCTCGAGGAGGTGCGCCGCGGCGAGGACCGGCTGGCCACCGAGGAGAAGGTGCGCAGCCTGGGGCTGCTCACCGCCGGGATCGCCCACGACTTCGGCAACCTGCTGGCGGTGGTCCGGGGCACGCTCGACAGCCTGCTCCGCGAGATCCCCGCCGGCGACCACCGCGAGGCGGTGGTGGAGGCCCGGGCCGGGGCCCAGCGCGCCGTGGAGCTGACCGGCCAGCTGCTGGCCTACGCCGGCCAGGGCAGCGGGCAGGACGAGCCGGTCGACCTCGGGGCGCTGGCGGCCGAGGCGGCCAAGCTGGTGCGGCGGACCCTGCCCTCCGACTGCCGGGTGGAGCTCCAGGGGGGCGTGCGGCTGCCGCCGGTCTGGGCCGACGCCACCCGGCTGCGCCAGGTGGTGATGAACCTGCTGCTCAACGCCGTCCACGCCATGGAGGGGCGCGCCGGCAGCATCACCCTGGCCACCGGCTGGGGCCCGGCCACCCTGCGCCCCGACCGGGCCGGCGGCGACAAGCGCCCGCTCGACGGCCCGGTGGCCTGGCTGGAGGTGGCGGACCAGGGGGTGGGGATGAGCGAGGCCACCCGGGCCCGGGTCTTCGACCACTTCTTCACCACCCGCGCGGAGGGGCGCGGGCTGGGGCTCTCGGTGGTGCTGGACGTGGTGCGCCAGTACCGGGGGGGCATCGCCGTCCGCGACGTCCCCGGCGGCGGCACCTGCTTCCGGGTCGAGCTGCCCGCCTCTCCGGCGGCCCCGTGAGCGGCGACCGGGGCCCACGGCCCGGGTTGGGCTAGGATCACCAGCCGATGCTCTTCCGCCGCCTCGCCCTCTCCCTCGGCGCCGTGGTCACCTCGGTGCTCATCGGCACCGCCGGCTACTGGCTCATCGGCGACGGGCAGTGGGCGCTCATCGACTGCCTCTACCAGACGGTCATCGGCCTCACCACCGCCGGCTTCGGCGAGATCGTCCCGCTGGGCGCCACCACCCTGGGCCGCCCCTTCACCATCCTGCTGCTGCTCGGCGGCATGGTCGCCATGGGCTGGTTCGTGACCACGGTGGCGGCCGTGCTCATCGAGGGCGAGCTGACCGGCTTCACCTGGAGGCGCCGCATGGACAACCGCGTCAAGAAGCTGTCCGGCCACATCATCGTCTGCGGCGCCGGCTCCACCGGCATCAACTGCGTGCGCGAGCTGGCCGCCATCGGCACCCCGTTCGTGGTGGTGGACGCCGTCGCCGAGGTGGCCCGGGAGATCTCCACCACCTACGACTGCGCCTCGGTGGTGGGCGACGCCACCCACGACGACGTGCTCATCGAGGCCGGCATCGAGCGGGCCCGCGGCATCATCGCCGCCCTCACCGACGACAAGGACAACCTCTTCGTCACCGTCACCGCCCGCGCCCTCAACCCGGCGCTGCGCATCGTCGCCAAGGCCATCGAGGCCAGGGCCGACGCCAAGCTGCGCCACGCCGGCGCCGACGCCGTGGTCTCGCCCAACATGATCGGCGGGATGCGGATGGTGTCGGAGATGGTCCGCCCCGAGGTGGTCTCCTTCCTCGACGTCATGGTCCGCGACCAGGCCCAGACGCTGCGCATCGAGGAGGTGCCGGTGCCGGGCGGCTCGCGCTGGAGCGGGCGTCGCGTCGACGAGCTGGAGCTGGCCCGGCACCGGGTCCTGCTGCTGGCGGTGAAGCCGCCGGGCGCCGGGGCCGGCTACCTCTACGCCCCCGGGCCGGACCACCGGCTGGCCGGCGGCGAGACCCTGATCGTGCTGGGCGAGCCGGAGCAGGTGCGCCGGCTGGGGGCCGAGGCGGCCGGGTAGCCGGTGGGACGGCCGCCGGCTGTCGGGACGGTGCCGGCTCAGCGCCCGGCCGACCCCAGCGCCTCCAGCACCCGCGCCGCGGCCCGGGCGGCGCCGTCGAGCGGCGGCGGGGCCGGCATGGGCAGCGCCAGCACCCGGCGCACCGCCCCGGCCACCCGCCCCGCCCGCAGCTCGGCGTTGGAGACGTGGACGCAGGCCAGGTACCGCGGCAGCGCCGCCACCATCACCGGGTACTCCGGGAAGTCGCCGCGCTCGGTGTAGACCAGCCGGGTGCCGGCGCCGATGGCGTCGCTGACGATGCCGTAGCCGGGCTTGGTCAGGACCACGTCGGCGGCGCCGACCAGGTCGGGGTAGGTGAGGCCGAGCGCGGCCAGCCGCCCCTCGGGGAGCTCGTCGGGCAGGAGCCAGCGCAGCGTGGCGTCGGCCTCCAGCGCCGCCCGGTCGAGCCCGGGCAGCCCGATGCCGCCGAAGGAGACCAGCACCGCCGGCCGGCCGTCGAGCTTGAGCCGCCGCCGCGCCTCGGCGCGCCCCACCCGCGGCCGCCGCGCCACCAGGCCGATGGCCTCGCGCACCGGGAAGGCCTCCAGGCCGGCGGCGAAGGGGAGCTCCAGCAGGCGGCCCACCGTGGCGTAGGCCGCCGCGGCCCGCGCCGCCGACGCCGCCAGCCCGGGTTGCCGGGTCGAGAGGTGGCGGTAGATCCAGTCCCAGGAGAAGTTGCCCAGCGCCAGCGAGGGCACGCGAGCGCGCGCCGCCGCCTCGAAGGGGAGCGCCGGGATGTCGCCGAGCACGGCCCGGGCGCCGCAGCCGCGCAGGAAGGCCGTCTCGGCCGCCACCCGCGCCTCCCAGGTGGCCTCGAAGGCCCGGCAGGCCGCCGCCGAGGCCGCCTCGTCGAACTCGAGGGCGTCGCGCTGCACCAGTCCGACGTCGACCGCCACCGGGCGCACCGTCAGCGGCCCGCCCACCGCGCCGCGCACCAGCCGCTCCGGCACCGTGCCCACGAAGGTGACGTGGAGCCCCGGGGCCCGGGCCCGCACCTCGGCCAGCACCTCGCAGAGACGGGTGGCGTGGCCGAAGCCGTGACCGGAGACGTAGGCGACCAGCACGGGTGCCAGTCTCGCATGGCTCGGCGCCGGGAGGCGCCATGAGGGGGGAGCGGGGATTGGCGGGAGGCGCGGCGAACGGGACGTGGGAGGCGGGCGGGGCCGATCGACGGTCGAAAGGCGCAACGAAGGGTGCTCGCGATCCGTCGGTTCCGTGCAGGGCGAGGGCGAGGCTCACGAATTGGTTGCGGCCGTGCGATGTCCGGCCTGCCTGTACCCAAATGGCCGCACTCTGGACTTGACGCGATTCTCGCCTATTTCACCCACAGGAACTGAGCCGACGCGTGAATGGCCTTGTGGCGGCCCCTGCTCGCCGCCCTGGCGCGTGGCGCTGCGCTGGCCGGGGTCGCGAGGGGAGGATCAAGAACGCAGCGCAGCGGGCGGCTCCGTGGGTTTGGCGAGGCCCGGAATTCCCGTGAGACGATCCGTTCATGAACCCACACGCGCACCCGATCCCTTCCTCGGCCGCGGCTTCGTCGCACGGAGCGGCCACCCCCTCCCTCGCACTCCTGGAAGCACGGCAGCTCCGTGACACGCTCAAGCTCCTCCTCCGCACCGAGCAGGCCGCCATGGCCGACTTCCTGGTCGCGCTGGCCGACTTCGACCGGCGCCGCGGATGGGAGGCGCTGGGACATGCCAATCTCTTCTCCTTCGTGCGAGTCGAGCTCGGCCTCTCGAGGAGCGGGGCCTACTGGCGCCTCAGCGCGGCCCGGCTGGTCCAGCGCTTCCCCGAGGTCATCGCCCCCCTGCGAGACGGCCAGCTCTGCATGTCGACCACCGCCGAGCTGGCCAAGGTCCTCACCAGGGAGAATCGGGACGTGGTGCTGCCCCGGTACTTCGGCCTCTCAGCGCGAGAGGCCCAGGAGGTCACCGCCGAGCTGGTGCCCAGGCAGGACCCGCCAACCCGGGACCTGGTGACCAGGGTGGAGAAGAGCCGGGCGGCTCAGCTCGTGGAGCCATCCACGCGGGTGCCCGCGCGCTCGCCGATGGCGCTCCCGCCCGTGACGGCGGCCCGGGGTGGGGAGCCAGTCCAAACGTTTGGACTGCGGCCGGCCCAATCCGCCTGGACCTCGGCTCCTCCCACTCGCGACGACGTCAAGCCGCTCACCGCCGACCTTCGCCGGCTTCACGTCACGGTCAGCCGGGAGTTCCTGCTGGAGCTGGAGAAGGCCAGGGACGGTCTCTCGCACGCCATCCCGAACGCCACGACCGAGCAGGTGCTCCAGGCCGCGCTCCGGCTCTTGCTGGAGAAGCAGGCCAGGGCGCGCGGGCTGGTGAAGCGGCCGCGGGCGGGAGCGGGCGGGCGGTGGCTCGGATGACGACGGGTCCACGGGGATAGCCGGAGGAGCAGCGCCTGGGGATGCCGCGGGCGAGGATGGCACCGGGGTCGCCCCCGACGTGCGACGGCCGCCCTTTGCCGGACCGCTCCCCCGCGCTACCCTCCCGGCCCATGAACCGCCGCGCCACCTTCGTCCTCATCGCCACCTTCGGCGCCGCGCTGGCGGTGATGGCCTGGCTGGTCCGCGAGATGCGGACCGCCGCCGCCAGTCAGGGCGAGAGCGCCGCCACGATCCCCGGCAGCCGCTCGCCGCCCGAGCCGCGGGCGAAGTAGCCGCGCGCCGACCGCACCGCCAGCTCGGCGAAGGGGTTGGTCTCGGGGTTGACGTCCACCAGCGCCGCCCCGCGGTGGAAGGCGATGCGACCGATCTGCATGGGCAGGTTGGTGGCGCCGCTGGTGCCGACCACCAGCAGCAGGTCGGCGGCCCCGGCCGCCCGCAGCGCCGAGTCCATCGAGTAGTTCTCCTCGTCGTAGCACTCGTCGAACCAGAGCACGTGGGGGCGCAGCCACCCGCCGCAGCGCGGGCAGGTGAGCGCGGCGCGGTCGGCGGCGGAGAGCGGCGCCTCCTTGGCCCGCTCCCCCAGGTCGGGCTGGTCGATCCGGCCGAGGCCGCACTCGGCGGCGCAGCGGACCGAGGCGGCGTCGCCGTGGATGGTGAAGACCCGCTTCGAGCCGGCCCGCCGGTGCAGGCCGTCGATGTTCTGGGTGATCAGGGTGAAGCGCTCGCCGAGCCGTTGCTCCAGCGTCACCAGCGCGGCGTGGCCGGCGTTGGGCTGGGCGGCGCGGCAGACGCCGAAGCGGTAGAGGTACCAGCGCCAGACCTCCTCCGGCCTCCGGTCGAACATCTCCTTGGTGGCCATCTCCTGCGGCAGGTAGTTCCGCGAGCCGACCACCCAGTACCCCTCGCTCCCGCGGAAGGTGGGGATGCCGCTCTCGGCCGAGATGCCGGCCCCGGTGAGCGCCACCACCCGGCCGCTGGAGGCCCGGATCTCCTCGAGGATCTTCGCCAGCTTGGGTTCCATCCTGACAGGATATCGTCGCCGGCGCGGTTTGGGTGAATCCGCCGGGCCGGGTGGCGGCGTCCAAGTGGATGAACCGGCCCTCCCGGCCGAAAAGGAGCAGGACGACATGCAGCTCAACGAGATGATGGTGGCCCTCGGCGTCCCCCTCGGCGTCTTCTCCATGTCGGTGGCCATCGTGGCCCTGGTCGGCTACTTCAAGCACCAGGCCCGCAAGCAGCGCCACGAGACGATCCGGCTGGCGCTGGAGAAGGGACAGCCGCTTCCGGCCGAGCTGCTGGACGCCGCCGCCGCCCCGCGCAACGACTTGGCCCGGGGGATCCAGACCGTCTTCATCGGCGTGGGGCTCGGCGTGTTCCTGGGGATCTTCAAGCCGGACAAGCCGTTCTGGGCCATCGGGCTGATGGTCTTCATCATCGGCCTCGGGCAGCTGGTCGCCCACTACGCCTCCGCCGGCAAGGCGTCGGCCTCGACCACCGGCCCCACCACCTGATGACCTGATGCCGCCGTCCGACGCCGAGCTGGTGGCGCGCGTCCTCTCCGGGGACGACCGCCGCGCCTTCGCCGAGCTGGTGGCCCGCCACCAGTCGGCGGTGCGAGGCCTGCTGCGCCGGCTCACCGCCGGCGACGCGGCGCTGGCCGACGACCTGGCCCAGCAGGTCTTCGTGACGGCCTGGCGGAAGCTGGGCAGCTGGCGGGGCGGCGCGAAGCTCTCCACCTGGCTCTACCGCATCGCCTGGAACGCCTGGTCCTCGCAGGCCCGGCGCGCCCCGCCGGCGGAGCCGCCGCCGCCGGAGCCGGCCCGCTCCACCGAGGAGGCAGTGCTCGACCACCGCGACCTGACCCGGGCGCTCGGCCAGCTGCGCCCCGAGGAGCGGGCGGCGCTGGCGGTCACCTACGGGCAGGAGCTGACCCACGAGGAGGCGGCCGAGCTGCTCGGCTGCCCGGTGGGGACGCTCAAGACCAACGTGCTGCGTGGCAAGGAGAAGCTCCGGCGGCTGCTGGCGCCGGCGCTGGAGGGGACCACATGACCCGCGATCACATCGACGAGCTGCTGGACGGCGAGGCGCCGATCCCCGATGACGGCTTCACCCGGCGTGTCATGGAGGCGCTGCCGCCGCCCCGCCCGGCGCGGGTCAACCGGCTGGCCCAGTGGCTCCCCGGGCTGGCGGCGGCGCTGGCGGCCGCGGCGCTGGCCCCCGACCTGGCCCGGCTGGGGCCGGCGCTGCTCGACGGCTCGGCCGGGCTGGGTGCCGCCCTGGCCTCCTCCCTCGCCCCGCTGGCCGGCCCCTGGGCCATCCAGGTGGCGGCGCTGGCCACCGGGCTGGCGCTGGCCGCCGCCGCCCTCGGCAGCTGGCTGGTCGCCGAGCCGGCCTGACCACGGGCCGGGCCCGACCCGCCCCGGCCTGCCGCTGGCGCCGCCGCCCTGGCGCGGTTACAAGCAGCGGATGTCCAGCGCCCTCACCGACGGGGTCCGCGTCGAGGTCCGCACCGACTACCGGGCCGACCGCTCCGAGCCGCGGCAGCGCCGCTGGCTCTTCACCTACACCGTGACCATCCGCAACGAGGGGACGGCGCCGGCGCAGCTCCGCTCGCGCCGCTGGATCATCACCGACGGCGGCGGCCAGCGCGAGGTGGTCGAGGGGGACGGGGTGGTGGGGCGCCAGCCGCGGCTCGAGCCCGGCGAGGCCTTCGAGTACACCAGCTTCTGCGTCCTCCCCACCAGCCACGGCTCGATGCGCGGCAGCTACCAGATGGTGCGCGACGACGGCGCCGCCTTCGACGCCGAGATCGCCCCGTTCTCGCTGGTGGTCCCCGGCACGCTCAACTGAGCGCGGCCGCCGAGGTCGCTACCAGTACTTCTCGACGTGGATCTGGCCGGGGCGCCCCTTCTCGTGGACCAGGAACCCCTCGCCGGTGAGCAGGGTGGTCATGTCCTCGGTCATGCGCGGGCTGCCGCAGAGGAAGACGTGGGTGTCCGAGGCCAGCGGCTTCTTGCCGAAGGCCTTCTCCAGGGTCCCGCCCTGCCAGAGCGACTGGACGTGGCCGACGGCGCCGCCCCAGGCGGACGGCTCGTCGGTGGGCCGGCTGACGATGGGGAGGTAGGTGAAGTTGGGGCAGACCCGGGCCAGGGTGGTCAGCTCCGCGGTGTAGCCGAGGTCCCAGGAGTGGCGCGCCCCCACCAGCACCGCGAAGCGTCGGTTGGGGTTGGCGGTGATCCCGGCCCGCAGCATGCTCATGTAGGGGGCCAGCCCGGTGCCGGTGGCCACCATCACCACGTCCTGGTCGGCCGGCACCTCGGCCAGCGTGAAGAGGCCGGTGATCTTCGGCCCCAGCCAGAGCTTGTGGCCGGGCTGGAGCGCGAAGAGGCGCGGCGTCAGCTCGCCGGAGCGGACCAGGGTGAGGAAGAGCTCGAGGTGCTCGCCGGGGATCGAGGGCGAGGCGATGGAGTAGGCGCGGCGGATGAAGCGCTCGGGATCGGCGCCCGGCTCCTCGGGGTCGGCCAGGGCCGTGCGCGGGGCGCTGGCCGGCAGCCCCACCACCGCGAACTGGCCCGACTGGAAGGTGGGCACCGGCCCGGACTGGGGGGCGATGCGCAGCACCATCAGCCCGGGGGCCAGGTCGATCCGCTGCGTCACCACGGCGTTGAGCTCGATCTTCTTCACGTGGAGGCTCCTATTTACGCAGCAGCTCGTCCAGCAGCTCCTGCTGGGTGACGATCTTCTGGCGCAGCATGATGCGCAGCAGCGCCGCAGCCACCTGGGAAGGCTTGACCGGGAGCGGCACGTCCTCCTGGCCGGCCGCCAGGCGATCGAGGGCGTCGAGGATGACGATCTCCTTCGGGGTGAGCGGCCGCAGCGGGATGCGCCCCTCGACCAGCTCCTCCTCGAGCACCAGGTCGCTGACCCGCGGCGGCGGGGCCGCCCGGGAGAGCACGGGGGCCGGCGTCGGAGCCGGGGGCGCGGGGGCCCGGGCCGCCGCGGGGAACGGCGCCGGCACCGGGGTCTGGGCTGGTCTCGCCACCGGCGCGGTGGGGAGCGGGAGCGGCGTCAGCTCGACGTCGCCGACGTTGTCCCGCTGGTTGAAGCCGCCGCGGGGGATGGCGCCGAACAGCTCGGCCCGCGCCTCCCGGACCGCCTCGGCGGGCGCCGCCGGGCGCGCCGCCGCGGCCGGGGCGCCGCGCTGCATCTGCAGCTCCATCAGGTCACTGGGGCCCCCGCCGAAGGGATCGGCCAGCGGCGGCAGGAACTCGCCGCTCACCTCGGTGTCGAGGGAGATGGCCTCCAGCGGCTGGTTCTCTGTCGACGGGTAGTGGACCCGGATGGCCTCGGCGATCTCGCGGTCGCCACCGATGCAGACCTTGATGCGCCGGTTGGTGCGGAAGCGCAGCTCGTCGGAGAGGGAGAGGTTGGTGGGGTCGGCCATGGCCACGGTGAGCGTGGAGTGGTCGGCGGCCATGGGGAAGATGGTGTGGCGCACCGCGAAGTCCTTGCCCACCAGCTTGAGCGCCGACTCCAGGGCGATGGGCTCCAGCGCCTTGAGCCGGGCCACCTCGAACCCCAGCTTGCGGGCCAGCGCCGCGACGATGGACGCCTCGCTGGTGAGCTTGAGGTCGAGCAGGGCCTGGCCGATCCGGCCTCCCCAGCGCCGCTGGTGTCCCAGCGCCGACTGGAGCATGGCCTCGTCGATCACGCCGGCCTCGATGAGCAATTCTCCCAACCGCTTCTTGGACGACATCGGGCTCAATGTAACGCCGGGCCGGGGCCGGGTCGAGCCGGCGGCCCACCTGACTTGCCGGCCGGCGCCAGCGGGCGATATCGCCAGGGGGCAGGCCTACTTGCCGCCCTCGGCGCGGGTGGCGATGGCCAGCCGCTGCAGCCCGAGCCGCCGGGCCAGGTCCATCACCGCCACCACCCGGCCGTGGGCCACCCCCTCGTCGGCCTGGACCAGCACCAGGGTCTCCGGGTTCTTCTCGGCCGAGGCCGTCAGCATGGAGCGCAGCTCGGCCTCGTCGACCACCTTGCCCCCCACCACCACCCGGGCGTCGGCGAGGATGGCGATGGAGAGGTCGCGCGCCGCCACGGCGTCGCCCTTGCCGCCCTTGGGCAAGGTCACCTTGAAGCCGCCCTTGTCGGCGCCCGACTCGGTGATGGCGGTGGTGGTCACCATGAAGATGATGAGCAGGACCAGGAAGATGTCGGTGAGCGGGGTGATGTTGATGTCGGCGAAGATGGCCCCGTCGCCCTCACCCTCGCCCTCGTGGCCGCCGCCGCTCGGGCCTCCCAGCGCCACGGTCAGCCCTCCCCGTCGGTGGGGCGGGCCGGCGCCCCGGCGCGCAGGGTGGGCAGCAGCTCGGTGACCAGCTCCAGGTACTCCTCGGTGAGGAGCCGCAGCTGCAGGGCCAGGTGCTGCACCCGGGTGTTGAGGGCGTTGAAGAGGATCACCGCCAGCACCGCCACGGCGATGCCGGCGGCGGTGGTGATGAGCGCCTCGGAGATGCCGGCCGAGACCACCGCGAACCCGCCCTGGCCGGTGTGGGCCATGTCGTGGAAGGCGTTCATGATCCCCACCACGGTGCCGAAGAGGCCGACGAAGGGGGCGGTGGCGCCCACGGTGCCGAGGATCCAGAGGCTCCGCCGCAGCCGCAGGTTGACCCGCTGCCGCTCGCGGTCCACCGCCGCCGCCAGCCGCCCGGCGTCGGGCGGGGTGGCCGGGCGGCCGGCCAGCGAGCCCCCCTTGGGCGAGAGGGCCACCAGGGCGGCCAGGAAGATCTCGGCGGCCGCCGAGGTGGAGCGCTCGCACTGGGCCCGGCCGTCCTCGAGGTCACCGCGGTAGAGGGCGCGGCCCACGGCGTCGGCCAGCGCCCGCGCCTTGTCGCCGAAGCCCCAGAGGGCGATGACCCGCTCGACCGCGGCGGCCACGGCCACCACCGAGCAGACGATGATCACCCAGAGGGAGAAGCTCGTCTTGACGAGCTGGAGGAGGTTCTGGTCCACGGTGACTCCGGGGTGCGGCGGTGAGGGGGGATCCTACGGCGCGGGCAGGTCGAGATCCACGACCCGGGCCCCGGCCGGCGGGCCGAGCTGGAAGAGGGAGGGGTCGAGCGGCTGGTTGATCTCCAGCTCCCGCCAGTGGAGCGAGAGGGCCACCCCGGCCTCGACGGCGCGCGCCGACAGGTCGGTGGGGAGGCGCTGGCCGGCGCGGCTGCGGTGGTCGGAGAAGTCGACGTCGAGCCCGGCGGGCCGCTCGCCGGCGGCCGTCAGCCGCCGCAGCCGCGAGGCGTGGACCGCGGCCCCGGGGCCGACCTGCAGCCGCTGCACCAGGTCGCCTTCACGCAGCGTGAGATGGACGACGCCGTCGCCCGGCTCGGCCTCCACCGCGGTGCCGTCGAGGAGCGGCGCCGAGCCGCAGAGCAGGGTCACCAGCGCCTCGGGCGTGACCGGCACCGGCACCAGCCGCGCCAGGTTGGCCGGGGTGGCGGCGCCGCGCTGGAAGGTCCCGGCCCGGGCGTCGTAGAGGGCCAGCCGGCCGGCCTCGACCGCCAGCACCGCCACCACGTTGCCGAAGAAGTCGTGGGTCTCGAGGCGCAGCCGCCCCGGCCGCTCGGCCACCAGCAGCTGCTCGACGCCGCCGGAGCCGCCCGGCGAGTCGACCCCCACCCGGGCCCGCCCCTGCACGTTCACCACCCGGGCCTGCGCCGCCCGGACCTCGGCCAGCAGCGCCGTGGGGTCGAGCGAGAGGTCGGGGGGCGGCCGCCGCGGGTGGCAGCCGGCCAGCACCGCCGCCACCGCCAGGGCCAGCCCGGGGGCGGCGAGGCGGGGCTTCACGCCCGCTCCAGGGCCTGGGCCAGGTCGGCCAGCAGGTCGTCGGCGTCCTCCAGCCCCACCGAGAGGCGCAGCAGCCCGCGGTCGATCCCCTGGGCGGCCAGCTCGGCGTCGGTGGCGTTGCGGTGGGAGGAGATGACCGGGATCGAGGCCAGGCTCTCCACCCCGCCCAGCGAGGAGGCCCGGGCCACGATGCGCAGGGCGTCGTGCACCCGGCAGCAGGGCTCGAAGCCGCCCTTCACCGAGAGCGAGAGGACGCCGCCGCCGCCGCGCAGCAGCCGCCGGGCCAGGGCCTGGTCGGGGTGGGAGCGCAGGAACGGGTAGTGGACGCGGGCCACCGCGGGGTGGCCCTCCAGCGCCTCGGCGAGGCGCAGCGCGGTGGCGTTCTGCCGCTCGATGCGGATCTCCAGGGTCTTCATCCCGCGGATCAGGTCGTAGGCCACCGCCGGGTCCATGGTGCCGCCGGCGGTCCGGCGCACCTCCAGAACCGGCGCCAGCGCCGCCTTGTTCCCGGCCACGGCGCCGGCCAGGTGATCGCAGTGGCCGTTCAGGTACTTGGTGGCGCTGTGGATGACCAGGTCGACGCCGAGCAGCGCCGGGCGCAGGTTGATGGGGGTGGCGAAGGTGGCGTCGACCATCGAGAGGATGCCGCGCGCCCGGCAGGCGGCGGCCACCGCGGCCACGTCGACCACCCGCATGGTGGGGTTGGTCGGGGTCTCGAAGAGCAGGGCCCGGGTGCCGGGCGGCGCGGCGGCCGCCGCCTCGGCCAGCCGGTCGAGCGGCACCTCCAGCACCTTGACGCCGAAGCGGGCCAGGATGGTGCGGGCCAGCCGGGTGGTCTGGCCGTAGATGGTGTCGGCGATGAGCAGCGTGTCGCCGGCCGCCAGGTGGGCGACCAGCGCCGCGTGGATGGCGGCCATGCCGGAGGCGAAGAGGGCGGCCTGCTCGGTCCCCTCCAGCAGCGCCAGCTTCCGCTCGGCGGCCATCACCGTGGGGTTCTCCAGCCGCGAGTAGAGCCACTTGCCGTCGGGCGCCTCGAGGTAGGCGGCGGCCGCCGCGGCCGAGTCGAAGCGGTAGGTGGTGGTCTGGAAGATGGGCGTGTTCACCGACGGCACCGCCCAGATCTGGTCCTCGCCGCCGTGGACCGCCAGGGTGCCGAGCTTCGCGTGGGTCATGTGGGATCTCCAGGGGCCGGCGGGCCGCCACCGGAGGGGCGACGCTTAGAACAGGCGGGCCCGCTTGTCGAGCCACTCGCCGGCCCGGCGCCGCGCCACCGCCTGCTCCGGCCCCCGCTCGGCCTCCCCCGGCCCGGCCAGCACCTCGCCCAGCAGCCGCTCGAAGGCGGTCCGGTCCTGCAGCAGCACCGCCAGGGTGCGGGCCTCGTCGACGCGCCGCCAGGGCTCGCCGGGGAAGAGCTCGGCGGCCCGGTCGAAGCGCGCCTGCGCCGCTGCCACGCCGCCGCCGGCCGCCGCCGGCAGCAGCGCCGACCAGGCCCCCAGCGCCCGCAGCGGGCCGCCCGCCTCCAGCCGCTCGTCGAGCGCCGCCGCCCGCGTCATCAGCGCCAGGGCGTGGTCCTTCACCGCCAGCACCGCGGCCGGGCCGGTCTCCTGGGCCACGCCGAAGCGCCCCAGCGCCAGCCAGTAGAGCGGCTCGGCGCCGGGCGCCTCCACCAGGCCGGCCGCCTCGGCCAGCGGCCGCCCCTGCGCCGCGGCGGCGGCGAAGGCGGGCGACAGGGCCCGCAGCGCCCGCTCGGCGGCGCGCGAGGAGGCCTCGTGGGCGGCCAGCGCCTCGGCGGGGGCCTGGGCGGCCAGGGCCCGGAACCCCTCGCCGCGGGCCAGGCGCAGCTCGATGTCCGGCGACCCGGGGCCGGCCGCGGCGGCGCGGCGCCAGGCGGCCAGGGCGGCCTGCAGCTCGGCGGGCTCGGCGCGGCGGGCCCAGGCGGCGTCTCCCTCGGCGAGGGCGGCGGCCACCGCCGCCGCTCCGGTGGGCGCGGCCGGAGGCTCGACCGGCGTGCGAGGACAGCCGGCCAGGCCGAGGGTGACGGCGAGCGCCAGGGCGCAGGCGCCTCCTCGTGCGCCGGCGCCTGCGGCGCCGACCGCGCAGGCGCGCCGCTCCCCGCCGCCTGGCGCGGTGAGGGGCACTACCTCCTCTTCTTGGCCGCCGGCCTCTTCGCGGACTTCTTCTTCGGCGCCGGCTTCCGGACCGGCCGCTTCGCCACCGGTCGCCTGGCCGCCGGCTTCCGGGCGGCCTGCGTGGGCTTCTGCTTCGTCTTCGTCTTCGTCTTCGTCTTCGGCGTGCCGGCCGGCTTCTTCGGCGCCGCCTTGGCGGCGGCCGGCCGGACCGGGACCGGCTTCTGGGGCGGCCGGGCCAGCGGGTGGGGCCTGGCCGCCAGGTGGGCGGCCCCCGGCGGCGGCGGCGGAGCGGCGATGGGGCGGGCCGGCTGGAGCTGGCGCGGCACCACCGCCGGCCGCTGCGGCATGGCGCGGCTCAGCCGGGCCAGCCGCGCCTCCTCCTCGGCCTGGGTGACGTGGAGCGGGGGCTGGCCGGCCCGCTGCCGGGACTCGTCGTCGGCGGAGTAGAAGAGCTGGTAGGTGGCCAGGCCGCGGGTCACCAGCTCGCCGCGCTGGTTCTCGGCCCAGAGCTCGAGGTCCATGGTGTAGGCGTCGCCCGGCTCGAAGCGGCGCTCCACCACCCGCCCGCGCGCCGTGAGAACGTCGCCGGGCCAGATGAACTTGACCAGGCGGGACTGCAGCCGCTTCAGCCGCGCCCCCCGGGTCCAGTCGGTGGCCAGCTCGGCGAGGAAGCCCATGCCGATGGTGCCGGGGGCGAAGGCGCTGGGGAAGCCCGAGGCCCGGGCGTGCGGCTCGTCGATGTAGAGCGGGTTCCAGTCGCCGGCGGCGCCGACGTAGCGGGCGATCTGCAGCCGGTCCACCGGCGGCTTGACCAGCGGCGGGAGCTCGTCGCCCACCTTGACGCCCTCGAAGTAGAGCTGACGCACGTTGATGGTCATGGTCCCGGTTACCCCCGCCGCAGGATGAAGGTGGCCCGCGACCGGAAGACCATCACCCCCTGCTCGTCGCGCCCCTCGTCCTCGATGACGATGACGTCCATGGGGCCGCTGGCGCCGGAGCGCTCCTGAACGTCGGCCACCTTGCTGCGGACGGTGAGCCGGTCGCCCGACACCAGGGGGCGCCCGAACTCGAAGGACTGCTCGCCGTGGAGCATGGAGCGGGTGCCGAGGTCGAGGGAGTGGCGGAAGCGCTCGCCCCAGCCCAGGGTCAGGGCGAAGGTGGGCGGCGCCACCAGGCCGGGGTAGCCGGCGGCGCGGGCCGCCGCCTCGTCGAGCGCCAGCGGGTTGGGATCGCCGAGCGCCTCGGCGAAGCGCCGGATGGCCCCCTTCTCCACCTCGTGGAGGATGGGCTCGCTGACTCGGCCGATGAGCGACTTGTCGAGCATGGTGGCTCCTTAGCCTATCGCCCTGCCGGAAGGTCGAGGACCGTGATCAGCCCCCGCCGTTCGGTGATGGCCAGCGCCGCGTGCACCACGGCGTTGGCGGTGGCCGCCTCGCCCGGGATCCCCCCGGGCACCACCGCGCGCAGCGGCGGATCGGCGTCGATCTCCACCTCGTCGCGCGGCTCCGCCGCGCCGAGGGCGAACTCCAGCTCCAGCCGGACCACTTCCCGGCCCTCCGCGAAGGCGCGCGCCACCTGCTGGACGCCCGCCACCTGCCCGGCCTTGACGCCGTGCCCGTCCTCGTCGGCGACCAGCGGCGTCAGCTCCTCGTCCACCTCGTCGAACTCCAGCCCGCAGCCGACCGCGGCCAGCGCCGTCGACTCGGCCAGCCCGACGTGGCCCAGCTCGCCGCGCTGGTCGGCCGCCTCGAAGGCCTCGGGGTCCAGCCCCAGCCCCATGCGGGCCCGCAGCGCCGCGCCGGCGCCGGCCAGGTCCACCACCCGCAGCCCGCGCACGTGGCGCACCTCGCCCACCACCTGGGCCAGCACCGCCGGCAGCCGGTCCAGCGCGAAGCCGGGGTTGACGCCGGTGCCCACCACCGCCACGTCGTGGGCCTCGCAGAAGAGGTCGAGCGCGTCGGCCTCTGACTCGTGGTGAAGCCAGGGCCAGGCCAGCTCCTCGCAGGTGGAGACCACCGAGCAGCCCGCCTTCACTGCGCGTCGAATGATGGGGAGCGCCTGCTCGAAGGAGGAGGTGGTGGCCATGATGACCACGCCGCCCCGGGCCTCGATGAAGGCCGGGGCCGCGTCGGCGCCCACCACCAGCCCGCCGGCCGGCTGGCCGAGCAGCTGGTCCAGCTTCTTCCCCAGCAGGGTGGGCGCGGTGTCGATGACGGCCACCAGCCGGAGCTCGGGGCGCGCCACCACCGCCCGGGCGATCCCCCGCCCGGCCTCGCCGAGCCCCATGATCACGACTGGAATGGTTGCTTCGGCCACGACGGCCCTCGCCTGTCCAATCCAGAGTCCGGGAATGGCCGGATCTCCGAAGGTTGACGCACCTTTATAGGGCATGGCCTGATCCCCCATCAAGAAAAGGGGGCCGTCCAAGCGGATCGCGACCCGCCCGGGGCGTACCACGTCGGCGCCGCCACCCTGTCTGGGCGCGTCGCGTCAAGTCCCCGACATCACTTCGGAATGTGACCTGCCGAGCCGGTCCTCAGCCCTTGATGAGCCGCTCCAGCAGCTCCTCGGCGGCCGGCTCCGACCAGTCCATGTCGCCGATGACGTAGGCGGTGATCCGCCCCGCCTTGTCGAGGATGTAGCTCTCCGGGAACTTCACGTCGTCGGCCGCGCAGGCGCCGCGGCCGGTGCAGTACCAGGGGCGGACCACCTGGCGGGCGTCGGGGTCGAGCGCCACGGTGACACCGGCGGGGAGCCGCCCCCCTTGCGCCGGGGTCTTGAAGAACTGGTTCACCAGGTCGGCCGACTCGTCCACCGAGACCGCCACCATCCTGAACCGGCCGGGGTGGCGGGCGGCCAGCCGCTGCCCCAGCTTCACCATCCCCGGCATCTCCTTGGCGCAGGGCGGGCACCAGGTGGCCCAGAAGTTCACGAAGACCACCTGCCCCCTGAGCGCGGCCAGGTCGACGCGCCCGCCGTCGACGGTGGGCAGGCTGAGCGGCGGGGCCAGCGGCGGGGCCCGGTGGCGGAGGAGCTGGCCGAAGGCCACCGGCTCGGTGGCCGGCGGGGGGGGCGCCGCGGCGGGCGGGGGCGCCACCGCCCGGGCCAGCGCCTCCACCTGGTGGGTCACCTCCCAGGCCTTCCAGGCGGCGGCGGCGAGCACCACCACGAAGATGGCGGCGGCGATCACCGCCTGCCGGTTGGAGCTGCCGGGTTCGCGCTGGGCCATGATCCGGGCTTATGCCACGGACCCGCCGCTTGCCGCCACCGCCCCGCCGGGCGAGACTCCTCGCCGATGCGCGGCCTCATGGGCAGCTTTGCCATCCTCCCGCTCGGCGACCTGCTCGAGCTGCTGTCGCGGCGTGGGCTGGCCGGGACGCTCACCTGCGAGCGCGGCACCGTGAAGAAGACGGTCCAGCTGGCCGGCGGCAACGCCGTGGGCGCCTCGTCCAACGACTCGCGCGACCAGTTCGGCCAGCTGCTGGTCAACTTCAACCACCTCGACGAGGCCGCCATGCTGCGGGCCATCCAGGTGCAGGAGGAGACCACGGTGCGCATCGGCCGGGTGCTGGTGATGACCGGGCTGGTCACCGCCGAGGTGGTCCGCGAGGTGCTGGCCATCAAGATCCGCGAGACCATCCTCGACATCCTGCTCTGGGAGTCGGGGCTGTTCCGCTTCGACGACCAGCCGCCGGCGGCGGTCGACGAGCTCGACACCTCGGTGCCGCTCTCCGAGGTGCTGCGCGAGGCCGAGTTCCGCACCACCGCCTGGAGCGCCTTCCGCGGCGAGTTCCCCACCGGCGTCGGCACCCTGGCGGTGGACGACGGGCGGGTGCCGTCCACCCTGACCCCCGACACCGTCGACGGCCGGCTGCTGCAGCTGGCCCGCGAGGGGCGGACCATCGACGAGCTGGGGCTGGCGCTGCGGGCCACCGACTTCCACCTCTACCAGCGGCTCTACGCCCTGGCCCGCCAGGGGATCGTCCGCGCCGCCCCGGCCCGCCACGCCGCCGGCGGGTCCGGCCGCGCCGAGGCCGACGCCGCCGCCGGCGAGGAGGCCGGGGCCGCCGAGCTGATCGAGCAGGCCCGCGGGCTGGTGGCCGACGGCCGGGCCGACGACGCCGAGCTGGTGGCCACCCGCGCCGTGGCGGTGGCGCCCGGCTCCGAGGCGGCCCACCAGGTGCTGCTCGACGCCGAGCGGCTGCTCTCCCAGCAGCTGCGCGCCGACCTGCTCGAGTCGGGGCGGGTGGCGCGGCGGCTGGTGGACGCCCGCGCCGTCGCCAACCTCAAGCTCTCCAACGCCGACAAGTACCTGGTCTCCCGCTGCGACGGGGAGCGGACCGTGAAGCAGCTGGCCGAGATGGCGCCGCTGCGCGAGCTGGACGTGCTCAAGGCGGTGCGCCGGCTCGCCGACGGGGGCGTGCTCGAGCTGCGGTGAGCGCCGGCCGCGGCCCGGCCCGGTCAGGCCTCGGCGCCGTCGGCCCCGATCACCAGGTAGGGGTTCCGGCCGAGGCGGCGGGCGCCGCCCTCGCCGACCAGCAGGTCGAGCGCCAGGGTGGCCACGTCGTCGGCCAGCGGCTCCAGCCCCGGCCCGCGCTCCAGGTAGAGCAGCTTCAGCCAGGCCTGGCAGGCGTCGCAGCTCTCGGCCCGCGCCGGCCCGGCGTCGCCGTCCACCGCCAGGTAGGAGAGCCGCTGGGCGGAGCGGCAGAGCACGCACTCCACCCGGGTGTGGTGCCAGGTGGTGGCGCAGAGGCCGCAGCAGAGGTAGCGGAGCTTGTCGTCGCCGAGCACCACGCCGCAGGTCGGAGAGGAGCCGCACACCGGGCAGCCCTCCTCGACGCGGGCCACCGACGCCGCCGGGAGGCCGGCGGCCAGGCCGGTGAAGACCACCTGCAGCGCCGCGCCCACGAACGGGGCCACCGGGACGTCGAGCCGGGTCGCCTCGCCGGCCAGCAGCCGCGCCGCCACCCCGTCGAGGTCGGGGTCGGAGAGCCGCCCCAGCCGCTCCAGCGCCGCCCGGGCCTGGGCCGGCATGTCCACCGTGGCGAGCTGGCCGAGGAGCAGCCGCAGCGCCTCGCGCCAGGCGGGCGGCAGTGGCCCGGCCGCGTCGAGGGGCAGGCCGCCGTCGCCAGGCGGCGAGGGGATGGTGAGGCGGAGCCGCTCGGCCGCCACCCGCTGCGCCGCCGCCAGCCGGCCCAGCAGCGCCAGGTAGTCGCCGGCGGCGTGGTCCGGCGCCAGCGCCTCGAAGCGCGCGGCGCGCCGGGCGAAGACCGCCGCCGCCCCCGGGTGGGGTCGCAGGTAGGGGACCTCGCCGAGCTCGCCGCCGGGAGTGAGGAACGTCGACGCCGAGCCGCCGGGCCCGGCTCCGGTCACCGGCCGCCCTTGCCGGTCACGTCGCGCTCCCAGGCCGGGTGGTGGAACCTGGCCCAGGCCCGGGTGACGGTGCCGCGGATCATGGCGTCGATGGAGCCCCTGGTCCAGATGGCCGCGTAGACGTGGATGCCGATCCCCACGAACATGATGAAGGCGCAGACCGAGTGGATCAGGCCGGCGGCGCGGCGGGCCCCGGCCGAGAAGTGCGGGGCGAACCAGGGCTGCCAGAGCAGCACCCCGGTGATCGCCAGCACGGCGATGAGCGGGACCATCGACCAGTACATCATCTTCTGGCCGGCGTTGTACTTGTGGGTCTCGCCGACGTCGGGGTGCTCCTTGCGCATGTAGGCGCCCATGTGCGCGACCCACTTCGAGTCGTTGGGGAGCCAGCGGTTGTCGCCCACCAGCAGGGCCGCGTACGGGTAGAAGAGGACCACCAGCGCCGCCCCGGCCATGGGGTGGAGGAAGCGCATCAGCGCGCCGCCGCCCAGCACGTAGGAGAGCCAGTAGAAGAACGGCGAGAAGAGGGCCAGCCCGGAGAGGAAGAGGAAGGTGAAGACGATGGCCACCGCCCAGTGGGCGACGCGGGCGCCGTTGCTGTGCCGAACGATCTGCTCCGTGCCGACGGTGTTCATGGCTTCACCCCCTGCTCGCCTTCGGGCGGCACTTCCAGCGGGCCGCGCCGCATGTAGTGGAGGATCCCGGCCGCCAGCACCGCGAACATGGTGGCGACGCCGGCGGCGCGGGCCAGGCCGCTGCGCCAGGCCTGCAGCACCGGGCCGACCCGGGGGTTGGCCGGCAGGCCGTAGGCCTCGGGCCGGTCACCGTGCGGGAGCACCAGCACCACGTGGGTGCCGCCCACGCCCTTGGGGTCGTAGACCGCCGCCCGGGCGAAGCCGCGCTCGACCAGATCCGCCAGCCGGTGCTCGGCCTGGAAGAGCATCTCCTCCTTGGAGCCGAAGCCGATGGCCCCGGTCGGGCAGGCCTTGACGCAGGCCGGCTCCAGCCCCACCGCCACCCGGTCGGAGCAGAGCGTGCACTTGTAGGCCTTGGAGTCCTTGCCGGAGAGGCGCGGGACGTTGAAGGGGCAGCCGGCGGTGCAGTAGCCGCAGCCGATGCAGTTCTCCTGGTGGAAGTCGACGATGCCGTTGGAGTACTGCACGATGGCGCCGGGGGCCGGGCAGCTCTTGAGGCAGCCCGGATCCTGGCAGTGGTAGCAGCCGTCCTTGAGGATCAGCCACTGCAGCCGGCCGTCGATGACCTGCTCGTTGAAGCGCATCAGCGTCCAGGACTGGTCGGAGAGGTCCGGGGGGTTGGTGTAGAAGCCCTCGGTGACCCCCACCTGGTCGCGCAGGTCGTTCCACTCCATGCAGGCCGACTGGCAGGCCTTGCAGCCGATGCAGCGCGAGATGTCGATGAGCTTGGCGACCTCCAGGGTGCTGCGCGCCTGCGGGGGCGTGGAGGTGCTGGCCGACTGGTTGACGACGTCGAGTGACATGAGTGCCATGGCGCGCCTCAGGCCTTCTGGACGTCGACCAGGAACGCCTTGAACTCCGGCGTCTGGATGTTGGCGTCGCCGATGAACGGCGTCAGGGTGTTGGTCAGGTAGCCCGGCTTGGTGAGCCCTTCGTACCCCCAGTGGATGGGCAGGCCGACGGTGTGGACCTGCTGCCCCTCGATGGTCAGCGCGTGGATGCGCTTGGTGACCAGGGCCTTGACCTTGATGGCGCCTCGCTTCGACTTGACCACCACCCGGTCGCCGTTCTTGATGCCCCGCAGGCTGGCCAGCTCCTCGCCGATCTCGGCGAAGGCCTCCGGCTGCAGCACCGCGGCGATGCGGGTGTGCTTGGTCCAGAAGTGGAAGTGCTCGGTGAGCCGGTAGGTGGTGGCCACGAAGGGGAACTCCTTGGCCTGGCCGAGCCGCTCCTTGTCACCCTTGAAGAGCCGCGCCGCCGGGTTGGAGAGGGTCTTCCCCACGCCCTTGGGCGAGAACGGGTTGGTGGCCAGCGGCGTCTCGAACGGCTCGTAGTGCTCGGGGAACGGCCCCTCGGCCATGCCGCCGAGCGCGAAGAGCCGGCCCACGCCCTCGTTGGTCATGATGAAGGGCGACATGCCGTCCTCGGGCGGGGAGTCGACCTTGAAGTCGGGGACGTCGGGGCCGACCCACTTCTTGCCGTTCCAGGTGATGTACTTGCGCTTCGGATCCCAGGCCTTGCCGGCCGGGTCGGCCGAGGCCCGGTTGTAGAGGATGCGGCGGTTGGCCGGCCAGGACCAGGCCCAGCCGGGCGCGTTGCCGAGGCCGGTGGGATCGGCGGCGTCGCGCCGGGCCATCTGGTTGCCGTTCTGCGTCCAGCTGCCGGTGTAGATCCAGCAACCGGCCGAGGTGGTGCCGTCGGCCTGCAGGTGGGCGAAGGTGGCCAGCTGCTCACCCTCCTTGGCCAGGGTCTTCAGCTTGTCCTTGGGGTCCGGGACGTCGGCCAGCGCCTTGCCGTTGACCTCGCGGGCCACCTCGTCGGGCGAGGGCGCGCCCGGCTTGGCGTAGGCCCAGGCCAGCTTGAGGATGGGGTCGGGGAAGGTGCCACCCTCCTTCTGGTAGAGGGCGCGCACCGCCTGGAAGATCCCGGCGATGACGTCGAGGTCGGCGCGGGCCTCGCCGGGCGGCTCGGCCGCCTTCCAGTGCCACTGCAGCTGGCGGCTGCTGTTGGTGAGGGAGCCGTCCTCCTCGGCGAAGCATGTGGAGGGGAGCCGGAAGACCTCGGTCTGGATCGACTTGCTGTCGACGTCGTTGAACTCGCCCTTGTTCTGCCAGAAGGTCGAGGTCTCGGTGACCAGCGGGTCGATGACCACCAGGTACTTGAGCTTGGCCATGGCCGTCGACAGCTTGGCCTTGTCGGGGACCGAGGCCAGCGGGTTGAAGCCCTGGCAGAAGTAGCCGTTGATCTTCCCCTGGTGCATCAGCTCGAAGGCCGCCAGGATGTCGTAGGTCTTGTCGTTCTTGGGCAGCCAGTCGAAGCGGAAGTCGTTCTCCTTCTGCGCCTCGGCCCCATACCAGGCCTTGAGCAGCGAGACGAAGAACTTGGGGAAGTTCTGCAGGTAGTTCATCTGCCCGGGGCGCACCGCCTTGGGCGTCCGCTTCTCCAGGAAGGTCTTGAGGTCCGGCTCCTTCTCGGTGGGCAGCCCCAGGTAGCCGGGGAGCAGGTGGCTCATGACGCCGAGGTCGGTGAGCCCCTGGATGTTGGAGTGGCCGCGCAGCGCGTTGACGCCGCCGCCGGGCAGCCCCATGTTGCCGAGCAGCAGCTGGATGCAGGCGATGGCGCGGATGTTCTGCGAGCCGACGGTGTGCTGCGTCCAGCCCAGCGCGTAGAGGCTGGTCATCACCTTGTTGGTCGCCGAGGTGGAGCCGATGAGCTTGGCGATCTCCAGGAACTCGGCGGCCGGCACCCCGGTGACCCGCTCCACCAGCTCCGGCGTGTAGCGGGCGTAGTGGCGCTTCATGGCCTGGTAGACGCAGCGCGGATCCTGCAGGGTCCGGTCGACCTTGGCCTGGCCGTCCTTGTCGACCTGGTACTTCCAGGTGGCCTTGTCGTAGCTGCGCTTGGCCTCGTCGTAGCCGGTGAAGAGCCCGTCGTCGAAGCCGTACCCTTCGTCGATGAGGAAGGCGGCGTTGGTGTAGCTGCGGACGTACTCCTTCTGGATGAGGTCGTTCTCCAGCAGGTGGCGGATGACGCCGCCGAGGAAGGCGATGTCGGTGCCGGGGCGGAGCTGGGCGAACTTGTCGGCCACCGCCGCGGTCCGCGTGAAGCGCGGATCGACCACGATGAGCCGGGCCTTGTTCTTGATCTTGGCCTCGATCACCCACTTGAAGCCGCAGGGGTGGGCCTCGGCGGGGTTGCCGCCCATCACCAGCACCACGTCGGCGTTCTTGATGTCCGCCCAGTGGTTCGTCATCGCGCCACGACCGAAGGAGGGGGCCAGACCGGCCACCGTGGGGCCGTGTCAAACCCTGGCTTGGTTGTCCAGGGCCGTCATCCCCATGGCGCGGATGACCTTGTTGGTGATGTAGCCCGACTCGTTGGAGGAAGCCGAGGCCGCCAGGAAGGCGACGCTGGTCCAGCGGTTGACGGTGACGTCGCCGCTCTTCTGCAGGAAGTTCTTGTCGCGATCGTCCTTCATCAGCCGGGCGATACGACCGAGCGCGAAGTCCCAGCTGACCCGCTTGAACTCGGTCTCGCCGGGCCCGCGGTGCTCGGGGAACTTGAGCCGGTTCGGGCTCTTGACGAAGTCGAGGAGCGAGGCCCCCTTGGGGCAGAGGGTGCCGCGGTTGACCGGGTGGTCCGGGTCGCCCTCGACGTGGATGATCTCGGTGCGGGCGTTCTTGGCCTTGTCGCCGAGGCCGTAGAGGATGACGCCGCAGCCGACCGAGCAGTAGGGGCAGGTGTTGCGGGTCTCCGAGGTGCGGGCCAGCTTGAACTGCCTGACCTCGGCGAGCGCCCGGGTGGGAGAGAAGCCCAGCGCCGCGATGCTGCTGCCGGCGAGCCCTCCGGCGGTGACCTTGAGGAACTGTCTGCGGGTGACGGCCATGCGCAGGACCTCCGAGTTGACAGGTTGACGCATGCTAGAGCCTCGCGGGGCGAGATCGCTAGGGGGTGTCACCGATTTCTTTCGGGCCCGGGCCAGGCGAATTGACGACGCGCTGCGGCGCGATTGGCGAAGGGCTCGCCCCGCTCAGCGCGTGGGCGCGCCTGGGGCCAGCGCCTTCGGGAAGGCCAGGTACCCCTTGCCGACGTACCAGGTGACCACCTCGACCCGGAGCCGGCCCGCCTTCACGGCCGGGTCGGCCTCGGCCAGCGCGCGGGCCTCCTCCGCCGTGGCCACCCGGTAGAGGCACGCGCCCCGCAGGCTCGGGTCGCTCTGGTCGCCAAAGGGGCCGGCCACCATCATCTTCCCGCTCTCGGCCATCCTGGTGAGATGAGCCAGGTGCTGCGCCTGGATCGCCTCGGCCTCGGCCCTGGGGATCTCCTTGCGGTCGGCCGGGCGGACCAGCAGCACCAGCTGGAACGTCTCGAACTCGAACCTGGCCGGCGGCACCGCGGCGGGTGCGGCCGGCTCGGGCGGCGCCGCGCCCGGCGACTGGCCGGGGGCGAAGGCGGCGACCAGCAGGGCGGCCAGGACGGCGGTGCGGGGGAGCGATCCGGGCATGGCGAACTCCTTCGAGGGGCCTGCGGCGAACTCTAGACGAGCCTCCCCGCCGGTGCTCGTCGAACCGGGGCGGCGCGCCTCGGCGGGTGCGGACAGGCCCGCCCGCCTCGGCTAAGCTGCCTCCCGGCCTTCCCGCCTCACCTGTCCGGCTGCACGCCCCTCCACCCCGGGAGCTCCTCATGCGCCGCCTCATCGCCGCCCTCGCCCTCGCCGCCTTCGCCGCCCTCCCCGCCGCCGCGCCCGCCCAGGAGGTGGTCCGGCTCGGCAACCTCAAATTCGCCCACTACGGCGCCATCTCCAACATGAAGGAGGCCTGCAAGAAGTACGGCCTCGACGTGCAGGAGACCGTCTTCCCCAAGGGGATCGACATCTTCCCGGCGCTGGTGAAGGGGGAGGTGGACCTGGCCGCCTCGGCCGCCGACGCCGCCATCGCCAACCGCGCCGCCGGCGGGCAGGTCTACGTGGTGGCCGGCTTCGCCAAGGGGGGCGCCCGGCTGGTCTCCCGCACCGACCTGGCCATGAAGACGGTGGCCGAGCTGAAGGGCAAGAAGGTGGGCGTGGCCCGCGGCGGCGCCCAGGAGCTGCTGCTGCTGGCCGAGCTGGCCAAGGCCGGCCTGACCTGGTCGGACAAGGAGGGCAAGGACGTGAAGATCGTCTACCTGCCCTTCGCCGACCTGAACCAGGCGCTGCTGCAGAAGCAGCTCGACGCCATCTGCCAGTCGGAGCCGCAGTCGTCGCAGGCCATCAACAAGGGGTTCGGCGTGGAGATGCTCAAGCCCTACGACACGCCGCTGGGCGAGCCGGTGCGGGTGCTGGTGATGACCGAGAAGCTCTACAAGGAGAAGCCGGCGGTGGCGCAGAAGGTGCTGGAGTGCTTCGTCGACTCCACCCGGGCCTTCATCCAGGACCCTGCGGCGGCCGAGAAGTTCGTGGTGACGCAGATGTTCAAGGGGCAGATCACCGCCGAAGACTTCAAGGACGCCATCTCCAACTCGCCCTACACCTACGACGTCACCGTCGAGCACATCCAGGTGACCACCGACCTGATGGTGAAGTACGGCGTCGGCAAGATGACCGCCCCGCCCCGGGCCGCCGACTGGGTGAAGCTCGACCTCCTGCAGCGGGCCAAGCAGAAGCTGGGCGTGAAGTAGATGGCCGGGGGTGGCGCCGCCCGGCTGGCCCGGTCGCTGGTGGTCCCGGTGACGCTGCTGCTGGCCTGGGAGGGGATCTCGCGCGCCGGCTGGGTGACGCCGCTCATCCTGCCCTCGCCGACGGCGGTGGCGGTCCGCTGGTGGGCGTACCTCACGCCGCTCGAGCCCTTCGACGCCGCCGCCGGGCCCTGGTGGCGCTGGGCCATCTCCGGCGAGCTGCCCCACGACGTCTTCACCTCGGTGATGCGCATCGTGGTGGGCTTCGCCATCGGGGGCGGCCTGGCGCTGCCCCTCGGCCTCTTCATGGGGGCGCGCCCGCTGGTCTACGAGCTCTTCAACCCGGTGCTGCAGGTGCTGCGCCCCATCCCCCCCATCGCCTACATCCCGCTGGCCATCCTCTGGTTCGGCCTCGGCGACCCGCCCGCCTTCTTCCTCATCTCGCTGGGGGCCTTCTTCCCGGTGCTGATGAACACCATCGCCGGGGTGCGGGCCGTCGACGCCATCTACCTGCGGGCCGCCCGCAACCTCGGGGCCGGCGAGTGGACGCTCTTCTGGCGGGTGATGATCCCGGCCGCCATGCCCTACATCCTCACCGGCATCCGCGTCGGCATCGGGGTGGCCTTCATCGTGGTCATCGTCGCCGAGATGATCGCCGTGAACACCGGCCTCGGCTACCGCATCCTCGAGGCCCGCGAGTACTTCTGGTCGGACAAGGTGATCGCCGGGATGGTCACCATCGGCCTGTGCGGCCTGGGCATCGATCTCGGCATGAGCTGGCTCAACAACCGGCTGCTGCGCTGGCACCGCGGGGTGGAGGGGTGAGCCGGCCCGACGGCGGCGGCCCGGCCACGCCGGCCATCCGCGCCCGCGGCGTCCGCAAGGTCTTCTCCAGCGGCGGCCGCGAGGTGGTGGCGCTCGACGGCATCGACCTCGACGTGGCCCCGGGGGAGTTCGTCTGCCTGCTGGGGCCGTCCGGCTGCGGGAAGTCGACGCTGCTCAACGCCGTGGCCGGCTTCTCGCTGCCCACCGCTGGCGAGCTGACCGCGCTGGGCCGGCCGGTCACCGGCCCCGGCCCGGAGCGGGCCATGGTCTTCCAGGAGTACGCCCTCTTCCCCTGGATGACCGTGGAGCGCAACGTCGCCTTCGGCCTGGAGATCGCCGGGGCGGCGCCGGAGCGCCGGCGCCAGGTGGTCGACGCCCTGCTCGACAAGCTCGGCCTCGCCGACTTCCGCGACCGCTTCCCCAAGGACCTCTCCGGCGGCATGCGGCAGCGGGTGGCCATCGCCCGGGTGCTGGCCATCGACGCCCCCATGCTGCTCATGGACGAGCCCTTCGGCGCTCTCGACGCCCTGACCCGCCGCTCGCTGCAGGACGAGCTGCTGCGCATCTGGGCCGAGCTGGGGAAGACCATCGTCTTCGTCACCCACGGCATCGAGGAGTCGATCTACCTGGCCGACCGGGTGGTGGTGATGACCTACCGGCCGGGCACGGTGAAGCGGATCGTGCCGGTGGACCTGCCGCGCCCGCGCGATCCGGCCAGCCCGGAGTTCAACGCCTTGAAGCGCGAGGTGACGGCGCTGGTGATGGAGGAGCAGGCGCGCCACCAGGCCGACGAGGCCCACGCCACGGCGGACTAGGGTCCAAGGAAGGGACTTCGAGATGATCCGTGGCCTCGCCGTGCTCTTGGTGTTCCAGCTGGCCGGGGAGCTGGCCAGCCACCTGCTCTCGCTGCCGGTGCCCGGCCCGGTGGTCGGCATGGTGCTGCTGCTGGTGGCGCTGGAGCTGCGCCCGGCGCGCTGGGACGACCTGCGCGCCGCCTCGGGCGGCCTGCTCTCGCACCTCTCGCTGCTCTTCGTGCCGGCCGGGGTGGGCGTGGTGCAGCACCTGCCGCGGCTGGCCGCCGAGTGGCTGGCCCTGGCGCTGGCCCTGCTGGTCAGCACCGCCGCCACCCTGGCGGTCACCGGCCTGGTGGCCGCGCGGCTGCTGCGCCGGCCGGCCGCCGGCGTGGGGGGCGCATGACCTCGCGCCTCGTCGAGACCTGGGTCTACCTGGCGCGGAGCCCGCTGCTCTGGCTCACCCTCACCGTGGTCACCTACGCCGCCGCCGAGGCGCTCCACCGTCGGCTGGGGCGCCACCCGCTGGTCCACCCGGTGGTCACCTCGGTGGCGGTGCTGGCCTCGGTGCTCTGGCTGGGGGGCACGCCCTACCCGCTCTTCTTCGAGGGGGCGCAGTTCGTCCACTTCCTGCTCGGGCCGGCCATCGTGGCGCTGGCGGTGCCGCTCCACCGCGAGCTGCACCGGGAGCAGGCGCTGGCGCTGCCGCTCTCGGTGGCGCTGCTGGCCGGCTCGGTGACCGCGGTCGTGACGGCGGTGGTCACCGGGCGGCTGGCCGGCGCCTCGCGGGAGACCCTGCTCTCGCTGGCGCCCAAGTCGGCCACCGCGCCGGTGGCCATGGGGATCACCGAGCGGCTGGGCGGCCTGCCGTCGCTGACCGCGTCGCTGGTGGTGCTCACCGGCGTGCTCGGCGCCGTGATCGGCCCGGCGCTGCTTCGCCGCCTCCGGGTCACCGATCCGGCCGCCACCGGCTTCGCCCTCGGGGTGGCCTCGCACGGGCTCGGCACCGCCCGCGCCTTCGAGCTGGGCGAGACCGCCGGGGCCTTCTCCGGCCTCGGCATGGGGCTCAACGCCCTGGCCACCTCGCTGCTGGTGCCGGCGTTGATCGGGTGGTTGCTGAGCTGAGGGGCGGCGGCCGCGGCACGCCGCCCCCCGCCGCGTTACACTCCGCCCCATGACCAGACCCACGCTCATCTACTTCCCGCTGCGCGGCCGCGCCGAGCTGGCCCGCCTGGTGGCCGCCGAGGCCGGCGTCGACTTCGCCGCGCACCTGGTGGGCAAGGGGACGCCACCGGTGAATGGCCGCCCCACCGACTTCACCGCCCTCAAGGCCACCGGCGACCTCCCCTTCGAGGCGCTGCCGGTCTGGGAGGAGCCGGGCGGCTTCCGCCTGGCCCAGAGCCTGGCCATCGCCAACCACCTGGCCCGGTCGCACGGCCTCGGCGGCCGGACCCCGGTCGAGACCGCCCGCTGCGACGAGTGGCTGGGCGCCATCGACGACGTGCGGCTGGAGCTGCGCAAGCTGGTCTCCACCCCGGCCGAGGGGCGGGCCGCGCTCCGCGCCGAGCTGCGCACCACCACGCTGCCGCGCTGGCTCGGCTTCCTCGATCGGCGGCTCCAGGCCAACCAGGGCGGCGCCGGCTTCGCGGTGGGCGCCGGGGTGACCATCGCCGACCTGGCCCTCTGGTACCTGCTGGAGCTGCTCCGCGACAACGGCTTCGGCGAGCCGCTCGACCGCTTCCCGGCGCTGGTGGCCTTCGCCGGCCGCATCGCCAGCCGGCCCCGCGTCGCCGCCTGGCTGGCCTCGCCGAGGCGCCACCCGCTCACGCCGCTCCCGGCCTAGCGACGCCGCCCGGGCGGCGGCGACCGCCGCGCCTTTGGCCGCCGCTCCGGCCCGCCCAGCCGCCGGTCAGCGCCGGGAAGCGACCGCTGACGCGACCCGGCTACCCGTCCGGCGCCGGGCGTGTCTAGACTTCCCGGCATGCCGACGGTCGCCCTCTTCGTCCCCTGCTACGTCGACCAGCTCTACCCCCAGGTGGCCGAGGCGAGCTTGCGCCTCCTCGAACGCCACGGCTGCACGGTGGTCTTCCCCGAGGCCCAGACCTGCTGCGGCCAGCCCATGTCCAACTCCGGCGAGCGGGCGGCGGCGGCCCCGCTCTGCGCCCACTTCCTCGACGTCTTCCAGGGGTACCAGTACGTGGTGGCGCCGAGCGGCAGCTGCGTCGGCATGGTCCGCCACCAGTTCGCCGGGCTGGTCCCGGATCACCCGGCGCTGGCGCAGGTGCGCGCCGCCACCTTCGAGCTCTGCGAGTTCCTCCACGACGTCCTCGGGGTGCGCCAGGTGGCCGGCCGCTACCCGCGCACCGTCGGCCTGCACCGCAGCTGCCACGCCCAGCGCGAGCTGCGGCTCGCCAGCGGCAGCGAGCGGCAGGTGGCCCCGTTCGACAAGGTGAAGACGCTGCTCGGCTCGCTGCAGGGCATCACCCTGGTGGAGCCGGCCCGCACCGACGAGTGCTGCGGCTTCGGCGGCACCTTCGCGGTGGCCGAGGAGGCGGTCTCCTGCCTGATGGGGTGCGACCGGCTCGACGAGCACGCCAGGGCCGGGGCCGAGGTGATCACCGGCGTCGACATGAGCTGCCTGATGCACCTGGAGGGGCTGGCCCGCCGCGAGGGGCGGCCGGTGCGCATCCTCCACGCCGCCGAGGTGCTGCTCGGGGAGGGGAGCTGACATGGCCCACCTGACCACGCTGAAGCACCCCGCGGCGGCCGCCCGCTTCGTCGCCGACACCCCCCGCGCCCACTGGCACGACGAGTCGCTCTGGTTCATGCGCGTCAAGCGCGACCGGGCCGCCGCCCAGGTGCCGGAGTGGGAGCGGCTCCGCGAGCTGGCGGAGGGGATCAAGGCCCACGCCCTGGCCAACCTCCCCGCCCTGCTCGAGCAGTTCGAGCGGAACGCCACCGCCGCCGGCGCCACCGTCCACTGGGCCGCCGACGCCGAGGAGCACAACCGCATCGTCCACGGGCTGCTCTCCGCCCGCGGCGTCACCCGCCTGGTGAAGTCGAAGTCGATGCTCACCGAGGAGTGCGGCCTCAACCCCTACCTGGAGGCGCGCGGGGTGGAGGTGGTCGACACCGACCTGGGCGAGCGGATCGTGCAGTTCCGCGAGGAGCCGCCCAGCCACATCGTCCTCCCCGCCATCCACCTCAAGAAGGAGGAGATCGGCGACCTCTTCCACGAGAAGCTGGGCACCGCCGCCGGCGCCTCCGACCCCAAGTACCTGACCGAGGCGGCCCGCGGCCACCTGCGCCAGAAGTTCCTCGGCGCCCAGGCCGGCCTCACCGGGGTGAACTTCGCGGTCGCCGACCTCGGCGCCGTGGTGGTCTGCACCAACGAGGGGAACGCCGACATGGGCACCTCGCTGCCGCCGCTCCACGTCGCCTGCATGGGGCTGGAGAAGATCGTGCCGCGCGCCGAGGACCTGGGCGTCTTCCTGCGGCTGCTGGCCCGCTCCGCCACCGGCCAGCCGGTCACCACCTACTCCACCCCACTTCCTCGGGCCCCGCCCCGGCTCCGAGCTGCACGTCGTCATCGTCGACAACGGCCGCAGCGCCCTGCTGGGGCGCGATCCCTACCGGCGCGCCCTCTCCTGCATCCGCTGCGGCGCCTGCATGAACACCTGCCCGGTCTTCCGCCGCTCCGGCGGCCACAGCTACGGCGTCACCATCCCCGGCCCCATCGGCTCGGTGCTGGCGCCGACCATCGACGCCGGGGCCCACGCCGCCCTCCCCTTCGCCTCGACGCTGTGCGGCTCCTGCGCCGACGTCTGCCCGGTGCGCATCGACCTGCACCACCAGCTGCTGGCCTGGCGCGGCGACCTGGTGGCCGCCGGCCACGGCTCCGCCGGCAAGTCGCTGGCGCTCCGCCTCACCGCCTGGATCTTCGCCTCGCCGGCCCGCTTCGCGCTGGCCGGGCGGCTGGTCCGCCTCGCCCTGCGGGTGCTGCCGGCCGGGCTGATGGCCCGCCTCTCCGGGGCCTGGGGGCGGCAGCGCCAGCTGCCGGTGGCCCCGCCGGAGAGCTTCCGCGATCGCTACCGGAGGACACATGGCCGCGCGTGACCAGATCCTGGCGGCGCTCCGCCGCAACGCCCAGCCCGGCGCCCCGCGCCCGGTGCTCGACGGCGTCGGCGCCCGCTACCCCGATCTCGCCGCCCGCTTCGCCGAGGGGGTGGCGGCGGTGGGCGGGGCGCTGGTCCGGGTCCCCGACCTGCCGGCCGCCGACGTGGCGCTCTGGGCGCTCCCGGTGCACCGCAACGCCACCCGCATCGTCTCGCTGGTGGCCGGGGTCGGCGGGGCCACCGTGGACGCCGCCGCGGTGAAGGATCCGCACCAGCTGGAGGGGCTCGAGCTGGTGGTCCTGCCCGGCGCGCTGGCGGTGGCCGAGAACGGGGCCGTCTGGATCGAGGGGGCGGGCCTGCCCCACCACGCCCTGGTGGTCATCCCCGAGCACCTGGCGGTGGTGGTCCAGGTCGCCGACATCGTCCCCGACCTGCACGCCGCCTACGCCCGGCTCGACCTGGCGGGCCGGCCGCGCTGGGGGCTGTTCCTGGCCGGCCCCTCCAAGACCGCCGACATCGAGCAGTCGCTGGTCATCGGCGCCCACGGCGCCCGCAGCCTCACCGTGCTGCTGGTCGGCTAGGGGCGCCATGCCACTCCACCTCCAGCTGCTGGTCGCCAACCTGGAGGCGATGGCGGTCTTCGTGGCCGTCTTCTACGTCCTCTCGCGCACCCAGGCCTTCCAGCCGGTGCCGAGCGAGCGGCCGCTGCGCACCTGGCTGCTGCGCTGGGCCTTCTTCAGCGCCATCTCCATGCTCGGCTCCCACCTCGGCGTCACCCTGCCCGGCGGCGTCATCGCCAACACCCGGGCGGTGGGGGCGGTGGCGGCCGGCTTCGTGGGCGGCCCCTGGCTCGGCCTGTCGGTCGGCCTCACCGCCGGGGCCCACCGCCTGACGCTGGGCGGCTACACGGCGCTGGCCGGCGCCATCGCCACCACCATGGAGGGGGTGGTGAGCGGGCTGGTGCAGCGCTGGCTGGCCCGCCGCTCCGGCCCGGGCCGCCTCCCCGACTGGCGGCTGGCCGCCGGCGTCACCGCCCTCACCGAGACCGTGCACATGGGGATCGTGGTGGCGGTGTCGCGCCCGCTGGCCGACGCCATCCAGGTGGTGACGGTCATCGGGCCGTCGATGATCCTGGCCAACGCCACCGGGGCCGCCCTCTTCGCGCTGGTGATGCGCGACCGGCAGCGGCTGCGCGAGCAGGTGGCGGCCGAGTCGTCGGCCCGCGCCCTGCGGGTGGCCGGGCGCACGCTGCGGCTGCTGGCCCGGGGCTTCGGGCCGGCCACCGCCCCCGAGCTGGCGCGCATCATCCGCGACGAGACCGGCGCCGGCGCCGTGGCCATCACCGACACCACCCACGTGCTGGCCTTCGACGGGCTCGGCTCCGACCACCACCGGCCCGGCGGCCCCATCGTCTCCCCCTCCTCGCGCCGCGCCCTGGAGCGCGGAGAGGTGGTCTTCGCCGACGGCGAGCACGAGCACTTCACCTGCCCCCTCGACGCCGCCTGCCCGCTCGACGCCGTGCTGGTGGCGCCGCTGGAGCTGGACGGCAAGGTGATCGGCTCGGTGCAGCTCTACGAGCCGCGCCACCAGCGCTTCCGCTCGGTGAACCGCTCGCTGGGCGAGGGGCTGGCCTCGCTGCTCTCGGCCCAGCTGCTGGCGGCCCGCTACGAGGAGGCCAAGGGGCTGCTCACCGTGCAGGAGCTGAAGCTGGTGCAGGCCCAGGTCAACCCGCACTTCCTCTTCAACTCGCTCAACACCATCGCCGCGGTGCTGCGCACCGACGCCCCCCGGGCCCGCGAGCTGATCCTCCACCTGGCCGCCTTCTTCCGGAAGAACCTGAAGCGCCCCGCCGAGCTGGCCACGCTCCGCGAGGAGCTGGAGCACGTCAGCGCCTACCTGGAGATCGAGAAGGCCCGCTTCGCCGACCGGCTCACCGTGGAGACCGAGGTGGACGAGGCCCTGCTCGGCCTGCGCCTGCCGGCCTTCACGCTCCAGCCGCTGGTGGAGAACGCCTTCAAGCACGGCCTGGCCCAGCTGCTCGGCCCGGGGACGGCGCGCATCCGGGCCCGCCGCGAGGGGGCGCTGGCCCTGCTGGAGATCGAGGACACCGCCGGGAGCTTCACCGGCTCCGGCGACGGGGACGGGCTGGGCCTGAAGAGCGTCGACACCCGCATCAAGAACCTGATCGGCGCCGAGTATGGCGTGGCGGTAAGCTGCATCCCCGGCGCGCTGACCCGGGTCACGGTGCGGCTGCCGTTCAGCTAGGTTCCTGCCCCGGGGAGGGGGACGCCGACGATGATCCGGGCGCTGGTGGTCGACGACGAGGTCCACGCCCGCGAGGAGCTGGCGGCGCTGCTCGGCGAGACCGGCGCGGTGGAGGTGGTGGCCACCTGCGCCGACGCCGTGGCCGCCATCCCCGCCCTCCGCGCCCTGCGCCCCGACGTGCTCTTCCTCGACGTGCAGATGCCGGCGGTGAGCGGCTTCGAGCTGCTCTCGCTGCTCGACCCCGACGACCTGCCGCCGGTGGTCTTCGTGACCGCCCACGACGCCTTCGCGGTCAAGGCCTTCGAGGCCAACGCGGTCGACTACCTGCTCAAGCCGGTGGAGCCGGAGCGGCTGGCCCGGACGGTGGAGCGGCTCCGGCGCGGCCTCGGGCAGGCGCCGCCGGCGGCGCTGGCCCCGGCCATCCGGCGCATCCCCTGCCAGGGGGCGCGCAGCATCCGGCTGGTCGACCTCGACGAGGTCGAGGCGGTCCGCTCCTCCGAGGCCGGGGTCTACGTGATCACCGCCGGCGGCGAGCACTTCACCGACCTCACCCTGCGGGTCCTCGAGGAGCGGGCCGGCTTCCTGCGGGTCCACAAGCAGCACCTGGTCAACGTCGAGCGGGTGGTGGAGATCCTGCTCGGCGACGAGGACGGCTCCACGGTGCGGACCCGCTCCGGCCGGCTGGTCCCGGTGAGCCGCCGCTTCCTGCCGCTGCTCAAGCAGCGGCTCGGCGTCTGATCGCGCCACCTCGCGCTGCGGCCTCCTCCCGTGCCATCCTCACCGGCCATGCGCCCGCTCACCGTCGCCGCCCTCGCCGTGCTCGTCGCCGCCCTTCCGATCCCAGGCGCCGGGGCCCCGCCCGAGGCGCCCGCCGCACCCGCCCAGCCCGCCACGCTGGTGATCATCGACGTGCAGAACTTCTACTTCCCGGGCGGCAAGCTCCCGCTCACCGGGCCGGTGGAGGCGAGCCTGAAGGCCCGGGCGCTGCTGGAGGCCTTCCGCGCCCGCGGCTGGCCGGTGGTCCACGTGCTCCACCTCGCCCGGGGCCAGGTGGGGCCCAGCCCGGACGCCGGCGACGAAGCCTACCGCGCCCACCCCAACGTCATGCCGCGCCCCGGCGAGCCGGTCATCGGCAAGCGCGAGGCCAACGCCTTCCGCGACACCGAGCTCCTCGCCACCCTGCGCCGGCTCGGCACCACCCGGCTGGTCATCGTCGGGATGCAGACCCAGATGTGCGTGGAGGCGGCCACCCGCGCCGCCAGCGACCTCGGCTTCCAGGTCACCGTGGTGCACGACGCCTGCGCCTCCCGGTCGCTGGCCTTCGGCGGCGTGGAGGTGCCCGCCGCGCAGGTGCACGCCGCGGCGCTGGCGGCCATGGACGGCGCCTACGCCAGGGTGGTCTCGACGGAGGCGCTGCTCGCCTCGCTGCCGCAGCGCGGCGTAGCTGCGCCGCGTCCCGCCGGTTAGGGCAGCTTGGATGCCGGTCGCGCGCCTCGGGCGACCGGTGGCCCCGGTCGTCCCGCCGCCCCACGTTGGCCGTGCTCCACTGCCTGCCGAGACGACCATGACCGACCAGGATCTCCAGGCGCTCCCCGGCCCGTACCGCGCCCTGCACGACCAGCTGCTGGCCGCCCTGCCGCCCGACCGGCTGGTCATCGACCCGCTGCGCCTGCTGGCCCTCGGCACCGACGCCAGCTTCTACCGGCTGGTCCCCAAGCTGGCGGTGCGGGTGCGCGCCGCCGGCGAGGTGGCGCGGGTGCTCCAGGCCACCTCGGCGCTGCGGCTGCCGGTCACCTTCCGCGCCGCCGGCACCAGCCTGTCCGGCCAGGCGGTGAGCGACTCGGTGCTGGTGATCGTCTCCGGCGGCTTCCTGGAGCGCGAGGTCCTCGACGGCGGGGCCCGGGTCCGGCTCGGCCCCGGGGTCATCGGCGCCGAGGCCAACGCCCTGCTGGCGCCGCTGGGGCGCAAGCTCGGCCCGGATCCCGCCTCCATCGGCACCTGCATGGTGGGCGGCATCGTCGCCAACAACGCCGGCGGGATGTGCTGCGGCACCGCGCAGAACAGCTACCAGACCGTGGCCTCGATGCGGCTGCTGCTGGCCGACGGCACGCCGCTCGACAGCGCCGACCCGGCCTCGCGGGCCGCCTTCGGCGCCGCCCACCCGGAGATCCTGGCCGGGCTGGCGGCGCTGCGCGACCAGGTCCAGGCCGACCCCGCCCTGGCCGACCGCATCCGCCGCAAGTACCGGATCAAGAACACCACCGGCTACGCCCTCAACGCCTTCGTCGACTACCACGACCCCATCGACATCCTCCTCCACCTGGTGGTGGGGTCGGAGGGGACGCTGGCCTTCATCTCCGAGGTCACCTTCGCCACCGTCGAGGAGCAGGCCCACAAGGCCAGCGCCCTCATCCTCTACCCGGACATCGAGCACGGAGCCCGCGCCGTGCAGCGGCTCGATCGCCAGGTGGTGGCGGCCGCCGAGATCATGGACCGGGCCTCGCTGCGCGCCGTCGAGGCGCGCCCGGGGATGCCGGCCGGCCTCTCCGCGCTCGGCCCCGAGGCCTGCGCGCTGCTGGTCGAGGTGCGCGCCGCCTCGGCGGCGGCGCTGCCGGTGGCCATCGACGCCGCGGTGGCCCGGCTCGCCGGGGTGCCCACCCTGGGGCCGGTGTTCTTCACCGCCGACCGGGCCGCCGCCGACAAGCTCTGGGACGTGCGCCGCGGCCTCTTCCCGGCGGTGGGGGCCGCCCGCCGCATCGGCACCACGGTGATCATCGAGGACGTGGCCTTCCCCATGGAGCACCTCGCCGCCGGCACCGGCGAGCTGCAGCGGGCCTTCGCCCGCCACGGCTACACCGAGGGGATCATCTTCGGCCATGCCCTCGACGGGAACCTCCACTTCGTCTTCACCCAGGACTTCGGGGACCCGGCCGAGGTGGCCCGCTACCAGGCCTTCCTCGACGACGTCTGCCGCATGGTGGCCACCCGCTTCGACGGCTCGCTCAAGGCCGAGCACGGCACCGGGCGCAACATGGCCCCCTTCGTGGAGCTGGAGTGGGGGGCGGCCGCCTTCGCCATCATGCGGCGGGTCAAGGCGCTGCTCGATCCCCACGGCCTGCTCAACCCCGGCGTCATCATCAACGACGACCCGCGCGCCCACCTGAAGGACCTGAAGCCGCTGCCGCCGGCCGACCCGGTCATCGACCGCTGCATCGAGTGCGGCTTCTGCGAGCCCAAGTGCCCGTCGCGGACGCTCACCGCCACGCCGCGGCAGCGCATCACCGTCTCGCGCGAGCTGGCCCGGCTGGGGCGCGCCGGCGACGACGCCCCGCGCCTGGCCCGCCTCTCCGCCGACTTCCGCTACTGGGGCGAGGAGACCTGCGCCACCGACGGGCTCTGCGCCACCGCCTGCCCGGTGGGCATCGACACCGGCGAGTACGTCAAGAAGCTGCGCGCCGCCGACCGCGGCGGCCTCTCCCGGGCCGTGGCCGGGGCGGTGGCCGATCACCTCGGCGCCGTCAGCGCCACGGTGCGGCTCGGCCTGGGCGCCCTGCGGGTGCTGCGGGAGACCGGCCTCGGCGGGGCCGCCACCGCGCCTCCCTACCCCGGCCCGGCCCACGCCGCCCCCTTCCGCGACGTGGTGGCCGGCAAGGGTCGCCGCGTCGTCTACCTGCCGGCCTGCGTGGCCCGCACCTTCGGGCCCACCGACGGCGACCCCGACGACCGGGCCGTCTCCGACGCCGTCCGCTCGCTGCTCGACAAGGCCGGCTACGACGTGCGCTTCCCCGCCGGCCTCTCCGGCCTCTGCTGCGGCCTGGCCTTCGAGTCGAAGGGCTTCGCCGAGCTCGGCGACCTGAAGTCCAAGGAGCTGGAGGCGGCGCTGCTCGAGGCCTCGGAGGGCGGCGCCATCCCGGTGCTCTGCGACACCTCCCCCTGCCTGCAGCGGATGAAGAAGAAGCTCGACCCGCGCCTCACCCTGCTGGAGCCGGCCGAGTTCATCCACGACCACCTGCTCGACAAGCTCGAGTTCAGCCGCGAGCCGGGGCCGGTGGCGCTGCACGTCACCTGCTCCACCGCCAAGCTCGGGCTGGGCGGCAAGCTCGAGGCGGTGGCGCGCCGCTGCGCCGACCAGGTGGTGATCCCGCCCGGCGTCGGCTGCTGCGGCTTCGCCGGGGATCGCGGCTTCAGCCACCCCGAGCTCAACGCCGCGGCGCTGGCCGGCCTCGCCGGCGCGCTGCCGGAGGGCTGCCGCGAGGGCTTCTCCAACAGCCGCACCTGCGAGATCGGCCTGTCGCACCACGCCAGGCGGCCGTACCGCTCCATCGTCTTCCTCGTCGATCGCTGCACCACCCCAGCCGGCGCCTCCCCGTCACCCGCCGTCACCCTCCCCGGAGCCCCCCGATGAACCCGTTGGCCTGGACACAGAACTACGTCCCCGTAGGAAACCTGCTCATCTCGGCGGTGATCGCCTCGCTCCCGGTGGTGGTGCTGCTCGGCGCCCTCGCCTTCTTCCACGTCAAGGCCCACTACGCCGCCATCCTCGGGCTGGTGCTGGCCTGGGCCATCGCCGTCTTCGTCTACGGCATGCCAGCCTCGACGGCCACCGCCGCCGCCGGCTACGGCGCCGCCTTCGGCCTGCTCCCCATCGGCTGGATCGTCCTCAACGCCATCTTCGTCTACGACATCACCGTCAAGACCGGGAAGTTCGAGGTGGTCAAGGAGACCATCGGCGGCCTGGCCGGAGACCGGCGCATCCAGGTGCTGCTCATCGCCTTCGCCTTCGGCGCCTTCATCGAGGGGGCGGCCGGCTTCGGCACCCCGGTGGCCATCTCCGCCGCCATGCTCATCGGCCTCGGCTTCAAGCCGCTGGCCGCCGCCGGCCTGGCGCTGATCGGCAACACCGCCCCGGTGGCCTACGGCGCCCTCGGCACCCCCATCATCACCCTGGCCAAGGTCACCGGCCTCAACGAGATGGCCCTCTCCTCGATGGTGGGCCGGCAGCTCCCCATCTTCTCGATGATCGTCCCCTTCTGGCTGATCTGGCAGATGTCCGGCTTCCGCGGCATGATCGAGGTCTGGCCGGCCTGCCTGATCGCCGGCCTGGCCTTCGCCATCCCCCAGTTCCTGATGTCGAACTTCCACGGCCCGTCGCTGGTGGACATCGTCGCCGCCATCTCCTGCATCGTCGCCCTCTACGCCTTCCTCAAGGTCTGGCAGCCGAAGACCACCTGGCGCTTCCCCGAGGAGCGTGACACCCCGCAGGTGGCCCACAAGTCGCACGGCTTCGGCTCCGCCTTCCTGGCCTGGATGCCCTGGCTGGTGCTCTCGGTGGTGGTCTTCATCTGGGGCTACGTGCCGGTGAAGAACTGGATGAACACCGTCAACGGCGGCATGTTCGCGCCCTCCTGGGCGGTGCCGTACCTGCACAACCTGGTCAACAAGGCGCCGCCGGTGGCCAAGGCCGTCAGCGCCGAGGCGGCCAAGTACACCTTCAACTACCTCTCCGCCACCGGCACCGGCCTGCTGCTCTCCGGGATCATCTCCGGGCTCTGGCTGGGGCTGAAGCCGGGGGCGCTGCTCTCCACCTACCTCGGCACCCTGAAGCGGGTCCGCATGTCGCTGCTCACCATCGCCGCCATGCTGGCGCTGGGCTTCGTCACCAAGTCGAGCGGCTCCGACTCCACCATGGGGCTGGCCTTCGCCTCCACCGGCTGGCTCTTCCCCTTCTTCTCGCCGCTGCTGGGCTGGCTGGGCGTGGCCCTGACCGGCTCCGACACCTCGTCCAACGTGCTCTTCGGCAACCTCCAGGTGGTGAGCGCCAACGCCATCGGCATGAACCCCATCCTGGCGGCCGCCTCCAACTCCTCCGGCGGCGTGATGGGAAAGATGATCGACGCCCAGTCGATCGTGGTGGCCGGCGTGGCCACCGGCCAGCACGGCAAGGAGGGCGAGATCCTGCGCTACGTCTTCTGGCACTCGCTGGCGCTGGCGGCGCTGGTGGGCGTGGTGGTCTTCCTCCAGGCCTACGTCTTCACCTGGATGGTGCCGGGCTAGCCCCGCCGGCCGGGGCCGCTCCCTCCCCGGCCCATGTCGTCCTCGTCCCCGCCCGCCACCCGGCGCGGCGGGGACGCCTCGTTCAGGGCCGCGTCAGCCCTGCTCGACCTTCTTGCCGGCCTTGATCCAGCCGTCGATCCCGGCCGGCATGATGAAGACCTTCTGGTGCCCCGCCTTGGCGGCCACACGGGCCGCGCTGTGACAGGCCAGTCAACGCTCGTTGTGGCAGTAGTAGACCAGCGTCAGCGTCTTGTCGGCGGGGAGCTTCTGCGCCACCTCGTCCATCCCCGACCAGCGGGCGCCGGGGAGGTGTCCCCGGGCGTAGACCCCGGCCGAGTTGACGTCGAAGATCACCACGTCCTTGCGCCCCAGCAACGCCTCGACCTGGGCCACGTCGAGCCGACCGAACGGCTCGGTCTCGGCCCGGGCCGGTGCGGCCCAGCCGCTAAGGACCACGGTCAGCAGCGTCGCCACGAACGCGAATCGTCTCTGCATGGAATGCCTCCTGGCCAAGGTCTAACGCCTGCTCCGGGGATGCGCCGTCGGCTCGTCGACCGACCGACCTGGCCGCGGAATGGATAACGTCCCGTGATCACGGGACATGATCTGTTTATCCCCCCGGCCGATTGATTGCGATATCGCTCCCATATGGGTAGCGTGGTCGCCAGTGAAACCACTTCTCTGGCGCCAGGCGGCCGAAGAGCCCGCAAACTCTGCGGCGCAACCCGATTCGTTCACTGCCGTTGGATCTCTCCTCCTCTGGTTCTCCAGCCCCGCGCCGCTGGCCCGCGCCACCGACCTTCTGCGCGTTTCCGCGCACCGGGCCACCGCCTCGCGCGCCTGCCTGCAGGTGCGGCTCGGCCGGGGCGGGCTGGAGGACTGCCTGCTCCTCCTCGGGGCCGGCCTCGGCGAGGCCGAGGCCCGGCGGGCCCGGGCCCTGATCGTGCCCGGCGACGCGCCACCCACCCTCGACGACTTCGGCCGCATCACCTCGCTGCACGAGTTGCACGTCGCCGTGCAGACCGGCTGGCTGCTCGACCAGTTCGAGACCGGCGGCATCACCAGCCACTTCCACCCCATCGTCCACGCCCTCGACACCAGCCACGTCTTCGCCCACGAGGCCCTGCTGCGCGGCCGCGGCCGCGACGGCAAGCCGCTGGAGCCGCTCTCCATCCTGCAGCGGGCCCGCGAGGCCGGCCTCTTCCAGCAGCTCGACCTGGCCGCCTGCTGCTGCGCCATCCGCGAGTCGGCCCACCTGGCCGCCGACGTCACCGTCTTCATCAACTTCTCGCCGGCCATGATGGACGACGCCGAGAGCTGCCTGAAGGCCACGGTGGCGGCCATCGACGCCGCCGGGCTGGCGCCGCAGCGCTTCGTCTTCGAGGTCATCGAGGCCGATCGCATCGAGGACGCCGAGCACCTCGACCACGTGCTCGACTGCTACCGGCGCGACGGCTTCCGGGTGGCCCTCGACGACCTCGGCGCCGGCTGGTCGACGCTCAACCTGGTCCACCGGCTGCGCCCCGACTTCATCAAGCTCGACCGCGAGCTGATCAAGGACGTGCACCTCGACCACGTCAAGGACCTGATCGCCAGCAAGCTGCTGGAGATCGGCCGCGGCCTCGGCATCCAGACCATCGTCGAGGGGGTCGAGCAGCCGCAGGAGCTGGAGTGGGCGCGGCAGCGCGGCGCCGACTTCGTCCAGGGCTTCCTCATCGCCAGGCCGGGGCCGAGCGCCCGGCCCATGCCACGGGCCTGACGTGCACCCCCGCCTCCGCCGCCAGCTCGACGCCCACCTCGCCGCCTCGGCGGCCGAGCGCCCGGCGCTGGAGCGGCTCTGGGCCGAGGTGGAGGCGGAGTACCGCCGGGCCGACCAGGACCACGCGGCGCTGCAGCACGCCCTGGCGCTGGTGGTCGACCTGGCCGGCCGGACCGCCCCGGCCCCGGCGCCCGCCCTGGCCCCGACCGAGCCGGCGGCGCCGCGCCCCCGCGCCGGGGCCATGGGCCGCCTGCGGCGCCAGCTCTTCGAGCGGGCCCCCTTCGCCGCCTTCATCTGCGATCCCCGGCTCGAGGTGCTGGCCTGGAACGGCTCGGCCGAGCGGCAGTTCGGCTACCGCGCCAGGGAGGCGGTGGGGCGCGAGCTCGGCGACCTGCTCTTCCCCGAGGTGGACCGGGCGGCGCTGCGGCGCGAGCTGCAGGGGCTCCTGGAGCGCGGCGAGGTGGACCAGTCGCTGCGCGTCGCCGCCAGCAAGTCCGGCGAGGCCCGGCTCGACGAGTGGACGGTGGTGCCGCTGCCGGGCGAGGACGGCCAGCCGCTGGGCGCCGCCGTCCTGGTGCGCGAGCCCTTCGCCTCCGACGACCGCTACGCGGTGGCCTGGCAGGGGACCGGCGACGGCCTCTTCGACTGGGACCTGCGCGCCGACCGGCTCTGGCTCTCCGACACCTGGCTGCAGCTGGTGGGGCTGCCCCACGGCACCGGGGCGCCCGGCGACTGGCTCGACCGCATCCACTCGGCGGACCGCGAGGCGGTGCAGTCGGCCGTGCGGGCCCACCTGGCGGGCGGGTCGGAGCGCTTCGAGTGCGAGCACCGGCTCCGCCACGAGGGCGGCGACTGGCGCTGGGTGCTGGCCCGGGCCGGGGCGGTGCGCGACCCGGCCGGCAAGGCGGTCCGGCTCTGCGGCTCGATGATGGACGTCACCGAGCGGCGGGCCGCCGCCGACCGGGTGGTGCACGACGCCCTGCACGACCCGCTCACCCGGCTGCCCAACCGGGCCATGTTCCTCGACCTGATGAAGCGCTGCTTCGCCCGCACCCGGCGGCGCGAGGGCTACGCCTTCGCCGTCCTCTTCCTCGACCTCGACCACTTCAAGTCGGTCAACGACGGCCTCGGCCACGCCGCCGGCGACGACCTGCTGGCGCAGACGGCGCGGCGGCTGCAGACCTGCCTGCGCGAGGGGGACACCCTGGCCCGCCTCGGCGGCGACGAGTTCACCGTCCTGGTCGACGACGTCAAGGGGGTGGTGGACGCCGAGGCGGTGGCCGAGCGCATCCGCATGGCCACCTCGCTGCCCTTCCTGGTGGGGCCGCGCGAGGTCTTCTCCACGGTCAGCGTCGGCATCGCCGTCTCCTCGCCGGCCTACGGCCGCCCCGAGGACCTGCTGCTCGACGCCGACACCGCCATGTACCGGGCCAAGGCCCAGGGGCGGGCCCGCGTCGTGGTCTTCGACGGCAACCTGCGCGAGCGCACCCCGCAGCTCCTCGACCTGGAGACCGACCTGCGCAACGCCCTGCAGCGGCAGGAGTTCCGCATCCAGTACCTGCCGGTGGTGGACGTGGCCACCGGGCTGATCCAGGGGCTGGAGGCGCTGGTCCGCTGGGCCCACCCCAAGCGCGGCATGATGGCCCCCGACCAGTTCGTCCCCTTCGCCGAGGAGACCGGCCTGATCGTCCCCATCGGGCGCTGGCTGCTGCAGCAGGCCGGGCGCGACCTGCAGCGCTGCCGCGCCGCCTCCTCGGCCAAGCGGCTCATGCTCCACGTCAACCTCTCCTCCAAGCAGCTGCTCCAGGGCGACCTGCTCGACAACATCGACGACGTGGTCAAGGAGCACAAGATGGAGCCGGCCGACCTGGCCCTGGAGCTGAGCGAGAGCGTGCTGCGCCAGTCGGAGGACTCGCCGCGCCGGCTGGCCCAGCTGCACGGCCGCGGGGTGCGGCTGCTGATGGACGACTTCGGCTCCGGCTCCTCGTCGCTCCGCTCGCTCCACCAGTTCGAGTGCGACTCGGTCAAGATCGACCGCTCGCTCTTCTCCGGCGGCGCGCCGCGCGGCGAGGCCCCCGAGCTGGTGCGCACCATCATGACGGTGGCCCGCGACATGGGGAAGCCGGTGGTGGCCGAAGGCGTGGAGACCGCCGACCAGTTCAAGTTCCTGCGCGAGGTGGGCTGCAGCGCCGCCCAGGGCTACTTCTTCTCGCCCCCGGTGGACGGCGACGCCGCCTGCTCGCTGCTGGAGCGCAAGGCCTGCTGGTGAGCGGCGCCGCGCCCGGTCCGGCCTAGCCGGGCCCGGACTGGTCGTGCACCTGGTCGTGGATGGCCAGGGCGGCCCGGTCGGCGGTGCCGGCCTGGACGCTGGCCACCAGCGCCTCGCGGGAGGGGCTGAAGATGGCGTCGAGCAGCGGGCCGCGCCGGGCCGGGCCGGCCTGGGCCACCGCGAAGAGGGCCCGGGCGCTGTGCTGGATGTAGCGGGGCGAGCGCAGCTGCCGCCGCAGCAGGTCCATGATCAGCGGCGCCTTGCTCCGGTCGAACCGCCCGGGATCGCCGCGGCGGTCGAGCTCGGCGAAGAAGGCCGCCGTCCACTCGTTGTGCGCCTCCCAGACCTCGTCGAAGAGCGCCGGGGTGAAGCGGGTCCCGGCCTTGATCTCGCGGGCCTTGGCCCCCAGCACCACCCCGTCCTCGGTGAGGGCCTGGCGGAGCAGGTGGCCGTCGCGGGTGATCTCCGACTGGTGGTGGAGCAGCGCCCAGAGCCAGGAGACGTTGATGCGGTAGGTGGCCAGGTCGTTCATGAACCGCAGCCCCTGCTCGTAGTCGTCGATGGCGGCGGCGAAGTTGCCGTTGAGGATCTGGAAGCCGTAGTTGCCGGCCATGTAGAGGGCGTGCTGGATGTGCTCGATGGTCACCTCGCCCTGGGGCGGGGCGTAGATGGCCTCCCAGCGCTCCGGGGTGAGCAGCTTCTCCGGGGTGTCGAGCTGCTCCCGGGTCAGGACCAGCGGGGTGATCTGGCCGCCGGGGCCGAGCAGGCCGCGCGACTGCAGCAGGGCGCGCTCGGCGTCGGAGAGGCCGCTCTGCGGGGTCGGCACCGGCCGCCCCTTGACGTCGACGGTGGCCCGGGGCGCGTCGAGGAGGGCCTGGAGCCGGCCCACCTCGGCCTGCAGCGGCAGGTTGCCGGCCTTGACGTACTCGGCCTCGGGGCTGGCCACCCAGCTCTGGCGGTAGGCGTCGTGGAGCCGCCCCTTCACCTGGCCGGAGAGGATCTCGGCGAGGCTGGGCTGGCGGCCCGGCGGCAGCGGCCCGTCGGGCACGAAGAAGAGCCCCAGCAGCCGCTCGCGCAGCTTGTCGACCACCATGGCCCGCAGCGCCAGCGGGTTGTAGCGGGCCCGGCCGTAGGGATCGCCGTCCGGGTAGATCATCACCGCGGCCATGCCGCCGATGGGCGCGGCGTGGGTGAGCTCGCCGTCCTTCATGCCGGCCATCAGCATGAGCAGCGCGTTGTAGCGCTGGTAGGCGATCATGTTGGGGGTGGCCATGCCGATCGACTGCGGGTCGGGGAAGGTGCCCCGCGGGTCGTCCTTCCAGAGCTCGATGAGGCTCCCCAGGTAGTCCCAGCGGCCGACGTTGGTGCCGAGCAGCCGGCGCCGCAGCACCCAGGCGATGGCGGGGAGCTGCCGGCCGGCGTTCCCCTCCTCGTAGAGCATCTTGATCTTGATGGTGCCGGCGGGGACGCCGATCAGCCCCTCCAGCCGGGAGAGCAGCCGCTCCACCACCAGCGCCTCGGCCGGGGTCTGCAGCTTGGGGATGTAGAAGTAGACGCCGCTGCCGGCGCCCACCAGGGCCTCGTGGTTGTTGAGCGTCCAGAGGGTGGTGACCACCACCAGCCCGGGGGCCGGCCGGCCGTCCACCGTGACCTGGTCGTAGCGGACGTGCAGGCTGGGCGGCCGCGCCAGCCGCGTCGGCCACTTCGCCGGCGGGGTGGTGATCCGGTAGCTGCGGGGCTTCCCCTTCTTCACCACCTCGTAGGGCTTGCCGGTCCAGCGCCCCTCGAAGATCTCGGTGGCGTTCTGCAGCGCCGAGAAGACCGCCACCGGCTGGCCGGCCGGGGCGCCGTCGGGGCGGAAGTGGGGCGGCGAGGCGTCCTCGAAGTCCGGCATGTTCATGGGGGCCGGGCTGTTGAGGGCGTTGAAGGCCATGTCGAGCGGATCCCACGGCCCGGTCAGCTCCAGGCCGGGGTTGCGCGCGGGGTGGACGTGCGCGGGGATGGGCACCTGCTCGTTGAGCCGCCAGCGCCGCGGGGTGTCGCGCCCGAGGAAGTTGTCGACCAGCCCCTGCACGATCTGGCGGAAGGTCCAGGGGGCGCCGCCCAGCGGGTCCTCGAAGGTCTCGTCCCAGCCGGCCCAGGCGTACTTGCTCCGCACCGGCGCCGGCGACTGGAGCAGCGCCCGGCGCGCCGCCAGGGCCGCGGCGATCCCGGGCTCCAGCTCGCGGGCCAGGGTCTCGATGGTCTGGTCGACGTCGAGCTCGCGGCCGTTGACCCGCTTGACGCCGAACAGCCCGGGGAAGGTGGTGCGGATCTCGTCGCTGATCATGGTGGTGGCTCCGGGCCGGTGGGCGGGTGGGAAGGTATATGTTCACTTGGGAAGGCTCCCGCCACGCCTTCTTCTGGCCGCCCGCGCACCCGCCGCCGGCCACCCTCCCTCCCAGGCGGGGAGGCGGCGCACCCCACCCGCGGCGTGGACCGGGGCCGCCGGCTCGTGGCAGCATCGGCCCGCCAATCCCGGCCACCCTGAAGGAGCACCGCCATGAAGCGCCTCGCCCTCGTCCTCGCCCTCGCCGCCCTCGCCGCCACCGCCCAGGCGGCGCAGCCCAAGACCTACCAGGTGACCGGCCCGGTGCTCGAGGTCACCGCCGACACCGTGGTGGTGCAGAAGGGGACCGAGCGGTGGGAGATCGCCCGCAGCGCCGACACCAAGGTGACCGGCGAGCTCAAGAAGGGCGAGAAGGTCACCATCGAGTACCGCATGACCGCCGCCACCATCGAGGTGAAGGCGGCCAAGAAGTAGGGGGGGCCGGGCAGGCCGGCCTGCGGGGCGGTGAGCTCCCCGGGCTCCGGCGCCACGGTCTGGGGCGCCAGGCTCGACGGTCGGGCAAGCAGGCAGGCAGGCCCTCGGGTCCTGCCCCTCGATGTCGGGATGTTATCACGCGTGATAACATGAGGCGATGTCGGTGACCCCGGGCCCACTCGATCCAGCTCTCGATCCAGGGGTCGAGCGGGATTCGCGTCCAGTTTCCACCATGCCTCGGCACCCCGGGGCCGCGCCCCTCCGCGTCCGCATCGGGCGTGAACCATGACCGATCCATTCTGGCGTGAGCCCGGCGGCCTCGACCTGGTCATGGCCAGGGTGGCTCCCGGCGGAGGGGAGCTGGAGCTCCGCTTCCGCGGCGGGCAGGCCTACCGGGTGGCCCTCACCAGGCTCGGCGCCGGCTGGCGGGGGCTCCTCGCCGAGCCGGGCCCCGACGCCCGGGTGGTGGTGCTCGGGCTGAGCGGGGGGGAGTTCATCGACCTCCCGGTGGAGCGCGTGCTGGCGGCCTGCGAGCCGGCGTTCCGGCGGGAGCTCGCCTCGCGGTCCAGGTCCACCGGCCCGGTCGGCGCCCGCATCCGGGAGCTCCGCCGGGCGTCGGGCCGGACCGCCATGGCGGTGGCCTCCGCGGCCGGGATGGCCCGCTCCAACTACGCCCGGCTCGAGGCTGCCCGGCACCAGCCGCGGCTCGAGACGCTGCAGCGCGTGGCCCGGGCGCTGGGGGTCCCGGTGGCCACCTTCTTCGAGGCGAGGCGGCGGCGCTGACCAGGGCCCGGGCGGTCCTTGCGGTCCCTACTTCCCCTGCAGGGTGGCGGCGTCCTCGAGGGCCTCGACCGCCTCCGGGCTGGCGTCCAGCACCGGCTTCGGGAGGTGCTTGAGCGCCAGCTCGCCGAAGTCGGCCAGCCCGTTGGTCCCCTCGGTCACGTAGATCCGCTGGCCGGTCTTCAGGGTCATGAAGAACCAGTTGTTCATGGGGTTGAAGGTGAGCTTCTCCACGTCACCCCAGCGGGCGGTGAGGTGCGAGACGGCGCCGAACCGCTCGATGGTGGTGTCGCTGAAGCGCAGCCGCCCGCGCACCTCGAGGGCGACGAGGTAGCCGCTGGCGATCAGGGCGGCCACCCCGAAGAAGGTGGCCAGGATCCAGCGGCCGACCTCGGCGCCCGGGGCCCACTCCACCGCCACCGCCAGGCCGGTGATGGCGGCGCCGGGCAGGAAGGCCAGCACCCCGAGGATGGCCCAGTGGCCGCTCGGCATGCGCAGCTCGGCCACGCCGTTGACCCGCTCCACCCGCGGCCGGCGGCGGGTGCCGCTCCAGGCCAGGGAGATGGGGATGGCCACCATGATCAGCCCCACCACGATGAAGCCGATGACGATCTTGTTCATAGGGGGCGCACCATGACCGCGGCGCGGCGGGGAGGCAAGCCCAGAACGCGGGGGTGAAGGCCGGGCGGGAGACGGCGGCCGGCGCGGTGGGCCGGGCGCGGTGGCCGGAGCTCAGCGGGCGGCGAGCCGGCGCGGCTCGACCACGGTCGCCTCGGCGACGTGGTCGGCGAAGTAGGCGGCCAGCGCCTCGCGCGCCACCCAGGGGGCGCGCACCCGCCAGAGCGGCCCGTTGACCACCACGCTGGCCACCACCACCTGCGGGTTCTCCGCCGGGGCGTAGCCGACGAACCAGGTGTGGTCGCGGAAGGGCCGCTGCTCGTTGAGCGACCCGGTCTTGCCGGCCACCTTGACGCCGCGCAGCTCCCGCGGCGGCCGGGCGAAGGCCTTCTGGGCCGTGCCCCGGGTCACCGTCTCGCGCATCATGGCGCCCAGCGCCTCGGCCACCCGCTCGTCGATGATCCGCATGGGCTCGGCCAGCGGCGGCGCCGGCTCGCTCCCCTGCACCAGCTCCACCACCCAGGGCGGCACCAGCACCCCGCGGTTGGCCACCACCGCGCCCAGCATGGCGGCGTGCAGCGCCGAGAGCCGCACCTCGCCAAAGCCGGCGGCGGTGTTGGCGAGGCCGAAGCGGTCGGCGGGGATCTCGGCGCGCGAGGGCTCCACCGGGGAGGGGAACGGGATGGTGGCGTTGAAGAGGAAGCGGTCGGCGGTGGCCCGCAGCACCTCCGGCGTCAGGCCGCGGTCGGCCAGCTTGGCGAAGACCACGTTGGCGCTGTGGCCGAAGGCGGTGGCGAGGGGCAGGCAGGCGTTGTCCCGGCGCCAGTCGTCGGCCAGCATGCGCGGCGCCAGCCGGTGGTTGCCGCCGTGGAAGCAGACCGGCTCCTCCGGCGAGTAGCCCTGCTCCAGCAGGGCGGCCGCGGTGATGATCTTGAAGATGGAGGCGGCCGGCGAGAGGGCCTTGAGCGCGAGGTCCCGGGCGCCGGGCTCGGCGCGGGAGTGCTCGGCCATGGCCAGCACCCGGCCGGTGCGCGGGTCGAGCAGCACGGTGGCGGCGTAGGCGGCGTTCCAGTCGGCCAGGGTCCGCTCCAGCCGCTTCTGCAGCCGGGCGTCGAGCGTCAGCACCGCCTCGCCGTCGCCGTAGCTGGCCTGGTAGCGGCCGGTGGCGGCGTCGAGGTGGCGGACCCCCAGCACCGCGGCGGCGCGGGGTCGGGCCGGCGGCACCGGCGCGGCCGGGGAGGCGGCGGCCGTGGCATCCGGAGAAGCCTCGGGGGGCGACTGCGCCAGCGCCGTCGCCAGGGCCAGCGTGCAGCCGGCGGCGAGGGCCAGCGAGATGAGGGTCGGTCGAGGTGCCATGGGGGGGAGCGGGTCCGGGCAGTCTGCCTCAAGCCCGGGCCCGGATCAAAGTCGTGGCCGGTCCGGCCCGCCCCCGGTCCCGCTCACCTGGCCCGGCGCTTCCCCGCCGCGGCGCCGCGCCTCGGCTTCGCCGCCGGCCGCTTCACCGGCGACCTCACCGTTCGCCTCGGCGGTGGCCGGGGCGCCCGGACCGGCGGGGCCGCCGCCGCCCGCTCGTGGAGCACCGCCTGCGCCGCCGCCAGCCGGGCGATGGGGAGCCGGTAGGGGGAGCAGGAGACGTAGTCGAGCCCGAGCTGGTGGCAGAACTCCACCGAGCGCGGATCGCCGCCGTGCTCGCCGCAGATGCCGAGGTGGATGCGGGGGCGCGTGGCCCGCCCGCCCTCCGCGGCCAGGCGCATCAGCGCCCCCACCCCGTCGCGGTCGATGGAGACGAAGGGGTCGCCCGGCCAGATCTCGTGCTCGACGTAGGACTTGACCACCGCGCCGGCGTCGTCGCGGGAGAGGCCGAAGGTGGTCTGGGTGAGGTCGTTGGTGCCGAAGGAGAAGAACTCGGCGGTCCGGGCGATCTCCCCGGCGGTGATGGCGCCGCGCGGCACCTCGATCATGGTGCCGACCAGGTACTTCACCCTCCGTCCCTTCTCCTGGAAGACCTGCTCGGCCACCCGGCGCACCACCGCGGCCTGGTCGTCGAGCTCGGCCCGGGCCCCCACCAGCGGGATCATCACCTCGGGGCGCACCGTCAGGCCGCGCGCCGAGACGTCGCAGGCCGCCTCGAAGATGGCCCGCGCCTGCATCTCGGTGATCTCCGGGTAGGTGATGCCGAGCCGGCAGCCGCGGTGGCCGAGCATGGGGTTGGACTCGTGCAGCTCGGCGACCCGGCCGCGCACCTGGGCCAGGGTCCGGCCGGTGGCCCGGGCCAGGGCGGCCAGGCCGGCCTCGTCCTGGGGGAGGAACTCGTGCAGCGGCGGGTCGATGGTCCGGATGGTGACCGGCCGCGGCGCCATGGCGGTGAAGAGGCCGTCGAAGTCGGCCCGCTGCAGCGGCAGCAGCCGGGCCAGCGCGGCGCGGCGGGCCTCGGTGGTCTCGGCCACGATCATCTCGCGCATGGGGCCGATCTTCCCCTCGCCGAAGAACATGTGCTCGGTGCGGCAGAGGCCGATCCCCTCGGCGCCGAAGGCGATGGCGGCGGTGGCCTGGTCGGGCTGGTCGGCGTTGGCCCGCACCCCGAGCCGCCGCACCGCGTCGGCCCAGCCCAGCAGCCGGGCGAAGCCGCGGTAGACCGGGGCGTCGCGCGCCGCCAGGGTCTTGTCCACCAGCACCTGCACCACCTCCGACGGGCTGGTGGCCAGCCGCCCCTCCAGCACCTCCCCGGCGATGCCGTCGATGGAGATCCAGTCCCCCTCGGCCAGCACCCGCGGGCCGTCCGGAGTGGTCACCGTCATGGTCCGGGCCCGGTAGTCGAAGGCCAGCGCCTCGCAGCCGACGATGGCCACCTTCCCCATCTGCCGGGCCACCAGCGCCGCGTGGCTGGTCATGCCGCCGAAGGCGGTGAGGAAGCCCTCGGCGGCGGCCATGCCGCGGATGTCCTCCGGGCTGGTCTCGTGGCGGGCCAGCACCACCTGCTCGCCGTTGCGGCGCCAGGCCACGGCGTCCTCGGCGAAGAAGACCAGGCGGCCCGAGGCGGCCCCCGGCCCGGCCGGCAGCCCGCGGGCCAGCAGCTGGCCAGCCTGCACCGCCTCGGCCTTGGCGGCGGCGTCGAAGACCGGGCGGAGCAGGTGGTTGAGGGCCTCGGGGTTGACGTGGAGCAGCGCCTCCTCGCGGGTGATGAGCTTCTGCTCGGCCATCTCCACGGCGATGCGCACCGCCGCCATGCCGGTGCGCTTGCCGGTGCGGGTCTGCAGCACGTAGAGCCGGCCCCGCTCGATGGTGAACTCGAGGTCCTGCATCTCGCGGTAGTGGCGCTCCAGCCGATCCCGCACCTCCTGGAGCTGCCCGGCCACCACCGGCCAGCGCGCCGCCAGCTCGGACATCTTCTGGGGGGTGCGGGTGCCGGCCACCACGTCCTCGCCCTGGGCGTTGACCAGGAACTCCCCGTAGAACTCGTCCACGCCGGTGGCCGGGTTGCGGGTGAAGGCCACGCCGGTGCCGGAGTCCTCGCCGAGGTTGCCGAAGACCATGGCCTGCACCGTGACCGCGGTGCCCCAGCTCGAGGGGATGTGGTTGAGGGCCCGGTAGGCGTCGGCGCGGTCGTTGTCCCAGGAGCTGAAGACGGCGCCCACCGCCAGGCGCAGCTGCTCCATGGGATCGGCCGGCAGGTCGCGGCCGGTGCGGGCGCGGATCTCGGCCTTGAACTCCCCCACCAGCTCGCGCAGCGCCTCCACCGGCAGCTCCCAGTCGGCGCCGACGCCGGCGGCCCGCTTCTTCGCCTCCAGCCGCTGCTCGAAGGGATCGCGGTCCTCCTTGCGCTCGGCCTTGAGCCCCAGCACCACGTCGCCGAACATGGCGCAGAAGCGCCGGTAGCTGTCCCAGGCGAAGCGGGCGTCGCCGGTGAGCGCCGCCAGCCCCTCGACCGTCTCGTCGTTGAGGCCGAGGTTGAGGACGGTGTCCATCATGCCCGGCATCGAGACCCGGGCCCCGGAGCGGACCGAGACCAGCAGCGGGCGGTCGCGCCGCCCCAGCCCGCGGCCGGTGAGCCGCTCCACCTTGCCCAGCGCCGCCCGCAGCTCCGGCCCCAGCGCCCGGGGCAGCCGCTGGCCGGCCCGGCGGTACTCGGCGCAGACCTCGGTGGTGATGGTGAACCCGGGCGGCACCGGGATGCCCAGGCTCGACATGTCGGCCAGGCCCGCCCCCTTGCCGCCCAGCAGGTCCTTCAGCTCCAGGCTCCCCTCGGCCGCGCCGCCGCCGAAGGCGTAGATGCGCTTCGCCATGACCCACCTCCGCGCCGGAGCCTACCGCGTTCCGAGGGACGTGTTCTCCTGGCGCGACTCCTGGTCAACCCTCCTGGAGCCCGCGGATGACGTCGCCGGTGGCCCGCAGCCGCGCCGCCAGCGCCCGCCCCAGCTCCTCGAAGAAGCGGGCGCCGAAGACCGGGTCGGAGGCCACCGCCTGGCCCAGCGCCGCCCGGCTGATCACGAAGGCCTCGGCGTCGGTCACCGCCACGGCGTCGGCGGAGCGGGGGCGGCCGTCGAGGAAAGCCATGTCGCCGAGGAAGTCGCCGCGGCAGAAGGTGGCGATGTGGGCGGTGCCGCCCCGGGCCAGGGTGGCGGCGATGCGGATCCGGCCGCGCCGCAAGAAGAAGATCTCGTGCCCCTCCTCGCCGCGCTGGAAGAGCGACTGGCCGGCGGCGAAGCGGCGGATCTCCACCAGCGGCTCCAGCGCCGCCAGCCCGGCCGGCGGCAGCCCCTTGAGCACCTCCATCTCGCTGAGCGCCAGGGCCCGCTCCGGGGTGGGGTCGACGAGGTGGCGGGCCAGCAGCTGGTCCTCCGACCAGGCCAGCGCCGCGTCGAGGTCGTCGAAGGCCTGCACCTGGCGGGCGCCGCCCAGCAGCCCCACCTGGCGGAGCATCCTGTCGAGCCGCTCGGCGGCCGGGCTGGCCAGGCCGCCGGAGAGCACCAGCGCCCCGCCGTGGGAGGCCAGGCGGTTCTCCACCTGGACCAGCATCCGCGCCGCGGTCAGGTCGATGGAGCGGACCCGCCGCAGGTCGAGCACCACCAGCTCGCTGGTCTTGAGGTGGGGCTCCAGCTCGCCGAGCAGCTGGTCGGTGGTGCCGAAGAAGAGGTTCCCCTGCAGCTCGAAGATGGCCAGCCTGGCGCCGTGCTCGGCCAGCACCGCCGCCTCGCGGGTGCGGCGGCGGGTCTTGGAGCGGCGCTGGTCGCCGAGGCCGTGGCGCGCCACCACCGGGCTGCGCACCTGCTCGCGCAGGAAGAGCAGGATGGAGAGGGCGACGCCGACGCCGGCCGCCACCATCAGGTTGGAGGCGGCCGCCGCGCCGATCACCCCCCAGACCACGAAGGCGTCGAGGACGGTGGCGGGGTGGAGCCAGAGCCGCAGGCTCTCCCAGTCGAACATCCGGAAGGCCACCACCACCAGCACGCCGGCCAGCGCCGCCACCGGCACCCAGGCGATGACCGGCGCCAGCAGCAGCAGGGCCACCAGGGCGAAGCCACCGGCCAGGGCCCCGGTCCGGTAGGTGGTGCCGCCGGATGCGAGGTTGACGAGGGTGGCGCCGCTCACCCCCGACCCGGGCGCGCCCCCGCAGAGCGCCGCCGCCAGGTTGCCGAACCCCTGGGCCCGCAGCTCGCGATCCGAGTCGTGGTGCTTCTGGGTCAGGGCGTCGGCCATCACGCAGGTCTTGAGGGTGTCGATGGAGAGCAGCACCGCCAGGGTCAGCGCCGGCGGCAGGGCCAGCAGCAGGTGGTCGAGCGGCAGGGCCGCCGCCGCCTGGAAGCGGGCCCCCACGGCGGTCAGCGCCGGGATGGGGCTGGGCATGGGCCCGACCACCAGCCCGCTGGCGGCCGCCGCGACCAGCCCGCCCCCGCCGGTGGCCAGCACCCCCCCGGCCCGCAGCGCCAGCAGCAGGAAGGCGGCCACCCCGGCCAGCAGGCCGACGATGGTGGGCGGGATCGGGCTCTTGAGCCGCCCCGCCAGCAGCGTGCCGGCGATGGTGGCGGCCCCGACCGCCAGCGCGGTGACGTTCCAGGCGGAGGGCCCGGCCAGCACCGGCCCCAGGCCGTCGGCCCGGGCGCCGACCAGCAGCGGCAGCTGCTTGAGGAGCACCAGCACGCCGGCGGCGGAGAGGTAGCCGGCCACCACCGGGTAGGGGATGTACTTGATGAGCCGGCCCCCGCCCACCAGGCCGATGAGGACCTGCAGCAGCCCGGCCAGCACCACCACCACCGCCAGGAGCGCCGGCACCTCGGCGGGCGTCACCCCGCCCGGCCCCATCCACTCCACCACCAGCGCCGCCAGCAGCGCCGCCGCCGGGCCGCAGGGGGCCGAGACCAGCCCGCGGGTGCCGCCCAGCAGACCGGCCACCAGCCCCAGCGCCACCGCCCCCGAGGCGCCAGCCAGCGCCCCCATGGCCGCCGCCCCCGGCCCCAGCGGTGCGAAGATGATCAGGCCATAGGCGACCGCGCCGGGCAGGGCCACCAGCATGCCTGCCAGGCCCCCCCAGAGCTCCGCGGCGCGCCAGGCGCGTGGTCCCCGTCCCTCCACGCCGACATGGTTGATCGGACCGGGACGGGACGGAAGTCCTCTCCCCGGCCTGGGAGCGCCGCCCTGGGCGCGGCGACGGCATGGACACGGTGGGTTGGATGACCTGGCCCCCCGCGGACGGCGCCCGATGGCCGGTCAGGCCTCGCCGAGCGTCGCCAGGAACTCGGTGGCGCTGACCACCATGACGCCCGCGAAGTCGCCGACGGCGAGCACCGCCGCGTCGCCGCTCACGACGGTCCGGGCACCGGCGGCCAGCGCCGTCGCGAAGAGGACATCGTCGTCGGGGTCCTCCTTGACGACGCGCACCTCGCCGAGCAGCTCGGCCGGCACCATGGTGGCGATGGTCGCCAGCCTGGCGAGCACCTGTCGGGCCTGCGTCTCCCGCCCCTTCAGCCGCTTCAGGATGCGAGGCAGGTCGAGGATGCGACGACACTCCACGGCGATGGCCGGCGTCCACACCAGCTCGTAGCGGAGCCCGGCCGCCCTGAGCACGGCCGCCGGCACGCCGGCCCGGTTGAGGATGCCGCTCACCACCACGTTGGTGTCGATGACGGCGCGGATCACCGGCGGCGGCTCCGCACCTCGCGCTTCGCCTCGGCGGCCAGCTCCCCCGCCTCCTCGTCGGTCATGTCTCCGTCCGCCTTGCCCGCGTCGAGCAGCCGCGCCAGGTCGACGACCGCCCGCCGCTTGCGAGCGGCGGAGATCGCCAGCTCGCGCAGCCAGGCGGACACCGACCCGCCCGGCGCCATGCGCTTCAGGAGATCCCGATCGGCCCGGGTGACGCGGACCGGGATGATGACGTCCTTGGTGGCCATGCCCTTAGTCATACAACGTATGTCGGTGCGCCAGCAAGCGGGTGTGCCCCGAGGGACGTCCGGGCTCAGATCCTCAGCGACTCCACCCGCGCCTCGTCCCGCTCCGGCTCCACCTCCAGCAGCTCGACGCCGCCGTCGGGATCCCGCCACTCCATCTCCACCAGCGGCTGGTCCTTCCCCTTGCCGTAGCGGGCCACGATGCCGGCGGCCAGCCGCCGCTCCTCCCAGGTGGCCACCCCCTCCACCAGCGCCACCGGGCCGGCGTGGGCCTTCGCCACCAGCCGCGACCGCGAGTCCCCTGCGTAGCTCTCCAGCGTGCCGTTCTCCACCTCGGTGCGCCCCACCATCAGCTTCACCGTGGGCGAGAGCCGGAAGTGGCGGCCGGTGGTCATCAGCACCACGTCGTCGCGGTCGATGCTGCGCGGCAGGCCGGCCGCCTCGCGCTGCCCGAGGATGTCGAAGAACTTCCGGGAGAAGCTCTCGTCGGTGAGGAAGCAGCAGCCGCCGGCCGGCTGCGGCCACTCGACCAGCCCCATCTCCTTGGCCATGGCGATCTGCCGGATCCGCCCCCGGCCGCTCAGGTCGCCGAGCTTGTCGCGGTCGAGGATCCCCTCCAGCTCCGGGATCGAGGGCGGCAGCAGCTTGGCCGAGAGCGGCCGGACCAGCCGCCCCTTCAGCCCCGACTCCTTCTCGATGGCCCACAGGGTGTCGCGCCGCTGGCTCTTGGGGCGCTGCCCCAGCACCTCGCCGGTGAAGATGAAGTCGGCCCCCTCGCGCTCCATGACCTCCTTGGCCTTCTTCATCATGAAGATGCGGCAGTCGACGCAGGGGTTGGCGTTGGCCCCATACCCGTACTTGGGGTTGAGGATCATGTCGAGGTACTGCTGGCCGGAGATGTCGATGTACTCGATCTCGATCTCCAGGTCGGCGGCGGCGCGCAGCGCCTCGTTCTGCGGCATGGTGCCGTCCTGGCGTCCGCCCTTGCGCCGCTGCGTCTCGGTGATGCAGAAGCCGGTGTAGAAGTTGATGGCCTTGATCTCGATCCCCTGGGCCCGGACCATGGCCAGGGCCAGCGTGGAGTCGAGGCCGCCGGAGATCATGGCGATGGCCTTGCCCGGCTTCTTCATGGTGCTCCCTCCACGCCCCGCGGCGTCCGCGGCCGCTTGCGCAGGTAGCTCTTCCAGCTTGGACCGTCCTTGAAGGTGGCCAGGTGCTCGTGGCGCATGGCCCGGCACCACATGGGCATGTCGGTGGCGATCCCGGCGTCGGTGGCGATCACCAGCAGCACGTCGCCGTCGCGGAGCCCCTTCACCGCCGCCGCGGTCCGGACGATGGGGATGGGGCAGAGCAGCCCCGAGGTGTCGAGGATCTGGACCGGCTCGGGCAGCGGCGGGGGCGACGTCATCGGGGCCCCACATAGCGGCTCGCCGCCGCCGCGGCAACCTCCTCGCCCGCGCCCTTCCGTCGCCTTGCCCCACCGGCACCCCAAGGGTACTCTCCCGCCCACCGTGCGAGCCCCCCTGTTCCTCAGCCTCTGTGCGCTGGCGCTCTCCCCCGGCGTGGCCCTCGCCCAGGCCGAAGGCCCGTCGGCGCCCACCGGCGTGGTGGTGACCGGGTCGCTGGCCGTCGGCGGCGAGACCGGGCTGGCCAGCGGCAAGTCCGGGCTGCTGGAGCTGGAGGTGGGGGCCGGGTGGGAGCACCAGCCGACCCGCCTCCGCCCCGAGCTGGCCCTGGCCCTGGGCGTGGCCCCGGGCACCAGCGTCGCCCTCCGGCCCGGGCTGCGCGCCGGCCTGGCCGACGTGCCGGTCTGGCTCCGCGCCGCCCTCGACCTCTCCACCGCCCGCGGCGGGGGGCTCCACACCCGCTGGCTCCTCTTCGGCGCCGCCTGGCAGCTGCAGTTCAGCACCACCCTGGCCTTCGACCTCGGCCTCGACTTCGGCATCCCGTTGGCCGGCTCGGCCGGCGTCCCCTTCATGCTCCGCGGCGGCGGCACCTTCCGCCTCTGAGCGCCCACGCACCCGTCTTCTCCTCACTCTTGTTGGACAAGGAGCGGTTCATGAAGCACGTCAGCTGGATCCTCGCCCTCGTGGTCGGGCTCGCCATCGGCTTCACCACCAAGTCGGCGCTCACCGGCCCAGGCCGGCCCTCGGCCCAGCCTCCCGCCGCCGCCGCCCCGGCGCCGCGCCCCACCCGCCCCCAGGAGGACCCCAAGGCGGTCTACCGGGTGCCGGTCGACGACTCGCCCACCCGCGGCCCGGCCGCGGCGCTGGTGACCATCGTCGAGTCGAGCGACTTCGAGTGCCCCTTCTGCAAGCGGGTCGGCCCGACGCTCAAGCAGCTCGACGAGGCCTTCCCCGGCAAGCTGCGCTGGGCCTTCAAGCACAACCCGCTCCCCTTCCACCAGCGCGCCCTCCCCGCGGCGCTGGCCGCCGAGGCGGCCCGCGAGCAGAAGGGCGAGGCCGGCTTCTGGGCCATGCACGACCGGCTCTTCGACTCGGCGCCGGCGCTGGACCAGGCCGCCCTGGAGCAGGCGGCCACCGCCATCGGCCTCGACCTCAACCGCTTCCGCGAGGCGCTGACCGGCAAGGCCGCCGAGCCGCGCATCCGCCGCGACCAGGCGCTGGTCACCTCGCTCGGCGCCAGCGGGACCCCGGCCTTCTTCATCAACGGCCGCAAGGTGTCGGGCGCCCAGCCCTTCGAGAACTTCCGGGTGGTGGTCGAGGAGGAGCTGAAGAAGGCCGAGGCCCTGGTGGCCGCCGGCACGCCGGCCGGCGAGGTCTACGCCCGGGTGCTGCAGGGGGCCGCCACCGCCCCGGTGGTGATCAACGTCCCCGCCCCGGCCGCCGCGCCCGGCGCGCCGACGCCGCCGCCCGCGCCGCAGGGGCCGCCTCCCAGCAACTACAAGAAGGTGACGGTCCGCGCCGATGATCCGGCCCGCGGCCCGGCCGACGCCAGGCTGACCATCGTCCTCTTCTCCGACTTCCAGTGCCCGTTCTGCGGCCGGGTCGAGCCGACGCTCAAGCAGGTCGAGGAGGCCTTCAAGGGGCAGGTCCGGGTGGTCTGGAAGCACCAGCCGCTGCCCATGCACCCGAACGCCATGCCGGCGGCGCTGGCCTCCGAGGCGGCGCGCGAGCAGGGCAAGTTCTGGCCCTTCCACGACCTGCTCATGCAGAACCAGCAGGCCCTCTCGCCGGCCGACCTGGAGAAGGCGGCGGTGGCCGCGCGGCTCGACCTGCGCCGCTTCAAGGCCGCCAGCGCCGGCCCGGGCGCCAAGGCCCGGGTGGACGAGGACCAGAAGCTGGCCGCCGCGGTGGGGGCCAACGGCACGCCCAACATGTTCTTCAACTGCCGGCAGGTGGTCGGCGCCGTCCCATTCGAGACCATGAAGCCGGTGGTCGAGGAGGAGCTGAAGAAGGTCGAGGCGCTGCTGGCCAAGGGTGGCAAGCGCGGCGCGGCGCTCTACGACGCCGCCTGCGACGCCAACCTGGCCTCGGCCCCCGGCCGCGGCCCCCGCGGCGGCCGCGGCGCCGGCCCCCGGCAAGGCGGTGGAGGTCACGCTGCGCCCCGACGACCCGGTCAAGGGGAACCCCCGGGCCCCGGTGACGGTGGTGGTCTTCTCCGACTTCCAGTGCCCCTACTGCTCGCGCGTCGAGCCGACGCTCAAGCAGGTGGAGCAGGCCTACGGCCCCAAGGTGCGGATCGCCTGGAAGCACAAGCCCCTCCCCTTCCACCCCAACGCCGTGCCGGCGGCGCTGGCCGCCGAGGCGGCGCGCGAGCAGGGCAAGTTCTGGCCCATGCACGACAAGATGTTCGCCGCCCAGCAGGAGCTCTCGCCCGCCTCCTACGAGCGCTGGGCGCGCGAGCTGGGGCTCGACCTGCCCCGCTTCAAGGCCGCCCAGGCCAGCGAGAAGCTCAAGGCCCGGGTCACCGAGGACGACCAGCTGGCCTCGCGCCTCGGCATCGACGGCACCCCCACCATGGCGGTCAACGGCGAGCTGGTGGTCGGGGCGGTCCCCTTCGAGACCCTGAAGGCGGTCATCGACCGGAAGCTGGCCGGCGCGAAGTAGACGTCAGCGCACCCCGTCGAGCCAGCGGCGTCCGAGCAGGCGGACCAGCAGCGCCGGTCCGCCCTCCTCGGCGCACAGCTCCCAGACGGTGACGCCGCCCAGCCCCTTGAAGGCGGCGCGGCCGACCCGGCGGAACAGCTCGGCCACCCGCCCGTCGGGGTGGAAGCAGATCACCAGCGGCTGGATCCCCTCGCCGTAGAACCAGTCGGCCCGCGCCGCCTCGGGGAGGGTGGCGGGGTCCAGCTCGACGCGCCGGACCACCCGCCGGTCGGACACCTCGGCGAGGAAGGCGGTGAGCGCCTCCTCGGAGAGGGCGGCGCCGCTGTTGTAGATGTCGCCGGGCGGGTCGGCCGACTCCTGCGCCGCCGCCTCCAGCCCGTCCCGCACCGGCCCGGCCAGCCAGCGCATGGCCAGGGGCAGGTCGCCGGCCCGGGCCGCCGCCACCGCCTGGGCCTCGACGTCGGGCGGCACCACCAGCCCCAGCGGCCGGTCGATGAAGACGCCCCAGGCGTGGGCCAGGGCGGGGCGCCCGCGGGCGGCGCGCTCGGCGGCCAGCTGGGCGTCGGCGCGGGCCCGGGCCATCGGGGCGCGGGCGGTGCCGCGGGCCGACTCGTTGATCTTCTCGGCGATGGCCACCCGGTTGTGGCCGAAGACCTCGTCCTCGATCATCACCACCAGCGGGGCGTCGCCGAAGCTGATGAACACGCCCGCCTCCAGCCCCTCGCCGCGGGCCCGCGCCATGGCCCGCTCGCGCTCGGCGGCGGCCCGCTCCTCGGCGGCCGCCAGCCGGGCCAGTTGCGCCGCCAGGGCCGCCTGGGCCGGGCTCCCCGGCGCGGCCCGGGCCAGCGCCGCCTCGGCCTCGCCGCGGGCGCGCGCCGCGGCCCGGCTGCTGACCGCCTGCTGCCCCTCCAGCGCCTCCAGCTGCCGGCGCACCGCCGCGTCGTCGATCTGCCGCTGCAGCCGCGCCGTGTAGGTGGCGAAGGCCCCGCGGATGTCGACCGCCAGCTGCAGCATGGCCTCGATCTCGCCGGAGAAGCTGATGGCGTCGCCCAGCAGGTTGTTGAGCGAGACCCCGCCGCGGTCGGCGAGGTGCTGCATGCCGCCGAAGTGCGCCTTGGCCGCCACCAGGATGGGCAGGTAGAACTCGCGCCGCAGGAACTCGGCCATCGAGGCCTGGCCCAGCAGCGTGGTCCGCCGGGTGAAGTCCTTGACGTCGGCGAAGAGGTGGGCGAGCGGCAGGTTGGCCGACACCTTGAGGAGCGGCCCGGGGCGGGCGCTGAGCCGGTAGAGCCGCCCCGCCTCGTACTCGCCCTCGGCGCCGCCCTCGGCCTCGCGGCCGGTGCGGAAGGCCATGGCCCGGGTGACGCCGGCCGCCAGCTTCTCCAGCGCCAGGTCGGCGCAGACCGCCGCCGCCGCCTGGGCGTACTCGGCGCGGGCCGCCTCGCGGGTCAGGCCGAAGACCGCGCCGGGCTCGCGCGGCCGCCAGCCCTGCAGCGCCCGGGCCGCCCTGTCCACCAGGGCCCCGGCCTCGCCGCCCGGCGAGACGCCCGCCAGCTGCCGGGAGAGCGACAGCCGCGGCGCGGCGTCGGCGGCGCCGGCCGCCACCCCGCCCGGCATCGCCAGCAGCTCGCGCAGGCCGACCACCCTGGCCCCCTGGCCGTGCACCTCGGCGTGGAGCACCGCCTGGGTGAACAGGTCGCGCAGCCGGGCCACCGCCACCGCCTGCTCCGCCTTCACCGCCACCGCCTCGTCGGCGGCCAGCAGGGCGCTCATCTCGCGGGGCAGCCCCGCGGCGGCCAGCCCGACGGCCAGGCGGGTGGCCAGCTCGTCGGCGCGCGGCACCCCGGCGGCCAGCTCGCAGCCGTAGATGGTGGTGCCGGCCGCCTGCATCCCCAGCCGCCCCCCCAGCCACGCCATGGGCGACAGGACCGCCTCCAGCCGGGCCCGGGCCGGATCGGCGGGGGCCAGACCGGCGTCGCGGAAGGCCCGCTGCAGGCCGGTCTGGGCCGCCGCCCACAGGGCGGTCATGGCGCCGGCGCGCAGCCAGCGATCGGCGTTGGTGATGGGCAGGGCCTGGCGCACCACCGCCTCCACGGCGGCGGTCTCGGCGGCCAGCGCCAGGGTCACGATCAGCGCGGTCTCCTCGCCGTGGGCGGTGGCCTGCTCGCCGAAGGCGCGGCGCAGCAGCTCGATCCAGAGCCCCACCAGCGAGCGCCCCTTGCCCCCCTTCCCCAGCCAGGCGGCGACCAGGCTGGGGGTCAGGGAGGGGTGGGCGGCGGCGGCCAGCGCCGCGGCGGCGCGCAGGTCGGGCCCGCCCGCGGCGCCACCGAAGGTCGGCTCCACGGGGGGGAGGCCGGCGTAGTCCTCGCGCAGGAAGAGCCGGTCGTGCTCCTCCGAGGGGACCAGCCGCTGGTGGAGCTGCACCAGCAGCAGCGCCACCTCGACGGCGGCGGCCTGCACGATGAGCCGGGCGTCGGGGGCCACCTCCACCGGCACCGAGAGGTCGGCCAGCGAGGTGCCCAGCGAGCAGCGGAGCCGCCCCGGCTCGAAGCGCAGGAAGCCCTCGCCGCCGGCCTGCGCGGCCGCGAGCAGCTCCAGGCGTCGGGCGGCGACCGGGTTGGACACGCTCGACGCATACCCCGTCGACCCGGGGTGCGCCAACCCGTGGGCCGGGGACCGGCCGGCGCCTCGGCGGGGAGGCCGTTCCGTCAGGCGCCTGGCGCGGCGCGAGCCGTGCGTCGGCCGGGTCTTGCGGCCCGTGCACCATGCGGGTAAGAGTGTCCCCCCTATGCGCGGCACGACGGTGTTTCTTTGGCGCTGATCTGCGCCCCCAGCCAGACCTCCCGACGTTCCTGAAGCTCTGCCGACCGGGGCGCGCCGTACCGGTGCGCGTCGAGATCGACGCCGACACCGAGACCCCGGTCTCGGCCTTCCTCAAGCTCTCCCGCGGCCACCCCCACGCCTTCCTGCTCGAGTCGGTGGAGGGCGGCGAGCGGAGCGCCCGCTTCACCTTCCTCGGCGCCGGTCCGCGCCGGGTGCTGCGCTGGAGGCTGGGCGATCCGGCCGACCCCATCGACGCCATCCGCGCCGCCCTGGCCGGACACGCCGCGGTCCGCGTCCCCGGCACCCCCCCCTTCTCCGGGGGGCTGGTCGGCCACGTCGGCTGGGAAGCGGTCGGCCTCTTCGAGCCGCGCGTCTCCAGCTCCAAGCCGGACGAGCACGGCTTCCCCGACGTGCTGCTGGGCGACTACGACGAGGTGGTGGCCTTCGACAACGTGCGCCACTCGCTCCACGTCATCTGCGAGGTGCGCTGCGACTTCGGCGACGACCCCAGGGCGCTCTACGCCGCGGCGCTGAAGCGGATCGCCGCCCGCATCAAGGCGCTGGCCCGGCCGCTGGTCGATCGCCGGGCCCGGCGCACCGCCTCGCCGGCGGTGCTGCGCCCCCGCATCGGCAAGAAGGCCTTCCTGGCGGCGGTGGAGCGGGCCAAGGAGTTCGTCCGCGCCGGCGACTGCCAGCAGATCGTCCTCTCGCAGCGGTTCGACGCCGAGGTCCAGGTGCCGCCCTTCGAGATCTACCGGGCCCTGCGGCGGGTCAACCCCTCGCCCTACCTCTTCTTCCTGCAGGACGGGGAGCGGGCCCTGGTCGGCTCCTCGCCGGAGACGCTGATCAAGCTGCAGGACGGCGAGATCACGCTGCGCCCCATCGCCGGCACCCGGCGGCGCGGCCGCGACGCCGCCGAGGACGCCGCCCTGGAGGCCGAGCTGCGCGCCGACCCCAAGGAGAACGCCGAGCACGTCATGCTGGTCGACCTCGGCCGCAACGACGTGGGGCGGGTGGCGGCCATCGGCTCGGTGCGGCTGACGGCGCTGAAGACCGTGGAGCGGTACTCGCACGTCATGCACCTGGTCTCGGAGGTGAAGGGGCGGCTGGCCCCGGGCCGCACCGCGGTGGACGTGCTGCGCGCCGGCTTCCCGGCCGGCACCGTCTCCGGCTCGCCCAAGGTGCGGGCCATGGAGATCATCGACCAGCTGGAGCCGGCCCGGCGCGGCCCCTACGCCGGGGCGGTCGGCTACTTCGACCGGGGCGGCAACATGGAGCTCTGCATCGCCATCCGCACCCTGGTGGCCAGCGGCCGGCGGGTCTCGGTGCAGTCGGGGGCCGGGCTGGTCTACGACTCGGTGCCGGAGACCGAGTACCAGGAGACGGTCAACAAGGCCCGGGCGGTCTTCACCGCGGTGGCCCAGGCCGAGGCCCGGGTGCTCGACGCCGTGGCCCGGGCCCCGGTGGCCCGCCCGGCCCGTCGCCCGTCACGCCCGGTGAAGGCGAAGAAGCAGGCCGCGAAAGGAGGGCGTTCATGACCGCGCCCCGCGTCCTCCTGATCGACAACTACGATAGCTTCACCTTCAACCTGGTCCAGTACCTCGGCGAGCTGGGGGCCGAGGTCACCGTGCACCGCAACGACCAGGTCGACGTGGCCGGCATCCGCGCCGCCCGCCCCGACGGCCTTCTCCTCTCCCCCGGCCCCTGCACCCCCAACGAGGCCGGGGTGACGCTGGCGGCCATCACCGCGCTGGCCGGCGAGCTGCCCATCCTCGGGGTCTGCCTCGGCCACCAGGCCATCGGCCAGGCCTTCGGCGGGGTGGTCCGGCGCAACCAGCGGATCGTCCACGGCAAGGCCAGCCCGGTCCACCACGCCGGCGGCGGCCTCTACCGGGGGCTGCCCAACCCGTTCCAGGCCGGGCGCTACCACTCGCTGGTGGTGGAGCGGGCCACGCTGCCGGACGCGCTCGAGGTCACCAGCTGGACCGCCGAGGAGGAGATCATGGGGCTGCGCCACCGCACCCTCGACGTCGAGGGCGTGCAGTTCCACCCCGAGTCGATCCTGACCGAGGCCGGGAAGCCGCTGCTGGCCAACTGGCTGGCCCGGCTCGGCGCCGCCGCGGGGAGGTCGCCGTGATCCAGCAGGCCCTGGCCCGGCTGCTCGAGGCCCACGCCCTCACCCGCGTCGAGGTGGCCGCGGTGATGAACGAGATCGCCGACGGCGCCGCCACCCCGGCCCAGGTGGGCGCCTTCCTGGCCGCGCTCCGCATCAAGGGCGAGACGGTGGACGAGATCACCGGCGCCGCCGAGGTGATGCGGGCCCGCGCCGAGAAGGTCCACGTCGCCGCCCCGGTCTTCGTCGACACCTGCGGCACCGGCGGCGACTCGCGCAACACCTTCAACATCTCCACCACCGCCGCCTTCGTGGTGGCCGGCGCCGGGGTGGTGGTGGCCAAGCACGGCAACCGCGCCGTCTCCTCGCGCTCCGGCTCGGCCGACGTCCTCGGCGCGCTCGGCGTCGACGTCGACGCCCCCACCGCGGTGGTGGAGCGGGCCATCGCCGAGATCGGCATCGGCTTCCTCTTCGCCCAGCGGCTCCACCCGGCCTTCAAGGCGGTGGCCGGCATCCGCCGCGAGCTGGGGGTCCGCACCGTCTTCAACCTGCTCGGCCCGCTGGCCAACCCGGCCGGCGCCCGCCACCAGGTGATGGGCGTCTACGAGCCGCGCTGGGTCCCGGTCATCGGCGGGGTGCTGGCGGCGCTGGGGGCGGTGCACGCCTTCGTGGTCCACGGCGAGGGGCTCGACGAGATCGCCGTCACCGGCATGACCCACGTCGCCGAGGTCAAGGGCGGGGCGGTGGACCGCTACTGCGTCCTGCCCGAGGACCTCGGCCTGCCCCGCCACCCGGAGTCGGCGCTGGCCGGGGGCGACGCCGCCCGCAACGCCGCCATCCTGCGCGACGTGCTCGGCGGCCAGGCCGGGGGCCCGCGCGACGCCGTGCTGGCCAACGCCGCGGCCGCCCTGGTCTGCGCCGGGGCCGCCAGCGACCTGCGCGGCGGCGTCGCCGTGGCCGCCCGCGCCATCGACTCGGGGGCCGCCGCCGAGAAGCTGCGACGGCTGGTCGAGGCCACCGGCGCCCCCCGCGGCCCGGGCCCGGCATGACCACCTACCTCGACGCCATCCTGGCGCGGAAGCGCGCCGAGGTGGCGGCGCTGGCGGCCGCCACGCCCGAGGCCGCGCTGCGATCCCGTCTGGCCGACGCCCCGCCGGTGCGCGACTTCGCCGCGGCGCTCTCGCCGCGCGGCGGCCCGACCCGGGTCATCGCCGAGGTGAAGCGGGCCAGCCCCTCGGCAGGCGCCATCGCGGCCGGGCTCGACGCCGTGGCCCAGGCGCTCCGCTACCAGGCGGCCGGCGCCGCCGCCATCTCGGTGCTCACCGACGGCCCCGGCTTCGGCGGCTCGCTGGCCGACCTGCTGGCGGTCCGCGCCGCCGTGACCGTGCCGGTGCTGCGCAAGGACTTCACCGTGGACGCCTGGCAGCTCGTCGAGGCGCGGGTGGCCGGCGCCGACGCGGCGCTGCTGATCGCCGCCGCCCTGCCCGGCGACCTGCTGCGGCGGCTCCACGACCGCTGCGGCGAGCTCGGGCTTCACGCCCTGGTGGAGGTCCACGACGAGGCCGAGGTGGAGCGGGCCCTGGCCGCCGGAGCCCGGATGGTCGGCGTCAACAACCGCGACCTCCACACCTTCGCCGTCGACCTGGCCACCTCGGAGCGGATCGTCCCGGCCCTGCCGCCTGCGGTGAAGGGCGTGGCCGAGAGCGGGGTGCGGACCGGCGCCGACGCCCGGCGGCTGCGCGCCGCCGGGGCGGTCAACCTGCTGGTGGGCGAGGCGCTGGTGCGGGCCGCCGACCCCGGGGCGCTGCTGCGGGAGCTCTGCGGGTGACGGTGCGGGTCAAGATCTGCGGCCTGACCCGGCTCGAGGACGCCCTGGCCGCGGTGGCGCTGGGCGCCGACGCCCTCGGCTTCAACTTCTGGCCCGGCTCGCGGCGCTTCATCGCCCCGGCCCAGGCCCGCGCCATCATCCGCCGGCTCCCGCCGCTGGTCACCGCGGTGGGCGTCTTCGTCGACCCCTCCCACGACGAGGCGGTGGCCGCCGCCGCCATCTCCGGCGTGCAGGTGCTGCAGCTCCACGGCGCCGAGTCGCCGCTCTTCTGCCGCGCCTTCCAGCTGCCGGTGCTGAAGGCCCTGCCGGTGGGGGGCGAAGAGGCGCTGGCCGCGGCCGAGCCGTTCGCCGGCCTCTCCGGCCTGCTGCTCGACGCCCCCAGCGCCGACCACGGCGGCAGCGGCCGGACCTGCCACTGGCCCACCGCCGCGGCGCTGGCCCGGCGTGGCCCGGTGCTCCTGGCCGGCGGCCTCACCCCCGCCAACGTCGCCGAGGCCATCGCCGCGGTGCACCCGTACTGCGTCGACGTGGCCAGCGGCGTCGAGTCGTCACCCGGCGTGAAGGACCACCAGCTGCTGGAGCGCTTCATCCGCGCCGCCAAGGAGTCACCATGAGCCCCCCCACCCTCCCCGACGCCCGCGGCCGCTTCGGCGACTACGGCGGGCGCTTCGTCCCCGAGACGCTGGTCCCGGCCCTCGACGAGCTGGAGGCCGCCTGGCACGCCGCCCGGGCCGACCCGGCCTTCGAGCGGGAGCTCAAGGAGCTGCTCACCCGCTTCGCCGGGCGGGAGACGCCGCTGGGCGAGGCCAGGCGCCTGGGGGCCGCGCTGGGCGGCTGCCGCATCCTGCTCAAGCGCGAGGACCTCTGCCACACCGGCGCCCACAAGGTGAACAACACGCTCGGCCAGGTGCTGCTGGCCCGGCGCATGGGCAAGACCCGGATCATCGCCGAGACCGGCGCCGGCCAGCACGGCGTGGCCACCGCCACCGCCGCCGCCCTCTTCGGCCTCCCCTGCGACGTCTACATGGGGGCGCTCGACGTGGAGCGCCAGGCGCTCAACGTCTTCCGCATGGAGCTGCTCGGGGCCCGGGTCATCCCGGTCCAGTCGGGCTCGAAGACGCTCAAGGACGCCATGAACGAGGCGCTCCGCGACTGGGTCACCCACGTCGACCACACCCACTACATCATCGGCTCGGTGGCCGGCCCCCACCCCTACCCGGCCCTGGTGCGCGACTTCCAGAGCGTCATCGGCACCGAGGCCCGCGCCCAGGTGCTGGAGGTGGCGGGGCGGCTGCCCGACGCGGTGGTGGCCTGCGTCGGCGGCGGCTCCAACGCCATGGGGATCTTCTCCGCCTTCATCGCCGACCCCTCGGTGCGGCTGGTGGGGGTGGAGGCGGCCGGCCACGGGCTCGACAGCGGCAAGCACGGCGCCGCCCTGGCCCGCGGCACGCCCGGGGTGCTGCACGGCTCGCGCAGCTACGTGCTGCAGGACCCCAACGGCCAGATCATCGAGGCCCACTCCATCAGCGCCGGGCTCGACTACCCGGGCGTCGGCCCGGAGCTGGCCTGGCTCAAGGACCAGGGGCGGCTGGAGCTGCGGCAGGCCACCGACGACGAGGCGCTCGACGCCCTCGGTTGGCTGGCCCGGCAGGAGGGGATCATCCCGGCGCTGGAGACGGCCCACGCCGTCCACGCCGCGCGCGGGCTGGCGCGGGAGCTGGGGCCGGACGGCCTGCTCATCATCAACATCTCCGGGCGCGGCGACAAGGACGTCGACACCGTCCGCAAGGCGCTGGCGGCGCAGGCGGCGGCCACGAGCCACCGCCCGGCGCCGAGGAAGGCCCGCGCCCCGGCGAAGCAGCGGGCCGCGCCCCGGGGGCCCGCCGCGAAGAAGGCGGCGGGATCGAGGAAGCAGCCCCGCCGGGCCGGGAGGCGGTCATGAAGCGGATCGCCGCCACCTTCGCCCGCTGCAAGGCCGAGCGGCGCGGGGCCCTGGTCACCTACGTGATGGGGGGCGACCCCGACCTGGCCGGCTCCACGGCGCTGGCGCTGGCCTGCGTGGCCGGCGGTGCCGACCTGCTGGAGATCGGCGTCCCCTTCTCCGACCCCATCGCCGACGGCGAGACCATCCAGCTGGCGGCGCAGCGGGCGCTCCGCCACGGCACCACGCCGCGCGACTGCCTGGCGGTGGTGCGGGCGGTGCGCGCCCGCAGCCAGGTGCCGGTGGCGCTGATGGGCTACTTGAACCCGCTGCTCTCGGCCGGCTTCGAGCCCTTCGCCGCCGAGGCGGCCGCGGCCGGCGTCGACGCCTTCATCATCCCCGACCTCCTCCCCGAGGAGGCCGGCGAGCTGGGCGAGATCGCGGCCCGGAACGGGCTGGCGCTGGTCTTCCTGCTGGCCCCCACCTCGACGCCGGCGCGGGTGGCCGCGGCGGCGCGGACGGCCAGCGGCTTCCTCTACTTCGTCTCGGTGACCGGCGTGACCGGGGCCCGGGCCGAGCTGCCCCCGGACCTGACGGCGCGCGTCGCCGCGGTGCGGGCCGCAAGCCCGGTGCCGGTGGTGATCGGCTTCGGGATCTCGACGCCGGAGCAGGCCCGCCTGCTCGGCTCGCTGGCCGACGGCGTGGTGGTGGGGAGCGCCATCGTCTCGCGCGGCGCCGCCCCCGGCTCGCGCAGCGCGCGCGCCGGCCGGGTCAAGGCCTTCGTGGCCTCGCTGGCCAGGGCGCTGCGGCGGGTCGAATCGCCGCTTCGTCGCTGATCGACCCGCTGGCGCTGAAGGTCCCCGCGCCCGCCACCGGATTCGGCGACGGACGCGGGGAGGCTACCTACTTCTTGCTGTCGTGGTGCTTCTGGTCCCGGTCGCCGTCGTGGTGGTCACGGTCGCCGTGGTGGTCCTTTTCGCAGTGGCCGTCGTGCTCGTCGTCGTCGCTGGAGCTGGAGGCCTCGCCGCGGTCGTCGTCGCTGTCGTCCTCTTCGCTCTTGCAGGACGAGCCGCCGCCGTGGCCGCCGCCGTTGCCGTTGCCGTTGCCCATGGTGCAGCCGGTGACCGCGTCGCCGGTGATGGTGACGCCGGCCTTGGAGGCGGCGTTGCCGCCGAAGGTCCCGCGGGTCAGGGTGACGGCGGCGCCGGCCAGGACGTTGCCGACGAACTGCGAGTCGGTGAGGGTGACGGCCTGGGCCGTCCACCAGGTGACGTTGCTGCAGGCCGGCGGCGTGCCGGCCGGCGTGGTCACCGAGAAGCCGGTGCCGGTCAGGGCGCCGGTCCCGAGGGTGCCGACCTTGAAGATCCAGCTGCCGGTGGCCGGCCCGTCGAGGGTCAGCACGCCGCCGGTGGAGGTGGCGGCCGCGTCGAAGCAGTAGACGCCCGGCGCCAGGGTCAGGCCGTCGAGCGTGATCAGGGTCTGGTCGCACGGCATGGCCGCGACGGCGTCATAGGCGACGAGGAAGTCGGCGTAGGCCTGGGTGGCCGCGGCGTCGTTGGGGTGGAGGGCGCCGGTCACCGGGCAGTTGGTCTGCACGATGGCGCTGCCGGGCGAGACGCCGACGTCGCCGATGATGGTGGCGTCGGTGCAGGCCACCGCGGTGTTCGCCAGGATGGCGAAGCTCCCCGAGGTGCCGAACGGCGGCGTGGCGGCGGCGGCCATGACCAGGAACGGCGCTGCGGGGGTGGAGGAGGCGGGGGTGGCGGACGGTGCGGTGCCGCAGGCGAGCGCCGAGAAGGCGACGACCGAGGCGAGGAGGGCGATGCGAGGGCTGCGTGTGATCAAGGGTCTGCTCCGAGCCAGAGTGGACGCCACCGCCGCCGAGGCTCTTCCGGAGAGGTGAGTGGATGTGCGGGAGCCGACTGGCGTCCGCACGTTACTGCTGTCCCTCAAGCACGGGACATGCCAACTCCGACCCGGCCTCGAGTGGGCGCCTGGATCCATGGCCGGCGACCATCGGCCGGTGGCCCGGGAAGCGGCATGACCCCCGCCGCCGGCTGCCCTACACTCACCGGGTCTCGACAGGTCCCTCTACCGATGGGGGCACGCCGCGCCGACGCCCAAGGGAGGATCGCATGGAAGAGGAGATCTGCAGGTTCTGCGGCGGTGACGGCCGCGTCAGCAACGCCCTCGGTGGCACCACCGCCACCTGCCCCAGCTGCCGCGGCTCCGGGCGGCGCGCCGACTCGTCCTTCGGGTTCCACGACGTCACCAAGACCAAGCCGGAGCACCACCGGCCGGCGGCCGCGGCCCCGACCGGGCCGAGGGCCCCGGTCACGCCGCAGGGCATCCAGCTGGCCCGCGAGGTCAACGCCTGCGCGACGCTCTCCGCCGACGCCAAGACCCGGCTGGTCGCCGAGATCATGAACCACGAGGAGACCCACGGTCGCTGCACCAAGACCTTCCTCAAGAAGGTCCACAAGCAGGTCCGGCCGGCGTGAGGGCGCCACTCACGTAGCCCGGTCCGCGCTGCGGCGCAGGCCGAGCCCGGGGCTCCGCGAGCCCGCCGCTCAGCTCCCCGGCGCCGGGCGCCTGGCCTGCCAGTCGGCGATGGCGGCGCGGATCCGTGGCAGGGCGGCGCGGGCCGCGTCCATGCCGGCCTGCATGCAGCGCTTCTTCTGGGAGAAGTCGAGCATGGCCACGCCACCGACGTCCGGGGTGACCAGCACGTCGGCGCCGCGCTTGGAGTGCTCCACGTTGAGCGCGAACATGATGTTGGCCGACTGCAGCAGCACGTCGAACATGTTGGTGATGTTGGTGTTGCCGACCTGCTCGCTGATGTCGACCGCGATCACCAGGTCGGCGCCGCGGTCGCGGGCCACCGAGATGGGGATGTTGTCCACCACCCCGCCGTCCACCAGGATCTTCCCCAGGTGCGACACCGGCTCGAAGATCCCGGGGATGGCGCTGGAGGCGTGCACCGCCCGGGAGATGGAGCCGTGGTCGATGACCACCCTGGTCCCCCAGTTGAGGTCGGTGGCCACGGCGACGAAGGGCACCTGCAGCGCCTCGATGGTCTTGACCTTCAGCTTCGACTCCACGAACTTCTCCAGCCGCTCCCCCTTGGCGAGCCCCATGCCCACGAAGGCGTTCAGGACCCCGGTGTCGAGCAGGTCGTCCCGGGTGAGCGCGAAGGCGGTCCACTCCAGCTCGAAGACGTCGCGCTGCTGCGCGTAGAGCGCGCCGATCAGGCTCCCGACGCTGGTGCCGACCACCAGGTCGATGGGGATCTTCTCCTGCTCGAGGATGCGGATGACCCCGATGTGGGCGAAGCCGCGGGCGGCCCCGCCGCCCAGCACCAGCGCCACCCGCGGCATGGGCGGTGGCCCGGGCGCCGGCATCGGGAGCGGCGGAGGCGGGGGCGGGGGCACCACGGGCACGGAGGCGCAGGCGGCGGTGGCGGCGAGCAGCAGCGCGAGGAGCCGGGTCGACATGGGCCGCATCATCGGCCGGTTCGCGGCGCCAGGCCATCTCATCCCATCAGAACGGTCGACGCGTCGGTCGGACTGATGGGATCGCCTCCGGCCCGGTCCCGCTGGCCCCGGGATCCAAGCGACCGGAATGACGAGGAGCCAGGCGCGAGCGCCGGCTGGCTCGACGGGTGCACTGGTCCGACCGGAACCCATCCTGAAAGGCCGTCTCCATGGACCAGGGAAGTCTGAGCCTGCTCGCCCTCGTGGCCGTCCCGGTCATGGCCGGGGCCCTGGTCTCGTTCCGCCGCCACGCCCGGCTGCGGAGCGAGCGAGCCACCCTCCTCCACCAGGAGGAGTCGAAGAAGCACCTGGCCCGCTCGCTCCACCCGGTCATCGACGCCGACCGCTGCATCGGCAGCGGGTCCTGCCTCAACGCCTGCCCCGAGGGGGACATCCTCGGGATGGTCGGGCACTCGGCGGAGCTGATCCACGGCGACCACTGCATCGGCCACGGCGGCTGCGCCGAGGAGTGCCCGGTCCAGGCCATCCGGCTGGTCTTCGGCTCCGCCGAGCGCGGCGTCGACCTGCCCCAGGTCGACCGCTTCTTCGAGTCGTCGCGGCCCGGCGTCCTCATCGTCGGCGAGCTGGCCGGGATGGGGCTCATCAAGAACGCCCTGCTCCAGGGGCTGCAGGCCGCCGATCGCCTCGCCGAGGTGACGCCCCCGGGCGGCACGGTGGTGGTGGTCGGGGCCGGGCCGGCCGGGCTGGCCACCGCGCTGGCGCTCAAGGCCAAGGGGGTGGCCTACCGGCTGCTCGAGCAGGGCTCGGTGGGGGGCACCATCTTCCACTACCCGCGCCGCAAGGTGGCCATGTCCGGGGCGGTCGACCTTCCGCCGGTCGGCTCCTTCGGCAAGCCGCTCATCACCAAGGAGGAGCTGCTGGAGGGGTGGGACGGGATCATCGCCAGGGTCGGCCTGGTGGTGGAGCAGGGCGTCAAGATGACCGGCCTCGACGGGGCCGACGGGGCCTTCACGGCGCTCACCACCGCCGGGCCCATCACCGCCGCCAAGGTGGTGCTGGCCATCGGCCGGCGCGGCACCCCGCGCAAGCTGGGCGTCCCGGGCGAGGAGCTGGAGAAGGTGGTCTACGCCCTCACCGAGCCCGAGCAGTACCAGGGGACCCGGGTGCTGGTGGTGGGCGGCGGCGACGCGGCCATCGAGGCGGCGGTGCAGCTGGCCACCGAGTCGAGCGCCGAGGTGACCATCTCCTACCGGAACGCCGACTTCAGCGGCTGCCGCGAGGCCAACCGGGCCCGGGTCGGCGCCCTCATCGCCGCCGGGCGGCTCAAGGCCCTGCTGCCGTCGCGGGTGGTGGCCGTCGAGCCCGACGCGGTCCGGCTCGACGTCGCCGGCGCGCCGCTGCGGCTCGGCAACGACTTCGTCATCATCAACATCGGCGGCGAGCAGCCCGTGGAGTTCCTTGGTGGCGTGGGCGTCTCCATGCGCCGCTTCCACGGTGAGGAGCTGGGGACACAGGCCCCGGCGCCGGGGAGCGCGCCGGCGAGCGTGGCCAGCGGACCGGTGGCCCGGCCCCCCACCGGCCAGGAGCTGGAGGTGCAGCGGCGCCGCACCCTGCGGCGGATCCTCTACGTCGCGCTCGGCCTGTCGGTGCTGGCCTACCTGACCTCGGTGGGCTGGAGCTACTACCTGCTCCCCAACCTGGCCCGGGAGCACTCGCCGCTCCACAAGGCGCTCCGCTCCGCCGGCCGCTGGGGGCACGGGGTCGGCATGGTGGCCACCGCCGTCATGCTCTCCAACTTCCTGCTGGCGGTCCGCAAGCGGGTCCGCCGCCTCAACGGGCTGGGAGACATCGCCGGCTGGCTCGACTTCCACGTCTTCGTCGGCTTCCTGAGCCCGCTGGTGATCGCCTTCCACGCCGCCTTCGAGATGAACAACCGCCTGGCCACCGGGACCTACGTGGCCCTGGCGGTGGTGGTCGTCACCGGCGTCATCGGTCGCTACATCTACGGGCTGGTGCCGGCCCACACCGGCGACCACTTCGTCGAGCTGGAGGAGCTGGGCGCCAGCTTCGAGCGGCTGCGGGCCTACGCCGCGCCGGAGCTGGTCGGCACCTCCGACGGCGCCGCGCTCCTCGACCGGGCCACCTCGCCGGTCCGCTCCGGCTCGCTGCTGGCCCTCTTCGTCCGCTACCCCTTCGAGTCGATCTCCTTGCGGATCCGGCTGCGGCTGCTGCGGCGGCGGCTCCAGCACCCGGAGCACTACACCGACCTCCGGGCCGCGCTGGTCCAGCTGACCCGGCTCCGCTGGCAGCTGCGCTTCTACAAGTCGCTGAAGCGGCTGCTGCGCGGGTGGCGGCTCTTCCACACCACGGCGGCGGCCTTCCTGGTGGTGGCCCTGGTGGCCCACATCGGCCTCGCCGTCTACCTCGGGTACGGCCTCGGGAAGTGACGCGCCCGGGCCGCCCTCAGGCCAGGTCGAAGAGCAGGAACTCGGCCTCGCCGCCGGTCGCCGTGAGCTCCACCGCCGCCTCGCCGGAAAGGGCCACGCCGTCGCCGGCCTTCACCGCCACGCCGTTGACCGTCCCGGCGCCGCGCGCCACCTGGGCCCAGGCGTGGCGACCGGGGAGGAGCGGCAAGCGCACCGCCTGGCCGGCGGCGAGGATGGTGGCGTAGGCGCGGGCGTCCTGGTGGATCACCGTGGAGCCCTCGGCGCCGTCCGGCGACGCGACCAGCCGCAGGCCGCCGCGCAGCCCCGCCGGCGGGAAGGCGCGCTGCTCGTAGCTGGGCGGGTGGCCGGCCCGGTCGGGCAGGATCCAGACCTGGAAGAAGTGGACCGGCTCCTCCGCCGAGCCGTTGAACTCGCTGTGGGTCACGCCGGTGCCGGCGCTCATCCGCTGCACGTCGCCGTGGCGCAGCACCCCCTCGGCGCCGGTCGAGTCGCGGTGGGCCAGGGCCCCGTCCAGCACCCAGGTGAGGATCTCCATGTCGCGGTGGGGGTGGGTGCCGAACCCCTCCCCGGCCCGGACCCGGTCCTCGTTGATGACCCGCAGGGCGCGGAAGCCCATGTGCGCCTGGTCCTGGTAGCCGGCGAAGGAGAAGGTGTGGAAGGTGTCGAGCCAGCCGTGGTCGAAGTGACCGCGGTCGGCGGCGCGGCGCAGCGTCAGCACGTGTCCCCCACCTAGAGGAACTCGCAGAGGTAGGCGGCCGGGGCCGCCGCCTTGACGTCGAAGCCGCTCTGCCCCGGGACCTCGAAGGTGGTCCCGGCCGGGAAGGTCCGCCAGCCGGCCTCCCCCGGCAGCTTCGCCTGAAGCTCCCCGGAGACCACCGTCATCCGCTCCGGCGCCCCGGTGCCGAAGTGGAACTCGCCGGCGGCCACCACGCCCACCGTGGCCTTGCGGCCGTGGCGCTCGAAGCCGACGCTCTGCACCTTCCCCTCGAAGTAGCTGTTGTGCTTCAGCATGGTGACGCTCCGTGTGTGTGGCTGGCGGCGCCGGCTACTTGTCGCCCGGGGCCGCGGTGAAGCCGAGCGCCCGCTCCAGCTGGCGGGCCTTGGCCTGGATGATGCGGGTGTTGCGCGGCCCCATCCGCAGCAGGTGCTTCTCGACCGGACCGAGCCGCTCCAGCTCCGGGGCCACGAAGAAGTAGAGCGCGCCGGGGCCGGGGCCGCCCGCCTCGACGACCACGTCGCCGTCGCGGGCCGGCGCCGCCGCCAGCCGCCGCAGCGCCGCCGCGGTGACCCGGTCGAGCGAGCCCTCCGGGTAGCCGATGGCGCGGTAGGCCGCCTCCAGCACCCCGTGCAGCTCGCGGTAGGCGTGCACCGCCGCGGCCACGTCGACCGAGCCGACGGCGTCGGCGAAGAGGTCGTAGCGGGCGTAGGAGGCCGCCGCGATCACCAGCTGGTCACCCTTGCGCGTGGCCTTGAACGCGGCCGTGGGCGCCAGGAAGGGGAGCCGGGCCCGCGGCGAGACCCCCTCGGCCAGGTTGTCGGTCACCACCGCCCAGCGCTCCACCGCGCCGCCCGGCGCCAGCCAGGCCCGGTAGGCGGCGCTGACCGAGATCGACTCGAGCAGCTCGCGCAGCCGGTCGGCGGCCACCGGCTTGACCGGCTCGGCGGCCGCCGCCGGCGGCGCCGGCGCCGCGACCGTCGCGACCATGGGCGGCGGGGCCGACGCCACCGCCCCGCGGTTCAGCCACCACCAGCCCCCGCCGGCGATCACGGCCACGGCCACCAGCACCATGGCCCAGTCGCCGCCGCCGAAGCCGGCGCGGGCCGGCTTGAGCCCGGCCGCCTTCTCGAGTTCGTGATCGTCCATTCGTGCCGCTCCTCCCGGACACCCCGGGTCGCCGCGATTGTCCCCCGCGCCGCGCCCGCTGTCAGCAGCCGCGGCGCACTGCTGCCTACATCGACTCAACTCCCCGGGCGACCCAATCTGCCGGCTCGCCGGCCCGGGCCCCGGGTCTATAGTGGCCCCCGTGGAGAGCGGCTTCCCGGAGATCCAGGCCCGTCACACCCGCGCCTCGCTGGAGGTGCTGGCCGAGCTCTTCCCCGCCGCCGAGCCGCGGGTCCTGGAGCGGCTCTCGCCGCTGGTGCGGCAGGCCATCGAGGCCGCCTTCCGGCTCGACTACCTGCCGGTGATGGTCGACCTGGAGGTGACCGCGGCCATCCGCGACGTGGTCGGCCCGCTCGGCGCCCGCCAGGTCTCCCGCGAGGGGCTGCGGCGCACCCTCAACGGCAACCTGCTGGGTGGCCTGGTCCGCTCGGCGATGGCCCTGCTCGGCGACACGCCGGGCGACCTGCTCAAGTGGGCCGGGCGCGGCTACGGCCGCATCTGCCGGGACTGCGGCGACCTGCGGCTGGAGTCGGCCGACGACCGGCAGGCCGACCTGCGGCTGGAGAACCTGCCCCCCGAGCTCAACCTCCCCTCCTACCTCGACAGCATGGCCGGCTCGCTGGAGGCCTTCTTCGACCTCTGCGGGGTGGTCGGCGAGGTCATCTACGACCCGTGGCCTGGTGGGGCGCGCTTCACCGTGCGCTGGACCCCGCGCCGGGCCCGGCTAGACTGAGCCCCGAGGGAGAGGGGGCGGGGGCGATGCGGCTGTTCCACCGGCTGGTGCGCGAGGCGCGACGCTCCATCGCCGAGCTGACCGACGCCGCCCTGCTCAACCGGGTGGAGCGGCGCACCGACCTCGACGGCCACGCCCGGCCGGTCCTGCTGCTCCACGGCTTCTTCTCCACCCGCCGCACCCTCGACGTGCTCGAGGCGCGGCTGCGGCGCGACGGCTACGGGGTCTTCTCGCTCAGCCTGGGCGGCCTGAAGCGGGCCTACAACACCCGCGGCATCGACGACCTGGCCGACTACGTGCGGGCCAAGGTGGAGCGGCTCTACGCCCGCCACCCCGGCCTGGGGCCGCTCACCATCATCGGCCACTCCAAGGGCGGGCTGGTGGCCACCTACTACGTGAAGAAGCTGGGCGGCTGGCGGCGCGCCCGGGCGGTGGTGATGCTGGGCACCCCCTTCCACGGCACCCCCATGGCCTGGCTGGGGCTGCCGGTGGCGCTGCTGGCCCCGTCGCTGCTCCAGCTCCTGCCCGGCTCCTCCTTCCTGCGCCGGCTGCACGAGGGGCGCTGGCCGCCGCAGGTGCGGCTGACCTCGATCTGGTCGCGCGGCGACACCCTGGCCCCCTGGCCCACCGCGGTGCTCGACACCCGCGACCAGCCGCAGTGGCGCAACGTCGAGGTCGCCTGCTTCCACTTCGAGTTCCTGACCCGGCCGCGCGCCTACACGGCGCTGCGCCGGGAGCTGCGGTCGCTCGACGCCCAGCCCCAGCGCCCCTTCGGCGTGGTGGCCGGCGGGCGGACCGGCTAGGTTCCCCGGCGCCCCCTTCACGAGCCCCGGCCCATGCGAGACAAGCGCTACGACTGGCTGTACGAGCGCCAGAAGCAGCCCATCAAGCAGTACCTGCTGGAGCGCTTCGCCGCCGAGCTGGCCGCGGAGCTGGCCGCCTGGCCCCCCGCCGACCTGGAGTGGGAGACCGAGGCGCTGCGGCTCCGCTGGCAGGCGGGCGCGGCCCGGCCGCCCGGCCCGCTGGTGCTCCGCTACGCGCTCACCCTGGCCCGGCTCGACCTGCGGCGGCAGTGGGAGGAGATCGATCGCCGCCTGCAGGGCGAGGCCGACGGCTGGTGGACCACCCCCGAGGAGCGGAGCGCCGGGCAGCTGCTGGTGAAGGTGATCACCGAGCGCTGCCTCTGGCTCAAGGAGCGGGCCACCGGGGCCCGGCTCACCCGCGACGACCTGTGCGCGGCGCTGGATCTGGTCGAGAGGCAACTGTTCAAGGTCACGATCTCCTGACGAACCCGGCCAGACGAGCCCGACCCCGAGCAGCCTCACGGCGGGGCCGCCGCCGGTACGGGGCCGAGCCGCGCAGCCCCTTCATCGATCGCCGGATCGGACCGGCCGCTGGCGAGCGGGCGCGCCGCAGGCGCGACGAGGCCCCGGCCGGCGGTGGCCCGCCGGGAGGCGCCCTGCGTCACGTGGCCGCGACGAGGCCCCGGCCGGCGGTGGCCCGCCTGGAGGCGCCCTGCGTCGTGAGCCGGCCCGGCGCGAGGCGCCCTGCGATGTGGCGCCACGGCGATCGCGCTGCTGGTGCTTTCGGGTTGCGCGGCCTGAAGGCCGCGCGATCAACTGGACGCGGACGTATAGCGGCGGATGGCGCGGGTCCAGACCAGCCGCGCCGCCACCGCGAAGGCCAGCGAGCCGCCCAGCGCCTGCGCCGCCACCGCCGCGTCGAGCTTGCCGAGCAGCGCCAGCGCCGGGTAGCTGGTGAGCAGCGCCAGGGGGATGACGAAGGTGAAGAGCACCCGCAGGAAGCCGCGGAAGACGTCCACCGGCCAGCGGGCGGCGTCGTAGATCGAGGAGAAGAGGTAGGAGAGGTTGTCGATCTTGACCAGGTAGAAGGCGGCCGAGATCACCAGGATCCAGAGCGAGTAGAGCACCAGGGTGGCGCAGGCCAGCAGCGCCGCAGCCGCCGCCACCGCCCCGGCCGAGGGCCAGCGCCCCATGCGGTGGAAGGCCACGGCGAAGATGCCCAGCCCGGCCAGCACGTCGACGATCCGCCAGGGCATGAAGCGGGCGGTGCTGACCAGGAACTGGGCGTCGGCGGGCTTGAGCAGCACGAAGTCGAGCGTCCCCTTGCGGATGTGCTCGACCACGCTGGCCAGCGAGGGGTTGACCGCCCCCTCCAGCACCCCCTTCATCAAGGTGAACCAGCCCATCACCACCAGCGCCTCCTCGAAGCTCCAGCCGGCCACCCCGGGCCGGTCGGCGAAGACCACCAGCAGCGGCACCAGCGACCAGCTGGTCCAGAGCAGCGCCAGCGCCCCCTGCCCGAGGAACTCCAGCCGGTACTGGAGCGCCAGCGCCGTCGAGGCGCGGAGCTGCACGGCCAGCAGGCGGAGGTAGCGGGTCACGGTCAGCCTCCGAAGGCGGCGAAGCGGCGCAGGCCGGAGCGCCACGAGGTCCGCACCAGCAGCAGCAGCCCGGCGATCCAGCCCCACTGGATGCCCAGCTCCAGCAGCGCCTGCTGCCGGCTCAGCAACCCGGTCACCAGCTCGACCGGGAAGCCGAGCATGGAGCGGAAGGGGAGCCAGCGGGCCAGCGCCGCGACCCAGGGGGGGAAGAGCTCGAGCGGCACCAGGTAGCCGGAGAGCAGCGCGTAGAGCCCCATCCAGATCTCGAAGAGGCTGGTGGCCGAGTCGACGCGGAAGGCCAGCGTGCCCACCACCGCCATGGCCAGGAAGGTGATCAGCCAGGCCCCCAGCACCGCCACCGGGAAGAGCAGCAGCCGCAGCGGGTCGTGGGTGACCTTCTCGCCGGCGGTGAGCCAGAGCCCCACCAGCGCCACCGGCAGCGAGAGCGCCACCCGCAGCGGCATGGCGGCGATGTTCTCGGCGGCGTAGGCCAGCAGCGGGTGGATGGGGCGCAGCAGCCGGTAGGCCAGCGTCCCCTGGCGGATCTCGAAGGTCAGCTCCCAGACCACCCAGGCGCCGGTGAGCAGCCGCACCACCAGCGCCGCCAGGTAGTAGGCGACGAAGTCCTGCTGCTGGAAGCGCCCCACCGGCGCCTCGCGGGCCACCGCGCTCCAGAGCGCCAGCATCACCAGCGGCATGTTGGTGGCCAGCAACCAGACCAGCAGCTCGGCCCGGTAGGCCACCGCCTCGGCCAGGCCGATGCGGAGCATGGTGGGCAGGGCCCGCAGCGTCCGGCTCACGGCCGGGCCCCGCCGCTGCCGGTGCCGGCGCCGGTGGCGGCGCCGACCCGGTCGGCGAGGCGGGCCGCCAGGGCCTCGAGGCGCCGCGCCCCCTGCTCGATGGCGAAGGTGCCCTCCAGGGTGTTGGCGCTGGCCCCCTCGATGGCCCCCAGCGCGGTGACCATCTGCTGCACGTCGCCGGTCTGCTGCCGGGTCTGCACGGCGATGGCCCGCCCCGACTCGCCCGACTCGCGCACCACCTGCCCCAGCCCGTCGATCACCTGGCCGGCCCGCAGCGCCAGTCCGGTCGCCTCCCGGGCCCGGCGGCTCCCCTCGGCGGTGGCGTGGACCGCCTGGCGGGTGGCCCGGGCGATCTCGGCCAGCACCCCCCGGACCTGGGCGGCGGCGCTGCGCGACTGCTCCGCCAGCCGCCGCATCTCGGCCGCCACCACCGAGAAGCCCTGGGCCGCCTCGCCGGCCTTGGCCGCCTCGATGGAGGCGTTGAGCGCCAGCACGTTGGACTGGTCGGCCACGTCGATGGCGGTCTGGGTGATCTCGCCGATGCGGACGCTGCCGCCGGTGAGCGCCGCCACCGCCCGGGCGATGGCGTCCACCTGCTCGCCCAGCCGGGTCATCCCCTCGATGGCCTCGGCGACGGCGCGCGTCCCCTCGGCGGAGAGGGCGTCGGTGCGCTGGCTGGCCGCCGCCACCTGCTCGGCGTGGGAGGTCACGGTCTCGGAGGCGCGGGCCACCGCCGTCACCGCCACCCCGGTCTCCTGCACCGCCGAGGCCTGGTCCAGCCCCATGGCCGCCTGGCGCTCCACCGCCACGCGGATGGCGCGGGCCTCGCGGGCCACCTCCTCGGCGGCGGCCCGGACCTCGGCCTGCGACGCCGCCAGCGCCTCCCGCATGCGGAGCAGGGCGGCGGCCTCGGCCTGCAGGGTCAGCGGCGCCACCAGCCCCCGGGCCAGGAGCCAGGTCGCCGCCAGGCCGGCGGCGACGGCCAGCAGCGCCACGCCACCCTGGGCCCGGGGCGGCAGCCAGGCGTGCGCCGCCAGCAGCAGCAACGCCAGCGCCGCCAGCGCCCCGCCCACCAGCCCGACGATCTTTCCGTGCAGCCCGATCCGGAACGCCACGCGCCGACTCTACCCCCGCTCCAGCCAGCCCCGGTAGGCGTCGAAGCGGGTGGGGCGGCCGAGGAAGGCCTCCACCAGCGCCGCGGCGGGGCGCGACCCGCCCGGCTCCAGCACCGCGGCCCGGTAGCGGCGGGCGGTGGCCGGGTCCATCAGGCCGGCGGCCTGGAACGGGGTGAGCAGGTCCTTGGCGATCACCAGCGACCACATGTACGTGTAGTAGATGGCCGAGTAGCCGTCGAGGTGGCCGAAGGCGAGGTGGAACCAGGTGCCGGCCACCGGCCGGAAGGGCGTGTAGCGGGCCAGCAGCTGGTCGCAGAGCGCGACGGGGTCGAGGCCGGACGGGTCGCGGCGGTGCAGCTCCAGGCTGACCGCGGCGTAGAACATCTGCTGCCGGACCATCAGCCCCTTGCCGTACTCGTCGGCGGCGCGCATGCGGCCCACCAGCTCCGCCGGGATGGGCTCTCCGGTCTCGAGGTGGCGGGCGAAGCGCCCCAGCACCGCGGCGTCCCAGGTCCACTCCTCCAGCAGCTGGCTGGGGGCCTCGACGAAGTCCCACTCGGTGGCCACGCCGGAGTGGGCGGCGTAGCGGGGCCGGCCGCCCAGCAGGTGGTGGAGCAGGTGGCCGAACTCGTGGAACAGGGTCTTGACCTCGCCGTGCTCGAGCAGCGCCGGCGCGCCGGGCTTCGGCTCGGGGAAGTTGCAGACCAGCACCCCCTCCGGGAGCCGGACCCCGCGCTGGCCGTTGGCCAGGGTGAACTGGGCGAAGTGCTGGTACTTGCCCGGCCGCGGGTGCATGTCGAGGTGGATGCGCCCCAGCACCTCGCCGCCGTCGAGCACGTCGTAGCTCTCCACCGACGGGTGCCAGGACGGCGCCCCCTCCAGGCGGCGCCAGCCGAGGCCGAAGAGCGCCCCGGTCACCTCCAGCACCCCGTCGACCACGCGCCGGTACTCGAACCAGGGGCGGACCGACTGGGCCTCGAAGCCATGCTGCTCGGCCTTGATCCGCTCCTGCAGGAAGGCCGAGTCCCAGGGCTCGACCCGGTCGGCCTCCGACACCTCCCGGCGCTTGCGCTCCAGCAGCTGGGCGTACTCGGCGGCCATGCGGGGGCCGGAGAGCGCGGCGATCTTCTCGATGAAGTCGGCGGCGGCGCGGTCGCTGCCGATCATCTTGTCGGCGGTGGCGTAGGCGGCCCAGCTCGGCCAGCCCAGCAGCCCGGCCAGCTCGGCCCGCTTTCCGAGCAGGGTGGCCAGCACCTCGACGTTGGCCGGGTGGGCGCGCTGGCGCGAGAGCCGCCAGAGGGCGGCGCGGGCCACCTCGCTGCGGGCGTAGGTCATGAAGGGGACGTAGTCGGTCGGGTCGGTGCTGACCTCGACCAGGCCGTCGGGGCCGGGCGGATGGGCGCGGCGCCAGTCCTCGGGGAGGCCGTCGAGCGCCGCCGGGTCGAGCCGGACGGCGCGCCGGTCGTCCTTGATGTTGCGGCCGAAGGCCTGGCCGACCCGGACCAGCTCCTCCTGCAGCGCCTGGATGGCGGCGCGGGTGGGGGCGTCGCGGTCGACGCCGGCCCGGCGGAAGTCGCGCAGGCTCTTCTCCAGGAAGTGGCGGTCCACCTCGTCGGCGCCGGCCGGGTCGAGACCGGCCAGCACCTCGTAGAGGGCCCGGTCGAGCGAGAGCTCGGTGCCCAGCGCCGCCACCTCCTGCTCGGCCTGCTCGGCGGCCTGGCGCACCGCCTCGTCGGGGTGGACCGAGCGGGCCAGGCTGGCGCGCGAGCCGGCCTCGGCCAGCGGCGAGAAGGCGGCGTCGAAGGCGGCCAGCGTCGCCTGCAGCGGCCGGGCACCGGGGGGGCCGGCGCGCAGCGCGGCGGCGGCGGCGCGCGACCGCTCCACGTCGGCGCGGCAGGCCTCCCGCAGGGCCTCGGCGCCGAGGGTGAGGACACGGGCGGCGTCGGGTGGCGGTGGCGGTGGCGTCGGCGTCGGCATGGCGCTGTTCTGTCCGCGATGCCGGCGCCGGTCAAGGGTGGCGGCGCCTACAGCCCCAGCAGCTTGAGCAGCCGCGCCTGGATGGCCTTCTTGCGCGTCTCGTCGGTGCAGGTCTCCAGGGCGCGGGCCCAGGCCTCGCGGGCGCTCTTCTTGAAGCCGAGCTGCTCCCAGGTCTGGGCCAGGTACTGGTGGGCGGCGTCGACGTCGGGGCGCAGCTCGGCGGAGCGCGAGTAGGCGGCGGCCGCCTCGAAGAGCAGCCCCTGCCGCGCCAGGGCGTGGCCGAGGGCGTAGTGGGCCTCGGCGGAGAGCTCGTCGCGGGCGCAGGCGTCGCGCAGCAGGGCGGTGGCCTCGTCCACCTTCCCCTCGCGCAGCGCCTTGGCCCCGGCCCGCCAGGCCACCACCGCCTCGGCCCGCCTGGCCGCGTCGGCCGGGTCTCCAGCCGGGCCGAGCAGCAGCACCTTGGCCACGCGGGTGACCTCCTCGCGGCGCAGCGGCTTCTCCAGGAAGGCGTCGGCGCCGAAGGCCTGCTGGGCGTCGGCCGCCGCGGTGCCGCGGTGGACGGCGCTGGTGAGCACCACCTGGGTGGGGCGCAGCACCGGGTCGCCCTTGATGGCGCGGCAGACGTCGAACCCCTGCAGCATGGGCAGCATGGCCTCCATCACCACCAGGTCGGGGCGGGCCTCGCGGGTGATGTCGAGCGTGGCCCGGCCGTTGGCGGCCTGCAGCACCGTGCAGCCCAGCTTGCCGAGCAGCTCGGCCACCTCCTCGCGGACCTCGGCGCTGGGATCGGCCACCAGCACCAGCTTCCCGGCCCCGGCCCCCTCCAGCCGCACCGTGGCCGGCCCGCTCGTCGACGGGGTCCGGTCCGGCTGCAGCTCGGCGGGGCGGGTCAGCCGCGCCGGCGACGGCGCCTCGAAGGGCGTCTCCAGGGCCTCGGAGATGGGGACGAGCACGATCTCGCCCGCCTCGGGCAGCTCCGGCACCTCCACCTTGCGGGCGGCGTGGACCACCCCCACCCAGGCGGCGTTGGGGTCGGGGAGCGCCGGCGCCTGCGGCCCGCGCCAGCTGGGGGCGAAGCGCTGCTTCTCGCGCACCAGGCCGTCGAGGGCCCGCTCGATGGCGGCCGGCACCGCGGCGTAGCGGAGCACCTTGCGGCCGGTGGCAAAGCGCAGCTCGTCGGCCAGGGTGACGTCCTCGGGGTCGGCCATGGCCAGCACCAGCTCCGACCGGCCCACCGACACCGGCAGCACCCGCCGCTGCCGGCAGAAGCCCTGCGACACCACCGCCAGGTTGGCGACCGGGATGACGCTGCGCGAGAGGTCGACCCCGGGGCAGCCGAGGAGCTCGACCAGCGCCCGCACCAGCGCCCCCTCGGTGGCCAGCCCGAGCCGCAGCGCCGCCGAGGGCAGGTCGCCGTCGTGGGTGGCGGCCAGCGCCTGCGACGCCCCCTGGGGCGTCAGCGTTCCGGTCCGGACCAGGTAGGCGGCGACGTCGGCCATGCGGCGATGCTAGCCCGGGCCGGCGAAGGGCGGAAACTCCCGGCTCACTTGGGGCGAGCCCGGCGCAGCTCCTCGACCTCCCGCACCAGCCGCTCCAGGGCCAGCTCGTTCTTCAGGTTGACCCGGTAGCCGGCCTCGGCGGCGGCGCGGTCGGCCGCCACCTCGCGGTTCTGGGCCATCATCAGCAGCGGCCCCTGCAGCGCCACCAGCACCGCCAGCACCAGGTTGAAGAAGACGAACGGGTACGGGTCGAAGGGCCGGTCGGAGGCGGCGTTGAAGGCCGACCAGGCCACCGTGATCACCACCAGGAAGGCCACGAAGGCCCAGCTGCCGTTCCAGCGGGCCACCCGCTCGGCCACGGTGTCGGAGAGGCTGCGGGCCGCCTCCAGCTCCAGCACGGTGTTGCGGCTGGCCCGGCCGGTGAGCAGCGCCGCGGAGAGGCGCAGCTGCTGGGCCATCGCCTCCACCAGCACCCGCGCCCCCTGCGGCGAGGCCAGCACCGCGTCGAGGAAGTCCTGGCGTGCCAGGGTGAGCAGCCGCACCTCGGTCACCGCCGCCACCGAGGCGGTGCGCAGGCCGCCGTCGACCACCGCCAGCTCGCCGAAGTGGTCCCCCGGCCCGAGCCGCCGCAGCAGCACCCGCGAGGCCCCGCCCTCCGGCGGCAGGTAGGCCTCCGCGCTCCCCTCGGCCAGCACGAAGAGCCGGTCACCCTGGTCGCCGCGGTTGAAGATGACGCCCCCGGCCGGGACCCGGAGCTCGGCGAGCCGCCCCTGCAGCCGGGCGCGATCGGCCGGGGGCAGGGCCTCGAGGAGCGGGATGCGGTCGAGCGGCGATGTGCTGGTCATGCGGGGCGGTGCCGCCGGTCGGTGCGCCGGGTCGGCCCTCAGATCTCCGGCTTGGTCTCGCGCATCATCAGCGTGGTCACCGCGGCGCGCGGATCGACGCCGTTGTTGATGACGTTGTAGACGGTCTCGGTGATGGGCATCTCGACGCCGAGCCGGGCGGCCAGGTCGCGGGTGGTGGCGGCGTTGCGGACCCCCTCGGCCACCTGCCCGATCTCCAGCTGGATGGCCTGCAGGGTCTTGCCGTCGGCCAGGCCGCGCCCCACCGTCCGGTTGCGCGACAGGTCGGAGGAGCAGGTGAGCACCAGGTCGCCCAGCCCGGAGAGGCCGGAGAGGGTGAGCGGGTTGGCCCCCTTCTTCGCCGCCAGCCGGGAGATCTCGGCCAGCCCGCGGGTGATCAGGGCGGCCATGGCGTTGGCGCCGAAGCCGCAGCCGTCGGACATCCCGGCGGCGATGGCCACCACGTTCTTCACGCAGCCGCCGATCTCCACGCCGACCACGTCCCCCGAGGTGTAGGGCCGGAAGGTCTTGCAGTGGAAGGCGTCCTGCACCTGCCGGGCGATCCGCTCCCAGCGGGCCGCCACCGTCACCGCGGTGGGCAGCCCGGTGGCCACCTCCTTGGCGAAGGAGGGGCCGGAGAGGATGGCGATGTAGGGGTGGAGGGGCACCGGCAGGACGTCCTCCAGCACCTCGCTCATGGTCATGAGCGTGTCGGCCTCGATCCCCTTGGCCACGCAGACGATGGGGGTGCCGGCGTGGACGTGGCGCTTCATCTCGATGGAGACGCTGCGGACCACGTGGGAGGGGACCGCCAGCACCACCAGCTCGGCCCCCTCCAGCGCCTTGTGGATGTCGGGCGAGGAGTGGACGTTGGCGGAGATGGGGATGCCGGGGAGGTAGCGCTCGTTGCGGTGGTGCTGCGCCAGGTCCTCCAGCACCTTGGCGTCCTTGTCCCAGGCGGTGACGACGTGGCCCTTGCTCCCCAGCAGGGAGGCGAGGGCGGTACCCCAGGAGCCGGCGCCGAGTACGGTGGTGCGCATCAGTACCTCCGGGAACGTGAGGTTGAATCCTAGCCCCGCCCCGGCTCGCGGTCGCCTTCTATTCGCGGGGCCGCGGATTCATGCAAGATGGTGGGCGGGACAGAAGGACATGGGATGACTTCATCAGGCTGGATCCCCGGCCCGGCAAGGTTCGCCTGGGCATCGCGGATGGCTGAGGAGACGGACCTCGAAGCTTGCAAGGCGTCAGGAATCAGCCAGGAGATGGTCGACTTCGTGTCTCTCGAGCTGGAGCGCGTGGGCCGAGGTAAACCCGAGGGGCTCAAGGTGGCCTTCGAGTTCGACTCAGACGAGAACGTCGCCGCGAACTTTGAGGGGAACTACTTTCTGCGCTTGCGGTGAGCAAGCGTGGTCTTGGCGCTGCAGCAGCTTCAGTTCGTCCCATTGGTCGACGGCGTCGTTGATGGCCTCGCTCACGGCAGGGAGGGCGGCAGCCCTACGGGCCTAACGAATCGCGGAGCATTGCGTCCCGACTGGAGCCCCCCTTTGGCGAACCCCGACGTCGGGAATCGCTTTTGGGGGAGGCGGATCGCCGCACCGCCGACCTTCACCGGCCCGCAGCCCTCGCCCGCAGTTCCGCCAGGACCTGCCGGGCGTCGGTGGTCCGCCCCTCCCGCCCGTCCTCCAAGCCCCGATCGATGGCCTGGTGCAGCCGCTCGCGCTCCTCGTCGTCGAAGGAGTCCCCGCAGTTGGCGACCTGTGCCTTCAGTGCCTTCATTCGCTCGTCCTCGCGTCCCGCCCAGAGCCCCTCTTTCGCGAGTTCTGACGTCAGAACTCGCGTTTGGGGGAGGCGGGCACCGTGCCGCCCGGGCCGCGGCGTCGCCGCACCTCACCCCAGGTACGCCGCCAGCACCCGCTCGTCGCGGGAGAGCTCGGCGGGCGTCCCCTCCACCACGATCCGGCCCCGCTCCATCACGTAGGCGTGGTCGGCCACCTCCAGCGCCGCCCGGGCGAACTGCTCCACCAGCAGCATGGTCATGCCCTCGGCCTTGAGCCGCCGGATGGTGCGGAAGACCTCCTGCACGATCACCGGGGCCAGCCCCATCGACGGCTCGTCGAGCAGCATCACCTTGGGACGGGCCATCAGGGCCCGGCCGATGGCCAGCATCTGCTGCTCGCCGCCGGAGAGCGTCCCGGCCAGCTGGTGGCGCCGCTCGGCGAGGCGGGGGAAGAGGTCGTAGACCCGGGCCAGGTCGCCGGCCGCCTTCTTGCGGAAGCCGAAGAAGCGCGGCAGCCAGGGGAAGGCGCCCAGCAGCAGGTTGTCCTCGGCCGAGAGCGGGGCGAAGACCTTGCGCCCCTCCGGCGAGTGGGCCAGGCCGAGCCGGGCCACCGCCGCGGCCTCCAGCCCGGTCACCGCCTGGCCGTCGAGCACCACCTCGCCGCGGGTCGGGGTGATCAGGCCGGAGATGGCCCGCATGGTGGTGGTCTTGCCGGCGCCGTTGGCGCCGATCAGGGCCACCACCGTCCCCCGCTTCACCGCCAGCGAGGTGCCGACCAGCACCTCGGAGAGGCCGTACCCTGCGTGGAGCTCCTTGACGATCAGCATTCGTTCTCCCGGGCCTCAGCCCGCCGCCGGCGCGCCCTCGGCGGGGCCGGCCTCGTCGGCGGTGGTGCCGAGGTAGGCGGCGATCACCTTGGGGTGGCGCTTCACGTCGCCGGGCTTCCCCTCGGCGATGACCCGCCCGCCGTCGAGCACGGTGACCACGTCACAGAGCGAGGTCACCACGTCCATGTGGTGCTCGATGAGCACGATGGTGACGCCGCGGGCGTGGATGCTCCGGATCACCTCGACCTGCCGCACCACGTCCGGGTGGGCCAGGCCGGCAGCCGGCTCGTCGAGGATGAGCAGCTCCGGCTTGCGGGCCAGCGCCCGCGCCATCTCCAGGAAGCGCTGGGCGCCGTAGGTGAGGTCCTTGACCGGGGTGCGGGCCTCGCCGTCGAGGCCGACCAGCTCCAGCAGGGCCAGGGCCTCGGCCTGGGCCCGCCGCTCCTCGCCCCGCCCCAGGCCGGCCAGCACCAGCGGCAGCGGCAGGCGGTAGGCGCCGCGCAGGGCCACCATGACGTTCTCCAGCGTGGTCATGCCGGTGAAGAGCTGCAGGTTCTGGAAGGTGCGGGCCACCCCGGCCCGGGCCGCCTTGAAGAGGCTGCCCCGGGGCAGCGGCGCCCCGCGCAGCAGCAGCTCGCCCGAGGTGGGGGTGTAGAGGCCGGAGACCACGTTGACCAGCGTGCTCTTGCCCGAGCCGTTGGGGCCGATCAGGCCGTGGATGGTGCCGGCGGTCACCGTCAGGTCGACGCCGTCCACCGCCCGCACCCCGCCGAAGTGGCGGTGCAGGGCCCGCACCTCCAGCAGCGGCTCGCCCCGGGTGGCCCGGGGCGGCAGCACGGCGTCGAGCGCGGCGGCCGGCGGCAGCGGCGGCGGCGCCACGCGGAAGAGCCGGGCCAGGGCGCCGGCGGCGAAGCCCATCAGCCCCTCCGGCAGCCCCACCACCACCGAGAAGAGCATCAGGGCGAAGATGGCCTTGCGCCAGTCCTCGGTGTTCTTCTCCAGGAAGGAGCCGAGCACCAGCGCGCCGGTGGCCACCACCGGGGCCAGCGCCTGGAAGCGCCCGGCGGCGCGGCGCCGCAGGCCGCGCACACCGGCGAAGAGGGCCATGGCGAAGCCGACGGCCGCGAAGGCGCGGAAGAGCAGCAGGTTGCTGAGCAGGTTGGGGAGCAGCGCCACCAGGGTGGCCCCCACGAAGGCGCCCCACAGGCTCTTGCGGCCGCCCAGCACCACGCCCAGCAGCAGCACCACGGTCAGCTCGTAGACGTAGCTCTGCGGCTGCAGGTACTGGAAGTTGTAGGCGTAGAGGGCGCCGGCCACCCCGCCCAGGCCGGAGCCGAAGGCGAAGGCCGCCACCTTGTGCCGGTAGGTGCCCACCCCCATGGCGTCGGTGGCGATGGGGCTGTCGCGCAGCGCCTCGAAGGCCCGCCCCCACTGCCCGGAGAGCAGGTTGCGCATCGCCATCCAGACCACCGCCAGCACCAGCAGGCAGAGCCAGAAGAAGAGGCGCGGCGTCAGCGCCACCCCGAAGAGCGGCGGCCGGTCCACCGAGAGCCCCTGCGAGCCGGCGGTGAGCCACTCCACCTCGGTGAGCACGGTGGTGGTGAGGGCCAGGAAGCTCAGGGTGGCCAGCGCGAACTGCGGCCCCTCCAGCCGCAGCGAGGGGAGCGCCAGCAGCGCGCCCAGGACGGTGCAGACGGCGCCGGCCGCCAGCACCGCCATGGGGAGGCCGACGCCCCAGCGGGTGGTGAGGATGCCGGCGGTGTAGGCGCCGATGCCGAGGAAGGCGGCCTGGGCCAGGTTGACCTGGCCGAGGTAGCCGACGGTGACGTCGAGGCCGATGAGGAGGATGCCGTAGATGGCCAGCAGCGTCAGCAGCCCCAGCGCGTAGGGGCTCTGCACCGCCAGCGGGATGGCCGCCAGCAGCGCGAAGAGCAGGAACTCGGTGCCGCGGACGAGGAGGAGGCGCTTCAGCACGGGGTGGCTCCTAGACCTTCCGGATGACGGCCTTGCCGAAGAGCCCGGTGGGGCGGACGGCCAGCGCCAGGATGAGCAGCACCAGCCCGGGGGCCTCGCGCCAGCCGCTGCCGATGTAGAGGCTGGCCAGCCCCTCCAGCGCCCCCAGCCCGACGCCCACCAGCACCACGCCGAAGCCCGACTCCAGCCCGGCCACCACCGCCACCGAGAAGGCCTTGAGGATCATGGCCGAGGCCATGGTCGGCCCCACCGTGGTGATCGGCGAGACCAGGATGCCGGCCAGCGCCGCCACCATCCCGGAGAGGCCGTAGGAGAGCATGACGGTGCGGGTGGCGGAGATGCCCATCAGCTCGCCGGCGTCGCGGTCGGCGGAGACGGCCTCGAAGGCCTTGCCGAGCAGGGTGGTGCGCTTGAAGGTCTCGATGATCCCCATGATGGCCAGCACGCCCACCAGCACCGAGACCTCGCGCCAGGTGACGTCGACGCCGAGCAGGTGGAAGGAGGCGTCGGGGATGGGGGTGGGGAAGGGGCGGTCGTCGCGCCCCCAGACGTTCTCGGCGGCGGAGAAGAGGAAGAGGCCGACGATGATGGAGAGCAGGATCCAGCCCTCGCTCTTCTGCTCCAGCGCCAGCCGCACCGCGGTCCGCTCCACCACCAGGCCGAGCAGGGCGCCGAAGAGCAGGCCGAGCGGCACCACCGCCAGGTAGAGGAGGCCGAGCGACACCCCCGGGAACAGCCGGGTGCCGAGGTTGATGAGGGTGAGGCTGGCGAAGGCCGAGACCATCACCAGCTCGCCCTGGCCGAAGTTGATGCTCTTGGAGGTGGCGAAGGTGAGCTGGAAGCCGTAGGCGACGAGGGCGTAGACCAGCCCCATGAGCGCTCCGCTCACGGCGATCTGCGCGACAATCGAGAAGGGCACGGGGGTCCGGGGGACGGCAGGGGGAGGCCGGGGAGGCGGCGGTGACCGCCCCCCCGGGTCAGGTCAGGCCGCTACTTGGCGCCGCGCTTGGCCAGGCGGGCCTTGTCGGCCTCGTTGGCGAAGACCACGCGGCCGTCCTGCACCATGCCCATGATGGTCTGCTCGCGGCGGAAGGCCTCGTGGGTGGTGACGTCGGTGGGGCTCCACCTCGAGTAGGGCTTCTTCCAGAGGGCGATGACGCCGTCGACCGGCTCCTTGAGGTCCTCGAGGGCGTCGCGGATCTTCAGGCTGTCGGTGCTGCCGGCCTGCTTGACGGCGGCGGCGAAGACCAGCACGGCGTCGTAGCCCTGGGCGGCCGAGACCGGCGAGGGGATGCGCTTGACGCCGTAGGCCGCGTGGTAGGAGTCGATGAAGCCCTTGGCGCGCGGGGTGATGGGCTCCTCGATGAAGGTCTGCGGCATGAGCGTGCCGTTGCCGTTGGCGCCGGCGTTGTCCAGGTAGTTGGACATGGAGAGCGGCCAGCCGCCGATGAGCGGGACCTTGAGGCCGAGCTTGGCCATGCCGTTGGAGACCGCCGCCAGCTCCGGGCCGATGCCCCAGATGAGGATGGCCTGGGCGCCGAGCGACTTGGCCTTGAGCAGCTGCGCGGTCATGTCCTTGTCGCCGATGGCCCACTTCTCCTCGGTGACCACCTCGAGCTTGTTCCCCTGCTTCTTGATCTGGTCGCGCATGTCGGCCAGGCCGGAGGCGCCGTAGTTGGTGGCGTCGGCGAAGAGGGCCACCTTGGTGAGCTTCCGGTTGATGGCCTCCTCGACCACCATGGCGGCCTGGATGCCGTCGTGGGCGGCGAAGCGGAACATCGAGAGCTGCTTGGGGCCGGGGACGGCCGGCTTGTCGCCCGTGGCCGGCTTGTCGAGCCACTGGGTCATGGAGGCCGAGCCGGCGGCCGGGCAGATGATCTTGGTGATGCCCCTCTCCTGCAGGTGCTTGTCGCCGGCCATGACCACGCCGGTGTTGACGCTGCCGATGACGCCGGAGAGGTCGGCCATGGCCGCCAGCTCCTGGGCGATGAGCGCGCCGCGCTCGTTCTTGGCCTCGTCGTCGCGCTCGATGATCTCGATCTTCAGCTTCCTGGCGCCGACCTGGATGCCGCCGGCGGCGTTGATCTCGGCGATGGCCAGCTTGGAGCCGTCCCGGGTGGAGGTGCCCATGGGGGCGGAGCCGCCCGAGTACGGGCCGGTGAGGGCCAGCTTGATGGTGTCGGCCGAGAGGGCCGGGGTGGCGGCGAGGCAGAGCAGCAGTCCGAGCAGTCGCTTCATCTTCGTTCTCCTTGGCAGCGGCGCGGGCAGAAGGCGCCGGGGTGGATGGCGGGGGAAGCCTCCAGATAACGGGCGGACCGGAAGTTAGCACGGGGAGGCCGCGCTCCGGTCGATGACGCGCTGCGGCATCGCGCCGCTTGCCAAGGGCGATCCCGGTCTTAGGTTGGCGCCATGCGACCCGACCGCTTCACCGTGAAGGCCCAGGAGGTGCTGAGCGGCGCCCAGACCGAGGCGCGCCGTCGCGATCACCAGTCGGTCGACGTCGAGCACCTCCTGCTGGCCCTGCTCGACCAGCCGGAGGGGCTGGCCGGCCCGCTGCTCGAGAAGATCGGCGCCCCGCCCGACCGGGTCCGCGCCCGCCTCGAGGACGAGCTGCGCACCCGCCCCCGCGTCGAGGGGGGCGAGCAGCACCTGGCGCAGCGGCTGGCCAAGCTGCTCGACCGGGCCGAGGACGAGGCCCGGAAGCTCAAGGACGACTACGTCTCCACCGAGCACCTGCTGCTGGCGGCCGCCGGGGAGAAGGGGCCGGTGGGCGAGGCGCTGCGGAGCGCCGGCGCCACCGCCGAGCGGATCCAGGGGGCCGTGAAGGAGCTGCGCGGCGGCGCCCGGGTGAGCAGCCCGGAGGCGGAGAGCCAGTACCGCGCCCTGGAGAAGTACACCAGGGACCTCACCGCGCTGGCCCGGGCCGGCAAGCTCGACCCGGTCATCGGGCGCGACGACGAGATCCGCCGGGTCATCCAGATCCTCTCGCGCCGCACCAAGAACAACCCGGTGCTGGTGGGCGACCCCGGCGTGGGCAAGACCGCCATCGCCGAGGGGCTGGCGCGGCGCATCGTCGACGGCGACGTGCCCGAGGGGCTGAAGGGCAAGCGGCTGCTCTCGCTCGACCTGGCCGCGCTGGTGGCCGGCGCCAAGTTCCGCGGCGAGTTCGAGGAGCGGTTGAAGGGCGTGCTCAAGGAGGTGGTCGACTCGGCCGGCGAGATCGTCCTCTTCATCGACGAGCTGCACACCATCGTCGGCGCCGGGGCCGCCGAGGGGGCCATGGACGCCGGCAACATGCTCAAGCCGGCGCTGGCCCGCGGCGAGCTGCACGCCATCGGCGCCACCACCATCGACGAGTACCGCAAGCACGTGGAGAAGGACCCGGCCCTGGAGCGGCGCTTCCAGCCGGTCATGGTGGGGGAGCCCTCGGTGGCCGACACCGTCTCCATCCTGCGCGGCCTGAAGGACCGCTACGAGCTGCACCACCGGGTCCGCATCCAGGACGCGGCGCTGGTGGACGCCGCCCGCCTGAGCCACCGCTACATCGCCGACCGCTTCCTGCCCGACAAGGCCATCGACCTGATCGACGAGGCGGCCAGCCGGCTGCGCATCGAGATCGACTCCATGCCCACCGAGGTGGACGAGGTGCGCCGCCGCGTCGGCCAGCTGGAGATCGAGAAGCAGGGCCTGCTCAAGGAGAAGGACCCGGCCAGCCGCTCCCGCCTCGCCGAGGTGGAGCAGGAGCTGGCGGCCCGCAACGAGGAGTTCGCCCGGCAGAAGAGCCGCTGGGACGCCGAGAAGGCGGTCATCAAGGAGCTCTCCGACGCCCACGCCGCCATCGACAAGCTCAAGGTGGAGCAGGAGCAGGCCGAGCGGGCCGCCGACTTCCAGCGGGCCGCCGAGCTCAAGTTCGGCCGGCTGCCGGAGGCGCAGCGCGTCGCCGACGCCGCCGCCGCCCGGCTGGCGGTGCAGCAGAAGGCCGGCGCCATGCTCAAGGAGGAGGTCACCCCCGAGGACATCGCCAAGGTGGTGGCCTCCTGGACCCGCATCCCGGTCTCGCGCCTGCTCGAGGGCGAGGTGGAGAAGCTGCTCGACATGGAGCACCGGCTCGAGGCCCGGGTGGTCGGCCAGCCCGAGGCGCTGGCGGCGGTCTCGGCGGCGGTGCGCCGCTCCCGCTCCGGGCTGCAGGACCCCAACCGGCCCATCGGCTCCTTCATCTTCCTCGGGCCCACCGGGGTGGGGAAGACCGAGACGGCGCGGGCCCTGGCCGAGTTCCTCTTCGACGACGAGGCGGCCATGGTCCGCATCGACATGAGCGAGTACATGGAGAAGCACGCCGTGTCGCGGCTCATCGGCGCCCCCCCGGGCTACGTCGGCTACGACGAGGGCGGGCAGCTCACCGAGGCGGTGCGCCGCCGCCCCTACGCCGTCATCCTCTTCGACGAGATCGAGAAGGCCCACCCCGACGTCTTCAACGTGCTGCTGCAGCTGCTCGACGACGGCCGGCTCACCGACGGCCAGGGGCGCACCGTCGACTTCCGCAACGCCGTGGTGATCATGACCAGCAACCTCGGCTCGGCCGAGATCCAGCGGCTGGGCGCCGGCGCCGGCGCCGACCTCGGCCAGGTGCGCGAGGCGGCCCTGGAGCTGCTGCGGGGCGCCTTCCGCCCCGAGTTCCTCAACCGGGTCGACGAGGTGGTGGTCTTCCAGCCGCTGGGGCGCGAGGACGTCGGCCGCATCGTCGAGATCCAGCTGGCCCGGCTGCGCCGGCTGCTGGCCGAGCGCAAGCTCACCCTGACCCTCTCCGAGGCGGCCCGCGAGGCCATCGCCGACGCCGGCTACGACCCGGTCTACGGGGCCCGGCCGCTGAAGCGGGCCCTGCAGCGGCTGGTGCAGGACCCGCTGGCCACCCGGCTGCTGCGCGGCGAGTTCGTGGCCGGCGACGAGATCGTGCTCGACGAGGGCGCGGACGGGGGCATGCACTTCCACAAGGGGACGGCCGCGGCTTCGTGAGGCGGCCGGGGCGGCCGGCGTGCTAGCTTCCCGCCATCCAAAGGTGGTCGCATGCGCTGGCTCCGAAACCTCTTCTCCCGACCCACCCCCGCCGCCGCGCCGGACGGTCCCGCCGCACCGGCCGACGCCGCCGTCGACGCCGTCGGCTGGGACTCCTGGCGCGCCCAGGCCCCGGAGGGTCCGGTGGCGGTGGCGCTCGACCTGGCGCTGGAGGGGCGGGTCCCCGACCCGGCCCGGCCGCGGCTGCTGCGCGTCTCCTACCCGCTCCGCGCCGCCGGCCCCGACGGCCTGCCCACCGCTTCCGAGGCGGAGGCCCTGGCCCGCGCCGAGGACGCCCTCTCCGCCGCGCTCGGCGCCATCGGCGCCGCCTACGCCGGCCGCGTCACCCTGGCCGGCACCCGCGCCCACCTCTTCTACCTCCCCGAGGCGGCGCCGGTCGGCGAGGCCCTGGCCGCCGCCGCGCCCGGGCTGGCCGGCCTGGAGGTGACCACCCACGGCGAGGACGATCCGGCCTGGCAGGCCTGGACCGCCGAGCTGGCCCCGCCGCCGCGCGCCCGCCGCTGGATGGAGGACCGGCGCGAGGTGGAGGCGCTGCTGCGCCACGGGACCGGGGCCGCGCCGCGCCCCATCGACCACCAGGCCTCCTTCCCCAGCGCCGAGGCCCGCGAGGCCTTCGCCGCCGAGGCGGCCGCGCTGGGCTTCACCCCGGCGGCCCGGCGCGACGACGCCCCGCCCCCGGCCCCCTTCGCCGTCGACCTGCGCCGCGTCGATGCGGTGGCGCTGCGCCACCTCCACGGCGTCAGCTGGTCGCTCTGCGAGCTGGCCGCCCGCCACGGCGGCGGCTACGACGGCTGGGAGCCGGCCAGCGACGGCTGAGCGCCCGTCACGCCCCCGCCGGCCGCGCGCCGGACGGCGTCACTCCGCCTCGCCGTCCCCGGCCTCGCGGTCCCCGTAGAAGACCTCCTCGAGGCAGAGCCCCTGCGGCGGCGCCGTGGGGCCGGCCAGCGCCCGGGCCCGGGTCAGCAGCAGCGGGGGGATCGACTCCGGGGTGCGCCGCCCCATGCCGACGTCGACCAGCGTGCCGGCGATGTTGCGGACCATGTGGCGCACGAAGGCGGTGGCCTCCAGCACCAGGTCGATGCGGCCGCCGGACTCGCCGATCACCTCGCAGCGGCGGATGGTGCGGACGGCGTGGGCGCAGGCGCAGTCGGCCGCCTGGAAGCAGGCGAAGTCGTGGCGGCCCAGCAGGTGGACGGCGGCGGCCCGCATGGCGGCGGCGTCGAGCGGCCGGAAGACCTGCCAGGCCACGTGCCGCGACAGCGGGGCGCGGGTGTGGCCGTTCTCGATCCGGTAGCGGTACCGCTTCCCCGAGGCGCTGCGCCGGGCGTCGAAGCCGTCCGGCTCCACCGTGGCGGCGCGCACCGCGATGTCCTGGGGGAGCAGGCCGTTCATCCCCTTGACGTAGGCCTTCTCCGGGAGCGGCGCCGCCTCGACGAAGGAGAGCACCTGGCCGAGGGCGTGGACCCCGGCGTCGGTGCGCCCGGCGGCGATGACCCGGCGCGGGGCCTTGTGCAGCGCCTCCAGCGCCCGCTCCACCTCGGCCTGGATCGACGGCCCGTTGGGCTGGAGCTGCCAGCCCACGTAACGGGTGCCGTCGTACTCCAGGACCAGCTTCACCACCGGCATGGCGGGGAAGCTACCACTACTCCCCTGGGAACAGCTCCAGCTCGTCGAGGTCGACCAGCTCCGGCGCTTCGGACGGGAGCGAGCGGGCCAGGAGCCGATCACCCTCGGCGACGTAGACCATCTCCTCGACCGGGAGCTCGGAACTGATGAACTCGTAGAACTCCTCGCGGCGGTGCTCGTCCAGCGCGGCGAACTCCAGCCCGAGGCCGGGATCGCCCGCGGTGGCGCGCCGCCTGACCACCGCCATGAGGGTGAAGCGCTCCTGCGACTTCGGGTGGATCACGCTCACCTTCAACGCCGTCCCCTCGGGGATCTCCAGGGTGGTGGAGATGAAGAGACCCCCCTTGGAGACGTTGCGCGTGTAGAAGGTGCGCAGGTCGTCGATCGAGTGGAGCAGGACCTTGAGGGCCGCCGGGTGGCGCGGGAACTGGCGCCGCACCGCCTCGGTGACCGGTGGTGAGACCACCGCGGGTCCCGCCACCGCCACCGCCACGGCCGGGGCGGACGCCGCCGATCGGACGAAGGCGAACCAGCGCTTCCGCTCCGCGGGGGCGAGCGCGTAGAACTGGATGCCGATCCCTGGCGGCAGGCCGCCGCGGGCCGGGACGTTGCGGGCCACCATCCCCATCACCGCGAGCTCCTGGCCATCGGGGGGGAGCTCCAACCGGAGCCGCACCAGCTGCCGCTCGGCGATGGGCGTGTCGGTCCTGAAGAAGAGCCCGGTGAAGCTGACGTCCTCGGTCACCACCGCCTGGTCGTGACCGCTCCGGGTGACCACCAGCCGGATCCGGCACGGATGACGCCGGTCCCTGCGGCGCTCGGCGCCGCCGCCCATGGCCGGCCTGGCCGGCCCGACGCCTGCGACCGCTGTCTCACCCACGGATCGTCCCATCACCACCGGCCTCCCAGACCGGATCGCTACACCCTTCGTGCCACCGAAGAGTGGAGGCGATCCGGAGCGGGCCGGTGCCGGCGCCGGGGTCGAGAGGGACCCGGGGTGGGCTGGCCCCGGGTCAGGTCATCATGGCGCTCGCTCCCGGACGATCCCGGGGTCGGGACCAGCTACGGGGCCGCCACCAGGCGCCGGCCGGCGGCGCCGGGGAGCACCTTGAGCTGCTTGCCCGAGCTGCTCGAGTAGTAGCGGGACTTGACGGTGGAGACGAAGCGCCAGTCGCCGGTGACCTCGGTCGGCGTGGCGGTGATCAGCATCCAGCCGCGGCGGCTGGTGTCGGCGTAGGCCAGCGACGGGATCAGCTGGGTGACGCCTGCGGCGAAGGCCCCCGGGTCGTCGTTGGCGAAGATCTCCTCCAGCCCGGGCGCGGAGACGCCGGGCCCGGCGAACTCCACGCCCACCTTGTTCCTGGCCAGGTCGTCGAGGTCGTTGGCCCAGGCGTTGTGGGTGTCGCCGGAGAGGACCACCAGGTTCTTGTCCATGGCCCGGGCCATGCCCAGCACGGTCTCGCGCGGCACCACGTAGCCGTCCCATGCGTCGAGGTTGTAGGGGATGGAGGGGGCGCTGATGATGGCCAGCTCCGCCGCCGTCAGCGAGCCGGGGTTGGTGAAGTACTTCACGGCGATGGCGGCGTAGGCGGCCACCGTCACCTGCTGCAGGGCGATGGGCACCGGCACGTTCATGCGCCCCATCACCACCTGCTGGCCGAGCAGCTGCCAGGTGGCGGTGGAGGCCGAGAGCTTCCCCTGCAGCCAGGTGGTCTGCTCGGCGCCGAGCAGCTGGCGGGCCGGGTTGCCCATGGCGGTGGTGAAGCCGGCGGTGTCGAAGGAGCCGTCGGCCTTGAAGTAGTCGGCGATGAGCAGCTGCTTGTCGCGCCCGATGTGGCGGGTGTCGAGCATGTGGAGCGAGGCCAGGGTGCCGAAGTCGAAGGAGCGGTAGATCTTGTCGGGACGGGCCGGGTCGGGCAGGCGGTTGGGCGTCCACTCGTTGAAGGCCTGGATGGCGGCGGCGCGCCGGACCAGGTAGTCGCCCTGGGTGAGCGGGTCGTGGTTCTCGGCGCCGCCGGTCCAGGCGTCGTTGGCCACCTCGTGATCGTCCCAGACCACCACGAACGGGACCACGCCCATGATCGCCTGCAGGTCGGCGTCGGTGCGGTACTGGGCGTAGCGGCGCCGGTAGTCGGAGAGCGTCAGCAGGTCGCCCACGGGGTCCACCAGCCGGCCCAGGGCGGCGGCGTCGGCGGAGGCGTACTTGCCCTGGCCGTACTCGTAGATGGTGTCGCCGAGGTGGAGGGCCAGGTCGAGGCCGGGCTCGCCGGCGGCGTCGGCGTAGGTGTTGAAGTAGCCGGCCGGGTAGTTGGAGCAGGAGAAGACCGCCAGCTTCACCTGGCTGACGGCGCCGGTGGGCAGGGTCTTGGTGCGCCCCACCGGCGACACCTCGCCGCCGTGGCGGAACCGGTAGAAGTAGCGGGTGCCGGCGGCCAGGCCGGTGGCGTCCACCTTGGCGGTGTAGTCGGAGGCCGCCGAGGTGGTCACCTGGCCCGAGGCCACCACCGCGGTGAAGGCCTGGTCGCTGGCCACCTGCCAGTCGAGGGTCACCGCCTCGGCGCGCGACGGCATGGCCCGGGTCCAGAGGATGACCCGGTCGGCCAGCGGGTCGCCGCTGGCGACGCCGTGGGCGAAGCTCACGGTGGTCTCCTTCTCACTGGAGCAGGCGGCGAGGCCGACGGAGAGGAGGACGCTGGCGAGGGCGAGGAGGCGGCGGGGGGGTCGGCGCATGTCGGGTCTCCGGTGCGAAGGCGTGACGGGTCGGGGGGACATAACCTGGGTGAGGGCCGGGCGCGTGACGGATCTGGAGCGGATGCTAGCGACTCGGAGCGAAGCTGGCCAGCCGTCAGGCCGGCGGCGTGGTCCAGGCGGCCGAGACCGTCACCGCCACCACCTCGGCCCGGGCGCAGATCGTGCCGCCCGAGCTCAGGGTGCAGTCGACGATCCGCTTCCGCCCCCGGGTCTCGCGCACCCGGGCCCGCAGCTCCATGGGCTGGTCGATGGGCACCGGGGCCAGGTAGTCGATCTTGAGCGAGGCGGTCACTGCCCAGAGCGGCGGGGCGCTCCCCACCTCCCGCCCCTCGACCCGGTGCAGGTCGGCGATGGCGGTGATCACGGAGTGGCAGTCGATGACCGAGGCGATGATGCCGCCGTAGACCACGTGGGTCGGCCCGGCCATGTGCTGCGGCGAGGGCTGGAACCGGCAGACCGTGTCGTCGCCCTCGAGGTAGCTCTTGATGCGGAGGCCGTGCGGGTTGTCGGACCCACACCCCCAGCAGTGGTTGCCGGGCAGCAGGTCCTGGATCGCCTTCTTCATGGTCGCCTCACTCCAGCGGTGGCAGCAGCAGGCCGTTGAACAGCAGCTTGTAGGTGGCCGGCGTCGAGGCCCGGCCCTGCGGGCTGAAGGCCAGCAGCGCCAGCTGCCCCTTCCCCAGCCGGACCCAGACCACCGCCGGTGAGTCGGCGATGACCTCCTCGTGCTCGAGGTAGCCGCTGCCGAGCAGCCCGCGCTCCGGGTAGCGGGCCAGCACGCGCCGGTCGGTGTCCGGCCGCGGCGTGGTGGTCTCCAGCGCGTGTCCCCGCGAGAAGGCGCCGGCCTCGGCCGGTATCCCCCAGGTGAGCGGGTGGTCGTTGCGCACCAGCAGCTTGAGCCAGGCGCCGGGGACGTAGAGCTTCTTCTTCTTCTGCCGGTCCTCGCTCACCTCCCGCACCGGCAGCTGGATGGTCTCCTCGTCGTCCCGCCCGGGCCGCTTCAGCTTGAGCTCGTCGGTGAAGAGCCCCACCGAGTCGCCCCAGGCCAGCACCGTGCCGCCCCGCTCGATGAAGGCCACCAGCCGCTCCACCCCCTTGGCCCCGAGCCCCTGGCGGTAGGCCGGCGGATAGTCGGGGGCCCGCAGCACCTCGTCGTCCTTGTAGAGCCCCTTGGTGAGGATGGTCTTCTCGGCGCTGGGGAAGACCAGCACGTCGAGCTTGCCGAGGTCGGCCCGGGCCAGGTCGCCGGGCCGGATCACGGTGAAGGGGACGCGGTAGTCGTCGAGGAGCCAGCGGGTCCAGCCCGAGTCGGCGTGCTCGAACCAGGTCTCCACCAGGCCGACGCGCGGCGGCTTGACCCGCGTCGCCGGCGCGACCGGGGCCCGGGGCAGCACCACCGGCGGCGCCGCCACGCCGGCCGCCAGCGCGGTCAACGCGTCCGGCGGACCGTGCACCAGGAAGCTGCCGGCCGCGAGGGTCCGCCCCTCCACCGCCAGCGGGGCGCGCAGGCGCGACACCTCCAGCCCCTGGGCCAGCGCCGCCCAGGCGGCCCGGTGCGAGTCGTTGGCCTGGGCCGGGAAGCCGAGCCCCCAGCTGCCCGCCGGGGTCGGCGGCCTCGCGGCCGGGGCGGAGAGCGGGCGCAGCGCCGCCTCCAGCGGGGCCGAGCGGGTGGTGAGCGTCACCACCTGCAGGCCGGCCTGGGCGGTGAGCGACCAGCTGGTGATGTCGTAGGGCTTGATGAGCTCGCCGCCCGGCGTGTAGTGGCGCTGCGGGAAGCGCTGCGACTCCAGCACCTCCTTGACGAAGGCGCGGTAGGGCTGGGCCAGCGGCACCACCACGTCACCGGCCTCGAAGGCCTGGCCGTCCACCGTCACCGGCGCGCCCAGCTCCTGGACCACCACCCCGTGCTCGCCGAGCAGCCGCGTCAGCTCGGCCAGCGCGCCCGGGTCGTGCTGCCGGCGCGGCAGGACGAAGTGGTAGGGCGGCGCGCTCCGCCCCAGGGCCACCGCCTTGACGGCCAGGTCATTGCGCAGCGTCAGCAGCTCGTCCTTGTGCTCGGCGGCGGAGCGCAGCAGCGAGCGGGACGAGGAGAGCTCGTAGGCGACGATGTCGGCGAGGCGCCACCAGCCGCCCGGCCAGGGGGCGGGCATGTTGACGCTCTTCCGGTACTCGGCGAGCCCCTTGCCGCGGCCGGAGAGCTCGTTGGGCTCGATCCAGAGCGGGGTGGCGACGCGGGCGCTGGCCGCCTCGGTGAGCAGGCTCACCACGTTCTTCCAGGCCGAGGTCTCGGTGGAGCCCGGCCAGTAGTCGTCGAAGGCCCAGTGGGTGGCCACCCCGGCCAGGCCGTCGGCCCCCATGTCCCGGGACATGGCGCTCCCCAGCGAGGCGCACCAGGTCCAGAGCGACTCGTCGACGTTCTCGGCGATGGGGTCGTGGCTGGGCGGGACGAAGTAGCGCGGGCCGGTCTCGCCCATCTGGTGCTTGTCCACCAGCACCTGCGGGTACCACTCGGTGGAGTAGAGCCGGCTCACCACCCGGGTGTCGGACTGCGTGAGCGTGACGTAGTCCCGGTTGTTGTCGTGGCCGACGTAGCGGTGGTAGAGGCCGGGGAAGTCGGCCCCCTGGTAGGGCGTCCCCTTCGACTGGCGGTAGTAGCGGACCACCATCTCCATGCCGTCGGGGTTGTGGGTGGGGACGATCATCAGGACCACCTTGTCGAGGCGGGCCAGGGTGGCCGGATCCCGGGTGGTGGCGAGCTCGTGGACCCAGGCCGGCAGGGCCTGGGCCGGCCCCACCTCGTCGGAGTGCATCGAGAGCGTCTCCATGAGGAAGACCCGCCCGTCGCGGACCAGCCGGGCCCGCTCCGCGGCCGGGATGGCCGGGTCGAGCGCCAGCCGCTGGTTGATGCGCCGCAGCTCCTCGAGCCGGGCCAGGTTCTCCGGCGCCGAGACGAAGACCACGTACATGGGGCGCCCCTCCGGGCTCTTCCCCACCTCGCGCAGCCGCACCCGGTCGGAGGCCCGGGCGACGTCCTGCAGGTAGCCGACCAGCTGGGGGTAGTCGACGAGCGCGCGGTCCTCGCCGGGCTCGAAGCCGAAGGCCTGGCGCGGGCTGGGCACCGCCGGCGCGGCCGCGGCGGCGGCCAGCGGCGCGGCGGCGAGGTGGAGGCCGACGATGAGGCCGAGGAGGCGCGCTTCGATGGACATGCAGGCTCCGGGGGGCCGGCGTGCGGGAGCGGAGGGGGACGCCGGGAGGCCTCAGGGTAGCCGAAATGCGGCGCCGGGGCGCCCGGCCACCTCCCGCTGCGCTATCGTCGGCGGCGGCACCCCCCTCCCTCCACCTGCGGAGCCGCACATGGACCTGGTCTCGATCACCGAGAAGGCCACCCTCCTCGATCCCTCCGGCCAGCCGGTCGAGCAGGTGATCGAGCACCGCACCGACCCGCTCACCGGGCAGGTGGCCTCCATCAACCTGGCGCTGGGCGAGAAGGCCCGGGTCTTCCTCGGGGTGGCCGACCTGCCGCTCCTCGAGGAGCTGCAGGAGAAGAGCCGGGCCGGCTGCCCGTTCTGCGGCGCCGCCGAGAAGGGGACCCGCTACGACCCGTCCTTCGCGCCGGAGGGGCAGCTCCGCTTCGGCGGGGCCCTGGCCATGCCCAACCTCTTCTCCAAGTGCACCCGCGACTCGGTGGTGGTCCTCGACGTCGCCAACCACGTGCTCTTCCCGTCCCGGGTCGGGGCGGCGGCGCTGGCCAACGGCATCCGCGCCGCGGCCGAGCTGGTGCGCCGGGCCCGCGCCGCCGATCCGCGCGCCGTCCACCACCTGGTGGGGATGAACTTCCTGCCGCCGGCCGGCTCCAGCGTCCCCCACCCGCACTTCCAGGTGCACGTGCGCGGCGTCCCCTACTCCGGCGTGACCCGCCTGCTCGAGGCCAGCGCCGCCTGGCGGGCCCGCACCGGCCGGGACTTCTGGCGCGAGCTGGTCGAGTCGGAGCGCGCCGCCGGGGGCCGGTACCTGGGGCGCGACGGCCCGGTGGAGTGGCTGGCCGCCTTCGCCCCGACCCACCAGCGCGAGGTCTGGGGGCTGGTGCCGGGGGTGGGCAGCCTGGTCGAGCTCGACGACGCCGCGGTCGAGGGGCTGGCCGCCGGCCTGCACCGGGTCCTCTCCTTCTACGAGGAGGTGGGGGCCCACCCCTTCAACTTCGCCTTCCTCTCCAGCCCGGCGCCGGGGCGTGGCGGCGAGTTCGCCCTGCAGGTGCGGGCCTGCTCGCGCCCGCCGTTCAAGCCCATGTACGTGAACTACGAGAGCTGGTTCGGGCCGCTCTTCGGCGGCGACGACGTGCACACCGAGGCCCCGGAGGCCTCTGCGGCCAGGCTGCGGGCGCGGTGGTGAGGACGCCATCGACCCGGGCAGCGCCGCCTGTGTCGTATTGGTGACGGCGACACCGCCGCGACGCCGAGCCTTCACGCACCCGTCCCGGTCGCCCCCGCGAGCGGGACGTATGAGCGAGTGGTCCATCTCCGGACGGGAGGTCACCGCTCATGAATCGCAGTCCGCTCAAGCTCGGCCTGTCGCTCGCCGCACTCACCATCTCTCTCACTGCTTGCACCGGGGACTCCGGCAGCGCCGGTCCTGCTGGTCCCACCGGTCCCACCGGTCCTGCAGGTTCTGCTGGTTCTGCTGGTTCTACCGGTCCCTCTGGTCCTACCGGCCCCACCGGCCCTGCTGGCCCCACCGGCCCCACTGGTCCCGTTGGCCCGACCGCGCCCGGCCCCAACCTCCCCTCCATGGTCGCGCTCGCCTTCACCGGCGCCACCGGCGACCTCCCCACCCACGTGAAGGGGCTGGTCGGCGAGGTCGCCGCCGGGACCCGCACCGCCGCCTCCGCCTTCGTGGCCGCCAGCGCCACCGACGACCTGCGCGCGCTGGCCGGCGTCCACCCGAGCGTGGTCGCCTCCTGGATGGACCCGCTCGCCTTCAGCCTCGGCACCGCCACCCCGCGCTTCGGCGCCAACAACGACTACATCGCCTTCTTCGGCGACGGCTGGGACGCCACGCCTGGCGCAGCGCCGCAGTGGAACGGCTCGGGCAGCTCCGGCTGGGTCTATGTCAACCACGAGTACATCTCGAACGGCGCTCCGAGCCTGACCGCCGCCCCCACCGGCCAGAACCTCCAGCTGGCGAAGGAGCTGGCCCGGCAGGGATTGCTCTCCAATGACGTCACCAAGCCCTTCGACGCCGCTTCGCTCACCACCTACCTGCGCGAGTACAAGAAGCAGCTGGGCGGCACCTGGATGCGCGTCGTGCAGGACCCGGCCACCCTCGCCTGGCAGGTCGACCTCGGCGCTGCCAACAAGCGCTACGACGCCACCAGCGACACGCTGCTGGCCCTCACCGGCATGGCGCTCGGCTCCGGCATCGCCAGCGCCGACGACGGGACGGCGCTGGCCGCCGGCGTCATCCCCGGGACCGCCTCGAGCTGCTCCGGCGCCCAGACCCCCTGGGGGACCATCCTCGCCGGCGAGGAGAACCCACAGGACCTCGTCGGTGACCTCGAGCCGGTCTGGAGCTCCTCCAACCAGTTCGTGGCCGGCAAGGGCTTCAACCCCGGCGCCAACGTCAGCTTCGACTACCCGGCCTCCCCGACCTCGGTGCTGGGCCAGAACCCGGCCGCCACCGCCGTGCACTCGAAGGACCACCTCGGCTACCTCGCCGAGATCGACCCGGGCGCCGCCGCCGGCGAGTACTACGGCAAGACCACCGCTGGCGTCGGCCACCGCAAGCTCGGCGTCTTCGGCCGGGCCCGCTGGGAGAACGCCACCTTCGTCGTCGACGCCTCCTGGAAGCTGCCGGTGGGGCAGAAGGTGGTGGTCTACGCCGGTGACGACCGCCGCAGCGGCCGCATCTACAAGTGGGTCTCCGCCGCGCCCTACACGGCCGGCATGACCAAGGCCCAGGCCCGCGCCCTCCTCGACGCCGGGTCGCTCTACGTGGCCCAGTTCGACGGGCTCGACAACGTGACCGGCCTGAAGATCCTCCCGGCCGGCGGCGGCGCCGCCGTCACCCCGACCGAGGCGGCGCCCGGCTCGGGCCGGTGGCTGCTGCTCTCCACCACCTCCACCGACGTGGCCCCCAACGCCGGGAAGGGCACGCTGGCCGCCGGCACCACCATCGGAAACGCGCTCAAGGACCTCAGCTGGAATGGGCTGGGCGGCTTCCCCGACGTCGACGCGGTGCGCCGCGCCCTCTTCACCGCCTCCAACAAGATCGGCGTCATGGAGCTCAACCGGCCCGAGGACCTGGAGTGGAACCCGAAGGATGCGTCGGGCACGCCGCGCCTCTACGCCGCGCTCACCAAGAACGGCACCCGCCCGGCGCTCAACCAGGACGGCCTGCTGACCGCCAGCGTCGCGGTTCGGCCCGATCCCTACGGCTCGATCTGGGCCATTCAGGAGGCCAACGCGGCCGACCCCTCGACCTCCAGCACCTTCACCTACTTCATCCCCTGGCTCGGCACCGGCGGCACCGGCCTGCAGGACGCCGCCAACCCGGACAACCTGATGATCGACCGTGAGGGCGGCGTCTGGTTCGGCACCGACGGCAACTTCGGCACCAACAAGCACTCCGACGCGCTCTACTACCTGGACCTCGATCCGGCGCACCGGGCGACCAGCACGGTCACCTACGGCAAGCCATTCCGCATCGCGGCCGTCCCCAGCGACGCCGAGGCCACCGGGCCGGCCTTCTCCTCCGACCAGCGCACGCTCTTCTTCAACGTGCAGCACCCGGGCGAGGACAACTTCAGCACCTGGCCCGGCGCCAAGTAGTCTTCACCCTGGGGGGCTCCAGGGCCGGCTCCGGCCGGATGAACGAGGGGCGGATCCGAAGGGGTCCGCCCCCTTCTCATCCTGGCTGTTCAGTTTGATTCCCTCGTCGCTGCGCGTCGCCTGGATCGGCGGGCCTGCGCTCCAGGCTGGCGCACCGCCGATCCGTGGCCGGCATGTCCCGTTCCTGATTGCCTGAGCAACGGCACCGGCGGCGGCTCTTCCTTCGGCGGGCGGGTCAGGGCTTCGTGAAGGTCGCGCTCACGAAGGCCGGGATCCCGCTCGGGTCGATGGTGCACTCGCTCCCGTTGGTCGTGGAGCAGCCGGCGGCCCACTCGCTGAAGGAGTAGCCCGGCTTGGGGGTGGCCTGGAGCACCACGGTGGCGGAGGCCAGCGGCGTGCACCGGCAGGCCACGGCGCCGGGGAGGTAGGGCGCGTTGGGTGCGGCGCAGGTGGTGAAGTCACAGCTGGCACCTGCCGAGGTGGCCACGATGGTCCCCGCCTCACCGGCGGTGGTCAGCTCGGCGGCCGGGGTGACGGAGGTGTCCCAGCCGCCGGCGGTGATGGTCACCGTCCGGGTGGGCGGCGGCGCGGCGAAGGCCGCGGTGGCCGTGGTCGCGGCGCTCACCGTGACCTGGCAGGGCGACGAGGTGCAAGCAGGCTGCCCGGTCGAGTAGCTGATCGACTCGAAGAGATAGCTGCCGCTGGGTATGGCGGTCAGCGTCACCAGCGTGCCGGGGGCGACGTCGGCGGTGCAGGTCCCCTCGACCCGGTAGCCGTACGGCGTGCAGTCGATGCCACCCACGTCGCTGGTGACGCGCCCGCCGGGCATGCCCGGCGACCCGGTGACGCCGCCGTCCACCGTGAGCCGCACCGTGGGGAGCTGGTCGAACCCGACCTGGACCGTGCTGGCGGCGGTCACGGTCACGACGCAGGTGGGGCCGGGGGCGCAGGCGCCGGCCGGCGCCGGCCAGCCGGTCCAGCTGGCAGGGCCGCTGCCGGCGGCGGGGGTGGCGGTGAGCGTCACCACCATGCCGGGCGGTACCATGGCTTCGCAGGCGCCGGTTCCGACCGTGGAGCCGGAGACGGTGCAGGAGATCCCGCCGACGTCGCTGGTGACGGTGCCGCTCCCGGAGGCGGTGGCCCCCTCGATGACGAGCCGCACGGCCGGGAGCCGGTCGAAGGCGGCGGTGACGGTGGTGTTGGCGGTGAGAGTCACCGCGCAGCTCTTGGCGCCGGCGGTGCAGGGGACGACCTGCAGCGGCTGGACGTCCCAGCTGGCGAAGCTGCTCCCCGCGGCGGCGGTGGCGCTGAGCGTCACCACCGTGCCGTCGGGCAGGTCGGCGCCGCAGGTGCCGGTGCCGACCGAGGAGCCGCCGAAGGTGCAGTTGATCCCCCCCACGTCGCTGGTCACCGTGCCGCCGCCGGAGAGCAGCACCGAGCCGAAGACGTCGAGGTGGCGCGTGGTGGTCACGATGGGCACGAAGGTGGGCGTGGCCACCACCTGGGCGCCCGCCGCGGGCGTGACGGTGCAGCTGGAGCCGAGGCAGCTGGTGGCGAGGTCGGCCGGCGTGAAGGACCAGCCGGAGAAGGTGAAGCCGGCGGCCGGGATCGCGGTGAGGACCACCGGGGCGCCGACCTGCACGGCGGTCTGGCAGGTGCCGCTCACGGTCGAACCGGTCACCGCGCAGTCGAGGCCGCCCACGTCGCCGGTCACCCTGCCGGTGCCGGAGGTGGTCGTTCCCTCGATGGAGAGCCGCACCCTGGGGAGCCCGTCGAAGCCGGCGACGACGTGGGTGTCGGCCGTGAGGGTCACCGCGCAGGTGGTGTCGAGGATGGTGCACCTGACGGCCGGCGGGGGGTGGATCGACCAGCCGTTGAAGCTGCTCCCGGCGGCCGGGGTCGCGCTGAGCATCACCACCGTGCCGTCGGGCAGGTCGACGCCGCAGGTTCCATTCCCGCCAAACGACCCGGTGACGGTGCAGGAGATCCCCCCCACGTCCCCGGTCACCGTGCCTTCTCCGGCGAGCAGATCCGTGCCCGAGACGCTGAGGCGGCGCAGGGCGGACGCGCCTGGGACGAAGGTGGCCGTGGCGATCACCGGAACGCCCACGGCGGGGGTGTAGCTGCAGCTCGAGCCGATGCAGCTGGTGGCGAGGTCGGCAGGCAGGAAGCTCCAGCTGGAGAAGGCGAAGCCGGTGGCGGAGAGCGCGGCGAGCGTGACCGGCGCGCCGGGCTCGACCCAGGCGCCGCAGGCTCCCGAGGAGCCGGTGCCGGCGAGGGCGCAGGCGATGCCGCGGGACGCCCCGGTCACCAGGCCGTCTCCGCCGCCAGGCGCAATCGACAGGCGCGGCCAGTCGGCCGGGCGGAACTTGACCCGGAGGGTGGTGTCGTCCATCGGCAGGATGAAGCTGCAGTACTCGGTCAGGCAGTTGCCGCCGAGCCCCTCCAGGCCGGTGAGGCTCTCGAAGAGGAAGCCGGCCGCGGGAGCGAACCCGGCGTAGACGATCCCATAGCTGGCGGAGAGCGACACCGCGCAGGTCCCGGTGCCCGGTCCCGCACCGGACAGCACGCAGTCGAGCCCGGTCATCCCGACGGTGACCCTCCCGGCGCCGCCGGCCCCCTCGATCCGGAGGACCGGCTGCCGCTTCGGGCCGAACTTGGCCGAGACGGTGGTGCTGCCCTCCGGGACCGTGAGCGCGCAGCTGGTCCCGGCCGAGGCCGGGCAGAGGCCAGGGGCGTTCGAGACGGTCCAGCCCTCGAACGGAGCGGCGGTCGACGGCATGGCCACCAGCGTCACCGAACGGCCAGCGAGGTTGGCCGCCCGGCAGGTGCCGCGGCCGCTGCCGGTGGCCGAGCACTCACAGGCGATGCCGGCCGCGGACCCGACGACCCGTCCGGCGCCGCCGGCGCAGTCGATGGCCAGGGTGGCCACGGTGGCGAGCTGGGCATCGATCCTCAGGTCGTCGTCGACCGTGAACGCGCAGGTCGGGCCGGCGCAGCGGCTTCGGGAGATGCCGGCTCCGTCGTAGAAGCCGGCGATGTTGTAGCCCGTCACCTCGGCGTTCAGGTCGGGCTCGGCGGTCAGCTCGACCCGCGTGCCGGCGGGGAGCTCCATGAGGCAGAAGCCGGAGTCGAGGCCGCCGGCCTCGAGCCGGCAGAGGATCCCCTGGGGCGTGCTCTTGATCAGCCCGGAGCCGCCGGCCCCGGTCCTCCCCACCCGGACCATGTGGGTGCCGACCTGGACGGAGGCCATGTAGGTGACTCCGACGAGGTGAGGCTCGGCCGTGGCGCGGATGACGTGACTGCCGCCACGCATCACCGCCGGCAGGCCCGGCTCCTGGAAGGTCAGGTGGATGTAGGGATCGCTGCCCCGCGACTGGAGGTGGATGAAGTCGCCGGCGTTGAGCGAGTCACCCAGGTAGACGCTGCACTCGCGCTCCTCCGGGTGGTAGATGTTGCTGGAGAGGTAGCAGGTCTTGATGTGCAGGGCGTTGGCGAAGGATCCCGAGCCCGAGCCGTAGACCTCCACCACGCCGTTGCCGTGCCCCTGGAGCCGGATGGTGATGGCCCCCGCCGGCTTCAGCCTGGAGCAGCCCGCCAGCACGACGGGGCCGGCCAGGGCGACGGCCAGCAGGGCGAGGGAGGCGAAGGGGCGATCGTGGCGGGGCATTCGGACCTGTCCCGGGGCCGAGCCGGCCCCCGTTTGCGCTGTGTTCAACAGGGATAGCAGGCCGGCATCGGACGGAGCGTGACAATCGCTCTCGCCTCCTGTCCCCGGAATGCGGGACGGCCGGGCTGGCGCCGGTGGCGCGGCGACTTGAGACGACACGGCGCCGGCCGCATCCCGGGGAGGGAGCGGACCGGCGCCGGTGGGGTGTGGTTCGTCTACTTGGCCGCCTTGGCCGGGGCCGGGCGCTCCTCGCCGGCGCTCCGCTCCATGCCGACCGCGGCGGCCTTGGCGGCGGCCGGGGAGGCCGAGCCGGCGGCGGTGGCGGTCACGCCCTTCTTGCCGGCCGTGTCGTTGGTGGGCAGCTCCATGCCGGCCTTGGCCGCCTTGGTGGCGCCCGCGGGAGCGGCCTTGGCCGGCGAGTTGGCGGCCGGCTTGGCGGGGGTGACCGGCGCATCGGCGGCGAAGGCGGGGGCGGCGAACAGCGCGGCGGCGAGGACGGCGGAGGCGGTCTTCATGGGTGGCCTTTGGTTTATGGGCAGGGTGCCCGTTGGGTGCGGCATTCCACACGACGAGCGGCCCCACCGTCAAATTCATTGATCCTCCCGGCGCGGCCGGGCCCCCCGGGCTGTCCCGGTGGCGTGGGCTTGCGGCGCCACCCCAAGAGCCCATAGGGTCACCGGCCATGTTCGACGACCTGCTCTACGTCGCCATCGGGCTCACCCTGCTCTCCTTCTTCGTCGGGCCGCTGCTGCGCCGGCTGGGGGCCGGGCGCCGCACCGCCGAGGCCGAGCGGCTCCGCGTCGAGGCCGCCTCGCGGGGGCTCCGCTACGAGCCGGCCACCGGGGAGGCCGCGCCGGGCCAGAGCCCGGCCGCCGCCGCCGCGCCGCTCGGCGCCCACGTCTTCTCCGGCTCCAGCGCTGGCCTGGCCTGGACGGCCAGCGTGGAGGCGGAACTCGACGTCGACCAGGACGGCCCGCGCCGTTCCCGCAGCCAGCGGACCCGCATCACCTTCCCCGCCCTCGCCGCCACCCCCGGCAGCTTCCTGCTGGTCATGGCGCTGCCACCTGGGGTGAAGGTGCCTCCGCCGGCCGCCCCCGGCTCGGGCCTGCTGGCCGGGCTGGCCGCGCGGGCCTCCGAGGGGATCCTCGACCTCTACGTCACCGGCTACTTCGGCGCCGAGCACCGGCCGCTGGTCAACCTGGCCGGCGCGGCCTGCCCCGCGGCGCCCGACGGTCTCTTCGCGCTCTCCACCGACGCGGCGCTGGCCGCGAGGCTGCTCGATCCGCAGGGCGCGGCGCTCCTCGAGGCGCTCCACCGGCCGGAGGGCACCCGGGCCGAGCAGCAGGCCCGCCGCGGCTTCGGCCTGCTGGTCACGCCGGCCGGGCTCCTCTTCGGCTGCCAGGTGGCGCTCGGCGACCCGGCCGTGCTCCGCGCCGTGGCCGAGCAGGTGGCCCGGGTGGCCACCCACGCCCGCTTCGCGCGCCCGCCTCCCCTCAGCTGATCAACCCCCACCTCCCGAGGTCCGCCATGAAGCTGCTCCCGCTCGCCCTGCTCGCCGCCGCCACCCTCGCCCGCGCCGAACCTCCCGCAAAGCCCCCCGCCAAGCAGGTCCCGGCCAGGCAGGCCCCCGCAGCCCCGGCCGCCAAGCCGACCGAGCCGACCACCGTGACCATCCGGCAGTCGCCGCCCGACGACTACACCAAGGCGTTCGTCGCCTACCCGCTCGATCTCGCCAAGCTCGACCGCTACGCGGCGGCGGTGCACCAGCTCCGGCAGGAGAACGACAAGGACCCGACGCTGATGGCCGACCTTCGCAAGAAGGTGCCCGAGAAGGCCAGCTTCACCGAGTCGGGAGAGCAACTCGGCCGCCAGCCGAGGCTCAAGGCGATCCTCGACCGGCACCAGCTGACCGGCCACGACTTCGTGTTGATCCCCACGGTGGTGCAGATGACCGGGGTGCAGCTCTTCGCCGAACAGGCCGGCCACCCGGTGCCGGCCGACCGGTCCAACGCCGGCTTCACCGCCCTCTACAAGGCCAACCGCGAGAAGGTGGAGGCGCTCTGGGCCACGGTCCGGGGCGACCTGCAGGCCCTCGGCATGCGCTGAGCCACGCCGGCGGTTCGTTGACCGTCGCCGCGGCGGCGCGCTATAGCCCGGCCTCCTCCCCCGCCCCTCACGGAGCGCCCGCCGCGCATGGCCTCTGACCACGACATCGTCGCGCAGCTCACCGGGAGCGCCGAGCGCGGCGTGCGCCCGGAGCGCGCCCAGGCGGCGCTGGCCGAGGTGCCCGAGCTCGCCGAGACGCTGGCGGCGCTGGAGCAGCGGCTCACCAGCGCCACCGACGACGCCGAGGCCCGGCTCCAGGCCGCGGCCCGCCACCTGGTCTCGGCCGGCGGCAAGCGCATCCGCCCGCTGGTCTCGCTGCTGGCCTGCGGGGCCAACGGCGGGCCGCTGGCCGCCGCCATCCCCTACGCGGTGGCCGCCGAGCTGACCCACTCGGCCACCCTGCTCCACGACGACGTCATCGACGACGGCCCCATGCGCCGCGGCCAGCCGGCCTCGCGCGTCATCTGGGGCAACTCGGTCTCGGTGCTGGCCGGCGACTGGCTGCTGACCCGGGCCCTGGAGATCGTGGCCACCGCCCCGGCCGCCCGCCTGGCGCTGCTGCCGCTGCTCGGCACCATGCGGCGCCTGGTGGAGGGCGAGGTGCTGCAGCTCACCTTCCGCGGCACCTTCGCCGCCACCGAGGCCACCTACCTGCAGGTGGTGACCGGCAAGACCGCCTCGCTCTTCGGCTGGGGGGCCGCGGCCGGGGCCTGGGCGGCCGGCGTCGAGGGGGAGATCCCCGAAGCGCTGGTCCGCTTCGGCGAGGGGATCGGCGTCGCCTTCCAGCTGGTGGACGACGCCCTCGACTACGCCGCCGACCCGGGGGTGCTGGGGAAGAAGCTCGGCGCCGACCTGCTGGAGGGGAAGGCGACGCTGCCGCTGATCCGCGCCCTCGAGGCCCAGCCGGCGCTGCGCGCCCGGCTCCAGCTGCTGCTCGACGGCCAGGCCGACGGCGACGCCGTGGCCGGCGAGGTGATCGAGGCGGTGCGGGTCTCCGGCGGGGTCGAGGCGGCCCGGGCCATGGCCCGGGAGCGGACCGCGGCCGGGATGGCGGCGCTGGAGGCGCTCCCCGACGGCCCGCACCGGCGAGCGCTGGCCGAGGCGGCCCGCTCGCTCACCGAGCGGGCGTTCTGAGCTCCAGGTCGCGGCGCAGGCGACTCCCCGCCACCGGTACATCGGGGGGGGTTACACCGTCCGGAAGGCCCGCTCGGCCGCCAGCACCGTCCCGGCCAGCGGGGCGTCGAACGGCCAGCCGTCGATGACCAGCTTGCAGAGCCGCTCGGAGCGGTCCTTCCGGGGGGGCAAGTCTCCGCTCTCCAGCGCCGCCACGTAGTCCCGCAGCGTGTCCCGGCAGGTGCCGAGCTGCGCCGGACAGAGCCCGCAGCGCGGGGAAGCCAGCTCCGCCTCGACGTCGCGGAGCGCGCGCTCGACGAGTCCGCGGGCGCGGGCGATCCGTTCGGTCATGGCGGGAGCATCTAGCACCCCAACCAGCGTTGAAACAAGGCGCCGGGCGGGGTAGAGATCCGCGCGCCATGCCCTATTCATCGCTCAGGGAGTTCCTCGACCGCGTCGAGCGGTCGGGGGAGCTGGTCCGCGTCCGCGAGCGGGTCGACCTGGAGCTCGACATGGCCGCCCTGGCCGACCGCGCCGCCAAGCAGGGCGGGCCGGCCCTGCTCTTCGAGCAGCCCTCCACCGGCAAGTTCCCGGTGGCCATGAACCTCTTCGGCACCCGCCGGCGCACCTCCTGGGCCCTCTCCTGCGAGGACTTCGAGGAGCACGCCGCGGCGCTCGGGGCGCTGCTCAAGACCGCGCCCCCCAAGACCTTCTGGGACAAGGTCAAGCTGCTGCCCACCCTCGGCAAGCTGGCCACCATGGGGCCGAAGCTGGTGGGGAGCGGCCCCTGCCAGGAGGTGGTGCTGACCGGCGCCGCCGCCGACCTCTCCATCCTGCCGGTGCTCACCACCTGGCCCCACGACGGCGGCCCCTTCATCACCCTGCCGCAGGTGATCACCCGCGACCCGGAGAAGGGGCTGCGCAACGTCGGCATGTACCGGCTGCAGGTGCTCGGCCCGCACCGCCTGGCCATGCACTGGCAGCTCCACAAGACCGCCACCGCCCACTACCGCGAGTACCAGAAGCGCGGCGAGCGGATGCCGGTGGCCATCGCCCTGGGCGGCGACCCGGCCCTCACCTACTGCGCCTCGGCGCCGCTGCCGCCCGGCATCGACGAGTACCTCTTCGCCGGCTTCCTGCGCGGCGAGGGGGTGCGCATGGTGAAGGGCGTCGCCACCGGCCTCGAGGTCCCCGCCGACGCCGACATCGTCATCGAGGGGTTCGTCGACACCTCGGCGCCGCTGGTGCGCGAGGGGCCCTTCGGCGACCACACCGGCTTCTACTCGCTGGCCGACGACTACCCGGCCATGGACGTGGTGGCCATCACCCACCGCCGGGACGCCGTCTACCCGGCCACCGTGGTGGGGCCGCCGCCGGTCGAGGACCAGTGGCTCGGCAAGGCCACCGAGCGGCTCTTCCTGCCGCTGCTGCAGGTGATCGCCCCGGAGATCGTCGACTACTGCATGCCGGTGGAGGGGGTCTTCCACAACCTCTGCCTCGTCTCCATCAAGAAGGAGCACCCCGGCCAGGCCAAGAAGGTGATCCACGGCCTGTGGGGCTCCGGGCAGATGGCCCAGACCAAGACGCTGGTGGTCTTCGACGCCGACGTCGACGTGCAGGACGTCAGCCAGGCCGCCTGGCGCGCCTTCGCCAACGTCGACGTGCGCCGCGACCTGGTGCTCTCCGAGGGGCCGGTCGACGTGCTCGACCACGCCGCCGCCCACTTCGCCTACGGCGGCAAGATCGGCGTCGACGCCACCCGCAAGTGGATCGAGGAGGGCGGACGGGAGTGGCCCGAGGTCTGCGTCCACCCCGACGAGGTGCTGGCCCGCACGGACGCGCTCTACGCCCGGCTGGTCCCGGGCGCCCCGCCGCTGCGCCGGCCGCGGATCGCCGCCCCGCCCGCCGCCTCCTGGACGCCGCGGAAGGGCGGCATCCTCCAGTGACCACCGTCCCTCCCCTGGGCAACGTCCCCCTGCCGGGCGAGGGGCTGGGCGGCCAGCGCGGCAGCGCCGTGCGCGCCATGTTCGACCGCATCGCCCCGCGCTACGACCTGCTCAACCGGGTCATGACGCTCAAGGTGGACCAGGCCTGGCGGCGTCGGCTGCTCCAGGAGCTGGCGCCCCGGGACGGCGAGGCGCTGCTCGACCTCTGCGCCGGCACCATGGACGTGGCCGACCTGGCCCACCGGGCCACCCCCGGCCTGCGCGTGGTGGGCGCCGACTTCTCCTTCCAGATGCTCCGGCGCGGCGTCGAGAAGACCGGCCTGCCGGCCTCGCAGGCCGACGCCATGGCCCTCCCCTTCCACGGCGCCCGCTTCGACCTCGCCACCGTCACCTTCGGCATGCGCAACCTGGAGCGGTACGAGGTGGGGCTGGGGGAGCTGGCCCGGGTGCTCAAGCCGGGCGGCCGGCTCGGCGTCCTGGAGTTCTTCCGCCCCGAGTCGGCGGGCCCCAGGCTGGTGCACGGGCTCTACAACCGGCTGGCGCTGCCGGTGCTGGGGCGGGTGCTCTCGCCCGACCCGGAGGCCTACCGCTACCTCGTGGAGTCGATGGAGCGCTTCGCCTCCCGCCCCGAGTTCGAGGCGGCGGCGCGGCGGGCCGGCTTCCACCAGGTGCGCGGCCATACCCTCTTCCCCGGCGTCTGCGGGCTGGTCACGGCGGTGCGGGCATGACGGGCGGGACGCCATGAAGCTGGTGGTCGCGGTCAGCGGCGCCACCGGCGCCCCCTACGCCAGAAGGCTCCTCGACTTCCTCGCCGAGCACGGCGCCGCCCACGGCGTCAGCGTCGACGTCGTCTTCACCACCACCGGCAAGCAGGTCTGGGCCCAGGAGATCGGCGGCGCCCCGCGCCACCCTTTCAAGACCTGGAGCAACCACGACTTCACCGCCCCCTTCGCCTCCGGCTCGTCGCAGTACGACGCCATGGTGGTCATCCCCTGCTCGGCCGGCCAGCTGGCCCGCATCGCCCACGGCCTCTCCATCGATCTGGTCGGCCGCGCCGCCGACGTCATGCTCAAGGAGCAGCGCAAGCTGGTGCTGGTGCTGCGCGAGACCCCCCTCTCGCTGGTGCACGCCCGCGCCATCACCCAGGTCATCGAGGCCGGGGCGGTGGTGATGCCGGCCTCGCCGTCCTTCTACTCGGGGCCGAAGACCATCGAGGCCCTGGTCGACACCGTGGTGGCCCGGGTGCTGGATCGCATCGGCCTGCCCAACGAGCTGATGACCCGCTGGACCGGGCTGACGCCGCGCGCGCCGGAGCCCGTCGAGGAGCCCTGACATGATCTCCACCCTGGCCCACACGGCGCTGGAGCGCGACGGCCTCGGCCCCATCCGCGACAAGGTGCTGGCCGGCACCCGCCTCACCGACGCCGACGCCCTGCGGCTCTTCGAGGCCCAGGACCTGGCGGCGCTGGGGGCGCTGGCCAACCACGTGCGCGAGGCCCGCCACGGCAACCTGGCCTTCTACAACCGCAACGTCCACCTCAACCCCACCAACGTCTGCGTGGCCACCTGCAAGTTCTGCTCGTTCGCCCGCAAGGACGACCAGCAGGCCTCCGACGGCTACACCATGTCGCTCGACGAGGCGGTGGAGAAGGTGGTCTCGAAGCGCCCGCTCGGCATCACCGAGGTGCACATCGTGGCCGGGCTGCACCCCACCCTGCCCTGGGACTACTACACCGGCCTGCTCTCCCGCATCCACCAGGCCTGGCCGGAGCTGGCCATCAAGGCCTTCACCGCCATCGAGTACCACTACTGGGCGGAGAAGTTCGGCAAGAGCTACACCCAGGTGCTCTCCGAGCTGCGCGACGCCGGCCTCACCACCATCCCCGGCGGCGGCGCCGAGATCTTCGCGCCGCGGGTGCGCCGCAAGATCTGCGACGACAAGGCCACCGCCGACCAGTGGATCGAGATCCACCGCACCGCCCACCGGCTCGGCATCCGCTCCAACGCCACCATGCTCTACGGCCACATCGAGCGGCTCGACGAGCGGGTCGACCACATGCGCCGGCTGCGCGAGCTGCAGGACGAGACCCACGGCTTCCAGGTCTTCATCCCGCTGGCCTTCCACCCCGAGCACAACATGATCGGCAAGGCCTACCCCAAGCCGACCGGCTTCGACGCCCTGCGCACCGCCGCGGTGGCCCGGCTCTACCTCGACAACTTCGACCACATGAAGGCCTACTGGGTGTCGATGGGCGAGCGGCTGGCCCAGGTGGCGCTCGGCTTCGGCGTCGACGACCTCGACGGCACCGTGCTCGAGGAGCGCATCTACCACATGGCCGGCTCCGACGTGCCGCAGGCGCTCAGCGAGCGGTCGCTGCACGAGCTGATCCGCGCCGCCGGCCGCACCCCCGCCGAGCGCGACTCGCTCTACAACGTGCTCAAGGTCCATGAGCAGCCGCTCCCCCCGGCGGCACCCCCGCCCCCGCGGCTCACCGTGGTCTCCGCCTGACGCCGAAGGTCCCCCCCATGCCGAAGCTCAAGGCCGCCGCCGTCTCCTTCCTCAACGCCTGGCCCCTCACCGAGGGGCTCAAGGACTCGGCGCGCATCGAGCTGGTGCTGGCCGAGCCGGCGCAGTGCGCGGCGCTGCTGGAGGCCGGAGAGGTCGACCTGGCGCTGCTGCCGGTGGGGGCGCTGGCCGGGAAGGACTACGAGATCGCCCCGGGCATGGCGGTGGGCGCCGACGGGGCGGTGCAGACGGTGCTGCTGGTGGGCGAGCAGCCGGCCGCCAGCTGGGACGAGGTCTTCCTCGACACCGCCTCGCGCACCTCGGTGGTGCTGGCCAGGCTGGTGCTCGACGCCATGGGCCTCCACCCGAAGTTCACGCCGCTGCCGGCCGTGGAGGGGGTGGCCCGGGCGGTGGGGACCAGGGGCGCGCTGGTGATCGGCGACCGGGCCTTCGACGTCAAGAAGCCCCACGTCCTCGACCTCTCCAAGGAGTGGAACCGGCTCACCGGCCTGCCCATGGTCTTCGCGGTCTGGGCGGCCCGGCCCGGGGTGCTGAAGCCGGAGGACGTGCAGGAGCTGGCCCGGGCGGCGCAGCACGGCCAGGGGATCCGCACCGAGCTGGCGCAGGAGTTCGCCCGCCAGAAGGGCGGCGACCCGGAGAAGTACCGCCGCTACCTGACCCAGCGGATCCGCTACGGCGTCGGCCCCTTCGAGATGACCGGGATGGAGACCTTCCTGCGCCTCAGCGCCGAGAAGGGCTACCTGCCCCCCACCGTGGTCCGCTACGCCGACGACCACGTCATCAGCAAGCGGATCCGCCGGGTGGTCTCGCTCGACACCGCGCTGCAGAAGGGTGCAGACGGCGAGCGCATCGACGCCGACGAGGCCGAGCTGCTCGACGAGCAGGCCCCGCTGCTGGAGCTGGGGCTGGCCGCCGACGCCCGCCGCCGGGCCCTGCACGGCGACGGCGTGGTCACCTACATCGTCTCGCGCAACGTCAACTACACCAACGTCTGCACCACCGCCTGCCACTTCTGCGCCTTCTACCGCCCCCGCGGCCACCGCGAGGCCTACGTGCTGACCCGCGAGGAGCTGGCGGTCAAGATCGAGGAGACCCTGGCGCTGGGCGGCATCGAGCTGCTGCTGCAGGGCGGGCTCCACCCCGACCTGGGCATCGAGTACTACGAGGAGCTCTTCCGCTGGGTGAAGTCCACCTACCCGGCCATCAGCCTGCACGCCCTCTCCCCCGAGGAGATCTGGCACATCGCCCGCACCAGCGAGCTGCCGCTGGAGCCGACCATCCGCCGGCTCATGGCGGCCGGCATGGACTCCATCCCCGGCGGCGGCGCCGAGATCCTCGACGACGAGGTGCGCCGGCGCATCGCCCCGCTCAAGTGCTCCACCGACGAGTGGCTGACGGTGATGCGGACCGCCCACCTGGCCGGGCTGAGGAGCACCGCCACCCTGATGTTCGGCGTCGGCGAGGAGCCGCGCCACCGGGTCAACCACCTGCAGCGGCTGCGCGACCTGCAGGATGAGACCCACGGCTTCACCGCCTTCATCTGCTGGCCCTTCCAGTCCTCCAACACCCGGCTGCAAGCCTCCGACGGCAGCGCCCACGCCTACCTGCGCACCAACGCCCTGGCCCGGCTCTTCCTCGACAACGTCCCGCACCTGCAGGCCTCCTGGGTGACCATGGGCGGCGGCGTGGCCCAGGCCGCCCTGCACATGGGCTGCGACGACTTCGGCCAGGTGATGATCGAGGAGAACGTGGTCTCGGCGGCCGGCACCACCTTCAAGATGGACTCGGAGGAGGTGGAGCGGCACATCCGCGACGCCGGCTTCCGGCCGTCGCGGCGCAACATGCGCTACGACCGGCTTCCCGGCCTGGCGACGTGACCCGCGCCGGACACCCTGGCGGCGCCTGGCGCCACGTCGCCTCGCCCGGGGCGGCGCACCCGTGACCCGACTCCTCTCCGCCCCCTGGGTGCTCCTCGGGGCGCCGGCCGTCGCCGGGGCGGAGCCGGCGGCGCTGCGCGACGGGGCGGTGGCGCTCGACGGCGACGTGGTGGTGGCGGTCGGGGCGGTGGCCGCGCTCTCCGCCCGCTTCGGCCCTCCCGAGCGGCACGACGCCGTGCTGCTGCCGGCGCTGGTGAACGCCCACCTCCACCTCGAGCTCTCCCACCTGGCCGGCGCGGTCCCCGGCGGCGCCGGCCTGCCGGCCTGGATCGAGACCTTCGTGAAGGCCCGCGTCGCCGCCGACGCCGCCCAGGCCGCCCCGGCCATGGCGCGCGCCGCCGCCCAGCTCGGCGAGGCCGGCGTGGCCGCGGTGGGTGACGTCTCCAACACGCTCGACTCGCTCGCGCCGCTCGCCGCCGCCGGGCTCTCCGGCACCATCTTCCACGAGGTCTTCGGCGCCGCCCCGGAGCGGCTCGCCGCCGCCCGCGAGGCCGCCCGCACCCGCCGCGCCGCCGCGCCCCCGGCGCCCGGCCTGCGCGTGGTGGAGAGCCCGCACGCCGTCTACTCCACCGCCCCGGCCGGCCTGCTCGAGCTGCTCTCCGGCCCGCCTGCCTCGCTCCACCTCGCCGAGGATCCCGCCGAGCGGCAGTTCGTCGCCACCGGGGAGGGTCCCTTCGCGGCGCTGCGCGCCCGCATGGGCGGACCGCCCGGGCAGCCGGGCTGGGCCCGCTCGGCGGTGGCCCTGGCGGCGCCGCACCTCGGGGCCGGCTGGCTGGCCGTGCACCTCGTCGATCTCGACGACGACGACCTCCTGGCGCTGGCCGCCTGCGGCGCCACCGCCGTGCTGTGCCCGCGATCCAACAGGCACATCGGTGGTTCCCTCCCGCCGCTGGCGCGGCTGCTGGCCGCCGGCGTCCCGCTGGCCATCGGGACCGACTCGCTCGCCTCCTCCCCGTCGCTGGCGCCGCTGGCCGAGCTGGCCGCGCTCCACGCCGCCTTCCCGGAGGTCCTCGCCGCCGACCTGCTGCCGCTGGCCTGGAACGGCGCCGCGGTCGGCGCCCCCACCGTCGGCCGGCTCGCCCCCAACACCGTGCCGGGGCTGCTGGCGGCGCCCCTCGACGGCGCCACCGTCAGCGACCCCTTCCGCTTCCTGGTCACCGGCGATGGGCCGCTCGGCCGCCGCGTCGAGTGGCTGGCCCGCCACCGCCCGGAGGTCCCGTGACCGTCGCCGCCCTGGCCCGCATGGTGAGGCTGTCGCACTCGCTCTTCGCCCTCCCCTTCGCCGCCGCCGCGGTGGTGCTGGTGGCCCGCGACGCCCGGCTCGACGCCGTCCGGCTCGGCCTGGTGGCCCTCTGCGTGGTGGCGGCCCGCACCGCCGCCATGGCCATGAACCGGATCGCCGACCGGCGCTTCGACGCCATGAACCCGCGCACCGCGAAGCGCGAGCTGGTGACCGGCGAGGTCTCGCCGCTGGCCGCCTGGGCGCTGCTGCTCGGGTCGGGCGGCGCCTTCGTCCTCGGCGCCGCGCTGATCTCGCCGCTGACCGGCTGGCTGGCCGCCCCGGTGCTCGGCGTCCTGCTCGGCTACTCCTTCGCCAAGCGCTTCACCTGGGCCTGCCACCTCTGGCTGGGCGTGGCCCAGATGCTCGCCCCCATCGGCGTGGCCATCGCCCTCACCGGGGCGGCGCCGGCCGCCTCCATCGTGCTCGGCCTCGGGGTGGGGGCCTGGATCGCCGGCTTCGACCTGTTCTGGTCGCTGCAGGACGTCGACTTCGACCGCGGGGCCGGGCTCCACTCCATCCCGGCCCGCTTCGGCGTGGCCGGGGCGCTGCGCTGGGCGCGCGGGCTGCACCTGCTGGCGGTGGTGGCGGTGACCGCCGCCGGGCCGCTGGCCGGGCGCGGCCCGCTCTGGCTGCTGGGGAGCGCGGTGCTGGGGGGCGTGCTGCTGCTCGAGCACCGCCACGTGGCGCCCGGCGGGGTCTTGCGGCCGGACCGGCTCAACGTCGCCTTCTTCGACTACAACGCCTTCGCCTCGGTGGCCTTCGCCGCCTGCGCGCTCGGCGACCTGTGGCTGGGGCGGTAGCGCCCCCGCCTCCGGCTTGCCCGGGCCGGCCGGACGAGGGTAAACAGGCCCTCCCATGCTCTCCCCCGAGGTCCAGAAGAAGCTGGAGGCCATCGAGCGGCGGTTCGAGGAGCTGACCCACGCCCTCTCCGACCCGGCGGTGGCCTCCTCCGGGGAGCGCTTCAAGAAGGTCTCCAAGGAGCGGGCCGGCCTGGAGGCCAGCGTCGAGGCGCTGCGGGCCTGGCGGGCGCTGGATCGCGAGATCGCCGACAACGAGGCCCTGCTGGCCGACACCGACATGCGCGAGCTGGCCAAGGAGGAGCTGGCGGTGCTGCGCCCCCGGCTCGAGCCGGCCGAGGCGCTGCTCAAGCTGCTGCTCATCCCCCGCGATCCCAACGACGACAAGGACGTCATCGTCGAGGTGCGGGCCGGCGCCGGCGGCGACGAGGCCGGGCTCTTCGCCGCCGAGGTGCTGCGGCTCTACATCCGCTACGCCGAGCGGCGCGGCTGGAAGGTGGACCTGCTCGACACCTCGGCCGGCTCGCTGGGCGGCATCAAGGACGCCACCCTGACCATCGCCGGCGACGCCGTCTACTCCTGGCTCAAGTACGAGTCGGGCGTGCACCGGGTGCAGCGGGTGCCGGCCACCGAGGCCCAGGGGCGCATCCACACCTCGACGGTCACCGTGGCGGTGATGCCCGAGGCCGAGGACGTCGACATCCAGATCAGCCCGGCCGACCTGGAGGTGGACGTGTTCCGCTCCACCGGCGCCGGCGGCCAGTCGGTGAACACCACCGACTCGGCGGTGCGCATGACGCACAAGCCGACCGGGGTGATCGTCAAGTGCCAGCAGGAGAAGAGCCAGCTGAAGAACCGGGCCATGGCGCTGAAGATGATGCGCGCCAAGCTCTTCGAGCTGGAGACCGAGCGGCTCCGCAGCGCCCGCGACTCGGCCCGCAAGAGCCAGGTCGGCACCGGCGACCGCTCCGAGAAGATCCGCACCTACAACTTCCCCCAGGACCGGCTCACCGACCACCGGGTCGGCTACACCCGCCACAACCTGCCGGCGCTGATGGACGGCGACGCCCAGGACGTCATCGACGCCTGCCGGACCTTCTACGCCGCCGAGGCGCTCAAGGAGGCCTCGCGCGGCGAGGCCGGCGGCGGGGGCGGTCCCGGCGGCGGCGAGAGGCGCGGGTCGTGACCCGCCTGGTCGGCTCACGGGTGCCCTGAGTGGCCGACGACGCCTGGACGCCGCTCAAGCTGCTGGCCTGGACGCAGGGGTTCTTCGCCGGCAAGGGCGTGGACGCGCCGCGGCTCACCGCCGAGCTGCTGCTGGCCCACGCCCTGGGCTGCGACCGGGTGCGGCTCTACCTCGACTTCGACAAGCCGCTGGGCGACCCGGAGCTGGGGCGCTACCGCGACCTGGTGAAGCGGCGCGCCGGCGGCGAGCCGACCGCCTACCTGACCGGGGCCCGCGAGTTCTTCGGCCACCGGCTGGCGGTCGACGCCCGGGTGCTCATCCCCCGCCCCGAGACCGAGCAGCTGGTCGAGCTGGGGCTGGCCGCGCTGGGCGACGGCGGGGCGGCGCTCGACCTCGGCACCGGGTCGGGGGCGCTGGCCCTCGCGCTCAAGCTGGGGCGCCCCGGCGCCGCGGTCACCGCCGTCGACCTCTCCCCCGAGGCGCTCGAGGTGGCCAGCGCCAACGCCGCCGCGCTCGGCGCCGAGGTCGCCTTCCTCTGCGGCGACCTCTACGCGCCGCTGCCGCCCGGCGTCCGCTTCGACCTGATCGTCTCCAACCCCCCCTACGTCCCCTCCGGCGAGCTGGCCGGCCTGCAGCGCGAGGTGCTGCGCGAGCCGCGGCTGGCGCTCGACGGCGGCGCCGACGGGCTCGCCGTGCTGCGGCGGGTGGTGGCCGGGGCCCCGGCCCGGCTCGCCCCCGGCGGCACCCTGCTGCTGGAGATGCACGAGTCGCACCTCGAGTCCCTGCCGGCCCTCTGCCGGGCCGCCGGGTTCGCCAGCGCCGAGCCCCGGCGCGATCTCTCCGGGCTCCCCCGGCTCACCCTGGCGCGGATGGCGGCCGCCGCCCCGGCCGCGTAGTATCCCCGGCGCCGGGCCGTCGCCTGGGCGCACCGAACGACACCATGGACAAGATCGTCATCGAAGGGGGCGTCCCGCTCCGCGGCACCGTGCAGGTCTCCGGCGCCAAGAACGCCGCGCTCCCCATCATCGCCTCGGCGCTGCTGGCCGAAGGCGACCACCTGGTGCGCAACGTCCCCGACCTGGCCGACGTGCGGACCATGGGGCGGCTGCTGGCGCACATGGGCTGCACCTTCGAGCGCAGCGCCGACCACCACGCCGCCTCGATCCGGGTGCCGGCCACGGTGCGGCCCGAGGCCCCCTACGAGCTGGTCAAGACCATGCGCGCCAGCGTGGTGGTGCTGGGGCCTCTGGTGGCCCGCTGGGGCCGGGCCCGGGTCTCGCTGCCCGGCGGCTGCGCCATCGGCGCCCGCCCCATTGACCTGCACCTGAAGGGGCTGGAGGCGCTGGGAGCCACCATCGAACTCTCCCACGGCTACGTCACCGCCACCGCGCCGGGCGGCCGGCTCAAGGGGGCGGACTTCACCTTCGACGGCCAGACCGTCACCGGCACCGAGAACATCATGATGGCGGCGGCGCTGGCCGACGGCCGCAGCCTGCTGCGCAACTGCGCCCGCGAGCCGGAGGTGATCGACCTCGCCGCCGCGCTCAACCGCATGGGGGCGCGCATCGAGGGGGCCGGCACCGACGAGCTGCGCATCGACGGGGTCGCCTCGCTGAGGCCGCTCGACCACACCGTCATCGCCGACCGGATCGAGGCCGGCACCTTCATGGTGGCCGGGGCCCTGCCCGGCTGCGACGTCGAGGTGCGCGGCTGCCTGCCCGGCCACCTCGAGGCGCTGCTGGTCAAGCTGCGCGCCATCGGCGCCACCGTCACCCCGGTGGCCGGCGGCGTGCGGGTGGTCGGCGACGGCCGGCCCAGGCCGGTGGAGGTGCGGACCTCGCCCCACCCCGGCTTCCCCACCGACATGCAGGCCCAGGTGATGGTGCCGCTCTGCCTCGCCGACGGCACCTCCACGGTCACCGAGACCGTCTTCGAGAACCGCTTCATGCACGTGCAGGAGCTGCAGCGGCTCGGCGCCGACATCAGCATCGACGGGAAGACCGCGGTGGTGCGCGGCGTGGCCTCGCTCTCCGGCGCCCCGGTGATGGCCTCCGACCTGCGGGCCTCGGCGGCGCTGGTGCTGGCCGGCCTGGCCGCCGAGGGGACCACCGAGGTGCTCCGGGTCTATCATCTCGACCGCGGCTACGAGCGGATCGAGGCCAAGCTGGCGCCGCTGGGGGCGCGCATCCGCAGGGAGAAAGAGTGACGACCGACCTGCTCACGGTGGCGGTGCCCAAGGGGCGGCTCCTCGACGAGGCCTCGCTGCTCTTCGAGCGGGCGGTGGGGGTCTCGCCCAAGGCCCTGCTCTCCGGCACCCGCCGGCTCCACGCCGACGCCCCCGAGGCCGGCCTGCGCTTCATCTCCATCCGCGCCGCCGACGTGGCCAGCTACGTGGAGCACGGCGCCGCCTCGGTGGGGGTGGCCGGCCTGGACGTGCTGCGCGAGGAGCCGCGCGACCTCTACGAGCCGCTCGACCTCGGCATCGGCCGCTGCGCCGTGATCGTGGCCTGGCCCCGCGGCATGAAGCCGCTCCCCAAGGGCGTGGCCCCGCGCATCGCCACCAAGTACACCAACCTGGCCAGCCGCCACTTCGCCGCCAAGGGGCTGCCCGCCGAGATCATCCACCTGCACGGCTCCATCGAGGTGGCCCCGTCGCTGGGGCTGGCCGACGGCATCGTCGACATCACCGAGACCGGCGAGACCCTCAAGGCCAACGGCCTGGTGGTGGCCGAGGAGGTGCTGGCGGTGAGCGCCCGGCTCATCGTCAACCGGGTGGCCCTGAAGCTCCACGCCGAGCGGCTGCGGCGGCTGATCGACGCGCTGCGCCTCGCCGTCGGCGAGGCCGGCCCGCATGGACGTTGATCGCCGCCGCCCAGTTCGACTAAGGTTCCCGCCATACGCGCCTCTCCCGGCTCACGCTTGAACCCCATCACTCATTGATTCGCAGCGCCCCACGGTCCCGAAGGAGGACCTGACACGTCATGGATTGCCCTCGGTGCAGCGTTGAACTCGCCGCCATCACGCAGGAGGACAGCTCCGTCAACCGGTGCGCCGAGTGTGGTGGCCTCTGGGTCGACGGTTCGGACCTGACCAAGATCCTGCTGCACTCCAACCTCCCGGCGCTGACCGCCATCGGCGGCCAGATCAACGTCGACGAGCTGGCGGGCACCTGCCCGGCCTGCAACGTGGACCTGGTGGTGGTGGAGGGCGGGGAGAAGCTCTCGCTCCACTACGACACCTGCGAGTCCTGCGGCGGGCTGTGGGTCGAGGGCGAGGACGTCGACGACGTTCCCGAGACCATCGACTTCAAGGCGGCGTCGAAGGAGCTGGCTGGCTTCTTCCGGGCCTTCGCCAAGAAGAAGTGACGCCCGGCGCCGCCGACGCGGCGCCTCCCCATCACCACATCCGGTCGTCGCGCCACGGGTGCGCGGTGTTGCTGTAGCCGCGGATCTCCCAGTAGCCGCGCCGGTCGTGGGTGAGGAACTCCAGCCGGTTGATCCACTTGGCGCCCTTCCAGGCCCAGAGCTCCGGCACCACCATGCGCACCGGCCCCCCGTGGTCGACGGCCAGCGGCTGGCCGCCGAGGGCGTGGACCAGCAGCACGTCCGGCTTGAGCGCCTCCTCGAGCGGCAGGTTGGTGGAGTAGCCGTCGGCGGCGTGGCACATGACGTGGGTGGCCTCGGCGGTCGGCCGGGCCAGCGCCGCCAGGGTCTCGAAGCGGACGCCGCGGAACCTCATGTCGAGGATCGACCAGCCGGTGACGCAGTGGAAGTCCTGCAGGTCGTCCACCTGCGGCAGGGCCTGGAACTGGTCCCAGCCGAGTGCCTGCGGCCGGGCCACGGCGCCGTCGATGGTGAGCCTCCAGCGGGCCGGCTCGATGGCCGGGGTCTGGCCGATGTCGAGCACCGGCCACTCGGCCTGCTCGAAGACGTTCTGGCCGGGCGGCTCGACCGGCATGCCGTGGCGGTTGGGGCCGCCGTCCCCCTGCGGCTTCGGGTCGGTGCGGGCCGGGGTGGCGGCGATCCGGTCGTTCCAGCGGGCGTGCAGCTCGGCCAGCCCCTCGGCGATGTCGCGTTCCTGGTCGGTCACGCCGCGAGTCTAGCGCGGCCCGAACTCCTTGACTCGCCCCCCGGTATCGAGGCAGATCTGTCGCCCGACGCGGGAATAGCTCAGTTGGTAGAGCATCAGCTTCCCAAGCTGAGGGTCGCCGGTTCGAATCCGGTTTCCCGCTCCAATCCTAACGGCCGGAACTCCTGGGCTTTCGCGCTCCGGGTTCCGGCCTTTTTTCGTGGGCCCGGCGCGCTCCGTAGCAAGGGCGTAGCAAACCTGGTCACCGCGGGGCCAAACGAGAGCCGGTCCACCTCCGCGAGCAGGTACTCCGGCGCGAGGTGGCCGTAGACCTCGGTGGTCAGCTTCGGGTCGCTGTGGCGCAGGATGCGCTGCACCGCGGCCGGGTTGGCGCCGTTCATCATGAGCAGGCTGGCCGTCGAGTGGCGCAGGTCGTGGAACCGGATCGGCCGCACCACCGGCTTCACCCAGAGCTTGTGGTTGTCCTTGGGGCACCGGCGCTGCGCCTGGTCCTGCGCCGGCTCCACGTGGCCGCAGCCCTGTCGCCGGCAGACGTGCTTGTAACCCTCGACCACGCCGGCGCGGCCGAGTGCGCGCCGCAGCGTCATCTCCAGGTTCACGTCCCGCCGCATCATCGTGCCGTCCGGCTTCGGGAAGACCAGCTCCGACGGCGAGGCGGCGATGGCGATGCGCAGGAAGGGCACCAGCTCGGTGGCGACCGGGATCGACTCGGCGCGGCCGCCCTTGGTGGTGTCCCGCTCGTGGGAACGGGCCACCATCAGCGTCTGGCGCAGAAGGTCCACGTCCGACTTGCGGAGCGCCAGCAGCTCTCCCTTGCGGAGCCCGGTGTAGAGCGCCGCCGCGAAGATGGGGCGCCAGCGCGGGTCGAGCTCGCGGAGCAGCAGCGGCACCTCGTGCGTGTGGAGGTAGTCCGGCTGCCGCTTCGGCACCTTGCGCTTCCTCACGTCCTGGGCCGGGTTCGGCCCCGGGTAGCGGTCGGCCCGGCGCGCCGTGTTGAAGGCGCGAGAGAGGTAGCCGCGCAGGTGGTTCAGGGTCTGCGGCGAGACCTCCACGCTCTTGGCCTGCAGGAAGGCCTCGATGCGGCCGGAGGTGACGGCGGTGAGCGGGAGCGTGGCCAGGTCGGACCCGAAGAAGTGCTTCCGGATGGTGCTGACGTTGGTGGCGTGGGCCGCGCTCGGCTTCGAGTAGGTGTCGAGCCACCACTGCAGGAGCGACGCCAGCGAGCCGCCGCCGTCCTCTGGGAGCGCCACCTCGACGCCGAGCCGGACCCGCTCGACCCGGCGCTCCAGCTCAGCCTGGAGCCGCTTGGCCTCGGTCCTGGTCCGGGCCGTCGAGGCCTTGCCGCGCCACCGGCCGCTCTCGTCCTTCCACCGCAGGTACCACTTGCCGTCCTTCAGGTACGGAGCCGCCATGCTGCACCTGCCTTCTTCCCTTCACCGCCGGAGCGCTGCCCCCGGCCCGCCGGCCGTGGCCAGCGCGAACTGGCGGATCCGTTCCGGCACGAACCGGACGAGGCCGCCGACCTTGAGATAGGGGAGCAGCCCGGCCTCGGCCTACTGGTAGACCCAGGAGCGGCTCACCTTGAGGTAGCGAGCCACGTCTCGCGCGTCCCAGAGCGTCCCGGTGAGGTCTTGCGCTGAGTCCATGGCCGCTACCTCTTGGACCGCTTGGCGTCGAAGCCAGGCCCCTTGTCGCGCACCAGGATGCTGCGCTCGTAAAGGATGTTGAGGAGGTACTCGGCCCGGTCCATGCCGAGCGCCTCGCGGTCCTCGTCGAGGGCCTTCACCGCCGGGCCCGGCAGGCCGTAGTAGGTCCGCAGGCCGTCGAGAACCTTGGTGACGTAGGCCGTGAGGTCCATGCCGCGCCGCGTCGCCTCGCCCCTCAGGAAGGCCACCAGCTCGCGCGGCATCCGGAAGGTCTGCATCAGCTTCTCGGTGTTCGAGAACGGGTCTGGCTGCGGCGGCTTTCGGTCAGTCATATGTACTTGTGATGTCTATCCAGCGCCTCACCGACTTTCAGGCCCCTACCCAACTGGACCGCCCTCTCGGTCCCGGTCCCCTGTCCACCGTCGCTGCTCGCCTCCGCCTTCCGCCTCGCCGCCTTTCGGTTGCCGCCCCTCCTTCGCCTCGTCTTCGCCATCGCAAACTGTCTCTTCTTGGTTTCTGAAAATGGATGATTGCCCCCTGACTGCCTGACTGGATCCCCACTGGTCCTGGACTTCAACTGATGCCCTGCCCCACCGCCATCTGCCTCTCTGTTCCCCCTCGAACGCCAACTGCCCGACCCCTTTCCCCCAGGTGGTCGGGGGAGAGGGGTCGGGCAGTTGGCGCGCTGCACGTCGCGCCGATGCCAGCTCAAAGGCGGCGGGGCCGGGGCTCTGTTTACGCAGGGCTACGAGTCGAAGGTCGTGCTCAACCCTGTCACCCGGGTGGTGCTCAATCCTGCCCTCGTGACAGGACACCCAGAGTGACATGGGTCAGCATCACGCCCCGTCATCAGGGTTCCTCTCGGCCCGCAGGATAATGCCGTCCTGGTCCGCGCGGACCAGGAGGCTGTTTTCGTCGACCTGGTCCACGTGGACCAGAAGGCCCATTTCGCGGATTTCGTGAGGTTGGTCCGCACGGACCAGCGGGCACTTTTCCGGCGAAGCGCCGTCCGTGGTCCACGTGGACCAGCAGGCACCGCCGCGCGGCTCTTAGAGCAGGAGGCTCTTGACGTCGGACAGTCCCACGGTTTTCGTGGATGTGAAGAAGCGTTCAAGAACCGCCGCGTCTTCGAGGCGCCGTGTTCGCAACCGCACCTCGACCAGGGCACGTAGGGCACTCGCTTCGAGAAGGACGAACGCCTTGGCCTTGGTGCGCCTCACGACCTCGCGCGCTTTCTGGAGATCGCTCTCCGCAAACGAACTGCTGACAACGGCGAAATAGAGGTTGTCGATACCGTCGCGTTCAAGGTCCCTACCGTGGAGCTCGATGTACTCGCGAAACTTCCGGTCCTCCGTTCCCATAGAGAACCCGGCACGACGCACCTTCGCGTCGTACACCAGGGCCCATCTTCCGGAACGGCACCGCGCGATGCCATCGGCCACGCGACCAGCACCTTGTCCCAAGACACTCACTTCGAGACCGAGCATCTGAAGGGCGAACGCGACTCGCTTCTCGAACTCAACGGCTAGCTCGACTCCACCGGCAATGCACTGACGTTCTATTTCGGCGTCGCCCGCAGCGAGCGCAGGAAGGCAGTCGACTACCGGTGGAATGAAACTGCCACCGAGCATCGACGGAGCGCCCGCTTGCTCTTCGGCGGATCCGCTGCGGATGCGTTTCGGCTTGGATTCACCGACGGTCTCCAGGACCTTCAGAATATCAGCGAATTCTGACTTGCCGGTGACCCACTCTCGGAGCCGGTCGATCATCCCTTGCTGGCCGCCGAACCGCCGCCGAAAGGTCTTCTCGGTTGGGACGGCAGGCCTCTTCGTGTGGGCAAACCTGAGCTCAGCGAACAACGGAAACCGACCATGCTCGCGAGTCAGCTCCGCGAGACAGGCCAACATATCGTCCTCGGGCACGGCCTGCGTCATCTCGCCGGACGCGAGGCCCGCTTCATCGAGGAAGGCTCTCCACGATGGCCACAGGTTGCCGGCCCAGACATGAGGCTTCTCACCGGTCTGCTGCACGAACTGACGGATGCCCGGCACCGCACCGTCGCGCTCAGCGCAGGCGCGTACAGCGTCGAGAAGGCGTCTCCTCCGCGCTGTTTCGCCAGTCTGCTTGAGGCTGCCCAAGGTGCAGCCAGTATACCTGCCTGTCCGGAAAGGCAGTGGAGATGTGACTCGCGGTGGGCCAGAAGGCCCAATCCCCGGATTTCGTGGGGTTGGTCCGCGCGGACCAGCAGCCACCTTTTCGGCGAACCGGTCCCTATCCCACGTGGAGAGAGTCCCACCTCGCGAGTGGACGCGCCGGACGGGCGGCGCTTCCAGCTGCCCGACTCGAGGCCTACAATCTGGGCGTGCGCCGAGCTGAAGCCATCGAGTTCTTCGCCTCGCACAGGGACGAGCTGCAGCGGCTCGGCATCACCTCGCTCCTGGTCATCGGTTCCGTCGCGCGTGACGAGGCCCGGTCCGATAGCGACCTCGACCTCATCGCCGAGTTCGACCCGCCCGTCGGCTACCTCGGCCTGGCCCGCGTCCAGCGCGAGCTCGAACAACTCCTCGGCTGCCACGTCGACCTAGCGACGCCCGGGATGATCCGGCCCGAGCACCGGGATCGCGTCTTCGGTGAGGCCGTGCGGGCCGTTTAGTGTGTCGTGCAGCCGGGTAACTCCCCGTCAGACTACGAAGCTATGGATGAGAGATGCTTGCTGGGGCCTTGCAGCGTGAGCCTGACAGCTGCCTTGTAATCATGCCTATAGGTCCTGCCAGGACCGCCTGCCGACGAGGCGTGTATTCGTCGAATGGAGGTGTCTATTGGCTGGCGCGCGGAGGCACCATTACGTGCCCCGGTTCTTTCTCGCGGGTTTTACGAACGAAGGCACCAAAGAAGGGCGCCTTCTAGTCTGCGACCTTAGAACGGGAAGGCGCTGGTGGTCCGATCCGAACGGAGCAGGGCACCAGAGAGACTTCTACAGGATTGACCTCCAAGGCTACGACCCATTGGATGTTGAGAAGGCGTTCCAGGATATCGAGGACGCCGCGGCCCCGGCTCTACGCAGGCTCATCGGAACAGAAGAGCCGCCGCCACTCGACGAGGCCGCTTCCGAGATCCTTCCGCTTCTCGCGTCGCTAGTGATCCGAGTTCCAACGTCGCGCCGACGAGTAGAGTCCGCGTCCGAACGCCTCGTAAGATCCACGTTCCCGAAAGTGCTGCCGAAGCTGCCCAAGCCACCCCCAATCATTCACTCAAGAGTTTTCGGGCACCTCCCGGCGGGCGTCGATCCGACGCCGGAGGAGTACGACGCAGCAATGTTGAAGTTCTTCGAGGAAGAAATGCGAATCGAGATCGACCAAACGTGGTCGATTGCTCACATGCTCTCGGGCTTCGAGACCGTGCTTAATGGAATCGCTCAACTGTACTGGACGGTGGCCGTACTCTCCGCGAACGCTCCAGATTTCGTGTCGTCGGACAATCCAGTGTCCTTCCGGAGCGCAGCTTCCTTCGGTGTCTCTGCCGTTGCCGCAATTTCCCGACGGATGGCTCTTGTCGGGTCGGTATATGAGCCGGAGCGCCTAGTGATTCACGCGGATGCTCGATTTGCGGAACTCGTGAACGGGCTCACGATCGGTGGAGCCGAACATTTCGTCTTCTCCTCCTCTGAGCAGGTCTTCTGGAAAAGGGAGGACGGCACGCGCGGAAGCATCCCCGACCTCCCGAGGCGCCAGACGCCGTAGGCGACGTAGGCCATCAGCGCTCGATAGTGTCACTCGCCAGGCTCATGGGACCACCCGTCGCCAAGCACATGGGACCAGGGTGAGACGCGAGCGACCGCCTTCCAGATCGCATGAATCGGCCGCTCGCGTCGAGCCCTACCGCCGCCGCTTCTGCCGGGGGTGGACGGGGCGCTTCTCGACGGGGCGCTCGGGCGGCGGCCCGGCCTTGTCGACGGTGGGCTTCTGCCGCGACCGGTAGGACTCGCCCTCGATGACGAGGTCGTAGGCGGCGTTCTGGAAGCGGTCGATGGCGCTCTGGGCGAGCAGGGCGTCGTCGAAGGTCGTGAGCCACTCGGCGGTGTCGCGGTTGCTCGTGACCACGGTGGCGGCTCGGCCGGTGCGCTCGACGAAGAGCTGGTAGACGTCGCGGCTCTCCTCGCGGGTCATGGACTCGAGGGCGAAGTCGTCGATGACGAGCAGGTCGACGGCGATCAGCTCGGCCATGAGGCCGTCGCGGGAGTTGTCGAGGCGGCTCTGTCGCAGCAGGCGCAGCAGCGCATCGGCCCGGTGGAAGCGCACGTTGTAGCCGCTCTTGCAGGCGAGGTGGCCAAGGGCGCTGGCGAGGTAGGTCTTGCCGACTCCAACGGGGCCGAGGATGACCACGTTCCGCGCGTCGTCGGCGAAGCGCAGGCTGCACAGCTCCTGGAAGACGCGCTTGTCGAAGTGAACCTTGGCCGTCTTGTCCCAGCGCTCCACCACCATGTCGGGATCGAGCCCGGCGTCGGCGGCGCGGTTGCGAGCGGCCGAGCTGCGCCGTCGCTCGATCTCGTCCACGAGCAGCATGAGCAAGAGGTCGTCGAAGGGCGTCTCGTCCTTCTCGGCGAGCGCGATGCGCTCGGGCAGCGTCGGGAGGATGCCGCCGAGGCGCAGGCGCTTGAGGGCGGCGGCGAGCTCCGGAGCCACGGTCCGGGCCTTCACGGCGCACCCCCGTCGGTCGGCCGGCGGGTGGCGAAGAGCTCCGGCGCCCGGGCGAAGCGGCCCGGGAGCTGCACGACCTTGCCGGCCGCCTCGCCGTCGGCCTCGCAGGTCCGCGCGAGCTTGAGCAGCCGCTCGATGCGCGGGACGTCGTACACCTCGAAGCCGATGGCCCGCTGGCAGGCCGCCTCCACCCGCTCAGCGCCGTACCGGTCGCACAGCCGCACCAGCGCCTGGGCCTGGCGCATCTTCGACCACGGCAGCGGCCCGCCGAGGAGCTTCTGGGCGAAGGCGCCGATGGACGGCCCCCGCTCCTGCGCGGCCGCCACCAGGGCGTCGACGCTGCGCAGGGCGTATGCGGTCCGGGTGCGCGGGTAGTCGGCCGGGTCGGTGGAGCGCTTGCCCGGCGCGACGCGGGCGTGCACCTTCACCAGTTCGAGGCCGCCGTAGAAGCGCACGGTCTTCGAGTCGAGCCGGTAGTCGAGCTGCCGGCCGATGTAGGCGGTCGGCACCGAGTAGAGGCTGCGCGCCACCTGCAGGTGGTGATCGGGGTGCACCTTGGCCAGGCCCCACGTCGGGACGTCGAAGCGCTCCAGCGGCGGCGGCAGGAGGAGTGCCTTCTCCTCGGCCTCGAACACGGTGAAGGGCACCGCGCGGGTGGTGCCGTGGACGCGCTGGCCGGCGATGTCGCGGCACCAGGCCGCTGCCGATCGGCGAGAGGCGGCGAGGTCGAGGAACCGCTCGCCGTCGGCCCAGCGCTCGCGCACGTAGGGGACGGCGTTCTCGACGCGGCCCTTGTCCTGCGGCCGCCGCACCCGAGCCGGGTCGGCGAGGATCCCCCGGGCCTGCGCGTACTCGCGGAAGGAGCGCTGCAGCACCGGCGCCTGGGCGTTGGGCACGGTCACCATCGAGGAGGCGTTGTCGAGGACCACCCGCCGCGCGACGCCGCCGAAGAAGCGCCACGCCTCGTCGAGCCCCTCGCACACGTCGACCACCGTCTGCGTCAGGGTCGGCCAGACGAACATGTGCCGGCTGTAACTCAGCGTCACGATGAGCGCCCAGAGCTTGCGCCGCTGGCCGGTGACGTCGGTGAGCCAGCCCACGTGCCCGAAGTCGACCTGCGCCTCCTCGCCGGGCGGCGTGTCAGCGAGCCGCACGGTGACGCGGGGGCCGCCGAACCCGAACTCCCGCTGCGCGTACCGCCGCAGCGTGCTGTACGAGACCGCGATGCCCTCTCGCGCCAGGAGCTCGCGGATCCGGACCAGCCGCAGCGGCCGCTCGGCCTGGAGCCACGCCTCGATCCGGTCGCGGACCGGCACCAGCGCCCGCCAGGCGTCCGACGGCGCCGGCGCTGGCCGGGCCTGGACCCGCCGGCCGACCTCGCCCACCAGCTCGTCGGTCAGCTCGACGCCGGCGCGGACGCCGCACAGCCTGGCCGCCTCGTAGTACCGCTTCACCGTCTTGCGATCCGCGCCGCACTCCCGCGCCGAGCGCCGCACGGCCTCGCCGGCCTGGAACCGGCGCAGCAACTCCCTCACGTCCACCATCGTCAACTCCCGAAAGCTCATCGTCGCCCTCCTGGCTCACCCCAGGGTGCCGGGAGGGGACGACGTTGACTGCCTTCGGTCGCTGCACGCGGGGCCCTACGCCGCCAGGCTCACGGGGTGGTCCCATGACCCTGAACAGCGCCTGGCCCCATGACCCTGAACATTCAGGACCGCCTCACCCCGTGGGGTGGTCCCATGTGCCTGGCGAGAGGGTGGCCCCATGAGGCTGGCGATTTCCGCCAACGCCGGTCCCTTGTGGCTGGAGACCGACAGTTTGTTGAGGTCATAGATTTGAAGCGAACGCTTCAGCGCAAGTTGCTGAATGAACTCGCCGCTACGTTTCTGTTCCGGCAGGCGCACCTCGAAACTGTCGTCAGCCGGTTCGCAGAGGTCATCGGCCAGCTGCCCTCCGCCGAGCAGACGCAAATCCTGAACGGGATCGGGGCCACGCGAAGCATCATCGACGAACTTGAGGCGAGGAACAGAACGATCGCCGATCAACAGCGAGAGATTGAGAAGACAAAGGGCGAGTTGGCGCAAGCAAGGGAGGCTTCCAAGGCGGGATTGCGCACCGCGCTCAAGGAAAAGACCACCAATCTGTCGTGGTGGAAGCAACAGCGCACCAACCTTCTCACTGGCTCTCTCCCTGGAACAGATTCCATTTTCGACAGTCCTGTCTCTTCCGAAGAACTTCTGGCTACGCCCTCAGGATCGATGCTTAGTGGCCTATTCACTTCGCCATCATCGTCGCTAAGCCTCCCCTCGACACCAAGCCCGTCCGTGATGGGGAATCTTCTCTTCACGCCGTCCCCATCGGACTGGATGAAGGTGCTCGGCAGAAGCATAGACAACAGGTCCGCGCCTTCGCCCGCGCCCGTGGCACCCCCCCAGTCCAAGAAGCCGGCGGCCTCCGACACGAGAGGTGCGGCCGAGGCGAAGACTCAAGGAGGCAAGCCGCGGTCGCGGCAGTTCAAGAAGCCGAGCCCCTGATTCGTCATCGGGTCTTCTCCAACTGCTTAACGATGCGGCGATGCGGCCGCCTGTTCCCTTCGGCTTTGTCGGACACTGAATACCCCTCATCAGGTGTCCACGAAACCCGAGGCCCTCTCAAGTGCCCGACTCATCACGGCGGTCGCAGGAGGTTACGGAACTCGGAATGGCCCTTCGCCCCGAGCCGGTGCAGGACGTCGACCGCGCTTGCACGCGACTCGTCGCGTGCAAGCGCGGCTCTGAGAAGCCGTTCCGCGTCTTCCCGGGCAAGTGACACAAGCCAACCCTGCTTGTCTGCCTCGACGATTTCCTCGAAGGCTAGCAGCGACCCCAGTGGTTGCATGTTAACGCAGTCCGCAAGGCGCTCGATGACCTTGTGGGCGGGCTCGATCTTCCGCGTGAGTTGCACCACCGCTCGCAGCTGCCTGAGTGCCCACTCGTAGTCGAACCGGCCTGACGCGAACCACCACCCGAATCCAGACAGTTCCTCGATGTGAGACTCTGGGCGCGCCTTCGCGACGTCGAACCGAGCCTCCCAAAGGAGCTGTAGGCGGCGGAGAACTTCCGAAGGCGGCGTCTCCGGGCCGCAGAGGCTTAGCCCAATGAAGTCCATCGCGTGTTCGCGTAGGTCGTCCGTCGCCAACGAGAAGAAGCGGCTCACAAGGCTGTCGACGGCCAGGTCGACGTCCCCCCACCAATAGAGCGTCATCAGGTGTTCCGCCAAGCGCTCGACTGGGTCGCGCCCATGCTTCCGTTCAGAGCGAGACTCTAGCGAGCCCACGGCATGTGCGTATTCGTCTCGAAGAAGAGGCAGCAGTGCAGTCTGTGGGGCGCAGAACACGACGAGAGCATCCCACGCCGCGTCCCGAAGTTTCCGATGCTCAGTTTCGCCAGGGAAGATCGCCCCCAGATGCGCTCTTACCCATTCGATGTCTAGATAGGCCAGGGTGGGGAGCCGCTGGCCGTATACGGCCCTCACGGCGCTCGACGGGTCATGAGCTGGCTCCAGATGCTGCTCGAGGACCTGACGGGCCTCGACGCACTGGGTCAGCCACCGACGGTCATGACCATGCTCAGCAGCCGAGTGGCGATATTGCCATTCAGCGTAATTCACCACGCCGTGAAGGGCCTGCCCCCGAGTCGTGTTGAGCGACATCGTGAAGGGGTCCATGTTTGGTGGCCCGTATCGCTCCTCGTCCTCAGTTGTCGGGTCCGGGTCCTCGGCAAGCGGACTCAGAACCTTCCAGACTTCGGTTCGCATCGAGTCCGGCGGTGACCGCTCCTCGTGGGCGAGCGCGCCAGAAATGAAGTCGGCGATCGCCTTTCGTGTCCAGCCCAGATCTGGGTCCTCTTCCGGGAAGCCATCGGGCTTGGAGCGAGTCCCGACCTCCCGCTGGACGATAAGGGCGAGCAGCTCAAGAACCGAGGCCCACGCAAATTGCCTCCCCTGACCAGTAGCAGTCTGAAGTCCGGATACGAGAGCCCGTAGAAAGATCGGTCGCGCCGACTCGAACTGCATCGCGCCTAGGGCGTATACGGCGGGGTCTGACGCGACGAGTACCTTCAGCTCGTTTGCAAGCCCCTCTCGCGAAGGCCCGCCCCACCTCCCGGACGGCTCCCAGGTACTCAGGAACCGCACCAGCGCTTCGATACCGAGCGATCGCAACTCGTCTGCGGACTTCGGGCTGCTGGCGCCGACCCATCCGGACGAATGATAGGCGGCGAAACTGGGATGTTCTGGCGCACCAAATTCGGTAGTCCACTGCTGGTAGCGATCCGACCAAGGCGGAGACAGCGCGTCCCTCAATGGCGAAAGGCGCTCTAGCTGCCATGTCCGCTTGAAGCGGACGAGCTCCTCGCTGGTGGGCTTCCGGCGCAGGGCATCCTTCAGCCACCGCTCCGCGGCCTCCATGTCGGGGCCCTGCTCGATGTAGGACAGCACGGTCCCTTGCGACGACGCTGGGATGTTGGCAAAGGCCGCGCGAGCCAGGTTGTAGAATTCGTGGCGCACTGAAATGTCTTCGAACAGAGCTCGGTCCGTAAGTCTCGCCTCTGCCACCTCCGTCGAAGGCACCGCGAACGTGGCGGCGAGATGCAACGCGATCCTCCGAAACACAGTCCACCCGCGCGCCTCTAGCTCCGCGACCAAGCGGGCGAGGACAGTCAAGTCGTGTCGAACCACCTGTTCAGCAGCGTCCCGCACACCAGCGACAAGCGCGTCCTTAACGGATTGCCCGGAGTTCTGGGTGTGGTCTTCGATCGCGGGACGCCAGATCCACGAGTGATCCTCCTTGTGGCCCGCGTCCTGATTCGGGTTCGAGAGTTCCAGGGCTGCGTTCAGCAAATCGCAGAGCATCGAGAGGGCACGTTCACCGCCAGCCTCTACCAGGGCCGGGACGTACTCCCTGAGGATCTTTTCGTAGTGCCACTCGTCGAAGTGCGCGCGGACGTCGCGGCTACCTCCGGCATTCGTACCGGTTCCTACTTGCGATTCCGGCTGGAGTTCGAGCAGGGACTTCGCAAGGTCGAGTGCCGCTCCGACTTTGCCGCCATTGGCGAGCCGCTGAACGAGCTTCCCGAGCTGCTCCGGTATCAGCAGTTGATACGGCGAATTTATCCACGCCTTTGCGGCAGGGACAAACTGAGCTCCCAAGTCGGGTGGCAACGCGAGCGCTATCTCGGCCAGGTCGTGGAAGACGCGAACATTCTTGGTCAACGGGATCTTTGAGGCGATGGAGAACACAGTCTTCGCCGCCGACTCGAGCGCAGCCATGCGCGCCAGGTACCTGGACTCAGGCCAGCCGGGGAACGAGATGTACTCCCCCTCGGGAACAGGCGGCGGCGGCTCCGAGAAGAACCCAGCGCTCTTGAGGGGCTCCAGCCACTCTGGTGATGACAGGTTCTCGAAGAAATACTCGGCGTTCGCCGCGCTCTTGCGGATCTGAGCCACAGCACGAGCAACGAGGTCGGGGCTAACCATTCCTTCCACCCTTCCCCTCGTCGAGGATGGCGTCGATGGCCGTGAAGTCGTCGAACGTCCGAGGCTGGAGCCGCTCGATCAGAAACAGTTCGAGCGCCTCTGCCCATTGTGAAAACTCCTCGACTGTACAGACGTAGCCGTGGTGAGCGACCTTCTGGAAGAAGTCACGCATATCCGCCCAGAGGTTGACGTTTAGCTTCTGGAGCGGCGCCGGAAGCGGGCGTCCGGCCGGATCCAGCCGCACCAGCGTCTGTGCGATCTCAGCCTGTCGGCGTGGCATGTGGTCCTTTTTCCAACCGAAAAGGGCGTCGGTCGCTTCGAGGAGTTCACGCGCAGGCTTGTCGATCTCCCCTTCCCAGCCACCTTCGGGCCGGCGGCATTTGCTCTTCACCTTCGCCTTGTTCCACTTGCCTTCAAGCTCGTTGACCTTCACGCCGAGTTTCTCGCTGTGGGCTGGTATCGCGACGTCAACGTACTTGGGGAACTTCTCCATCAGCTCTCGGAAGCCGTGCGCGGCCTGCGCTAGACGGTCGGGATTGGCCCCGTAGGCGACGGCACTCAGCGCGCCGACGTAGAACCTGACAAGCTCGGTGTTCTTCCTTGCGAGCGCCGCCTCGACGGCTCGCTGCCTGCCATTCAGTACCAGGACGGGACCTGGCGCAATGGGCGTTGACGCTGCCGAGTCGCTCACCACGTGAGGATACACTCGCGGGCGACCAGAACGTGGCCGATCTCGGCTACTTCGGCGCGCGTGACGTTCACGCAGATCGAGGTGGATGGCGGCATTCTCCAGGTTCAGCTGAAGGGGATCGTGCGGCAAGGGCAGCGCTCGATTGTGGCGTAGCGTTCAAGACGGTCCGGCGGCTCCGGCCGCGTGCTTGAAGGGGATGACCCGAGCCGCGCGCTCGGGTCATCCCCACTAGCAAGTCCGTCAGCGTCGTCTGACCGGATCAGCCGCTCACGGTGCGCCCTCCAAAGTAGAACGCCATCACGCCGCCGCCGGTCAGCGTCATGATGGGAGTGAACGTGTAGGTGAGCAGCTTCTCGATGATCGCGATGTCGAAGCCTGCGACCACGAGCCCGAACGCGCCCAACACGTTTAGCGCGACAAGGCCGACGAGGCTGTATGCAAGCCAGCCCCGCTTCCGCTCGCGATCACGTTGGGGTGTGTAGGGTCGAAGGCGCAGCGTCAGCCGCTCGCCGGCGCCTTCGTGTGTGAGATCGACTTCTTCAACTGCGTCACTATCTGTGATGCCATCGAGACACTCTCGATGGGCTGGAGGTGTGTTCGTCATCTGGTCCTCTACTCGGTGGTCAAGAACGACATGGGGAAAGTCCTTTCGCGAGAGTAAATGCAGGCCGTCACTCATCGTGACGGCGCATCGGTTTACGTCAGTCCTGGGTCACGTCATCGGAACACCACCTCCTTCATCTCCTGGCCCGGTTCCTTGATCAGAACCTTGGCGCCGTTCTGGCTAGCGTCGTCCAGGTACTTCATGAACTCGATAGCGTGACGGATCACGGCCGTGTTCGTGGTGTGGCTCCTCGCGGCGAGTTCCTTGACCGCGTCGAACACGTACCTGGGCAGGTTCAGCGAGATCTTGATGACCCCCCTGCTGTCATCCGTGGTGGTGGTGGCACTCATAGTCCGTAGCTCCCAAGCGTTAGTCCCGTGCGGCCTCAGCCGCCACTTGTATGGTAACCATATATACGCTGTATGGTCATTGTTGTCAACGACGGACTCGACCGATCGCGCCCTTGGACTTCCTTCAGGATAACCACCGGCCGACCGCTAGCAAACTAGGGGCTACGCCGATGGCGGACGCGGGGCATAAGCACTGGGACTTCCATGCGAATACTCAGACCAGCCACACATCGGTCCTCGAAACTGTCGTGGTTCCCCGCATCGCGCGCGCCACCTCATCGGTGGCGGGGACCTGCCAGGGCGCGCGGGATGACCTCGATGCACCTATTTCAACCCGCCCTCCACCTCGTCTCCGGACTGTTCCGTCCAACCACCACGGGCCCCGAGTGGCCTGAGGTTCGATCGGGCCCCTTCCTATTGTGAACCATGGTTGACACCAGCAGGCGAGCGCCCTAGATTCCCTCCATGTGGCCGGTCCTCACCACCGAGGCCTTCGACACCTGGTTCTCGGGGCTGCCGAACCAGAGAGCAGCCCGCCGCATCCAGGCGCGCATCGACCGCGCGGAGGCCGGGAATCTCGGGGACTGCGCTCCGGTCGGCGAGGGCGTCTCGGAGATGAGGATCCATCACGGGCCCGGCTACCGGGTCTACTTCGTCCAGCGAGGCCTGGAGGTCGTCGTCCTGCTCGGTGGCGGAGACAAGTCCTCGCAGGCCAGGGACATCGCCAGTGCACTCGAACTGGCGAGGCGGCTGTAGGAGGCGATCATGGCGACCCAGTCCAAGGCGAAGCTCAAGCTCAGGAAGTGGGACTCCGCGGCGTACCTCAAGACCGAGGAGGACATCGCCCTCTACTGGGATGCCTGCCTCGATGAGGCAGCCGAGGACCCGGCCTTCATCACCGCGGCCCTCGCCACCATCGCCAAGGCGCACGGCATGACGGCGCTGGCCCGGGAGACGGGCCTCACGCGAGAGGGGCTCTACAAGGCGCTCTCGCCCGACGGCAACCCTGAGTTCGCCACCGTGATGAAGGTCATACGCGCCCTCGGGCTTCACCTGCATGGATCCGTGGCGCGCACCTGAGCGGGGGTGAAGCGCCTTGGCGATTGGCGCGTGAGCTACACCTGCTAGTGAATCGATGCCAGGAGAACAAACGCGGTTGCCCGAACAGGAGGACGGCGCTTCACAGAAGGCACGCCCAGGGCTGACCATGTAGCCCAGGATCAACCACCGCGACGAGCCTCGCACGGAAAGCACTTCCATTCTCGTTAGGTGACCCAGTCCCACCAAGAATGCGGCTGGCGCCCGTCGGCGTCGGTCCCGCCCACAGGAGAGGCATGGCACGCACACGAGATGGCAATGCCCCAGGCTCCCCGAGTGCGCTTACCCCGAACTCGATCGAGCTGACGAACGACCGCGCCGCTACAGTCGCGCGGGAGTACGGCCTATCGGTCATCAAAGGCCTGGTAGGCGCGGTCCCATACGCCGGTTCTCTGTTGAACGAGGTGATGTTCGAAGCACGCTCAAGGCTCAAGCAGGCACGCCTCGAGGGCTTTCTGGTAGGGCTCGCCGCGCGCGTCGCCCAACTACGCGAAGAGGCCCTTGATATGGAGTACATGAGATCACCGGAGTTCAGCGACCTCGTTGAAGACGTGTGCCTCCGGGTTGCACGCAGTTCGAGCCAGGCGAGGCGCGACCATTTCCAGGCAGTTCTGCTCCACGCCATGACGGGCCAGAAGGAACCTGACTTTGGCCCGCTGTTCATTGATGTACTCACAGAAATAAGCGAAGCCGAACTCGCCATCCTGCACCAGGTATGTGATGCGACACGCTGGCTGCTGTCCAAAGAGCAGCAGGGCGTGAAGGCCGAACTCAAGCCTTACGACTATTCGGGGGAGCCCGTCATGGGCCATCCGCCGGAGGTGTTTCGCTCGATCATCCAAAGCCTTGTAAGGAAGGGTCTCGCATACGACGACAGCTTTGGTCGCTTCGATTCCCGTGCCTACACGTTCGTTCGCGCGACCGATCTTGGAGTTCGCTTCTTGGCTTGGCTCACCCACCGTGACGCCTAGTCTCCGCTGGCCGCGCAGGGCGCCTGGAGAATGCTTCACTCGGAGGTGTCATGCAGATTCCAGTACCGAGCACAATCACGTGTCCACGTTGCCAGACAAGAGGGCGCTTTCAGGTGGCGCACGGAGACGGCTTCGAAGTCGTTTGGCGCCGCGACGGGCTCATCTGGCGCGATCTCCTGGGCGATGAAGGTGAGGTGTTGGAGGAAGGATTCGGATGTGGCTATTGCGGTGTCTCCCGAGACGAGATGCTCCGTGAGGGCTCCGCGGATGTTGAAGCGTGAGCCACGATCCGCCGGCTCGGAGCCTTGATCGGTGGATGGCGCCGGCGGAACGGGCCCTGACCAAGAATGACCGGTGCCGGTCAGGGGCCTCGACGTCCCGGGCGACCCTCAGTCGCTCAGGACGGTTTGACGAAACCCTCGGCCGATCTCGATCTCCATCAGAATCACTCGCGCACGCGGGAAGGGGCGCGCCGAAGTGACTAGGGCATCTCGGTCGGCCGGAGCGATTTTGGGGCCAAGGTACACGGCCGCAAGCTCGTCAGTATGAAACGGGTAGTCAGTATAGTGCTCTGTATCAGCCGCTCGCCTGCTGCTCACGACCCTCCACTCCTTCTCGTAGCTCCATTCCGGGGACTTTCGGAACGTCGCCCGGTCGAGGATCGCCTCCTGCGCTTGGGGCTGGGCCAGCATGACGATCTCGGCCGGCTCATCCGCGTTGAACATCTCGGCCACCGGAGTCGAGTAGGTGACGGGCCGTGCCTCAAACCAGGGGCTGTCGCGCTCCTCCCTGCACACGAACTCCAGAACAGCGCCTGACATGCTCTCCGCGTAGTGGTTCCACATTGACGCGGAGGTGGGATCCTCGGTCAAGCAGAAGACTCGAAAGTCGGGAATGGAGGTGCCCCAGAGGCGCCGCAACTCGTTCAACGAGTCGCTCGATGCTCGCAAAGACCCGGCCGCAGAATGGAACTCGTCGATCAGATCGGCTTTCAGTTTGGGGGCGAGCCCGCGCTTCGCCGCTTCCACCAGGAGCCTGACCTTCGGTTGGAGACCGGAGGTGTCGTCTGGTGGATGCAGCATGAGAGATTCAAATCGGCGTGCTAGAGCGGACGTGAGGTTCGCCGGGTCCACCCCGACCGCAAGCTCTCGTGGGATATCGAAGGGGTCGTTGAAGAGCAGAGGCGAACTCCACCTCAACGCCTTGGCTGCCAGAACGACCCTGGCAGTAGGCGCCTTCATATACTTGAAGAAGCTCACGCGTGGATGAACGCGACGGCTGGTTCCTGACATGGGCTAGAAGTCTAGCGAGGAATGGCGCGGCGGCCACCATGAGGAACACAGCCGCGACCACGTCGAGGTTGGGCGCGCCGGTCGCCAGCGGACCTCTCGACCTTCCGAGCAGTCGTGGAGAGCACGCGCCTGAGGCTGGAAGCTCTGGGGCCGCTCTAGCAGCCATCGAATGGCCCATCTGATGGATGAGTCGCGGCCGGGTACCCCCAGACCAGTAGGCATCGCGCGCCCCTGCGACCGCCCGTGTCCGGCCCACTGCCTGACAGGGGCATGGACTATAGGTGGGACCATTGGGTCTCGATGAGCGTCCCCCTCCTGATGCCGAGGCATGAGATCTGGCGCCTCCAGTACCGCCAGAACAGGTACGCGCGCCATCTGTCGCAGCCCGAACTGAATACTCGCATTCGGGACATCCTCCTGAACCAGTTGGTGCTCACTGCCGAGGGCAAGGTGGGCCTCGTAAGCATCGACGAGAGCACGCGGCATTGGCCGGAAGTTTGGACCCATGTCCTAGAGGAGATGCGCCTGCGCCATGGACTGTATCCGGCGGGGTTCACTCGCGACATTTTGCATTCCGAGCCATTCCCGGATCTCGTAGGCGAACTTGCGCACAAAGCCACTCCTGCTGTGGCCGCGGCTCGCTCAGAGGGCATGCAGACGATCACAAAGTTCGGCAAACGCGCTCACATGGAGACACTGTTCTCGCGCGGCGCAGTGCGCATCCAGCCGGCGAGCTATTTCTCAGCGGCCGAGCACAATGGAGCCATCCGCGACGACGAGCTGCTCCTGAACTGGTCAGTCGTGCTTTCGCGAGCGGACGTGGTCGGGCTTGTCCAGAATCCCCAGGATGTGCCCGTCAACGCCGGATCGCAGCGTCTTGACGTAGAGTTCAAGGCGCCTGGGGATTACTGGCTATACTGCGTTGCCGCATCTGTGCAGCCGCGCCTCTTCGTCGATTTCAGCGCAGACGCCTGTGTCGTGCTCCGGGACCCAGCGGCGTTCGGGCGGCGCCTGCGTCAAGCCAGTGCGATGGCGATGCCCGGGGCTGCGTTCTCGGAGGGTGAAGTAACGTACGTGGATCCGCTGCGGCCGACCAGCGCGAAGGTATTCGTGCCATCGGCGAAGCATTTCCGCTATGCCTATCAGAGGGAACATCGCTACGTGTGGCTCCCGCCCTCCCAGGCTGAGCGACTGCATCACGTTGATGTTGAGATCGGCCCAATTGACGACATCGCTCAACTCATCGTCCTTTGACACTGGCCCGCAGTGCTGCCGAGGGGACGCGGATCACATTGAGCACCCGAAGGTGAACGAGCATCCCCCTCGTGCAGAGCTTGTAGACCGTCGCCGTGGACACCCTGAGCACCCGGGCCGCCTCCCGCACCGTCAGCAGGCCACCGGGCGGCACCTCCAACACCGACCCAGAGTTACGTAGCAAGGGCGTAGCAAAACCCCTGAGAAGCATCTGTTCCGGCTGGGACGGCTGGACACCAGCGTCATACCCACCTCCAGTCGTTACCAGCCCTTGCGAACCAGTGACACCAGGTGGACTCCGCGTGAAGTCCGTTCCCAAGCTGAGGGTCGCCGGTTCGAATCCGGTTTCCCGCTCCAATATCCGATGCAACGACGAGGGCTTCCACGGCGACGTGGGGGCCCTTTGCCCTATCTCGCTGTCGAGGCCGACCAGACACCGAAGTCTCTCCTCGTCTGCCAGGCGGTTGCAAACGACCCGTAGGCGGTCCGTGCCAGGGCCGCTGCCGACAGCGCCGGTTCCCGCTCCAATGCAGACCACATGTCGGCCCGGTAGGTGGGGCCGATGACGAGACGCCAGCGGTAAGCGGAGTGGCGCGCGGCGAGCTCAGCCGGTGTGAGCACGTCGGCTGGCCTGTCGCGCAGAACGTTGGCCGGCGCGCGAAGTCTAGACCCTGTGAATCGTGGATCCTCGCCGTGCCGCCTCAACTGGAAGTCGGTCCCTGTGGTCAGGAGGTCGACCCGCGGTCCCCGGTAGCCTCTCGCCAGTCGCGCGAAACGACGGTCGGTCGAGCGCCAGTGCGCCAGCGCGCTCCAGAAGGCGCGGACCCGCTTCGACTCCTGCAGCGCCACGAGCCGGGTGAGCCGGTCGGCGTTGACGCGGCTGGAGTGCACGTCGAACCATGTGACCAGCACAGCGAGCACGCGGAGGTCGCCTCGCTCCATGCCTTCGACCGACGCGAAGAGGAGCGTGTCCTCGATGTTCGGGTCGCGCGCCCCCTCGCCGCCGACCAGCATCCCGATCCCGACCATGTCGGCGGTGAGTGCGTCGGTGGACGGCGCCAGGGCCGGCGCGAGGGCGCGGCTATGTGCCATGGCCGAGCCTCCAGGCGAGGTCCCCAGGCGTGCTGATGCGCGGGTTCATCTCAGTATCAGTATAACCGATTCCAGCGCGGCGCCGTCAGACCAGCCCGGCCGACACCGCGAACAGCTCCCGCGTCAGGTCGTCCGGGCTGCGCATGCCGATGGGCCCGCAGGGGGCCTCGGCCAGCTCCAGCGAGAACGCGGTGAGCGACCTCGGCGGCCAGGGATGCGCCATCATCATCTGCCGGAAGTCGTTCATGGAGCCCAGGACCGTGCGGCTGGCGGTCTTGCCGATCCGCAGCCCGGCCATGGCCTGCACCTCGCGGTCGATGGCGGGCGGGGACACACCCAACTGGGCCAGGGCGCGGCCCAAGGCGACTGGGATGCGCTCCGGCAGTGTCCGGGCCTCGCGCGCCGGCACGACCAGCGGGAAGAGCGTTCGCTCGCTCACCAGGAGGACCAGCTGCATCCCGGGGGCGTAGACCAGGGTGCCGTACCAGTCGCCGAGGACCGTGGTGGGCGGCTCGCGTGCCACCTCGGTGACGGGTCCGAGCCGCGCCAGGAGCTTGCCGGTGCAGCGGAGCGTGTACACGTCGCCATCCTCCCACGGTCTGGGTTGGCCGTCCCTGCCGTCCGAGGCTCGATTCGGCTCGTTCCAACGTGTTAACCATGGTTTACAGTTGGCTGGCGAGGCGGCTGTAGGAGGCGAACATGGCGACCAAACCCAAGGCGAAGCTCAAGCTCAGGAAGTGGGACTCGGCGGCGCACCTCAAGACCGAGGAGGACATCGCCCTGTACTGGGAGGCCTGCCTCGAGGTGGCGGAGGAGGACCCGGCCTTCATCACCGCGGCCCTCGCCACCGTCGCCAAGGCGCGCGGCATGACGGCGCTGGCCCGCGAGACCGGCCTCACGCGCGAGGGGCTCTACAAGGCGCTCTCGCCCGACGGGAACCCGGAGTTCGCCACCGTGATGAAGGTCATCCGCGCGCTCGGGCTGCACTTTCATGGCTCTGTAGCGAGGACCTGAGCGGAGGTGGTCAGGTTTCGGAGCCGGCGCTTCGCATGGCTCCCTCCGGGATTCGGATGAGGTTCAACACCCTCACGTGCGCCAGCTCCGGACTCACCCGCTACCAGACCCGCTCCTGGTCGCCCTTGGCGCCGCTGATGACCTGGCGCTTCAACCGGTAGTTGAATTACCCGGGGGGAGGGGCGCGGCGCGTGGGCGGTGAGGGCACGGCCGAACATCGTCCGGTACCGTTGCCGCCGTTGCTCCGACCCTCATCGGTTCTGGCGGTTCCATCCCGCAGGTGGTGTCTGGTACGGTGCCCTTCACGCGGGAGCGGACCAATGGTCAAGAGGTTGCAGCGAGCGAGGCTTGTCGCGGTCTTGCTCTTGCTCTGCGGCCACGCCCAGGCGGCCGAGGCGCCGGCCGCAGAGTCCACGTCCGCTGCGCCGCCGGGCCCGCCCGGCCCAAAGGTCCGCTTCATCGCCGCGGCGCGCTACGACCTTGGGGTTACACAGTCCTTGCAGGTCCCGTTCCCGGACGGACACACCGAAGCGCTCAAGGCGAACGGCGGGGTGCTCTCTGCCGGTGTCGCGATCCGGCCCACCGCAAGCCCCTCGTTCGACCTGAGGGCGACATTCGGCATCAAGTACGGCCTCGCCGCCTCTGGCCAAGGGAGCTTCCGCTACCTGGCATTCCCCTTGGAGATCCTGGCGGCGCTCAATTTCGTTCGCGCGCGCCTCTCCACTGGCGCGTGCATCTCCCTCTCGCCGAAGTACCAGGGGACGAGCGTCACCGGCGGGCCCGACCTGGAGCTGAGGAATTCGCTCGCTCTCGTCGCACAGGCGGAGTGGATCACACCGGTGCGCACGGACGCGGCATCGGTCTCGTTCGGCCTGCGATTCGCGCTGGAGCGCCAGCAGTTGCAGGTTGGGGGACCGGTGACGGACGCGAATACGCTGGGTCTCCTCGTGGGGGTGACGCTGTGAGCCGGCGTGGAGCGAGGTCGCGCCTCGCTGCTTTCATCCTCGTCGCGAGCGTCGTGACCGGGTGTGATTTCGTCTTTCCTTGGAGCGGAGACTCGACGCCTGCGAGTCCGGGGAGCGTTCGAGCGGAGCTCGTCTCGTTCGACAGGATCGTGCTGGGCTGGAAGGCGGAGGGCGGGGTCTGGGCGTACGAGGTGAGCGGCAGAGTTGGCGGCGGGAGCTGGGTCCCGCTCGGCAAGTTCCTGGGGACGACGTCCCGCTTCGAGCTGATGCTCGACCCGGAGGTACCCGAGGTGACCAAGCTCGGGTTTCGGGTGCGCGCGTTCATCCGTGACGTGCCGTCGCAGTGGAGCGACGAAGCCGTGATCGCGCGCGGGCTGCGCCCGGCGTCGGACCTCACCGTGGAGGTCATCGCATCATGGCCGACCGCGTCAGCCCGGCTCGTCTGGATCCGAGGCTCGACCGCCGCAGCCGAGTTGGTCCTCGAGCGGCGCGCCGTGCGCGGCGATGTCGAGACCGTGCCGTGGGACCGCATCCCCGGAGTGATGGTCGGTGACGTCTCGTTCATGGACTGGGGCGTCGGCGCGTGGGTCGACGGGAGCCGGCTCGAGTACCGGCTCCGGTACGTCCTCGGCGCGCTCGAGAGCGAGAGCGTTGCCGCAGCCACCAACCCCGCCCCGCCGCTCCCGCCGACCGGCCTCGCGGCGTCCTCGCTCGGAGGCCTCACCGTCCACCTCACCTGGACGCCGGTAAGCCAGATTCCGTGGGCCCAGCAGATCGTGCAGCGCACGCGCTGGGGGTACGGCGACTGGCAGAATGTCGCGACGCTCGGACCCTCCGTGGCCGCCCACGACGACACGGTCCCGGTGGAGGGCACCTACCAGTACCGGATCACCGTCCGCGCCACGGGCACGCTCGAGGTGTCCAGCTCGCCAGCGGCCGTCGGGACTCCGTCGGGTCCGTTCGTCCCGTCGTTCGTGAATCTTCCCGGTGTTCCCGTGTATCGCGATGCCGACGGATGGTTCACCACGGCCGCCGTGGCGTCCTCGGGGCTCCGCGTGTACCAGCAAGACGTGGCCGGCTGGACCACGCACGACATCCCCGATCCCGCATGGAACTTCCTGGCGCCGTCCTACTTGCGCGCTACCGACGGCACCGCGCATTTCTTCTACAGCATGTTCTTCCCGGATGCTGCGCACGATTGGCGCGACGCCGGAGGGTGGCACAGCGAGCTGCTTCCGTTCCGTCCCACCGACGCGACGATCGACGCCGCCGGCGCGCTGCACCTGGTGACGTGCGATTTCGGGTTCGACCTCTCGTACGCAACGAACGGCTCCGGCATCTGGGTGTCCGAGCCCATCCCCCACTCCGGTACTACCGTGAAGTGCTCGATCGCCGTCGGAGCAGGTGGCGAGCCGCAGGTCGTCTACGCGGTGGCTCGACCGGCCCTCCCCGGGGACCTGTATCCGCTGGTGGACGTCCAGTTCGCCGTACACGGCGTGTTGGGGTGGCAATATGAGCCACCCCCCGCGGCAGCGGCCGTCGTCGCCGCCAACATCGAAGCGCTCCGTCTCCTCGCTGTCGCGACGGGAACGACGCTCATCATCGACGGCGGGACGGACGCGACCAGCGAGTTGGACGCATACGACCGCGGCCCGGGCGGCTGGGGCGCGGGGACGCGGTTCGCGACCGTCTCCAACCGCGTCCAGGGCGCGGTCTCGGCAGACGGGACACGCCTCGCCGTCGCCTGGACCGATGTCAACTCGTTCCCAGAACCCGCGAATGTCGCAGTCCGGGAGGCGGACGGCGCCTGGACGACGTGGCCCCTGTCCGGTTCCTGGGTGAATTCGCTCGGATTCACCCCGTCCGGCAAGCTCTGGGTCTACACGGGGATCGCGCTCTACACCGAGCGCTGAGCTGCCTCCGCAGTTGACCAGCCAAACCACGTGGTCGGGTTCCCCTGTCGCCCAAGTCGCCTTGCCGGAATGGCCGCCTCGTGTCAGCTTTCATCCGCTCCCGGTGGTCTGCGTCGACGCGCGGAAGCCTCATCCAGGTCGCAGGGGAGACTCGTCTGCCATGGTCGCCGCTCCGCTCCGGGTCCTCGTCCTCTGTCTTGCGCCGGTCGTGTCCGGCTGCGCCCATCCAGCGATCCATCCGCCCCACCAACCTCCAGGGGAGGAGAAGCAGATGATCATCCATTACCTCGAGATCGTGACGCCCAGGGTCGAGGAGACCTGCGCCGCGCTGGCGAAGGCGCACGGCGTGACCTTCGGCGAGCCGGTGGCGGGACTTGGCAACGCCCGCACCGCGAGCCTGGGTGACGGAGGACGTCTCGGCGTACGCGCCCCGTTGCGCGAGGACGAGGCACCTGTGGTTCGCCCCTACGTCCTCGTGAAGGACATCGAGGCCGCCGTGAAGGCCGCAGAGGCGGCCGGTGCCCGGATCGCGGTGCCACCCATGGAGATTCCCGGCCAGGGCACCTTCGCCATCTATCTCCTGGGCGGCATCGACCACGGCCTCTGGCAGCGCTGAGGCCGCTGCGGCGGCTGGAGGCCCGCTTCCCGAACGAGCTGCGGGTCGCTTGGAGGGAGTTCCCCCTGCGCCCCCTCACTCCAGCTTCGAGGGGGCGACCGGCAGCCCCTCGTTCCCCTCGGCGTCCACGGTGGCCACCGCGAAGACGTGGCTGTCCGGCACCACGTCGCGGAAGGTGAGCGCCTCGCCGCGAGGGTGGCGGGTGGCCCGCTGCCAGCTCACCGAGTCGGCGCGCCGCCGGTAGACCACCACCCCGGCGACGCGCGGATCGGCGGGGAGCCTCCAGCGCAGCCGGGTGTCGGGGCTGACCGCGCCGCCCAGCGTGAGGTCGCGCACCGGGGCCGGCGCCGCCGCCAGCGTGGCCACCGCCGCCAGCAGCCCGCGCCCCACCTTGGCGCAGTAGCCGGCGTCGAAGTGGGCGAGGTCGTCGCCGTAGCTCCGCCCCCCCTCGACGCGAGGGACCTGGTGCTGCCGGTCGTAGTGCTCGTGGGCCTCGGTGAGCCGCACCGCCCCGACGCCGAGGCGGGAGAAGCTGGCGTGGTCCGAGCCGCGGGCGATCCGGTCGCGCCGCAGCATCACCCAGACGTCGAGGTTCTCGACGTAGCGCTCGCCGACCCGCTTCAGGTAGCGGGCCCACTCGCGGGCCAGGCCGTCGTTCTCGCCCCCCACCGCCTCCCGCAGCTTCCGGGCCGGCTCCGTCTCGACCGTGCTCACCCCCTCCGAGAAGACCCGCACCGCCACGTCGTCCTTCACCCCGTCCTGCCCCTCGGTGTTGCCCACCGTGTCCACCGAGACCATGGCCAGCACCGTCACCCCCTCGGCCGCCAGCCGCTTCGCCAGGTGCGTGGAGCCGGTCAGCCCCTGCTCCTCGCCGGCCACGGCCACGAAGTAGACCGCCACCGCCGGCCGGTCGCGGGCCATGACCCGGGCCAGCTCCAGGATCATGGCCACGCCGCTGCCGTCATCCACCGCGCCGGGCGCGTCACCGGCGGCGTCCATGATGTCGCTGGCCCGGCTGTCGTAGTGGGCCGTCAGGACGATGGCCTCTGTGCCGCGGGCCGGATCGGTCCCGGGCAGGAGCGCCCCGACGTTCCAGAGCTCCACCGGGCGCGGGATGCGTGGCGCCGGCTCGGCGGTGAAGCGGTCGTCGAAGGGCTGGAGCCGCGAGCCGGGGGCCGCGGCCAGCGCCGCCACCTCGGCGGCCAGCCAGCGCCGCGCCGCGCCGATGCCGCGGGTCGCCGACCCGGTCTCGGAGAGCGTGTGGCGGGTCCCGAAGGCCACCAGCCGGCCCACCGTGGCCTGGAGCCGGGCCGGTTCGACGGCGGCGGTGAGCGCCTCCACGCGGGGGCTGCGGGCGTCGGGGGCGGTGAGCAGCAGGGCCAGCGCCAGGGCGGAGAGTGTGGTCATGGACCCAGCTTAGAACACCGGGGTGGTTCGGAGGGGGCTGGCCCGCACGAGAAAGGGGCCGGCCCGGAGGCCGGCCCCTCGAGTTCGACCCGGGTCGACGCCGCGGGTTGCGCGGCGCCGCCGGGGGCTACGGGGTGGTGACGCGAACCACCGTGGGCGCCGCGGTGGCCGCGCCGCCGCCGTAGCCGACCACACCCAGGTACCGGGTGGCCGGGGCCAGGCCGGTGAAGGAGAGGCCGACGCTGGCGGGCACGCCGACGGTCACGGTGGCCGGGGCGGTCACCGCCATGTTGCCGGCGTCGGCGCCCACCACCCAGGTGAAGAGCGTGAAGGCGCTGGGGTTGGCGGTGGCGTAGCCGTTCACCTCGACGTGGTAGGTCTCGGCCACCGGGTTGACCAGGTCGACCTGCTCCGCCGACGTGGAGCCGCCGCTGGCGCCGACCAGGGTCCAGGCCGCGCCCCGGTAGACGTACAGGTCGAGGTCGCTACCCGGCGTGGTGGTCTCGTTGAACAGGGCGAAGCGGGCCAGCGGCGTGCCCGCCGGGACCACCACGTCGAAGTAGAGCGACTCGTTGTCCGAGACCGCGCCGCTCGCGGTGACGGCCGGGACCAGCCCCGCCGCCGCCGCCGAGAACGTGCCGGTGTAGCCCGGCGTCACCTGGTAGCTGAGCGGAGCGCCGGTGCCCGCCACCTCGGTCGGCGCGTTGAGGACCAGCGGCCGCAGCGCCACCGGGCTCTTGACGACGTGGCCCCGGCTGCCGGTGCAGGTGAGGTAGCCCTGCGAGTAGGCCCGGAAGGCCGCCGTGCCGCGGGTGAAGGTGATGGCCAGGGGCTGGGTGGCGTTCTTGCGGATGGAGAAGGAGGCCGGGCTGACCGTGGCCGTGAAGCCCGGCACGCTGGCCGAGCAGGCGTAGCTCTCCTGCTCGCCCGAGACGTTGGTCACGGTGCGGGTCACGGTCCGGACGCCGGTGAGGGCCGAGACCGCGATGGAGGGCTGGTTCAGGTTCGACCTGGGGGGGACCACGGCGGGGCAGTAGGCCGGGTTGACGTTGCCGTTGGCGCAGAGGAAGGCCCAGTAGTCGTCGAACCCGGCGTCGAACACCAGGCCCGGGTCGGCGGCGGACGACGGCACCACCTCGCCGGCGCCGGTGGCGAAGAAGCCGCCGGCGATGGGCGTGCCGGCGTTGGTGGTCTGGCTGGCCGTGGTCACCAGCGCCGACTTGATCATGGCCGGGCTCCAGTCCCGGTGCAGGCCGCGGAGCAGCGCGGCGACGCCGGCCACGTGCGGGCTCGACATCGAGGTGCCCTGGTAGAACTCGAAGTCGCGGCCGCCGTTGATGGGCGCCACCGCGGCCAGGATGTCCACGCCCGGCGCCATGACGTCGGGCTTGAGGAGGTCACCGGAGGCCAGCGCCGGACCGCGCGACGAGAAGCTGGCCACGGCCGGGGCCACCGCGGTGTGCGTCAGGACGAAGGGCGAGAGCTGGGCGGTGGGCGCCGCCGTCCCGGAGACGTAGGCGACGATGGCCGGCCGGTCGAGGTGGCCGAGGTGGACGGTGGGGACCGAGTGGATGTCGGCGTTGAGGGTGTTGGCCGAGGTGTTCACCAGGATCATGCCGAGGCCGCCGGCACGCAGCACCTCGCGGCTCTTCTCGACCCGGTCGTTGACGCCGCGGTCGCAGACCACGATCTTGCCGGTCACCACCGCGGGGTCGAGGGTGCCGAGGAAGCAGAGCCGCACCTGGGTGGGGTCCGCGCCGGCCCGACCGGCCGAGGTGGAGAGCACCACCGGCAGCGTGGCCGTGCCCGCGCCCAGCGAGGCGCCGCTGTACTGGTTGCCGTCGCCGAGCTTCACCGTGGCGGCGAAGAAGCGATCGTGCGTCCCGGCCGCCACCGAGGTCAGCCAGGGGCTGTTGTGGGCGGCGGTGCTGGCGCCAGGGCCGCTGTTGCCGGCCGAGGCGGCCACGAAGACGCCGGCGTCGGCGGCGAAGAGGAAGGCGACCTCGACCGGATCGACGAAGCTGGTGCGCGAGCCGCTGATGGAGAAGTTGATCACGTCCACGCCGTCGGCGACGGCGTCATCGATGGCGGCCACCGAGTCGGAGGTGAAGCAGCCGGCCCGGCCGTTGGGATCGGCCGCCCGACCCCAGCAGACCTTGTAGACGGCGATGCGGGCCCGGGGCGCCATGCCGCTCAGCCGGCCCAGGTTGATGCCGTCGTACAGGGCGGTCACGCCGTGGTTGCCGGCGGCGGTGCTGGAGGTGTGGGTGCCGTGCCCCTCGGTGTCGCGCGCCGAGTTGAACTCGTACGGGAAGGTGGCCTTGACCCCGGCCGGCCCGCCGAAGCCGGTGTCGTAGTAGCGGGCGCCGATGATCTTGTTGTTGCAGGCGCTGGCCGGGAAGGCCTCGCCGGTCACGCAGGCGCCGCTCCAGGGCCGGAACTCGCCGAGGGTGTCGTCGTAGCCGCGCCCGGAGAAGCTGGCGCTCTCCGGCCAGATGCCGCTGTCGACCATGCCGATGACCACGTCCTCGCCGGCCTGGCCGACGCCGCCCAGCTGCGCCCAGAGGCCGCGGCGGCCGGTGAGCCCGAGGAAGTCGGGCGTGGAGATGGTCTCCACCTGGCGGAGCTCGTCCTCCTGGACCGAGAGCACCCCGGGCACCGAGGCCAGCTTCTGGGCCTGGGCCGGCGTGAGCACGGCGGCGAAGCCGTGGAGCGCGTACCGGTAGTCGTAGAGCTTTCGGCCGCCGCCGGCGGCGGTCAGGGCCGCGGCGCTCCGGGCGTCGAGGTGCCTGGCGTAGCGGGCCACGTCGGCCTGGTTCCGGTCGATCTTCTGGCCGGGCGCCGGGCGGGTGGCGGCCAGGCCGGGGAGACCACCCCGGTAGCCGACCACGGGGTCACCGTCGAGCTGGACGACGTAGGTCCTGGCCTGGCCATCGGCGGCGTGAGCCGTGGTGGCGACCAGCGGGAGGGTGAGGGCGATGGAGAACGCGACCTGGAATACTCTGAGAATGTGGCTCATGCTCGGAAGCTCCTGTCATTTGAACTGGGGACGGCATGCTCGCGGGTGGGGAAACTGACGACAGCCCGTCGAGCTGATCCGGGTAGGGCACTCGAGGTACTCGGGCCACAAGGGTCGCTGCCTGGATTTGACTGAGGGAACGCTGCCACGGCGAGGGAACGCCCCGCAAGGGTATTCTTTCGGGCTCTGATGGGGTCCTCCAGCGCGGCCGCCTCAGTTGGGTGGCCCAGGCGTGTCGCTCCCGGGCACGGCCCGGGCTGGAAACCCCTCTGTTTTCCGTCGCCCCCAGAGGTGCGACGACTTCTCCGTCGACGAGACTTCGTATCACTTCCGGGCCAGTACCAGCCGCCACGATTTTCCGGACGACTGCGACCTGCCGCCTCCCCCGGGCCGACCTGCTCGAGAGGCTCGTCGACGTGGAGAAGCCGCGACGTGCCACGGGCCGGCGGCGACGGCTTCCGGCGGCCATGACCTTCGACGTGTCGATCGTCCGGAGGCGTACCGATGGCCCAGGTCGTCGACTTCGAGTGCGTCTCCACCTCCGGCCTGGAGTCTTCCCCGGTCGCCCCGGGCCGGTTCAAGTTCGCCAGGCAGAGGTCGAAGCTGGCGGGGGGTGATCCGAGGGTCGTTCTTCGTGATCAAGAAGGAGTACGAGTGAGCGGCCCGACCGCCTGATGGCCGGGCGTGCCGGTTCCGGCGTGGAACCTCGACACGGCTGGCCCGACCCGGCAACATCGACGCCATGGCTCCCCAGGGCCCGACGGCGGCGTCCCCCGGACCGCCCACGGCACCCACCGAAGCGGTCCGGCGCGCCTACGCCGCCATGAAGTCCCACCCCTTCTTCGGCGACGTCACCGACGAGGTGTCGTGGCGGATCGCGCACGCCCTGGAGCGGCGGGAGCTGGCGGCCGGCGAGGTGCTGGTCCGGCAGGGCGAGGCCGGCGACGACCTCTTCCTGGTGGAGGCCGGCGAGCTGCAGGCGCTGGTCCGCCGCCCCGACGGCACCCGCGTCGAGGTCGGCCGCATCCGCCCCGGCGAGCCGGTGGGCGAGATGCAGCTCACCGGCGGCGGCATCCGCACCGCCACGGTGGAGGCGGTCGGGCCGTCCACGGTGTTCCGCCTGGCGCGCGGCGCGCTGGACCTGCTCTCCGGCGAGCTCCCCGCCGCCCTGGCGGTGGCCCGCGAGGTGACCCGGCTGCGGCTGCGCGCCTCGCAGTTCCGGCTGGCGCTCCCCGCCGTCTTCGGACCGCTCGACCGCGGCTTCGTCGAGGAGATCGAGCGGGAGGTCGATTGGGTCAGCCTGGCCCAGGGCGAGCCGCTCTTCCGCCAGGGGGACCCCTGCGACGGCTGGTACCTGGTGCTGACCGGCCGGCTGCGCGTGGTGACCAGCGACGAGCCGACCGGCGAGGAGCGCGCCGTCCGCGAGGTCGGTCCCGGCGAGACCCTGGGCGAGGTGGCCCTGCTCACCGGCGCCCCCCGCACCGCCACCCCCTGGGCCCTGCGCGACTCGCTGGTGGCGCGCTTCCCGGTCAGGTCGTTCGAGGCCATCATGGAGCGGCACCCCCGGGTGCTCCTCTCCATCACCCGCACGCTCATCGGCCAGCAGCAGGCGGCCGCCCGGCTCCGGCCGCCGCCCGGCCGCCAGGTCATCGCGGTGGTGCCGGCCTCCGGCAGCGCCGCCGCCGCCGACTTCATCCGGGCGCTGTCCGGTGCGCTCTCGGCCCTCGGCCCGACCCTCACCGTCGACGCCCGCGGCCTCAAGGAGGCCGGCGTCCTCGAGGACGCCTCCCGCCTCCCCGAGGACCACCCCAGCTGGCTGCGCCTCTCCGGCTGGCTCGAGGACCAGCAGTCGGCCCACGCCTTCGTGGTGCTGGAGACCGACCCGCAGCCCACCGGCTGGTCGCGCCGCGCCCTCGGCCAGGCCGATCACGTGGTGGTGGTGGCCGACGCCCGCGAGGGGAGCGCCCCGGGCCCCCTGGAGGCCGCGCTGCTCGGCGCCGAGGTGACCCCGATGCGGCGGGCCCGTCGGACGCTGGTGCTGGTCCACCCGTCCGACACCCGGCTCCCCAGCGGCACCGAGCGCTGGCTGGCGGTCCGCCACGTCGACGCCCACGGCCACGTCAAGGCGGGGAGCGCCGAGGACGCCGCCCGGGTGGCGCGGCTGATCACCGGCCGGGCGGTCGGCCTGGCCCTCGGCGGCGGCGGCGCCCGCGGCTACGCCCACCTCGGCGTGGTCAAGGCGCTCCGCGAGCTGGGCGTCCCCATCGACGTCATCGGCGGCACCAGCATGGGCGCCATCATGGCCGGCCAGCTCTCGCTGGGGCTCTCGCTGGCGGAGCTCTTCGAGCTCAACTACCGCATCATGGCCATCAAGCCGTTCCGCGAGTACACGGTGCCCATGGTGGCCATGCTCAAGACCTCCGGGCTCGAGCAGAGCGTCCGCATGGCCTTCGGCGAGACCCGCATCGAGGACCTCTGGCTCCCCTACTTCGCGGTCTCCAGCAACCTCACCACCGCCGAGATGGTGGTGCACGAGGCCGGCCCGGCCTGGGCCGCCAACCGGGCCAGCTGCTCGCTCCCCGGCATCGCCGTGCCGGTGGTGGTGGGGCCGCACCTGCTGGTCGACGGCGGCGTGGTCAACAACCTCCCCGGCGACGTCATGCGGGTGAAGTGCGGCGGCGGCCCGGTCATCGCCGTCGACGTCAGCCCCGAGGAGGACGTCGGCATGCGCGAGCCGGGCTTCCCCTCGCCGTGGCGGCTCCTCTGGAACCGGCTGCTGCCGGCGCAGAGGCGCATCGCCGTCCCGGGCATCATCGACATCCTGATGCGCACCACCATGCTGGCGAGCGCCGCCCGCACCGCCCAGGTCAGGCGCAGCGTCGACCTCTACCTGCGCCCCCCCATCGACCAGTTCGGCATGCTGGAGTTCGAGCGCATGGAGGCGCTGGTGGAGTGCGGCTACCGGTACACGCTGGAGGCGGCCGCCGGGTGGAAGGGCGGCAGGCCCCCGGTGGCGCCAGTGGGGGGTTGACCAGACAGGGGGGCGACATTTTGTCGCGGTTCGGCCTCGCGCGAAATGCACTCTGCGTGCTGGGGGAGAGCGTAGGCTCGGACCCCTGCGGTCATTTGACGCTGGAGCTGTCCTCTCGGCTGTCCACTTCAGTCACGGAAGGAGCGACCCCGTGAAGCATGGTCCGATGTCCAGAGTTGCACTGCTGCTCTTCCTCGCCGCGGGCCTGGTGGCCTGCGGCGGCGGCTCCACCAAGACGACGCCGCCCACCACCGGCTCGCTGTCCGTCACCAACAACGCCTCGGCCACCATCCACGAGGTCTATGTCTCGCCGACCACCTCCACGGTCTGGGGGTCGATCCAGAACACCGCCGCCATCGCCCCGGGCACGACCTGGACGCTCGGCGGCCTCGCCCCCAACAGCTACGACGGGAAGGCCGTGTCGGTCGGCGCGGTGGGGCGCTACTACGCCTACACTTCCAACCTGCCGATCACCGCGGGCACCACCTACCCCACCTCGATCAGCAACAGCGCCTTCTCCGGGTCCATCCGGGTCACCAACGGCCCCTCCTCCAGCATCACCACCCTGTACGTGGTCCCGGCCGGCGCGGCCTCCTGGGGCGTCGACCAGCTCACCGCCGACATCCCGCTGTCGGGCGTGCTCACCCTCAACGGCGTCGCCTCCGGCCTCTGGGACCTCCGGTGCGTCCACCTCGACGGGACCACCAACAGCGCCTACGCCCTGAGCGTCTCCTCGCTCAGCTACACCGGCGTCACCTGCCTCTAGGGAGCCACCATGACCACCACGGAAATGACCCGCCTCCTCCGCGCTGCAGCCACCCTCCTGGCGCTGGCCGGCGCCGCGCCGGCGCTCGCCTCCGAGCTCCCCGCGGCCGTGGACCAGCCGGTCCTCGACAGCCCGGCGAGCGACGCCGCCCAGTCGACCCGGAGCCCGGCCGACGCGCCGAGGCGCACGGATTCGGCCACCCTGACCCCGGGCGCCCCGGCCAGCCAGGGGGCGTCCGACGACTACCGCAGCACCGACCAGGGCGAGCCCAAGAAGCGGTAGGAGCCCGGCGACCGGCCCGCGGACCGGCCAGGATCGGCCGGTCCGCGTCGAGGCGGAGCGCGGCGCGTGCTCAGCGCGCCAGCTCCAGCCCCACGGTCAGGAAGAGGATGGGCGCCCAGGTCACGTCGGTGACGCCCGAGACGCCTCCCGACGGCTGGGAGATGAAGCTGAGCTGGACGAACCCGTTCAACCCTTCGGTGAGCGGCATGGCCAGCTCGGCCAGGGCCGAGATCCCCAGCCCCTTGGCGGTGTCGGTGCTGCTGGCCACGCTGGCGGACTGGTAGCCGATGGAGAGGCCGGGGCGGAAGACCAGCTTCGGGCCGAGCGCGAAGTAGCCCTTGGCGGTCGCGCCCAGGCCGGTGACCGTTCCGGACTCACCGAGCATCTTGAAGGAGGCCACCAGCAGGTAGGCGCCCACGCCGAACCGGGGGGCCACCTGCACGTCGGCCGAGAGCCGGCCCACCAGCCCCGAGCTGGTGTCCACGCTGCCGGCGTCGAAGTCGATGGTGCCGGGGAAGAGGGCGCCGGCGGCGAGGCCGATCTGGTAGCCGCGGTGTTCTCCGGCCGGGGCCGGGGTGGGCGGCGGAGCCGGGGCTGGAGCCGGAGCGCTCGGCGGCGGTGGCGGTGGCGCCACGGGGGCGGGCCGCACCGGCTGCGCCAGCGTCTCGGCCGGGAGGCAGCGGAGGTCCGCCGTGCAGCGCTCGCCAGCGGCGCAGGGTGGATTGCAGGCGGTGACGCACTTCCCCTGCAGGCAGGTGAACCCCTCCCGGCAGGCCGGCGCGCAGGCCGGGGCGGCCACGACCGGCCTCGGCGCCAGCGCCAGGAGGAGGATGAAGGTCAGATCACGGAGACGGCCAGCGGCGTTCATCATGGAGACGTGCATGGTTCCCCTCCCGCCATGGCGCTCCCCGGGAGCGACCGAGGCTCTGGGCGAGCATCGGACCGCCAATCACTCTCTGTCAAGCACGATGCGTCAACACCGCGCGTCACGACCCGTGTTCACCGGGCCCGGGTGGCGGGAGGGCGCCACGGGGACCCGTCCGGGTCAATACGGGCCGGGTCCGGCCCGGCGGCGCCAGCTCCCACCGGCCATTAGATGGCATGCCATGTCCAAGCCCGAGCGCCCCTGGATCGTCACGCCCCACCGCCCCATCGTGAAGCACGAGGCCAACCTCTGGACCGTGGACGGGAGGCTGCCGGGGACGCCGGTCCCGCGGCGCATGTCGATCGCGCGGCGCCAGGACGGGACGCTGGTCTTCTATCACGCCATCCCGCTCGAGGAGTCGGCGCTGGCCGAGGTGCTGGCCTGGGGCCGGCCGGCCGAGCTGGTGGTGGGAAACGCCAGCCACGGCGTCGACGCCGCCGCCTTCTCGAAGAAGCTCGGGGTGAAGATCTACGGCCCGCGCGCCGACGCCACCCGGATGCGGGCGCGCTGGGAGATGGCCGGAACGCTGGATGACCTGCCCGCCGATCCCGGGGTCGCCTTCGAGTCGGTGGCCGGCACCAAGGCCGGCGAGCCGGTCGAACTGGTGCGGAGCGGCGGCCGGCTCAGCCTGGTCTTCTGCGACGCCCTCCAGAACCACGGCGAGGACGGGCCGCTCCTGACCCGGCTGCTCGGCTTCCGCGGCGGACCACGGGTGGTGCCGATCTTCAAGCTGCTCTTCACCAGCGACCGGGCCGCCCTGAAGGCCCACCTGCTCCGGCTCGCCGACCTGCCCGGCCTCACCCGGCTCATCCCCTGCCACGGCGCCATCGTCGACCGCGACGCGCCGGGGGTGCTGCGGGCCGCGGCGGCGGGGCTGTAGTCCCCGGTCAGTTGCAGCGCAGCAGCTCCCCGGCCACCTCGCCGGTGAAGCCCGGCTCCAGGTAGGAGGCGAAGGCCCAGAGCAGCAGCAGCGCCACCGCCATCCAGGCCGCGGCCCTGAGGACCGTGCCGATCACGCCGCCGGCTCGGCGGCCAGCCGTGGCCGCGCCACCGGGACCTCACGGATGGGGACGTTGAGCAGCGCCGCCAGCAGCGCCAGCCCCACCGAGAGCCACCAGACGAGATCATAGCTGCCGGTCAGCACGTAGAGCCGCCCGCCCAGCCAGCCGCCCAGGAAGGCGCCCACCTGGTGGAAGAAGAAGGCGATGCCGCCCAGCATGGCCAGGTTCTCCACGCCGAAGAGGCTGACGATGATGCCGTTGGTCGGCGGCACGGTGGAGAGCCAGAGCAGCCCCATGGCGGCGCCGAAGAGCCAGGCCGAGCCCTCGGTGACCGGGGCCAGCACGAAGGCGGTGATGACCACGGCGCGGGCGGCGTAGATGAAGACCAGCAGCCTCGGCTTGTCGAGGCGGCCGCCCAGCAGCCCGGAGACGTAGGAGCCGAAGATGTTGAAGAGCCCCACCAGCGCCAGCACCACCGCGCCGGTCCTGGGGCCGAGCCCCCGGTCGGTGAGGAAGGCCGGCAGGTGGGTGGCGATGAAGACCACGTGGAAGCCGCAGACGAAGAAGCCGAAGCAGAGCAGCCAGAAGCCGCGGTGGCCGAGCGCCTCGCCCAGCACCTCGCGCAGGCCGCGCGGGGCGGCGCCCGGGGCGGCGGCGGCCGGGGCCTCGGTGAGCGCCAGGGCCAGCGGCGCCATCAGCAGGCCGACGGCGGCGAAGCCGAGCAGGGTGGCGGCGCTGCCGAAGGCGTCGATGGCGTTGAGGGCGCCGGGGAGCATGGCGAACTGGCCCAGCGAGCCGACCGCCATGGCGATCCCCATGGCCCGGCTGCGCCGCTCCGGCGGCGTGGAGCGGACCACGGCCCCGAAGACCACCGGCATGGTGGTGCCGGAGAGGCCGAGGCCGATCACCAGGCCGGCCGAGACCGCCAGCGCCGTGCCGCTCTGCGACCAGGCCATCAGCACCAGGCCGCCGATGTAGAGGACGCTGCCGCCGAGGATGACCCGGCCGGCGCCGAGCCGATCGGCGAGCCGCCCGGCGAAGGGCTGGGCCGCCCCCCAGACCAGGTTCTGCAGGGCGATGGCGAAGGCGAAGACCTCGCGGGTCCAGCCGTGCTCCTTCGACATGGGGGCAAGGAAGAGGCCGAAGGTGTGGCGGATGCCGAGCGAGAGGGCGAGCAGCACCGCCCCCGAGGCGAGGATCACGGCGGGGGTCCGCCAGCCGCGGCGGCCGGGGAGGCTCGGTTCCATCGGGGGGATATACCGACAGGCCGTGGGACGGGCAATGGAAGCGCCCGGGAGCGAGGGACCGGTGGACGGCCGCCGGCTCCAACGCGCCCTGGCGCAGCCTGCTATGCTGCGGGTGAGAGCCAGCCCAACGCATCGTCAAGATGACGCGCTGACTCCCCTCGGGGGAGGAAGCGTGTCCGTTCCGGCTGGAAAGCTCGAGTCACCTGCTTCGGGTCCGGCCCGCGCCGAGCCGGACGCATCGGCGCTGCCCTTCCGCGACGAGCTGCTGAGCATCGAGCGGCTCGACGAGCGGGCCCGCTCCCTGGCGGGACGGTTCACCGTCGATCCGTCGGGCCGCACGGCCCGCAGCGTCTTCCCGCGCTTCGAGGACAACGTCCGGGTGCTGCGAGAGGCCTACCGCGGGCTCGCCGACGACGTGCGCCGCGGCCAGTTCGTCACCGCCGCCGCCGAGTGGATCCTCGACAACTACCACCTGGTGGCCACCGAGATCCGCGACGTCCGCCAGAACCTGCCGCGCGGCTACTACCGGGAGCTGCCCAAGCTGGCGGCGCGGGAGCAGGCCGGCACCGCCCGGGTCTACGCCCTGGCCGTCGAGCTGATCCGCCACAGCGACAGCCGCCTCGACCACGCCCAGCTGGTGCGCTGGCTCGACGCCTTCCAGGCCGTCGCCCCGCTCACCATCGGCGAGCTCTGGGCCTGGCCGAGCATGCTCAAGCTGGCGCTGGTGGAGAACCTGCGCCGGCTCGCCGCCGAGACCACGTCCGCCCAGACGGCCCGCCGCGAGGCCGAGCGCTACGTGGCCCGCATCGACGCCGAGGGGAAGGGCGTGCCGCCGCCGCTGCCGCGCCACCTCCACCCGGCCATGGTGGTACAGCTGCTCCAGCGGGTCCGCGAGTACGGCCCCCGGCTCTCGGCGGTGCGCAGCGCCCTCGACGCCCACCTGGCCGCCCGCCACGCCACCGCCGACGAGGCGGTCCGTGGCGAGCACCAGCGCGAGGCGGCCGCCCAGGTCTCGGTCGCCAACGTCATCACCAGCCTCAGGCTCTGCGCCTCGCTCGACTGGACCCAGTACGTGGAGGCGGTGAGCCGGGTGGAGCGGGTGCTGCAGCGTGACCCGGCCGGCGTCCACGGCCGCATGGAGTTCCTCTCCCGCGACCGCTACCGGCAGGCGGTGGAGGAGCTGGCCGACCGGACCGGCGAGGCCCAGCTGCGGGTGGCCTTGCGGGCGGTGGAGAGCGCCCGCCTGGCCGCCGAGACCGGGGGCGCCGGCGCGCGCGCCGCCCACGTCGGATACCACCTGATCGGCAAGGGGCGCCGGGAGCTCGAGGCCGACCTGGCCTGGCAGCCGGGACCGCGGGCCCGCCTGCGCCGCTTCGCCTTCGCCCACGCCACCTTCCTCTACCTCGGCGCCCTCACCCTCTTCACCGCGGCGCTGGTCGGGGCCGGCGCCGCCTACGCCTTCCACCGCGGGGCCGGACCCTGGATGCTGGGGCTGGTGTCGCTGCTGCTGCTCCTGCCGGCCAGCGACGTGGCGGTGGCGATGGTGCAGCGGCTGGCGGCCCGCATCGCCCCGCCGCGGCGGCTGCCGCGCCTCGACCTCACCGCCGGGGTCCCGGAGGAGGCGCGGACGCTGGTGGTGGTGCCCACCCTGCTCACCAGCGTGGCGGGGGTCGAGCAGCAGCTCGAGCACCTGGAGGTGCTGGCCTTCGGCAACCTCGACCCGCACGTCCACTTCGCCGTGCTGGGCGACTTCGCCGACGCGGCGGCCCGCGACATGCCGGGCGACGCCGAGCTCCTGGCCGCGGCCAGGGACGGGATCGCCGCGCTCAACCTGCGGCTCGGCGAGGGGCGCGGCGACCGCTTCTTCCTGCTGCACCGGGCCCGGCAGTGGAACCAGGGGGAGCGCGCCTGGATGGGCTGGGAGCGCAAGCGCGGCAAGCTGGAGGAGCTCAACCGGCTGCTGCGCGGCGCCACCGACACCAGCTACGACGTTCAGGTCGGGGAGCTGCGCGTGCTGCCGCTCATCCGCTACGTCATCACCCTCGACTCCGACACCCGCCTCCCCCGCGACGGCGCCAGGAAGCTGATCGGCGTCATCACCCACCCGCTCAACCGCCCGGTCTTCGACCCGGCCTGCGGCCGGGTCACCGAGGGCTACGGCATCCTGCAGCCGCGGGTCAGCGTCACCACCGCCAGCGCCGCGGGCTCGCGCTTCGCGCGCATCTTCGCCGGGCACACCGGCGTCGACCCCTACACCACCGCCGTCTCCGACACCTACCAGGACCTCTTCGGCGAGGGCAGCTTCACCGGCAAGGGGCTCTACGACGTCGACGCCTTCACGGCGGCGCTGGACGGGCGCGTCCCGGACAACATGCTGCTCTCCCACGACCTCTTCGAGGGGCTCCACGCCCGCACCGGGCTGGTGACCGACGTCGAGGTGGTCGACGACTACCCCTCCAGCGTGCTGGCCCACTCCCGCCGCCAGCACCGCTGGACCCGCGGGGACTGGCAGATCCTGGTCTGGCTCTTCCCCTTCGTCCCGACCCGCAGCGGCCTGGCACGCAACCGCCTCCCCCTGCTCTCGCGCTGGAAGATCCTCGACAACCTGCGGCGGGCGCAGGTCGCCCCCGCCACCGTCGTCCTGCTGCTCCTGGCCTGGACCGTGCTGCCGGGCAGCCCGGCCGCCTGGACCGTCGCGGTGGTGGCGGCGCTGGCCTTCCCGCTCCTCCTGCTCGGGGCGGAGGCCCTGGCCGGCCCGGGCGCGCGCCAGACCGCGCGGACCTGGCTGCGGGGCCTGCTGGGCGACGCCGGCGCCACCGCGGCGCGCCTGCTGCTCCAGCTCGCCTTCCTCGCCAACCAGGCCTACGGCATGGCCAACGCCATCCTGGTCACGGTGGTGCGGCTCGCCATCACCCGGCGGCGGCTGCTGGAGTGGGAGACCGCCGCCGCCAGCGCCGCCCGCGGCGTCGGGCTGGAGCGGGGCTCCGGGGCGCGCTCCTTCTTCCTGGCCATGGCCGCCAGCCCGGGCATCGCCCTGGCCGGGGCGCTGCTGGTGGCCGCCTGGCGCCCCGCCGCCCTCCCGGCGGCGGCCCCCTTGCTCCTGCTCTGGGCCATCGCCCCGTACCTCGCCTACCGGCTCTCGCAGCCCATGCCGAGCCGTGACCTCGCCCTGGGGGAGCAGGACCGGCAGTTCCTGCTGGGGGTGGCCCGCACCACCTGGAAGTACTTCGAGGCCTTCATGGGCCCGGAGGATCACTTCCTCCCGGTCGACAACGTCCAGGAGACCCCGCCGCAGACGGCCCACCGGACCTCCCCCACCAACATCGGCATGGGGCTGCTCTCCACGCTGGCGGCCCACGACCTCGGCTTCATCCAGACCGGCGAGCTGGTGGAGCGGCTCGACGCCACGCTGACCACGGTCGAGGGGCTGGAGCGGATCGAGGGGCACCTGCTCAACTGGTACGACACGGTGAGCCTGGCCCCGCTCCTGCCCCGCTACGTCTCCACCGTCGACAGCGGCAACCTCGCCGGCGCCCTGGTGGCCCTCTCGGCCGGCCTCGGCCAGCTCGGGCGGGAGCAGCCGGCCGTCGAGGCCGGCGCCGAGGGTTTGGCCGGCCGGCTCGAGGGGCTGGCGCGCCGCGCCGTCGCGCTCGCCGAGGCCATGGACTTCCGCTTCCTCTACGACCGGCGGCGCAACCTGCTGGCCATCGGCTACCGGACCGCCGACGCCGAGGGGCCGGGGCGGCTCGACCCGTCCTGCTACGACCTGCTCGCCTCCGAGGCCCGCCTCGCCAGCTTCCTCGGCATCGCCAAGGGGGACCTCCCGGAGAAGCACTGGTTCCACCTCGGCCGCGCCGTGACCAGCGTCCACGGCCGCCCGACCCTGCTCTCCTGGAGCGCCACGCTCTTCGAGTACCTGATGCCGCTCCTGCTGATGCGCACCTACCCCGAGACGCTGCTCGACGAGAGCTGCCGGATGGCGGTGCGCCGCCAGCGCGACTACGGCCTCGAGCGCGGCGTGCCGTGGGGCATCTCCGAGTCGGCCTACGACCTCACCGACCACCTCGGCACCTACCAGTACAAGGCCTTCGGCGTCCCCGGCCTGGGCATGAAGCGGGGGCTGGCCGACGAGCTGGTGGTGGCTCCCTACGCCAGCGCGCTGGCCGCGCTGGTCCACCCCACCGCCGCCGCCGCCAACCTGCGCCGCCTCTCCGGCGAGGGGCTGCTGGGACAGTACGGCTTCTACGAGGCCGTCGACTACACGCCGCGCCGCGCCGACGAGGCCGACCCGGCCCCGCCCGGCCAGGAGCCGGGCCGGGGCGCCATCGTGCGCACCTGGTTCGCCCACCACCAGGGGATGACCCTCGCCGCCATCGCCGGGGCGCTGACCGGCCACCGCATGGTGGAGCGCTTCCACTCCGACCCGCGCGTCCAGGCCACCGAGCTGCTCCTGCAGGAGCGGGTGCCGCGCCACGCCGCCTTCGTCAAGCCGCGCCCCGACGAGGTGGGGAGGGTGGCGCCGCCGGTGCCGCCGGCGGCGGTGCGGCGCTTCCGCTCGCCCCACACCTCCTTCCCGCACGCCCAGTTCCTCTCCAACGGCCACTACACCGCGGTGGTGACCAACGCCGGCGGCGGCACCAGCTTCTGTCGGGGACGCACCGTCACCCGCTGGCGCCAGGACGCCACCCGCGACCCGGGCGGCCAGCACCTCTACCTCCGCGATGTCCGCAGCGGGCGGGTCTGGTCGCCGACGCACCACCCCACCGGGCAGGAGAGCGGCGACGACCTGGTGCTCTTCACCATGGAGAAGGCCACCTTCCAGCGGCGGGACGACGAGATCGTGACCCGGCTCGACGTGGCGGTCTCCCCCGAGGACGACGTCGAGGTTCGCCGGCTCGAGGTCACCAACCACGGCGACCGGACCCGCGAGCTCGAGGTCACCAGCTACGCCGAGGTGGTCCTGGCCTCCAACGCCGACGACCTGGCCCACCCAGCCTTCGGCAAGCTCTTCATGGAGTCGGAGTACCTCCGCGAGAGCGGCGCGCTGGTCTGCCGGCGGCGCCCGCGCGCCTCCGACGACGTCGAGCTCTTCGCCGTGCACGTCATCGCCCAGGAGGGGCGCACCCAGGGACCGGTGGAGTGGGAGACCGACCGGGGCCGGTTCCTCGGCCGCGGCCGCGGCCCGGAGAACCCGCAGGCGCTCGACGGCCGGCCGCTCACCGGCACCACCGGCGTGCTCCTCGACCCCATCGTCAGCCTGCGGCAGCGGGTGCGGCTGGCGCCCGGGGGCGTGGTCCGGCTCTCCTTCGCGACCGGCATGGCCACCAGCCGCGAGACCGCGCTGGCGCTGGCCCAGCGCTACCACGACCCGGCCTCCACCTCGCGCACCTTCGCCCTCGCCTTCGCGCACGCGAGGAGCCGGCTCCACCACCTCGGCATCTCCAGCGAGGAGGCGCTGCTCTTCGAGCGGCTGGCGTCGCGGGTGCTCTACAGCGACGCCTCGCTGCGCTCCGGCGCCGAGCTGCTGGCCCAGAACCAGCTGGGGCAGGAGGGGCTCTGGGTCCACGGCGTCTCCGGCGACCTCCCGGTCCTGCTGGTGCGGGTGGTCTCCGACAACGACCTCGGGCTGGTCCGGCAGACGCTCAAGGCGCAGGAGTACTGGCGGCTCAAGGGGCTGAGCGCCGACGTGGTGATCCTGAACGAGCACCCCATCAGCTACCTGGACGAGGTGCAGGCCCAGCTCACCGCCCTGCTCGACGATGGGCCCTGGCGCGCCTGGAAGCACCGCCCCGGCGGCGCCTACCTGCTGCGCGGCGATCGCATGACCGAGGCCGAGCGGCTCCTGCTGGCCGGCGTGGCGCGCGCGGTGCTGGTGGGCAGCGCCGGGACGCTGGCCAACCAGCTGGACCGCCCCGAGCTCCCGGCGGCGGAGCCGGACCCGGCCCCGCTGGCGCTGCCGCGCGGGCCCCGCGCCCCGCCCCCGCCCATGGCCCAGCCCGAGATCCCCGTGCTGGCCCTCGCCAACGGCCTCGGCGGCTTCACCTCGGGTGGACGGGAGTACGCCATCGTCCTCGAGGGCGACGAGGAGACCCCGCTCCCCTGGGTCAACGTCATCGCCAACCCCGACTTCGGCACCGTGGTGACGGCGTCGGGCGCCGCCTTCACCTGGTCGGGGAACAGCCGCGAGAACCGGCTCACCCCGTTCGCCAACGACCCGGTCACCGACCCGAGCGCCGAGGCGCTCCTGATCCGGGACGACGACACCGGCGAGGCCTGGTCACCCACCCCGGGGCCGCTGCCGCGGCAGCGCGACAGCGGCCGGTTCGTGATCCGCCACGGTGCCGGGATCACCCGCTTCGCCCGCGCCACCCAGGGCATCCGCCAGGCGCTCGAGGTCTTCGTCGACCCGGTCGACCCGGTGAAGTTCGCCTCCCTCTCGCTCACCAACGAGGGGCCCCTGCGGCGCCGCCTCTCGGTCTACTCCTACTGCGAGTGGGTGCTGGGTCCGCCGCGCGCCGGCCAGGAGCAGCACGTGGTGACGGCGCTGGACGCGCCGACCGGGGCGGTGCTGGCCAGCAACGCCTGGAACCACGAGTTCGCCGGCCGCGTCGCCTTCGCCTGGGCCGGCGGCCGGATCCGCTCGGCCACCGGGGACCGGACCGCCTTCCTGGGACGGAACGGGAGCCTGGCGCGGCCGGCGGCGCTCGGCCTGGAGACGCTCCCGGCCCGCTTCGGCGCCGGGCTCGATCCCTGCGCGGCGCTGCAGGTCGCCGTCACCCTCGAGCCGGGCGAGACCCGCCGCCTGGTCTTCCTGCTCGGCGAGGGGCGGGACCTGGCGCAGGCCCGGGCCCTGATCGAGCGGCACGGGACGCCCGCGGCGGCCGACGCGGCGCGGCTGGCGGTCGAGCGCGGCTGGGACGAGACGCTCGAGGCGGTCCGGGTGGTCACCCCCGACGACTCCTTCGACGTGCTGATGAACCGCTGGCTCCTCTACCAGGACCTCGGCTGCCGCCTCTGGGCCCGCACCGGCTACTCCCAGCCCGGCGGCGCCTTCGGCTTCCGCGACCAGCTCCAGGACGCCATGGCGCTCACCCTGGCCAGGCCCGCCCTGGTGCGCGAGCACCTGCTGCGCGCGGCGGCGCGGCAGTTCCGCGAGGGCGACGTGCAGCACTGGTGGCACCCGCCCAGCGGGCGGGGGACCCGCACCCGCTGCTCCGACGACCTGGCCTGGCTCCCCTTCGCGGTGGCCCACTACGTCCGGACCACCGGCGACGCCGCCATCCTCGAGGAGCGCGTCCCCTTCCTGGAGGCGCCGGCGCTGGCCCCGGAGTCGCAGGAGGCCTACGGCCAGCCCCAGGTCTCCGCCGAGGAGGCCTCGCTCTTCGAGCACGGCGTGCGCGCCCTGGAGCGGGCCCTCACCTCCGGCGCCCACGGCCTGCCGCTGATGGGGAGCGGCGACTGGAACGACGGGATGAACCGGGTCGGGAGCGAGGGGCGCGGCGAGAGCGCCTGGCTGGGGTTCTTCCTCAAGACCGTGCTCGACGACTTCGGCGCCCTCTGCCTGGAGCGGGGGGACGCGGCGCGGGCCGTTCGCTACCGCGCCGAGGCGGTCCGCATCGCCGCCGCGCTGGAGCGGAGCTGGGACGGCGAGTGGTACCGCCGCGGCTACTACGACGACGGCACGCCGCTCGGCTCGGCGCAGCAGGACGAGTGCCGCATCGACTCGATCGCCCAGTCCTGGGCGGTGCTCTCCGGCGTGGCCCCGCCGCGGCTGGCCGAGCGGGCCATGGACTCGGTCCGCACCCACCTGGTGCGGCGCGGGGCCCAGGTGGTGGTGCTGCTGACGCCGCCGTTCGACCGCTCGACGCAGGCCCCCGGCTACATCAAGGGCTACCCGCCCGGCGTGCGCGAGAACGGCGGCCAGTACACCCACGCCGCCGCCTGGATCGTCATGGCGCTGGCCCGGCTCGGGAGCGGCGACGAGGCCACCGAGCTCTTCCACCTCCTCAACCCGGTCAACCACACCCGCACCGGGCCGGACCTGGCGCGCTACCGGGGCGAGCCCTACGTGGTGGCCGGCGACGTCTGCGCCCACCCGGACCACGCCGGGCAGGCCGGCTGGACCTGGTACACCGGCTCGGCCGGCTGGCTCTACCGGGCCGGCCTGGAGAGCATCCTCGGCCTGCGGCGCACCGGCGCCACCTTCGAGGTGGCCCCCTGCATCCCGGCCGGGTGGCCGGGCTTCTCCATCTCCTGGCGCGTCGGCCGGACCCGCTACCAGATCGAGGTCGCCAACCCGCAGCGGCGGTGCCGCGGGGTGGCCACGGCGGAGCTCGACGGGGTGGCCGTCGACGCCTCGGTGATCCCGCTGGCCGACGACGGCGCCACCCACCGGGTGCGCGTGGTGCTGGGCTAGTGCTCTAGGCCCGCGAGGCCAGCGACCGCCCCACCGCGAGCAGCCGGCAGACCCGCGCCGTGGCCGCCTCGATGAGCGCCGCGCCGCCCGCCATCGCCTCCTCGACCGTCATGGGGCCGGGGACCACCGCGGCGAGCGCGTCGATGCCGTGGGCCAGCACCAGGTCGGCCCCGTCGCCCAGCCCGCCGGAGAGGCAGACCACCGGGACCCCGTGACGCCTGGCCGCCGCCGCCACGCCCACCGGCGCCTTGCCCATGGCGGTCTGGGCGTCGGTGCGCCCCTCCCCGGTGAGCACCAGCGCCGCGCCGGCCAGCAGCCGGTCGAAGCCGGTCGCCTCCAGCACCAGCTCCACGCCGGGGCGGAGGCGGGCCGGCGTGAAGAAGAGCAGCCCGGCCCCCAGGCCGCCGGCGGCGCCGGCCCCCGGCAGGGAGGCCACGTCGCGCCCGGTGGCGGCGCGGGCCACCTCGGCGAAGCGGGCCAGCGCCGCGTCCAGCTCGGCCACCACCGCCGGCGTCGCCCCCTTCTGCGGGCCGTAGACCGCCGAGGCGCCGCGCGGCCCGGTCAGCGGGTTGTCGACGTCGCAGGCCACCAGCAGCTCGACGGTGGCGAGGCGCGGGTCGAGCCCGGCGAGATCGAGGCGGTCCAGGCCGGCCAGCGCCGCGCCGCCCTCGGCCAGCTCCCGCCCGGCGGCGTCGAGGAAGCGGACCCCCAGCGCCCGGGCCAGCCCGGCGCCGCCGTCGTTGGTGGCGCTGCCGCCGATGCCGAGCACCAGCCGGCGCAGCCCCTCGTCCAGCGCCGCCCGCACCAGCTCACCGGTGCCGGAGGTGCTGGCGAGGCGCGGGTCGCGCCGCCCGGCCGGGACCAGCGGCAGCCCGGAGGCCGCGGCCATCTCCAGGACCGCGGTCCGCCCGTCGCCCAGCACGCCCCAGCCGGCCTCCACCGGCTCGCCCAGCGGGCCGCGCACCCGGCTGGTCCGGGGCTGCCCCCCGGTGGCGTCGAGCAGCGCCGCCACCGTCCCCTCCCCGCCGTCGGCGATGGGCACCTTGACCACCTCGGCGTCGGGGAAGACGGCGCGGACGCCGCGCTCCATGGCCCGCGCCACCTCCAGCGCCGAGGCGCTGCCCTTGAACGAGTCCGGCGCGACGATGATGCGCATTGGTCCCCTCCGCTCCCTGCAGCCTACCCCAGCGCCACCGCGCACTTCACCAGCAGGTCGAGCAGCTGCCGGCGCTGCTCGGGGCCGAGCCCGGCCAGCATCCGCTGCTCCACCTCGGCGGCCCCGGCGTGGCAGCCGGCCACCAGCCTGGCCCCCCGGGTGGTCAGCGAGGCCAGCAGGATCCGGCCGTGCCCGGGGTGGGGGTGACGCACCACCAGCCCGGCCGCCTCGAGGTGCTCGAGGACGCGGACCATGGTCTGCGGGGTCACGAAGGCCCGCCGCGCCAGCTCGGCGTTGGAGGTCCCAGGCTCGCGCTCCAGCGCCGCCAGCAGGGCGTACTGGGGCGCGGTCAGCCCCCGTGGCCGGAGCTGCTCGTCGAGGCCGGCCCGGTGGGCCGCCTGCACCCGCTTCAGCATGTAGCCGACCCGATCGTCCACGCCGTCACCGCCTCATCTCAGGGTGCTGATGATTATATCAGGTTCCTGAGACATGGATCCGGGGCGGGGCGATATCGCCGGGGCGCGCCGGGGCCCGCTCCCCCCAAGGGGGGTTACGTATCCGATCGTGATCCGGGCGCTCGACATCCTTCTCTGGATCGACTAGATCCTCCACTCGCTCCCCGTCAGGGAGTCCATGCTCCACCGCGACGGCACACAGCCGCGCGTTCACAGACAGAAAAGAGTACGACAGCACATGGCTACCGGTACCGTGAAGTGGTTCAACGACGCGAAGGGCTTTGGGTTCATCACGCAGGACAGCGGTGGCGAGGATGTCTTCTGCCACCACACGGCCATCCAGGCCGACGGGTTCCGCTCGCTGGCCGAGGGCCAGAAGGTGGAGTTCGACGTGACCAAGGGCCCGAAGGGCCTGCAGGCGGCGAACGTCCGTCCGGTCGCCTAGTCGCGTCCGTCGCGAATCTTTCGCGGCACTGAAAGCCCGACCTCCTCGCGGAGGCCGGGTTTTCTCATTTCAGGGGGCCGTCGGGGCGTTGTGCCCGGGGGCCACCTCGGCTACTCATCCCTGCATGTCCACGCCGGATTCGGAGCTGGTCACCGCCGCCAAGGCCGGCGACCGCCAGGCCCTCGAGGCCCTGCTGTCCCGCCACCAGGGGCGGGTCTACCGCTTCGGCAGGAAGATGTGCGGCGACGACGAGGACGCCGCCGACGTGGTGCAGGAGACCCTGCTGGCCGCGGCCCGCACCCTGCCCGAGTTCCGCGAGGCCTCGTCGGTCTCCACCTGGCTCTACACCATCGCCCGGAGCTTCTGCATCAAGCGGCGGCGGACCAGCAAGTTCGCCCCCACCTCCATGGAGTCGCTCGACGAGGAGGCCGGCCCCGGCGGCGCGGTGGCCGACCCCGGCCGCTCCCCCGAGGAGGTGGCCGCCGGCCGGCAGCTGCAGCTGGCCCTCGACGCCGCCATCGCCACCCTCGAGCCCATGTACCGGGAGGTGCTGGTGCTGCGCGACGTCGAGGGGCTCCCCGCCGCCGAGGTGGCCGAGGCGCTCGGCCTCTCGGTGGAGGCGGTGAAGAGCCGGCTCCACCGGGCCCGCATGTCGGTCCGCGAGCAGGTGGCGCCGGCGCTCGGCCTCGGCGTCGACGGCGCGCCCCTGCCCAGCTGCCGCGACGTGGTCGAGCTCTTCTCCCGCCGCATGGAGGGGGAGATCGACGGCGCCTCCTGCGCCGACCTGGAGCAGCACCTGCAGACCTGCCCGGTCTGCCGGGGGCGCTGCGACTCGCTCCGCTCCACCCTGGCCCTCTGCAAGCGGGCCGGCGAGGCGCCCATGCCGGCGGCGGTGGAGCGCTCGGTCCGGGTGGCGCTGGAGAAGTTCCTGGGCCACCGCGCCTGAACCGGCGGCCCGGCCGGCGCGGCCAGGCCCTGGAGCGGGCGCCGGCCCCTAGGCGACCCGGGCGGCCACCCAGTCGGTGATCACCTTCAGCACCTCGGCCTTCTCCGGCTCGTTGTGCAGTTCGTGGAAGCCGCCCGGCCAGCTGCGGAAGGTGGCCAGCGGTCCGGCCGCCTCGGCGAAGCGCCGGCTGGCCCCCTCCGAGGTGATCTCGTCGGAGTCGCCGTGCAGGATGAGCGTCGGCACGGTGAGCTCGCCGGCGTGCTCGATGGCCCAGGCGCCGGCGTCGAGCACGTGGACCAGCAGCTTGGGGGTGATCTTCCCGCGCACCATGGGGTCGGCCTGGTAGGCCTTGACCACCTCCGGGTCGCGGGAGATGGCGCCGCTGTTCATGCCGGTGGGGAGCGACACGCCGCCGAGCAGCCGGGCCGCCACCCGCGCCGCCGCCACCTGCCAGCCCGGCGGGGTCACCGCCAGCTCCAGCCACGGGCTGGTGGCCACGGCGCCCGCCAGCCTGGGCCGACGGCGCAGCAGGAAGTTGAGCACCTGGTTGCCGCCCATGGAGTGGCCGTAGAGGAGGCGGGGCAGGCCCGGGTGGCGGAAGCCCACCAGCTCGATGAAGGCGCCGACGTCGTCGAGCAGCTGGTCGTAGCGGTCGACGTAGGCCCGCTTGCCGCCGGAGCGGCCGTGGCCGCGGGCGTCGTAGCTGCAGAGGACGAAGCCGGCCTCGGCGAAGGCCTTGCCGACGTGGGTGTAGCGGCCGCCGTGGTCGTCGAAGCCGTGGACCAGCACCACCAGCCCCCGCGCCGCGCCGTCCGGCACCCACTCGCGGGCCTGCATCTCCAGCCCGTCCCCGCTCCGCCAGGTCCACTCGGTCGCCTTCATGCCGGCCTCCTGCCGTGCAGCAGACCCCAGCCGGCGGCCCGCGGCAAGGGCCGGCCCATCCCGCCTTGCCTCGCCACCCCGCCTCTGGTCTGCTCGCCGCCATGCCCAGCGCCATCGCCTTCGAGCCTTTCACCGAGGACCACCAGGCCTTCCGCCGCACCGTCCGCAAGTTCGCCGAGGGGGAGCTGGCCCCGCACGCCCGCGAGTGGGACGACGCCGGCGAGTTCCCGCGCGCCCTCTTCCGCCGCTTCGGCGAGCTGGGGCTCCTCGGCATCCGCCACGACCCGGCCTGGGGCGGCTCCGGTCTCGACTACTGGTACGTGGTGGCCTACGCCGAGGAGCTGGTGCGCTGCAAGAACGGCGGGCTCGGCACCGCCATGCTGGTGCAGGGCGAGATGGCCACGCCCATCATCGGCGAGCTGGGGAGCGACGAGCAGAAGCGTGAGTTCCTGGCGCCGGCCCTGGCCGGCGAGAAGGTGGCGGCCCTGGCCATCTCCGAGCCCAACGCCGGCTCCGACGTGGCCTCGATCGTCACCTCGGCGCGGCGCGACGGCGACGACCTGGTCATCAACGGCTCCAAGATGTGGATCTCCAACGGGGCCCGCGCCGACTTCCTCACCCTGGCGGTGCGGACCGGCGAGCCGGGCTACGGCGGCCTCTCGCTCTGCACCTTCCCCACCGACGTCACCGGCTTCTCGGTCGGCAAGAAGCTGGAGAAGGTGGGAAACCTCTCCTCCGACACCGCCATCCTCCACTTCGACGACTGCCGCATCCCGGCCCGCTACCTGCTCGGCGAGGAGAACCAGGGGTTCTTCCAGATCATGACCGGCTTCCAGGGGGAGCGGCTGGTGGCGGCCGTCACCGCGGTGGCCGGCGCCCAGCTCATGCTCGACGAGGCCATGGCCTACGGGCAGGAGCGCACCGCCTTCGGCCGTCCCATCGCCAGCTTCCAGGTCTGGCGCCACAAGTTCGCCGAGCACCTGGCGGCGGTGGAGGCGGCCCGCTGGCTCACCTACCGGGCCGCCGACCTCTTCAACCGCAAGGAGATGGCGGTGAAGGAGATCTCCATGGCCAAGCTGGTGGCCTGCGACCTGGTGCAGGAGGTGGCCTACGACTGCATGCAGTTCCACGGCGGCATGGGCTACATGGTGGAGACCGACATCGCCCGGGCCTGGCGCGACGTGCGGGCGCTGCCCATCGCCGGCGGCACCGCCGAGATCATGAAGGAGATCATCGCCAAGCTGGTCGGGCTCTAGCCGCCATGGTCGACGCCCCCGAGCGCGGCGACGGCGACGGCGCCCCGGGCCCGGGCCAGCCCCGGCGCCAGGTCAGCTGCGGCGACGGCGTGGCCTTCCTGCGGACCGGCCGCCTCCCCGCCGACCAGGCGGTGGTCACCTCGCTCCCCGACGCCTCCGAGCTGCCCGGGCTCGGCTTCGAGGGCTGGCGCGACTGGTTCGTGGAGGCCGCGGCGCTCTGCTGCGCCGCCGTGGCCGACCAGGCGGTGGCGGTCTTCTACCAGACCGACGTGAAGCGGGACGGCCGCTGGGTCGACAAGGCCCACCTGGTGCTCACCGGCGCCGACCGGGCCGGGGCCCACCTGCTCTGGCACAAGGTGGTCTGCCGCGCGCCCCCGGGGATCACCACCTTCGGCCGGCCCGCCTACGCCCACCTGCTCTGCCTCTCGCGCGGGCTGCGGCTGCCCCCCGGCCGCTCCAGCCCCGACGTGCTCCCCCGCCTCGGCGAGATGACCTGGGCCCGGGCCATGGGGCGCGAGGCCTGCGAGGCGGTGGCCCGCTTCCTCCTCGCCGACACCGGCTGCCGCACCGTGGTCGATCCCTTCTGCGGCCTCGGCACCATGCTGGCGGTGGCCAACCTCCACGGCCTCGACGCCGTCGGCGTGGAGCTCTCGGCCAAGCGGGCCGAGCGGGCCCGGCGGCTGGTGCTGGCGGCGCCACGCCGCGGCGCGTAAAGCCCCCGGCCGGCCGCTCGGGGTACCCTCCCTCCCCCGCCTCCGCTCCCCACGATGAGGATCTCGATGACCCACGCTGCCATCACCGGCTGGGGCAAGTGCCTGCCCCCGGCCGTGCTCACCAACGCCGATCTCGGCACCTTCCTGGAGACCAGCGACGAGTGGATCGTCAGCCGCACCGGGATGAAGGAGCGGCGCGTCTCCCACGTCTCGCTCGGCGAGCTGGCGGTGGTGGCCTCCTCGCGGGCCCTGGCCTGCGCCGGGCTCCCGGCCGACGCGCTCGACCTGGTCATCGTGGGGAGCACCATCGGCGACGAGATGGCGCCCAACGTGGCCTCCGGGCTGCAGCACCGGCTGGGGGCGGTCAACGCCGCCGCCATGGACCTCAACACCGCCTGCACCAGCTTCCTCTACGGGGTCTCCACCGCCACCGCGCTGATCCGCACCGGGGTGGTGAAGACGGCGCTGGTGGTGGGCGGCGAGGTCCCCACCCCCTTCCTCGACTGGGAGGACCGCAACACCGCCATCCTCTTCGGCGACGGCTGCGGCGCCGTCATCCTCCAGGCCACCGACCGCGAGGAGGGGCTGCAGGCCGAGCGGCTCGGCTGCTACGCCGACGCCCGCGGGGCGCTCGACATCCGCGGCGTGGGCGGCCGCTTCGCCAACCGCGGCATCCCCTACGGCCACACCCGCTGGATCTTCGAGGGGTCGGAGATCTTCAAGCGCGCCGTGGTGGGCATGGCGCTGGCCGGGCAGGAGGCGCTGGCCAAGCGCGGCCTGGCCATCGGCGACGTCGACCTGGTCATCCCCCACCAGGCCAACCTGCGCATCATCGACGCGGTGGGGCGGCGCATCGGCGTCGACGCGGCCAAGGTCTTCGTCAACGTCCACCGCTACGCCAACATGTCGGCGGCCACGGTGCCGGTGGCGCTGGTGGAGGCGCTGGAGGAGGGGCGGGTCACCCCCGGCGCCTGGCTGCTCATGCCGGCCTTCGGCGCCGGCCTCACCTGGTGCGCCCACCTGGTGCGCTGGGGCGAGCGGACCACGCCCCTCGGCCGCAGCGACGTCGAGCTGCCGCCCTGCGACAAGACCGGCCTCGAGCTGGTCAACGAGCTGCGGGCCCGGCGGGCCGGCTACGCCGCCCACGCCAGCGCCAACCTCGAGGCGGCCCGGGCCCTCTTCGAGCCTTGAGGGGCGCGGCTCCATGGCCTCGCCTTCAGCTCCCGCTTCACCCGAGGTGACCCGATGATCCCGCTCCTGCTGGCCTCGCTCCTCTGCGCTCCCGCCCCCGGCCTGCAGCCGGTCTACGACCAGATCACCAGCCGGCACGACGAGGCGGTGACCCGCCTGCAGCGCTGGATCGCGCTCCCCAGCATCGCCGCCGAGGGGCTCAACTCAGAGCCGGGCGTCCAGCACATGATGGGGCTGCTGCGCGAGGCCGGCTTCCAGCGGGTGGAGCGGGTGCCGACCGACGGGAAGCCGGGCGTCTTCGCCACGCTCGACGCCGGCGCGGCGGTCTGGGTGGGGCTCTACTTCATGTACGACGTGAAGCAGTTCAACCCGGCCGAGTGGAGCTCGCCGCCGCTCGAGGCCCGGCTGGTGGACCGCCCCGGCCTGGGCAAGGTGATGGTGGGCCGCGGCGCGGTGAACCAGAAGGGGCCGCAGTCGGCGTTCCTGGCCGCGCTCCACGCCATCCGCGGCGCCGGGAGGAAGCTCCCGGTCAACCTGGTGCTGGTGGCCGAGGGCGAGGAGGAGATCGGCTCGCCCCACTTCGCCCAGGTGGTCCGCCGACCCGAGGTCCAGGCCGCCCTGGCGAAGGCCATGGGGGTCTTCATGCCGTCGGCGTCGCAGGGGCTCGACGGGACGGTGTCGGTGGCGCTGGGCGCCAAGGGCGTCGTCGAGCTGGAGCTGGTCGCCAGCGGCGAGCGCTGGGGGCGCGGCGCCTCCAGGGACGTCCACTCCGCCAACCGGGCCCGGCTCGACAGCCCGGCCTTCCACCTGGTGCAGGCGCTGGCCACCCTGGTCACGGCCGACGGTGACCCCGCCATCGACGGCTTCGCCGACAAGGCCCGTCCGCTCTCCGCCGAGGAGGCCCGCATGGTGGAGGAGGGGGCGGCCCGAGGGAGCGAGGAGGACGCCAAGCGGCTCCTCGGGGTGAGGCGCTGGGCCCACGACGCCTCCTGGCGCGACGCCCTGGCCGCCCTGGTCTCCCGGCCGACCGTCAACATCGAGGGGCTGGTGGGCGGCCACACCGGGCCGGGGGGCATGACGGTGCTGCCGCATCGGGCGGTGGCCAAGCTCGACCTGCGGCTGGTGCCGGACATGACCTTCGACGCGGCGGTGGCGGCGCTGCGGACCCACCTGGCGAAGCGCGGGTTCGGCGACATCGAGGTCAACCCCAGCGGCGGCTACGACCCGACGCAGACCCCCGCCAGCGCCCCGCTCATCCAGAAGCAGGTGGCCACCTATCGCCTGTACGGCATCGAGGCGCCGCTCTGGCCCCGCACCGCCGGCTCCTACCCGGGCTGGGTCTTCACCGGGAAGCCGCTCTCGCTGGCCTCCGGCCACTTCGGGCTCGGCCACGGCTCCGGCGCCCACGCGCCGGACGAGTACTACCTGATCGAGAGCGCCAACCCGAAGCTGCGCGGCTACGACGACGCGGTGCGCTCCTTCGTCGACTACCTGTTCGAGCTGGCCCGGTAGCGCCGGGCCGGCCTGCCGGGTGGCCGGGATCAGCCGTGCAGGCGCCCCGGCCCGCCCAGCAGGCGGGCGGGGAGGAAGAACACCGCCTTGAGCAGCCCCAGCACGCCGTCCACCGCGATCCCGAGGATCCTGAAGGGCAGCAGCAGCAGCCAGGCCAGCGGGTAGAGGAGCAGCGCCAGCAGGGCCAGCGGCCAGCAGACGACGAAGAGGATGATCCAGAGCAGGAAGGTGGCCATCTCCCCCTTCCCTACGCGGATCGCCGGCCGGAATTTCGTGGACCGGAGCGGCGGCCGGCACGCCCCTCGCGGGGGTCAACGAACGCTCTGCGCCCGTGTGAGGGGCAATCGGGGGCGCTCCCGGCTAACTCTCCGGCGGCGACGCGGCTCCGTCCCGTCCCGGAAAGTGGACCCCGTCGTCATGACCACCGCAGAGCTCGAGGCGACGCGCCGGGTGGCACCGCGCGCGCGCGCCGTCACCAACGACTTCTCCATCCAGGTCGCCACCGTCAACGGCTCGGGCTCGCAGAGCGCCAACACCGTGCTGCTGCGGACCCTCTTCCAGATGGGCATCCCGGTCTCGGGGAAGAACCTCTTCCCCTCCAACATCGCCGGGCTTCCCACCTGGTACACCATCCGCGTCTCCCGCCATGGGTGGGTGGCGCGCCAGCGCGACGTCGACGTGCTGGTGGCCATGAACGGCGAGACCGCCCGCGACGACGTCGCCGGGCTGCGGCCGGGCGCGGTGGTGGTCTACGACGCCCCGCTGGAGCTGGAGTCGCTGCGCTCCGACCTGGCCTTCTACCCGGTCCCCTTCGACGACCTGGTGGCGCCGGTCAGCGCCGACGCCCGGCTGCGCAAGCTGCTGCGCAACATGGTCTACGTCGGCGTCCTGGCCGGCCTGCTCGGCCTCGAGGTCGCCGAGGTGGAGGCGGCCCTGGGGCGGGTCTTCGGCGCCAAGCCCAAGGCGCTGGCGCTCAACCTGCGCGCCATCCAGGCCGGGCTGGCCCACGCCGCCGGCGTCGAGAAGCGCGACCCCTACCGGGTGGAGCGCATGGACGCCACCCGCGGCAAGATCATCATCGACGGCAACGCCGCCGCGGCGCTGGGGGCCCTCTTCGCCGGCGTCACCGTGGTGACCTGGTACCCCATCACCCCCTCCACCTCGGTGGTGGAGTCGCTGCACGGCTACCTCGAGGAGCACCGGCGCACCGCCGACGGCCAGGCCACCTTCGCGGTGCTGCAGGCCGAGGACGAGCTGGCCGCCATCGGCATGGTGATCGGCGCCGGCTGGGCCGGGGCCCGGGCCATGACCGCCACCAGCGGCCCGGGCGTCTCGCTGATGGCCGAGTTCGCCGGCCTCGGCTACTTCGCCGAGGTGCCGGCGGTGATCGTCAACGTGCAGCGGGTGGGGCCGTCCACCGGCCTGCCCACCCGGACCTCGCAGGGCGACCTGCTCTCCACCGCCTTCCTCTCCCACGGCGACACCCAGCAGCTGCTGCTCTTCCCCGGCTCGGTGGAGGAGTGCTTCACCATGACCGGCCAGGCCTTCGATCTCGCCGAGCGGTTCCAGACCCCGGTCTTCGTCCTCTCCGACCTCGACCTCGGCATGAACAACTGGATGGCCGACCCGCTCCCCTACCCGGAGACGCCGCTGGACCGCGGCAAGGTGCTCGGGAAGGCCGACCTGGAGCGGCTGGGCGGCTTCGCCCGCTACAAGGACGTCGACGGCGACGGCATCGGCTGGCGGACGCTGCCGGGCACCGACCACCCGAAGGCCGCCTACTTCACCCGCGGCACCGGCCACGACGAGCAGGCCGGCTACAGCGAGCGCTCCGACGTCTACCAGAAGAACATGGCGCGGCTGCGCCGCAAGTTCGAGGGGGCCCGGGCCGCGCTCCCCCCGCCGGTGGTCACCGGCGCCGGCGCCCGGATCGGCCTGCTGGCCCACGGCTCCTCCGACCCGGCGGTGCGCGAGGCCCTGGCCCAGCTCCACGCCGAGGCCGGGCTCCCGGCCGACTACCTGCGGGTGCGGGCCTGGCCCTTCGCCGCCGCGGTCCGCGACTTCGTGGCCGCCCACGACCGGGTCTACGTGGTCGAGCAGGATCGCGACGCCCAGCTGCTCTCGCTGCTCACGCTCGACCTCGACCCGTCGCTGGTGGGGCGGCTGCGCTCGGTGGCCCACCTCACCGGGATGCCGCTCGACGCCCGCAGCGTCACCGAGGAAGTCCTCGCCCAGGAGGGGCGCTGACATGGCCACCCCCACCGCCGCCGCCCCGCGCACCAACCGGCTCGGCCTCGCCGTCGTCGAGTACAAGGGCGGCAAGACCACCCTCTGCGCCGGCTGCGGTCACAACGCCATCTCCGAGCGGATCCTCGACGCCTACTTCGAGCTGGGCATCGCCCCCGAGCAGGTGGCCAAGTTCTCCGGCATCGGCTGCTCCTCGAAGACCCCGGCCTACTTCATGAGCCGGTCGCACAGCTTCAACACCGTGCACGGCCGCATGCCCTCGGTGGCCACCGGGGCGCTGATGGCCAACCGCACCCTGCACGGCCTCGGCGTCTCCGGCGACGGCGACACCGCCTCCATCGGCATCGGCCAGTTCATCAACCTGCTGCGGCGCAACGTGGCCATGGTCTACGTGGTGGAGAACAACGGCGTCTACGGCCTCACCAAGGGGCAGTTCTCCGCCACCGCCGACCTCGGCTCGACGCTCAAGTCGGGGGCGGTCGCCGACCTCCCGGCCATCGACGTCTGCGCCCTGGCCATCCAGCTGGGGGCCAGCTTCGTGGGCCGCTCCTTCTCCGGCGACAAGAAGCAGCTCTCGGCGCTGCTCAAGGCGGCGGTGGCCCACGGCGGCACCGCCCTGCTCGACGTCATCAGCCCGTGCGTCACCTTCAACGACCACGAGGGCTCCACCAAGAGCTACGCCTGGCTCAAGGAGCACGACCTGCCGGTGCAGGAGCTCTCCTTCGTCCCCTCCTTCGAGGAGATCGCGATCGACTACGACCCCGGCACCACCCGGGAGGTGACGCTGCACGACGGCTCGCGCCTGCGGCTCAAGAAGCTGGAGGCCGACTACGATCCCTCCGACCGGGCCCGGGCCATGGCCCGGCTGATGGCCTCGGAGAGCGGCGGCGACGTGCTCACCGGCCTGCTCTTCCTCGACCCCCGGGCCCCGGACCTCAACGCCCGGCTCGGCCTGGTCGAGGCCCCGCTGGCCACGCTGCCCGAGGCCCGGGTGCGCCCTTCGCGGGCGGTCCTCGACGCCATCAACGCCTCGCTGCGGTAGGTTGGCCCCCGGGGCCGGGGACGCGGCCCGAGGGGGAGGCCGGCCATGGAGCAGGCGGTGGCGGTGATCGGCGCCGGGGTGATGGGGCACGGCATCGCCCAGCTCTTCGCCCAGGGCGGCGCGGCGGTGCGGCTGCACGACGCCGAGGGGCCGCGGCTGGCCGCCGGGCTGGCGGCGCTGGAGGAGTCGCTGGCGCTGCTGGTCGAGGAGGAGGTGCTCTCCCCCTGGGAGGCGGCGGCGGCGCGGGCCCGGGTCCGGCCCACCACCAGCCTGGAGGCGGCGCTGGCCGGGGCCACCCTGGTGGTGGAGTGCATCCCCGAGCGGCTGGAGGCGAAGCTGGCGCTGTACGAGCGGATCGAGCGGGCGGTGGGCGACGACACGCTGCTGGCCTCCAACACCTCCACCCTCCCGGTCAGCCGGCTGGCGGCGCGGGCCCGGCGACCGGAGCGGATGGTCATCGTCCACTTCTTCAACCCGGCCCAGCTCATCCCGCTGGTCGAGGTGGTGCCGCACCCGCTGATGGCGCCGGCGGTGGTGGAGCGGGTGCTGGCCGCCCTGCGCCACGTCGGCAAGCGGCCGGTGCTGCTGCGCCGCGAGGTGCCGGGGTTCGTGGCCAACCGGCTGCAGGCGGCGGTGGTCCGCGAGGCCTTCCACCTGGTCGAGCTGGGGGTGGCCAGCGCCGAGGAGATCGACGCGGTGGTGACCGACGGGCCGGGCTTCCGCTGGCCCTTCGTCGGGCCCATCGAGGCGGCGGACCTGGGCGGGCTCGACACCTGGCAGGCGGTGCTCGACAACCTGGCGCCGGAGCTGTCGCGCGCCGAGCGGGCGCCGGCGGCCATCCGCGAGCGGGTGGCCCGCGGCGAGCTGGGGGCCAAGACCGGGCGCGGGCTGTTCCGGCACGACCCCGAGCCGCTGGCCGAGCGGATCCGGGCCCGGGATCGGCTCCTGATCCGGCTCTGGAAGCTGAAGCGGGGCTGACGGCGCGGCGGTGGCGTGAGCGGCGCGGCCGGGCGCTGCGGTCGGGGTGGTGGGGTCGGTGAGCTGCGGACCGGGTGGTGCGACCCGGCGGCCGGCCTACCCGCCGTCCGAGCCGGGCTCGTCGGCCTCGCCCTCCTCGACGTCGGGGCCGGGCGGCAGGGTGCCCAGCACCTTGAGGATGTAGGCCTTGTGCTGCAGCTCCTCGGCCTTGAGCTCGGTGAAGAGCGCCTTGGCCTTGGGGTCCTTGAGGCCGGGGATGGCGGCGGCGAAGAAGTCGTGGGCCTTCTCCTCCGACTCCAGCGCCACCTGCAGGGCCTGCCGCGGCCCCATGAAGGCGCGCGGCTTGCCGCGGTCGGGCGCCTCGACGTCCTCGAACCAGGAGCGGTCCACCCGCGAGGCCGCCTTGGGGAAGAGCTGGGCGCGCCTCGCCACCAGGTCGGCGTGGTGCTTCCCCTCGTTCTCGGCCATGAGCCGGAAGACGTCGGCGGCGTCGCCGCGGTAGCGGCCACCCACCAGCTTCTGGAACTGAAGGTATCGCTCCCTGGCCTCCTCCTCGATGAGGATGGCGAGGTCGAGCGCGTCCTGCAGGTCGAGCGTGGCGAAGTCCAGCTTGGCGGCCATGGTGGTCTGCCCTCGGGTGACGTTGCCGTGGCCCCGGGTCGGTGTCGCCCGGGGTGATGCGATGGGATGGGTCTAACCGGGCCCCGGGGGGCGTCAACCGATTCTGACCGCCTCCGCGGCCACCGCAAGCTTGACAACACCCACTACCTTGCGTTAGCAAGGTACCTGCCATGCCGCCTGACCTCGACCGCTTCAGCGCCATCCGCAAGGGACTCCTCGAGTACCTGGTCCTCAAGATCGTGGCCGGCGACAAGGTCTACGCCGCCGACATCCTCGGGAAGCTGGGCGGCACCGAGTTCGCCACCCAGGAGGGGACGCTCTACCCGCTCCTCTCCAAGCTGCGGCGCGCCGAGCTGCTCGACTACCAGTGGGTGGAGTCGGAGGCCGGGCCGCCGCGCAAGTACTACCGGCTCACCGCCAAGGGACGCAGCTGGCTCGGTGAGCTCAACGCCTACTGGAAGACGCTCCACGCCACCGTGGATCGGATGGGAGAGTAGCCATGCAGCCGGTCATCCACGCCAGCCTCCACGGCAACGCCTTCGTCATCGAGGAGGCCGGGTACCTGGCGCTGCGCGCCTACCTCGACCGGGCCGCGGCGCAGCTCAGCGCCGACCCCGACCGCGACGAGATCCTCGGGGACCTGGAGCAGGCCATCGCCGACAAGTGCGCCCGCCACCTGGGGCCGCACAAGTCGGTGGTCACCGCCGCCGAGATGGCGCAGGTGCTGGCCGAGATGGGGCCGGTGGGCACGCCGGCCGAGGTCGGCCCCGACGCCCCGGCCGCGCCCCGGGCCGCGCCCGCCGCCGGGGAGCGCCGGCTCTACCGGGTGCTGGAGGGGGGCAAGCTGGCCGGCCTCTGCAACGGCCTGGGCGCCTACTTCGGCCTCGACGCCAACCTGGTCCGCGCCATCTTCGTGGTGCTGGCGCTGCTCACCCACGGCGCCTGGCTGCTGGTCTACCTGGTGCTGGTCTTCGTGGTGCCGGCGGCCGGCACGCCCGAGGAGCGGGCCGCGGCGCGCGGGCTCCCCTTCAGCGCCCAGGCGCTGGTGGACGAGGCCAAGCGCCACTACGCCACCCTGGAGCAGGAGCTGCAGGGGCCCTGGGCGCGCTGGCGGGCCAGCTGGAGCAGCGGCACGCGGGAGGCCCGCCGCCAGGCCCGGGAGGCGGCGAGCGCCGCCCGCGGCGCCTGGCAGGACCAGCGGGCAACCTGGGGGGCGGCCGCTCCGACCGCGCCGCCGGCGGGTCCGCCGCCCATCCCACCGCCGCACTCGTCGTCGGTGCCGCCGCCCATCCCGCCGACCGCGCCGCCGCCCTCCTGGCCGGCGCCGCCACCCGTCCCGCCCGCCCCGCCCCCGGCGCGCTACGCCCGGCAGGTGGCGGCCGCCTTGATGGTCCCGGTGGTGGCGTTCTGGGGTTCCGCGCTCCTCGTCGCCGAGGGGGTCTGCGCGGCGCTGCTGATCGCCAACGGGCGGATCCTGGGCTGGTCGCCGGGGCTGCCGCTCTGGGGCAGCCTGGTCATCTTGATGCTCCTGGGTGCGCTGCTGCGCCGCCCGATCGCCGCCGCTGGCGCTGCGCTGCGCCGGGCCCCCGCCACGCCGCTCTCCTGGCTGCCGGTCTGGGAGGCCGCCTTCTGGATCGGCTTCGTCGCCCTGTTCGGCTCCCTGGCCTGGACCTTCACCCCCGAGCTGCGCTCGCTGGCGCACGACCTCCCCGGCGCCTGGGCGAAGGTGCTGGCCTCCTGGCACGCCAGCCACTGAGCCCCCCGACCGGCGCCGACCGGCCCCGAGCGGGCCCGGGCCGGCGCGGGTGGCCGGGCCGCGGGCGGACCGTCAGCTGGTCAGCAGGTCCCAGCCGTAGCCCTCGCGCTCCAGGGCGTCGTCGGCCAGCGCCATCACCAGCTCGTCGTCGTTGGCGTCGACCCGGTGCAGGTTGCCGCGGATCCGGCTGCGCGCGGCGCGGGAGAAGACCCGGGCGATCTCCAGCTCGCGGGCCGCCCCCTTCTCCCCCTTCTTCTCCAGCGCGGTGGTGACCCGGGAGAGGATGCAGGCGGTGACGAAGAGGTCGGTGAGCACGTCGGCGATCCGCTTGGAGACGAACTGCTTGCCGATGATCTCCTTGCCGTAGCGGCGCAGCTCGCGGTCGGCCACCCAGGCCACCTCGCGCACCAGCCCCTCGTAGTGGTCGCCGACCTCGGCCAGCGCCGGGTGCAGCTTGCTGAAGCTGCGGCTCTCGCCGACCAGGCCGGTGCGGATGGTGGCGTGCTTGAGGGCGTAGTCGGAGAGCACGCCGAACCCCTTGATGGGGTCCTTCATCACGTCCTTGAGCCCGTGGGCCAGCTCCTTGAGCTGGGTGCCGACCCGGTTCAGGGCGGTGAGGGCGATGAAGAGCCGCAGGATCTCGTTGGTCCCCTCGAAGATCCGGTTGATGCGCACGTCGCGGAGGATGCGCTCGTAGGGGAACTCGCGCATGTAGCCGTTGCCGCCGGCCACCTGCAGCGCCTCGTCGGCGGTGCGCCAGAGCGCCTCGGTGGCGAAGACCTTGGAGATGGCGGCCTCGACGGCGTAGTCCTCGTAGCCCTGGTCGGAGAGGCCGGCCACCACCCCCACCACGCTCTCGGTGGCGTAGGCGTCCACCACCATCTCGCCCAGCTTCTGCTTGACCAGGCCGAACTCGGCGATGGGCCGGCCGAACTGGCGCCGCTCCTTGGCCTGGGTGGCGGCCATCTTGATCAGGGTGCGCATCCCGCCGACGCAGCCGCCGCCGAGGCCGGAGCGGCCGGCGTTGAGGATCTTCATGGCCGCCTTGAAGCCCTGCCCCACCTCGCCGAGCACGTGCTGGTCGGTGAGCGCGACGTCCTCGAAGTGCACGGTGGTGGTGTTGGAGGCGCGGATGCCCATCTTGTCCTCGTGCGGGCCGACCGAGACGCCGGGCAGGTCGCGGGGGACGATGAAGGCGGTCATGTGGGCCTTGCCGTCGCCGTTGCCCGATGGGGTCTTGGCGAAGACGGTGTAGAAGCCGGCGATGCCGCCGTTGGTGATCCAGAGCTTCTCGCCGTTGAGGATCCAGCGGTCCCCCTCGCGCCTGGCGTTGGTGCGGATCGAGGCGGCGTCGGAGCCGGCGCCCGGCTCGGTGAGGCAGAAGGCGGCGATCAGCTCGCCGCTGGCCAGCCGCGGCATCCAGGTGGCCTTCTGCGCCTCGGTGCCGAAGAGCAGCAGGCCGCGCATGCCGATGGAGCTGTGGGCGCCGATGGTGAGGGCCACCGAGCCGTCGTGGGTGGCCACCTGCTGCAGCACCCGCGAGTAGGCGGCCGAGCCGAAGCCGAGCCCGCCGTGGGCCTCGGGGACGATGAGGCCGAAGAGGCCGAAGGCCTTGAGCTCCTCGATGAACTCGGGGGGCATCTCGCCCTTGACGTCCCAGGCGCGGAAGGACTTCTCCTTGCCGGCGAGCAGCTGGTCGATGCTGGCGGTCACCTGCTCGACCATCTCGCGCTCGCCGGTCTTCATGGTCGGGTAGGGGAAGATGATCTCCTCCTCGATGCGACCCATGCAGAGCGACTGGACGAAGCTGTCGACCTTCTTGTCGATCACGGCGGCCTCCGGGTGGTGGAAGGAGGAGACGGTAGCCTCCCCGACGCGCCGCGACAAGCGCCGATTGATTCTAGAGTCAGTCCACGTCCCGCCCCTGGGGGCTTCGGACACTCCCTACCGAGGGTCATCCTCCCTGACCGAGGGTTGTCTGCTCCCGAGGCCCCAAATCGAATACTTACGCTCCATCAGGGTGATGTCCTGCCGTTGTCCGCCCTGCGCCCTGCGTTAGATCGGCCTCATGGATTACTCTCGGTCAGGTCGCGCGCTCGAGTCGGCCGTTTCCGCCCCGCCCGTCCTCGACTCCACCCCCGACGCGCCTCCTCGCGCCCCCTGGTACCTCGCCCTCGCCGAGCGCGGGCTCATGCCCGACGCCCTCATCCGCCTCGGCATCCGCCGCCTGCTCGCCCAGCGGCTCGCCGAGGAGGGGCGCGGCGACGAGGTGGAGCGCCACGCCCGGCTGATGCGCTGGGTGGAGACCTGCCGGCGCAGCGAGGTGGCCGTCCACACCGCCGCCGCCAACGAGCAGCACTACGAGGTCCCCCCGGCCTTCTTCGAGGCGGTCCTCTCGCCGCACCTGAAGTACAGCTGCGGCCTCTGGGAGCGCCCCGACGACGACCTCGCCTCCAGCGACGAGGCCATGCTGCGCCTCACCATCGAGCGGGCCGGCGTGCAGGACGGCATGCGCCTGCTCGACCTCGGCTGCGGCTGGGGCTCGCTGACGCTCCACCTGGCCGCCCGCTTCCCCAACGCCCAGGTCACCGCCGTCTCCAACAGCCGCGACCAGAAGGCCTTCATCGAGGCCCGGGCCCGCCAGCGCGGCCTCGGCAACGTCGAGGTGATCACCGCCGACGCCCGCAGCTTCGACACCGAGCGGCGCTTCGACCGCATCCTCTCGGTGGAGATGTTCGAGCACATGCGCAACTACCAGGCGCTGCTGCGGCGGGTCGCCTCCTGGCTGGCCCCCGGCGGCCGGCTCTTCGTGCACATCTTCACGCACAAGCAGTTCGCCTACCCGTTCGAGGTCAAGGACGCCTCCGACTGGATGAGCGCCCACTTCTTCACCGGCGGGCAGATGCCCTCCGACGACCTGCTCCTCTACTTCCAGCGCGACCTCCAGGTGGTGGACCACTGGCGCGTCGACGGCCGCCACTACCAGAAGACCTCCGAGGCCTGGCTGGCCAACCTCGACGCCGCCCGCCCGGCGGCGCTGGCGGCGCTGGCCGGCGCCTACGGCCCGGAGCAGGCGCCGCGGCGGCTCGCCATGTGGCGGATCTTCTTCATGGCCTGCGCCGAGCTCTGGGGCTACCGCGGCGGCCAGGAGTGGCTGGTCAGCCACTACCTGTTCGAGAAGGCGGCGGGAGCTCCCGCGCCGGGAAGCGCGGCGTGAGCCCGGCCAGGCGCGGCGCCGGGCTGCTGGCCGCGGCGATCCTCCTCTGGTCCCCGCCGGCCCGGGCCGACGTCTCGGTGGGCGGCGTGCGCTTCCCGGGGGAGGCCGCCGCGCTGGACCAGCCGGTGAAGCTGAAGGGCGCCGGGCTCTTCCGCTGGAAGTGGGTGGTGAAGGTCTACGCCGCCGCCCTCTACCTGCCGGCCGGGGTGGAGCGCTTCGACCCGACCGACGACGTGGCCCGCCGCCTCGAGTTCAGCTACCTGGTGGGGATCGAGGGGCGCGACTTCGGCCCCGCGGCCGACTCGCTCATGTCCCAGAACTTCCCCGGCGAGTCGCTGGCCCCGCTCCGGGAGCGGATCGAGCGGCTCCACGCCGCCTACGTCGACGTCAAGCCGGGCGACCGCTACGCCCTCTCCTACGTCCCCGGCCGGGGCACCGAGCTGACCCTCAACGGCCGGCGCCTGGCGCTGGTCGAGGGGGCCGACTTCGCCCGCGCCTACTTCGCCATCTGGCTCGGCGAGCGCCCCATCGACGACGGGCTGCGCGACCGGCTGCTGGCCCGCGGCGACTAGGACCCGGCAGGGCGGGGCAGCACCGACAGCGCCGCCCCCAGCGCCCCCACCAGCTGCGGCCCGGGCAGCACCTGCACCGGCCGCCCCAGCGCCTCGGCCAGCGCCGTCACCATGGCGACGTTGAGCGCCACCCCGCCGCTCAGCAGCACCGGCCCGGCGCCGAGCCGGCCGCGCGCCAGCGCCGCCACCCGCGAGGCCAGCGCCACGTGCAGCCCGCGGACGATCCCCTCGACCGGTCGCCCCTCGGCCACCAGCGAGATCACCTCGCTCTCGGCGAAGACGGTGCAGGTGCTGGAGACGGTCACCGGCGCCCCGGCCCGGGCCGCGGTGGCGGCCACCTCGGCCAGCGGCACCTGCAGCCGCGCCAGGATCACCTCGAGGAAGCGCCCGGTCCCGGCGGCGCACTTGTCGTTCATGGAGAAGTCGGTGACCTCGCCGCCCGGCCCGATGGCGATCACCTTGGTGTCCTGTCCGCCCATGTCCACCAGCAGCCCGCCGCCGCCGGCCAGGGCGTGGGCCCCGCGGGCGTGGCAGGTGATCTCGGTGAGCACCCGCGCCGCCACCACCCGCTTGCGGCCGTAGCCGGTCGCCCCCACCGGCAGCTCGGCCCCGGCCTCGGCCCGCAGCGCCGCCACCAGCCGCCCGGTCTGCTCCTCGGTGCGCGGGTGGGTCGGCTCGAGCAGGCTCGCCAGCAACCGGCCGGCCCCGTCCACCAGCACCACCTTGCAGGAGGTGCTCCCCACGTCGACGCCGATGGCCGCGCCGCCCCCCACCCCGCCCGCCCCGCCCGCCCCGCCGCTGGCCGCCGCCGTCACTCGAACCCCTCCATGAAGGCCGCCAGCCGGTTCTCGCCCGGCTCGGCCGCCCAGGAGCGCGGGTCGTTGTGGTCCGCCTCCAGCAGCAGCACCCGGATCCCCAGCTCGGCCGCCAGCCGCTCGCGCAGGTCCACCTGGCCGATCGAGTAGGGCTTGCAGGAGCGGTCGCTGTGGAGGATGGCGCCGTCCACGCCGTAGTCGCGGGAGAGCCGGCGCAGGATGCCGTGGCGGTTGGGCAGGTCCTGGTTGAGGATGATGTGGGTGTAGGTCCGCGCCGCCGAGCCGACCGGATCGGAGGGATCGATCCCCACCCCGGCCTCGGCCCAGGCGTTGGTGTAGCTGGTGGAGACGAAGTTGAAGCCGCGCTCGGCCAGCAGCGTCGAGAAGCGGCGCACCGCGAACCAGACCGGCAGGTTGTCCCAGAGCAGCCGGTGCCTCTCCTCCTTCAAGCCGCCCACGCCGCGCGCCACCCGGTCGTTCAGCTCGTCGCGCAGCAGCCGGTAGTAGTCGTTGCAGGCCTCGCTGCCGCGCAGCGTGACGATGGGGGCGATGTGGAAGAAGCCGTCGATGCCGGTCCAGGGGGCGGGCCGGGCCCGGCTGGCGGCCAGGCACTCGCCCCAGAGGCGCGAGCCCTCCTGCGCGGTGCGGGTCACCTCGGCCAGCCGCCCGGCGTCGAGCCCCCGGCCGCTCACCCGCCCCGCCACCAGGCAGAGCTCCTCGAGCTGCTCCTCCACGTAGGCCAGCTGGTGCGGCGAGGCGGCGCCGTGGACGAAGGGCGTGTCGACGAGCACCAGCGGCACGTCGAGGTGGCGGGCCAGCTCCCGGTACCAGTAGAGGACGGTCTGGCAGATGTTGGTGCAGCAGGCCAGCAGCTGCGGGCGCGGCAGCCGCCCCACCGGCGTCTTCCCCGAGAGCAGGCTGCCGAGGTCGGTGCGCACGTAGCTGCACAGGTCGCGCGAGTAGCCGCGGGCCTCGGCCACGTCGGAGTACTCCGGCGTCAGGCGGGAGACGCCGCAGAGCGCGGCGTGGTTCTCCGGGTAGACGGTGTGGAAGCCGGCGGCCCGCAGGATCTCCACCGGGAAGCCGCTGCTCACCCAGGCCACCGGGACGGCGCCGTCGGCGTAGCGCCCCTGGAAGTAGTGGTGGCTCATCAGCTCCTTGAGCTTGCCCACCGACTCCAGCGGCGGCCCGAACGGCCCGCCCCCCGGCCTGCGGCGCGAGCCCTTGAGCCGGCGCTGCCACCCCTCGAGCGCGGTGAGCATGGGGAAGGCCACCCGCCCCGCCACCTCGTACTGGGCGCGCCGCCAGATCACGCCGCCCTCCCGGCCGCACCCAGCAGCTCCACGAAGGCCTCCAGCCGGGTCACCGCCTGGCCGGAGAGCGTCCCCTCCAGCTCCCCCTCCAGCACCAGCACCGGCAGGCCGCGGGCCGCGAAGGTCTCGCGGATCACCGGCACGTCGAAGAGCTCCGGCTCGCAGAACTTCTGCACGTGGACCAGCACGCCGCGGGCCCCGCTCCGCTCCGCCAGCCCGGCCAGGTGGGCCATGCGCGGGGCGGTGTCGGCGGCGCGGGTGGGGCAGGGGGGCGCGGCGAAGTGCAGGTCCACCAGGGTCTTCCAGGGGTCGGCCGACGGGGCCGGCGCGGCCCGGACCACCCGCCGCCCCACCGCCGCGTAGTCGTCGGCGGCCAGGTAGGCGCCGGCCTGGTTGAGCGTGCCGAGCAGCGCCGCCGGCTCCGGCACGTAGCCGGTCACCAGGATGGGCAGGCCCCGCTGCACCGGCCGGTCGGCCAGCGTGGCCAGCGCCGCGCGCAGCTCGATGAGGTGGTCGGCCGGCCAGCGCCACTCGCCGCGCCGCAGCAGCGCGTAGAGCCGGGTGTCGTCCATGGGCAGCCGGGCCCGGGCCTCGAGCAGCGCCGCCCGCGCCGCGTCCACCTCGGCGTGGAGCGCCAGCGCCGCCGCCAGCCGCTCGTCGGTGAGGGGGCGGCCGGCCAGCGCCTCCAGCGTCCCGGCCAGCCGGCGCAGCTCCGCCTCCAGGAAGCGTCGGGCGCTGGGCCGGTCGGGGCCGCGCGGGTGGAGGAAGGTGAAGGCCGGCTTCTTCCAGCCGCCGAGATCGGTGGCCAGCGTGGCCAGCTGCTGGAGCGAGTCGCAGGTGTGGGGGAAGAGGACGCCGTCGACGGCGTCGGCGTGGCCGCCGGCCAGGAAGGCCAGGGCGTTGCGGACCACCGCGCAGACGTAGGCCTGGATGCGCCCGGCCTGGTCGCCGCGCGGCGGGCCGGGCGGCCCCCAGAGCTCCACCGCCAGCAGGTCGAGCCCGGTGAGCAGCGCCTTCGGGTAGTGGATGGGGAGCACCGCCACCGCCTTGCGGCCGTGGCGCTCGCGCTGCGTCCTGATCTCCTCGCTCCGCATGGCTGAGGAGCAGAGCACAAGTCCGGCGAAGCGGGGCGAAGTTTGGGTACGATGGCTGGCGTGACCACGGTGCACCGTCACCCCTACCCCGCCTTCCTGGCGGGAATCGCCCTGCTTCTCTGGGCGTCCTGGCAGGCCCTCCACTCCGGCGCGTTCGCCCGCCACCCCGACGCGTTGGCGACCGCGGTGGCCTTCGATCTCACCGTCACCGCCACCCTCCTCTGCTGGTTCACGCTGGTGAGGACCGGCGCGTCGGGCGCCGTCACGCTGGCGGCCGTCTTTGCCACCGGAGCCGCCATGGCGGGCCGCCTGCTGGCCAGCGGATCACGCCCCTGGCTGCTGGCGCTGGCGGGGCTCGGCGAGGCGGCCTTCCTGGGCGTGCTGGCGTGGAGGGCGGCCCGGCTGGCGCGGGCCTGGCGCGCCACGGGCCGCGGGCTGCCGCCCGAGGACGCCCTGCGCGAGGCGGCCCGCGAGGCGCTGGGACCTTCACGCGTCGTGGAGGCGCTGGCCACCGAGGCGGCCATCCTCTGGCTGGCGCTGGCGTCGTGGCGCCGTGCCCCGGACGCTCCTGAAGGATGGCGCGCCTTCACCATCCACCGCCGGTCCGGTTTCGGCGCGGTGGTGGTGGCTATCGCCATGGCTGGCGTCGGCGAGCTCATTGGCACCCACCTGCTGGTGGCCCAGTGGAGCACGCGCTGGGCCTGGGTCGCCACCGCGGTGGGGCTCTACGGCATGGTCTGGCTGGTGGGCGACTTCCGCGCCGTGGTGCTGCGGCCTGTGCTGCTCTCGGCCGACACGCTGGTGGTCCGCGTGGGGCTGCGCTGGCGAGTGAGCGTGCCGCTGGCGGCGGTCCGGGCCGTCTGCCTCGGCACGGATGCGCGCGGCCACGCCCGCGCGCTGCGGCTCTCCCCGATCGGCCCACCCCTGCTCTACGTCCACCTCACAGCGCCGGTGGAGGTGGCCGGCCTCTTCGGCTTGCGCCGTCGGGCCGAGGTCCTCGGCCTCCGCGTCGATGACCCCGAGGCGCTGGCCGAAGCGCTGCGCGCTGTCATGGCCACGTCAGCCCGATGAAGGGCCAGTCGGCCCCGCTCGCGCACCGACGTAACGCCCCATCCATCGCTCTCCGAACGCGAGCCGCGCCGCCAGCTTGTTGTGACGCTCGCAGAGCAGGCGAAGATTGTCCTCCTCGGTCTCGCCGTTGAGGCCGCGCGGGACGCGGTGGTCGAACTCGAGCCGGTGCGTCGAGCCACATACGCCCCCGCCGTCGAGCGGCCAGACGCACCTACCTTGGTCGCGCTCCCAGACGGCGCGGCGGAGGCCGGCCGGGATGTGCCCACGTGGCCCCTTGCGGCTGTAGAGCGGCTCGCGCCGGGTCGGGAACGAGTTCCGCGGCGTGGTCGAGGTCGAGGAGGAGGCCACGGTCGCGGTCGCGGTGGTCTTGCGCGGCCGCTTCACCTGGCCGCGCGCCTTGGCCTGCTTCTCGAGGAGCAGGTCCAGCGCGGCCTCCAGCACCTGCTCGGTCGTGGCGCAGGGAATGGCGTGCGCGAGCCCTTCGCGGGCGACGTCGAGCTTCTTCACCAGCCGGCGGCTCACCGTGAGGTGGAGCCGGGTCAGCTCGGCCGTGAGCGGCTCGACTTCCCTGTGGTGATCCACCCCCCGCGCCGGGTTGGCTGGCGCCACTTCTGGCGCCAGAAGTGAGCTGGTCAGCGCTGCGAGCGGCCGCTGGGTGTCGGCCGTCGTCTCGGCCGGTTCCACCAGCGCCAGCGGCGGCGCCGGCTTGACCACGCCCCGCTCCACGGCCGTCACCACCGTCTTCATCGGCGGCGATGATCGGGGCATCAGCTCAGCCACCAGTTCCTGGGCATCTCGGGTGGAGATTCGGAAGAAACGTGGCAGCACTTCGGCCCGGTTCTCGTCGGTGAGCACCTTGGCCAGCTCAGCCACCGTGGTCAGGCACAGGCGGCCGTCCCGGAGGGGCCCGATGATCTCGGGGAAGCGGTGGAGGAGCCGGACCGCGCTCATCCGATAGAAGGCGGGGCCGTTTGGGAGCCCCAGCCCATGCCGCAGGAACGCGAACAGCGAGGCGTGCCCGAGCAGCTCCCAGCCGCGGCGCCGATCGAAGTCGGAAAGGGCCAGCAGGAATTCGGCCATCGCGGACTGCTCGCGCCCGAGCAGGGTGGCGAGGGTGTCCCGGGCCTGGCGGGCTTCACGAAGTTCGAGGGGGAGGCTGGCCGCTGCGTGAGCCGAAACCGCGGCCGAGGATGGGGTCAGGTGCGCGTTGGTGTTCATGCGCCAATCGTCTCACGACATTTTCGGCCCTCGCCCAACGCGCGTATTCGGCTCCAGGGCAACGCAATCCGTCGCCGGCCTCGCGGACCTACCGCTCGCGCCGCGCGCTCGCCGGCAAGCCACGGCGCGCGCCTGGAGGGCATTCTCGCGCGACTTCGTTCGCGGAACGTGAAATCGCGGCCGAAGGCGTCAAGCACAAATCGCTCCCAAACCCAACAGTGACGGCCTCTTCGCGCCCCGGCCGATCCCGTTGATGCCACGGGCAGCGGCTTCCAGCTCGCCGCCGGCAGCGTTGGCTAGTGACGCGATTCGCTTGAGGCCGAAGGTCTGCTTTCCACTCATCTCGCGCCCCCGGGTCTCCGGGGCTCCCGCGGCTTCGACAGGACCGGGTGCTGCTCCAGCGCCTCGATGGTCCGCGGCCAGTCGGCCTTGAGCAGGCGGGCCAGCGACCGGTCGGAGAGGATCCGGCCGCCGGTCTGGCAGCGCGGACTGTAGTTCACCTCGTTGTCCAGTAGGCCCCAAGGTCGCGACCGGTTACCATGCGCGCCGCGCCCCCTGGAGGCCCCGTGCCCAGCCCCTACCCGCACCTGCTCGCCCCCCTCGACCTCGGCTTCACCACGCTGAAGAACCGCGTGCTGATGGGCTCGATGCACACCGGCCTCGAGGATCGCTCGCGCGACTTCCCCCGGCTGGCCGCCTACTTCGCCGAGCGGGCCCGCGGCGGCGTCGGCCTGATGGTCACCGGCGGCTTCGCCCCCGGCATCGAGGGCTGGCTCTCGCCGTTCGGCTCGCTGCTGGCCACCCGCCGCGGCGCCCGCGCCCACCTCCCCATCACCGGCGCGGTCCACGCCGAGGGGGGCAAGATCGCCCTGCAGATCCTCCACGGCGGCCGCTACAGCTACTCGCCCATCTCGGTGGCGCCGTCGCGGGTCAAGTCGCCCATCACCCCCTTCACGCCGCGGGCCCTGAGCGGCGCCGGGGTGGAGCGGCAGATCGCCAACTTCGTCCGCTGCGGCGCCCTGGCCCGCGAGGCCGGCTACGACGGCGTCGAGGTGATGGGGTCGGAGGGGTACTTCATCAACGAGTTCCTGGCCGCCCGCACCAACCGGCGCACCGACCAGTGGGGCGGCAGCTGGAAGAACCGGATGCGGCTGCCGGTGGAGATCGTCGCCCGGCTGCGGGCCGCGGTGGGCAAGGACTTCATCATCATCTACCGGCTCTCCATGCTCGATCTCGTCCCCGACGGCAGCTCCTGGGAGGAGACCGTGGAGCTGGCCCGGGCCGTCGAGGCCGCCGGCGCCACCATCATCAACACCGGCATCGGCTGGCACGAGGCCCGGGTGCCCACCATCGCCACCAGCGTGCCGCGCGCCGCCTTCGCCTGGGTGACGAAGAAGCTCAAGGGCGCGGTCACCATCCCGCTCTGCACCACCAACCGGATCAACACCCCGGAGGTGGCCGAGGCGCTGCTGGCCGACGGCGCCGCCGATCTCGTCTCCATGGCCCGGCCGCTGCTGGCCGACCCCGAGCTGGTCAGGAAGGCGGCCGCCGGGCGCGCCGACGAGATCAACACCTGCATCGCCTGCAACCAGGCCTGCCTCGATCACGTCTTCAGCCAGAAGCTCTGCTCCTGCCTCGTCAACCCGCGCGCCTGCCACGAGACCGAGCTCAACTACCTGCCGGCGGCGAAGAAGAAGCGGATCGCCGTGGTCGGCGCCGGCCCGGCCGGCCTCTCCTGCGCCACCGTGGCGGCCGGCCGTGGCCACGCCGTGACCCTCTTCGAGGGCGCCTCCGAGATCGGCGGCCAGTTCGTCATGGCGGCCCGGGTCCCCGGCAAGGAGGAGTTCAAGGAGACGCTCCGCTACTACCGGCGGCAGCTGCAGGTGACCGGGGTGACGGTGCGGCTCGGCGAGCGGGTCACCGCCGCGGCGCTGGCCGCCGGCGGCTTCGACGAGGTGGTGCTGGCCACCGGGGTGGTGGCGCGCGATCCCGGCCTCCCCGGACAGGACCACCCGAAGGTGCTCTCCTACGTCGACGTGCTGCTGCGCGGCGCGCCGGTCGGCCCGCGGGTGGCGGTGGTGGGGGCGGGCGGCATCGGCTTCGACGTCGCCGAGTTCCTGGTCCACACCGAGCCCCCGCCCGGCCAGGCGCTGGCCCGCTGGCTGGCCGAGTGGGGCGTCGCCGATCCGCAGGGGGCGCGCGGCGGGGTGGTGAAGCCGGCGCCGACGCCGCCGGCCCGGCAGGTCTGGCTGCTGCAGCGCAAGGCCAGCCGCCCCGGCGCCGGCCTGGGCAAGACCACCGGCTGGATCCACCGCGGCGCGCTGAAGATGAAGCAGGTGGAGATGCTGGCCGGCGTCAACTACGAGCTGGTGGACGACGCGGGGCTGACCATCAGCTTCGGCAAGGAGCGGACGCGCCGCCAGGTGCTGCCGGTCGACCACGTGGTGCTCTGCACCGGCCAGGAGTCGCAGCGCGAGCTCCTGGCGCCGCTGCGCGCCGCCGGCGTCAGCCTCCACGTCATCGGCGGCGCCGAGGTGGCCGCCGAGCTGGACGCCAAGCGGGCCATCGAGCAGGGGGCGCGGCTGGCGGCGGGGCTGTAGGGGGCCCGGACACGAGAAGAGGCCCGTGTCGGGGGCCTCTTCTCCACCACATTGGGCGCCTGTGCTCGGGCGCGGGTCCGGCTCTCGCCGGTGGTGCTACGCAGATGTGAACAGCTGCCTCGGGTTGGTTATCTGCGGCCTCCTCGGGGTGGTTGGGACCACTGGGAAAACGGTACGCCCTTCGAATCGACTTGGAAAGTCGCCGGCCGCCTCCCTGGCGCCGGCCTCGCAACCCCTCGCCATCACGGCGGGATCGACGGCGCCCATGGTGGGGCGTGCCGGCCGGACCCCCGGGTCGGCCGCCGACCTCCCCGCCGATCACCGCGGACCTTCCGTCCGCGCGCCGACGGGGTAGACTGCTCCACCACCGCTCCCCTGGAGGCGACTCATGGCGGCACCGCTGGCCGGCGTTCGCGCCGTCGTCTTCGACGCCTACGGCACCCTCTTCGACGTGGCCAGCGCCGCGGAGCGCTCCCGCGACCTGCTGGGCGACAAGGCCGGCCCGCTCGCCGAGCTCTGGCGCCAGAAGCAGCTCCAGTACACCTGGCTGCGCGCGCTGATGGGGCGCCACGCCGACTTCTGGCAGGTGACCGGCGACTCGCTCGACTACGCGCTCGACGCCCTGCGCATCGCCACCCCCGACCTGCGCCGCCGGCTCATGGAGGCCTACGAGCGCATCGGCCCCTGCGCCGACGCCCGCGAGGCCCTCACCCGGATCAAGGCCGCCCACCTCAGGACCGCCATCCTCTCCAACGGCGCCCCGCGCATGCTGGCGGCCGCGGTCCGCAGCGCCGGCCTCGACGACCTGCTCGACGAGACCCTCTCGGTCGAGTCGGTGGGCGTCTACAAGCCCCACCCCTCGGTCTACAAGCTGGCGCTCGACCGGCTCGGGGTCTGGCCGCTGGAGCTGGCCTTCGTCACCGCCAACGGCTGGGACGCCTGGGGGGCCAAGGCCGCCGGCCTGCGGGTGGCCTGGTGCAACCGCTCCGGCGTGCCGCGCGAGCGGCTCGGCGATCCCCCCGACGTCGAGCTGACCACGCTGGCGGCGCTGCCGGCCGCCCTCGGCCTGACGTGACCCCGGCCGCCGCCGCCCGCCACCGCGCCCTGCTGCTGTCGCTGCGCCAGCAGCTGCTGGCTGCCGGCCCCGCCCGCATCGAGCCCAACCGCGCCGACCCGGCCACCACCGGCGTCGCCGACGAGGACGCCCAGGCCCTCTCCGAGATGATGCAGGTGCTGGCCTCGAAGCGGAACGAGGGGCAGGCCGCCCAGCTGGCCCGCCTCGACGGGGCGCTGCGCCGCCTGGCGGCCCGGCCCGACGACTTCGGCCTCTGCGAGGAGTGCGAGGAGGAGATCCCGGTGAAGCGGCTCCGGCTCATGCCCTGGGCCACCCGCTGCGCCGGCTGCCAGGCGGGCCACGACCCGAAGCTCGGCGCCCCCCGCCGCAAGCTCACCGACTACCGCTGACCGCCCCTCCCGGGAAGCGGACCGGGCGGCGGCGCGCTCGCCTCGGGCCCGGCGCCGTGCCATCCTCCCTCGGCCGGGGCGCGCCTCGCGCCTGGCGCCAGGAGGTCCAACGTGATCGGCTTTCTCGTCGTCGTCGCCCTGCTCGTCGCGGCGGTGGTCTTCGTCGTCGGCCTGTACAACGGCCTGGTCCGGCTCCGCAACGCCAGCAAGAACGCCTTCAGCCAGATCGATGTCCAGCTGAAGCGCCGCTACGACCTCATCCCCAACCTGGTGGAGACCGCCAAGGCCTACCTGAAGCACGAGCGGGAGACGCTGGAGTCGGTGGTGCGGGCCCGCAACGCCGCGGTCACCGCCACCGCCGCCGCCGCCGCCTCGCCCGGCGACCCCGCCGCCATGCGCGGCCTGGCCGGCGCCGAGGGCGCCCTGGGCGCCTCGCTCTCCCGCCTGCTGGCGGTGGCCGAGGCCTACCCGGCGCTCAAGGCCGACGTCACCATGACCCGGCTCATGGAGGAGCTCTCCTCCACCGAGAACCGCATCGCCTTCTCGCGCCAGGCCTTCAACGACGCGGTCATGGCCTACAACACCGCCCGCGAGACCTTCCCGGGGATGCTGCTGGCCGGCTCCTTCGCCGCCGCCGCCCCCTTCGAGGTCACCGTGGCCGCCGAGCGCGAAGCCACCAAGGTCTCCTTCTAGCCGCCGGGCCCACTCCCCCATGGCCGTGGTCCGGGCCACCTTCGACTTCTTCGAGGCGCAGCGCAGCGCCCGCCGGCGCACGGCGCTGCTGCTGCTCTACTACCTGCTGGCCCTCCCCGGGGTGGCCGCCTTCATCTACCTCGGGACCCTGGCCACCCTGGCCTTCTCCGACGTCACCTCCGCCGGCCAGGGGCTCTGGTGGCCGGAGCTCTTCCTCGGCTCGCTCTTCCTCACCGCCATCGTGGTGGGGACCGGCACCGCCTACCACCTCTGGTCGCTGGCCCGCGGCGGGGGCGAGGGGGTGGCCCGCTCCCTGGGCGGCGAGCCGCTGGCGCTGCAGCCGGAGGTCCAGGAGGAGCGGCGGCTCCGCAACGTCGTGGAGGAGATGTCGATCGCCGCCGGCCTGCCGGTGCCGACGCTCTACATCCTGCGCGGCGAGGAGGGCATCAACGCCTTCGCCGCCGGCTTCGCCCCGGACCGGGCGGTGGTGGCGGTCACCGAGGGCTGCCTGACCCGGCTCACCCGCGACGAGCTGCAGGGGGTGATCGCCCACGAGCTCTCCCACGTGCAGAACGGCGACATGCGGCTCAACCTGCGGCTGCTGGCGCTGGCCGGCGGGCTCTCGGCGCTGGCGCTGGTGGGGCGGGTGCTGATGGAGGCGGGCAGCTCCAGCCGCAGCCGCCGCGACAAGAGCGGCGGCGGGCAGGTGGCCCTGATCGGCCTGCTGGTCCTGGCGGCCGGGGCCATCGGCGTCTTCTTCGCCCGGCTCATCCGCGCCGCGGTCTCCCGGCAGCGCGAGTACCTGGCCGACGCCGCCTCGGCCCAGTTCACCCGCAACCCGGCGGCGCTGGCCGGGGCGCTCGGCAAGATCGTCGCCGGGGGCTCCACCCTCGCCAGCCCCATGGCCCCGGACGCCAGCCACCTGCTCTTCGCCGACGGCCGGGTGCGCAGCTGGCTGGCCGACCACCCGCCGCCGGAGGCGCGCATCCGCCGGCTGCTGGCGCTCGGCGAGACCACGCCGCTGCCGAGCTTCGTCCGGGCCGACCTCCCCACGGCCGCCGCGCCGGAGCCGGCCGTCGCCGCGCCGCCGCACGGCTGGTCTCCGCTCCCGCTGCCGGTGCCGCCGCTGGTGGCCGGGCTGGCCGGGGCCGCGCCGGCCGCGCCCTCCACCCGCCCCGCCACGCCGCCGACCGCGCCTCCGGCCGGGCGCCGCCTCACCGCCGCCGTCACCCTGCTCGAGGCGCTTCCGCCCGCGCTGGCCGCCGCCGCCCGCGAGCCCTTCGGCGCCCGCGCCCTCTGCTGCGCCGTGCTGCTCGACCCCCGCGCCGAGATCCGCGCCCGGCAGCTGGCCCTGCTCGGCGACGGGCCGGAGGCCTGCGAGGTGGCCCGGCTGGCGCCGCACCTGGCCGCGGTCGACCGGTCCGCCCGGCTGGCGCTGCTCGACCTGTCGCTGCCGGCGCTGGGCGCCCTCTCCGCGCCGCAGCGCGACGCCCTGCAGGCCGACCTGCGCAGGCTGGCCGAGGCCGACGGCCGGCTCTCGGTCACCGAGTGGGTCTACCTGCGGGTGGTGGCCCGCCGCCTGGCCCGGCTCGGCACCTCCGGCCGCCCGGCCCGGCCGCGCGCCTTCACCGTGGACCAGGTGGCGGTGGAGTGCCGCGAGCTGCTCGGGCTGCTGGCCCGGGTGGGCACCGCCGACGAGGCCGCGGCCCAGGCGGCGCTCGACGCCGGCGTCGCCGCCCTGGGGCTGGGAGGGAGCTGGCGCCTCCCCGCCGCCAGCGAGCTCAAGTTCGAGCGGCTCGACCAGGTGCTGGCGCTGCTGGAGGCGACCCCCTTCGAGCTCCGGGCCCGGGTGCTGCGCGCCTGCGAGGCCAGCGCCGCCGCCGACGGCGTCCTCACCGCGGGCGAGGTGGAGGTGCTGCGGGCGGTGGCCGACGCCCTGGCCATCGGCCGCCCGCCGCCGCTGCCACCGGCGTGATCCTCGGCCTCACGACGGGCGCCGCCGGTCCGGGTCGCTCGCCGCGCCTCCGGCGCGCCGTCTCGCCAGGTGCCGGTCCGATCCGGCGATCATGCCTGGGGCTGCGACGCTCGCGCCCGTCCGGCGGCCTCCCGTCGCGAGGCCTGCGTGGACCGACCAGGCCCCCTCAGCGCCCCTGCAGGTGGCGGATGCCCGGGGCCTCGCGGCCGGTGCGGGCCACGTACTCGGTGTAGCCGCCGCCGTACGGGACCGGCCCCTCCGGGGTCAGCTCCAGCACCCGGTTGGAGAGGGCGCCGAGGAAGCGCCGGTCGTGGCTGACGAAGATCATGGTGCCGTCGTAGCTGGCCAGCGCCCGCACCAGCATCTCCTTGGTGCCGACGTCGAGGTGGTTGGTGGGCTCGTCGAGCACCAGGAAGTTGGGCGGATCGTAGAGCATCAGCGCCAGCACCAGCCGGGCCTTCTCGCCGCCGGAGAGGACGCGGCACTTCTTCTCGATCTCGTCGCCGGAGAAGCCGAAGCAGCCGGCCAGGGTGCGCAGCGAGCCGACGCTGGCCTTGGGGAAGGCGAACTCCAGCGTGGTCCAGACGGTCCGCTCCCCCTCCAGCAGCTCCATGGCGTGCTGGGCGAAGTAGGCCATCTTGACGCTGTTGCCGACCACCACCGTGCCGGCGTCGGGCTTCCCCTCGCCGGCGATCATCTTCAGCAGCGTCGACTTGCCGGCGCCGTTGGCCCCCATGATGGCCCAGCGCTCGCCTCGCCGGATGAGGAAGTCGAGGCCGTCGTAGATGATCCGCGAGCCGTAGCCCTTCTTGACCCCGGCGCAGCGGGCCACGTCCTCGCCGGAGCGGGGGGCGCCGCGGAACTCGAAGTCCACGGTCTTGCGCATCTTGGGCGGCTCGACCTTCTCGATCTTGCCGATCATCTTGACCCGGCTCTGCACCTGGGCGGCGTGGCTGGCCCGGGCCTTGAAGCGGGCGATGAAGGCCAGCTCCTTCTTGAGCATGGCCTGCTGCCGGTCGAACTGGGCCTGCTGGTGCTGGTCGGCCAGCTCCCGCTCGTGCTCGTAGAAGTCGTAGTCGCCGGCGTAGCTGGTCAGCTCCCCGGCGTCGATCTCGACGATCTTCTTCACCACCCGGTTCATGAACTCCTTGTCGTGGGAGGTCATGAGGATGGCTCCCTCGTAGGAGCGGAGGAACTCCTCCAGCCAGATGATCGACTCGAGGTCGAGGTGGTTGGAGGGCTCGTCGAGGAGCATGGCGTCGGGGCGCATCAGCAGGATGCGGGCCAGCGCCACCCGCATCTTCCAGCCGCCCGAGAGGGCGCCGACGTCGCCGTCCATCATCTCGTCGGTGAAGCCCAGCCCGGCCAGGATCTCGCGGGCCTTCGACTCCAGCGCGTAGCCGCCCAGCTCGTCGAAGCGGGCCTGCACGTGGCCGAAGCGGTCCACCAGCTGGTCCAGCTCGTCGGCCCGGGCCGGGTCGGCCAGGGCGTGCTCCAGCTGGTGGAGCTCGGCGGCCACCGAGGAGACCGGGCCGGCGCCGTCCATGGTCTCGGCCACCGCCGAGCGGCCGCTCATCTCGCCGACGTCCTGCGAGAAGTGGCCGACGGTGAGGCCGCGGTCGATGGAGACCTGTCCCTCGTCCGGCTCCTCGGTGCGCATCACCAGCCGGAAGAGGGTCGACTTGCCGGCGCCGTTGGGGCCGACCAGCCCGACCTTCTCGCCGCGGTGGATCACCGCCGAGGCCTCGATGAAGAGGACCTGCTGGCCGTGCTGCATGGAGATGGCGTCGAAGCGGATCAAGGGGGCGCGATCTCGCACGCCGGCGACGCCGAGGTCAAGCCGGCGGCGCGGGGGGTGAGGGTCCCGGCCCCGGTGGGGCGGTGCGGCGAGACCCGCTGGACCGCGGCGCCCATCAGCTCCGCGGCCCGGTGCGCCCCCGGGGCCGTCCGCCGCCGCGCCGCCGCGCCGGGGGGGCGTTGACCGCGATGAAGAGCACGTGCTTGAGCCCGCCGGCGGCCCCGCGCGCCGGCACCACCCGCGCCGTGGCGGTGAAGCCGCCCTTCTCCAGGCGGCGCAGGTAGGGCTCGTCGTGGTGGGCGCTCCAGACCGCCAGCACCCCGCCCTCGGCCAGCGCCGCCCGGCAGGCGGCCACGCCGCGGTCCCCGTAGATGCGGTGGTTGGCCTCGTGGACCATCGAGCCCGGGCCGTTGTCGACGTCGAGCAGGACGGCGTCGTAGGCGCCCCGCGCCTCGGCGATCCGGTCCATGACGTCGCCGACGTGGACCTTGCAGCGCGGGTCGTCGAGCGGCCGGCCGGCCAGCTTGCCCACCAGCCGCCGGTTCCAGTCGAGCAGCGCCGGGGTCAGCTCGGCCACCACCACCTTCGCGTCGGTGGGGATCCGCTCCAGCGCGGCGCGCGCCGTGAACCCCAGCCCCAGGCCGCCCACCAGCACGGCCCGGCGGTGGCGGGCCTTCTTGAGCGCCAGCTCGGCCAGGGCGTCCTCCGAGCCGTGCTGCCGGCTCGACATCAGCACCTTGCCGCCGTAGCGGACCACCCACTCGCCGTCGCGGTGGGCCAGCACCATCTCGGTGCCGTCCGGCGCCAGCGCCTTCTCGATGGTCTCCCAGGGCTTCACGCCCCCTCCTCTACCGCAGCGCGGCCCGGCCGGCTACGCCCCCGGCGCCGCCGGGCGGGTGATGGAGAGCGCGGCGGCCAGCAGCACCAGCGCCGCGCCGCCCAGCATGGGCAGGGTGAGCCGCTCCCCGGCCACCAGCGTCCCCAGGGTCAGGGCCACGGTGGTGTCCACCAGCGGGATGGTGCCGACCGCCACCAGCGAGATGCGCGGCAGCAGCCAGTAGAGGCCCACGTAGGTGAGCACCGTCCCCCCCAGCGCCAGGTAGCCGATCGAGCCGAGCGCCCGCGCCGTCCAGGCGCCGGGCACGCCCCCCTCCAGCGCCAGGGCCGCCGCCGAGAGCACCAGGCTGGCCCCCAGCGTCTGCACGAAGGTCATCACCGCCGGGGTGTGGTGCAGGCCGCGGCGGCGGACCAGGGCGTTGGCCAGGGCGCAGGAGGCGGCGCCGGCGGTGATGAGCAGCGCCCCCAGCCCCAGCCGCCCCCCGCCGGGATCGGCCGCCCGGGCGCCGAGGTGCAGCACCACCACGCCGGCCACCCCCACCAGCGACAGCAGCGCCTTGTTCCAGGTGAGCCGCTCGCCCGGCACCAGCCACCAGCCCAGCAGCACCAGCCAGATGGGGAAGGTGCAGAAGAGGATGGCCGCCAGCGCCGAGGGGACCATGGTCTGGCCCACGAACATGAGCGCGTAGGGGATGGTCACCTGCAGCAGGCCGATGAGCAGCACCCAGCGCCACTCGCGGGGCTTGAGCCGGGCCACCCCGCCGCGCAGCGCCAGCGGCAGGAGCAGCAGGGTGGAGAGGACCATCCGCGCCGCCACCAGGCGCAGCGGCGGCAGGTCCTCGAGCCCCAGCTTGGCCGCCAGCCAGGTGGAGCCCCAGAGGACGCAGATGCCGACGTAGACCAGCAGGACGCGGGGTGACACGGGGTGGACCTTGTGCCCGGTCGCGGCGCCCGGCGCAAGCCCGCCGCCTGCTCGGGCGGAGGCCGCGGCCCCGCCACGCCGCATCCGGGCGAGGCTTGAGTCAGAGCAGCAGGCCGATGAGGAGAGCCCCGAGGAGCAGGAAGGCCAGGATCACCTTGACCACGCTCCCCACCAGGAAGCCGACCAGCGTCCCCACGCCGGCCCCGAGCGCCTTCTCCAGGTTGGGATCCTTCCAGAGCTCGAAGGCCACCGCCCCCACCACCGGCCCGAGCAGGATGCCGACCGGCCCCAGGAAGAGACCGACCAGCAGCCCCAGGGTGGCCCCCGCCACCGCCCAGCGCGAGGCCCCGAAGGCCTTGGCGCCGAGCGCGGTGGCCGCCCAGTCGGCCGCCACGATGAGCAGCGCCAGCACCCCGGTGACGGTGAGGGTCGCCGCCCCCACCCGCTGGAAGTCGCCGGCCCAGGCGACCAGCCAGACGCCGCCCCAGAGCGCCAGCGCCCCCGGCAGCACCGGGAGCACCACGCCGGCCAGCCCGGCCAGCAGCGCCAGCACCCCGAGGGCGTAGAGCAGGATCGACACGCCGCCATGCTACCCCCGCCGCCCGCCGGTGCGCACCTTCACGCCGAGGCCGTGGCAGCCTGCTATGGTTCCACCCGTGACCACCGCCGCCCTCCTCGCCTTTGCCGCCGGCGCGCTCGTCGCCTGGCTGCTGCTGGCCGGGTGGCGCCGGGCCGGGCTGCGCGCCGCGGCCGGCCGGGAGGCGGAGGGGGCCGCGGTGTCGACCAAGCACCTGGGTCGCGCCGAGCTGCTGGCCCGCCACGCCAACGACGCCATGCTGCTCGCCGACGAGCAGCACCAGCTGGTCGACGTCAACGAGCGCTTCTGCGAGCAGCTCGGCTACAGCCGCGAGGAGGCGCTGCGCCTCAACATCGGGGACCTGCGCGACCCCTCGACGCTGCCGGACCTGCCGCTGCGCAAGCGGGAGCAGGTGGAGCAGGGCGGCGGGCTCTTCGAGACCCGCTACCGCCGCAAGGACGGGTCGATCTACCCGGTGGAGGTCTCGGTCCGCGTCGCCGAGCTCGACGGCAAGCCCCACTTCCAGGCCATCGTCCGCGACATCACCGAGCGGCGCCGCATGGAGCTGCAGCTCCAGCTGGCCGACCGGATGGCCACGGTGGCCACCCTCTCGGCCGGCGTGGCCCACGAGATCAACAACCCGCTGGCCTTCGTGCTCGGCAACGTCGACTACGCCCTCTCCCGGCTCGACCAGCTGCCCGCCGACCTCGAGGAGGTCCGCAGGGCGCTCGAGGACGCCCGCGGCGGCGCCGACCGGGTCGGGCAGATCGTCCGTGACCTGCGCACCTTCTCCCGCGCCGGGGAGGCGGAGCGGACCGAGGTGGACGTGCGGCGGGCCCTGCAGACCGCCGTCACCCTGGCCCAGACCGAGATCCGCCAGCGCGCCCAGCTCTCGCTGGAGCTGGGGCCGGTGCCGCCGGTGCTGGGCAACGCCCACCGCATCGGCCAGCTCCTCCTCAACCTGCTGGTGAACGCCGCCCAGGCCATCCCGCCCGGCAACCCGGGCCGCCACCTGGTGCAGGCCTCCACCTCGCTGGCCCCCGACGGCCGCGTCCGCATCGAGATCACCGACACCGGCGCCGGCATCCCCGCCGAGGTGCTGCCCCGCATCTTCGACCCCTTCTTCACCACCCGGGCCATCGGCCAGGGGCTGGGGCTGGGGCTGGCCATCGTCCACGGCATCGTCACCGACCTGGGCGGCGAGGTGAAGGTCCGCAGCGAGCCGGGCGGCGGCTCCATCTTCACGGTGCTGCTGCCGCCGGCGCGGCGCGACGCGACCGTGCCGGCGCTCACCCCGGCGCCGGAGGCCAGGACCCCCTCCCCGGTGGCGGCCCCTCGCCCGACCCTGCCCCGGCCGACCCCGGCCCCGATCCCGCCCGCGGTGCCGGCCGCGCCCCCGGCGCCCGCGCCGGCTCCCGGAGCGGCGACCGGGCCGGCCCCCTTCACCCCCGAGCGGCCCATCGGCTCCGACATCCTGGTCATCGACGACGAGCCCATGGTGGGCCGGGCCATCATCCGGATGCTGTCGCCGCCGCACCGGGTGGTGGCGGTGGGCAGCGCCGCCGAGGGGCTGGCGGCCCTGGCCCAGGGCCACTTCGACACCATCCTCTGCGACCTGATGATGCCGGGGATGACCGGCATGGCGCTCCACGAGAAGCTGCTGGCCGAGGCCCCGTCCCAGGCCGCCCGGATGGTCTTCCTCTCCGGCGGCGCCTTCACCGAGGAGGCGGCCGCGTTCCTCGACCGGGTCCCCAACACCCGGCTGGAGAAGCCGTTCAGCCCGGGGCAGCTGCGGGCCGCGGTGGCCTCCGCCTTCGGCTCGCCGCGGGGATGAACGGGCCGTCCCGGCTCGGCGAGGTGCCCTTCGAGGCGCTGGCCGGGCTGGCGGCGGCGCTGGAGCCGGCGCTGGCCGAGGTGCTGGCCGGAGGGGCCGCCGAGCGGGTCCTCGACCGGTTCCTGCGCGCCCACCGCCAGCTCGAGGCCCCGGGGCGGGCCGCCTGCGCCGAGGCCATCTTCGGCGTCGGGCTCTGGCGCCGCCGCCTGCGCTGCGCCCTGGGCGGCGCCCCGGGCACGCCGAGGCTGCTGCTGGCGCTGCTGCTGCGCGACCTGGCCGGCCGGGACGACGCCGCCGCGCTGGCCGGCCTCGCCGACGACGCCCTGCCGCCGCCCGGCCCGGCGCCGACCGGGCTGGCCGACCGGGCCTCGCTCCCCGACTGGCTGGCCGCGGAGCTGCGGGCCGCCGCCGGCGACCAGGCCGGGGCGCTGGCCGACGCCCTCAACCTCCCCGGCCCGGTGGCGCTGCGAGCCAACCGGCTGCGCGGGGACCGCGAGGCGCTGGCGGCGGCGCTGCTCGCCGAGGGGGTGCCGACCCGCCCGGCGCCGCTGGCCCCCGACGGGCTGCTGGTCACCTCACCGCGCGTGAACATCCGCGGCCTCTTTGCCTGGCGCTCCGGCCGCTTCGAGGTGCAGGACGAGGGGAGCCAGCTGCTGGCGCTGGCGCTGGGGGCCGGCCCCGGCGACCGGGTGCTGGATCGCTGCGCCGGGGCGGGTGGCAAGGCGCTGGCGCTGGCGGCCGCGGTGGGGCCGGGGGGCCGGGTGCTGGCCTGCGACCTCGACGCCGGGCGGCTGGTGCGGCTGGCGGAGCGGGCCGCCCGGGCCGGGGCCGCCGCCATCGTCGAGCCGCGCGGCGCGGCGCCGCCGCCGGGGCTGCGGGTGGACGGGGCGCTGGTGGACGCCCCCTGCTCCGAGCTGGGGGCGCTGCGGCGTGGCCCCGACCAGCGCTGGCGCATCGACCCGGCCGGCTTCGCGGCGTTGCCCGCCCTGCAGCTCTCCCTGCTCCGCGAGGCGGCCGCGGCGGTCCGGCCCGGCGGCCGGCTGGTCTACGCCACCTGCACCTTCCGCCGGGAGGAGGACGAGGCGGTGGCGCTGGCCTTCGAGGCGACCGCGCCGGGCTGGCGGCGGACCCCACCGGCGGCGCCGGCGGCGGTGCTCGGCGCCGATGGCTTCCTGCGCACCCTCCCCCACCGGCACGGCACCGACGGGTTCTTCGCGGCGGCGTGGGTGAAGGCGCCGGGCTAGACTGACCGGCATGACCGGCTCCGAACACTGGGAACGCTTCCTCCGCTACCGCAGCGACCTGCCCGGGCTGGGCTTCTCGCTCGACGCCAGCCTGATGGGGCTCGACCAGCCCTTCCTCGACCGGCTGGCCGGCCCCCTGGCCCAGGCCTTCGCCGCCATGGCGGCGCTGGAGGGTGGCGCCATCGCCAACCCCGACGAGCAGCGCATGGTCGGCCACTACTGGCTGCGCGACCCGGCGCTGGCTCCGCGCGTCGAGCTGCGCGGCGCCATCGAGGGAGCGCTCCTCGACGTGCGGCGCTTCACCGCCGACGTCCACGCCGGCCGGGTGCGGCCGGGCCAGGCGCCCCGCTTCACCCAGCTGCTCTGCGTCGGCATCGGCGGCTCCTCGCTCGGTCCCATGTTCGTGGCCGACGCCCTGGGCGACCCGGGGCGCGACCGGCTCACCCCGTGGTTCCTCGACAACACCGACCCCGACGGCTTCGCCCGGGTGCTGGCCCGGCTCGGGCCGGCCCTCGGCGAGACGCTGGTGGTGGTCACCTCCAAGAGCGGCGGCACCCCGGAGACCCGCAACGGCATGCTGGCGGTGGAGGCGGCCTTCGCCGCCGCCGGGCTCCCCTTCGCGCGCCACGCCGTGGCCATCACCCAGGCCGGCTCGGCGCTCGACCGGCGCGCCGAGGCGGCCGAGTGGCTGGCCCGCTTCCCCATGTGGGACTGGATCGGCGGGCGGACCAGCGAGCTCTCGGCGGTGGGGCTGCTCCCCGCGGCGCTGCAGGGGATCGACATCGACGGGCTGCTAGCCGGCGCCGCCGCCATGGACCAGGCCACCCGGGTGGCCGACGCGCTGGCCAACCCGGCGGCGCTGATGGCCCTCTGCTGGTACCAGGCCACCGGCGGCATCGGCGACAAGGCCATGGTGGTGCTCCCCTACAAGGACTCGCTGCTGCTCCTCTCCCGCTACCTGCAGCAGCTGGTCATGGAGTCGATCGGCAAGCGGCTCGACCTGCAGGGCCACCGCGTCGACCAGGGGCTCACCGTCTACGGCAACAAGGGCTCCACCGACCAGCACGCCTACGTGCAGCAGCTGCGCGACGGCGTCCCCGACTTCTTCGCCGCCTTCGTGCGGGTGCTGGAGCCTGGCGGCGCGCCGCTGGAGGTGGAGCCGGGGGTGACCGCCGGCGACTACCTGCACGGCCTCCTGCTGGGGACCCGCGCCGCCCTGGCCGGGAACGACCGGGCCTCGCTGACGCTCACCGTCACCCGGGTGGACGCCCGGACCGTGGGGGCGCTGATCGCCCTCTTCGAGCGGGCGGTGGGGCTCTACGCGCTGCTGGTCGGCGTCAACGCCTACCACCAGCCCGGCGTCGAGGCCGGCAAGAAGGCGGCGGCGACGGTGCTGGCGCTGCAGGGGAAGGTGCTGGCGGCGCTCACCGCCGAGCCGCGCCCGGCCGCGGCGGTGGCGGCGGCGGCCGGGGCCGGCGACGACGTCGAGCCGGTCTTCCTGCTGCTCGAGCACCTGGCCGCCAGCGGCCGGGCCCGCGCCGAGGGCTCGGGGCCGACGGCGCTGTTCGCGCGGGGCTGAGGCGTCACGAAGCCCGCTCTGGCTCCCACCCCGGGCGAACGACGACTGGCGTCCGCCCGGCGCTGGGTCGGCGCGGTGGCGGCGCCCCCGGGGTCCGCCTACTCCCGCACCACCTGGACCACGGTGCTGCAGCCGCAGAAGACCTCACTCGGGTAGGGGCTGGGCGAGTTGTTGGAGAGCAGCATGGAGAAGGTGTAGCTGGCGCCCGCCCCCAGCAGGAACACCTGGTCCTGCCCGGTCACGTGCCAGGCGTTGTTCGGCGTGTTGTTGGTGACCGCCCAGGAGGCCCCGACGGGGAAGTCAGGCCCGGCGTTGGTCGACTGGGCCGCGGCGAAGTAGAGCCCCTGGTTCACCAGGACCGGGCAGTTCACCTGGGCCCGGATCACCGCGGTCTCCCCGGCGCCGGCCACGTATGGGGCCGTCTTGCAGATGGTGATCGGCGAGCCGAGGGCCGGGATGATGGTCTGGAAGGTGCCGAACTGCCGGAGCACCCGGACCACGCCAGACGGTCCCTGCGGTCCCGGGGCCCCATCCGCTCCTGGAGTACCTGCTGTTCCGGGGGTGCCTTGGGGTCCCGGGGCCCCGTCCGCCCCCGGAGCTCCTGCGGTTCCAGGGTTGCCTTGCGGTCCCGGGGCCCCGTCGGCCCCCGGAGCTCCTGCGGTTCCAGCGATGCCCTGGGGACCGGTGGCTCCGGCCGGACCGGCAGGACCGGCAGGACCCTGGTCACCCTTGCTCCCGCTCGAGCAGCCAACGAGGAGCAGCCCAACCACCACGACGGACCATGTGCGCATGAACGGCCTCCTGCCCGCATCCGAGCGCGGTGCAGGGAGACCATAGGGCAGCAGCGCGCTGGCGTCCGGGCCATCTGGGCGAAACCGACTGGGCCACCCCACCGGGGGCCTTGGATCGGCCTAGCCGCGCCTCCAGCACCCCCGCGCCTACGCCTCCAGCACCGCGCCGTTGGAGGCGTTGGTGACCTGGGCCGCGTAGCGCCGCAGCCACTTGGAGCGGATCTCCTTCTTCGGCGCCTTCCAGGCGGCGCGCCGGGTGGCCAGCGCCGCCTCCGGGACCCCCAGCGTCAGGGCCCGGGCCTCGACGTCGATGGTGATGGGGTCGCCGTCCTGCACCAGGGCGATGGTCCCCCCCTCGGCCGCCTCCGGAGAGACGTGGCCGACGCAGGCGCCGCGGGTGGCGCCGGAGAAGCGGCCGTCGGTGACCAGGCCGACCGAGTTGCCCAGCCCCATCCCCATGATCAGCGCCGTGGGCGAGAGCATCTCCTGCATGCCCGGCCCGCCCTTGGGCCCCTCGTAGCGGATCACCACGAAGTGGCCGGCCTTGACCCGGCCGGCCATGATCCCGGCCACGGCGTCGTCCTGCGAGTCGAAGCAGATGGCCGCGCCGGTGAACTTCCTCATCCCCGGCTCGATGCCGGCGGTCTTCACCACCGCCCCCTCCATGGCCAGGTTGCCGAAGAGCACCGCGATGCCGCCCACCGGGCTGAAGGCGTGCTCGAGATCGTGGATGACGCCCCGGTCCTTCACCTCGGCGGCGGCGACCCGGTCGCCGATGGTCTCGCCGCTGACGGTGAGGGCGCCGGTGCGGACCACGTCGCCGCGCCGGGCGATCTCCTTGAGCACCGCCCCCACGCCGCCGGCCTTGTGCACGTCCTCGATGTGCACGGTGGAGAGCGAGGGGGCGATCTTGGCGACGTGGGCCACCCGGGCCGCCACCGCCTCGATGTCCCTGAGCGTGAGCGGCACCCCGGCCTCGCGGGCGATGGCCAGCAGGTGGAGGATGGTGTTGGAGGAGCCGCCCATGGCCATGTCGACCACGATGGCGTTCTGCACCGCGTCGCGGTTCAGGATGGTGCGCATCCTGTACTCGGGCCGGAGCGCGATCTCCACGGTGCGCCGGGCGGCGGCGCGGACCAGGGCCTCGCGCTCCGGCGTCCGCGCCAGGATGGTGCCGTTGCCGGGCAGGGCGATCCCCATGGCCTCGCAGAGCACGTTCATGGAGTTGGCGGTGAACATGCCGGAGCAGGAGCCGCCCGAGGGGCAGGCCTTGCACTCGATCTCGTAGAGCTCCTCGTCGGTCATCTTCCCCTGGGCCCGCTTGGCCACCGCCTCGAAGGCGGTGGAGAGGTCGACGGAGGTGCCGTCGGAGAGCACCCCGGCCTTCATCGGCCCCCCCGAGCAGAAGACGGTGGGGACGTCGACGCGCAGCGCCCCCATCACCATGCCCGGCACGATCTTGTCGCAGTTGGGGATGCAGAGCAGGGCGTCGAGCTGGTGGGCCTCCATCACCGTCTCCACCGAGTCGGCGATCAGCTCGCGGGAGGGGAGCGAGTACTTCATGCCGCCGTGCCCCATGGCGATGCCGTCGTCGACGCCGATGGTGTTGAACTCGAAGGGGACGCCGCCGGCCTTGCGGATCTCGTCCTTGGCGATGCGGCCGTACTCCTGCAGGTAGAAGTGGCCGGGGATGATGTCGATGTGGCTGTTGGCGATGCCGATGAAGGGCTTGTCGAAGTCCTCGTCCTTCAGGCCGACGGCGCGGAGCAGGCTGCGGTGGGGGGCCCGCTCGAACCCCTTCTTGACGATGTCGGAGCGCATGTGGAGGTTGTCACTCCGCCGGGTGCGGCGAGTCAACCGCCCCGCAGCGTCCCGGCGACGCGCCCGGGCGTCGTCGCGCCCTGGCCAGGCGCACCACCGAGGATGGCCAGGGTTGCGGGGGGCGACCTAGCGGCGCGAGGCGGCGCCGTTCTGCGCCCACAGGTCGCGGGGCGAGCGCAGGTCTTCCATGATGGCGATGCCGAGCGCGCAGGCGGTGAAGACGGCCAGCGCCAGCATCCACGGCTTGAACGGCAGCAGCTCCGCCGGAAGCTGGCGGGGCGCGGTCGGCCTGTCTGGGGGAAGCGGCGGCATCGGGAGAGAGGCTAGATCGCACACCGGGGGTGGCGCAACCTCGCGGACGCTTTCGACCCGGAGGGGCCGCTGGTCCCAAAGGGCCATCTCCCGGTGCCGGGGCGGTCGCGGCGCGGTATGACCGGACCATGCTCGCAATACCCGCCCTCGTCGCCGTCCTCGCCCTCGCCGCCCCGGCGGCGCCGCCGACGCGCCCGCTCACCTTCCGGGTCGACTACTTCCACACCGGCACCGCCGCCGCCGAGACCTTCTCGCTCGACCGGCTGGTGATCGAGCCGCTGCCCTTCCCCGGCCGGCTCGACCGGGCCGTCGACGGGCTGGGGCTGGGGAAGTACCTCTTCGAGGTCCGTGACCAGCAGAGCGACGCCCTGCTCTACTCGCGCGGCTTCGCCTCCATCTACGGCGAGTGGGAGACCACCGACGAGGCGCGCCGGCAGGCCCGCACCTTCTCCGAGTCACTGCGCTTCCCCACCCCCACGGCGCCGGTGAAGGTGGTGGTGAAGAAGCGGGCCCCCGACCAGTCGCTGGTGGTGGCCTGGACGCTGCTCATCGACCCCCGCGACCCGTTCGTCGACAATGCCCCGCCGGCCTCCCCCGGCCCGCTCATCGCCCTGCAGAAGAGCGGCCCACCCTCCCAGAAGTTCGACCTGCTGCTCATCGGCGACGGCTACCTGGCCGCCGACCGCCCCCGCTTCGAGGCCGACGCCCGGCGGCTGATGAAGGCCCTCTTCGAGGTGGAGCCGTGGCGGTCCCGGCGGGCCGACGTCAACGTCTGGGGGCTCTGCCCGCCGGCGGTGGAGCCGGGCGTCTCCCGCCCATCCACCGGCATCCACCGGCGCAGCCGGGTCGGCGCCACCTACGACGCCTTCGGCTCGGAGCGCTACCTGCTCAGCTTCGAGAACCGCACCCTGCGCGACGTCGCCTCCTTCGCCCCCTACGACGCCCTGGCCATCCTCGCCAACAGCGACACCTACGGCGGGGGCGGCATCTTCAACCTCTACACCACGGTGGCGGCCCGCTCGACGTGGGCCCCCTACGTCTTCGTCCACGAGCTGGGCCACTCGGTGGCGGCGCTGGCCGACGAGTACTTCACCAGCGACACCGCCTACCTGCCGGCCGAGGGGCGGGTCGAGCCCTGGGAGCGGAACGTCACCCTCGATCCGAAGGCGGCCAAGTGGGCCGACCTGGTCACGCCCGGCGCGCCGCTCCCCACCCCCTGGCCCAAGGCCGAGTTCACGGCGCGGGCCCGCGAGGTCCAGGCGCAGCGCAAGGCCATCCGCGCCCGCAACGGGCCGGAGGCGGAGATGGACGCCCTCTTCACGCTGCAGCAGCGGGAGGAGACGGCGCTGCTCTCGCCGCTCAACGGACGGGTGGGGGCCTTCGAGGGGGCCAACTACGAGGCCACCGGCTCATACCGGCCGCAGGCCGACTGCGTCATGTTCTCGCGCGACCCGGTCCCCTTCTGCGCCGTCTGCCGCCGCACCCTCGACCAGGTGCTCGACCTCTACGTCGCGCCGGCCGCCCCGGCGACGCCCCCCGTTCCCGCCCCCGCCTCCCGGGCGACGCCGGCCCCGGCCACGCCCGCTTCCCCCGCCCCCCGCACGCCGTAGCCCCCGGAGCCCAATCCCCCATGCGCGAAGCCTTCACCTTCGACGACGTCCTGCTGGTCCCGGCCTACAACCACTACGAGTCGCGCCAGCACGTCGACACCTCGGTCACCGACCGGACCGGCAAGCTGACGCTGCAGCTGCCGCTGATGACCGCCAACATGGACACCATCACCGAGTCGGCGATGGCCAACTTCATCGGCGGCAAGGGGGGCATCGGCGTGCTCCACCGCTTCATGCCGGTGGACCGCAACGTCGCCGAGTTCAAGGCCTGCACCACCAAGGCCTTCGTCTCGGTGGGCACCTCGGTGGAGGAGCTGCAGCGGGCCGAGGCGCTGCGCGACGCCGGAGCCGACTTCTTCGTGGTCGACGTGGCCCACGGCCACGCCCGCTACATGGGCAAGACCCTGAAGCGGCTGCGCGAGCTGCTCCCCAACGCCTGCCTGATGGCCGGCAACGTGGCCACCTACGCCGGCGCCGACTACCTGGCCTCGGTGGGGGCCGACATCGTCAAGGTGGGCATCGGGCCGGGGAGCGTCTGCACCACCCGCATCAAGACCGGCCACGGAGTGCCCCAGCTCACCGCCATCCAGGACTGCGCCCGCTGCGACCGCTCCATCGTCGCCGACGGCGGCATCCGCTACGCCGGCGACGTGGTCAAGGCGCTGGCCTTCGGCGCCGACTTCGTGATGATCGGCGGGATGCTGGCCGGGACCCGCCCCACCCCGGGCGAGCGCGTGCAGCAGCCCGACGGCAGCTGGGCGAAGACCTTTCGTGGCATGGCCAGCCGCGAGGTGGCCGAGGACCACCACGGCGGCATCGCCGAGTGGAAGACCGCCGAGGGGATCTCCACCACCGTCCCCTGGCGCGAGGACGAGGACCGGATCATCGGCGACCTGGTGGGCGGACTTCGCTCCGGCCTCACCTACGCCGGCAGCCAGACCGTGAAGGAGCTGCAGCGCAAGCTCAACTACACGGTGATCACGCCGAGCGGCTGGCGCGAGTCGCTGCCGCACAAGGCCATGCTGTAGAAATGAGAAACCCCGGCCCCGCGTGAGCGGGACCGGGGTTCCGTGAAGCGGGTCGCCGACTAGAAGGAGTAGTTGACGGTGGCCATGACCTGCAGGCCCTTGGTGTCCAGCTGGGTGGTGGCCGTCGTGGCCCAGGTGGTGGTGGTCTGCCAGCCCTCGACGCCGACGGCGTAGCTGCCGTCCTGGTACTTGAGCAGGCCGCCGACGACGTTGTTGGCGAGGCGGGCGTTGCCGGTGCGGCGAACGTCGGCCTTGTCGGGGGTGTTGGCGCCGTAGGCGACGCTGAGCGACAGCTCCTTGGTGGCGTAGCCGGCCAGCTGGACCCAGTAGCCGGTGTCCTTGATGTCGCCGAACTGGGCGATGGCGCCGAGCATGTTGCCGGTGGACTTGCCGGTGTACCAGTTGAAGGCGAGGTTGACCGGGGCGAAGGTGACGTTGCCGCCCACCTCGATCACGTTGCCGTCGATGCTCTTCTTGCCGGCGGCATAGGCGGGGAGGGCCTGGCCGTCACCGAAGCCGTTCAGGTCGACGGAGTGGTAGACGCCGACCAGGTAGCCGACGAACTTGACCGGGCCGCCGGTGCCGTCGACGCGCGCCATGCCCTGGATCATCGGCATACCCGACGCCTCGCCGAGCCCGATGGTGGCCGGGTTGGTGGCACCGCCGGTGAGGGCCGTGGCCGACTCGGCCCACTTGTTCTTGACCGCCTCGATCGCCAGCGTCAGCTTCAGGGCCTCCATCGGGATGGCGTGCGTCACCCGGACGCCGGGGGTCCGCCAGGCGATGGTGCCGGCGCCGTAGGAGACCGGGTTGGAGAGGTGGCCGAGCGAGCCGATGATCTGCTGGACCACCAGCTGGTTCTGCTGGCCGACCTGGACGGTGGTGTTGCCGAGCTTGAGCTCCGCGATGGCCGCGCGGATGCGCGGGATGTTCTGCTCGCTGCCGAAGTTGCCATTGCCGTTCGGGCCGAAGAGGTCGAACTCGAGGTAGGCGCGCGGCTGCGCGTCGCCGAAGACCTTCGGGCCCGACATGGCGAAGGAGAAGCGGCTGTTGCGGATGTCGCCGGACATCATGCTGGCCGACTTCGGGTTGGCGCAGGTGCCGGCCGGAAGGCAGTTGCCACCAGCCACGTTGGTGGGTGCAGGCGCCGCAAGCATCAGACCCTGGCCCTGTGCATTGGCGAAGGCCTGGTCCTGGTAGTACATCGACGCGGAAATGAGGCCGTGGAACTCGAACTTCCAGGGGTTGGGGGTCTCATCGGCGGCGCGGGCCGCGGGCGCCATGACGGCGAGCGCGAGCAGCGTGGCGGACATCAGGGAGCGCAGGTTGTTCACGTCTGTGTTCCTCCGTTGAACTGACTCGCCGGCATCCGCAAAAGGGGAGCGGCGTGGGTGGGCTTCGGGGGGGCTTCGCGGGCTTCTGTGTGCAAATCGTTCGCCGAATGTCGGGAATTGCGCAAGCCGCGGCGCGTTAAATGTCTTCTTCAGATTACCCTCGGTCGGGAGTTATGTCTGTGATTTCAAGGAGATGTAAATCGACAAAAATCGTTGCGCGATTGAAACGCACGAAACTGCCCACCTTGCAGCACGCTTCACCCCTCCGACCACCCCCGCAAGGGCCGACTGTCCACGGGACCGGGCCCAGGTCGAAGCTCAGGTCCGCTGGAAGCGTGGCGCAACGCCACAGGCCGACCGCTCCAGCGGCAGCAGCGCCGCCAGCAGCGCCTCGTGGAGCGGCACCGGAACGCCCGCCTCGGCGCCGAGCCGCACCACCGCGCCGGTCTGATCCTGCAGCTCCGAGGGGCGGCCGGCGGCGAGGTCGCGCTGCATCGAGACCGTCGCCCCCCAGGCCACCCCGTCGAGCAGGGCCAGCGTCCGCGCCACCACGTCGCCGTGGAGCGCCACGCCCCGCGCCCGCGCCACCGCCGCCCCCTCGGCGATCAGGCCGGCCAGCAGCCGCCGCGTCTCCGGCGTCTCCCGCAGCGCCCCGGCCGGCGCCCGGCTCACCGCCCCCACCGCGCCGAAGGGGGCCACGAACAGCAGCTTCTCCCAGGCCACCACCTCGATGGCCTCGCTCACCGAGGCCACCACCCCGGCCCCGTTCAGCGCCGCCACCTGCCAGCTCTTCACCGCCACCAGCACGGCATCACATCGTCCAAGCGCCGCCGGATCGTCGGAGACCGCGGCAGGACGCGCGGTGAACGTCTCCCCCCCGGAGGTCACCCGCAGCCCGTCGGCCCGGACGGCGGCCAGCGCCTCGCCCCGCGCCAGCAGCGCCACCTCCAGCCCGGCCCGCGCCGCCAGCCCGGCCAGCAGCCCGCCCACCCCTCCGGCCCCGATCACCGCCAGCCGCATCCGCGCCTCCCGCCCCGCGCCCGGCCGGGCGCGTCGTCCCCTTCTGTCACGCGCCGGCGGCGCTGGCCAGCGGCGGAGCGGGCTATGCTCCCCGCGTGCTGGCCCTGGCTCTCACCCTGCTGCTCGCCGCCGCCCCGGACCGGCTGGCCGCGCTGCTGGCCGCCGCCGGCGAGGCGCCCCCCGGCGGAGCGCGCGCCGCCGCCGCCTCGGCGCCGCTGGTGGGCGTCCGCTACCAGCTCGGCCCGCTCGGCGAGGGGCGCGGCCCCGACCCCGATCCCCGCTTCCGGCTCGACGCCTTCGACTGCGTCACCTTCATCGAGACCGCCCTGGCGCTGGGGGCCGGCCGGAGCGACGACGAGGTGCGCCGCGCCCTCGACGACCTGCGCTACGGCGGCGAGGTCAGCATCGCCGACCGCGACCACGAGGTGCTCTCGCAGTGGATCCCGCGCAACGTGGAGAAGGGCTGGCTCCGCCCCATCTCGCGCGAGCTGGCCGGCGCCGCGACGGTGGAGGTGGCCACCAGCTACGACCGCGAGCGCTGGGACCGGCTGGCGAAGCGGGGGCGGCGGCTGGCCGGAGTGCCCGTGGCGCGGCTGCCGCTCGGACGCTTCAGCGCCGAGGTGATCCCGCCGGCGGCGCTGCTGGCCCTGGAGGCGCGGCTGCCCGACGGCGCCGTCCTCTGGGTGGTCCGCGAGGAGCGGCTCGACCAGCTGACCCGGGTCACCCACGGCGGCCTGGTGGTGGTGAAGGGGGGGCGGCGCTGGGTGCGCCACGCCAGCTCCTGGCCGACCGTGCAGCGGGTGGTGGAGGAGCCCCTGGCCCTCTTCCTGGAGCGGCAGCGGGTGGCCTCGTCCCGGCCGCTGACCGGCCTGGCGGTCTTCGCGGCGCTCGACAACCGGGCCAGGCTGGCCCGGCTCCCCCCGTTGGCCCCTTGAATTCCTGGGTTTTCTCCGGTGTCACAGGAAGGGCGGAGCGCCCTCTCTAGGTTTCCAGCAGAACAATCCGCGATCCCACCGCGTCGCGCAGCGAAATACCCCGCCGCCCCGCCTCGTAAGGGGGCACAAGCCCACCATGTCCCGCACCGATATGAAGGAAGACGGCGCCACCGCCGCAGCCGTCCTCACCTCCCCCCGCCGCGGCCTCGATCTCGTGGTCGCCCGCCGGCGCAGCCTGGTCGCCATCCTCATCGCCACCGCCGCCTCGGTCCTGGTCGCGGTGGTGGCCGTCCCCCGGCTCGACTTCGCCCGGGCCGCCGAGCGCAAGCTCGACCTGGCACCGGCCCAGGCCGAGATGTCCCCGTTCCAGCGCGAGGAGGCCATCGAGCAGGCCCGCAAGGTGGGGAGCATCGCCGTCTACGCCGGCTCCACCTTCGAACCCGGCTTCTCGGTGCTGGCGGCCGCCTTCTTCATCTGGCTGGCCTTCAAGGTGGCCGGGACCACGCCACCGCTCAAGGGGACCGTGGCGGTGACCGCCCACGCCCTGCTCCCGGTGCTGCTGGCGCCGCTGCTCATGCTGCCGGCCCTGGTCTGGAGGGCGCCGGTGGACGCCGAGACGCTGGGGCGCCTGCTGCCCTCCAGCCTGGCCGCCTTCCTGCCCGACCAGGCCTCGCCGGTGCTGCTGGCCGCCCTCTCCTCCATCGACCTGTTCGCCGCCTGGTCGCTGGTCCTGCTGACGCTGGGGATGGCGCGCCTCTCCGGCGCCACCATCCGCCGCGCCGCCACCGTGGTCGGCCTGCTCTGGCTGGCCCAGGTCGCCTTCCTCCGCGTCGCCCCCGCCGCCGCCATGGTCGCCGCGCAGGCCGAAGCCCGCGCCCAGCCGGCCGGCAAGTGATCCCCATGACCCGAACCCTGCTCGCCCTGCTCCTCGCCGCGCCGCTCTTGGCCGCGGCCGCGCCGCTCACCCTCGACGAGGCCCTGGCGCTGGCCGCCCGGCAGAGCCGCGACCTCGGCATCGCCCGGGCCGACGCCCGCCTGGCCGGCGCCGACGGGCTGGCGGCCTGGCAGGGGGTGCTGCCCCGGCTCGACCTGACCAGCACGGCGGGTCACCAGTTCTTCGGGCCGAGCAAGACCCTGCGGTTCGACTCCAGCAGCAGCACCCTCCTGCCCGCCAACGGCCCCGCCACCGACTCGGCCGCCTACTCGTTCGGGCTCCAGCTCACCCAGCCGCTGGTCAACCTGGCCGCCATGCGCACCATCTCGCAGGCGCGGGCCGCCGAGCGCGCCGCCGCCCGCACCTGGGAGGAGTCGCGTCTCACCGTCGCCTTCGACGTCACCCGCCGCTTCTACGAGCTCCTCAAGGCGGAGCGCTCGCTGCAGGTGCTGGAGAAGGCCGCCACCCGGAGCGCCGAGCTGGCGGAGCGGGCCGACGCCCTCTACGCCGCCGGCCGCGCCCAGAAGAGCGACACCTACGCCGCCCGGGTCAACCTCGGCAACGACCGGATCCAGGTGGAGCAGGGGCGGACCCGGCTGGTGCAGGCGCGCGCCGACCTGGCCCTGGCGCTCGGCCAGCCCGGCGACGACGCCGTCGAGGTGGTGGCGCCGTCGACGGTGGAGGGGCCGGGCCGTCCCTCCGGCGAGCCCCCGCCGCTCGAGGCGCTGATGACCCGCGCCCGCGAGCGCCGCCCCTCGCTGGCCGCGGCCAGCGCCCAGGTCGAGGCCTCCGAGGCGTCGCTCTCGGCCGCCCGCTTCGCCTACTGGCCCACGCTGGGCCTGCAGGCCGCCTACCAGCGCTCCGGCGGCGCCGCCGTCGACAGCCCCACCGCCGACGGCGTCTTCTCCAACCCGGCCCGCGCCTACAGCGCCAGCGTCGGGCTGGTGCTGGCCTGGAACCTCTTCGCCGGCCGCTCCACCGAGGCCGGCGTGGCCCGCGCCGAGGCCGGCGCCGAGAAGGTCCGCGCCACCGCCGGCAAGATCTCCGACGCGGTGGCCCGCGAGGTGACCTCGGCCCGGCAGATGGTGGTGGCGCTGGCCACCCAGGTCACCCTCTCCGCCGACAACCTCGGCGCCGCCGAGCAGTCGCTGGCGCTGGCCCGGCAGAGGCTCGAGGCCGGGTTGGCCTCGCAGCTCGAGGTCCGCGACGCCTCCTTGAAGTTCACCCAGGCCGAGCTCTCGCTCGTGCAAGCCCGCATCGACCACGCTGTCGCCACCGCCGACCTGGCGCGCGCCGTGGGAGGAGCCCTCTAGATGGACGCCCAGACCATGCCGCCCGAACCACCCGCCACCGCCGTCGTCACCGCCACCTCCGCCGTCCGCATGAGCTGGCCCAAGCGGATCGTCGCCGGCCTCTTCGTGCTGGCCATCGTGGGTGTGGTGGCCTCCTCCCTCAAGCCCCGGGCCGAGCCGCCCATCACCGTGCAGGCGGTCAACGCCCGCAAGGGGGCCATCACCCGCATCGTCACCGGCGGCGGCAAGCTGCAGGCGGCCACCGAGGTGAAGCTCTCCTCCAACATCACCGGTGATCTCGTGGAGCTGGCCATCCGCGAGGGTGACCGGGTCACCCTCGGCCAGGTGCTGGGGAAGATCGACGCGCGCCGCTACGGGGCCCAGCTCAACCAGGCCGAGGCCGCCCGGAACAGCGCGGCCGCCGACGTCGACGTGCAGAACGTCCGCGCCGCCCTGCTCAAGGCCGAGCTGGGCCGGGTGGAGCGGCTGGTGGCCGGCCAGAACGCCAGCGCCGCCGAGGCCGAGAAGGCCCGCGCAGACTACGACGGCGCCCGCGCCCAGGCCGCCTCGGCGGCGCAGCGGCTGGCCCAGTCCGACGCCGCGCTGCGCGAGGCTCGCCACCAGTTCTCGCTCACCACCATCACGGCGCCCATCGAGGGAATCGTCACCCAGCGGCTCAAGCAGGTGGGCGAGCGGGTGCGAGGCTCCGACTTCTCCGAGGACGTGATCATGGTGATCGCCACCCTCTCCAAGATGGAGATGAAGGCGGAGATCGGCGAGCACGAGGTGGTCTACGTGAAGGAGGGCGATCGCGCCGACATCGAGATCGACGCCTTCCCCGACCGGAAGTTCCAGGCCCAGGTGGTCGAGGTGGCGCGCAAGGCCACCGTCAAGAACGCCGGCACCGACCAGGAGGTGACCACCTTCATCGTGCGCATGGCGCTGACCGACGTGGTGCCGGGCGCCCTGCCCGGGATGAGCGCCCAGGCCTCGGTCTCCACCGACACCCGGGAGAACGCGGTGGTGGTCCCCATCGCGGCGGTGACCGTCCGGACGGAGAAGGAGCTGGCCCAGCCGGCGGCAGGCGACCAGGCCCTGGTGGCGCCGCAGCCCCCGAAGGTGCCCGGCAAGAAGGTGAAGCGCGAGCTGCTCAAGAAGGTGATCTTCGTGGTCCAGGACGGTGTGGCCCGGCTGCGCCAGGTGGAGACCGGCCTGGCCTCGGACACCGAGATCGAGATCGTCTCGGGGTTGAAGGATGGCGAGAAGGTGGTGGAAGGGCCCTACAAGGTGCTCTCCAAGGAGCTGGCCGACGGCAAGAAGGTGAAGGAGGAGGAGCCAGCCAAGAAGGTCGAGGCGGGGAAGGCCAAGGGGTCATGAGCGGGCCGCTCATCTCCATCGACCGCCTTTCCCGCCACTACGAGGTGGGCGGCGAGCTGGTGCGGGCGCTCGACGGCGTCTCCTTCGACATCGTGAAGGGGGAGTGGGTGGCCATCGTCGGCCAGTCGGGCTCGGGCAAGTCGACGTTGATGAACCTGCTCGGCTGCCTCGACACCGCCACCTCCGGCACCTACCGGCTCAACGGCGCCGACGTCGAGACCCTCTCCGACGACAAGCTCGCCGACCTGCGCAACAAGGAGATCGGCTTCGTCTTCCAGACCTTCCAGCTCCTGCCGCGGGCCACGGCGCTGGCCAACGTGGAGCTGCCGCTGGTCTACCGCGGCCTGCCGCGGCGGCAGCGGCGCGAGATGGCCGAGTCGGCGCTCCGCTCGGTGGGGCTGTCCAACCGGATGCACCACCGGCCCAACGAACTCTCCGGCGGTCAGCGCCAGCGCGTGGCCATCGCCCGCGCCCTGGTGGGTGAGCCCTCGATCCTCCTCGCCGACGAGCCGACCGGCAACCTCGACTCGCAGACCGGCGAGGAGATCGTCCGGCTCTTCGGCGAGCTGAACACCCGCGGCCACACCATCATCCTGGTGACCCACGAGGCGAAGCTGGCGGCCCGGTGCCCCCGGGCCATCAAGCTCATGGACGGCCGCATCCTGGGCGACGGCCCAGGGGCCGAGGTGGCGGCGCTCCAGGCCGCCCGGGCGGTGGGCACGTGAGGGGAGGGGGGCCACCGACCCGCCTCGGTCGGGCCCGCCTCGGCCTGACCCGCCTCGTCTCCGAGACGGGCGAGGGTCTGCGCATCGCCCTCTCCTCCCTGGTGAGCAACACGCTCCGCTCCTTCCTCACCACCATGGGCATCGTCATCGGAGTCATGACGGTCATCGCCATCGTGGCCATCATCGACGGCCTCAACCAGAGCTTCGCCACCCAGGTCGGCGGGCTGGGCGCCAACACGCTCTACGTGAGCAAGTGGAAGTGGATCTCGTCCGGCAACGACTGGTGGGAGATGCGCAACCGCAAGGACATGGGGCGCGCCGAGTTCGAGGCGGTGAGCCGGGAGGCCTCCCTGGCCACCGCGGTGGCCCCCTTCGTCTCGCTCGACGCCACGCTGACCTCCGACCAGGCCGAGCTCACCCGGGTGCGGGTGCGCGGCACCAACGAGGACTACCAGATCGCCAACGGCGTCGCCGTGGCGGCCGGGCGGTTCCTCTCGGCGCCCGACGTGGAGCTCTCCCGGAGCGTCCTGGTGCTCGGGCCCAACCTGGCCGACAAGCTCTTCCCCGGCGTTCCGGCCGAGGAGGTGGTGGGCCGGCGGCTCCGCGTGCTGGGCCGCCCCTTGACGGTCATCGGGGTGCAGGCCCGGCGCGGCCGGCTCATGGGGCTGGACCTCGACTCCGAGGCGACCCTCCCCTGGACCACCTTCCTCCGCGACATGGGCGCCAAGCGGACCATCTCGCTCGCGGTCAGCGCCGAGCCGGACAAGGTCAAGGCGCTCGAGGACCAGCTCGTCAGCATCCTGCGGCGGGTGCGGCGGGTTCCGCCCGGCAAGCCGGACGACTTCTCGGTGAACCGCCAGGAGCAGATGCGACGCCTCTACGAGCAGCTCACCGGGGCGCTCTACGGCGTGGCCGTCGGGGTTGGGCTCATCACCCTGCTCGTGGGCGGCATCGGCATCATGAACATCATGCTGGTCTCGGTGACCGAGCGGACGCGGGAGATCGGGCTGCGGCGTGCGCTCGGGGCCCGGCGCCGCACCATCCTCCTGCAGTTCCTCGTCGAGTCCTCGCTCGTCTCACTGCTCGGCGGCGCGGTGGGGACGGCGCTGGGCTTCGGCGTCGCCTCGCTCCTGGCGCTCACCACCCCGCTCGCGGCCGCCGTGACCCCCGGAGCGGTGGCGCTCGGGCTCGGCTTCTCGGCGGTGGTCGGGCTGCTCTTCGGCTCCTGGCCGGCCTGGCGGGCCGCCAACCTCGACCCCGTGGAGGCACTACGCTACGAATGACCGGCTTCCTCGACAACCTGGCCATGGCGTTTGGGACCCTCCGGTCCAACCCGCTCCGTTCGGCCCTCACGCTGCTGGGCATCGTCATCGGCGCCATGACCGTGGTGGCCATGATGTCGCTCACCGAGGGGCTGCGGCTCAAGGTGAAGAACGACCTCGCCTTGCTCGGGAGCGACTCCTTCGCCGTCTCCAAGTGGCCGGCCCCGAGCTTCGGCGACCACGACTGGCGCAAGTACGAGGCCCGCAAGCCCATCACCCGCGAGATGGGGGAGGCGCTCCGGTCGCTCCCCCATGTCTCCGGGGTGAGCATCGAGGAGAGCTACCAGCGCCCCTTCGCGGTCTCGACGAGCCAGCGTGCGACCAAGCCGGTCATCGACGTGGTCGGAGCGGTCCCGGACGTGGCTCGCTCCCGCTCGGTCGCGCTCGCGGCCGGGCGGATGCTCAACGACACCGACATCCAGCTCTCCCGCAAGGTGGCGGTCATCGGCGCGGACGTCGCCGACATCCTCTTCCCCGACCCGGCGGCGGCGCTCGACCAGGAGATCCGGATCAACGGGGCCACCTTCGAGGTCATCGGGGTGGCGGAGCGGATGGGCTCGATCCTGGGCCTTGAGTCGAAGGACGGCTACGTGCTGCTTCCCTGGCCCGCCTTCGAGCTCGCCATGGGCCGGGTGGAGAACAACAACCTGGTGGTCATCGCCACCTCGGCCGAGGACGTGCCCAGGGCCATCGACGAGGTGGTCGGCGCCCTCCGCCGGCTCCGCGGCGTGGCCCCGCAGGACGAGAGCGACTTCGACTACTTCACCAACGACTCGGTCAACCAGTTGTTCGACAACCTGGCGCTGATCATCAACGCCGCCAGCCTGGGCGTCTGCGCCCTGGCGCTGCTGGTGGGCGGCATCGGCATCATGAACATCATGCTGGTCTCGGTGACCGAGCGGACCCGCGAGATCGGCGTGCGCAAGGCGCTGGGGGCGCGCCGGCGCCGCATCCTCAGCCAGTTCCTCATCGAGGCGATCACACTCTCGGCCCTGGGCGGCCTGCTCGGTGTGCTGCTGGGGGCCGGCATCGCCGTCTTCGCCCGCGAGGTGATGTCCGTTCCGACGAGCATCCCTGCGTGGGCGGTGGTACTGTCGCTCTTCGTCGCGTGCGGGGCCGGGCTGCTCTTCGGCATCTACCCCGCCGCCCGGGCGTCCCGGCTGGACCCCGTCGAGGCGATGCGGACCGAATAGGAGCGTCAGGCAGCGTGGATCGCGACAAGTTGAAGAGCGAGGTGAAGGGCTGGGTCTTCACCATCCTCGCGGTGCTGGCCTTCCGGACCTTCCTCTTCGAGGCGGTCTACATCCCCTCCGGCTCGATGCTGCCGACGCTGCAGATCGGCGACTACGTGGTGGTGGAGAAGTGGGCCTACGGCGCCCGCCTCCCCTTCACCGACACCGCCCAGCTCAACTGGTCCACCCCCGGCCGCGGCGACATCGTGGTCTTCCTCAACCCCAACGGCGGCCCCAACGCCGACGACCTGATCAAGCGGGTGGTGGGCGTGGGCGGCGACGTGGTGGAGATCCGCGACGGCCGGCTGGTGGTCAACGAGCGGCCGGTGCAGCGCCAGCCGGTGCCCGGCCCGTGCAGCTACTGGAACCGGCCCGAGCGCGGCGGCTGGGTCGAGGAGCCCTGCACCGACTTCGTGGAGATGCTCGAGGCCCACGCCTACCACACCCACTGCACGCCGGAGCGCCCCTGCGGCGATGTCCCCCGCCAGGTGGTGCCCGAGGGGTACGTCTTCCTGGCCGGCGATCACCGCGACCACTCCGCCGACAGCCGCGTCTTCGGGCCGGTGCCGGTGGGGCGGGTCAAGGGGCGGGCCTGGGTGGCGCTCTTCTCCTGGGGGCCGCACGGGCCGAGGTGGGACCGGTTGTTCCACGGGGTGAAGCACTGATCGCGCGGCCTTCAGGCCGCGCAACACAGGACCTCCTCAAGGGCGTCGGGCGCTGCGAGACGTCCGACCTTCCCGCCACGTCCCGCCCCGCCGCCTCGCCTTCGCGAGTTCTGACGTCAGAAACGGACTCACGGTCAAACACAGAACAACCGCAGTCAATGCAAGCGGTTGTCGAGCGACACGGACTTAGAGTCATTTTGGGCGCCCAAAGTTGCAAATGAGGGACCTCGTTCGGGATGGGTCATTTGCGGTTCAGACTGAACCTGCCTGGACGGAGGCTGTAGCGACTCCAAACGTTTGGACTGACCCCGCCCGCGCCCTCCGCGAAACCGCCCGCCGCCGCGGACCTCTTCGCAACGCCTCTCGCTGGCTGGTCGGCACCGCCCGCCCCCGCGGACCTTTCACAACGCCTTCCGCTCGCCGACCGGCAACGCCGCCCCTGCGCTCCGCTCCCCGTCCGGCGCTCCCACCGGCGCGACCGATTCTCTGGCCCGCGGCCCCCCTCCCGCGCCAGGTACCTCCTCGCCCACCGAGGAGCCCTCCATGGCCGAGCAGAAGACCAAGGCCCGCACCGTCACCGGCTGAGCCGCTCGCACGCCCTCCGCACCGCCTCGACCGCCGGCCCCACCGCCGCCGCCACCCCGGGCGTCAGCCCCTCGCCGACCAGGTCCATCACCTCGGCCTCGATGAGCACCAGCTCCACCCGCTCCGGCACCGGCGCCCCGGCGGCCCGCGCCAGCGCCAGCGCCGAGGGCAGCCCCACGGCGTGCGGCGACGGCCCGGCCGGCGAGTGGAGCGCCTCGAGCGGGAGCTGGTGGACGGTGCCGGGCGGGTGCTGGCCGGTCTGGATGGCGTCGACCACCACCACCCGGTCGAACCCCTCCATGTCGTCGAGCAGGTAGAGCCCGGCCCGGGCGCTCACCTTGACGGTCACGCCCGGCAGCGGGGCCGCCTCGAGCAGGCGCGCCACGTGGAGCGCCACGGCGTCGTCGCTCCGCAGCGGGTTGCCCAGGCAGAGGACCAGCAGGGCGCCGCGCCGCCCCGGTGCAGCGGCCAGGGACGAGGTCTCGGGCGTGGGCGTGGGCGCCACCGGGCCTCTCACGGCTGCTCTTCGGGGACCCGCCGCCGGAGCACCTCGACCACCGCGCCGCGCGCGTCCTTCACCGTCACCAGCAGCGGCAGCTCCCCCGGCAGGGCGTGGGAGGCGCAGGCGTTGCACGGGTCGTAGGCGCGGAAGGCCATCTCCAGCTGGTTGAGCAGCCCGTCGTTGACCACCCCGTTGCGGATCAGGCCGCGCGCCGCCTTGCGGACCGAGACCTGCACCGGGGCGGCGTTGTGCTGCGAGGCCACCACCAGGTTGACCGCGGTGAGCAGCCCGTCGGCGCCGCACCGGTAGTGGTGGATGAGCGTGCCGCGCGGGGCCTCGACCACGCCCACCCCCTCGGCTGGGCCGGTGAGCGGCCGGGGCACGTTGCGGACGTCGCGCGAGGCCAGCAGCGGGTCGTCCACCGCCGCCGCCACCCGCTCGGCCGCCTGCAGCGCCTCGACCAGGCGGGCCCAGTGGAAGGCCAGGGTCTGGTGGGCCGGCCAGCCCAGGGTCCCGAAGAGCCGCTGCCGCTCCGCCTCGGCCAGCGGCGTGGCCATGGCGGTCGCCACGTTGAGCCGGGCCAGCGGCCCGACCCGGTAGAGGCCGCTCTCGTCACCCTCGGTGAATCCGGTCCACCCCTTCGACTTCAGGAAGGTGAACTTGGCGTAGGTCCAGGGCTCGACCCGCTCGGCCAGGTGCTCGAGGTAGTCGCGCGGCGCGAAGCGCAGCGTCTCGGCGCCGCCGGTGTCGATCACCCGCAGCGTGCCGTCCAGGAAGGTGAGCTGCCCGGCCTCGTCCACCATCCCCATCGAGTGGGTCCGCAGCCGGTAGACCTCGCTGCCGATGGCCGAGAGGTACTCGCGCTGCTCCAGCACCGCCGCCCGGAACGACGCCAGCGTGTCCACCGAGAACTGCACCAGCCGCGGCGCCGCCTCGCGCAGCTGGGCCAGCGCCTCGGCCGGCATGGGGCGGGAGCAGCCGCCGGGGAGGGCGAAGACCGGGTGGACGGTGCGGCCGCTGATGGCGGCCATCAGGTCCCGCGCCTCCTTGCGGACCGAGAGGATGCGCTTGCCCAGCGACTCGCCCACCCGGGCCAGCACCCCGAGGATGTTGCGCAGCGGCGCCGGGGCCTTGGGGCCGACGATGAAGTCCGGCCCGCCCATGTACCAGTAGTGGAGGAGGTGGTCCTCGAAGATGAAGAGGTCGTAGTAGAGCCGCTGCAGCGCCAGCGCCGCCGGCGGCGGGGTGACGCCGGAGAGGGCGTCGAGGGCCCGCACCGAGGCCAGGTGGTGGGCGGCCGGGCAGACCCCGCAGACATGGGCGGTGAGCTGCGGCATCTCCTCGACGGGGCGCCCCACGCAGAACCGCTCGAAGCCGCGCAGCTCCGGGACCTGCAGGAAGGCGTGCTGGGCGTTCCCCTGCTCGTCGAGCAGGATCTCCACCTTGCCGTGCCCCTCCAGCCGGGTGATGGGGTCGATGGTGATCCGTCGCGTCATGGCGCGCGCTCCGGCAGGCGCCGCGGCAGCAGCGCCGCCGCCAGCCCGTAGCGCCAGAAGGTGCCGGCCGGATCGGGGAGGCTCTCGGCCATGGCCCGCTGGGTGGCGAGATCGCCGGCGAAGAGCGAGGCGAAGGCCGAGAGCATGGCGGCGCCGCCGTCGACCACGCCGTCGAGCGGCCCGAAGCAGCCGCGGCAGGGCATGTTGGCCTCGACGCAGCCGGGCTGGCAGCCCTGGCGGGTGGCCGGCCCGTGGCAGACCAGCCCCTGGGCCAGGAAGCAGGTGGCCTCGTCAGGCTGGGTGGTGGCGAGCCGGGCCAGCGCGGTGAGCTGCAGCCGCTCCGGGCGCGAGCCGTTGCGCGGGCAGGAGTCGCAGAGCGAGGCGTTGGGCGCCAGCACCGACCCCGGCGGCGGCAGCGCTCCTCCGCCGAGCAGCAGGTCGACGGCCGCCCCGATGACGGCGGGCGAGGGCGGGCAGCCGGGGATGGTGAAGTCCACCGGCACCGCCGCCCCCAGCGGCAGCGTGCGGGAGAGCAGCGCCGGCAGCGTGATCTCGTGGCCGCCGGCCTGCACCGGCCGCCCCGGCAGCACCTGCTGCGGGTTGGAGACGCTCGGCTGGTCGCGGTAGGCGGTGGTGAGCAGCGCCTCCGGCTCGGAGAGGTTGCCGAGGCCGACCACCCCGCCGAGGTGGGCGCAGGCGCCGAAGGCCACCACGGTGCGCGCCTTGCGCCGCAGCAGCACCGCCCAGTGGTCCTGCTCGTCGAGCCGGATGGCGCCGTTCAGGAAGGCCACGTCGATGTGGCCGTCGGGCATGGCCTCGACGTCGGCCTTCTTGGTGTCGAGGGCCACCGGCCAGAGCACGATCTCGACGCGGGCCGCCAGCTCGGCGAAGCCCTCGCCGAGGTCGACCACCGCCTCCTCGCAGCCGCCGCAGGAGGCGTTCCAGTAGAAGGCCACCCGCGGCTTGCCGGGCGCCCGCGGCGCCGGGCCCGCCTCCTCCAGCTGGTGCAGGCGCGACGGCGCCACCTGCAGGGCGTCGTCGATGGAGTGGAGGGCCCGCCCCGGGTAGTCGAGCGGCCCGAGCGCCGCCAGCTCGGCGGTCAGCTGCGTCGCCACCTCGGCGAAGCGCGCCCCCTCGGCCGCCCCCACCCACTCCACCCGCAGCCGGGTCGGCGGGATGGCCGCCTGCTCCAGCGCCCGGCCGAGCAGCGTCAGCCGCGCCGCCGCCCGCAGGTTGCCGTCGACGTGGTGGCAGTCGCCGGGGTGGCAGCCGCCCACCAGCACGCCGTCGGCCCCCTCGCGGAAGGCCTGCAGCACCATGGCCGGCTCGACCCGCCCGGTGCAGGGGACGCGCACGGTGAGCAGCGTCTGCGGGTAGGGCTGGTGCGAGGCGCCGGCCTTGTCGGCGGCGGCGTAGGCGCACCACTCGCAGAGGAAGGCGACGATGCGCGGGGCGGGGCTCACGGCGTGGCCCCGGGCCGGGCGGCGGCCAGCAGCGCCGAGATCTCGGCGGCCAGCTGGGCGCGGGTGGCGTGGGGGGCGCTGGCCGCGCCGGTGGGGCAGGCGGCGGCGCAGCCGCCACAGGCGTGGCAGGCGGCCGGCTCGACCTGCAGCGCCCGGGTGACCGGGTCGCGGACCACGGCGTGGTACGGGCAGGTGGCGACGCAGGTGCCGCAGCCGCCGCAGGTGGCGAGATCGATCTCGGCGGCCAGCGGCTGGAGCGCCAGCCGCTCGCCCGGCACCAGCGTGGCCAGCACCCGCCCGGCGGCGGCGGCCCCGTCGCGGATGGCCTCGCGGATGGAGCGCGGCCCGGCGGCGGCCCCGGCCACGAAGACGCCGGCCCGGCGGGTGGCGGTGGGCTCGAACGGGTTGGCCGACCCCTCCGTGAGGAAGCCGCGGGCGTCGCGGTCGAGCCGCAGCAGCCCCGCCAGCGCCGCGGCCCCGTCGGCGGGCGTCGAGGCGGCGTGGAGGACCACCAGGTCGAAGCGCCGCTCCTGCTCCAGGAGCCCGCTGGCCAGCCGCGCCGACACCGCGCCGCCGTCGGACCCGAGCCCGTCCGGCCGCAGCTCCTCCTCGAGCAGCTCCACCCCCTCCTCGGCCGCGGCCCGGGCCTCGGCGTGCAGCCCCGGCGTCCGCGAGAGCCCCCCGGCCACCGCCACCGCCAGCGCCGGCCAGCGGCGGCGCAGGCCGCGCGCCAGCTTGAGCAGCTCGCGCGACGGCAGGGGGCCGTCGGCGTCGCCGGCGGTGGAGGCCAGCAGCACCGAGGCGGGCGCGGGGCGGCCGGCCAGGGCGAGCTGCCCGCCGGTGGGGCCGCCGGGGTGGAGCAGCCGCTCCAGCTGCCAGCTGGAGAGGACGCCGGGCGGGCCGGCCACCGGCCCGGGCAGGAAGCCGGTGGCCAGCACCAGGGCGCCGGCGTGGAAGGTCCGCTCCTCGGCCCGGGCGTCGAGCCGGATGGCGTCGAAGCCGCAGCCCACCTGGCAGGCGTCGCAGCTGCCGTCGCGGTGGTGCAGGCAGGCGGCGGCGTCCAGCACCGCCACGTGCGGCAGGCTCCCCGGGTAGGCGGCGGCGATGGCCTTTCGCCGCCCCAGCCCGGCGGCCCAGGGATCGACCACCTCCACCGGGCAGAGCAGGCTGCACTGGCCGCAGCCGATGCACCGCTCGCCGTCGACGAAGCGGGGCGCCAGCGCCGCCGTGACCTCGAAGGCGCCGGCCGCGCCGCGCACCCGCGTCACCGTGGCCCCGGTGACCACCTCGACGCGGTCGTGGTGGAGCACCTCGTCGAGCGCCGGCTCGAGGAAGCAGGAGGCGCAGACGTGGTCGGGGAAGATCTCGTCGAGCTGCGCCGCCAGGCCGCCCAGCGCCGGCGACCGCTCCAGCAGCAGCACCTTGCGGTCCTTGCGGGCCAGCCCCAGCGCCGCCGCCACCCCGGCCGCCCCGCCGCCCACCACCACCACGTCGGCGTTGACGTCGGCGGTGCGCTGCTCGCGGGGCCGGTGGTGGGCCACCCGGGCCAGCCCGGCGCGGATCAGCCGCTCGGCGCGGGCGGTGGCCGCCTCCGGCTCGCCGCCGATCCACTCCACCTGCTCGCGCAGGTTGACCAGCTGCAGCAGGTAGGGGTTGAGCCCGGCCCGGGCCATCACGGCGCGGAAGGTCAGCTCGTGCTCCCGCGGCGAGCAGGCGGCGATCACCAGCCGGTCGAGCCGCTCGGCGCGCAGCCAGCCGGCCAGCCAGGCCTGCCCCTCCTCGCCGCAGAGGACCCCCTGCACCGCCACCGCCGCCACCTCGGGCCAGCGTGCGGCGGCCTCGAGCGGGCCGAGCTCGATGAGGTTGAAGAGGTTGGGGCCGCAGCGGCAGAGGACGAGGCCGATCCGGCCAGGTGCCGGCTCGGGCGGGGCCGCGGCGGGTCCGGGCGGTGGCGTCGGGCTCACACCATCAGTACTGGATGAGGATGACCGTCTTCTGCCCGTCGGCGCGGACCGCCAGCAGGGTCTTCTTGCGCCGCTCGCAGAAGGTCCGGATGTCCTTCTCGAAGGTGGGGCAGTCGCCGGTGATCTCGACGACGGTGCCGGCCGGGGTCTCGGCGGTCTCCACGGCCAGCTTGAGGACCGGCTGCGGACAGCGCATCCCGATGCAGTCGATCTTGGTCAGGTTGGTCGCCACGTGGTCGAAGCCTCCTCGAGGGCGAAGGGGCGAAGCAGGACGCCCCATTCGAGGGGTGACCTTACCGGAGCGCTTCCGGTCGAGTCAAACCGCACCGGAGGAACCTTCGTGACGAATTCCGCGGGCTTGTCTCAGTCGGTCCCGTCCTCGGCGAGGATGAGCCGGTGGATCTCCTCGGCCGACGTCGCCGCCAGGATGGCCTCCCGGAAGGCCGGCATGCGGAAGACCCGGCTCACCCGCGAGAGCGCCTTCAGGTGGGCGCCGGCCGAGTTCTCCGGCGCGAAGAGGGCGAAGAAGAGCCGGGCCGGCTTGCCGTCGGCGGCCCGGTACTCCACCCCGGCGGGCGAGCGGCCGAAGGTGGCCACCAGCGCCGGCAGCCCCGGCAGCTTGCCGTGGGGGATGGCCACCCCGTCGCCGACCCCGGTGGAGCCGAGCTTCTCGCGGTCGAGCAGCACCTGGACCAGGCGGGCGGCGTCCAGCCCGTGGGCCGCCGCCACCGGCGCGCACAGCTCGGCCAGCACCTCGGCGGCGGTGTGGCCCTTCAGGTCGGCCACCACCCCCGCCGGCTGCAGGAAGTCCTGGATCTTCACCCTGGGTCACCCTTTCCTAGGAGGTGCGCGCCTCGATCAGGCCGAGGCTGCCGTCCTCCCTGCGGTAGAGGACGTTGATGGCACGATCCGCGGCGTTCTGGAAGACGAAGAACTGGCTCCCCAGCAGGTCGAGCTGGAGGATGGCCTCGTCCACGCTCATCTCCTTGGCCTGGAAGACGGTGCTCTTGGCCACCCGGTGGCTGGGCCGCTCCGGGTGCTCGATGATGTCGAGGACGTCGTGGCGCACCTCGATGGGCACCTGCTCGACGTGGCCGCTCTTGTGGTCGTGCAGCTTCGACTTGTGCTTCTTGAGCTGCTTCTCGATCTTGTCGGCCGCCTCGTCGATGGAGGCGTACATGTCCTTGGTCTTGGCGGTGCCGCGCAGCAGGAAGCGCCCCGCCTTCACCGTCAGCTCGGCGTGGTGGGCCAGGTTCTCGACGTGGAGCACGGCGTGGGCCTCGCTGGGCCGGTCGAGGAACCGCTGGACGTGCTCGACCCGCCCCTTGACGTGGGTCTTGAGTGCTTCGGTGGGCTCCAGGTGCCGGAAGGTGATGTTCACCTGCATGGACCGCCTCCTGTGTGGGTGCCCTTCGGTTGACGCCGGAGCGCTTCGGCCGCGGCCCTCGCGCTCGGGAGAGCGTGGAGGTTGCCGCGGCCGTGGGTGCTGCCCGCTCCCAGCATGTCGAGGAAATGATAGCAGGGCGGCCGGCGCCGCACCCTCTTCCCGGCGACTTTCTCAGGGCCGGTCCCGGCCCCGGGCGGGGCGGGGCCAACCGCCCGGGATCAGAAGTATTTCTTCCGCTTGGAGCTGGGGAGGATGCCCAGCACCTCGCGGTACTTTGCCACGGTCCGGCGGGCGATCTCGATGCCCTGCACCTGGAGCAGCTCGACGATGCGCTGGTCGGAGTGCGGGTGCTTCTGGTCCTCGGCGGCCACGATCTGCTTGATGTGGTTCTTGACCGCCTCGCTGGCGATCTCGTCGCCGCCGGTCTTGTTGATGGCCGAGTTGAAGAAGAACTTCAGCTCGTAGATGCCCTGCGGGGTGTGGACGTACTTGTTGGTGGTGACCCGCGACACCGTCGACTCGTGCATGCCGATGTCCTCGGCCACGTCGCGGAGGATGAGCGGCTTGAGGTGGGCGATGCCGCGGTCGAGGAAGTCGCGCTGGAACTTCACGATCGACTCGGTGACCTTGTAGATGGTGCGCTGGCGCTGGTGGATGGAGCGGATCAGCCAGACCGCGCTGCGCAGCTTGTCCTGGATGTAGTCCTTGGCCTTGCCGGCCTGGCCGTTCTTGAGGGCGGCGCGGTAGGTGGCCGAGATGCGCAGCTTGGAGAGGCCGTCGTCGTTGAGCACGGTGACGTAGCGGTCGCCCATCTTGTGCACGTAGACGTCGGGGGTGATGTACTGCGCCTCCTCGCCGGAGTAGGCGCGCCCCGGCTTGGGCTCGAGGCGGCTGATGACCTTGACCGCCGCCACCACCTCCTCGATGGAGATCTTCAGGTCCTTGGCGATGGCCAGGTAGTTCTTCGACTCCAGGTGCTTGAGGTGGCGCTCGATGATGGCCACGATCTCGGGGGTGTCGGCGTTGAGGTGGTTGACCTGCAGCAGCAGGCACTCGCGCAGGTTGCGGGCGGCGATGCCGATGGGATCCAGGGTCTGGACCTTCTTCAGCACCGCCTCGCACCGCTCCAGCCCCACCCCCGACTCGAAGGAGACCCGCACCAGCGGGTCGCGCGGCGAGGCGTCCTCCTCGGCGTTCTCGCCGTCGACGCCGGGCATGGTGAAGTAGCCGTCCTGGTCGAGGTTGCCGATGATCAGCATGGCCACCAGCTCCTCGGACTCGGTGAAGTGCGAGAGCCGGAGCTGCCAGACCAGGTGGTCGGTGAGGTCGCCCTTCTTGGTGAGGGTGGCCTCGAAGCCGGGCAGCTCCTCGTCGGCCATGCCGCGGTTGGACGGCGCGGTGTGGCCCTGCATCTGGTAGTGGTCGAGGTACTGGTCCCAGTCGATCTCGTTCTGCCCCTCCTCGCCCTTGACCTCCTCCGACTTCTCGGTGGCCTTGGGCTCCGGGGCCGACTCGGCCGCCTGCTCCTCGGCCGGGCTGGCGCCGGACTCGGCCACCGGCTCCTCGCCGTCGTCGGCGCCGTCGAGGAGCGGGTTCTCGTTCATCTCGGTGCGGACCAGGTCGACCAGCTCCATGCGCGAGAGCTGGAGCAGCTTGATGGCCTGCTGCAGCTGGGGCGTCATCACCAGCTGCTGCGTCATCTTGAGGTGCTGCTTCAGCTCCAGGCCCATTCCGCTCCTCACACCCTCGGTGACGAATCGTCGAGGCGGAACTTCTCCCCGAGGTAGGCGGCGCGCGCCTTGCTGCTGCCGGCGATCTCGGCCGGGGTCCCGGACTCGAGGATGGTGCCGCTGGAGAGGATGTAGGCCCGGCTGCAGATGCCCAGCGCCTCCCGGACGTTGTGGTCGGTGATGAGCACGCCGATGTGCTGGTCGCGCAGCGAGCCGATGAGCCGCTGCAGCTCGCCCACCGCGATGGGGTCGACGCCGGCGAAGGGCTCGTCGAAGAGGATGAACTTGGGGTTGGAGAGCAGGCTGCGGGCCACCTCGGCGCGGCGCCGCTCGCCGCCGGAGAGCGTCTCGCCGAGGCCGTCGGCCACCTTCTCCAGCCGGTACTCGGCCAGCAGGGCGTCGGCCCGGGCCCGGCGCGCCGCGCGCCCCATGCCCAGCGCCTCCAGCACCCCCTCGAAGTTCTGCCGCACCGTCAGCTTGCGGAAGATCGAGGCCTCCTGCGGCAGGTAGCCGACGCCCAGCCGGGCCCGGCGGTGCATGGGCAGCCGGGTCAGGTCCTGGTCCCCGAGCCGCACCGTGCCGGCGTCGGGCGTCACCAGCCCGACCACCATGTTGAAGCTGGTCGACTTGCCGGCGCCGTTGGGGCCGAGCAGGCCGACCACCTCGCCCGGCTCGACGTGGAAGGAGACGCCGTCCACCACCCGGCGGCGGCGGTAGCTCTTCACCAGCCCCTCGGCGCGCAGCTGGCCGCTCACGTGCCACCCCCCGGAGGCCTGGTCGGGGTCGCCGGCGGCCGGGCCGGCGGCGGCCGGGTGGAGGGCGACGGCGCCTTGGCGGGGGCCACGGCCGGCTTCCGGGCCGCCTGCTCGAACTGGTCGGAGGGGACGGTGGCCTGCACCGCCTCCTCCAGCAGCACCTCGTCGGCGGCCAGCAGGTAGGTGAGCCGCTTGCCGCGCGCCTCGGTCTCGCCGTCGCGCAGCACCGGATTGCCTTCGCAGACCACCCGGGCGGCGTCGCGGTCGTAGAGGGCCCGCTCGCAGGTGATGACCCGGGTGGCGCGCAGCAGCTTCACGTCCCCCTCGCAGGTGGCGCGGACCAGCTGGCCGCTGGCGTCGTTGTCGCCCACCAGCCGGCGGCAGGTGAGCACCAGGTCCTCGCGGGTCAGGGTCACGAAGGGCTTGCCCACCATGGTGACCTTCAGCGTCGTCCAGTTGTAGCGGATGACGTCGGCGTCGACGTGGGCCGGGACCGGCTTGGCGGCGGCGGCGGCCACCGGGCTGGCCGGCCCGGGCCCGACCGGGGCCGGCGTGGCCGGGGCGGGGCTGGGGGCAGGGGCGGCGAGCACCAGCAGGAGGAGGAGCGGCGCGGTCATGGGCGGGTCGGGAGGCCTGTGACCAGGTGGGGCTGGCCGCGGATGACCAGCTCGCCGGAGGCAGGGTCGATGTCGAAGCCGGCGCCGGTCAGCCGGTAGCCGGGCCCCTCCACCTGCACCGGCTCGTCCCCGTCGAGGCGGACGCGGCCGTCGGCGCCGGGGCGGGAGGTGGCGCTCGCCGTGGTGACCACGTCCTGCCCGCGGGTGGCCCGGAGGCCGCCGGTCACCCGGAAGCGGCGGTCGGCGAGGCGGCCCGAGCCGGACGGGGCGGTGACGTGGACCGGGCCGGTGGCGGTGACCAGGTTCATGCTCAGGCCGAGGGCGGCCACGTCGGTGGTGTCCCGGCGGTAGGTGAGCCGCTCGGCGTCACCGGAGGCGGTGACCACCCCCCGGCGGTCGACCTGGAACTGGACCCCGTCCATGGTCAGCTCAGGCACCACCCGACGCGCCTCGCCGGGCCGGGCGGGCCGACAGCCCGCCGCCAGGAACAGGATCGCGAAGGTGACTTCCCGAAGCCTCATGCGCCTCCAAGTGCCGTGAACCATAGCACTCTTTTTCATGCCAAGCAGTCGGGCACAGGCCTTGCTTGGGGCGGCCGGAAACCGGGCGGGTAAGCGCCCGGGATCCGGCGGAGATCTCAGCGGACCATGACTCCGGGTCCTGCGGGCGCGGTCCGGCATGACGCGCGGCGCTGCGTCATGGATTACCCTCGGTAGGGACCGAATTACCCTGGGACGGGGGAGCGGGCGGCGGCGGCTGGGTCTTCCAGCGCTCGTGCATCCAGACCCAGTCGGCCGGGTGGCGGCGGATGGCCTCCTCCAGCACCGCCTGGCAGGCGGCGGTGATCCGGAGCACCTCCGCCTCCTTGTCGGCCGGCTTCGGGTCGTAGGCCACCTCGGTCACCTCGAAGAGGAACCCGTCGCCGGGCCGCTCCCCCTTCCGGTGGCTGGTCCCCACCAGGATCGGCGCCCCGGTGCGGAGCGCCAGGTCGGCCGGGGCCCGCGGCGACCAGGCCGGGCGGCCGAAGAACGGCACCCAGACCCCCTGCACGTTGGTGTCCTGGTCGCAGAGGAGCCCCAGCACCCGGTTCTCCTTGAAGACCCGCAGCAGCGCCCGGGCCGTCGAGGCGTCCTCGCGCCAGAGCGTGGTGACCGCCCCCTCCGCCCGCCAGCCCTCGATCAGCCTCATGGCCCGGGCGTCGCCGCCCCGCTTGGCCACCGCCGAGACCGGCGCCCCCACCTTGGCCACCGCCCGCGCCATCAGCTCCCAGTTGCCGAGGTGGCCGGTGACGAAGACCACCCCCTTCCCCTTGGCCAGCGCCCCCCGCAGCACCTCCGGGGAGAGCTCCATGTAGGCCTCGACCCGGTCGGCGAAGGAGCCGATCGAGGTGATCTCCATGGCCGACATGCCGAGGTGGACGAACATGCGCCGGGCGATCTCCTCCCGCTCCGCCGCCGACTTCTCCGGGAAGGCCAGCGCCAGGTGGGACAGCGCCAGGCGGCGGGTGCCGCCGAAGAGCCGGGCGGCCAGCCCGCCGAGGAAGGCCCCGAGCCGGACCGCCGGGCCGAGCGGGATGAGCGAGAGCAGCCGCAGCAGCCCGGTGACCACCAGCGAGCGGGCGCCCCGGCGCAGGCGGGTGGCCAGCGGGGCCGTCATCCGTGACCCTGCGGGAGACCTCGCGCCGCCGCCACCAGGTCGCACAGCTCGCGCACCGCCCCGCGCCCGCCCAGCCCGCGGGTCACGAAGTGGACCGCGGCCCGGACCTCGGGCCGGGCGTCGGCCGGGGCCGCCCCGGTCGACAGGCGGACCCCTTGCCTTCGACGAGGACCCACGTGGCTGCGAGCAGCGGGAAGATGGCAGCGCCACCGAGCAGGGCCCTCCTCGACGTCCGGGTCGCAGCCCACGCGGCGCCAACCAGCGCCACCGAGATGCCTGCGAGCGCCAACATCATGATGGCGACCGCCAGGCTCCACCACCTGTCTCCTGCGCCCCGGCGTTGTGTGACGATCTTCACGGAGACCGCGAGCGCAAACATCAGCACCGCTGTTGATTGACCTACGGCTCGCGCTGTAGCGGCCGACTCGGTCGGACCCGGGTTCATCATCGGCTTGGTCTCATGGCGTCTTCAGGTGACGACGCCGGGCGCCGTTGGGGTTGGGCAAGGCTATTCTTGCCGACGGACGACCTGGATGGTCCTGGCCTCGGGAGTCTGTGTTGGCGCTCTCGCCACGATGCCTCTAACGATTCCCTCAGGACCGCGGACCGAACCCCCCACCTGGCTCCCCGCGTCTGCCCAGGTCACATCGACCTCGGCCTTCCCTTCCTTCAGGTGCACCACCTGAAACTCCGGGCTGCCCGCCTGCAGACGCCACTCCACCACGACCCACCTGGAGATAGGTTCCGTCGCTTCGATCCTGGCCGCTGCGCTGCACCTTCGGGTCGGCGTCCCAGCATCGGCCGCGTCCAGGCACTTGGGCTTGCCAAAGGACAGCCGAAAGCCCTCACCCACCGGCATCACGGCATATCCCAGGAAGCGACAGGTGACCGGACTTGCACCTGGAGCGGGAAGGATCTTGCCGGTGTGTAGGCGGCCGCTGCCCCCCATCATCGACACGACGAACCTCATTGGCGGCGCCGTCGTGCCCGCCACCTCGACGACTGCCAGCAAGGACGTCGTGTACCAGGTCTCCAGTCTTGCGGAGACGCTACACATCCTATCGGGACGACCGGCTGGCTGGTCGCACTCCAGCTCGGCGCTTGTCAGATGCACTTCGGGGGGGCCCGGCTTCCCTACGTTGCAGGCCCCGAGGCCAAGGAGCAGGACGAACCACTTCATCGGGGATCCTCAATGAAGCATTCCGACTGGCCGATTCCTGCAGCGGTATTGAAGTCCTTGACCAGGCCATTACCCGCGAAGGCCATACCAATAACGCCCCCGATCGCCGCAACGACGCCGACGGGCGTTGCGGCGAGAATCCCGAGCGTTGCGGCCACGAATCCCGTCTGGAGACCGACAATGTTGCCGGTCATCGAGACGCCCAGCCAGAGGTCGTCAGCCGTTGTTCGAGGCTGGACGCCAGACACCTGCCCAGGCGGGCAAGAAGCGCTGGTCTTTCCTGCCCTCCCGCCGCCTACCCCTCCACCGCCACCAGCGCCCGAACGTCCCCCGGTGCTTATGGTCGCTGACGTGTACGTGGCAGGCCCGATGCTGTTCTGCCGGGTGCCAGACTGCGGCTTATCCCTAATGACGACAACCTCTTCCATGGGCTCTGGGTTGTCGTAGCTTCCTGGGGGGGCCTTCGACTTGTCCTCTTTCTTCTTGGCGGTCGCCGGATCAACCTCTAGGTCCTCAAGCCCGGTCGGATCCCACCGGTTGATGGGGTCGCCCCCAGCGTACGTATAGCTGTGCGGCGCCAGCGGATCCGGCTGCAGGAAGATCTTCAGTGCCGGGTCGTACACCCGGGCCCCCATCAGCAGCAGCCCCCCGGTCAGCCTCACCGCTCCCGCGTAGCCTAGCTCTGACTCCGCCGCCCCCGCATCACCGGACGCGCTCGTCAACGCACCATGCGCCCCGTACCGGTAGCTCGCCCCGGGCACGCCCCCCGAAAGCGACGTCTCCACCACGCTGGTCAGCCGGTCCCGGTGGAGGTAGAGCGTCCGCGGGCTCGCGCCCACCCTCACGCTCGCCACCCGCCCGCCATTCACCTCCAGATGCAGGTCCACCGCCACCGATCCGCCCAGCCCCGTCACCGTCGCGTGCTTCCCCAGGTACCAGCTCTCCGCGGTCCCCACCTTCCGCCAGAGCAGCTGCCCGAACGGGTCATAGGCGATGTACTCGCTCGCGCCGATGGTCCTGGTCACGCTGATCAGCCGGCCCATGCGGTCGTACCCGAACGTCTCCCCCGTTCCCTTGCTGCCGATCCGGCCGAAATAGCCGTACGCCAGGTTCGCTTGGCCCACCGAGGTCGGTGCGTCCGGCCCCGCGTTGGTGCCACCATCAGCGTCCGTGCTCGTGTAGGCGTACGTCGCCGTGCTCGCCGTCCCGCCGGACTGCGTCACCACCTCGATGTCCCCAAAGCTCGGGCCCGGCTTGTACTCCTTGCTCGTGTTGAACCCCACGCACGTCAGCCCAAGCTGGCTCGCCGTGGCGTTGTCCTTCACCTGCGACGCCACCAGCCGGCCGGCCTGCGAGTACCAGTAGCTCGTCGTCGTCTTCGCCACCTGGTCCTGCCAGCTGATGAGCTGTGTCCCGCGCCACGTCATCGCGTTCACGTTGTACACCACCGGATTCGCGGCGCCCTGGATGGTCACCGTCTGGCTCGCCTGAAGCCCGCTCGACCCCGCGTAGGTCCACGTCTGCGAGGCACGCCCCTCGTCCACCTGGACGCTCCCGATCCGCCCCCAGGCGTCGTACGACCCCGTTCCATCCGACCCGGACACCGACTGCCAGAGGAGGCGGCCTCCCTCCCAGGCCTGCACGGTGTGACCGGCGGAGTCGTAGCCGAGCTGCATGCTCACGTCCGGCAGGCCAAACCCTGAGTTGGCGCTGAACGCCCAGGACGTTGCCTTGCCGTCCTCGCGCCGCCCGGCGGCAAAGCTGAAGAAGCGGGCGTCCCCGGCGACCCACTGGTCTCTCCGCTGGAGCGTACCGCCGTCGTCGTAGGAGAGCGCGACGGTGGTCTGGGCGCTCGTCGCATATCCAACTCGGCCTGCCGTGTACTGGTACGCTGCCGCCACGGGTCCGGTGTACGGCACGTCCCACTTCAGGTCGGAGTCGGTGCTGCACCAGCCGAGACCATCACAGGATTCAACCTTGGCGAGACGCCCGAGGTCGTAGCCATACCGGATCTCTTCGTTGCTCTTGTTGAACTTTACCGAGGCAAGCAGCCCAGGCGTCGTCGCGTCGTAAGTGAACGTCCGGCCGCCCGTGTTCGGGTCCGTTCGCGCGCTCACTCTCCCCATCATGTCCAGGGCGACGCTGCTAATGATGGTGGCCCGGGTGCTGCCGGGGGCTTCCCGGCTGGTCCCGGTGGCGCGGCCGAGCGCGTCGAAGAGGTAGTTGATCCGGTTGCCCTCGGCGTCCTGGACCCGCCGCACGTTGCCGGCAGCATCGACGAAGACCTCGGAACCCACGGACGCGTAGTCCGTGGTGGCCGTGAAGCGCGGCTCCACCGTCTTCACCCCGAGGACGGATCGGCCATCCAGGGTGGTGCCTCGGTAGATGGTCTTGGTCGCCCGCGCATAGGTCCCGTCCTCCAGGAAGGACGAGGCGCAGGAGCCCGGCCCGGAGGCGGACAGCATCCCCGTCACGACCCGAACGGTACTACACGTCACACGCCCCTGGGTGTCCCGCTGGAACCAGGTCGCCTGGACCGGCCCCTTGACCGCCTCGCTTCCAGCGGCATAGCTGGCGGATCCGGGGTCACGATACGAGCCGCTGGCGCTGAAGTAGGGCGCCAGCGTCGCGCGAGTCCTGCCCGCGCCGTCCAGCAGCACCGTACCGCTGACAAGGTAGTTGCTTCCGGAGGCGGTCAGCAGGGCCTCCACTATAGAGGAGGCCGGGTCTGCCCCCGCACCGCCGAGCCGCTCCCTGGTCTGGATTGCGCGGCCCAGGCCGTCGAGGAAGGTCGTCACCTGGCGGGCGTCCCCGGTGGCCGGCGGCGCTCCAAGACTGAAGCCCTTGGCCACGGCGAACTGATAGGTCGTGACCGACGCTGGAACGGTTGGCAGCGCAGGGTCGAACGGTTGGTAGGAAAAGGCAGCCAGCCCGCCCACCACGGCCACGCCACTGAAGGGCTGACGGGCGACGGCGATGATTCGCCCGAGGCCGTCGTATGCGAGGTACCGGTGGGGAACGAGCGAGGCCGGGTAGTCTGCCGCCACGTAGTACGGCCCCAGGACGTGGGCAGGCCGGCCGGCCTCGTCGTAGACCATCTCCGTGACGAGCTTCTTGCCCGTCGGCCTCATCACGTCGACCGCGCTCACTTTCGCGACGCGGGCCTGGAACCAGTCGTCGTAGCTGAAGGCGTACGTGGTCCCGCCCTCGGTCCTGGTGGCCAGGTTGCCGTTGCCGTCGTAGGTGTATGCCGCCACCACCGGGAACTGGCTGACGCCCTGCGTTGCCAGGGCCTGCCGCTGCACCTGCTGTACCCGACCGGCCGCGTCGTAGGTGATCTCCGTCCTGTCGAGCGTGCTGCTGGTGCCGATCCCCGCGGCTCGGCTCTTGACGCAGTCCTTGCAAACCGCGCTCGGTGAGGTGGTCACGACATATGTCGTGGTGGTGGTCAGCTCGTCGCCGGTGTAGCTGGTGTCCGGATCGAGCACCACCTCTCCGGCGTTACCCCACGCATCGACCTTCGAGCAGGTGGTCGAGCGCTTGCTGCCCAGCGTCACGAGATCGACGACCCGCTGATCGAGGACGCTCGTGACTACGGGGATGACCGGGTAGTCTCCCGCGGGGGCCTCGGTCGTCGAGTCCGTGCAATTGGCCGAGCCGATGCTCTTGGCCGCGCGAGTGAACGTCGTGGTCCGAAAGGCCGCGATGCTGGGCGGCGTGTAGGTCGATCCCAAGGTCGAGATCGTGCCCTCCTTCACGGCGGCCGCCGAGCCCACGAACGGCTTCGAGCCCTGATTCCAGGTTGTCTGGCGCACGATGCTGGTGGCCGAGTCCTGCATCGTACTGGTGAGGAAGCCGCGGTACTCGGTGCCCACGGTCTTTGGCCCACCGTACCAGTACTCGATGATGCTGGACGCCAGGGCCGGTCCGGAGATCGTCATGGTCTTCGCGACGGGATAGTAGCTCGCCGCCGGAACGCCGAAGCTCACCGCCGATAGGTAGTAGACTTCCTGCTTGGCGCCCAAGGGGGAGGTGACCGATCTGATGCAGCCCTCGGGCGTTCGGTCAAATGTCGTCACCAGGTTCCCGGTGCTTCCTGCCGGACCCGATTCGGTGATGGAAACCAACGACGTGTCGTTGGCGGCACCGGAGTTGGGGTAGTTGGCGGTCGCGCCGTAGGTCATCTGGTACTGGCGGGCAATCGCTGCGATCGGCTCAATCTTCCCCGTGGACGGGTTCACGGCGCCAGGAACGGACTTGACCGAGACCTGGATCGTGTCGAGCACCGACCCCCCGTTGAACGTCGTCCAGCTGAGGAGGATGCTCGTGCCCCAGTTGCCGGTGTCGCCGACGGTCGAGGTGTTGCTCTTGTCAGCCGCGCCAGCGAGGAAGGCGTTGTAGTCGATTCGGCCGAGCTTGGCCCCGGCGCCATCGAGCCAGGTGTAGGCGGTCACGTTCCCGTCCGGATCCTGGACGCTCTTCAGCAGGTAGGGATACGCCGCCGAGCTCGGGTTGGCCGTCTTGAAGGTCATGGTGTTGCCAGTGGCGTCCACCGCCACCAAGGTGGTCGTGTCGCTCCGCGTCACCTTCAGGTAACCGACCTCGACCTCCGCGACGAGACTTGAGCCGTCGCGCAGCGTCGACTTCAAGGCGACGCCTCTCCCGGGCTGGTAGTAAGTCAAAGCCGCGTTGCTGCCCCCGCCGTCGTGGCGAATGGCCGGCAAGTTGAGCGACCATGTCGCGCCCACGCCAGTGTTGTGGAACTGGCAGCCGAGCGGGTAGGCGAGCCAGTCGCCGGAGCTGGAGACCAGTCCGAGGCGCGGCTGGTACCGGCCGCGCGCCTGCGGCAGGTCGAGCTGGTAATCATAGCGAACCAGACCCGTCGACTCATCGACGGTGAGACCCTGGGCGTCGCCGGCGACCGGAGACGCGAGGAGCGCGCAGACCGCGAAGGCGAACGGCATTGAGAGGTGCTTCATGGCGTGACCTCAACGGTGGTGCAGGCGCGTCGCCCGTTGGCGCGGGCGCACACCTGCGCCTGGCCAGGCTCGAGTCCCTGGAAGAGGTGATCCTGCAGGTGCGCGATCTTCTGCTCATTGGAGCTCGACCAGACCGCGGGCACCGGTCCGGCCGTGGTCAGCGCCTGGAAGCCCTGGATCTCGCCCAGCCGGATCGCAGAGCGGTTCGGATGCACCCTGAGCGAGACCTCCTCGGTCTGACCGGCGCGATCCCGTCCAGCCTGGCGAGGCGCTGCCGAGAGCCTCACCTGGATCTCCAGGGGCGGGCCACCGTTCCGAGCGCTGACACGGGCCGAGCCTTCCCGGTGCGCCAGGAGTCGCCCGTCCGGCGTCACACTCACCACTCCTGGTGAATCGCTCCAAATCGTGTCCGGCGTCGGCTGGCTCCCGACCGTGACCGGCGCCGCCACTGGCTCACCGATGACTGGGATCACCAGCGCCTGCTCCCGGAACACGACGAACGGGGCGGAGAGTTGACCGCGCAAGCTGGGGTCCTGGGCCATGGGCGGGGGCGGAGCCGGCGGCGCGGCGTCCTGGCATCCGGCCAAGGACCCCCCGAGAACCAGAGCGCAGACGAGTGCGCTGCCGCGGTCCATGCCGGCCACCAAGGGGCCCATCCTCAAGGGCCGCACCGGTAGCTCCAACCATCGCAGGTATCACCGCACGGGTTGGGGCGGGAAGTTTCCTCCGAGTGGTAGCCGCACGGCGTCCCGACCGGCTTTGGATAGCCGCACGAACCAGATCCGTTGCACGCCGGGGTATCGCACGGCCCGCGGGCGGTGCAGGCACTGGTCGCGGTACCGGCGGGCAGAGGTGTGTCGATGCAACCACCTGTGCCGTTGCAGGCGGCCGACCAGCACGGGCCGATCGGATTGCAGAAGTAGGTTGTCTGGTTGGAGCAAAAGAAGGAAGTGCCCGAGCAGGTCCCCCCGTAGGCGCACGGATCCCCACTGGGGCCGCACTTCGACCCCCTGGCCTTGAAGCTCGAGACCCACTCGCCCGCCTTGCAGGTCAACTGCTCGCACGGGTCTGCAGGCGGCTTGGGCGGACAGGTCACCAGCGCAGCGGCCGCCTGCACCTGCGTCGTAGCCGAGGATGTCGTCCCCGTGGTCGTCGCGCTGCTCACAGCGCCGCCCCCGGCCGGCGCAACCTGGGCGCTCGCCGTCGCCGCCAGGAACAGGGCGGCCACGACGTGGAGCCAGCGGAGCCGCAGGATCTCTCGCACCATGAATCGCCTCCTCGGTCATGGCCCGGCTCACATGTGGGCTCACGGCCGTCGGCGCGCTTGCCGTCGGACCATGGTTCACCCGTGCTCCCAGCACCATGAGTTGTGAGAATGATCGCTTACCCCCCCCCGTGCGCGGCTGTCAAGGAGGAACCCATGGTCCTCGCTCATTTCGTCCGCCCCGGCCTCGCGGCATGCCCCGCGGTCGAGACGGCTGCGCCGCCAGGTCGCTGGTTGGGTGGCCGCGCCGATCGCGCCGCGAAAGTGCAGGTTGCGGCCGCGGGTGTCCGTGAAGGACTGCCGGACCCTCCGCCCAGCGCGGCGATCGACGCCCGCCCAGGCGCCGCCAGGCCCCCGCTCCAATCGCCCTGAGCGGAACGGCCTACCCTGGGACGGGGGAGCGGGCGGCGGCGGCTGGGTCTTCCAGCGCTCGTGCATCCAGACCCAGTCGGCCGGGTGGCGGCGAATGGCCTCCTCCAGCACCGCCTGGCAGGCGGCGGTGATCCGGAGCACCTCCGCCTCCTTGTCGGCCGGCTTCGGGTCGTAGGCCACCTCGGTCACCTCGAAGAGGAACCCGTCGCCGGGCCGCTCCCCCTTCCGGTGGCTGGTCCCCACCAGGATCGGCGCCCCGGTGCGGAGCGCCAGGTCGGCCGGGGCCCGCGGCGACCAGGCCGGGCGGCCGAAGAACGGCACCCAGACCCCCTGCACGTTGGTGTCCTGGTCGCAGAGGAGCCCCAGCACCCGGTTCTCCTTGAAGACCCGCAGCAGCGCCCGGGCCGTCGAGGCGTCCTCGCGCCAGAGCGTGGTGACCGCCCCCTCCGCCCGCCAGCCCTCGATCAGCCTCATGGCCCGGGCGTCGCCGCCCCGCTTGGCCACCGCCGAGACCGGCGCCCCCACCTTGGCCACCGCCCGCGCCATCAGCTCCCAGTTGCCGAGGTGGCCGGTGACGAAGACCACCCCCTTCCCCTTGGCCAGCGCCCCCCGCAGCACCTCCGGGGAGAGCTCCATGTAGGCCTCGACCCGGTCGGCGAAGGAGCCGATCGAGGTGATCTCCATGGCCGACATGCCGAGGTGGACGAACATGCGCCGGGCGATCTCCTCCCGCTCCGCCGCCGACTTCTCCGGGAAGGCCAGCGCCAGGTGGGACAGCGCCAGGCGGCGGGTGCCGCCGAAGAGCCGGGCGGCCAGCCCGCCCAGGAAGGCCCCGAGCCGGACCGCCGGGCCGAGCGGGATGAGCGAGAGCAGCCGCAGCAGCCCGGTGACCACCAGCGAGCGGGCGCCCCGGCGCAGGCGGGTGGCCAGCGGGGCCGTCATCCGTGACCCTGCGGGAGACCTCGCGCCGCCGCCACCAGGTCGCACAGCTCGCGCACCGCCCCGCGCCCGCCCAGCCCGCGGGTCACGAAGTGGACCGCGGCCCGGACCTCGGGCCGGGCGTCGGCCGGGGCCGCCGAGAGGCCGACCCGGCGCAGCAGCGGCAGGTCGTTGACGTCGTCGCCCATGTAGGCCACCTCGTCGTCGGCGAGGCCGAGGTGGGCCAGGGTGGCGTAGCCGGCCAGCTTGTCGAGCTGGCCGAAGATGAGGTGCTTGAAGCGCAGCTCCTCGAGCCGGCGCTGGGTGGCCCTGCCGGGCCGGCCGGAGATGACGCCGAAGTCGACGTGGTCGCGCAGCAGCACGATGCCGTGGCCGTCCTTGACGTCGAAGGCCTTCATCAGCTCGCCCTCCGGGCCGTAGTAGAGCCGGCCGTCGGTGAGCACGCCGTCGACGTCGAGCAGCACCAGCCGGACGCGCGCCGCCCGGGCCAGCAGCGCCCGCGGCGAGATGCGGGCCCGCGAGGCCGGCTTGTGCGAGGTCACGGCTGCCCCAGCGCCCGGCGCACCGCCAGCACCTCGGTCAGCACCTGGTCGGCGATGGCGAAGTCGAGGCTGTTGGGGCCGTCGCTCTTGGCCACCGAGGGGTCCTCGTGGATCTCCATGAAGAGGGCGTCGATGCCCACCGCCGCCGCGGCCCGGGCCAGCGGCGCCACGAACTGCCGGTCGCCGCCGGTGACGTCGCCGTTGCCGCCGGGGAGCTGCACCGAGTGGGTGGCGTCGAGGCAGACCGGCACGCCCAGCTGGCGCATCTGCACCAGCCCGCGCATGTCGACCACCAGGTTGCCGTAGCCGAAGGTGGAGCCGCGCTCCATCAGCAGGACGTTCTGGTTGCCGGCCTCGCGGCACTTCTGCACGGCGTGGCGCATCTCGCGGGGGGCGAGGAACTGCCCCTTCTTCACCGAGACGCTCCGGCCGTGGGTGGCGCAGGCGATGACCAGGTCGGTCTGCCGGCAGAGGAAGGCCGGCACCTGCAGCACGTCGACCACCTTGCCGAGCGGCTCGGCCTGCCAGCTCTCGTGGACGTCGGTGGTGCAGGGCAGGCCGGTCTCCTGCTTGACCGCCGCGAAGGCGGCCAGCCCCACCTCCAGCCCCGGGCCGCGGTAGCTCTTCCCGCTGGAGCGGTTGGCCTTGTCGAAGCTGGCCTTGAAGACCACCGGCAGGCCGTGCTTCTCCGCCAGCGCCTTGACCTTGCGGGCGTGGAGCAGGGCGTGGGCTTCGCTCTCGAGCACGCAGGGGCCGGCGATGAGCAGGAGCTTCCTGCCGTCGCCGACCTCGTACCCGCCGATGCGGGCGAGGACCTGGGACATGTGTGACCTAGCCGTTCTTCCCGACGGGGAGCTTGGTGACCTCGGCCTGCGGCGCCCGCTGGGCGGCGTCGCGGTGGTCCCGCGCCGCCTTGACGAAGCCGGCGAAGAGCGGGTGCGGGGCGAAGGGCTTCGACTTGAACTCGGGGTGGAACTGGCAGCCGAGGAAGTGGGGGTGGTTGTTGAGCTCGATCATCTCCACCAGCCCCAGCTCGGTGTTGACCCCGGAGAAGACCATGCCGGCCGCCTCGTAGCGGGCCCGGTAGGCGTTGTTGAACTCGAAGCGGTGGCGGTGGCGCTCGTTGACCACCTCCTTGCCGTAGAGCTCGCGGGCCAGCGTCCCCTCCTTGAGGTGGCAGGGGTAGCTGCCCAGCCGCATGGTGCCGCCCTTGTCGGTGACCCCCTTCTGGCCGTCCATCAGGGTGACCACCGGGTCGGGGGTCTGCTCGTCGAACTCCAGCGAGTTGGCGCCGGGCAGGCCGAGCACGTCGCGGCCGAACTCGATGACCGCCATCTGCAGGCCGAGGCAGATGCCGAAGAAGGGGATCTTGCGGGTGCGGGCGTGGCGCACCGCCAGGATCTTCCCCTCGGTGCCGCGGATGCCGAAGCCGCCCGGCACCAGGATGGCGTCGATGTTGTCGAGCGCCGAGAGGTCGCCCTCCTCCAGCCGGGTGGAGTCGACGAACTCGTTGATCACCTTGACGTCGCTGGCGATGCCGCCGTGCACCAGCGCCTCGTTGAGGCTCTTGTAGCTCTCCTGCAGCTCGACGTACTTGCCGACCACGCCGATGCGGACCACCCCCTGGCGCGGCGCCGAGACCTTCTCGGCGATCTGCTCCCACTTCTCCAGGCGCGGCGCCCGGCTCCAGATGTTGAAGATCTCGGCCAGCTTGTCGTCGAGCCCCTCGCGGTGCAGCTCCAGCGGCACCTGGTAGATCGACTTCACGTCGAGGGCGGTGAAGACCGCGCCCACGTCGACGTTGCAGAAGAGGGCGATCTTGTCCTTCATGTCCTTGGGGATCTCGCGATCCGAGCGGCACAGCAGGATGTCGGGCTGGATGCCGATCTCGCGCAGCTCCTTCACCGAGTGCTGGGTCGGCTTGCTCTTCAGCTCGCCGGCGGCGGCGATGTAGGGGACCAGGGTGAGGTGGACGTAGACGGCGTTCTCCTGGCCGACGTCGTACTTCATCTGCCGGATGGCCTCGAGGAAGGGCAGCGACTCGATGTCGCCCACCGTGCCGCCGATCTCGACGATGAGGATGTCGGCGCCGCCCGCGGCCTCGCGGATCACCGCCTTGATCTCGTCGGTGATGTGCGGGATCACCTGCACCGTCTTGCCCAGGTACTCGCCGCGGCGCTCGCGGTTGATGACGTTCTGGTAGATGCGCCCGGTGGTGTAGTTGTTCTTGCGGGTCATCTTGGCGGTGGTGAACCGCTCGTAGTGGCCGAGGTCGAGGTCGGTCTCGGCGCCGTCGTCGGTGACGAAGACCTCGCCGTGCTGGAACGGGCTCATGGTGCCCGGATCGACGTTGATGTACGGGTCGAGCTTGAGGTGCATCACCTCCAGCCCGCGGTTCTCCAGCAGCGCCCCGATGGACGCCGCCGCCAGCCCCTTGCCCAGCGAGCTGACCACGCCGCCGGTCACGAACAGGTACTTGGTCTTCTTGCCCCGCTTCACCATGTGTTGACCCCGCTCACTGCGTGGGTGCCGCTCGCTGCGTGCCTGCTGCCAGCAGGGCCCTGGCTCGTTCCAGGTCCTCCGGCGTGTCGATCCCGAAGCCCCGGTAGGCGGTGTCCGCCACCCGGATCCTCACCCCGTGCTCCAGCGCCCGCAGCTGCTCGAGCGCCTCCTCCCCCTCCAGCCGGCCCGGCGCCAGCGTCGCGAAGCGCTCCAGGAAGGCGGCGGTGAAGGCGTAGATGCCGACGTGGGCGCGGCAGAGCGGGGAGACCCCGCCCTCGCGCCGGTGCGGGATGAGGGCCCGCGAGAAGTAGAGGGCGTGGCCGGTCAGGTCGGTGACCACCTTGACCACCTGGGAGCGCTCGGCCTCGCCGGGGTCGAGGGGGCGGGCCAGCGTGCCCATCTCGGCGCCGCTCTCGGCCATGGCCGCCAGCAGGGCCTCGATGGCCTCCGGCTCGATGAGCGGCTCGTCGCCCTGCAGGTTCACCACGATCTCCGGCGCCGGCCGGAGCTGGCGTGCCGCCTCGGCGACCCGGTCCGTGCCCGTCGCGGCAGGACCGGTCATGATGGCGATGGCCCCCGCCCGTTCGGCGGCAGCGGCGATGCGTGGATCGTCGGTGGCGACCGCCACCACGTCCACGCCGCGTGCCCGCCGCGCTCGCTCGACCACGTGAGCGACGACGGGGCTGCCTGCCAGATCGGCGAGGGGTTTCCCGGGAAAACGACTCGCTCCGTACCGGGCCGGAATGATGACGGCGACTCGTCTCAATCCGGGATTGGAAACTACGCGCTGCGATCGATCGCGTCAACCGCCCCGGGCCGGTCCCGGCAAGGGCCCGACTTGACACGCGGTTCCGCCTGGAGGCGGCGTCCCGTGAGGGTGGTATAGCGGTGACCGTGGCGCGCATCGTCCGAGCCCGGTTCGTCGTCGAGCGGAACTACGCCGGGTGGCGGCTCGACGCCTACCTGCTGCAGAAGCTCCGCCGGCTCGACCCCGAGAAGGCCGCCTTCCTCATCGCCGAGCGGCTCGACACCGCCGACGGCAGCGCGGTGGGGCCGGAGACCGTGCTCACCACCGGCTTCGAGTTCTCGCTCTGGCGCGAGGCCGAGCCGGAGCCGGAGACGCCCATGAGCTTCGGCGTGGTCTTCGACGACGGCGCCCTGCTGGTGATCGACAAGCCGGCCGGCCTGCCCATCCACCCGACGGCGCGCTACTTCGAGCACACCTTCACGGCGCTGGCCAAGGCCCGCTTCCCGGACTGGAAGGTCGACCCGGCCCACCGCCTCGACCGCGAGACCTCCGGCCTGGTGGCCTGCGGCACCGCGCCGGAGTGGACCTCGAAGCTGAAGCGCGCCTTCGCCGAGGGGCGGGTGGAGAAGAGCTACCTGGCGCTCTGCGAGGGCTGGCCCGCCGACGACGCCTTCGAGGTGGAGGCGCCGCTCAAGCTGACGCTGCAGAGCGAGGTGCGGGTGCGCATGCACGTCCACCCCCAGGGGTCGGCCTCGGCCACCGGCTTCACCGTGCTGGGGCGGCGGCGGACGCCCGGCGGCGCCGCGGTGGCGCTGCTGGCCTGCGCCCCGCGGACCGGCCGCCAGCACCAGATCCGCGCCCACCTGCACCACGCCGGCCTGCCGGTGGTGGGCGACAAGATCTACGGCGCCGACGAGCTGATCTTCGACCGCTTCACCAGGAAGGAGATGACCGACGCCGACCGGGCCACGCTGCGGCTCGAGCGGCAGGCGCTCCACGCCTGGCGGCTCACCCTGCCCCACCCCCGCAGCGGCGAGCGGGTCAGCTTCGAGGCGCCGCTGGCCCCCGACCTCAAGGCGTTCTGGGAGGGGTGCGCGATCCCGCCAGCGCCACCCGGGCCCGCTGGTTGACCGAGAGCGCGTAGAACCGGTCCCGCAGCGCCTCGGCCTCGGCCGGCGAGAGGTCGCCGTGGCGCCCGCGCTCCAGCTCGCGCCGCTCCACGGCCCGGGCCAGGCAGATGGCCGCCGCCACCGAGACGTTGAACGACTGCGAGAAGCCGCGCATGGGGATGGCGAAGCAGGCGTCGGCCAGCCGCCGGGCGTCGTCGGAGACCCCGGCGTGCTCGTTGCCGAAGACCAGCGCCGTGGGGGCGGCGAAGGAGAGCTCGGCCAGGCCGCACGACCCCTCGCCGAGGTGGGTGGCGAGGACGCGGAAGCCGCGCGCCTTCAGCGCCGCCAGGCAGGCGGGGGTGTCCTTCCAGCGGATCACCTCCAGCCACTTGTCGGCGTTCTGGCTCACCTTCTTGTTCCGGTCGAAGCGCTTCTGCGGCCCCACCACCACGTGGACCTCCTGCACCCCGAAGGACTCGGCGGTGCGGAGCACGGCGTTGGTGTTCTGCGAGTCGGCGAAGGCCTCCATCACCACCGTCAGGGTGCGGGTGCGCTGCGCCACCACCGCGTCGATGCGCGCCCTCCGCTCCGGCAGCAGGAGGTCCGGGAGGGAGGGCGACGCCGTCACCGCCGGCTCCGCGTGGCGACCGCCTTCTTCCTGTTCGCGGCCGCGGGCATCTTCGCGGCCGCGGTCTTCTTGTTCCCCGCGGGGGCCTTCTTGGCGGCCCGCTTCTTCTTGGGAGCCGCCTTGCGAACCTTCGCCGCCGGCCGCCTCACCGCAGCCTTCTTCTTCGGCGCGCCCCGCGGGGCCTTCACCGGGCGCTTCTTCGCGGCGGCCGGCTTCGGCGCCGCCTTCCTCGCCTTCACGGCGGCCACCGCCTCGACGAACGGCGCCGGCGCCTCCGCCACCGCCCGCGGCCGCCCCGCCTTCTTGGGCCGCCCGCCGCCGTGCGGCGACACGTCGGTCCAGATGGCGGCGGCCACGTCGTCGAGCAGCCCCTCGAGCCCCTCGCGCGTGGCCGAGGAGAGCAGGTGCACCTTGACCGGCACCTTGCGCCTGGCCATGACCCGGGCCCAGGCCTCGCCGGCCGCGCGGGCCTCGGGGATGTCCACCTTGGTGATGGCCACCACCTGCGGCTTCCCCGCCAGCTTCTTCGAGTAGAGCTTCAGCTCCCGGTTGATGGCGGCGAAGTCGGCCGCCGGATCCCGCCCCGGCGCCGGGTGGGCCCCCTCCACCAGGTGGACCAGCACGTGGCAGCGCTCGACGTGGCGCAGGAACTGGTGGCCGAGGCCGTGGCCCTCGTGGGCCCCCTCGATCAGCCCGGGGATGTCGGCCACCACGAAGCTCCGCTCGCCGCGCCACTGGGCCACGCCGAGGTTGGGGGTCAGGGTGGTGAACGGGTAGTCGGCGATCTTGGGGCGGGCCCGGCTGATGACGCTGATCAGCGTCGACTTGCCGGCGTTGGGGTAGCCGATGATGCCGACGTCGGCCAGCAGCTTCAGCTCCAGCTGCAGGTTCTTCTCCTCGCCCTTGGTCCCCTCCTGGGCGTAGCGGGGGGCCTGGTTGGTGGAGGTGGCGAAGTTGATGTTGCCGAGGCCGCCGCGGCCGCCCTTGCAGATCACCACCCGCGGGCAGCTGGCCCCCATGTCGGCGAGCTGCTCGCCGGTGTCGAAGTCGCGCACCAGGGTCCCGGCCGGCACCTTGAGAACCAGGTGCTCGCCGCCGATGCCGTTCATGTCGCGGCCGTGCCCCTTGGAGCCGCTGCGCGCCTTGTGCTCGCGGATGTAGCGGTAGTCGAGCAGCGTGGAGAGCTGCGGGTCGACCTCGAGGATGACGTCGCCGCCGTCCCCGCCGTCGCCGCCGGCCGGCCCGCCCTTGGGGATGAACTTCTCCCGCCGCCAGGCGATGGCGCCGGCGCCGCCGTCACCGGACTTCACGAAGATGCGGACCTCGTCGACGAACTTCATGCGGCCCCCCTCGAAACGACGAGCGCCGCGCAGCCCGAGGGCCCGCGGCGCCGTGAACGGCCGGCTTCAGCGGCCGCGCGCCCCTTAGGCCTTGGCCTCGGGGATCACCGAGACCACGCGGCGGTCGCCGCGAGTCCGGGTGAACTTCACCGTGCCCGCGCAGGTGGCGAAGATGGTGAAGTCCTTGCCCAGCCCGACGTTCTCGCCGGGGTGGAAGAGCGTGCCGCACTGGCGCACGATGATGTTGCCGGAGATGACCTTCTCCGAGCCGTAGATCTTGACGCCGCGGTGCTGCCCGCCGGAGTCGCGGCCGTTGCGTGAAGAGCCCTGTCCCTTTTTGTGAGCCATGGATCGTCCGTCCTTTCTTAGGCGCGAACCGCGGTGATGAGCAGCTCGGTGAAGGGCTGCCGGTGGCCGCGCTTCTTGGTCCAGCCTTCCTTCTTCTTGCGGAAGTGGACCTGCTTCTTGTGCTTGCCGTGGGCGACGATCTCGCCCTCGACGGCGGCGCCCTGGACCACCGGGGCGCCGACCCGGGCCTCGCCCTCGCCGCCGATCATCAGCGCCTCGAAGGAGACCTTCCCACCCACGTCGCCGGCCAGCAGCTCGACCTTGACCCGGTCGCCCTGCGCCACGCGATACTGCTTCCCGCCGGTCTTGATCACCGCGTACATCGCTCGCTCCTTGGAATTCCCCGTGATCCGGACCCCGGGGAGGCGCGTCTATACGATCCGTCCGCGCCCCATGTCAACTTCGGCTGGGATCAGGGGTTTTGCGGAGGTAGCGCTCCCCCGGACGCGGGGGTAGACCCCTCCGAATGGGGTATGTTTTCGACATCATGGAAGCGCCGGTAGTCGATCACCGCCGAGCCGTCCGGCTGCACCGCCAGGATGTCGGCGAAGCGGCCGCCGAAGACCAGGTCGCCCGGTCCGTAGGTGTGGCGGGCGTGGACGGTCTGGCCGAGGTGCTCGTCGACGCCGGAGACCGAGACCATGATGCTGAACGGGGCCCGCGCCAGCGCGGCGGCGTCGAGCCCGAAGAGCGGGCTCTCCGGGGTGATGGGGTGGACCGCCGTCCAGGAGAGCGAGAAGGCCGCCGAGCGCGCCCGCCGCAGCTTCATGTCGTAGACCTTGCGGATCGACTCCCCCTCCACGGTGGTCTCGGCCCGCACCGCGATCACCGTCAGCTCGGCCTCGACGATCTGGTTGGCGCGGGCGTTGGCCATGCGGAAGAGCAGCGAGGGGACGCCGTCGAAGGGCTGCAGCACCGCCACCCGGCTGAAGAGGACGCGGGCGGTGGGGCGGGCGAACTTGGCGAAGACCAGGCCGGTGGTCACCGCCATCCCGGCCATGCCCAGCATCACCTGCACCAGCGAGAGCAGGTTGGCGGCCACGCCCTTCGGCACCTTGTCGCCGTAGCCGATGGTGGCCATGGTGTCGAAGGCGAAGAAGAAGGCGTCGGAGAAGGAGCCGGGCTCGGCGTTCTGGACGGCCCCCGGCCCCAGGGCCAGGTAGGCGGCGGCGAAGAGGGCGTTGATGGCCACGTAGAGGGCGGCCATCAGGCTGAAGAGCCGGGTCCAGCTCCAGGTGAGGAGCAGGTGGTAGACGTCGCCGAGCGGCCGGCGCGGCAGGCCGATGGCGGTGACCGGGTTGCCGGCGCCGAAGGTGGTCTTGAGGACGCTGGGGCGGCTCTTCACGGCGGCACCTCGACGCCGGCCGGGCCGGGCGCCAGCGCCCGCAGCGCCTCGGCCCCCACCGGCCGGACCAGCCCCCGCTCGGTGACGATGGCGGTCACCAGCGCCGCCGGGGTGACGTCGAAGGCCGGGTAGCGGGCGGTCACGCCCGGGGGGGCGATGCGCTGGCCGCCGATCAGCAGCACCTCGTCGGAGGGGCGCTCCTCGATGGGGATGCCGGCGCCGCTGGCGGTCTCCAGGTCGACGGTGCTCCACGGAGCGGCCACGTAGAAGGGGAGCCGGTGGTGGGCCGCCAGCACCGCCAGGCCGTAGGTGCCGATCTTGTTGGCCACGTCGCCGTTGGCGGCGATCCGGTCGGCCCCCACCACCACGCAGTCGATCTCGCCGCGCTGCATGAGCCAGCCGGCCATGCCGTCGGTGAGCACCGTCACCGGGATGCCGTCGCGGTGCAGCTCCCAGGCGGTGAGCCGGGCCCCCTGGAAGAAGGGGCGGGTCTCGTCGGCCAGCACCTGCACCGGGTTGCCGGCCTCGTGGGCGGCGCGGAGGATGCCGAGCGCGGTGCCGTAGCCGGCGGTGGCCAGCGCCCCGGCGTTGCAGTGGGTCAGCACGGTGGCGCCGTGGCGGAGCAGCGGCGCGCCCAGCGCCCCCATCCTCCGGCAGGCCGCCTCGTCCTCGTCGCGGATGGCGTGGGCCTCGGCCAGCAGCGCCTCCGGCCCGGCGTCCAGCTTCAGGCAGATGCGCCGCACCGCCCAGGCCAGGTTGACCGCGGTGGGGCGGGCCTTCTGCAGCATGGCCGCCACCCGCCGCAGCTGGGCCGGTCCCGCCCCGCGCCGCGCCTCCAGCGCCACGGAGTAGGCGGCCGCCACCCCGATGGCCGGGGCGCCGCGCACCGCCAGGGTCTTGATGGCGTCGGAGACGGCGTCGGCGCTGGCCAGCTCCAGCCAGGCCTCCTCGGCCGGCAGCCGCCGCTGGTCGAGCAGCCGCAGCAGGTCACGCTCGTCGTCGTAGAGGACCGGCCGCAGTGGTTCACGCGGAGTCATTGGCCCCTCCGCGGGCCGATCCGGCCGGTGGCGCGCAGCGCGAAGTAGGCGGCCGCCGCGGCCCCGGCGAAGGCCAGCGGGCTCCGCTCCTGGGCCAGCGCCACCGTCACCACCGCCGCCCCCACCACCATGGCCCAGAGGAAGCCGCGGCTCGGCCCCCCGGCGCTGCCGGCGCCGGCGGCGCCCGCCCCCCACCCGGCCCAGGCCATCTAGCCTCCCCCCAGCTTCCGCTTGAGCGTGGCGTTGACCAGGCCGGGGTGGCCCTGGCCCTTGAGCGCCTTCATCACCTGGCCGACGAAGAAGCCGGTCAGGTCCTTGGCGCCGCCGCGGTGGCGCTCCACCTCGGCGGGGTTGGCGGCCAGCACGGCGTCGACGGCCGCCTCGATGGCCCCGGCGTCGGAGACCTGGGCCAGGCCGCGGCTCTTCACCAGCGCGCCGGGGTCGCCGCCGTGGCGGAAGAGCTCCTCCACCAGCAGCTTGGCCGCCGCGGCGTTGACGGTGCCGGCCTCGAGCAGCCCCAGCACCTCGGCCAGCCCGGCCGGGGTCAGCCTCCAGGCCGACGGCTGGAGCCCGGTCTCGTTCATCAGCCGCGACAGCTCGCCGATGGTCCAGTTGGCCACCTTCTTGGCCGCCTCGGCCCCGCCGCCGCGCGCGGCGAGCGCCGCGTCGAAGAAGTCGGCCAGGCCGGCGTCGCCCACCAGCACCCCGGCGTCCTGGGCGGAGAGCCCGAGCGCCTGCTGGTAGCGGGCGGCCCGGGCCCGCGGCAGCTCCGGCAGCGTGGCCCGCACCCGCGCCACCAGCGCCGCGTCGACGCGCACCGGCGGCAGGTCGGGCTCGGGGAAGTAGCGGTAGTCGTGCGCCTCCTCCTTGCTGCGCATCGAGCGGGTCTCGCCCCGCGCCGGGTCGTAGAGCCGGGTCTCCTGCACCACCTTCTCGCCGGCCTCCACCAGCGCCACCTGCCGGCGCACCTCGTAGTCGACCGCCTGCTTGAGGAAGCGGAAGGAGTTCAGGTTCTTGATCTCGGCGCGGGTGCCGTACTCGGTGGCCCCGGTGCGCATCACCGAGACGTTGGCGTCGCAGCGGAACGAGCCCTCCTCGAGGTTGCCGTCGTTCACCCCCAGCGCCACCAGGATGGCCCGCAGCGCCTTCAGGTACTCGACCGCCTCGTCGGCGCTGCGCAGGTCGGGCTCGCTGACGATCTCCAGCAGCGGCACGCCGGCGCGGTTGAGGTCGACGCCCGAGCCGCCGTCGGCGGCCACCTCGTGGAGGTTCTTGCCGGCGTCCTCCTCCATGTGGATGCGGGTGAGCCGGATCAGCTTCTCCCGGCCGTCCACGGTGACGGTGAGCCCACCGCCCAGGCAGATGGGCAGCTCGAACTGGGAGATCTGGTAGCCCTTGGGCAGGTCCGGGTAGAAGTAGTTCTTGCGGGAGAAGACGCTGACCGGCTGGACGTCGCAGCCCAGCGCCAGCCCGGTCCTCACCGCCAGCTCCACCACCCGCTGGTTGAGCGCCGGCAGCACCCCCGGCATCCCCAGGCAGATGGGGCAGACGTGGCTGTTGGGGGCGCCGCCGAACTCGGTGGAGCAGCCGCAGAAGATCTTGGTGCGGGTCAGGAGCTGGGCGTGGACCTCCAGCCCGATCACCACCTGGAAGTCGGCCACCGGCATGGCGCTCACCACCTCGCCGGCGGCGGCTCGCCGGGGAGCATGCTCTCCCAGCGCAGCTCGCTGGGGAAGAGCGTCACCAGCGCCAGCAGGTCCACGGCGCAGACCCCCAGCAGGCGCGGGTCGTCGGTGACGATCCAGGCCACCAGCGGGAAGAGCGCCGCCCCCTCGCAGAGCGCCCAGCCGCTCACCAGCCGGATGAAGGCGGTGGCCTCGCGGCCGGCCGGGATGGTCCGGATCCGGGTGGGGAGCACGTGGGCCATGGCGATGCAGGCCGCCGAGGTGAACAGGGTGACCCAGAAGAGCACGCCGTTGACCGGCAGGTGGGGGGCGTCGCCGCGCACCGCCTCGGCCACCGCCCCGAAGAAGAGCGGGACCACCAGCGTCGACGTCCAGACCAGCAAGGCCACGCTGCGGTTCACGGTCTCTCCTCGAGCGCCGTCGGCTCCGGCGCCGGCCCCAGCTCGCGCTCCAGCGCCCGGGCGGCGCGCAGCAAGGTGGCCTCGTCGAAGGGGCGCCCCAGCAGCTGCAGCCCCACCGGCAGGCCGCCGGCCAGGCCGCAGGGGACCGAGAGCCCCGGCAGCGCCGCCAGGTTGCAGGTGATGGTGAAGACGTCGGCCAGGTACATCTGCAGCGGGTCGCCGGTCTTCTCGCCCAGCTTGAAGGCCGCCGACGGCGCCACCGGCCCGGCCACCACGTCACACTCCGTGAAGGCGGCGTCGAAGTCGCGGCGGATCAGGGTGCGGACCTGCTGGGCCCGCAGGTAGTAGGCCTGGTAGTAACCGGCGCTGAGCGCATAGGTGCCGAGCATGATGCGCCGCTTGGGCTCGGCGCCGAGCCCCTGCTCGCGGCTCTCGGCGTAGAGCTCCTTCAGCCCGCGCACCCCGGGGGCGCGCCGGCCGAAGCGGACCCCGTCGTAGCGCGCCAGGTTGGCCGAGGCCTCGGCGGTGGCGATCAGGTAGTAGGCGGCGATGCCGTACTTCGAGTGGGGCAGCGAGATCTCCACCAGCGTCGCCCCCAGCCGCTGGTAGGTGGCGAGCGCCTCGCGCACCCGCGCCTCCACCCCCGGCTCGAGGCCGCCGCCGAACCACTCGCGGGGCACGCCGACACGCAGGCCGCGCACCCCCGCCTCCAGCCCGGAGAGGTAGTCGTCGGCCGGCCGCGCCGCGCAGGTGAGGTCGCGGGGATCGGGGCCGGCGATGGCGGCCAGCAGCGCCGCCACGTCCCAGGTGGTGCGGCCGAGCGGGCCGGGCTGGTCGAGCGAGGAGGCGAAGGCGATGACGCCGGAGCGCGAGACCCGGCCGTAGGTCGGCTTCAGGCCGACCACGCCGCAGAAGGAGGCGGGCAGCCGGATCGAGCCGCCGGTGTCGGTGCCGAGGGTGCCGTAGCACTGGCGGGCCGCCAGCGCCGCGGCGCTGCCGCCCGAGGAGCCGCCCGGCGTGCGCGAGAGGTCCCAGGGGTTGCGGCAGGGCTTGAAGGCCGAGTGCTCGTTGGAGGAGCCCATGGCGAACTCGTCGAGGTTGAGCTTGCCGAGCAGCACCGCGCCGGCGGCCTTGAGCCGGGCCACCGCGGTGCCGTCGTAGGGCGGGATGAACCCCTCGAGGATGCGCGAGCCGGCGGTGGTGGCCACGCCGCGGGTGAGGAAGAGGTCCTTCAGGGCCAGCGGGATGCCGTCGAGTGGCCCCAGCGCCTTGCCGGCGGCCCGCCGGGCGTCGGAGGCGGCGGCGGCGGCCAGCGCCCCCTCCCCGGTCACGGCCAGGAAGGCCCCCACCCGGTCGTCGGTGGCGGCGATGCGCCCCAGGCAGGCCTCGGTGAGCTGGCGGGAGGAGACGGCGCCGGCGGCGAGCCGGGCGCTGGCCGCCTGCAGGGACAGCCCGGTCAGCTCGACGGCGCCGCTCACTCGATGATCCTCGGGACCTTGAAGCAGCTCCCCTCGCGGTCGGGCGCGTTGGCGAGCGCCTCCTCCGCGGTGAGCCCCGGCGCCGGCGCGTCGGGGCGCAGCGCCACCGCCTCGCCCTCGGCCAGCGCGTGGGTCATGGGCGGCACGCCGGTGAGGTCGAGCCCCTCCAGGTCGCGCACCCGGTCGAGGATGGCGGAGAGCTGCCCGGCGAAGAGCTGCTCCTCCGCCGCCGAGAGCTTCAGGCGGGCCAGCGCGGCGACGCGCCGGACCTCGTCGAGGGAGAGGGACATCGTCGGCCCGCTAGGTGCCGCCCTCGTGCTTGAACCAGTTGAGGATGGCGCTCATCACGCCGGGCGAGGTCTCCGGGGAGGCCTTGATGATGTGCTCCAGCTCGCCCTGGTCGAGGAAGACGCCGTGGCAGGCGAAGCAGACGTCGACGTCGACGTGCTTGATCTTGACCTCCTGCAGGGGGAGGCCGCACTTGGGGCAGCGCATGTGGTGGAGCGCCTTGAGGCGCAGCAGCTCGGCCGCCTCGGTCTCCTTCTTCACCTGCAGCGCCAGCTTGCGCTTCTTCTCGGCGTCCTCGCGGACGAAGTACTCGTCTTCCATGTGGCTGCGCTTGTGGTCCGTCATGGTCCTTCCTTCAGCAGGTTGATGGCGTTGCGCGCCACGGCCGCCTCGTCGCCCCCGGGGTGCGCGGCCAGGTACCGCTCGTACATCGCGATGGCCTCGGCCTTGCGCCCCCGGGCGCGGTAGGTCTCGGCCAGCCCGAGGAGCGCGTCGGGCTGCGTCGGCGAGAGCCGCAGGGCTTCCTGCAGGCTCGCCTCGGCGGGCGCGTACTGCTCGAGGTCGAAATAGCACAGGCCGCGCCCGGCGAGGGCGTCGACGTTCTCCGGGTCGGCGGCCAGGGCCCGGCCGTAGAGCTCGAGCGCCGGCTCCGGCTTGTTGGCCTCGCGCAGCCGGCGGGCCTCGACCACCAGCGACCTGGCCCCCGGCGACCTGGCCCTGGGCTTCGGCTCCGGCGTCGGCTCGGGGGCCTTGGCGGCGGGCGGCTCCGGCGTGGGCTCCGGCGCCACCGGCCGCGGCTCGACGCTGGGGGGCGGGGGGGGCGGCTCCGGGGGCCTGACCGCCACCGGCGGCGGCGCCGGCTCGGCCTTCGGCGTCGGGGCCCGGCCGAAGAGGGCCGGCATGAAGATGTAGGCCACCGCCCCCCCGGTCACCAGCAGCAGGAGCCCGACCAGCAGCGCGGTCGGCGATCGGCTCGACCGGCCGACGGCGCGCAGGTCGGCCTCGTCCAGCTCCACCTGGACCGACCCGGTCGGCGCGGGCGGGGGCGGCGGCGGCGGGGCGGCGGCGGGGGTCGGCGGGAACGGGGTGGCCGGGTACCGGGAGGTGATCCGCCCCTCGCTCAGCCGCCCCTCGGCCCGATCGGCCGACGCCACCACGTCGAAGAAGCTCTGCAGCTCGGCCAGCGACCCCAGCCGGACCCAGCTGCCGTCGCCGTGCGTGACCTCGTCGTCCCGCCCCACCCGGCGCTCGACGATCCAGCGCTGCAGCGTGTTGAGCTCGGAGAAGGTGAGGGTCTGGCCGTCGGCCTGGCGGATGGTCCAGGCCGGGCTGGGTTCGGCGCGGGAGGGGCGGGCCGCGGAGGGCGTCGTCGGCTCCTCGACCCGCTGCCCGGGGCGGACCGACTGGGTCACCACCAGCTCCTTCCTGGTGACCCGGAAGACGTGCCCGCACGCGCTGCACTGGACCGTCACCCCGGCGGCGGTGATCTGGTCCTCCTCGAAGGCGTACTGGGCCCGGCAGCGCTCGCAGCGGACGTCCATGGCGACCCTGTTTTGACGGCGGATTCCGAGGCCCGATTCTAAGCCATCCGCTCGGAATCGCCGAAAAATTGACCCACCGCTACCCCCCGATATCCTCGCCCCACCTGCCCCCGTCTCGGCGCCGGCACCGGTACTTCCACGAGGTCACAGCGCGCATGGGCAAAGAGAAGTCGAACCGTAAGATCACCCCCCGTGGGCGCGGCTCGTCGCCGGTCCGGACCGGCCTGGCCCGGGACATCGCCGCCGTGCTGCTGCTGGCGCTCGGCGCCGCCGCGGCGCTGGCCCTCTCCACCTTCGCCTCCATCGACGGCGCCCTGATCGCCCGCCACCTCTCCCCCTCCAACCTGATCGGCCCGGTGGGCCACCGCGCCGCCTCGGCCGTCTACCGGGTGCTCGGCTTCGCCGCCCTGGTGGTCCCCTGCGGGCTGGTCACCGTGGCCTGGCGGCTCTTCCGCGGCGCCACCGGCCGCTTCACCGCGGTGGGGGCGCTGGCCTACACCTCGCTCACCCTCTGTCTGGCCACGCTCAGCCACCTGCTGCTGGCCCGCTTCGAGCTGGCCAGCTTCCCGGCTGGCGGCGCGGTGGGCGCCACCCTGGCCGCCCAGTCGGTGGCCCTGGTCTCCACCACCGGCTCGGTGCTGCTGGTGACCGCCGCCGCCACCATCTCGCTGATCGTGGCCACCGGCCTCAAGCTCGGCGACGCCGCCGCCCTGGCCTGGGGCGGGCTCACCGCGCTGGCTGGCTGGCTGCGGTCCCGGCTGGGGGCCGCCGTGCAGGAGCACCGCGAGGCGGTGGCCGACATGCGGGCCGAGGACGCCGCCGAGCGCGAGCGGCGCGCCGAGGCCGAGGCCATGGCCGCCGCCGCCTTCCTCGACGGGGCCCAGGACGAGGACCGGCAGGAGGCCCGGGCCATGGCCGGGGCGCTGGCGCTGGAGCAGCTGCGCCGGCCCCAGCTCGACGAGCCGGCCTGGGTGGACGGGCTGGTCCCGGTGGCCCGCGCCCAGCCGGAGCCGGCGGGCGAGCCGCCGGCCGAGGCCGAGACCACCACGCCGCGCCGCAAGCGCAAGCGGGCCGAGGAGCCGGCGCTGGAGGGGGCCGCCGAGGAGGACGCCCCGACCCCGCCGCCCACGCTGCTGCCGCCGCCCCCCTCCCGCCCGGAGATCGTGCTCTCGGCGGCGCTGCTGGAGCGGAGCCGCAAGAAGAAGGAGAAGGAGAAGAAGGAGGTGCCCTCCTTCGCCTTCACCAAGGCCGGCGACGTCTTCCAGCTCCCCTCCATCGACCTGCTCGACGTCCACGAGGAGAAGGCGGCCGACGTCGACAAGGCCAACCTGACGCGCACCGCCGACGTCATCGTCGCCACCCTGGCCGAGCACTCCATCGACGGGCAGATCACCTACATCCGCCCCGGCCCGGTGGTGACCCTCTACGAGTTCCTCCCGGTGGGCGGCACCAAGCTGGCCCGCATCGAGAACCTCAACAAGGAACTGACGATGGCCCTGGCGGCCACCCGGATCCGCATCATCGCCCCCATCCCGGGCAAGGGCGTGGTGGGGATCGAGGTGCCCAACACCGTGCGCGGCACCGTCTTCCTGCGCGACATCCTCGAGTCGGAGACCTTCGGCCACGCCGGTGGCTTCCTGCCGCTCGGCCTCGGCAAGGACATCGAGGGGACGCCCTACTGCATCGACCTGCAGAAGATGCCGCACCTGCTCATCGCCGGCACCACCGGCGCCGGCAAGTCGGTCGGCCTCAACACCATGATCCTGAGCATGCTCTTCCGGCAGACGCCGGCCGAGGTGCGGATGATCATGGTCGACCCGAAGATGACCGAGCTGTCGCCCTACGAGGACATCCCCCACCTGCTGCTGCCGGTGGTGACCGATCCCCAGAAGGCCTCGCGGGCGCTGCAGTGGGCGGTCGACGAGATGGAGCGGCGCACCCAGATCCTCGCCGACACCGGGGTGCGCGACCTGAAGAGCTACAACGCCCGGGTCGACAAGCACCGCGCCGAGGGGACCACCTTCGAGGACAAGGAGCTGGCCCTGCCGCCGCGGCGGCTGGTGGTGGTCGACGTCACCGCCGGGGAGACCGAGGAGCAGGTGGCCGCCCGCCTCGAGGCCGAGGCGGCCCGCTTCGCCGGGGCCACGCCGCTGGCCGCCAGCGCCGAGTTCGCCGACCCCACGGCGCCGCCGCCCGCCGACCCGGTGGCCGAGCGCGACACCCCGCGGCTGCCGCAGAAGCTGCCGTACATCGTGGTGATCATCGACGAGCTGGCCGACCTGATGATGACGGCGCCGCGCGAGGTGGAGACCTCGCTGGCCCGCCTCGCCGCCAAGGCCCGCGCCACCGGCATCCACCTGGTGGTGGCGACGCAGCGGCCGTCCACCGACGTGGTCACCGGCACCATCAAGAACAACTTCCCGGCCCGCATCTCCTTCCGGCTCGGCAGCCGCCACGACTCCACCACCATCATCAACGGCCCCGGCGCCGAGAGCTTGCTCGGCAACGGCGACATGCTGGTGATGACCGCCACCCAGCCGCTCACCCGGGTGCAGGGCGCCTTCGTCTCGGAGGAGGAGCTGAAGCGGGTGGTGGACTTCCTCAAGCTGCAGGGGAAGCCGGTCTATGACGACTCCATCCTCAAGGCCCGCGACGGCGCCGGCGAGGGGAGCCGCGACAACGACCTGGAGGACCCGGTCTACGACCAGGCCATGGAGCTGGTGGCGCAGATGGACGAGGTCTCGGTCTCCAAGCTGCAGCGCGAGATGCGGCTCGGCTACAACAAGGCGGCCAAGATCATCGAGCGCATGGAGCGCGAGGGGCTGGTGGGCCCGCCCAACGGCGTCAAGCCGCGCCAGGTGCTGATGCGCGGCGGCACGCCGGGCGAGTACGAGGCCCGGCCGAACCTGTAGCGCTTCTCGCGCCCGTCCGGGAGAAGGGCTTCGAGCGCCTCAGGCTACTCCTCTCCTCCGGCATCGGACGAGTCTGGACTCCGCCTCGTGGCTGCTGAATTCACCCGCGGAAATGGGTGATCTGGTCCCGCTTCCCACCGCGATTCCCCCTGCTTCGGGGATTCCGCCGAGTTCGGGGCGCACCTCCGCGCCACTCGAGGCTTTCCAGGCTCGGGGCGCGGGCGGTGGCGACTTGGGATCCGGTGCTTCGCCTGCTTCTACCCGGCTCCGGCGCAGGCGGCACCGTAGGCGACTCGCATCTGGTACGTCCCGCTAGGGAAGATTGCGTCCTTCCTGCCCTGTCGCCACTCCATTAGCGCCGACCGGTACTCGGCGAGGAAGCTCACCAGCCTCTGCAGCGCCGCGACCCGCCTCTCCGGGTCCCGCGCCGCCACCCTCGGGTTGAGCATCCCGATCGACTCCTCGCTCTTGGCCCGTTCGGTCGGCTTCTGCGCCAGCACGCGCGCTGCGCCGAGGAAGGCCCTGACCTTCTTGACGGCCTCCGCCTCCTTGGTGGCAACCGCACTGCAGAGCTGCTCCCTGAACGCCTCGGCCGTGGAGAAGCCGGGCGGTGTTGAGAGACGGAGGGCAACCGAGCTGGGCAGGGTCCCCTTGGGGTCGAAGAAATGGACGGGGCGCTCAATCAGACATGCGGAGGTACCCACGGTTTCTGGGGACGACCAGAGCCCCGGCCAGCGGCGGGCCGAGCGGACCAGCCCGGCCGCGACCGGGTTGGCCAGGGTGTAGGCCGCCTTGTCGACGATGGCCTCGGGAGTGGCCAGTTCGACTGCACTGAAGCTGTCGGGGCCCCAGAAGAAGTCGTCCCGGCGCCCCAGCAGCGCGTTGACGACTCGCGCCACAAGCCCGTCGAGGAACTGCAGGCAGGCGGGCAAGCGGGCACGGGGGTCGGTCACCACCAGATGGTAGTGGTTCGACATCACGCAGTAGGCGTGGACCTGCACGCCGTAGCGATCCGCGGCCACTGCTAGCAAGTAGAGGAATGCGCGATTGGAGGCCTTGGAGGGCCGCAGCAAGTACTGGCGGTTGGCGCAACGGCGCGTGACCAGATAGGTGGTGCCGCACAGAACTTGTCGAGGAGCGGTCATGCCCCGGGAAGGTGGCAAGACTCGTTCCACCTGGGGACCTGCATCATCACGAAGGATTTCCCAGACACCCCGGTCCGCCGCGCGGACTGCCGGTCGTCTGGCGGAACTCTCGGTCGGGTCCGGCGGAGCAGCCGCGCCGCGGACCCCCCGTCCGTCCGGCGGAACTCTCGGTCGGGTCAGGCGAGGGCGGTCCCCAGGAATTACCGCACCTTGCCCTCCTCGCCGCGCAGCAGCCGCCCGATGTTCTCCCGGTGCCGCCACCAGATGAGCGCGCCGACCATGGCGCAGCCCCAGGCGATGGGCGTGGGGCCGAGCAGCGTGAAGCCCACCAGCACGCAGACCAGCGAGCCCGCCAGCGAGCCGACCGAGGAGATGCGGGTGGCGAGGTAGACGCCCACCCAGGTGGCCAGGCCGGCCAGCGCCGCCCACGGCGCCAGCACCAGGAAGATGCCCAGGCCGGTGGCCACGCCCTTGCCCCCCTTGAAGCCGATCCAGACCGGGAAGAGGTGGCCGGCGAAGGCGGCCACCGAGACCCCCATCACCCAGTAGTCGCCGTGCGGTCCGCTCCCCAGCCAGCGCTGGGTGAGCAGCACCGGGATCACCGCCTTCAGCGAGTCGAGCAGGAGCACCAGCGCCCCCAGCCACTTGCCGCCGGCCCTGGCGGCGTTGGTGGCGCCGATGTTGCCGCTCCCCACCTGGCGCACGTCGACCCCGAGGAAGAGCCTGGCCGTCACCAGGCCGAACGGGATGGAGCCGCAGAAGTAGCCGGCGACGACGAGGATGGGGCCGAGGACGAGGTCGGTCATGTGGTCCGGTCAGCCGCGGGCCAGCAGCCAGGCCCAGTTGAGGAGCAGCGCCACCACCCCGGCGCCGGTGGCCAGGCGCAGCGCGCCCTGCGACGGCAGCGGGAAGGGGCGCCCCAGCGCCAGCAGCGTGAAGTCGACCAGCGCGAAGCCCCAGGCCGCGGCCGCCAGCAGCGCGCCGAGCGGGCTGGCGTGCAGCGCCCCCGCCAGGTCGCCGTGGGCCAGGGCCACGAAGGCGTGGGTCATGCCGCAGGTGGCGCAGGGGAGCCCGAGCAGCCCGCGCGCCGGACAGGTGTAGGGGAGCCCCAGCACCGGGAGGAAGCGGGCCACCAGGAAGGAGAGCGCCGCGATGGCGGCGAAGACCTCGAGGTGGCCGAAGCGGCGCGCGGTGGAGCCGGCGGAGGTCACTTGACGGTGGTGGTCCGGGCGGCCTCGGCCGCCTGCTGGATGGCCCCCCAGGCGCCGGCCCCGCCGATGGCGCCGAGCCCGCAGCAGCAGAGGCAGAGCAGCACCATGGGGGCGAAGACCGCCAGCGCCGACTTGCCGGGGCCGCAGCGCTGGGCCTCGCCGAGGCCGATGATGAGCACGGTGAGGAACCAGACGATGGCGATGAGCCCGCCGCACTGGGGAATGGCCATGACCAGGTAGAGCCCGCTCGCGTAGGCCACCACGGTGAGGGTGGCCTGGAAGCCACGCCCCGCCCCCTTGAAGAGCAGGAGCAGCAGGTGGATGACCCCGGCCACCAGGTAGATGGAGATGAAGGCGATGAGCGGCGCCAGCAGCATCTGCACCGCGGTGGCCGCCGGCGAGGTGAGCCCCTCGATGGTGACGGCGAGCTGCTCCATGAACCTGGCCGCCTCGGGCGGCAGCTCGGAGATGCGGGCCTGCAGCTGGCCCACGGTGGCCACGCGGGTCACGGCGCCGAAGACCAGCGCCGCCCAGTTGCCCACCGTCGAGCCGATGACGCCGAAGAGGATGGCGGCGCCCGCCTGGTCGACGCGGACCCGGCGGAAGAAGTCGGCCGGCTGCGTCCCCACCAGCTTGAAGGTCTCGAAGAAGGCGGAGAAGAAGCCGCGGGTGGAGCGGTCGGCGAAGGGCGAGGCCTGCTCGGTCCAGTCGGGCGGCGGCGGCGGGTGGACCGGCCCCCAGCCGCTGGGCGGGGGAGGCCAGCCGGTGGGCGGCGGGGGCGGGGGGGTCGCTGCGGCCGGGCCGGACGAAAGGACGGGCGGCGGCTCGGCGGCGGCGGCGGGCGGCGGCGGGGCGGGTGGCGGCGGCGGGACCGGCGGCGGGGCCGAGCCCCCCGACGGATCGGCGAGCATCAGCTCGGAGCCGCAGTGGGGGCAGGTCTGGAGGCCGAAGGCGTCGGTGGTGAAGGTGCCCTGGCAGCGGGCGCAGCGGGCGAGCATGGCGCGACTCTACCTCGCTCTCCCCGCCGGCTGGAAACGACCGCTCAGGCCTCCTCGCGCAGCTCCCGGACCTCGTCCACGTTGACCGAGCCGCGGGTCCGGTAGATGGCGATGACGATGGCCAGGCCCACCGCCGCCTCGGCCGCGGCCACGGCGATGACGAAGAAGGCGATGGCGTGGCCGCCGATGTTCCCCTGCTGCCGGGAGAAGGCCAGGAAGGTCAGGTTGGCGGCGTTGAGCATCAGCTCCACGCACATCATGACGATGAGGGCGTTGCGCTTGACCAGCACGCCCACCAGGCCGATGCCGAAGAGCACCGCCGCCAGCATCAGGAACCACTGCACGGGGACCATGGCTAGATCTTCTCCTTGGCCACCACCACCGCGCCGACGATGGCCACGGTGAGCAGGAGGCTGGTGGCCTCGAAGGGGAGCAGGTACTGGGTGAAGAGGGCGCGCCCCACCGCCTTGACGGTGCCGAAGTCGGCGCCCACCCGGGCCATCTCGGCGCCGGCCACCTCGCGGGAGATCCAGGCCAGCAGCGCCATCAGGCCGCCGCCGCCGAGCACGAAGCCGAGCCACTGGATCTTCTTGAGCTGCTCCACCTCCTGCTGCTCGTGCCCCAGGCTGAGCAGCATGATGACGAAGAGGAAGAGCACCATCACCGCCCCGGCGTAGACCAGGATCTGCATGAAGGCGATGAGGTGGGCGGAGAGCAGCACGTAGACGCCGGCCATGCAGAAGAAGGCGGCCACCAGGCTCATGGCCGCGTACATGGGGCTGCGCGCCACCACCACGCCGAGGGCGGTCAGCACCATCGGGATGGCGAAGACGAAGAAGATGATCTGCTCGGCGGTGAACAGGTCGGACGTCATCGCGCGTACCTCACGGGCCCGGCCACCGCGTCCTGCGGCGCCTGGGTGAGCCCCCAGCCGTGGTCGCCGAACGGGCAGCAGCGCTGCTCGGCGTGGCGCAGGAACTCGGGCTTGAACTTCTTGATGAAGGACTGCACCGGCATGGCGGCGGCGTCGCCGAGCGCGCAGATGGTGTTGCCGGCGATGGAGTTGGCCACCTGCTCCAGCTTGTCGACGTCGGCGGCGGTGCCGTGGCCGGCCTCCAGCTTGTGGAGGATCCCCTCCATCCAGTTGGTCCCCTCGCGGCAGGGCGTGCACTGGCCGCAGGACTCCTCGGCGTAGAAGCGGGAGAGCCGGGCCAGCGCCCGGACCATGCAGGCCGACTCGTCGAAGACGATGACGCCGCCGGAGCCGGACATCGAGCCGGCCGCCTTGACGGCGTCGAACTCCATGGAGATGTCGATCTCGTGGGCCGCCAGCACCGGCGACGAGGAGCCGCCGGGGATGACCGCCTTCAGGGCGCGGCCGCCGACGATGCCGCCGGCGTCCTCCATGATCAGCTTCTTCAGGTTGTAGTGGCAGGCCTTCTCGTAGACGCCCGGCCGGTTGACGTGGCCGGAGACGCCGAAGAGCCGGGTGCCGCCCGACTTGCCGGTGCCCAGCGCCGCGAAGGCGTCGCCGCCGTGCTGCACGATCCACGGCACGTTGGCGATGGTCTCGACGTTGTTGATGATGGTCGGCTTGCCCCACAGCCCCACCACCGCCGGGAAGGGCGGCTTGAGGCGCGGGTAGCCCTTCTTGCCCTCCAGCGACTCCAGCAGCGCCGACTCCTCGCCGCAGATGTAGGCGCCCGCGCCGCGGTGCACGTGGATGTCGAGGTCGAAGTCCTTCTTGCCGAGCAGCTTCGGCCCGATGACGCCGGCGGCGCGGGCCTCCTCGATGGCCACCTCGAGGATGCGGGCCTGCTTGGCGAACTCGCCGCGGATGTAGATGTAGGCGAGGTGGATGTCGAGCGCGTAGCAGGTGAGCGCGATCCCCTCGATGAGCTGGTGCGGGTCGTGCTCGATGATGTAGCGGTCCTTGAAGGTGCCGGGCTCCGACTCGTCGGCGTTGACGGTCAGGTAGCGGGGGCGGATGTCCTTCGGCAGGAAGGTCCACTTCAGGCCGGTGGCGAAGCCGGCGCCGCCGCGGCCGCGCAGGTTCGACTTCTTCACCTCGTCGACGATCAGCGCGGGGTCGAGGCCGAGCGCCTTGTCGAGCGTGCCGTAGCCGCCGTCGGCCCGGTAGGTGGAGAGGGCGGCGGAGTTGGGCCTGCCCCAGCGGGCGGAGAGGACGAGCGTGTCGCTCACGAGAGCCCCTTGAGGATGGAGTCGACCTTCTGCGGCGTCAGCTGCTCGTACATCTCCTCGTCCACCAGCATGGCCGGGGCGGTGCCGCAGGAGCCCAGGCACTCCACCTCGCGCAGGCTGTAGCGGCCGTCGGCGGTGGTGCCGGCCTTCTCCAGCGCCAGCTTCCTCTTCAGGTAGCCCCAGAGCTGGTCGCCGCCCATCAGCGAGCAGGAGATGTTGGTGCAGAGCTCGACCAGGTGCTTGCCGGTGGGGTGGGTCTCCAGCATGACGTAGAAGGTGGCCACCTCCTCGGCGCGGGACGGCGAGGTGCCCAGCCGGTCGGCGGCCAGCGCCTGCACCGCCGGGGAGATGTGCCCGAACAGGGCCTGCCCCAGCCGGAGCGCCGGGATCATCGCCGAGGCCTGCCGGTCGGGCGGGTACCGCTTGAGGATGGGGGCGAGCGCTCGGTCGAACTGCTCGACCTTCTCTCGCGGCAGCCCCTCGACACCACCTGCATGGTTCGTCATGGGAGTCCGAAAGTGGGGTTACGGGAGCGTGTGGAACGGGGCCGGACGCTAAAAGGGCGGGTGGAGATTGTCAAGGAGATACGCAGCGATGCGGCCGCGCGCCCCACGTAAAAACGCCCGCCGCGCGGGTGCGCGACGGGCGTCGAAAACGGTTCGGAAACCGGAAGCTACTTCTTCGCCTTCTTGTTGAAGGCGTCCTTGAGACCCTTGGCCGGAGCGATCTTGACCACCGTCTTGGCGGCGATCTTGATCTGCTCACCGGTGGCCGGGTTGCGGCCGATGCGGGCCTTCCGGTCGACCAGCTTCACGGCGCCGAGGCCACCGAGCGGGATCTTCCCCTCGGCCTTGAGCCGCTTCAGGACAACCTCTTCGACCGCGGCGAAGACCGCCTTGGCCTGCACCTTGGAAACATTGGCCGTCTCGGCCACCGCCTGGAAGAACTGGGCCTGCGTCATGTCGGAGAACCCTCCTGCCGCCACTGGTCGATTGGAGTAACAGGGCGGCGATGGCTCAAGCTGATATCGCTTCCGGATCGGGGAGTCAACTTCGGATCCTCACGATCACCCTATAAATTGGGCCTTCCGTGACGATCGCCTTCCGCCGGCGGCCACGCCCCGAACGTGTACCAAGACCGGGGGTACGTAGGACGGCGCGTCAACGGGGGGCGGAGTCGGCCCGCGGCGGACTGCCCCACCCCCCCCCTCGGCCACCTCGGAGGACCCCGGTCGCCGGTGGCCAGGGACAACTCCCGGTCCTCCCCGATCGCCCCCCTCTGCGACCCGGTCCGGAGCCGCTTCGATTGGGCTCCGGGGCGGGCGAGCCCCTTTCGGGGCCCGGAAAAGAAACAAGCGTTTGGCCCCCTTATCGGTTGATGTCACATGCTCGCCCGACTGTTATCTACGCTTCACACGCAGAGGGGGAAGGCCGTGCTGAACGAGCTGCTCAATCCGAGGCGCGCACCACGAGTGGCCCACCGCTGCCGCGTCGAGGTCCGCGACCGGTTCTCCGCCTGGACCGCCGCCACCGAGGACCTCGGTCCGCTCGGCTGCCAGCTGGTGACCCCGCGCATCGCCGCCCCGGGGCGCGACCTCAAGCTCAAGATCTACTGCGACGCCATCGGCCAGACCATCGAGGCCACCGGCCGGGTGGTCTGGACCCGCGCCGAGAGCCCGTCCCGCCTCGGCATCCAGTTCCAGGCCGATCGCACCCCCCCGGCCTGGTTCGACGTGCTGCTGCGCGCCGACCCCCAGGCCGCCGCCACCTCGCAGCGCCTCCCCGACCGGCTGCCGCGCCAGACCATGCTGCGGCTCGGCCCGCCCCCCCGCTTCATCGCCGACTTCTCCCCTGAGGAGGTGGCGGTGCTGCGCCGCATCGGCGCCGGGATCACCATCGAGGCGCTGGCCCGCCAGCTCGGCTCGGCCTTCGACCGGGTGCGCGGCTCCATCTTCGCCCTGCTGGCCCGGCGGCTGCTGGTGCTGGCCGCCGCCGACGCCGTGCCCCCCGAGTCCTGGAACGGGCCGCTGGCGGCCGCCGAGAAGTCCCTGGCCTCGGCCGGCGTCAAGCTGCCGGCGCCGACGGTGGGGCCGAACGGGGCCGGCGGCCGGAGCGCCGCCGCCCAGAACCTCTTCGACGAGGGGATCGCCCACCTCACCGCCGGCCGCATCGAGGTGGCCGTGGCCCGGCTGCGCGAGGCGCGGCGGCTGGCCCCCACCGACCCGCTCATCGCCGGCGCCCTGCAGCGGCTGGCGCCGTGGGCGTCGGAGGAGCGCGCCGCGACCCCCGGACCGGGCGCCAACGCCACCGTGGGCGCCGCGGCGGGCGCGCGGGGTGCGGGGCAACAGTCCCGCTGAGCCGAGCCGTCTCGCCTCGCCGCGGTTGAATCCGGGCGCCCGACGTCGGCCGCGCCGCCTCGCCGGGGTGAGGTGGCGGTCCTAGGTCCCGACCACGCGCAGGCTGCGGGCCACCGCCGGCCGCTTGGGGAAGTCGATGAGGTACTCCCCCGAGAAGCAGGCGTCGCAGTAGGTCTCGCGCGGCTCGCCGATGGCCTGGTACATCCCCGGCAGCGACAGGTAGCCGAGGGTGTCGGCGGTGACGTAGGTGGCGATCTGCAGCTCGTCGTGCGTGGAGGCGATCAGCTCCTGCCGCGTCGGGGTGTCGATGCCGTAGTAGCAGGGCCAGGAGGTGGGCGGCGAGGAGATGCGCAGGTGCACCTCGCTGGCCCCGGCGGCCCGGATCATCTTGACGATCTTGCGGCTGGTGGTGCCGCGGACGATCGAGTCGTCCACCACCACCACCCGCTTGCCCTTGAGCACGTCCTTCAGGGCGTTGAGCTTGAGCTTGACGCCGAAGTGGCGGATCTGCGCCGAGGGCTCGATGAAGGTGCGGCCGACGTAGTGGCTGCGCACCAGCCCCATGTTGAAGGGGATGCCGCTCTGCTCGGCGTAGCCGATGGCCGCCGGCACGCCGGAGTCGGGCACCGGGATGACCAGGTCGGCGGGGACCGGGTGCTCGATGGCCAGCCGCCGCCCGAAGGCGTGGCGGGTGGCGTAGACCGAGCGGCCGAAGAGGATGGAGTCGGGGCGGGCGAAGTAGATGGCCTCGAAGATGCACCGGCCCAGCCGCTTCTCGGCGGGGCGGTCGGGGAAGAGCCGCTCGCTGCGCAGCCCGTCGCGGTCGACCACGATCAGCTCGCCCGGCTCCACCTCGCGGACGTACTCGGCCTCGATCAGGTCGAGCGCGGTGGTCTCGCTGGCCAGCACCCACTGCCCCTTGAGCCGCCCCAGCACCAGCGGGCGGAAGCCCATGGGGTCGCGGACCCCGACCATGGCGGTGGGGGTGAGGAAGACCAGCGAGTAGGCGCCGGAGACCCGGCCCAGGGCCTCGCGGACCGAGGCCACCAGGTGGGCCGGCGAGCCGGGCGAGGCGTGCACCCGGGAGCGGGCGATGAGGTGGACGATCACCTCGGTGTCGCTGGAGGAGGTGAAGATGGAGCCGAGCGCCTCCAGCTCGCTGCGGAGCTGGTCGGCGTTGACCAGGTTGCCGTTGTGGCCGACCGCCACCGCCCCGCCGGCGTACTCCACGGCGAAGGGCTGGGCGTTCTTGACGTGGCTGGCGCCGGTGGTCGAGTAGCGGACGTGGCCGATGGCGGCGCCGCCCTTCAGGCGGGCGATGACCTCGGCGGTGAAGATGTCGGCGACGTGCCCCATGTCGCGGTGGACGTGCAGGGTCTCGCCGTCGGTGGAGACGATGCCGGCCGCCTCCTGCCCGCGGTGCTGCAGGGCGTGCAGCCCCAGGTAGGCGAAGTTGGCCGCCTCCTCCTGCTGGCCGAGCCCCCAGATCCCGAAGATCCCGCACTCGTCCTTCAGCTTGTCGTAGACGGCGTCGTACCCCATGAGGCGGCGGAGTATAACCGTCCGGTCTTGAAATGGAACCCCGCCCGCCGCGCCCTCCAGGCGCTCGCCGCCACGGCCATCGCCCTGCTGGTGGCGCTGGCCCTGCTCTCGCTCCCGTGGCGGGCCGATCGCCCCTCATCGAGGCCCACGGTGACCGCGGTGGTCACCGGCGGCGGGCCGCTCTCGGCCGGCGTGGCGGTGCGGCCGCTGACCCTCGGTCCGGCCCCGCTCATCGCCGGCTTCCCCCGCCTGCTCTGGAAGGCCGAGGGGGTGCGCGACCCGCTCACGGCGCGGGCGCTGGTGCTGGAGGAGCCGGGGGCCCGGGTGGCGCTGGTCTCGGTGGAGCTGCTGCTCATCCCCGAAGCGCTCGACGCCGCGCTCCGGGCCCGGGTGGCCGACCTCGGCCTCGACGCCCTGCTGCTGGCCGCCACCCACACCCACGCCGGCCTGGGCGGCTACTGGGACTCCACCGCCGGGATCATCGCCGCCACCGGCCCGTACGACCCGGACACCTTCACCCGGCTGGTCGACGATCTGGCCGCGGTGGTCCGCGCCGCCCACGCCGCCCGCGCCCCGGCCACGCTGGCGGTGACCCGCGCCCACCTCGACGGCCTGACCCGCAACCGGACCGGCGCCGAGCCCGACGACCGGCTGCTGGTGCTGCGGCTGAGCCGGCCGGGCGGCGAGCCGGTGGCGGAGCTGGTCGCCTTCTCGGCCCACCCCACCTTCCTCGGCCAGGACAACCGTCGGCTCAGCGGAGACTGGCCGGGGCGCCTGCTGGCGGCCGGGGCCCACGGGCCGCGCCTCTTCTTCCAGGGGGCCATCGGCGACCAGTCGGTCCGGCTGCCCCCCACCTCGGTGGCGCCGGGCGAGACCCAGCACGCCGCCTACGCCCGCCTGCTGGGCGACTCCATCGACGCCCTGGCCGCCGGGCCGGCCGACCGCTCGCCGCGCCTGGCGGTTGCCTCGGCCGAGGTGTCGCTGCCGCCGCTGGCGCCCGGGGCGGTGCCGCGCCTGCTCCGGCCGGCGGCGCGCGCGCTGCTGGGGGCCATGCTGCCGGCGACGGCGCGGGTCACGGCGCTGCGGCTGGGGCCGGTGCTGCTGCTGGCCACCCCCTCCGAGCCGGTGGAGGGGGTGGGCCGGGACTGGCGGGCCGCGGCCGGGCCGGACGCCGAGCTGCTCTCGCTGGTGGGCGGCTACGTCGGCTACGTGGAGACCACCGCCCGCTTCACCGTGGGGCGGGGCGAGGCGCAGCGCAGCTACTACGGCACCGAGCTGGCCCCCCGGCTGGAGTCGGCGGTGGTGGCCGCGGCCCGGGCCGTCGCGCCGGCGCCGGGACCCTGAAGTCGCCACTCACCGGGCCCGTTCCCTGCTGCGGCGCAGGCTGCCTGTCTGCGCCCTCCGGACTCCCCCCGGCCGCGGCGCGCCCCGGCCCTCTCCGGCGCTCAGCGCTGGCCGGCCGGCGGCAGCGTCTCGAACGGCCCGCCGCGCGGCGCCTTCTCGAAGGCCTCGCGCAGGCCATCGGGCGGCGCGGCCAGCCGGCGCAGCCTGGTGTCGATCCAGCCGCCCAGCACCACGATGCGGGCCGCCTGCTTGCCGTTCTGCTTCCAGAGCTCGTGGACCACCTTGAAGCGGGCGCCGTCGGGCGACAGCCCCAGCGCCGTGAAGGTGCAGGTGAGCTCCTCGCCCATGTGGCACTCGCGCAGGTAGTCGATCTCCTCGCGGAGCAGCACCGGGCCGATGCCGTGCTGGCGCATCTCGGCGAGGCCGAACTCGTGCTCGGCCAGGTAGGCCATGCGGACCTCGATGGCGTACTCGCTGTAGCCGGTGTTGCGCAGGTGGCCGTTGGCGTCGCAGTCGGCCCAACGGACGATGAAGCTCTTGGCGTAGCGGTCCACGGCGGCTCCCAGCGGCCCCGCGAGGGATGGGCCGGAGCGCCGGTTCTAGCGCGTGGCGCGGCTCATGGCGAGAGCCACCAGAGCAGGCCGGCGCCGGCGGCGCTGAGCAGGGCGCCGCTGCCGGTGAGCCAGGCGTTGCGGCTGGCGGCGTCGCCGCGGTCGATGGCGGCGGCCCGCGTCGCCGGGCTCACCCCGGGGGCGAGGATGCCGCCGGGGAGCACCATGGCGTCGGCGTCGGCGTAGGCGCTCCGGGCCGAGAGCCCCTGCTGGACCGCGGCGCCGGCCAGGCCGAGCGCCAGCACCCCGGCGCCGATGGTGACCGGCTTGACCCAGGCCGGGCGCGGCCGCGAGGGGGCGTCGGACCGTGGGGCGGCCACGGCGGCGGCGAGCGGATCGTCTGTGGGTGGACGCGCCGTGAGGTCCGGCGCGGTCGGGGTGTCGGCCCGGCGGACCGGCTCGGGGGCGGGCGCCGCCGCGACGTCGGAGGCGAGCGCCGGCGAGGCGGGGGGCGCCGTGCCGGCGCGCGCAGACGGCACCGGGGCGGCCACCGGCCGGGGAGGCGGCGCGAGGGAGAGCGGAGACGGAGACGCGGCGAGGACCGGCCGGGACGGTGGCGCGGCGGGGCGGGACGCGGCGGCGCGCGGCGGCGGTGGCAGCGGCGTGGTCGGTGGCGCGCTCTGCACCGACGATTGGGCCTGCGTCGTCGAGCTCGGCGGTGGCGGCGGCGACGGTGGCGGCGGCGAGCTCGACGGCAGCGGCGGTGGGGCCGCCGGCCGGGGCGGGGTCGGCGGCGGCGGCGGCGGCCGCCCCGCCAGCCGCACCCGGTCGTTCACTTCCCGTGACGGGGTGCCGGTGAGCAGGAAGGCGGCCAGGGCTCCCAGGCTCCCGCCCGGCACCGCGCCGGCCACCACCCGGACGCTCCCCTCGCGCAGGAGCGCCCCGCGCCGGACGTCGTAGACCGACCCCACCAGGAACGGGGCGTCCCCCTCCACCATCCGCGAGGTGACCACCAGCCGGTCCACGCCCAGCCAGGCCCCGGCCTTCACCAGCGGGCCGCCGCGGTCGCCGGCCGGCAGCGCCAGGGCCGGCCCGTTGCCGATGCGGACCGACTCGGCCAGCGAGAAGTCGAGGGTGACGCTCCGGTCCTCGACCGCCAGGTCGACGGTGACCGACGGGGGGCGCAGCTCGCCGGCGGCGCCCGCCACCCGGTAGCCGCCGGCCGGCAGGATCACCGTCACCGGCGAGAGCCCGACGTCGCGCCCGCCCACGTAGATGGTCCCGGCCCGGCCGCGGGTGGTCACGGTGAGCCGCCGCTTGGGCATGGCCCGGACCCGGGCCCGCAGGTCGTCGAAGTGGGCCCGGTAGCCGGGGGCGTAGAGCATGGGGTCGAGCTGGTGCGAGGAGTCGACCTTGAGCACCGCCAGCTGGGTGGCGTCGGAGGCGTCGCGCTGCCCCAGCGTGAACTGCACGTGGGAGAGGCGCATCATGGCCCGGGTCCACTGCTGCCAGACCCCCTCGCTCTCCGGGAGCTCCTCCAGGTCGGCGACGATGGCCTTGAGGGTGCGCTCGGCGCTCTCGTACTCCCCGTTCTGGTAGACGGCCAGCGCCCCGTTGAAGGCCCGGTCCAGCTCGGCGGCGGTGGCGTTGCCGGTCCGCCCGGAGAGCCGGGCCCGCATCTCCGGCGCCTGCAGCACCCCGGGGACCCGCTCGGCGCAGGCGGCGCGGAGCTGGTGGGTCAGCTCGATGAGATCGAGGTCGAGCGCCGCCGGCTCGTGCACGGCCAGCACGGCGGTCCGCTCGCCGGCGCGCGGCGGCGCCAGCAGGGCCAGGGCGGCGAGGGCGGCGAGGGCGATCACGGGAGCGGGGTGGCGGCGTTGCCGGTGTTGCGGGGATCGTGGAAGGCCTTGGGCCAGGGGGCGGTGGCGTCGAGCCGGCCGTCGAGGATGACGGCGTAGAGCAGGCCGTTGGCGGCCGGGACGTAGCCGGTGGAGCGGGTGGCCCCGGCCGGCGCGTGGAGGTTGAGGGGGTGGAGCGGCGTGGCCACCGGGGCCAGCTGCGTGGTCCAGCGCACCTGGCCGGCGGCGTCGAGCGCGGTCAGGCTGCCGCGCCCGTCGGCCACCACCACGGCGTCGTCGCCGTCGAGCAGCAGCGGCGTGAGCGGGACGCCGGTGAAGGTGGCGTGGCGCCAGCGGAGCACGCCGGCGCCGCTCCAGCAGGAGAGCGCCTTCTCCTTCTCCGGGACCAGGACCTCGCCGTTCTGGCGCACCACCGGGCCGTCGGCTGGGACGCCGGTGGTGGCCAGCGTGGTGGGGACGCCGGCGGGTGAGACGGAGACGAGGGCGCCGGTGGCGCCGAGGTTGGTGAGGGCGAGGAGCTCGGTGGCGGAGCGGATGGCGAGGGGAGCGGCGATGGGGGCGGAGAGCGAGGCGGAGGCGGACGGGTCCTCTACGGGAATTCCCTGCGTATTGAGATTGAGCGCATGAAGCCTGTTTCCCTCTGCGCCGAAGAAGTTCGCTCCCCTGGCGGTCGGCGGGTAGAGGACTTCCCCGGTGTAGGTCGGTGAGTTGCGGCACCGCCCGGAGTAGAAGACGCCGAGGTTGGAGGAAGCGAGGGGTTCATAAGTCGCACCAAGCGCCAGTCCTTTCACCGCCGCTCCCGTGTCGCACACCACCCCCACCACCACCGGCTCCGCCGCCGCCGCCGGCACCGTCACCCGGTAGACCTTCCCGTCGTCGCTCGGCACCCAGACGCCGTCGCTCCCCAGGCTGTCGGGCCCCACCACCACCGGCGCGGTCAGCAGGCCGTTCCCTACGGCCACCGGGCTCCGCTTCGCGGTGCCATCCAGCCCGATGAAGTGAACCTTGGCGTTGGAGCCGCCGAAGACCGCCGTCCCCTGTGCATCGACCGCCACCGCGCCCGGCACCGCCACCTCGCCCGGCGCGAACTCGACCGCCCACCTCAACCTCGTCGCCGGCCCGAACGTCCTCGCCGTCGTCACCTTGTTCCCCGCCCCGTCGCGCGCCTCCACCGTCGCCTCCACCGTCCGCTCGAAGGCCGGGAAGGGCCAGTCGCCGAGCGCCAGGCTGCCGCGCCAGGCGCCCCCCTGGAGCGTCAGCGGCACCACCAGCCCGGGCGCCAGGTCGAGCCGGACCGTCACCGCCGCCAGCCGGGCGTCGTCGGTGGCGGTGACCTGGACCGCCACCGTCGAGTCGCGCAGGCAGGGGGAGGGGCAGGTGACCTGGGCCGAGACGATCACCGGGGCCACCGCGTCGGCCCAGCAGACCCCGCCGGCGGCGCAGTACTGGCCGGCGGCGCACTGGGCGTCGCTGGTGCACCGGTCGCGCGGGGCCGGCGAGCCGCAGCCCGCCAGCTCCAGGCCCGTCACCATCACCATCACCGTCACCGCGCCCAGGCTCCGCATCGCCCGCCTCCCGTTCAGAACGTCCACCAGATGACCGCCCCGCCCGCCACCGCCACGCCGCCCACCGCCAGCGCCGCGCCGCTCCGGGTCCGCTGGCTCTTCCAGGACCGCTCCGCCGCCAGCCAGCCCGCCGGCGAGGTGGCGGCGTCGGCCCGCCGCGCCGCGTCGCGGGCCTGCAGTCCGAACACCACCCCCGCCGCCAGCGCCGCGGCCCCGCCGCCGACCAGCGACCAGGCCGTCGGCCGCGCCCAGCCCGGCCGCGCCAGCCCGGCCTCGCGCCGCAGCCCGCGCAGCGCCGCGGCCAGCGGGCCGACCGGGTCGACGCCGGTGGCCACCTGCAGCGAGCGGCGCCCCAGCTCCTCCTCGCTGGCGGTGGTGAGGATCAGCGTGTAGCGGCTGCCGTCGGGGGCTCCGGCCGCCACCGAGGAGATGGCCCGGGTCAGCCCGGCCCGGCCGGCGGCCCGCGCCGCCTCCGAGGGCGAGTCGCAGGCCACGCCGTAGTCGAGCAGGTCCCGCCCCAGCGACCGGCCCGCCTCCAGCAGCGCCTCGGGGCGGGCCAGCGCCGGGTCGCCGGCCAGCGCCGGCCGGCACAGCAGGAGCCGGTCGCCGCCGGCGCCGAGGGCCAGCGAGAACAGCAGGGCTGTGGTCAGGGGCATGAGGGGCCTCGACCTCGGCGACGTGCGGTACTGGGACTCTCCGTCTTCATCACACTCCACCGGACGTTGCAAGGAGCATGCGCTCACTGCAGGGCCGTGATCCCGGCACCAATCCCCCGGAGGAGGCGTCCAATCGGCGGACCACAGGTCCGTGAGACGGCCGGTCACGCCAGGGCCCCGCCGGCCACCGCTCCGGATCCATGCGGGTTTTCCCGACTCCGGCGGCTGGCATGCCGGTGGCAGTCACTTTCCGGCAGATCAGCCTCCTCCACTCATTGTACGGTTGCACACCTAGGAGCAGCGCCCATGTCCACTCCCCGTCGCGCCGCCGGCGCGCCCTGGCCCCTCCCGCTCGCCCTCCTCCTCGCCGGCTGCGGTGGCGCCGGCGAGCCGGTGCGCTCCTGCACCACCGACGCCGAGTGCGGCCCCGGCGCGCTCTGCATCCAGTCGGCCTGCGTCGCCAACCGCCCGCCGGCCGTCACCCTGGCCCTCCCCGCCGCCCCCACCACCCACCGGGTCCTCTTCCTCGACGCCGTCGCCACCGACCCGGACGCCGGCGACACCGTCACCCGGCTCGGCTGGACGGTGATCGCGATCGGCGCCGCCTGCGCCGCCGAGCCGGAGCCGAGCACCGGGCCGAAGCTGGAGGTGGTCTTCTGGTGCGCCGGTAGCTACGAGGTGTCGGTGGTGGCCGAGGACGGCCGCGGGGGGCAGAGCCCGCCGGCCCGGCAGGTCATCGAGGTGACGGCGGCCAGCGGGGCGCCGGTGGTCACCCCCGGTCCGAAGCTGGTGGTGGATCACGCCTGCGGCGGCGCCCCGTTCGCCTGCCGGCCGGCGCTGGGGGGCAGCGCGGTCTCGCTGCCGCTCTCGGCGGCCGTCTCGGATCCGGCCGGGGCCGCCACCTCCGCCCGCTGGCGCCTGGTGCCGCCGGACGGCGCCGACCCCAGGGCGACGGTGACCTACGCCAACGGCGAGGCCAGCCTCTCGACCGAGGCCTGGCTGGAGACCCCGGGCGGCCCCATCGCCGGGGGCTGGCGCTTCCGGCTGCGGGCCACCAACCCGGCCGGGCTGGTGGGCCAGGCCGAGCAGCTGGTCGAGATCGGCAACCGCCCCCCGCTGCTCACCGGCCAGCCCTTCGCCATCGACCACCTGTATCGGGACGGCGCCTACCTGGCCAGCGGCACGCTGGCGCTGCCCGCCACCGACCCCGACGGCGATCCCATCTCGCTCACCGTCGCGCTCGAGGAGGCCGGCACCGACGGCTGCGCCAGCCACCTCGGCCCGGTCTCGGGGGGGAGCGTCACCTTCGACACCCGCTGCGTCGATCCCACCCGCCTGATCGGGCTGGCCACCCGGACCATCCGTGTCAGCGCCGCCGACGGCAACGGCGCGGCCACCGAGGCCGGCTTCCAGGTCGTGATCGGCAACCGGCCACCGGAGCTCCGGCTCGCCTCCAACCCGGCCGGTGGCCAGGTGGGGGTCGGCCACTCGGTGGGCCCATGTCCCGACGGCTCCGGCGCCTGCTTCATCGCCGCCGGGAGCGCCACCTTCGCGGCGGTCGACCCCGACGGCGATCCGGTGACCAGCCCCGGGGTCGCCGCCACCTGGGCGCTGGGCCTCACCGCGTGCATGGGGGAGGCCACCGCCGCCGCCGGCGTGACCGCCTTCCGCTTCGCCACCGCGGTCTCGGCGCCCGGCCAGTTCCGGCAGCCCGACGGCACCTCGCCCTTCTCCCTGGTGGCCACCTCGGCCGACCCGTTCGGCGCCTCCGGGACCCTGGCCGTGCCGGTGACCATCTCCAACCGGCCGCCGGTCCTGAGACGCGCCAGCGCCTCGGTGACGGTCCCGCACCGCTACGACCCGACGCTCCAGGCCTACGTCGCCAGCGCGCCGCTGTCGGCCTTCGAGGACCCCGACGGCGACCCGCTCACCACCGCGGGGAGCCTGGGTGACGCCTCCTGCTCGCACTTCGCGCTGGTCGGCGGCGAGGGGAGCGTCGCCTGCGCCCGGGCCTACCTCCCGGGGCCCGGGCTGCCGCCGCTGGCCAGCTTCGCCGGCGACCACGCGCTGGTGCTCCAGGCCTTCGACGGCTGGGAGAGCGCGGCGCAGGCCACCGTGGTCCACATCCAGAACGGCGCCCCCGCGGCCACGGCGCTCGAGGGGCCGGCCGACTCCTGCGCCTGCATCTGCACCCGGTGGGACCCCGACACCGGCACCTGCGGGACGAGCCAGTGGAGGACCAACTCCAGCATGGTCCCGCTGCCGGTCTCCGCCAGCGACGCCGACGGCGACCCGGTGCAGGTCAGCTACCTCCCGGCCGCGTACGGCGGCTCGCAGCGGACCGTCTTCGCGGATGACGCCAGCGCCTGGCTCGCCAACCCGGTCCTCCCGCTCACGGTGCAGGTCACCGTCGACGACGGCGTCAACCGGGTCCAGACCACCTCGCGGATCACCGGGGTGAGCTGCTCACGGCTGGGTCAGACCTGCACGCTCGGGCCCTAGCCCGGCAGGTCGCTCACGCCGCGGAGCGCCCGGCCCGCTTCCGCTCCAGCGCCGCGTCGGCGGCCTGGGCCACCAGCTCCGGCCCCAGCGCCTTGTCGAGCACGGCGTCGGCCCCGGCGGCCTCCAGCTGCTGCTCCAGCTCGAAGTCCATCTTCCCGGTGACCACCACGATGGCCAGCTCGGTCTCGCCGCCGGCGTTGCGGATGGTGCGCACGAACTCCTCGCCGTCCATCCCGGGCATGAAGATGTCGGTGAGCAGCAGGTCGAGGCCGAGCAGCTCCTCGGAGATGATGTGCATGCCGTCGGCGGCGTCGGCGGCGGTCACCACCTCGAAGCCGCGCTCGGTGAGGGCGTCGGCCAGCATCCGGCGCATGGGGCCATCGTCGTCCACCACCACCGCCCGCCGCGGCCGGGCCGAGAGGTGGGCGATGGCGGCCTGCAGCGTGGCCTCGCCCTGGGCGTCGAGCGTGAAGCGGACCCCCATGCCGTTGCGGTTGACGAAGGCCACCACCGCCGGCGCGTTCAGCTCGGTGCCGTTGGGGAGCCGGAAGTGGAGCGACAGCGGCGTGCCCATGGGCGCCGGGTTGGCGGAGCGGACGAAGGCGCCGCCCTGCGAGAGGTTCTCGATGAAGTCAGCCTCCAGCTCCTGGTCGGTGGCGTACTCGATGGTGGCGCCGCGGGCCGGGACCACCGCCGGCATCGAGGCCGGCACCGGCGTGTGGGCCACCTCCACCGGCCGGATCTTGACCGGGGCCCGCACCGCGTAGCGCGGCGCCACCCGGGCGCCGTACGGGGCGATCGGCGCCGTCTGCTCGAGCAGGGCGCGGATCGAGGGGGCCGCCTCGGGGATGCCGAGCGTGAAGCCGGCCGGCTTGCCGGGCTCGGCGTCGGCCGCGGTGCGCAGGCTGAGCACCCGGGCCCGCACCCCGACCGGCTTGTCGACGCCGCCGGCGCGGACCACCATCATCAGCTCGTCGCCGACCGGGGGCGACATGGGCGAGGGCAGGAAGAGCTCCCGGCTGGCCGGGTCGTACCCCACGCCCTCCCAGCCCGGGCCCCCCACGTCCACCACCAGCATGGGCCGGTCGGCCTGGGAGCGGCGGCGCAGCTCGGGCGCCCCGGCCTCGGTGAAGAACGGCCCGACGGCGTCGAAGGTGGTCTCGGGTGCCACGCCCCGCAGCTGCAGGGCGCACCCCTCGAGGTGGTGCTGGAGGGCGCCGCGCTCGGCCTCGGGCATGCCGCTCACCGAGCTGGCCCGGCCGCCGGCTCGCGCCGCCCAGAAGGTGAGGCGGGTCCGCAGCCCGTCGTCGAAGGCCTCCGGGGTGAAGCGCAGCAGCACCACCAGGGAGCGTGAGGAGGTCTGGTAGACCAGGTCGCACTCGACCAGCGCCGGCCCCAGCAGGTTCGGCAGGGAGCAGACCAGCCGCTCGGCGGCCAGCAGCCTGGCGCCGGTGGCGCGGACGAAGACGCAGACGTATTCGACAAGGGTCATGGCGTGGAGCCACCAGGGCTCTGCCCCACCCCGTGCAAGTCGAAGGCCGCGGGATTCGAGTCGATCCGCGCACCTGGCGGCCACCACCGGTGACCCATGGGTCTGCTGTCACCCGCTCGTGCCACCCACCACCCACCACCCACCACCTGCCACCCACCGCTCAACGCCCCGCCGCCTCGCCGCCGGCCTGGAGGGCCCGCAGCGCCCCGGCCACGGCGTCGCGGAAGTCGGCCGGCTCGGCCACCGCCACCGGCGCCCCCGGCAAGCGCAGCCGCGCCAGCATCCGGTTGTAGCCGCGGTCCATCAGCGTCCGCAGGTGGACGGCGTCGTAGAGGTTGTACTCGCAGAGCAGCCGGAGCGCGGCGCGGTCGCCGTCGAGCCAGGCCTGCCAGAGCCGGATGGCGTCGAGCCCGGAGAGGCCGGCCAGGTGCGGCGGCCGGTGCAGCCCCTCGGCCACCTCCAGCGCCTTGAGGCCGCCGGCGTGGCCGAGCCGCCGCCACAGGTGGCAGAGGTCGACGTGGGCCAGCGGCGGCGTCCAGCGCGGGAAGGTCCGGCGCAGCACCGGCACGTCGAAGGCCTGCCCGTTGAAGGTGCCGAGCAGCTTCCAGCCCGCCGCGATGGCCTCGAAGTCGCCCAGGTCGCGCCCCGCCAGCAGCACCCGCGGCCCGGCGCGGTCGAGCAGGCCGATGGCGGTGATCCGGTCGGTGCCGTCGGTCTCGATGTCGAGGAAGGCGGTCTCCTCGGCGAAGGCGGCGTAGAGCCGCCAGCGCTCGGCCCGCGGCAGCAGCCGCGCCAGCGCCTCGGCGTCGCGCGCCGCCAGCGCCTCCCCGGCCCGGGCCACGGCGTCGCGCAGCCGGGCCGCCACCTTCGGCCCCACCGCCGGCAGCGCCCCCTCGGGCAGGTCGTCCCAGGTCCGCACCCCGGCGTCCCAGAGCCTCGACTCGAGCCAGGCCCCCACCCCGGGGGTGAGCCGGAAGCTGGAGCGGATCACGGCGTCACGGCCCCGGGCGCCGGCTCGCGGTCCCAGGCGCTGCGCCAGGCGCCGGTGGCCTCGGCGTGGCGCAGGAAGGCGGCGTAGAACGGGTGGCGGGCCACGGTGGCCCCGTCGCCCACCACCACCAGCTTCTTGCGGGCCCGGGTCAGCGCCACGTTCATGCGCCGCACGTCGGCCAGGAAGCCGACCTCGCCGTCCTCGTTGGCGCGGGTCAGGCTCACCACCACCGCCTCCTTCTCCCGCCCCTGGAAGCCGTCGACCGTGTCCACCTCCAGCCCCTGCTCGACGCGCGCCGAGAGCAGCGCCCGCAGCCGCTGCACCTGGCCGTCGTAGGGGGCGATCACCGCCACCTCGGCGGGGGCCACCCCCAGCCCCAGCACCCGCTCCACCTCCGCCGCCACCAGCAGCGCCTCGCCCTCGTTCTCCCGGCTGTCCGACCCCTCCGGCGTGGCCTCCTCGAAGCCGCGGCCGCTGGTGTCGACCACCTCGAGCGGGGCGTCGTCGAGGGCGTGGTGCGCCACCGCCGGGTGGGCGCGCAGGGCCCCGCCGTAGAGCGCCTCGGAGGGGAAGCGCATGATGGCCTCGTTCATGCGGTGCTGCTCGGTGAGCGTCACCTTGACGGCGTCGCCGTGCAGCGCCACCAGCCGCTCGAAGAGCGAGACCCCGAGGCCGCCGGCCTGGGCCGCCGCCGAGAGCACCGTGGGCGGCAGCTGCAGGTGGTCGCCGGCCAGCACCGCCCGGTCGGCGCGCAGGAGCGCCAGCCAGGCCGCCGGCTCCACCGCCTGGGTGGCCTCGTCGATCACGGCCAGCGCGAAGCGTCGCCCGGCCAGGGCCGCCCCGGAGAGGCCGGTCAGCGTGGCCAGCACCACCGGCGCCCGGTCCAGCACCTCGGCCTGGGCCTGCGCCTCCAGCGACCGCGCCTCGCCGAGCAGCGCCCGGGCGCCCCGCTCGTCGGCCCGGGCCTCGCTGAACCGCCCCGGGCCACGCCGCTGCTTGCGGCGCGAGGCCGAGCGGCGCAGGTCGAGCGCCTCGGCCACCAGCCCCGCGGCGATGCGCGAGCGCTCGTGGAGCGCGGTGCGCGCCTCCAGGGTGTGGCCGAGCAGCGACTCCAGCACCCGGGCCGGGTGGCCGACCCGGACCCCATCGACGCCGGCGGCGATGAGCCGCTCCAGCAGGTTGTCGACCGCCAGGTTGGAGGGGGCGCAGGCCAGCACCCGCTCGCCGCGCGCCACCGCCCGCCGGATCACCTCGACCAGCACGGTGGTCTTGCCGGTGCCGGGCGGGCCGTGGATGAGCGCCAGGTCCTCGGCGCGCTCGGCCAGCGAGAGCGCCGCCCGCTGCTCCTCGTTGAGCGCGGCGCGCGGCGGTACGTCGATCGCCGCCCCCGGGGGCGCACCGGCCGCGCCGGCCTGCGCCGGGGCCCGCGGCAGCCTCCCGAACCGCGGCGGCGCCCCGGTGAGCAGCGGCCGCCAGCGCTTCCCCTCCTCGCCGGCCATGCGCCGCAGCCCGGCGGTGAGCCGCTCCCAGGTGACCGGCGAGGGCTCCAGCTCCAGCACCACCCGGCCGTCCACCGCCCAGTCCGGCGGCGGCTCGTCGAAGGCCACCGAGAGGCGGGTCCGGCTGCGGCGCGCCACCACCCCGGCCGGCTCGTCGGGGCGCGGCTCCTTCCTGAGCCGCACCGTCACCAGCGCGCCGACGCCCAGGCGCGCCCCCTCGATGGCCTGGCCGCGCCGCTCGTAGGTCACCAGCGCCCGCCCGGCCAGGCTCCCCTCCTCCACCGCCTCGACGTCGGCGACCGCCAGGCCGCGCGCCTCGCGCTCCCGCAGCGTCAGCCGGGCGCGGGCGTCGGCGAGCCGGGCCCGCTCCTCGTCGCGCTCGGCATCGAGCAGCCGCGCCATCTTCTCGCAGTGAACCTCGAATTCCACGCCGCCCCTTCATACGCTGCCCCGAAGGCGTGTGCCCCTCCATTCACGCTCCAGGCGGGTCGGGTCGCGCGGGGGGCGCTGGCTTGCCCCAGGGGTCCGGGGCCACCTCGCCCGGCGAGGCTCCGGTCCGACCGCCCCTGGCTGTAACCGTTCGGAGGTCCAGGGTTTTGTCCCAGGTCCCCATCCGGGACGGGGCGCGAACGGAACGTGCACATCCACGTACCTGCCATGGCGCCTCCTCCCACCGCCACGTCGGTCTCCCTGCTCACGCCCCTCGGCGGGAGGGTGGCCTCGCGCCCCTCGCGCGCCTCCCGGAACGAGGGGGCGCTGGAGCGGCTGCTGCTCGTCCTGCGCGCCGACCATCCGGTGGAGCCCGGCCCCGCCCACCTCGCCCACCGCGCCAAGTTCACCGAGGTGCTGGCCACGCTCGGCCAGCTGGCCATCGCCGGGGACCGGGAGGAGGAGCTGCTGGCCAGCGCCTGCGCCCTGGTGGCCGAGACCCTCTCGGTGGACGGCGTGGCGCTCCTGGCGCCGGCGGAGGCCGTCGACCGGCTGGTGGTGCGCGTCGGGGCCGGGGTGCTGGCCGGCGCCGCCGCCGAGGAGCTGGCCTGCGGCCCAGGCACCCAGTCCGGGTTCGCGCTGGAGCAGCTGGCCTCCACCGCCACCGCCGACGTCCACGCCAGCTGGCCGGGCGACGCCTTCCTGGCCCGCCACGGCCTGGCCGCCTCGGCGCTGGTGCTGCTGCCCGGGCCGGCGGGGCCGCTCGGCCTGCTCGGCGCCTACGAGGCCGGCTTCCGCGCCTTCGCCCCCGACGAGCTGCGCTTCCTGGAGGCGGCGGCCTGCGCCCTCTCCGCCGCCATGCTCCGCCACGCCTCGGAGCTGGAGCGGCAGTGGCTCTACGCCCGGCTGGCGGTGGCCGACCGGATGGTCTCGCTCGGCACCCTGACCGGCGGGGTGGCCCACCAGCTCAACAACCCGCTCTCCTACGTGACCGCCAACCTGGCCTTCGTCGCCGAGGAGGTGGCGGCGCTGGCCGGCCGGCTGGCAGCCGGGGTGGACGACGCCGGGCTGGCCGAGTCGGCGCGGCAGGTGCTCGACGCCGCGGCCGACGCCCGCGACGGCGTCGACAAGGTGCGCGGGCTGGTGCGCGACCTGCAGACGCTCTCGCGGGGCGACGACGCGGCGCTGGTGCCGCTCGACCTGACCCAGGTGCTGGAGAGCAGCATCAACGTGGCCGGGAGCGAGCTCACGCACCGCGCCGTGGTCCGGCGGGCCCTGGCCGCCGCCCTGCCGCCGGTCCGCGCCAACGAGGCCCGGCTCGGCCAGGTCTTCCTCAACCTGCTGGTCAACGCCGCCCACGCCATCCCCGCGGGGCGGACCAGCGAGCAGGTGGTCCACGTCCGCTCCTTCGCCGCCCCCGGCCAGCGGGTGGCGGTGGAGGTGAGCGACACCGGCTGCGGCATCCCCGCCGACCAGCTGGAGTCGATCTTCGAGCCGTTCTTCAGCACCAAGGCCCCCGGCGCCGGCGCCGGGCTGGGGCTGTCGGTCTGCCGGAGCATCGTCGAGGCGCTGGGCGGCGAGATCGAGGTGGAGAGCGAGGTGGGCGTCGGCTCCACCTTCCGCGTGCTCCTCCCGGTGGCGCCGGCCGATCCCGCCGAGCGCGGCGCCCCGCCGGCGACGGTGGCGGCGGCGCGCCGGCGGCGCCTGCTGGTGGTGGACGACGAGCCGCTGGTGGGCACCGTCATCCAGCGGACCCTGGGGGGCGAGTTCGAGATCGTCGCCGTGGGCAGCGGCCGCGCGGCGCTGCAGCTGCTGGAGGCGGGGGAGCGGTTCGACCTGGTCCTCTGCGACCTGCTGATGCCGGGGATGTCGGGGATGGCGCTGCACGCGGCGGTGGCGCGGCTCAGCCCGGCGCTGGCCGAGCGGACGGTCTTCCTCTCCGGCGGGGCCTTCACGCCCGAGACCCGGGACTTCCTGGCCGCGCCGGGGCGGGAGTGCATCGCCAAGCCGTTCGACCTCCAGGCCATCCGCGCCGTCATCGGCCGGCACCTGCCGCCGGCCGGGCCGGGGTGAGCCGCGCCGGCCGGGCCGGGCTATCATCGGCCCCGTGGACCGCGCCCCCGACGACGACCAGGCTGGCGATGGCGACGGCGGCCCGGGCGGCGGCGATCCCCCCGGTGATCCCTTCGGCGAGCCGGTGGCGCTCCGGCTCGACGGCCTGCTCGACCTGCACGCCTTCGCCCCCGGCGAGGTGGGGGCGCTGGTGCCGGCCTGGCTCGACGCCAGCCACGCCGCCGGGCTGCGAGCGCTGCGGATCATCCACGGCAAGGGGACCGGCGCGCTGCGCCGCCACGTCGAGGTGCTGCTGGCCCGCCACCCGCTGGTGGCCGCCTTCCAGGCCGCCGACGAGGGGGCCGGCGGCTGGGGGGCGACGCTGGTGTCACTGCGCGAGTCGGCGGGACCGGCGGGTGGTCGCCGGCCCCGGTGAGCGTGCTACGCTCCGGCCCGCGTCCAGGCCGCTTCGCCTTGGCACGCCGCGGCAAGGTGAAGTTCACCATTCCGTCACAGAGCCCGTTTGACTCGGGTTTCGAAACGAGTTACCCCGGCGCCGTCCTGCCTCGTCTCGTCCCGCACCAGGAGAACCGATGCTCCAGCGCTTGATGCCGAAGTCGGATGACTTCTTCTCGGATTTCGAGGCCCAGGCGGCCGCGGTGGTGGAGGGGGCGGTGCTGCTCAAGGACCTGCTCGACGACTTCACCAACGTGCCGGCCAAGTGCCAGGCCATCAAGGACGTCGAGCACCGCGCCGACGACATCACCCACCGGGCCTTCGAGCGGCTCCACACCCAGTTCATCACCCCGTTCGACCGCTCCGAGATCCACCGCATCCTCTCCCGCATCGACGACGTCCTCGACCTGGCCGACGCCGCCGCCGAGCGGCTCGGCCTCTACGACATCGACACCGTGCTCCCCGAGTCGCGCGAGCTGTGCGCGGTGCTGGTGGAGCAGACCCGCAAGATGGAGGAGGCGGTCAAGGGGCTGCGCAACATGAAGAAGGACCCCGAGACCATCCTGGCCGCCTGCCAGGAGATGAACAAGCTGGAGAACCAGGCCGACACGCTGACCCGCAAGACCATGGCCAAGCTCTTCAAGCGCGGCAACGATCCCCTCACGGTGATGAAGTGGAAGGAGATCATCGACCTGATCGAGGACGCCACCGACCGGGCCGAGGACGTGGCCAACGTCATCGAGGGCGTGGTCCTCGAGCACGCCTGAGGCGCCCGCCCCGCCCCGGACCACCGTCATGCTCCTCTACACCGTCGTCGCCGGGCTGATCCTCGTCGCCCTCGCCTTCGACTTCATCAACGGCTTCCACGACGCCGCCAACTCCATCGCCACGGTGGTCTCCACCCGGGTGCTGACGCCCATGAAGGCGGTGGCCTGGGCCGCCTTCTTCAACTTCATCGCGGCGGCGCCGGTGCTCTGGGGGGCCCAGCTCAAGGTGGCCAACACCATGGGCAAGGGGGTCATCCACTTCGAGATGCTGAAGGCCATGGGGACCACCTCGGTGCTGGTGGTGATCTTCGCCTCGCTGGTGGGGGCCATCGCCTGGAACCTGCTCACCTGGTACTGGGGGCTGCCGTCGTCGTCGTCGCACGCCCTGGCCGGCGGCATGATCGGCGCCACCCTCCCGGCGCTCGGCCCCTCCGGCCTGGTCGGCTCGGGCATCCTCAAGATCTCGATGTTCATCGTGCTCTCGCCGCTCATCGGCATGACGCTGGGCATCACCATGATGGTGGCGACCACCTGGATCGTGCAGCGCTTCACCCCGGCCAAGGTGGACCGGTGGTTCCGCAAGCTGCAGCTGGTGAGCGCGGCCATCTTCTCCTACAGCCACGGCACCAACGACGCCCAGAAGGTCATGGGCATCATCGCCATCATCCTCTTCGGGACCGTGCTGCAGGGGCAGGAGTTCCACATCCCGCTCTGGGTGGTGCTGGCCTGCCACGCCGCCATCGGCCTGGGGACCTTCTTCGGCGGCTGGCGGATCGTCAAGACCATGGGCACCGGCCTGACCAAGCTGCAGCCCATCGGCGGCTTCTGCGCCGAGACCGGCGGCGGCGTCACCATCCTGGCGCTGGCCCACTGGGGCATCCCGGTCTCCACCACCCACACCATCACCGGGGCCATCGTCGGCGTCGGCGCCACCCGGGGCACCCGGGCGGTCCGCTGGGGCGTGGCCGGGCGCATCATCTGGGCGTGGATCTTCACGATTCCGGCCTCGGCGCTGGTGGCGGCGGTGGTCTACGGGCTGACCCACGCGGCGGTCGGCGCCTTCGGCGGCTGAGGCCGCGCAACCTTTCGCCGCCGGGCGTGTTGGCTGGGGGTGGATGAGCCAGGATCACGACGCGGCGCTCCTGCTGGCCTTCCAGCGCGGCGACGCGGCGGCCTTCCGGCTCCTCTACGAGAGGAACGCCCGGGCCATGATCGCCTTCTGCCATCGCTTCGTCAGGGACGCCGCCCGCGCCGAGGAGCTGGCGCAGGACGTCTTCGTGAAGCTCTACCGGTCGGCCCACCGCTACCAGCCGAGCGCCCGCTTCAAGACCTTCCTCTACCGGGTGGCCACCAACCACTGCCTCAACGAGGTGCGCCGCGCCGAGTTCACCGCCCGGGCCGCCGGCCCGCTCGGCGAGGACCAGGCCCCCGACCTCGACGCCCTGCCCTCCGGCGCCCCCGATCCGCTCCAGGTGGCGGAGGCGCGGTCGCTGGAGCAGGCGGTGGTGGCGCTGCTGGGGGCGCTGCCGGAGAAGCAGCGGGCCGCCTTCGTGCTGTGCCGCTTCGAGGGGATGAGCTACGAGGAGATCGCCGAGACGCTGGAGACCAGCGTGTCGGCGGTGAAGTCGCTGATCCACCGGGCCACCGTCAGCGCCGCCGCGGCGCTGGCCCCCTTCGGCCCCGGGGACGGCGAGGAGGCGGTGTCATGAAGCACGTGGTCGACGAGCTCTCGGCGCTGCTGGACGGCGCCCTCGACCCGGCGGCGCGAGGCCGGGTCGAGTCCCACCTGGCCACCTGCGCCGGCTGCCGCGCCGAGCGCGACCGGCTCTCCGGCGCCCTGGCGGCGCTGGCCCGGCTCCCCGCCGCCCCCGAGCCCTCCCCGTACTTCGCCGCCCGGCTGGCGGCGCGGCTGGCACAGGAGCCGTCCCGCGGCCTCCTCGGCCGGCTCTCGGCCTGGCGCTGGCGGCTGGCCCTCCCCGCCGGCGGGCTGGCCGCGGCGGCCCTGGCCGGGGTGCTGGTGGTCCGGCAGCAGCGTGGCCTGGAGCTGGCGGCGGCCGCGCAGCTCGACCTGCTCCAGGAGTACGAGACGGTGGCCTCGCTCGATGACGTGGAGACCGCCGAGGACGCCGCGGTCATCGCCCAGCTCGACACCCTGGACCGCCGGGGGGCGCCATGAGCCGGGCGGCGATGGCGCTGCTGCTGCTGGCGCTGGCGCTCGGCCCCTCCCCGGCCCGCGCCCAGGCCGCGCCGGGCGGCGACACCGCCGCGGCCCGCGAGCGCTGGGAGCGGCTCACCCCCGACCAGCGCGATGCGCTGCGGGAGAAGTGGAAGGCCTTCCAGGCCCTGCCGCCCGACCAGCAGGCCGAGGCGAAGCAGCGGCTGGAGCGGCTGCGGGCGCTGCCGCCCGCAGAGCGTGAGGAGCTGCTGAAGCGCTACCAGGCCTTCCGCCGGCTCCCCGAGCGCGAGCAGCGCGAGCTGCAGGACCGCTTCGCCCGCTTCAAGGAGCTCTCGCCGGAGCGGCGCGCCCAGCTCCGCAAGGCCATGGGGGAGATACTGCGGGCGCCGCCGCGCGAGCGGGAGCGCTACCTGGAGAACCTGCGCCGCTGGCGCGAGCTCTCCCCCGAGGAGCGGGGCAAGGCCCGGGCGCGGTGGCGGGAGCGGCGCGGGCCGTAGTGCGCTGGCCGCTCACCCTGCTCGCGGCGCTGGCCGCCGCGGCCTTCCCCGGCGCCGCCGGCGGGGAGGTGCGCGTGGAGGGGGCGCTCCACCTGCGCTTCACCGGGGTGAGGGACGCGCCAACGACCGAGGTGCTCTTCGACCGGGCCACCCGCTCCTTCCTGGTCGACGACTACCTGGCCACCACCAGCGACTCCGGGTACGGCTCGACGCTGGCCGAGCTGAGGCTCGACGGCCGCCACCTCGCCGGCGCCCTGCGCTGGCGGCTGGCCCTCGACACCGGCGAGCTGCGGGTGCGCCGCTTCCCGGCGGCGGCGCCGGTCTGCAGGTCGAGCAGCTCGCCCACCGGCCTCGACGTCCGCGGCAGCATGGGCTGCATGGGCGTGGAGACCTGGCGGCTGGAGGAGACCCGCCTCGGCCCATCCCAGCTCACCTCCAACGGCCGCGCCCTCGCCGAGGAGGTGCGCGCGACGCTGCTGGTGCGCGAGGCCTGGGCCGCCTGGAGCTTCGGCCGCGCCGGCTTCGCCACGGTGCGCGCCGGCCGGTCGCGCACCACGGTCGCCGAGGGGCTGGTCCACGACGACTACGCCACGGGCGTCGACCTGGCGCTCGATCTCGGCGCCATCGGCCCGCCGGTCGAGGTGCGGGCCGCCCTCTTCCAGCCGACCCGCGACCTCACCCGCACCGTGGCCGGGATCAGCCCCATGGCGCTGCTGCGCGTCGACTGGCTCCCCTCGCTCTTCGAGCACGCCGGCCTCTTCCTGGCGGCGCACCGAGACCGGACCGGCGGGGTGGCCGAGCTGGTCCGGGGCGCCCTCATCGAGGACGCCGTGGTCAACCTGGCCGGGCTGGCTCCCGGCACGCTCGCCTTCGCCGCCGCCTCCCGCGGGCTGGCCGCGCAGCTCTCCTCCGCGCCGACCTCGACCGCCACGCAGGCCTGGGCCGGCAGCAGCGGCAGCCTCGCCACCTTCGACCACCAGCGCCTGCTCTGGACGCTGGCGCTGCTCCGGGGCCGCGTCGACACCCTGGAGATGGCCGGCGTCCTGACCCGGGTCGACATCCCGCTCACCGGCTCGGCCGCCTGGCTCCGCTACCAGGTCTCGCCGGCGCCGTGGCTCTCGGTCACCCCCTGGTTCCTCTACCTCTCCGGGGATCGCACCCCGACCGAGAAGGCGCGGCTCGGGCTGCCGGCCGGCTCCGGCGCCTTCCTCGGCGTCACCCCGTACCTCACCGCCACCAACCTCTTCTTCCGTGGCGGCCTCTCCGAGACCTTCGCGGCCCGCCAGGCGACCGCGCCCGGCGTGAATGGCCGCGGCGTGATCGCCCCCGGCCTGGACGTGGAGCTCGACCTGGGGTCGGACGTCGACCTGCAGGCCCGGGCCGCCTGGCTGCGGGCCGAGGACGACGGGCCGTGGGGCGGGCGCACCTACGGCACCGAGCTGGACCTGTCGGCCACCTGGGAGCCGGCCCGCTGGATCACCCTCGGCCTCGAGGTCGACCTGCTGGTGCCGGGCGACTTCTACGGCGGGGGGAAGACGGTCTACAAGACGGTGCTGGGCCTCGACCTGCGCGCGCCATGATCGCCCCGCTCGCCGCCCTGCTGCTCCTGGCCGCGCCCCCGGCGGCGCCGGCCCGCCCCGCGCCCCCCGCGCCGCCGCCCGCGGCCGAGCCGGGGGCTGCCGATGACGAGGAGCTGCTGCGCCACCTCGAGCTGCTGGAGCAGCTCGACCTGCTCGACCGGCTCGACCTGCTGGTGCCCGAGGGGGCCGAGCCGCCCCGGGCCAGGCCGCCCCGGCCCGAGCCCGGTCCGTCGCCCGCGCCCCCGAAGCCCTCCCCGCCCCCGGCCGCTCCACCGGCGGCGCCGGCTCAGCCGTCGGCGAGCTGACGCGACGCCAGCATGCCGCAGGCGGCGTGCTGGTCCTGCCCGCCGGAGTAGCGGCGCACGATGGGCTGGCCGGGGAGGTGGCGGGCCAGCTGGTCGCGGAACAGCTGCCACTCGGCCTCGCCGGGGGGCCGGTAGCGGCCGGTGGCGTCGTTGACGGCGATGGGGTTGAGTCGCACCGGCAGGTCGCGCAGGAGGAGGCCCAGCGCCACGGCGTCCTCCTCGCCGGTGTTGAGGCCGGCCATCATCACGTACTCCAGCGTCACCCGGCCGCGCGCCGCGGCGTGCTCGCGTACCGCGTCCATCAGCTCGTCGAGCGGCCAGGCCTTGTCGACCGGCATCAGGGCCCGGCGCTTCTCCGGGATGGCGGCGTTGAGCGAGATGCAGAGCCGGAACTTGTGCCCCTCGGCGGTGTAGCGGCGCAGCTGCGGCACCAGCCCCACCGTGGAGATGGAGATGCGGCGGCCGTCGATGCGGGCGCCGGCCGGATCGCAGAGCGCGTAGGCGGCGTCGATGACCGCCTCGTAGTTGGCGAAGGGCTCGCCCTGCCCCATGAAGACCACGCCGGTGATGGGGCGGGTCGAGTCGGCGCGCAGGTGGAGCAGCTGCGCCACCATCTCCCAGGCGGCCAGCGAGCGGGTCAGGCCGAGCCGGCCGGTGGCGCAGAAGGCGCAGTCCATGGCGCAGCCGGCCTGCGAGGAGAGGCAGGCGACGTGGTGGGTGTCGAAGAGCGGGATGCGCACCGCCTCGACGCGCACCCCGTCGGGGCAGGCCAGCAGGTACTTGCGGAAGCCGTCGGCGGCGTCGACCCGCTCCAGCTCGCGCAGGACGCCGGGCGTGGCCAGGGCCTCGAGCCGGTCCATCACCTCGCGCCGGACGTTGCGGGCGGCGCGCAGCGGCTGGCCGCGCCCCACCACGGCGCCGAGGACGCGGCGGGCGTCGGTGAGGGTGATCCCGGCGCGCTCGGCCAGCGCCCGGCTGTCCTGTCCGGCCAGGTGGAGCACGCGGTCACGTCCCCGGCGGCGGCGCCAGCCAGGGCTTGGACTCGACGAAGACGCCGAAGAGCGAGGCGTCCACCTGCCCGCGCTTCACCTCGTCGCCGAGGATGTCGAGGGCCCGCTCCACCGGGAGCGCCTTCTTGTAGGGGCGGTCGCTGGCGGTCAGGGCGTCGAAGATGTCGGCGATGGTCATCATCCGCGTCTCCACGCCGATGGACGGGGCGGCCATGGAGCGCGGGTAGCCGTGGCCGTCGAGCTTCTCGTGGTGGCCGTAGGCGATCTCCGGGATGCGGCGCAGCGCCCGGGTCCAGGGGATCTGCGAGAGGAAGCGGAAGGTGTGGGTGACGTGGCTCTCGATCTCGCGCCGCTCCGCCTCGGAGAGCGAGCCGCGCGGGATGGAGAGCAGCGAGAGCTCGTCGGCGCTCACCAGGTGGCGGGGCTCGCCGCGCGGGTCGGTGAAGGTCCGCCCGGCCAGCTCGGCCAGCCTGGCCGAGGCGGCCTCGGCCAGCACCGCCGGCCGGTTGGCCACCAGCACCACCTCGAGGCAGGCGTCGAGCTCGGCCAGCCGCTCGTCCACCTCGGCCTCGCTGTGGCCGGCCAGGCGGGCCCGCAGCCGGTCGTTCTCGAGCATGGCCCGGGCCAGCTCGAAGCGCCCCTTGAGCTGGTCGAGCTGGTGGGGGTGGAGCTTGTCGGCCTTGGTGAGGACGTGCTCGCGCACCCCGACCTTGCCGAAGTCGTGGAGCAGGGCGGCGTAGCGGAGCTGCTGCAGGGCGGCCGCCTCGAAGCGGACGCCGCGCCAGGGCGGGGGCGGGGCCTGCTCGACGGCGCGGGCCAGGCCGACGGTGAGGGTGGCGACGCGGCCGGAGTGGCCGGCGGTGGTGGGGTCGCGGGACTCGATGGCGGTGACCGAGGCCTGCACGAAGCCCTCGAAGAGCCGCTCGATCTCCTCGTGGAGCAGGGCGTTCTCCACGGCGCTGGCGGCCGGGCCGGCCAGGGCCTGCAGCAGCTCCTCGTCCTCGTCGCCGAAGCTGCCGTCGCGCCGGTTGAGCGCCTGGATCACCCCGGTCGGTTCACCGGTGGTGTTGATCATGGGGACGCAGAGGATGTTGCGGGTCCGGTAGCCGGTGGCGGCGTCGACCTCGGGGTTGAAGCGGGGGTCGGCGTAGGCGTCGGGGATGCGGATGGAGACCCCGGAGGCGGCCACCGCCCCGGCGATGCCGGCGCCGAGCGGGATGCGGATCTCGCCGGTGCCGTGGGCCACCGGGGTCCAGAGCTCGCCGCGCTCGCGGTCGACCACGAAGATGCTGCAGCGGTCGGCCTCGGCGACGCCGGCGGCGGCGTCGTTGATGGTCTGGAGCAGGTGGGGGAGGCGGCGCTCGGCGGTCATGGCCCGCGCCACCTCGAGCAGGCGCTGGAGCTTCTCGAGCCGGCGGAGGAGCGCGGGGTGGTCCATGGCAGGCGAAGGTAGCGCCCCGCGAGCGCCCGGACAACCCTGGGACCGGCGTGACCTCGGCGTGACTGGACCCCGGCCGCCCCCGGAAGGTACAAGGCGCCATGCGCCGCGCCAAGATCGTCGCCACCATCGGACCCGCCACCGCCACCCCCGAGGCCCTCGAGCAGCTGCTCGCCAACGGCGTCGACGTGGCCCGGCTCAACTTCTCCCACGGGAGCCACGCCGACCACGCCGCGACGCTGGGCCGGATCCGCGCCGCGTCGCGCCACCTCGGCAAGCCGGTGGCGGTGCTCCAGGACCTGCAGGGACCCAAGATCCGCACCGGCCCGCTCAAGGCCGGGCGGGCCGGGGTGACGCTGGTGACCGGCCAGCGCATCGACATCACCACCGCCGGCGAGGTGGTCGGCGACGAGCACCTGGTCTCGACCACCTACCTGCACCTGGCCGAGGACGTGAAGCCGGGCGACCGGCTGCTCATCGACGACGGCCTGCTCGAGCTGCGGGTGCTCTCCACCGACGGCGTCAAGGTGACCGCCGAGGTGGTGGAGGGCGGGCCGCTCGGCGAGAACAAGGGGATCAACCTGCCCGGCGTGGCGCTGCGCACCGAGGCCATGAGCGACAAGGACAAGGCCGACCTGGCCTTCGGCCTGGCCAACGGCGTCGACGCCGTGGCCCTCTCCTTCGTGCGGACGGCGCAGGACGTGCTGCTCTGCCGGCGGCTCATGGAGCAGGCCGGCCGGGTGGTGCCGGTGATCGCCAAGATCGAGAAGCCGGAGGCGCTCGACGAGATCGACGCCATCCTGGCCGCCGCCGACGGGCTGATGGTGGCCCGCGGCGACCTCGGCGTGGAGATCGCGCCGGAGCGGGTGCCGGGCATCCAGAAGATGCTCTGCCAGAAGGCCAACGCCCTGGGGAAGCCGGTGATCATCGCCACCCAGATGCTCAACTCGATGATCGACCACCCGCGCCCCACCCGCGCCGAGGCCAGCGACGTGGCCAACGGCATCTGGGACGGCGCCGACGCGGTGATGCTCTCGGGCGAGACCGCCAGCGGCCGCCACCCGCTGGCGGCGGTGCAGATGATGGACCGGATCGTGCGGGAGGCGGAGGCCACGGCCGGGACCCGCCGGGTCCCGGGGCTGACCGAGGCGGTGCCGGCCCCCATGGACGAGGTGGTGGCGGCGGCGGCCTGCCGGGCGGCGGGGAGCTCGGGGGCGGTGGCCGTCTGCTGCTTCACCATGTCGGGCTCCACGGCGCGGCTGCTGGCCCACTTCCGGCCGGCGGTGCCGGTGGTGGCCTTCTCCACCGACCAGTCGGTGCGGCGGCGCTGCGCGCTCTACTGGGGGGTGATCCCGGCCCTGATGGAGCCGGTGAAGAACGCCGACGCCATGGCCGAGGCGGTGGCGGAGCGGCTGGTGGCCGACGGGATCGCCCGGCCCGGCGACCGGCTGGTGCTGGTGTACGGCTCGCCGGTGGGCGTGGCCGGGATGACCAACTCCGTCCGGCTGCACCAGATCCCCCGCGCCGGCGAGGCCGGGTCGGGGCCGCGCTACCGGGTCCCGATCTAGCCCGGATCCACCCCCGGGGCGCCGGTCGCGTTGCCGTGGGGCTCCCGCGGCGCTACAACGCGCGGATGGACATCCCCGCCCTCCAGCAGGCCCTCGTCGAGCAGCAGCTGGACGGCTGGCTCCTCTACGACTTCCACGGCCAGAACCCCACCGCGCTCACCGCCCTGGGGCTGGGCGGGCGGATGCTGACCCGGCGCTGGTACTACCTGGTCCCCGCCCGCGGCGAGCCGCAGCTCATCGTCCACGCCATCGAGCTCGGCTCCTTCCCCCCGGAGGTCCCGGGCCGGCGCACCGGGTACGCCTCCTGGCAGTCGCTGCGGGCCGCCCTCGGTGAGCTGTTCGCGACGCTCCCCCGGGCCCCCCGGCTGGCCATGGAGTACTGCCCCGAGGCGGCCATCCCCTACCTCTCCCGCGTCGACGCCGGCACCCTCGAGGTGGTCCGCGGCTTCGGCGCCACCGTGGTCTCCTCCGCCGAGCTGGTGCAGCACTTCCTCTGCCGCTGGACCGACGCCCAGGTGGAGAGCCACCGCCGCGCCCTGGCCACCATCGACGCCGCCAAGGACGCCGCCTTCGCCCACCTCGGCGAGCGGCTCCGGGCCGGGGGCTCGCCCACCGAGACCGAGGTCCAGCGCTTCCTCACCGACCGCTTCACCGAGGCCGGCCTGGAGTACGACCACGCCCCCATCGTCGCCGTCAACGGCCACGCCGGCGATCCGCACTACGAGCCCTCCGACGCCACCCCCACCCGGATCCGGAAAGGCGACCTGGTCCTCATCGACCTCTGGGCCCGCCACACCGGCCCCGACGACGTCTACGCCGACATCACCTGGATGGGCTTCTGCGGCGACCGGCCGCCGGAGAAGATGGCCCGCATCTTCCGCGCCGCCGCCGACGGCCGCGACGCCGGCTTCGCCCAGCTGCAGCGCGCCCACGCCGCCGGCCAGACCCTGCAGGGCTGGCAGGTCGACCGCACCGTCCGCGACACCATCGCCGCCCAGGGCTTCGGCGAGGCCTTCATCCACCGCACCGGCCACTCCATCGGCGTCCGCGTCCACGGCGACGGCGCCAACCTCGACGACCTGGAGACCCACGACACCCGCCCGCTGGTCCCCGGCCTGGCCTTCTCCATCGAGCCCGGCATCTACCTCCCCGCCGAGGGGATGGGCGTCCGCACCGAGATCGATGTGGTGCTGCGCGCCGACGGCCCGCACGTCTACGGGAAGGTGCAGCAGGAGCTGGTCCGGATCCCGGTGTGAGCGAGCTCATCGGCCCCCACCTCGGCCCGCCGCCGACGCCCGCCACCCCTCGCCGCGCCGCCTCGGTCATCCTCTGGCGCCCCGGCCCCCGCGGGCTGGAGGCCTTCCTGGTCCGCCGCGGCGCCACCCAGCGCTTCGCCCCCGGCTTCACCACCTTCCCCGGCGGCCGCCGCGATCCCGAGGACGAGGAGGTCCCGGTCCACGCCCCCGGCCCCAACGCCCCCGCCGACCTGGCCTGCGCCGCCCGCGAGCTCTTCGAGGAGGCCGGGGTGCTCATCGCCACCGGCCCCCCCCATCCCCCGGCGGCGCTGGCCGCCCACCGCACCCGGCTGCTGGCCGGCCAGGTCGGCTTCGCGGCGCTGCTGGCCGAGCTCGGCGCCGCGGTGGACGGCGCCCGCTTCGTCGAGGGCGGCCGCTGGGTGACCCCGGAGTTCTACGCCCTGCGCTTCGACGCCCTCACCTACCTGGTGGAGTGGCGCGACCACGACGCCCCCGAGGTCTGGCCCGGCGAGCTGGCCGAGGGGGCCTGGAGCTCGATGGCCGCCGCCCTCGACGACTGGTCGCGCGGCGACCGGCTCTTCCTGCCGCCCAACCTCTGGCCGGTCCGGGTGCTGGCCCGCGGCCCCTCGCCGGACCTGGAGGCGCTGCGCAACCCGGGCCGCGCGGCCCGCCGCCTCGAGTACCAGCAGGGGCTCTGGCAGCTGCCGCTGCGCACCCCCACCCTGCCCCCGGCCGCCCACACCAACTGCTGGATCGTCGACCTCGGCGACCGGGTGGCGGTGGTCGACCCCGGCTCCCCCTGGCCCGAGGAGCAGGCCAGGCTCGACGACTTCCTCGAGACCCTGGCCGCCGAGGGGCGCCCGGCCCGCGAGGTCTGGCTCACCCACGGCCACGCCGACCACGTCGGCGGCGTGGCGGCGCTGGCGGCCCGCGGCCTCACCGTCCGCGCCCACCGCGACATCGCCCCGCGCCTCCCCGGCACCCTCTTCAAGCCGCTGCGCGAGGGCGAGCTGCTGGGCGGCCGCTGGGAGGTGCTGTTCACCCCGGGTCACGCCCGCGACCACGTGGTCTTCCACGACGAGGAGACCGGGGCGCTGCTGCTGGGCGACATGCTCTCCACCCTCTCCACCATCGTCATCGATCCCCCCGAGGGGGACATGGCCGAGTACGAGCGCCAGCTGCAGCGGCTCGTCGACCTGCAGCCCCACACCCTCTACCCGGCCCACGGCCAGCCCGCCCCCGGCGGCGTGGCGGCGCTGCGCGGTTACCTGGCCCACCGGGCCGAGCGCGAGGCCCGGGTCCTCGAGGCGCTCGACCAGCCGGGCTCGCTCGGCGAGATCACCGAGCGCGCCTACCCCGAGGTGCCGCCGCAGGCCTGGCCGGTGGCGCAGCGGAGCGGCCTGGCCATCCTGCTCAAGCTGGCCGCGCAGGGGCGGGCGGTGGAGCGGGACGGCGTCTGGTGGCGCGCCGGCTGAGCCCATCAGCGCAGCGGCGTCCGCGCCACCAGCCAGTCGCGCACCGCCGGGAAGAGCTCGTCGGGGGCCCGCTTGCCGAGCAGCAGGTCGCCGTGCCCCACCTCGGGCGCCGCCACCAGCAGCGCCTTCTCGCCGCCCCAGCGGGCGTGCCCCTCCTCGACCCCGGCCAGCGTCGCCAGCCCGTCGCGCGGCGCCGCCACGAAGAGGGCCGGCTGCCGGCAGGCCGCCAGCCCCTCGCGCCAGTCCTCGGCGCCGTCGAAGGAGCCGAGCCGCCCCTCCCGGGCCAGGGCGACGAAGTGGCCGACCACGCCGGGCGGCAGCTCCTCGATGGCGTTCATGAGCAGCCGCCGGTAGATGGGCCGCTCCATGTTGCCGAGCTGGATGGAGAGCCCGGCCCGGCGCGGCTGCCACCAGCCGGCCCAGGGCGCCACCAGCGCGGCCAGCGGGCGGAAGAGCCGGGAGCGGGCCAGCCCGGGAAGGAGCCGGTGCTCCACCGGCCCCAGCGGCAGCCGGATGGGCGGGGCCAGCGCCACCACGCTGGCGATCCGGTCCGGGTACTTCTGCGCCGCCGCCAGCCCCAGCAGCGCCCCCTGGCTGTGGCCGACCCAGTGCACCCGCCGCTCGCCGGTGGCCTCGAGGATGGCCTGCAGCGCCGCCGGCACGTCGAGCCCCAGGTAGTGGTCCAGCGTCCACTCACCGTGAACGCCGGGCGGCCGCCGCCGCGAGCCGCCGTGCCCGCGCAGGTCGAGGGCGAAGCAGTCGAACCCGGCCGCCGCCAGCGCCGCCGACAGCGAGTAGCGCTCGACGCCGAAGTCGAGCGCCTGCCGGTTCATGGCCACCCCGTGGACCAGCAGCACCGGCGTGATCCGCGGCGCCCCCTTCGGCCGCCGCCGGCCGAGGCGGAGCCGCCAGCCATCCTCGGCCACCGCCTCCAGCTCCTCGTCGTGGCGCCCCGGGGCCGAGAGCAGCCAGCGCCAGAAGAGCAGGTGGGCGGCCGCGGCCAGGAGCAGCAGGGGGATGAGCAGGCGGGCGTCCATGGCCGGAGTCTACCCGCCCGCCGTGGCCCGCAGGTTGCAACCCCTGCCTCCGTGGCCAGCCCGTCCAGCCCTCCCGTCCGCCAGCGCCCCGCCGGGCTGGCGATCCGTCCGTCCGGGCGGCCCGACAAGCGGGCGGGCTGTCCGGTTGTCGGGCACCCCGGTGCTCGGTTTCCGGGCAGCCGCCGGTTGACCGGTCGCCGCATCGAAGCGTAGCGTCAGCGTCACTTTTCCATCCACGAGGTGAGCCGTGAAGAAGGTCGAAGCCATCATCAAGCCGTTCAAGCTGGACGAGGTGAAGCAGGCGCTCTCCGAGATCGGCGTCGCCGGCCTGACCGCCACCGAGGTCAAGGGCTTCGGCCGGCAGAAGGGGCACACCGAGCTCTACCGCGGGGCCGAGTACGTGGTCGACTTCCTCCCCAAGGTGAAGGTGGAGGTGGTGGTCTCCGACGCCCTGGTGGCCAAGGTGGTCGAGGCCATCGAGCGGGCCGCCAAGACCGGCCGCATCGGCGACGGCAAGATCTTCGTGGTGCCGGTCGACGAGGTGATCCGCATCCGCACCGGCGAGCGGGGCGAGGAAGCCCTGTAGGTTCCTTGGCTGCCTCGGCCCAGCCTCCGGCGCTCACGGCGGCGCTCGCCCGCGCCGCCGTCGACTCGGTCGGCGACGCCATCCTGCTGGTCGACGCCGAGGGGCTGCTGCTCCACCTCAACCCGCCGGCCGAGGAGCTCTTCGGCCGGAGCCGGGAGCAGTCGGTGGGGCTGCCGGTCCACCTCCTCCCCGGCGCCGAGGCGCTGGGGGCGGTGGCGGAGCGGGCCCGCCGCTCCCAGGAGACCCAGGCCTCCTTCCTGCCCAGCCCGGCCGATCGCAGCCTGGCCATCTCGGTGGAGGCCTCGCCGCTCTTCGACGGCTCCACCTGCCTGGGGGCGGTGGTGGTGCTGCGCCCCCCGCGCAACGGCGAGCGGGTCCTCGACTTCGAGGCCCTGGCCGCCGGCCTGGCCCACGAGATCAAGAACCCGCTGGCCGGGCTGCAGGGCTCGGCGGAGCTGCTGGCCCGCGAGGCCGAGGGCAGCGCCCGGGACTACGCCCAGGTGATCGCCCGCGAGGCCCGGCGCGTCGACGGCCTGGTGCGCGAGCTGCTCGACCTGGCCCGCCCGGCGGCGCTCCACACCGCGCCGGTGGACATCCACCAGGTGCTCGGCGACGTGCGGGTGCTGGCCCGGGGCGTCCCCGGCGCCGACGGCGTCACCATCGTGGAGCGGTTCGACCCGTCGCTGCCGCGGGTGCGCGGCGACGACGAGAAGCTCACCCAGGTGATCCTCAACCTGGTCCGCAACGCCCTCGACGCCCTGGCCGGCCGCAACGGCGCCCAGCTGCTGCTGGAGACCGCCGTCGCCAGCCAGCGGGTCCGCTCCGCCAGCGGCCGCACCCACCCCCTGGCGCGGGTCTCGGTCAAGGACAACGGCCCGGGCATCCCCGAGGCCATGCTGCCCAGGCTCTTCACCCCCTTCGCCACCTCCAAGCCGCACGGCACCGGGCTGGGGCTGGCCATCTCCCGGCGGATCATCGACGCCCACGGCGGGCGCATCGAGGTCCGCAACCGGTCGGCCGGGGGCTGCGAGGCCAGCATCTACCTCCCCCTCGACATGGGGAGCGGCCTTGGCCCCGGCCTTGCTTAGGGAGATCCCGTGCGCAAGGTCCTGATCGTCGACGACGAGAGCTCCATCCGCTTCGTGCTGGCTCGCACCTGCGAGCGGGCCGGGGTCCCCTTCGTGGAGGCCGGCAGCGCCGAGGAGGCCCGCGACAAGCTCCGCGCCCTCGGCACCGGCCCGGCCGGCATCGGCCTGCTGCTCCTCGACGTCCGCCTCCCCGGCGACGACGGCCTGAAGCTGCTCGGCGAGATCGCCGGCAAGCCCAGCTCGCCCTTCGTGGTGGTGATGACGGCCGAGGACACCATGCGGACCGCCGTCGAGGCCATGAAGCGCGGCGCCGCCGACTACCTCGCCAAGCCCTTCGACCTGGCCCGCGTCGAGCGGATCATCCTCGACCTCACGGCCGCCCCCGGCGACGTCGGCGAGCCCGAGCCGGCCGTCGAGGAGCGCGGCGAGCCCACCGCCGAGCCCCGCCGCTACCGCGACGTGGCCCTGCCCGAGACGCTGGTGGGGCGCTCCTCGGCGATGATCGAGGTCTTCAAGGAGGTGGGCCGGGTGGCCCGCACCGAGATGACGGTGCTGCTGATGGGCGAGTCGGGCACCGGCAAGGAGCTGGTGGCCCGGGCCGTCCACTCCAACTCGGCCCGCGCCAGCGGCCCCTTCATCACCGTCAACATGGCGGCGCTGCCGCGCGACCTGATCGAGAGCGAGCTCTACGGCCACGAGAAGGGCTCCTTCACCGGCGCCGTGGAGCGGCGCCCCGGCAAGTTCGAGCTGGCCAGCGGCGGCACCCTGTTCCTCGACGAGATCGGCGAGCTGCCCATCGAGCTGCAGGCCAAGCTGCTGCGGGTGCTGCAGGAGCGGGAGATCGACCGGGTGGGCGGCTCGCGGGCCCTGCCGGTGGACGTGCGGGTGGTGGCCGCCACCAACGCCGACCTGGCCCGCTCGGTGGAGGAGGGGCGCTTCCGGCGCGACCTCTACTACCGGCTGGCGGTGGTGCCGGTGCGGCTGCCGCCGCTGCGCGAGCGCGACGCCGACGTGGTGCTGCTGGCCCGCCACTTCCTGGCCCGCTACGGGCAGCAGCTCAAGGGGCGGGCGGTGGCGCTCGGCAAGGACGCCGAGGCCATGCTGCTCACCCACCCCTGGCCGGGCAACGTCCGCGAGCTGCAGAACGTCATCCAGCGGGCCCTGCTCAAGCTCAACGGGCCGCGCCTGGGCGCCGCCGAGCTCACCGGGCTGCTGCCGGCCGCCGCCGCCGCCGAGCGCGGGCTCTCCGGGCTGGTCAACGCCATGCTCGACGGGGCCGAGCCCGAGGGCGGGCGCTACCAGGCGGCGCTGGAGGCGGTGGAGAAGCCGCTGATCTCCGCCGCCGTCACCCGCACCAAGGGGAACCAGCTGCGGGCCGCCGAGCTGCTCGGCATGAACCGGAACACGCTCCGGGAGCGGATGCGGGCGCTGGGGATGAAGGCCCGCTGATCGACGCCTGGCTGCTCGCAAAGCGGGCAACCTGCTGCACGGAAATAGTGCACCACCTTTGGGTAGCCCCTTGTCTCGGCAGGGTATTTGGCAGCTTGATCCCCCCGCAGCACCGGCACGGCGCGTGCTAACGATCCGGACCGCAGACCCCTCTCTCACGTCGGAGAAATGACCGCGATGGCGAACCTCACCCCGAAGCAGGTTTTTGAGCTGGCCAAGGAGAAGAAGGCCACCTACGTCGACCTGAAGTTCATGGACTTCATCGGCACCTGGCAGCACTTCTCCATCCCCCTCTACGAGCTCTCCGAGGACGTCTTCGAGAACGGGCTGGGCTTCGACGGCTCCTCGATCCGCGGCTGGCAGGCCATCCACGCCTCCGACATGCTGGTGATCCCGGACCCCAGCACCGCGGTCATCGACCCGTTCATGGCCGAGCCGACGCTCTCCTTGATCTGCAACGTGGTCGAGCCCATCACCAAGGAGCCCTACAGCCGCGACCCGCGCAACATCGCCGGCAAGGCCGAGAAGTACCTGAAGTCGACCGGCATCGGCGACACCGCCTACTTCGGGCCGGAGCCGGAGTTCTTCATCTTCGACGACGTCCGCTACGAGTCGGGCGTCAACCACGCCTTCTACAAGGTCGACTCGGTCGAGGGGCAGTGGAACACCGGCCGCGAGGAGGCCGGCGGCAACCTCGGCTACAAGCCCCGCTACAAGGAGGGCTACTTCCCGGTCGCCCCCACCGACTCCCAGCAGGACATCCGCACCGAGATGTGCCGGGTCATGGAGTCGGTCGGCATCCACGTGGAGCGGCAGCACCACGAGGTGGCCTCGGCCGGCCAGGCCGAGATCGACATCCGCTTCGCCTCGCTCACCGCCATGGGGGACAACCTCCAGTGGTTCAAGTACATCATCAAGAACGTCGCCCACCGGCACGGCAAGACCGTGACCTTCATGCCCAAGCCGCTCTACGGCGACAACGGCTCCGGCATGCACGTCCACCAGTCGATCTGGAAGGGCGGCAAGCCGCTCTTCGCCGGTGACGGCTACGCCGGCCTCTCCGAGATGGCCATGTTCTACATCGGCGGCATCCTGAAGCACGGGCCGGCCCTGGCCGCCCTCTGCTGCCCGTCGACCAACTCCTACAAGCGGCTGGTGCCGGGCTTCGAGGCCCCCATCAACCTGGCCTACTCGGCCCGCAACCGCTCGGCGTCGATCCGCATCCCCATGTACTCGCCGTCGCCCAAGGCCAAGCGCATCGAGTTCCGCTCGCCCGACCCGTCGGCCAACGGCTACATCGCCTTCGCGGCCATGCTCATGGCCGGCCTCGACGGCATCGAGAACAAGATCAACCCCGGCCAGCCGCTCGACAAGGACATCTACGGGATGTCGCCGGAGGAGCTCAAGGACATCCCCAAGATGCCCGGCTCGCTCGACGAGGCGCTGGAGTGCCTCCGCAAGGACCACAAGTTCCTCATGAAGGGCGACGTCTTCACCGAGGACGTCATCGAGACCTGGATCCAGTACAAGTACGACAAGGAAGTGAACCCCATGCGGATGCGCCCCAGCCCGCTGGAGTACACCCTCTACTACGACTGCTAGCATCGCCGTCGTACGGCTGATGGAGGGGGCGACCACCGCGAGGGGGTCGCCCTCTTCGCTTTTCGTGCCCGTGACGGGCCGCCGCGCTACCCTCCCTCCCGCCGTGAACCCCCTCGCCCGCCGCTTCCGCGCCGCCACCGGCGGCCTGCCCCCGCTCTTCTGGACGCTCTGGGCCGGGATGCTGGTCAACCGGCTGGCCTCCTTCGTCATCACCTTCCTGGCCCTCTTCCTGGTCCACGACCGGGCCTTCAGCGCCGAGCAGGCCGGGCTGGTGGTGGCCATCTATGGCTCTGGGCTGCTGCTGGCCGGCCCGCTGGGGGGCGCCCTGGCCGACCGCATCGGCCGCCGCCGCACCATGCTGCTCGGCCTCTCCCTGGGCGGCTGCTGCGTGGCGGTGCTCGGCTTCCTGCGCGACCCCGCCTGGCTCACCTTCGTGGCCTTCCTGGCGGCGCTCACCGGCGACACCTACCGGCCGGCGGCGCAGGCGGCGGTGGCCGACATCGTCCCGCCCGCCGACCGGGCCCGGGCCTACGGCCTGATCTACTGGGCGGTCAACCTCGGCTGGGCCATCAGCCTCTCGGTGGCCGGCTTCGTGGCCGAGCGCTCCATGCTGGCCCTCTTCCTCGCCGACGCCGTCACCTCGCTCTGCTTCGCTGGCATCGTGCTGGCCCGGGTGCCCGAGACCCGCCCGGCCCACCTCGACGCCGCCGCCCCGGCCGGGCCCGGCCTGCGCCGGCTCCTCGGCGACGGGCCCTTCATGGTCTTCCTCGGCCTGCACCTGCTGGTGCTGCTGGTCTTCACCCAGTTCCAGCTGGCGGCGCCGCTCGACTACGCCGCCCACGGCGTCGGCCCGGCCGGCTTCTCCATGATCATGGCGCTCAACGGCCTCGGGGTGGTGGTGCTGCAGCCGCTGCTCTCGCCCCACCTGCACCGCCACGACGGCGCCCGGGTGCTGGCCCTCTCCTCCCTGCTCATCGGCCTCGGCTTCGGCCTCAACGCCTTCGGGGGCTCGCTCCCCGCCTACCTGGCCGCCGCCGCCCTATACACCGTGGGTGAAGTGCTGGGCTTCCCGGTGGCCTCGGCCATCGTCGCCGACCTGGCCCCGCCCGAGCTGCGCGGCCGGTACCAGGGGGCCTTCTCCATGTCCTGGGGGCTGGCCTTCACGCTCTCGCCGCTGCTGGGCGGGCAGGTGCTGCACCGCTACGGGGGGCGGGTGCTCTGGCTCGGCTGCCTGGCCATCGGGGTGGTGGGGGCGCTGCTGCACCTGGCGGCCGGGCCGGCCCGGCGCCGGCGGCTGGGGCTCATGCCGCGTGCTATGCTCGCCCCACGATGAGCCGCCCGCGCATCCTCCTCGTCGACGACAACGCCGAACTGGTCAACCTGCTGGCCCGCCTCGTCGAGGCCGAGGGCTGGGAGGCGGTCACCGCGCTGCGCGGCCGCTCCGCCCTGGAGTGGATCGCCGCCGATCCCCCCTCGGCGGCGGTGGTCGACCTGCTGCTGCCCGACATGATGGGCTACGAGGTGGGGGCGGTCCTCAAGAAGGTGGGCGTCCCCTACGTCTTCATGACCGGGGTCTTGAAGGGCGGCCGGGCCGCCTCCGAGGCGCGCAGCCAGCACGGCGCCGCCGGCTACTTCGAGAAGCCGTTCCCCGGCAAGACCCTCATCGACGCCGTCCGGGCGCTGCTGCCGCCCGAGGCCCCCTCGCGCACCTCCAGCGTGCCGCCGCCCGAGTCGACCGACGACTTCGACGTCGACATCGCCGTGGAGACCGACGAGCCGGTCGACGCCATGGAGCTGACCGGCCGGGTGGTGCTGACCGAGGGCGGCAAGGTCTCGGCGGTGCTGCGCGGCGAGACCGTCACCGCCTCCTCGCTGGGCATCCCGGCCCAGCCGCCCCCTTCCGCGACCCTGACCCCGCCGCCGGCCGCCGAGGTCCACGCCGCCAGCCTGGTGGCCAAGGCCGCGGCCCGCCTCGTCAACACCCCGCCGCCGGAGGGGACGCTCGACGAGAACCTGCCCGACCTGCTCACCGCCTTCCACCTCGCGCAGCAGACCGGCGAGCTGACGGTGCAGCGCGGCAAGGTGAAGAAGACCATCTACTTCGAGGCCGGCGCACCCTGCTTCGCCATCTCCAATCTGGTCACCGACCGCTTCGGCCCCTTCCTGGTCCGCGTCGGCAAGATCACCCAGGGGCAGCTGCTGCTGGTGCGGGCCGCCGCCGACAAGACCGGCCGGCGCACCGGCGACATCCTGGTGGAGATGAACCTCCTCAAGGAGACCGAGAAGCTCTACTTCGTGGCCCAGCAGGTGAAGGCCATCATCTACTCGCTGTTCGGCTGGGAGGAGGGCCAGTACCGGCTCCACTTCGCCGACCGGGCCTCCAAGCAGGCCATCAAGATCGACCTGCACCCGGCCCACATCATCACCCGCGGGGTCAAGAAGCTCTACAAGCCGGAGCGGCTCTTCCGCATCCTCTCGCCGGAGGACCGGCTCATCCCCACGCCGCAGCCGGCCTTCGGGCTGCACGAGGTGGAGCTGGAGAAGTGGGAGGCCGAGCTGCTGCCCCGCGTCGACGGCACCCGCGCCGTCGCCGAGCTGGTGGCGCTGGCCAAGCGGCCGGAGCACGTGGTCTACGGCTTCCTCTACGGGCTGGTGGCGCTCAAGATCCTCGAGCGTCGCGCCTAGGTCCCGACCGCCGGCCGGCACCACCCGGCCCGCCGCTCGGCCGCCGCTCGGCCGCCGCGCGGTCCCCCGCTCAGCCTCCGGTCGGATCGCGCCCCGCCCCCGGTCCCCCCAGCGCCTCGGCCAGCGCCAGGTGCTCGGCGGTGCGCAGCGCGGCGCCCGCCGCCCGCGGGTCCGGCGGCGGCCCGGCCCAGCGCAGCAGCCCCGCCACCCGCGCCGCGGCCTCGTCGAGCCGCCCCCGCGGCAGCCGGCCCGCCTCCACGGCGGCGCGCACCAGGTCGATGACCCGGTGCTGCAGGGCGGCGGTGTGGCAGACCAGCAGCTGGTCGACGCCGGCCGCCACCGCGCCCGGCGCGATCTCCTCCAGAGGGAAGTGAGCGGCGATCCCCTTCATCTCCAGGTCGTCGGAGACGCAGGCGCCGCGGAAGCCGCAGGTCTCGCGCAGGAGCCGCAGCACCGCCGGCGAGAGGGTGGCGGGGCGGACCGGGTCGAGCGGCTCGAAGACCACGTGGGCGGTCATCACCGCCGCCACCCCGGCCCGGGCCAGCGCCGTGAAGGGGGGCAGCTCCACGGCCAGCAGCCGCTCCAGCGGGTGGGGCAGCCGCGGCAGCGTCAGGTGCGAGTCCTGGCTGGTGTCGCCGTGGCCGGGGAAGTGCTTGGCGCAGGCCGCCACCCCGGCCGATTGCAGGCCGAGCGCCAGCGCCGCGCCCAGCCGCCCCACCCGCGCCGGGTCCGACGACAGGCTGCGGTCGCCGATGACCGGGTTCTGCGGGTTGGTGTCGACGTCCACCACCGGGGCGTAGTCCTGGTCGACGCCGACGGCGCGCAGCTCGCGCCCCAGCAGCGCCCCGGCCGCGAAGGCCAGCCGCTCGTCGCCGGCCTCGCCGAGCCGGCGCATGGGGGGCAGCTCGGTGAAGCCGTGGGCGGCTCGCAGCCGCGCCACCCGCCCCCCCTCCTGGTCGATGGAGACGAGCAGCGGCCGGCCGGCGGCGCGCTTGAGCGCCCCGGTCAGCGCGGCCACCTGCGCGGCGTCGACCAGGTTGCGTGAGAAGAGGATGACGCCGCCGACGCCGCGGTCGATCAGCTCCAGCACCTCGGCCGAGGGCGTCACCCCGTGGAAGCCGACGCAGAGCAGGCCGGCCACCCGGCGGTCGAGGTCGCGCCCGGTCATGAGAGCAGCGCCGCCTCGGCGAGGAAGAGCCCCACCGCCGCCAGCAGCAGCAGCGACCAGAGCGGCACCCCCGGCCCCGCCCCCGGGGCGCCGGCCGCGGCCTCGACCCGCGCCGTGGCCTGCCCGCCCAGCCAGCCGGCCAGCGTGGCCGGGTCGAGCCGGCGGGTGTCCGACTCGCGGGCGTCGATGACCGCGCTCACCGCCTGCCCGCCCTCCAGCTCGCCGGAGAGCCAGCCGGCGAAGCGCTGCATGGCGGGGAGGAAGCTGGTGCGCAGCGGCCAGTCGGTCCACTCGCGGTCGACGGTGGAGGTGTAGAGCAGCACCCGCCCCTTGCCGCGCCGGGCCTCCACCAGCGCCGGGGCCCCGTCCTCGAAGGCGGCCAGCACCGCCGGCGGCTCGCCGCGCCCGGCCGGCCGGGTCAGCATGTAGCGGGTGAAGCGGGCCCCGGTCAGCCCCTCGCGGGCCTCGCCGGTGAAGATGGCCAGCGCCGGGTGGGCCTCGTCGACGCGGGCCAGCCGGGTGGCGGCGGTCTTCACCAGGTGGAGCTGGAGCGGCAGCAGCGGCCCCAGCTCGCGGTTGAAGGCGTCGGGGTCGACCTGGTCGCCCATGGAGACGAAGAGCCCGCCGCCGGCCAGCACGAAGGCCTCCAGGTCGGCGCCGCGCCGCCCCACGCTGCGGACGTTGAGCAGCAGCACCACGTCGAAGGCCTTGAGGTCGGCGCTGGCCAGCGCCTCGGCGTCGATCAGCGTGGGGCGCACCGGCGAGGCGGTGGAGCCGAGCGCCGCCTCCACGAACCAGGCCTCGTCGCGCAGCTTCACCGGCGACGGGGCGCCGTCCACCACCAGGGCCCGCACCTCGCGCGGCACCCGCAGCGCCAGCTCGCGCTGGTCGTCGAAGGCCAGGGCGTCGGCGGGGAGCGCCGCGGCCAGCACCGCCGGTCCACCGGCGGTGAAGGCGTGGGAGAAGGTCTTGCGGACGCTGCCGCCGGGGGGCAGGTCGAGGAAGGCCCGCACCGGGGGGCGGGGATCGCCGGCGGCCCGCAGCGTCAGCGAGACCTCGCCGGCCCGCTCCTCGCCGGCGTTCAGCACCGTCACCGTCACCCGGTAGCCGCGCGGCCCCACCGCGGCGTCGGGCTCGGCGGTCAGGCCGGTCACCGCCAGGTTGGGCAGCGGGGCGCCGCGGGCCACGTCCACCACCCGCACCTCGGGGCGCCGCGGCGGGCCGCCGGCCACCGGCACCTCCGGCGGCGGCGCCTCCAGCCGCCAGGCGGCGGCGGTCAGGTCGGTGAACACCACCACCCGCTTCCCCAGCCGCTCCTGGCCGCGCCCCTCGCCCAGCGCCTGGGCGGCGGCGGCCAGGCAGGTGGTCAGGTCGGCGTGGGCGGCGCCGGGCCGGGCCTCCTCGAGCGCCTGGCGGGCCGCGGCCCGGTCGAACGAGGGCGCCGTGGCCCGGGGCGGGGCGCCGTCGCAGGCCAGGACCGCCACCGGCTCCTCGGGGCCGAGCCGGGCCAGCGCCGCCAGCGCCTCGCGCCGGCCGCGCTCGAAGAGGGTCTCGCCGCCCAGCCGGTAGCCCATCGAGCCGGAGCCGTCGAGCAGCAGCACGGTGGCGGCCGGGCCGGCGGTGGCCGCGGCGGCCACACCGGGGCGCTCCAGCTGGGGCCGGGCCAGGGCCAGCGCCACCGCCGCCAGCGCCAGGGTGCGGGCCAGGAAGAGCAGCAGCTTGCGCAGCTTGAGCCGCCGCTCGGTCTGGCGCCGGGCCTTGACCACGAACTCGAAGGCCGGGAAGGCCAGCGGGCGCGGGCGGCGGCGGAAGAAGAGGTGGATCAGCAGCGGCAGCGAGGCGGCGCCGAGCCCCCAGAGCAGCGCCGGGCTGAGGAAGGCGAGGCTCACGCGGCGGTCCGCTCCCGCCGGGCCAGGAAGGGGAGCAGCACCTCGTCGAGCGGCCGGTCGGTGGGGCAGAGGGCGTAGTCCAGGTCGGCCTCGACGGCCTGGCGCTTCACCGTGGCCAGCCACTCGTCCATGAGCTTCAGGTAGCCCTGCCGCACCTCGCGCCCCACCGCCTCGACGCTGCGGCCGTCCTCCATCGACTCGAAGAGGGTCGGCTCCTCGAAGGGGAAGGTGAGCTCGGCGGGGTCGAGCAGGTGGAAGATGGTCACCTCGTGGCCGCGCCGGGCCAGCTGGGCCAGCCGCTTGAGCAGCCGCTGGTCCTCGTCGAAGAGGTCGGAGAGGATCACCACCGCGGAGCGGCGCGGGGCGTGCTCCACCACCCAGTCGACCGCGGCGTCGAGCCGGGTGGGTCCGGCCGGGGTCGCCGCCGCCAGGGCCTCGACGATGGGCTGCAGGTGGCCGGCCGAGGCCTGCGGGGGGATGGCCTTGACCACCGCCCCGGCGCAGAGCACCAGCCCGGCGGCGTCGGCCTGGCGGATCAGCAGCCAGGCCAGCGAGGCGGCCAGCGCCGCGCCGTACTCCAGCTTGGTGAGCCGCCCCGGCGCCCCCTTCCAGCCCATCGAGCCGGAGCTGTCGACCACCAGGTGGCAGCGCAGGTTGGTCTCCTGCTCGAACTGCTTGACGTAGTACTTGTCGAACTTGCCGTAGGCCTTCCAGTCGATGCGCCGCACGTCGTCGCCGGGGGCGTACTCCTTGTGCTCGGCGAACTCCACCGACTGGCCGTGGTGCGGCGAGCGGTGCAGGCCGGAGAGGATCCCGTCGGTGATCGAGCGCACCCGCAGCTTGAGCGTCCCCAGCCGGGCCAGCACCTCGGGGTCGAGCAGCGGGCGCGGCGCGGCCACCGGCTACCCCTTCACCTGGGCCAGCAGGCGGTCGACGATCGAGGCGCTGGTGATCCCCTCGCTCTCGGCGCGGAAGTTGGTGAGCACCCGGTGGACCAGCACGTGGCGGGCCAGGGCCCGCACGTCCTCGACGCTGGCCACGGTGCGGCCGTCGAGGATGGCCCGGCTCTTGGCCCCCAGCACCAGGTACTGACCGGCCCGCGGCCCGGCCCCCCAGCTGACGTTCTCCTTGACGAAGTCGGGCGCCCCCGGCTCGCCGGGGCGGGTCAGGCGGGCCAGCTCGACGGCGTAGCTGACCACGTGGTCGGCCACCGGCACCCGCAGCACCAGCTCCTGCAGGGCGCGGATCCGCTCCGGCGAGAGCACCCGCTGCAGCGTGGCCCGGGCGGCGCTGGTGGTGGTGCGGACGATCTCCTCCTCCTCGGCGGCCGAGGGGTAGCCGACCTCGACGTAGAACATGAAGCGGTCGAGCTGGGCCTCGGGGAGCGGGTAGGTCCCCTCCTGCTCGATGGGGTTCTGGGTGGCGAAGACCAGGAAGGGCCGGTCGAGCGGCCAGGTGGTGCCGCCGGCGGTGACCCGGTACTCCTGCATGGCCTGCAGCAGCGCCGCCTGGGTCTTGGGCGGGGTGCGGTTGATCTCGTCGGCCAGCAGCAGGTTGGCGAAGATGGGCCCCTTGACGAAGCGGAAGGCGCGCCGGCCGGTGGTGTGGTCCTCCTCCAGCACGTCGGTGCCGGTGATGTCGGAGGGCATCAGGTCGGGGGTGAACTGGATGCGGCTGAAGGAGAGGTCGAGCACCTCGGCCACCGTGGAGATGAGCAGCGTCTTGGCCAGCCCGGGCACGCCCACGAACAGGCAGTGGCCGCGGGCGAAGAGGGCCACCAGCAGGGCGTCGACCACGGCGCGCTGGCCGACGATGCGCTTGCCCAGCTCGGCCAGCAGCAGGCGCTTGGCCTCGCCCAGCTGGGCGATGGCCTCCAGGTCGGTGGCGGGTGCGGCGGTCTCGGTGGTCATGGCGTGGCGTGTCCCCTCTTCTGCTGCAGTATCTCCGCGAAGCGCCGCTCGCGCGAGGCGCCGCCCGGGTCGCCGAGCGGCTCGAGCGCCAGGGCCAGCCCGGCGTGGATCTCCGGGTCGAACGGGTCCTGGCGGTTGGCCAGCGTCAGCTGCTCGCGGGCCCCGGCGTAGTCCTTCTTGGCCAGCTTGAGCCTGCCGAGCCGCACCCGCAGCGCGGCGTGGTCGGGGTTCCAGGCCAGCGCCTCGGCCAGCACCTTCTCGGCCTCGGCCTGCTTGCCGGTCTGGATGGCCACCACCGCGAACTGGTTGGCCAGCACCGCCACCTTCCCCCCGCCGCGGTCGAGCGCCTTTCGGTACTCCTGGCGCGCCGCCACCGGCCGCCCCCGCTCGCGCAGCAGCTCGCCGAGCCTGGCGAACTCGCGGGCCCTGGGGTCCTCCAGCTCGGCCCACTCCGCCCACGGCCCGCCCTGCTTCGGGTCGTCGGCGAAGCGGAGCCGGCGCAGCGCCTGGGCCCCGCCCTTCGGCAGCGGCCGGGCGCCGAGGTAGCGCCGCCACCCCGCCATGAACTCGGTCCAGGGCTGGTTCATGGCCACCGCCACCGCGGTCTCCACCGGCGTGCCGCCGGCCAGCAGCGTCAGGGTGCGGGCCAGCGCCGGGGTCCCGCCCCGCTGCACCATCAGCTCCACCGCCAGCGCCACCTCGGCGAAGGCCAGCGCCGCCTGCTCCTGGGTGGGCAGCTTGGCCATCGAGGGGTGCATCTGCTCGAAGGTGACCAGGGTCTTCTTCTCCACGGCGCGCCGCACCAGCGCCGCCGAGAAGGGGGAGAAGTCCTGCCCGCCGGCGCCGCGCCAGCGGGTCTCCAGCCACTTGGCCAGCCCCTCGTGGAGCCAGATGGGGGTGGCCGGCCCGGCGGCGCGCATCACCGCGTAGTGGACGTACTCGTGGGCGGCGGTGTCGAGCCAGTCGTAGCCGGTGAAGAGCGCCTTCGGGGACACCAGCATGAGCTTGCCGTACTTGCACAGGGCGATGGTTCCGGAGCCGCGGATCTCGGCGTCGGAGAGCGAGGAGAGGCGCGACAGGTCCCGGGGCGAGCCGAGGATCTCCACCCGCACCTTCTCCGGCGGGGACACGCCCAGGTCGGCCGCCAGCGCCGCCCGCTGCGCCTCCAGCGCCTCCAGCAGGTAGGGGACCAGCACCTCGTCCTTGCCGGTGGGCCAGGCGATGACGAAGTGCTCGCCCTCGGTCTCCGACCAGCCCCGCCCCAGCTCGACGCCGGCGCGGGCCAGCCGCAGCAGGCCGGTGGGGTCGGCGCCCGGCGCGGCGCCCTCCAGCAGCGCCACCGCCTCGGCGTAGCGGTGCTGGAAGAAGCGGAGCTGGCCGAGCGCCATCCTCGCCACCGGGTCGGCGGCCCGGGCGGCGGCGGCCGCCTCGATGACCGGGGCGGCGCCGGCCACGTCCTCGTCGTGGAGCCGGCGGACCGCCTCGGCCAGGGTCGACGGCGGCGCGGCCAGGCCGGAGGCCGGGCCGGACACGGGGCCGGACACGGGGCCGGAGACCGGGCCCGACGGAGGGGACGTGGAGGCGCCGGCCACGGCCAGGGCCAGCAGGGCGGACAGGGACAGGGACAGGGAGACCATCACTTGACCAGCTCCTCGTAGTAGCGCTGCACCTCGCCGCGGTACCGCTCCGGCGCCCCCTGCTTCATGGCCTCGAGCAGGTCGCGGCGGAACTCCTCGGGCAGCCGGTGGGCCTCGGCGCCGGGGATGACCACCTTCTGCGCGGTGGGATCGCCGGCCTCCCCCTCGCGCTCGCCGGCTCCGCCGGTCTCGCCGAACGGGAATGGGAAGCCGCCGCCCTTTCCGCCGCCCTGCCGGGCCGCCTGCTCCAGCCCCTTCCTGAACTGGCCGAGCCGCTCCAGCGCCGCCTGCTGCTCGCCGTGGCCGCGCTGCGGGTTGCGCCCGCGCAGCTCGCCGGCGGCGGTGCCCATGTGGCCGCGGCTCTCGCCGAGCAGCCCCTGGGCCTGGGGCGGGAAGATGGGCGCCTTCTCGGCCAGCGCCCCCAGCTTCTGCTGCAGCTCGCCGGCCTTGCGCTCCAGCCCGGCCTGGGCGCCGGCCAGCTCGGCGAGCCGCTGCTTGTCACCCGGGGTCATGGCCTGCTGGGGGTCGGGGGTGAGCTTGCGGAGCCGGTCGCGGATGCGGGCGATGCGCGGCCCGGCCTCCTTCACCTGGGCCTCGGCGGCCTTGAGCACGGTGGGGTCCTTGCCGGTGGCGCCGGGGAAGCGCTCGGCCAGCGCCCGGTCCTCCTCCAGCGACGCCTGCAGCCGCTGCGTCGGCCCGGCCGCCCGCGCCGCCTGCTCGCCGGCGGCGTCGAGGTCGCGCAGCGCCAGGGCCCGCTGCAGGTCGGCCAGCGCCTCGCGGGCGGCGTCCAGGTCGGGCTCGCCGCGCGCCGGCACGCCGGGCTGGGCCTGGTCGAGCGCCTCGCGGGCCTCCCGGGCCAGCTGCTCCAGCGCCGCTGCCCCCTGGCGGGCCTCCTCCAGCTTCGGCCCCAGCCGCTGGCGCACCTCGTTGCGCACCCGCTCGGTGGCCTCCGCCGCCGCCTGCTGCTGCCGCTCCACCTGCTCCAGCTGCTCCTTGAAGGCCAGCATCTCCTCCATCAGCGCCCGCTGCCCGGCGTCCGGCTCGGCGGCGGTCTTCTCCAGCCCGGAGGCCAGCTGGTCGAGCTGCTGCGAGAGCTGGTCGAGCGACTTCATGGCGGCGGCCAGGTCGCCCTCGCGGATGGCATTCTCGATGGCCTCGAGCGGCGAGGCCATGTCCCTCTGCCTCGAGAGCTCGGCCAGGGCCTCGGCGTTGAGGTGCTGGTCGTTGAAGCCGCGCGCCGTCTCGGCGAGGCGGGCCTGCAGCTCCTGCATGCGGGCCTTGAGCCGCTGCAGCTGGGCCAGCGCCTCCTGCCGGGCGGCGTCGCCGGGCTGGTCGCGCAGCCTCTCCAGCACCGCCTGCAGCTCGCGCTTGCGGGCCGAGAGCTCGCGGGCCAGCCGCACCAGCTCGCCGGCGCGGGTCTTGTCGAAGAGCTGCTCCAGGTAGAGGACGTCCTTCTCCAGCTCGGCGGTGAGCAGGCCGTCGGCCCACTCCACCTGCCCGGCGGCCGCCCCCGGCGGCTGGGCGGCGGCCACGGCCCGCAGCGCCCCCTGGCGGACCGCGGTGGCCCGCTGCTCGGCGGTCCGCAGCGAGGCGGCCACGTTGGCCAGCGCCTGGGCCACCTCGCGGGGCGCCGCCGGGTCCCGCCGCAGCTCGGCGGCGGTGGCGGCGGCCGCCTGGTGGAGGGCGCGGGCCTCCAGGTCGAGCGCCGCCCCCAGCGGCAGCCGCGTCGGCGTGGCCACCGGCCCGCCGTCGGCCAGCTCCAGCCGGGCGGCCAGGTGGGCCACCAGCCGCTCCCAGGCGGCCCGGGCCTTCTCCAGCGCGGCGCGGCGGTGCTCGGCCTCGCTGTAGATCCGGATCGACTGGGTGGCCGAGGCCCCCTTCTTGGGCCCGGAGACGGCGTCGTTGTCCTCCACCTCCAGCCAGTAGAGCAGCCGCTCCCCCTCGCCGAGCCGCTCGGCGGCCAGCGGCAGGTCGAAGCCGCCGGCGTCGCGCCGCAGGCCGGCCAGGGCCCGCAGCGGCCGCCGCGACTCGGCGCCGCCGGGGGCGCGCACCACCAGCGCCAGCGCCGCCAGGCCGTAGTCGTCCTCGGCCGACCACTCGACGCGGACCACGGCGTCGGGGGCCACCTCCAGCTCCGGCTCCGGGGCGGTGAGGCGGACGGTGGGGAAGGCGTCCGGCTCCACCACCAGCGGGATGGGCGGCCCCTCGGCGACCGTGGCGCCGCGGGCGGTGGCGAAGCGGAAGCGGTAGCTGCCCCCCTCGTTGACCACCAGTGAACCGGAGAGCTCGCGGCCGCCGGCCACCGCCAGCGCCACCCGCCCGGCCACGGCGCCGTCGGGCTTGAGCAGGGTGAGCTCGGCCGCCTCGACCACCCGGTCGGCGCGGGTGCGCATCCCCACCTCGGTGCCGCGCGGCGCCCGGATCTCGCCGTTGCTGCCGGAGAGGAGCCGCGGGGGGAGGCGGGTGTGGGCCGGGTAGCGGAAGGAGAGCTCCAGGTCGCCGGTGATCGACTCCAGCGACGGGCCGACCGCCGCGGCCGGGTCGCCGGCCAGCAGCCGCCGGGCGTGGCGCCGGGCGCCGGGGCCGCCGGCGAGCCCCGCCACCAGCAGGGCGGCGAGCAGGGCGGTCAGCATCCAGGCGGCGCGGCGGGCGCGGCGGCCGGGGAGCGCGGCCACGAGGTCGAGGCCGGCGGCGGCCCGGGCGGCCCGGTCCAGGTGGGCGTCGAGCAGCGTGAGCGAGGCGGCGCCGGAGGCGGCCAGGCCGTCGCGGGCCCGGGCCAGCTCCACCGCCGAGACCAGGTCGGAGCGGAGCCCCGGGCTGGCGGCGGTGACCAGCCGGGCCACCGCCTGGTCCGGGCCGCTGCCGCGCCAGGCCCGCCAGAGCCGCCGGCCGGCCACGGCCAGCGTCGCCGCCAGCGCCGCCAGCGCCAGCCACCGGACCGGGGCGGCGCGAACCCCGGCCGCCAGCAGCCCGGTGCCGAGGAGCAGGACCGCCAGGGCCCCGGCCAGCCACCGCCCGCCCCACTCGGCGGCCGCCAGCCGCCGGGCTCGCCGCCGGGCCCGGGCCAGGAGGCCGGAGAGCGTCTGTTCGGGGGGGGTCACCGGGGCTTCCACGGGTTCCTCGGGATTACTCTCGGTCAGGAGAAAGCGGCGGCACTACGGGCAGATGGACATGGTAAGGCCTCCGGCCCCCGACGGCCACCCTCCCCGCCCGAGGCGGTGTGATAAGCAGGACCACGCCTCGGTGAATTTCGCCCCCCCTCGCCCCGTCTGAACCCATTGGAAGTGGACGACCTCGCGCTGGTGGACGCAGCCAGAGCCGGTGACACCGACGCCTTCACGGCGCTGGTGGTCCGCTACCAGAGGAAGGTCTACGCCGTGGCGCTCGGCATCGTGAAGGACACCGACCAGGCCTGGGACGTCTCCCAGGAGGCCTTCGTGCGGGTCCACGGCCACCTCGCCGAGTTCAAGGGGGAGTCGAGCTTCCAGACCTGGGTGCTGCGCATCGCCAGCCACCTGGCCATCGACTCGCTCCGCCGCGAGCGGAAGAACCGGCGGGACCAGCTCGAGGACGTGGCCGAGGAGCTGATCGGCGAGGCCGGCGAGGGCATCCTCTCCACGCCGCTGGGCAACGACCCGGCCGCCAACCTGCTGCGGCGCGAGCTGGGGGAGCGGATGGAGGCGGCGCTGGACCGGCTGCCGGAGATCCACCGGACCATCCTGGTGCTGCGCGAGGTGGAGGGGCTCTCCTACGATGAGCTGGCGGAGCGGCTCGGGGTGCAGAAGGGCACGGTGATGAGCCGGCTCTTCCACGCCCGCAAGAAGATGCAGGCGGCGCTGGCGCGGGACGCCAGCCCGTCGTGGAGAGAGACACCCGGGGGAGAGGCGTAGCACCAGCGTGACCACCATGGCCGACTGCACCAGCTACCGACCGCTCATCGGCTCCCGCGAGGGGGAGCTCCCGCCCGCCGAGGCCGCGGCCCTGGCCGATCACGTGGCCGGCTGCGAGGGCTGCCACCGCTGGGCGGTCTCGTTGGCGGTCACCGAGGGGCTGGTCTCCGAGACCCTGCTGGCGGTGGCGGCCCGCCGCGACTTCACCGACTTCGCCGGCCAGGTGGTGGCGCGCATCGAGCGCCGCCGCTTCGGCCCGCTGGCCCGCCTGCGGCGGTCCATCATCCTCCACCCCTGGTTCGCGGTGGGCGGCACGCTGGCCCCCATCGCCGCCGCCCTGCTGGTGGCGCTCTACGTCCAGCGCGGCGCCGGGAGCGAGCTGACCGCCTCCTCGCTCGAGGTCAACTCCGAGGGGGCCACCACCATCATCCAGTCGATCGACGGGCCGCTGGTCCTCATCGACGACGACGACGAGGAAACATGATCCGCTTCGCCGTGGCCGCGCTGCTGCTCCCCGCCCTGCTCTCCACCCCCGCCGCCGCCGCCGCCGAGCCGGCCAGCCCGCCCCAGGCCCCGGGCCAGGCCACCCCGGCGGCGGCCCCCCAGGGCGCCCCAGTGCCGGTGCGGGTGCGGGTCATCAAGGGCTCCCGCCAGGGGCCGGCCTCGCTGCCGCCCGGCATGGCGCCGCTCAAGCAGCAGCTCGGCAAGCTGGCCTACCAGCGCTGGGAGCAGCTGAGCGAGCGCGACTTCCGCATGGCGGTGAAGAAGACCGAGTTCATCGACCTGCCCAACGGCGACCACGTGGCGCTGACGGTGCAGGAGAGCAACGGGCGGAACGTCACCATCGAGGTGGCCCTGGCGCAGCGCAACACCCAGTCGCGCCTGACCATCGAGAAGGGGAAGCGGATCATCCACCAGGTGACCGGCGAGAAGAACGGGGTGGCCTACTTCGTCACCGTCCACGCCTGGCCGGGTGGCGAATAAGGGGCGTAAGCGTTTGATGCGTCCGGTAACTCAGGAGCTCCAGCCGGGCGGCCCCCCACCCCTGGTCCGCCCCGGGTGACTTCCTAAGCCCCGGAATTCTAAGGACCGTCGACCGACCGCCCCCCATCGCTGGCCTCGATCCGACCACCGGCTCCCGGCGCCGCGTCCCACCTGAGCCATGGTTCCACGACGTGACGGGCGCGGCCGAAAGTCGCATTGGTCCTCGATCGGGAAGATGCTGCCTTAGACTTTTGGACGGGGACCTCACACCATGACTCGTATTCTTCGCTCGGCGGCGCTCGCGCTCGCCTTCGTCGTGTCCGCTTGCAGTGGCAATGATCCGGCGCCGGTCGGCCTCACCTACGCCACCACCACCGCGCTCTACACCGCCGGGACGGCCATCACGCCGAACCGGCCCAGCGTCGGCGGCGGCGCCGTCTCCGCGTACAGCGTCTGGCCGGCCCTGCCGGCCGGGCTGATCATCTCCCGGACCTCCGGCGTCATCAGCGGGACGCCCACCGTGGTCGCCCCCGCCTCCGACTTCACCGTCACCGGCACCAACTCGGGCGGCAGCGCCTCGGTGGTCCTGTCGATCGCGGTGGCCCAGCCCGACGCGCCGGTCATCGTCACCCAGCCGGCCACCCAGGTGGTGGCGCTCGACGCCGTCGTCACCTTCAGCGTGGAGGCCACCGGCGCCGGCCCCCTCACCTACCAGTGGCAGCTCAACGGCGTCGCCATCGCCGGCGCCACCGGGGCCTCCTACGCCACCGCCCCGGTCACCGCCGCCGACGACAACTCCGTCTACCGGGTGGTGGTCGAGGACGGCTGGGGCGGCAGCGTCACCAGCGACATCGCCAAGCTCCGCCTCGAGGGGTTCGCGCCCACCGGGCCGCTGATGGCGGCGCGCCAGAACCAGACCGCCACCCGGCTCGGCAACGGCCAGGTGCTGGTCACCGGCGGTGACGGCCTCTCGGCGGCGCCGCTGACCAGCGCCGAGCTCTACGACCCGGCCGCCGGCGCCTTCAGCGACACCGGCGCCATGCTGGCGGCCCGGCAGAGCCACACCGCCGACCTGCTCCAGGGCGGCAAGGTGCTGCTCATCGGCGGCCAGGGCGGCCCTGGCGGCGGCACCGTGCTCAACACCACCGAGCTCTACGACCCGACCAGCGGGACCTTCGCCTTCTCCGGCCTGCTGACCTCGCCGCGACTCTTCCACGCCTCCACGGTGCTGCAGACCGGGAAGGTGCTGGTCACCGGCGGCCTCTTCCAGTCCACCGGCGGCGCCCCGCCGCTCGCCACCGCGGAGCTCTACGATCCGGCCACCGGCACCTTCACCGCCACCGGCGCCATGCACCAGGCCCGCTACTGGCACGCCGCCACGCTGCTCGGCGACGGCCAGGTGCTGATCACCGGCGGCTACGGCCTCACCGGCGCCGCGGTGGACACCGCCGAGCTCTTCAACCCGGCCACCGGCACCTTCACCGCCATCGGCCTGATGAACGCCGCCCGCTACAGCCACACCGCGACGCTGCTCGGCGATGGCACGGTGCTGGTGGCGGGCGGCTACGGCGCCGGGGCCCTGGCCAGCGCCGACCTGTTCGACCCGGTCACCACCACCTTCCAGACCACCGGCCCCCTCAACGCGGCCCGCTACGCGCACACCGCCACGCTCCTCCCCAGCGGCCGCGTGCTCCTGGCCGGCGGCACCAGCGCCACCCTGCCGCTCTCCAGCGCCGAGCAGTACGACCCGGTGCTGGGCACCTTCGCGCTCACCCAGCCGATGGCGGTGGCCCGCTACTTCCACAGCTCCACCCTGCTCGACACCGGCGAGGCGCTGGTGCTGGGCGGCTGGTCGAGCGGCGACCAGGGGCTGGCCGACGCCGAGCTCTTCGCCGGCGCCCCGTAGGACGCTCCACCCGTGAGTCGAACCTTCGCCCTGGCGGTCCTCGGGATCCTCCTCCTGACCGCCGGGGCGATGTTCCTCGTCTACCGGCTCACCGAGCCGGAGGGGCCGCGCGCCGAGGCCGTGGCGCGCCCCGCCGAGGAGCCGTCCGCGGCCGGGGCGCCGCCTCAAGCGACCGCCGATGGGTTCCTGGTGCCGTCGCCGCCGCAGCTGGCCCCGGGCGTGATCGTGGAGACCGGTCCGCCGCCTCCTCCCATGCCGGCCAACCGGGAGGCTCGCTCCGACGCGCTGATCGAGCTGCGCGAGCAGCGGCGCGGCGGCGCCTTCGAGCAGCGGAACGCCCGCGAGGCGGCACGCCGGGCGCGGCTGGGCCTCCCGCCGGCTCCGCCACCGCAGCAGCCAGGGAACGCGCCGCAGCGCCCCGTACCTTCGGGTGAGCGCCGCTGAATTGATCGCGGTCACTCTTGGGTCGTAAACGCTTCATGTCACTGAGAACTGGTCTCTTCTTGTCACTTCCGGGACCGATAATCTAGACCGCGATCAAGTTCTTAAGCCCCGGATTTCTCAGGGTTGATCCGCAGGTTCGACCGCCCAAATCCCTCCCATCGTCGCGCCACCGCACGGCATTTCCCGAGCCCTGCACCATGACGCCACGACATGACACTTGCGGCCGAACGTCGCATCTATGCCCCTGCGACCAAGCAGCGCTTCACGCAGAGTCACTGCAGCCATCACAGGGGAACACCACACATGCACAAGAGAGCTTCCACCGCCTTCGCGCGGCTCGTCGTTGCGGCCTTCACGCTCCTCGGCGGCCTCCAGTCGTCGCTGGCGCAGGTGGGCCAGGCCGACTACTACGCCTCGCCCAACTACACGGTGAGCAAGCTGCCCGCCGCTTCCTGCCGCGACGCCCTCGGCCAGGTGGTCCTCCCCGCGGTGATGTGCTTCAAGGACAGCGACTGCGACGGCTACAAGCCGCCCATCGTGGTCGGCGCCCAGACCTACCCGGGCGGCGCCACCTGCACCGGCCCGGCCGCGGCCGGCACCGGCATCCGCAAGTTCGTCGACACCCTGCCGGTGCTCTGCGCCCTGGGGCAGGTCGACACCCTCGGCAAGTGCCTGCCGCTGGCGGTCCCGGACACGACCACCTTCCCCGGCGACGACTACTACGAGATCGGCGTGAAGGAGTACTCCACCCGGTTCCACACCGACCTGAAGAACCCCGCCAAGCAGCGCGGCTTCCACCAGATCAACACCACCGACCCCGCCGTCGGCCAGAACCAGTTCCTCGGCCCCATCATCCTCGGCCAGTCCTACCGCCCGGTCCGCCTCAAGTTCGTCAACGAGCTGGGCACCGGCGCCGCCGGCAAGCTCAACCTCCCGGTCGACACCACCCTGCCCGGCGCCGGCGACGGCCCCGACGGCACCCCCTACACCGAGAACCGCGTCGCCATCCACCTGCACGGCGGCAACTCGCCCTGGATCAGCGACGGCACGCAGCACCAGTGGACCGTCCCGGCCGGTGAGACCACCTCGGTCAAGAAGGGCGCCGCCGTCGCCTACGTCCCGGACATGTGGTTCGACGCCAGCGGCAAGGTGATCCCGGAGTGCGCCAAGCAGATGACCTGCCCCATCCCGGGCGCCTCCAACAACCCCGGCGAGGGGCAGCTCAGCTACTACTGGCCCAACGAGCAGAGCGGCCGGATGATGTTCTACCACGACCATGCGTACGGCATCACCCGGCTCAACGTCATGGCCGGCGTGGCCGCCGGCTACCTGCTGGCCAACCCGACCGACGAGGACGCCCTGGCCGCCGCCGGCGTCCCCGGCACCATCGGCTCCGCCTTCTTCGGCTCGACCCCCGATCCCGCCTACCCCGCCACCGGCGCCGATCTCACCCACCTCATCCCGCTGGTCATCCAGGACCGCACCTTCGTGCCGCCGTCGGCGCAGCTGGCCTGGTACGACCGGACCTGGGACTCCGCCAAGTGGGGCGGCGAGGACTCGGTCTGGATGCCGCACGTCTACACGCCCAACCAGTGGCTGGCCAACCCGGACGGCTCGGCCACCAACCCCTACGGCCGCTGGGACTACGGCCCGTTCTTCTGGCCGCCCCAGCAGACGCTCACCACGCTCGACGGCCAGCCCCGTCCGCTCACCGTCCCCTGCCTGAGCACCGCCGCCGTCGACCTGACCCTGGACCCGGCCACCGGCCTGCCCAGGAACCCGACCGGCCAGACCGAGTGCCCCAGCACGCCCAACCCGACGCTGACGCCCGAGGGGTTCCTCGACACGCCCATCGTCAACGGCACCGCCTACCCGACGATGACCGTCGACCCGACCCGCTACCGCTTCCAGATCCTCAACGCCGCCAACGACCGCTACTGGAACCTCTCCTTCTTCGTCGCCTACACCGACCCGGAGGCGCCGCAGTTCGTCGACACCGAGGTGAAGATGGTCAAGGCGCTGCCCGCCTACCTGCCCAACATCGGCTTCACCGGGCTGGGCGCGCCGCCGGCGATGTGCGACCCCTACGCGGCCTCGCCGCTCAGCCAGGTCACCGGCCTGCCGTTCGGCCCTGACCTGCCGCCGGCCGCCCCCTGCACCCCGCTCCGCTGGCCCTCCGACGGCCGCGTCGGCGGCGTCCCGGATCCCACCATGGCCGGTCCGCGCTGGGTCCAGATCGGCACCGAGGGAGGCATCCTGCCGGCGGTGGCCGTCTCGGCCCCGCTGCCCATCGTCTACGAGATGAACAAGCGCAACATCGTCATCACCAACATCTCCGACCACAGCCTGCTGCTCGGCCCCGCCGAGCGCGCCGACGTGGTGGTGGACTTCTCGCAGTACGCCGGGAAGACCCTGATCCTCTACAGCGACTCCCCGTCCCCGGTCCCGGCCGGCGACCCCCGCACCGACTACTTCACCTGGGGCCCCGACATGACCGACTCCGGCGGCGCCCCCTCGGTGCTGCCCGGCTACGGCCCCAACACCCGCACCATCATGCAGGTCAAGGTGAACGCCGCCGGCGCCGTCGCCGCCACGCCCCTCGATGACGCCGAGGTGGCCCGCATCGACGCCGCCCTCAAGGCCCGCTTCCCGGTCTCGCAGCTCAAGCCCATCGTGCCGCAGACCGTCTTCAGCAACATGTACGTCCCGGCCGGCTCCCCGGTCGGCACGCCCCCCACCCCCATCACCGTCGACACCCACCTGCCCATCAGCGTCCAGTCGCTGACCTTCACCCCGGTGGGCGCCGCCGGCCCGGTCACCATGCCCTTCCAGTGGAAGGCGCTGCACGAGCTCTTCAGCACCGACTACGGCCGGATGAACTCGCTGCTGGCGGTCGAGATCCCCATGACCAACTGGCTGGGGCAGACCACCATCCCGTACAGCAACGTCGACCCGGCCACCGAGTTCATCAGCGACAACGTGCCGGCGCTCTGGAAGATCACCCACAACGGCGTCGACACCCACGTCATCCACTTCCACCTGATGAACGTCCAGATCATCAACCGCGTCGGCTGGGACGGCCAGATCCGCGCCCCGGACGCCAACGAGCTGGGCTGGAAGGAGTCGGTGCGCATGAACCAGCTCGAGGACATCTACGTCGCCCTCCAGCCGGTCAAGCAGAAGCTGCCCTGGCCGCTGCCCGACATGGTCCGGCCGCTCGACGTCGACCGCCCGCTCGGCACCCGCACCCAGTTCACCGGCGTGGACATCTACAACAACCCCATCAACGTCACCAACCAGCTCTTCAACTTCGGGCAGGAGTACGTGTGGCACTGCCACCTCCTCGGTCACGAGGAGAACGACATGCTGCGCGCCGAGGTGTTCGTGGTGGCCCCCGAGGCCCCCTCGGCCCTCACCGCCAGCCGGCAGCTGATGCCCAAGCCGGTGAACATGCTGAGCTGGCAGGACAACTCGATGAGCGCCATGACCTTCCAGGTCCAGCGTGACCGCACGCCCGACTTCCTCGCCCCCACCGTGATGACGGCGCCGCGCCCGGCCAAGCAGCCCGGCCTGGTGACCTTCTCGGATCCCGGACCGTTCGTCGCCGGCGTCACCTACTACTACCGGGTCCGCGCCGAGAAGGTGCTCACCAGCATCGCCGTCCCCGGCGCCAGCTGGCCGGAGGCCTCCGCCTGGTCCGCCACCGCCACCTCGGGTGTCGCCCCCATCGCCCAGCTGAACCCCACCTCGAGGGTCTTCTCCAACCAGGTGGTCAACACCCAGAGCGGCACCCGGCAGTTCACGCTGACCAACATCGGCAGCGCCGCCCTCACCGTCGCCAGCGTCGGCTTCACCGGCCTCAACCCCACCGACTACGTGCTGGTGGCCAACGGCTGCGTCGGCGCCCTGGCGGTCGGCCAGGCCTGTGACATCGGCGTCGCCTTCAAGCCGCTCGCCACCGGCCCCAGCGCCGCCACCCTGTCGGTGGTGACCGACTCGGTCATCAACCCCACCCAGACCGCGGCCCTCTCCGGCTTCGGCACCGCCCCGGCCACCCCGGTGGCGCTGCTGAACCAGGCGACGCTGGCCTTCAGCCCGCAGGCCATTCTCGTCAAGAGCCTCGCCAAGGTGGTGACCATCCGCAACCTCGGCAGCGCCCAGCTGCGGAACATCGCCACCACCGTGACCGGGCCCTTCGCCCGGGCCACCGGCGGCGGCAACTGCGGCACCACGCTGAACGCCGGCTCGACCTGCAACATCTACGTCACCTTCACCCCCACCGCCGGCGGCCCCTTCACGGGCACGCTGACCGTGGCCAGCAACGACCCGGCCAATCCGAGCCAGGTGGTCTCGCTGACCGGCGCCGGGCTCTTCCCGGCCGCCACCTCGGTGACGGTGTCCGCCCTGCCGGCCGCCAGCAGCCCCGCCGGCTCCTCGGTGGTCTTCACCGCCGTCGGCGCCGGCGCCCCGGTCGGGACCGTCTACTCCTACCGGTTCTGGATCTTCGACGGCACCACCTACACCCTGGCGCAGGACTACAGCCTGGTCGACACCTACACCTGGGCCATCCCGCTGGCGCAGAACCCCGGCGCCTACACCATCGTGGCTGACGTCCGGACCAACCCGACCGCCACCCTCGACGCCACCGGCTCCGTGGCCTTCACGGTCACGCCGGTCCCGGCCGCCACCGTCGTCGCCGTCGCCGCCACCCCGGCCACCAGCACCCCGGCCGGCAGCTCGGTGACCTTCACCGCCACCGGCAGCGGCGCCCCGGCCGGAGCCGTCTACAGCTACCGGTTCTGGATCACCAACGGCGCCACCTTCACCCTGGTGCAGGACTACAGCCTCAACCCGTCCTGGACCTGGAACATCCCCCTCGCCCAGGTGCTCGGCACCTACGGCATCAAGGTGGACGTCCGCACCGGCCCCAGCGCCAACATCGACGCCACCACCACGTTCCCGTACGTGGTGACCACGGCGCTCGCCACCGGCGTCACCCTGGCGGCCGTCCCGGCCACCAGCACCGCCGCCGGCACCACGGTGACCTTCACCGCGGCCGCCGCCGGCGGCGCCCCCGGCGCCGTCTACGACTACCAGTTCTCGGTCAACGGCGCGGTGGTCCAGGCCTTCGGCGCGGCCATCCCGCTCGCCACCTACACCTGGGCCATCCCGCTCGACCAGGCCCCCGGCGCCTACACCGTCTCGGTGGACGCCCGGACCGCTCCCACCGCCGCGTCGGTGACCTCGGCCCCGCTCACCTACACGGTGGACGTGGCCCCGGCCAAGGCCGTCACCCTGGCGGCCGTCCCGGCCACCAGCTCCGCCGCCGGCACCTCGGTGACCTTCACCGCGGCCGCCAGCGGCGGCGCCCTGGCCGCCGTCTATGACTACCAGTTCACGGTCATGAGCGGCGCCACCGTGGTCGCCTCCCAGGCCTTCGGGTCGGTCGCCGGCGGCAGCTTCGCCTGGGCCATCCCGCTCGACCTGGCTCCCGGCGCCTACACCGTCACCGCCGAGGCCAAGGCGGTCGGCAGCGCGGTCGTGGTCTCGACCTCGCTCGCCTACACCGTCGACGTAGCCCCGGCCACCGCCGTCACCCTGGCGGCCGTCCCGGCCACCAGCTCCGCCGCCGGCACCACGGTGACCTTCACCGCGGCCGCCAGCGGCGGCGCCCTGGCCGCCGTCTATGACTACCAGTTCTCGGTCAACGGCGCGGTGGTCCAGCCCTTCGGCGCGGCCGTCCCGCTGGCCACCTACACCATGGTCACCACCGTCGACACCCTCCCGGGCCTCTACACCGTCTCGGTGGAGGCCAAGGTGGTCGGCAGCGCGGTCGTGGTCTCGGCCTCGCTCCCCTACACGGTGGACGTGGCCCCGGCCACCGCCGTCACCCTGGCCGCCGTCCCGGCCACCAGCTCCGCCGCCGGCACCACGGTGACCTTCACCGCGGCCGCCAGCGGCGGCGCCCTGGCCGCCGTCTACGACTACCAGTTCACGGTCACGAGCGGCGCCACCGTGGTCGCCTCCCAGGCCTTCGGGTCGGTCGCCGGCGGCAGCTTCGCCTGGGCCGTCCCGCTCGACCTGGCCCCCGGCGCCTACACCGTCACCGTCGACGCCAAGGTGGTCGGCAGCGCGGTCGTGGTCTCGGCCTCGCTCGCCTACACCGTCGACGTGGCCCCGGCCACCGGCGTCACCCTGGCGGCGGCGGTGCTCGGCGTCCCGGCCACCACCGCCGCGGTCGGCACCACCGTGGACTTCACGGCGGCCGGCAGCGGCGGCGCCCTGGCCGCCGTCTATGACTACCAGTTCACGGTCAGCGACGGCGTCACCAGCACCATCGTCCAGGCCTTCGGCTCGGCGACCCCGCTGGCGACCTACAGCTGGGCCATCCCGCTGACGGCGCTGCCCGGCGTCTACACCGTCACGGCGGAGACCATGGTGGTCGGCACCGCCGTGGTGGTCGCCTCCGCGCCGCTGGCCTTCACGGTCACGCCGTAGCGGCCGCCGCGCCCGGGCCCCGGCCCGGACCGCGGTTCCTGTGAGCGCAGGGGTTGCCCGAGAGGGCAGCCCCTGTTCTCTTTTTGGGGCCGGTTGCCTCGCCCCTCCTGCGACGTTGACCGCCCCGCCATTGTGGGGCTTTCTAGGTTCCGAGGAGCGATACCATGAGCGAGAGCCAGCGGCCGCACCAGGGTGGGCACGAGGCGATGCCCGAGGGGGAGGAGCAGGCCCCGCCGGGGACCCGGACCATGGCGCTGGTGCGCTGGGGGCTGGTGGGGCTGATGGCCCTGGCCGCGGCCGGCGCCTGGGGCTACCACCTGGCCACCCGCTCCTCGTCGAGCGTGGTGCAGGGGCAGAAGTTCATCTGCCCGATGCACCCGCAGATCGTCACCGACCACAAGGGCGAGTGCCCGATCTGCGGCATGGACCTGGTGCCGGGTGGCACCGTGGCCACCCCGGCCGCGACCCCCGCCGCGCCGACGACGGGCGCCATGCCTGCCATGGCGACCGGCAACGCCCTGGCCGCCCCCTCCCCGGCCGGCCCGCCCGAGTTCACCTGCCCCATGGACCCGGAGGTGGTCACCACCGACCCGAAGGCCCGCTGCCCGAAGTGCAAGATGAAGCTGGTGCCGCGGGTCGCCGCCGCCTCGCCCGCCCCGGCCGGCGCCGCCATGGCCGCCGGGTCGCCCATGCCCGCCGCCATGCCCATGACCGCCGGCGTCCCCGGCCTGGTGCCGGTGGAGCTCTCCTCCGAGCGGATCCAGCTGATGGGCATGAAGACCGCGGTGGCCGCCCTGGAGCCGCTCGGCACCTCGCTGCGGGCGGTCGGCTTCGTGGTGGCCAGCGAGGCCGGGCTGGTGAGCGTCAGCACCCGCTACTCCGGCTGGGTGGAGTCGCTGGCGGTGGCCCAGACCGGGCAGCTGGTGCAGAAGGGCGAGCTGCTGATGACCGTCTACAGCCCGGAGATGCTCAACGCCCAGACCGTCTTCCTCAACGCCATCAAGTGGTCGGGCCCCAAGGCCACCGGCCCCAGCGTGCCCCAGCTGGTCACCGACGTGGAGCGCGACCCCCGGCTGCGGCTGGAGCTGTTCGGCGTGGCCCCGGAGGACATCGAGGCCATCGTCCAGGCCGGCGTGCCGCAGCGGACCGTGCCGGTCCGGGCCCCGGTGCGCGGCTACGTGGCCCGCAAGAACGTGCTCAAGGGGCTCTTCGTGCAGGCCGGCTCCGAGATCTTCCAGCTCGCCGACCTCTCCACGGTCTGGGTGCTGGTGGACGTCTACGAGAGCGACCTGGCTCGCATCCGGCTGCAGCAGAAGGCCACCTTCGAGACCACCTCGGCCCCCGGGCAGCGCTTCGCCGGCAAGGTGGGGTTCATCAGCCCGGCGCTCAACACCGGCAGCCGCACCCTGCAGGCCCGGGTGGAGCTGGCCAACCCGCGCATGGAGCTTCGCCCCGGCATGTTCGGCGACGTCACCCTGGAGACCGGCGCCGCCGAGGCTGTGGTGATCCCGGCCGACGCCCTGGTGGACACCGGCGCCCACCGCTACGTCTTCGTCGACCGCGGCGGCGGCCGCTTCGAGCCGCGGGCGGTGCGCACCGGGGCCAGCGGCGGCGGCAAGGTGGCGGTGCTGGAGGGGCTGGCGGCGGGCGAGAAGGTGGTCATCAAGGCCAACTTCCTGCTCGACTCGGAGAGCCGGCTGCGGGCGGCGGTCGAAGGGCACGGGAAGTAGCCCATGGTCTCCAGGATCATCGAGTTCTGCGCCCGCAACCGCCTCCTCGTCCTCTTCGGGGTGGCGGTGGCCTGCGCCGCCTCCATCTGGTCGATCCGCCACGTCAAGCTGGACGCCATCCCCGACCTCTCCGACCCGCAGGTGATCGTCTTCACCGAGTGGATGGGCCGGTCGCCGACGCTGGTGGAGGACCAGGTCACCTACCCCATCGTCTCGGCGCTGGTCTCGGCGCCGAAGGTGGCCGACGTGCGCGGCTACTCGATGTTCGGGATGAGCTTCGTCTACGTCATCTTCGAGGAGGGGACCGACGTCTACTGGGCGCGCAGCCGGGTGCTGGAGTACCTGTCGTCGCTGCAGGCCCGCCTGCCGCAGGGGGCCAACCCGGCGCTGGGGCCGGACGCCAGCGGCGTGGGCTGGGTGTTCCAGTACACCCTGGTGGACAAGACCGGCCAGAACGGCCTCGACGTGCTGCGCACCTTCCAGGACTTCACGCTCCGTTATGCGCTGGGGAGCGTGCCCGGGGTGGCGGAGGTGGCCAGCGTCGGCGGCTACCAGAAGCAGTACCAGGTGACGGTCGACCCGGCCCGGCTGCGCGCCTACGGGGTGACGCTGGACGAGGTCATCGCCCGCATCCGCGACTCCAACGACGACGTCGGCGGCCGGGTCATCGAGCTCTCCGAGCGCGAGTACTACGTGCGCGGCCGCGGCTACGTCCAGCAGCTCGGCGACCTGGAGAAGGTGGCCATCCGCGCCAGCGGCCCCAACGGCGTGCCCATCCTGCTGCGCGACGTCGGCCAGGTGCGCTTCGGACCGGAGATCCGCCGCGGCCTGCTGGAGTGGAACGGCGACGGCGAGGCGGTGGGCGGCATCGTGGTGATGCGCTACGGCGAGAACGCCCTCGACGTCATCGAGCGGGTCAAGGCCAAGCTGGCCGAGCTCAAGCCCGGGCTGCCGCCCGGGGTCACCGTGGAGATCGCCTACGACCGCTCCGGCCTGATCCACCGCTCCATCGCCACGCTGCGGACCGCCCTCATCGAGGAGGCCATCGTGGTGGCGCTGGTGATCATCCTCTTCCTGCTCCACGTCCGCTCGGCGCTGCTGCCCATCCTCTCCATCCCGGTGGCGGTGGCGGTCAGCTTCATCCCCATGTACCTGCTGGACATCCCCGCCACCATCATGAGCCTGGGCGGCCTGGCCATCGCCATCGGCGCCACCGTGGACGCCGAGATCGTCATGATCGAGGCCAGCCACAAGAAGCTGGAGCACGCCCCGCCCGGCGCCGATCGCCACAAGCTGCTGGCCGAGGCGGCCCGCGAGGTCACCCCGGCGCTCTTCTTCTCGCTGCTGATCATCGCCGTGGCCTTCCTGCCGGTCTTCACCCTCACCGGGCAGGCCGGGCAGCTCTTCAAGCCGCTGGCCTGGACCAAGACCTTCGTGATGCTGTCGGCGGCGGTCCTCTCCATCACCTTCGCCCCGGCGCTGCGTGACCTGCTGATCCGCGGCCGCATCCGGCCGGAGTCGCAGCACCCGGTCTCGCGCTTCATCATCCGGCTCTACAAGCCCTTCGTCTTCGTGGCCCTGCGCCGCCCCAAGTCCACCATCGCCATGGGGCTGCTGGCGCTGCTCTCGGCGGTGCCGCTGGCCTGGCGGCTGGGCTCGGAGTTCATGCCGCCGCTCAACGAGGGCGACCTGCTCTACATGCCCACCACCTTCCCCGGGCTGTCCATCGAGGAGGCCAAGCGGCAGCTGCAGCTGCAGGACCGGATCCTGCGCAGCGTCCCGGAGGTGGAGACGGTGTTCGGCAAGGTGGGCCGGGCCGAGACCGCCACCGACCCGGCGCCGCTCACCATGGTGGAGACCACGGTGCGGCTGCGCCCCAAGGAGCAGTGGCGCAAGGGGATGACCTGGGAGCTGCTGGTGGAGGAGCTGAACGCCAGGATGCAGTTCCCCGGCTGGACCAACGCCTACACCATGCCCATCAAGGGCCGGGTCGACATGCTCTCCACCGGGGTGCGCACGCCGGTGGGGGTCAAGGTGATGGGGACCAGCCTGGCCGAGATCGAGAAGATCGGCATCGAGCTGGAGCGGCTGCTGCGCCCCATCAGCGGGACCCGCAGCGTCTTCTACGAGCGGAACACCGGCGGCCTCTACCTGGACATCATCCCCGACCGCGACGCCCTGGCCCGCTACGGCCTGACCGTGGGCGACCTGAACCGGGTGGTGGAGGCGGCCATCGGCGGCGCCCCCATCGGCATCACCGTCGACGGCCGCAACCGCTTCTCCATCAACGTCCGCTACCCGCAGGACCTGCGCAACGACGTCGAGCAGCTGCGCCGGCTGCTGGTGCCGGTGGGCGGCAGCGGCAAGCCGGGCGGCGGCATGGGCACCACCGGGTCGCTGGAGCCGGTGGAGGAGCCGCGCATCCTGCTGGCGCAGAACATGAGCACCATGGGGGCCCCCTCGGCCGGCTCGCCCGGACCCGGCAAGCCCTCCAGCGGCAACCCGCTGGCCATCACCTCCCCCATCGTCTCCGACGCCCCCTCGTCCGGATGGGGCCCGGCCACCGGCGGCCCCAGCTCCACCGGCACCTTCGTGCCGCTCGGCCAGGTGGCCGAGGTGCGCATCGCCGGCGGCCCGCCCATGATCCGCGACGACGGCGGGCTGCTGGTGGGGTTCGTCTACGTCGACATCGACACCGCGGTCCGCGACGTGGGCGGCTACGTCGACGAGGCCAAGGAGATCGTGCAGCGGGCCCAGGCCGACGGCCGCCTGGCCATGCCCACCGGCTACCTGCTCAAGTGGACCGGCCAGTACGAGCAGCTGGTGAAGATGGCGGAGCGGATGAAGCTGGTGATCCCGCTGACGCTGCTGCTGATCGTGCTGCTGCTCTACCTGCACTTCCGCAACTTCACCGAGGTGCTGATCGTGCTGCTCAGCATCCCCTTCGCGCTGACCGGCAGCGTCTGGCTGATGTGGGCGCTCGACTACCACCTCTCCACCGCGGTCTGGATCGGCATCATCGCGCTGGTGGGGTTGGCGGCCCAGACCGGCATCGTCATGATCGTCTACATCGACAACGCCTACGAGCGGCGCCGCGCCGCCGGGAAGATCCGCGACCTCTCCGACATCATCTGGGCCCACATGGAGGGGACGGTGCAGCGGGTGCGCCCCAAGCTGATGACCGTGGCCACCATGCTGGCCGGCCTGATCCCGCTGCTCTGGGCCACCGGCTCGGGGGCCGACGTCATGAAGCGGATCGCCGCCCCCATGGTGGGCGGCCTGCTCACCAGCGCCTTCCTGACCCTGGAGATCATCCCGGTCATCTACACCTACTGGCGCCAGGAGCAGGTGCTCTTCGAGCGGCTGGCCGAGCTGGACGCGCCGCTGCTGCAGCGGCTGACGCGGCTGGCGCTGGTGCAGAAGGTGGCCTGGTTCGCGCTGGCCGGGGTGGGCGTGGCCGGCTTCTACGTGACCGCGCCGGCCTGGCTGCTCTGGCTGCTGGCGGCGGCGACGCTGGCGGTGGCGCTGGCCGGCGGCTCCGCCTACCTGAAGGCCCGGCCGGTGGCGAAGCGGCTGGTCTGGCCGGCGGCCGCCGCGGGCTGAGCGGGAAGGCGGTGGGACGGCGGGTCAGCCCCGCAGCACCTGGCGCTCCACCAGCCGGGCGTAGGCGCCGCCGCGGCCGACCAGCGCGGCGTGGCGCCCCGACTCGACCACCCGGCCGCCGTCGATCACCACCACCCGGTCGGCGCCGACCACGGTGGAGAGCCGGTGGGCGATGACGATCGAGGTGCGCCCCTTCATGAGCCGGGAGAGCGCCTCCTGCACCAGCGCCTCCGACTCGGCGTCGAGGGCGCTGGTGGCCTCGTCGAGCAGCAGCAGCCGCGGGTCCTTGAGGATGGCGCGGGCGATGGCCACCCGCTGCTTCTGGCCGCCGGAGAGCTGCTGGCCGCGCTCGCCAACCTTGGTGTCGAGCCCGTCGGGGAAGGCCAGCACGAAGGAGAGGGCGTTGGCGTTCTTCAGGGCGTCGCGCACCTCGGCGTCGGTGGCGCCGGGGCGGCCGTAGCGGACGTTCTCGGCGATGGTGGTGGAGAAGAGCACCGGCTCCTGCGAGACCACGCCCACCTGGCCGCGCAGCCAGGAGGGGTCGAGCTCGCGCAGGTCGACGCCGTCGAGCGTGAGCCGGCCCGACGAGGGATCGTAGAGCCGCACCAGCAGGGCGCCGAGCGTCGACTTGCCGGAGCCCGAGGGGCCGACCAGCGCCACCACCTCGCCCGGCTCGACCAGCAGGTCGACGCCGTGGAGCACCTCGGTGTCGGGGCGGGCCGGGTAGGTGAAGTGGACCCCTTCGTAGGCCAGGCGGCCGGCGACGCGCGTGAGGGTCCGCCCGCCGCGCAGCAGCATGGCCGGGGCCCGGTCGATGAGCTCGAAGACCCGCTCGGCGGCGCCGAGGCCGCGCATCGACTCGGCCCAGATGTCGGCCAGCGTCCCCAGCCCCATGGCGATGAGCAGCGTGTAGACCAGGAAGGCGGTGAGGGCGCCGGCGGTCAGCTCGCCGGCCGCCACCAGCGAGCCGCCGTAGCCGAGCACCAGGGCGATGGCGGCGTAGATGCCGGTGTAGGTGGCCCCCATGAAGATGGAGCCGGCCAGGGAGCGGGTGCGGGCGAAGCCGAAGGCGGTGGTGACCGCGGCGGCGTAGCGCTTGTCCTCGGCGTCCTCGGCGGCGAAGGCGCGCACGGTGCGGATGGCGGAGAGCGACTCCTCGGCGACGTGGCCGGCGTCGGCCAGGGCGTCCTGCGACTTGCGGGCCAGGCCGCGGATCTTGCGGCCGTAGTAGACGGCGCCGAAGGCCACGGCCGGGACCACCGCCAGCATCACGCCGGTGAGCTTGGGCGAGGTGTAGATGAGCAGGGCCAGGGCGCCGATCACCTGGACCACGTTGCGCAGCGCCATGGAGAGCTGCGAGGAGAGCAGCCCCTGCAAGGACGCCGTGTCTGAGGAGAGGCGCGACTGCAGGTCGCCGGTGCGCTGGCCGTCGAAGAAGGCCACCTCCTGCGAGACCAGCGAGCGGAAGAGCTGCTCGCGCACCCGCTTGACGCCGCGCTCGCCGGCCAGGCTGAAGAGCCAGGCGCGGCCGGCCACGGCCACCCCCTGCAGCAGGGCCAGCCCGCCCATGACGAAGGCGGCGTTGCGGACCGTGAAGTGATCGCCCACCCCGACGGCGCCGTCGACGATGATCCGGATCCCCTGCGGGTAGGCCAGCGCCGCCAGCGAGCCGAGCAGGAGCAGGGCGGTGGCGCCGATCAGCGTGCCCACCTCCTCCTTGAAGAGGGGGGAGAGGCGGCGCAGCGAGGCGCGGGGGGCGACGGCGGGTTCGCGGGAGGGGGCGTGGCTGGACAAGGTGCCTAGTCATAACTCACGGATGGGTGCCGTGCCGCGGCTCCCCCCTCCTCCGCGGTATCATCCCCTCCGCGCGCTGCTCCAGGCGCCCACGCACCACCGCGCCCCATCGCCGCACGCACCGCTCCGCCCCACGCGCCACCGCGCCCAAAGGACCCACGCCATGACCACCTCGATCTTCGCCGCCGCCCTGCTCGCCGCCGCCCTCGCCGCCGACCCCGCGGCTGCACCCGCCGACGCCGCCAAGGCGCTGCCGGCCGGCCCCGAGGCGCTGGCCGACGCCAGGGCGGCGCTGCTCGGCCCGTGCAAGCCGGAGATGGCCAAGGGGAAGGTGACCGCGGTGGAGGTGCTCGACGGCACCCAGCTCAACGCCCGGCGCGAGAAGGAAGGCAGCAAGAAGCCCAAGGCCGAGCCGGCCCAGCGCTTCATGGTGGTGAGCTACGCGGCCGGGAACACCAAGGGGAAGAGCGTCCGCCAGGTGACCACGCAGCTCATGCTCACCACCGAGCAGGCCAAGGTGCTGGTCGGCGAGAAGCTCTGCGTGTTCAAGGAGTAGGCAGGGTCGCCCTCCCGACCCCGGGGCTCCGCGCCGGCGGGCGGCAGGGGGGGACCAGCCGGCTTCGGCGAAGTGGCCCATCCTGACTGCTGGTGAAAGGCTAAGGTGTGGGCCATGCCCACCCCGCCCCTGCTGCCCGTCCGGCCCGCCGGCCGCGCCCTCCTCGTCGCCGCCGCGCTCCTGCTCGCCGCCTGCTCGCAGAAGGCCACCGAACCGCTCGACCGCTGCAAGGGGGTGGTCTGCGGCGCCCGGGACGCCTGCCACCTGGCCGGCGTCTGCGACGGCGGCACCGGCACCTGCTCCAACCCGGTGAAGGGCGCGGTCCCGACGGTGGGGCCGCTCTCCCTTCCGGCCGGCGAGGTCTACGCCGGGGCGCTGGTCCAGCTCACCTCGCCGTCGGTGACGCTCGGCTGCGGTCCGGTCTCCCCGGGCGACGTCACCTACACCTGGGCCCTGCTGGAGCGACCGGCCGGCAGCAGCGCCACGCTCACCTCGACCACCGCCCCGGCGCCGGCCTTCGTCCCGGACGTGGCGGGCGGCCACTACCTGGTCTCGCTCACCGTGGCCGACACCACCGGGCAGGCGGCGCCGCCCCGCACCCTCTCGGTGGACGTGGCCGCCTGCGGCGGCAGCGCCCCGGTCCTCACCAGCGTGAGCACCCCGGCCTCGCGCCCGGCGGTCGGCTCGAGCATCACCATGACCGCCACGGCCTGGGACGCCGACACCGCGCTCCCCGCCGCCGGCGGCGTCTGCTCCCCGCCCCGGGCCGAGTCGTTCGCCTACCGGTGGCAGCTCCGCTCGGCGCCGGCCGGCTCCGCGGCCACCGGCACGACCGGGTTCACCGGGGGGCTGACCCACGACTTCATCGCCGACGTGGCCGGCACCTGGGAGTGGGAAGTGACCGTGCGCGACGGCACCGGCCTGGTCTCGGCGCCGGTCGTGGCGTCGGTGGCCACCGGCGCCTGCGGCCCGGCGCTGCCGCCGCTGGCCTTCACCGGCGGGGCCCAGGTGGGGGCGACCGTGACCGCCGGGCTGGCCGGACCGGTCACCGACGTCTGCGTGGCGGCGCCGCTGTTCTCCACCCGCTTCAGCCTGGTGGGGCGTCCGGCGGTCAGCGCGGCCGCCATCGACCCGGCCAGCGGGATCTTCGTGCCCGACCGGCCCGGCACCTACACGGTCCAGGCCCAGGTGGCCGACCAGGGCGGCTTCGCCAGCACGGCGCAGGGCTCCCTCCAGGTGGGCGCCTGCACCGCCGCGCCGGCGCTGGGCGGGATGTCCGCCGCCTTCACCGAGCCCGACGGCGCGCCCTCGACCGCGCTCCACGCCGGTGGAGGGGCCAGGCTGGGCGTCGTGGCCAGCCCCGGCAGCTGCGGCGCCGTCCCGGTCGAGCTCGCCTACCAGTGGACCATCCTGTCCCGGCCGCCCGGGAGCAGCGCCGCCCTCTCCTCCGCCACCGCCTCCTCTCCCACCCTGGTGGCCGACGTGGCGGCGGGCACCTGGCAGGTGGCGGTGACCGTCACCGACACCTTCGGCAACCAGGCCATGGCCCAGCTGACGCTGGCGTCGTCGCCGTGCGGGGCGGTGGCGCCGGTGGCCGTGGTGGAAGCCGGCTCGACGAGCACGGTCAACACCTACGGCAGCGCCACGCTGCTCGGCTCGGCCTCCATGCCGGCCATCGACGCCACCTGCCCGGCGAGGCTGCGTGGCTCGGTGGCGCGGCTCGACTGGCGGCTGGTCTCGGCGCCGGCCGGCGCCACCGCCACCTGGAGCGCGCAGCAGGGGCCGGTGGTCACCTTCTCCCCGCAGCGCCCCAGCCTCGGCACGCCCTACCTGGTGGAGCTGACGGCCACGGCCTCGAGCGGGGCGGTGAGCGCGCCGGTCCGCTGGTCGGTGACCGCCGACGAGTGCGGCGCCCACGCACCGGCCCCCGCCGACGGCAGCGCGCCGGCCTTCGCGGCGGTGCAGGTCCTCGGCGGGGTCACGGTCACCTCCACCCGCGCCGCGCCGACGCCGCTCTCGCCCCTCCGCGCCGTCGCGGTCACGGCCAACGTGACCGACCTGGACTCCACCACCTGCGGCCTGCCTCCGCAGGGGCTCTCGCTGGCCTGGCGGCTGGCGAGCGTGCCGGCCGGCAGCCTGGCCAGCCTCTCCCCCACCGACGCGCTGACCACCGCCTTCACGCCGGACCTGGCCGGCAGCTACCTGCTGGAGCTGGCCGCCAGCGACTCGACCGGCGCCTCCAGCATCACCACCTTCGCGGTGGCGGCCACCTCCAGCTGCGGGACCAGGCCACCGGTGGTCTCGACGGTCACGATCACCCCGGCCTCCCCGGCCACCCTCGCCCCGGTGGGGTTGAGCGCGATCGTCACCGACGCCGACACCGCGCCGCCCTGCAGCCTCGTCGACCCGTCCACCCTCTCCTGGCGCTTCACCAGGGTCCCGGCCGGGAGTGCCGCGGTGCTGCTCGCGGCGGGGACCCTGGCCCCCAGCTTCGTGCCGGACGTGGACGGCGCCTACGACATCGAGGTGGTGGCCACCGACAGCGCCGGCCTGCGAGGCTCCCGGACGACGACGGTCACCTCCACGACGCCGGTGCTCACCATCAACTCCTACGCCGTGGCGCAGACCGTGCCGACGGTGCCGGTCCCCACGGTCCTCACCGGGCTGGCCTCGACCTTCTACCTCGCCAGCCCCATCCAGCTCGGGATCACCGCGACCGACATGCCCACGGGCCCCAGCTGCGCGGCCGTTCCCGACTGCTACTACGAGTGGCGGCTGCTCAGCACGCCAGCCGGGAGCAGCGCCACCCTGGCCGGGGCGACCCAGTCCACCAGCTCCTTCACTCCGGACCGGTCCGGCACCTACGACGTGGCGGTCACGGTGCGCCGGGGCGCCCGCTCGGTGGTGATGCCGCTGACGGTCACCGTCGGCAGCTGCGGCCTGCAGGCGCCGGTGGCCCACTTCCTCTTGCAGCCCACCGCGACCCCGGGCAGCATCATCTCGCTCGACGCGAGCGGCTCCTCCGACCCGGACAGCGTCGCCTGCTCCCTGGGCCAGTCGCTCACCTACAGCTGGCAGCTGGTCTCCAGGCCGCCCGGCAGCGTCGCGGTGATCGCCAACTCAACCAGCGTGACTACCAGCTTCTCGCCTGAGGTGGTGGGGTCCTACCTGGTCCGGCTCACGGTGAGCGACGGCACACATTCCGGGTCCACGGAACATGGCCTCGAGGTCCCGCTGGGCATTCCGCTGCCCTTCCCGGCGACCTTCCTGGCGGCCACCGTGGACGGGGCCGGCCTTCCGGTGGTGGCGACCTACGACGCCGCCACCGCCGGCGGCCGGGTGCAGGTCTGGAGGTGCACGGCCGGCTGCAACTCTCCGGGTGGCGCCACCTGGGCGCAGGTGGGCGGCGACGTGGACTCCGGCCTGGGGGTGCTGACCTGGACCGCGGGCGACGAGCCCCGCCCGGTGGACGTGGTGGTGGACGCGGTCGGTCAGATCGCGGTGGCCTACAAGACGCTCACGGCCTCGGCCTCGGGCATCGCCGCCTGCTCCATCGGGCTGGCCACCTTCAGCGGTGGCGCCTGGTCGCGGATCGACCCGCGGGTCTCCGCCCTGGTGCCCGACGGCTCTGGCTGCGCGGCCGACGGCTCGGCCGCCCCGGACGCCGGCCGGTGGCTGTCGCTGGCGGTGGACACCGACGGGCGGCTCTCGCTGGCCTTCGCCCTTCGCCTCGGCGTCACCGACTACGGGCTGATGACGCTCTGCTCCGGCAGCTGCGGCCTCGGCCAGCCGGCTGCCGGCCAGGTGTGGAGCATCGGCGCCGTGAACTCGAGCGTCGCCGCCGGGAGCGGCTCGGGCAGGTTCATCGGCCTGACGCCGTTCGATGGCGGGTCCCGCCACATGGCCTGGGTGGACCCGACCGGGCAGCTGGTTTACGCGGCCCTGGGCACCGGAGGCGCCCTCCTGTCGACGGTGGCGGTGGCCGGCGCCACCTCGACGCGGCAGCTGCGGCTGGCCCCGGCCGGCGGCGGCGCGGCGCTGGTCTGGCAGGACGGCACCACCGGGCTGGTCAGCTCCGCCAGCTGCAGCGGCACCTGCGGCGCGACGTCCACGGTGGCGGCCGCTCCGGCCAGCCCGGGTTCGGACCTGGCCCTGTCGCTGGCGCCGGGAGCGGCGCGGCTGGCCTGGCAGGACAGCGCGAGCGGCCAGCTGACGCTGGCCACGGCGGGCTCCATGGCGGGGCCGTTCGCGTCCAGGCTGGGGCCGGCGACGCCGAACCGGCTGGCGCTGGTGACGACCGGCACCGGGACGCCGCTCCTCTTCTTCACCACGACGGCCGACAGCGTGGTCCGGGTGATGGTCCCGTAGGCGGAGGGTGGCCGTTGCCGGGCACCTCCCGGCCGTGCCACAATGGACCGATGCCGACCGACGGTCCGAGCGGAGCAGGGGGCGGGCGCGGCTCCTTCCAGGCCTCGGTCGGCTTCGCCCTGCGCGGCCTGCGCGACGCCGCCGGGCAGCGCAACCTGCGGCTCCAGCTGGTGGCGGGGCTGCTGGCCGGTGGCTTCGCCGCGGTGGCGCCGCTCTCGCCTGCGGAGCGGGCCCTGCTGCTGCTCTGCGTCTTCGCGGTGATCGCCGCCGAGGCGGCCAACACGGCGCTGGAGGCGGCGGTGGATCTGGCCGGCGGGGCGCCGTCGGCGGGGGCGCGCCTGGCCAAGGACGCCGCGGCCGGCGCGGTGCTGGCGCTCTCGGTGGGTTCGGTGGCGGTCTTCGCCGTGCTCCTCTCGGGGTGCTGGGAGCGGCTGCTGGCGGCGCGCGGCGAGCTGGCGCTGCCGGCGGCGGCGGCGCTCGGCGTGGCCATCGCCGGCGCCCTGCTGCTCGGCCCCGCCCGCCCCGGCCCGGCCCGGTGGCTGGCGACGCTCCTCGGCGGCGGCTCCTGGCTGCTCCTCATCAACCAGGCGGCCAGCCTGCCGGCCGCGCTGGTCCCCGGCCTGCTGCTGGCGCTGGCCTGGTCCGCCGCGCCCCGCCGCTGACCGAGCGCGCCCCGCCCTACCCGACCAGCTCGCGGTAGACCGCGTCCAGTCCTTCGGCGATCGCCTCGTCCTCGAACCGCCGGGCGTGGCGGCGGCCGGCGGCGCTCATCTCGGCGCGCCGCCCCTCGTCGGCCAGCAGCGCCGCCAGCAGCTCACGCATCCCGTCCACGTCGTCCGGCCCCACGTAGCCCGCGCCCGGCCCGGCCGCCTCCTGGCATGCGCCGCCGGGCGTGGTCACCACCGGGGCGCCGCAGAAGAGCGCCTCGACGATGGGGATGCCGAACCCCTCGTAGCGCGACGGGTAGACCGACACCGTGCAGCGCCGGTAGAGGGCCGCCAGCGTCCCGGCGCAGTCGGTCCGGGTGAAGCGGAGCCGGTCCTCCACGCCGAGCCGCCGCGCCAGCGCCCGCACCTCGCCGGCGTAGCCGGTCTGCCGCCCCACCACCAGCAGCGGCACGCCGGGGAGGCCGGGCAGCGCCTTCACCACCAGCTCCAGGTTCTTGCGCCGCTCCACCGTCCCCACGCAGAGCAGGAACCGCGGCGGCAGGTCGAGCCGGCGCGCCACCTCGTCGTCGGCCCCGGGCGCCGGCGGAGCCTGGAAGGCCGGGCGGCAGCCCTGGTGGACCACCCGGATGCGCGAGGGGTTCACGCCGTAGAGCTCCACCAGATCGTCCCGGGTCTGCCCGCTGATGGCGATGATCCGGTCGGCCCGGGCCACGGCGCTGCGGTACTTCCAGGCGTAGAGGCGGCGGTCGACGGGAGAGAAGAGGGCGGGGAAGCGCTCGAAGATCAGGTCGTGGATGGTCACCACGCTGCGAACGCCGCTCCGCTCCAGGCCGAGCGGCAGCTCGTTGGAGAGGCCGTGGAAGAGCTGGACGCCGTCGCGGCGGAGCTGCGCGGTGAGCCCGCAGAGGCGCCAGAGGCGGGGCAGGCAGCGCCCCCAGGTGGTGTCCGGGCCGCGCCGCTCCAGGCCAGGCACCAGCCAGTCGCCCCCGCCGTTCACCGGACACACCGCCGGCCCCTCCCCCGCACCGGCCGGCGCGCCCGCCTTCCCGGCGCCGTAGGCCAGGTAGCGGTGGCCGGGGCGGCGCTGGGCCAGGATCCGGAGCAGGTCGCGGGCGTAGTTCCCCAGCCCGGTGGTGTTCTGGAAGGCCCGCTTGGCGTCGAACCCGTAGTTCATCCGGACCCCCCGTCAAGCGACCGCCGCCGGCTGGACGCGGCGCGCCCCGCTCGCATAGCCTCGCCGGGTACATGCGCCCCCACGCCGCCGCCCTGCTGATGACGCTCCTGGCCGGCCCGGCCGCCGCCGAGGCGCCGCCCTGCGCGCCCGGCACCGCGCGGCTCCGCGAGGGCCTCGGCACCACCGACGAGGACCGGGCCCGCCTGGCCGAGCTGGCCGGCGAGGCGCCGGTCACCTCGCAGGCCATCCGGCGAGGCGGCGTCGAGCTGCAGCCCGGGTGCGACGACCGCGTCGGCGTGCTCCTGCCGGCCCGCCTCGACTCCACCTGGAACAGCCAGTACCCCTCCGGCGGCAACGACGGGCTGCAGGTGGCCGGGCGCGGCCTCTCCACGCGGCTGCGGGCCGGCGTGGCCGGGCGCTGGGGGGTGGTCTCGGCGGCGCTGGCGCCGGAGCTGGCCTGGCAGCAGAACCGCTGGTTCGAGACCGTGCCCACCGGCCAGGCCGGGGCCCGCGCCTTCCAGAACCCCTGGTACGGCGACGGGCTCGACGTGCCGCAGCGCTTCGGCGCCGGCCCCTCCGCCACCGCCAGCCTGGGCCAGAGCTACCTGCGGGTGGACGCCTGGGGCGCGGCGGTCGGCCTCTCCACCGAGAACCTCTGGCTCGGCCCCGGGCTGCGCAACGCCATGCTGCTCACCGACAACGCGCCCGGCTTCCCGCACGCCTTCCTCGGCACCGCGAGGCCCGTGGAGACGCCGCTCGGCGCCCTGGAGGCGCTGGCGCTCTGGGGCCGGCTCGACCGCTCGCGCTTCCTCGCCTCCGCCGGCGGCCACCCGTGGTTCTCGGCGCTGGTCCTCACCTGGCAGCCGCGCTGGGTCCCCGGCCTCACCCTCGGCGGCGGCCGGGCCTTCGTGGAGACGGCCGCCAGCCTGCGGCGCAACCACGGGCTCTCGATCCTGGCCGGGCCGTTCGGCCGGCTGATCCCCGGCGGCAACCTGCCGGAGAACAACCAGGTGGTGACCGGCTGGTTCCGCTGGGTCATGCCCGAGGCCGGCTTCGAGCTCTACGGGGAGTGGGCCCGCGACGACGGGGCGGCCAGCCTGGAGGCCACGCTGCGCGACCCGGGGCGGACCCAGGGCTGGGTGGCGGGGTTCCAGAAGCTGCTGCGGGCCGGGGCCCGGACGGTGCGGGTGCAGCTGGAGGCCGCCCGCCTGCACGACGTCCGGCCACCGGCCTCGCCGTCCGGCCTGCCCAGCTTCTACACGCACGGCAGCGGCGTGGACTACACCCACGCCGGCCAGCTGCTGGGGGCCGCGGTCGGCCCCGGGGGCGACACCCAGCGGCTGGCGGTGGACCTGCTCACCGCCGCCGGCCGGGTGGGCGGCTTTTTGGAGCGGACCGCCCGCAACGAGGAGGTCTACTGGAGCCGCATCGACCCGCTGCCGGGGCGCAGCAGCGACCACGACGTGGAGGTGGCGGCCGGGTACCGGCAGCTGCTGCGGCTCGGCGAGCTGGAGGCCTCGCTGGAGCTGGGGCTGGCCTTCCGCTGGAACCGTGACTTCCAGCGCAACGAGCCGAACTGGAAGGGCGGGCTGCAGCTGGCCTGGCCTCACTCGTACTTGTACTGGTAGTGATAGGCGCTGCGCCGCCCCAGGCCGCGGTCGAGCTGCACGGCGTTGAGCACGAAGCCGTTGACGCGGATCCCCCCGCGCCCCAGCTGGCGGACCGCCGCCAGCAGCTCGCGCATGGGGTGGGCGCCGGAGCGGGCCACCAGCAGGTTGACGCCGGCGTGGCCGGCCACCAGCACCGCGTCGGTGACCGCCAGCACCGGCGGGGTGTCGAGCAGCACCAGGTCGTAGCGGTCGGAGAGCAGCGCCACCAGCCGGGCCAGCCGCTCGCTGGAGAGCAGCTCGGCCGGGTTGGGCGGCAGGGTGCCGCTGGTGAGCAGGCCGAGCAGGGGCTGGCCGGTGGGGCGCAGCGCCTCCTCCAGCGGCAGGCCGGCGATGACGTCGGCCAGCCCGAGGCCGCGCCGCTGGCCGAAGACGCGGTGGAGCGTGCCGCGGCGCAGGTCGCAGTCCACGATCACCACCCGCTTGCCCGACTCGGCCAGCAGGTGGGCCAGGTTGGCGATCACGAAGGACTTGCCGACGCCGGGGGCCGGGCCGCCCACCGCCACCACCTTGCTGCCGGTCTCCACCAGCGCGAAGAGCAGCGCGGTGCGCAGGCTGCGCAGGCTCTCCACGGCCAGGTCGCGGGGGTCGGCCGCCGCCAGCAGCTGCACCGCGCCGGGGGGCTGGGTCTCGGTGGCGCGCCCCGCCTCCAGCTTGCTGTAGGGCACGTGGGCGAAGATGGGGATGCCGGTGGCCCGCTCCAGCCGGTCGGGGTCCACCACCCCCTGGTCGAGGGCGCGCCGGGCGAAGGCCAGCCCGAGGCCGCCGGCCAGCCCGAGGAAGAGCGAGAGCAGCAGCGCCTGGGCGCGGCGGGGCGAGACCGGCTTGTCGGCGTGGAGGGCGGGGTCGAGGACGCGGACGTTGCCGAGCGTCCCCTCCTTGACCACCTTCAGCTCCTGGGCCCGGTTGAGCAGCGACAGGTAGAGCTCGTTGGCCACCTTGACGTCGCGCAGCCGCCGGGCGCTCTCCAGCTCGGCCTCGGGCAGCAGCTTGAGCCGCTCGCCGATCAGGGCCCGCTCGCCGTCCAGCCGGCGCAGCTTGTCGCGCAGCGCCAGCAGCGCCGGGTGGGTGTCGGTGAAGCGCTGGCGGAGCGCGGCGTACTCCACCTGCAGCTCGGAGGCGGCCTTCTCCACCTCCACCGAGCGGGCCACCACCGCCTGCGCCGCCAGGCTGACCTCGAGCCCGCCCTTGACGGTGCGGTAGCGCTCCAGCTCGCGCTCGGCGGTCTCCAGCCCGGCGCGGACCAGCGGCAGCTGGGTCTCCAGGAAGGTCAGCGTCTTGCCGGCCTCGGCGCTCTTGCGCTCCACGTTCTGGCGCTGGTAGGCGGTGGCCACGGCGTCGAGGACGGCGGCGATCATCTCCGGGTCCGGCCCCTCCAGCGAGGCCACGATGATGCCGGTCTTCTTCCCCTTCTCGCCCACCTGCAGCTTCTCCTGCAGCGCCGCCACGGCCGCCTCGCGGCTCTGCCGGGTCACCACGAAGCGGGTGCCGGGGCGAGCGCGCAGCTCGGACACCAGCAGCTCGACGCCGCCGGCGCTGAGCGCCACGCCGACCAGCCCGCCGCCGAGCGTGCCGGCGTCCGGTCCGAGCAGCTCGAAGCGGCCGCCCACGCCCGCCACCAGCGCCAGCGGCTCGCCGAGCAGCGGCGCCGGCACCTCCAGCCGCTCGACGCGGAGCCGCTCGCCGCCCCAGCCCCAGCGCCCCAGGCCGGGGGGCGCCGAGGCCAGCCCGCCGCCCTGGTGGTTGCGGGCCAGGGCGCGGCCGATGATCGGCAGCCGCCTCGGCTCGGCGGTGACGTCGAGCCGCAGCGCGTCCACCACGGCGCCGGCCACGGTGCGCGAGCGCAGGATCTCGATCTCGGTCTCGGCAGGGGTGGAGGAGTCGCCGAACATCCCGGCGATCTCGCCGAGCGCCCCCATGCCGGCCTTCTTCTCCTCCACCTGGATGAGCACGTCGGAGCGGTAGACCGGGGTGGCCAGCAGGGCCCAGGCGCCGCCGAGGGCCACGGCCACGGCCACCGACGCCGCCACCAGCCAGCGGGCGTCGAGCACCAGGTGGAGGTACTCGGCCAGGTCCACCTGGTCGCCGGGCGGCTCGGCCTCCCAGGCGGGCTGGGGCTGCGGCAGCGGGGTGGGCGTCACGTCAGTTCCCCCGCACGGCGGTGGCGGCGCGGTTGCCGAGATCCACCGACTGCCAGAGCCCCTGGATGGTGGGGAGCACCTGCTGCACCAGCCGGTTCCAGTCGGTCAGCCGGGTGGCGGCCACGTAGACCACGTCGAGCGGCTCGAGCTGGAACTGCACCGCCAGCAGCAGGGCGTCGGCGTTGGAGGCGTCGAGCCGGTAGACGCTGGGGGCCTCGTAGCGGCCGCGGAAGACGTAGACGGCGCCGGGGTTGGCGCTCAGCGGGTCGAAGCCCTCCGAGTCGCCGATGGCCTCGGCCAGGCTCATGGCGCCGCGCACCATCACCTTGGAGGAGGGCTTGCGGACCTCGCCGAGCACGAAGACCTTGTGCTGCTCGCGCGACGGCACGTGGAGCAGGTCGCCGTCCTGCAGCAGCCAGTCCTGCGAGCGGTCGCCCTCGGCGTACGCCGCCTGCAGGTCGAGGGCGTGGACCACGCCGCCGCGGGTCAGGGTCAGGCCGCGCGGCCAGGCCGCCGGGCCGAGCCCCTTGGCCTGGGCGATGGCGTCCTGCACCCGCAGCGGCACGTCGGTGATGGGCACGGTGGAGGGCTGCACCACCTCGCCGCTCACCTGCACCTTCTGGCCGCGGTAGCCGACCACCCGGACGTCGAGCTGCGGGTTCTCCACCCACTTCTTGAGCCGCTGCGTGAAGAGGGCGCGGATCTCCGGGAGGGTGCGGCCGGCCACCTCGACCACGCCGACGTGCGGGTAGAAGACGGTGCCGTCGCCCTGCACCACGTTGCCGGCCAGGTCGGCGGCGCGGTACTCGCCGGCCGGGATGGTCAGCTCGGGGTGGTCCCAGACCGTGACCGAGAGGATGTCGTGCGGGGCGATCCGGTAGAGGTACGGGCCCGGCTGGCCGGCCTGGGGATCGCGCGGCCGGGTGGTGGCGGCGCGGGCCCGGGCCTCGGCCTGGGCGGTGAGCAGCGCCGGCGAGAGCTCGGTGATGGTGATGGGCGCCTTCTCGGTGCCGCGCGCCTCCACCGCCGAGCCGGAGACGTGCATGCCGGGGCCGACCGCGGCGCAGCCGGAGGCGCCGAGCGCCAGCAGCCCGGCCAGCGAGGCCAGGGCGCCCGTGACCTGCCGGCGGATCACGCCGCCCCCGCCCAGAGCAGCCGCTCGAAGCCGCCGAGGCCGGTCTCGATGAGCTGCAGCGATCGCTCGAAGGCCGGGAGGCCGCGCCGGTACGGATCGGGGATGTCGAAGTCGCCGAAGCGCCCCAGCCGGTGGACGCGGCCGCGGGAGGCGGGCGAGAGCCGCTCCAGGTGGTGCTGCTGCGCGGTGTCCATCACCAGCACCAGGTCGGCCGCGGCCAGCATGGCCGGGGTGAGCTGGCGGGAGCGGTGGGCGGAGAGGTCGAGCCCGCGGCCGGCCAGCAGCGTGACGGCGAGTGGATCGGCGGGGCGCCCCACCGGGGCGGCCAGGCCGGCCGACTCGACCACCACGGAGGGGCGGTGGGCGCCGGCCCGGGCGCGCAGCAGGGCCTCGGCCATGGGGCTTCGGCAGATGTTGCCGGTGCAGAGGATGAGGATGCGGTTGATCATGGCGGTGCGGAAAGGGAGGTTTACCCTGAGCACGGACATGGGGGCAATGTACGCAGGACACTCCACGCACGGCGAGTGCGACTCGCGGGGTGTAAGCGGCCGCTTTCACTGAGGTGCCGGATGCGACCAAAGGTCGCACGCAACGCCGGGTCCGCGTCGCCCGATCGACCCCCGGGACGCGGCCTCCCCGGGACGCCAGCTCCCGGGACGCGACGCCGGGTCGCGCTCCGGGCTCCCCCCGCGGCCGGGTGCTAGTCTGGCCGGGTGCCAGCCGACGCGCCACCCCGGACCACCACCATCCTCGTCGTCGACGACGGCGCACCCAACGTCAAGCTGCTGGAGGCGTTCCTGGGGGCCGAGGGCTACGCCACCGTCGCCGCCATGAGCGGCATGGAGGCGCTCCTGCTGGCGGCCTCGACGCGGCCGGACCTGGTCCTGCTCGACGCCATGATGCCGGACCTGGACGGCTTCGAGACCCTGGCCCGGCTCAAGGCCGATCCCCGCACCTCGTCGATCCCGGTGATGATGGTGACGGCGCTCGACGACCTGCCCGCGAGGCGGCGGGCCGTCGCCAGCGGCGCCGAGGGCTTCCTGAGCAAGCCCATCGTCCGCGCCGACCTCACGACCCGGGTTCGCGACCTGCTGGCCACCGCGAAGCACGCCGCGCCGAGCTCGCCCCCCAAGTGACGGCCGGCCCGTGACCGCCGTCCCGGTTGGGGGGTGCTACGGTCCCCGCCATCCCGGGGGGACGCTCCATGAAGAGGCTGAGCATCGAGTACCGCGTCGTCGGCGGCTTCGCCGGCGCCCTGTTGCTGCTCCTGCTGGCCGGCGGGCAGATGTACCGGTCCCTCAGCGGGTACGTGGAGACCTCCGCCTGGGTGGCCCACTCCTACCAGGTGCTCGACGCGCTCGGCGACGTGCGCTCCGGTCTCCGCGAGATGGAGAGCGGCCAGCGCTCCTACATCCTCACCGGCCAGGCGGTCTTCCTGCAGCAGCACGAGCAGGAGGGGAGCCTGGTCCGGGCGGCCCTGGCCCGGATCGGGCTGCTCACCGAGGACAACCCCCGCCAGCAGCTCCGCGCCGCCGCGCTGGCCCGCAGCGCCGAGGAGCGGATCAGGCTCATGGACCAGACCCTGGAGACCTACCGCACCCAGGGGCTCAAGGCGGCCATCGAGCGGATCAGCGCCGGCGAGCCCCGCGCCGCCATGCTGGCGACGCTCGAGCAGGTCAAGGCCATGGAGGCGGAGGAGCGGAGCCTGCTCCAGGAGCGCAGCGACCGCGCCCAGCAGAACGCCACCCAGGCCATGGCGGTGGGCTCGCTGCTGGTGGCGCTGGCCCTGGCCGGCCTGGTGCTGCTCTGGTGGCGGGTGCGCCGCGCCGGCGGCGAGCGGCAGACCACCGACGACGCCCTGCACGAGAGCCGGCTGCTCGGCCAGGTCCTGGAGCTGCTGCCGGTGGGGGTCTTCGTCGCCGACGCGGTCGGGAGGTACACCCAGGTCAACCCCGCGGCGCGGGCCATCTGGGGAGGGGCCCACCCCGCCGACGGCATCGGCGACGGGGCCGAGCTGGCCGGCTGGTGGCCGGAGAGCGGCAGGCGGCTGGCCGCCGAGGAGTGGGCGCTGGCCCGCGCGCTCCGGAGCGGCGAGACCATCCGCGACGAGCAGGTGGACATCGCCTGCTTCGACGGCACCCGCAAGACCATCTCCAGCCACGCCATGCCGCTGCGCGACGCGGCCGGCAGCGTGGTCGGCGGCCTGGCCGTCAACGTCGACGTGACCGCCTTCAAGCGCACCGAGCGGCAGCTGCGCTCCACCGCCCGCTTCGACGAGACCCAGGGCCGGGCGGTGGCCCTCTTCGCCGCCAGCTTCGACCGGCAGAAGATCCTCGAAGGGCTGCTGGCGCTGCTGGCCGAGCTGCACCCCATCCCGGCCTCGGCGCTCTACGGCTTCGACGAGTGGAAGGGCACCTTCACCCGCGAGGCCTCGCACGGCCTGGGCGGCGAGACCCTGCGCGAGTTCTCGCTGGGCGAGGGGCTGCTGGGGCAGGCGGCCAAGGCGGGGCAGACCACGCTGCTCGACTGCGCCACGCTGACGCTGCAGACCGGGCTGGCCGACTTCGCGCCGGCCCAGGTGCTGATGATCCCGGTCAGCTACCAGAACCGCCGGCTGGCCGTGCTGGTGCTGGCCACCAGCCGGGTGCTCGACGACGGCGACCGGGCCTTCCTGGATCGCCTCGCCATCACCCTCGGCGTGGCGCTCGACAACATGCGGCAGTACAGCGATCTCAAGCTGCTGGCCGAGCAGCTCCGGGCCAGCGGCGAGGAGATCGCCGTCAAGAACCTGCAGCTCGAGGAGGCCAGCCGGTCCAAGTCGGAGTTCCTCGCCAACATGTCCCACGAGCTGCGCACCCCGCTCAACGCCATCATCGGCTTCTCCGAGGTGCTCCGCGACGGCCTGGCCGGGGACGTGCTCCCGAAGCAGAAGGAGTACATCGGCGACATCTACACCAGCGGCACCCACCTGCTCTCGCTGATCAACGACATCCTCGACCTCTCCAAGGTGGAGGCCGGGAAGATGACGCTCGACCTGGAGCCGCTGCAGGTGGCGGCGCTGGTGGAGGGGAGCCTGCTGGTGGTGCGGGAGAAGGCGCTGGGCCAGCGGGTCCGCCTGGTGGCCGACGCGCCGGGCGACCTCGGCGAGGCCTGGCTGGACGTGCGCAAGGTGAAGCAGGTGCTCTACAACCTGCTCTCCAACGCCGTGAAGTTCACGCCCGAGGGGGGCGAGGTGCGCCTGGCGGTGCGCCGGGTGGGGCGCGCGGCGGTGCCCGACGGCCGCTTCGAGCAGTACCTGGAGGTGGCGGTGAGCGACACCGGCATCGGCATCGCCGAGGCCGACCAGGCCCGGCTCTTCCAGCCCTTCACGCAGATCGACAGCACGCTGTCGCGCCGCTACGAGGGGACCGGGCTCGGCCTGGTGATGGTGAAGCGGCTGGCCGAGCTGCACGGCGGGACCGTGGGGCTGAAGAGCGCGCCGGGCCAGGGCTCGACCTTCACGGTCTGGCTGCCCTGGTACACCGAGGCCAACCGGCCGTCCGCCAGCGAGCCGGTGGCGCCGCCGATGATCAGGGTGACGACCTCCACCGCCACCGTCACGCCGGACGCCCGGCTCCCCCTGGCGCTGGTCATCGAGGACGACGACAAGTCGGCCGAGCTGCTCAGGCTGCAGCTCTCCGGCGGCGGCTTCCGGGTGGTGCGCGCCGCCACCGCCGAGGCCGGCCTGGCCCAGGCCGCGCTGGAGCGGCCGGACCTGATCACCCTCGACATCATGCTGCCGGGCATGGACGGCTGGGAGTTCCTGGAGCGCTTCAAGGCCTTCCCGCAGTTCGCCGAGGTCCCGGTGGTCATCATCTCGATCGTCGCCGACAAGGGGCGCGGCCTCTCGCTGGGCGCCAGCCACGTGCTGCAGAAGCCGGTCGAGCGGGTGGCGCTGCTCCGGGCCCTGGACGCCGTCGGCTTCCCCGCCAGCCAGGGCGGGGCGGGGCGCACCGTTCTGGTGATCGACGACGACCCCAAGGCGGTCCAGCTCTTCGGCGCCTACCTGATGGCGGCCGGGTTCCGCATCCTCTCGGCCTACGGCGGGCTGGAGGGGATCGAGGTGGCGCGGGCGCAGCGGCCCGACCTGATCGTGCTCGACCTGATGATGCCCGAGGTGAGCGGCTTCGAGGTGGTGGAGGCCCTGAAGCGCGACGCCGCCACCGCCAGCCTCCCCATCATCGTGGTCACCGCCAAGCAGGTGACGCCCGAGGACCGGGTCCGGCTCAACCACGTCGTCAAGGGCGTGATGGAGAAGTCGGAGTTCAACCACGGCCGCTTCATCGGCGAGGTCCGCCGGGCCATGGCCGGGAAGGGAGGCTGAGATGGCGTGCATCCTGGTGATCGAGGACAACGCCGCCAACATGAAGCTGGTGGTCTTCCTGCTGCAGCAGAAGAACCACGAGGTGCTGCAGGCCACCGACGCCGAGGAGGGGATCCGCCTGGCGCGGGAGCGGCTGCCGGCCCTGATCCTGATGGACCTGCAGCTCCCCGGCATGGACGGCCTTGCGGCCACCCGCCTGCTCAAGGCCGACCCGGCCACGCGCGCCATCAAGATCGTGGCGCTCACCGCGCTGGCCATGCTCGGCGACCGCGAGCGGATCGAGGCGGCCGGCTGCGACGCGTACGTGGCCAAGCCGCTCAGCTACAAGCAGCTCCTCGAGGTGGTGCGCGACATGGTGGGCGGGCCGGGGTAGGCGGCGCGGGGCCGAGCCATCTGCTCGCCGCGAGCACGTGTTGTCACGCGTGATGACAACTCACCCCGTCGATGACTCCTCGGGGTGGCGCCGCCATCGGCTTGGCCCTTCGGAGATCGAAGCCTGTTGCTGATCGGCTCCGCGCACATCTGCGCCCCCGGGCCGCAGGTTCGGGTGGGTCACCGTGGTCTACCGCACCCCGAGAAGCTCAAGGAACCGGCGCACCTGCTCGTACGCGTCCATCTGGACCTGTTCCGGAGTCATCCCGCCGAGGGCCCCGGAGCCGGTCAGGAAGCGACGCACCGTCACCGGGCCGAAATCCTCACGCGTGGTGAACTTGGAGGCGATGTGCCCAAAGCCGCGTCTGGCGGTGGGGCTATCGAGCAGGGGACTGCAGGCGGCCGCCAGCGCTTCGGGACCGCCGTCGAAGTTCCGCACCGCGTAGTAGGCGTCGTAGGCGTCCTTCGGCTTGTCCCGGCCGACCAGCGCGTGTCCCTTCATGACCAGCAGCGCGGGGATGGTGGCGATCAGCAGCTCGACCGAGTTCTGTCGTCCATCCGGCATCCTCCCCTGCACCACGTGGGCGACGGAGTGCTCCAGGGCCGCGACGAAGGTTGCGTACTCGGGGCTCTCCAGGGCTTCCGGATCCAGGGCCAGGTCCACGTCCAGCGTTCCGACATGTGGGGGACTCCCCGCCGGCAGGAGCAGCCATGGAACGGCTCCCCCGATCACCACGAATCGATCGCGCCATGCCCCCAGCACCTGACCGAGCTCGACCAGCACGGACGTGACCGCCTGGACGCCTCGGTCGGCGTACTCGCTCGCGCACCCCGGCTGCATCACCTGCCTGGCTCCCACGCCGGCTTCCACCGCTGCTGCAGGAGGTGGTCGGCGGCCTCGACCCCCCGGTCGCCTGAAAGGCCGAGCGCGAGCCAGGTGTCGATGAGCCCCGTGCACCAGATGCCGGGGGCCGGCTCGAGCCGCCGCTTGAAGACGAGGTCGTCGTCCGCCACCGTGACGAACACGTTCCCGCCGCCATCCACGGGCTGCAGCTGGAGGTGGCGCTGGAGCAGCGCGAGCCCCTCGCGGTCCGCCTCGAAGAAGGTCGACGATTGCCTCGCGAAGGGGGCGAGCCACTGCGCGGCGGAGTAGGACGCGAGGAGCGCCTGGCGGTCGCCCTGGGCCTCGCTCAGCGCCTGCCGCACCGCCTCCTCCAGGCGACGGCCGGTCAGGGGGCCATAGAACTCCAGGCGCTCTGGGCCCCGGTTCCTCGGCGCGTTCCGCCACGCCTCCAGCACCTGCTCCGGCCGGGTCACGACGAGCCCTTCGGGTCCAGCCTGGGCCCACTCCAGCGCGACGAGACGGCGCCTGACGTTGCTGACATGGCCGAGGCTCACGCCAGCCGCCATGGCCAGTTCCGTCACCTTCCAGTGCCGCCGGGGCGGAGTCAGCAGCGCGTGGAGGACCTGGGCCGCTCGCGGCGTGAAGAGCGAGCGAAGCTCCCTGCGGGCACGAAGCGGGTTGTCGGCCGCGCGCAGCCTGATGAAGACGGTATCGAAGCAGAGCTCGCAGTTGCCGGCCAGGTCCAGGAACCCGACGCCGGCGGCTCGGCAGAGCTGTGCGGATCCGTCGGAGATGAAGGGAGCGAGGATGACGCCGGAGGTTCGGTGGAACGAGGCGGCTTCGCCCTCCTCCCTGAGCCGAACCAGGGCACTGCGCAGCACGGCCGGCTGGCCGGTGGGAAGGGCGATGGTGTGCAGGCGCCACCGGCCCTTCGAGCCGATTCCAAGCTCCACCGCTCGGCCAGGGCGATCACCAGGGGCCTGGGGAGTTCGGAGCGCCAGGGCTTCGACATCCCGGATGAACGGGATCTCGCGCAGCAGCCGAAGCAGGGCCTCGCCCAGCCGTTCTTCGGGCCGTACGACTTTCACTGTAAAGTGCCGTTTCAGCATTTGCTGAAAATAGCTAATGGGATGAAATCCAGCAAGCGGAGGTCCCGTTGCGCTTAGAGCCAGGGCAAACATCCGTTCAGTATATACCCCACCCTGACAGCGCCCGCCCCTCAACGAAGAAGGCCCGCCTCCCAGGCGAGCCTCCGTTCCTCGGCCACGCGGGAAGCCCCTTCATCGTGGGGCCGAGCCATCTGCTCGCCGCGAGCGCTTGTTATCACGCGTGATAACAACTCACCTCGTCGACGACTCCTCGGGGTGGCGCCGCCATCAGCTTGGCCCTTCGGAGGTCGAAGCCTGTTGCTGATCGGCTCCGCGCACATCTGCGCCCCCCGGCTTCCCCGCGGCCGCGTCAAAGGTGACCGGCTTCGGCCGGAATCCGCAACGCCCGGCCCCCGTCGTCAGTCGCCGTTCAAGGATGCCCTGGCGAACCGGTCCGCCTCGTGCTCCTCGCTGGTCTCGCCGCCGCCACCATCCAGGAAGACCAGCTTCTTCCCGTGGAGGAGGATGTGCCCGGCCTCGTGGAAGAACGTGAACCAGAGCTGTTCGGTGGTCCCCGGCCCGTCGCTCAACTGGATGAGCGCGCGGGTCGGCGAGAGCCAGCGTGCCACGCCGGAGGCCCTGCAGCCCTTGAGCGCCGGGATGACCGCCACGGCGACGCCTGCGGCGGCGCATGATCGGCGGAGCGCCTCGGTGACCTCCGGCAGCGGCCTCCTCGTCAGGGTCGCCGCGGTCTTCAGCGCCGCCCTGAAGCGGCTGGCGCTGTAGTTCCCCCCCTTGATCGACTGCGACTGGAGCTCGCCGAGTCGCAGCCATGCCGCGGTCGCCCCGACATCGGACGTGAACGCGCTGGAGCGTCGAAAGGCCGCCTGGGGGCGCTCATAGAGGTCGTTCCAGGCCGCGGGGGAGGCCACCCCGAAGAACCGGAGCAACTCGCCCACCTGGTCCACCCTGGACCTGGACCGTTCGATCAGTCCGGCATCGACCAGGTCCTTGACGGGGAGCCTTCGGAGCCATTCGACGGCGTCGGCCTGCTCGGCCTCGGCGCGCCCTCGCGCCATCCACTCCTGGTAGTGCTGCTCGCGCACGAGCCAGAATTCGGCTGGAACTCCGAGTGACCGCTCCAGCTTCAGCGCGGTGTCCGGCGTGATCGGCGCCTTGGCCTTGATGATCTCGTTGATGGTCTTGGGCGTGAGTCCGGTCCGACCGGCCAGCTCGTTCTGCGCCATCCCGCGCTCTTCCAGGAGGTCGAGGAGCGTGCCCCCCGGCGGGGAGACCCGGCGCGGGCGATAGGAGTTCGTGGTTTCAGTCATGGTAGTCCACCACTTCAACGACCCGTACCGCCGTCACCTGGTCCCAGTCGAGCTCGCCTGTGGCTTTCCCCACGCCTTCTGCGCGAGGCGGTCGTCATTGCAGAGCCGCTCGAGCTTCCTCGACTTGAAGATGATATCCACGGTGGCTTGCGAAGTCCAGAGTGATTAACCTGATGGGTTCAGAAAAGTAGCCGAGAAGATGCATCTGAAATAAACATCCGTTCAGTCTACGCCCCACCCTGACAGCCCCACCCACCCAACGAAAATGGCCCGCCTCCCAGGCGAGCCTTCGTTCCTCGACCCCGTGGAACTCGCGGGCCTCGCGTCCACCCTCCCCGCGCTCCCCCACCCTCCCCGCGGCCGCGTCCTCGCTCACCTCCAGCCTGTGCTCCAGCACCCAACTTCTTCAGCCCGCCTGATCGTTGATGGCCTGTTCGAGCTGGCGCAGGCGCTCCATGACGTCGTCGAACCGGGGCGGCTGGCCCTCGAACATTCCGCTGGCGACCATCTGCTCGAAGTCACCTCGCAGGCTCGCGGCCATCCCTGGATCCGGAGTGAGCCTGAGCCGCCCGTCGATGCAATCCTGGTAGCTGGCGTGCGCGTCCCGGAAGAACACGCTCTTGAACTTCACCACGTCGGCCAGGAGCGCGCGGTCCGACAGGGCGCGCCGTCCAATGTCATGGTCGGCCAGCGTCGCCAGGTCGTACCAGTGCCGGGAGAGCCGGTCCTTGCCTGCCTTCAGCTCTCCCCTGACGCACTCCACGTGAATGAGCGTCGCCTTCTCCCAGAACGTCCGTTCGGGTCGCAGGACGGTGACCTCGGCCACGGGAAACTCGAGGTCATCGGCCTGGCCACTCATGTAGGTCCGGATGGTCCGCGGCTCGCTCGGCTCGAGGCTGTTTCGACCGCCGAACTCGACGAGCACGTTTCGCTCCAGGTACCCCGCCGACGGAGGCAACGCGGACTCGTACCGGACCCAGAGCTTCTCGGCGCCATCCTCGAGCTCGATGCGGCACGATCCCTGGAACTGTCGCTTCAGCTCGGCGGCCAGCTGGGGCGCCAGCACCTCGCGGACATGCCGGAACATGGCGGCCGAGAGTGCCCTCCCGTACTTCTTCCGGGCGCTGCCGGACGCCGTCCCGGAGAAGGGGTCGAACGAGGCCACCAGCCCACGACAGTCGATCGTGATGTCGAGGTCTTCGGAGAATCTCGCGATGACTCCGTAGACCTTGGACAGGGACGTGCCTCCCTTGAAGGCCATGGCCCTGCGTCCAGGAAGCGCATAGAGGCTCTCGAGCGTCCAGCAGACCCAGACGTCCTTCTCCAGGACCAGGGCGGTCCGTCCCAGCCTGGCAGCCAGTGCCTGGAGGATGTCGGCGCGATCCTCGCGACCGAGATCAAGGAAGCGCTGGGCCATGCGACCGGTTCCGTGCGTGGAGGCGGAAGGCCGCGGCCATCCAGGCGGGCTGGGATGCAGCGGCGGCCGCCAGCGCACGGAACTCCTCGGCCGGCAGCTTCCTGCGGACTTGCTCGATGACCGCCTCGGTGACCTCTCGCCTCCCGAGATACCAGAGGGCCGCCAGGGCGACACCGGCCGGCCGGCCGGCCAGCGCCAGCTTCCTGGCGCTCACGTGCTTGAGCGTGACCTCGAGCTTTCCCATGCGGAAGCGCCGGGCCGGGCCGGAGGTGTGGAAGACCGGGGTCACGGGTCGCTGTGTGGTGAGCTGAAGCTCCGCGGCTGCCTCTGCGCCAGTCACCTGGACCTTTGCTCCGGCCTGGGCGGCCAGGGTGCGGGCCACGGCCTCTGGGCTGGGCGGGACCTGTCCGACGAACCTGCTGGTCCTGGGGCGCACGAAGACGCCCCGAGCGACGCGGGTGACGAGGCCGGTCCTGGCGAACCGCGAGAGCGCGTGGTCGACCGCAGCCCGCGTGCCGTGCTGCAGGAGCGCCGAGGTCGTGAACGGCTCCCCAGCAGGGAACTTCTCGATGGCTCTCAGGATGCTGGCGGCGGCCTTCATGACGATCTCGATGGTAGTAAAACGAGTTAGTTTTCTACCATAGTCCGACAGCAGGGACCTCCTTCGAACACCCAGGACAGCCGGAATCGCCGCCAGGTGTGAGTTCCCGAGATTCGGTCCGCTGACTGTCGTGAACATGCGTACAGTATACGCCCCACCCTGACAGCCCCGCCCACCCAACGAAAAAGGCCCGCCTCCCAGGCGAGCCTCCGTTCCTCGACCCCGCGCTGCGGCCCCCTCACCCCCCCGGGGTCGCCTTCACCGCGGCCACCCCATCCTCCGGGCAGTGATACTCCGGCACCAGGTCCGCGAACCGCGCCCGGATCTCCACCGGCTCCAGCCCCACCCCCGCCGCCAGCCAGGCCAGCCCCTTCTCGATCCGCTCCTGCTCGTACACCCGCATCTTCCCCACGAAGATCTTCGGGTGCCGGGTCTTGTCGGCGCTCTCGTCGTCCACCGCCAGCTCCTCGAACAGCTTCTCCCCCGGCCGCATCCCGGTGAACTGGATCTCCACGTCCACCCCCGGCGTCAGCCCGGACAGCGTGATCAGGTCGCGCGCCAGGTCGGCGATCCGCACCGGCTCGCCCATGTCCAGGATGTAGATCTCCCCGCCGTCCCCCATGGTCCCGGCCTGCAGCACCAGCTGCGACGCCTCCGGGATGGTCATGAAGAACCGCTTCATCTCCGGGTGGGTCACCGTCACCGGCCCGCCCGCCGCGATCTGCTCCTTGAAGATGGGGATGACGCTCCCCGCCGACCCGAGCACGTTGCCGAACCGCACCGTCACGAACCGGGTCCTCGACCGCCGCGACAGCGACTGCACGTAGATCTCCGCCACCCGCTTGGAGGCCCCCATCACCGAGGTGGGGTTCACCGCCTTGTCGGTGGAGACCATCACGAACCGCCCCACCCCGTGCCGGTCGGCGGCGTCGGCCAGGGTGCGGGTGCCGAGCACGTTGTTCTTCACCGCCTCGCCGGGGTTCCACTCCATCATGGGGACGTGCTTGTGGGCGGCGGCGTGGACCACCACCGTGGGGCGGTAGCGCCCGAAGACCTCGTCCATGCGCGCGGCGTCGGCCACGTCGGCCAGCAGCGGCACCAGCGTGAAGCCGTCGTTGCGGGCCAGCAGCTCGCGGTGGATGTTGAACAGGTTGTTCTCGGCCCGCTCCACCAGCAGCAGGGCGCTGGGGGCGAAGCGGGCCAGCTGCCGGCAGAGCTCGGAGCCGATGGAGCCGCCGGCGCCGGTCACCATGACCACCTGCCCCTCGATGGCGGTGCCGATGGCGTCCATGTCGAGCGCGATGGGCTCGCGGCCGAGCAGGTCCTCGATGGCCACGTCGCGCACCTGGCTGAGCGTGACCCGGCCGTCGATGAGCTGGTCCATGCCGGGGATGGTGCGGAAGCGGGCGCCGCTCTGCTTGCACAGGTCCACGATGCGGCGCATCTGGGCGCCGGAGGCGGACGGGGCGGCGATGATCACCTCGTCCACGTCCTGGCCCACCACCACCGCGGGGAGCTGCTCGAGGCCGCCCAGCACCCGGACGCCGTGGATGTCGGCGTGGAGCTTCTCGCGGTTGTCGTCGAGGAAGCCGACCACGTCGTAGCGGTCGGTGGAGTTGCGCCGCACCTCGCGCAGGAGCATCTCGCCGGCGTCGCCGGCGCCGACGATGAGGAGCTTCTGGCGCTTGACGTCCTTGCGGAGCAGCGGCATCCGCTCGGCGGTCAGGGCGCGGTAGGCGAAGCGGGCGCCGCCCACCAGCATGATGCAGAGCCCCCACTCGATGAGGATGACCGAGCGCGGGAGGACGCGGAAGAGGATGCCGAGGGCCGCCTCGAAGGCGATGGTGGAGGCGGTGGTGGCCAGGATGATGCGCCGCAGGTCGCGGGTGCTGGTGTACTTCCAGAGGCCGCGGAAGAGGCCGGCGTAGTGGAAGGCGACGAGGCGCAAGACCACCAGGATGGGGAACCAGCGGACCATCCGGCCCGCGTACATGTGGTCGTTGCTGAAGTCGAAGCGGAGGGCGAAGGCGCCGAAGTAGCCGACGCCGAAGAGGACGGCGTGGCCGCCCATGACAACGACGCGCCGCAACCACGGACGCGAGCTGAGACCCCCCGGGGACATGAGAGAGGAATGTACCAATGAATCCTGTGGAACCGGGTCACCCAACGGTCTTACCCCCCCTGCAGGTACGAGCGAGGGCGCACCTTAACAGATGGGACGGACGCGGACTAGGAGTCGGGGTTGACCGCTTCGAACTATCTCGATTTCGAATCACGCACTAGACTGCCGCTTCAACTGATTTCTGCCGGGGGCTCGATGAACGCGTTGCTTTCCAGGATCAACGACCGCACCGCGCGAATCGGCGTCATCGGCCAGGGCTACGTTGGGCTGCCGCTGGCGCTGGTCTTCTGCGAGGCCGGCTTCTCGGTGACCGGCTTCGACCTCGACCCGGTCAAGGTGTCGGCCATCGGCCGGGGCGAGTCATACATCAAGCACATCGGGCCGGAGCGGGTGAAGAAGGCGGTTACGAGCGGTAAGTTCAACGCCACCACCGACTTCGACGGGCTGCGTTCGTGCGACGCCATCATCATCTGCGTGCCGACACCCCTCGGCCTGCATCGCGAGCCGGACAACTCCTACATCCATCGGACTTCGGAAGAGATCGCGAAGCGGCTTCGGCGCGGGCAACTGGTGGTCCTGGAGTCCACCACCTACCCGGGCACCACGGACGGCGAGGTGCTGCCGATCCTCCAGAAGGGCGGCCTGAAGTGCCCGGAGGACTTCCTGCTGGCCTTCTCTCCCGAGCGCGAGGATCCGGGACGCAAGGACTTCACGACCCGGTCGATCCCGAAGGTGGTGGGAGGGGTCAACGTGCCATCGACCGCGGCGGCGGTGGCGCTCTACACGGCTGGCCTCGACAAGGTGGTGGCGGTCTCCTCCAGCCGGGTGGCCGAATCCTCCAAGCTGCTGGAGAACATCTTCAGGTCCGTCAACATCGCGCTGGTGAATGAGCTGAAGGTGATTCTCGACAAGATGGGGATCGACGTCTGGGAGGTGATCGCTGCGGCGGCCACCAAGCCGTTCGGCTTCATGCCGTTCTACCCGGGGCCCGGGCTGGGTGGGCACTGCATCCCGCTCGACCCGTTCTACCTCTCCTGGAAGGCGGCCGAGCACGGGGAGTGGGCGCGGTTCATCGAGCTGGCCGGCGAGATCAACACGCGGATGCCGCGCTACGTGGTGGACAAGGTGATGCACGCCCTCAACGAGGACGGCAAGGCGCTCAAGGGTTCGCGGGTGCTGGTGCTTGGACTGGCCTACAAGGCGAACGTGGACGACGACAGGGAATCGCCGTCCTATGAAATCTTGGAGCTGCTCCAGGAGTTGGGGGCACGGATCGACTACTGCGATCCGCATTTTCCAACTGCGCGCAAGGGGCGGCACCATGATCTGGCGCTCAAGTCGGTCCCCTGTGACGCCGACACCTTCGCCCGCTACGACGCTGTGGTGGTCTCGACCGCACACGAGGCGTTCAAGAACGCCGATCTCTGGGCCGGCGTAAAACTGGCGGTGGATGCCAGAAACCTGGTGGCGCCACTCTTCGCTGGGCGAACGGTGCCCTGCCGGTTGGTGAAGGCCTAGATGGCTCCCTGGGAAACGGCGGTCGCCACGCGGCAGGCAACCTGGCTGGTGACCGGGGGGGCGGGGTTCATCGGATCGCACCTGGTTGAGCACCTGCTGCGGCTCGGGCAGCGGGTGCGGGTGCTCGACAACTTCGCCACTGGCCACCGGCGAAACCTTGAAGCGGCGATCGGGGCCCGTCGGGACAACCTCGAGGTGATTGAAGGAGACATCCGGGACCCAGCAGCCTGCGCCTCGGCCTGCCAGGGGGTGGAACTAATCCTGCACCAGGCTGCTCTGGGATCCGTGCCGAGATCGATCCTCGACCCGGTGACGAGCCACAACGTGAACGTCACCGGCTTCCTGAACGTGCTGCAGGCAGCGCGCGCGGCGGGTATCAAGCGAGTGGTCTACGCCAGCTCGAGCTCGGTATACGGAGACCACCCGACCCTTCCGAAGGTGGAGGATCATGTCGGGCGGCAGCTCTCGCCTTATGCTGTGACCAAGTACGCAAACGAGCTCTACGCGCACGTGTTCGGCGCGGCCTACGGGCTGGAACTGATGGGGCTTCGGTACTTCAACGTCTTCGGGCCGCGGCAGGATCCGGAAGGACCCTACGCTGCGGTGATCCCGATCTGGTTCCGCTGCCTATACGAAGACACGCCGGCGTACGTGAACGGCGACGGGGAAACGAGTCGGGACTTCTGCTTCGTGGAGAACGTGGTGCAGGCCAACCTGCTGGCGGCTACCACGCAGGACGGCGAAGCGCCGGGGAAGGTATACAACGTGGCCTTCGGCGAGCAGACGACGCTGAAGCGACTCTTCGAACTGATGCGCGGCGAGGTGGCTAAGGTGCGGCCGAAGGCGGCGGGGCTCCAGTTGATCCAGCGGCCGTTCCGCGACGGAGACATCCGCCATTCCCTGGCCGACATCTCTCGGGCGCGGCGTCTACTGACATACACTCCAACCGTGGCTGTCACTGAGGGGATTGCGCTAGCGGCGAAGACCTACGGGCCAACCGCGATTGCAGATTAGCAGCATTTGGGACCCATATCTGACTTTCGGTGACTAGCGTCGTTTTGAAACATGTTTTTAGCGCCCCGAAACAACCTTCCAGACCGCGCTAAGCCACCTCCATGGATAAAGTAGTACCAAGAAGGCCGGACGCCTTTCAAATCCGTACCTCCACGCCATGTAGCTTGGTGCGGGAAAGAACAGTGAGAGACCATTCTGTCGTAGCGCTTCGCCACGAACTGCGAATGCCCTCCAGCTTGCGAAGAGACGAGTGCCAAGTCTGGTGCCAATCATCCACCAAGGTGCCAAGGCCTCACTTGCTCCCCGGCTGCTTAGAATGTCCGGCCTTAGTTGCGCCACGCGCGACTCTTCAACCAACTTCTCCGATAGAGCCACAGTTCGACTGTAGTTCGCCTTAGCTGATTCAATTGAAGCACCGGCCGCGACCAGCACGTGAAAGTCAGAAACATGACGCGGCAACAGACTTCGTTGGCCGTGGTGGTGCACGTAGACATGGTCACAAAGAATACCCAACTGATCGTCAAGTGACGGCGTCACTAGTCCAGTCGACTCGGAAGTGATTCTGTCTTTCCAGAGTTGACCACTGTTGGCGCTTCCGTCCGCTCCAGGCAGCCTAGTGTGAAGCTCCACCGAAACGCCGCCGAACTCTAATGGCGGCAAGTGGTGGTCTATAGGCCTCCGACCGAAGGCGCCATCAGGTGACCGACCCTCAAATCCCACAATGTGACTTTCGCCGCGGAATCCGAGGGCGAGAAGGGCTTCCCAAGCCGCCTCCGCGCGCCCAGGCTCGACCAGGAGGTCGACGTCGGACTGCCTGCGCACCGAATAGTACGCAGGCGCGCTTAGGGCGAAGGCCGTACCCTTGATTGTCAGGGATGCAATACCCGCTCCCGCAAGATGCCGCTGGACTTGCGCCGCAGTACGGGCAAACAGCGCGTTCTGGGCTGCATTTAGAGCGGCGGCGGCGGCGAATCGTGCCAGTTCGTCCGGCCTCACCAAAGAATGAACTTCCGCCTGACAGATGGCATCGTAGACCAAGGGACTTAGGCCAAGCATCTCGGCCTGCCGGCCAATGGCTTTCCAGTCAAGACCACAATTCGCTAGGTCTCTGAGCCTGTCCGCCATCTCTACTGGATGGAAGAGCGCGCCCAAAAGGAAGGAGCGCTCCCGGGCTCGTAACATGCGCATTTGCTTCGGGGTCACTCTTGTCCTCAGTGCTGTTGTCCGCGGCATGCGGGACACCAACGCCCGTCGGGAAATGATTCTAGGAGATTCTAAGTACTGCAGTCATTATTGGCCGCTGGCCTCATTTCTGATTTCGCAACTTAAGGACTTGCCGGCCCGTTCGAATGGAAATGCCGCTCAAGACGCTCGACCAGAACCGCGAACAGCCCGAAGACTAGTATCGCAGCGGTCAATAGACTTAGTCGTCCCAAGGTGTGACAATCACGGTATGTGATGCTACATGCTCCAACGACGAGCATTCCTGCGTATGCAGTGAGCGTGATGGTTCGGTGGCTGACGCCAAGCGCGAGGGGCCGCTGATAGACGTGTGACCGATGTGCTTGGGAGAGGCGCTCTCGCTTGAACATGCGCCGGAGGAGGGTCCAGGTTGCATCCAGGAAGAAGAGCGCGGCCGCCAAACCCGCCGCCTCGACCGGAATAGCTCCACCTGGCGAGACCAGTGGCAGACTGCCGAGGAGAAACCCTATGCTGGTTGAGCCGACGTCCCCCATGAATATGGTGGCCGGCGGAAAATTGAAGAATAGAAACCCTAGCGAAGACGCCAGTAGGATCAAAGCAAGAGTTGATGAAACGGCGGCCCCACCCGAATAGCCAACGATCGCAAGCGCACCAAACGCAACCACGGCCTGCCCGCCCGCCAACCCGTCGATCCCGTCCATGAAATTGTAGAGATTGGTCCACCAAGCAATCCAAAGTACAGACAAGATTCCAAGAGCCCAGTGTGGCGTCGCGATTCCGAACAGAGTCCAAGCTGCAGGAAGATTCGACCAAGACGAGCCGACTACCATGGCAGCAGCAAGAACATGAACCAGAAGGCGCCGCCACGCTGGTTGTGGGCGCAAGTCATCAATGAGACCTAGTAGAGATATTGCAGCCGTTCCGGCCAACGCCACGAATACTGAGTTGCTGGCGTCGTCGATCGCCGCGACCGCTAGCGCTGCCGGGATAAACCCCGCCATTATACCTATCCCGCCTAGCCGGGGTGTTGGGGTGATGTGTGCGCTTCGTTCATTGGGGTGGTCCACGACCGAGCGCTTCAGCGCCGCTTTGCGGGTCCATTTGGTCACAATGAACGAAATGGCCAAACTGACGAACGGGGCTACGAACATGCTAATCACTCTTCTCCTCCCTCGCGCATGTTACTCTTCATGACAAGAGGCGTCATCGGTACGTTGTAACGTTCTTTGGACGGTGAGGGGGCCACGTTGCGAATCTTGGCGCTCAGCCGCTACGACGCCTCTGGGGCGAGTAGCCGCTATCGGGTCTACCAGTACCTTCCGTATCTGCGGAGCATGGGCCTTCAGATCGACGAAGCGCCTCTCCTCGGAGAAGACTACGTTCGCAGTCTCTACGGCGGGGCTACGAAGCGTCCTCTTGCTCTCCTTTGGTCGGGGCTGAAGCGCCTCTATTGGCTCTTGGGGTCTCGCCAATACGATCTGCTTTGGATGGAGAAGGAGCTATTTCCATTCCTGCCTGATTTCTTAGAGCGCCCGCTTCTGCGTCGGGGCACCCCAGTTGTTGTTGACTATGATGACGCCATCTTTCATCGCTATGATACTCACCGCAGTTCGGTTGTCCGTGGACTGCTTGGCAAGAAGATTGACGGAGTGATGGCTCGCGCTACTTTGGTTGTTGCGGGGAATCAATACATTGCTGACCACGCAACGGCAGCCGGCGCCCGCCAAGTAGCCATATTGCCAACAGTCATCAACTTGGACCGATATCCCACAGGCGCCCCTTCTCAACGTGGCCGTCCATTTTCGGTTGGCTGGATAGGGTCTCCTAGCACTCAGGACTACCTTCTGTCTCTGGCACCCGTTTTGAGTCACTTTTGCCAGGAGTCGGGGGGCGTCCTGTCCGTCGTTGGTGTTAGTGGCTCGTTCAGAATGCCTGGCGTGCCCCTAAAGCCCGTTGCTTGGTCGAGCGATACTGAGGCTGCCTCCATTCGCTCCTTTGACGTTGGGATTATGCCCTTACCCGACGCATCTTGGGAGCGCGGCAAGTGCGGCTTCAAATTGATCCAGTACATGGGATGTTCAGTTCCTGTGATTGCCTCTCCGGTCGGTGTCAACTCAAGCATTGTCCTTCCGGGACAAACCGGACTTCTTGCAGAGGGGCCCGAAGAATGGCTTGCCGCCCTAACCTTTTTGGCTCGGTCGGAAGAAGCACGCCTCGCGATGGGAGCAGCCGGCCGCACCCGTGCGGAGGATCACTATTCGTTGGCGTCGGCTTCACCGCGTTTGTTGCGCATGCTTGTTGAAACAGCCAGGGCCGGCAGGGCGTCCGAATTGAAGGGGAGCTAGTCATGTGCGGCTTCGCAGGACTGATGGGACCCGTTGGACAGCCAGCCGACCGCATTCGGTTGGCCGGCGCCATGGCCAACACGTTGGTCCATCGGGGACCCGATGACGCCGGGTCCTGGGTGTCGCCAGACGGAGCCGTCGCCCTCGGCTTTCGGCGTTTGGCAATACTTGACCTTACTATCGACGGGCGCCAGCCAATGACGAGTGGAAGCGGGCGCTACACGGCGGTCTTCAATGGCGAAATTTACAACTTCGCAGACCTGAGAATTGAACTGGAACGCGCGGGGGTCCGGTTCCGAGGGCGAAGCGACACCGAAGTCCTGCTGGGAGCGCTTGATACTTGGGGCTTTGAGGCCACGCTACCCCGCCTTTGGGGTATGTTCGCGATTGCTACATGGGATCAGCAGGAAAGACAGCTTCTTCTGGCGCGGGACCGCCTTGGCAAAAAGCCACTCTATTACTCTTGGTCGGGCGGTGTATTTCTGTTCGGTTCCGAGCTCAAGGCCCTGTGTGTTGTTCCAGGGTTTTCCCCTTCCGTGGACCGCAACGCCCTCACGACATACTTTCGCTATTGCTCCATCCCGGCTCCGATGACCATTTACGACGGCGTCTTCAAGTTGCCGCCCGCAAGCTGGGCAGCTATCGGAACACATCACCCTCATGGGTCTCTGAAGACGAAGTGTTTCTGGGATGTTTCCGCTATCGCCGCAGATTCGGAACTCCATCCGGCTGAATTGGATGATGATGCCGCTGAAGAGGAATTGCGCTCATTGCTGGTTGATTCGGTTCGCCTGCGGATGGTAGCAGACACCCCGTTGGGCGCATTTCTTTCCGGTGGCATTGATTCCACTGCGGTTGTCGGGACCATGCAAACGCTTAGTAGCCGTCGCGTACAGACCTTTTCCATTGGATTTCAGGAGCGTGAATACGATGAGATCGCTTGGGCTAGAGCAGTAGCACAGCGCCTGGGTACTGATCATACTGAGTTGACCGTTACATCAGACGATGCGGTTCGAGTAGTTCCCAAGCTTCCGGATGTGTTTGACGAGCCCTTTTCCGACTCATCCCAGATTCCGACGCTGCTTGTTGCGCGTTTGGCACGTTCGCAGGTCACCGTAGCACTCTCGGGGGACGGAGGTGACGAGGCGCTTGGCGGCTATCGGCGCTATGTCGCCGGACCACGACTATGGCGCATTCTCTCAGGGTTGCCCCTCCCACTGCGGGTTTGGCTAGCGGCGCTACTTCGCGATGTGTTGCCCGAACGATGGGACGCTTTGGGTAGGTACGCCGATCACCTTTTGCCAGTCCGCTATATGGGACTGCTTTCAGGCAATAGGGTTCAAAAGCTGGCTGGACTAGTGGGTGTCGCCAGCCTCGTGGACTTAAGACGCAGGCTCATATCGACTTGGCAGGAGCCCGGGGAATTGGTTCTTGGTGGCTTCGAGCCAAGTAACAGCGCGGAGGAGCTGTTTGGAGATTCGTTTCTTCGCGCGCCTGCGCACAGAATGATGCTTGACGACCAACTTCGATATCTTCCGAGCGACATTCTGACCAAGCTTGACCGAGCAACAATGGCTGTGAGCCTTGAGGCGCGGTGTCCTTTTCTCGACCATCGTCTTATTGAGTTCGGCTGGCGGCTCCCTCTCAACCAGAAGATTCGAAATGGAAGAGGAAAGTGGCTGTTGCGCCGTTTGCTGGACAGAATGTTGCCCAGTTCGCTTCTGGAGCGCCCGAAGCAGGGCTTTGGCGTTCCGATTGATGCTTGGTTGCGCGGTCCTCTACGTTCATGGGCTGAGGACCTCTTGTCAGTCGACCGACTTCGCAGGCAAGGGTACCTTCGGCCTGAACCTGTTCAGAGACTTCTTGAGGCCCATATGTCTGGACGACGCAATCAGCAATATGAACTCTGGGCGGTCTTGATGTTTCAGGCCTGGTTGGACGCTCACCCTAGGTTCGGCCTTCAATCATGAAGGTGGTAGTCCTAGGTCCTTCTGCCTTTTCGCTCATCAATTTTCGCGGTGATATGCTTGCCGCGATCATTGCGGCTGGCCACCATGTTGTAGTTTCCGCGCCGGGGGGGGATAGGAGCTCAACTTCGGCATTGGCCTTTCTTGGTGCTCGATTCGAGGCCGTATCTCTTTCCCGGACTGGGCTCAACCCCTTAGCAGACCTTGGGTACCTCATCAGCCTTTGGAGGCTCTTCCGCAAAGAACGTCCCGATGTCCTACTGAGTTATACGGCAAAGCCCGTCATCTTTGGTTCCTTGGCCGCCTGGATTGCTGGCGTTCCGCGACGGGCTTCAATGGTAACCGGGGTGGGTTCGGCCCTAGGCGATTACTCGGGGATGCACCCCTTTCTAAGCGGTCTTTTGAGATTCCTTTACCGACTTGGTCTGCTTGCTGCGGATACCGTATTTTTTCAAAACCCCGATGACGAGAGGTTCTTCCGAGAGAAGCGCCTGGTCCGAACGCACCATCGGGTCTTTCAGATCCGAGGTTCGGGGGTCAACCTCAAGCGATTCCGCCAAGCCCCCCTCCCCGCTCGGTCGCCATTTGTGTTCCTGATGGTTGCTCGTCTATTGCGGGACAAAGGCCTATTTGAATATGCGGAGGCCGCTCAAGCCGTGCACAGTAGGTTTCCTGACGCTCGTCTTCAGCTAATTGGGCCTATGGATCCGAACCCGACCGGTATTACGAGTGGCGAACTTGAGGTTTTGCTGCGTCGCGGTGGGCTCGAGTATCTTGGGGAAGTTGCTGATGTGCTTCCGCACTTGGAATCGGCCCACGTGTTCGTGTTGCCTTCTTACGGCGAGGGAACGCCTCGGTCCACATTGGAGGCGCTTGCCGTGGGGCGACCTGTCATAACTACAGACGTTCCCGGTTGTCGCGAAACGGTTGTGGCGGGCGTCAATGGCTGGTTGGTACCAGCAAGGAACTCTGATGCTCTGGCTTCAGCGCTTATGCATGCTCTGTGCTCCAAACATCTTGACCAAATGGCTGATCGCTCAAGGGGCCTAGCTGAATCCAGATTTGACGTACATTCAGTAAATCTCGTGATATTGACGGCGCTTGGATTGTGCTGCCAACCGCCCCCGGGAGCTACACCTGGAATGTAGCGGCGGGTCAACGGCTGATTCGACTCGTCGGGGTCCGGCTCGCGTTCAACGTATGTCCAGTCGCCCATGCGGCGCACAATCCTGTTCCAACGAATAGCCACATTGGGAAGGATGCGATCTTCGGCGTGAAGAACCCGATAACACTTAGGAAGCAGAGGTTTGCGGCAGCAATTCTTGCCAGCACGCTTCGTTGACGCCAAAGGTATAGCGCAACGGCATCCAACCCAAAGGACAGTATCCAGATGCCGAAGAACGCAAACAGGAGGCCACCATCGCTATGGAATGGCTCAAGGATAGTCCCAACATTGGTGTCATATGGTACGGATCGGAACGCAAGCACTTGACTTGGCGGCGCATCGATTAGGTCTACAGAAGATAGAGCCTTGAGGGCTGGGTAGAGAAGTCGTATCGGCACGTATCCGAAGTCCCTGTCAGTCTCCACTGCATGGTTTAGATAGGCGAATCCGGAAGTTCCATACGCATACACGTTTGCCAGTTCGATCGAAAGTCCAGGCCCCGAGAATGCATTGTCTTCGGAAATCTTCCCACTCCATAGGCCAAGCGCGACGAATAGAGCAACTCCGCCGGCTATGACACCTGCGAAAGCCAAAGAAAGTTGCCGTACAGTTACGTGCTCTATTAACGTAACTGTGAGACACGCTATCGTAAATAGAATCCAGATGGGTCGTGTGCGATCAATGAACATTAGATTGCCTGCAATGCCTATTGCAGCCAGGACCAGCCACCGCTTTCGCAGACCACCCGTGAACACGAATGTGGTTGTAATCCAGGTCGCTAGCCAACCCACGTAGGAGATCTGAGTTCCGATGGAGCTCGTAATCTCGCTTTCCCATCGGATGGCATGAGGCGATTCCTGGAGGAGAGTCAGGAATTTGTCCAGTCCGCCAAGCGAGTTGGAGAAGTCGAATACGTACTTGGCTAGTCCGGCAAACCCTACCAAGTGTGCTACTGCGAGAATGACTTGGGCGCTTGAGCCCAGCCTCGTTCGAGTGGCGACTATATGTACCGTCGCCGACGCAAAGCGGGAGGCCTGAAGACTGACGGATAGCCAATACGCTGCAGTGAGAGCTGCGCACAAGACATACGTGGTTCCACTTGTGGACTCCCACGGTATCAGCCTGATCCAATAGAGGAACAGCCAAAGAAGCCAAACGGTGCCGCCATAGAAACTCGGCATCAGGAGAACGTGGCGGACGTCGCGAGTCATGTTCATGCGGATAAGCTTCCACCATTCGGCGGCCCTTGGGGGAGCGTCTTACCCTCGGCATTTCCCTCTAACAGGAATCCGAGGCCCGTAAAGGCTATCAGTTGGATAGGAACCATCCATGCAAGACCATCAGTTGCGCCACACAAGTAGAGTATGGCAAGGCCAAGAGCCCCAACCGCCAGGGCGGCGCCCTGGCGCACCAACAGCGAATGTAGTTGACCATGAGACAAGAGGCGGTAGGTTATTGCGTTCGCTGGGAGTATGAATATTGCATGAATGGCGAATGGCAATATGCCCCCAAAGGTTAGCCTTGGGTTCCCCAGCCAAAGCAAACGAAATCCAGCGCCGGTCAGCAATATCCCAAGGGCGAGTGCTGCAGTTATTAGCGTTATGCGCCAGGGCGTAACCCAACGCCGCAGATCGCTATCAGAGTTTGCGATTGCTGGAAACGATACCGTGCCGACATGGTTGAAGAGTCCCGAACAGAGCTCTGGGAATTTTGCAAGAAACAGATAACTACTTAGTACTGCAGGTGAAACGCTTAGAAGGTTTCGCGCGCCCTCAAACCCAATTATTAGTTGGTCAATGCGAAAGAGCGCATAGTTTCCAGCCTGTTGTGTTCCGAGTGACACTTGCGCCAACGGGCTAACCGATAGAGTGGCCTTTCCAAGTTCTCTATGGTCTCTGTGGGCGGCAAGCCAAACCGCTCGGAGTCCACTTGAGAAAAGAAACGTCACCGCAATCTCGAACGAGCCAGCCTTTCCAGCAATGGATAGACCCGCAACGCCAAGCAGGAACAAAGGGTAGTTCAGGAGATTCGCGAACGCCGTCTTTCTGAATTTCGCCTGTGCGTTTGTCTCGGCAATCGCCATCAACGAGTAGCTATCCAGGACCACCGAGATTCCCATTGCTGCGACCGCCCATAGCGGAAAGATCCAGAAACTCAAGAAGGATGCCGCGGCAACTAGTGGCAGGGTTGTTCTGAATATTGCCCGACGAATGTTGATGAACAATGACGCGTCGCGACTCAGTGTGGCAAAGATGAAGTTATCGATGCCACACTTGGCTATAGTTAGGCTGAATGTCTGCCATTGAATAAACAGGAGAAAGAATACGGCTGTTCCCTTATCTAGGAGGTTCCATCGATTGGACGCAACTGCCGTGAGTCCGGCTGCCGAAAGGAGTCCAGACCCAAGCAGTTGGAGGAAGCCTGTTGAGTGATGGCGCCAACTGAAGCTCATGGAAATCGGTAGCTTGGGGTTGTGAGGAGTCGACTTGTAGAGGATGACGCACCGTCAGCCGCTGCGGGTTTGAGTGCAATCGGCTAAATCTGGAAGTAACCGCGTTCACAGGCGGTTCAATCTTCGCTCCCCAGATTCAGGATTCGATCGGCTTTGAAGCGCCAGTTTCCCCGTAATAGTACCCATACCTGTAATAGTACGCATACTGTCCGTACTTCTGATCGGTCAGGTCGAGGTCATTGAGCACGGCGCCCCAGGGTCACAGTCAGGTCGGAGGTCATGGCCTTGTAGTTGAGGAAGAACTCCTTCAGCGCCCAGCCCCGGTAGCCGAGGCAGAGCACGAACTCGCGCACCCCGTGGCGGGCATACATCTTCATGATGTGCCAGACGATCGGCTTGCCGCCGATGGGCAGCATGGGCTTCGGCAGCGACTCGTTTGCGTCGCGGATGCGAGTGCCTTGACCACCGCACAGGATGACGGCCTTCACGATGGCTTCTCCCATTGCCGATCTGTCTTGGTTTCGGCGGTTACGCCCCGTGCACCCCAAGACACTTGTGGCGATATGGCTTGTTACGATGAGGACGCATCCGCCGTCTTGGCGGAACCCTTGTTGTCCTTGTCGCCGTAATAATACCCGTACCGGTAGTAGTACGCATACTGCCCGTACTTCTGGTCGGTCAGGTCCAGGTCGTTGAGCACGGCCCCGAACAGCGGCGCTTTCACGTCGCTCAGCTGCCGCACCGCTTGCTTGGCCACGTCGCGAGAGGTCTGGCCCGCCTTCAGCACCATCAGCGTGCCGTCCATGTGCGTGGCCATCACCACCGCGTCGGCCACCACGCCGATCGGCGGCGAGTCGATGATCACCCGGTCATAGCTGCCGGCCATCTCGGCCAGGATCCGCTGGAAGGCGGCGGTGTGCAGCAGCTCGGCCGGGTTGGGCGGCACCGGCCCGCACGGCAGCACGAACAGGTGCTCCACCGGCGTGGGCAGCGCCAGCGTGGCCAGCGTCCCCTCCCCCAGGATCAGGCTGCTCAAGCCCGCCTGGTTCGGCAGGCCGAAGGCCCGGTGCACCCGCGGCCGCCGCATGTCGGCGTCCACCAGCAGCACCCGGTTGCCGCTGGCCGCCATGGTCACCGCCAGCGAGATGGCCGTGGTGGTCTTGCCCTCCTGCGGCCCGGGCGAGGTGACCATGATGGTCTTGAGCGGCTTCTCAGGAGACATGAAGAGCAGGTTGGTCCGCACCGCCCGCAGGCACTCGGCCACCGCGCTCTTCGGCTGCGTGTGCACAATCAGGTCCTGCGCCGTGCCGTCCTTTGCTTTCTCTATCGAGGGAATGATCCCCAGGAAGGTCAGCCCCAGCCGCTCCTCGATCTGCTGCTGGTTGGTGATCGACGTGTCCAGCGCCTCGGCGCCGAAGGCCAGGCCGACGCCGCCCAGCAGGCCGATCAGGATCGCCAGCGCCAGGTTGCGCAGCAGGTCCGGTCGCACCGGCCGGCTGGCGGGGCGGGCCCGGTCCAGGATCCGCACGTTCGAGACCTGCAGCATGCCGGAGACGCCGGTGTCCTTCAGCCGCTTCAACACCAGCTCGTAGAGTCGCTGGTTGTTGTCGTAGCCGCGCTTCAGCTCCAGGTAGTCGCGCTCGTACTGGTTCAGGCCGAAGGCGTCGGTCTTGGTCTCGGTCAGCAGGCCGAGCAGGTTCCGCTCGGTCTTGATCACCTCCAGGAACTCCTGGCGCGACGCATTGAGCGCCGTCTTGATCTCGTCGCGCATCCCCTGGCGGGTCTCGGCCAGCTTCTTCTCGCAGGCCTGCAGGCGCGGGTGGTCGTCGCCGTAGCGGCTGCGCAGGTCGGCGCAGTCGGCCCGCGTCTCCACGTAGCGCAGCTTCATGGTCTGGATCGCCACCGAGGTGGCCACCGGCTGCAGCGCCTCCACGTCGGCCCCGGCCTGGTCCAGCGAGGCGCTGGCCGCGGCGATGGCATCGTTGCGGGCCTGCAGCTCGGCGCGCCGCACCCGGGCCCGGGTCAGGGCGTCGTTGATCTGCGTGAGCCGCTGCGTGACCATCGACTGCCGGTCTTCCCAGGTGGTGGCCACGATGTCGTGGCTCTTCTTGAACTCGAAGAGCGCCTTGCTGCTCAGGTCCAGCTTCCGCTCCAGGTCGGCAAGCTGCGTCTCCAGCCACTCCGAGGCGTTCTGCGTGGTCACCGTCTTCACCGACAGGTTCTCGGCGATGTAGCTCTCGGCCAGCGTGTTGGCCACCTGGGCGGCGAACTGCGGGTCGGGGTCCTCGTAGGTGAGCCGCACGATCCGCGAGTCCTTCACCGGGGAGAGCTTGAGGTTCTTGAGGAGGACGGTGACCGGGTCGGCCTTGGCCTTCCACTTCTCCAGCTCGGCCGGGTCCTGCACGTCGTCCAGCCCCAGGAACTTCAGGTTCTGCCCGAGCTGCAGCTTGTCCACCACCCGCTGCGCCACGGTGCGGCTGGTCAGCACCTTGTACTGGGTCTCGTAGAACTCCTTCGAGTACCAGTAGCCGCCGCTGCCCGACTCGACCACCTCCTGCACCGAGTCCTTGTCCAGCACCTTGGGGGCGGAGAGGTCGATGATGATGGTGCAGGTGGCGTCGTAGATGCGGGTCTGGCGCAGCGTGATGATGCCGGTGACCAGCACCACCGCCAGGAAGAACGGGATGATCAGCCAGCGCCGCCGCACGATGGTGCGCCAGTAGGCCTGCAGGTCGATGGAGTCGGTGACCTCCGAGACCATGCTGCGGCCTTCGGGGGCGTTGCTGTGCGGCTCGGACATCCGGCTTCCCCCACGGCGGCCCGCGGACGCGGACGCTCAGGCGCTAAAGGAGGGAAACATTAGTGGATCCGGGGGGGTGAAGTCCAAGGAAGAGGTGGGGGGTGCGGGGGGCCGCGATGGGTGACGGACCGCGCGCGGGGGGAGGGGGCGGGAGGCCGGACGGAGGGCGAGGCCGAGCCGGTAGTGCCAGGAGGCCCGAGAGCGGTCGCTGAACTGCCCGGCGTCGGCGTCCCCTGACGTGTGCATCGCATGTCGGTGCCTGTCCGGTCTGCTCCACCGGGGATCTCGTATTTTCCTTATGCGGGTGATATTGATAGACATCGAGGCCGTTGCATTTGTCAATTCAGGTTTGAGTGGTTAATATTACCCGTAATGCGCAAGACAGATACAGATACTGGGAGGGGGGCCTTCTGGACGGTGCCGCCGCCCCTGCCCTCTGGCCTGCTGCTCCAGCACCAGGAGACGCTGGTGGTCCCGCGCCGGGGCCGAGGGGGCGAGAGCACCATCGACATCGGGACGCTGAAGACGCCCGGAGTAGCGGTCGCCTTGCTGGTCGCCTATCGATCGGCTCCAACCCCACATGACGCACTCAAGGTCAAGGCCCTGCTCGCTGGGGTCGCGGAGCAGTTGCGCCTTCGAGGGCGCACTGCGCCGCTGCTGCCGGTTCTCGCTGCGGATGTTGCGTCTCGGTCTGTGGTTGAACTCTGTACTCGCGAGGGTCTCGGCGTCTTGGACCGGACGGGGACGGTCGTCCTCCACCAAGGCCCCCTGTTCGTTCACGTCGTTGGGGCTTCGGGTGCTCGCCGAGACAAGCGAGTGAGCCTCTTCAGCGGCCGTGCCCGGAGGGTCGTGCGCACGCTTCTGGTGCATCCTGGACAGCGGTTCCCGGTGAAGGCCATCGCCGACGCCGCGGGAGTGAGTTTCGCCTTCGCTTACCGTGTGCTTGGGCGACTCGAGAGCGAAAGCTACGTCGAGCGGCCGTCTCCTCGCGGCGGGTACGCCACCCGGGACGCGTCCGCACTGCTTCGGGCGTGGGCGACGAGTCCGGAAGGGGCGTCGGCGAGCATCGCGCGGTTCTACGCTCCGAACACGCGCCCGGAGGCCCTGGCTCGAGCTGCGGCCAAGGCGCGCGAAGCCGGCGTTCGAGTCCACTTCACGCTCGCGAGTGGGCTCCGCCCCGAGGAAGTGATCGTCGCCGGGCTTCCGCACGGAGCCTATGTGTCTGGTGACATCGGCGTGTTCGGGGAGGCTCTCGGCCTCGAAGACACGACTCCGCACAACTTCTGGGTCTTTCGCGGTGATCCGCGAGCGGACCTCGGGCCCGGCGGCGTCGAGGAGGGGGCGCGCGAGTTGGATGTTGGTTCGGGCGTTTCTCTTGCCCAGTTGGCGGTGGACGTCGCCTCGGGGCCGGCGCGCGGCCTCGATGCGATGGAGCGGGTGGTGGACGTCTTCACGAAGCAACTGCCGCTTGGGGTGGGGGTGGTGTGAGCGACCAGGCGCTGTTCGAGGCCATACTTCTAGAACTGGCCGTCGTCAGGAACCGCATGGACTACCTGAACGACGCGGTGCTCATCGGCGGCCAGGTCCTGGCCATTGAGCAGATGGCGGCAGGGGCGCCTGCCGTCTTCCAGGTGGAGACCGACACCGGCCAGCGGATACAGCGACCGTTCTCGATGGAGCCGGACCTGTTGGTGGATCCCCCCTCCATCGAGGAGTCGGCCTTGTGGGACCAGCTTCCCGTCACGTTGCGGGAGTGCGGGTTCCGGCGAACGGGAAGGGCGTTCAAGTGGGCCAAGGCCCTGGCAGGAGGGGTCATGGAGCTCGACCTCTTCATCCCAGTGGGCCACAAGGACCCTGTGACACAGATGACCCCCGTCGAGGACGGCCAGCGGATTCTGGATCGCGCCCGAGAGGTCGTGGTGCCGGTCCAAGGAAGGGAGCTTCGGATCAAGCTGCCCCATCCTGCCGACTTCCTTCGGATGAAGCTGGACAACTTCGACCGCACCGACGCCATGCGTCAGGAGCAGCACAAGGCGAAGGACGCGCTCGACATCTACGGGTACATCCACCTCAAGACGCCGGCGCTCATCGCCGCGGCGCTCAGGGACCCTCGGGATGAGTCAATCCTCGGCCGGCTTCGGGAGCACTTTGGCTCGGAGCGCTCGCCCGGGGTGCAGCGAGTCCTGAAGCTGCTGCCGGGCTACTCACCCGACGACGGCGCCATGGTCGCCAAGCATGTGGTGCGTACGGTCTCAGCGGTCTTCAAGGAGCGGATGTAACGAAGCACGCCGCGGCGGCCTCAAGGCCCACGCCACGGTCAAGGACGTGATGGCCGACCTGGATGCGGACGATTGAGCACACCTGGGCGTTCCGGCGGGACTGGAAGCGCGAGCGCGGCGGTGAGGGTCCGGCGAGGCGGCGCAGATGTGCGCGGGGGCGGCGGAGGATGGAGGAGCTGGAGAGGTCCGGGGGATGGACAATGTCAGGCCCGGGGGAGATACTCACTTTGCCCTCACTTCCCCGGAGCCCGGCATGCGCATCGAGACCACCCTTCCAGACCCCCGCGCCCAGCAGCTGGCGGAGCTGGCCGAAGAGCTCCAGATGTCGAAGAGCGCCATCATCGAGGAGGCGCTCGCCCTGCTCTTCACCAGCCTGGCCGAGGCCCGACGCGGGCGGCGCATGGCGATCATCGACGCCGAGACCCAGCGGGTCATCAGCCAGCTCTCCACCCCGGCGCTGAGCCAGATGGAGTGGACGGCCAGCCGGGAGCGGCTGACGCTCGGCGCGCGGGAGTTCTCGATGGCCGCCGAGGCGGTCGCCAACCCACCGCGACCGACGGCGGCGCTGCGCAGGGCCGTGCGGAAGGGGCGGAAGCCGAGGGGTAAGTAGTCCGATATTATTGATGTTACCGTAGTGCCAGATAAGATTAGTAACCTTCATATAGGCGCTTAACTCGAGCATGGATCCGACCGCCAACCCGTTTGCTCCAGGAGCCGGAACCGAGCCGCCTGAACTGGCTGGGCGGGAGGAGATCATCTCCAGCGCCACCGTGGCGCTTGCTCGCGCCAGGTGCGGGCGCCCAGCAAGGAGCCAGTTGCTTCTTGGACTTCGGGGAGTCGGCAAGACCGTGCTCCTCAACAGGATCGCAGGCATCGCGGAAGGTGCCGGGTCCCAACCTGTGTTGCTTGAAGCGCCGGAGGAGAGGCGTTTGGCCGACATGCTGGTTCCGCCGCTCCGGCAGCTGCTCTTCAAGATGAGCCGCTTGGCCCAGGGCAGGGACGTGGCGCGGCGTGGCCTCGCCGTCCTCCGCTCCTTCGCAAGGGCGTTCAAGGTCAAGGTCGGCGACGTCGAATTCACCATCGAACCGGAGCTTGGCGCAGCGGACACGGGCTACCTGCCCGCGGATCTCACCGAGGTGCTGGTTGCAGTTGCGGTCGCGGCCAAGGAGGCGGGAACGGCCGTCGCGCTCTTCATCGATGAGGTTCAGTACCTCTCCGAAACCGACCTGGCGGCGCTGATCGTCTCCCTGCACCGGGTGACGCAGCGTGGTCTGCCCCTGGTCTTCTTCGGTGCCGGCCTCCCGCAGCTTGCGGGGCTGGCGGGTGAGGCGAAGTCCTACGCCGAGCGGCTGTTCGACTTTCCGGATGTCGGTCCGCTCTCCGCCTCGGCCGCCCGGGAAGCCATCGCGGCCCCGGTTCGGAGAGAGGGTGTCGAGATCACCGATGAGGCGCTGGACGAGGTCATCAGGCGGACCAGGGGGTACCCGTATTTCCTCCAGGAGTGGGGCTTCCACGCTTGGGACGTGAGCGCCGCTTCTCCCATCTCGGGCGAGGATGCTCGCTTGGCGTCGGGGAGGGCGCTCAGGGCCCTGGACAAGGGCTTCTTCCGAGTACGACTCGATCGTCTCACGCCGCGCGAGCGTGATTACGCCCGCGCCATGGCTGAGCTGGGGCCGGGGCCTCATCGTTCTGGCGAGATCGCCGCGAAGCTCCGGCTCAAGGTCTCGGCGGCGGCGCCTCTTCGGGACAAGCTCATCAAGAAGGGCATGGTCTATAGCCCGCAGCACGGTGACACTGCGTTCACCGTGCCCATGTTCGATGAGTTCATGCGGAGGTCCATGCCGGGGCTGGGAGTCGCTGGAGCGAAGCGTGGGAGCACTTGACATGACCTCAACCCGAGCGGGCCCTGCTCTCCTCGACGCGGCGTGCGCTCCGGGCGATCGGTCGGTAAGGCGGCTCCAGGAAGAGGACGCCGGGACCTCGATCAGACGCCCTTGAGCTCGATCCTCATGTCGCCGAACTTGGCGTTGACCTCGAGCTCGCCGCCCAGCGCCTTGACGTAGCGCCGAAGGGTAGAGACCAGGTGGTCGGCTCGCCTCTCGGCCGCGGAGACCTCGGGCTGTGACATCTTCGCCGCCTTGGCGAGCTGGACCTGTGTCTTCTTGAGGTGGGCGCGCAGGGCGGCCAGGTTCATCTCCAGCAGCTCGGCCTCGACGGCGGCCCCGACTTCCTTGAGCTGCAAGGCCGGGTTGATGCTGGCTGTCTTTCGTTATAGAGTTTGTTTCGGCAGCTGGCGAAAGTTGGTCAGCAGCGAAAATCAGCGACGGGCCTCATGCCGATTCGACTCGAACTTCCAGCCAGGTACCTGCGATGGGTGACGCCCCGCGAGTGGCTGCAGGTGGGCGCGGCCGACCAGCCCTCGCTGGTCTTCAAGGGTCGGCGCCATCCGCTGACACTCCACCCGCTTCCAGCCGCGCTCGGCGACACCGAGCTGCGGGACTTCATCGCCCGCCTCCCCCCACGGCCAGGGACCCTGGTGGTCGGCTCGTTGATCCCCAGGCGCGCCAGGAGCCTGCTCGAGGCCAGTGAGGCCGGCTACCTCGACAGCAGGGGAAACCTGCACCTGGTCTCGGGCGCCGGCGTCATCCACGTCGAGGCCAGTCCAGGGGCCAGCCGCGAGCGGGCCGCCGGGCTTGGGGCGCACGGGGTCCGGGCCATCCAGGCGCTCCTCGTCAACGCTGGACCGGTCTCGGTTTCCGGGCTCGCCACCCGGGTCTCCCTGTCGCTCTCCCAGACCCACTCGGTGCTCGAGCTCCTCGAGGCGAGCGGCCTGGTCCAGTCCACCGGCACCGGCCCCTCGCGCCGGCGGCTGGTCGCCGACCGCACGGCGCTCCTCGACTGGCTCCAGGCCCAGCCCGTGGCCCGGCGGGCGGAGCAGCGGCTCGATGTCGCGGTCTACGCCAGGCGTCCCGAGGAGCTCTGGGCGCTGGTGGAGGGCAAGCTGGCCGGGGCTGGCGTTCGGCATGCCCTCACCGGAGGGGCCGCGGCTGCGCTGTTCGGCTTCGGCCCCTCCAACGTGCTGACTTCCGCGGTGCGGATCGATCCCGACCTGCGCCTCGAGACCGTCGCCGCGACGCTCGGCGCCAGGCCGACCGAGCGCGGCGCGAACCTCAGGCTCCTGCGCGACACCGGGCGGGTCGGGACCGGGCTGACGGAGGAGCGTGACAGCATCCGCGTGGCGCCGCAGGTGCGCATCTATCTCGATGCCCTGGGAGAGCGCCGCGGTGAGGACGTCGCGCAGCAGTTCAGGGAGGCGGTGCTTGGGTTCTGAGGGCGGAAACGCGGGTGAGTATCGGGGCGGGGTGACGGCAGGTGTCGACGGCCGCGACCCCTTCGAGGTGATGTCGGACGTGGACCGCACCCAGCTGCACGCGGCGCTCGCCATGGCCGAGGAGGAGATCGCCAACGGCAAGGGCATTTCGCCGGACGAGCTCCTGCGTCGGTTGAAAGCGGCGCGGTGAGGGTCCGGCGAGGCGGCGCAGATGTGCGCGCCGGGAGCGGAGGGACATGCTCCAGCCCGGAGAGGCCGAGCCGGTAGTGCCAGGAGGCCCAGGAGCGGTCGCTGAACTGCCCGGCGCCGACGTCCCAGCGGGAATGAGCGTATCGCTCCAGATCGCGGCGGTTGCGGACCCGGGCATGGTGCCCGGCGCGGGCCGTGCCGCCGACCCCGGCGCGGAGGCCGGCCTGGACCCGGGCCTGCGGCCCGGCCGTCTCAACTCGACCGGTCGGGTCACGTGAGATACAATGTCACTCATGGCGACCACGGCGATGGTCCACGTCAGGGTGGACGAGAAGATGAAGGCCCGGGCCGAGAAGGCCCTGGCGGCGATGGGGCTGTCGATCTCCGACGCCGTCCGGGTGTTGCTCACCCGGGTGGCGGCCGAGCAGGCGCTCCCGTTCGAGCTGCGTGTCCCCAACCCCGCGACCCGGGCGGCCATGAAGGAAGCGCGCCGCGGCGGCCTCAAGGCCCACGCCACGGTCAAGGACTTGATGGCCGACCTGGATGCGGACGATTGAGCACACCAGGGCGTTCCGGCGGGACTGGAAGCGCGAGCGCGCCGGCGTCCACGGTCGGCGACTGGACACGCTCCTTCACGATGTCGTGACGCTGCTGGCGGGCGACCGGCCGCTGCCAACCGCGTCCCGGGACCACCAGCTCTCGGGCGAGTGGAGCGATCACCGGGACTGCCACCTGCGGCCGGATCTGGTGCTCATCTATCGGAAGCCGGACGAGGTGACGCTCCAGCTGGTGCGACTCGGGTCGCACTCCGAGCTCTTCGGGTGAGCGCGGCGGTGAGGGTCCGGCGAGGCGGCGCAGATGTGCGCGCCGGGCCCGACGGGCTTAGAGACCCGGCCCTCCGCGCCCCCGGGGTGGCCGCTGCGGGGCCCGCCCCGGCGGCGCCACTGCCAACTTGTCGAAGAGGGTCCTGGCGAGCTTCGCGGCTCGATCGGTGACCGCCTCCCAGTTCTGCCACCGCACGGCCAGGTGCTTGTACTCCGGGAGCTTCGTCTTCGACAGGTCGAAGGGCAACGGAGTCGCCAACTGAACGTGGAGTTGATGAAGAGCCGACTCACCCGACGCCTGCGGATAGAGCCGGTCGAACGACCGAAGTGCGTCTGCACTCCGCTCATCCCCAAGGTGGTCCGCGATGGCCACGAAGTCGAGGTAGTCCCGCGTGGAGTTCCGCTTGAGAATCAACACACCCTTGATGCGCAGCATCTCGGGCTCTGTCGGAACCCGGATCCTTTGCCCCTGGAGCTCGATCTCGGTCGTCTCCAGGGGCTCGGTCCGAAGGAGTTGCCGAACCCCCGTGTCGATCCCGTCCAGGCTCCCGAGAATCTGAACGGGCCTCTGAACCCGGGCGGTCTTCCATCCCGCCACGCTCTCGAGTTGCGCCAGGACTTCATCAAAGTGCGAGCGGAGGTCCGTCAGGACGTGGTCGCCATCCACGGAGATGCGATGGCCAACGTGCAGCGCCGCGCCGGTGCCGCCCACGAGCACGGCTTCCGGCAGGATCTCCTGCAAGCGTGCCGCGGCCGAGAGGACATCCTCCCACTCAGGCAAGGCGGGCTTGGGCATAGAGCCTCCAGAAGTGGTGACGCTGGGCGTAGGGGTCCTGGATGCGTGGCTCGCACACCCGCACGATGGTCCTCAGCACCTCGGGCGAGTCGAGCGCCGCGACCCGAAGCTCACCCCAGTCGGCCCATCGGCCGCGGTCGATGATGTCATCGATCGCAGCAGGGGTGAGGTCTTCGTGGTTCAGGTGGCGATGGCGCACGGCTGCGAACCTCCCATGACCCCGGACGATAGCGGAGCGCGGGCGGTGGAGCCACCCGGATAGGCACACGATCTGGATCGTCGTGGCGTGGAGCGTGCTGCGAGGCGCTGGCCCGGAACTCCCCTGAAGATCGCGGAGGGGGAGGGGGTCCGGCGAGGCGGCGCAGATGTGCGCGCCGGGCGGTTCAGGCGGCGCTGGTTCTCTCTCAGACCCGCTCGGCGCCATCCAGCTTCGCGAGCGCCCGGTCGAAGGTCCCGAGCGGCAGGTGGCCGGCCTGGCGCGCCACCTCGAGGACCAGGCAGTCGGAGAAGCCGAGCCCCGGCCGGGAGCGGAAGGCGGCGAGCGCGCGGGTCACGACGTCGGCGTCCTGGATGGTGAGATCGCGGTGTTCGAGGAGCAGCTCGACCGCGCTGGCGAGCCTGGCCGGCGGGAGCCCGTAGACCGAGTCGAGCACCCAGACGGCCTCGACCAGCACCAGGTGCGAGACCCAGGCTCCTGGCGCCACGAAGGCCTCGGCCGCGGCGACCTGCCTGGCGTCGTCGCGGGCCAGGAGCCGCACCAGCAGGTTGGTGTCAACCGCGCGCATGGCGGCGCTTCACGTGGGCGCGAATCCCCGCCTTCAACGCCTTGAGGCTGCGTGGCTTCCCGGCTCCGGCAGGGAAGAGCACGGCGCTCACCTCGGCGGAGGAGTGGCGCCCCGCCCGCCGGACCAGGATCTGCTCGCCGACCTGGTCCCACTCGATGACCGACCCGGGGCCGAGCCCGAGCCGTCGGCGCACCTCGGCCGGGATCGAGACTTGCCCCTGCGACGTGAGCCTGGACTGGGCGATGGTCATGGACGGTATATTACCATGGTAATGAAGGCGCGTTCGAGCTGCGTGTCCCCAACCCCGGGACCCGGGCGGCGATGAAGGAAGCGCGCCGCGGTGGCCTCAAGGCCCACGCCACGGTCAGGGACGTGATGGCCGACCTGGATGCGGACGATTGAGCACACCAGGGCGGTACGGCGAGACCCCGTTTGCCGGGGAGCCGTGGACGGGAGGGCGGGGGGACGGGAGGGCGGGGGGACGGGGGTGGGGGTGGGCGTGGGGGTGGGGTCCCTCTTGGGGCGCATGTACGATACGCCTGTTCAGTTGTCAGGAATAGTGCTATCCCAGCGGGAATGAGCGTTTCGCTCCAGATCGCGGCGGTCGCGGACCAGGGCCTGGACCCCGGCCCGGCCCCCGGCCTGGACCTCCGCGCGGGCCGTTCCGCCGACCTCGGCGCGGAATACGCCTCCATCGCCGCCGTGGCCTCCACGCTGTTGCCGGTGCCGTCCGACGAGCGCCGCCACCTGCTTCGCCCCGAGGCCGCCCTGCTGCTCGACCGGCTGCTGGTCCGCGTCGTCCGCGGCCGCGGCCCGCTCGACCTCGCCCTCGGCGCCGGCCTCTCCACGCTGCTGGTCGGCGACCGGCTGCTGCGGCTCGGCTTCTCCGGCCTGCGCGACTACGCCCGCGAGCGGCTCGGCGTCGCCGGCAGCACCGCCGAGAAGCTGGCCCGCCTCTCCTCCAACCTCGCCGAGCGGCCGCTGCTCCGCGCCGCGGTGGAGTCCGGCGCGGTCACCGCGCGCAAGGCCGAGACCATCGTCGCGGTGGCTCGCGGCACCGACGAGGCCGCCTGGGTGGCGCGCGCCAGGAAGGAGACCGTGCGGTCGCTGGCGGCCGGCGTGCGCGAGGCGCTCGGCGACACGTCCGGCGCCGAGGCCGAGGAGGAGCGCTGGGAGCGTGTCGGCTTCACTGTGCGTGGAGAGTCCGGGCCGAAGCTCGACCGGGCGCTGGCGCTGGCCGGCAAGCTGCTCGGGGCCACCGCGCCGCCGTGGCAGCGGCTCGAGGCGGTCTGCGAGGAGTACCTGGGCTCGCACCCGGTGGAGCCTCCCGCCGAGGTGGCGCCGGGCATCCGCCGCGCCTACCAGTGGCTCGACCACGCCCCGTCGGGCCAGCAGCTCGACGAGCTGAAGGTCTGGCTGGAGCACGAGTCGCGCCAGTGGGAGTTCCTGCGCAGCTTCGATCCGGCGCCGCGGGGGGTGGGGGCGGCCGACGGGGACGTCGCGGGAGGCGGGGCGGCGGGGGCGGGCGCGGCTGCAGGTACCGCCGCGGCGGGTGGGAGCGTGACCGCGAGCGCTGGCGCGACGGGTCATTCGCTGTCGGTCGTTCTGGCGTGGACCGACGGGTCGCCGGAGGCCGGATGCGCGGCGGCCGTCGATCTCCTCCGCCTCGACGCCGACCTGCGGCGGCTCCGATCCCTGCAGCATCGCTGGGACGAGCTGCTCGGCCACCTCGCCTTCCTGGTGCGCCAGTCCGGTCTCTGGCGCGACATGCAGTTCGTCAGCTTCGAGCACTACTGCACCGAGCGGCTCGGCCTCTCCGAGCGGAACATCGGCCAGCGCATCGCGCTCGAACGGCGCCTCTACTGGCTGCCCGAGCTGCGGGTGGCCCTGCGCGAGGGGCGCATCAGCTACGAGAAGGCCCGCATTGTCGCCTTCCAGGCCACCGAGGCGACCCTCCCGGAGTGGCTGGCCCGCGCCGCGGAGCGCACCTGCATCGAGCTGGCGCGCGAGGCCGAGGCCGTCGAAGAGGCGCAGATGTGCGCGCAGGGGCAGCGCATCGTCCGCATGCCCGTCCACGTCGCCGAGCTGCTCGAACTGGCCCTCTTGGCCGCGTCGCAGGACGCTCGGCGGGACACTCAGGCGGACGCCTCGCTGGACCCGTCGCAGGGCACGTCGCAGCGCGCAGCGCGCCTGGCAGGGCACCAGCCGCTTCATCACCCCCTCCGAAGCGCTGGAGCGCATCGCCGACCACTTCATCGCCACCTGGGAGCCGCTGCTGAAGGAGCGCAACACCGTCCAGAAGCGCGTCCTCGAGCGCGATCGCGGCCTGTGCCAGGTGCCCGGCTGCAGCCGCGCCGCCATCCACGTCCACCACGTGGAGTACCGGTCCCACGGCGGTGATGACGAGCCCGAGAACCTGGTGAGCCTCTGCGCCGGCCACCACCTCCACGGCGTGCACGGCGGCTACATCCGCGTCCGCGGTGAGGCGCCGGGCCGGCTCGCCTGGAGCGGCCCGGTGGCGGTGGCAGTGGCGTGAAGGCAGATCCCGGGTGCGGCTGAACCTGCGAGTCCCGGACGGGGGCGTCGCGTCGCACGCTGCGCCGGTTCAGCCCGTGCAGCCCGTGCAGCCCCCGCTGCCCGTGTAGCCCGTGCAGCCGGTTCAGCCGGTTCAGCCCGCGCGGCCGACGCAGCCGTGCCTCCCCAGAATCCCGCGGCGCAACCTGAACGGAGCCCTGCCCGGTCTGGTCTACACTCCCCGGACCGCCATGCCACCTCGCCACCGCTCCTCCACCTCGACCTCCACCATCGGTGCCTGGGTGCTCGCCGCGCTGGTGGTGGCGGCTCCGCTGGCCCGCGGCGGCGTGGACCTGTCGGTGCAGCTCGTCGCGGCGGCGCTGGCGGGGGCGGCGCTGCTGCTGCTCACCCGCGGCGGGGAGAGGGCCTCGGCGGCGGTGCAGCCATCCGTACCGATGCAGCCCGTGGCGCAACTCATCCCCCTCCCCCTCGCCGCCCTTCCGCTCCTCCTGGTGCTGGCCTGGAGCGCGCTGCAGCTCCTCCCGCTCTCCGGCGGCGTGGCGATCTCGCTCGATCCTCCCGCCTCCGGGCGCGAGCTGGCCGGCGCCGCCGCCAAGCTGCTGGCCTTCCTGGCCGGCTTCGCCGTGGCCGGCACCCGCCGCCGCCGCGAGCTGGTGCTGGTGGCCTTCGGCCTCTCCGGCCTGGCGGTGGCGCTGGTGGTGCTCGGCGCCGCGCTGCTCGGCCTCGGGCCGCTGCTCGAGCCGCGCGCACCCTTCGTGAACCCGAACCACCTCTCCGGCTTCCTCTGCCTCACCGCCTTCCCAGTGCTGGGGCTGGCCCTGCGCCGCCACGGCCAGGCCCGGCTGCTCTGGCTGATGTGCTTCGTGGTGGTGGTGGCGGCGCTCTTCGTCTCGCTCTCGCGCGGCGGCATCGGCGCCTTCTTCGGCGGGGTGGCGGTCTTCCTGCTGCTGGCCGCCTGGCAGGTCCGGCCCGACGGCGAGCCGCCCCACCCCTGGCGCTGGGCGGCGCTGGCCGGGCTCACCGTGGCGCTCGGCGCGGTCGCCTACCTGGCGCTGGAGCCGGTGGTCCGCGAGCTCTCCACGCTCCGGACCGCCCGCGACGACGTCAAGCTCGAGCTCTGGCGGCCGGCGCTGGCGCTGCTGCGCGAGCACCCGCTCGGTGGCATCGGCCGCGGCTCGTTCGCCACCGTCTTCCCCGCCCTCAAGACCGATCCCGCCGCGGTCACCTTCACCCACCTGGAGAACGAGTGGCTGCAGCCGCTGGTGGACCTCGGCCTGCCGGTCGGCCTGCTGCTGCTGGTGACGCTGGGGCTCGGCTGGCTGGCGGCGGCGCGGCGGCGCGACCTCTCCTCGGTGGAGGTCGGCCTGCTGGCCGGCACCGCGGCGGTGGCGGCGCAGAACCTGGTCGACTTCTCGCTCGAGTTCAGCGGCGTCGGCGTGCCGTTCATGGTGGCGCTCGGGCTGCTCACGCGCGGCGGAGAGGGCGGGGGGGGCGGCCGCGGGGCCGGCGACGGACAGGGCGACGGCAGGGTCGACGGGGGCGGGCGGCTGAGCGAGCGACCGAGCGAGCAGCTGGGCGGGCAGGCGGGCGAGCGGCTGGGCGGACTTCTGAGCTGGCGTCCGCGCCTGCGCTGGCGCTGGCTGGCGGCCGGCGTGGCGGCGGCGCTGCTGGTGGCCGGTGCCGGGGCGGCCTTCTGGCGAGCCCACCCCACCGAGGAGGAGGCTCTGGCGGTGGCCCGCGCGCCCGACGCCGCGGCGGCGGCCGTGCTGGCCGACGAGGCGCTGCGCTGGCACCGGGCCGACTACGTCCCCGCCGCCATCGTGGGGGCGCGCTGGGTGCTGGAAGGGCGCTGCGCCCCGGCCATGCCCTGGCTCACCCGCGCCATGGCGCTCAACCCCACCGCGCCCGAGCCGCACCAGTACGCCGCCCGCTGCCTGGCCGCCGCCGGCCAGGGGGCGCTGGCCCGGCGCGAGTACCGGCTGGCGCTCCTCTACGGCTCGCCCACCGCGCTCGGCGAGGCGGCCGACCGGTTCGACGCCGTCGAGGAGCTGCTGCAGGTGGCGCCCGACACCGGCGACGGGCTGGTGTCGCTCGGCTACCTGCTGCTCTCGCGGCAGCGGCCGCTCGACGCCGCCTCGGTCTTCCGCCGGGCCGTCGAGGGCTCGCTCGACGCCCGCGCGCTGGTGCCGCTGGCCGGGGCGCTGCAGGCGGCCGGCGAGCTGGAGGAGGCGCTGGAGGTGGCGCGGCGGCGCACCGTCGAGACCCCCGGCGACCCGCAGGGCTGGCGGGTGGCGGCGGCGGTGCTGGTGGCCGAGGGGTACGACGACGAGGCCCGGGCCACGCTGGAGCGGGGGCTGACCTTCTCGCCCGGCTCGCCGGCGCTGGTGGAGGCGCTGGTCTACCGCTCGCTCTCGGAGCGGCGGCCGGCCGAGGCCCGGCGGCTGGCGGAGTCGATGGCGGCGCGGACCCCGCAGGAGCAGGCGCTGCGCCACCTGCTGGTGTCGGCCACGCTCGGGGCCCAGGGTCGGCTCGGCGAGGCCATCGAGCGGGCCCGCTCGGCGGTGACGGCGCTGCCCGACTCGGCCTGGCCGCTCATGGCGCTGGCCTCGTACTGCCAGCAGGGCGGGCGGATCGACGACGCCATCGCCGCGGTGGAGCGCGCCTCGTCGCTGCCCGGGCAGCGGCGTGAGGACTACCAGGCCCGGCTCGACGAGCTGGCGAAGGCGCGGGCGGCGCAGGCGGAGCGGCGCATGACCGAGGAGCTGCTGAAGTAGGAGCGGCTGCGAATCAGCGCTCGGCGGGCTTCGCGACCACCCGCTCGAACTCCCGCTCCACCATGGTGCGCATCCGGCCGGCCGGGATGCGGGCCATCCAGGCGCGGGCCGCACGCGTGCTGAAGCGGGCCGGGAGCTCGAGCTCCGGCAGTGCCGCGAAGAGGCGGGACCGGGTGGGCGCCAGGTAGAGGAAGTCCACCAGCGCCTTCTCGGGCGTGGCCAGGCTGACCCCGGTGACCGGATCCCGCCGAGCGCCGCCGAAGAACTCGGGCCGCACGTGGTGGACGCTGTAGCTGCCCACCCCGGTGCGGATCCGGGCGGTGCGGGCCAGGGACACCAGGTAGGTCACCACCGGCAGCTGGTCGATCATCCCGTGCAGGTAGAGCGCGGACTGCAGGGAGACGTAGCTTGGGTAGGGCGCGGTGACGTACTCCGCCAGGGCCAGCGGCTCGGGTCGCTCACGCAGAGCCCAGAGCCCCTTGCGGACCGGCGTCAGGAGCCCGGCGCTCCCGAGCCGGCGCAGGGTGTGGCTGGCGGCGTCGACGGGGAGTCCCAGAACGGCCGCGGCGTCCGCCGTGGTCACCGCCGGCATCCCCAGGGCCTTCAGGCGCCCCAGCGCGACGGTGGCGTTCACGGGGTGGCGCCCCCGAGGCCGGCGAGCGCCGCGTCCAGGTACTCCACCACCGCCAGCTGCATGGCCTCCCAGGCCTCGGGCGTTCCGTGAGCGTCCGCCTCGACTGGCTGAAGGTAGGAGACCACCTGGGACTTGAAGTCGGCGTAGGTGAGCGTCATGACCCGCTCCAGCGCTGGCCGGATCGCGGCGCGGACGGGCCGGAGCAGCTCCACCCCTTCGCCGGCCCGGGGAATCAGGACGCTCCCCAGGTCGAAGACGTCGCGGGCCTGCACCTCCCTGCGGTCGGCCAGCGCCGTCACCTTCTGCCTCAGGGCCGCCGCCAGCGGGTAGTGCGGCGCGAGGAACTGCATGGTCTGGTGCTCGGCCAGGACGCTGGCCCCGATCGGACCGAGCACCGCCGCGTCGCTGGCGCCTCGCCGCGAGAACTCCACCTTGGTCGGCAGCGGCGCCGGGTGGCCTTCCACCGACAACCCCAGCTTCCAGCGTTGCGTGGTCTCGGTCTGCTTCGGCGCCGAGACCCGGCCCACCTCGATGCCCCGGTTCCTGAGCACCAGCGTGAGCGCCGGGCCGGAGAGGATCCGGGGGACCCGGTCCTTGAGCGCGTGGACCGGGATGCGCTCGGTGACGTCGAGGTCGATGTCCTCCGAGTAGCGGACGCTCTCGAAGAAGAAGCGCATGTTGCAGCCCCCCTTGATGGCGAAGGCGTCCTTGTCCGGCCCGGCGCAGAGCAGGCGTGCGAACTGGAGGTGGAAGAACTCCACAGCCTGGACGGCGGTGACCACGACGGTTATGACTACGCCGTCTTGATACGCCTGTCAAGAGCACGTTGTCATCAGGGAGCGGCTCCAGCGTCGAGGTGGCGGCTGTTCTCCCCGGGCCGACGGCGGCTCGCCACCGCGGCCGGACGGTCCGGGTGATCGATCCCGCCGGTACGCCCCCGCGCTGGGAGGTTGACCCCTCCCGCCCGCCCCCATAGTCTCGCCACCCCATGAGCATCGACTGGCCGAACGAGCGCGTCGTCGTCACCGGGGGGGCCGGCTTCCTCGGCTCCTTCGTGCTCGAGGAGCTCACGCGCCGCGGCGCCCGCGAGGTGCTGGTGCCGCGCTCGCGCGACTACGACCTCGTCGAGATGGCGGCGGTGCGGGCGCTCTACCGCGACACCCAGCCGACCATCGTCCTCCACCTGGCGGCGCGGGTCGGCGGCATCGGCGCCAACCGCGACAACCCCGGCAAGTTCTTCTACGACAACCTGATGATGGGCGTGCAGCTCATCGAGGTGGGGCGGCAGGTGGGCCTGAAGAAGCTGGTGGCGCTCGGCACCATCTGCGCCTACCCCAAGTTCTGCCCGGTCCCCTTCAAGGAGGCCGACCTCTGGAACGGCTACCCGGAGGAGACCAACGCCCCCTACGGCATCGCCAAGAAGGCCATGCTGGTGCAGAGCGAGGGCTACCGGGCCCAGTACGGCTTCAACTCGGTGGTGCTCTTCCCGGTCAACCTCTACGGCCCGCGCGACAACTTCGACCTGGCCTCGTCGCACGTCATCCCGGCGCTGATCCGCAAGTGCGTCGAGGCCCGCGAGCGCGGCGACAGGCAGGTGGTGGTCTGGGGGACCGGCGGGGCCTCGCGCGAGTTCCTCCACGCCCGCGACGCCGCCCGCGGCGTGGTCGACGCCGCCGAGCGGTACGACAAGAGCGAGGCGGTCAACCTGGGGGCCGGCTTCGAGATCTACGTGCGGGATCTCGTGCCGCTGGTGGCGCGACACTGCCGGTTCCAGGGCGAGATCGTCTGGGACCGGTCGAAGCCCGACGGCCAGCCGCGCCGCATGCTCGACACCTCCAAGGCGCTGGCCGAGTTCGGCTGGAAGGCGTCGATCGGGTTCGAGGAGGGGCTGGCCGAGACGGTGGCCTGGTTCGAGGCCAATCGAGGGGGGATCACGTGAAGAAGGCGCTCATCACCGGCATCACCGGGCAGGACGGCAGCTACCTCGCCGAGCTGCTGCTCTCGAAGGGCTACGAGGTGCACGGCATCATCCGCCGCTCCTCCTCCTTCAACACCCAGCGCATCGACCACATCTACCAGGACCCGCACGACCAGGGCTGCCGGCTCTTCCTCCACTTCGGCGACCTGAACGACGCCTCCTCGCTCAACTACCTCTTGAAGAAGCTCCACCCCGACGAGATCTACAACCTCGGCGCCCAGAGCCACGTCAAGGTGTCGTTCGACGTGCCCGAGTACACCGGCGAGGTGACCGGGCTCGGCGCGGTGCGGCTGCTGGAGGCGGTGCGCGAGCTAGGCATGAACCAGACCCGCATCTACCAGGCCTCGTCGTCGGAGATGTTCGGCGCCTCGCCGCCGCCGCAGGCCGAGGCCACCCCCTTCTACCCGCGCAGCCCGTACGGCTGCGCCAAGGTCTACGCCTACTGGATCGGCGTCAACTACCGCGAGGCCTACGGGCTGCACGTCTCCAACGGCATCCTCTTCAACCACGAGTGCGTGACGGCCGAGACCCCGGTCATCGTCCGCCGCGAGGGGCTCATCGACATCCTGCCCATCGAGGAGATCGTTCCCCATCGGAGCGACCCCCGACATGGGACCAGGTACACCGGCGAACCGGCCAGGCCCCTGGAGGTCTGGGACCGCGACAGGTGGGCTCGCGTCACCTGCATGACCGCCACCTACAACCGCGGACAGAAGCAGGTCGTGCGCATCGCCGCACGTGGCGCCATCTTCTCGGCCACCACGGACCACGTGGTCTTCATCGACGAGGGGAAGGAGACGCCGGCCGGAACGGTTCGCGAGGGGGACACGCTGACGCTGGCCCGTTCACCCGAGGCGACGGGCATGACGCAGGTGACCGAGGCCGAGGCCTGGCTGCTCGGAGCGCTGGCCGGAGACGGCTACGTCAGCGAAGATGGCGACGTTCGCGTCACGGGAAACGACCTCGGCATCCTCGACGAGGCCGCGGCGGCCTGGCGGGCCATCACTGGCGGTGGTTCACACCGGTGGACCGGCACGTCCGGGTTCTCCGATGCCGCCGTCCAGGCGGTCAATCTGAGCGGCGGCACGGCCTATGGTCGCTGGCTTCGACCCCAGCTCTACACGGAGCGCGGCGACAAGCGTGTCCCCTTGCGGATCCTGAACGCCAGCCTGGAAGCCCAGCTGGCCTTCCTGCGCGGCTACAACGAGACCGACGGCCTGAAGGCCGGGAACTCGAAGTACGAGTTCAAGTCCTTCAAGACGGCCTCCCCGTGCCTCGCGGCCGGGCTCTGGTGGCTGGCGCAGCGGGCCCTGGGCCAGCGGGCCATCCTCTCGGTCGAGGACCGCGGCGGGCACGGCTATTACCAGATCAACCTCTCGGTCCATGACGACGAGCGCCAGGGCAGCAAGGGCGCCCACCTGCGCCGGCCGGTGGCGGAGGTGGTCAAGGTCACGCCCGTCGCGCACGAGGGCTGGCTCTTCGACCTGGCCACCGAGAGCGGCACGTTCCACGCCGGCATCGGTGACGGCTGGATCCACAACTCTCCCCGCCGCGGCGAGACCTTCGTGACCCGCAAGGTGACCCGCGCCGCCGCCCGCATCAAGCTCGGCCTGCAGCAGAAGCTCTACCTCGGCAACCTGGAGGCCAAGCGCGACTGGGGCTACGCCAAGGACTACGTCGAGGCCATGTGGCTGATGCTGCAGCAGCCCAAGGCCGACGACTACGTCATCGCCACCGGCGTGGCCCACACCGTGCGCGAGCTCTGCGAGCACGCCTTCGGCCACGTCGGGCTCGACTACCGGCAGCACGTCGAGATCGACCCGAAGTACTTCCGCCCCACCGAGGTCGACTTCCTGCTCGGCGACCCGTCGAAGGCGGAGCGGGCCTTCGGCTGGAAGCCGCGCACCAGCTTCGAGCAGCTCATCACGCTGATGATGGAGGCCGACGTGAAGCTGGCCGAGCGCGAGCGGGTGGCCGGGGCCGGGCCGGCGGTGAGCCTGCACGGGGGCTGAGCCGGGGCCGGCGGTCAGCCCGCACCGGGGCCGAGCCGAGAGCCGCGGTCAGCCCGCGCGGCGGTTGAACAGGGACGCACAGTCCGTGAACGGCGGCCTTTCGGCCGGCACGGCCCAAACGGACCGCCGCCGCCGCCGCGACAGGTCGGATCGGCCGCGGTAATCTGCGCGCCGCGTGGAGCCCGCCCCGACCAGAAAGAGCACCCCGAACGCCCCGTCGGACCCGGCCGACCCGGCCGATCCGACCCGCTCGATCGACCAGTCCAGCCCGCACAGTCCGGCCGACCAGCACGTCGCCCTCGGCCAGCCGGCCGACCATTCCGCCCAGGACACGGCGGCGGGCCAGCCGGCCTGCGGAAAGTGCGGCGGCCACAACCTGCGCCGGTCGCACAGCCGCTCCGGCCTGCAGAAGCTGGTGCGCCGCTACTCCTCCTGGGACCGCTACGCCTGCCGGAGCTGCGGCCACCGCGGCTGGGCCCGGGGCAAGGTGGCGCCGCGGGCCAGCCGGCTCGCCGCCCGGGCGGCGCAGCAGCGGGGCCGCAAGTCGGAGACCCGCGACCACCGGCTGAAGCGCAAGCTGCGGCTGCGGGCCTTCCTGGTGGTGGGGGTGTCGCTCGGCCTCGGCGTCCTGGCCGCCCTCTTCCTGCAGCGCTGCGGGGTCTCGCCGCCGGCGGAGTAGGGGTGGTAAGACCGGCCGGAGCATGACCTCCCTCACCGTCCTCGTCCCCGTCTACAACGAGCAGCACCTGGTGGCCGCCTCGCTGGAGCGGCTCGCGGCCCTGGAGGCGAGCCCGCTGCTCGACCGGCTGCAGGTGATCGTGGTCGACGACTCCTCGCGCGACCGCTCCGCCGCGGTGCTGGCCGACTTCGCCGCCGCCCGCGGCATCACCCTGGCCCCGCCCCTGCCCCACGCCCCGCGCACCGCCGGCGCCATCCCGGTGGTGGAGCGCGGCGCCGGGCGCCACGGCCGGACCGACTGGCTCTTCCTGCAGCACGCCCGCAACGGCGGCAAGGGGGCGGCCATCCGCGCCGGGCTGGCCCGCGCCGAGTGCGAGCTCACGGTGATCCACGACGCCGACCTGGAGTACCACCCGCGCGACCTGCTCGGCTTCCTCCCGGTCTTCGTCGACGAGCACGCCGACGCCGTCTTCGGCTCGCGCTTCGCCGGCGGCCAGGCGAGGCGTGCCCTGCTCTTCCGCCACGAGCTCGGCAACCGGCTGCTCACGTTCCTCACCAATCTCGTGACCAACGTGAACCTGACCGACATGGAGACCTGCTACAAGGCGGTCCGCACCTCGCTGCTCCGCTCCATCCCGCTGGTGAGCGACGACTTCCGGCTCGAGCCGGAGCTGACCATCAAGCTGGCCAAGCGCGAGGCCCGCATCTTCGAGGTGCCCATCAGCTACTCCGGGCGCACCTACCAGGAGGGCAAGAAGATCGGCTGGCGCGACGGGGTCAAGGCGCTGCTGGCCATCCTGCGCTTCTGGTGGTCGGACCACGTCTACCAGGAGGACGAGTGGGGGTCGCAGATCCTCGGCCGCATGGCCCGGGCGCCGCGCTTCAACGGCTGGATGGCGGATACGATTCTCCCCTTCTGCGGCCAGCGCATCCTCGAGATCGGCTCCGGCACCGGCAACCTGACCCGGCGGCTCATCCCCCGCGACCAGTACGTGGCCTCCGACATCAACCCGCTCTACCTGCACTCGCTGCAGGGGCTGACCGCCGACCGCCCGTACCTGGACGTCACCCTCACCGACGTCACCCGCGGCGAGACCTTCCCGCGGCCGCCGGGCGGCTTCGACACCGTGGTCTGCTTGAACGTGGTGGAGCACGTCGACGACGACGTCGGGGCGCTGCGCAACATCCGGGCGGTGCTGGCGCCCGGGGGCCGGGCCATCGTGCTGGTGCCGCAGGGGCCGGAGGTGTTCGGCACGCTCGACGAGGTGCTCGGCCACCGCCGCCGCTACACCGTCGAGTCGCTGGCGAAGCTGGCCGACGACGCCGGCTTCACCGTGAAGACGCTGGTCCACTTCAACCGGGTGGGGCGGCCGGCCTGGTGGCTCAACGGCAAGCTGCTGAAGCGGCGCAGCTTCGGCCTCGTGCAGATCATGGCGCTCAACCTGCTGACGCCGCTCTTCCGGCTGGTGGACCGGGTCCTGCCGTTCGACGCGCTGTCGCTGATCGCGGTGCTGGAACCGAAGGACTCATGAGTCCGCTCCTGCCGGCCATCCGGGCGCTGGCCAGCTTCTCCCCGCTGGCGGCCCTTCCCCCCTGCGACCTCGACGCCCTGGCCCCGGTGCTGGTGGCCCACGGCCTGGCTCCGCTCGCCTCCTTTCACTGCGAGCAGACCCGGCTCGGCGCCGGCCTGCCCGACCGCTTCCGCGAATCCCTGCTCGGCCAGTACACCGGCACCGTCAACGACAACGTCATGCGGCTCATCACCCTGCGCAACGCCTTGAAGGACGTGGCCGAGGTGCCGGTGGTGCTGCTCGACGGCGCCGCCTACGTCGACTGGCTCTACCCGCACATGGCCTGGCGCCCGGTCAGCGATCTGCGGCTGGCGGTGCGCGGCGCCGACGGCCGGCGCTTCGCCGACGGCCTGCAGAAGGGCGGCATGAAGCTGCGCCGCACCGGCCACGACGGCCGCACCGCGGTCTTCTCCGACGGCCCCATCGAGCTCTCGCTGCAGGAGGGGCTCTGGCCCGGCGCCGACGAGGACGACGCCCTCTACGCCCGCGCCGTCCCGCTGCGCGCCTTCGGGCCGCAGGCCGGCCGCCCCGCCGCCGAGGACGCGCTGCTCTGCGCCGTCGGCGACCTCGGCCAGGCGGCGCTCTGGGCCCCCCTGATCCGCTACCTCGACCTGCGCGAGCTGCTGCGGCTGCCGCTCGACGCGGCGCTGGTGAAGGCGCGGGCCGAGCGGGCCGGGCTGTCGCGGGCCCTCTACGGCGCCTGCCTGCTGACCGGCTTCTTCTTCCCCGAGGTTGCCGAGGCCGCCGCGGCGCTGACGCCGTCGCTCGGCGCCGTGGAGCGGGCGGCGGTGGAGCAGGTGGCCGACGGGGCGCGGGATCCGGGCAAGCTGCGCCACCTTCGCGGGGCCGAGGCCGCGGCGCGGCTGGTGGTGGCCCCGGGCTGAGTCGTCGCGGCGGCCGTTTGGTCGGCGGCGGCCGGCCGGCGTGATAATTTGCCCCCGCACCGCTGCCTTTCGGGGAGTCCGCGCACATGAAGATCGCCGTCATCGGGACCGGCTACGTCGGGCTGGTCACCGGCACCTGCTTCGCCGAGTCGGGCCACGAGGTCACCTGCGTGGACCACGACCCGGCCAAGATCGACCTGCTGCTCTCCGGCGGCGTCCCCATCTACGAGCCGGGGCTGGAGGAGCTGGTGCGCCGCAACGCCCGCGAGGGGCGGCTGCGCTTCACCACCAGGGCCGCCGACGGCGTGGCCGGCGCCGACGTCGCCTTCATCGCCGTCGGAACCCCCCCGGGCGAGAGCGGCGAGGCCGACCTCTCCTACGTGCTGGCCGCCGCCGAGTCGATCGGCAAGGCGCTGACCGGCTACTGCGTGGTGGTCAACAAGTCCACCGTGCCGGTGGGGAGCGCCGACCAGGTGCGGACCCGGCTCGAGTCAATCACCAGCCAGCCCTTCGACGTGGTCTCCAACCCGGAGTTCCTGAAGGAGGGGGCGGCCATCGACGACTTCATGCGCCCCGACCGCGTGGTGGTGGGCGTGGCCAGCGAGCGGGCCCGGGCGGTGATGGCCGAGCTCTACGCGCCGTTCACCCGGGCCGAGCAGCCGGTGCTCTTCATGGACCTGCGCTCCGCCGAGCTGACCAAGTATGCCGCCAACGCCATGCTGGCCACCCGCATCTCCTTCATGAACGAGATCGCCGCGGTCTGCGACCGGCTCGGCGCCGACGTCGACCAGGTGCGCCGCGGCATGGGGAGCGACAAGCGGATCGGTCATCCGTTCCTTTACCCTGGGTCTGGATTCGGCGGATCGTGTTTTCCTAAAGATTTACGGGCACTTACTACCATCGCCCGGCAGGTCGGCCTCGACTTCGACCTGCTCCGGGCCGTTGAGCGGATCAACGAGCGGCAGAAGCGGCTGCTCTTCGAGAAGGCCATGAAGCACTTCGGCGGCAAGGTGGCCGGCAAGGTCTTCGGCGTCTGGGGGCTGGCCTTCAAGCCCAAGACCGACGACATGCGCGAGGCCCCGGCGCTGACCATCATCGAGGCGCTGGTGGGCAACGGCGCCACGGTGCGGGCCCACGACCCGGTGGCGCGCGAGGTGGCGGCCCGGCTGCTGCCGTCCACCGTGGAGCTGGTGCGCGAGCCCTACGCCGCCGCCGAGGGGGCCGACGCCCTCATGCTGGTGACCGAGTGGAACGAGTTCCGCCAGCCCGACTGGGCCCGGCTCAAGAAGGCCATGCGCGGCGACGTGCTCTTCGACGGCCGCAACGCCTGGGACGCGCAGAAGGCCCGCGCCGCCGGCTTCACCTACCACGGCATCGGCCGGCGGTAGACCCGGGGCTTCGTCCCGGCCTTCCGACCGGCTATCATCGGCGCGTGAGCAAGGTCGCAGCCAGCCTCCGCCGTGACGGCGCCCGCGCCGAGGCCGCCCTCTCGCCCGGCGAGCGGGTGCTCCGCGCCCTCCAGCTCGGCGACTCGGACGTGCAGCTCCACGCCGCCGCCACCGGCCTCTCGCTCGAGGCGGCGCGGATCGCCCTCCAGCGCCAGCGCGCCGCCGGCCGCCAGCCCTCGCGGTGCGTCTCGGAGCCCTGATGCTCCGCCTGCTCGCCGACGTCTCCAGGGAGCTCTCGGCGCGGGCCGTCCCGCACGCCTTGATCGGCGCCGGGGCCATGGCGGCCCACGGCGTCGGCCGCTCCACCTTCGACCTGGACCTCCTGGTCACCGACCGGGCCATGCTCTCGCCCGCGCCCTGGGCCCGGCTGGCGGGATCGGGCGACACGGTCGACGTCCGCCTCGGCGACGACGAGGACCCGCTGGCCGGGGTCATCCGCATCGCTCGCCCCGGCTCCCGCTCAGTGGACGTGGTGGTGGGGCGCGCCGCCTGGCAGGCCGAGCTGCTCCGCAGGGCCGAGCCCCGCGGCGTGAGCGAGGTGCCGATCCCGGTGGTCACCGCGGCGGACCTGGTCCTGCTCAAGCTCTTCGCGGGAGGGCCCCAGGACGCCTGGGACGTCGAGCAGCTGCTCTCACTGCCCGGCCGGCCGGCGCTGGTGGCGGCCGTCGAGGGGCAGCTCCACCGGCTCCCCGCCTCGGCCCTGGCGCTGTGGCGACGCATCACCGGTGCGCCGCCGCCGGTGCGCTGACGCCTTCGCCTCCAGGCTGGCTCGAAGTGGCGGGTCGGCGGCTTCGGTTCCGGACTCCGCCGGGGCGCCCGTCCCTCAGTTCTTCGAGCCGCGCCCCTGCCCGAGCAGCAGCACCAGCGAGGCCAGCTCCTCGTCCACCAGCTTGAGCCGCACCGCCACCTCCGGCTCGGCCAGCACCCGGTAGCGGGCCGACGGCTCGGTGATGGCCGCCGCCGCCACCAGGTCGGCCATGGCCCCGGGGTCCTTCATGCGGGCCACCGCCTCGGTGAGCCGGTTGACGCCCGACTCGGCCGGCAGGAGCGGGATCAGGTCGTAGCAGAGCTGGGCCAGGGCCTCGACGTCCCCCTGCAGCCCGGCGACGCCGGCGGCCGGGTAGAGGTCCTCGATCAGCTCGGCCTGGAACTCGCGGTACGGCTTGCCCCGCAGCTCCTCGCCCAGCCGCACCCGCCCGGCGCAGTGGAGCAGCACGTCGAGCGTGCCGTCGCCGTTCTGCTCCTCGCCGACGATGACGCAGAGCCCGGCCACCGGCCAGAGCGCCGGCCGCTCGGTCATGACCTCGTCGGGGCGGAGCACGGTGGGCACCGCCACCACCCGGTCCCCGGCCAGCGCCGCCGCGAACAGGTCGCGGTAGCGCGGCTCGAAGATGTGGAAGGGGGCGGGCGCGCCCGGCAGCAGCACCACGCCGGGCAGCGGGAACACCTTCAAGGCGGCGCACGCCGGAGCGAGCGCCGCCCGATCGAAGCGGGGCGGGTGGTGCCCGCTAGTCGTTGGCCGACTCGATCCGCATGCCGTAGAACGACCGGTACACGAAGAAGAGCATGACCGCCAGGAAGGCGGCCGCCAGCACCAGCCGCAGCGTGCCCTGGTGGGCCGCGGTCATCTGCAGCCCCAGCTCCACCGCCAGCAGGCCGAAGAGCGTGGTGAACTTGATGACCGGGTTCATGGCCACCGACGAGGTGTCCTTGAAGGGGTCGCCGACGGTGTCGCCGACCACGCAGGCGTCGTGCAGCGGCGTGCCCTTGGCCTTCAGCTCGGTCTCCACGATCTTCTTGGCGTTGTCCCAGGCCCCGCCGGCGTTGGCCATGAAGAGCGCCTGGAAGAGGCCGAAGAAGGCGATGGAGATCAGGTAGCCGATGAAGAAGTACTCGTCGAAGAAGGCGAAGGCCAGGGTGCCGAAGAAGACCACCATGAAGATGTTCCACATCCCCTTCTGCGCGTAGAGGGTGCAGATCTCCACCACCTTCTTGGAGTCCTCCACCGAGGCCCGCTCGGCGCCCTCGTCGAGCTTGATGTTCTTCTTGATGAACTCCACGGCCCGGTAGGCGCCGGTGGAGACCGCCTGGGTGGAGGCGCCGGAGAACCAGTAGATCACCGCGCCGCCCAGCAGCAGGCCGAGCATGAAGAGCGGCTCGAGGATGGAGAAGTGGCCGGCCACGCCCTTGAGCAGGGCGTTGAGCTGGTCGAGCTGGACCGCGCCGCCGGCGGCGCCGTGATCGCCGCTGTTCATCTGGGCGATGGTGACGATGATCGAGAAGATCATGGTGGTGGCGCCGACCACCGCGGTGCCGATCAGCACCGGCTTGGCGGTGGCCTTGAAGGTGTTGCCGGCGCCGTCGTTCTCCTCGAGGTACTCCTTGCCCTTCTCGAAGTTGGGCTCGAAGCCGAAGTCCTTCTTCACCTCGGCCTTGATCCCCTTGATGTTCTCGATCAGGGAGAGCTCGTAGACCGACTGGGCGTTGTCGGTGACCGGGCCGTAGGAGTCGACGGCGATGGTGACCGGCCCCATGCCGAGGAAGCCGAAGGCCACCAGGCCGAAGGCGAAGACCGCCGGGGCGGCCATGATCAGGTCGAAGCCGGTGGTGGTGGAGACCTTGTAGGCGATGCCCATCAGCACCGCCAGCACCAGCCCCATCCAGAAGGCCGAGAAGTTGCCGGCGGTCAGGCCCGCCAGCACGTTGAGCGAGGCGCCGCCCTCCTTGGAGGCCGTCACCACCTCGCGGACGTGGCGCGAGTTGGTGGAGGTGAAGACCTTGATCACCTCGGGGATGATGGCGCCGGCCAGGGTGCCGCAGGAGATGATGGCGGAGAGCTTCCACCACAGGGTGGTGTCGCCGTTGAGGCTGGGGATGAGCAGGTAGGAGACCAGGAAGGTGAGGGCCACCGAGACCAGCGAGGTCAGCCAGACCAGGTTGGTGAGCGGCTGCTCGAAGTCCATCTTGTCGACGCTGCCCCAGCGGGACTTGGAGTAGGCCTCGTTGACCCAGTAGGAGCCGACCGAGGCGATCACCATCATGATGCGCATGGCGAAGATCCAGACCAGCAGCTGGGTCTGGATGGTGGCCGGGGTGACCGCCAGCAGGATGAAGCTGATCAGGGCGACGCCGGTGACGCCGTAGGTCTCGAAGCCGTCGGCCGAGGGGCCGACCGAGTCGCCGGCGTTGTCGCCGGTGCAGTCGGCGATGACGCCGGGGTTGCGGGCGTCGTCTTCCTTGATCTTGAAGACGATCTTCATCAGGTCGGAGCCGATGTCGGCGATCTTGGTGAAGATGCCGCCGGCGATGCGCAGCGCCGAGGCCCCCAGCGACTCGCCGATGGCGAAGCCGATGAAGCAGGCGCCGGCCAGGTTGCCGGGGATGAAGAGCAGGATGAAGAGCATGATCAGCAGCTCGACGCTGATCAGCATGGTGCCGACCGACATGCCGGCCTGCAGCGGGATGGCGTAGGTGGGGAAGGGCTTGCCGCGCAGCGAGGCGAAGGCGGTGCGGCTGTTGGCGTAGGTGTTGACCCGGATGCCGAACCAGGCCACGCCGGAGGAGCCGAGGATGCCCACCAGCGAGAAGGCCAGGATGATGGCCACCTTGCCGGGGCCGAAGCCGTCGGAGAGCACGCCGAAGTAGAGGACGATGATCACCGCGATGAAGGCCCAGAGCACGCCGATGAACTTGAACTGCGTCATCAGGTAGGTCTTGGCGGTCTCGTAGATCAGCTCGGAGATGTCGAGCATCGACTTGTGGACCGGGAGCGCCTTCAGGTGGGCCGAGGCCCGCAGGCCGAAGACCAGGCCGGCCGCCGAGACCACCAGGCCGGTGGCGAGCAGGGCCCAGCCGCTGATGGCGCCGCCGAGGAAGCTGACGCTGGCGAGGTCCGGCAGCTTCAGGTTGGCTTCACCGCCGCTGGCGGCGACGAGCGACGTGATCACGGATGAGAGGTTCATGGCGCGGCGGTTCCCTTTTTGGGAGGCGGGTTGCTGGGGAGGCTGGTTGCTGGAGCGGCTGGGTGAATCCCCGCGGAAATCCGGCTTGTTGCGGGCCGGAGGGGGGGCGGGGTGCTGTCGAAGGCCGGCGGAATCTACTAGGCCGCAAACCGCCTTGTCCAGTCCGGTATTCGGGGCGGGCCGGAGGGGCGGTCGGCGGGCCCGGTCGGCGGTCCGCCGGGGCCGGGCTGGCGCGGGGCCGGGGCGGGTCTAGGGCGCGGCGCCCTGGGCGGCCGCCGCGCCGCTGCCGATGTCCAGGGCGGCGAAGTTGAGGTTGAAGTAGCCGGCCACGCCGGCCGAGTACATCACCCGCTTGACGATGCGGAACGGCACCTTCTCGTCCGCCTGGATGTTGACGATCCCGTCCCACTTGGCGCCGGGGTCCTGCTGGTGGATGAAGTCCCAGCGCTTCTTGTCCTCGCGCAGCTTCTCCTCCAGCGCCGGGATGTTGAGGTAGCCGGCGTCGCGCTCCAGGTCGGCCACGTCGGCCACCTTCTGGCCGGTGACCACCACCTGGCCGGCCGAGATGGCCACGGTGGGGGCCTGCTCGATCATCTGGCCGTGGCGGGCGTCGGGGAGGCGGATGTCCTTCTGCATGTAGAGCACCTCGCCGGTGGCGCTGTACTGCTGCAGCAGGAAGATCACCAGCATGGTCATCATGTCGACCATGGGGACCACGTTGAGCTCGGCGTTGCCGCTGCGGCGGCCGCGGCCGATCTTGCCGCCCAGCACCTTGGAGCGCGCCAAGCGCGGGCTGGGGCGCTTCCCTGGCTGGACGATGGCCATGGCGGCTCCCCTCCTAGACGCCCGAGACCGAGACCTGCATGAGCCCGGCGCCCAGGCAGACGTCGATGACGTGGACCAGGTCGCCGTAGGGGACGGTGTCCTCGGCGGTGACGATGATCGAGCCCTGGTCGGGGAACTCGCCCTTGACCGCCTTCAGGCGGGTGGTGAGGGCCTTGAGGTCGTGGAGCACCACCCCGTCGGCGCTGCGCCCCAGGGTGGGGATGTCGTAGCTGGCGTCGCCCACCGTCAGCGCCATGCCCCGCTCGCCCACCGCCAGGGTCACCGCCAGCGACTTCTGCAGCTGCTCCGGGGTGGTGGTCTCCGGGGCGCCGAGGCCGAGCTGCTGCACCTGCAGCCGGGAGACCTGGTTCCAGACCGCGGTGTAGAGCAGGAAGGCGATGCAGCAGGAGAGCAGGTCGATGGCCGGGACCACGTTGATGTTGGCGTCGAGCGCCTTCTTGCGCTTCTTTCCGCCGCCGCCCTGTTCGGGCATCGCGCCGCCGCTCATCGTGGTCCTCCTTTCCTGGTCACCGGGTGGGCCGGGGGCCTTCGGCTACTCGGCCGCCGCCAGCGTGGCCGGGACCTTCATCTTGTCCTTGTTGGCCACGATCAGGTTGAGCACCGACACCGCCGACTCGTTGATGTCGTCGACCATGTGCTGGGTGCGCCCCTGCAGCACCGAGTAGGCCACCAGCGCCGGGATGGCCACCATCAGCCCGAAGGCGGTGCAGTTCATGGCCTCGGAGATGGAGCTGGCCAGGATGGTGGCCTTGTCGGCCGGGTTGGCGACGGCCACCGCGCCGAAGGCGCCGATCAGGCCGACGATGGTGCCGAGCAGGCCGAGCAGGGTGGCGACGTTGCCGAGCATGGCCAGGTAGCCGGTGCGGGCCTCGATCTTGGGCGACTCGCGCAGGGTGGCCTCGTCCATGGCCGCCTGCACGTCCTCCTCCCCCTTGGGCACGTTGATCAGGCCGGCCTTGATCACCGAGACCAGCGGCACCTTCTTCTGCGCGGCGCAGAAGGCGATGGCCTTGTCGAGGTCGCCGGAGAAGACGTGCTGCTTCAGCCCGCGCAGGAAGGCCTCCTTGTCGATGGAGGCCTTGAAGTAGAGGACGATGATCCGGTCGATCATCACGGCGAGGGTGAAGATCAGCGAGACGAGGATGGGGTGCATCATCCACCCGCCCTCGCCGTAGTGCTTGGCCAGCGTCCCGAACATCGAGCCCATCGCGGAGACCTCCGGTAATCGGGTGCCGCTCATGCGTAGCAGCGAATTTCCTTCGCGTCAACGCGAGGTTGGGTGCTTGTCGGGTCCCCTGCGAGCGGCTAACGTCCCGCCACAGGAATGCCGTCCGTCCCCGCCTCCGCCACCGCCTTCGCCCCCGGATTCATCGCCCCGGGCCGGTTCGTCACCGTCGAGGCCGGCCGGGCCCTGTCGGAGGGGGAGGCCTGCCGCGGCGCCGACGGCGGGCTGGCCGGCGATCCGGCCGCGCCGCTGGCCTGCCTGTCCGGGGAGCGCCACCGGCAGCGGGTCGGCGGCGAGCTGCTGGCGGCGCTGCAGGCCGGGTCGGCCGGGGCCATCCTCGACGCCCCCGACGCCCCGCTGGTGGAGGGGCTGCTGGGGGCCGGGTTCTGCGCCGAGTGCCAGCGCGAGCTGCAGCGGCTGCTGCGGCGCAAGTACGGCGAGCAGTTCCAGCCGCTCGACTTCCTGGCCACCGCCCGCGTCGCCGTGGCCGCGGCCTCCGGGGCGCTCTCCTTCACCGCCCTCCCCTTCGGGCGCGACTTCTGGCGCTTCCGCCACGAGGCGCTGGAGCGGGCGGCCCGGGCCCACGCCCGGGTGGTCCACGACGCCGTCCGGGCCGGGGGCCGCCCCTTCCCGGTCTGCGGCTGGTTCGCCGCCCTCGGCCCCTCGCAGCTGGCGGCGGCCCGCCACCTGGAGGCCGCCATCTTCCCCATCGGCCTGGGCGGCTTCCCGCTGGCCGGCCGGTTCGCCCTGCTCCGCGGGGCGCTGCCGCGCCGCTGGGTGTCGGTGGAGCTGCCGGCCGACGCCCCGCCGGCGGCCTGGCTGCGGCTGGCCTCGGTGGGGGCGCCCTTCGGGATCGAGCTGGCCGGCCCCCAGCCGCGCGGCGAGGCCGGGGCGGTGCTGGCCGGGATCCGCGCCCTGGCCAGCGAGGTGGCGGGCCGCGGCGGCGCCCCGCGCCTGGCCACGTCGCCCGGCGAGGTGGCGGTGCTCTACTCGGCCGAGGCCGACCTGTGGAGCGGCGGGCGCCACCGCCAGGCGGTGGAGGCGGCCCTGGCGGCGCTGCTCGAGCGGCAGCTGCAGGTGACCGTGGCGCTCCGCCCCGCCGAGGTGCCGGGGGCCACGCCGCTGGTGCTGGCCGACGGCGAGCCGCTCTCCCGGGTGGAGGCCCGCGAGGTGGAGAAGCGCCGCGCCGCCGGGGGCAGCCTGCTCGGCTTCGCCGGGGCCGGGCACGAGGCGGCGCTGGCCCGGGCGGTGGAGGCGCTGCTGCCGTCGGAGCGGCGGGCGGTGGTGGTGCTGTCGCCGGTGGCGCTGCTGGCGTCGGTGCGCAGCCGCGGCCACGACACCGACGTCCACCTCGCCACCACCTGGCCGGAGCGGGCCACCAAGGTCTCGCTGCAGCTCTCGGTGAGGGTCACCGGCGGGGCCCGCAAGGCCACCTTCCGCATGAGCGACGGCAGCGTGGCCCGCATCCGCTTCGCCCGCGGCGGCGACACCGTCACCGCCGACCTGCCCACCTTCACCGGCTACGCGGTGCTGACCCCGGAGCCCTGACCCGGCGCCTTGACCGGCAGGGCCAGGGTGACGCGGGTCCCCTGCCCCGGGGCGCTCACCAGGGTCACGGTGGCCTGGTGGCGGTCGGCGATCCCCTTCACGGTGGCCAGCCCGAGGCCGACGCCGCGACCGGGCCGGGTGGTGAAGAAGGGCTCGAAGGCGTGGCGCTGCTGCTCCTCGGTCATCCCCTCGCCGTCGTCGGCCACCGTGGCCAGCACCTGGCCGTCGCCGGCCCGCAGCTCGAGCCGGACCAGGCCGCCCTTGCGGACGGCCTGGGCGGCGTTGGTGATGAGGTTGACGAAGACCTGGACCAGCGCCGAGCGGCTCCCCGCCACCCGGGGCAGGTCCTGGAAGTCGCGCTGCACCACCGCGTCGGCGTCCTTGAGGATGGGCTTGCAGATCAGCGCCGCCTGGTCGAGCAGCGGGGCCAGCTCCAGCGACTCGGGCGTGCCGCTCTGGGGCCGGGCGTAGGCGGTCAGGTCGCGGGTCAGCTTCTGGATGCGCAGGCCGGCGTCGCGGATGGCCACCAGCTTCTCCAGGTCGCCGGGGTCGCCGCCGGCCAGGGTCCAGCGGGTGACCAGCGACTCGGCGAACATGGTGACCGCCACCAGCGGGTTGTTGATCTCGTGGACGATGCCGGCGGCCAGCCGCCCCAGGCCGGCCATCTTCTCGGCCTGCACCGCCTCGGACTCCAGCAGCTTGAGCGCTGCCACGGCGCGGGGCCAGGCCGGGCCCAGCCGGACCCGCTCCGCCGGCGGCACCAGCGCCGCCAGGATCTCGGGCACCTCGTCCTGCTGGTCCATGCCGCCCTCTCCGCCTCGGTCGTCGGTCGCCTCGATCGTCGGTCGCCTCGTGCGCTTCAGCCTCGGCCGCCGGCCGCCTGCGCCACCCGCCAGGCGCTGGCCGCCTCGGCCAGCACCTCCTTCACCGTCACGCCCCGCTCCAGCGCCTGCGCCTCGCAGTCATCGTACTCCGGCTGGGCGTTCACCACCCGTCCGTCGAGCCGCGCCACCTTGACACGAACGGTGCCGTAGCGGGTCTCCACCGCCACCAGCTCCCGGGCCAGCGCCTGGCGCTCCACCCGGCTGGTGCGCACCCCCAGCGTGCCGGTCTCGGTGAGGAAGACCCGGGCCACGGCGTCGCCGCGGGCCGGCTCGCAGAGCGCGCCCAGCGACAGGCCGGGGCGCCCCTTCTTCATGGTGATGGGGGCGGCCCAGGCGTCGAGGGCGCCGGCCTCGAGCGCCGCGGCGATGGCGTGGGCCACCAGCTGCCCGGTGGTGTCGTCGAGGTGGCACTCCAGCACCAGCAGCGGCTCGCTGGCGGCCGGGGCGGGCCGCTCGGCCTCGCCGACGGTGAGCCGCACCAGGTTGGGCCGGTCCGCCCAGCGCCGGGTGCCGGCGCCGTAGCCGACCTGGACCGGGCGGTGGGGCGGCAGCGGCCCCAGCTCGAAGAGGCCGGCCAGCAGCGCCGCGCCGGTGGGGGTGACCGCCTCGCCGAGCGGTCCGCCCGGCCGCACCGGCAGCCCCAGCAGCAGCTCCAGCACCGCCGGCGGCGGCACCGGCAGCAGGCCGTGGGCGGTCTTGACGAACCCCTGGCCCAGCTCCGGCGGCGTGGCCAGGGCCCGCGGCCAGCCCAGCAGCTCCAGGGCCACCACCGCGCCGCAGACGTCGACGATCGAGTCGACCGCCCCCACCTCGTGGAAGTGGACCTCCTCGACGGCGCAGCCGTGCACCCTGGCCTCGGCCCGGGCCAGCCGCTGGAAGAGGTCGCGGGCGGCGGCGCGGGCCCGCTCCGAGAGGCCGCTGCGGTCCACCACCGCCAGCAGGTCGGCGAGCCGGCGGTCGACGCCCGGCGAGGGCTCCACCCGCACCTCGACGTGGGTGGCGGCGACGCCGTTGACGGTGACCCGGCTCACCTCCATGGTCCAGCCGGGCAGGCCGAGGCTGGCCAGCTGGGCCGTCAGGTCGGCGCGGTCGACGCCGAGGTCGAGGGCCGCGGCCAGGAACATGTCGCCGCTGAGGCCGCCGATGGGCTCGAGGAGGAGGAGGCGATTGGGCATGGGCGCTTTCCGGAGCGGACCACCTCAGCCGCGGGCGATCAACCCCGCCACGAAGGCGGCCCCGAAGCCGTTGTCGATGTTGACCACGGTGACGTTGGGGGCGCAGGAGTTGAGCATGGCCAGCAGCGCCGCGATCCCGCCCAGCGAGGCGCCGTAGCCCACCGAGGTGGGCACGGCGATCACCGGCCGCCCCACCAGGCCGCCCACCACGCTGGGGAGCGCCCCCTCCATGCCGGCCGCCACCACCACCGCCCGGGCCCGGGTCAGCTCCTCGCGCCGGGCCAGCAGCCGGTGGATCCCGGCCACCCCGACGTCGTAGATGCGCAGCGCCTCCACGCCCATCACCTCGAGCGTCACCACCGCCTCCTCGCAGACCGGCACGTCGCTGGTGCCGGCGCAGCAGACCGCCACCGGCCCCAGGGCGGGCAGCTCCATGCGGCCGCGGCGCAGGGTGCGCGAGACCGGGTCGTAGATCGAGCCCTTGACCGCCCGCCGCGCCGGCCCGGCCTTCTCCGGCGAGAGCCGGGTCACCAGCAGCGGCCCGTGGGCGGCCAGCCGCTTGGCGATGGCGGCCACCTGGGCGGCCGACTTGCGCTCGGCCAGCACCACCTCCGGCATCCCCTGGCGCAGGGCCCGGTGGGTGTCGAGCGTGGCCACGTCGCCGAGCCGCTCGATGGGGGCGGCCTTGAGCCGGGCCACCGCCTCGTCGAGCGGCGTGGCCCCGGAGACCAGGCGCTGCAGCAGGCGACGGAGGGCGGCTTCGTCCATGGGGGCGTGGCTCCGGCGCTCAGCGCGGGTCGAGGTGGGTGAGCAGGCGGGCCACGCCGGCCGGCTCGGGCATGACCAGGATCAGCCCCTCTAGCTGCGGAGCCTTCGGCGAGGTGAAGCGGGCCGCCAGCGCCACCGAGCCGGCGTGGTCCACCAGCTTCTCGACGCAGGCCTTGCCGCTGCCGCGGGCGAAGCTGGGGGTGGAGAGCAGCAGCGTCTCCTTGACCAGGCTGGCCACCGCGGTGACGAAGGCGCTCCCCACGATGTTGCCGCACTCCATCAGGCCGCTCTCGGCCAGGGTGCCGAACTGCCCCTGCGCCGCCGGCACCCCCAGCGCCCCGGCCAGCGCCTCGGCGTCGCGCTCGGGGAGGGCCAGCAGCAGGTGGCCGGTGAGCGGCCCCTCCAGGCGCACCCCCACCGCCACCAGATCGCTCCCCAGCGCCCCGAGGAAGCTGGCGATGGCCCCGGGGCTGGCGCCGATCCAGGACTCGGGGACGTCCATGTCGAGCCGCAGCCCGGTGAGCCGGGCCAGCGCGGTCAGGGCGGCGCCGCAGCCGATGGTGGTCAGCTCCTGCAGCGCGTCCACGTGACGGGGGGTGAAGGTCATGCGTACAGGTGACGGGGCGTGGAGGTCATGCGGCCAGCAGCCGGGCCACGTCGAGGATGAAGACCGGCCGGCCGGTGCCGAGCACGGTGACCGCCGAGAGGCCGCCCACCGCCGAGAGCGGCGGGCCCAGCGGCTTCAGCACCGCCTCGTGCTGGCCGAGCAGGCCGTCCACCGCCAGCCCGATGCGGCCGTCGGGGCCGTCGGCCACCACCACCGCCCGCTCCTCGCGCCCGTCCGAGGTGAAGCCGAGCAGCGCCGCCAGGTCGTGCACCGGCACCAGCTCGCCGTCGTAGGGGAGGAGCGGGGCCCCGCGGCTGCGATCCAGCGAGGCGAAGCGGACGTGGGCGGCGCCGTGGACCTTGGCGATGGGCAGCCCCAGCACCTCCTCGCCCACCCGCACCAGCAGCACCGGCTGCACCGCCACGGTGAGCGGCAGGCGCAGCGTCACCCGGGTGCCGAGGCCGCGGGCGCTCTCCAGCTCCAGGGTGCCGCCCACCGCCTCCAGCGACTTGCGGACGGCGTCGAGCCCGACCCCGCGCCCGGAGACGTCGGTGACGGCGTCGGCGGTGGAGACGCCCGGGAGGGTGGCCAGCTGCAGCGCCTCGCGCTCGGTGAGCGCCGCCGCCTGCTCCGGGCTGAGGGTGCCGCGCCGCACCGCCGCCTCGCGCAGCCGGCCGGCGTTCATCCCCTTGCCGTCGTCGGAGACCTCCAGCACCACCCGGTCGCGGTCGCGCCGGGCCGAGATGGTGATGCGGCCGGTGGCCGACTTGCCGGCCAGCAGCCGCAGGTGGGGAGCCTCGATGCCGTGGTCGACGGCGTTGCGCAGCACGTGGAGCAGCGGGTCGGAGAGCTCCTCGAGGATGGCCCGGTCCAGCTCGATCTCCGCCCCCTGCACCTCCACCTCCACCTGGCGCCCCAGCTTGCGGGCCACGTCGCGGGCGATGCGCGGCAGCCGCTCGGTGACCATGGCCAGCGGGGTCATGCGCACCCCCATGAGCTGGCCGTGCAGCTCCTTGACGATGGCGTGGAGCCGGTCCACCCCCTCGTCGAGCGGCGGGCGCAGCCCGACCGGCAGGGCCCGCCCCACCTCGCGGATGCGGGCGGTGGCCAGCAGCAGCTCGCCCACGGTGTCGACGAAGCCGTCGAGCACCTCGGTCTTGACCCGCACCGTGCGGGTGGCCTCGGGGCTGGCCGGCGGGCCCGGGGCCGGCGCGGCGGCGGCCGGGGAGGCAGCCGCGGCGGCGGCGGACTCCTCCAGGGCACGGACCACCACCGTGCCGAGGTCGGAGATCTGCGAGAGGGCCCGCTCCACCCGGTCGAGCGGCTCGGCGGTCTCCAGCAGCACGGTGAGCTTCTTGCCGGGCAGCCGGCCGGCCTTGAGCTCCTCGACGGTGGGCGTGGCGCGCAGCAGCGGCCCGAAGGCGGCCAGCTTCTTCACCACCAGGAAGGCGCGCACCGCCGGCACCGGGCAGGCCGCGGCCACCTCCACCTCCACCTCGAGGCGGCGCGGGCCGGCCACCACCAGCACCGGCGGCGGCTCGGCGGCGGGCGGTGGGGGCGGGGGCGGGGGCGGATCGTCGGCGCGCCGGGCCGGGGTGGCCCCCGCGGGTGGGGCGTCCTTGGCGCGGCGGGTGATCTCGCCGAGCCGGGCCATCAGCACCGGGTTGTGGGGCGGCTTCTCGCCGGCGGCGGCGGCGGCGATCATCTCCTGCAGGGCGTCGCAGGTGGCCAGCAGGGCGTCGACCGCCCTGGGCTCGGCCCGGGCCAGGCGGCGGCGGTAGAGGTCGACCAGATCCTCGGCCCGGTGGGCCAGGGCGGCGACGCCGTCGAGCTGCATCGAGGCGCTCATCCCCTTGATGCTGTGGACGTGGCGGAAGATGCCGTCGATGAGCGGGGCGTCGTCGCCGCCGGCGCGGACCAGCTGCTCCAGCTCCACCAGCTGCCGGGAGAGCCCGGCCAGGTGCTCGCCGGCTTCGGCGACGAAGAGGGCGAGGTAGCGGGCGAGGTCCATCGGCGCCGGGGCGCGGACTACGTCTCGCCCAGGACCTTCTTCACCACGGAGAGGACGTCCTCGGACTTGAAGGGCTTGACGATGAAGTCGCTGGCCCCGGCCTCGATGGCCTCCATCACCAGCGACTCCTGGCCCAGCGCCGAGCACATGACGATGCAGGCGCGCGGGTCGGCCTTGACGATCTCCCGGGTGGCCTCGATGCCGCTCTTGAACGGCATGACGATGTCCATGGTGGTGAGGTCGGGCTTGAGCTCGCGGTGCTTCTCGACCGCCTCCAGGCCGTTGGCGGCCTCGCCGACCACCTCGAAGCCCGAGCCGGCGAAGATGTCCTTGATCATGTTCCGCATGAAGATCGCGTCGTCGACGATCAGGACTCGCTTCGGCATGGGCTTCAGGTCCTCCCCGGGGTGAGAACGTAGCACCGGGGGCGAGAGGGGGACAAGGCGTCGCGGAGGCCTCCGGGTCAGGCGCCCCCGAAGAGCGCCGCCGCCGCCGCCGCCAGCGGCTCGGGGCGCAGGAGGGTGACGGCGCCGGTGCGGCTGGTGGCCACCCCGGCCACCAACCCCTCGCCGGCCTCCTCGGCCAGGGAGAGCGGCTCCACCCCCACCACCGCGCCGATCAGCAGCCCCAGCGCCCGCTTCTCGCGGTCGAGGATCAGCACCTGGCCGTGGCCGCCGTGCAGCGGCTGCGGGGGCAGGCCGACCAGCACCGCCAGGTCCACCACCGCCACCACCCGGCCGCGCAGGTTCATGACCCCGCGCACCGCGCCGCCGGAGCGCGGCACCCGGGCGAAGGGCGGGTTGGGCGGCACCACCTCGCGCACCGAGGCCAGCGGCAGGGCGTAGCGCTCGGCGCCGATGCGGAAGACCACCTGCCGCTCGGTGGCCGGCGTCGCCTCATCGCCTGGAGTGGCCTCAGCCAACCTGCGCCCCCGCCCCGGCCGCCACCGGCTACCCGAGCCGGAAGCGCGAGACCACGGTCTGCAGCTCGACCGAGAGGTTGGTCAGCTCCTGGGCGGCCGAGGCCATCTGGGCCACCGCGGCGGTCTGCTCGGCCATCACCTTGCGCACCTGCTCGGTGGCGCCGGCGTTGCTGCTGGCCACGTCGGAGATGTGGTCCATGGCCTGCACCATGTCGGCCGAGCCCTTGAGCTGGTCGCGGGCGGCCCCGGAGATCACCCCCACCTTGTCGGCGCCGGTGCGGGCGATCAGGGCGATGTCGGCCAGGGCCCGGATGATGGCGTTCAGGTCCTCGCGCCCCTCCCCCAGCTCGGAGACCGACTCCTTCATGGTGCCGACCACGGTGGCGGCGCGGCCGGAGATGTCGGCGGCCAGCCCGGAGATCTGCTCGGCAGAGCGCCCCGAGATGTCGGCCAGCTTGCGCACCTCCTCGGCCACCACCGCGAAGCCGCGGCCGTACTCGCCGGCGCGGGCCGCCTCGATGGTGGCGTTGAGGGCCAGCAGGTTGGTCTGGTTGGCCACCTGGGTGATGGCCTCGACGATCTTGGAGATCTCCTTGGTCCGCTCGCCGAAGGCGAAGACCTGCTCGCTGGCCGCCTCGATGCGGGCGAAGACCTTCTTGACCTTCTCGCCGGCCAGCCGGGCCGCCTCGCCGCCGCCGGCCGCCGAGGTGGAGGTCTCGGCCGAGGCCCGGGCCGCCTCCTCGGCGCTCTTGGCGGTCCGCTCGATGGAGGCGGCGATCTCGCCGATCACCTTGGAGGTGCGCTCCACCAGGTCGGACTGCTGGCCGGCGCCCACCGCGATCTTCTCCATGGAGCTGGCCACCTCGTCGGTGGAGGCGTTGACCTCCTCGGCCGAGGACTGCAGGTCGTTGGCGCTCTCGGCCACCGACTGGGCGGTGCGCTGGATGCGCGAGACCAGGTCGCGCAGGTTCTCCTGCATGGTGCCGATGGCCACGGTGAGGTCGTCGATCTCGTCGTGGAAGGTCTGGTTGGGCTCCTCCAGCACGCTCCGGGAGAGGTCGCCGCGGCTGATCTCCACCGCCGAGACCTTGAGCCGACCGACGCGCGAGGTGCGGGCGATGCCCACGGTGAGCGCCCAGCCCAGCGCCAGGGTGCCGAGCACCACCACCGCCCCGGCGGCCAGCGGGTGGGGGAAGGCCTCGCGGGCCGGCGGCACCACGAAGACCAGCACCGCGCCGATGATGCCGTAGCTGACCAGCAGCTTGACCTGCAGCGTGGCGGTCAGGCCGGTGGTGCCGGGCATGGGGCGCAGCGGCACGTCGGCGGCGCGGCCGCGGACCGCCACCAGGTGGGGGGCGTCCTGCCACCGGGCCGAGGGCCGGGTGGAGATGCGCTCGTCGCGGGGAGGCCTGGCCACGTTCACCTCGGCGGGCGGCGCGGTGAAGTCCGCGCCGCGTGGATCCGCGGGGATCCTATGTGGATCCGGGGGGAAGTCAAAAGCCGGCGCCGGCTCAGCGGCGCGGCGCCAGGTGGTCGTGGCCGCGCCCCACCGGCAGCCGGCGCCCGCCCGGCCCGAGCACGGTGACCCCCCGCCCGGGCCGCACCACCCCGATCACGGTGAGCGCCACGCCGGCCCGCCGCGCCGCCCGCCGCGCCGCCGCCAGCCGCGACGGCGGGACGGTGACGCAGAGCTCGTAGTCCTCGCCGCCGGAGAGCGCCGCCCCCCAGGGGTGGTCGCCGGCCGCGGCCCGCCCGGCGGCGGAGCGGGGCAGGTCGGCGGCCTGCAGCGTCGCCCCCACCCCGGAGGCGCGGCAGAGGTGGCCGAGGTCCTGGCCGAGGCCGTCGGAGAGGTCGATGGCGGCGCTGGCCAGGCCGCGCAGGGCGAGGCCGAGCCCGAGGCGCGGGGTGGGGCGGCGCTGGCGGCGGCGCAGCGGGGCGGCGGCGCCGGGGCGCAGGCCGAGGGCGGCGTCGCCGAGGGTGCCGGAGACCAGCACCAGGTGGCCGGGGCGGGCCCCGTCGCGCCGCAGCGCCCGGCCGCGCTCCACCGCCCCCAGCACGGTGACGGTGAGCGAGAGCTCGCCTCCGCGGGAGACGTTGCCCCCCACCACCGCCAGGCGGTGGCGCCGGGCGCAGGCCCCCAGGCCGCGGGCGATGGCGGTGAGCCGCGCCGCCGGGGTGGCCGGCGGCACCTGCAGCGCCACCAGCGCCCAGAGCGGCCGGGCCCCCATGGCGGCCAGGTCGGAGAGGTTGACCGCCAGCGCCTTCCAGCCGATGTCACCCGGCGTGAAGCGGTGGTCGAAGTGGACCCCCTCGACGACGGCGTCGACGGTGGCCACCAGCTCCTCGCCGGGGGGCGGGCGCAGCAGGGCGGCGTCGTCGCCGGGGCCGAGCCGGACCCCGGGGCCGCGGGTGGGCAGGGCCCGGGTGAAGGCGGCGATGAGCGCGAACTCGCCGCCGGGGCGGGCGCCGCGGGGAGGGCGGGCCACGGTCAGACCGGCGTGGCGGGGGCCACCGGGGTCAGCGCCGGCTCGGGGCGCTGGCGCAGCGGCAGGACCAGGGTGAAGCTGGAGCCCTTCCCCGGGGTCGAGGTCACCTTGGTCTCGCCGCCGTGGGCCTCGACGAAGCTCTTGACGATGGCCAGCCCCAGCCCGGCCCCGCCGTACTCGCGGGTGGTGGAGCCGTCCACCTGGTAGAAGACGTCGAAGATCCGCTTGAGGTGCTCGGCGGCGATGCCGATGCCGGTGTCGGCGACCCGCAGGGCCAGCTTCTCGCCGGGCAGCACCTCGGCGGAGACGGTGACGGTGCCGCCGGCCGGGGTGAACTTGACGGCGTTGGAGGCCAGGTTGATGAGGCACTGGCGCAGCTTCTCGCGGTCGGCGTGGAGGCCGGGGAGCTGGCCGGGCTCGCAGACCACCTGGACCTTCTTCTTGCGGGCGGCCGGCAGCACGGTGGCGGCGGCGTCGCGGAGCAGCTGGGCCACGTCCACCTCGCCCATCATCAGCCGCACCCGCCCGGCCTCGATCTTGGAGATGTCGAGGATCGAGGTGATGAGGTGGAGCAGGCTCTCGCCCTTGTCCATGATGATGTTGAGGTACTCGCGCTGCTCCTCGGAGAGGGTGCCGCCCAGCCCCTCCAGCATCATCTCCGAGTAGCCGATGACGCTGGTGAGCGGGGTGCGCAGCTCGTGGCTCATGGTGGCGATGAAGTTGGACTTGAGCCGGTCCAGCTCCTTGAGCTTCTGGAAGCTCTCCTCGAGCAGCCGGTTCTTCTCCTGCAGCTCGCGGTAGCTCTCCTGCACCGCCTCGATGTGCAGCTTGGCGGAGATGAGGTTCTTGTGGCCGCTGAAGACCATGACGTCGAGCAGATCCATGAAGTGCTTGAGGATCTTCTCGGCGGTCTCCGGCTGGACGCGCCGGATCTTCTGCAGGTAGGAGGCGGCCTGGGGGGCGTCGAAGTCGGCGGCGATGCCGGTGAGGCTGGCCGGCAGCTCGGCGAGGCTCTCCGGGACGAAGGGGCCGAAGACCACCCGGCCGATGGAGTCGCCCTCGTGGAGCACCGGCTGGACCACGTAGCTGCAGCCGGAGAAGCAGGCGAAGGAGACCGGCTTGGGCAGCTCCTCCACCGGCGCGGTCTTGACCCGCCCCACCGTGGCCACGCACTGCTCGCGCCCGGCCGCCTTGGTCCAGATGTAGCCGCAGAAGTCGGCGTTGCCGACCTTGACGTCGACCAGCTTGTTGCCGGCCTCGTCGAAGACCTTCAGCCCCACCCGGTAGAGCTCGGCGAACGACTGGCAGACCTCGCTGAAGGCGCGCAGGTCGAGCAGGTCGCCCAGCGGCAGCCGCTGCTGGAGGAAGGACGGCGCCGGGCTCATCGCGTCGTGGCCTCGCCCTGCAGCCGCGTGCCGCGCAGGTCGACGTGGTCGAAGACCCGGGCCAGGAACTCCTTCTCGCTGACCTTCCAGCGGTCGGCCAGCCCCAGGTTGCGATCCAGGCTGCGGTAGGTGAGGGAGAGCAGGGCCCAGAGGGTCTCCACCACCCCCTCGCCGCGCACCGCCACCGCCGGCACCATGGGGGGGCGGATCACCTTGCGCAGGTCGCCCAGCTCGTCCTCGCGCCGGGCGTCGGGCAGGTCGCGCTTGTTGAGCTGGATGATGATGGGCAGCGTCCGGTAGTCGAGCCCGTTCGCCTCCATGTTCTTCAGCATGTTGCTCCAGTAGGCCAGGGTGGCCGCCGCCTCGCTGCGGCGGCTGTCGGCCACGAAGACCACGGCGTCGGTCCCCTGCAGGACGATGCGCCGCGTCGACTCGTGGATCACCTGGCCCGGCACCGTGTAGAGCCGGAGCTTCACCTTGACGCCGGCCTCGGTCTTGAAGAAGACCGGCATCATGTCGAAGAAGAGGGTCCGGTCGTCCTTGGTGTCCAGCGTCATCAGCCGGCCACGGACCTCCGGGGAGATCTTCTGGTAGAGCGCCTGGAGGTTGGTGGTCTTCCCGGAGAGGGCCGGGCCGTAATAGACCACCTTGATGGAGAGCTCGCGCGCCTCGTTGTTGATCTGGACCATGGGCCTCGCCTTCCGGTGAGCATAGCCGCGCCTCCCGGCGTGATCCAGCCGGCGGCGAAATCCTTTCCGGTCGCGGCGGCGGCCCGGCGCCCTTGGACCCCGCCCGGTGCTTCGACTAGGATCGCGCCGTCCCGCCCGGGACCTCACCCCGCGCTGGAAACCCTGGAGCCCCCGCCCCCGATGGACCGCCCGGTCGCCCTCCGTGCCGACGACATCCCCGAGAGCGAGATGGCGGAGCGGCTCCAGTGGCTGCTCCGGCTGCGCTGGCTGATCGTCCCGGTCTTCGTGGCCGTCGACCTGGCCAACGACCTGCTGACCCGGCGGCGGGCCGCCTGGGCCGCCCTCTTCATCGGCGCCTTCCTGCTGCTGGCCAACGGCGCCTACGCCTGGCTGCTGCGGCGCCAGGCCGGGGTGGCCACGCTGCTGCGCTGGACCCGCATCGAGTCGGTGCTGGTGGTGCTGGTCCCGGTGGCGGTGGCGGTGCTGCACGGCGACACCGACAGCCCGGTCCGCTACGGCGTGCTGGTGGGCGTGGTGGGGGCGGCGGTGGTGCTGCCGCGCACCGGCGAGGTGGCCATCGTCGGCATGTGGGCGGTGGCGGCGCTGATCGTCGGCGACGCCATCGCCATGGACTTCGACCCGGGGCGCATCGACCAGCGGGTGGTGGCGCGCTGGGCCTGGGACTCCGGGATCATCGTCACCGTGGGCATCATCGCCGGCCACCTCCACCAGGCGCGGGAGTGGGCGGCGCAGCGGCTGCGGGTGGCCCTCGACGGGCTGGAGCACGCCAAGGTGGAGTGGGAGGCCACCTTCGACTCGCTGGGCGAGATGGTCTTCATCTCCGACCGGGAGGGGCGGCTGGTGCGGGTCAACCGGGCCTTCGGCAAGCTGCTGGGGGCGCGGCCGCACGAGCTGGCGGGGCGGCGGCTCAGCGACCTGCTGGCCGGCCACCCGGAGCGCTGGTGGTCTGCGGAGGGGGACGGCATCGTCGAGGTGGAGGACCCCATCTTCGACACCGTCTTCGAGGTCACCTCGCTGCGGCTGGGCGACCGGATGGTGCGGGTGGCCCGCGACGTCGGCGAGCAGCAGCGGCTCTACGCCCGGCTGGTGCAGGCCGACAAGCTGGCGGCGGTGGGCGTGCTGGCCTCGGGCGTGGCCCACGAGATCAACAACCCCACCGCCTTCGTCACCTCCAACCTCACCGAGCTGAAGCGCTACGTGGCCGGCCTGGACGCCGCGGTGGTGGAGCTGTCGGAGCTGGCGCTCAAGTCGGGGGCGGTGGAGCGGGCCTCGGCGGTGGTGACCCGCCCCGAGCTGGCCTTCGCCCGGCGCGAGGCCCCCACCGCCATCCGCGAGAGCCTGGCCGGGATGGACCGCATCCGGCAGATCGTCAACAACCTGCGCTCGCTGGCCCGGCGCGACCAGTCGGGGGAGCCGGCGGCGCCGGTGGAGCTGGGCGAGGTGGTGCAGGCGGTGGTGCAGACCGCCGCCTACGAGCTGCGCAACGCCGCCGCCCGCGTCGACCTGCAGGGGCCGGTCTGGGTCACCGGCCACCGCGGCGAGCTGGTGGACGTGGTGCTCAACCTGGTGGTCAACGCCGTGCAGGCGCGCGAGGAGGGGCGCCCCAACCGCGTGGTGGTGGAGCTGCTGCGCGACGGGCCGCACGCCGTGCTGCGGATCGCCGACACCGGCAAGGGGATCTCGGCCAGCCACCTGAAGCGGCTCTTCGAGCCCTTCTTCACCACCAAGGCCCCCGGCGAGGGGACCGGGCTGGGGCTCAACCTGGCCCGCAAGATCGTCCTCTCCCACGGCGGCTCCATCGACGTCGGCAGCGAGGTGGGCGTCGGCTCCACCTTCACGGTGCGGCTGCCGGCCATCGACCCGGACGGGCGGGGGCGGGCCGGCCGGCCGATGGAGTAGCGGCCCGGCGGGGGCGCGGGAGAGCTGCGCGGGGACGCTGGGACGCTGGGAACCCGGGGGGCTCGAGAGGCCGTGAAGCGGCGTCGCGTGGGGTGCCCGGTGGCTTTTTGGGGCGCGGCGCAGGCGCGCACCTCCACGGGGGAGCCGATTGAATATCCGGGCCCGCTGGTGCATCTCCTCTCCATGCGCACCACACTGCTCGCCGCCGTCGTCGTCGCGTCGTTCCTCCTCCCCCAGCCGGCCGCCGCCCAGCTGGCCGTGCAGCTCCGCTTCGACCTGCCGGTGGTGCTGCCCACCCTGGTGGTGATCGAGCCGGGCATCCGGGTGGTGCCGCACGTCAACGAGGAGATCTTCTTCGTCGACGGCTTCTACTGGGTACGGCGCGACACCCACTGGTACCGGTCGCACGACCACCGGCGCGGCTGGGTGCAGATGGAGCGCGGCGTGCCGCCGCGGCTGGAGCGGATCCCCCGCGGCCACTACCGGCAGTGGGAGCCGGCCCGCGGCCACCACGATCGCGTCGAGCGGCGCGAGGACCGGCGGGAGGAGCGCAAGGACGACCGGGAGCAGCAGCGGGAGCGCAACAAGAAGGACGACGAGCACCGGCGCGAGGGCGACAAGAAGGACCGCGAGCAGCGGCGCGAGCGCGACAAGCGGGACTGAGCCCGGGCCTCCTCCGGCCCGCCCGGCCTCGCCTCACCCCGGGTCCGGGGCTCCTCCACCGGCCGCCCCCGCCTCCCACCAGGTGCGGGCCTCCCCGACGCTTCGCAACAGCGGGCTGGGCGGCAGGGTGGCGCGGAAGGCGCGGCCGTAGCCCTTGGTCACCAGCCGCCGGTCGAGCACCACCACCAGGCCGCGGTCGGTGGTGGTGCGGATCAGCCGGCCGAACCCCTGGCGCAGCGCCAGCGCCGCCGCCGGCACCTGCAGCTCGGAGAAGCCGTCGCGCCCCTCGGCCTCGGCCGCCGCCAGCCGCGCCGCCACCACCGGGTCGTTGGGCGGCGAGAAGGGCAGCCGGTCGATGATCACCAGCGAGAGCGCCGCGCCGGGCACGTCCACCCCCTCCCAGAAGCTGGCGGTGGCGAAGAGCAGCGAGGGCTCGGCGCGGAAGGCCTCCAGCAGCCGGTGCTTGGGGCGCTCCCCCTGCAGGAGGCGCGGCCAGGGCAGCCCCTCGGCGGCGGCGTGGAAGGCGGTCATGTTGCGGTAGGAGGTGCAGAGGATGAAGGCCCGCCCGCCGGTGACTTGGCAGAGCTCGGCGATCACCGCCGCGGCCGCCTCCACGAAGCCGGGCTGGTTCGGCTCGGGGAGGCCGTCGGGCACCACCAGCGCCGCCTGGCGGGTGAAGTCGAACGGCCCGGGGAAGCGGGCCTCCTCGACGGTGAGGGTGGCGTCGAGCCCCACCTGGCGGCGGAAGAAGTCGAAGCGCCCCTGGGCGCAGAGCGTGGCGCTGGTGAAGACGGTGGTGTCGAGCCGGGCGTAGAGCCGCTCCTTGAGCTCGCCGCCGACGTCGAGCGGCGCCGCCCGCAGGAAGACGCCGCGGCCGCGGGTCTCGCCGAAGTAGACCCGGCTCGGCTCGTTGAGGGCGGTCACCGCCTGCAGCTCCACCCGCACCTCGCCGGCCCGCCGCGCCAGCTGGGAGAGCGCGGTGGTGTCGGCGTCGGCCAGGGTGTCGCGCAGCTGCTCGAGGGCGGCGTCGAGCCGGTGGCGGGCCTCGGCGGCCACCTCCAGGGTCTCCACCGAGAGCGGGGCCCGGGCCGGCTCCTCGTCGAGGCGGGCCGACCGCGCCGGGGGCCGACCGCCGCGCCCGCCGGCCCGGCCGGCGCCGGCCGCCACCCGCAGCGCCCCGCCCACCGCCTCGAAGTAGCGCTCGCCGGCGCGGCGCAGCTCGCCGGTCAGCTCCTTCATCATCGCCGCCAGGTCGGGCCGGTCGCTGACCGCCCGGGCGGCGTCGCGGGCCAGCTCCTCGACCCGCCAGGAGGAGACCTCCAGCCCGAAGTACTCGGTGGCCACCTCCTCGACGGCGTGGGCCTCGTCGAAGATGACCACCTCGTGGTTGGGGAGCACCTCGGCGCCGGCCGCGCCGGTGCGCATGCCCAGGTCGGCCAGGTAGAGGTGGTGGTTGACCAGCACCAGCTGGGCCTCGGCGGCCCGGGCCCGGGCCCGGGTGACGAAGCACTCCTCGTAGAGGTCGCACTCCCGCCCCAGGCAGGTGTCGCTGGTGGCGGAGAGGTCCTTCCAGGCGGCGAACTGGTCGGGCAGGTCGAGCTCGGCCCGGTCGCCGGTCTCGGTGGACTCGGCCCAGTCGCGCAGCGAGGGCCAGTGCGAGGCCTCGTCACGGACCGTGAAGGTGGGGGCGCGGTCGAAGCGGACCAGCCGCTCCAGGCAGAGGTAGTTGGAGCGCCCCTTCAGGTAGGCGGCCTCCAGGTCGAGCCCGCAGCGGTCCTGCAGCAGCGGCAGGTCCTTCCACCAGATCTGCTCCTGCAGCGCCTTGGTGGCGGTGGAGATGACCACCCGCCGGCCGGAGAGGACCGCCGGCACCAGGTAGGCCAGGGTCTTTCCGGTGCCGGTGCCGGCCTCGACCACCAGGTGGTGGCGCTCCGCGAGGGCCCGCTCCACGGCGTGGGCCATGTCGAGCTGGTCGCGCCGCTGCTCGTAGGCCGGCAGGGCGCGGTCGAGGGCGCCGCCGGGGCCGAGCAGGCCGTCGACGGTCGGCGGACGACGGCTCAGGGCGTGTTCCCGAGGATGAGCCGGCCCAGCATCCAGGAGAGGGCGGTGGCCACCGCCAGCACGCCGCCGAGGATGAGCCGCCGCGGCCAGACCCCGGAGCGGAAGGTGGGCGGCCGGGTGCGGGGGAGCTGGGAGAGGCCGATGACGGTGGCCCGCTTCAGGATCTCCCCCTTCATCTCGCGGGCCATGGGGTCGGCGGGGCGCTCCTCCAGCACCGCCCGGTAGCGCCGCCCCACCTCGGCCAGGGCCTCCAGGTCGGCGCAGCCGGACAGCAGGGCGCGGTGCGCGGCCGGGTCGTCCCAGCGCCCCATTAGCTCGGCCCAGGCGGCGTCGCCGGGTGACGGGGTGGGGTCGGTCATGCGGCGCGCCTCCGGCCCACGGTCAGGGGCCGCCGGAGCCCGGCCCGCGGGCGTCGAGCTCGGCGCGGGTCAGCTCGCGGACCCCGTCGCGGTCGGAGGTGAGGAAGAAGAGCTCCTTCTCCGGGGTGCGGCGCGGCGAGAAGGAGAGCTCGCCGGTGGCCCCCTTGAACCCCTTGAGGCCGGCCAGCCCGTCGCGCAGCGCCTCGCGGGTCACCGCCCTCCCCTGCTCCAGCACCTGGCGGGCCATCTTCACGGCGTCGTGGGCGCTGGCCTCGAGGATGGTCGGCTCGGCGGCGAACCGCTTGCGGTAGGCCTCGGTGAAGGCCCGGGTGGCGGGCAGCGTCGAGCCGGCGAAGAAGCCGTCCACGTAGATGGCGCAGCGCACGTGGCGCCCCGCCCCTCCCGGCCCGGCGTCGAAGAGCGAGGGGTCGCCGCCCCAGCCGTTGCCGCCCAGCAGCTGCACCACCCGCGACTCCCGCCGCGGGGCCCCCTTCTCGGCGTTCCTCTCGGCGTTCTTCTCGATGCGCTTCAGCTCCTCGGGCAGGCAGGTGATGGTGAGCACGTCCTCCACCGCCAGCGCCGGGGCGATCAGCTTGACGTTGCGGGCGAAGTCGGCGACCAGCACGGCGTCGAAGTCGGTGACCGGCTCCAGGCCGTCGCGCAGCTTCTCCAGGGCCTTGCGGCGGCGGAAGGGGTCCGGCTCCTTCTGGGCGATCTCCTTGGCGGCCTCGACGTACTCGGGGCGCTCCTCGACGAAGAGCCGGCCCACCATCGACTTCACCAGCGGCGTGAAGGTGGTCCGGTCGATGAGGTAGGTCTCGGCGGCGCGCACCTCGCCGCCGCGGGCCTCCACCTCGTCCCAGAAGGCGTAGGCCAGCTCGGCGCCGTAGGGGACCGAGGGGTAGAGGATGGCGAAGCGGCGCAGCCCGCGCCGGCCCATGAAGAGCTCGGCCAGGGCCCGGGCCTGGGCGCTGGCGGTGAGCATGTTCTGGAAGACGTGGGGGCCGGCGTCGGTGACGTTCTCCTGCTTGGAGAGGGAGATGAAGGGGACCCGCAGCTCCTCGGCGGTGGCGGCGGCCCGCTCCGCCTCGCCGCTGCTGACCCCGCCAACCACCAGGATGGCCTGCTCGTCGAGGGTGAGCTGCTCGATGGCGGTGGCGGCGCCGTCCGGCTCGCCGCGGGTGTCGCGCACCACCACGGTGAGGGGCGAGCCCTCGGGGATGGCCAGGGCGATCCCCTGGAGGATGACCTCGCCCCAGCGCTTGAACTGGCCGGAGAGCGGCACCGCCACGCCGATGACGGTGGGCTTGACGGTGTGGAGCCGCGCCAGCCGCTCCAGCACGGCGCGGGCGTCGGCGGTCCAGGGCGAGTCGGGCCAGGCGGCCAGCAGCGCCCGGGCCTCCTGCTCGGCGCCGGCGGTGTCGTGCTCGTGGAGGCGGATGCGGGTCAGCTTCATGGCCAGGGCGGCCAGGGCCGGCGAGTCGGGCGGCAGGGTGTCGCGCAGCTTGAGCAGCTCGGGCTGGGTGAGCCGGGCGTCGAGGACGTCGACGGCGCGGGCCAGGGCCTCGGCCCGCTCGGCGCCGGCGGCGCGGGCGGCCAGCGCCCCCCACCAGCGGACCGCGTCGGGCCAGAGCCGGGCCGCCTCGGCGGCGGTGGCGGCGGCGCGGGCGGCGGCCGGCTGGTCGGCCTCTCGGAGGCGCGGGTAGGTGGAGGCCAGGGTGGCCAGGCCGTCGCGGGTGCGCCCCAGCTCCAGGTCGAGCAGCGCCAGCTCGTACTTGGCCTGGGTGGCGCCGGGGTAGAGCGGGTAGTCGACCAGCAGCCGCCCCAGCGCCGCGGCCGAGCGGGGGCGCTCGCCGGCCAGGCGCCAGGTGCGGGCCGCCTCGTGGAGCAGCTCGGCGGAGCTGGGGACGCCGGGGTAGCGGGAGGCCAGCGCCTCGAGGCGCGCGGCCCGCTCGGCGGGAGGGAGCCGGACGGCGGCGGCCCGCTCGGCGGCCAGCTCGTCGTGGACCAGCACCTCGGCCTGGGCCACCGGCAGCTCCTGCCCGCGCACCAGCACCCGGGCCGGGGCGCAGGCGGCCAGCGGCAGGGCCAGGGCCAGGCCGAGCGCCAGCGGGGCGAGCGATCCGGGGCGGCGGGCGGGGGCGACCATCGACCGCAGTCTTACCGCTTCTTCTTCGAGTCCCGCCACAGTTCCGCCGCCTTCTCCCAGAAGCTGTGCCCCCGCGGGTGGGTGGTCTCTCCGGAGATCTCGGCGAACTGCTCCAGCAGCTCGCGCTGGTCGGCGGTCAGGTGGGTGGGCGTCTCCACGAAGATCACCACGTGCTGGTCGCCGCGGCCGCCGCCGTTGAGGCCGGGGACCCCCTTGTGCTTCACCTTGAGCGTGGACCCGGCCTGGGTGCCGGCCGGGAGCTTGAGCTTGTGCGGGCCGTCCAGGGTGGGCACCTCGATGGTGGCCCCCAGCGCCGCCTGGGTGAAGGAGACCGGCACCTCGCAGACGATCTCGGTCCCCTCGCGCCGGAACAGGGCGTGCTCCTTCACCTGGATGACCACGTAGAGGTCGCCGGCCTGGCCCGACGGGGTGGGCGGCGGGCCGCCGTCGCCCAGCGAGCGGACCCGGGTGCCGGTGTCGACGCCGGGCGGGATGGCCACCTCGACGTCCACCTCGTCGCGGGTGGCGCCGGCGCCGCCGCAGGCCGGGCACTTCTCGACGATGACCCGGCCGGCCCCCTGGCAGTGGTGGCAGGTGCGGGCGATGGCGAAGAAGCCCTGGGTGAGCCGGACCTCGCCGCTGCCGCCGCAGGTGGGGCAGGTGCGGGGGGCGGTGCCGGCCTTGGCGCCGCTCCCCTTGCAGGGCTCGCAGGGGCGGGGGCGGGGGATGCGCAGCCGCTTGGTGACGCCGAAGGCCGCCTCCTCGAGGGTGAGCTCGAGGTGGTAGCGGTAGTCCTCGCCGCGGGTCCGCTGGCGGGCCCGCCGTCCGCCGCCGCCGCCGAAGACCTCGCCGAAGATGTCCCCGAAGATGTCGTTGATGGAGGCGCCGCCCATGCCGAAGCCGAAGGGGTCGCCGGCCGAGCCGCCGCCGCCGGCGTGGCCGAAGCGGTCGTAGCGGGCCCGCTTCTCCTCGTCAGAGAGCACCGCGTAGGCCTCGGTGAGCTCCTTGAACTTCTCCTCGGCCGCGGCGTCGCCCTGGTTCTTGTCCGGGTGGTGCTGGTGGGCCAGCTTGCGGTAGGCGGTCTTCAGCCCGGCGGCATCGACGTCGCGGGCGACGCCGAGCACCTCGTAGTAGTCGCGCTTGTCCACGTGAGGTCAGCCCTTCCAGGCAGGTGGGCCCCGGGGGGAGGGCCGGCCGGAATGTAACGCGTGATCCGGCCCTGGCAAGCCGGTCGGGTGCCGAGGGTCAGGTGCTGGTGCCCTGCTGGGCGTAGATGGCGTCGGCGATCCGGTAGGCGCTGCCCTCGAGCCGGGCCACCGCCTCCTTGGTGGCGGCGGGGTCGCCGCCGGACAGCACCGCCTTGAGGGCCTCGAGGTCGGCGCGGATCTCGTCGAGGTCCTGCTGCTTCAGGGCGCTGGAGTACTCCTCCAGGCTCTTCTCGGTGGTGTAGATCAGCCCCTCGGCGTTGTTGCGCAGCTCGGCCAGGTCCTTCTTCTTCTTGTCGTCGGTCTTGTTGGACTCGGCGTCCCGGACCATCCGCTGGATCTCCTCCTCGGAGAGCCCCGAGGAGGCGGTGATGCGGATCTGCTGGGCCTTGCCGGTGCCGAGATCCTTGGCGCCGACGTGGACGATGCCGTTGGCGTCGATGTCGAAGGTGACCTCGATCTGCGGCACCCCGCGCGGCGCCGGGGGGATGCCCACCAGCTCGAAGCGCCCCAGGGTCTTGTTGTCGGCGGCCATGTCGCGCTCGCCCTGCAGCACGTGGATCGACACCAGCGGCTGGTTGTCGACCGCGGTGGAGAAGACCTGCGACTTCTTGCAGGGCACGGTGGTGTTCTTCTCGATGATGCGGGTGAAGACGCCGCCGGCGGTCTCGACGCCCAGCGAGAGCGGCGAGACGTCCAGCAGCAGCACGTCCTTGACCTCGCCCTTCAACACCGCGCCCTGGATGGCGGCGCCCACCGCCACCACCTCGTCGGGGTTGACGCCCTTGTGCGGCTCCTTGCCGAAGAAGCGCTTCACCACCTCCTGCACCTTGGGCATGCGGGTCATGCCGCCCACCAGGATGATGGTGTCGAGCTGGGCCACGGTGAGGCCGGCGTCCTTGAGCGCGATCTTGCAGGGCTCGATGGTCTTCTCCACCAGGTCGCCGACCAGCTCCTCGAGCGTGGCCCGGTCGATGCTCTCGGCCAGGTGCTTGGGGCCGGTGGCGTCGGCGGTGATGAAGGGCAGGTTGACCTCGGTCTCGGTGGCGCTGGAGAGCTCGTGCTTGGCCCGCTCCGCCGCCTCCTTGAGCCGCTGCAGCGCCATCCGGTCCTTCTTCAGGTCGACGCCGGTCTGCTCGGCGAACTTCTTGGCCAGCCAGTCGATGATGCGCTGGTCGAAGTCCTCGCCGCCCAGGAAGGTGTCGCCGTTGGTGGCCTTGACCTCGAAGACCCCCTGGTTGAGCTCGAGGATGGTGATGTCGAAGGTGCCGCCGCCCAGGTCGTAGACCGCCACCCGCTCGCTCTTGCCGGCCTTCTGCTTGTCGATGCCGTAGGCCAGCGCCGCCGCGGTGGGCTCGTTGATGATGCGCAGCACGTTGAGGCCGGCGATGCGGCCGGCGTCCTTGGTGGCCTGGCGCTGGGCGTCGTTGAAGTAGGCCGGGCAGGTGACGATGGCCTCGGTGACCTGCTCGCCGAGGTAGTCCTCGGCGGTCTGCTTCATCTTGCCGAGGATCATCGCCGAGACCTCGGCGGGCGAGAGCCGCTTGCCCCCGGCCTCCACCCAGGCGTCGCCGTTGTCGGCCCCGACGATGCGGTAGGCCACCAGCCCCACCGAGCGCTTCACCTCCGGCTCGTCGAGCTTGCGGCCGATGAGCCGCTTGACCACGTAGACCGTCGACTCCGGGTTGGTGATGGCCTGGCGCTTGGCGATCTGGCCGACCAGCCGCTCGCCCCCCTCGGTGAAGGCCACCATCGACGGGGTGGTGCGCGAGCCCTCGCTGTTGGGGATGACCACCGACTCGCCGCCCTCGAGGACGGCGACGCAGCTGTTGGTGGTGCCCAGATCGATGCCGATGACCTTGCTCATGTCTCTTCCGCTTCGCCTTCGCCCGTGCCTTCGGGCTTCGGCAGCGCCACCGCCACGCCCACCATGGCCGGGCGGACCAGCCGCTCGTGCAGCGTGAAGCCCCGGGCGTGCTCCAGCATCACCGTCCCCGGGGGGGCCTCGGCGGTCGGCACCTGCATGAGCGCCTCGTGCTGGGCCGGGTCGAACGGGGCCCCCAGGGCGCTGAAGCCCTTGACCCCGTGGCGACCGAGCGCCTGCTCGAACGACGTCCGCACCAGCTTGACCCCCGTCACCAGCGGATCGTCGGCGGCGGCGGCCGCCAGGGCGCGATCCAGGTTGTCCAGCACCGGGAGGAGGTCCTTGACCAGCCTCTCCACCCCGAACTTCTGGACGTCATCCCGCTCCTTCTGTGACCGCTTCCGGTAATTTTCCAGGTCGGCGGCGGCGCGCACCCAGCGGTCATGGGCCTCGGCCAGCTTCTTCTGGGTCTCACGCCCCATCGACTGGGAGAGGTCGAGCTGCGCCTGCAGCGACTCCAGCGTCCCTGATGGGGCCGGCGCCTCCCCCTCCACCTCGACGGGGGGCTCGGCGCCCGGATCGGCGACCGCCGGGAAGTGGCCGGTCACCCGCTCCACGGAGCGGAGCGCCTCCTCGACGGCGTCGGTCGGGATGTCGGCCTTGAAGCTGCCTGAGGGGTGCCGTTCGGCCATTTTTCATTATCCCATAGGGTCGGAGCGGAGCGCCAGCGCCCGGGAGAGCTCCCGGGCGGTGAGGTCGACGAGGGGGATGACGCGGGCGTAGTTCATCCGGGTGGGCCCGACCACCGCCAGGGTCCCCAGCACCCGCCCCCCCACGCCGTAGGGCGCCGCCACCATGGAGACGTCGGGCACGGTGGCGAACTCGCTCTCGGCGCCGATGAAGATCTGCACCTCCTGGGAGCGCAGCACCCGGTCCAGCACCCGCAGGATGCGATCCTTCTCGGCGAAGGCCTTGAGCAGCGCCCGCGCCTTGTGGACGTCGGCGAACTCCGGGGCGTCGAGGAAGCTGGCCTCGCCGTCCACCAGCACCCGCTCCCGCTCGTCGGCCGGCGGCGCCGCGAAGGCCTGCTCGGCCAGCCGCAGCGCCTTCTGCATCAGCCCCTGCAGGGTGGAGTGGTCGTCGCGCATGTCCTCCAGGATCCGCTCCCGCAGGGCGTCGAGGGTGGTGGCGGCGGCGCCGGCGCGGCTGATGCGCCCGTTGAGGTAGGCGGCGGCCCGCTCCAGCTCGGAGGCGTCCACCGGGAACTCCAGCTGCACCAGCTTGTTGGTGACGATCCCGGCCTCGGAGACGAAGACCGCCAGCAGCCGGTTCTCCCGCAGCCGCACGAACTCCAGCTGCCGCACCGGGTCCACCTTGGGGCGCGGGGTGGTGACCACGCCGGCGTGGTGTGACAGGGAGTGAAGGAGGTCGGCGGTCCCCTCGAGCAGGCGGGAGACGTCGGGGGCGTCGGTGGTCAGGCTGGTGATGCGGTCGCGGTCGGCCGACGAGGGCGGCCGGATCTTGAGCATGGTGTCGACGTAGAGCCGGTAGCCGCGCTCGGTGGGGATGCGCCCCGAGGAGGTGTGCGGCTTCTCCAGGAAGCCGAGCGCCTCCAGGTCGCTCATGACGCTGCGGATGGTGGCCGGCGAGGCGTCCAGCTCGTGGCGGGCCAGCAGCGGCCCGGAGGCGACCGGCTCGCCGGTGTGGATGTAGTCCTGGACCAGGGCCCGCAGCACCTCGCGCTCCCGCCTGTCCAGCTCGCCACCCGGGCCCGGCACGCCTCGGCCCCCCGCCCCTACGGCTCGCGCAGGTGGCGCTGGGCCGCGCCGGAGAGGGCCGGGAACCGCCCCTGGGCCAGCTCGCGCCAGGCGGCGGTGGCCGCGACGGCGTCGCCGGCCTGCTCGGCCAGCAGGGCCTCGAGCTGGCGGCGCCCCTCGCGGAAGGGGAAGGCGATGCCGGCGCGGGCGGTGCCGTCGTCGAGCCGGAGCGCCTCGCGCAGCGAGGCCCGGGCCGCGGCCTGGTCGCCGCGGGCGTCGGAGAGCAGCGCCAGCGCGTAGTGCGGCTCGGGGCGGGACGGGTCGAGGCCGCGGGCCGCCACCAGGTAGGCCTGGGCGGCGGTGGCGTGCCCCTCGACGGCGTAGAGGGCGCCCAGGTTGAGCAGCGCCGCCTGCTGCTGGCGGGGGCGGCCGCTGGCCACCACCTCGTCGAGCAGCCGGCGGGCGGCGTCGACGTGGCCGTCGAGCAGGTAGCCGACCGCCAGGTCGTTGAGGGCGCCGAGCCGGTCGGGGTCGTTGCCGAGCTCGGCCTCGTAGGCGGCGCGGGCGCCGGCCAGGTCGCCGGCGAAGAGGAGGGCGGCCCCGGCGGTGGCGGGCGCGGCCAGCGCGGCCAGGGCCGGCGTCGAGTCCTCGCGGATGGCGAGGCGCGACGGCTCCGCCCCGCCGCAGGCGGCCAGCGCCAGCAACGCCAGCAGCGGGAACTTTCCCAGTTTTGTCGAAGAGTTGCGCAACGAGGCCTCGAGGCGGCGGACCGGTCCAGCACCGAGGATAGTCATGGTCCCGGTTTGGATCAAGGAAGCGGGTGAATTGGCCCGCCTGGGCCCCTTCCCGGGGCGGTCCGGCCGGCGTGTTATGACCCGCCCCGCCGACCGCACCCCATGCCGCTCCCGTCCGAACCCACCGAGCCCGCCCCGTCCGACGCCACGGCGCGGGTCCGCCGCGCCCTCGGCGAGGGGGGGCCCGCCGACGTCACCGGCCTGCCCGGCGCCGCCCGCGCCCGCCTGGTCCAGCAGCTGCTCGCCCCCGGGCCGGCCCGGGCCCGCTGCGTGCTGGCGGTGGCCACCGACGAGGAGGAGGCCGACACCCTGGCCCGCGATCTGGCCTTCTTCCTCGGCGAGGCGGCGGTGCTGCGGGTGCCGGCCGACGCCGTGCTCCCCTACGACGACCTCTCCCCCGACCGCGGCGTGGAGATGGAGCGGCTGGCGGCGCTGGCCCGGCTCCACCTCGACCCGGCCTCGATCCAGGCGGTGGTGGTCTCGGCGCGCGGGCTCTGCCGGCGGGTGGTGCCGCGGCCGGTCTTCGAGCGCGGCTCCGACCTGCTGGCGCAGGGGCTGACCATCGACCGCGAGCTGCTGGCGGCCCGGCTCACCTCGCTCGGCTACGCCCGGGTGCCGCTGGTGGAGGACCCCGGCACCTTCGCGGTGCGCGGCGGCATCCTCGACCTGTGGAGCCCGGCCGAGGCCGCCCCGGTGCGGCTGGAGTTCTTCGGCGACGAGATCGAGAGCCTGCGCCCCCTCGACCCGCAGTCGCAGCGGAGCGGCGAGGGGGCGGCCGGGCTGACGGTGCTCACCTGCCCGGCCCGCGAGGCGCTCTTCACCGAGGAGGGGAAGGCGGCGGCGCGCGCCGCGGTGCGGGCCACCGCCGAAGAGGTCAACCGCCCCACCTCGCGGGTGCGCGAGGTGCTCGACGCCATCGACGCCGGGGCCCCCTTCTTCGGCCAGGAGGCGCTGCTGCCCGGCTTCCACGCCGGCGGGCTGGTGCCGCTGTCCGACTACCTGCCGGCCGGCTGGGTGGCCTACCTGGACGAGGCCGACCTGCTCGAGGAGACGCTCGACGCCTTCGACGCCGCCATGGCCGCCGAGCACGCCGGGGCCCTGAAGCGCGAGGAGCTCTGCCTGCCGCCGCCGGCCCACGCCCTCTCCGGCCAGGAGGCCCGGGCCCTGCTGGCCACCCGGCCGCTGGTGCGGCGCCACCGCGTCTACCTGGGGAAGGGCGACCCCATCCGCTTCTCGCTCACCGAGACCACCGACCTGCGCGGCGAGATCGAGGCGGCCCACGCCGATGAGGGGGCGCTGCTGCCGCTGACCCGGCGGCTCGAGGCCTGGCGCCAGCGCGGCCTGACCACGGTGGTGGCCTGCGCCACCCCCTCCTCGGCCGACCGGCTGCGCCGGCTGCTGGAGGACCGCCGCCAGGCCACCCGCCCGGGGACGGCGCCGCTGCTCGACGCCGGGGCGCTCTACGACGCCGGCATCCACGCCCACCTGGTCCCCGGCGAGCTCTCCGGCGGCTTCGTCGACGGCGAGGCCCGGCTGGCGCTGCTCTCCGACGAGGAGATCTTCGGCCGGCGGGTGCGCAAGAAGGCCCGCACCACCCGCGAGGAGCACGCCTTCGCCGCCGGCTTCCGCGAGCTCAACGACGGCGACCTGGTGGTCCACGTCGAGCACGGCATCGCCCGCTACCTCGGCCTCACCAAGATGCAGATCCGGGGGGTGGAGGGCGACTTCCTGGTGCTGGCCTACGACGGCGCCGACCGGCTCTACCTGCCGGTGGGCAAGCTGCGCCAGGTGCAGAAGTTCAGCGGCGCCTCGCCCGACAGCGTCCGGCTCGACCGGCTGGGCGGCGGGTCGTTCGCGCTGCGCAAGGCCCGGGTCAAGGAGCAGCTGCTGAAGATGGCGGCCGAGCTGCTCGACGTCTACGCCGCCCGGGTGGCCCACCCCGGCCACGCCTTCGCCGAGCCGGACGAGCTGTTCCGGCAGTTCGAGGCCGAGTTCCGCTGGGAGGAGACCCCCGACCAGCAGAAGGCCATCGACGACGTGCTGCGCGACCTGCGCAAGGGGGGCAGCGGGGCGCGGGGACCGATGGACCGGCTGGTCTGCGGCGACGTCGGCTACGGCAAGACCGAGGTGGCGATGCGGGCCGCCATGGTGGCGGTGCTGGGCAGGAAGCAGGTGGCGGTGCTGGTGCCCACCACCATCCTGGCGGCCCAGCACGAGCGCTCCTTCCGCGAGCGGTTCCGGGGCTACCCGGTCCGGGTCGAGGGGGTCTCCGGGATGAAGCCGCCCGAGGAGGTGCGGCGGGTGCTCAAGGAGGCGGCCGCCGGGCGCGTCGACATCCTCATCGGCACCCACCGGCTGCTGGCCAACGACGTCAGCTTCAAGGAGCTCGGCCTGGTGGTGGTGGACGAGGAGCAGCGCTTCGGCGTGGCCCACAAGGAGCGCTTGAAGAAGCTCAGGAAGCTGGTGGACGTGCTCACCCTGACCGCCACCCCCATCCCCCGCACCCTGCACATGAGCCTGGCCGGGGCTCGCGACCTCTCCATCATCGCCACCCCGCCGCAGGACCGGCGGGCCATCCGCACCTTCGTGATGAAGTTCGACCCCACCTCGGTGAAGGAGGCCATCGAGACCGAGCTGAAGCGCGGCGGCCAGGTCTTCTTCGTCCACAACCGGGTCCGCTCCATCGGCTCGATGGAGAAGTTCCTCGCCGAGCTGGTGCCCAGCGCCCGCATCGGCGTGGCCCACGGGCAGATGGGCGAGGGGCAGCTGGAGAAGGTGATGGGGCGCTTCGTCGACCGCGAGCTCGACGTGCTGCTGGCCACCTCGATCATCGAGAGCGGCCTCGACATCCCCAGCGCCAACACCATCATCGTCAACCGCGCCGACCACTTCGGGCTGGCGCAGCTCTACCAGATCCGCGGCCGGGTCGGCCGCAGCCGGGAGCGGGCCTACGCCTACCTGCTGGTGCCGGCGCGCCGCCCGGTCACCAAGGACGCGAGGAAGCGGCTCGAGGTGCTGCAGCGCTTCTCCGAGCTGGGGGCCGGCTTCCAGATCGCCTCCCACGACCTGGAGATCCGCGGCGCCGGCAACCTGCTGGGCAAGGACCAGTCCGGGCAGATCGAGGCCATCGGCTTCGAGCTCTACACCCAGCTGCTCGACGAGGCGGTGCGCGAGCTCAAGGGCGAGGCCCCGCGCGAGGAGATCGACCCCGACGTGGCGCTGCCGGTGCCGGCCTACATCCCCGACCCGTACATGCCCGACGTCCACCAGCGGCTCTACTTCTACAAGCGCTACGCCCAGGCCTCCACCGACGAGGAGCTGGAGGAGATCCGGGCCGAGATCGTCGACCGCTGCGGCGACCCCCCCGAGGAGCTGGACGCGCTCGGCGAGGTGATGAAGCTGAAGGTGCGCCTGCGGGCGCTGCGCATCCGGGCGCTGGAGTGCGGCCCGGGGCGCGTCATCTTGACGCTGGGTGAAGGGGCGGCGCTCGACCCGTTCAAGCTGGCCAGGGCGGTGCAGGGCTCGGCCGGCGCCTGGCGGCTCACCCCGGACATGAAGCTGGTGGCCCGGGTGGGCCCGGCCCAGCCCCCGCCTCCGGCGGCGGTGAAGGGGCCGGCCCGGGCGGCCCGCGGCCCCACCGGAAAGAAGCTGGCGGTGGCCCGGCCCCCGGCGCCGCTCCCCTCCCCGGCCCAGGCCGCCTTCGACGGCCGGGCCATGCTGCAGGCGGCCCGCGAGCTGCTCGTCGAGCTGGCCCGCTGCGCCCGGCCGGAGTGACCCCGGCGCCCCCCCGCGGGGGCGCCCCGGGGGGCCGTGCCGCGGGCCCGGCGGCGCTTGATCCATCCGTCGTTCCGTGGTCTTTTCCGGCCCTCCCTCAGGCTCGCGGGGGGCAGCACCCGGGGGAAGATCTCCCCCCACCCGCGCGTTGAAACCCAGCGGCCAGCCCGGCCGCACCCACCAAGGAGCCTCACCCCATGGTTCGTCGAATCGCGCTGGTCACCGTCGCCGCGGCGCTGGCCGCCTGCGGCAACTCCGGCCCCAAGAAGAGCGGCCCCGCCGTCGCCACCGGCAACGGCATCACCATCACCGCCGAGGAGTTCAAGGCCCGGCTCGACGAGCAGTCGCCCTTCATCCGCGCCCGCTACGCCACGCTGGACCGGAAGAAGGAGTTCCTCGACAACCTGGTCCGCTTCGAGGTGCTGGCCAAGGAGGCCGAGCGGCAGGGGCTGGACAAGGACCCCGAGGTGCAGCTGACGCTCCGCAAGATCATGGTGCAGAAGCTGGTGCAGCGCTCCTTCCAGGATCCGGGCGCCGCCAAGGAGCTGCCCGAGGCCGAGACCCAGAAGTACTACGACGAGCACAAGGACGAGTTCAACCGTCCCAAGAAGGCGCGCGTCGCCGCCATCGTCTTCAACGCCCCGGCCGGCTCGCCCGACCGCGCCAAGAAGGTGGCGGCGGCGAAGAAGGCCCTGGCCAAGGTGCGGGCCGAGGAGAAGAAGAACCCGGCCGCCTTCCAGCAGGCGGTGGCCGAGTTCACCGAGGACGCCGCCAGCAAGGGCGTGGCCGGCGACCTCGGCTTCAAGTCGGCCGAGGAGCTGGAGAAGAGCTTCGGCAAGGAGCTGGCCCAGGCCGCCTTCGCGCTCAAGGCCGGCGAGACCTCCGGGGTCATCGAGGGGGCCCAGGGCGTCTACCTGGTCCGGGTGGCCGGCGTGCAGGAGGAGCTGTCGCGCGGCTTCGACCAGGTCAAGGCGCAGATCAGCCAGAAGCTGACCCGCGAGCGTCGCACCAAGGAGTTCGACGACCTGGTCAAGAAGCTGCGTGACGACGCCAAGATCACCGTCGACGACAAGGCGCTGGAGGCCGTGGTGGTGGCCGCCGCGCCGACCGGCGCCCCGGGCATGCCCGGCATGCCGGCCATGTCGCAGCCTCCCCCGGCGCCCCCGGCGCCAGCCACCAAGTAGTGCGCCGCGCCGGTTCGCTCGGCCTGCTGGCCCTCGTCACCCTCTCGGTCGCCGCCTGCGGCCGCTGCGGGGGTGGCGCGGGCGCGGGGGTCGCGGCGGGCCCGCGCCCGGTGGCGGTCGTCAACGGCGAGTCGATCCCGGCCGAGGCGCTGGCCCGGGAGCTGCGCCAGATCCGCGCCGGCGGCGAGGGCGACGCGCCCGGCGAGCCGCTCCGCAAGCGGGTCCTCGACGGCCTGGTCGACCGGGCCCTGCTGCTCCAGCAGGCCCGGGCCCGCTCCATCGCGGTGAGCCAGGAGCAGGTGGAGCGCGCCTTCCTGCGGGTGCGCGGCGAGTACCCCGGCACCCACTTCGACGACCTGCTGGCCCGCGAGCGGCTCAGCCAGGCCGACCTCAAGGCCCGGCTCAAGGAGCAGCTCACCGTGGAGCGGCTCTTCCACGACGAGGTCTTCCCCCGGGTGCAGGTCCCGCCCGCCGAGGTGGAGAAGTGGTTCGCCGAGCACGCCGCCGAGTTCAACGAGCCGGAGCGGGTGCGGGTGCTGCAGGTGGTGGTGTCGAGCCGCGACGAGGCGGCCACGCTGCGCGACCGGCTGCGGCGCGATCCCTCCAGGTTCGCCGAGGTGGCCCGGGCCAGCTCGATCGGGCCGGAGGGGAAGAACGGCGGCGAGCTGGGCTGGATCGGCCGCGGCGCCGGCTTCCCCGAGGTCTTCGACGTCTGCTTCTCGCTGCCCCTCAACTACGTCTCCGACGTGGTCCCCTCCCCCTACGGCTTCCACCTGTTCCGGGTGGTGGAGCGCAAGGGGGCCAGCAAGCGCACCCTCGACCAGGCGCGCGGCGAGATCACCGAGCGGCTGCTCCGTGACCGCCGGGCCCGCGCCCAGGAGGAGTACCTGGCCTCCCTGCGGGCCCGCGCCACCATCCAGGTCGACCAGGCCTCCCTCTCCGCGGTGACTCCGTGACCCTGACTTCGCTCCCCCTGCTGCTGCTCGCCCTGGCCGCCGCTCCGGCCGCCCCGCCCGCCTCGCCGGCTCCGGCGGCGACGCCCGCCAGTTCGGCCGCGGCGGCGCCGGGGGCGGTGACCCCGGCCCCGCGCCTGGTGCTCAACCGGGTGGCGGCCACCGTCAACGGCGAGGTGGTCACCCAGGCCGAGCTGGAGCAGCGGGCCGGTGACGAGTGGCGGCGGGCCGCCCAGGGGCCGCCCGGGCCGGCGCGCGACAAGGCGGTGGCCCTGGTGCTGCGCCGGGCCTTCGACCAGGTGGTGGCGGAGAAGCTCTTCCACGCCCAGGCCGTGGTCCTGCAGGTCGAGATCGGCGACGACCAGGTCAACACCGCCATCGACGACATCAAGAAGCGGAACAACGCCGACGACAAGGTGCTCGACCAGATGCTGGCCGACCAGAACCTGACCCGGGCCGCCTTCCGCGAGCAGATCCGCGGCCAGCTGGAGAGCTACCGGGTCCTCGCCGAGAAGGTGCGCGGCAAGGTGCGGCTCAGCGACGACGACGTGAGGAACTACTACCAGCAGCACCCCGGCGAGTTCCAGGGGCAGGAGGAGCTCCACGTCCGCCACGTGCTGCTGCCGCTGCCCGAGGACGCGCCGGCCGCCGAGGTGGCCCGCGTGCAGGCGGCGGGCGAGAAGGTGCTGCAGCGGCTGGCCGCGGGCGAGCCCTTCGCGGACCTGGCCAGGACGGTCTCCAAGGGGCCAGGGGCCAGCGACGGCGGCGACCTCGGCTGGCTGCGCCGCGGCACCATGCAGCGCTCGCTGGAGGAGCTGGTCTTCGCGCTCAAGGACGGCGAGGTGAGCAGGCTGGTGCGCGCCGGTCCGGCCATCCACCTCTTCAAGGTGGAGGAGCGGCGGTTCGGCGGCGGCAAGAGCTTCGACCAGGCCAAGGAGGAGGTCCGCGAGCGGCTCAGCATGGAGCAGACCCAGGCCTACCGGGAGCAGTACCTGGCCGAGCTGCGGCGCGAGGCGGTGCTCGACATCCGCATCCCCGAGCTGAAGGAGTAGGGGGTGGCTCGCGCCGCGCCCCGCCCGTCCGCGCCGCGGATCGCCATCAGCCTCGGCGATCCCTCCGGCATCGGCGCCGAGGTGACGGCGGCGGCGCTCCTCGCGCTGCGCGGCGAGGTCGAGCCGCTGCTCTTCGGCGATCCCGGGCTGCTGTCGCGCGGCCTCTCGGCGCTGCGGCTGCCGGTGGTGGGGCTGGGCGCGCCGGTGCCGCCGGGCGGGGCGCTGGTGGCGGTGACCCGGCTGCCGGCCGCGGCGCTGCGGGCCGGCCGGCCGTCGGCGCGCGGGGCCTCGGCCCAGCTGGCCTTCCTGACCGCCGCCTTCGATTCGGTGGTGAACGGCCAGGCGGCGGCGCTCTGCACCGCCCCGGTCAGCAAGGCCCAGGTGGCCCGGGTGCTGCCCGGCTTCGTCGGCCACACCGAGTGGCTGGAGGCCCGCTGCGGCGCCGCGCGGTCGGTGATGATGCTGGCCGGGGAGCGGCTCCGGGTGACGCTGGTGACCAACCACGCGCCGCTGTCGCGGGTGCGGCGGGCGCTCACCCCGGCCCTGATCGCCGAGACCATCGCCGTCACCTGGCGCGCGCTGCGCGACGACCTCGGCCTCGCCCGACCGCGGGTGGCGCTGGCCGCCTGGAACCCGCACGCCGGCGACGGTGGCCTGGTGGGCGACGAGGAGGCGGCCCTGCTGGCGCCGGCCTTGCGGCTGGCCGCGCGCGGGCGGACCCCCGCCGCCGGCCCCTTCCCCGCCGACTCGGTCTTCTTCCGGGCCGCGCTCGGCGAGTTCGACGCGGTGGTGGCGCTCTACCACGACCAGGGGCTGATCCCGGTGAAGCTGCTCGACGCCGTGACCGGCGACGCCGCGGTCAACGTGACGCTGGGGCTGCCGCTGGTGCGGACCAGCCCGGACCACGGCGTGGCCTACTCGCTGGCCGGGACCGGGAAGGCCAACCCGGCCTCGATGATCGCGGCGCTGCGGCTGGCGGCGAAGATCGCCGCGGTGCGGGCCAGGGCCGGGCGGTGACCGCCCTGGCGACCACGGCGCCGGGCCGGTGGCGCTGGCCGGTGGCCGCCTTCGCCGCGCTCTTCGGCCTGGCCACCGTGGTCTCCGGCGGCCGGGTCCTGTTCGGCCCCGAGGTGGCGCGGGTCGAGGCGGGGCAGTTCCTGCCGGGCCTGGTGCTCTTCAACTTCCTGGCCGGGTTCCTCTACGTCGCCGCCGCCGTTGGCCTGGCGCTGGGGCGCCGCTGGGCGGCCCGGCTGGCGGCGCTGCTCGGCGGGGCCACCCTCCTCGCCTTCGCCGCCTTCGGCCTCTTCGTGGCGGCCGGCGGTGGCTACGAGCCGAGGACGGTGGTGGCGATGGCCTTCCGGGCCGCCTTCTGGCTGGCGGTGGCGCGGCTCGCCTTGCGGTGAGCGGACGGCCGAGGAGCTTCCGCGGGCGGTGCCCGGTCGCTCCTTCGCTCTCTGGGCGTGGCTCCGCGGGTCGGCGCCCGGTCGCTGCGGGACACCATGGCCGGCGCTCGGCACGTCGGCGCCCGGTCGCCGCGAGACACCACGGCCGGAGCTCCGCACGTCGGCGCCCGGTCGCTGCAGGACACCACCGCGCCGGGGCGCTCGTCCCGCCTTCGGCGCGCCCTCTCGCCAGTTTCGATTCCGTCTGGGCGAGCGGTGCTGGGGCTGCGAGGCTCGCGCCCCCGGCCGGTGGCGTCCCTCCGCTCCTGGGGCGCCTCTCGTGGCGGATCCGGCGCGTCGAGGGTGAATGTTGGGCGGGACGATCGGGAGGTACGTCAGGGCACGACGGTGGTCTGCACGAACGAGAGGCTCCCAGGGCGCGACGGGGCTCCGCCGATCGGGCGCGAGTTTCGCAGCCCCGGAACGGTCGCCGGCTCGGACCGACCCCTGGCGAGAAGGCGCGCCGCAGGCGCGGCGAGCGACCCGAGCCGGCGGGGCCTCGGCGCAGCCCACGGGAGCCGTCGCGCGTCATGGGGGAGCTGCCAGAACCGCCCTGTTGCCGGGCGCTTGGGCCGTTCGTGACGCGGGCCGGTGCGTCATCGATTACCCTCGGTCAGGACCGAACACTAGCCGTGTTCAGGCCTCCAGGCGGAGGGAGCGCCGGCAGGGAGCGGTGGGGCCCCGAAGCGACCCCGGCGCGATCCCGGAGCACCTACACATTGAACCTGAAGTGCATGACGTCGCCGTCCTGCACCACGTACTCCCGCCCCTCGACGCGCAGCTTCCCCTTTTCGCGGCAGGCGGCGTCGGTCTTCAGCTCGAGCAGGTCGGCCACCTTGATCACCTCGGCCTTGATGAACCCCTTCTCGAAGTCGGTGTGGATGACGCCGGCCGCCTTGGGGGCGGTGTCGCCGCGGTGCACCGTCCAGGCGCGGCACTCGTCGCCGCCGGAGGTGAAGTAGGTGATGAGGTGGAGCAGGTCGTAGCCGGCCCGCACCAGCCGGTTCAGGCCCGGCTCGGTCATCCCCATGCTGGCCAGGAACTCGGCCCGCTCGGCCGGCGGCAGCTCCACCAGCTCGGCCTCGACCTTGCCGCAGATGACCACCATGGGGGCGCCCTCCTCGTCGGCCAGCGCCTTCACCAGGGCCACGTGCGGGTCATCGGGCGCCAGCTCGGTGTCGTCGACGTTGGCGATGTAGAGCACCGGCTTCGAGGTGAGCAGCGACAGCTCCTTGGCCAGCGCCCGCCCCTCCTCCGAGAGCTTCTGCCGGCGCACCGGGGTGCCGGCCTCCAGCCCGGCCTTGAGCTGGTCGAGCAGCACCACCTCGGCCTTGGAGAGCTCGCCGACCTTGCCGGCGGTCTTGGTGTTCTTGATGGTCCGGTCGCGCCGCTTGTCGACCCCCTCCAGGTCCTTGAGCATCAGCTCGGTCTCGACCACGTCGCGGTCGGAGCGCGGGTCCACCTTGCCGGCCACGTGGATGACGTCCGGGTCCACGAAGCAGCGCAGCACGTGGGCGATGGCGTCGACCTCGCGGATGGTGGCGAGGAACTGGTTGCCCAGCCCCTCCCCCTTGGAGGCGCCGGCCACCAGCCCGGCGATGTCGATGAACTCCAGCGTGGTCGGGGTGGTCTTCTCCGGCCCGAAGAGGGCGGAGAGGGCGTCGAGCCGCGGGTCCGGCACCGGCACCACGCCCAGGTTCGGCTCGATGGTGCAGAAGGGGTAGTTGGCCGCCGCCGCCTGGGCGGTGCCGAGCAGCGCGTTGAAGAGGGTGGACTTCCCCACGTTGGGGAGGCCGACGATGCCGATGCCGAGTGCCATGGTGCTTCCTTCCAAAATGAAACGGCCCCGGCGGACCTGGTGGGCCCGCCGGAGCCGGCGATCCGGTTCCCGCCGACGCGCCTAGGCGCGGCCGGTGGGGAGCTGCTTGAGGTAGTCCTCGACCAGCTGGCGCTGCGCCTTCTCGTCCAGGCTGGACTTGATGAGCCGGCCCGCCGCGTCGATGGCGAGATCGGCCGCCAGGTGGCGCAGCTCGACCACGGCCTTGGACTTCTCCTCGACGATCTGCTTGCGGGCGCTGGCCACCAGCTCGTCGGCCTCCTTGCGCGCCCGGGCGGTGAGCTCCTGGCGGAGCACCTCGACCTCCTGCTGGTTCCGCTTGGCCAGCTCGGCCGCCTCGCGGGTGGCCCGGGCCAGCGCCTCCTTCTGCTCGCCGAGCATCCGCTCGGCCTCGGCGCGTTCCTTGCGGGCGGCGTCGATGGCCTCGTGGATGGTCTTCGACCGCTCGTCGAGCATCTTGACGATGGGGCCCCAGGCGAACCTGGAGAGCACCACCATCAGGACCAGGAAGGTGATGGCGGCCCAGAGCGTGAGCCCCGGGTTGATGTCGGTCAGCGCTCCGGCAGCCAGCACCGGGGCGGGGACGGTGAAGAGGGCCATGTCGGCTCCTTCCAGTCGTGGCCGCGAGGGCCGGACTACTTGGCGATGGCGAGGAGCAGCGTGACCACGATGGCGAAGAGCGTGGCGCCTTCGATGAGGGCGGCGGCGATGATCATCGAGGTGCGGATGTCGCCGGCGGCGGTGGGCTGGCGGGCCGAGCCCTCCATGGCGGCGGCGGCGAGCTTGCCGATGCCGAGGCCGGCGCCGATGACGGCGAGGCCGGCGCCGATGCCGGCGGCGAAGTACCCGAGCGAGAACTGGTTCATGGTGTGGCTCCGTAGGTGCTGCGGTATGGGCGGAAGGTGGATCGGGCCGCCTGTTGCCCGTGGCGCTCGAACCGCCGCGCCTGCTGCCCGCTGGGCCGGGGACCTCCCCGCCCGCGTGTGAAGGTTGGAGGCCTAGTGGTGCGCCTCGGCGGCGTGGTCGCCGTGGGCTGCGCCGTGCTCGTCGTGCTCGTCGTGGCCGTGGCTGGCGAAGGCGGCGCCGATGAAGAGCGAGGAGAGCATGGTGAAGATGTAGGCCTGCACGAAGGCCACGAAGAGCTCGAGCATGAAGATGGCCAGGGCCAGGGCCATGGAGACCGGGAAGACCCAGACCGAGATGGCGAAGATCAGGCCGAGCAGGGCCAGGATGACGAAGTGGCCGGCCACCATGTTGGCGAAGAGTCGGACGGTGAGGGCGAAGGGCTTGGTGAAGAGGCCGAGGAACTCCACCGGGATCATGATCAGCCAGAGCGGCCAGAGCGACTTCGGCACCCCGCCGGTGAGGTGGCCGAGGTAGCCGCCCATCCCCATGGCGCGGATGGCGGCGTACTGGGTGATGACGAAGGTGAAGAGCGCCAGGCAGACCGTCACGTTGATGTTGGCGGTGGCGGTGGCCGAGAAGGGGAGCAGGCCGAAGAGGTTGACGAAGAGGATGAAGAAGAAGGCGGTGAGCAGGTAGGGGAGGAAGCGGTCGGCGTTCTCCTTGCCGATGTTGGGAACCGCCAGCTCGTTGCGGACGAAGGCCACCAGCAGCTCGACGAAGTTGTAGAGCCCCTTCGGCACCAGGGCCTTGCGGCGCACCGCCGCGAAGACCACCACCAGCAGCAGCGCCGAGGCCAGCCACATGAAGATGACGTGCTTGGTGGGGGTCATGTCGAGGGCGCCGAACTTGAGGGCGTCGCCGAAGGTCTCCTTCAGCTTCCACTCGCAGTTCCAGCGGAACCCGCCCTCGCAGACGCCGGGGTGCTCGATGACGTAGCCGTCGGTCACGTGGTGCATCATCACCGTGCCGAGGCTGGTGTCGTGGCCGCCGCCGTGGGCGCCGGCGGCCGCCTCGTGCCCGGCCGGGGCGGCGTGCCCGGCCGGAGCGGCGTGGGCGTCGACCGGGGCGGCGCCCTGCTCCACCGCGGCCGCGGGGGCGGCGTGGCCGTGGCCGGCGTGGGGATCGGCCGGCTCGCCGGTGGCGGCGGGCTGGTGCTGGCCGAGGGTGAGGCTGAGCGCGAGGGTGACGAGGGTCGAGGCGATCATGCGGTCGTTTCCCCAGGCTGACGCAGGGTGTGGACGTAGGTGGCCTCGAGGGCCACGAAGGCGAAGAACGGGACGAAGAAGGCGATGACGAAGGCGATGACGTCGCCGCCGCCCCGGACCACGGCGACGGTGCCGAGGGCCAGCAGGACCAGGCGGACCAGGAAGCCGACCACCACCACCGCCAGCGCCCCGTGGGTGGGGCGGGCGGCCCGGGCGGTGAAGCCGAGGGCGATGATGGTGGCGAGGCCGGTCAGCCCGGCGATGGCCGAACCGACCAGCGCGCCGAAGCGGTGCTCGCCCGCAGCGGCGGCGAGGCCGATGAAGGCGGCGGCGGCGGCGGCGGCGATGAGCGGGAACTTCACGGTTCTTTCCTCGGTCCCAGGACCTGCCTGAAGAAGCTGATGAAGCCGACCAGCATGCCCAGCCCCGCGCCGACGATGGTCAGCCAGGGCGTCCGCAGCTCGAACCAGCCATCGGCCAGGTGCCCGAGCCAGGTGCACCCGCCCACCGCGATCACCAGGCTCGTCGAGGCGGCGGTGTACGGCGCCGCCTTGCGATACGCCTCGGCGAGACTGCTCCCCGCACTCCCTTTTCCGGAAATCATGAAGGACGTCCGCTGCTTCGCTGCTCTGGCGGGACGCCCGTATAGCAGGGCCAAACCCGATCCGTCAACGATCGACGGCCCGGGCCTGGAGGGCTGCGGCCAGCGGAGGCAACCACCCGTCATCCCTCGATCTTTGCGGCGGCCGCGAAGGCGATTTTCGCGGCGCGGAGCGTCAGGTCCAGGTCGGCCTCGGAGTGCGCCGTGGAGAGGAAGGCCGACTCGAACTGGGAGGGCGGGAAGTAGACCCCGTTCTCCAGCAGGGCGTGGAAGAAGGCGCCGAACCGCTTCGTCGAGGCGAGCCGGGCGGTGGCGGCGTCGGTGACCGGCGTGGCGGTGAAGAAGACGGTCAGCATCGAGCCGACCCGGTTGAGCTGCACCGGCACCCCGGCCCCGGCGGCGGCGGCGAGCAGCCCTTCCGCCAGCGCCGCCCCGCGGGCCTCGAGCAGGGCGTAGGCGGCCGGCGGCATCAGCCTCAGCGTGGCCATCCCGGCGGCCATGGCCAGCGGGTTCCCGGAGAGCGTGCCGGCCTGGTAGATGGGGCCGGCCGGCGCCACCCGGTCCATGACGTCGGCGCGGCCGCCGAAGGCCCCCACCGGCAGGCCGCCGCCGATCACCTTGCCGAAGGTGACCAGGTCGGGGCGCAGCCCGAAGAGGCCGCAGGCGCCGCCGACGCCGAGCCGGAAGCCGGTCATCACCTCGTCGACGATGAAGAGGGCGCCGTGCTTCCTGCACAGGTCGTGGATGGCCTGCAGGTAGCCCGGCTTCGGCACGATCACGCCCATGTTGCCGACCACCGGCTCGATGATGACGGCGGCGATGGTGGCGCCGTGCTTGCCGAAGAGCGCCTCGAGCGCCGGCAGGTCGTTGTAGGGGGCGGTCAGGGTGTGCCTGGCCACGTCGGCCGGGACCCCGGGCGAGTCGGGCAGGCCGAGCGTCTCCACCCCGGAGCCGGCCTTGACCAGCAGGGGATCGCCGGCGCCGTGGTAGCAGCCGTCGAACTTGACCAGGTCGTCACGGCCGGTGAAGCCGCGGGCGACGCGGATGGCGGCGGTGGTGGCCTCGGTGCCGGAGGAGCAGAAGCGCATCTTCTCGATCCAGGGGGCGCGGGCCTGGACCAGCTCGGCCAGCTGGATCTCCTTGGGGCTGGGGGCGCCGAAGCTGGAGCCTTCCCGCAGCGCCTCCTGCACCTCGCGCATCACCTCGGGGGCGCAGTGGCCGGCGATGAGCGGCCCCCAGGAGAGCACGTAGTCGACGTAGTCGTTGCCGTCGACGTCGTACATGTGGGCGCCGCGGCCGCGGGCGATGAAGCGGGGGGTGCCGCCCACCCCCTTGAAGGCGCGGACCGGCGAGTTGACGCCGCCGGGGAAGAGGGTGTTGGCCTTGGCGAAGAGCTTCTCTGAGAGGTCGGTCTTCATGGGGTGATCTCGCGGTCGGGCAGCTTGGGGTGTCCGTAGTCGAAGGCCTGGTTGCGGTCGCCGGGGGTGACGGTGCGGGCCGCCTCCTTGCGCCGGCGGACCGCCTCGATGTTGGTGAGGATGGCCTGCGGGTTGGGGTGGTGCGGCAGGGCCTGGGCGTAGAGGTCGAGGGCGCGGTCGAACTTGCCGAGCAGGGCGTAGAGCCCGGCCTGCCCCTCCTGGGCGCGGGCCACCAGCTCCGGCGCCGGCCGCCGGTCGATGAGCGCCTGGAAGGCGCGCACCCCCTCCTCGTCGTGGTGGTCGAGGGCCCAGGCCTGGGCGGTGAGCAGCTGGGCCTCGTCGTTCTCGGTGCTGGCCGGCCAGCGCTCGCGCAGGGCCCGGGCCTCGGCGCGGGCCTGCTCGGCGTTGCCCAGCTCCAGGTACTCGCGGGCGACGCGGAGCTGGAAGGCGGCCGCCTGCGGGGCGTCGCTGGCGGCGATGTCGGCGTACTGGGCGATGGCCGCCTGCCGGTCCTGGAAGCGGTCGCGGAAGATGTCGCCGATGATGGCGCGGGCCTGGTAGGCCTCCGGGCTGCCGGGGTGCAGCGAGATGAGCCGGCGGTAGTAGGCGATGGCGCCGGCGTAGTCGCCCAGCTCCAGGTAGGCGACGTCGGCGGCGGCGCGCAGGGCCCGGAGCCGCACCGCGGCCTGGGCGGCCGGTAGCGGCCCCTCCCCCAGCGAGGCCAGCAGCAGCTGCAGCTTCTCCAGCGCCGCCTTGGGCTGGTTGCGCTGGCGCAGCTGGGCGGCCGCCTCGACCACCGCCTCCGGCGAGGTGCAGCCGGGGAGCGCCAGCAGCAGGCCGGCCAGCGCCAGGGCGGCGGCGGCGCGTCCCGTGGTGCCGGCGGCGATCACCCCGGCTCCTCTTCCCCCTCGCCGTCGCCGGGCGCGGTCTCCACCGGCGCGGCCAGCTCGCCGCCCGGCTCCTCGACGCCGGCGGCGGCCGCCTCCGGGCTGGTCTCGGCCACCCGGGCCACGCCCACCACCTGCTCCTCCTTCGACTCCAGCGTGATCAGCCGCACCCCCTGGGTGTTGCGGCCGATGACGCTGATGCCGCTGGCCGCCATGCGGATGAGCATGCCGGCGTTGGTGATCAGCATGACCTCCTCGGTGTCGAGGACGCGGGTGGCGGCCACCACCGGCCCGTTGCGCTCCGAGGTCTTGATGGTGATGAGCCCCTTGCCGCCGCGGCTCTGCAGCCGGTACTCGGAGAGCTCGGTCCGCTTGCCGTAGCCGTTGCCGGTGATGGTGAGGATGGTGGGCACCGGGGCGCCCTCCACCGGGGCCGGGAGCACCTCGGCCGCCACCACCTCGTCGCCGTCATCGAGGGTGATGCCCTTGACCCCGTAGGCGGTCCGCCCCACGGCGCGGGCGTCGGACTCCTCGAAGCGGATGGCCATGCCCTGCGCGGTGGAGAGCAGCAGGTGGTCGCCGCCGCTGGTGAGCCGCGCCGCGATCAGCTCGTCGCCCTCCTCGATGCCGAGCGCGATGATGCCGGCGGCCCGCGGCCGCGAGTAGGCGTCGAGCCGGGTCTTCTTGATGAGGCCGCGGCGGGTGGCCATGAAGACGTGCTCGCCGCTCCCCTTCTCCTCCGTCTCCTCGCCCCCCTCGGCCTCGTCGCCGCCGGGGGGATCGGGGAGCCGGCGCACCGGCAGGATGGCGGCCACCTTCTCCCCCTGGGCCATCTGCACCAGGTTGACGATGGGCTTGCCGCGGGCGGCGCGGCCGGCCTGGGGGATCTCGTGGACCTTGAGCCAGTAGACCTTCCCCTTGTTGGAGAAGACCAGCACGTAGCTGTGGGTGGAGGCGGTGAAGAGGCTCTCGAGGAAGTCCTCCTCGCGGGTGGCGGCGCCGGTCTTCCCCTTCCCGCCCCGCTTCTGGGCGCGGTAGAGGCTGACCGGGTTGCGCTTGACGTAGCCGAGGTGGGAGACGGTGACCACCATCTCCTCCTCGGCGATCAGGTCCTCGGTGGAGAGGTCGGCGGTCTCGCCCTGGATCTCGGTGCGCCGCTCGTCGCCGAAGAGCTCCTTCACCTCCATGAGCTCGCCGACGATGACCTCCATCATCACCTTCTCGCTGGCCAGGATCTCCTTCAGGCGGGCGATCAGCGCCTGCACCTCGGTCAGCTCGTCGATGATCTTCTGGCGCTCCAGGCCAGTGAGCCGCTGCAGCTGCATCTCCAGGATGGCCTTGGCCTGGATCTCGGAGAGGGCGAAGCGCGCCATCAGGCCGAGCCGGGCGGTCTCCCGGTCGCCGGCCTTCTTGATCAGCTCGATGATCTCGTCGATGTGATCGAGGGCGATCTGCAGCCCGAGCAGGATGTGCTCGCGGGCCCGGGCCTGCTTGAGGTCGTGGCGGGTGCGGCGCGTCACCACGTCGCGGCGGTGGGCCAGGAAGCGCTCCAGCACCGACTTCAGGTCGAGGATGCGCGGCTGGCCGGCGTCGATGGCCAGCAGCGTCACCCCGAAGCCGACCTGCATGTCGGTGTAGAGGTAGAGGTTGTTGAGCACCACCTGGGCCATGGCGTCGCGCTTCAGCTCGATGACGATCCGCATCCCCTCGCGGCTCGACTCGTCGCGCAGGTCGCTGATCCCCTCCAGCCGCTTCTCGCGCACCAGCTCGGCGATCTTCTCCACCAGCCGGGCCTTGTTGACCTGGTAGGGGATCTCGGTGACGACGATGGCCTCGCGCTCGGTCTTGGGGTGGACCTCGACGCTGGCCCGGGCCCGCACCTGGATGTTGCCGCGCCCCTCCTCGTAGGTCTTCTTGATGCCGTCGCGCCCGAGGATGATGCCGGCGGTGGGGAAGTCGGGGCCGGGGATGAAGCGCATCAGCTCGGCCACGGTGGCCCTGGGGTGGTGGGCGAGGTGGACCACCGCGTCGATCACCTCGTTCATGTTGTGGGGCGGGATGTTGGTGGCCATGCCCACGGCGATGCCCGACGAGCCGTTGACCAGCAGGTTGGGGAAGCGGGTCGGCATCACCAGCGGCTCGACGGTGGAGTCGTCGAAGTTGGGGCCCCACTCCACGGTCTCCTTGTCGATGTCGGCGATCAGCCAGTCGGCCAGCTTGTCGAGCCGCGACTCGGTGTAGCGGTAGGCGGCGGCCGGGTCGCCGTCGACCGAGCCGAAGTTCCCCTGCCCGTCGATGAGCGGGTAGCGCAGGTTCCAGTCCTGCACCAGCCGCACCAGCGCGTCGTAGACCGAGGCGTCGCCGTGCGGGTGGTACTTCTTCAGCACCTCGCCGACCACGCCGGCGCACTTCGAGTAGCGCTTGTTGTGGTGCAGCCCCTCGGTGTGCATCGCGTAGAGGATGCGGCGGTGGACCGGCTTCAGGCCGTCGCGCACGTCGGGGAGGGCGCGCCCGATGATCACCGACATCGAGTAGTCGAGGTACGACTTGCGCATCTCGTCTTCGATGTTCACCTGCGCCCGGTGCGGATCGACCGGGGGCGGGGGCGGCGAGGCGGGCGGCACGGGCGGTGGCAGGGTCTCGTCAGGCATCGTCGTCGGGCTCTCTCACGGGCGGTTCGGAGTGACCAGAACGGGGCCCGTGGCGTGGTGCTGTTCTAGCCGATAAACCCAATTATCTCAATGCGATTGGCTCGTTTGGAGGCGTCCCTTTTTGCCGCGTTTCGCGGCCTGCCGGGAGTGGTACCTTGTGTCGGTCCCCAGGCCCGTCCCGGAGCCCCGCCCGCCCCACGCCATGCCCGTCACCACCCCACCGCCGCTCCCCCGGGTCCTCGTCGTCGACGACTCGGCCACGCTGCGGGCGGTGGTGCAGCGGCTGCTGGAGCCGGCCCACCAGGTGCTCACCGCGGTGACCGCCGAGGAGGCGCTGGTGGTGGCCCCGGGGTTCGCGCCCGACCTGATCATCTGCGACCTCTGGTTGCCGGGGATGTCCGGCGCCGACCTGTGCCGGGTGGTGCGGGAGCGGCCGGGGCTGGCCGAGGTCCCCTTCATCCTCATCACCGGCGTGCCCGACCCGGCCGGCCGGGTCACCGGCCTGGAGGCCGGCGCCGACGACTACCTGCACAAGCCGCTCAAGGAGCGCGAGCTGCTGGCGCGGGTGGCCTCCCTGCTCCGGCTGCGCCGGGCCAACCAGGCGCTGGCGGCCCGCTCGGCCGAGCTGCAGCGGGTCAACGAGGCGCTGCGCACGGCGCAGGACCGGCTGGTGCTGACCGGCAAGCTGGCCAGCGTCGGCACCCTGGCGGCCGGGCTGGCCCACCAGATCAACAACCCGCTCTCCTGCATCAAGTCGAGCGCCGGGGCGCTGGCCGGGGCGGTGGCGGAGATCGCCCGGCTGGCGGTCCCCTCCGGCGAGCAGCCCTCGGCCACGCTGGCGGCGGCGCTGGCCGAGGTGGGCGACCTGTCCGGCGAGATCTCCGGGGCCAGCATGCGGCTGGAGCGGATCGCTGCCGACCTGCGCGTCATCTCCAGCCCCGACGTGCCGGCCGAGGAGACCATCGACCCGGCCGAGGCGGTCGACCACGCCCTGCTGGTGGTGGGGGCCCGCACCCCGGCCATGCCGCGCATCGACCTGCAGGTGGAGCCGGGGCCGCCCATCGCCTCGATGGGCCGGCTGCTGCACCAGGGGCTGGTGCCGGTCTTCGAGAACGCCGTGCTGGCCGCTGGGCCGGGCGGGACGGTCACCATCCGGGTGGTCCAGCTCAACGTCGGCGTCGAGATCATGCTGGCCGACAGCGGCCCCGGCATCCCGCCGGAGGTGCTGCCGCGCATCTTCGACCCGTTCTACAGCACCCGCCCGCAGGGGCAGGGCTCCGGGCTGGGGCTCTCGGTGGCCTGGGGGATCATCCACGGCCTCGGCGGCGAGATCATCGTCGAGTCGCCGCCGGGTGGCGGGGCGGTCTTCCGCATCCACCTGCCGCGCCGGCGGCTGATCACGGCGCCGGATCTCCAGCTCGAGTCGGAGCCGGCGACGGGTCCGGCGCCGACCGCGGCGGGCTGACTACTTCCCGGCGATGCCGATGCGGGCGGCGGCGCGGCGGACCCGCGCGGCCTCCTCGGCGTGGCTGCGGTCGTCGACGCCCAGCTTCTTCAGCTTCTCGCTGGCGTCGGCGAGGGCGCGCTGGGCGCGGTCGAGGTCGATGTCGGCCGCGGCCTCGGCGCTGTCGGCCAGCACCATGATCTTGTCGTCGGCCACCTGCAGGAAGCCGCCGCCCACCGCCAGGTGGTGCTCGCGGCCGCCTTCGACGTAGGTGAGCCGGCCGGGCTCGAGGGCGCTCATGAAGCTGGTGTGGCCGCGACGGATGCCGAAGCCGCCGAGCACGCCGGGGGCGCGCACCTCGTCGCAGGTGACCGAGAGCACGCGCCGCTCTGGCGTGACGATGTCGAGGGTGAGCGCCATCGGTTACCCCGCGGCCAGCTTCTTCGCCTTCTCGACCGCTTCCTCGATGCCGCCGACCATGTAGAACGCCTGCTCCGGCAGGTCGTCGTGCTTGCCCTCGACGATCTCCTTGAAGCCGCGGATGGTGTCGGGGAGCTTGACGTACTTGCCGGGGTTGCCGGTGAACTGCTGGGCGACGGTGAAGGGCTGGGAGAGGAAGCGCTGGATCTTGCGGGCCCGGGCCACCGAGAGCTTGTCGTCCTCGGAGAGCTCGTCCATGCCGAGGATGGCGATGATGTCCTGGAGGTCCTTGTAGCGCTGCAGGGTCTCCTGGACGGCGCGGGCCACCTTGTAGTGCTCGTCGCCGACCACCAACGGGTCGAGGATGCGGCTGGTGGAGTCGAGCGGGTCGACGGCCGGGTAGATGCCGATCTCGGTGAGCTTGCGGTTGAGCACCGTGGTGGCGTCGAGGTGGGCGAAGGCGGTGGCCGGGGCCGGGTCGGTGAGGTCGTCGGCGGGCACGTAGATGGCCTGCACCGAGGTGATGGCGCCCTTGTGGGTGGAGGTGATGCGCTCCTGCAGCTCGCCCATCTCGGTGGAGAGGGTGGGCTGGTAGCCGACGGCCGAGGGGATGCGGCCGAGCAGGGCCGACACCTCGGAGCCCGCCTGGGTGAAGCGGAAGATGTTGTCGATGAAGAGGAGCATGTCGCGCCCCTCCTCGTCGCGGAAGTACTCGGCGATGGCCAGGGCGGAGAGGGCGACGCGGGCGCGGGCGCCGGGCGGCTCGTTCATCTGGCCGTACACCAGCACGCACTGCGACTTCTCCAGGTCGTCCTTGTTGATGACGCCCGACTCCATCATCTCGTGGTACAGGTCGTTGCCTTCGCGGGTCCGCTCGCCGACGCCGGCGAACACCGAGAAGCCGCCGCGCTCCTTGGCGACGTTGTTGACCAGCTCCATCAGCAGCACCGTCTTGCCGACGCCGGCGCCGCCGAACAGGCCGATCTTGCCGCCGCGCAGGTACGGGGCCAGCAGGTCGATGACCTTGATGCCGGTCTCGAAGGCCTCGATCTTGGGGTTCTGCTCCACCAGCGTCGGGGGCGGGCGGTGGATGGGCATCTTGCGGGTGGCCTTGACCGGGCCGCGCTCGTCGACCGGCTCGCCGACCACGTTGAGGATGCGCCCCAGCACCTCCTTGCCCACCGGCATGCAGATGTTCTCGCCGGTGTTCTTCACCGCCATGCCGCGCACCAGCCCCTCGGTGGAGTCCATGGCGATGCAGCGCGCCGTGTTCTCGCCGAGGTGCTGCGAGACCTCGACGGTGAGGTTGTCGGGGCGCCCGTCGATGCCGGGGTTGGTGATGGTGCAGGCGGTGTAGATCTCCGGCAGGCCGCCCGCCGGGAACTCCACGTCGACCACGGGGCCGATGACCTGGGTGATCTTGCCGTTCTGAACAGTTGTCGCAGTGGCCATGTCTGCCTTTCAGTGGCTACTTGAGCGCCTCGGCGCCGCCCACGATCTCCATGAGCTCCTTGGTGACGTAGGCCTGGCGCGCGCGGTTGTACTGGAGGGTGAGCGCCGCGATCATCTCCTCGGCGTTCTTGGTGGCCGACTCCATGGCGCTCATGCGAGCGCCGTGTTCGGAGGCGGCTGATTCGAGGAGCGCCCGCCAGACCTGCATGGCGACGTGGCGCGGCAGCAGCTCGGCCAGCAGGGCGTCGCGGCTGGGCTCGTAGACGAAGTCGACGGCGGCCTCGGCCTCGACGGCCGGGGGCTGCAGCGGCAGCAGGTGCACCACCACCGGGGTCTGGGCGATGGCCGACTTGAACTCGTTGTAGCAGAGGAAGACGGCGTCGACCTCGCCGGCCAGGTAGCGCTTGACGTACTCCTGGGCGATGGCCTCGGCCTTCTCGTAGGTCAGCCCCTGGTGGACGCCGGGGTAGTCCTTGCGGACGGCCAGCTTGCGGGCCCGCAGGAAGTCCTTGGCCTTGCGGCCGATGGTGCCGAGGTCGATGCGCTCGTAGGTGTCGCCGCTCTCGGTGAGGAAGCGCTGGGTGCGGCGGATGATGTTGGAGTTGAAGCCGCCGGCCAGGCCGCGGTCGCTGGTGATGACCACCACCTCGGCCACCCGGGCCACCCGCGGGGCCAGCAGCGGGTGGATGGTGGCCGACTCCTCGGCGGCGGCGCGGGCGGCGACGCGGCCGAGCGCCTTGTCGAGGAGCTGGGCGTAGGGGCGGGTCTTGAGGACGGCGTCCTGGGCACGGCGCAGCTTGGCCGCGGCCACCATCTTCATGGCCTTGGTGATCTGCCTCGTGCTCTTGACCGAGGTGATCCGGTTTCGGATGTCGCGCAGTGAGGGCACGTGCGTCCTCGTTCGAGGCCGGGAGGGACGACCCCGGCTAGGCCTGGAAGATCCCGCTGAACTCCTTGAGGGCGGCGTCCAGCGACTTCTTCACCTTGTCGTCCAGCTGCTTCTTCTCGGCGATCGACTTGGCGACCTCCGGGTGGCGGCCGTCGAGGAAGGCCAGCAGCTCGGTCATGTACCTGGCCACCTTCTCCACCGGGACGGCGCGGATCCAGCTCTGGCCCTTGTCGTCCTTCATGGTGGCCGCGTAGATCTGGATGACCTGCTTCTCGACCGACATGGGGGAGTACTGCCCCTGCTTGAGCACCTCGACCAGGCGGGCGCCGCGGGCCAGGGTCTCCTGGGTTGACTTGTCCAGGTCGGAGCCGAACTGGGCGAAGGCCGCCAGCTCGCGGTACTGGGCCAGATCGAGCTTGAGCGAGCCGGCCACCTGCCGCATGGCCTTCACCTGGGCGCTGCCGCCGACGCGCGACACCGAGATGCCGACGTTGATGGCCGGGCGCTGCCCCTGGAAGAAGAGGTTCGACTCCAGGAAGATCTGCCCGTCGGTGATGGAGATGACGTTGGTGGGGATGTACGCCGAGACGTCACCGGCCTGGGTCTCGATGATGGGGAGCGCGGTCAGCGACCCGCCGCCCTCCTTGTCGGAGAGCTTGGCGGCCCGCTCCAGCAGGCGGGAGTGGAGGTAGAAGACGTCGCCGGGGTAGGCCTCGCGGCCGGGCGGGCGGCGCAGCAGCAGCGACAGCTGCCGGTAGGCGACGGCCTGCTTGGAGAGGTCGTCGTAGACGATGAGGGCGTGGCGGCCGGAGTCGCGGAAGTACTCGGCCATGGTGACGCCGGTGTAGGGCGCCAGGTACTGCATGGGGGCCGGGTCGGAGGCGTTGGCGGCCACCACCGTGGTGTAGTCCATGGCGCCGTACTTCTTCAGCGTCTCCACCACCCGGGCCACCGTCGACTGCTTCTGGCCGATGGCCACGTAGAAGCAGTGGAGCCCCTGCCCCTTGTTGTTGATGATGGTGTCGATGGCCACGGCGGTCTTGCCGGTCTGCCGGTCGCCGAGGATCAGCTCGCGCTGGCCGCGGCCGATCGGCACCAGGGCGTCGATGGCCTTGAGGCCGGTCTGCATGGGCTCGTGCACCGAGCGGCGCTGCACGATGCCGGGCGCCTTGATCTCGATCTTGCGGGTGTGCTTCGAGTTGATGGGGCCGCGGCCGTCGATGGGGTTGCCCAGGCCGTCGACGACGCGCCCCAGCAGCTCCTCGCCCACCGGCACCTCGGCGATCTTGCCGGTGCGCTTGACCGGGTCGCCCTCGCGGATGTGCTCGTAGGCCCCCATGATGGCGGCGCCGACGTTGTCGTCCTCGAGGTTGAGCACCAGGCCGCTGACGCCGTGGCCGAAGTCGAGCAGCTCGCCGGCGGCGGCGCCGGAGAGGCCGTAGATGCGGGCCACGCCGTCGGCCTGCGAGAGGACGGTGCCGGTCTCGGCGACGTCGACCTTCTTGCCGTAGTCCTTGATCTGGTCGCGGATGATGCGGCTGATCTCGTCGGCGCGGATGTCCATTGCGAGCTGTCTCCCTGGGGAGTCCGGAAAGGTGTGGCTACCGCTTGAGGGTGCTGCGGAGGTCCTCGAGCTGGGTGCGGAGCGAGCCGTCGTAGACCACGCTCCCCACCTGCGCCACCACGCCGCCGAGGATGGCGGGGTCGACGGCGCGTTCGACGAGGACCTGCTTCCTGGTGGCGGCCGAGAGCTTCTCGGCGATGGCGTGGATGGCGGCGTCGTCGAGCGGCACGGCGCTGGTGACCTTGGCGCGCAGCCGGCCGAGCTCGGCGTCGGCCAGCTCGCGGTAGGCGCCGACGATGGCGGAGAGGCCGGAGAGCCGGTTGCGCTCGCCGAGCAGCTGCAGCAGCGAGGTCGGCTCGGCGTCCAGCTTCAGGGTCGCGGCCAGCTGCCCCACCACGGCGGCCCGGGCCTCGCGGGTGTAGGCCGGGTTCTGCAGCACGTCGCGCAGCTCGGCGGAGGCGTCGACGGCCTGGCCGAGGGCGTGGAGGCTGTCGTTCCAGGCCTCGATGCGGCCCTTCTCGACTGCGAGGCTGAAGAGCGCCTTGGCGTAGCGGCGAGCGATGGACCCAAGGATCATAAGGGGAGCGCTGGTTAGCACACCCCCCAGCGAACGGTCAAGGGCGATTGCCCCGGCGTTCCGAGCACTTGGACCGTGTTTGACAGGGCCCCGACCCTGCTTACGTTGCGGGTGTCCGGCGCACTGCCAAAAGGAGGACGAAAATCATGGCGATGCTCACACGGTATGACCCCTTCAGGGACCTGTTCAGGCTCCAGGACGTGCTCACCCGCAGCTTCGACGATCGGCTCGGCCTGTCCAACGGCGAGTCGGTGGGCTGGGCCCCGGCCTGCGACATCTTCGAGGACGGCGACGGCGTCACGGTCCGCTTCGAGCTGGCCGGCGTCGACCCCAAGGACGTCGACATCCGCTTCGAGAACGGCATGCTCACCATGCGCGGCGAGCGGAAGCTGGAGAAGGAGGAGAAGAAGGACGCCTACCACCGGATCGAGATGCAGTACGGCTCGTTCAGCCGCTCCTTCTCGCTCCCCGGGACGGTGGACGTGGAGAAGATCCGCGCCGAGTCGAAGAACGGCGTGCTCACCGTCAGCCTGCCGAAGAAGGCGGAGGCCAAGCCTCGCCCCATCCAGGTGAAGGTGAGCTGACCGCAGCAACGGACGAAGCGACCGGACGGCGAGGGCGGGCTCGGTGGACCGGGCCCGCCCTGTCTGCTTCGGGGATAACGCGACGCGTTATCGGTTGGGGAGGTTCCCGACCGGCGTCAGCGTCGCCTTGGGGGCGGCCCGCTCGACCCCTTCCATCTTGGTCTGCCCCTCGAAGATGACCCCCTTCTCCACCATGAGGATGGGGGTCTCGACGTTGCCGCGCATCTTGGCCGGGTGGTGCAGCTCGACCAGCGTCTTGGCCTTGATGTTCCCGCTGATCTCGCCGTGGACGATGATGGTCCCGCAGGTGATCTCGGCGGCGATCTTGGCCCCCTCGCCCACCACCAGGACGTCGTTGGTGATGATGGTGCCGTTGAACTTGCCGTCGATCCGGACGGTCCCCTCGAAGGTGAGCTTCCCCTCGAACTCGGAGCCGCGCCCCAGCAGGGCGTTGAGGTCGCTCCCGGCGGCGGTGCCCGGGACGGCGGTCAGCTCTTCACGCTTCAGCATGGCCATGTGGTCGGTCTCCACCGTGTTCGGCGCAGGAGGTCGTCGCCGGAAGGGAGTCGGTTCGTAGCATCGGTCTCGCGGAGAAGTCTACCCCGCCGGGGGGCGCTTCTCTCGCGCGTCGGTGCGGTCTGCGGCCTCGCCCCGGCGAAGCGCGGCGGAGGCGGCGGGGCCCGGTCAGGCCCCCATGCGCGACAGGACGCCGTCCAGCTCCTCGAGCGAGCCGTAGTCGATCTCCAGCCGTCCGCTCACCGCCGACTTCGCCACCACCCGGCAGCGGGTGCCGAGCCGGCGCTGCAGCCGGTTGACGAGATCGCGGGTGGAGGCGGTCTCCTCCGGCTTCTTCCCCTTCGCCGCCGGCCGGCCGTGGGCGCGCACCAGCGCCTCCAGCGCCCGGACCGAGAGCTGCTCGCGGATGGCCCGCTGGGCCAGCTTGCGGATCTGCTCGGACCCCTCGACGCCGAGCAGGGCGCGGGCGTGGCCCATGTCGAGCTCGCCGCCGCGGACCGCGTCGCGCACCTCCGGCGGCAGCTTGAGCAGCCGCAGGGCGTTGGCGACGGTGGAGCGGTCCTTGCCGACGCGGGTGGCGATCTGCTCCTGGGTCAGGCCGTGGTCGCTCGCGAGCACCTCGAAGGCCTCGGCCTCTTCGATGGCGTTCAAGTCGGCGCGCTGCAGGTTCTCCACCAGCGCCAGCTCGAAGGCCTCGCGGTCGCTCGCCTCGCGCAGGATGGCCGGCAGCTCGCGCAGGCCGGCCCGCTGCGCCGCCCGCCAGCGCCGCTCGCCGGCCACGATCCGGTACTTGCTCCCCTCGCGCCGCACCAGGATGGGCTCGACCACCCCGTGCTCGCGGATGGAGGCGGCCAGCTCCTCCAGCCGGGCCTCGTCGAACCGCTTGCGGGGCTGCTCCGGGTTCCGCTCCACCGCCTCGATGGCCAGCATCAGCAGGGCGCGCCCCGGGGGGGCGGACGGCGCGGAGGTGGGGGGCGAGGCGGCGTTGGAGAGGAGCGCGGCCATGCCGCGTCCGAGGGCGGGACGACGCTTGTCGGCGAGGCTCACGCCACACCTCCTTGGAGCTGCTGTCGTGCTTCGAGTGCCGGCCTCACGCCACACCGACCTGGAGCCGCTGTTCCACTTCGCGGGCCAGCTCGAGGTAGCTCTGGCAGCCCTTCGAGCCGACGTCGTAGAGCAGGATGGGCTTGCCGTGGCTGGGGGCCTCGGAGAGCCGGACGTTTCGCGGGATGATGGTCTGGAAGACCTGGGTGGGGAAGGTCCGCCGGATCTCCTCGGCCACCTGGTTGGCCAGGTTGTTGGGCGAGTACATGGTGAGGACGATCCCGTCCACCTTGAGGTCAGGGTTGGCCGAGCCCTTCACCAGCTCGATGGTCTTGAGCACGTCGGCCAGCCCCTCGAGCGCGTAGTACTCGCACTGCAGCGGGATGACCACGCCCCTGGCGGCGACCAGGCCGTTGAGCGTGAGCAGGCCGAGCGACGGCGGGCAGTCGATGACGATGAACTCGTAGTCGGCCTCGACCGGGGCGAGGGCGGCGCGCAGGCGCGACTCGCGCCCTTCCAGGGCCGCCAGCTCCAGCTCGGCGCCGACCAGGTGCTGCGAGGCGGGGACCAGGTCGAGGTACTTGAGCTCGGTCTTGCGGATGGCGTCGCGCAGCGGCAGGCCGTCGAGGAGCACCTCGTAGATGGACTGCTCCGACTCGTCGCGGCGGATGCCGAGGGCGGAGCCGGCGTTCCCCTGCGGGTCGAGGTCGACGAGCAGGGTCCGGTGCTCGGCGGCGGCCAGCGAGGCGGCGAGGTTGACGGCGGTGGTGGTCTTGCCAACGCCGCCCTTCTGGTTGGCGATGGTCAGGATGCGGCTCATGCGGGGCAATCTGCCCTGCCCCTCTGACAGCCCGTGTTCCACGTGGAACAATCTTCCCCCGGGCGGGGGGTGGGGCCGCTACCGGACGGGAGCGCGAATGACCATTCGCAGATTACCCTCGGTCAGGAGAAAGCCCAGGTGTTCCACGTGGAACGGTCGGTCGACCCCAGCGGACCACCGCCCGGGCGGCGTGCGAGAACGGCAGCTCGAACTGGTCGACGCCCAGCAGCTCCAGCCCTCGCGCCTTCCCCAGCGCCACGAGGTGCGTGCGCTCCGCCCCCTTCCCCAGCATCGCCAGGAGCAGCCCGCCCTCCGCCACGTACCCTGCCCCCAGTTCCACCCACCGCTCCGGGTCGGCGAGCGCCCGGCTCACCACCGCGTCGCAGATCGGCAGCCCGTCCGCCGCCGCGTCGCCGGTGGCCCGCACCGGCAGCCCGCGCACCGCGAGCCCCAGCTCCGCCGAGGTGGCCTTCACGAAGGCCATCTTCTTCCCCACCGAGTCGCAGCAGGTCACCTGCAGCCCCGGCCGCGCGCAGGCCAGCGCCATCCCCGGCAGCCCGGCCCCGCTCCCCACGTCGAGCAGCGTGGTCCGTCCGTCGAGCGACGGCAGCAGCACCAGGCTGTCGAGGAAGTGCTTCTCCGCCATCTCCGCCGGATCGGTGATGGCGGTCAGGTTCACCTTGCGGTTCCAGGCGGTCAGCCGATCGGCGAAGTGGACCAGCCGCGCGATGGCCGGCTCGTCGACGGCCAGCGCCAGCGAATCGATCCCGCGTCGCAGCACCTGCTCGAAGACCTGGTCCATTCACCCTCGCGCCCGGGCCGTCATCCCGCCCGGCCACCGCTCGCCATCCAGCGCCCGGCGTCCCGTCAGCTTACGCCGCTCCGCGACCGGACTGCCGCGGCTCGATCGCCCGCCCTTCCGCGACGGCACCGAGCCCGGGCCGGGACACCGGCCTCACGCCCCGCGGCCGATGGCCTTGTCCACCTCGGCCCGGTGCGCGACCAGGAAGGCCAGCACCGCATCGTCCTCCAGCCCCATGTCGCGCAGCACGCCCTCGTAGACGAACCGGAAGCCGTCGGCGTACTCCTCGCCGCGCAGCTCGAAGGAGCGGCGCAGCACCGCCGCCGCGAAGAGCCGCTCCTCGAGCGTCTTCTCCCTGGCCACGACCCGCCCCTACCCTTCCCGCCCGGCGATCCGCTTCCCCGGCTCCGGCAACACCAGCAGCTGGCGGAAGAGCCCCTCCCCCTCGCTCCGGGTGGTGACCCCCTCGGCGTCCTGCAGGGCGATGTGGAGCTGCCGCCGCTCGCGCGCGCTCATCGGCGCCAGCGCCACCGCCCGCCCGGTCCGGCGCACCGTCTCCGCCAGCCGCGCCGCCATCGCCTTGACCGCCGGGTCGCCATCCTCGGAGAAGCCGCCGGCCTCCAGGTTGACCCACTTGCGCGACTCGGCGCGCGGGTTGACCGCCCGGTTGGCCAGCGTCTGCATGGACTCGATGAGCGCCGAGGTGAGCTCCACCCGGTTCCCCTCGAGCGGCTTGAGCCAGACGCCGATGGCCTCCGGCGTCTCGCGCACCTCCACCTCGACCCGCCCGCCCAGCCGGCGCAGCAGCTCCTCGCAGAAGCTCCGCGCCTTCTCCACCTTCTCCGGCGCCTGGGCCGGCGGCGGCGCTTCGGGATGCTCCATGTGACTCTCCGTGAACCCTAGGTCTTGGCAGGGCGGTCCTGCATCCGGTTGACCAGCTGCTGCTGGGCGATCGAGAGCAGGTTGTTGACGAAGATGTAGAGCGTCAGCCCGGACGGCACGAAGAGCATCATCACCGTGAAGAAGCCGGGGAAGAAGTAGAGCATCATCTTCGCCTGGGTGTTGTCGGTGGGCTGCGGCGAGAACTTCTGCATGATGAAGCTGGTGACCCCCATGGCCACCGGCAGGATGAAGTAGGGGTCCTGCTGGGTCAGGTCGGTCATCCACAGGAACGGGGCCCGGTAGAGCTCCACCGAGGTCTGCAGCGCCGCGTAGAGCGCGAACCAGATGGGCATCTGCAGCAGCATGGGCAGGCAGCCGCCGGCCGGGTTGACCTTGTGCTGCTGGAAGAGGGCCATCTGCGCCCGGCTCATGGCCTCGCGGTCGTCGCCGTGCTTGGCCTTGAGCTTCTCGATCTCCGGCTGCAGCTTGCGCATGGCGTTCATCGACTGCATCGACTTGAACGTCAGCGGGTAGAGCAGCACCTTGACCGAGATGGTCAGGAGGATGATGGCCGTGCCCCAGTTGGCCACGAAGGCGTGGAACCAGCGCATCACCCCGAGCAGGATCTGGGCGAAGAAGGCGAAGAAGTTGCTCACCGGCCCGTAGTCGATGGCCGACTCGAAGGCCCGGTCCTGGCCGCCGTGCTTGGCGTAGGCCTTGAGCAGGTCGAGCTGCTTGGGGCCGGCGAAGAGGGTGAAGGCCAGCTTCCGCCCGGACGGGTCGAGCGGGTACTGGATGACGGCGGCGCCGCTCCCCTTCTCGCCCCCCTTGAGGAAGAGGCAGCTCCCGCCCGGTGCGCTCGGCAGCAGCGCCGCGGTGAAGTAGTGCTGGTCGATGCCGGCCCAGGCCACCGCCCCCTCCAGCTTCTTCTGCACCTCGTCGCCGGCGGTGTCGAACCGCTCGGTCTTGGTGCCGGCCCGGCAGACCGGCCGGACGAAGTCGAGCGGCGGGCCGGAGAAGATGCTGCCGCTGGAGGTGGAGGGGGGCATGTAGCCGTCGAAGATCACCGACGCGGTCCCGGCCGCCGCGGCGCCGGAGAGGGTCAGCTCGATGGCCAGCTCGTAGGGCTTGCCGGTCAGCCGGTAGCTCTTGGTGATGGCCACGGCGCCGGTGCGCCCCTCGAAGACCACCCCCTGGGCGTCGCGCGAGACCACCCGCATCGAGCCGCGGGCGCCGGGATCGCGCATCAGGTCGGCCGGGCCGCCCAGCTCCGGCGAGACCGCCACGGTGAGCGGCAGCGGCGCCCCGGGAGCCACCCGGACCATGTCGATGGGGATGAGCTTGCCCTCGGCGGTGCGCTGGAACTTCTCCCCCAGCAGCTCGACGTGCTTGATGGCGCCGCCGTGGCTGGTGAGCACCACCGCGAAGTCGGCCCCCTTGAGCGTCACCAGCTCCTCGGGGGCCTCGGGCACCGCCGCGGCGGCCGGGGCAGGGGAGGGGAGCGCCGCCGCCGAACCGGCGAGCGCCACCGGGGCCGCCGCCTGGGTGTTGGCCGCCGCCACCACCGGCTTCGGCTTCGGCGGCGGGAAGAGCAGCTGCCAGCCGAAGACGATGGCGATGGAGGCCAGGATGGCGATGAAGAAGCGGCGATTGTCGGTAGGCACGAAGAACCTCGCTGCGGTCAGGGCACCGGATCGATGCCGCCGGGATGAAAAGGATGACAGCGGCCGAGCCGCCGGATGGTGAGCCAGCCGCCCCGCCCCGCCCCGTGGCGCTGCAGGGCCTCGACGGCGTAGGTGGAGCAGCTGGGGTGGAACCGGCAGGCGGCCGGCAGGCCGGGGCCGATGAACCGCTGGTAGAAGCGGACCAGCACCACCAGCGCCCTGGCGATCACGGGCCCCGCCGCTTCAGCTCGTCGCGGGCCGCCGCCAGGGCCCGGCGCGCGCCGGCCAGCCCCTGGTCGAGCGCGCCCGTCCGGGCGATGACCACCAGGGTCGACCGCCGGCAGCTCCGCCTGGATCTCGCGGAAGGCCTCGCGCACCCAGCGCTTGACCCGGTTCCGCCCGACCGCGTTGGCGACCTTGGACGACACCGTGATCCCGATCCTCGCCCGGTCGACCACATCGGCGCCACGCAGGACCAGCAGCACGCCCGGGCAGAGCCGGGAGCCGCGTTCCTGCACCGCGAGGAACTCACGGCGGCGCCGAAGGCGCGCGGCCTTGGGCAGCTTCACCTGTGATTCTACTTGATGGGCGCCTTGGTCGTGAGGCGCTTGCGCCCCTTGGCACGACGACGCTTGATGACGTTGCGACCGCCCGGGGTCGCCATCCGCTTCCGGAAGCCGTGGGTGCGGTTCCGCTTGATCTTCTTGGGCTGGTAAGTGCGCTTCATGGCGCGGCAACCTCCACGATCACGTGCGGCATGTCAAGGTCCGCCCCCCTCGACCGAAAGCGCCCTGCTTCCGCAGCCCTCCCGCGCGCCTCATTCTTGCCCTTGATCCAGCCGCGCCGCCGTGCTTGTTTGCCCGAAACACGCGGCACGGCAGCGACACCATCCACGAACATCGACGTCACGAAACGCCGCGGATCAGGACTGATCCCCGGAGCCGTTTTCCGTTGGTCTCTGGTACCGGCCAGCCGCGGCGGGGGACTTTTCATGGAATCACCTGCGAGGACGCGGGAGTCGACGGCGCTGGACGAGACCTGGGCCCGGGTGGACGGCTACCTGCGCTCACGGCTCCGGCCCGACCTCTACGAGCGCTGGTTCTCGCCGCTGCGGGCCAGCGCCATCGACGACGGCCGGCTTCACGTCGCCGCCCCGGACAAGTTCCACCGCGACTTCGTCGACGACAACTACCGCCCCTGGTTCGAGGAGTTCCTCCCCACCGTGACCGGCAGCCCGCTGCGGGTGGTCTTCGTGGTCGACGACCGGCCGCGCGCCGCCGCCGCCGCCGAGGCCACCCCGGCCCCGCCCCCCCCGGCCGGCAACGACCAGCTCGAGCGGCGCCCCAGCCAGCGCTACACCTTCGAGACCTTCGTGGTCGGCGAGTCCAACCGCTTCGCCTTCGCCGCCGCCCAGGCCGTGGCCCAGAAGCCCGGCCACGCCTGGAACCCGCTCTTCCTCCACGGCGACTCCGGCCTCGGCAAGACCCACCTGCTCCACGCCATCGGCAACTCCATCCTGGCCGCCTCCCCGGGCGTCCCGGTGGCGGTGGTCACCTCCGAGCGCTACACCAACGACTTCGTCGACGCCCTGCGCAAGGGGACGCTCGACGAGTTCCGCCGCCGCTACCGCCAGTGCGCGGCGCTGCTGATCGACGACGTGCAGTTCTTCGCCGGCAAGGACAAGACCGCCGAGGAGTTCTTCCACACCTTCAACACCCTCTACGAGCAGGGGGTGCAGATCGTCCTCTCCAGCGACCGCAGCCCCAAGGAGCTGAAGGGGCTGGAGGAGCGGCTCTGCTCCCGCTTCGAGTGGGGGATGCGGGTGCAGATCGACGTCCCCGAGTTCGAGACCCGGGCCGCCATCCTGAAGAAGAAGGCGGAGCTGGAGCAGATCGAGCTCCCCGACGAGGTGGCCACCCTGCTGGCCACCCACATCCGCTCCAACGTCCGCGAGCTGCACGGCGCCCTCACCAAGCTCTCCGCCTTCGCCTCGCTCAAGGCCGAGCCCATCAGCGTCCGGCTGGCCCGCGACGTCCTCTCCGACGTCATCCCGCCCCCCGGCTACAAGCCGACCATCGAGCGGATCCAGGAGGCCACCGCCGCCCACTACGGGCTGACCGTGGCCAAGCTGACCAGCTCCTCGCGCGAGCAGAAGATCGCCATCCCCCGCCAGGTGGCCATGTTCCTCTGCCGCGAGCTGGCCAAGGAGACCTTCCAGCTCATCGCCGAGAAGTTCAACAAGAAGGACCACTCCACGGTGATCTCGGCCAAGGAGCGGGTCGAGGAGCTGCTCGGCCAGGACCCGGCCATCCAGACCGCGGTGGCCACCCTGACACAGAAGCTGGCCCCCTGACCGACGGTCCCGTGGAAGGGCCGTGGATCACGCCCGGATCGGCCCGGGGATCCACCGTGTCCCGTCGTTGACACCTCGATCAGCCGCACGCTACACAAGTCGGACCCGCGCTGATCGGCACCGTTCTCCAGAGCAGAAACGTCCGTCTTTCCGCTGGCTCGACTCACTTGTCCACATCGATCCGCCCCCTGCTACTACGGCGGTATCAAAGAAGAAGAGAGCTTCTCTTATGGAACTGAAGATCGGATCCCAGGAGCTGGCCCGGGCGCTGGCCCGCTCGCAGGGCATCGTCGAGCGCAAGTCGACCATGCCGATCCTCTCCCACGTGCTGGTCGAGGCCCGCGCCGGCAACGAGCTGCACCTCTCGGCCACCGACCTCGACCTCTCGGTCACCTCGCAGCACACCTGCGAGGTCCAGAAGGAGGGCGCCCTGGCGGTCTCCGCCAAGCACCTCTACGAGATCGTCCGCGCCCTCCCCGAGCAGACGGTCACGCTGAAGCGGGCCGGCAACAACTACCTCGAGGTGAAGAGCGGCCCGTCCGAGTTCCGCATCGTCGGGCTCCCGGCCGAGGACTTCCCGGCGCTGCCCCGCTTCGACAAGCTCCCCTTCGTCGACGTCGAGCCGAAGTCGCTGCTCGACCAGATCGAGCGGACCTTCTTCGCCGCCTCCAACGACGAGACCCGCTACAACCTGAACGGCGTCTTCTTCGAGCCGCAGGGGGCGATCCTGCGCCTGGTGGCCACCGACGGCCACCGGCTGGCGGTCTCGGAGCGCCCCCTGGCCGGTGACTTCGGCCTGAAGAAGGGGGTCATCCTCCCCAAGAAGGGGCTGCAGGAGCTGCGCAAGCTGCTCACCGAGGCGGCCGAGGCCGGCGAGGAGAAGCCGCTGGCCCAGCTCGGCTTCGCCGAGAACTCGGCGGTCTTCAAGCGCCCCGGCGTCACCCTGGTGATGCGGCTCATCGAGGGGCTCTTCCCCGACTACAAGCAGGTCATCCCCAAGCCGGGCGAGAAGATCGTCAAGGTGGGGCGGCAGCGCTTCCTGGAGACGCTGCGGCGGGTCTCGCTGCTCTCCTCCGACAAGTCCCACGCCGTCAAGCTGGAGCTCTCGGCCGGAACGCTGCGGGTGCTCTCGCAGAACCCCGACCTCGGCGACGCCCGCGAGGACGTGCCGGTGGAGTACACCGGCGAGCCGCTCAAGATCGGCTTCAACTCCCGCTACCTCACCGACGTGGTCGCCGCGCTCAAGGCCGACGACGTGCAGCTCGAGCTGGCCGACGATCTCTCCCCCGGCGTCCTCAAGGGGGCCGGCGAGCCGGACGCCGGCTACACCGCGGTGGTGATGCCGATGCGCATCTGATGTCGGCTCACCCCCGGCGCCACCCCCGCGGCGCAGCAGGCCGCCTGGCGGCGCCCGGTGGTGGCGAGGGCTGAGAAGTGCACATCGGCTCGCTCCAGCTCCAGGACTTCCGCAACCTCGGCGAGGTCTCGCTCCAGCCGTCGCCGCGGCTCACCGTGCTGCTGGGGGCGAATGGGCAGGGGAAGACCAACCTGCTCGAGGCGGTCTACCTGCTGACCACGCTGCGGCCGTTGCGGGCCGCCCGGCTCGCCGAGCTGATCCGCTTCGGCCAGCCGCGCGCCTCGGTGGGGGCCAGCGTCCGGCGCGGCACCGTGGAGCGGCGGCTCTCGGTGGAGGTGCTGCCCGGCCAGCGCCAGGCCCTGCTCGACGGCAAGCCCATCGACCGGCTCGACGACTACCTCGACGGCCTGGCCGCGGTCTGCTTCTCCCCCGACGACCTGCAGCTGGTGAAGGGGGGGCCGGACGGGCGGCGGCGCTTCCTCGACCGGGCCGCCTTCAACCGCTGGCCGGCGGTGCTCGGCGAGGCCCGCGAGTACGTGCGGGCGCTGCGGGAGCGGAACGCCGCCCTGCGGGCCGGGGCGACGGCGGTGGAGCAGAGCTTCCGCGCCCCCATGATCCGGGCCGGGGCCCGGCTGCTGCGCCGGCGCCGCGACATCGTCGAGGAGCTCTCGCCGCGGCTGGCCGTGGCCTTCACCGAGATCTCCGGGCCCGGGGCGCCCGAGGCCATCCTCTCCTACCGGCCCAGCGGCGGGCTCTCCACCGCCGGCAGCGAGGCGGCGCTGGCCGGCCGGCTCGGCGACCTGCTGGAGGCGCGGCTGGGGCGCGACCAGGAGCGCGGCTACTCCACCAGCGGCCCGCACATGGACGACCTGCTCTTCGGGCTGGGGGGGCGGGCGGCGCGCACCTACGGCAGCCAGGGGCAGCAGCGGGCCTTCGCCCTGGCGCTGCGGATCGCCGAGGTGGAGAACCTGCGCGCCGTGCAGCAGGAGGCGCCGCTCCTGCTGCTCGACGACGTCTCCAGCGAGCTCGACCCGGAGAAGAACGGCTTCCTGCTCGACTACGTGGCCGGGCTGCCGGCGCAGGCCTTCCTCACCTCCACCGACCGGCGGCTCATCGAGCCGCTGGCCGGCCCGGAGACGCTCTTCTTCGCGGTCTCCGCCGGGGCGATCTCCCCGCTCATTTCCTGAGCCGTTCCGGACCCTTGCCCCCCGGTTTCCCCGTTGCTGGCCGACCCCGGCTCTGCTATACGGATGTGTTACCTAAACACCCAGAACCGCTCAGAGAACTCCGCGAGGCCTCCCCCTGGAAACCGCTGAAAACGCCACCCCCCGCAAGACCCCGGGCACGGAGGAGTACGGCACCGACGCCATCAAGGTGCTCGAGGGGCTCGAGGCGGTGCGCAAGCGCCCGCACATGTACATCGGCGACGTCGGCGAGCGCGGCCTGCACCACCTGGTCTACGAGGTGGTCGACAACTCGGTGGACGAGGCCATGGCCGGCCGCTGCACCGAGATCAACGTCACCATCCACGCCGACAACTCGCTGACCGTGGTCGACAACGGCTCGGGCATCCCGGTCGGGCCGCACTCCACCGTCGTCGGCATGGACACGCTCGACGTGGTGATGACCAAGCTGCACGCCGGCGGCAAGTTCGAGTCGAACGCCTACCAGGTCTCCGGCGGCCTGCACGGCGTCGGCGTCACCTGCGTCAACGCCCTCTCCGACTGGCTCAAGGTCGAGGTCTACCGCGACGGCAAGGTCCACGCCCAGCGCTACGAGCGCGGCAACCCCACCGGCAAGGTGCAGCTGGTGGGCGAGACCCAGCGGCGCGGCACCAAGATCACCTTCAAGCCCGACACCGGCATCTTCGAGGTCCACGAGTTCAGCTTCGAGACCCTCTCCGGGCGGCTGCGCGAGCTGGCCTTCCTCAACGCCGGCCTGACCATCACCATCGAGGACGAGCGGACCGCGGCCAAGCGCCACGAGTTCATCTTCAAGGACGGCATCACCGAGTTCGTGGCCTTCCTCAACCGCACCCGCCAGGTGCTCAACCCGCCCATCTCGCTGCGCGGCGAGACCCAGGTGGAGCGCGGCACCGCGGTGGTGGAGATCGCCCTGCAGTGGAACGACGGCTACGACGAGAAGGTCTTCGCCTTCGCCAACAACATCCACAACCACGAGGGCGGCACCCACCTGATCGGCTTCAAGGCGGCGCTGACCCGCACCATCAACGCCTACGGCCAGAAGAACAACCTCTTCAAGGACCTCAAGGACGAGCTCCCCAGCGGCGACGACATGCGCGAGGGGCTGGCCGCGGTCATCTCCATCCGGCTCCCCGGGGCCAGCTTCGAGGGGCAGACCAAGACCCGGCTCTCCAACACCGAGGCCAAGACCATCGTCGAGCAGATGCTCAACGAGCACCTCGGCGCCTTCCTCGAGGAGCACCCGCCGGTGGCCAAGCGCATCTGCGCCAAGGTCAGCGAGGCCACCCGGGCCCGCATCGCCGCCCGCAAGGCCCGCGAGACGGTGCGCCGCAAGGGGGCGCTCGACGGCGCCTCGCTGCCCGGCAAGCTGGCCGACTGCCAGTCGAAGGACCCGGCCGACTCCGAGCTCTTCATCGTCGAGGGCGACTCGGCCGGCGGCTCGGCTAAGCAGGGGCGCGACCGGCGGGTGCAGGCCATCCTCCCGCTGCGCGGCAAGATCCTCAACGTCGAGAAGGCCCGCTTCGACAAGATGCTGTCGTCGGAGGCCATCATCACCATGATCACGGCGCTGGGCACCGGCATCGGCTCCGAGGAGTTCGACGTCGGCAAGGTCCGCTACCACAAGATCGTGATCATGACCGACGCCGACGTGGACGGCAGCCACATCCGCACCCTGCTGCTCACCTTCTTCTTCCGGCAGATGCCGCAGCTGCTGGAGAAGGGCTACCTCTACATCGCCCAGCCGCCGCTCTACCGGGTGGCCAAGGGGAAGAAGGAGAGCTACCTGAAGGACCAGGAGGCCATGGACGAGTTCCTGCTCTCCATCGGCACCGAGAAGGTCAAGCTGGTGGCCGGCGAGCTGGTCCTGTCCGGCGACGACCTGCGGGCCATGGCCCGCGACGCCATCGCCTTCCGCACCCTGCTGACCCGGGTGGACCGGCGCCGCGACGGGCGCATCGTCGACGCCGCGGTCAAGCTCGGCGACCTCGACCAGGCCCTGTTGAAGGACCACGAGCAGGTCAAGGCGCAGGTGGACAAGATCTACCAGTACGCCCAGAAGCACCACCCCGAGCTGGAGGTGCGCCTGGCCAAGATCGAGCGCGACGTGGAGCACGACTGCGACGCCCTGGTCTTCCAGACCACCGTCTCCGGCGCGCCGCGCGAGACCCGGCTCGACCACGACTACCTGGCCGGCCCGGAGTGGAGCGAGCTGACGGCGCTGCACGGGGCGCTGGCCGAGCTCGGCCCCGGCCCCTACCGGCTGGAGGCGCCCGACGGCGAGGAGGAGGTGGCCGACGTCTTCGCCGCCGTGGAGGCCATCAAGAAGGCCTCGGCCGCCGGCCAGACCATCCAGCGCTACAAGGGGCTGGGCGAGATGAACCCGGAGCAGCTCTGGGAGACCACCATGGACCCGGCCCGGCGCACCATGCTGCAGGTCCGGGTCGACGACGCCATCGAGGCCAACGAGGTCTTCAGCATCCTCATGGGAGACGCCGTGGAGCCGCGGCGCGAGTTCATCGAGCGCCACGCCCTCGACGTGCAGAACCTGGACATCTAGCCGCCGGACCGGAGCCCACATGCCCCGCACCGCCATCGCCGCCCTCGGCACCTGCCTGCCCGAGCGGGTGGTCACCAACGACGAGCTGACCCGGGTGATGGACACCACCGACGCCTGGATCCGCGAGCGGACCGGCATCGAGGAGCGGCGCTGGGTGGGGGAGGAGACCGGCAACTCGGACCTGGCGCTGGGGGCGGCCCGCCAGGCGCTGGCCCGGGCCGGCTGGCAGGCCTGCGACGTCGAGGCCATCATCTACGCCTCGCTCTCGCCCGACCACCTCTTCCCCGGCGACGGCTGCTTCCTCAACGCCAAGCTGGGGCTCCCCGGCGTGCCGGCGCTCGACATCCGCAACCAGTGCTCCGGCTTCATCTACGGCCTCTCGGTGGCCGACGCCTGGATCCGCAGCGGCACCTACAAGCGCATCCTGCTGGTGGGCTCGGAGGTCCACTCCACCGGCCTCGACGTCACCACCCGCGGCCGCGACGTCTCGGTGATCTTCGGCGACGGGGCCGGGGCGGCGCTGCTGGAGGCCACCGACGACCCCGGCCGCGGGGTGCTCTCCTGCGAGCTGCACGCCGACGGCCGCTACACCAGGGAGCTCTGGACCGACGCCCCCGGCTCGCGCTACCACCCGCGGGTCCAGCCGCGCATGCTCGAGGACGGCTCGATCTTCCCGCACATGGAGGGGCAGAAGGTCTTCAAGCACGCCATCTCCAAGATGCCGGAGGTGGTCCGCTCGGTGCTCGCCAGGAACGGCCTCACCACCGCCGACCTCAAGCTGCTCATCCCCCACCAGGCCAACCTGCGCATCAGCCAGATGGTGCAGCGGTCGCTGGAGCTGCGCGACGACCAGGTCTTCAACAACATCATGAAGTACGGCAACACCACGGCGGCCTCCATCCCCATCTGCCTCGACGAGGCGGTGGCGGCGCGCGGGGTGCAGCGCGGCGACCTGATCGCGGTGACCGCCTTCGGCGCCGGGTTCACCTGGGGCGCGGCGCTGCTGCGCTGGTAGCGGCCCGCCCGCCACCAGGCGCGCCAGACTGCGAACGACCTTGAGGCGTCGTCCAACGGCAGGACTGCGGACTTTGGATCCGCGTATGAAGGTTCGAATCCTTCCGCCTCAGCACCACCACCGGCCGGAGGCCGGGCCAGGCCGCCGGCCCGCCCGCCCGGCGCCCGGCCGGTGGGCCTGCAGGAGGGGAGGGTGATCCGGCTCTGCCAGCGGGCCGAGGCCTCCTGCGGCGCCTGCTGCGGCCTCTACAACACCCGCGACCACGGGCGGGCGGCGGTGCGGGCCGAGCTGACCCGGCGCACCCTGGCGCTGCGCCGGGTGGAGCGGACGCTGCCGGCCTTCCGCGCCGCGGCCGAGAGGCTGGCGGCCGGCGGGCCGGAGCCGCTCTTCCCCTCGGTGCGGGTCTGCCCGCTGCTCGGCTTCCTCGACGCCGCCGAGACCCGGGTCGGCTGCCTGGCCCACCCGCTGGTGACCGGCGGCCCCGACCTGCGCGACGCCGGGGTCTACGACGTCACCACCTGCGAGTCGTTCCTCTGCCCCAGCCACGCCTGGCTCAACGAGGAGGAGGCCGGGCTGGCCGAGGCCGCCTCCGCCGACTTCCACCTCTACGGGCTGGTGGTCACCGACGTCCCCTTCCTGCGCGCCGCGCTCGACGCCGTGGCGGCGCTGACCGGGGCCCGGGTGGAGCGGCGCCACCTGGAGCGGCCGCGCTTCCTGGAGGCGCTGACCCGCCTGCTGGCGCTCAAGGAGGAGCTGGAGCCGGGCTCGGAGGGGCTCTTCGGCGCCTTCCGGCCGGGGCGCGACGGCGAGCCGGTGCCGCGCCGCATCGACTACCAGGCGCTGGCGCGCGACCGCTCCCTCTACGACGCCCTGCTCACCTGCGTGGGGGCCGACCCGCGCAGCGGCAACGACCTCGACCTGCTCGAGGAGGAGGTGCGCCGCCGCCTCGACGCCTGCGCCGCCGCCTTCACCGCCCGCCCATGACCGCCCGGGCCGGGCCGGGGCCGAAGCGCCGGGTGGCCTCCGCCCGCAGCAGCTCGCGGTGGCGCGGGTGGGCGATGGCCGCCAGCGCCACCGCCCGCTCCCGGAAGCTCCGGCCGTGCAGCGCCGCGACCCCGTGCTCGGTGACCACGAACTGGACGTGGGCGCGGGTGGTCACCACGCCGGCGCCCGGCTGGAGCGTCGAGACGATGCGCGAGGCGCCCGACGAGGTGGTGGAGGGGAGGGCGATGATGGCCCGCCCGCCCGGCGAGAGCGCGGCGCCGCGGACGAAGTCGAGCTGCCCGCCCACCCCGGAGTAGATCCGCTCGCCGATCGAGTCGGCGCAGACCTGGCCGGTCAGGTCCACCTCGATCGCCCCGTTGATGGCGGTGGCGCGCGGGTTGCGCCGGATCACGGCCGTGTCGTTGACGTAGCTGATGTCGAGCAGCGAGACCAGCGGGTTGTCGTCCACGAAGTCGTAGAGGGCGCGGGTGCCGAGCGCGAAGCCGGCGACGACCTTCCCGGGGTGGACCCGCTTCTCCTCGCCGGTCACGGCGCCGCAGCGGACCAGCTCGATCACCCCGTCGGTGAGCATCTCGGTGTGGACGCCGAGGCGGCGGTGGCCGCGGAGCGCCGTCAGGACCGCGTCGGGGATGGCGCCGATGCCGACCTGGAGCGCGGCGCCGTCCTCGACCACCCCGGCCACGTGCCGGCCGATGGCCTGCTCCACCGCGTCGGGCGTGGGTCGCGCCAGCTCGTGGATGGGCTCGTCCCCCTCCACCAGCAGGTCGAGGTCGTCCAGGTGGACCAGCCCGTCGCCGTGGGTCCGCGGCATGAACCGGTTGACCTGCGCGATCACCGTGGCGGCCGCGCGCACCGCCGCCCGCGTCACGTCGACCGAGACCCCCAGCGAGCAGTAGCCGTGCCGGTCCGGCGGGCTCACCGTCACCAGCGCCACGTCGAGCGGCAGCGTCCCGTCCCGGAAGAGCGCCGGCACGTCGGAGAGGAAGACCGGCGTGGCGTCGCCGCGCCCCTCCTGCACCGCGGCGCGGACGTTGGCGCCGACGAAGAGCGCGTTGACGCGGAAGTGGCCGGCCTGGGCCGGCGCGGCGTAGGGGGCGGGCCCCTCGGTGTGGAGCTGCACCACCTCGACGTCGTGGAGGCCGGGGCCCCGGGCGGCCATGGCCTCGACCAGCAGCCGCGGCGCGGCCGCCACGCTGTGGATGAAGACCCGGTGGCCCGAGCGGATGGCGGTGACGGCGTCGTCCGCGGTGGTCCAGCGCCCCATGGAGTACCCCCCAGGCGCGGCCCTACACCGGCGGGGCGGCGCGCTTCGGCAGCCCCAGCACCACGATCTCGGCGATGTCCATGGCCTTCATGGACTCCTCGCGGCTCAGCTCGTTGATGCCGTCCTTCACCATGGTGAGGCAGAAGGGGCAGCCGGTGGCCACCACCCCGCCGCCGGCGCCGAGCGTCTCGGCCGCCTCGGTGACCCGGTTCTGGTTGATGCGGGTGCCGAGGTGCTCCTCCAGCCACATCCGCCCGCCGCCGGCGCCGCAGCAGAACCCCTGCCGGCCGCTGCGCGGCATCTCCACCGGGGTGATGCCGGCCGCCGCCAGCACCGCGCGCGGCGCCTCGACCACGCCGTTCCAGCGGGCCAGGTAGCAGGGGTCGTGGTAGGTGACCGCGGTGCCGGCCAGCCCCTCGGCCCGGGCCACGGTGAGCCGGCCGTCGGCCACCAGCCTGGCGATCAGCTCGGCGTGGTGGACCACCTCGTAGCGCCCGCCGAAGTCGGGCAGCTCGTTCTTGATGGTGTTGAGGCAGTGCGGGCACTGCACCAGGATCTTCTTCACCCCGTGGCCGTTGAGCGTCTCGGTGAGCGCGGCGGCCTGCATCTGGAAGAGGTACTCGTTGCCGAGCCGGCGGGCGGCGTCGCCGGTGCAGGTCTCCTCCTCGCCGAGGATGGCGAAGGTCACCCTGGCCTCGCGCAGGATCTGGACGATGGCCCGCGAGACCTTCTTCTGCCGGTCGTCGAAGGCCCCGGCGCAGCCCACGAAGAAGAGCCACTCGTAGTCGCCGCCGTCGGCGGCCCGCGGGATGGCCAGGTCCTCGCACCACTCGGCGCGCTTGTTGGAGCCGATGCCCCAGGGGTTCCCCTGGGTCTCGATCCCCTTGAAGATGCGGGCCGCCTCGTCGGGGAAGACCGAGTCGACCTGCACCGCCTGGCGGCGGATGTCGATGAGGCGGGGGATGTTCTCGATGAGGACCGGGCAGGCGGTCTCGCACCAGCCGCAGGTGGTGCAGGCCCAGGCGGTCTCCGGGGCCACCGCCTCGGTGATGGGGGGCAGCTTCGCCGCGATGGCCTCGCGCGCCGCCGGATCCTTCGCGGCGGCCAGCTCCACCAGCGTCGGGCCGACCTGGCCGAGGTGCTTGCGGATGGCCTTGTTGACCTCCTTGTGGCTGAGCGGCTTGCCGGTGACGTGGGTGGGGCAGTGGGTCTGGCAGCGGCCGCACTCGGTGCAGCTGTAGACGTCCCAGCCCTCCTTCCAGGAGAGGTCCTTGGCGGTGGCGGTGCCGAAGCGGGCCCCCTCCGACTCGAGGTCCAGCTTCGACAGCCGCGCCTCGGGCGGCAGCCGGCGGAAGAAGACGTTGGGCAGCGCGGTGATGACGTGGAAGTGCTTGCCGATGGGGAGGAAGTTGAGGAAGAGCAGGATCACCACCAGGTGGAGCCAGAAGCTCCCCTGCGCCACCGCCTCGGCGGCGCCGGCCGAGAGGCCGAGCGTGCCGGCCTCGTCGTAGAGGATCTCGGTCACCATCAGGACGATGATGAAGCCGACCACCAGCGTCCCCTCCCAGGAGGCGGTGACGCGGGCCGGCCTGGTCACCAGCCGCCGCCAGAGGAAGCCGAGCGCCGCCAGCAGCGCCGCCCAGACCACCACGTTCTTGGCCACGTCGTAGCCGCGCCCCAGCGCCGAGTCGGGGCCGAGCAGCGGCAGGTGGAAGCCGACCGAGAACCCCTCGCCGAAGAGGGTGACGGTCCGGAGCGCCAGCACCAGGAAGGCGGCGAACAGGACCACGTGCAGGACGCCGGCGGTCAGCTCCTCGGGGTCGACCAGCCGCTTCTGGCCGAAGCCGAAGCGGAGCAGGCCGCCGAGCCGCTCGTCGGTCCGGTCGCTCCGATCCTCCCGCCGCAGCGCCAGGAGGGGGCGGAGCCGGGTGACCACCGACCAGGTGAAGATCCCGAGCCCGACGAGGAGGAGGGCCGACGTCAGCAGTGGGTTCATGCGCCGGACGCTAGCACGATGCGTCGCGGCGTTGACTCCAGAATCGAGGGGCCCGGCCCCTGATCAGGGATGACTAATCGTCGCGGGTGGAGCGCCCCCTGGAGTCCTTCTTGTCGTCCTTCTTGTCCGCCTTGGGCTTCTCCTCGCGACCGCGGTCCTCGCGGGCGGCCGGGGGGGAGACCCGTGACGGGGCCGGCGGCGCGGCGACCGGAGGCTGGGCCCGCTGCTGCTGCTGCGGAGGGACGTAGGCCGGGGATGAGCCGCGCTGCTGCTGCTGCGGGGGCACGAAGGCGGGGGTCTCGTTCCGCGGCGGCTGCTGCGGCAACACCCGGATCGGCGGGCCGGGCGGCTGGGCCATCCGGCTGCGGTCCTCGCGCTCGCGCTGGTCGCGCTCGCCACGGGCCCGGTCCTCGCGCTCACGCTGGTCCCGCTCGCCGCGGGCCCGATCCTCACGCTCGCGCTGGTCGCGGTCGAAGCGCCCCTTGGTCTCGCGCTCACGCTGCTCGCGTTCGCCGCGGATCTTGTCCTCGCGCTCGCGCTGGTCGCGGTCGAACTGGGCCTTGGTCTCACGATCGCGCTGGTCGCGCTCACCGCGGGCCCGGTCCTCACGCTCGCGCTCGCCGCGGACCTTGTCGTCCCGCTCGTGCTGCTGCCGCTCGCGCTGCTCGCGTTCCAGGCGATCCCTGGCCTCGCGCTCGTGCTCCCGATCGACGGGGGCGGCCCGCGGCGGCTGGTAGACGCCCGAGGGCGCGGCGCGGTCGGGCTGCGGCGACGGCCGGTACCTGTCGTCGCGGGCCGGAGGGGCCGGGCGGGGCGGCGGGGGGCGGAAGCCGGGGCGCGGCTGGTACCAGTCGAGCGACCGGGGCGGGGTCACCCGCGGCGGCGGCGGCGCCGCACGCTGCCAGTAGGTGGCCGGGGGGGGACGGGACGGCGCGTAGTGACCGCCGTAGACGTAGCCGCGCCCCAGCTGCCAGCGCCAGTCGGAGCTCCGCGGCGGGAAGTAGTCGTGGTGGTGCGGGCCCCTCAGGAAGCACCAGCCGCCACCGGGGAGCGGGTGGCCTTCGTAGAACAGGAACTGGAAGGGGCCGCGGTAGTAGTAGTAGCCCCCCTCGACGACGTAGTGGTCGTCGCGCTCCGGGTAGTAGTCGTGGGTGTGGGGGCCGTCGAGGTAGCACCAGCCACCGCCCACCGCGTCGGGGACGAAGTGCTCGCCGTAGTACCAGACCTCGGGCGCCGGGGGCGGCTGGTAGGCCGGGGGCGGGGGCTGGTAGGTCGCCACGGGCGGCTGGTAGGCCGGAGGCGGAGGCTGGTAGGCGGGCGCCGGCGGCTGGTACGCGGGCGGCGGCGGCGGCTCGGCATACTGGGGCTGCGGCTGGGGTTGGTAGGGGCGGGCGGCGACCATGCAGCCGGTGAGCAGCGAGGGCACCAGCAGGGCCAGCAGGGCACGCTTCATCATCGGGTCACTCCTTGGGGGCCGTGAGGTGCCCCCTTAGACCCCAAGACGTATCACGACCCCGGCGCATTCACCCGGACCTTGCGGGACGCGGCGGCGAAGGCCACGGCGTGGTCCACGTAGCGCCCGGCGATGTCGAGCCCGGTGGCCCGCTCCAGCGCCTCGAAGCCCGGAGAGCTGTTGACCTCCATGACCATGGGGCCGTCGCTGGCCTCCAGCAGGTCGACCCCGGCCACCTCCAGCCCCACCACCCGGGCCGCGGTCAGGGCCGCCCGGCCGTAGTCATCCGGAAGCTCGAGCCGGGTGGCGGCGCCGCCGCGGTGGATGTTGGAGCGGAACTCGCCGGCCCGGGCGGTGCGGCGCATGGCCGCGACCACCTCGCCGCCGATCACCAGCGCCCGGACGTCGCGCCCCCGCGACTCCTTGACCAGCTCCTGCAGCAGGATCTCCTGCCCCAGCGTCCAGAGGGTGTCGAGCAGGCCGGTCACCTCGGCCATGGTGCTGGCGATCATCACCCCCACCCCCTGGGCCCCGCGCACCAGCTTGATGATGCAGGGCAGGCCGCCCACCAGCTCCACCGCCGCCGGCACCTCGTCGCGGTAGCGGCAGAGCGCGGTGCGCGGGATGGCCAGGCCGGCCTCGGCCAGCAGCTGCAGCGCCCGCAGCTTGTCGCGCGAGCGGCCGATGCCCACGGCGCCGTTGAGCACCGGCACGCCCATCAGGTGGAGCTGGTTGAGCACCGAGAGGCCGTAGCCGGTGATGGAGGCGCCGATGCGCGGGATCACCACCCGCACCCGCGACGGCTGCACCTCGACGCCGCGGTGGAACAGGCGCGGCCCGGTCCGCTCCAGCAGCAGGTCGCAGCGCAGGGTGTCGAGCACCCGCGGCTCGAGCCGGCGGGCCCGGGCCGCGGCGACCAGGCGGCGCGTCGAGTAGAGCTTCTGGTTGCGGGAGAGGATGAGGAGGGCCGCTCGCCCCTTGGCGCTGGCCATGGCGGAGGGGAGGGTAGCCCGAAGCCCCCTCCGGCTGCTAGAACCGCTCTCCTTCCGAGGGCGCACCGTGGACTACAAGGACAGCATCCATCTCCCCAAGACCGACTTCCCCATGAAGGCCAACCTGGCCGCGCGGGAGCCGGAGATCCTGCGCGCCTGGGAGGCGGCGGGGATCTACCAGCAGGTGCTGGACCAGAACGCCGCCCGGCCCAACCCCAGGAAGTTCGTGCTGCACGACGGGCCGCCCTACGCCAACGGCGACATCCACATCGGCCACGCCCTCAACAAGATCCTCAAGGACATCATCGTCAAGTACCGGAACCAGAACGGCGAGGTGGCCGACTACGTTCCGGGCTGGGACTGCCACGGCCTGCCCATCGAGCTGAAGGTGGACAAGGAGCTGGGGCCGAAGAAGCGCGACATGGACCGGCCCGCCATCATCGGCGCCTGCCGGGCCTACGCCGCCAAGTGGATCGACAAGCAGCGGGTCTCCTTCAAGCGGCTCGGCATCTTCGGCCGCTGGGAGGCCCCCTACGCCACCATGGACAAGCGCTACGAGGCCGACACGGTCCGGGCGCTGGCCCGCGCCGCCGAGCGCGGCTTCCTCATCCGCGGCAAGAAGCCGGTCTACTGGTGCATCACCGACCGGACCGCGCTGGCCGAGGCCGAGGTGGAGTACGAGGAGCACACCTCGCCGTCGATCCACGTGGCCTTCGACCTCACCTCGCCGCTGCCGAACCCGGCGCTGGCCGGCCGGGCCGCCCGCCTGGTGATCTGGACCACCACCCCGTGGACGCTGCCGGCCAACCTCGCCATCGCCGCCCGCGCCGACTACAGCTACGCCGCCTACGATCTCGCCGGCACGGTGGTGGTGGTGGCCCGCGACCTGCTGGGCGCCTTCCTGGCCGCCTGCGCCCCGGGCGAGCTCGCCGGCGCCGCGCTGGCCCACCCGGAGCGGCTGCTGGCCGAGCTGCCGGGCAAGGCGCTGGAGGGGCTCAGCTACCGCCACCCGTTCATGGGGCGGGAGTCGCCGGTGATCCTCGGCGAGCACGTCACCCTGGAGGCCGGCACCGGCCTGGTGCACACCGCCCCCGGCCACGGCGCCGAGGACTACGTGGTGGGGCAGCAGTACGGCCTGGCGGTGCTCAACCCGGTGGACGGCGCCGGCGTCTTCACCGCCGAGGCCGGGCCCTACGCCGGCCAGAAGATCTTCGAGGCCAACGCCCGCATCGTCGCCGACCTGGCGGCCTCCGGCCACCTGCTCTCCGACCCGGCGGCGACGCTGAAGCACAGCTACCCGCACTGCTGGCGCTGCCACAAGCCGGTGGTCTTCCGGGCCACCGACCAGTGGTTCCTCAAGCTCGACCACGACGGCATGCGGCAGAAGACGCTGGCCGAGATCGACCGGGTCAACTGGATCCCGCACTGGGGGCGGGAGCGCATCTACAACATGATCGAGAACCGGCCCGACTGGTGCCTGTCGCGGCAGCGGACCTGGGGCGTGCCCATCCCGGTCTTCTACTGCGAGGGGTGCGCCGAGCCGCTGGTCTCGCCGGCGCTGATGAACCGGGTGGCCGACGCCTTCGAGGCCGACGGCATCGAGGCCTGGTACCAGCGCGACCCGAAGGAGTTCACGGCGGGTGCGACCTGCGCGAAGTGCGGCGGCGCCGCCTTCCGGCGCGAGCAGGACATCCTCGACGTCTGGTGGGACTCGGGCGTCAGCTGGGCGGCGGTGGCGGCGCGCGACCCCAGGCTGGGGGCCCCGGTCGACCTCTACCTGGAGGGCTCCGACCAGCACCGCGGCTGGTTCCACTCGGCGCTGCTCACCGGCGTGGCCATCGAGGGGCGGGCCCCCTACCGGGCGGTGCTGACCCACGGCTTCGTGCTCGACGAGCACGGCAAGGCCATGTCGAAGAGCGTCGGCAACGTGGTGGCGCCGGAGGAGATCATCAAGCAGTTCGGCGCCGACGTGCTGCGGCTCTGGGTGAGCGCCTCCGACTACCGCGACGACGTCCGCATCGGCAAGGAGATCGTCGACGGCCTCGCCGAGGGCTACCGCAAGATCCGCAACACCCTGCGCTACGCGCTGGGGGCCACCGACGGCTTCGACCTGGCCCGCGACGCCGTGCCGCTCGACGAGCTGGAGCCGATCGACCGCTGGGCCTTCGACCGGCTGGTGGCCTGGCAGGAGAAGGTGCGCGCCGGCTACGAGGGGTACGAGTTCCACACCGCCTACCACGCCACCATGCAGCTCTGCGCGGTGGAGCTCTCGGCCCTCTACTTCGACGTGGTCAAGGACCGGCTCTACACCGCCCGCAAGGACGGCAAGCCGCGCCGCAGCGCCCAGACGGTGCTCTGGTACGTGGCCCACGACCTCTGCACCTGGCTGGCCCCCATCCTCTCCTTCACCGCCAGCGAGGCCTGGGGCTACCTGCCGGGCGCCCCGGCCAGCTCGGTCTTCCTGGCCGGGCTGCCGCGGCGGGCGCCCTCGGCCGGCGCCGAGGCGCTGCAGGCCCGCTACGCCGCCCTCTTCGCGGTGCGCGAGGTGGTGCAGAAGGCGCTGGAGACGGCCCGGGCCGCCAAGCTGATCGGCAAGAGCACCGAGGCGGCGGTGGTGATCCACGCCGAGGGGGCGCAGCGGGCCCTGCTGGAGTCGGCCCGCGCCGAGCTGGCCACGCTGCTCATCGTCTCCAAGGTGACGCTGGCCGACGGGCCGCTGGCGGTGGCGGTGGCGGTGGCGCCGGGCGTGAAGTGCCCGCGCTGCTGGGTCTTCGCCGAGGACGCCGGGCGCAGCGCCGCCCACCCGGAGCTCTGCGGCAAGTGCGTGGCGGCCCTGGGGGAGGGCACCCCGTGAACAAGTGGCGCCTCTTCCTGCTCATCGTCGGGGTCGGCCTGCTGGCCGACCAGGTCACCAAGTTCATGGCCGTGGACCGGCTCACCACCGCCCTGGCCCGCACCGACGGCTCGCTGTCGGCGCGGGTGGCCGGCTTCTACTCCTTCCGCCACCTCGAGCCCTACGCCACCGACCCCCACGTGGTCTGGGCGCCCATGTGGCGGATGCGCTACGCCGAGAACCCTGGCGCCGCCTGGGGGCTCTTCCGCGACCTGTCGCTCACCACCCGCAACGCCGTCTTCTCGCTGACCCTGCTGGGCGCGGTGATCTTCATCCTCGTCTACTTCCGCAGGCTGGCCCCGGCCCAGCGCCTGCCCCAGGTGGCGCTCTCGCTGGTCTTCGCCGGGGCCATCGGGAACTTCATCGACCGGCTGGCGCGCGGCTACGTGGTCGACTTCATCGACTGGCACTGGTGGAGGAGGCCCGACCTCTACTGGCCCACCTTCAACATCGCCGACTCGATGATCGTGGTCGGCGTGCTGCTGCTGGTGCTGCTCCCCGGCGAGCCGGCCCGGCCGGCGAACAAGAAGGGCTGATGCTCCCCATCCTCTTCGCCATCGTCATCCCGGCCGGGCTGGTCAAGCCGGCGGCCCTGCTCGCCATCCTGGTGGTGGTGCTGGGGCGGGCGCTGGCCTGGCGCCGCCGCTCGGCCCGCGACGGCCACCCCATCTCCTTCTTCGCGGCCCTGGCCGACGACTGGGTGGTGGCGGCGGTGCTGGCGGCCGGGCTGGGGCTGCTCTGGCGGGGCGGGCTGCTCGACGGCGAGCTGCGGCTGCCGCTCCACACCTACGGCCTGCTCATCGCCGCCGGCTTCGTCTTCGGCATCTGGCTGGCGCAGCGCGAGGGGAAGCGTCGCGGCCAGGACCCCGAGCAGATCGCCGACCTGACCTTCTGGATCCTGGTGTCGGCGCTGGTGGGGAGCCGCGTCTACTACATCCTCGTCAACTGGCGGGACTACTTCGAGGCCGGCACCTTCTTCGCCGCCACCTCCTTCGGCCGCATCCCCCGGGTGCTGGCCATCTGGGAGGGCGGGCTGGTCTTCTACGGCGGCCTGATCGGCGCCGTGCTGGTGGCCTGGTTCTACATGCGGCGCCACGGCATGGACTTCCTCTCCCACGCCGACACCCTCATCCCCTCGCTGGCGCTGGGCCACTTCTTCGGCCGGCTCGGCTGCTTCGGGGCCGGCTGCTGCTGGGGCGACGTGTCGACCAGCCACCTGCCGTGGCTGGTCCACTTCCCGCCCGAGTCGCTCGCCTACCAGAGCTTCGCCAGCCGGGCCACGCCCGGCGCCTTCCTGGCCGCCGACCGCAGCGCCACGCTGCCGCTCCACCCCACCCAGCTCTACGAGTCGTTCGGCGAGCTGGGGCTGTTCCTGCTGCTGGTGCTGGTGATCCGGCCGCGCAAGCGGTTCCACGGGCAGGTGCTGGCCAGCTGGCTGGTGCTCTACGCCATGCTCCGGGCCCTGGTGGAGAGCTTCCGCGGCGACGTGGAGCGCGGCATGGTGCTGGGGCTGGGGGTGGGGACCTGGACCTCCCTCGTCATCCTGGGGCTCGGGGTGGCGCTCTTCGCGACGGCCGGGCGGCGCGCTAGAGTCTGAGCCGTGGCCGCCCCCCTCAAGCCCCCGCAGCGCCCCGGTGCCCCGGCCCAGCCGGAGACGCCGGAGGACAAGCGCCACGCCACCGACGAGCTGGCCGACGCCTGCGCGGCGCTGGAGGCCGAGGTCGAGGAGCTCAAGGTCAAGTACGAGATGTGGTTCCTCGGCGTGGAGCGGAGCGAGCCCAACAAGACCCGCGAGGAGCTGAAGAAGAAGGTGGCGCGGCTGAAGGAGCGCTTCACCCGCAACGCCGGGATCCGCTTCCGCATCCAGTCGCTCCACGCCCGCTTCATCTCCTACGAGCGGCTCTGGCTGCGGAGCGTGCGGGAGAAGGAGGAGGGGACCTACCGGCGCGACGTCTTCAAGGCGCGGCTCCACGCCAGGCAGCGCGGCGTCGGGCCGGCCGGGGTGAAGGGGAAGAAGGAGGTGCTGCGCCACACCCAGGCGGAGGACGTCGACCTCTCCGACTTCGGTGACGAGGAGGCGCCCGCCGCCGCCACCACCGCGGCCGCCCCCGCCCCGCCGCCGCCCGCCGCCCGGCCCGCCGCTCCCACCGCGCCCACCGCGGGAGCGCCGCCGGCTCGCCCGGCCGCCGCCGCGCCAGCCCCCGCGGCGCGCCCGGCCACCCCGGCACCGCCGCCGGCCCGCCCTGCGGCCCCCGCCCCTCGTCCCGCCGCCGCGGCCGGCGTCGACGCCCAGACCCGGGCCCTCTACGAGGCCTACGTGGCGGCGCGCAAGAGCTGCAACCAGGACCTGGCCGGCATCACCCCCGACGCCATCGCCCGGACCATCGCCAAGCAGACGCCGGAGATCATGAAGGCGCACAAGGCCAGCCGGGTGGAGTTCAAGGTGGAGGTCAAGGACGGGAGGGCGATCCTGAAGGCCATCCCGAAGAGCTGAGCGGGCGGTGGGGATGGGCCGGGCGCCGGCCACCGGCGCGCCAGCCCGCCGGGCCGCCGGTCGGCCGAGTCGGCCGGGACCCCGGGGAGGGCGCAGCGGGGTTGCATCCCGGGGCCCGTGATCGTAAAACGCACCGCCCTCGGCTGAACCGCCGGGGGCGCGCCGCACGCCTGGATAGCTCAGCTGGTAGAGCAGGGGACTGAAAATCCCCGTGTCCCTGGTTCGATTCCGGGTCCAGGCACTTTCATCTCGTCCGACATCTCGGCCCCGCGCGAACGCAAGTTCTCGCGGGGCCTCTTGTTTTCGGGCGTCGAGGTGGCGCCGAGGTCGTCATCGGCTTCGAGTCCACCTGGTCCAGCAGATCCGCTGAAATCGCCCTTTTCCACTCGCTCTGTTGCACCGGCGCTGCAGTCCTGGATGGCGTTTCCCGGCGGTTCTGCTGCACCGGCGCTGCAATCTGCCCCGATGGCGTGAGCGAGCTGCCTCCGGAGGTCCTCGAGGGGCAGCCGACCGTAGACCCGCTCGACCATCCTCGTGTCGGCGTGTCCGAGCACCGGCGCGATGAGGTCGGGGGAGGCACCGGCCGCCCGCAGCCAGGTGGCGCAGGTGCGCCGCAGGTCGTTGGGCGAGCAGGGCGGGATCCCCACCGCGACGCAGGCGGCGTGCAGGTCGCGGCGCACGTTCGACCAGGACCGGAAGATCAGGCCGTCGTCGCCGGCCGCGTAGGTGAGCGCGTACTCCAGCAGCGACCGCGAGGTCTCGCCGACGATGGGAACGGTTCGCAGCCGTGTGCTGCGCTTGGTCCCGCGGATGAAGACCGCCGAGAGCCCCTCGGTGACATCCACCCGCATGGCCCGGCACGACTCGCCCCAGCAGGCGCTGGTAGCCACGATGAAGGCCACCCGGGCGGCCTGGTCGGCCAGCAGCGCGCCGAGGACCTTCGTGAGCTCGGCCGGCGTGAGGAACCGGTCGCGTGGCCGGTACTCGGGCGCGAAAGCGATGGGGAGGACCGCGGCCGGGTTCCCGAACCAGAGGCCGGCGCGGACCGCGGCCTTGAGCGCGGCCCGGAGCGTCACCAGCTCCTTGGCGATGGTGGCCTCCCGCACCCCCTCGGAGCGGCGCTGCGAGATGTAGGCGTCCACGTGGCGCGCCTGGAGGCTGGCGAGCGGGAAGGGGGCGTAGGAGCCGTCCTCGGCCGTCTCCAGGAGGCGGACGAAGTGGCCGGCCTTGGTCTCGTAGAAGTGGACCGTCTCGAAGCTGCGCCGGCCGGCGGCCGCCTGCTCGCGCCGTTGGGTGAGCAGGAGCTGCAGCGCGTCGCTCAGGCTCGCCTTGGCCGCGGCTGCGTGGGCGGGATCGGCGGCGTCCCGCTCGAACTCCCGGGCGCGGACCTCGGCGGCCTTGCGGTCGTGGCACTGGGTGGACCGCTGGACCCGGACTCCGTCCTCGTAGAACCAGGGCGTACCAGACCCGCCCGCGCTTGAAGACCCGCATGCGAACACCTCCGCGACGTACGACTCCCAGACATGTAACGGGACCCTGAGCAGGCCGTGGACGCCCGGCTGGCGCCCTGCGGCGCGGTGCAGGTGCTCGTAGGCGGCCGCCCTGGAGCAACCCAGCGCGCGCCGGACCTCGGTGGCCGAGACCCACATCGTGACCAGCCCGAGCCGGATCTTGCCGGTGTCGAGGTCCACGTCAGCCTCCGCCGGCCTCTCGGCCAGCGCGCTCAAAAAGCCGCCAGACAACGACGGTTCCGACGAGGGTCCACAGGGCGGGGACCAGGAAGAGAACCATGACCAAACCACCGGCCGTGGCGGCTGCCGCGCACAGCAGGGTCATTCCAAGGCTGAGCCGGATCCAAAGCCTCCGCCACTGCGTCGCGTGAAGCCACGCCGGATCAGTCAGCAAGGCCGCGAGGTAGCCCGGAGCTGCGACGATGCCTACGTAGAAGGGGAGAGCGATCAGGGTGTAGGGGGCCCACAGGCCACGCGGGTCACCTGAGAAGGGCCCTTCCGCCAGCGGGAGGCCAATCAGCATCGTCAACACCGGCGCCCACAGGAAGAGCCAGAACCTCTTCACGAGGCGTGACTTACCGGGAATCGCGCCAGCAGGGATCACCTAGCGCCCCTTCCGTCCCTTGCCCGGGGCATCGAAGCCAGGCCCCTGGTCCCGGACGGCCAGGCTCCGCTGGAAGAGCAGGTGGAGCAGGTAGGTGTACCGGTCCATCCTGAGCGCCGCCCGGTCCTCGTCGAGGACCGTCGTCGCCGCCTCCGGGAGGCCGAAGTCGTCGAGGAAGGCGTTGGTCAGCTTGACGACGAGCGCCGTGAGGTCGAGCCCCTTCCGGTCCGCCTCGGCCCGGAGTCCCGCCACCAGCTCCTTCGGCATCCGGAAGGTCTGCATGATCTTCTCGGTCGTCAGCATGTCGCGACCCGTCACAGCCGCCTTCCTCGATGCCATCGCTCGCCCCCTCCAGTCTTCTGTGTCAGACTCATGACTATCTTAATGTACAGACACGCTCGATGCTCTGCAACACAGCCGCCCGTCCCACATGTGTCGTTTCTGGTTTGAACTTGAATCCATGACTCCATCCCACAGACCTGGACCCGAACCGAGATGACCGTTCCAATTCCTCACCTTTGCCCCACCGCCTCCCAAGAACTCTCCTCCCTGCCCACCAACTGCCCGACCCCACTATCCAGGTCTCTGGGGGAGTGGGGTCGGGCAGTTGGCGGGCCTCACCTCGCGCCGTTGTCAGCTCGGTGGCGGCGGGGCTGAGGCCCTCGTTTCGATGGCTTACGGGCCGAAGGTCGTGCTCAACCCCGCCACCCGGGTCGTTCCCAATCCTGTCCTTGTGAGAGGACACCCGCGGTGACAGGGGTCAACGCGCGTTGTCTCAGAAAACCGCGTGCTGGTCCGCGCGGACCAGCAGCGCGAATTCCACACCGACCCCCGCGCCGGTCCATGTGGACCAGGAAGCCCCTCGCCGAAAATGTGCGAGTTGGTCCGCGCGGACCAGCGAGCTCATTTCTGCGGCTACTAGTCGTTGGTCCACCCTTCAGGAAGGGCGCCGGATTGACGAAGGTGCCGGCCGCAGCTGCCCGTGTAGCCGTCACCCACCGACTTGGCGAATCCAATCGCGGATATTCATGGCGACGCGCTCGACATCGGCCAGTGTCAATTGCCCGCTGTGCATGATCACGTTTCGCGACCGCGTCAATGTGCGGAAGATCTCCCGGGCCCACTCAATACTGGGGATCAGATCCTTGAAGTGCTGATGGTTGTTCTGGACGATGACTGCCAAGTCTTCGAGTTGAACGTATGCAAGGTGGGAACTCCCGCGCGAACCGTGCCAGCGGATCTGCTCCTCGTCCTTCCTTCTCTTCTCTGCGTCACCCTTGATCGCGGCGGAGACAGCAGTATCCCACCAAGTGGCGCCGACTTTCTCAAGAAGGCGCTCCTCGATAAACCCTCTAACACCGTTCTCAAACGCGGCGATCGCCGTATACACCCATGCCATCTTCTTGGCGGACGCCACGAGGGCATCATCGAGGATCTCGAGAGGCAATCGACGCTGGATGTCCATCTCGGGCAGATTCAACTCCCCGGTGGCCGCGCGTGCTGGAAGCGCCTTCTCCACTGCTTCCTCTGCCAGAACACCTCGGTAAACAAATGAGTAGAGGTCCATTGTCGAACTCACCGAAGGAGGTGCTCCCGTACGCTGCGGAAGATCGCGTCGTAGACCGCCTGGTCCCGAACTGCCGGAAGCACGATCTCGATGCGATAAACGAGCGAGGGTGCGAAACCCGGAAGCGCAGACGCCTGAACGCAAGGCGCGGGTGGGTAGCCAGTGGCGGGTGTCTCGACATATTCGTCCGCCGCCTTCTCGGTCTCGTCGGTCGGCGCGGTACCTGACGGCGATGGGAGAGCAGAGAAATCCGCCAACTTGACGAGTTCGAGGAACGTCTTAGTGGTGTTCGCCAGAATTGCAGGCGACAGCTTCCCTTCGCCGAGGCTCTTGAGCTTGCCGGTCAGCTGCTCGCGCGAGAGCGTGTGGGCCGTCCGGTTGATCCTGAAGAGGTCCGAGTAGGCGTCGCGAACGCCATCCGCAAGCACGCGCTTCCAGACTGTATCATCCAGAAACGAATGGTAGCGCGCAGTCGGCTTGCCGGCCTCATCGACGAACTTCATCGCCTTTAGGAGTGGAATGAATAGCCGGTCGTTCGTACTCTTGAATCCAAGACTCTCGAGAACCTTGAGCGCGACCTTCTCAGGCGCCTGAGCACGGCGGAGCGCCTCAAGGAAGGGTCCAAGGTTCTTCGCAGCAACCAAGTAAACGGGCTGAAGAGCCACTTGTCGTCCCCCTTTGATAGGCAATCTTTGGCTAAGAGTATCATAAACCCGTACTCGGGGCGGAAGCGTCCTGTCCACCCCTATATGGCGGGCGAGCGGTGGAGTCACCCGGTCCACTGGATCCAGCCGAACCCGAGGTGGCTGATACGATGCTAATGCTCTTCGCCCGCGCCATGAGCCCCGCCAACTGCTCCGGCGTCTGCCGGCCGTAGACCCGCTCCAGCATCCGCGTGTCCCACGGCGTCCCTCGGTAGCCGTTGCGGCTGTTGGCCCGGTCGTGGTGCCGCTCGCCGTAGCCGGCGCCGCGGACGGCGTCGACTTTGGCGCTCATCAGCGCGCGGACCATCGTCGTGAGCACGGTATTCAGCGGATCCGTCGCCGTCTCCTCGATCTGCTTGCGAAGCCAGTCAATCGCATCGATGCAGGCCGAGGCGGCCGTCGTCTTCTCCCTGCCGGAAATCACCCGGCTAGGGCGTCCTCAAGGATGACGCGGAGGCCGCCCTTCTCGCGGTCAGCTCCGTACACCACTCAGCTGGACGCTAATAGGAGCCCAGACGCCCAACCACTTCGATCACGCACGCCGCATCAAACCCGCGGTAGTACCGGCGCCAACCGGCGGGGCGGATCACCAGACCACATCGCGCTTGGTTTCGGGAGCGTAACCGTTCAAATATCTTGACTTTCCTGCGGCGTCTGGCAATTTGAGTCGCCTGATCATCCTTGGAGGGCGGCATGCCTGCATCGTGGCAAACCGAGGGGTCTCCGAGCCCGCTTGCTGTCGACCTCTGGATAGGACGAGCCACCCACGCCGCACTCAAGGTGGAAGCCCAAGTCCCCCCTTCCGGTGAAGAGCTCAAGGCGGTTGCCCTTCTTGCGACCCACTGCAAGGAAGTCGCGGACAGGTATCGGGGGGGGTGGAAGCTCCCTGCGGACGTTATTCGCGAACCAAAGCTCCGCCGCGACCTTGAAGCAGCGCTTGAGAGTGTGGCACGCGTTGTCTCGCCTGTACTCTTGGACAACCTTGAGATCGCCGAAAGACTCGCATCCCAGCTAGGCGAACTCGCCTCAACTCGCAGCCTGTCGAAGACGGCGGCGAGCTCTCTCAGGGACACGCTGCATACGCTTCGCCTCAGGGCAATCGGCCTGAACCAGCACAGCGAGCTTGGCGCTCATGCCGGAAGACTCGCTTAGAGTTCTCAAGCGCATTGCCGCAGAGCTGTTTGAGCGAAGCGCTAGAATCCAACGTTACCTAAAGCGAGTAGGGCCTGGCGAAAACGGAGAATACGCCCAGGTTGCTGCGACTATTCGGTCGGCTCTCCGATCAATAGAGGACGTTGTCATCGAGTCCTTCGAGAGCGCGCGCCAGCTATCTCTGTTGCCCACAACACATCATCTGGCCGGTGTGTACGGGGATCTCGCTGCCTTCTCCACATGGTTCTCGAAGACCCATGAGCTTCTCACATACCTTCCTCGCTTGCGGGTGGCTCCAGAGGCGTTGGCGTCGTTGGAGCACTCATTTGGGGACCACTATCTCCAGCAACACCCAGCGGTCATGCTCGGCAGCGTATTCAACGCGTTCGAGTTTGATTTCGCAGAAGAGATTGTGAGCCAGATTCCAGGCTTCCAACAGTTCGCCCAGGGCCTCGAGAAAAACATCGTTCTGCTGCTGGCCATTTGCGACCACGACTCGCCGTTGGCGTGGTCGATACTTGCCCACGAGTTGGGCCACGCGATCGACAACAAAGCCGAACTCTCGAAGCGGGCTATGTCGAAGTTCGCTAGGGCGGCGCCTCAAAGTCGAGATATGCTGACGAATTGGTCCCGCGAATTGGCGGCCGATGCTATCGCTTCTCGGGTACTGGGGCCGGCGGCGCTGCTAGCTCTAGTTAGCATGTCCTATTGTCTAGTACCTGGCAGACCGACGGATGCGTACAGCAAAGCCTATCCTGCGACGAGTTGGCGCCTGAACGCAGTGAAGACTCACGCCCGCCTTCTGGCAGACATCGCAGGCGAGGAGTTCGACGAATACCCGTCTGCGGTAGAAAGCCTCTCCCAGTATCTCGGTCCGTCGGCGCAGGTGGCTGCGGAGGCGCAGAGGCCGAGCAGCATGTACAGGGAGTTGGTAGCGCCACTTGCGGACGCGATCTACGCCGACTTGGACCGCCTGGACCTCAGGCCCTTCAATGGCAACGGGGACTCGCTCGCCAGATGCAAGATCCGGCTTGAGGCCAACCTGCCAATCGGCGCGCAGGGACTGCCGCGCAAAGAGCTACGAGACGAGATCAAGGCATACAAGGGTCAGGGATTTGCAGCGCGGCAGGACCAAGTGAAGGCATTTGAAAAGCTGGCCAACAAGTTCGCGGAGGAGCCTCTAGATCCGGGCACGATTCTGACCGCCGGTGCTCTTCGCCGGCACGAAGCTCTCTCGGCGTTCTGCGATAGACCGACCATTACGCGAAGGGATGTAGAGGAACACTGTGCCACTCTGGCGCGGCTAGACGCGCTTCTTGCTAGCTCCATTAGGTCGAGCAGCATCCAAAGACAACTCAAAAAAGGTAGCGCTCTGGTGTAGCCATGATCGAGCCAAGCGGCGCGAGTGGTAACCAAAGGCAGTTGGTCATGCTGTCAGACATGGAGATTCTTGAGCGTCTGGTGGCAGAGGGCGACGACTGCATATTTGTAAGCCCACTGATCGACCTTAGGGCTCAACTAGGACCGAGCTCGCTGGATGTAAGGCTCGGCACAGAACTCGTCACCACAAAGACAAGCGGCAACACGCACATCGACCTTGGCGCTGGCAAGGAAAGCGTCGAGGAACAAACGACGAACTATGCCTTGGTGCGGCAGATAGCCCCAGACGGCTACTTCGTCCTCCATCCGGGAGAATTCGCTCTGGCGCACACGCTGGAATATATCCGCCTCCCGCGCGATATTGCAGCGAGGATTGAGGGTAGGAGTTCCTTTGGGCGCCTCGGGCTCCAGATTCATGCAACTGCCGGCTTCGTAGATCCAGGGTTTGAGGGGGCACTGACGTTTGAACTGATGAATTCCGGAAAGCTACCAGTGAAGCTCACACCAGGCGTTAGACTCGGCCAGCTATGCTTCTTTGGTGTTTCGCCGGTGCAGGTATCGTACATGGAGAAGCGCTATTCGAAGTACGGCAAAAGGCTAGGGGTGGAACTCGCCAGAATCCATGAAGACCCGGAAGTTACGAGACCTGAGGCAGCGAGGCCCGCCGTGCTTCCGCAAAAGGACCTGTTTTAGCGAATCAGTCGGTCGGCGGTCTATGGTCGAGTAGCGGCGATTCGGCTGAGCGGGATTGAGCATCTGGAGCGGGCCAGGTGCGGCAAGAGCAAGCCATTGTACGCGAGAATGGAAAGCAGATGGGCAATAAGCTCCTATTCGTAACTTGCGCGAAGGCGTTAGAGCGACGCCTGGGCGACGAGCATACGTTCAGAGTACTGGACCGCGTGGCGGAACTGGCGGCCGCAGGCGTTGTGGACATCGACGAAGCACAAACGCCTAGCGACGCTGCGTCGAAGGTGGTGAAGAGACTACAGAGCGGAGGGGCTGTAGATGGCGTCGTGATTGTCGGTGGTTACGACGTTGTGCCGTCCTTTCGAATGGACTGCCTGCCGGCCAGCCTGCGGTCCACGCTTACGCCGTATGAAATAGGCAGCGATGCCGACCTCTTCGTTGTCTGGTCCGACGAACCATATGTGGACCTAGATGGGGACAGTTGGCCGGACCTGCCTGTGAGTCGAGTACCGGACGGCGGAAGCGGAGAGTTTCTGACTGCCGCGCTTAGTCCTCAAGTGAATCCAAGGAGACAGAGCAGCTACGGTATCCGCAACATCGCGCGGCCGTTTGCGGATTTTGTGTACGCTCTCCTTTCGCAGAATGGCGCGATGTTGCAGTCGCACCCGACTGTCTACAATGGTCTTCCTCGTCCAGTGGTGTCCGCACAAAGGGTGTACTTGATGCTCCACGGCGCACACGCTGATGGCACTCGATTCTGGGGTGAGCCGTCGGTGCCCGAGGCAATGAACATCTCGAACCTGGGAGGCGAGTACGCAGATACCGTCTTTGCTGGATGCTGCTGGGGCGCGCTGGTCGCGGAAAACGCCGCTGCGCGACAACCCAGGAACTATCCTGTGACTGCGAGAGCTGCAAAGCAGTCCTTGGCTATGTCCTTCCTGGAGCGTGGGGCCAGAGCCTTCGTTGGGTGTACCGGAACCCACTACTCGCCGACGGCTCCGCCATACAAGTACTTTGGGGGTCCGCTGCACGAGGCATTTTGGAAGGAGCACATGAGCGGAGAGGCACCGGCGCGAGCGCTACACAAGGCGAAGCAGATATACCGAGCCGGGATGCCCCACGGGCTTTCGGGCGTCGGTACTGCAATTGAGTACAAGCTGGTGAGGCAGTACACGTGTCTTGGACTCGGATGGTGACACTCAGGTGCGGAAATGAAACTGACGGCAGCGGAGCTACAAGAGATAGTGGATCGCGACCTTGGCAGCCAGTACAGAGTCGCCCTAGGGACAGCCGACGGCAGGCTTCCAGATGCGGACGTCAGAGCCTCCGTCAGCACCGGGGTACCCGCGACCGCACGTGGCGCTCTGCCCGGCTCCGAGGAGGCCTCAGGGGAAGCAGGCGACATAGCGATCATCCGAGTCGAACGCAGCGCAGCTCATGACGGAGTGATGGAAGACGCGCTTGCCGTGGTGGTCTCGACCTCGCTGCGCCGCGTAATAGGCGTTCAAGGCTGATGAGCGACGAGGGTGTGCCAGCACCTTCACGGCAGACTAAGCCTTCCTCTTCCATGTCGAGCCGGGCGAGCAGAGTCTTGTTGCAGCGATGAATCTAGGCTCCCGTACCCACATCCTCCTGACACAATGCTGCTTCAGTCGCCGCCTTCGCACGCCGCTTCTCCAGCGGATCCCGCGGCCTTGGCCACGTACCTACCAGGCCTGAAACTCCCCGTGTCCCTGGTTCGATTCCGGGTCCAGGCACTTTCATCTCGTCCGACATCTCGGCCCCGCGCGAACGCACGTTCTCGCGGGGCCTTCAGTCTTCGGGGGCATGCGGAATCAGGGCGGCTGACCCGCGCCCCGGAGCCCACGTAGGGCCACGGTGCAGGCGAGTCGTGAACCGCCTCGCCCCTATCCCTTGGTGCCGGCGCCAGAGGAAGGGAACGCCTGGGCGCTCATCGGCTTGCCAACCAAAGGCAGCCCGGGCAGGACCTCGGTCTCGAAATTCCGGGTCGACAGGGATTCTCGGAGCACGTAACCGCCCTGCCCATTCACCTCGATCTGGACCAACCGACTGTCGTTCGGAGCGAACCCACGGAAGATGACTGGAGTCCCGTGGGCGACGTAGCCGATCGGTGCCGAGCCGAGGCGTGGCTGGGAGAGGGGACGGAAGCCATGGGTACTGATGAAGAGCGTGTCGCCGGGCCTGACGTGTCGGTCCGTCGCGCAGACCTCGGCGAGTCCGGAGGGATCGATCCGGTTCATCGGGTCGTTCCCGACGTAGGCGTAGAGATTGGCGTCGCCGGCCATGAAGCCCAGCGGGTCCTTCGCCGTCCACCGCCCAGTCTCGGCGTCGTAGTCGCGCGCACCGAAGCGCACCAGCCTGGTATCCCGGTCGTACAGCCCGCCCCCGAAGCCAAATGGCTGGAAGCCCGGGTTGCTGTCGCCCAGCACCCGCCCGAACGCATCGTAGTCGAGCCGCTGGGCCACCGTGCCACTGGCCACGTCGATCACCACCCTCGGGCTCCCGAGGTGATCGGTGATGATCCGGTAGGTCGCGCCCCCCTTCACCAGGTAGTCGGGCACGTTGGCGTGGGTGGCGTAGACGAAGCGGCTGACCACGGCCCCGCCTCCGTCCAGCTCGACCACGGGACGTAACGCGTCCTGGTAGAGGAAGCCTTGGACCAGGGCGCCGTTCACCTTCCTGCCGACACGGCGGTGCGCGCCGTCGATCAGGTACTCGATGACCGTGCCGTCTGGCAGCGTGACCTGCAGCAAGTTGCCGAGCTCGTCGTACTGGTAGGTGGTGGTCTGGATGCCGGTGACCTTGCCGAGCAGCTCGCCGCCAGCCGTGTAGCTGTAGCTGGTGCCGCCGAGGGTCGTCAGCCGATCCTGGGCGTCGTAGGTCGCGCTCACCCCGTTGGCCGCGGTGCGGTTGCCATTGGCGTCGTAGGAGTAGCTCCCGACGGCCACCGCGTCCCTGGTGACGGTATTGAGGAAGCCGGCGGCGGCGTAGCCGAAGTCGTAGGTGGTGGTCGCACCGAGGACGGTCTCCACGAGCCGCGTGACGCGGCCAAGGGCGTCCCGGGTGTAGGCGGCGCCAAAGACGTCGGTGGTGGAGTGCCTGGCAACGTAGCTCGTCGGCTCGCCCAGGCTGCTGTAAGCCAGGGTGTCCGTGACGCCGCCCAGCGTGCTGCCCGTGAGCAGTCCGCTGGTCGCGTCGTGGGCCAGGACCAGGCCCCCCGCCGCCGTGAGCAGGCCGTCGGCGTCGTAGGTGAAGCCGATGCCGTTGGCCGAGTTGATGCGCTCCTCGGTGACGCGCAGGTCGCTGTCGTACGTGTAGCCCGCGCTGCCGGCCACGGCGCCGCTCCAGGTGACGCTCGTAAGCAGGTCACCGTCGTAGGCGTAGACCAGCCCCAGCCCGCCGGGCGCGGTGACCCCGGTCAACTGGCCAGAGGTGCCGTCGAAGGTGTAGCCGATCGACCCGCGCGCCATGGCCAGCGTGCTGGCCCGCCCGGCCCCGTCGTACGCGACGGTCAGGGCGCGGACGCCTGGAACGGTCACCGTGGTCAGGGCGCCGTCCGGGTCGTAGCCGTACCGTGTGGCGGTGCCGCCGGGCGGCGTGTAGCTGGCGACCTGGTCGAGCGAGCTGTAGTCGAAGGCGTGCGCCGTGCGCCCGGGTGGCGTGACGGCGGTGACGTTGCCGGCCGCGTCGTAGCCGAAGGCCACGGCGCGCGCGCCGGGCAGGGTCAGGGCCACCACCCGTCCGGCGGCGTCGTAGGACATGCCGACGGTGCGAAGGAGCGGATCGCTGGCTCCGACGAGCTCGTGCTTCCCGTTGTAGGAGAGGCTGGAGGTGCGGTTGCCGCCGCCGGTGCCCTCGGTGACGGTGCTGAGCAGCCCGCGAGCGTCGTAGGTGAAGCTCGCCGGATCCAGCCCTGGCACCCGGACCTCGATCGCCCGCCCCAGCTCGTCCAGCGTCACCACGCTGCCCCGTCCAGCCGCCGAAGTGTGGGTGATGCTGCGCGTGACGCCGTCATGGCTGTAGGCCCAGCTGCTCACGGCGCCGTTGTCGTTGATGGTCTCGACGAGCCTGGTCAGGCTCAGCGGATCGCCGGCATTTGCGAGCGCGGCGCTGCGCGTGGCGGTCACCGTGCGCCTGAGGCCGCTGGGCCTCTGCTCGATCACGCTGGCCGCGATGGGCGCCAGCATCCCAAACCGGGGATCGGGCCGGTAGATCAGGCTGGTGGTGGTGCCGTCCGCGGAGGTGCGCTGCTCGCTCCCGTCCGAGCCGGAAAGGCGGGTGCTCGTGGCGCCGCTCGCGCCGGTGAACGCGCGGCGCACGGCCCCCGCGGGCAGCCGCTCCACCTGGTAGAGGTGGGCCCGGCCGAGCGTCGACGTGGTCGTGACCGTGTAGCCGCTGCCCTGCTCCGTGCGGACGAGCGTGGTGCTGCCGAGGAGCGGATCGTGATCCTCGACGAGACGCCCCACGGTGTCGTAGGTGAAGCGGTGGAGGCTGCCCCGGGGATCGGTGAAGGTCTGCAGCAGCCCGCCGGAGGAATGGCTCATCACGTGCGTCTCGCCGGCGGGGTTGGCCACGCCCTCCAGCCAGCCCCTCGCGTCGACCGTGAGCGCGGTGCGCTGCCCCCCCGGCGCCACGATGGCCGTGGCCACCGCGCCCGAACGCTCGATGGTCGTCAGGTTTCCGCTGCCGTCGGCGACCGACACCAGGTAGCCCGCTGGCCCGTAGCTGAAGGCGTGGCGCAAGGCCCCGGTCAGCGCGTCCATGGTCCTGAGGTGGCGCCCGACGCTGTTGAACACGTAGAGCTCTCGGCCATCCTCCGAGGGGAAGAGGAGCTCCGTGCCGCCATAGCCGGCGTGGGCCGACTGGATCCTGGCGATGCGCCGGTTGGTGTTGTCCGCGATGTAGATGTTGCCATCCGGACCCACGGAGAGACCCGTGGGGTCCGCCAGCTGCGCGGCCGTGGCGGGCCCGCCGTCGCCGCTGTAGCCCGGGGTCCCGTTGCCGGCGATGGTGCGGATGCTGCCGCCGATCCCGACCCGGCGAACCCGGAGGTTGATGCGGTCGGCGACGTACAGGCTGCCGTCCGGCCCCACCGCAATGGCGGCGGGCCGGGCCAGCCGGGCCTCCGTCGCCGGGCCTCCGTCGCCTCCAAAGCCCTCCACGCCAGTGCCTGCCACGGTGGAGATGATGCCGTCCGGCCGGACCTGACGGATGCGCGACCCACCGTACTCCGCGATGAAGAGGGAACCGTCCGGCCCCAGGGCAACGTCCGTCGGGGCTGCCACCTGTGCCGATCCGGCCGGACCCCCGTCACCGGTAGACTGGAAGAAGCCGTCGCCCGTCACGGTGCTCATGGTGCCGTCCGTCCAGACCCTGCGGATGCGATGATTGCCGCTGTCCGCGATGAACAGGGTGCCATCCGCTCGAACCGCCACACCGGAAGGTCCATTCAGCCGTGCCCCCGCCGCCGCCCCACCATCGCCGCCGAAGCCGCCGACGCCGGTGCCCGCCACGGTGGAGATGATGCCGTCCGGCCCGACGCGACGAATGCGGTGGTTGTCGTAGTCCGCGATGTACAGGCTGCCGTCGGAGCCCACGGCGACCGCCTGCGGGTCGAACAGCTGCGCCGCCGTGGCCGGTCCTCCGTCGCCGCTGAAACCGAAGACGCCGGTACCCGCCACGGTGGTGATCACCCCGTCCGGCGCGACGCGGCGGATCCGTTGGTTTCCGGTGTCCGCGAGGTACAGGCTGCCGTCGGGGCTCGCGGCGACACCCCGCACGTTGTTCAGGCTCGCCTTCGTCGCCGGTCCCTGGTCGCCGCTGAAGTCCTGCACGCCGTTGCCGGCGACCGTCACGACGACGGTCTGGGCGGCGCGTGCCTCGGCGCGGCGCTGCCGGCCATCTCCGAGGTACAGCCTGCGGGCCATCGGGTCGTAGGCGTGGTGAAGGCCCAGGCTCCAGCCGCCCAGCCCGAGACCACGCCCATCCCACGCCCCCACCGACGCGGTCCAGCGCCGCAGGAGCGTGACCTCCGCTCTCTCCAGGTTCGCCGAGACGGGTGCCCCGAAGTATGACCAGTGACCGAACAAGGAATCGTAACCGTCACCGGGCTTCTCCGATGGTTGCAGGTAGACCCCGCCGTAGACATAGCCAACGGTGACCGCGGCAAGCTGCGATCCCTGGAGCGCTCGACCATAGGCGTCCTGGCCGTCCCAGGTGAACCGGTAGGACTGGCCCGGCGTGGCCGCGAAGGCCTGCGAGAACCGCCGTCCTGCCACGGAGATCTCGAGCTCGATGCGCTTGAGCCCGGCGGGCAGCGGCGCCGCGCCGCTGAGCACGACGAGGAGCTCGCGCTCGGCGGTGCGCCCAGGGACCCGGTCGCTCTGGTAGTGCAGGCGCCACGGGGTCCCGGTCACGGGGACCGACTCGCCCAGGGTCTGATCCTCGCAGCCGATCACCGAGCCGCACTCCTGACCCGGGTCATCCACGATCGGACTGCCGTCCTCGGGCGAGGGCGGCGAGGCTGCGCCGGCCGGGGGGCCGAAGGGCCAGTTGAAGTCCCACGGCGTGAAGTGCGTCACGGGCACGCGCCAGATGCTCTGCCCGGGCGCGTAGAGGAGGGCCAGGCGGGCGCGCTCCTGGTCGATGATGCCCAGCGACGCCAGGGCAGCGGGGCTGGCGGCCGTGTCGCCGCCGCTGACGTCGAGGTCCGCCAGGCCGCCGGTGACGCCGAGCAGCTTGATCACGCGACCGTCGGCCGACGCCCTCCATCGCCCCTGCTGCCGGTCGTAGGAGCCGGAGGGCACCGCGCCTCCGACGGGGAAGCCGAGGAAGTTCTCGACGTAGACTGGCAGCGGCTGGCTGAAGCGCACCTCGACGGCGCCGGCGCTGATCGCCTCGTCGACGCTGAGCTCGGCGGCGTAGGTGTAGCCGCTGCTCGGGGGAAGTGACGCGGGCATGGCCCTCGGCCCGCTCTTCCCCACCGTGAACTCGGTGGCGCGAACGGAGATGGTGCTCAGGGGTCGGCTGGTGCCGTCCGGCAGCACGAGGCTGGCTGTCGTGCCCGGTGGGACCAGCACCGTGGCCCGCCTGGTGCCGTCGGAGTCGCTCACGCTGCTCCCTCGCGCCACCTGCAGCGTCGCCGCGCCGAGGGTGACGGTGGTCACCGCGGTGTCGAGCGGCACCATCACCACGTCGGGCATCCAGGCGTAGTCGCGCCAGGGCGCGACGACGGCGCGCTGGACGGCGAGGAAGCCGGCCTTCTCGTAACGCAAGGTGAGCTCGCCGCCGCCGTTGACCGCGAGGTCGAACATGCCGTCGGCGCGGCTGATCGTGCTCCCCAGCTCCGGGTGGCCGAGCACGCTCACCACGGCGCCGGGCAGGACGCTGTCGTCTCGATTCAGCACCTTGCCGCGCAGCACCGAGACGCGGCGCGGGTCGATGGTACCGGCGGTGACGCCAGCCTGGATCGGATTCACGCCGGTATGAAGAAAGGCGGTGCTCGCGAAGATGTCGGTGGCCACGGTCGGGTCGATCGGGGGCGCGAAGGCGACCTCCACCGTGCACGCGCTCGAGCAACCGTCGCCGGTGGTGGTGTTCCCGTCGTCGCAGGCCTCGGCACCGGCCTTGATGCCATCGCCGCAGGTGGTGGCGCAGACGCTGGGCGAGCCTGCGCAGGTGTAACCGGCGGAGATGGTGCAGGTCGCGGAGCAGCCGTCCCCGTTCGTGGTGTTGCCGTCGTCGCAGGCCTCCGCGATGGCCTTGATGCCATCTCCGCAGACCGGGACCGGGCTGCCACCTCCTCCGCAGGCCGCCAGGAGGACCGGGACGACGCCGAGGGCGAGCAGACCGGAGCGGAGCGACATGGCTGCACCTTCCAGGAGGATGGGGCCTGCATGATGGGCGCCGGCGCCCAGGCAGGCAAGCCACCCACACCCTTCATCGGTCGGTCACGCCGGTCCGCGCCGGGCCGTCGCCTGGCCTGCCCCCACGGCCCAGACCGACCGGGCCAGTGCGGACGAGCAGCGGGGACATTGCGGCCGGTCCGGACGTTACAATGGTGTTGCCCCCCCGCCGCGGTCACCGGGTCCCCCTTGGGATTCCGCGGTCTCGGCCACCGCGTCTCCAGGCCTGAAGATCCCCGTGCCCCTGGTTCGACTTCGGGTCCGGGCACTTTCAACTGGTCCGACATCCCGGCCCCCGCCAGACGGCAACGTCTCGCGGGGTCTCCTGACCGCGCTGCGGCCGACCAGGGGGGAGCACCAAGGGCCATGGCGCTCCCCGTTGCCACGCGACGACCGGACGCGCACAGTGCGTCCTACTGAAGCAGGAGGACCGAACCGCACCGGGCTGCTCGTCAACAGGCCGGTGGCTGCGGTGTTCTACCCTTCTTGACCGATCGGTCTGAACCTGGGGAGGCGGCGGATGCGTCAGGTGCTCGTGGTGGCTGCGCTCTCGATGATGCTGGCCGGCTGCTCCGGCAAGAAGTCCGACCCCGGGCCGGTGTCGTGCCTGCCCGGCTGCGCCGGCACCCGCAGCTACGACGCCATCGCCTACGCGCTCTCCGGCCGCTACGACTGGGCCACCTCCAGGCTCATCGCCTCCGAGGCCATCACGCTGGCGCTGCAAGCCGGCGCCGGCCCGGTGGTGGAGCTCGACGCCACCATGCAGGTGACCGCGGTCCGCGCCGGGAGCCAGCCGCTGGCCTGGGCGGCCAGCGGCGCCACGCTCCGGGTGGACCTGGGGCCGCTCGCGCCCGGGACCTCCCCGGTCACCTTCACGGTCGACTACACGGTGTCCTCGTCCACGGCCAGTTCGCTCTGGTCCACCAACTCCACGGCCAGGGACCCGGTCCGGTCCCGCATCGTCTTCACCGACTCTGAGCCCAACCGCGGCCACGAGTGGCTGGTGCAGAAGGACGACCCGAGCGATCCCGCCCTGTTCTCGGTCGTCCTGACCGTGGCCGCCGACGAGGACGTGGTGGCCAACGGCGAGCGCATCTCGGACTCGGTGGTCCCCGAGGGTCGCCGGGTGGCCTACGCGCTCGACGTGCCCATCGCCACCTACCTGATGGCGTTCGCCGCCGGACAGCTCGAGCACGTCGACCGGCCGACGGGCAGCAGCGTGCCGCTCGCCCTCTGGTACCGCCGCGGCCTGGCCATCGATCCGGCCCTGACCCTCGACGTGGTGGCCGGAGCCATGGCCACCTTCGAGGCGCTGCTCGGGCCATACCCGTTCTCCCGCTACGCGGTGGTGCTCCAGCCCATGCCCGGGTGGGGGATGGAGAACGCCACCATCACCATCGAGTCGGAGGACTTCGGGCAGGACCCGCTCTTCAGCATCGAGGTGAACACCCACGAGCTGGCGCACCACTGGTTCGGCGACTACGTGACGATGCACGGCTACGACGACGTCTGGGTCAAGGAGGGGATGGCGACCCTGCTGGCCGCCGAGGCGGACCGGGCCAGGAGCGACCGGGAAGGCCGGGGCCGGCTGCTGGCCTCCTCCTTCGCCTTCAACACGTGGGACGCCATCGTGGATCCGTCGCTCGCCGGGCTGGCCAAGTACACCAGCGGCCCGTACACGCGCTCCGCCGCCCTCATCACGCAGATCCGCGCCCGGGTCGGCGAGACCGCGTTCTGGGCGCACCTCCGCCAGTTCCTGGCCGACCATGCCTGGGGCAGCGCCACCGGCGAGCAGTTCGTCAGGGCCTTCTCGCCGGATCTCACCGAGCTGGAGATCCAGCAGGTCCTCGCCATCCTGCCGCGGTTCGACCTGCCCGTCCTCGCCGCGGCGCTCGTGCCCGGCGCGGGGGACACGGTGGCCAGGCTGACGCTCCAGGACCCGCTCCACCTGCTGCTGGTGCCCTACCCGCTCACCGTGGTGGACGCCGCGGGCGGAGTCACCACCCACACGCTGACGCCAGGCGTCCCGCTGGAGGTCGCGGTCCCCGCGGGCGGCTACCTCGCGCCCGACGAGGGTGAGGCGCACCCCGACACGCCGATCGCGGACGAGATCTTCATGGCCCCGGCGACCGTCCTCCAGCCGACGCCGGGGACCGTGGCCGGCGACCTCTTCGCCTCCCGCTCGGCCTCCCACCAGGAGCGGGCCATCCGCTACGGTGGCCTCCCCCCGCTCGCCCCCGGCGGGTTCCAGGCCTATTACGACGCCCTGGACTCGGACCGCGCCACCGTCGAGGCCCTGGCGGCGGCCTGCCTCCTGATCCGCGCGCTCCCGCCGGCGGAGCGGTCGCCGTGGCTCGCCGTCCTGGCCCCCATCTTCCACGCGCCGCGGGTCGCCTGGCCACGGTCGGACTCCCTCGCCTGTGGTCCCGAGCTCGGCGCGACCTTCCTCGCCGAGCTCCAGGCGCTCGCCGCCGCCGCCGCCAGCGCGCAGCTGGCACGGCTCGAGTACCTGCTCTGGTTCGACTACGACGCCGCTGGCCAGGCCGCGATCGCCCAGGTCGCGAGCACAGGGCCGAACCTGAGGCTCCGGCAGCAGGCGACCGCACGCCTCGGAGCCCAGCCCCCCGTCGCCGCCGGACCGACGCCGCGCCTCCAGGCCGAGTCCCCCCGGACCACCCCGCCCGCCCGCGCACGGCCGGGCGCGGCCGAGCTCGAGGGCAAGGCCCGCCGCCCCTGACTCGCGCCGGCTGAGCTCGCCCTGCCGGACTCCGAAGCGCCGGCAGCGGGGGCAGCGACGCCGGGCGCCCGTGCCCGTCCGCGAACGTTCGTGGACGGCCCGTTCCGGTTGCGGGAACGCTTGCCCGGGAACCGACGACGGTCGCTGATGGTCGCCCCGACCCGTCAAGACGCCACCTGCGAGCCTCCTCCTCCGTGATCACCCGTCGCCGCCGGGATGGAATAAAGAGTGCACTTACACCCCAGCGCCCCCGGTCGTCGGCGCGGAGGGGGCGCGGAATCCACGAGCCTGTCGCACCTGCGCTGCCTGGAGCGAGCGCGGTGGACCGGTGCGCCTGGTGCCGGACCAACCTGAAGGGGGATGACATGAAGACGATCTCGAGGCTCCTGGGCGTCGCACTGGTGATGACCATGGCGGCCTGCGGCAAGGACGGGGCCAATGGAACCAACGGTGCTTGCTGCACGCTGGGACCTCCCGGGGTCTCGGTGACCGCGGTCATCGAGCTCCCCGGAGCGAACTGCGCCCAGGGGGGCGTCAAGTACACCTCGGCGAGCGGAGATGAGTTCGTCTGCAACGGCGCCACCGGCGCCATGGGGCTGACCGGTGGAGTCGGCCTGGACGGCCCGTAGGGGCTGACCGGATCGACCGGCGCGACCGGCCCGCAGGGAGCGCCAGGCGCCACCGGCCCCCTCGGCCCCCAGGGGGTGATCGGCCCCGCCGGCGCCACCGGCGCGGCTGGCCTGGCCGGGCTGTCCGTCTTCGGTGCGGTCGAGGTGGCGGGAGCCAACTGCGCCGCCGGCGGCACCAAGTACACCTCCGCGCTCGGCGTCGACTATGTCTGCAACGGCGAGGCCGGGGCGACGGGACCGACCGGTCCCACTGGTCCGCAGGGGCTGATCGGGCTCACCGGCCCACAGGGCTCGATCGGCGCCACCGGTCCCGCCGGAAGCTCGGTGGTGGGCGCCTCTGAACCTGCGGGTGTGAACTGCCCGACCGGCGGCATCAGCTGGACCCTGGCGACCAGCACGGAGTACGTCTGCAACGGCGCGGTCGGAGCGGCAGGCGTCGCGGGCGCCCTCGGCCCGACCGGCCCGATCGGCCTGACGGGCGCCACCGGCCCGACCGGCCCCACCGGTCTGACGGGCGCAACCGGCCCGGCCGGCGGGGCCCTCGCCTTCGGCTACTTCTACGCACTCATGCCCGGGGACAACGCGGCCACGGTCGCGCCCGGCACCGCGGTGGCCTTCCCGCAGACGGGCGCCGCCAGCGGCATCCTCCGCGCCTCCGCCACCCAGTTCGTCCTCCCGGTCATCGGCGTCTACGAGATCTCCTGGCAGGTGAGCGCCAGCGAGGCGGGACAGCTCATGCTCGGCCTCGACAGCGGCGCGGGCGTCGCCGCCCTGGCCGACACCGTGGCTGGCAGGGCCACCCCGACCACCCAGATCGTCAACCACGTGCTGGTGTCGACCTCGGTCATCAACTCGGTGTTGACGGTCAGGAACCCGACCGACAACCCTGCGGCGCTGACCATCACGCCGCTGGCCGGAGGCCCCACCTCGGTCTCCGCGTCGCTGGTCATCAAGCAGATCCTCTAGACCCGGGCGCTGACTCGCGCTCCGCGGAGAGGCCGCGGAGCGCCCGAGACAGGCCGAGAGAGAGGGGCGGCCAGCCCGCTCGAACGTTCGCCGCACGCTCCGGGACGGGTCCCGGGTCCGGACCGGCGGCCGTCCGCCCAGTGACGGCGGGCGGTTGCGTGGGGCCGGCTTCGGAACGGTCGGTGCAGCGCTGGAGCCGGAGTCCGGCCGGTGAATCGGCCACCACCACCATCGCCAACAGGGAGCGCCGATGAACTGGGATCGAATCGAAGGCCGCTGGGAGCACTACCGGGGCCACGCCAAGGAGCAGTGGGGCAAGCTGACCGAGGATCACCTGACCGTGATCGCGGGCAAGCGGGAGCAGCTGGCAGGGAAGATCCAGGAGCTCTACGGGATCACCAAGGAAGCGGCCGGCAAGCAGCTCTACGACTGGCAGAAGGTCCAGAAGGACCTGGTCATTCCGAAGGTCGGCTGATGTCCAATCACACGCGACAGGGGGAACACACGATGAGCTTCACGTTCAAGCTGGTGGTGATGGCGGCAGGCCTGGCAACCGGCTCGGTGGCCATGGCCGAGGGACTCACCAAGGCGCAGGTCGAGGCGCAGGAGAAGGTCATCGGGGCCGACCTGAAGGCCGCCAAGGGGGCCTGCGACTCGCTGGCCGGCAACACCAAGGACATCTGCGTCGCCACCGCCAAGGGGAAGGCCCACGTGGCCAAGGCCGAGCTGACCGCGACCGCCAAGCCCTCGTCCAAGCACACCCACGCCGTGCGCGAGGCCAGGGCCGACGCCGACTACGCCGTGGCCGTCGAGCACTGTGACGACAAGGCCGGCACCGACAAGGACGTCTGCGTGAAGGAGGCCAAGGCCGCCAAGGTCCGCGCCCTGGCCGACGCCAGGACCGCCCTGGAGACCACCAAGGCCAACACCAAGGCCACCGAGGCGACCAAGGACGCCAACGCCAAGGCGGCCGCCACCAAGACCGAGGTCCGCCGCGACGCGGCCGAGGAGAAGCGCGACGCCGACTACGCGGTGGCCAAGGCCAAGTGCGACGTGCTGGCCGGCGAGGCCAAGGACAGCTGCGTCCGCGACGCCAAGGTCCGCTTCGGCAAGCCGTAGGTGGAGTGGGGGGGGCCGCCCCCCCACCCCCGCTACTCGACCCAGTACTTCACCACCATGTACTTGCCCCTGCCGGTGGCGGGGTAGGGGTAGGCGAACAGGCCGACCGAGTAGGGTGCCTTGTCGGCCATGCTGGCGGGGATGTTGGGGATCTGGCCGCTGATCGAGGTGCTGTCGGTGGTGGTGAAGGAGTGCGAGTAGCCGTAGTGGAAGCCGGCCTTGCCGCCCACCAGCACGCCGCTGGCGACGTTCTCGAACTCCACGCCCACCTGCAGGTTGAAGTCGGTGCCGAAGCCGCTGGAGGCGCCGCGGCCCAGCTCGATGCCCTGCCAGCCACCGGCGCCGGGGGCCATGTTGAGCATGAACGGGTCCGGGGTGCGGAAGCCGCCCTCCAGCGGGATGGGGATGACGCTGCTGTAGGCGCCGACCACGGGATCGACCCGCGCCGACCCGTCGGCGAAGAGGGCCAGCATGTCGGCCCGCGTCGGGTAGCTCCAGGGATCACCGATGCGGTGGCCCAGCACCTCGGCCGGCACCCGGTACTCCGCGGCCACCCTGGAGTTGTACCAGCCGACCTCCTTGCTGGTGAGCCAGGGGGTGCGCGGGAGCTGGATCGTGAGCCGCTCGCCGGGCGGGCCGCCGCTGGGCGCGACCACCACCTCGTAGTGGTAGACGTCGATGGGCGTGCTGGCGAAGACCACCTGGTCCTCGGTGGCCGGGCTGCCGAAGGTCTTCCGCACCGACTCGGACGAGCCGGTGGTGAAGTTGAAGTCGAGCGAGGTGTCGATGGTGAAGGCCAGCTTGGCGGCCCCGGCGCTGCCCCAGAACGGCGTCTCGACGCTGGAGCCGATGGCGAGGCCGGCGTAGAAGCCCACGGTGTTGGTCGCGGCGTCGGCCAGCTCCCGCCCGAAGGTCAGCGAGGTGCTCCCCAGGCCGGCGTCCTGGCCGGTGTAGAAGGGCGGGGCGGCCAGCACCGCCACGACCTGGGGCGCCGACCAGAGCAGCTCGTACTCGCCGGTGTACTTGACGATGGGCGAGTCGGCGTCGACATTGACGGCGGTGAGCGTGGTGTGGTGCCCCTCGGCGGCCACGTTGATCCGCTTCAGCTCGCGGAAGCCTCCGTCGGCGTAGCCGAAGATGAAGAGCAGGTTGTTGTAGTAGTAGAAGTAGGCCACCTCGTCGCGGCCGTCCCCGGTGAAGTCGCCGACCGCCACCTTGTCCCAGTAGGTGGGGTGGACCAGGGGCGGGAGGAAGGGGTTGGACGAGCCCCAGCGGTGCACCAGCCGCCCGTCGGCGTTCAGCTGGAGGATGTACCTGAAGGCCAGCAGCTCCTTCTTGCGGCCGCCCTCGAAGCCGTCGGCGTTGAGCACCGCCAGCGCAGGCAACCACTGCTCCGTCCAGCCCATCAGGAACCGGCTGGTGGTGAGCCGCTGCAGCGACCGGTTGACGGGGTCCAGCCGGGCCACGGTGACGGAGAGCGCGTTGTTGAAGACGTCGCCCGCGAAGATCAGCTCGTTGCGGTTGTCGCCGTCGAGGTCGCCGATGGCCACCCGGGCATAGCCGTAGTTCTTGGCGATCTGCGGGTAGTCGGTGGAGAAGCTGGAGGCGTCCTCGGCCTCCTTGATGGGGTTGACGTCGCCGCCGGCCCGCAGGGTCAGCCCGCTCGGCCCCAGCGAGTAGACGTAGTAGTTGGCGTCGTCGAGGCTGCTGTAGAGGCCGTTGACCACCACCAGCTCGGCCTTGGGCTCGAGGTCGAGGTTGCCCACCGCCACGGTGGTCACCTGCGGGCGGGTCTCCCCCGGGCGATGGGCCACCGTGGCCAGCGTGGTGAAGCCGCCGCCGGACCAGTCGAGCACCAGCAGGGTCTTGCCGAGCGCCGCCGCCAGCTCGTCGCCGCCGTCGCCGTCCATGTCGCCGGCGGCCAGCTGCAGGTTGGCGAACGGCCCCAGCGGGGCGCCGGTGGTGAAGGCGAACTCGCCCAGCGCGAACTCCTCGGACTGCTCGTAGCCGGCGGTGGCGGCGCGGCGGATCACCCGCAGGAACGCCCTGGCGGGGTTGACGGTGGTGTTGCGGTAGAGGATCACCACCTCCTCGAAGCCGTCGCCGTTGAGGTCGGCGGCGACCGAGGCCGAGTCGTGCTCGGTCCAGCCGTCCAGGCTGGCGTCGGCGGTGAAGATGGGGGCGTAGGCCGGCGTGGTCGCCGAGGCCGAGGTGGCGTCGTCGAGCAGGACCTGGCGCTGGTTGAGGTACCGACCGGTGAACAGGGTGGCGTCCCAGGCCACCACGCCGGACATGAAGAGCTCGCTCCTCTTGTCGAAGACGCTGAACCGTCGCTGCAGCGGGTGGAGCGTCTGCGCGTCCGGGCGCGCCGCCTCGGTCCCGGTGGGCACGCCCAGCTTGTCGAGGACGGAGACCTCGGGGGGCGGCGGGGTCACCTCGCCACCCCCGCCGCCGCAGCCGCCCAGCTGGACCGCGACGGTGACCGCGAGCAGCAGCCTGGAACCTGGAGCCATCGACGGCGTGCGAAGCATCGCTCTCCTCGCTCTCTCCGGCCCGAAGCGCCACATGGGCCGCATCAACTGCTGGTGAACTTGGACGCCGCTGAGTCGCCGCGAGCCTAGTTCCGCGCGAGGAGGAGAGACAACCCCGCCTTCGAGTCGGACAAATTGTCCGCCCGGCTTGGGGTATATGTTCCCCACCCCTCCGGGCCGCGGCCCGGACGAAAGGAACAGGACATGGTCGAGAGGCGAGTCTTCCAGTTTGGCGAGCAGGTGGACGGGTACGCCATCCCCGTCCTCAACGAGCGGGAGATCCGGGCCGGCGCCGGGCTCCTCTTCCTGCTCATGTTCACCGCCATCCTCCGGGTGATCCTCACCGGCAACTTCGTGCCGTTGAAGTACGCGGCCACCTTCTTCCTCGCCGACATCGCCATCCGGGTGCTGGTCAACCCGCGCTACGCCCCGTCGCTGATCATCGGGCGGCTGCTGGTGCGCAACCAGGTGCCGGAGTACGTGGGGGCCCCGCAGAAGCGCTTCGCCTGGTTCATCGGCCTGGCCCTGGCGGTGGTGATGGTCGCCCTCCAGGTGGTCGCCAACACCTTCGGCCCCATCACCGGGATCATCTGCCTGGTCTGCCTGGTCTTCCTCTTCTTCGAGACCGCCTTCGGCATCTGCATCGGCTGCCTGATCTACCCGCTCTTCAACAAGGGGGTGGTGCAGCACTGCCCCGGGGAAGTCTGCTCCCCGGCCGATCGGCAGGAGATCCAGCGGACCTCCAGGGGCCAGCTCCTCGTCCTGCTCGGCTTCGTTGGGCTGGCGGTGCTCGCCGTCAACGTCCTCGACGGCGGCTTCCGACAGCCGCCCCGCCCCCTCTTCGCGCCGGAGCCTGCCGCGCGGTCGAGGTGAGGGGCGGACCGGCGGGGGACGGGCGTCGCGCGCTCAGCCCGGCGAGACCGGCCGGGACATGACCGTGCTGCCGCCGGGCACGAAGGCAGTGAACTCCTCCGAGGCCTGCAGCCGGGCCGGCACGGCGGTGGCCGCGATCTTCTTGAAGCCGTGGCCGGCGAAGAAGTCCTCGGCCGTGGTGGTGACCACGTAGAGCGTCCGCACCCCGGCCAGCAGCGCCTCGAAGAGCAGCCGCTCGTGCAGCCGGCTGCCCATGCCGGCGTTGCGGCGGGTCCAGTGGACCGCCATGGAGCGGACCAGGCCGTCCTGCCCGGCCACCTGGAGCCCGGCGCAGCCGATGAGCCGCCCGTTCTCGGTGGCCACGATGAAGCGCTGGTGCGCCCCGCCCACGTCCTTCGACGGCAGCAGCGAGCTCACCAGCAGCCGCTGGATGGCGTCGAGGTCGCCGCCCGAGGCGGGACCGATCGAGGAGGTGGTGCCCTCGGCCTCGTCGGTGGTCACCAGCTCCCGCGCGAACACCCGGATGAGCCGCCGGCGCAGCTCGTTGCGGACGGCGCGGTAGCGGGCCAGCCGCTCCTCCTCGGTGCCCCCGCCGGCGGCCGGATCCGGCAGCGGCCAGTGGACCCGGAGCACGTCGCGCAGCGCCGGCGGAGTCGGGTCCTGCTCCGACACCACCAGGATCGCCTTCACGTCGGAGGTGTCCACCTCGTCGAGCCCCTTGGGGTGCTGGTCGGCGATGTCCACCGAGAGCTCGGCGAGGACGCGCCTGGCCAGCGGGTCGACGCGCCCCCGCGCGGGGCCGGCCGAGGAGATGCGGACCTGGCGCGGCGCCAGGGCCAGCGCCATGGCCTCGGCGAGCTGTCCGAGGGCCGAGCTGGTCGGCGACAGGATCAGCGCGTGCCGCGCGCCGCAGGAGTGAAGGAGGTCCGCCTCGGCTTCCCAGTTCGACATGGCCACACCTCAGTCTCCGGACCGGGAAACCCGCGCCGACCGGTACCGAAATCCATAGCACGCGGCGTCCCACCTTCGCCCGGGCTGGAAGACCGGCCGGTGCACCGGACCCCTCGACTCACCCTCGGCCGCCCAGGGGTGCTCGGCCGAGCCCACCCCGCTCAGCCGCCCTGGCCCACCAGCCCCGCCAGGCCGCTGCGGGCGTTGGCGGCGGCCGCCAGCCGGAGCTCCCCGGCGCTGGCGTGGTCGCGATCCCAGGCCAGCACCCGTGGGGTCATGAGCCGGTGCCAGAGCGGCGGGACCAGGGCCACCACGATGGTGGTCAGGTAGCCGTTGATCATCAGGGGCGCCCGCGGCAGCGGCCGGAGGTCCTGGTAGGCCACCTCGCCCTGGGCGTGGTGGTGCGAGTGGCGGGTCAGGTTGAACAGGCTCCAGGAGCTGAGCCGCCGGTTGGTGTTCCAGGAGTGGCGCGGCCGCACCGGCGTGGCCGGGTCGCGCACCAGCCCGTAGTGCTCCAGGTAGTTGACGATCTCCAGCAGCGCCTTCCCCCAGGCCGCGCAGAGCGTGAAGAAGAGGGCGGCCGGCCACCCGCCCAGCGCCCAGGCGGCCCCCACCAGGGCCAGGCTCATGGCGTAGCCGCGCAGCAGGGCGTTGCGCCACCCCCAGCGCCGCAGCCCCCGGCGCGCCAGCCGCCGCCGCTCGATGCGCCAGGCGCTGACGTTGCCCTTGATGGTGGAGGCGACGATGTGGGCGTAGACGCTGCGCCCTCGCGGCGCCGTGGCCGGGTCCTCGGCCGTGGAGACGTAGCGGTGGTGGCCGTAGACGTGCTCGATGGAGAAGGAGGCGTCGAAGCTGAAGGCCAGCAGCCAGCGGCCGATGCAGCGGGAGACCGGATCCCAGGTGCGGTGGGTCAGCTCGTGCGCCGGGATGGTGCCGACCATGCCGATCATCAGCCCGGTGAGGAGCCAGGCCGAGACCAGCTGCCCGGGGGTGGCGGCGGCGACCCCGCGGAGCGCGGCGAAGACGATGAGGCCGAGCAGCGGCAGCGCCAGCCAGAGCTGTAGGGTGAGGATGACGGGGTGGGCGAAGCGCGGCGTCGAGGTGTCGTCGCCGCAGATGGCGTCGCCGACCAGGTAGAAGGCCAGCACCAGGAGGAGCCCGGCGGTGACCAGGGGGCCGCCGGCCAGCAGCGCGGCGGCGGCGAAGAGGCCGACGGCGTGGAAGAGGGAGAACTTCAGGTAGTGGAGCGGTCCCGCCGGGGCCACCGCCGCGCTCGGCACCGGCGCGGAGACCGCCGCCTCCGCGCGCTCGGGCCTGTCCGCCCGGCCCAGCGCGACCTCGACGCCGACGTCGCCGGACGGCACGCTCTGGCAGGCCAGGATGAAGCCCTGCTCGAGCTCCTGGTCGGAGAGCAGGTAGGCGGTCTCGGTCAGCTCCCGCACCCGCCCCTCGACGAGGCGGCACCGGCAGCTGGCGCAACCGCCGACCCGGCAGCCGTGCGGGAAGGGGATCCCCTCGCGCAGGGCCGCCTGCAGCAGGGTCTCGCGCGGCGCGACCGAGATCGACCGGCCGTTGATCCGGGCGGTGACGGGTCGTCCGGGCGAGAACCAGCGGGCCATGCCACCTCGAGGCGCTCGGGGCGGCGCCGGTCACCGCCTCAAGATAGCGGTGCCGCCTCGCGGGCGCTTGGCCGTGGGCCGCCGGGGGCGGCTGGCGCGCCGCGTCACCCGGGGACAAGTCAGCCCCGACCTGACCGAGGGTAATCCCGCCGTCCGCACGATCTGACCGAGAGTAATCTCCCCGTCCGTGAATCCGGGTACTTGGCCCGATCGCCACCGCGCCTCCCCGGTCGATCCGCGGACCAGCGGACGAACGGCGGAACCCTCGGTCGGGCAGGCAAGGCAGGCCCGGGCGTCGGGACGGCCAGGCCTTCGGGTCAGCCATTCGGGAGGTATACAGATGGTGAAGATCGGCCCAGACTGGCGCCGTCCCCACGCCGGAACCCTGCGCCACTCCACTCGACCGGGTGCCACATGCCTCTTCGCCGCCGCCCCCCGTCGCTCGCCATCCTCCGGCTCACCACGCTCCTGGCCGTCACCCTGGGGAGCGGCGGCTGCAGCGCCGGCTCGACCCCCGGACCGGCACGGCCGAACGGCCCCCGTGCCCTGGTGCCGCCCGCCCAGGCCGCCCTGGACGGCGCCCGGGCCCTCCAGGCCACCGCGCCCCCCGGCACCGAGGTGCGCTTCAGCCAGCTCCACGGCTACCCGGTCCACATCCAGACCCTGCCCCCGAGCATCGAGGCCGGGCTCACCGCCGCCGCCATCCCGGTCCCGGCGCCGCTCGAGCTCAGCCACGGGCCGCTGGCCGCCGGCAGGGCCTCGGCGCTCATCACCTTCATCTCGCGCCACCACCCGCTCTTCGGCCTGCCGACGCCCGACAGCGGCGTCCTCTCCGAGCTCAAGGTCAGCCTGGACCTGGCCAACCCGGAGCTGAACGAGGACGACAAGCAGCCCAATCCGACCGGCGTCTATGCCACGCGGGTCGACCAGCACCTCGGCGGCCTGCCGGTGGTGGGCCGGTACGTCGTCGGCCAGTTCGACGCCCAGGGGAACCTCTACTCCGCGGTGATGCGGCTGCTCCCCGTCGACCGCACCGCCCTGGACCTGAAGCCCGCCTACTCCGGGGCCGGCGTCGCCACCTGGGCCGACCCGGCCATGGCCAGGCTGGCCACCGGCGAGCAGCCGGAGCTGGGCTGGCTCTCCGGGGTCCGGCTCGCCGACCCCGGCGTGACCTCCAGCGCCATGCTGGTCCTGCTGCCGGAGGCCGAGGCCCCCGGCGCGAAGCTGCGCCTCGCCTACCAGCTCCGGGTTCGCCGGGCCATCGACGAGGCGGTGCTGTACCTGGACGCCAGGACCGGCGGCCTGATCCGCGCCTACGACAACCTCCCCACCGCATGGCACGACGAGCCGGCCACGCTCATCTCCGCCACCGCCCCGGACGAGAAGGGGATCATCCGGCCGGTGCTGGCCTGCCGCCGCGATGGGCGGCTCTACATGGGCTTCGGCTCCAACTACCTCTCCGGCGCCACCCGCCCGTTCAGCCCCAACAACTGGCTCTCGATGATGGACGGCGGCGACCCGTTCGTGGGCGTCACCCCGTACAGCCAGGCCAACCCGTCCCCCACGGCCACCGCCTTCGACCCCACGGCGGGCTACTCCGGCACCAAGCCCCAGCTCACCCTGGCCAGCCGCAACGTCCAGGCGACGCTCGACTGGTGGGCGGCGCGCGGCTGGCGGAGCTGGGACGGCCGCGGCGCGCACCTCGGCTTCCTGGTCAACGCCCGGCCGAGCGCCAGCGGGACCCCCTCCTACAACGCCTGGGGCGCGGGCGGCTACATCCTCGCCGGCGGCGCCGCCACCAACCCGGCCGGCCTGACCCTGGCCGCCGACCTCGAGGTGGTCGGCCACGAGTTCATGCACAACGTGGTCGAGGCCAGCTCCGGCCTGGAGTATGACTACGAGTCCGGCGCGCTCTCCGAGTCACTGGCCGACCTCTTCGGGGTCGCGCTCACCGTGAACGCCGCCACCGACCGGCTCGCCGATGGCGACCTCGGGGCGATCTCCAGCATGAGGAGCATGCAGGACCCGCCGGCCAAGGGGCAGCCCGACCGGTACTCCCGGTTCGTCGAGACCTGGACCGACGCCCGGGGCGTCCACACCAACAGCGGGATCCTCAACAAGGCCCACTGGCTGATGATCCAGGGGGGCTGGTTCAACGGCCTGCAGGTCGAGCCCCTCGGGGCCGCCAAGGTGCTCGACCTGATCCGCACCAGCAACCTCCACGGGCGGCTCGGCCCGCACATCGGCCTGGAGGAGTTCGCCGCCGTGGTCCTGGCCCGCTGCCGCCTGGGCGGGGTGTTCGAGGCGCTGCTCACCGGCCAGAGCGGCGCGCTCAACCACGACTGCGCCATGGTGGAGCGGGCCTATCGCGCCGTGGAGCTGCTGCCGCGCGCCTCGAACGCCGACCTGCTGGTCGAGTCCGCCATCAGCCTCGGCCTGTGGGTCGAGGTCCGGGTGAGGAACGCCTCGGCCGAGGGGCTGGAGCTGACCGACTTCGACTGGGAGCTACTGGACGGGGCGAGGGTGGTGGACTCCAGGCGGGTGGTGGTCCCCAGCGGCCTGCCGGACTACAGCACCGCAGTCATCCGCGTCGACCAGCCCGAGCTCAACCTGCAGCCCGGCACCCGCTCCTGGCTGCTCCCCGGAGGCGCGGCGTCCATCCGCACTCGCGCCTCCACCGGCATCGGGCCTCCGATGCTGACCGGGCCGTCGACCATGACCGTCCGGCTCAGCCGCACCCGGGGGACGCCCGAGCCCTACACCCTGAACAACCGGGTCGAGGTGACCTTCAGCTCGGCGCTGAGCGGCCTGTCGGGCATGCCCCTGCCGACCCTCGGCGGGCTGGAGGCCAGCCTGGTGGTCACGGTGATGAACCAGGCCATGGGGGTCGCGGCGCCCATCACCACGGTGCTCCTCACCCGCACCACGGCCAGCGGGCCGTTCAGCGTCATCCCCGGCAGCGAGCAGACCCCGGCCTCCAACCTCTACTCCACCGTCACCCAGGGTGAACTCTCGCAGGCCCCGGTCACCCTGGCCTTCTCGGCCAACGCCCCCTGGACCATCCCCGCCCAGATCGTCCTGCCCGACGCGGCGGTGGTGCGCCTCGCCCCCTTCGGCCGGGATCGCTCCGAGGTCTGGTTCGACGCCACCGGGGGCCGGCCGGAGCTGGCAGGGCGGCGGCAGGTCTACCTGCTGGTCGACGCCCTCGACCTGGTCACCGAGCTGGACGAGGGCGACAACCTGCTCTGCCTCAACTGCGGCCCGGCGGCGTCGGTGATCTCGACCGCGGTGTCGGTGGTCCGCTTCCCGCGCGAGACCACCAACCTCGAGGCGCTCTTCCCGGCCCCCTACCGGGCCGCGGCCGCCAGGCTGCTCACCAACCGGGCCGGCTCCCTGGCGGTGCCGGTCGGCACCGTGGCGCGCACCGGCCTGAACTTCAGGCGCTAGGGCCGCGCCGCTACGGGGTGCAGACCCCGGCGACGCAGGTCTGGCCGGCCGGCCCGCAGGCCGTGCCGACGGCCTTCACCGGGTTGGAGCAGGCGCCGGTGGCCGGGTTGCAGGTGCCGACGTCGTGGCACGGGTCGAGCGCGGCGCAGGTGACGCCGGCGCAGGCCGTGGCCGTGCAGACGCTGGGCGACCCGCTGCAACTGTACCCGGGCTCGATCAGGCAGGTCGGGTCGCAACCGTCGCCGCGGGTGTTGTTCCCGTCGTCGCACGGCTCCCCGCCCACGACCAGGCCATCGCCGCAGACCGGACCGCACGAGCTCGGCGCGCCGGCGCAGAAGAAGCCCGGCTCCACCCGGCAGGTCGGATCGCAGCCGTCGCCCGCGGTGAGGTTGCCGTCGTCACACTGCTCGCCGGGGTCGAGCATCCCGTCGCCGCAGACCGGGGGCGTGCAGACGCTGGGCGACCCGACGCAGCGGTAGCCCGCCTCCACCTGGCAGGCGGCCGAGCAGCCGTCGCCGCCGGTGCCGTTGCCGTCGTCGCAGGCCTCGACGCCAGCCACCATCCCGTCGCCGCAGGTGGCGGTGCAGACGCTCGGGGCGCCGAGGCAGAGGAACCCCGTCTCCACCGTGCAGGTGGAGGAGCAGCCGTCGCCGTCGCCGCGGTTGCCGTCGTCGCACTGCTCGCCGCCGGCCACCTGCCCGTCACCGCAGGCCGGCCGGACGATGACCCGGTCGGCGGTGAAGGTGAGGCGGCTGGAGTAGGTGGCGGCGGCGAGGCAGCCGGCCAGGTCCACGGTGGCGCCGGACCTGTCCTTGCAGCCGACCACCGCCTTGCTGGCGTCGGCCACCAGCTGGTACGGCCCGCCCTGCCCCAGCGCCGGCGCCGCCGGATCGACGCCGTCGGGCTGCGTGGCCACCGAGAGGGCGCCGCAGCCGCTCACCAGCAGGTCGAGGAAGGTGGCGGTGGCGGCGTAGCTGCCGCAGTAGCTGCGGAACTGGGCGGCGATCGGCAACGTCGCCAGCGAGCCGGCCACCATGCCGCCGCAGAGCTCCCCGGCGGTGGCGGCCTGGAACGACTGCAGCGAGGAGAGCAGGTGCTCCTCGGGCAGGTGGCCGGGCGGGAAGGAGGCGAGCGCCGCCGCCGGCGTCGAGAGCCCCGCCGCGGTGAAGCGGATCCGGGCGTTCGCCAGGGCCAGCGGCCGCACCGCCGAAAGCAGCGAGAAGGGGAGGTCGATGCGGCCGGGCCCCGCGGTGATGAGGCCGCCGGCCGCCGTCCCGGAGAGGTGGCGCAGCGGGAGCCTATCCGGCCCCACCGACCCGGCCACCGTCGAGAACCACTGGTCGCGCTGCTGGCTGTTGTCGAAGGTGGTGGACGGGTGGACCAGCCCGCTGAAGACGCCGACCTCGAGGCTGGCGTCGGCCGCGCCGGACAGGTCGTCGAGGCCGCTCAGCTGCAGCATCAGGCCGAGCTCGCCGGAGGTGAGCCTGGCGGCCAGCGCGGCGTTGAACTGCGTCCAGGCGAGCGCCATGGGGACGGCGGCGCCGAAGGCGTTGGCCGGGCAGGTGGCGCTGGTGTCGGCGGCGACCACCAGCTGGTTGGCGCGCAGCACCTGCTCGAAGCGGCAGCTGGCGTCGCAGCCGTCGAGGTTGAGGTGGCCGCCGTCGTCGCACTGCTCGGTCGGGGAGCGGACGCCGTCGCCGCAGCCGGCGCCGCCGCTGATGCAGGCGCTGGGCGAGCCGGTGCAGGTGTAGCCGGCCTCGACCACGCAGGCGGCCGAGCAGCCGTCGCCGCTGGTGCCGTTGCCGTCGTCGCACCCCTCGCCGGCCTCGACGAGGCCGTTGCCGCAGGTCGCCACGGGGGTGACCGGCGGGACCGGCGCGGACGAGGAGGAGCAGGCGGCCAGCGTCGCCGCGGCGACGAGCGGAAGCAGGACTGCGACAGGAGAGCGCATGGCGGCACTTTGTCACCCGCCTCCGGCTCCGACAAGACGGGGAGTCGCGCCCCGCCGCCGGGCCCAAAGTCGGCCAGCCGAGCCCAAGGGGGCCCCGAAAGCGGGACCCCAAAGTGTGTTTTTACGGACTGTGCGCAAACGCCCATGGTTCTGCTTTCCGGTCCGTGAAGGTCGCGCGCCCCTCCGCCCCCGCGGCGGGACGCCGCGTCGTCACCCGCCGGCCATCGGATGGGAGTCGCCATGCAAGCCACCTCGGCGCGGATGCTCCTCGCGGTCACCGTCCTCCTGCTGGCGCCGACGCCGGCGCGCGCGTTCAAGATCGACACCCACGTCTGGGTCGCCCAGCAGGTGCTCAACGATCTCTCGCCCGACTGCCGCCTCACCATCGCCCCGTACGTCGACTTCGAGGTGGACCCCGGCGTCTGCGCCATGCTCAAGGCCAACCCCGGTGCCTACCGGATGGGGAGCATCGGTCCCGACGGCTTCCCCGACCTGGTGGGCGGCCAGATGACCACGCACCCGGGGCTGGCGAACCAGCCGGGCGGCTGGACCACCGACGAGTGGCTCCGCTTCGTGATGCGCCGCGCCGCCACCGCCAGCCCCGCCGACCGCGCCGCCGCCTACGCCTTCGCGCTCGGCTACCTCACCCACGCCGCCTCCGACGTCTTCTCCCACACCTACGTCAACAGCTACGCGGGCGACATCTTCTCCCTCATGGACGGCGAGGTGGACGTGGAGCTCCGCCACATGAAGCTCGAGGACTTCATCCGCGACCGGACCCCGCCGCTGGTCGACGAGGCCGGCATCACCTTCCAGACCCGGGAGCGGCTCGACCTGCCCTCCACCTTCGTGCGCGACTTCGCCATCCTCAACCCCGAGGTGGCCGCGCAGTACCGGCTGGGCGGGGCCACCACCGGCCACCTGGCGGCCATGTACGAGGTCTGGGCCCAGCTCGACCGGCTGCTGGCCGAGACCGAGGCGGCGCTCGAGACGGTGAACAAGGCCCTCACCGACGCCGAGAAGGCGCTCGAGGACGCCCAGGGGGAGATCGACCGGCTGACCGCCTGGCTCACCGTCGATCCCTGCTCGATCGTGCCGGGCCAGCACTGCCCCATCCCCTGGTGGGTGGCCTGCGCCGTGCCGGAGCCGACCATCGCCACCGCCTGCGCCACCGTCGCCACCCTGCAGCTCTCGCTGGAGGGTCTGCAGCTGACGCTCGAGGCGGCCAAGCTGACCAACAAGCTGACCGTGGAGGGGGCGGTCGTCCCCATCCGGTTCTGGAAGGCCGACGTCGAGTGGGCCATCGAGGACTACGTGGTGACCAGCCGCAAGGTCTCCATCGAGCTGATGACGCCGGGGGGGAAGCCCACCGAGCCGCTGCTCGACTGGGCCTGCCTGCACGCCTCCTCCTTCGCCGCCCTCCCCAGCATCGCCAACCTGCCGCTCTGCACCGCCATCGACGTGGTCGGCGACATCTCCACCGGCGTGGCCACCGCCCGCGAGGACATCTCCAGGAACCTCGGCCTCTTCGGCTGGCTGGTCGACCCGCTCCAGAAGGTCCAGGAGATCATCGACACCGAGATCAAGCCGGTCATCGAGGCCAAGGGGCTGGAGGTGATCGGCAACGTCACCGGCGAGGACAGCCTGATGTTCCTCATCGCCAGCTTCCGCCTGGAGCGGACCAGCGAGACCGCCCTCACCAACCAGTTCGCCGCCGACTCCTCGTCCAAGGGGCTGCTGCTCATCCCCGACATCGTGGCCCGCGTGCACGGCGAGATGCACAAGACCGCCGCCGGCACCTTCGACCCGGAGGCCTACGCGGTGGTGCGCAACGCCATCGTCCTCTCCAAGCTGGTGCTGCTCGGCCCCGCCGAGCTGAACCGGCTGGCCCGGATCGCCGGGGTCCAGGAGTCCGCCTACGGCCCCGACCTCTACTCCCCCACCGACCCCTTCAACCTGCTGCTCGGCAGCGTCCTCTCCATCGACGGCAACCACCAGTGGCAGGAGACCGCACCGCCCTACCCGCGGCGCGGGGTCGACGCCGGCTACCCGGACCAGCGCCACTACGGCCGCGCCTTCCCCGAGGGCTTCCGCTTCTGGCAGGACTGCCTGGCCAACAAGGAGGTCTTCCAGAAGATCTTCACCGGCCCGCTGGTGCCGGGCATCGAGCGCCCGGCCGACCTCGGCCTGGCCCCGCCCGACGAGGCCGGCCTCTCCGGCGGGTTCGTCCCGGCCAACCCGCCCACGCTGGCCATGCCCTTCCCGCTCTCCGGCGGCTCCACCACCTGGGACCTCAGCGCCCCCTGGCCGGCGGGCGGACCGCTCACCACGCTGGTGGGCGAGTGCGGCCTCTCGGTGGCCCCGCCGGCGGCGGTCGACAACTGCGCCGAGACCGGCCTCACCGTCACCACCAGCGACCCCACGGTCTTCAACCGGCCCGGCAGCTACCAGGTCAACTGGACCTTCAACGACCACGTGGCCAACCCCCGCAACGACTTCCTGGGCAACTGGGCGGTGCGGCCGCTGCAGGTGCAGATCGTCGACAGCTCACCTCCCCAGCTGACGCTCCCCCACCCCGGCCCGTACTGCGCCCGGGCCCCGGCCGGCGACTGGGCGGTGGTCCGGCTCGACGCCGACCTGCACGTCACCGCCACCGACGCCTGCGACCCGGCCTCCTCCGCCCTCTTCACCGGGGCGGTCCGGCTGGAGCGGCGCCACGACCACGACGACCACCGCGACGGCGACCACCACGGCGAAGACCGCGACGACGACGACGACGACCTGGCCCCGGCGCCGGCCCCCGCCGACGTGGTGGTCTTCCCCGACCACGTCTGCCTGCGCATCGACCGCCACGAGGGCCACACCCGCCGCTACGCGCTCAGCCTGGCGGCCCGCGACAGCACCGGCAACACCTCGGCCTCCAGCCAGCTGGTGGTGCGGCTCCGCGCCGGAGAGGTGGAGGAGGAGGACGACAAGGACGGCGACAAGAAGGACGGGAAGGACGGCGCGGACAAGGACGGCCGCGCGCCGGGCGACACCCGCCGCGACGGCGGTCCGTCGAGCCTGGCCGAGAGCGACGACGGGCGCCCGGGCGGCCACCACGACGACCGCCACCACTGCCGGCGTCTCGAGGGACTGCTGGGGGCGCTCGACGGCGATCCGCGCTGCGTCGCGCCGCCGCCGACCGTCGCCCGGGCTGCGTCAGCGGCCCCGACCTCGGCCGGGTCGATCACCTCCAGGCCGCAGTCCTGCTCCACCGGCTCGACCGGCGGCGCGCTGGCCCTGCTCGCCCTGCTGCTGGCGCTGGTCCCGCTGCGACTTCGTCCCTCTAGGCCGCGCCGCGCCGCAGGCCGAGCGGGGTGAGCGCCTCCAGCCCGGCCTCGATGCAGGCCTCGAACTGGCCCGGGGAGCGGAGCGGGGTGCCGTTGGCGGCGTCCTCGGCGGCGAACTCCATCACCACCGCCTCGACGCCGGAGAGCGGTCGCCGCTGCGCCAGCAGCACGCCGCCGTGCTCGCGGTAGAACTCGCCGTAACACTGACAGTAGAGCTGGTAGAGCTGGGTGGTGGTCACGGGACGCCTCCTGCTGGCGCCATCCCGACCCGCCCTCCACGCCCCATGAAGCGCCAGACACCTCCAATATGATCTCGCCTCCCGGTGGATGCAAGCCCATCGGGGTGTCAAATCGGTGACGGAGGGTGCGGCCCGGCGCCGGTCTCAGGGGCGGGCGCGCAGGTACTGGCGCGGCCAGGGCCCTTCGTCGCCCAGCGCCATCGCCGCCCGCAGCGGGAAGTGCGGGTCGCGCAAGAGCTCGCGCGCCAGCAGCACCAGGTCGGCCTGCCCCCCGGCCACGATGGCCTCGGCCTGCGCCGGGGTGGTGATCAGCCCCACCGCCGCGCTCGGCAGCCCGGCCTCGCGCCGCACCCGCTCGGCGAACGGCACCTGGTAGCCCGGCGCCACCGGCACCTTGGCGTACGGCACCAGGCCGCCCGACGAGCAGTCGACCAGGTCCACGCCGAGCCCCTTGAGACCGCGCGCCAGCTCCACCGTCTGGTCGGGCGACCAGCCCCCCTCCACCCAGTCGGTGGCCGAGACCCGCACCAGCACCGGCATGGCCTCGGGCACCGCGCCCCGCACCGCCGCGACCACCTCGCGGGTGAGGCGGGTCCGCCCGGCGAAGTCGCCGCCGTAGCCGTCGGTCCGCTGGTTGGTGAGCGGCGAGAGGAACTGGTGGAGCAGGTAGCCGTGGGCGGCGTGGACCTCCACCGCCTGGAAGCCGGCCGCCGCCGCCCGCCGGGCCGCGGCGCCGAAGGCCGCCACCACCCCGCGCAGCCCGGCCTCGTCGAGCGCCGCCGGGACGGCGTGGCCGTCGGCGAAGGGGAGCGGGCTCGGCCCCACCACCGCCCAGCCGCCCGCCTCCGGCCGCTGCGGGGCGCCGCCCTGGTCCCACGGCGCCCGCACCGACGCCTTGCGCCCGGCGTGGGCCAGCTGCACCGCCGGCACCGCCCCCTGCGAGGCCACGAAGCGGACCACCCGCGCCAGCGGCTCCACCTGGGCGTCCTCCCAGAGCCCCAGGTCGGCCGCCGAGATCCGCCCGCGCCCCTCCACCGCCGAGGCCTCGACCATGACCAGGCCGGCCCCGCCCTGGGCGAAGGCGCCGTAGTGGGCCAGGTGCCAGTCGCCGGCCCGGCCCTCCACGGCCGAGTACTGGCACATGGGGGAGACGCCGATGCGGTTGCGCAGGGTGACGCCGCGGAGCGTGAGGGGCGAGAAGAGCATGGGCGCATCATGGCGCGCCCCGGGGGGCGCCGGCTACCGCCCTCACACGCGGACCGACCCGGCTGGCCGGGGTGACCGGGGCGACCGGCGGCGCCCTACCGCCGCGCGCTCGCCAGCAGCTCCTCGGCCGCCACCAGCCGCACCCCGTGCTGGGCCAGCCGCACCGCCGCCGCCGCCGGGTCCTCCACCCGGGCCAGCAGCGTGGCGCTCTGGCCCCGGGCCCGCTGCCAGTCCTCGACGATGTGCCGGAGGATGCCGAAGCGCTCGGTGTCGGCCAGCGACAGGTCGAGGATGTCGATGCCGGCGTCGCCGAGCAGAGGGCAGGGGACCAGCAGCTGGCCGGGGCGGTTCTCCAGGAAGATCGAGAGCTGGTGGATCATGGTGGCTCCCGGTGAAGTCAGATGCGGCGCTGGTCGACGATGCGCTTGGCCTTGCCCTCGCTCCGCGCCAGCGTGCGCGGGGCGACCAGGGTCAGCTTCACGCGCAGGCCGACGGTGTGCTCGATGGCGTCGGCCAGCTGGGCCTGCAGCCGCTCCAGCCCCTTGACCTCGTCGGAGAAGAAGGCGGCGGTCACCTCCACCTGCACCTCCATCTCGTCCAGCCCCTTCTCGCGGGTCAGCACGATCTGGTAGTGCGGCAGCGTCCCCTCCACCGCCAGCAGCGCCGCCTCCACCTGCGAGGGGAAGACGTTGATGCCGCGGATGATGAACATGTCGTCGGAGCGGCGGCCGATGCGGCGGATGCGCCGGAGGGTCCGCCCGCAGCGGCAGGCCCCGATGCTGATGGCAGTCAGGTCGCGGGTCCGGTAGCGGATCATGGGCATGGCCTGCTTGGAGAGGGTGGTCAGCACCAGCTCCCCCTCGGCCCCGTCGGGCAGCACCGCGCCGGTCACCGGGTCGACGATCTCCGGGTAGAAGTGGTCCTCGAAGAGGTGCAGCCCGTCCAGCTGGGCGCACTCCACCCCCACCCCGGGGCCGATGATCTCGGAGAGGCCGTAGATGTCGTGGGCGCGGATGCCGCTCTCGGCCATGATGTGCCGGCGCATCTCCTCGCTCCAGGGCTCGGCGCCGAAGATCCCCACCTTGAGCTTGCCGAAGCCGATCTTGGCCTCGCGGGCCCGCTCGATGAGGTGGACCATGTAGGACGGCGTGCAGCAGATGGCGGTGACGCCGAAGTCCTCCAGCACCATCAGCTGCCGCTCGGTGTTGCCGCCGGAGATGGGGATGACGGTGGCCCCCAGCGCCTCGGCGCCGTAGTGGGCCCCCAGCCCGCCGGTGAAGAGGCCGTAGCCGTAGGCGTTCTGCACCACGTCGCCGGCGTGCAGGCCGCAGGCGGCGAAGGAGCGGACCATGACGCTGGTCCAGACCCGCAGGTCCTCGGCGGTGTAGGCCACCACGATGGGCTTGCCGGTGGTCCCGGAGGAGGCGTGGAGCCGGACGATCTCCTCCATGGGGGAGGCGAAGAGGCCGAACGGGTAGGTGTCGCGCAGGTCGGCCTTCACGGTGAAGGGGAGGCGAGCCAGGTCGGAGAGGGCGCGGACGTGGTCGGGGCCGAGGCCGCGCTCCACCATCCGCTGGCGGAAGAGCGGCACCCCCTCGTAGGCGCGGCGCACCACGCCCTGGAGCCGGCCCAGCTGCAGCGCCTCCAGCTGGGGGCGGGGCAGGAAGTCGGGGGCGCTGGCGGGGTGGAAGCCCCCGGTGGCGTCGTCGAAGCGGGTGGTCATGGTCTGCTCTCCCGGCCGAGTTGGAAGGCCCGCTCGTTCACCTGGTGCAGCCGCTCGGGCAGGGCGGCGTGCAGGGCGGCCAGCCAGTGGGCCGGGTCGAGGTCGAGCCGCGCCGCCAGCACCCCCAGCAGCGCCACGTTGAGGGTCCGCTTGTTGGTGAGCCGGGCCTCGTCGACGGCGTCGGGCGGGATCAGCAGGCCGCCCGGCCGCAGCATGGGGCGCGCCACCTCCACCTCGGAGGGGGAGAGCACCAGCAGGAAGTCGGCCTCGCCGCGCGAGACCATGGGCGAGTGGACCACCGGCCCGAAGCGGACGTCGCTGGTCACCGAGCCGCCGCGCTGGCTCATGCCGTGGATCTCCGCCTTCTTGACGTCGAGCCCGGCGCGGAAGGCGACGTCGGCGAGGATGTCGGAGGCCTTGATCACCCCCTGGCCGCCCAGCCCGGCCACCACCACGTTGGTGACGCTCACGCCCCCTCCGCGCAGCCGGAGCAGCCGGCCGCCAGCTTGAGGGCGTTCTGCTTGTCCCAGCCGCGGATGTCGGCGGCGGCCAGGATGCACGGCCGCCGGGTGACGATCACCGAGAGCTCCTTCCTGCCCAGCCGGTCCACCAGCAGCGCCTCGAAGCCGCCGGGGTCGGCCACCGGGTCGATGACGTCGACGTTCTTCACCCCCAGGGCCCGGGCCACCCCCTCGATGGAGACCTGCCCGGTGGCGCCGTGGTCGAGCCGCCGGCCGGTGCCGGGGTGCTCCTGCTGGCCGGTCATGGCGGTGGTGCCGTTGTCGAGCACCAGCAGCACGTGGCCGTCGGGCGGCGGGTTGTAGACCATCTCCACCAGCCCGTTGATGCCGGAGTGGATGAAGGTGGAGTCGCCGATCAGCGAGATGACCCGCCGGGCGTCGGCCGACGGCAGCACGTGGCGCAGCCCGAGGCCGACCCCCAGCGAGGCCCCCATGGCCACCAGCGTGTCGATGGCCTGGTAGGGGGGCAGCACGCCCAGCGAGTAGCAGCCGATGTCGCCGGCCACGATCAGGTCGAGCTTCTTCAGCACCGAGTAGACCGGGTGGTAGGGGCAGGCCTCGCAGAGCTGCGGGGGCTTGCCGCGCGGCGGGGCCGGCTCGGCCGAGGTGTCGTGGCCGAGCAGCCGGCGCACCCGGTCCACCGACAGCTCCCCCTGCCGGAACAGCGCCGGCTTGTCCTCCACGGCGATGCCGGCGGCGCGGCAGGCGTCGGCGATGACCGGGTCGCCCTCCTCCACCACCACGCAGCGCTCCACCCCGGCCGCGAAGGCGCGCAGCTTCTCCACCGGGAGCGGGTGGACCAGCTTGAGCTCGAAGAGCGAGGCCGTTGGCGCGGCCTCGCGGGCGTGGCGGGCCGAGATGCCGTTGGCGATGATCCCCAGCGCCTTCGACCCCGGGTGGACCAGGTTGAGCGCCGACGACTCGGAGAAGGCCAGCAGGCTGTCGAGCTTGCGGCGCAGCCGGGCGTGGGCGGGGCGGGCGTAGGCCGGGATCATCACCCGGCCGGGGATGTCGCGGACGAAGGCCGGGGGCCGGGGCGCCTCGGGGGCGGCCCGGGTGACGATCGACTTCGAGTGGCAGACCCGGGTGGTGACCCGCAGCAGCACCGGCAGCTGCCAGCGCTCGGAGAGGACGAAGGCGGCGCGGGCCAGGTCGTAGGCCTCCTGCGAGTCGGAGGGCTCGAGGCAGGGGAGCCCGGCGGCCACCGCGTAGCGCCGGCTGTCCTGCTCGTTCTGCGACGAGCTCATCCCCGGGTCGTCGGCGCTCACCACCACCAGCCCGCCGCTGACGCCGGTGTAGGCGGCGGTGAAGAGCGGGTCGGCGGCCACGTTCAGCCCCACGTGCTTCATGGTGACCAGGGCCCGGGCCCCGCCGAAGGCCGCCCCCAGCCCCACCTCCAGCGCCACCTTCTCGTTGGGGGCCCACTGGGCCGGGCTGCCCAGGGCGTCGAAGGCCTCGAGGATCTCGGTGGAGGGGGTGCCCGGGTAGCCGGTGCCGAGGTGGACGCCGCAGTCGAAGGCGGCGGCCGCGATCGCCTCGTCACCGGAGAGAAGACGTCGATCCATCGCGCGGGCGCTCCCTGGGCCCCACCGCGGGCCGCCTCGTTCATGGCTGGCGGCGCCGGTCCGGGGTAGAACCTGAGCCGTCCGCCGTCATCCTGCCGACAAAGGCGATCATCTTAGACACAGGCGACGATGAAGCCCATCACCACGCTCGATCGACTGCTCGCCGAGGCCTGCGCCCGCGGCCCGCGCCGGCTGGTGGTGGCCGCCGCCGAGAGCGAGACGGCGCTGGCGGCGGTGGTGCTGGCCCGCCGCCAGGGGCTGGCCGAGGTCAGCCTGGTGGGCCACCGGGCCGCGCTCGGCGACGCCCTGGTGGCCATGGGCGAGGACCCGGCCCACTTCGACCTGCGCCCCGCCGCCGACGACCAGGACGCCGCCCGGCGCGCCGTGGCCATGATCCGCGGCGGCGAGGCGGCCATCCTCATGAAGGGGCGGCTCTCCACCGGCGACCTGCTGCGGGCGGTGCTGGACCGGGCCACCGGCCTGCGCACCGGCCAGCTGCTCTCCGACGTGCTGGTGGCCGACCACCCGCTCTCCCGCGAGCCGCGGCTGCTCGGGGTCACCGACGGCGGCATCAACGTGGCCCCGACGCTGGCGCAGAAGCGGGCCATCATCGAGAACGCCGTCGCCCTCTTCCACCGGCTCGGCCACGCCCGGCCGCGCGTCGCCTGCCTCTGCGCCTCCGAGACCGTCACCCCGGCCATGCCCCACACCGTGGAGGCGGCGGCGCTGGCCGAGCTCGCCGCCCGCGGGGAGCTGGCCGGCTGCGAGGTCTCGCCGCCGCTGGCGCTCGACAACGCCCTCTCGCCGGAGGCGGCCGAGCTGAAGGGGATCACCCACCCGGTGGCGGGCCGGGCCGACGTGCTGCTGGCCCCCACCATCGAGGCCGGCAACGCCCTCGGCAAGGCCTTCACCTACCTGGCCCACGCCCACGTGGCCCACGTCATCATGGGGGCGCTGGCGCCGGTGCTCATCCCCAGCCGCGCCGAGCGGGCCGAGGACAAGCTGCTCTCCATCGCCCTGGGCGTGCTGGCGGCCGGCGAGGCCCCGTGACCGCGCCGCTGCTGCTGGCCATCAACCCCGGCGCCGGCTCCACCAAGCTGGCGCTCTACCGCGGCCCGGCCTGTGAGCGCGAGGCGCGGCTCGAGCACCCGGTGCTGCTGGAGCGGCCGGCGGCGCGGACCTGGGACGAGCTCCCGGCCCGGCTCGAGGCGGTGCAGGCCTTCCTCCTCGAGGCCGGGGTGGCCCGCGGGGCGCTGGCCGCGGTGGTGGGGCGGGGCGGCCTCCTGCCGCCGGTGCCGGCCGGCGCCTTCCTGGTGGACGACGCCATGCTGGCCGAGCTGGAGCGGGCCGAGCGGGGCGAGCACGCCTCCAACCTGGGCGCGCCGCTGGCCCGGGCGGTGGCCGAGGCCCACGGGGCGCTGGCCCTGGTGGTCGACCCGGTGGCGGTGGACCAGCTCGAGCCGGTGGCCCGCATCACCGGCCTGCTCGGCGTGGAGCGGCGCAGCTTCTCGCACGCCCTCAACATCCGCGCCGTGGCCCGCCGCCACGCCGCCTCGGCCTCGCGGCCGCTCGCCGACCTGCGCCTGGTGGTGGCCCACCTCGGCACCGGCATCTCCCTGGCGGCGCTGCGCGACGGGCGGATGGTCGACGTCATCAACCCGCAGGACGAGGGGCCCATGAGCGGCGACCGGGCCGGCGCGGTGCCGGCCACGGCGCTCCTCGAGCTCTGCTTCGCCCCCGGCGCGTCCCGGGCCGCGCTGAGGCGCCGCCTCTTCGGCGACGGCGGGCTCTACGCCCACCTCGGCACCCGCGACGTGCGCGAGGCGCTCCGCCGGGCCGGGGCCGGCGACGGCCGGGCGGCGCTGCTGGTGGAGGCGGTGACCTACCAGGTGGCGAAGGGGATCGGGGCGCTGGCGGCGGCGCTCGCGGGGCGGGTCGACGCCGTGCTGCTCACCGGCGGCCTGGCCCACCTCGCCGAGGTGGTCGAGCCGGTGCGGGCCCGCGTCGCCTTCGTGGCCCCGGTGGTGGTCTGGCCCGGCGAGGACGAGCTCCTGGCGCTGGCCGAGGGGGCGCTGCGGGTGCTCTCCGGCGAGGAGACCGCGTTCCGCTACCGCGAGCTGCAGCTCCGGCGCTCCGGCGAGCCGTAGCGAACCTGGATCGCGGCGCTGCGGCGGGTAGGGCGACACCCGGGATAATCGGGGCGTGACGGATCCGCGCGGGGTGCTTGGTCTACAGTTGCTTGCAGCCCTCCATTTGGGCATACTCCCAAGGCTGATTCTAGAATCAGGAGACTCCACTCATGGCGTTGAAGATTGTCGTCACGGTGAAGCGCGTCGAGGATCCCGAGTCGAAAATCCGTGTCAAGCCGGATGGTTCGGGGATCGTCACGGACGGGGTCAACTACAAGATGAACCCGTTCGACGAGATCGCGGTCGAGGAGGGGCTCCGCCTGAAGGAGGCCCACGGCGGCGAGGTGGTGGTGGTCTCGATCGGCGGCGAGAAGTCGGCCACCGAGATCCGGGCCGCCCTCGCCATGGGGGCCGACCGCGGCGTGCTGGTCCGCCACGACGGGCCGCTCGACCCGGTGGTGGTGTCGGCCATCCTCGTGAAGGTGGTGGAGCTGGAGAAGCCCGACCTGATCCTGCTCGGCAAGCAGTCGATCGACGACGACCAGAACCAGGCCGGCCAGTACCTGGCGGCGCGCCTCGGCCTGCCGCAGGGCACCTTCGCCTCCAAGACCGAGAGCCTGGAGAGCGAGGCCGAGCAGAAGAAGGTCCCCGGCCTGAAGCTGGCCGCCGACGGCAAGCGGCTGGAGGTGGTCCGCGAGATCGACGGCGGCGTCGAGACCCTCGACCTGCCGCTGCCGGCGGTGGTGACCTGCGACCTGCGGCTCAACAAGCCGCGCTTCGCCTCGCTGCCCGGCATCATGAAGGCCAAGAAGAAGGAGCTGAAGGAGCTGCAGGCCGCCACGCTGGGGGCCGACCTGACGCCCCGGGTGGTGGTGAAGAAGTATCTCGAACCGCCAGCGCGCAAGGGCGGCCTGAAGGTGGCCGACGTCGAAGAGCTCTGGAAGAAGCTCCACGAGGAGGCGAAGGTCGTCTGACCTTCGAGGCCACCATGTCCAACGTCCTGATCATCGCAGAAGCCTTCAAGGGGCAGGTCCGCCGGGCCTCCCTGCACGCCATCGGCGCCGGCCAGCAGCTGGCGAAGCGCAGCGGCGGCGCCCTCCACGTGGTCCTGCTGGGGAAGGGGATCGCCGAGGCCGGGAAGTCGCTGGCCGCCACCGGCGCCACCGTCCACGTCGCCGACGCCGAAGGGCTGGCGGCCCCGCTGGCCGAGACCCACGCCCCGGTGGTGGTGGCGCTGGCCAAGTCCCTGGGCGCCACCTACCTGGGGGCCGCCGCCACCGCCTACGGCAAGGACCTCACCCCGCGCGCCGCGGCGCTGCTCGACGCCGCCATGGCCACCGAGGTCACCGCCTTCGCCGGCGAGGGGGCCGCGGTGCTCTTCCGCCGTCCCATGTGGGCCGGCAACGTGCTGGCCGACGTGGAGCTGGGCACCGCCGTCAAGGCGTTCACCATCCGTCCCACCGAGTACCCGCAGGCCACCGCCGGCGCCGCCGGCGAGGTCAAGGCGGTGGCGGCCGAGGTCCCGGCGCCCAAGACCCGCTACGTCTCCTTCCAGGAGGTCAAGAGCGAGCGGCCCGAGCTGACCGAGGCCCGGGTGGTGGTGGCCGGCGGCCGCGGCACCAAGGGCGACTTCAAGCCGCTCGAGGCGCTGGCCGACGCCCTCGGCGGCGCCCTGGGCGCCAGCCGCGCCGCCGTCGACGCCGGCTGGGCCCCCAACGACTGGCAGGTGGGGCAGACCGGCAAGGTGGTGGCCCCCGACCTCTACGTGGCGGCCGGCATCTCCGGCGCCATCCAGCACGTGGCCGGCATGAAGGGCTCCAAGGTGATCGTGGCCATCAACAAGGACCCGGAGGCGCCCATCTTCCAGATCGCCGACTACGGCCTGGTGGGCGACCTCTTCAAGGTGCTCCCCGAGCTGCTGGCCAAGGTGAAGGCGGGGCATTGACGGAGGCGGGGCGGCCGCCGCTGACCGAGCAGGACCTGGCCGGGCTGGGGGTCCACCGGCTGCCGCTCCCCATCCCCTTCGTGGCCGCCGGCGGCCCGGTCAACCTCTACGTCATCGAGGCGGACGGGGGCGGCCTGGTCCTCTTCGACGCCGGGCTCGGCTCGCCGCCGGCCGAGGCGGCGCTGCAGGCCGGCTTCGAGCGGCTCGGCTTCCGCTTCGAGGAGGTGCGCCGCATCGTGGTCAGCCACGGCCACGTCGACCACTTCGGCGCCGCCCGCTGGATCCAGGAGCGGAACGGCGGCGAGGTGCCGGTCTTCGCCCACCCCCGCGACGTCCTCAAGATGGACGAGCGCGGCCCGCGGCTGCGCGACCAGCACCACCTCTACGGGGCCCACTTCTTCAAGCTGGGCGTCCCCATGGAGGTGATGGTGGCCATGGCGGCGTCGGGCGAGGGGTCCTACCGGCTGGCCCGCCGCATCCCCGGGGTGCAGCCCATCGAGGCCGGCGCCGTCGTCGAGGGGCGGGCCCTGCGCTTCGAGGTGATCGAGATGCCCGGCCACACCCCCGGGCTCATCTGCCTCTGGGCGCCGTCGCACGGCGTGCTGCTCCCCGCCGACCACCTGCTGGAGAAGGTCTCGCCCAACCCCATCATCGAGCTGGACGCCGAGGGGCGGCAGGTCCACCGGCCGCTGGCCAGCTACCTCGAGTCGGTGGTGCGGACCCGGGCCATGGAGATCGGGCTGGTCCTGCCCGGCCACGGACCCGGCTTCACCGGCCACCGGGCGCTCATCGACGGGCTGCTCGGCTTCTACGAGAAGCGCCAGGCCCGGCTGCACGGGCTGCTGGCCGAGCGACCGCACTCGGCCTACGAGCTCTGCCGCGTCCTCTTCCCCCGGGCCAGCCCCGCCGACACCTTCCTGACCATGAGCGAGACCGTGGCCAACCTCGAGGTGCTCGAGGACCGGGGGGCGGTGGTCCGCGTCGAGGAAGAGGGCGCCTGGATGTTCCACCGGGCGGCCTGACCCCGGGCCGTTCCGGCTCCCACGGTCGCGCCGGGGCATGACGGCCCCCCAGGTCGCGCCGGGGCCTCGCCGGGCCCGGGTCACTCCTGCGGCGCTGGCCCGGCCCCCCGGCTTCGGCTACAAGGCCCCCCGTGCCGGAACTCTCGCTCATCCTCCTCACCCTGCTCTGGGGCAGCACCTTCACCCTGGTGAAGGGGGCCATGGAGATCACCTCCCCGGGGATCTTCCTGGCGCTCCGCTTCGCGCTGGCCGCCGCGGCGCTGGGGGTGGTGGCGCTCTGGCGGCGCGACCGGATCGGGCCCGGCTTCTGGCGCGACGGCCTGCTGCTCGGCCTCTTCATGCTGGCCGGCTTCGCCCTGCAGACCGCCGGGCTGCGCTTCACCACCCCGGCGCGCTCCGGCTTCTTCACCGGGCTCTCGGTGCTGGTCGTCCCCTTCATCGCCCACTTCACGCTGCGCCGGGCGGTGGGCTGGAGCGCCTGGGTGGGGGTGGGGCTGGCGGTGGCCGGGGCCGCGCTGCTGGCCAACCCGTTCGGCGAGGCCGCCCACCCCGACCAGGCGCTCGGCGACCTGCTCACCGGCGGCTGCGCCCTGGCCTACGCCCTGCAGATCTCCTTCACCAGCGAGTGGTCGAAGCGCCACCCGCTCATCCCCTTCACGCTGCTGCAGGTCTCGGTGGTGCTGGTGGGGGCGCTGCTGATGATCCCCTTCGAGGGGATCCGGCTCGACGCCGCCCGCGGGGCGGAGCTGGCCGGCACCGTGGCCTTCACCGGCCTGGTGATGACCGCCGGCGCCTTCTTCGTCATGAACTGGGCGCAGCGCCACACCACCGCCGTCCGCGCCGCCCTGATCTACGCGCTGGAGCCGGTCTCGGCGGCCTCATTCAGCTGGCTGATCATCGGCGAGCAGCTCGGCCTGCTGGGCTGGACCGGGGGCGGCCTGATCGTGCTCGGCGTGGTGGCCGGCGAGGTGGGCGGCGCCTGGCAGGCCCGGCGCCAGGCCTCCGCCGAGGAGCAGCCCGGTCCGTACCCGTCGTGACCACGCGCCTCGCCGCGGCGGCCCCGCCGCGCTAGAAGGGTGGGATGCGCCAGCGCCTCCGGCTCGTCGCCATCGCCGCCGCCGTCCTGGTGGGCGGGCTGCTGGTGGTGAAGCTTCGCCGCGAGGCCCCGCCGCCGCCCGGACCGCGGACGCTGGCCCTGGCCCCCTGCCAGCTGGCCCACCCGTTCCTTTCCACCCGCATCCCGGCCCGCTGCGGCACGCTGCAGGTCCCCGAGGACCACGACCAGCCCGGCGGCCGCACCCTCGCGCTGCGGGTGGCGGTGCTCGAGGCCGCCGCCGCCGGCCGGCAGCCCGACCCGGTCTTCTTCCTCGCCGGCGGTCCGGGCCAGGCGGCCACCGAGATCTTCCCGGCCATCGCCGACGCCCTGGCCCGGGTGGCGCGCCACCGCGACATCGTGCTGGTGGACCAGCGCGGCACCGGCGGCTCGGCCCGGCTCGACTGCACCGACCTCTCCGAGCCGGACGCCGTCGACCGGGGCGAGGAGGCCGAGCTGAAGCTGGTGGCCGCCTGCGGCGAGGCGCTCGCGAGGAAGGCCGACCTGCGCCGCTACGGCTCGGAGGACTTCGCCCGCGACCTCGACCTGGTGCGGGCGGCGCTGGGCGCCCCGCGGGTCAACCTGGTGGGCGCCTCCTACGGCACGCGCATGGCGCTGGTCTACGCCCGCCGCTTCCCCGACCGGGTCCGCTCGATGGTGCTCGACGGCGTCGCCCCCATGGAGATGGCCATCGGCGGCTGGTTCGAGCGCGACGCCCAGCGGGCCTTCACCCTGGCGGCGGACCGCTGCCGCGCCGACGCCGCCTGCCGGAAGGCCTTCCCCGACCCGGCCGGCGATCTGGCCGCGCTGGTGGCCTCGCTGGAGCGGCAGCCACGCACCCTCTCGCTGCGCGACCCGCTCACCGGGGCCCCGCGCCAGGTGGCGCTCGACGCCGCCACGGTGCGCCGGCTGGTCTTCCTGCTCTCCTACGCGCCGGAGACGGTCTCGCTGCTGCCGGCGCTGCTGGCCGAGGCGCGGCGCGGCGACCCCGGCCCGCTGGCGGCGCTGGGGCTCTCGGCCGGCCGCGACATCCAGGCCACCATCTCCCGCCCGCTCCAGTTCGCCGTGCTCTGCCCCGAGGACGTCCCCTGGTTCCCGCTCGGCGACCCGGCCGCCGAGCGCGCCCTCTACCTGGGGCGCTCGGTCCGCGCCTCCTTCAGCGCCGCCTGCCGGCGCTTCCCCCACGGCACCGTGCCGGCGTCGTTCCGGGAGCCGGTCCGCTCCCCGGCGCCGACGCTGCTGCTCTCAGGCGAGGCCGACCCGGTCACGCCGCCGCAGTGGGCCGCCGTCGCCGCCGCGGGGCTGCCCCACAGCCGACAGCTGACGCTGGCGGGACAGGGGCACGGCAACCTCTCGCGCGGCTGCATGCCGAAGGTGATCGAGCGCTTCATCGCCGCCGGCACGATCGATGGCCTCGACGTCGCCTGCCTGGACCACGTCAGGCCGCAGCCCTTCTTCCTCGACCTGGCGGGGCCCATGCCGTGATCGTCCTCTCCGACGTGAAGAAGCGCTTCGGCGACGTGGAGGCGCTGCGCGGCGTCTCCATCGCGGTGGCCGACGGCCAGGTCACCGGGCTGCTCGGCCCCAACGGCGCCGGCAAGACCACCGCGCTGCGCATCGTCTACGGGGTGATGACCCCCGACAGCGGCACCGCCAGCGTCGACGGCCATGACCTGGCCACCGACCGGCTGGCGGCGCAGGCCCGGCTCGGCGTGCTGGCCCACGCCCAGGGGCTCTACCCCCGCCTCACCGCCCGCGAGCACGTCCGCTACGCCGGCCAGCTCCACGGCCTGCGCGGCCCGGCGCTGGAGGGGCGCATCGGCGAGCTGGCGGCGCTGCTGGAGATGGAGGAGTTCCTCGACCGGCGCGCCGACGGCTTCTCGCAGGGGCAGAAGCTCAAGGTGGCGCTGGCCCGGGCCCTGGTGCACGACCCGCGCAACGTGGTGCTCGACGAGCCGACCAGCGGCCTCGACGTGGCCGGCACCCGCGCCGTCCGCGCCCTGCTCGGGAAGCTGCGCGACGAGGGGCGCTGCGTGCTCTTCTCCACCCACGTCATGCAGGAGGTGAGCGCGGTCTGCGACCGGGTGGTGGTGATCGCCCGCGGCCAGGTGGTGGCCGACGGCACCCCCGAGGCGCTCAAGGCGGCCACCGGCAAGTCGACGCTGGAGGACGCCTTCGTGGCGGCCATCGGCACCGAGGAGGGGCTGGGATGAGGTGGGACCTGCTCGGCGTGGTCTTCAAGAAGGAGGTGGTCGACAGCCTGCGCGACCGGCGCACCCTGGCGATGGTGCTCTTCTTCCCGGTCTTCGGCCCCCTGGTGCTGGCCGGGACGCTCACGCTGGTCTCCCGCGAGGCGCGCGAGGTGGACCAGAAGCCGGTGGCGCTGCCGGTGGTGGCGGCCGAGCGCGCCCCCAACCTGATGGCCTTCCTCAACGAGCGCGGCGTCGAGGTGAAGGCGGCGCCGGCCGACCCGGCCGCCGCGGTCCGGCTGGGGGACGCCGACGTGGTGCTGGAGATCCCGGCCGACCACGCCGAGGCGCTGCGGGCGGGGCGCCCGGCCCCGGTGAAGCTCTACCTCGACGAGTCGCGGCGGACCTCGCACTCGGCGGTGGCCCGGGTCAAGTCGCTGCTGGAGGGCTACTCGCGGCGCATCGGCGTGCAGCGGCTGGTGCTGCGCGGCGTCCACCCGGCGGCGGTGACGGCGCTGGCGGTGGAGGAGGTGGACCTGGCCACGCCGCAGAGCCGCGCCGCCATGCTGCTCTCCATGCTCCCCTACTTCCTGATCATCGCCCTCTTCACCGGCGGGATGTCGGTGGCCATCGACGCCACCGCCGGCGAGCGCGAGCGGCAGTCGCTGGAGGGGCTGCTGCTCCACCCGGTGCCGCGCTCGGCGGTGGTGCTGGGCAAGCTGCTGGCCACCGCGACCTTCGCCGGGGTGGCGCTGCTGGAGACCACCGTCGGCTTCGGCTTCGTGCCGCTGCTGGTGCCGCTGGAGACGCTGGGCTTCTCCATGCGGCTCGACGTGTCGGTGCTGGCGCGCATCCTGGCGCTGATGCTGCCGCTGTTGCTGCTGGTGAGCGCCTTCATCCTGCTGGTGGCCTCGCGGGCCCGCACCTTCCGCGCCGCCCAGTCGAGCGTATCCTTCATGATGCTGGTGCCGGCCACCCCCGGCATCGTCCTCGGCCTGGTGCCCATCAAGCTCAAGCTCTGGATGCTGGCCATCCCGGCCTTCGGCGACCAGCTGCTGGTCAACCGGCTGCTGCGCGGCGAGCCGGTGGAGCCCTCCCAGATGGCGCTCTGCATGAGCTCGACGCTGCTCTGGGCGGCGCTGGTGACGGCGCTCACCATCCGCGCCTTCCAGGACGAGAAGTTCCTGTTCGGGAAGGCGTAGGGGAGGGCGGCGCCGGGCGGTGAGCCCGGGCGAACGTCTCCGGAGCGCGATCGAGAGGCGCAGCGAAGGGGAGTGCGCGGGCGAGCGGCGCGGCGAAGGGGAGGGCGCGGACGAGCGGCTCCGCGTCGGACGCGACCGGCCGTCGAGGGGAGGGGACGTCGCGGGGGGGAGGGGCCGCCGAGGGGAGGGGGGCCGCAGGGCTGCCAGGGCCGGCTCTTCCGTGCCCCGGCCACACGGACGCAGCGTCATTTCGGGCGCCCGAAATGACTCTGGGTACGCGCCGCGGTGAGTGTCCAAGCCACCGTGAATACATTGGAAGTTCCTTGGACGTACCGGCGGTACGTTTCCCGACGTCGGGACTCGCGAAGGAGGGACCTCGCTCGGGAGCCACCTGCCCCAGCGCAGGCCCCGCTCCCCCTCGTTACGCCTCCCGCTCGACGAACAGCCCCGCCCGTCCCCGCGCCCCTTCGCACCGCCGCCCGCCCGCCGTGCGCCGCCGGCCGAACCCACGCACCCTTCGCTGCGCCTCCCGCTCGGCGATCGGCACCAGCCGCCTCGCACGCAACCGGCGCCGTTCGCAGCCCCGCCCGCCCGCGCCCCTTCGCTACGCCTTCCGCCCGCCGTGAACCGCCGCCGCTCCCGCGGCGCCCCCACCCCCCGCTACCCCGTCACCACCCGCTTCGCGATCACGTCGTGGTTGAGCCAGCGGACCGGCGACGCCGGCTCCCAGGCCTCCGCCAGCATGAGCCGGCCGACGGCGCCGAAGACCTGGCGCGAGAGCTCGCCGGCCACGGTCTCCTTCTGGTCGGCGCTGAAGGCCAGCACCTCGTCGGCGGCCGGCAGCATCAGCTCCATCTCCTCGCGCGTGGAGTGGTGTGGCCACCCGGCGAGATCGCGGAACGGGGCCAGCACCGGGTCGGCGAGGAAGCGGTCGGCCCGCGCCAGCATCGCCTCCAGCGTGGTCCCCTCCTTGAGCAGGGCCCGGCAGCGCGCCCAGACGGCATCGGCAGCTGCCGTCCCCGCGCCCCCCGCGGCGCGGCCGGCCTCGCGGATGGCGGTGAGCAGCGGGTAGAGCGAGAGCTCGACGCCGCTGAACAGGGCGCTGGAGTTGGTCCAGATCTCCGGCGAGTTGAAGACGGTGCAGCGCACCCCGTCGCGCCAGGCCTCCTCGGCGTGCTGCTCGAGCTGCTTCTTGGCCCAGCCCTGCAGGTACGGGGTGTAGCTCTGCCAGGTGAGCCGGCCGCCCACCAGCACCTCGCAGCCGTGGTAGCCGTAGGCCACGTAGCGCACCCGCCGGCCCGGCGTCCGCAGCGGGGCGGTGGCGGCCACCAGCCGCTGGAAGGTGCGCGCCGTCACCTCCTCGAAGCTCGAGCCCCAGAGCCGCCCCAGCTCGGTCTCCCAGACCGGGCCGGAGGCCAGGTGCTTCTCGCCGGTGCCGCGGAAGAGGCGCGTCATCAGCGGCAGCAGCGAGCGGACCCGCGGCACGCCGCCGGCCATGGTGTGGACGATGAGCAGGTTGGCGCCGGCCGGCACCAGCGTGGCCAGCTCGGCCGCGAAGGCGGCGGCGTTCCGCTCGAAGCGCGCCGCGCCGGCCGCCCGCGAGGCCGCCAGGGCCGCCTGGTCGAAGGTCAGGTCGCGCCAGTTCTCCCCCTTGAGCCGCTTCAGCTGCTCGGCGGGCGAGGGGGCGCCGTCCACCGCCTCGAGATCGAAGCCGGCCTCCAGCGGCACGTTGACGATCCGGCCGCCCAGGTTGGCCTCGGCCACCGCCAGCTCCTCGCCGTTGAGGGGGCGCAGGGGGCCGTCGCTCCCGTCGCGCCGGCCCACGGTGGCGCCCACCAGCGTCATCCCCGCCCGTCGCGCCTCGTCGACGATGCCGTTGGCGTAGCCGCGGCCGAAGAGCTCGCCGAAGACGACCAGCACGTCGCCGGGCTTCCAGCCGGGGGTGGCGGGGAGGTCGCGGAGGGGGTCGTAGCGCATCGGGTTCTCCTCACGGGAAAGGCAAACAAGATACCCTGTCGTGGCCACCTCGTCTCCGCGTGGGGAGGAAGCCGCATGGCCCGTCGCAGCCAGCACCTCTTCGTCGCGCTCGCGCTGCTGGCCGCCTGCGACCCCTTCAACACCGGCTTCCAGGACACCGAGCGGGCGGTCCTCTACCGGGCCAGCCGCCCCGGCCCCGAGCCGGCCCCGGCCGGGCCGCTGCGGGTGGTCACCTGGAACGTCAAGTACGGCGGGGCCCGGCTGCGCTTCTTCTGGGAGTGCCGCGGCACCCGCGTGCTGATGACCGAGGCCGAGGTGCGCGGCAACGTCGGGGCGCTGGCCGCCTTCCTGAAGTCGCTCGACCCAGACATCGTGCTGCTCCAGGAGGTGGACACCGGCGCCTCCAAGCGGTCGGCGTACGTGGACCAGGTGCAGCTCTTGCTCGACGGCAGCGGTCTCAACCACGCCGCCTACGCCTCGCAGTGGAAGGCCGACTACATCCCCTCCGACGGCCAGGGGCCCATCGACACCGGCAACGCCGTGCTCTCCCGCTGGCCCATCGCCTCGGCCACCCGCCACGCCCTGCCGCTGCAGACCGACATCTCGGCGCTGGAGCGCTACTTCTACCTGAAGCGGAACATGCTGGAGGTCCACCTGGCGGTGCCGGGGCTGGGCGAGCTGGCGGTGGTGGACCTGCACGCCGAGGCCTTCGCCAAAGACGGCACCAAGCTCGAGCACCTGCGCCGCTTCAAGGCGCTGCTCGACGACCTCTCAGCCCGCGGCCTGCCGGTGCTGGGCGGCGGCGACCTCAACTCCATCCCGCCCACCAGCCCGCTCCGCGCCGGCTTCCCCGAGGACGCCGCCTGCACCGACGGCCGCTTCGCCCCCGACGCCTACACCGGCGAGGAGACCTGGCTCGACCCGCTCTACGCCGCCTACACCCCCGACGTCACCGCGGCGGCCTTCGGGGCCGACCCGGTCCCCTGGTACACCTTCGTGGGCGACGAGGCCTTCCCGCTCAACCGCAAGCTCGACCACCTCTTCACCAACCGCGCCTGGGCGCCGGGCAGCGTCCGGGTCCGGCAGGAGGCGCTGCTGCTCTCCGACCACGTGCCGGTGGTGGCCGACTGGGTGGTGGGGCCGTGACCGCCCGCGGGCTCGCCGCGCTGCTGTTCCTCGCCGCCGCGCTGACCTCCGGGCCCGCAGGCGCGCTCGCCGACGAGCCCCCGCCCGACCTCACCCCGGCCCGCTTCGCCCCCGACACCGCCCGGCTGGTGGCGCCCGGCCGCATGGAGCTGGGGGTCTTCGCCCCGCTCCGCTGGGGCGTCGCCGACCGGCTCGAGCTCTCCGCCCATCCGCTCTGGATGCTGGTCGTCTCCAACGCCGCGCTGCGGGTGGGCTGGGGCCGGGCGGCCGGGCTGGAGTGGGCCAGCGAGCATGGCCTCGCCTACCCGACGCCGCTGATGCGGCTGCTGGCCCGGGAGGGGACCGGCGGCATCGTCCCCTCCGACGTCACCTACCCGCACATCGTCGCCTTCGCCAGCCACCTGCTCGCCACCCGCGAGCTGCCCGGCGGCCACCTGGTCTCGGCCCGGGCCGGCGGGACGCTGGCCAGGAACCTGACCGCCTGGGACGGGCCCAGGTTCTGGAGCCAGGTCGAGTGGCACTACGCCTGGCCGCGCATGGCGGCCTGGTTCACCGGCTGGAGCGTCGACGGGGGCGTGGCCGCCCAGGGGCCCATCGCCGGCACCTTCGGCTACCGGGTCACGCTGGACGGCTTCTACTTCCCCGGGCTGAAGGGGGACCGGGCGGTGGAGTGGAGCGTGGTGGCCACCTGGCGCCCGCGCCCCGGCTTCGAGGTCCACGCCGGCGCCACCTGGTCCTGGGCCCGGTTCCCCTACGGCACCCGCACCTCGGTGGCGCTGCCGCTCGTCGACGCGGTCTGGTCCTTCGACTCGCCGTGGGGGCGTTAAACCAGCGGGTGCGGAGCTTCGACTCGCCGTGGTGACGGTGACTCGAGGCTCGCGGGCCTTCGACACACGGCCGGGCGTGAGCTCACCCGAAGTTCGCAGGATCGTCGCAGGCCGTTCGCCGTTCCGTCGCACGGCCCGGGCAGCCTCCCCGCATGGCCCACGCGCTCGCGCTGACCCTGCTGGCCGCCGCCGCCGCCGGCACCCTGCTGCTCCTCGCCCAGCTCATCGCCCTGCGCCGCCACCTGCGGGCCCCGGTGGCGGTGCCGCGGGGCCGACCCGGCATCTCGGTGCTCAAGCCGCTCTGCGGCGTCGACGACGAGCTGGAGCAGAACCTGGCCTGCTTCGCGGCGCTCGACTGGCCGGACTACGAGGTGCTGCTCGGGGTACGCAGCACGGACGACGCCGCCTGCCCGGTGGCCCGCCGCTTCCAGGCCCGCTTCCCCGGCCGCTTCCGGCTGGTCGTCCAGCGCGGCGAGCCGGGGCTCAACCCCAAGGTGAACCAGCTCATCACCCTGGCCCGGGCCGCCCGCCACCCGCTGCTCGTGGTGAGCGACTCCAACGTGCGGGTGGAGCCGGGCTACCTCTCCGAGATCGCGGCGCTGCTCGAGGACCCCGCGGTGGGGCTGGTGACCCACGCCATCGCCGGGGTCGGCGAGCGCCGGCTCGGCTCGCTCTTCGACCACCTCCACCTGGCCGGCAGCGTGGCCCCGGGGGTGGTGGCGGCCCAGGCGCTGGCCGGGCTGGACATCGTGGTGGGCAAGTCCATGGCGTTCCGGCGCGAGGACCTGGCGGCGCTGGGCGGCTTCGAGGCGGCCAAGGACGTGCTGGCCGAGGACTTCGTGCTGGGGCGGATGGTCTCGCGGGTGCTGGGCAAGAAGGTGGTGCTGGCCCGGCGCCCCATCCAGAACGTCAGCGTCCGGCGCGGCGTCGGCGACTTCGTGGCCCGCTACGGCCGCTGGGCGGTGCTCAACCGGACCGTCACCGGGCGCTTCGTCCACCTCTCCCAGGCCTGCCTCAACCCGGTGCTGCTGGCGGCGGCGGCGCTGGCCGCCGAGCCCGGCGCCTTCACCCTGGCCGCCCTGTGCGCCCTCTCGGCCGGCAAGGCCTGCCTCGACGGCGCCTGCGGCCGGGCCCTGCGCCCCGGCGGCTTCCGCCTGCTCCAGCTCGCCCTGGTGCCGCTCAAGGACCTGGTCTACGCTCTGGCCTGGGCCCGCGGCCTGGTGCGCAGCACCGTCGACTGGCGCGGCACCCGCATCCGCGTCCTGGCCGGCACCCGCATCGCCGCCGCCGGTCCGGCCGACGACGCCAGCGCCTTCGCCGCCGCCACCCGCGCCACCTGAGTCCTCAGCGAGCCGCACGGCTCGACCGATCCCCGCCGCGGCGCGGGCCAGGCGAGGGGCGCTGTCACTCCCCGTCGAGGAGGGGCCGGACCCGCGAGAGCAGCACCGCCGGCGTGAAGGGCTTGGGCAGGACCTGCACCCCGGCCTCGACGGCGCTGTTCCCGGCGAAGGCGTCCTGGGCGTAGCCGGACATGTAGAGCACCGGCAGGCCGGGGTGGCGCTGGCGAACCTCCCGCGCCACCTCGACGCCGCTCAGCCCCGGCATGATGACGTCGGTGAGCAGCAGCTGGAGCCCGGCCACCTGCTCGTCGCCGAGCGCCCGCACCGCGGCGCCGTCGGGCACCAGCAGCACCCGGTAGCCGGCCCCCTCCAGCACCCGGAGCACCACCTTGCGGATGCTCGGCTCGTCCTCGACCACCAGGATGGTCTCCGAGCCGCGGGCCGCGTTCGCCAGCGACGTCCCCGTCGCCGCTTCCGCCGCCTCCACCGGCGCGGCGTCCGCGAGGTGGCGGGGCAGGCAGACCACGAAGGTGGTCCCCTGGCCCGGCTCGCTCCGCACGTGCAGGTGACCGCCCGCCTGGTGGACGATGCCGTAAATGGTGGCCAGGCCGAGCCCCGTCCCCTTCCCCTGCTCCTTGGTGGTGAAGAAGGGCTCGAAGAGGTGGGCCTTGACCTCCGTCGACATGCCGCACCCCGAGTCGCGCACCACCAGCCGCACCCACTGCCCGGCCTGCTGCTCGGAGTCCTCGGCCAGGGGAACGTTGGAGTTCTGGGTCTCGATGGTGAGCTGGCCGCGGCCGGCGATGGCGTCGCGCGAGTTGACCACCAGGTTCATCAGCACCTGCTCCATCTGGCCGGGGTCGCAGAAGGTGCGCCAGAGCCCGGGCTGCAGCGTCACCGTGAGCTCGACGTCCTCGCGCAGGACGCGGCGGAGCATGCTCTCGGCCCCCCGCACCACCTCGTTCAGGTCGGTGGCCACCGGGGCCACCACCTGCTTGCGGGCGAAGGCCAGCAGCTGCCGGGTCAGGTTGCGGGCCCGCACCCCGGCCGCGCCGATGTCCTCCACCAGCTCCCGCTCGACGGGGACCTTCTCCTCGAGGTTCCGCTTCAGCTCCTCGACGCCGGAGAGGACCACGGTGAGCAGGTTGTTGAAGTCATGGGCCACGCCGCCGGCCAGCCGGCCGACGCTCTCCAGCTTCTGCGTGGCCTGGACCCGCTCCTCCAGCCGGTGCTGCTCGGTGACGTCGCGGGCGTTGATCACCACCCCCTGCACCGCCGGGTCGCCGAGCAGGTTCCGGCCGGTGGCCTCGAGCAGCCGCCAGCTCCCGTCCCGGTGATGGGCGCGGAACAGGGCGCTGCGGGTGGCGCCGGGAATGCCGACGCCCTCGGCGAGGGTCCCGGACAGGCGGGCCAGGTCGTCGGGGTGGACCAGGTCGAAGGCGGTCTTCCCCACCAGCTCCTGGTCGGACCAGCCCAGGCACTCGGTGGCGCTGGGGCTGACGAAGAGGAAGCGCCCCTCCTGATCGACCACCATGATCAGGTCAGTCCCCTTGTCGATGAGGGCGCGGAACCGGTCCTGGCTCCGCCGCAGCGCCGCCTCCGCCTCCTTGCGCTCGGTGATGTCGGCGAGCGTGCCGGAGATGCGGCGGGCGGTGCCGTCGGGGTGGCGCACCACCGCCCGGGCCCGGCTGCGGACCCAGCGCCAGGCGCCGTCGGGGAGCTGGAGCCGGTACTCGAAGTCGTAGCGCGCCAGCGTGCCCTGGACCAGGGCGGCGACGCCGGCCCGCACCCGCAGCGAGTCCTCGGGGTGGATGGCCGCCACCCAGAGCTGGTTGGCGTAGGTGCTCTCCTCGCCGCTCCCCGCGGCGCCGACGATCTCCCGCCAGCGCCGGCTCACGGTGACCAGGGTCTCGCCGACCAGCCAGTCCCAGGCCCCCTCCTCGCTCCCCTCCAGCACCAGCGAGAGCCGCAGCTTGCTCTCCCGGAGCGCCCGCTCGTCGCGCTTCTGGGAGGTGACGTCGGTGAGCACCAGCCGCACCGCCGCCGACGCCTCGTGGCGCTGGCCGGTGAGGTGGGCCTCGAAGTCCGAGCCATCACGCCGCTGCAGCGAGAGGTCGCAGTCGCGCGAGCCCTCGCCCTCCCTGACCTCGGAGAGGAAGTGGCGCCAGGCGGCACCGCACTCCGGCGCCACCACCGAGGCGAAGCGCCGGCCGCGGAGCCTGGCCCGGTCGAGGCCCAGGAGCGCCGCGGCGGCCAGGTTGACCTCCTCGATCAGCTCGCCGTCGCCGACCGTGAGATAGCCGACGGGGGCCAGGTCGCAGAGCTCCAGGTACTGGTCGCGGGCCTCCTCGAGGGCGACCTTGACGAGCCGCAGCTCCTCGTTCTGCATCTCCAGCTCGATCTGGTGGACTTCGAGCTCGTGCTGGATCTCCTGGGAGGGCGGGCGCGACGCGGTGGCCGGCGGAAAGCGGGCGAACCGCGCCTCCGCCTCCACTCGAATCGCCGCGCGGTCACCTGGCTTCGGCTTCTTCACCGCCAGCCCCCCTTGCGGGCCGTTCCACCGGGACAGTGTTTCACGATTCGACGGGGATCCGGAGCAGCCCCGGGTCCTCACTTGGGGCCCCCCGGTCGTCCTCCATGGCCAGGAGGATGCGCCGGGTCTCGCCGCCCTGCCCCACGACCCGCCGGGCGTTGAGGATCAGCCGGCGCCGCCCGATGACGGGGAAGTCGTGCTCCAGCACGTAGCCGTCGAAGACCAGGTCGCGGGCCAGCACCTTCTCCAGCAGCTCGCGCAGGGCCGGCACGTCCCACTGCCGGTTGCCGAGGTCGAAGACCACCCGGCCGATGGTCTCGGCCGGCGCCACCTTGAAGTACTGGAAGAAGGAGCGGCTGGCCGAGGCCACCTGGAGCCTGCCGTCGAGCACCAGCAGCGGCTCGCGCACCGTGTCGACGATGTTCTCGGAGAGCTGGCGGGCCTCCTGCACCGCGGTCTCGGCGGTGACCCGGGAGGAGATGTCGGTGAAGGTGATCACCACCCCGGCGATGACGTTGTCGAGCGTCCGGTAGGGCTGGAGCCGGGTCAGGTAGAAGGCGCCACGGACCGACCGCACCTCCCGCTCCCACGGGACCAGCGAGTCGAGCACCCCCGGGCCACCTCGAGCAGGTCCAGCCCCTCCAGGTCGGTCTTGATGTCGAGCAGCGGCCGCCCCACGTCGGTGGCCACCAGCCGGAAGACCCGGGTGGCCTCGCGGCTGAAGCGCCGGATGTTGAGCTGGTCGTCGAGGAAGATGGTGCCGGCGCTGACGCTGTCGAGCAGGTTGCGCATGTCGTTCTGCATGTCGGCCAGCTGCTCGATCTTGGACTGGAGCTCGGCGTTGACGGTCACCAGCTCCTCGTTCACCGACTGCAGCTCCTCCTTGGAGGTCTCCAGCTCCTCGTTGGTGGACTGCAGCTCCTCGTTGGTGGACTGCAGCTCCTCGTTCATCGACTTCAGCTCCTCGGTGGAGGCCTGCTGCTCCTCCACCGTGGTGCGCAGGAAGTCCCGGGAGGAGGCCAGGGCGCGCTCCAGCTCCTTCACCTTGCCCCGCTCCAGGGGCCGGACCGGGCCGCGTCCCGCCGCCGGCTTCGACGGCGCCTCCTGGAAGGTCACCAGCACCAGCCCCTCGCTCCGCTCCGGGAGCTGGAGCGGGTGCAGGCTGAACCAGACGGTGCGGCGGCCGCCATCGACGGTGAGCTGGACCTCGCGCCGGGGCGGCGACTTGCCCCGGGGGAGGCCGGCGCGGAAGGCGGCCCGCAGCTCCTGCTGCAGCTCGCCGCGGGCCATCTCGACGACGTTGAGCGTGGCCTGGCCCGGCGCCGGGCGCAGGAAGGGGGCGGTGTCGCCATGCACGTAGAGGATGTTTCCGGCCAGATCGGTGGCCACCGAGGCCGGGGCGAAGGAACGCAGCAGCGCCCGGTTGGTCAGCTCCACGACGCTGGACTCGCGGGGCTTGCGGTCCGATCCGGCGCCCCCCTGGGAAGCGGCGGTGTCCGCGGGGGCGGGCGCAGGGACGGCGGCCCGCAGGGCCCGGGTGGCCGCCGCCGAGGCCACGGTGCGGAAGAGCGTCCACTTCCGGTTGATGGGCTTGAACAGGTCGGCGTGGTGGCTGGTGCTCTCCGAGGGCGAGAGGAAGAGCACCCCGCCGGGCCGCAGGGCGTAGTGGAAGCTGGAGATGAGCCGGTCCTGGGCCTCGGGCTCCAGGTAGATCATCAGGTTGCGGCAGGAGAGCAGGTCGAGCCGGGTGAAGGGCGGGTCGCGGAGGACGTTCTGGGTGGCGAAGACCACCATCTCGCGCAGCTCCTTCTTGACCCGGTAGCCGGCCTCCTCCTTGGTGAAGAAGCGGCGCAGCCGCTCCGGGGTCACGTCCTGGACGATGCTCGGTGGGTAGGCGCCCACCCGGGCCCGGGCGACGGCGTCGTCGTCGAGATCGGTGGCGTAGATCTTCACCTTGAAGTCGAGCGAGCGCTCGTCCATCAGCTCGCGGAGCAGGATGGCGATGGAGTAGGCCTCCTCGCCGGTGGCGCAGCCGGCCACCCAGGCCCGGAAGACCGAGCCCTCGACCTTGCCCTTGCAGAGCCCGGGGAGCACGTCCTGCTGCAGCACCGCGAAGGCCTCCGGGTCGCGGAAGAAGCTGGTGACGTTGATGAGCAGCTCCTTGAAGAGCACCTGGACCTCGGCCGGGTGCTCCTTCAGGTACCGGGCGTAGACCTCCAGGTCGGAGAGATCGTGCTGCACCATGCGCCGCTCGATGCGGCGCAGCACCGTGCTCTTCTTGTAGAGCGTGAAGTCGTGGCCGGTGCGGGCCCGCAGCGTGGCCAGCACCAGCCCCAGGCCGCGCAGGGCGGCCGGTGCCGGTGGCAGCGGCCGCTGCGGCTGGAAGGCGCGCGACACCTTGCGCATCAGCTCCGGCATCTCCTCCACCGGCAGCACGTGGGTGGCGTAGCCGGCCTGGATGGCGCTCGACGGCATGCCGTCGTACTTGGCGGTCTCCGGCGACTGGGCGAAGGTGACGCCGCCGGCCCCGAGGATGGCCCGCAGCCCCAGGCTTCCGTCCGAGCCGGTGCCGGAGAGCACCACGCCGATGGCCCGCTCGCCCTGGTCCTCGGCGAGGGAGCGGAAGAACAGGTCGATGGGCATGCGCTGCCCGCGCGGCTGCTCCGGGCTGGTGAGCTGCAGGGCGCCGTGGAAGATGGTCAGGTCGCGGTTGGGCGGGATCACATAGATGTGGTTCGGCTCCACCGCCAGCCCGTCGGAGGCCTCCACCGCCGGCAGGCTGGTGGCACGCTGCACGATCTCGGTGAGGATGCTGGCGTGGCTGGGGTCGAGGTGCGAGACCACCACGTAGGCCATGCCCAGGTCGGGCGGGACGCTGCGGAAGAAGGCCTCGTAGGCCTCCAGGCCACCGGCCGAGGCCCCCAGCGCCACCACCGGGAAGCCGGCGGCGGCGGGCGCAGGTCGCGCGGCGCCCCCGGGACGGGCGCCGGTGGCGGCGCGGGCGCTGGTGCCGAGCGCCTTGCGCGTGCCGGCGGCCGGGGCCCGGGCGGCGGGGGCGGACCGGCTGGAAGCCGGGCCGGTGGCCTTCTTCACCGACTTCTTCGCTACACGCCGGGTGCGAGGGGGAGCCATGCGCGGATGGTGGCACTTCGAGCCGAGGAGGGCCACCCCCGCCGGGGCGCGACGATGTCGCGGGGTCCGAACCGCCGCCCGCCCCGCCTCGCGCGTCAGCCCCACCGTGTAGATCCTCCAGCCCATGCCGCCCCAGCCGCCCATCGAGCTGCACCGCGGGGAGCTGCGCGTCGCCGGCACCGCCCTGCACCTCGACGCCCGCCGCCGGGCCCCCTGCGCCTTCGTCTCCCACGCCCACGGCGACCACATCGGCCGCCACGACCGGACCATCGCCACCCCGGCCACGCTGGCGCTGATGAACCACCGGCTCGGCGAGCCGAAGCGGGTCTGCCAGGCCGAGCAGCTGCCGGTGGCCTACCGCCAGCCCTTCGGCCTGGGGACCCAGACCCTGGAGCTCTTCCCGGCCGGCCACGTGCTCGGCTCGGCCCAGCTCAAGGTGACGCTGGAGGACGGCCGGACGCTCGGCTACACCGGCGACCTCTGCACCGACACCCCCTGCGCCGCCGAGCCGGCCGAGGTGATGCCCTGCGACGTGCTGGTGCTGGAGTCCACCTTCGGCCTGCCCCGCTACGTCTTCCCGCCCAAGCAGGAGACGCTGGCCGCCATCCGCCGGTTCTGCGACGACGCCCTCTCCGACGGCGTCACGCCGGTCCTGTACGGCTACGCCCTCGGCAAGGCCCAGGAGATCCTGGCCCACCTGGCCGGGGCCGGCTACGCCTGCCGCTGCCACCCGGTGGTCCACGGCATCAACCGCATCTACCAGGCCCACGGCGTGGACCTGCCCGGGGTCCGCCCGCTCGACGCCGAGGGGGTGGCGGTCGGCGAGGTGGTGGTGGTGCCGCAGCAGCTGGCCTGGAGCCCGGCCATGAAGTCGGTGCGCCGCCGCCGCACCGCCGCCCTGACCGGCTGGGCCATCGACGGCGAGCGGATGTTCCGCGGGGTGGACGCCGCCTTCCCGCTCTCCGATCACTGCGACTACCCGTCGCTGCTCCGCTACGCCCGGGCCACCGGGGCCACGCGGGTCTTCACCATCCACGGCAGCACCGACGAGCTGGCGGCGGCCCTCTGCCGGGAGGGGATCCGGGCCGAGCCCCTGCGGGAGGGGAGCCAGCTCGAGCTTCTGTGAGGAGGGGCGCCGGTGGTCTCCGCGGCGGCGCCGCCCCGGTGTCACCGGTGGGTTGACCGCGGAACTATCGCTTGCTAGCTTGTGCTAGGAGAGGCGCCGACCATGAGCCGACAGCTGAACGTCAGGGTGAGCGAGACCTTCGCGCGGACGCTGGAGCGCGTCGCCAGGCAGACCGGTCGGCCCATGGCCGCTGTCCTGGAGGCCATCGGGACTCCGGCGCTGGAGGAGGCCGAGGCCGACGCCAGGTTCGAGGCCGAGGCCTTCGCGGCCTGGGAGGCCTACCAGCTCGATGGCCAGGCGGGAAAGGTCGAGGAGCTGGAGGCCATCTTCAAGGCTGGCATCGCCAAGGCCGGTGCGGCGGCGAGGCGACGGAAGCGGTGAAGCAGCCGGTCCTCCCCACACCGCACTACACCCGCCAGCTGCGGGCCTTCGTCGACGAGTACGCCTCCCGGGGCGCCGTCCGGCTGCTCGCCAGGCTGGCGGAGCGCCACGGGGCGATGCTCGAGAACCTGGCCCGGTTCGAGGCCATGGCACCGGCCAGGCGCCGGAAGGTCGCTGGCAGGACCATCACGGTCCGGGAGTACCTGCTCGACGCCGGAGCGCGCGAGTTCCTGGTCCTGTATTGGGTACCACCGGAGGCCTCCGAGCCGATCCTGCTCCTCAACCTGCGCATCGGTGGCCAGAGCCGCTACCGCTGGCCACGGCGCGGCTGAGCCGGGATCGCGGCGGCTCGTAGTACAAGGTGCCCATGATCGAGCTCACCGCCAGCGCCGACGCCGAGGGACAGCGTCTCGACAAGTACGTCCGCAAGGCCTTGAAGGGCGTCCCCCTCAGCCACGTCTACAAGATGTTCCGCACCCGCAAGGTGAAGGTGAACGGGGTGCGCGGGCGCCCCGAGCAGCTGCTGGCGGCGGCCGACAAGATCGAGATCTGGGGCGACGAGCAGAAGCTGCTGGCCGAGCCGGCCCCCGGCAGCGCCCCCCGGGTGCGCGGCAGCGGCGGGATCCGGCTGGAGGTGCTGCTGGAGGACGACCACCTGCTGGTGGTCAACAAGCCGGCCGGGCTGGCCGCCCACCCCGGCACCGGCATCGGCGGGGCCACGCTGGTGGAGCTGGTGCGCGACTACCTCAAGGTGCCCACCAAGCTGCCCAGCGGCGAGTTCAAGCCCTCGCCGGCCCACCGGCTCGACCGCGAGACCTCCGGCGTCATCCTGGTGGCCAAGACCCGCCAGGCCATGGTGGTGCTGGGGCAGCTCTTCGAGTCGAAGACCGACCTGAAGAAGCAGTACCTGGCGCTGGCCAAGGGGAAGATGCCGCAGCAGAGCGGCCTCTTCGACCAGCCGCTCTCCGAGCACGAGCAGACCGGCCGCTCCAAGGACGTCCGCGGCGTCAACATGCAGCCGGCCCTGACCCGCTGGAAGGTGCTCGGCTCCATGAAGGAGGCGACGCTGCTGCAGGTGCTCATCGAGACCGGCCGCACCCACCAGATCCGGCGCCACCTGCAGGCCGCCGGGCACCCGGTGGCCGGCGACCCGCGCTACGGCGACTTCAACTTCAACCGGGCCGCCCGCACCCGCTGGAACCTGCGCCGCATGTTCCTGCACGCCTGGAAGCTGGAGCTGCCCCACCCGATCACCGGCGAGCTGCTCCGGCTGGAGGCGCCGCTGCCGCCCGAGCTGCTGGAGGCCTTGAAGGCGCTCAACGTGCCGGCGCCGCCGGGCAGCGCGCCGGCCCGGCCGGCCGGCGTTGAAAGCGGCCCGCGCCGCAAGTAAGGTCGGGCCTTCCCCATGATGGAGCCGAACGCCCCGGGCGCCGCGCCGCCTCCCGACGGGCCCGCCGCCACGCCGCGGCTGGTGCTGACCGGCCTGCCGCCGCCGGGGCCGGCCTGGCGGACGGCGCTGCGCTGGTCGCTCTTCGCCGCCGTCGTGCTCTTCAACCTGGGGGTGGCGCTGGCGGTGGGGCTCTGGCTCCACTTCGCCAAGGGGCTGCCCGAGCTCCCCTCCATCGAGGGCTACCGGCCGCCCATCATCACCGAGACCATCAGCGCCGACGGCCAGATCGCCGGCGAGTTCTTCGCCGAGCGGCGCAAGGTGGTGGCCTACCCGCGCATCCCCCGGGCGCTGGTGCAGGCCTTCATCGCCTCCGAGGACCAGCGCTTCTTCGACCACGCCGGCGTCGACTGGCGCGGCACGCTGCGGGCCGGCTTCACCACCTACGTGCTGCGCCGCGGCGTCAAGGGCGGCTCCACCCTGACCCAGCAGACCGCCAAGGCCATCCTGGTCTCGGCCGAGGGGTTCGAGGAAGGGACCCGGCGCAACCTGCGCCGCAAGATCCGCGAGCTGATCCTGGCCGCCCAGCTGGAGCGCCGCTTCACCAAGGAGCAGATCCTCTGGCTCTACCTGAACGGCGTCTACCTCGGCCACCACAGCTACGGGGTGCAGTCGGCGGCCGAGAACTACTACCGCAAGAACGTCGAGGAGCTGACCCTGGCCGAGGCGGCGCTGCTGGCCGGCCTGCCCCAGGCCCCCAGCCGCTACTCCCCCTTCGCCCACCCCGAGTCGGCGCGCGACCGGCGCCGCTACGTGCTGCGCCGCATGTTCGAGGAGCGGTTCATCACCGCCGAGGAGCGGGCCGCCGCCGAGGCCCAGGAGGTCAAGGTCTTCGGCCTCGACGACGTCTTCCGCGAGACCGCCCCGTTCTACGTGGAGCAGGTGCGCCGCCAGGTGGTGGAGCGCTACGGCAACCAGCGGCTGCTGCAGGACGGGCTGCGGGTGGAGATGGCCATGGACCTGGAGAAGCAGCGCGGCGCCCAGGCCGCCATGCTCAAGGGGCTCATGGAGGTGGACCACCGGCAGGGGTTCCACGGGCCGGTCGACCACGTCGAGGGGGCGGCGCGCCAGGCGCTGCAGGCCCGGCTGGAGAAGGCCTGGCCGGCCGGGGCGCTCGGGACCAACGACTACGCGGTGGGGATCGTCGAGCAGGTGGCCGAGAAGCAGGCCGCGGTGCAGGTGGGCGGGCAGCGCGGGGTGCTGCCGCTGGCGGGGATGCGCTGGGCCCGCAAGCCCAACCCCGAGGTCCACTTCAGCGAGGGGCAGCTCAAGCGGGTGAGCGGGGTGCTCAAGGCCGGCGACGTGGTGCTGGTGCGCCGCGTCGACCGCAAGGAGCTGGTGGAGCGCGAGGGCAAGGAGCCGGAGAAGGTCCGCGAGCTGCCCGAGGCCGAGCTGCTGCTGGCGCTGGAGCAGGAGCCGAAGCTGCAGGGGGCGCTGGTCTCCATCGATCCGCACACCGGCGAGGCGGTGGCCCAGGTGGGCGGCTACGACTTCGAGGCCTCCGAGTTCAACCGCGCCTTCCAGGCCTGCCGGCAGCCCGGCTCGGCCTTCAAGCCGGTGGTCTACTCGGCGGCCATCGAGAAGCTCGACTGGTCGCCGGCCACCATCCTCTCCGACGCCCCCATCGTCTTCCGCGACGACGACAACGCCTGGAAGCCGCAGAACTTCGGCCAGGACTTCAAGGGCGACGTCACCCTGCGCACCGCGCTGGTCAACTCCATGAACATCCCGGCGGTGAAGACCGCCGAGGCCCTCTCCACCGCGCTGGGCGCCGACTTCCTCGGCACCTGGGCGGCCCAGCTCGGCCTGACCACGCCGGTGAAGAAGGAGCTGGGGAGCGCGCTCGGCTCCTCCTGCGTCTCGCTCTGGGAGCTGACCGGCGTCTACGCCACCTTCGCCCGCCTCGGCGAGAAGCGGCCGGTCACCATGGTGAAGCGGGTGCTCGACCGCGAGGGGCGCACCCTGGAGGATCGCTCGCAGCCGCGCGACGCCTGGGTGCCGCTCTCGGCGCGGCTGGGCGCGGCGGTGGCCGAGGTGAAGCGCCCACGGGCCCGGGCCATGGAGGCGACCACCGCCTACGTGCTGGTCCACCTGCTCCGCGAGGTGGCCACGGTGGGCACCGGCGCCGGGGCCCGGGCGCTGGGCAAGCCGGCCGCCGGCAAGACCGGCACCACCAACGACTCCTTCGACACCTGGTTCATGGGGTTCACCCGCGATCTCGCCTGCGGGGTCTGGCTCGGCTACGACCTCAACGTCACGCCGCTGGGGCGCGGCGAGACCGGCGGCCGGGCCTCGCTCCCCATCTGGCTCGACTACATGTCGGCGGCGCTGCGCGACCGGCCCCAGCCGGAGTTCGAGGCGCCGGAGGAGATCGTCATGGTCCGCATCGACCCGGAGACCGGCAAGCCGGTGGCCGAGGGGGCGCCCGGCGTCGACGAGCCGTTCCGGCCCGGGACCGAGCCGTCCGCCGAGGCCGCCGAGGCCCCCAAGCCGGTCGAGGTGCAGGACCTCTTCATGCAGTAAGCGGCGGGGGCGGGCGTGCTAGGCTCGCCCCACCCCATGCTGAACGTCCTCGCCCGCCTCGGCGTGAAGCGGACCCTGCTGCTCGCCATCGGCGTGGCGGTGGCCCTGGCCGGCGGCTTCACCGCCTGGAGCATCAACCGGGTGGTGCTGGGGGCGCTCGAGGAGTCGCTGCTGCGCCGCGGCGAGGGCGACGCCCGGGTGCTGGCCAGCGAGCTCTCGGTCGGGCTGGGGGCCGGCGGCCAGGCCCGCATCGCCCCCCGCCTCGACGAGCGCTTCGACGAGAGCCAGGACGCCTACGCGGTGGTGGTCCGCACCGACCTGACCATCGCCGCCAAACGGTTCGGGCAGGGGCTGGGCGACGACGCCGAGGAGGTGCTGCGCACACACGCCGCCGCCGGGATGGCCAGCGCCTTCCGCGGGGGCGGGCTGCTGCGCTTCACCGCGCCGGTGACCGTCTCGCAGCTGCGCGCCGACGGCTCCCACGAAGAGAAGCTGGTGGGCCACGTGCTGCTCGGGCTCACCCCCACCCGGCTCAACCAGCAGCTGGGCGAGGTGCGCCGGCTGGTGCTGGGGCTGCTGGGGGCGGGCGGCCTGCTGCTGGCCACGCTGGTCTACCTCTTCACCGCCCGGCTGGTGCTGGCCCCGCTCGACCAGATGAGCGCGGTGGCCCGGCGCATGAGCGACTCCGACCTGACCGCCCGCGCCGCCAAGGGGGGCGAGGACGAGCTGGGGACGCTGGCCGAGTCGCTCAACCGCATCGGCGAGAACCTGGCCGGCACCCTGGGCCGGGTGCAGACCGTCACCGGGGGGATCGCCGAGGTCATCGACCGCATCGGCCGCACCGGGGCGGCGGTCTCGGCCGGCGCCGGCACCGTCTCGGAGCGGGCCGTGGAGACCTCGGCCTCGATGGGCCAGATGATCGCCAGCCTCAAGGGGATCGCCGACAACGTCGAGGTGCTGGCCGGCAGCGCCGAGGAGTCGTCGTCGTCGATCCTGGAGATGGCCGCCACCAACGACGTGGTGGCCGAGAACATCCAGGCCCTGGCCGCCTCGGTGCAGGAGACCACCGCCGCCATCGAGCAGATGACCTACTCGATCAAGGAGGTGGCCAAGAACATCGAGGACCTCTCCGCCACCACCGAGCAGACCAGCTCCTCGATGAACGAGATGGACGTCTCCATCTCCCAGGTGGAGACCAACGCCAACGAGACCGCCCGGCTCTCCGAGCAGGCCCAGCGCGACGCCGAGATGGGGGCCGAGGCGCTCTCCCGCACCCTGACCGGCATCGACAAGATCAAGGAGTCGTCGAAGGAGGCGGCCAGCGTGATCGAGGCGCTGGGGCGCAAGATCTCGGCCATCGACAACATCCTCAACGTCATCGACGACGTCGCCGAGCAGACCAACCTGCTGGCCCTCAACGCCGCCATCCTCGCCGCCCAGTCGGGCGAGCACGGCAAGGGCTTCGCGGTGGTGGCCGACGAGATCAAGGACCTGGCCGAGCGGACCGGCGCCTCCACCAAGGAGATCTCCGAGCTGATCCGGGCGGTGCAGGAGCAGTCCAAGGCGGCGGTCACCGCCATGGACCGCGGCGTCCGCAACGTCGAGGAGGGGGTGCGGCTCGGCCAGGAGACCGAGACCGCGCTCAAGAAGATCGAGGCCTCCTCGCACCAGGCCACCCACATGGTGCGGGCCATCGCCCGGGCCACCATCGAGCAGGCGCGCGGCTCCAAGCAGGTGACCGTCTCCATCATCCGCATCGCCGAGACGGTGCAGCAGATCGCCACCGCCACCGCCGAGCAGGCCCGCGGCTCCGAGCAGATCATGAAGAGCGCCGAGAAGATGAAGTCGATCACCAAGCACGTGGAGCGCTCCTCGCAGGAGCAGGCCCGCGGCTCCAAGCAGATCACCAAGGCCATCGAGTCGATCAGCGACATGGTCCACCACCTCAACCGGGCCCAGAAGGAGCAGACCCGCGGCTCGGAGCAGGTGATGGGCGCGGTGGTGCAGATCAAGCAGGTGGCCGAGGCGCAGAACCTCTCGGCCCACGACCTGGAGCTGGCCATCGCCGACCTGGCCGCCCAGGCCGAGGTGCTGCGCGGCGAGGTGCGGCGGTTCCGCCTCTAGGGCCCCGACCGCCGGCCCGCCCCCGCCCCCCGTGTTATAGACCGCACCGCATGTTCGGCCTCGGCTTCGGAGAGATCGTCATCGTCGCCATCCTGGCGCTGGTCCTGCTCGGCCCGGACAAGCTGCCCGAGGCGGCCAAGATGCTGGGCAAGACGCTGCAGGACCTGAAGAAGGCCACCGACGGGCTGAAGGGCCAGCTCGAGACCGAGATGTACTCGGTGGAGAAGGCGGTCAAGAAGGCCATCGACGGGGACGAGGCGCCGGCGCCGGCCACCGCGCCCGCGGTCCCGGCCGTGGCCGCCGCCGCCGCGGCCCGCACCTCCGGCCCGCCGCCCGCGGCCACCGTCGACAACGTCCCCGGCCTGGACGCCGCGCTGGTCGATCCGCTCTCTGCGCCGCAGCCGCCAGCGGCTCCTCCCCAGCCTCCGGCCGCCTCGGGACCGACGCCGTCCGCCCCGCCACCGCCCGCCGACCCGGGGAGGCCGGCGTGACCGAGCCGGCCGCAGCGCCCGCCCCCCCAGCGCCCGCGCCTCCCGCGCCCGCCGAGGTCAAGCCCGGGGCGGAGTCCAAGCTCACCTTCTGGGATCACCTGCGCGAGCTGCGCAAGCGCCTCCTGCTCTCGCTCTACGGCCTGCTGGCCGGCATGGTGGCGGTGGGGTCGTTCGTGGAGTGGCTGGTGGACCAGCTGATGGCGCCGGTCCGGCTGGCGCTGCCGGCGGGGGCCCAGAAGCTGGTCTACACCAGCGCCATCGAGCCGATGATGGTCTACATCAAGGTGGCCATCTACGGCGGCGTCTTCGTGGCGGCGCCCTGGATCCTGTACCAGGTGTGGCAGTTCATCGCCCCGGGGCTCTACAAGAAGGAGAAGAAGGTGGTGATCCCCTTCCTCTTCTGGGGCACGCTGCTCTTCTACGGCGGCGCCTGGTTCTGCTTCAAGCTGGTGATGCCGGCGGCCTTCCCGGCCATGCTGGCCATCGCCAGCGACGCCACCATGGTCCCCATGCTCTCCATCAGCGAGCAGCTGGGGCTGGTGATGGCCATGCTGCTCGGCTTCGGCGTGGTCTTCGAGGTCCCGGTCATCATCGCCTTCCTGGCCATGGTCGGGCTGGTCTCGGTGGAGTTCCTGGTCAAGTACCGGCGCCACGCCATCATCGTGAACACCCTGCTGGCGGCCGTCATCACCCCCACCGGCGACCCGCTCAACCTGGCGCTGATGGCGGTGCCCATGTGCCTCTTCTACGAGGTGGGCATCGTGCTGGCCCGCATCCTCGGCAAGAAGACGCCGGCCGACGCCGCCCCCGCCGCGTGATCGCATGCCGGTCTTCCACGGCCTCGCCGTCGCCTTCGCCCTGCTCATGCTGGTGCGCCACGCCCCGGCGGCGCGCCGGCTCCAGCCGGTCGCCCTGCTCACCTGCCTGCTGGCGGTGGCGGTGCTTGGCTTCGCCGTGAAGGGGTTGCTGGGACGCTGAACGCCACCACCAAGGGGGAGCACGCCATGAAGAGCGCCGGTCCCGTCGAGCTGGTCATCCTCTCCGCCACCCGGACGCCCTTCGGGGCCTTCGGCGGCGCCTTGAAGTCGCTCTCCGCCACCGACCTCGCCGTCCACGCCTCGAAGGCGGCGCTGGCCGCGGCCGGGGTGGCCCCGGCCGACGTCGGCCACGTCATCTTCGGCAACGTGCTGCAGACCTCGGCCGACGCCATCTACCTGGCCCGCCACGTCGGCCTGCGCGCCGGGGTCCCGGAGGCGGTCCCGGCGCTCACCGTCAACCGGCTCTGCGGCTCCGGCTTCGAGGCGGTGATCCAGGCGGCCATGTTCATCCTCACCGGCCAGGCCGAGGTGGTGCTGGCCGGCGGGACCGAGTCGATGAGCCAGGCGCCGCTGGTGCTGCGCGACGCCCGCTGGGGGTACCCGTTCGGCAAGCCGCCGCCGGTGGAGGACTCGCTCTGGAGCGCGCTCACCGACTCCTACGTCGGCCTCCCCATGGCGCTCACCGCCGAGCAGCTGGCGGTGGACCACGGCCTCACCCAGGCCGAGGTCGACGAGTTCGCCGTGCTCTCGCAGCGGCGCTGGGGGGCGGCCCAGGCGGCCGGGCGCTTCGCCGCCGAGCTGGCCCCGGTGACGCTGGAGGGGAAGAAGGGGCCGGTGCGGGTCGAGCAGGACGAGCCGCCGCGCCCCGAGACCACGCTGGAGGGGCTGGCCAGGCTGCCCCGCATCTTCAAGAAGGACGGGGTCATCCACGCCGGCGCCGCCAGCGGCATCGCCGACGGGGCGGCGGCGCTGGTGGTGGCCAGCCGGGCCTGGGCGGAGAAGAAGGGGCTGGCGCCGCTGGCCCGCCTGGTCAACTGGGGGCACGCCGGCGTCGAGCCGGGGCGCATGGGGCTGGGGCCGGTGCCGGCGGTGAAGAACGCCCTGGCGCGGGCCGGGGCGGCCTTGAGCGACTTCGACCTCTTCGAGGTGAACGAGGCCTTCGCCCCGCAGTACCTGGCGGTGGAGCGGTCGCTGGGGCTGCCGCGCGACCTGACCAACGTGGACGGCGGCGCCATCGCGCTCGGCCACCCGCTGGCGGCCAGCGGCGCCCGCATCACCGCCCACCTCTGCCACGAGCTGAAGCGGCGAGGCGGGCGGGCGGCCCTGGGCTCGGCCTGCATCGGCGGCGGGCAGGGCGTGGCGCTGCTGCTGGCCCGGCCGTAGGACGCCCACCCACGGCGGGCCACCGCGGCGAGCGCCGGACCGCCCGGCGTGGCAGGCGACCGCGCCTCACCGGCGCCCGGCCGACCGTCTTCTTGCCCGCCCCGCCCCGCGACGGTAGGTTGCCCCGACGCGGATGACGGCGGCGGGGAGGGCGACGATGGTGGCGTTCACGGGCGTGAAGGTCTTCTCGACGACGTTGGCGAGGGACCGCGAGGTCATGGGTGAGCAGATCACCCGCTGGCTGGCCGGCCATCCGGGGCTGGAGGTGGTCGACCGGCAGGTGACGCAGAGCTCCGACCAGGAGTTCCACTGCCTGACCATCACGTTCTTCTACCGGGAGAAGGAGCCGGCCTGATGGCCCGCGGCGGTCACCGGGTGCGCGACGCCCTGACGCTGGGCGGGCAGGTGCCGGCGGCGGTGGGCGGCCTGCTGGCTGCGCTGGTGCTGGTCACGCTGGGAGCGACGATCTTCCCGGCGCTGGGCGGCTGGCTCAACCTCGACGTCGAGGACGGCTGGCGTCTGCTGCAGCCCTGGCGCTACCTGACCTGGCCCTTCCTGGAGGGGGCGCTCCCCGGCAGCTTCCTGACCGTGCTCTTCGCCGGCCTGCTGCTGGTCTGGCTGGGCCGGCAGCTCACCGGGGCCTGGGGCGAGCGGGTCTTCCTCCTCAGGGTGGCGATCCTGTCCGGCGGCGCCGGGCTCCTCACCGCGCTGCTGCTGGCCCCGGTCGGCTGGGAGCTGCGGATCCACGGCATCTGGCCGCTGGTGAACGCCCTGCTGGTCTGCTGGGGGCTCACCTACCCGGAGCAGCGGCTCAGCTGGTTCGGCGTGCTGGAGATGCGCGGCCTGACCGTGGCCCGGGTGATCGGCTGGGGGACGCCGGCCTGGGCGCTGGCGCTCGGCCCGCCCGCCCTCGGCCCGCTGGAGCGGCTGGCCTTCTACCTGCCCAACCTGGCGGCGCTGCTCATCGCCTGGCTGCTGGTGAGCGACCAGCCGCGGCGGCGCTGGCGCCGGCTCACCGGCCGCTGGCGGGAGGCGAAGCTGCGCCGGGCCAGGAGCCGCTTCGAGATCGTCGACCCGGGGCCGCGGCCGCCGGGCGAGTACCTGAACTAGGGGCCCGCCCCGAGCCCGAGGACCACGGCCAGCGCCGTGCCGCCCGCCGCGCCAGGCCCCATCGACCCGGGGTGAAGCTCAGCTCACCGTCACCTGCTTGACGGCGGCCTGGTAGACCCAGATCCGCCCGGTGTTGGTCCGGGTGTCGACCGGGATCATGAAGAAGCCGAGGCCGCCCTCCTGGTAGTCGGGGGAGATCCCGGCCACCTGGCGGCCGTCGCGGAAGGCCACCCGCACCCGCTTCCCCTGCGCCGCCGGCGGCGTCTCGCCGGGCGCCAGCATGAAGAAGATGGCCTTGACGTCGGCGGTGGGCAGGGCGATGGCCTGGCCGGGGGTGCCGGTGTCGAGCTTCAGCTCCGCCGCCTCCAGGTCGCTGTCGGTGAGCGTGCCGCGCAGCACCCGCCCGTCGAGGGTGTGGACGGTGACCCGGTTGACGCCGGCCACCACGGCGAAGCCGCCGCTCGGGGCCGGACGGATCTCCGGCTCCGGCTCGACCGGCGCCGGCGCCTTCGCCAGGGGAGCGGGAGCTGGCGCCGGTGCCGGTGCGGTCCGCGCCGCGGGCGGCGGGGCGCCGAAGTCGAGGGGCGGCGGGGCGGCCGGCACCAGGTCGTAGGCGGCGGAGATCTCGGGCGGCACGTCGATCTCCACGGCCGAGTCGAGGTCGGCGAGGTTCCGGGGGGCCTGATCCGGCTCGGCCGGCAGCGCCTCGAAGGCCGGCTCGGGGTCCGGCTCGGGCGTGAGCTCGATGGGCGCCTCGAGGAGCTGCTCCAGCGTCTCCTCCGGCTCGAGCCGCCCCAGCGCCGCCTCCAGCGGGGGCGAGACCAGGGTGGCGGGGATGGGGGTCGCCGAGAAGGGGGTGCTCAGATCGAGCGCCGGGGCGCTGGCCCAGAGATCGGCCGGCGCGGCCTGCTCCGGCCCGGACCAGGGGGCCACCTGCGGTGGCGGCGCCGGCTCGCCGAAGGAGCCGTCGGAGGCCAGCTCGAAGCCGACGTCGAGCGCCCCCTCGGGCGCCCAGTTGGCCGGTGCCTCGCCCAGCTCCAGCGGCGCGCCGCCGGGGAGGCTGTCGCCCTCCGGCCCACCGTAGAACGGCTCGCCCACCGCGCTCAGCGCCGTGGGCGCGGGGGTGTCGTAGTCGCCGAAGACCGGGGCGGGCGTGGCCGGCGCGGGGGGGAGCGGCTCCTCCGGTGCGCCGAGCGAGATGGGGGCGCCCGGGCCGTCGTACTCACCGAACTCGAGCGGCGGCGGCTCGCCCTCCGTCACCTCCAGGACCGCCTCCTCGAGGGCCGCCTCCTCCACCGGCTCGACGGCCGCGGCCGGCTCGGGGAGGGCGGAGGGATCGGCGCCGCCCAGCGCCGACCAGTCATAGGTGGCGGAGGGGTCGTAGCCGGCGGCGATCCAGGCGGCCTCGTCGTAGGGCGCGTCGGGATCGTAGCCGGGCGCCTCCGGGTTCCAGGCCTGGGGCCGCACCTCCTGGTCGAGCGAGGACGGGTCCTGATCGAGAGAAGACGGGTCGAAGAAGGCGTCGGCGGCCGCCTCGGGGGGCGGCGCCGGGGGGGCGACCGGGGCGGTCCAGGCGGGCGCGGGGGGCGGCGGCGCCGGCGAGTCGACGGGGCGGCTGCGCAGGCCGGCGGGGAGCAGCGACTCGCGGAGCTGGGCGGCGGCGGCGGTGACGTCGAACCCGCCGCGGGCCGGGAGCGGCTGCTCGAAGCCCACCAGGTCGCGGAGCTCGGCGTGGCGGGCCGACTCGGCCGGGGTCAGCGGCCCGGCCTGCCGCTTCTGCTCGAGGAAGCGGAACTCCTGCATGATGCTGCGCGAATCAGCCATGGACTCTCGTGGTTGAACGGCGCCGGTGGGGCGGGCTCGATCCCCGTCGCCGATCATACCCCGACCCCCCGAGGTGGTGAAGCGGTCACTGACTTGCTTCACGATGTGGCAACGAGCATGTATGGGCCGCCATGAGCCGTCCAGACGACACCCAGGGGAAGCGGACGGGTTCCCCGGGGCCGCCGCGACCCGCCGCCACCGCTCCGAAGCCGGGCGCGCCGCGCGGCCTGCCGGTACACCAGCCGACCCGTGGCCCCCCGCGGGCCCCGGCGGTGCCCGCCAGCGCCTTCCTCCCGCTCCACGCCGCCGACCTGGCGGCGCGCGGCTGGAAGGAGCTGGACGTGCTGCTGGTGAGCGGCGACGCCTACGTGGACCACCCCAGCTTCGGCGCCGCGGTGATCGGCCGGGTGCTGGAGGCCCAGGGGTTCAAGGTCGGCATCGTCGCCCAGCCCGACTGGCGCTCCACCGCCGACGTGCTGCGGCTGGGGCGCCCCCGGCTCTTCGTGGCCATCGCCTCGGGGGCCATGGACTCGATGGTGAACCACTACACCGCGGCCAAGCGGCGCCGCTCCGACGACGCCTACACGCCGGGCGGCGTGGCCGGGAAGCGGCCCGACCGGGCCACCGTGGTCTACTCCAAGCTCTGCCGGCAGGCCTTCGGCCCGACCCTGCCCATCGTCATCGGCGGCATCGAGGCCTCGCTGCGCCGCATCGCCCAGTACGACTACTGGGACGACAAGGTGCTGCCCTCCATCCTCATCCCCTCCGGCGCCGACCTGCTGGTCTACGGCCAGGGGGAGAAGCCGGTGCTGGAGATCGCCCGGCGGCTGGCCATGGGCGAGGACGTCTGCGGCCTCGTCGACGTCCCGGGGACGGCGGTGGCGGTGGCCGAGCCGGCGCTGGCCCAGCTGGAGTCGCGGCCGCGCGGCGTGCTCCACCTGCCGAGCTACGAGGCGGTGGCTGCCGACAAGCGCACCTTCGCCGACTTCTCGCGCCTCTACCACCTGGAGCACAACGAGGCCAACGCCCGGGTCATGGTGCAGCCGCACGGGGTGGGCAAGCGGGCCCGCCTGGTGGTGGTCAACGAGCCCATGCCGCCGCCCAGCACGCCCGAGCTCGACCGCATCGCCGAGCTGCCCTACGTGCGCGAGGCCCACCCCAGCTACGGCGGCCTCCACATCCCGGCGCTGGAGCAGATCCGCTGGTCGATCCAGATCCTGCGCGGCTGCGCCGCCGGCTGCAGCTTCTGCTGCATCACCGAGCACCAGGGGCGCGACGTGGCCAGCCGCTCCGAGGCCAGCGTGCTGCGCGAGCTGACGGCGCTGGCGAAGAAGGAGAACTTCCGGGGGACCATCACCGACCTCGGCGGCGCCACCGCCAACATGTGGCAGATGAGCTGCACCGACGAGGCGGCCCACACCGCCTGCCGGCGCCTCTCCTGCGTCTACCCCAGCGTCTGCCAGTTCTTCGCCGTCGACCACGGCCCGCTCATCGACCTCTACGAGAAGGCCCGGGCGGTGAAGGGGATCAAGCACCTCTTCGTCGGCTCCGGCGTCCGCTACGACCTGGCCCAGGCCGACGAGAAGAACGGCGACCGCTACCTGAAGACGCTGGTCACCCACCACGTCTCCGGCCAGCTGAAGGTGGCCCCCGAGCACGTCTGCGAGCCGGTGCTCAAGGTGATGAAGAAGCCCGGCGTCGAGTCCTTCGAGAAGCTGCGCAAGGACTTCGAGAGGTACTCGGCCGAGGCGGGGAAGGAGCAGTACCTGGTCCCCTACTTCATCTCCTCCCACCCCGGGGCCTCGCTGGAGGAGGCGGTGCAGCTCATGGAGTACCTGCAGAAGAACCGCTGGAAGCCGCAGCAGGTGCAGGACTTCATGCCCACCCCCATGACCCTGGCCTCGGACATGTTCTGGTCCGGCTACTCGCCGCTCACCATGAAGCCCATCCACGTGGCGCGCGACCCGGAGGAGAAGCGGATGCAGAAGGCGCTGATCCGCTGGGGCGAGCCGGAGAACGCCCCGCTCATCGAGAAGGCGCTGCGCCGGACCGGCCGGCTGGCCCCCGGCCAGCGCATGACCTCGGCGATGCGCCCGGCCCGCGAGGGGCAGCGGCCGCCCTGGGCGCGGCGCGGGGCCCGCCCCTTCCCGCCGAAGAAGAAGTAGCCGGCCATGGCGGGCGGGCGCGGCAAGGTGCTGGTGGGGATGAGCGGCGGCGTCGACTCGTCGGTGGCGGCGGCGCTGCTGCGCGACCAGGGCTGGGAGGTGACCGGCCTCTTCGTCTGCCTCGGCACCGCCGCCGAGGCGGACGGCGGGAGCGGCTGCTGCTCGCCGCAGGACGCCGCCGACGCCCGGCGGGTGGCCGGCCTGCTGGGGGTCGACCTCTTCGTGCTGCAGGCGGCCGCCGACTTCACCCGGATCATCGACGGCTTCGTCGCCGAGTACGCGCTGGGGCGCACCCCCAACCCCTGCGTCGGCTGCAACCGCGACGTCAAGTTCGCCCGGCTCCTCTCCCAGGCCCGCGCTCTCGGCTTCGACGCCATCGCCACCGGCCACTACGCCCGGGTGGTGGAGCGGGGCGGGGCGCCGGCCATCGCCCGGGCCCGGGCCGTGCGGAAGGACCAGAGCTACGTGCTCTTCGACCTGCCGGTCGAGGCCCGGGCCCGGCTGCTGCTGCCGCTCGGCGAGCTGCCGGACAAGGCGGCGGTGCGTGAGCTGGCCCGCGGGCTCGGCCTGCCGGTCCACGACAAGCCGGACAGCCAGGAGATCTGCTTCGTGGGCGAGGCCGGCTACGCGGCGCTGCTGGCCGAGCGGGCCCCGGCGGCGCTCACCCCCGGCCCCATCGTCGACGAGGCGGGGCGCGAGGTGGGGCGCCACCAGGGCTACGCCCGCTTCACCGTGGGCCAGCGGCGCGGCCTCCCGGGCGGGGCGCAGGCGCCGCGCTACGTGACCGGCGTCGACGCGGCCACCGCCACGGTGCGGGTGGGGCCGCGCGCCGCCACGCTGCGGTCCGGGCTGCGGGCCGGGCGCGCCTCCTGGCAGGGGGCGCTGCCGGCGGACGGCCGGGTGGGGCTGCAGCTCCGCTCCGCCCCGGGGGCGTCGCCGGCCACGGTGACCGTCGACGGGGCCGGCTTCAGCGCCCGCTTCGACCAGCCGGTGGCGGCGGTGGCGCCGGGCCAGGCGGCGGTGCTCTACGACGGCGAGGTGGTGGTCGGTGGCGGCTGGATCGAGGGGGCGGCCTAGCTCCTGCTGGCGCCGGCTCCGCCCGACGCCGCGCTTTCACGCCGCGCCGCGCCGCGATAGCCTGCCCACCTCATGAAGGAACCCCTCACCGAAGCCGCGCGGCTCGCCCGCCACCAGCGGCTGGCCGCCGCCGACCACCGCCACCTCTGGCACCCCTTCACGCAGATGCAGGACTGGCTGGCCGAGGACCCGCTCATCATCGACCGGGCCGAGGGCGTCGAGCTGATCGACACCCTGGGGCGGCGCTACCTCGACGGCGTCTCCTCGCTCTGGTGCAACGTCCACGGCCACCGGGTGCCGGCGCTCGACGACGCCCTGCGGGCCCAGCTCGACCTCATCGCCCACTCCACCCTGCTCGGCCTCGGCTCCACCGCCTCCATCGAGTGCGCCGAGGAGCTGGTTCGCCACGTCCCGGCGGCGCTGACCCGGGTCTTCTTCTCCGACGCCGGCGCCACCGCCGTCGAGATCGCCATCAAGCTGGCCTACCAGCACTTCCAGCTGCGCGGCGACCTGGCCCGGAGCGAGTTCGTGTCGATCGCCGGCGGCTACCACGGCGACACCATCGGGTCGGTCTCGGTGGGCGGCATCGACCTGTTCCACCGCATCTTCAAGCCGCTGCTCTTCGACGTGCACCACGCCCCGCAGCCCTACTGCTACCGCTGCCCGCTGGGGAAGGCGCTGCCCGGCTGCGCCATGGCCTGCGCCGGCGAGGTCGAGGCGATCTTCCTGGCCCGCCCCGGGAAGATCGCGGCGCTGGTGGTGGAGCCGCTGGTGCAGGGGGCCGACGGCATGATCACCCAGCCGCCCGGGTACCTGCGCCGGCTGCGCGAGCTCTGCGACCGCCACGGGGCGCTGCTGGTCTGCGACGAGGTGGCCACCGGCTGGGGGCGCACCGGCACCACCTTCGCGGTGGAGCAGGAGGGGGTGGTCCCGGACATCATGACCATCGCCAAGGGGCTGACCGGCGGCTACCTGCCGCTGGCCGCCACGCTCACCACCGAGACCATCTTCGAGTCGTTCCTGGGGCCGTTCGAGTCGAAGCGCACCTTCTTCCACGGCCACACCTACGCCGGCAACCCGCTGGCCTGCGCGGTGGCCACCGCCTCGATGAGGCTGTTCCGCGAGCAGCGGATCATCGAGGGGCTGCCGGTGAAGATCGAGGCGCTGGCCGCGGCGCTCCGGCCGCTGGCCGGCCACCGGCACGTCGGCGAGATCCGCCAGCGCGGCCTGATGGTGGGGGTGGAGCTGGTGCGCGACCGGGACACCAAGGCCGAGTACGACTACCCGCTCCGGGTCGGGCACCAGGTCTGCCTGGAGGCGCGCCGGGCCGGGGTGCTGCTGCGGCCGCTCGGCAACGTGGTGGTGCTGATGCCGCCGCTGGCCATGACCGTGGACCAGCTGGAGCGGCTGGCGGCGGTGGTGGGCGACGGCGTCGAGGCCGTCACCGCCCGGCTCGGGTGACCCGCATGCGCGGCCTCTTCGTCACCGCCACCGACACCGGGGTGGGCAAGACCGAGGTGGCCTGCGCCCTGGTGAGCGGGGCGCGGGCGGCCGGGCTGGACGTCGGGGCCATGAAGCCGGCCCAGTCCGGCGTCACCGCAGGCGAGCCGAGCGACGCGGTCCGGCTGCGGGCCGCGGCCGGCGGCGGCGATCCCTTCGAGCTGGTCTGCCCGTATGAGTTCGAGGCGCCGCTGGCGCCGGGGGTGGCGGCCCGGCTGGCCGGCGTGGAGATCTCGCTGGCGCGCCTCCTCGAGGCGGCCCGGGCGCTGGCCTCGCGCCACGCGGCGCTGGTGGTGGAGGGGGCGGGCGGCCTGCTGGTGCCGCTGACCCCGACGGAGACCTACGCCGACCTGGCGGTGGCGCTCGGCCTGCCGGTGCTGGTGGTGGCCCGGGCCGGGCTGGGCACGGTGAACCACGCGGCGCTGACCGTGGAGGCGCTGCGCGCGCGCGGCCTGGCGGTGGCCGGCCTGGTGCTCAACCGGACCGGGCCCGAGGACGATCCGTCGGTGCCGCACAACGCCGCCGAGATCGAGAAGCTCACCGGCGCCCCGGTGCTGGCGACGCTGCCGTACCTGCGCGATATCGCTGCCAGAGAGCCTTTCCTGAGATCCGCGCTGCTCGGCAAAGTCCAATTTTAGTCGCGCCGCAGAAAATTGGATCGCCCCGGCGATCGATCCTACAGATCGCGGCGTGCCGAACGTCGTCGACCTCACGCTCGTCAGCCAGGCCCGGCGAGCCCTCCACAGCACGCTCGATGGCCGCGGGCTCGGGTTCTTCCTCGAGGAGAGCTCCCGGGCGCCGCGGCTCGACCCGCGCCGCATCGCCTGGATCGTCGAGGCGGCGCGCCGGCGGGTGGGGAGCCAGGCCCGGCGCGACCCCAACGCCCTGTCGCGGACCCGGCGGGTGGTGCGGCGCGAGCTGATCCGGCGGCTCGCCGACGCCATGCTGCAGGCGGGGCTATAGCCGCCGAGCTTCGCTCGGCGGAATCCGAACCCTCCAGCACGGGACCCCGCTCCAGGTCCGACACGGCCAGCAACCTCTCAAGGACCCAGCAGCAGCTCACGGCCCCCGCGTCACCTTCTCCGGCGCAGCTCACGGCCCCCGCGTCACCTTCTCCCCCGCGGCCCGACCTTCACTTCCTCCCGCTCGCCTCCTCACCCGCTCACTTGGTCTTGCTCGCCTCCACGTACCTGAGCTTGAGGTCGAGCAGCAGCTGGTCGAGCAGCTTGGCCTCCTCGGGCGAGAGGTTGCCGCGGGTCTTCTGCTCCAGCATGGCCAGGATCTCGATGCTCTGCTGCGCCAGCGCCAGGTTCTTCTCGCCCGCCTTCCCGGTCTCCGGGTGGGGCGCGTCGCCGAGGTGGACCAGCACCGACGAGCCGAGCGAGAGGATGAAGGTGTAGAAGTCGACGGCGGTGCGGGGCTCGGGCACGGGGGGCTCCTTTTCGTGGCGTGACCGGGAGGATAGCAAGGTCCGCGGCCGGTGCTAGCATCCGGCCTCCGCCGCACCCCAAGGAGCGCCGCCATGGCCCGCGACATCTACACCGAGCCCGCCGAGATCGACATGGAGACGCTCCGCCACCTCGGCCCGCTGGCGGCGCTGGCCGGCACCTGGGAGGGCGAGGGCGTCGACACCCACCCGGTGGCCGAGGGGACGGAGGACGAGCCCTACCGGGAGCGGATCGTCTTCAAGCCCATCGACCCGCAGGCCAACGGTCCCCAGCTGCTCTACGGCCTGCGCTACCACCAGCACGTCAACAAGCTCGACGAGCCGCTCACCTTCCACGACCAGGTCGGCTACTGGCTCTGGGAGCCGGAGACCGGCGCGCTGCTGCAGACCCTGGCCATCCCCCGCGGCCAGGTGGCGCTGGCCAGCGGGCGCGCCGCGGCCGGGGACCGCAGCTTCACGGTCAAGGCCACGCTCGGCTCGCCGACCGCGGGCATCGTCTCGGCGCCGTTCCTCGACGAGCACTTCACCACCACCCAGTACACCATCACCGTGACCGCCCACGACGACGGCACCATCGGCTACGAGCAGGACACGGTGCTGCGGATCAGCAGGCGGAGCGAGTCGTTCCACCACCTGGACCGGAGCCGGCTGCGCCGGGTGACGCCGCCGCGCCGCAACCCGGCGGCGGCCTCCGCGGGCGACTAGTCGAGGTCGAAGGCGATCCGCTCGGCGGCGTAGCCGCGCTGCACCAGCAGCACCAGCTGCCCGGTGCGCCGCGCCGCCCCGGCGGCCCGGCGGAACTCGTCCAGGCTGGCCACCTCGACGCCGTTCACCTCGCGCACCAGGTCGCCCTTCTGCAGCCCGACCTTGGCGGCCGGGGTCCCCTTGGTGACGGTCCGCACCGCCAGCACCACGCCGCCGGTGGCCTTGGCCTCCTCCAGCGCCACCCCCACCCGCCGCTGCACCAGCTGCTCGACCCGCTGCGGGGTCAGCTCCACCGCCGGCACGGTGACGGTGAGCCGCTGGCCGCCGCGCTTCAGCTCGAGCCGGGCGCTGCCGCCGATGGCGAGATCGCGCAGCCGGAAGCGGAACTCCTCGGCCCCCTCCGGCACCACGCCGTCCACCGCCTCGACCAGGTCGCCGCGCCGCACCCCGGCCTTCTCGGCCGGCGAGCCGGGATCGACGCCGGTCACCTGGACCCCGCCGCTGCTGCCGGCCACCGCCCCCTCGCGCGCCGGCAGGTCGGCGACGCTGGCGCCCAGGTAGCCCTCGCGCACCTCGCCGTGCTCGATCAGGTCCTCGGCGATGCGCCGGGCCCGGTCGATGGGGATGGCGAAGCCGATGCCGGCGCTCCGGTCGCCGAGGATGGCGGTGTTGATGCCGATGAGCCGCCCCTCGACGTCGAGCAGCGGGCCGCCGGAGTTGCCGGGGTTGATGGAGGCGTCGGTCTGGATGAAGTCGAAGAGGGTGCGGTCGCCGGCCTTGAAGTTGCGGTGCAGCGCCGAGACCACCCCGGTGGTGACGGTGCTGGCCAGGCCGAAGGGGTTGCCGATGGCGATCACCGTCTCGCCGATGAGCAGCTCGTCGGAGCGGCCGATGGGGACGGACGGCACCTTCTCGCGGGTCTCCAGCTTGAGCACCGCCAGGTCGGAGGAGGAGTCGGTGCCGATCAGCTTGGCGGTCAGCTCGCGGCCGTCCACCAGGCCGACCCTGAAACGGGCCCCGCGCTCCACCACGTGGTTGTTGGTGAGGACGTAGCCGTCGGGCGAGACGATCACCCCGGAGCCGAGCGAGGTGACGGCGTAGCCCTTGCGGTAGCGGGGGTGCTCGAAGAAGCCGAAGAGGTCGTCGCTGGCCCCCTGCCTGGAGGGGACGCGGATGCGGACCAGCTCCTCGGCGGCGACGTTGACCACGGCGCCGCGGATCCGCTCCACCGCGGCCACCACCGGGGTGCGGCGGCTGGCGGCGGGCGTGGCCTCGCCGCGCGGGAGCACCTCGCGGGCGCGGGCGCCGGCGGCGGTGGCGGCGAGCAGGCAGGCCGCGGCGAGGAGGGGCCGGGCCCGGTTCACCTCAGCCCTCGTCGTCCAGGTCGTCGTCGAACTGGTTGTCCATGGCCGACTCCACCGGCAGCGCCTGGTCGGCCAGGTCGGGGAGGGCCTTGAGGAAGGCGGCGTAGTCCTTCTCGTCGACGACTCCCTTGCGCACGTAGCGCTTCACCACGCGCCGGTCGATCAGCTTGCTCTCGAACGTCTCGGACATGTTCTCGAACCTCGTGAAGCGCTCTGGGAATCGTGAAGAGGGGCGGAACATATGCGGCGGCTTGCTGGCCCGTCAAGCCACGTGGTACCCCCCAAACGATGGCTCGTGTCACCACGCTCCCGGACTCGGCGGCGCGCTCCTCCAGGCTGGAGCGGCTGCGGGGGCTCTACGCCCTGGTGGGCGGCGCCGACCCGCTCGCCGAGGCGGCCGAGGCCCTGGCCGGCGGCGCCGAGGTCCTTCAACTGCGAGTGAAAGACCGCCCGGCCGGCGAGCTGCTGGAGCTGGCCCGGGGCCTGGTGGCCCTGGCCGGCGGGCGCGCCCTGGTGCTGGTCAACGACCGGGCCGACCTGGCGGCGCTGGCCGGCGCCGACGGGGTCCACGTCGGCGAGGAGGACCTGCCGGTGGCGGCGGCGCGGGCGGTGGTCGGCCCCGACCTGCTGGTGGGGCGCTCCACCCGCACCCTCGGCGACGGGCTCGAGGCCCTGGCCGCGGGGGCCGACCACGTCGGCTTCGGCCCGGTCTTCGCCACCTCCAGCAAGCGCATCCTCGAGCCGCCGCGCGGCCTGGCCCTGCTGGCCGAGGTGGCGCGCGCCCTCCCGGCCCCGGTGGTGGCCATCGGCGGCATCGGCCTCGACACCATCGGGCCGGTGGCCGCCGCCGGGGCCGCCGCCGCCGCCGTCATCGGCGCCCTCTTCGATCACCCCTCGCCGCGCCGGCAGGCCGCGGCGCTGGCCGCCGCCTTCGCCGCTGGGAGGCGGGGGCCATGACCCGGCGCCCCCGCGTCGGCCTGACGCTCGACGTCGACCAGGCCGGCACCGCCTACCGGCTGCCGCGCGCCTACGCCGAGGCCGTCGACGCCGCCGGCGGCCTGGCGCTGCCGCTCACCCACCAGCCGGGCGCCGCCCAGGCGCTGCTCGACCTCTGCGACGCGCTGGTGGTGACCGGCGGCGCCTTCGACGTCCCCCCCGAGCTCTACGGCGAGGCGCGCCGCCCCGCCTGCGGCCCGGCCCGGCCGGAGCGGACCGCCGCCGAGCTGGCCCTGCTGCGGCTGGCGCTGGAGCGCGGGCTGCCGGTGCTGGGGGTCTGCGGCGGCATGCAGCTGCTGGCGGTGGCCCGCGGCGGCACCCTCCACCAGGACCTGGCCACCGACCTCGGCCTCGCCACCCACGAGCAGCCGCCCCCCAAAGACGCCCCCAGCCACCCGGTGCGGGTGGAGCCCGGGACCCGGCTGGCCGGCCTGGTCGGCGCCGGTACACTCATGGTCAACTCCACGCACCACCAGGCGGTGCGCGAGCCGGGCCGGGGGCTGGTGGTCACCGCCCGCGCCCCCGACGGCGTCATCGAGGCGGTCGAGCTGCCGGGGCCGGCGTTCGTGCTGGGCGTGCAGTGGCACCCGGAGTCGGCGGCGCCCCATGAGCCGCGCCACGCCGCCATCTACGCCGGGCTGGTGGCGGCGGCCACGGCGAGGAGCAACCGATGAAGCGGAGCGGCCGATGACGAGGCGCGGGCGATGACGAGGAGCGGCCGATGTTCATGAAGGCGAAGGGGGAGGCCCGGGTGCTGCTGGTGGCCGGGCTCGACCCCAGCGGTGGCGCCGGGCTGGCCGCCGACCTGGAGGCGCTCGGCGCGGTCGGGGCGCGCGGCTGGCCGGTGGCGGCGGCGCTCACCGCCCAGGGGCCGGGCGGGGTGCGCGGCTGGAGCCCGGTGCCGGTGGAGCTGCTGCTGGCCCAGGTGGACGCGCTGCTCGACGGCGGCCGCCCCCCCGGCGCGGTGAAGACCGGCATGCTGGGCACGGCGGCGCTGGCCCACGCCCTGGCGGCGCGGCTCTCCGCCCGCGACCTGGCCCGGGCCCCGCTGGTGGTCGACCCGGTGCTGCTCTCCTCGTCGGGGACGCTGCTGCTCGATCTCGCCGACGGCTCGCCGGCCGAGACCCTGGCGCCGCTGCTGGCCCGGGCCCGGGTGGTGACCCCCAACCTGGAGGAGCTGCGGGCGCTGACCGGCCTCCCCACCGGCGACGACGAGGCGGCGGTGGCGGCGGCGCGGGCGCTGGGGGCCCGGGCGGTGCTGGTGAAGGGCGGGCACCGCGAGGGGGCGCCGCTCGACCTGCTGGTGGAGGGACGGCGCGTCACCCGCTTCACCGGGCGGCGGCGGCCGGGCACGGCCCGCGGCACCGGCTGCCGGCTGGCCGCGGCGCTGGCCGGGCTGCTGGCGCGCGGGGCCACGCTGGAGGAGGCGGTGCGCGGCGCCAAGCGGCTGGTGGAGCGCTACCTCGACGCGGCGGCCCGGTCGTCGGGGGCACCGCCGGGTGGCCGGCGTCGCCGCCTGCTGCAGCGGGTGGAGCGGCCCTCGCGCTGATCCGCTCGCCCGGCGCGCGACTCAGTTCGGCCCGGGGCGGCGGTCCATCTCGGCGAAGAAGGTGTTGGTCCGGAAGAAGACCAGGTCGATGGTGGCGATCGGCCCCTGCCGCTGCTTGGCGATGATCAGCTGCACCTGCTGGGTGTCGCCGGGCGGCCCGGCCTCCTTGTCCTCCTCCTCCTGGCGGTGGAGGAACATGACGATGTCGGCGTCCTGCTCGATGGCGCCCGACTCGCGCAGGTCGGAGAGCATGGGCGGCTCCCCCTTGCGCTTCTCCACGCCGCGGTTGAGCTGCGACAGCGCCACGATGGGGATCTTCAGCTCGTTGGCCAGCGCCTTGAGCGAGCGGCTGATGGTGGCGATCTCCTGCTCGCGCGACTGGTTCATCCGGTCGCTGGGGGCGTGCATGAGCTGCAGGTAGTCGACCAGCACCAGGTCGAGGCCGCTCTCCCGCTGGATCTTGCGGCACTTGCTGCGCAGCTCCACCGGGGTGAGCACGAAGTTGTCGTCGAGCCAGATGCTGGAGGCGGCGATGCGCTCGGCGTGGTGGAAGATCCGGTCCCACTCGTTGCGCCCCAGCTGCCCCTGCGAGAGCTTGCGCCAGTCGAGCTTGGCCTCGGCGGCCAGCAGCCGCAGCGCCAGCTGGTCGGAGGGCATCTCCAGCGAGAAGAAGGCCACCTTCTTGCCCTTGAGCGCGGCGTTGGCAGCCAGGTTGAGGGCGAAGGCGGTCTTGCCCACCGAGGGGCGGGCCGCGATGATCGAGAGGGTGCCGGGCTGCAGGCCGAGGGTGTTCTTGTCGAGCGAGGCGAAGCCGGTGGGGACGCCGGTGATGAAGGACTTCCCCTCGGCCACCCGCTTCTGGATGGCCTCGAGGTTCTCCACCGCCGCCATCATCGGGTCCTTGATGCGGCGGAGCGTGTCGGAGGAGGTGCCCTGGGCGGCGCCGAAGACCTCCTGCTGGGCGGCGTCGAGGAACGACTGGACGTTGGCCCCCGACTCGTAGCCCTGCTCCACCACCCGCTGGGCGGTGAGCATCATCTTGCGGCCGCGCGAGAGGTCCTGCACCACCCGGGCGTAGTGGTTGACGTTGGCGGCGACGCCGACGCTGCGCGAGAGCGAGAAGACCAGCTCGCGCGGCACCGCGGTGCCGAGCAGGCCGCGGGCGCCGAGCCGGTGGTTCACCATCACCGGGTCGATGGTCTGCGCCTCCTTGGCCAGCTCCTCGCACGCGGCGTAGACGTGCTGGTGGGCCAGCAGGTAGAAGTCGCCGGTCTTGAGCAGCGCCGCCACCAGGTCGAAGGCGTTCTCGTCGATGAGCACGGCGCCGAGCACCGCCTGCTCGGCCTCGACGTTGTGCGGGAGGTCGCGCGCCCCGCGAAGCGGGACGGGGGCATCGGGTCGGCGCTGCAGCTCGGAGTCGGACATCGGAGTGCGCGCAATCTAGCAGCCACCCCTGTCTCCGGCGTGGTTGGAGTTCGGTGGAAAAAGCCGGATTTCCGAGAGGATGGAGCCGTGGATAGCCGGAGGAAAACCGGTGGAGGGAGCGGGGAGAACCGGCGCCGTGGTGGAAAAGCCGGGTCGCCGCCACCTCACCCACCGCCGGGCCCCGGTCTGCGGGTATCGTCACGCCTTCCCAAGGAGCCTTCTCATGCGTCGCCTCCCCGTCCTGCTGGCCGCCACCCTGCTCCTCGCCGGCTGCGCCTCGCTGCAGCGGCTGGCCGCCGCCGCCATCACCGCGCCACGACTCAAGCTCCAGCAGGCCACGGTGGCGGCGGTCGATCTCGAGGGGGCCACCGTGTCCCTCGCCTTCACGCTGGAGAACCCCAACGACGTCGCCTTCACGGTGGCCCGGGCCAGCTGGCGGCTCGACGTCGAGGAGGCGCGGGTGGCCGAGGGGGAGGTGCCCGGCGGCCTGGCGCTGGCGGCGCGGGGCACGGCCCCCTTCGGCGTCTCGGTGCGGCTGCGCTGGCGTGACGTCCAGCGGCTGGCCGAGCGGGCCGGGCGCCAGGAGCAGGTGGCCTACCGGATCGAGGGAGCGGTCGGCGTCGAGTCGCCGCTCGGCGTCCTCACGCTGCCGTTCACGCACCAGGGGCGGCTGCCGGTGCCGCGGCTGCCGGCCTTCCGGCTGGCCAGCGCCGCGGTCAACCTGGCCTCGCTCACCGAGCTGGAGCTGCTGCTGGCGCTGGAGGTGGAGAACCCCAACGCCTTCCCGCTCCCCGGCGCGGCGCTGCGCTTCGACCTGCTGGTCAACGGGGTGACGGTGGCCGCCGGGCGCGAGGCCAGGCTGGAGCCGCTCGCCGCCGGCGGCGAGGCCCGCCTCTCCCTGCCCATCCAGGTCTCACTGCTGGGGGCCGGGCGCGCCGCGGCCAGCCTCCACGGCGGCGGCGGCGAGCTGCGGCTGCGCGGCACGGTGCGGGCCGGCGGCCTGGAGACCCCGGTCGACCTCAAGCTGGACCTGGGGCGGCGGTAGTTCGCACCCCACCACCCATAGGCCGGAGCGAGGTCAGCGAGGCCCGACCGCCGGCGCGGGCCGGCAGGGCCAGGTGCCGACGGCGGGGTGCCGGGCTACGACCGCGGCGGGGCGGCCGGGGCCGGGGCCGGGGCGGGGGGCGGCGCGGGGCGCAGGGGCGTCAGCTCGTAGTTGTGCTCCGGCTTGTAGCCCTGGATCCAGAGGAACGGGATCCAGATGAACAGGCCGCCGAGGCAGGCGCCGGCGTCGAAGACCTCGTTGCGGTAGAGGATGGCCTCGAACGGCTCGAACCCCTCGGCCACCAGCTTGACCCGGGTCCCCGACCCGACGATCTTCGTGTCACTCATGGTGTACGGCGTCTTGCCGACCGACTCGCCATCGAGGTAGAGCCTGGCCCCGGAGGGCTGGCTGTGGATGACGGTGGAGCTGACGCAGCCGGTGATCACGGACACGGCGAGCGAGAGGGCGGCGAGGCGGAACAGGGGGGTCTTCATGGCCATTCGTCTCCGACGGTTGGTGCGGCGGGCCTGCCCGGGTCCGGCGCGCGGGGGCGGCCGTGGCAGGTCGGCGCATGTTACCCTCCCGGCGTGCATCCTGTCCCGCCGCAGCTGGCGCTGCTGATGACGCTGCTGGCGCCGCCGGCGCTGGCCTTCGAAGGCCCGTTCGACGCCCCCGGCCACCCGGTCACCGCCGAGGCCGCCCCGGCCTCCTCTGTGCCGGCCCCGGCCTCGCCCCCCGTCACCATCTGGGCCTACCGGAAGCTGGCCGGCTTCCAGGGGCCGCGCTGCCCGCACCGGCCCAGCTGCTCCGCCTACGCCGTCGAGGCCGTCCACCGGCACGGCCCGCTGCTGGGGAGCTTCATCGGCGTGGCCCGGCTGCTGCGGGGCCAGCGCTCCTCGGCGCTGCGGCTGCTCGACCGCGACGCCGAGGGCGGGCTGCTCGATCCGCTCGAGGCCGCCACCTTCTTCCTCGAGGGGCCGCCGTGGTGACCTGGCTGGCGGCGCTGCTGGCCACCCAGCTGGCCGCCGCAGGGCCGGCTCCGGCGCAGCCGCTCGCCCTCGAGCCCGCGCCCGCCCCGGCCCCGACGACCCCGTCGGCCCGGGTCGAGGCCGCTGCGCTGGCGCCGGCTCCGGCCGCTGCTCCGGCTGCGCCTCCAGCCACGCCGCCGCGCCCGGCCGAGGCGGCCGAGGCGCTCCGCTACGGCGACTGGCTCTCCGCCCAGGGTGACCTCTACCGCGCCATCGGCGAGTACCAGCGGGTCCGCTACCTCGCGCCGGGGGGGGCGCTGGCCGACGCCGCCGGGCTGGCCATGGCCCGCGCCTACGCGCAGGGCGGAAAGCCCGACGCCGCGGTCATCGGGCTGCGGCGGCTGGCCGTCGAGGCCAGCGACCCGGCCACGCGCGACGCCGCGCTCTACCTGCAGGCCAGCGTTCGCTACCGGGCCGGGCAGGCGGGCGCGGCCCTGGCGCCGCTCCAGGCCTACCTGAAGCTGGAGCCGCCGGCCGGCGGACCGGGGCGGACCGCCGGGCTCGGCCTCCTCGCCCTGGCGCGGCTCCGCGACGGCGACGCCTCGGGGGCGCGGCTGGCGCTGGAGGCGCTCCCGGCCGGCGAGGCGGAGAAGGCGGCCGAGCTGCGGCGGGTCCTCGACGAGGTGGACAAGGCTCCGCACCGCAGCCCGGTGGCCGCCGGCCTGCTGTCGGCGGTGCTCCCCGGCCTGGGCCACGCCTACGCCGGCGACCCGGTGGCGGGCGCCGGGGCCCTGGCGCTCAACGGCCTCTTCGTCTGGGCCACGGTGGAGGCCTTCCGCGACCGCCGGCCGGGGCTGGGGGCGCTGCTGCTGGTCGGCGAGTCGCTCTGGTACGGCGGCGCCATCTACGGGGCGGTGGCCGAGGCCATGCGCTTCAACCGCGACGGCCGCGCCGCCGCCCTCGACCGGGCGGAGCGCCGGCTGCGCTGGGTGGTGGTGCCGCTGGACGGTGGCGTGGCGGCCGGGGCCAGCGTCCGGCTCGACTGAGAAGCCGGCACGTCCGGCGCGTCCGTCACGCCGATACGTCGATATGCCGCTCCGCCGACCCGTCGACCCGCCGGCCGCGGCGACCTTTGCGACACGCCGACGCGCCCCGGGAAGGGCGCCGACGCCACGTTGAGTGGCCCCGTCCCTCCGCGTAGAGTCCGGTCCTCGCTCGAGGGCGCTCACGCCCCGCGAACCCCAGGGGAACACACATGACCAAGCTGCTCCGCACCGTCGCCGCCGTCGCCTGCGCCGGCCTGCTCGCCGCCGCCACCACCGCCACCGCCGCCGAGGCCGCCAAGGAGGTGACCATCACCGGCAAGCTGGCCTGCGCCATGTGCATCCTGAAGACGCCCGGCGTCAACGGCTGCACCAACGTGGTGGTGGTGAAGGACGGGGCCAAGGAGGTGGTCTACGCGCTGGCCGACAACGCCGTCACCAAGCCGCTCACCATGGCCGCCTGCGAGAAGACGCTGCCGGTGAAGGTGACCGGGACGGTGACCGAGGCGGCCGGCAAGAAGACCATCACCGCCAGCAAGGTCGAGAAGACGTAGGTCCCGGCTCCCTCGTCACGTCATCGTGCCTGGGGCGGGGCACCAGGCCTCGCCCGGCCTCGCGCGGTCGGGGGCTGGCGGGGATCAGCCCGCCAGCACCGACTGCCCGCGGATGGTGAAGTAGACCGCCTCCGGGTGGTGCAGCACGATGGCGCTGGTCGACTGCTCCGGCACCATCTGGCAGGCGTCGGTGAGCGACACGCCGATGGCCCGCTCCGGGTCGAGCAGCGTCCAGAGCTGGCGCTGGTCGGTCAGCTCCGGCCAGGAGGGGTAGCCGGGGCTGTAGCGCTTGCCCTGGTCCGGCCCCATCCCCAGCTCGGCCTTGACCATCCGGTGCCAGTGCTCGGCCAGCGCCTCGGCCACCTCCACCGCCAGCCCGTGGACGAAGAGGCTGCGCGAGTAGTCGCCGCGGGCGTTGGCCTCGTCGGCGAGGCGCGAGGCGGCGTCGCCCACCGTGACCACCTGGAAGGCGCAGACGTCGCTCCCCGGCTCCGACCTGAAGTAGTCGGCGAGGCAGAGCAGCCGCTCGTCGGGCTGGCGGGGGAAGCGCAGGCGGGCCAGCTCGGCCTTGCGGTGGACCGGGTCGAGGATCACCAGCTCCTCGCCCTCGGCGTGGCAGGGCCAGTAGCCGTAGACCACCTTGGGCTGGATCCAGCCCTGGGCCTGGGCCTCGGCCTTGAGCTCCTCGAGCTTGGGGGCGAACTCCTCGCGGATCATCCGCTCGTACTCCGCCCCCTTGGCTCGCACCCCCCACTGCAGCTTGTAGAGCTCGTTGAGGTCGAGCCGCGGCCAGAGGTCGGAGAGCGGGATCTCGCCGGAGAGCACGGTGCGCGCCCCCCAGAACGGCGGCGTCGGGACCTTGGCGGCCAGCCCGACGCTGGAGCGGGCCCCCGGCGGTGGCTTGGGAGGCGGCTCGGCGGCGGGGGCGTCGCGCCCGTGGATGGCCTTCTCCAGCACGGCGCGCTTGAGGGCGTCGCGCCGCGTGGGGTCGACCAGTTGCTGGATCAGCTCCAGCCCCTCGAAGGCGTCCTTGGCGTAGAAGACGCCGCCGGCGTACGGGGTGCCGCCCTGCACGAAGTGGGTCTTGTAGCCGAAGCGGCGGTTGATGGCGGCGCCGCCGATGATGACCGGGAACTGCAGGTTTCGGCGGCTCAGCTCCTCGACGCAGAAGGGCATCTGCTTGGAGGTGGAGACCAGCAGCGCCGAGAGGCCGATGGCGTCGGCGCCCACCTCGACCGCCTTCTCGATGATGGTGGCCACCGGCACCTGCTTGCCGAGGTCGTGCACGGTGAAGCCGTTGTTGGCGAGGATGGTCTTGACCAGGTTCTTGCCGATGTCGTGGACGTCGCCGTAGACCGTGGCCAGCACCACCGTGCCCTTGGTGGAGCCGGCCTTCTTCTCGAGGAACTGCTCGAGGTGGCCGACCGCCTTCTTCATCACCTCGGCCGACTGCAGCACGAAGGGGAGGATCAGCTCGCCGGCGCCGAACTTGTCGCCGACGTCCTTCATGGCCGGCAGCAGCACCTCGTTGAGCACCGCCACCGCCGGGCGGCGGGTCAGGGCGTCGTCGATGAGCGCCTCGATCCCCTCGGGGCGGCGGTGGAGGATCTGCAGGTGGATCCGCTCCTCGACGCTCTTGCCGGCCAGCAGGTCCTCGGCCGGGGGGGCCTTCTCCGCCCCCTTCTCGCCGAAGTGGGCGATGAGGCGGGCCAGGGCGTCGGGGCGGCGATCGAAGATCAGCTCCTCGGCCAGGGTTCGCTCGACCTCGCCGATGGCCGGGTAGGGGGTGACGTCCTTGGGGTTGATGATGGCCAGGTCGAGGCCGGCCTTGACCGCGTGGTAGAGGAAGACCGAGTTGATCACCTCGCGGGCGTGCTTGGCGAGGCCGAAGCTGACGTTGGAGACGCCCAGGGTGGTGAGCACGCCCGGGGTCTCGGCCTTGATGCGGCGGATCCCCTCCAGCGTCTCCACCGCGCTGTGCCGGTACTCCTCGCCGCCGGTGGCGAGCGTGAAGGTCAGGGCGTCGAAGATCAGGCAGTCGGGCTCGAGGCCGTACTCCCGGGCCACGGTGACGATGCGCGCCGCGATCTCGGCCTTGCGGTCGGCGCTCTGCGCCATCCCCTTCTCGTCGATGGTCATGCAGACCACCGCGGCGCCGTAGCGCTTCACCAGCGGCAGCACCTTGCGGACCCGCTCGCCGCTCTTCTCCAGGTTGATGGAGTTGACGATGCAGCGCCCCGGGTAGACCTTGAGCGCCGACTCGATGACGTCGGGCTCGGTGGAGTCGATCATCAGCGGCGCGTCGACGGCCTGGGCCAGCAGCTTCACCAGGGCGCGCATCTGCGCCCCCTCGTCCTCGCGCTCGTTGAGGGCCACGCAGACGTCGAGCACGTGGGCGCCTGCCTCGACCTGGCCGCGGGCGATCTGCAGCAGCCCGGGGTAGTCGTCGGCGATGAGCAGCTCCTTGACCTTGCGCGAGCCCTGCGAGTTGAGCCGCTCGCCCACCAGCAGCGGGCGCGGCTCCAGCGTCAGCGGCACCGCCTTCATGGCCGAGGAGAGCTCGGGGCCGGGGAGGGGCCGCACCCGGCGCGGGGCGCGGACGGTCTTGAGGCGGGCCACCACCGCGGCGAGGTGCGCCGGGGTGGTGCCGCAGCAGCCGCCCACCAGGTCGACCCTGAACTCGGAGACGAAGCCGGCCAGGGCCTCGGCCAGGTCGTCGGGGGAGAGCTTGTAGACCGCCTTGCCGTCGACGTTCTCCGGCATGCCGGCGTTGGGCAGCACCGAGACGTAGTGGCTGCAGTGCTCGCCGAGGTAGCGGACCGCCTCGCGCATCTCGGCGGGGCCGGTGGAGCAGTTGAGGCCGACGGCGTCGACCGGCAGCCGCTCCAGCGTGGCCAGGGCGCTGGCGACGTCGGTGCCGAGCAGCATGCGGCCGTTCTGGTCGATGAGGGTGGGCTGGGCGATGATGAAGACGTCGCGCATCAGCTCGCGGCGGCAGGCGTCGGCGCCCAGCACCGCGGCGCGCAGCTCCAGCATGTCCTGGTGGGTCTCGAGGATGAGGGCGTCGACGCCCCCCTCGATCAACCCCTTGGCCTGCTCGAAGTAGATCCGCTCCAGGGCGTCGGCGGTGATGTTGCCGAGCGAGGGATCCGACGACGAGGGGAGCATGCCGGTGGGGCCCATCGAGCCGGCCACGAAGCGGGGCTGCTCCTTGGTGGCGTGGCGCTCGGCGGCCCGCCGCGCCAGGATGGCGGCGCGGAAGTTGACCTCGTAGGTGCGGTGGCCGACGCCGTACTCGTCGAGCTTGAGCCGCGACGAGCCGAAGGTGTTGGTCTCGACCACGTCGCAGCCGGCGGCGAAGTAGCGGCCGTGGATCTCCTCGATGAGATCCGGGCGGGTCAGGGTGAGGAGGTCGTTGGCCCCCTCCTTGCCGCCGAAGTCGGAGAGGGTGAGGTGCTCCCCCTGGATCTGCGTGCCCATGGCCCCGTCGAAGACCAGGACCCGCCGGGCGATGGCCTCGCGGAAGGTCACTTGCAGACGCTGGCGGGTGTCTCGTTGGAGAGGCCGCAGGAGGCCTTTCCGCACCCGGTGTTGATCCACTCGCAGAAGGCGGCGCCGGCGGGAGGAGTGCAGGTGGCCAGCACCGCGGAGCAGACCGCCTCGTCGTCGGAGTGGACGCCGGCGGCGGAGAGCTGGTTCTTGATCTCGGTCTTGCAGGCGTCGCGGGTGGAGCCGGCGCCGGAGCACTGGCAGAGCCGGTCGCCGAGGTCCTGGCAGGTGTTGCTACACCCCTGCAGGGCGAGGCTGGCGGTGACGACGAAGAGCACGGCGAGGGGACGCATTGGACCGCGGAGGATCACCCCGGCGGCCCCCTCAGGTCAAGGCGCCCCGCCCCTGAATCTTTGCGCGCCCGGGCCGTCCCTGCTAACGCAGGCCACATGCCCATCTCGACCCTCGCCGCCCTGCTCGCCGCCGCCCTGGTGCTTCCCGCTTCGGAGGGGGGAGGGGGGCCGGCGACGGCCGCGGCGACGGGGACGGCCGCGGCCCCGCTGAAGGGAATGGCCGCGATCACGGGGAAGGCTCCGGTCGCGGTGACCGGGACGGCTCCTGCCGCCGGGTCGCCCTCCGCCGTCGAGCTGACCCGCAAGGTGCAGGCCTTCTACGAGAAGACCCGCGACCTCGAGGCCGCCTTCACCCAGACCTACGTCTACGCCGGCCTGGGGCGGAAGCTCACCTCCACCGGGGCGCTCAAGGTGAAGAAGCCCGGCCTGATGCGCTGGGACTATCAGTCACCATCGGTGAAGGTGGTGGCGGTGACCGGCAGGCGGCTGGTGCAGTACGAGCCGGAGGAGCAGCAGGCCTACGTCGACGAGCAGTTCGACGCCACCGCCATGACCGCGGCGGTGGCCTTCCTGCTGGGGCGGGGGGAGCTGACCCGCGACTTCGAGTCCTCGCTGGCCGAGGGCGGGGCGCTGGTGCTGCGGCCCCGGGTGGCCGACCCGCGGGTGGCCCGGCTGGTCTTCAGCGTCGGGCCGGAGGGCGAGGTGCTGGCCACCACCGTGGTCGACGGCGCCGGCAACGAGAACCGCCTGGTCTTCCGGGACATCAGGCGCAACGGCGGCCTCGCCGACGCCGCGTTCGAGGTGAAGCTGCCGCCGGGCACCCGGCGAGCCGGGAAGTAGTTGTTCCCGTGTTCCCGACCGAGGGTTCGGCTCGGCGAGGCCGGCCTCGGCCAGGGGTCGTTGGGGGTCCGGGGCCGCGATCGTTGGTCAGGGAGGCGCCGAGGTGGTGTGGTGGTGCCTCAGCGGGGGTTGAGGCCGCAGCGCGTCGGGCTGCCAGAAGCGCTCGGTGAGGGCAGGGGCACACGCCTCGGCCCCTCGAGGCCTGGGTGGCTCCCGGAGACTGCTGGTGGCGAGGGTGGTGAGGCCCGCGTGGTCGTCGCGGCTAACCAGCGCCGGCGCAGGCGACACCGCAGGCGACCCGCATCAGGTAGGTGCCGGCAGGGAAGACGGCGCTCCTGTTGCCGGCGCGCCACTGGTGCAACGCCGCCCGGTAGTCGGCGAGGAAGCCCACCAGCCTGCCCAGCGCCTCGATCCGCTTCCACCTGTCGCGCGCCGCCACCCTCGGGTTGAGCTGGCCGAGCGGCTGCGGCTCCCTGGCTCGGGCGGTGGTCTTCTGCGCCAGCACCTTGGCCACGCCGAGGAAGGTGCCGACCTTCTTCACCGCCACGGCCTCCCGCTCTGCGAGCGCGGCGGAGAGCCGGTCCCGGAACGCGGCGGCGGTGGGAAACCCGGGCGGGGTGGTGAGCGTGAGGGTCGCCGACTCGGGCATGGTCCCCTTCTGGTCGAAGAAGTGGGTGGGGCGCTTCACCTGGCGCCCGGTTGCTCCCACCTCGTCAGGCGATGACCAGAGCCCCGGCCAGCGACGGGCCGACCGGACCAGCCCGGCCGCCACCGGGTTGGCCAGGGTGTAGGCGGCCTTGTCGACGACGGCCTGCGGGCTGGCCAGCTCGACGGCGCTGTAGCTGTCGGGGCCCCAGAAGTCCTCGCGACGACCGAGCAGGGCGTTGAGGGCCCGGCCGGCGAGGCCGTCGAGGAAGAGGTGGAACAGCGGGAGGCGGGCGTGGGGGTCGGTCACCACCAGGTGGTAGTGGTTCGACATGACGCAGTAGGCGTGGACCTCGATGCCGTAGCGCTCGGCGGCGACCGCGAGGAGGTAGAGGAAGACCTGGCTGGCCGGCCTGGAGGGGCGAAGGAGGAACTGGCGCTGGGTGCAGCGGCGGGTGACGAGGTAGGTGGTGCCGGGGAGGACCTGTCGGGGGGCGGTCATGCCTCTGGGTAAGGCAGGCCCCGTGCCACCGGAGCCCCGCATTCCCTTTGGGTTTTCCTCAGCCGTCACCGGCCGTCCCGCGGACCCCCGGCCGTCCCGCGGTACTCTCGGTCGGGTCGGGGTCGGGTCGGGGGTCGCGCCGGTGGTACCATGTTGGCCTCCTCGCGCCAGGAGGGCGCCATGAAGCCAACTCGCCTCGCTCTCCACCCCGGCCTCTTCGGGCTCACCCTGATCGCTGCCTGCACCATCGGCACCCCTGGGGCCGATCGCGCCCCGGGGGCCGAGACCTTCCTCTCGCAGCCCCCCGGCAGCGGACCCGGGCCTCGGGCCAGTGGCGACACGGGCACCACGCCGGCCATCGGCGGCGCAGGGACGCCCACCCCCGGCCCGGCGCGCGCCGTCGAGGAGGCTGACGTCTACCAGCGGTCGGGCTCGACGCTCTACGTCCTCAACGGCCTGCGCGGCCTGCAGATCCTCGACCTCGCCGACCTCGACAACCCGCGGCTCGTCGGCAAGGTCCCGGTGGTCGGCCAGCCGGTCGACCTCTACCTGCGCGGCTCCACCGCTGTCTTCGCGGTCTCCGACGCCCTGGCCTGGAGCTGGGTCGCCGACGCCGGGGCCGCCCGCCCGCGCACCGGCTCACAGGTCTGGACCGTGGACGTGTCCGATCCGGCGGCGCCGCGGCTGGTCTCCCGCCTCGACGTCGACGGCTTCGTGGAGCAGACCCGCTTCGTCGGCGACGTCCTCTACGTCTTCTCCCGCCGCTGGGGATGGTACGACGCCATGATCCCTGCCACGGGCGGGGTGGCCGGAGTGGCCGCGCCCGGTGGCGACACCGTCTTTCTCCAGAGCTTCGACTTCGCAGACCCGGCGACGCCGCGGTCGGTGGCGCGGGTCGAGTTCGCCGCCACCGGGTGGTCCTCGCACGTCGCCGTGACCGCCGACCGGGCGGTGCTGGCCCAGTCCGGGTGGGACGCAGGCACCGGCGCGCCGGCCACCACCTTCCGAGCTTTCGACATCTCGTCCCCCACCGGCGCCATCGCGGCCGGCGCCACCTTCGCGGCCCCCGGCCAGGTCCAGGACCGCTGGGGCCTCGACGCCGACGCCGCCAGCGGGACCTTCCGCGCCGTGCTGGGACGCACCTGGAACACCGGCGCCGACGTCCGCGTCTGGTCCGCCCCGACGCCGGCCGACGCCAACCTCCTCGGCGTCGTCCCCATCGACGTGGCCGAGTCGCTCACCGCCGCCCGCTTCGACGGCGCCCGGGCCTACGTGGTCACCGCCGCCCGCATCGATCCGCTCTGGGTCGTCGATCTCTCCGATCCCGGCCACCCTGGCCTGCTCGGCCACGTGGTCATGCCCGGCCAGCTCGACTTCGTGGAGCCGCGCGGCGACCGGCTGGTGGCGCTCGGCCACGTGTCCGAGGTCGGTGCGCCGTGGCAGCTGGCGGTTTCGCTCTTCGACGTCGCCGATCCACGGGCCCCGGCCCTGGTCTCCCGGGTGACCTTCGGGAGCGGCTACGGCTGGGTGAACGCCGCCCCCGACGACCTGCGCAAGGCCTTCCAGGTGCTGGACGCCGAGGGGCTGGTGCTGGTGCCGTTCCAGGGCTGGGATCCCACGAGCTGGTCCTGGGCGGGCGGCGTGCAGCTCATCGACCTGGGGCGCTCGGCGCTGACGCTGCGCGGCTTCCTCGCCCACCCTGGTCAGGTGCAGCGCGCCTTCCCGGTCGGCGCGGCCGGCGTGACCGGCCAGCTGGCCGCCCTCTCCGACCAGCGGCTCCAGCTCTTCGACGCCACCGACCGCGACGCCCCGCGGGAGCGCGCCGGGCTGGACCTGGCACGCTCCGCCTGGTCGCTGGCCACGGTGCGCGGGAAGCTGGTGGCGCTCACCGGGGATTGGTGGCGCGGCGACACCTCGCTGGTCGTGGTGGACCCGGCCGATCCCGAGGCGCCGGTGCCGCTGGCCCGCATCAAGGCGCCCGCCCCGGCCTCGCGGATGTTCGTGGCCGGCGACCTCGTCTGGCTCCTCTCCACCGACTCCAGCGGCGGCCAGGCCTGGCTCTCAGGCTGGGACCTCGCCGATCCCCTCCACCCACTCCCGCGCGGCCGGCTCGAGGTGACCGCCGACATGGGGCTCCCTGGCTTCGGCTCCTTCTGGGGCTGGGGGTGGGGCGACCAGGTGGTCTGCAACGGACGGGTGCTGGCCGTCCACCGCATGCGCGGCTGGTATCCGGTCGCGCTGGCGGGGCCGACGGGCGGCGGCGGCGCCCCGGCCGGGGACGAGGTGCTGGTCTACGACCTGACCGACCCCGACGCGCCTCACCTGGGCGGGCGGGTGGTGCTCCCTGCCAGCAGCTGGTCGTGGGGTCTGGCCAGCGCTGGCGACCGGCTCTACCTCACCCACTTCGAACCGCTCGACCGGCTCGACGGCAGCGGACGCTATCTCCTCGATCGGATCGACGTGGCCGATCCGAACGCACCGGCCCTGCTGGCGCCGGTCAACGTCCCCGGCACCTTCCTGGCCGCGACCCCAGGCGGTGGCCGCGTCTACACGCTCGAGTCTCACTGGACGCCCGACCGGGCCTGGACGTCACTGCACGCCCTCGACCTGACCGACCGGGGCACGGCGCGGCTGGCCGGCAGCGTCGACCTCGTCGGGTACGCCGGCGGGGCCCTGGTCACGGCCGATGCCGCCTACGCGGCCACCTGGGACTGGAGCGGCGGCCGCTCGGTGTTGCGGCTGGCCGGGATCGACCTGGCCCAGCTGCAGCTGGCCTCCACCCAGGAGGTCGAGGCCTCCTGGGCCTGGCCACTCGCCACCGGAGAAGGCTGGCTGCTGCTCGGGGCCGGCGGCATGGGCGGGCAGGGGGTGCTCGCCTACCGCGTTGATACCCCGGGGCAGCCGATCTTCCGCAGCTTCCACCGGACCAGCGGCTGGGCCTCCGATGCGTTGCTGCTGAATGGCGCCGCCTACCTTCCTTCCGGGGACCGGGGCGTTGAGGTGGTAGTTCCCTGAGGTCGAGCCCCGCAAGGGGCGTCAGCGGACCCCGGCCGATTCGCGGACCTCCGGTCGTTTCACGGAACCCTCGGTCGGGATCGGCCCTCCGCATGGGGCGTCAGCGGCCCCCGGCCGTTTCGCGGACCACCGGCCGTTCTACGGAACCCTCGGTCGGGTTCCGCGGTTCCGAAGTCACCGGAAGTGGCCAGCCCCGTCGTTGTGCAGGATCACCGAGGAGGACCCTCCCGATATCAGCAGGTCGGCCGGGCCGCCGCCGGGGCTGGGGAGGGTCGAGCCCCCCAGCAGGCCGCCGAGGTGGAGCGTCAGCGACGGGTCGGGCGTGGCCTCGAACCCCCCGGTCGCCGTGCCGCGCAGCACCAGCAGGTCGCCCCCCAGGTACCGGAAGCTCACCGGGTCGATGGCGGTGGTGGTGAGGTAGCCGATCAGCACCAGGTCGGGCCAGCCATCGCCGGTCACGTCGGCGACGCCAACCGGAGCGACCTCGATGACGTCGATTCCCAGGCTGATGGGGCTCGGGGTGGTCAGCGGAACTCCCGCCGGCGCCTCGACCAGCAGCACGGCGTCGAGGCCGAGGACGACGGCGCGCTGCCGGCGGGGGACCGCGCCGGGCACGTCGATGACCCCGGCCATGGACGGGAAATAGGTGGTGGGGGCCGGCTGCACCTCGACCGACGGCAGGAAGGGCCAGGTGGACCCGGGGGTGCCGGGCTTGACCAGCGCGACCCGGATGGCGCCGCCGACACCCACCACCACCAGGTCGTCGATCCCGTCGCCGTCCAGGTCGGCCACCCCGGTGAAGTATGGGTAGGCTCCGAAGGGCAGGTCCGAGACGCCGAAGGTGCCGTGGGTCGGGTCGGAGAAGACCACCGCGGCGTAGTAGAGCTGGGATCCGGCGCGGACGTAGGTGAAGAGGTCGGGGCCCGGGCTGGCACCACCCAGGCGCGCCACCGCGAAGTAGACCGCGATGGGGTCGTACGGCACGCCCGCCGGGCTGGTCACCGTGACCGGGACCTGGGGGCCGAAGCGGCCGGCACCCAGCCCGTGCAGCAGGGAGAAGCCGGTGGCGCCGAGCCGGGCCATCAGGTCGGGGACGCCGTCGCCGTCCCAGTCGGCGGCGCGGGCGTCGAAGAGGACGCCGTCGGTCGGCGTGGCCGGCCCCAGCGCGATCTCGCCGCCGGCGGGAAGGAGCACCTCGAGGCCCAGGCCCGGCAGCGGGGAGATGAAGTCGGCGACGCCGTCACCATCGACGTCGCCGATGAGCCCGTTCCCGATCGAGTGGAAGCGCGGCCGTCGATCCCAGCCACCGTCCAGCTCGCCGAGCAGCACGTCGGAGAGGGTCCCGTACTCGCGCGGCGTCATCACCATGTCGTCGAGGCCGTCGCCGTCGAGGTCGCCGCCGCAGAGCCCGGCGACCCGGTAGTCGCGCGGCGCCACCTGCCAGGCGGAGAGGGCCAGCGGGGCCGGGGTGACCGGGAAGTCGTAGATCAGCACCTGCCCGTCGGCGCCGTTGGAGACCGCCAACCGCGGCGTGGCCCCCGCGCCGAGGCCGAGCGCGGTCATGCCGAGGATGTTGTAGAGCCCGCCGAAGTCCACCCGGTCCACCTGCTGGAGCGTCAGGCCGGCGGCGCCGCCCCGCAGCGTGGCCAGGCCGGTGCGGGTGCCGGTGGTGGCGCGCGGCCCGTCGTAGACCACCAGGACCACGTCGGAGCTGGTGGCTCCATCGCGGCGGACCTCGAGGGCCGGCGAGGAAGAGGCGGCGTAGGCCTCGTACCGCCAGGTGCCGGGCAGGGCCACGGCGTGCTCGACGGCGAACCCCTCCCTGGCCAGCCTGAAATAGACCGCCTGGGGGGTCGTGGTCCGGGTGTAGGCGGCGTCGTCCAGCGTGTCCCCGTCGAAGTCGCCCGCCACCAGCGAGCTGAAGGAGCCCAGGCTGCCGGCGATGGAGACGCAGCCGGGCGTCCCCAGCAAGGCCTTGGTGGCGTCGTACTCCACCCAGGCCAGCCCGGCGCCGCAGCCGGTGGCGCTGCCGAGGCTGAAGATGCGCCGTGAGCCCCGCGCCACGGCCACCCTGCGGGCCACGATCCCGGGCGCCCGGAGCCCCCCCACGACGAAGGAGCCGTCGCCCTGTCCCAGCTCCACCTCGAGGGTGAGGTCCAGCGGCGAGACGGTCACCAGGTCCATCCGGCCGTCGCCGTCGACGTCACCGAGGGCGGCGGCGCTGAGCACGGCGCCGACCGTGGTGGTGGCCAGGCGCGGCGCCTTCCCGGGGCGCAGCTCCACGGTGGTGGCGATGCGCTGCGAGTTGATGGCCACGGCGTCGAGGACGCCGTTGCCGTCGACGTCACCGACCAGGCAGCCCTGGTCCGGGTAATAGGCGTCCACCTGCACCGGCCCCACCTGGATGGCCCGGGCCGGCAGCGCCGGGGCGCCGGTGGCGTCGGCCACGGTGATCAGGTCGGTGGCGCCGGTGTTGTAGCCGGGGACGTAGTCGCCGTTCACGGCGTCGAGCGTGGCCCGGCTCCGGTTCCCCTTGTCGGCGAAGAGGAACCGGTAGGGCGGCCGACCGCCGCTGGCCAGCACCTTCATGGGCTGGCCGGGGCGCGCCCGGGTGTTGGAGAAGGTGAAGCCGAGCTCGGGGCCGACCGCCACCGCGAAGCAGGCCACCTGGCCGTTGGCGTCGGTCACCTGGACCCGGTCGGTGACCTGGCCGGTGGCGCCGGCGGTGTAGGTGCCGCGACCGGGGTTGACGCCGGGTCCGGCCGAGGGGTTGGCCGCCATGGAGAACTGGTAGGGCGGCTGGCCGCCGGAGGCGAGGAAGGCGATGGTCTCGTGCGGCGCCACGGCGCCGACGCCGGCGGCGGGGAAGAGATCGAGCCCCCGGCCGATCTCGACGCTGAGCGTCGGGCTGGCGGTGCCGGTGCCGTCCACCAGCCGCAGGGTCACGGTGGCCGGATCCGAGACCAGCCCGGCGCAGCCGCCGCCGGCCTCGACCGTGAAGGTGGTCCCGGCCGTGGTGCCGTGGTGGGCCCCCGCCCCGGTGAACTCCAGGGCGTAGGGCTGCTTCCCGCCGGAGGCCACGAAGCCGACGCTGCCGCCCGGCGCCACGAAGGCCTGGGTGGGCGTCACCTGCAGCGGCGGCCCGACCGAGACCCGCACCTCGCGCATGGCCCCGGCGGCGTCGCGCACCTCGACGACGTCGAGGGCGGGGCCCCAGGCGCCGGCCTGGTAGTGGCCGGAGGCGTCGACCGTGGCGCCCAGCCCCGAGCCGGGGCCGCCGGCGGCGAAGGCGTAGGCGTAGGGCTGCGTCCCGCCGGTGGCGACGAGCAGCAGGGTCTCGCGGGGCGCCGCCGAGGGGAAGGCGTCGACGACGGCGAAGGTGGAGGGTGGCGGGACGCCGACGTCGCGGCGGCAGCCGGAGAGGGAGAGGGCGAGCCCGAGGAGGGAGAGGGTGGCGCGCACGGAGCGGGGGCAGGAGGGCGTCATGGCGTCCACTCAGAAGGCGCCGGAGAGCGCCAGGGCGGCGCCGCCGGGGATGGGGAGGAGCTGGAGCGCGGAGGCGTGGTAGCGGGAATAGCGCCCCGGATCGTCGCCGGCCAGCCAGAGCCAGATGGCGAAGCCGCCGCCCACCGCGGCCACGCCGGCGCCGACGTAGGAGAGGTTCTCGGCGGTGGTCACCTGGCCGGCGAGCCGGGTGACGTCGGCTCGGTAGTCGCCGCCGCCGGGCGCCACCACCCCGTCGGTGAGTCGCTGCCGGTAGTAGAGGAAGGTCCCCGGCGTGGAGGAGTTCCCGTAGAGGCTGTTGGCGCGCAGCTGCATGAGGACGGTGGTGGCCAGGCCGGCCACCGCCACCCCGGTGGCGGTCCAGGCGCCGATCCGCATCTTGCGGGCCCGCGACTCGTAGGCCTCGATGAAGTCCGGGCTTGGCATCAGCGTCACCGTCTCGCCGGTCATCTTGCCGGGCTGGACGACCACGTCGGTCTGCCAGGTGACGAAGCCCTGCTTCTCCACCGAGAGCGTGCGCGGGCCGCTCGGCACCTCGAGCGGTCCGGGGAGCGGCGTGGTGCCGCGCGCCTGCTCGTCCACCTTGACCACGGCGCCGGTCTCGGTGGAGGTGACCACCAGCTTGCCGGTCCGCGTGGCGAGGAGCCGGGCGGTGAGCTTGCCGACGGCACGGGGCACCAGCGAGATGAGCGCGGCCTCGCTGGCGGCCTTCTCCAGCGCCGAGCCGTCGCGGGAGGCCTTCTTGACGTTGGAGAGCGTGACCTCCAGCGTGTAGGTCATCGAGCCGTTGGCGCCGCCGCCGAGGCCGATGACCCGGCCCGAGACCAGGTAGTCGACCCCCAGGGCGCCGCCGATCTCGGCGAGGCAGGCGGCGCTGTCGGCAGAGCACCCCAGCATCTGCTTCTGCCGCTCCAGCGCCAGCATGCCGCGGATGGCCTCGCTGGTGACCACCTTGAAGACCTGCAGCCGGTCGAGCTCGGTGGCCACCGCGCCGGTGGCGGCGCCGGCCAGCGAGGCGCTGGCCCCGGAGGGCTGGAAGTCGAGCACCGCCATCTTGGGCCGGGTGTCGGCGGGGGCGCCGGCGGCGGGGAAGGCCGAGAGCAGGGCGGCAACCCCGAGCGCCAGGCGCAGGCGCAGGCGGCGGCGGGCGGGGACCGCCGGTCCCCTGGGAACGAGTGACTCGAACATGGAGCACCACCTGTGGCGAAGCGGAGGTGGTGCGAGTGTCGGGGGTGGCCGCGAGAAAGACAAGGCGGGGGTGGCCGCCGCCCGCCGCCCCCGGGGGCCGCCCTACGGGGCCGGCGCCGGCATCGCCGGCTCCTGCTGCGAGAGGCAGTGGAGCGTTCCCAGCCCCCAGACCAGGTCCACCGCGTGGACGCCGACCACCGGCCGGTCGGGGAAGAGCTCGCCGAGGATGCCGAGCGCCACCCGGTCGTTGGGGTCGTTGAAGGTGGGCACCAGCACCGCGGCGTTGGCCACGTAGAAGTTGGCGTAGCTGGCCGGCAGCCGCTGGCCGTCGAGCACCACCGGCGCCGGCATGGGCAGGGCCACCACCTGCGGGCGCGAGCCGTCCTGCAGCCGCGCCCCCTCCAGCCGCTCGCGGTTCTCCTCGAGCGGGGCGTGGTTCGGGTCGGTCCCGTCCGGCTCGCGGCAGAGGACGACGGTGCGGGCGTCGACGAAGCGGCAGAGGTCGTCGACGTGGCCGTGGGTGTCGTCGCCGGCGATGCCGCGACCGAGCCAGATGGTGTGGGGCGCGCCCAGCAGGTCGCCGAAGAGCCGCTGGTAGTCGTGCCTCGTGAAGCCGGGGTTGCGCACCTGGACCGCGGGGTCGAGCAGGCACTCCTCGGTGGTGAGGATGCTCCCGGCGCCGTTGACGTCGATGGAGCCGCCCTCCAGCACCACCTCCCGCCCGGCGTGCACCATGGGCAGCAGCGGCACCCCCAGCGCCCGGGCGGCGCGCGCCGGGGTGCGGGCGTCCTTCTTCCAGTCGTCGTACTTGGCCCAGGCGTTGAACCTGAAGCCGGCGATGGCCCGGGCCGGCCGCGGCCCGCCCCGCACCAGCCAGATGGGGCCGGCGTCGCGGCACCAGATCCGGTCGGTGGGGAAGCGGTGGAACTCGACCGCGGCCAGCGGCGCCCCGACCCGGCCCAGCAGCGCCCGCACCTTGCGCTCGGCGGCGGCGTCCTCCACCAGCAGCCGCACCGTCTCGCCGCGGGCGATGAGCCGGACGATCTCGGCGAAGACCCAGGGGATGGGGGCGAACTTGCCGGGCCAGTCACGGACGTTGTGCGGCCAGGCCAGCCAGGTGGCCTGGTGGCGCTCCCACTCCGCCGGCATGGCGAAGCCCTGCGCGGCGGGCGTCTTCGGGGCCATCGGACCTCAGTCGCGGAAGCGGCGGGTGAGATCGCCGTAGGCGTCGATGCGCCGGTCGCGCAGGAAGGGCCAGTGGGTGCGGGTCTCGTCGATCTTCCCGAGATCGACGGTGGCCACCAGGATCTCCTCCTGGTCGGTGGAGGCCTCGGCCACCACCACGCCGGAGGGATCGCAGACGAAGGAGGTGCCCCAGAACTCCAGGCCGGCGTCGCCGGGCTGGTCGCGCTCGTGGCCGACCCGGTTCACCGCCGCCACGTAGCAGCCGTTGGCGATGGCGTGGGCCCGCTGCGCCGTCCTCCAGGCGTCGCGCTGGGCGGCGCCGTGCTGGGCCTTCTCGGCCGGGTGCCAGCCGATGGCGGTGGGGTAGAAGAGCACCGCGGCCCCGGCCAGGGCGGTGAGCCGGGCCGCCTCCGGGTACCACTGGTCCCAGCAGATGAGCGTGCCGATGCGGCCGTGGCGGGTGTCGAAGGCCTTGAACCCCAGGTCACCCGGGGTGAAATAGAACTTCTCGTAGAAGGCCGGGTCGTCGGGGATGTGCATCTTGCGGTAGAGCCCGGCGACGCTGCCGTCGGCGTCGAGGATGACGGCGCTGTTGTGGTAGAGGCCGGGCGCCCGCTTCTCGAAGATGGGGACCACCACCGCCACCCCGTGCCGCTTCGCCACCGGCGCCAGCGCCTGCACCGAGGGGCCGTCGGCCGCCTCGGCCAGCGCGAAGTGGGCGTGGGTCTCGGTCTGGCAGAAGTAGGGGGTGCGGAACATCTCCGGCAGGCAGACCACCTGGGCACCGCGCCCGGCCGCCTCGGCGATGCGGGCCGCCGCGGTGGCGGTGTTCCGGGCCGGGTCGGTGGACATCGCCATCTGGACCAGGCCGACCTGGAAGCGATTCGCGCTCATGGCGCCCTCATACCAGATCGAACCGCTCCGAGTGGAGGTCGGACATGGGCACGCCCAGCCGGGCCAGCGCCGCCTCGGCCACGTCCATCATGGGGTTGGGGCCGCAGACGAAGTAGGCGTGCCGCCCGCGGTGCGGCAGCCAGCGGTCGAGCATGGCCTGGGTCAGGTAGCCCTGCTCGCCGCGCCACCCCTCGGGCGGCCGCTCCAGCACGTGGACCACCCGCAGGTCGAGCCGGGTGGAGAGGGCCTGGAGCGGCTCGCGGAACAGCGTGCGCGACAGCTCGCTGCTGCCGAAGAGGAGCAGGTGGGGGCGGCGGTCGCCGCGGTCGGCCAGGGTGCGGAGCATCGACATGCAGGGGACCACCCCGCTGCCGCCGGCGATGAAGACGTAGCCGTCGGCGTCGGGGAAGGCGTCGATCGACATGGTGCCGAAGGGGCCGTCGAGGAAGGCCGGCTGGCCCGGCTTCACGGCCAGCAGGCCGCGGGTGAAGTCCCCGACCGCCTTGATGGTCAGCTCGACGCGCGGGGCGGCCATCGCCGAGGAGGCGATGGAGAAGGGGTGCTCGCGGCCGGCGAAGGGCGAGGCCCCCAGGGTGAGCCAGGCGAACTGGCCGGAGCGGAAGCGGAAGCCGTCGTGGCCGACCGGCTCCAGCACCAGGGTGACGGCGTCGCCGGGCTCGGGGCGCACCTCGCTGACCGTCCAGGGGCGGCGGCGCAGCGCCAGCGGCTTGAAGACCCGCACCCGCAGCAGCAGCCCCACCCAGCCCAGCGTCCAGGCCAGCCAGAGCCAGCGCACCACCGGGCGGGAGAGCAGCCGACCGGCCATCAGCGCGTGCCAGATGGCGAGCAGCACGGCGGCGGCGGCCAGCGGGCCGTGGGTCCAGCGCCAGGCCTCGTAGGGCAGGGTGAGCCGCTTGCGGAGCCAGGAGGCGACGGCCAGCGCCAGCAGCGCCCAGGTGGCCCAGATGCCGGAGGCGATCTCCCAGGGGGCGGCGCCGGGGATGAGCCAGGAGAGCGCCATGCCCAGCGACGAGCCGAAGAGGAAGACCGGGTGGAGCAGCGCGAAGACCACCACGGCGATGGTGATGTGACGGTGGAAGGCGTAGACGAGATCGGTGCCGAAGGGGGGCGCCAGCCACTCGAAGCGGGCGGTGAGCAGGAACTGCATGGCCATCAACGAGATGGCCAGGAAGCCGAGCGCCGAGCCCAGCTCGTCGGCGAAGCCGCCGCCGCGGGGCCCCGGGGCGGCCAGCAGGAGCAGCAGCGGCCAGAGCGCCAGCAGGACGTAGAGCCCCAGCCAGAGCCCGGCCCGGGTGAGGTCTCGCAGGGTGGGCATGGTCAGCTGGCCCGGGCGGCGGCGAAGAGCAGCGCCGTGAGCAGGAGGAAGGCGCCGGTCCCGAGGGCGGCCTGGAGGGCGAGGCGTTGGCGCATCGGCGCCGGAGTCTACGCCAGACCGCGGGCGAAGGCGGTGGCGAGCGACGAGGCCGTCGACCACGGCGGGGCCGGCACCACCACCGGCGACCATCCGCTGACGGCACGGCCCTGGCTCCCGACCGGTGGCCGGGTCACTGCCTCCTGGAGCGTGCCGGGGCGGATGCCGGGCACCGACGCCGACTATGGCGTCCAAACCATAACTATGGCGCATATACCATAATTCCGCGATCTCCCTGCAACGCAGGGCCCTGATCTTGCTGGGTATCGACTCGTGACCTCCCCGGGCATGGAAGCCGCAGTAGCTCCCCTTGCTGAACCAGGAATGGCTGCACCCGAGCGCTCGGGGGTCCACCCCCGCGCCGCGCGCACCCCCTCCCTCGGAGCCGAGGGTGAACGACCGACCAGGCACCACCAGGAGCACACATGTTCTCGATGAAGCAGCTGGGCCTTTCCACCCTCGGAGCCGCACTCCTCCTCACCTCGCTGAGCGCCTGCGGCGCCCTCGACCCGACCACCCAGGAGGCCCAGGGGAGCGCGGCGCTCCTGGCCTCCCTCTCGCATCACCAGGTCGACCAGGACTCCGGCTCGGCCTCGGAGGGGGTCGGCACGGCCGTCCGCCTCGGCAGCGCCGGCCAGCCGCAGCGCCCCGTTCCACCCGAAGCGAGCTCGCATGACGGGGTCAGCACATGATCAACTCAACCGAGCTTCACCACGCCAGGCTCCTGATCGTCGACGACCGGCCACCCGATGTCCTCCTGCTGAAGGGCATCCTCGGCGCAGAGGGGTATGGCTCGGTCGACGCCACGCTCGACCCCGCCAGCGTCTACGACCTCCACCGCAAGAACCACTACGACCTGATCCTGCTCGACCTCAACATGCCGGGCATGGACGGCTTCGAGGTGATGAAGAGGCTCCGGCGCATCGAGAAGTCGGCGGACCTGCCGGTCCTGGTGATCACCGCCCAGCCGGATCACTGGATCCGCGCGCTGGGGGCCGGCGCCAGGGACTTCCTGGCCAAGCCCTACAAGATCCCCGAGCTGCTCGGGCACGTCCGCTCCCTGCTGGAGAGCCACCTCCTGGCCAGGGGGGGGCCGGGCCGGCCCCGAAGACGGCTCACTGACGGGCGCCTGATCCCGGGCGGCCCGCCTGGCCTCCACCCGGCGGCCAACCCGGGGGACGGGCGCCTCGGCGCCGTGGTGGCGGACGGCGCGGGGCGGCGGGTGCCGGTCAGCGCAGGACGGTCAGGCCGCGCTTCTTCGGCGGCGGCGGGCGCTTCGGGGCCGGGAGCTTCTGGCTGGCGCGGGCGGCGTCGCGCCCCACCACCCGGCCCACCAGGTCGTAGTCGCTGGCGTCGGTGATCTCGAGCCGGACGATCTCGCCGGGGTAGGCGACGCCGTCGTTGACGTAGGTGAGGCCATCGATCTCCGGGGCCTGCTGGGCGTGGCGGCCGGCCAGCAGGTGCTCGGTCTCCTCGGCGCGCCCCTCCACCAGCACCTCCACGGTGCGGCCGATCATGGCCTGCTGGTGGTCGCGGGAGATGTCGCGCTGCAGCTCCATGATCCGCTCGAAGCGGCGCCGCTTCACCGCCGCGGTGAGCTGGCCGGACATCTCGGCGGCCGGGGTGCCGTCCTCGGGCGAGTACTCGAAGACGCCGAGCCGCTCGAAGCGCTGCTCCTCGACGAAGCCGAGCAGGTCCTTGAAGTCGGCCTCGGTCTCGCCGGGCAGGCCGACGATCAGCGAGGTGCGCAGCGCCAGCCCGGGGATCTCGCCGCGCAGCCGCGCCAGCAGGTCGCGCAGGAAGGCCGAGTCGCGGCCGCGCTTCATGGTGCGCAGCAGCCGGTCGCTGGAGTGTTGCAGCGGCATGTCCAGGTACTTCACGATCTTCGGCTCGCGGGCCATCACCTGCATCAGCTTCAGGGGGAAGTCGCGGGGGTAGGCGTAGTGGAGCCGGATCCAGCGGATGCCGTCCACGGCGCAGAGCTCGGGGAGCAGGTCGACGAGCCGCACCTTGCCGGGCAGGTCCTGGCCGAAGGCGGTCAGGTCCTGGGCCACCAGCGACAGCTCGACCGTGCCCTGGCTGGCCAGCTGCCCGGCCTCGGCCACGATGTCGTCGACGGTGCGGGAGCGCTGGGCGCCGCGCAGCTTGGGGATGATGCAGAAGGCGCAGGCGTTGTCGCAGCCCTCGGAGATCTTCAGGTAGGCGGTCTGCGCCGCCATGGAGTTGATGCGCGGGCTCGCGGCCGAGTGGACGAAGTCCGGGTCGGGGACCACCAGGCGGGCGGCCTGGGCGGCGGCCACCACCTCGGCGATCTCCTGGTAGGCGCCGGTGCCGAGGAAGTGGTCCACCTCGGGCAGCTCGCGGGCCAGCTCCTCGGCGTGGCGCTGCACCAGGCAGCCGGTCACCACCAGCTTCTTGCAGCGGCCGGTCCGCTTCTGCTCGGCCAGCTCGCAGATGGCCTCGATCGACTCCACCTTGGCGCTCTCGATGAAGCCGCAGGTGTTGACGACGATGATCTCGGCCTTGGCCGGATCCTGCTCGAGCCGGTAGCCGGCCTCGGTGAGGGTGCCGAGCATGACCTCGGAGTCGACCCGGTTCTTGGGGCAGCCGAGGGTGTGGAGGTAGACGCGGGTGGACATCGCGGCGGGATCTAGCAGGGGGAGGCGGCCGGGGCAATCCGACCGCTCCCGCGCCGCCTGCCGCGGAGAGCGGACCGGCGCTCGCGGGGTGCCATCCGGACGAGGGTCGAGCGCTAGTCGAGCAGCCCCTCGAGGGTGCGCATGTTGCCGGTGACGAAGCTGGTCACGGCCTGGCGCAGCGCCGCAGAGCCCTCGACCTCCTGCAGCGCCGTGGCCAGCATCTGGTCGGAGCGCCGGGCCAGCGCCGGGTCCGGCTCGTGGGCGCGGTCGTAGGCGACGCGCAGCGCCTGCAGGACCGCCTCCTGGGGGGGCTGGCCCCGGGTGCTGTGGGAGAAGCAGGCCAGCGCCGTCACCGCCAGGCGCGTGGCCTGGTCGAGGCCGGAGGTGAAGCTGGCCAGGCTCTCCTCGCGGGCCGCCAGGTAGCCCTCGCGCACCAGCCGGTCGAAGGCCTCGGCGGCCACCAGGTCTCCGGCCTTGGCGTCGCGCAGCCGCTGCAGCGCCGCCTCGAAGGAGGCCTCCACCGGGAGCGGGCAGCCGAAGAACGGATCGATGGTGGTCCGGCGCAGCAGCGCCATGGAGGCCAGCCAGGCCTGCTCCTGCTCGGCCGGCGTCAGGTCGGCCACCAGCGCCTCGGCCCAGTCGCTCAGCCGGGCGAGCAGCGCCTGGAGGTCCACCTCGTCCTGCACGTCGTTCTTTGGCATCAGATCCCCCTCGTCGGTGGCTGCCTCAAATCCGGGCGCAGGGTGGAGGATCCATGTGGTGTCAGCAAGACGACCAATATAGAATAACTGTCCCATGGCTGAGACAATGCCGAACCTCAACGAACTCGCGATCTTCGGCGCCGTGGCGGCACGCTGCAGCTTCACCGAGGGGGCCCGGGCGCTGCGGCTGCCCAAGGCCACGGTGAGCCGCAGGGTCCGGGCCCTGGAGGCCCGGCTGGGGATCCGGCTCCTGCAGCGGACCACCCGGCGGGTGACGGTGACCGAGGCGGGCGAGGCGCTGCTGAAGCGCTGGCGGCTCATCGAGGAGCACCTCGAGGAGGCCGACGTCGCCATCGGCCGCCTGAGCGGCGCCCCCCGCGGCCTGCTCCGGGTGGCGGCGGGCTCCACCCTGATGGCGGAGTGGATCGCGCCGCTGGCCGCCCTCTTCCTCTCCAGGCACGCCGCGGTCCGGATGGAGCTGCTCTCGGTCAGCGACCCGGTCGGGCAGGTGGGCCGCGGGGTCGACCTGGCCATCGCCCACGCCCACCCCACCGACTCGACGCGGGTCACCCGGCTGCTGGCCCGGGTCCCCACCGGCCTCTACGCCTCGCGCGACTACCTGGCCGGGCGCCCGGCGCCGGCCACGCCGGAGGACCTGGCCGACCACCCCGCGCTGCTGCTCACCCTCAGCCCGGGCACGCCCCGGGAGTGGCGGCTGCGGCGGGGGCGGCGCCAGGTGGCGGTGCCCATCGTCCCCCGGCTCATCGGCAACGACATGGGCCCGCTGCTGGGGGCGCTGCGGGCCGGGGCCGGCGTGCTGGCGGCGCCGCGGGTGACGGTGGCCGACCTGGTGGCCAGCGGACGGCTGGTCCGGGTGCTCCCAGAGTGGACGCCGCCCCCGCTCGAGGTCCGGGTGGTCTTCCCCAGCCGGTCCGGGCTGCCGCCCCGCACCCGGCTCTTCATCGACCTGCTGGTGGAGCAGGGGGCGACGGTGTTCCCCACCGAGGGGACGGGCCCCGCGCCCGGGACGCCATCGGCGGCGCCCGAGGGCCAGGGACCGGCCCGGGGTTGATGCCCCGGAGCCGTCCCTGCAGGCGGGGTCAGTCCCTGAAGTTGTTGAAGACGATGGGGATGGGCAGGCCGGCGCCGCGGATGGCCTGCATGGCGGCCTGCAGGTCGTCGCGCTTCTTGCTGGTGACCCGCACCGCCTCGCCCTGGATGGCGGCCTGGAGCTTGAGGCCGGTCTCCTTGAGCACCGCCACGATCTTCTTGGCGTCCTCCGACTTGAGTCCCTTCTTGAGCTTGACGAGCTGCCGCACGGTGGCGCCGCCGGCGGGCTCGACCGGCTGCGGGTCGAGGCCGCTCATGGGGACCTGGCGCTTGGCCAGCTTCTCCATCAGGACGCCGAGGGCCGCCTCGGCCCGCCCCTCGCTGTTGGCCTTGATGAGGAAGTCGAGCTCCTTGGTCCGCTCGATGACCGTGGAGGTCCCCTTGAAGTCGAAGCGCTGCGCCAGCTCCTTGCAGGCCTGGTTCCAGGCGTTCTCGACCTCCATCATGTTGAGTTCGCTCACGGCGTCGAAGCTCGGCATCTCGTCCTCCGTCGGATCGTCGCCAGCGGGGAGCTCACCGCGGCTGGGTTGACCGCGCCATCCTATCTCACCGCACCACCACCACCGGCTCGACCAGCGGGCGCCGCCCGGTGGTCCGGCGGAACCAGCGCCGCGCCGCCAGCCGCACCGCCTCGACCCGCGCCGCCCGCCAGGCCGCCTCGCCGAGGGCCCGTGGCTCGCCGGGCAGCTCCTCGAGCGCCCGCCGCAGCTCGCCGCCCAGCTCCGCCTCGTGCCCCTCGAGCCCGGCCACGCCGCGGGCCTGCAACTCCGGCTCGCGGAGCAGCGCGCCGCTCCGGCCGTCCAGCTCCACCACCACCAGCAGCAGCCCGAACTCGGCCAGCACGCGGCGGTCATCGATGACCCGGTCGGGGACCTCGACGGTGCCCCCCTCCTCGCGGATCAGGGCGATCCGGCCGCTGCGGACCCGGGCCGGGAGGATGCGGGCGCCGTCGTCGGCCAGCGCCAGCACCTGGCCGTCGGTGAGCAGGTGGCAGCGGTCGGGCGCCACGCCTTCTGCGGCGGCGTGGGCGGCGTGGCGGGCCAGCTGCCGGTACTCCCCGTGAATGGGCATGAAGCGCTCGGGCCGGACCAGCTGGAGCAGGCGGCGCTGCTCGGCCTCCTGGGCGTGGCCGGTGGCGTGGAGCGGCGGGTGGCCGTCCCATCGCACCAGGGCGCCGCGGGCGCAGAGCTCGTTGACCAGCCGCCCCACCTGCAGCTCGTTGCCGGGGATCTGGCGGGAGGAGAGGAGCACGGTGTCGCCGGCGTGGACCTTGAGGTCGGGGTGCTCGCCGCGGGCCAGCCGCCCCAGCGCCGCCCGCGGCTCGCCCTGCGAGCCGGTCACCAGCACCGCCAGCTCGCGCGGCGGCAGCCGGCGCGCCTCGTCAGGGTTCACCGGCATCCAGCCCGGCTCGGTGAGCTGGCCGAGCACGCGGGCGATGTCGAAGTTCTGCACCATGCCCCGGCCCAGCAGCGCCAGCCGGCGCCCGGTGCTGGCCGCCGCCTCCACCACCTGCTGCAGCCGGTGGGCGTTGGAGGAGAAGGTGGCCACGAAGACCCGGCCGGTGGCCTCGGCCATGGCGTCCTGCAGCCCGGGGCCGACCGCCGACTCGGAGCGCGACCAGCCGGGGCGCTCGGCGTTGGTGGAGTCGGAGAGCAGCAGCCGGACCCCGGCCTTCCCCAGCGCCGCCAGCCGCGCCAGGTCCATGCCCGGGCCGCGCACCGGCCGCTCGTCGATCTTGAAGTCGCCGCTGTGGACGATCACCCCCTGCGGCGTGGTCAGGCTGAGCGCGCAGGCGTCGGGGATGGAGTGGGTGACGGCGATGAACTCGGCCCGGAGCGGGGCGCCGTCGCCGGCGGGGCAGACGTCGCCGGGGGCGACCTCGCGCAGGTCGGCCTTCACCCCGGCCTCCTCCAGCCGGCCCTTCACCATGGCCAGCGTGAAGCGCGTGCCGTAGACCGGCACCGGCAGGTGGCGCAGCAGGAAGGGGAGGGCGCCGACGTGATCCTCGTGGCCGTGGGTGAGGAACACGGCGCCGACCTGCTCGCGCCGCTCGAGGAGCCAGCCGAGGTCGGGGGCGAGCACGTCGACGCCGAAGGGCTCGTCGGTGAAGAGGACGCCGCAGTCGATGACGGCGATGCGGCCCCCGGCCTCGACGGCGAGGCAGTTCATGCCCACCTCACCGAGGCCGCCGAGCGGGACGATATGGACGGGCGCCGCCACGGAGCGCACCTTACCCCGGGCGGGCCGGGGCGACCGGCGGGGACCCCACGGCCGGGTCTCCCCGGCCTCTCCTCCGTCGCGCCCGGATTCGGCCTCCCACGAGGCCGGGCGCAGCCCCCACCGCAGGACGCTCAGGGCCAGGGCCTTGATCTTCCTGGCCGCGGCCGAGCGCGGACCGGCCGGATGGCGGACCATGGTCCGCGCGCCGGAACCCTCGGTCGGGGTGAGCCCCCCCCCCGCCGGGGTGAGCCGGCCGCCCCCATGCGCTATGTTCCCCGGCCTCGATGTCCGACCTGCTCGACGGCCTGAACGATCCGCAACGCGAGGCGGTGCTGCACGGCGACGGGCCGCTGCTGGTGCTGGCCGGCGCCGGCTCGGGCAAGACCCGGGTCATCGTCAGCCGCATCGCCCGGCTGGTGCTGGAGGAGCGGGTGCTCCCCTGGCACGTCCTCGCCGTCACCTTCACCAACAAGGCGGCCGGCGAGATGAAGTCCCGGCTCCAGCTCCTGCTCGGCCTGGCGGCGCAGGAGCTCTGGGTGCAGACCTTCCACGCCTTCGGGGCCCGCTTCCTGCGGCGCGAGGCGGCCCGGGCCGGCCTGCCGCCGGCCTTCGCCATCTACGACACCGACGACCAGCTCCGCCTCATGAAGCGGCTCTTCGCCGAGGCCCGCCTCGACGAGGACGACCAGCTGACGCCGCGCAAGGTGCTCTGGCGCATCGACGCCTGGAAGAACGAGGCCACCACCCCGGCCCGGGTGAAGGTGCCGCACCACGATCTCTCTGGCGGGGCGGCCCGCGACCTCTACCAGAAGTACGAGGCGGCGCTGGCCCGGGCCGGCGCCGTCGACTTCGGCGACCTGCTGGTGCGCCCCTTGCGCATGCTGGAGGAGGACGAGGCGCTGCGGGCCCGCTGGTCGGGGCGCTTCCGCCACGTGCTGGTGGACGAGTTCCAGGACACCAACCCGGTGCAGTACCGGCTGCTGGCCCACCTCACCGGCGCCGCCCGGAACATCTGCGTGGTCGGCGACGACGACCAGGCCATCTACCGCTGGCGCGGCGCCGACGTGCGCAACATCCTCGGCTTCGACGCCGACTTCACCGGCTGCCGGGTGGTGAAGCTGGAGCGCAACTACCGCTCCACCCGCAACATCCTCGACGCCGCCCACGCCGTCATCGAGAAGGCCGCGGTGCGGCGGGAGAAGAAGCTCTGGACCGAGGCCGGCCCGGGCGACCCGCTGGCGCTGCTGGTGGGGCAGGACGAGCACGACGAGGCGGAGCGGATCACCCGGGCGGTGGCCGCCGAGCGGGGCCGCGGCACCCGCGGCGACCAGATCGCCGTGCTCTACCGGACCAACGCGCAGTCCCGCCCCATCGAGGCCCAGCTGCGCAGCGCCCGCATCCCCTACGTCATCGTCCGCGGCACCAGCTTCTACGACCGCGCCGAGGTCAAGGACGCCGCCGCCTACCTGCGCCTCGCCCTCTCGCCGCGCAGCGACCTCGACCTGGAGCGGATCGTCAACCGGCCGCCGCGCGGCATCGGCGAGAAGACCGTGGAGCGGCTGCGGGCCCACGCCGCCGAGCGAGGGTGCTCGCTCTTCGAGGCCCTGGCCGAGGCGGCCGGGATCGAGGGGGTGAAGCCGCAGGCGCGGCGGGCCCTGGTCGAGCTGCACGACGCCCTGGCCGCCCTGGGCGCCACGGTGGGCCAGCAGGACGCCGGCGACGCCGTGGAGGCGACGCTGCAGCGCTCCGGCCTGCTGGGCCGGCTCGAGGCGGAGCGGACCGACGAGGCCGAGGAGCGGCGCGAGAACCTGGTGGAGCTGGTGGCCGCGGCCCGCGAGTTCGACGAGCAGCTGGCGGAGCAGCCGCCCTCGCACGACCCCGACGAGCCGGTGCCGCCGCCGGCGCTGGCCCGCTTCCTCGAGCAGATCGCCCTGCTCGGCGAGGCCGACGCCGAGACGCCCGAGGGGCGGGTGGCGCTGATGACGCTCCACGCCGCCAAGGGGCTGGAGTTCGAGGCCGTCTTCCTCAGCGGGCTCGAGGACGGCACCCTGCCCCACGAGCGCCCCTGGGACGAGTCGACCGGCGCCGAGCGGCAGGCGGCCGAGGACGAGGAGCGGCGGCTCTGCTACGTGGGCATGACCCGGGCCAAGCGCCGGCTGACGCTGTCGCTGGCGCGGCGGCGCATGAGCTACGGCGAGGGCGGGGCCGTCTACCGGTCCCGCGAGCCCTCGCGCTTCCTCGCCGACCTGCCGCCGGCCCTCTTCGGGCTGGCCGCCGCCCCGGCCGCGCCGACGGTGGCGCGCGGACCGGTGATCCGCCGCCACCCCGGCGCGCTGCCCGGGGAGCCGTTCATCGAGGTGGACGACGAGCTGTCGCCCCACGCCCAGCCCGGCCCGGCCCGCCCCCGGCCCGGGGGCGAGGGGCGGACCGTCGACTACAGCTTCGACCAGCGCCCCGAGGCCGGCGGTCGTCCGTTCACTCGCGGTGACACGGTCTCCCACGAGGTGCTGGGCGAGGGGAAGGTGCTGGCCTGCGACGGCGCCGGGCGCGAGGCCAAGGTGACCGTCCACTTCTGGGAGGCGGGCGAGAAGCGGGTGCTGGCCCGGTTCCTCCGCCGAGCCGGCGGCTGACCGGCCGGATCGCAAGGCTTGCGGGCGTTCCGCAGGCGAACGCATTTTGGCGCGCCCGCGCCGCACGCCCCATCGGGCGTCACAAACCCGAAACAAGACGCTTACTTACGTCCTCTCTGGGACCTGGGCCGGAGGGCCTGAAGCGGGGCCTCGCCGGCACGACCGATGCTATTGATCCAGGTCATGCTCAACGCCCGGTCGACCGTCGCGCTCGCCCTTGCCGCCGTCCTGCTCGCCGGCTGCGACAAGCAGCGCCCCATCGACACGCCGCTCGCCGCCGGCAGCCCCCAGGTGAGCGCCTGCACCGGCTGCCACGGCGACCCGCGGCGGACCGAGGTCGATCCGCTGGTCAACGCCGCCCCCCCGGTCAGCCCGTCCGGCTCGGCCACCGCCCCCGGGGTCGGCGCCCACCTCGCCCACCTGCACGGCGGCGCGCTCCGCGGCGCCATCGCCTGCCGGGAGTGCCACGCGGTGCCGACCAGCCCGCTCCACGCCAACGGCGTGGTCGAGGTGGTCTTCAGCGGCGCCGACTTCGCCCTGCGCCACGGCGCCACCCCGCGCTTCGACCCGGCCACCGCCTCCTGCTCGACCACCTACTGCCACGGCGCCACGCTCGCCGCCGGCGGCACCAACCGGTCGCCGACCTGGACCGGCGGCGCCGCCCAGGCCGCCTGCGGCACCTGCCACGGCGCCCCACCGCCGAGCCACGCCGCCACCAGCACCACCTGCGCCAGCTGCCACCCGCGCACCGTCAAGCCGGATGGCAGCATCGACGTGGCCGGCGGCTTCCACATCAACGGCTCGGTGGAGGCCAGCGGCGGCCACCCGCCCGGCTGGGCCGACGTGGCCCAGCACGGCTTCGCCGCCAACGCCCAGGGGCTGGGCGGCTGCAAGGCCTGCCACGGCCCCGCCCTCGACGGCGGCACCGCCGGGGTCTCCTGCGCCAGCTGCCACGGCGCCGGCTGGCAGTCGAACTGCACCTTCTGCCACGGCACCCGCACCTCCGGCTGGACGCTGGCCCAGCTCAGGCTGGCGGCGCCGCCGGCCGGCACCCAGGGACAGGTGGCCAGCACCGACCGGGCCGTCGGGGCCCACGCCCGCCACCTCTCCGGCGGCGCCATCGGCGCGGCGCTGGCCTGCGGCGACTGCCACGCCGTCCCGGCCGACCTGGGCCACGTCGACGGCACGCCCACCGTCACCTTCGGCGCGGCGGCCCGGCGCGGCGGCGCCAACCCGCTCTGGAACGGCGTCGGCTGCTCGGCCACCTCCTGCCACGGCGCCACCCTCTCCGGCGGCAGCAACACCTCGCCGACCTGGACCGGCGGCAGCGCCCAGGCCGCCTGCGGCGCCTGCCACGGCCGGCCGCCCTCCACCGGCCAGCACCCCACCCACGCCAGCCGCTCCTGCGGCGACTGCCACCCGGGCTCCACCACCACCACCGTCAACCTGGCCACCCACGTCGACGGCCTGGTCCAGGTCGGCAACCGGGTCACCGCCTGGAACCCCGCCACCCGGGCCTGCACCGGCTGCCACGGCGCCGACACCTGGTGACCCCCTCCGCGCCCCAGCGGTCGCGGTCGGGGCGCCGGCCGTGCCATGGTCCGTGCCGTGAACCACGGCGTGGACCACGGCGACCCTGGCCCGGAACCGGTCTCCCCCCACGCTCCTCGGGGTGACCGATGAGCGGGAGTGGTGGGAGCGATCCCGTGCACGCGGTCGCCGAGCTGGACGGCGCCCGGTTCGGCCCCCTGGCCTTCGGCGCGCCGCTCCGGGTCATCGAGGCCCGCACGCTCGACGAGGTGCGGCCGGCGCTGCGGGCGGTCGACGCCGCCGCCCGGGCCGGGCGCTGGGCGGTGGGCTACCTGGCCTACGAGGCCGCCCCCGCCCTCGACGCCGCCCTCACTGTCCGTGAAGCGGGGCCGGGGCCGCTCTGCTGGTTCGGCCTGCACGACGCGCCGCTCGGCCCGCCGCCCGGGGGGCCGGCCCAGGCCCGGCTGGTGGGGCTGGAGCCGGAGCTCACCGAGGCCGGCCACGCCGCCGCGGTGGAGCGGCTGCGCGAGGCGCTGGCCGCCGGCACCGCCTACCAGGTCAACCTGACGCTGCGGCTCCACGGCCGGCTCGAGGGCGAGCCGCTGGCGCTCTACCGGAGGCTGCGCGCCGCCCAGGGGGGCGGGCAGACCGTCTACCTGCGGACCGGCGACCGGGCGGTGGTGTCGGCCTCGCCCGAGCTCTTCCTGCGACGCCAGGGCGACCGGGTGGTGACCCGGCCCATGAAGGGGACGGCCCGCCGCGGGCGCTGGGCCGAGGAGGACGAGGCGGCGGCCCGGGCGCTGGCGGCGTCGCAGAAGGAGCGGGCCGAGAACGTCATGATCGCCGACCTGCTCCGCAACGACCTCGGCCGGGTCGCCGAGCTGGGCTCGGTGCGCGCCACCGCCCTCTTCGAGCCGGAGCGCTACCGGACCGTCTGGCAGCTCACCTCCACCGTCGAGGCCCGCCTCCCGCCGGCGGTGACGCTGGAGGCGCTGCTGGCCGCCACCTTCCCCTGCGGCTCGGTCACCGGCGCCCCCAAGGCCAGCGCCATGAGGCTGATCGCCGCCGAGGAGCGCTCGCCGCGCGGCGCCTACTGCGGCGCCGCCGGGGTGGTGGCCCCGGGCGGCGACTGCGCCTTCAACGTCGCCATCCGGACCGCCGAGGTGGATCTCGCCACCGGGGCCGCCCGCTACGGCGCCGGCGGCGGCATCACCTTCGGCTCCACGCCGGCCGCCGAGTGGGACGAGCTGTGCGCCAAGGCGGCCCTGCTCGACCTCGACCCGGAGCCCCCCACGCTGCTCGAGACCATGCGGCTCGAGGGCGGGCGGGTGGCCCTGCTGGAGCGCCACCTGGCGCGGCTGGCCGGCTCGGCCCGCTACCACGCCACGCCGCTCCGGCTCGACGCCATCCGGGCGCTGCTGGCGCGGGAGGCCGGGGCGGCGAGGCTGCGGCTGCTGGTCTCGCCCGACGGCACGCCCCGGCTGGAGCGGGCCGCGCTGCCGCCCCCGCTGGAGGGGCCGGCGCTGGTGGCCCTCTCGCCCGGGCCGGTCGACGCCGCCGACCCGGGCCGCTACCACAAGACCACGGCGCGCCGCTTCTACGATTCGCGCCGGCAGGCGCGCCCCGACTGCTTCGACGTGCTGCTGGTGAACCGGGCCGGGGAGCTGACCGAGGGGACCATCGCCAACCTGGTGGTGGAGCTGGACGGGGGCCGGTTCACGCCGCCGCGGGAGGCGGGGCTGCTGCCGGGGGTCTTCCGGGCCGAGCTGCTGGCCAGCGGGCAGGTGCGTGAACGGACGTTGACCGAGGCCGACCTGCGGCGGGCGGGCCGTTTCTGGCTGGTCAACGCCCTGCGCGGCTGGGTCGAGGCCAGGCTGCGCTGATCCGACCCACCCCCGGGCGGGCGCCGCGGTCACATCGGCCGTCCAGGGCGGTCTCTTCTCCATGATGACCGCGACGCACCAGCCCGGCAGCAAGCCGGCCTTCCGCTACTCGCCGCACGTGGAGAGCCCCTGGGCCACCATCCAGGCGCTGCGCGAGTCGGCCGACCGCCACCTGGCGGTGATCGCCGCCGACGCCGGGCCGGGGTCCAGGCTGGCGGGCCACTGCCGCGCCGTCTGGAGCAGCTGGGAGCGGGAGGCGCTCATCTCCATCCTGCACCGGGACTACGCCAACGCCGAGGTGATGCTCGACCGCGGCGTGCACGCCCTCCGCCACGCCCTCGACCTGGTCCGCAAGGACCGGCTCACCGAGGACGAGATGGTCAGCCTGATCACCGCCAGCTGAGCGGAGGGCGCCGGCCGCGACCGGTCGGCGCGCGCCGCGGCGGGGCCGGGCCCGGCGGGCCGGGGGCCTACTCGGAGCGGAAGGTCTTCACCCCCAGCAGCCACTCCACCAGCCAGGAGAGGAAGACCAGGCCGAGCGCCAGCACCAGGGCCTGCAGCAGGCCGAGGCCGTAGGTCGCCATCACCGTGCCCAGCCAGATGAAGGCGTAGAGCAGCCAGGGCAGGAGCAGGAACCAGAGGAACCTGGCCAGGGTCAGGTAGTAGGCGATGGAGAGGACCGCCGAGATCACCACCGCCTGGACGAAGGTGTTGTCGGCGTTGCCCGGCGAGACCAGCCCCACGGCGGTCCAGAGCACTCCGGCGGAGACCACCCAGCGGACGACGAACGCGGTGAGGCGACGGGTCATGCCCCGATGATGGCACGCGCCCGCCGTCGCCGGGGGCGTAAGATGGCCGCATGAGCGCCGCGCCGCACCGAGCCGCCGCCGCCCCGGTCACCGAGGCGCTGGTCCACGCCCTCCCCAAGACCGACCTGCACTGCCACCTCGACGGCTCGCTGCGGCTCGGCACCATCCTGGCGCTGGCCGAGCGGCAGGGGGTGCGGCTCCCCGCCGACACGCCGGAGGGGCTGGCCGCCGCCATCCACCAGGGGAAGGTCTGCGGCTCGCTGGAGGACTACCTGACCGCCTTCGACGTCACCCTGGCGGTGCTGCAGACCGAGGAGGCGCTGCAGCGGGCCGCCTACGAGCTGGCCCTCGACTGCGCCGCCGAGAACGTCCGCTACCTGGAGGTGCGCTACTCCCCGGTGCTGCACACCCGCGAGGGGCTGAAGCCCACCACCATCGTCGACGCCGTGCTCGACGGCCTGCGGCGGGCCAAGCGCGAGACCGGCATCCGCTCCCACGTCATCATCTGCGGCATCCGCCACATGGACCCGGTCACCTCGGTGCGGCTGGCCGAGCTGGCGGTGGCCTACAAGGGGAAGGGCGTGGTGGGCTTCGACCTGGCCGGCGCCGAGGAGGGCAATCCCCCCAGCGCCCACCGCGAGGCGCTCCAGCTCATCCTCGACAACAACGTCAACCTCACCATCCACGCCGGCGAGGCCTACGGCCCGGAGTCGATCGCCCAGGCGGTCCACGTCTGCGGGGCCCACCGCATCGGCCACGGGGTCCGGCTGCGGGAGAGCGGCGACCTGCTCAACTACGTCAACGACCACCGCATCCCGCTGGAGATGTGCCCCTCCTCCAACGTCCAGACCGGCTCGGTGGCCGGCCTCTCGGCCCACCCGCTCAAGTTCTACTTCGACTTCGGCCTGCGGGTGACGGTGAGCACCGACAACCGGCTCATCACCGACACCACCTGCACCCGCGAGCTGCTGCTGGCCCACCGCGAGCTGGGGTTCACGCTCGACGACCTCTGCACCCTGACGGTGCAGGGGTTCAAGAGCGCCTTCCTGCCCTTCCGCGAGAAGGCCGACCTGCTGGCCCAGGTGAACCGGGAGATCGCCGAGGTGCGGGCCCGCTTCGCGCCGCCGCCGGGGGCCCCCGGGTGAGCGGCCGGGCCCGCTTCCGCGCCCCGTTCGGCTGGCTGACCATCGAGGCCGGCGAGCAGGGGGTCTTCGGCCTGGTCTTCGGCGAGCAGGGGGCGACCGGCCCGGCCGTCTCGGCGCTGGTCCGCGGCCACCTCGGGGCGGCCCGCGAGGCGCTGGCCGAGTACTTCGCCGGGCGCCCGCCGCCGCTCCCCGCCCTCGACCTGCGGGGCAGCCCGTTCCAGCTCATGGTCTGGCGGGCCCTGCTCGACATCCCCTTCGGCGAGCAGCGCACCTATGGCGAGCTGGCCGAGGCGCTCGGCCACCCCGGGGCGGCGCGCGCCGTGGGGGCGGCCAACGCCAGGAACCCGGTGGCCATCCTGGTCCCCTGCCACCGGGTGGTGGCGGCCGGCGGCCGGCTGGGCGGTTACGCCGGCGGGCTGGAGGTGAAGCGGCGGCTGCTGGCCCACGAGGCGGGGTTCGGCCCGGTGCTCCGCCCCAGCCGCTGAGGCCGGGGCCGCGCCGGGGCGCCGCCCGATCCTTGCCGCGCCCGCCGCGCGGCCTTAGATTCCGGGGACGACTTCGGGGAGGAGTCAACGCATGGCAAAGCTCCTGGCGATGGTGCTGGCAGGTGGTGAGGGGCGGAGGCTCGATCCGCTCACCCGCGATCGCGCCAAGCCGGCGGTCCCCTTCGGCGGCCGCTACCGCATCATCGACTTCGTCCTCTCCAACTTCGCCAACTCCGGCATCCTCAAGGTGAAGGTGCTGGTGCAGTACAAGTCGGAGTCGCTCAACACCCACGTGCAGCGGGCCTGGCGGCTCTCCGCCTTCCTCAACCAGTACGTGGAGATCGTCCCGGCGCAGATGCGCTACGGGCCCAAGTGGTTCGAGGGCTCCGCCGACGCCATCTACCAGAACCTCAACATCATCACCGACGAGGAGCCGGAGTACACCTTCGTCTTCGGGGCCGACAACATCTACCGCATGGACGTGCGGCAGATGCTCGACTTCCACACCGACCGGAAGGCCGACCTGACGGTGGCGGCCATCCCGGTGCCCGTCGAGGAGGCCCACGACTTCGGCATCATCGAGGTGGACGGCGAGGGGCGGATGATCGGCTTCGTGGAGAAGCCCAAGGCCAACCCCACCACCATCCCCGGCGACCCGACCCGCTGCCTGGCCTCGATGGGCAACTACCTCTTCACCACCAAGGAGCTGGTGCAGGAGATCGTCAACGACGCCGGCGACGCCCAGAGCGCCCACGACTTCGGCAAGTCGATCGTCACCGGGATGTACCGGCGCAAGAACGTCTTCGTCTACAACTTCGCCACCAACGAGATCCCCAACCAGACGGAGCGGGAGCGTGGCTACTGGCGCGACGTGGGGAACCTGGACGCCTACTTCCAGGCCAACATGGATCTGGTCGAGGTCAACCCCATCTTCTCCCTCTACAACGACCGCTGGCCCATCTACACCATGCACACCAACGCCCCGCCGGCCAAGTTCGTCTTCAACAACGCCGCCGAGGGGCGGGTGGGCAAGGCCACCGACTCGATCATCTCCGAGGGGTGCATCGTCTCCGGCACCTCGGTGCACCACTCCATCCTCGGCACCGGGGTTCGGCTCAACAGCTACTCGACGGTGGAGGACTGCATCATCTTCGAGAAGGTGACCATCGCCCGCCACTGCAAGATCCGCCGGGCCATCATCGACAAGCACGTGGAGATCCCGGCCGGCACCGTGATCGGCTACGACCTGGAGGCCGACAGGCGGCGCTTCCACGTCACCGAGAGCGGCATCGTGGTCATCCCCAAGGGGATGCGCGTCGAGCCGGGCTGACCGGCGCGGGGCCCCGCGGCCTCAGGCGCTCCAGTACCAGGTCCACTTCACCAGGACGGTGTCGGTGGTCGGACCGCGCCCCAGGCCGACCGGCCCGAGGCCGGACTCCGGCAGCTCGCCGGCAGCGCGTCCGGGCTCGGTCGCCGCGCGGGCGTAGACCAGGTAGAGCGTCGACCCGAGCCGGTACTCCCAGCGCACCACCGCGCTCAGGTTGAGCGCCGTGTGGTGGAAGTCGGGCGACTCCGTGGGCACGCCGCCGGGCACCAGGTCGGCGCTGCGGATCCGGCCGCCGGCCGGCGCGCTGCCGCTGTAGGTCGGGCCGTAGCGGCCGCTGGCCACGAAGAGCTGCGCGTAGGCCTGCAGGGTGAGGCGCGGGGAGAGCAGGAGCTGCTGCCGCAGGGTGATGGAGACCACCGGGGCGACCAGCTCGGCGAAGAGCTGCTCGCCCGAGGCGGCGGTCTCCACCCAGCGAGCCGGCCAGCGGGAGCGCTCGTGGCCAACGGCCAGGCGGGTCTCCACGCTGGGATGCGGCCGGACCGAGACCAGGCCGCCAGCCCAGAGGAAGGAGACGGTGCGCAGCGGGGCCAGCGGCAGGCTGCGCCCGGCCCCGGCGTAGGCCTCGAGGAAGACCGGCCGCGACTGGTCGGTGAAGGCGCTGCAGCTGCCGTTCCAGGAGCCGGCGCGGCCGAAGGCGATGCCGGTCCCGGAGATCTCCCGGACGTCGTCCCCGGGGAGGTCCAGGTCGGCCTCGCACTCGAAGCCATGGAAGCCCCTGAGCTGGCCGGAGGCGACGGCGAAGAGGGTGGCCGAGCGGCGCCGCAGCGCCCCGTCGGTGGTGGCGCGCAGGTCGCCGCCGAGCAGGAAGGCGTACTCGTGGAAGGGACCGCCGCCGGTGGGGCGCACGAAGCGGGCGATGGGGCGGAGGCGCACCTCGTTCTGGGTCCGCTGGTAGCCGACCGCGTTGAGGTCCAGCCCGGGCGACTGGTACTCGAGGTCCACGTCGAACCGCCAGGGTTCGCCGCCGTTGCGCCCGAAGGCCACGAAGCCACCCCAGCCCAGGTCGCCGGGCCGGAGCACGGTGCCGTCGGAGAGCACCCGCCGACGCGCCCGCTGGAGGGGCAGGCCGCTCAGCGGATCCTCCTGCGCGGTGTAGGCCCCGCCGGCGTAGCGCGAGCCGGTCAGCTGGCCACGCAGGAACCACTCCGAGTCGGCCGAGCGCAGGTTCCAGTCGAGCGCCAGGGCGCTGCCGGCCAGCACGTCGCAGCGGCTGGGCCGCTGGCCGGAGCTGTTGGCCTGGGCGGTGGTGCAGTCCTGGTCGAGAGGGAGGGCGTCGGTGGCGGAGAGTCCCAGCGAGAGGGTGGGGGCGGGCTGCCAGCGCGCCACCGCGGCCAGGAAGAGGCGGGTGGCCGGGGCCACGGAGGGGAAGGCTCCGGCCAGGCCGAAGTGGAGGGGCTGCGCCGAGGAGAAGCGATAGCGGCGCACCGGGGCGTCCTCGGTGGATCCGGCCGGCGCGGCGGCCCCGGTCACCAGCGCCTGCACCAGCCCCACCTGCAGCTCGTCGCTGAGCCGCCCGGTCAGCTTGGCGGCCGCCAGGATGGGCGCGTCCAGGCCGATGCGGCGGGAGTAGAAGAGCTGCTGCGGCGAGGGCTGGTTGTGCGGGGTGGGGCCCTGGAAGAGGTCCATGCCCTGGGTGAAGAAGGGTCGCTTCTCCGGGAAGAAGAGCTCGAAGGAGGAGAGGTTCTGGTGGAGCTGGTCGGCCTCGACCTGCCCGAAGTCCGGGTTCACGCTGGCCTGGAGCGAGAGGCCGCGCCCCAGCGAGGCGCGCAGGTCCACTCCGAGGTCGCCGCTGGGGTCGAGCAGGCGGGGCCGCGGCCGGGTGGTGTCGCTGAACTGGGGGTGTTTCACGAGGCGCAGCGCCAGGGAGGGAGCGACCGAGAACTCCTGCACCGGCTGCAGCCCGGCCAGGCCGGTCAGGTCGGCGAAGTGGGCCACCACGCCCCGGTCCGCCCGCTTGAGCTGGATGGAGATGAGCTCCTCGCGGGTGCGGGCCAAAGTGCGCTTCACGCCGATGGCCCAGGTCTGCTGGGCGGCCGGCGAGAAGCGGAAGATGGAGAGCGGCAGCACGAACTCGGCCGACCACCCGTCGGTGACCGCGGCCGTGGCGCCCTCCCAGACGGCGTCCCAGTCGGTGTTCTCCTGGTCGTCGCCGTAGAAGAGCCAGTCCGACTGCACGCCGGCGGCGTTGAGCTGGAAGACGTAGGCGGTGCGCCGGTCGTGCATCGAGTCGAGGTAGATCGCCACCTTGTCGGAGAAGGGGGCGCTGTCACGCCGGCCCAGCGGGCGCTGGATCTTCTCCGGCTCGGTGTCGCGGCAGAGGACGCCGACGTAGAGGTTGCGGTCGTCGTAGAGGACGCGCACCTCGGTCCGCTGGGACGGCGGCTTCCCCTCCTCCGGGAAGAGCTGGACGAAGCCGTCGTGGGCCGGGGCGGCGTCCCAGGCCGGCTCGTCGAGCCGGCCGTCGATGGCGAGCGGGGTGGAGAGCCGGACGGCGCGGACCGGTGCGCCGGGGGCGGCGGCGCCAGCCAGGGCCGGGAGGAGGAGGGCCGCGAGGGCCAGCGTGCGCATGTTCCGATGGTGCTCCGGCGATCGCTACGGCCAGCCCGCGGCCATATTTCACCGCCCCTCAAGGAGGCGCCGCGGGGAGAAACGTGACCCCCCGGCGCGTCGCCGGATCGCCAGGTCCCGGGTCGGGCTAGACTGCCCGGCACCGCTCATGGCCGACCTCAAGAACGAGTTCAGCTGGTCCAAGTCGAGGCACGACAAGTTCCGGGAGTGCCGCCGGGCCTACTTCGACGCCTACTACGGCAGCTGGGGGGGCTGGTCGGCGCCCGCCGGCTCGCCGGTGCGCGAGCTCTACGTGCTGAAGAAGCTCTCCTCGCGCTGGCAGTGGTCGGGCTCGGTGGTGCACGACGCCATCAAGCAGCTGCTGACCCGGGCCCGCGTCTCCGGGGACTTCTGGCCGCTGGAGCGGCTGCTGGAGCAGACCCGGCTCAAGGCCCGGGCCCAGTTCGGCGCCTCGCGCGACAAGAGCTACTGGCGGGAGTCCTCGAAGATCGTCGGGCTCACCGAGCACGAGTACGCCGAGCCGGTGGCCGACGCCGACTGGAAGCGGCTCTACGAGGACGTGGTGGACGGCTCGCTGCGGGCCTTCTACCGGTCGGAGGTGCTGGAGGAGATCAGGCGCACGCCGCGGGAGCGCTGGCTGGGCGTCGACGAGCTCGACCACTGGTTCTTCGAGGGGACCAAGATCTGGGTGGCGGTCGACTTCGCCTACCGGGACGCCGAGGGGCGGGTCCACCTGCTCGACTGGAAGACCGGCAAGGAGCGCGGGGTGGACCACACCCAGGTGGCCAGCTACGCGCTCTACGCGCGGCAGAAGTGGGAGGTCGAGCCGGACGGGGTGGTGGGCGGGCTGGTCTACCTGGTCCAGGCCGACGGCCGCCCGGCCGAGCGGACCAGCGTGGCGGCCGACGAGGCGTCGCTGGAGGCCTGCCGGGAGCTGATGCGCGGCTCGATCGCCGAGATGCGCGCGGCCCTCACCGACCGGGAGAAGAACGTGGCCCGGGTGGAGGACTTCCCCCAGATCGAGGACCGGGAGCACTGCCGCCGCTGCCCGTTCCGGCGCCCCTGCGGACGGCTCTGAGTCCGGGCGCACCCAGGCTGAACGCGTTATCGGGTATCGGCCAAATGGCTGAAAAGAGGCCCATGACGCGGTCTGGCCGCGTCATGGTTACCCTCGGTCGGGAGAAGGGGTCCTACTTCTTCTCGCCGTCGCCGGTCCCCAGCAGGGCGGCCAGGCTCGGCCCGCCGGCCCCGGCGCCCAGGCGGCGCAGCGAGTCGAGGTGGTGGATGAGCAGCGCCCGGTTGTCCCCCACCGAGAGGTTCTGCAGCTCCAGCGCCCCGATCCGGTCCTCCGGCGTGAAGGCCGGGTCGGCCACCCGCTCCATGGAGAGCTTCTCCGGGGCGTAGCTCATGTACTGGGCCACCGTCTTCAGGATGGTCCAGTCGTCGCCGCGCCGCAGCTCGAAGGTGACCGTGCCGGTGACCGCCGGCGCCACCCAGCGGGTCAGGGCGTCGCGCAGCATCAGCGCCTCGGGGTCGTACCACTTGCCCTCGTAGAGCAACCGCCCCAGCCGGCGACCCAGCGTGAAGTAGAGGTCGAGGGTGTTCTCGTTGTGGATGGCCGAGAGCAGCCGCTCGTAGACCAGGTGGAGCAGCGCCATGCCCGGCGCCTCGTAGATGCCCCGGCTCTTGGCGTCGATGACCCGGTTCTCGATCTGGTCGCTCATGCCCAGGCCGTGGCGGCCGCCGATGCGGTTGGCCTCGAGGAAGAGCGCGTAGGGCGACGAGAAGCGCTGGCCGTTCAGCTCCACCGGCAGCCCCTGCTCGAAGGTGACCGTCACCTCCTCGGCCTTCACCTCCACCTCAGGCCTCCAGTGGGCCACGCCCATGATGGGCGCCACGATCTTCATCGAGGTGTCGAGCCGCTCCAGGTCCTTGGCCTCGTGCGTGGCCCCCAGCACGTTGGCGTCGGTGGAGTAGGCCTTCTCGGTCCCCATCTTGTACGGGAGCTTGCGCCGCTCCAGGTACTCGCTCATCTCCTTGCGGCCGCCGAAGGCGGTCACGAAGGCCTGGTCGAGCCAGGGCTTGTAGATCTTCAGCTCGGGGTTGACGAGGATGCCGTAGCGGTAGAACCGCTGGATGTCGTTTCCCTTGTGCGTCGAGCCATCGCCGAAGACGTTCACGCCGTCCTCGCGCATGGCCCGGACGATGGCGGTGGTGGTGACCGCCCGCCCCAGCGGCGTGGTGTTGAAGTACTTCTTGCTGCCGCTGGAGAGGTGGAAGGCGCCGCTCTGGATGGCCAGCAGCCCCTCGCGCACCATGGCCTCGCGGCAGTCGATGAGCTTGGCCTGCACCGCCCCGTGCTGCATGGCGATGGGCGGGATGTCGGCCGGGTTGGCCTCGTCGGGCTGGGCCAGGTCGGCGGTGTAGGCGTGGACCGCCATGCCCTGCTCGGACATCCAGGCCACGGCGCAGCGGGTGTCGAGGCCACCGGAGAAGGCGATGCCGACGGGGGTGCCCTTGGGCGGGAGCGACTTGTAGATTCGGGACATGGTCAGGTCACGTAGCAGAAAGGGGGGCGGCGTTCCAGCGTTCCGCCCGCCTCCGCCGGCTGGTCACCCCGACCCGCTGAACCTGACCGAGAGTAATCGGTCTGCCGAGGCGAACCCGACCGAGGGTCATCGGCAACCAAGTGATACCGAGGCCTTGAACGCCGGTCGCCCCGGCCGGGGGGTCCGCGCCGCGGCCGGCCCGGCCGAACGACGGAACCCTCGGTCGGGCCTCAGGGGCTCACGGCTTCCACATCCGGACCGCCGGCAACGCCCCCCCGCCCGGCAGCGGCGAGCGGACCGACCGCCCCCGCCTCCAGCCGCGCGCCGCGTAGTAGGCGACCACGCCCGGCGCCGCCACCATGGTGAGCCGCCCCGCCCCGCCAGCCCGGGCCTCGGCCTCGAGCCGCGCCAGCAGCCTCGACCCCAGCCCGTGCCCCCCCTCGCCGGGGCGCACGAACAGCGCCGTCAGCTCGCCGCCGCGCCAGGCCGCGTAGGCCACCAGCCGCGCCCCGCGCGCCGCCACCAGGTAGCGCTCGCCGCCCGCGGTCATGGCCCAGCGGTGGTAGAGGGCCGGCAGGGAGCCCCAGGCCTCCCGCACCGCCGCCGGGTAGCGGTCCCCCTGCCCGCGCACCGCCGCCCGCATCACCCGGGCGATGGCCGCCGCCTCGGCGGGCCGGCCGCGCCGGATCCTCACCGCCGCGCTCGCCGGCCTCGACCGGCCCGGCGCCGTCGGCCGGTCGCGGCGCCGCCCCGGGCTCACGCCTTCGAGTCCTTCTCGGCCAGCCCGTGGCTCTTCAGCTTCTCGTAGAGCGTGGAGCGGTGCAGCCCGGCCAGCTCGGCCGCCTTGCCGACGCTGCCCCCCGCCTCGCGCAGCAGCTCCTCGAGCCAGCGCCGCTCCCAGGCGTCGCGGGCGGTCCGGTAGCGGCCGCCGTCGCCCCCCTCGGCCACCGGCGCCGGGGTCAGCTCGGGCGGCAGGTCGGCGAGCGTGATCTCCTCGCCCTGCGCCAGCAGCAGCCCGCGCTCGATGGCGTGCTCCAGCTCGCGGACGTTGCCGGGCCAGGGGTGGTCGAGGAGCGCCCGCAGGGCCGCGGCGTCGGGCTTCCGCAGCGGGCGGTTGAGCCGGACGGCGTGCTTGTGCAGCAGGTGCTCGATCAGCAGCGGGATGTCCTCGCGCCGCTCGCGCAGCGGCGCCAGCCGCACCGGCACCACCCGCAGCCGGAACCAGAGGTCCTCGCGGAACTTGCCGGCCTTGACCTGCGCCGCCAGGTCCTCGTTGGTGGCGGCGATGATGCGCACGTCGGCCTTGCGGGGCTTGCGGCTGCCCACCGGGATGTACTCGCCGTCCTGGAGCACCCGCAGCAGCTTGGGCTGCAGCGCCAGCGGCAGCAGCCCCAGCTCGTCGAGGAAGAGCGTGCCCCCCTCGGCCTCGGCGAAGAACCCCTCGCGGGCCTGCTCGGCGCCGGTGAAGGCCCCCTTCTCGTAGCCGAAGAGCTCGGCCTCGGCCAGGTTCTCCGGGATGGCGCTCATGTTGAGGGCCACGTAGGGCTTGCCGGCGCGCGCGCTCATGGCGTGGGCGGCGCGGGCCAGCAGGTCCTTGCCGGTGCCGCTCTCGCCCTCGATGAGGATGGGGACGTTGGAGGGGGCGATGCGCTCCAGGATCGAGGTGACCTCGCGCAGCGCCTGCGACTGGCCGATGATGCCGTGGGCGCCGCTGGCGCCGGTGAGCTGGGCGCGGAGCCGGGCGTTGTCCCGCCGCAGCCGGGCGTGCTCGGCCGCCCGCGCCACCACCAGCTCCAGCTCCTCCGGCTCGAACGGCTTCTTCAGGTAGTCGAAGGCGCCGGCCTTCATGGCCTCGATGGCCGTCTCCACGGTGGCGAAGGCGGTGACCAGGATCACCGGCAGGTCCGGCACCTTGGCCTTGAACCGCTTCAGCCCCTCCAGCCCGTCGATGCCGGGCATGCGCAGGTCGGTGACGATGGCGTCGAACTCGGCCCGCTCCACCGCCGGCAGGGCCTCGGCCACGCTGGCGAAGTCGTAGACCTCGTAGCTGCGCGCCAGGATCCGCCGCATCATGGCGCGGGCCGAGTCGAGGTCGTCGATCACCATCAGCTTCGGCTTGGGCTGGCTCACGTCAGGACTCCTCCCCCGGATCGAGGCCCGGGCCCGGCTCGGTGACGGCGCCCGGCCGGGCGGCCGGCAGGCGGATGCGGAAGGTGGCCCCGCGCCCCGGCTGGCTCTCCACCATCACCGTGCCGCCGTGGGCCTCCACCGCCTGGCGGACGATGGGCAGGCCGAGCCCGGTCCCCTCGGCCTTGGTGGTGAAGAAGGGCTCGAAGATGCGCCGGGCCACCTCGGGCTCCAGCCCCGGCCCGGTGTCGACCACCTCCACCACCACCTGCTCCCCCTCGGCGCGGGCCCGGGCGGTGAGCGTGCCGCCGCCCCGGTCGGCCATGGCGTGGACGGCGTTGACGCAGAGGTTGAGGAAGGCCTGGCGCAGCAGCCCGGTGTCGGCCACCACCAGCGGCAGCGGCCCGGCGATCTCCACCACCCGCTCCACCCGGGCCAGCGCCGCGGCCGGCCCCACCACCTCCACCGCCTCGCGCAGCACCGGCTCGATGGCCTGGGCGTGGGCCCGGGAGTCGCGGGCGCTGGCGAAGACCAGGAAGCGCTCCAGCATGGCGGCGGCGCGGCCGGTCTCGCGCCGGATGGCCACCACGTCCTCGCGGTTGCCGTGGCCGGCCGGCAGCTCGCGCTCGGCCACCGAGGCGTAGCCGCGGATGACGTTGAGCGAGTTGCCGATCTCGTGGGCGAAGCCGGCGGCGATGCCGCCCAGGGTGGCCAGCCGGTCGGCCCGCAGCAGCTCGCGGGTCTTCTGCTCCACCCGCTCCTCCAGCTCGGAGATGAGCCGCTGGTTCTCGTGGCGCCGCTCCTCCAGCCGGCGCGACATCTGGTTGAAGGCGTGGACCAGGTCGCGCAGCTCGCGGTCCTCGGGCTCCTCCAGCTGCACCCCGCGCTCCTCGGCGAGGTGCCCGGCCGCCTCGATGAGGGTGATGACCGGCTTGGTCACCTGGCGGATGAAGAGGCCGGCCAGCAGCAACCCCAGCGTGATCCAGATGGCCCCCACCACGCTGGCGCCGAAGGCCAGGTCACGGGCCGAGCCGATCACCTCGTCGTGGGAGAAGTCGACGCAGATGGCCCCCACCACCTCGCCGCCGTGGAGCACCGGGGAGCGGGCCACGATCCCCTCGGGGTTGACGAGGCGCTTGAGCGCCTGCAGCGCCCAGTCGGCGCTCTGGAACTCGGTGGGCAGGAAGCCCTCCGGGCAGGGCTCGGCGGTGCGCGAGGCGCAGGCCAGCACCTTGCCGCCGCGGTCCACCACCCAGGCCCGGTCGAGCGGGGCGGACCTGAGGAGCCGGTCGAGGATGGCCGGCAGGGCCTGGGGCGCGCCCGGCTCCAGGCCGGCGGGGCCGATCCAGTGGGAGGCGGCGGCGGCGGCGGTGGAGGCGATGGCCACCCCCTCGCGCGCCAGCAGCTCCTGCCCGCGGATCACCTCGCGCCAGAGCGCCATGGCGGTGACGCCGGAGGTGGCGAAGAAGATGGCCCCGGCGATGAGGACGAAGAGCTTGAGCCGGAGGGTCACGGGGGCGGGGTGTCCGACGGGGCCCGGGGCGGCAGCGGGGCGCCGCCGAAGGCGTGGCAGCCGCCGCAGGCCTTGCCCCCGGCGTGGGCGGCGGCCTTGGGGTGGCAGGCGGCGCAGGCCGGCTCCTCCGCCTTCCAGGTGTGCGGCTTGTGGCAGGCGGTGCAGTGCTGGTGGCCGGGCAGCCGGTGCAGCCCGCCCTTCTTCATCTCCTTGTGGCAGGTGACGCAGTTGAGCGTCACCTGGCCGGGCGGGGCGTGCGGCTTGTGGCAGGCGGCGCAGGCCATCTCCATGGCGCTGCCGTGGTCGTTCATGGGGGCGTGGATGCCCTGGGCGGTGTGGCAGCGCATGCAGTCGCGGCGGGTGGGGCGCAGCCCCGACTCGGTGGTGAGGAACTCGTGGCAGGCGAAGCAGTGGAGCCGGGTCATGCCGGCCACGCCCACCAGGTGCTTGCCGTGGCACTCGACGCAGGCCGAGGTGACCGGCTCGAAGCCGTGGACGCTGGCGGCGTGGCACTTCACGCAGGCGATCTTCTGCTGGTCGAAGTGGAGCCGGTGGCCGCGGGAGGCGCCGATCTGCGGCCAGCGCGGGTCGTGGGAGAGGTGGCAGGCGGCGCAGGCGCCCACCTCCACCTCGGCGTGCTTGCCCTTGGGCATCTTGCCGGCCACGAAGGCGCGCAGCATGGCCACACCCTGCTCGGGCGTGGAGTGGTGGCACTTCTGGCAGGAGACCGACTTGTGGCTGCCGGCCAGCCAGAGCGAGAACTCCGGGCTGGCGCGGTGGCAGGTGGCGCAGAGGCGCGGGTCCTCGTCGACGAACTTCTTGAAGCGCAGGAAGCCGCCCAGCCCGGCCACGAGCAGGATGGCGGCGGCGGCGAGGAGCAGGTTGCGCGTGCTCGGGCCGAAGGTCATGGGCCCGGGCATCCTACCCGCTTTCGACGGCTACGGGCGCGGCCGCGGCGTCCCGCGAGCAGGGCGAGGGGAGGTCGGGCGATGCGGGCGCATCTTGCGCTGGCGCCACCAGAAGCCGGCGCCAGCGCGATTGAGGGAAGGGGGCCGCGCCGTGTGGCGCGACCCCTCCCGGACCTCGACGGCGTGGCGCCGTGGGTTACTTCAGCTTGTCCTTGATCTTCTCGTACTCGGCCGGGTGCTCGTGCTTCAGGTTGGCCACGGTGATGCGGCCGTTGAGCCAGGCCCAGTTCATGGGGAAGATCGAGGGCTTCAGGTGCACGTTGTAGAAGTGCACCACGAAGAGGAAGGTGATGGCCAGCGTCGCCTCCTCGCCGTGGACGATCTGGGCGGCGGTGATGACCCAGGACGGCGCGAACTTGGCGAAGAAGACCGGGAACCAGAAGACGAACCCGGTGCCGACCATCATGACGATGCCCCAGAACACCGCCCAGTAGTCGAACTTCTCCAGGTACATGTAGCGGTCGAACTGGGGGCGCTCCTTCTTCAGGCCGAGCATGAAGAGGATGTTGTCGCGCATGTCGAGCGCGTCCTTGGGGAGCGGCAGCATCGACAGCGGCAGCCGCTTGTTGGCGGCCAGGAACGTCAAGTAGAAGAGGTGGTAGACCGACGAGATGATGATCAGCACCGCGCCGATGCGGTGCCAGAGGGCCGCGCCGGCGGCGCCGCCGAAGAGCTTCATGAAGGCCGCCGAGTAGGCGGAGGCGTCGAGGTTGCCGATGATGGGCGCGCCGGTGAAGACCCCGGCGCCGCGCAGCGGCCAGCCGGTCAGCCCCAGCAGGATGACGCCGCTGAGCATGAACCAGTGCTGGGCCCGCTGGTGGATGTCGAAGCGGATGACGCTCCGCATGTCGTCGGCGCTGACCCCGTGGTGCTTGGCCGCCAGCCGCTGCCGCAGCTCGTAGATGAAGTCGATGAGCACGTGGAAGGCGAAGAAGAGCAGGGTCAGCGTGGTCAGGTAGGAGAAGGCCACGTGGGTGACGTGGGGGACGATGTGGCCGCCGGTCTCCTGGATGGGCCTGTGGGAGATGAGCCGGGCGAAGTTGTCGGTGGCCCCCTCGTGGCAGCGGGCGCAGGTGTTCTTGCGGTTGGCCTCGGCCACCGGCGAGGTGGGGTCGGACTTGGCGACGATGCCGTGGGTGCCGCCGGCCGCCGCGCCCGAGGCGTGGCAGGAGACGCAGGCCGGGGCCTCGGCGTTGCCGACGCGCACCAGCCGGCCGTGGATGGAGTCCTGGTAGGTGTGCTTGACCGAGGCGTTCATGCCGGCGGCCTTGGCGAAGACCTCGTTGCCGTGGCAGGCCTCGCAGGTCCTCTGCAGGGCGCGGCGGTCGGCGGGGACGGCGACGCGGGCGGTCGCCGACGGCGCGTAGGGGTCCAGCTTCCGGGCCACCGCGTGCGGCGAGCCGTGGCAGCTGGCGCAGACCGGGCCGGGCGCCTTGGCGTCCTGGCGCAGCCAGGCGGCGTGGATCGAGGTGCCGAAGAAGGCCGCCGAGGCCTCGGCGTGGCAGGTGGCGCAGGCCAGGTAGGCGGCCGGGGCCGTCACCTTCACCGCCGCGGCCCCCTCGCCCCAGCTGGCCTTGGCCATGCGGGCCAGCGTGGCCTGCTCGGCGTCGGAGCGCTTCGGCCCCTGGCCGTCGTGCGGCCCCTCGCCGTAGCCGTCGTGGCAGTCGGTGCAGGAGATGGAGTTCTGGCCGTGGAGCGAGGCGGCGAAGACCTTGTCGTCCACCTTGCGGCCGGTGCTGTCGTCGGCGTGGCAGGCGAGGCAGTCGGCGTTCCCGAGCTTCTTGGGCTCGGCCGCCGGGGCCGGTGCGGGGGGGGCTGGCCTGGCGGCGGCCTTGGCCGGGGCGGCCTTTCCGGGGGCCGGTGCGGCGGCGGCCGTACCGGCCAGGAGCAGCGAGACGACGAGGATCAGTGGGCGCATGGGGGGGCTCGTTCCTCAGGTGCGGCAAGATGTTCAGCCACCTGAAAGGCGGCGGATTCTAGTCAGACTCGGGGGCGCTGCGTTGATCTGTCGCAACCCCGCATGGCGCTGCGGCACTTCACCGCAGGGGCAATCGAAGAGCCCCGGCCTCCCCCCCTCAGGAGGCGGCCGGGGCCCGTTGCGAGGCACAGGATGCCGTTGGCGAGCCGGGTCGCACGACGACGGAGCGGCGCAGGCGGGCTCGCGGCCCGCCGAGCAGCGGACGGAGGAGTCCGCCCGGCGCAGACAGGCAGCCTGCGCCGCAGCAGGGCTCAGGCCAAGCGAGGGCGCTACAAGGGAGCGGCCGGGGCCCAGCCCCACCTTCCGGTGGAACCAAACGCCTAGACGCCGCTCTCCTGCGCCACCGGCGCGCGGGAGACCGCGCCGGTGAGGACGCCGACCGCCGCGCCGGCGACGGCGCCGAGGACCGCGAAGAGCGAGGCGATGCCGGTGACGCCGAGCACCATGCCGAAGATGATCAGCCCCTTGACCAGGAAGGTGGGCTGGACCGGCGTGCCGACGATGCCGCCGGCCAGCAGCAGCCCGGCGTAGCCGCCGTAGAGGATGGCGGGGAGCAGCGCCACGGCGAGGAAGAGGGCGAGACCGATGCCGGCGCCGACGAGGCTGGGGAGCTTGCTCTGCATGGTGTTCTCCTTGAGACGGGAAGGGTTGGAAGTTTCCGGACAGCGCGTCGTCCGTGCTCCTCCCTCATTGCAGCCGGCTTGCCAGCGCCCCGAGCCCCGGAGAACGGGGGGTTGCGGGGGGGTGGTGTCGGGAAACGGCGACGGTGTGGAGGGGACTGACGACGTGGGCGCCGTGAAGGCGACCCGCGTCCTGGTGCGAACGGATTGCGCCGGCTGAAGCCGTCGCGATTGGGATTGCGCCGCGCAAGCGCGGCGCTATCTACCCGCGGTGACCTGGCGGAGGATGTCCAGCTCCTCGAGCGCCTTGCCGGCGCCGATGACCACCGCCGAGAGCGGGTCCTCGGCCAGGAAGACCGGCAGGCCGGTCTCCTCGCGCAGCAGCACGTCCAGGTTCTTGAGCAGGGCGCCGCCGCCGGCCAGCACGATGCCGCGGTCGGCGATGTCGCCGGCCAGCTCGGGCGGGGTCCGCTCCAGCGTCACCTTGACCGCCTCGACGATGCCGTTGATGGGCTCGGAGAGGGCCTCGCGGATCTCGCTGGAGCCGATGCTCAGGGTGCGGGGGACGCCGGCCACCAGGTCGCGCCCCTTGACGTCCATGTGCAGCTCTTCCTCGGTGGGGTAGGCGGTGCCGATCCCCATCTTGATGAGCTCGGCGGTCCGCTCGCCGATCAGCAGGTTGTAGCGCCGCTTGATGTACTGGATGATCGCCTCGTCCATCTTGTCGCCGGCGACGCGCACCGAGCGGCTGTAGACGATGCCGCCCAGCGAGATCACCGCCACGTCGGAGGTGCCGCCCCCGATGTCGACGATCATGTTGCCGCTCGGCTCGGTGATGGGCAGCCCGGCGCCGATGGCGGCGGCCATGGGCTGCTCGATCAGGTAGACCTCGCGGGCCCCGGCGCTCTCGGCCGCCTCGCGGACGGCCCGCTTCTCCACCTCGGTGATCCCCGAGGGGATGCCGATGATGATGCGCGGCTTCACGAAGGAGCGCCGGTTGTGCGCGCCCTGGATGAAGTGGCGCAGCATGGCCGCCGTCACCTCGAAGTCGGCGATGACGCCGTCCTTCATGGGCCGGATGGCGACGATGTTGCCCGGGGTGCGCCCGAGCATCTCCTTGGCTTCCTTGCCGACCGCCAGCACCTTGCGGCCGCCGCGGGCGTCCTGCTGCACCGCCACCACCGAGGGCTCGTTGGAGACGATGCCCTCGCCGCGGATGTAGATCAGGGTGTTGGCGGTGCCGAGATCGATCGCCAGATCTCGGGACATGATGTTGTGGAGCCAGTCGAGCACGGGGCGGCAATCTAGCACGGTGACGGGGCAGGACAACCCCTGTCGCGGTGCGTCAGGGACGACCGGTGGAGGCCGGCGGCGGGGCCAGGTGGCGGTCGATCCAGCCGAAGACCTCCTGGTGGAAGCGGCGCGAGTTGCGCGGCTTCAAGACCCAGTGGTTCTCGTCCGGGAAGACCAGCAGCCGCGACTCGATCCCGCGCCGCTGCAGGGCCGTGAAGGCCGACAGCCCCTGGGTGACGGTGACGCGGTAGTCGAGCTCGCCGTGGGTGACCAGGGTGGGCGTCTTCCAGCGGGCCACGAAGCGGCTCGGCGACCAGCGGTCGAAGGCGGCGGGGGTCTCGAAGGGGCGCCCCAGCTCCCACTCCGGGAACCAGAGCTCCTCGGTGTCGTAGTAGGCCACCTGCAGGTCGAAGTTCCCGGCGTGGCTGACCAGGCACTTGAAGCGGTCGGTCTGGCCGTTGATCCAGTGGATCATGTAGCCGCCGTAGCTGGCGCCGGCGGCGCACATCCGCGCCCCATCCACCTCGCCGGAGGCGATGGCGGCGTCGGTCAGGGCCATGATGTCGTCGTAGGGGGTGCCGCCCCAGTTGGCGCGGACCGCGTCGGTGTACCCCTGGCCGAAGCCGGTGGAGCCGCGGGGGTTGGGCAGGACCACCGTGTAGCCGCGCGAGGCCCAGAGCCGGGGGTTCCAGCGGAAGCTCCAGCCGTCCTCCCAGGCGCCCTGGGGGCCGCCGTGGATCATCACCACCGCCGGGTGGCGCTGGCCGCGCTGGTGGCCGGGCGGGGTCATCAGCCAGCCGTGGATGGTGGCGCCGTCGCGCCCGCGCGCCGTGTAGGGCCGGTAGCCGACCGGCTCCAGGGCATCGAGCACCGGGGCGCCGAAGCGGGTGAGCCGGCGCAGCGCCGGGGCGGCGTCGCCGGAGACCAGGGCCACCTCGCCCGGGGCCACCATCGAGTCGGCCAGCACCGCCACCGCCCGGCCGTCGGCCGAGGGGGAGAGGGCCACCAGGTTGGGGAGGCCGCCCGCCAGCCGGCGCGGCGAGCCGCCGGCCGCCGCCACCTCCCAGAGCTCGGTGAGCCCGGCCACGGAAGCGGTGAAGCGCAGCGCCCGGCCGCCGTCCACCCACCAGAGCGAGTCGGCGGAGAGGTCGAGGGTGGCGGTCAGGTCGCGTTCGCCCTGGCCGTCGACGCCCGCCACCAGGACGTGGCGGCGGTCCGACTCGTAGCCGGCCCGCGGCTGGCGCAGCCAGGCCAGCCGCTTGCCGTCGGGCGAGGGGCGCGGCGCGCCGTCCCAGCCCGGCGCCCGGGTCAGCGGCCGGGCCGGTCCGCCGGCCAGGGGCAGGGCGAAGAGGTCGGCGTTGGTGGAGGTGGCCTCGACGGCGTCGGCCATGGCGGTGAGGTAGACGGTGGCGCCGTCGGGCGAGACCGCCACGTCGTCGATGGAGGCGCGGTGGGCCGGGAGGGCGTCGCGGTCGCCCGGGGTCAGGTCGGTGACCGGCCGCCCGTCGAGCGGGACCAGCAGCAGGTGGACGCGGCTGCGGGTGCGCCACTGGTCCCAGTGGCGGAAGAGGAGCCGGTCGGTGGCGTAGGGGGCCAGGGCGGCGGCCGCGTCGGCCTTCTGGTTGCACGCCAGGTCGGCCCCGCAGGCCGGGTCGACCTCGGCCAGCACCAGCAGCGCCGAGCCGTCGGGCGTCCAGCGGTGGCCGCCCGGGCCGCCGGGGAGGGCCGGCAGGGCCAGGGGCTCGCCGCCGGAGACCGGGACCACCAGCAGGCCGGGCGGGCCGCCGGCGCGGGTCGCCACCAGCGCCAGCCGGGTGCCGTCGGGCGAGAAGCGGGCCCCGCTGGAGCGCTCGGCCGCGAGGGCCAGCCGCGTCGGCTCGCCGCCGTCGGTCCCCACCAGCCAGACCGCCGGCGTCAGGCCGCTGCCGTCGGCGCGGGGGGTGGAGACGGTGAAGGCGATCCGGCTGCCGTCGGGGGAGAGCGACGGGTCGCCGACCCGCTCGAAGGCGAGCAGGTCGTCCACCGTCATGGGGTGGATGGGCGTGGCGGCCAGCGCCAGGGCGAGGAGCGAGAGGTGGAGCACGGCGTTCTCCTGCGGGAGGGGCGGCGGGGGGCGCCCCGGGTGAAATGGAGAGGGCCGGTCCGCTGTGGACCGGCCCCCGATGTTCCAGCCAGGTGCCGGGGAAGGCTACTTCTCGGCCTCGACCGTCACCTTGACCTTGCCGACCACCTCGTGGTGCAGCTTCACCGGCACCTCGACGGTGCCGACCGTCTTGATCGGCTCGGCGAGGTCGATGGCGCGGCGGTCGAGCTGCAGGCCGCGAGCGGCCAGCGCCTCGGCGATGTCGATGGCGGTGACCGAGCCGAACAGCTTGTCCTGCTCGCCGGCCTTGCGCCGCAGCACCACCGGGGTCTCGGCCAGCCGCTTGGCGACCGCCTCGGCCGAGGCCTTGAGCTTGGCGGCCTTGGCGGACGCCACGGCCTTCTGGTGCTCCAGCTCACGCACGTTCTTGGTGTTGGCCGTCACCGCCAGCCCACGGGGGAGCAGGTAGTTGCGGCCGTAGCCGGGCTTGACGTCGACGAGGTCGCCGCCCTTGCCCAGGTTCTCCACGTCTTCGCGAAGGATGAGCTTCATGGTGGCCTCCTACGGCGTCCCTGACGAGTACGGCAGGATGGCGAGCATGCGGGCCCGCTTGATGGCGGTGGCGATCTCGCGCTGGTGCTTGGCGCAGTTGCCGCTGATGCGCCGGGGGATGATCTTGCCGCGCTCGGTGAGGAAGTACTTGAGCGCCTGCTGGTCCTTGTAGTCGACCTTCAGCGCCTTGTCGGCGCAGAAGCGGCAGACCTTGCGACGGCCGAAGCCGCGGCCACGGCCGCCCTCCTCGCCCTCGCCGCGCTCCTCGCGGTCGCCGCCACGGCCACCACCGCCGTAGCCGCCACCACCACCGCCGCCGCCGCCACCGCCGAAGGTCTTGCCCCCGCCGTAGCCGCCGCCGCCACCACCGCCGAACGTCTTGCCACCACCCACTTCAGGACGGGCCATGGTTACTCCTCCCCCCGCTCGAGGGTCTCGGTCTCGAAGCCCTCTTCGCGCTCACCGAAGGCGCGCTCCTCGCGCGGCTTCGCCTCGTCCTCGACCGGCAGGACCTTGACGTCGGCCTCGACCTGCCGGGCGTCGAAGTCGACGTCCTCGGCGATCTTGACCGACTGGAACTTGGTGACGAGATCGATCATGCGCAGGTTGCGCTCGAACTCGGCCACCAGCCCGGCCTTGCCCAGGTAGAGGCACTGCATGTAGAGGGCGCGCCCGGTCTTGGCCACCGGGAAGGCGGTCTTCCGCTTGCCCTGGTTGGTGAACCGGATCACCTTCCCGCCCTCGCGGATGACGACGCCGCGGAGGCGCTCCTTGATCTCTTCCACCTGGTCATCAGGCGCATCCGCCTTGAGCAGGTACACCGTCTCGTACTCTCTGACGAGACGCTTGGTCGCTTCGGCCATCGGTACTCCCCTCGGATTCACAGCGGCGGTTGACCCGTCGCGAGGAGCCAGCTGTTCACGCGTCCCGGGTGCACCATGCGCCCGGCGCCGCGCCCTGCGTGCTGCGTCTGCCTGCTGCCCTGCTACACCGGCTCGCGCCGGCGGTTCACCTGGTTCATCGCCTTGGCCGCGCCCAGCTCACAGCTGAGCCGGACCGCCTCCGCCGCCCACGCCACGCAGCCTTCGACCGCCGCGTCGTCGCCGCGGGAGAAGCGGCCGAGCACGTAGTCGGCCGGGTCCACCCGGGGCGGCGGGCGCCCCACGCCGACGCGCACGCGCGCGTAGTCGGGGGAGCCGAGGTGAGCGTTGACGCTCTTCAATCCGTTGTGCCCGCCGTGGCCCCCGCCGACCTTGAGCTGGACCCGGAAGGGGTCGAGCTCCATGTCGTCGTGGACCACCACCAGGTCCTCCAGCTGCAGCTTCCAGAACTTCAAGGCCGGCCCGACCGACTCGCCGGAGTGGTTCATGAAGGTCTGTGGCTTCATGATCCAGATCCGCTCGTCGCCGGCCCGGCCCTCGGCCAGCTCCGCCCCGAACTTGCCGGAGGCGAAGCGGGTCCCGAGGTGGAGCGCCAGGTGGTCGGCCACCAGCCAGCCGACGTTGTGGCGCGTCCGCGCGTAGGCGTCCCCGGGGTTGCCGAGTGCGACGACGAGCTTCACCGGGCCTACTTCTTCTTCTCGCCGCCCTTGGCCGCCGGAGCCGCCGGGGCGCCCTTGGCGCCCGCGGCCGGAGCCGCGCCCGCGGCCGGAGCCGCACCCGCAGCGCCAGGAGCGCCAGGAGCCGCGCCCGCAGCCGGAGCCGCCGCGCCCTCCGCGCCCGGAACGGCCGCCGCCACCGCGACGACCTCTTCCTTCTCGGGGATGGCGACGAAGGCGATGACGATGTCGGCCTGGTAGACGAAGGCGCAGCCCTCGGGGGCCTTGAGCTCGGAGATGTGGATCGAGGCGCCGATCTTCAGCTCGGTGACGTCGACCTCGATCTTGAGCGGGATCTTGGTGGGGAGCGCCTTGACCACGATGTCGTGGGTGGCGACCGAGAGGATGCCGCCCTCGGCGGCGCCGATGGCCTTGCCGACGATGGAGACCGGGACCTCGACCTTGACGGGCTCGTCGAGCGAGACCTCGAGGAAGTCGGCGTGGAGCAGCCGGCGGGTGACCGGGTCGACCTGGTAGTCCTTGAAGAGCACGAAGTTCTCGCCGCCGGCCACCTGGAGGGTGAGCAGGGTGTTGAACTTGTGCGGGGTCTCGATGGCCTTGAGCAGCAGGGCGGGATCGACGGAGAGGTGCTTGGGGGCGCCCTTGCGTCCGTAGACCACGGCGGGGATGAGCCCCTTCTGCCGGAGCCGGCGAGCCGGACCCTTGCCCTTGCCTTCGCGCTGCTCGGCGTTGAGAACGATCTTCTGCATGGTGGCCTCCCAATGGACTCGTACCGGCCGCTTTGTCGGCTCGGGCGAGAGGCGACGCCTGGCGGCGGCGGCCCTGGGTTGATGTTGAAAGAGGGCCCGGTGATCTGGAACCCCAAGGAAGGCGGGTGATTACTCGATCACCGGGGTGCCGGTCAAGGCGCCGTCCCCGGGTCGGGGCGATCCCCCCGCCTCCCCCGCTGGCAGCCCCTGCCCGATCGCCGGGCACCTTCCGGGGGGAGCCGATCTGGATTCGGCCCGGGTTGCGGCCGCTTGGGACGGTGCCACTTCCGGCCTCCCCGGGATCGTGGTTTGCTTACATGCCCCCCACCACCATGGCCACCCCCGAACCCCCGGCAGCCGTCGACCCGCAGGGCGCTGCCCCTGCCCCTCCGGTCGCCCCCATCCAGACCCGCGGCGACCTCCCGGCCGTCGCCGAGGCGCCCCACTCCGCCACCGGGCACGCCCGCACCACCCCGCATGGCGGCGCCCTGGCGGCGCTGGCGCTGGGGGCGCTCGGCGTCGTCTACGGCGACATCGGCACCAGCCCGCTCTACGCGCTCAAGGAGTGCTTCACCGGCCGTCACGGCGTCGACCCCACCCCGGCCAACGTGCTCGGCGTGCTCTCGCTGATCTTCTGGGCCATGACCTTCGTGGTCACCTTCAAGTACCTCTCCTTCGTGATGCGCGCCGACAATCGCGGCGAGGGGGGCATCCTCGCCCTGCAGGCGCTGGTCTCGCGCAAGGACCCCAACCGGCGCGGCCGCAAGGTGCTGCTGCTGCTCGGCATCTTCGGCGCCGCCCTGCTCTACGGCGACGGCGTCATCACCCCGGCCATCTCGGTGCTCTCGGCGGTGGAGGGCGTGGCGGTGGCGGCCCCGGCGCTGACCCCGCTGGTGGTGCCGCTCACCGTGCTGCTGCTGGCCGGCCTCTTCCTCATCCAGCGCACCGGCACGGCGCGGGTGGGGGCCATCTTCGGGCCGGTCATGCTGGCCTGGTTCACGGTCATCGGCGCGCTCGGGGTGCGCGGCATCCTGCGCGACCCGTCGGTGCTGGCGGCGGTCAACCCGTACTACGGGCTCCGCTTCTTCGCCGACAACGGCGGCGCCGGCTTCCTGGTGCTGGGCGCGGTGGTCCTGTGCATCACCGGCGGCGAGGCGCTCTACGCCGACATGGGCCACTTCGGGAAGCGCCCCATCCGGCTGGCCTGGCTGGGGCTGGCCATGCCGGCGCTGACCCTCAACTACTTCGGGCAGGGGGCGCTGCTGCTCCACGAGCCGGCGGCGCGGGAGAACCCCTTCTACCTGCTGGCCCCCACCTGGGCGCTCACCCCGCTCATCGGCCTGGCCACGCTGGCGGCCATCGTCGCCTCGCAGGCGCTCATCTCCGGGGCCTTCTCGCTGACCCACCAGGCGGTGCAGCTCGGCTACTGCCCGCGCATCACCGTCAAGCACACCTCGACCACCGAGATGGGGCAGATCTACATCCCCGAGGTCAACTGGGCCATCGGCGCCGCCTGCATCGCCCTGGTGCTCGGCTTCAAGAGCTCCTCCAACCTGGCCGCCGCCTACGGCATCGCCGTCACCGGCACCATGAGCATCACCACGCTGCTCTTCCACCGGGTGATGCGCGACATCTGGCGCTGGCCGCGCTGGTGGTCCTGGCCGCTCACCGTGGCCTTCCTGGCCGTCGACCTCTCCTTCTTCGGCGCCAACGTGGTGAAGATCGAGGAGGGGGGCTGGTTCCCCATCGTCGCCGCCATCGTGGTCTTCACCTTCATGTCCACCTGGAAGCAGGGGCGGGCGCTGCTGGCCGGCATGCTGCGCGACGCCGGCCTGCCGCTCGAGCTCTTCCTGGCCGACGTGGTGCGGCGCAAGCCCTTGCGGGTCCCGGGGACGGCGGTCTTCATGACCTCCAACCTGGGTAGCGCGCCGCCGGTGATGCTCCACCACGTCAAGCACAACAAGGTGCTCCACGAGCGGATCATCCTGGTCTCGGTGCTCACCGAGGAGGTGCCGTCGGTGCCGGAGGCGGAGCGGGTGGTCTCCCGCGACCTCGGGGTCGGCTTCTACCAGGTGGTGGCCCACTACGGCTTCATGGAGCAGCCCAACATCCCGGCGCTGCTGGAGTCGCTGGCGACGCGCGACGGGGCGGGGGCGCGGCTGGAGGTCAAGCCGCTGGAGGTCTCCTACTACCTGGGGCGCGAGACCCTGCTCTCCACCGGGAGCGCCAGCCTGGCCACCTGGCGCAAGAAGCTCTTCATCATCATGTCGCGCAACTCGGCGACCGCCAGCGCCTTCTTCGGCCTGCCGCCCAACCGGGTGGTGGAGCTGGGGGCGCAGATCCAGCTGTAGGGGTCGCCGGGCGGGTGCCGCCGGCGCGCGTCGGAGGGCGCTTCGGGTCCGGGCGATCGCGCGGCCGGGGCGGGGCCGACCGCCTGACCGATCGCGCGTCCGGGGCCGACCGACCGTCCCATCGCGCGTCCGGGGCGCGACCGCCCGTCGGGCTCGTCGCGCCTGGCGGCGCGCCTTCTCGCCAGCGGTGATTCCGCCTGGGCGGGCGTGGCTGGGGCTGCGAAGCTCGCCCTCCGGGCGGCCTCGCCCCGTCCGCGCTTGCACCAGTCCGGCCGGGACCGATCGATCGTCCCCTCGCGCGGCTGGGGCTGCGAAGCTCGCCCTCCGGGCGGCCTCGCCCCGTCCGCGCTCTAGCTTAGACGAACAGGCTGCTGAGCGAGTCGCCGCCGTGGATCCGCTTCACCGCCTCGGCGAAGAGCGGGGCGCAGGAGAGGGCGCGGATCTTGGTGCAGCCGGCGGCGGTCGGCGAGAGCGGGATGGAGTCGGTCACCACCACCTCCTCGATGGGGCTCTTCTGGATCCGCTCCACCGCCGGGCCGGAGAGCACCGCGTGGCTGGCGTAGGCGAAGACCCGGGCCGCCCCCTTGTCGACCAGGGCGTTGGCCGCCTGGGTGAGGGTGCCGGCGGTGTCGATCATGTCGTCGAGCAGCACGCAGGACTTGCCGGCCACGTCGCCGATGACGTTGAGCACCTCGGCGACGTTGGCCTTGAGCCGCCGCTTGTCGACGATGCAGAGGGCGGCCCCCAGCCGCTTGGAGTAGGCGCGGGCCCGCTCCACGCCGCCGGCGTCGGGGGAGACGATGACCAGGTCGTCGGAGCGCCCCTCGAACCGCTTGCGCATGTGGTCGAGCAGCACCGGCGCGGCGTAGAGGTGGTCGAAGGGGATGTTGAAGAAGCCCTGGATCTGCCCGGCGTGCATGTCCATGGAGACCACCCGGGTGGCCCCGGCCGCCTCCAGCAGGTCGGCCACCAGCTTGGCGGTGATGGGGCTGCGCGAGGCCACCTTGCGGTCCTGGCGGGCGTAGCCGTAGTAGGGGAGCACGGCGTTGATGGTGCCGGCCGAGGCGCGCTTGAGCGCGTCGATCATGATCAGCAGCTCCATCAGGTTGATGTTGGCGTCGGCGCAGGTGGACTGGATGATGTAGGTGTCCTGGCCGCGGATGTTCTCGCCGATCTCCACCTGGATCTCGCCGTCGGAGAAGCGCCCCACCATGGCCGCCGAGAGCGGCCGCCCCAGCGCCGCGGCGATGGCCTGGGCCAGCTTGGGGTTGGAGTTGCCGGCGAACAGCTTGTAGTCGGGCCTGGAACCGTTGGCAGACATCCGCACCCCCTCTGGGAGATGCGTCAATAGCAGACCGGGCCGACCGCCGTCGACCGCCACGTGCGCGTGACACGCCGTCTTCGCCGACTGTGACGAACCGGAGCGAGGGGGCCGGCGGCCAGGTGCTCAGCCACCGTGCAGCTGGGGGCCGGTCCCGGTGGGGCGGACGGCGAGGAGCCGGCGGGCCTCGAGCTCGTAGGCGGCCAGGATGGCCCGCTCGAACCGCTCCCGGGTCTCGGCGTTGAGCGGGTGGGCCACGTCCTTGAAGGTGCCGTCCTTGCGCCGCTTGGCGGGCATGGCCACGAAGAGGCCGGTGGCCCCCTGGATGACCTTGAGGTCGCGGACCACGAAGCAGCCGTCGAGGGTGACGGTGACGTAGGCCCTCAGCTTCTCCTCGTCGACCGGGTAGACGCGGACGTCGGTGATCTCCATGAAGACACCCCAGGCTGCCGCGTCACCGTACGCGCCAGCAGGACCTCCAGGTCCCGCCCGGCCGCCGCGCCCAGCCCCCTCGCCGCTCGCCGGGCCGCAGCCCGGCCGGTGAAGAGGCCGAAGACGGTGGGACCGCTCCCGGACATCAGCGTCGCGGTGGCGCCGGCGCCGGTGAGCCGCTCCACCAGTCGATCTAAGGGGGGATGGCGGGCCACGCAGGGGGGCTGGAGGTCATTCCCCAGAAGGGTCGGTCGCCAGCGGGCGGCGCGAGGGAGGGACGGGACCGGGGCCGCGCCGCGATCGGCGTCCAGCCAGCGGTAAGCGTCCGCTGCCCGGATGGCCAGGGCCGGATCGCGGGGGTAGAGGAGGACCAGGTGGAGCGGCGCCACCGTGGCCGGGCGGAGCCGCTCGCCGCGCCCGGCGGCCCAGGCCGGGCCGGGGCCGAGGAAGAAGGGGACGTCGGAGCCGATCGAGAGCCCCACCTCGGCGAGCGCCGCCCGGTCGGTGACGCCGAAGGCCCGGGCCAGGCAGCGGAGCACCGCGGCGGCGTCGGAGGAGCCGCCGCCGAGGCCGGCGGTGATGGGGGTGCGCTTCTCGATGCGGATGGCGACGGCCCGCTCGACCGAGAAGCGCTCGCGGAAGGCCTCGGCGGCGCGGGCGGCGAGGTTGGCGGCGCCGTCGAGCCCGCGGTGGCCGGGGACGCGGCAGGTGACCGGCCCGCGGCGGGCGCCGACCCGCACCTCGACGAGGTCGCCGAGGTCGAGCGGGACCAGCAGCGTGGAGAGGTCGTGGTAGCCGTCGGGCCGCGGCGGGCCGACCCGCAGCACCAGGTTCACCTTGGCGGGGGCGGTGGTGAGGAGGCGCACCACGAGAATCTACCATCGGGCCTGGCCCAAGCCTGCGACGCTCAGTCCGACTTCTCGCACCGTGAACCCGGCGATTGATGGGGCGTCCACAAGGTGGATAGGCTCCTTCCTCCATTCTCCCCGTGGAGGTTCGTCCCGATGACCGTGAGGATCAAGTTCACAGGGACGACGCGGCAAGGCGGTGCCACCCTCCTCACAAGCCCGGTCCTCGAGTACGCCAGCCCGGCGGCTCGACGGTCCGCGTCATGTACCTGCTCGCCTTGAAGGACCGCCGGCGGCGCATGCAGCTCGTCGAGGACTCGGTCAGCGGGCGGGTGTGGCGGAGCGCGAACGGTCGCCGCATCACCGACCGCGGGATGGTGCGCTTGGCGAACTTCCTCACCGGATGGGCAGAATCCGTCTACCGGTTTGGCTGCGCGTTCATCCACCTCTCCAACTTCCACGACCGGCTGGCCCGCGACCCGTTCAAGGCGCTGCCCACGTCCGAACGGCGGCGCATCATCAGTCACGTCGAGCACGACCACGGCCGCCTCGCGACCAGGACGCCTGGCATCGATGACCTGATGCCGCTCATCCCGCGGGTTTTCGAGAAGATCGCCGCCAACCTGAAGTGCTACCTGGACACATTGGAGCACGGCGATCACCGACGAGCGGGGGGTCGCCACCAACATGTCGCGGAACACGCACTCCTGGTGCGGTTCGGGCGTCCGAACTATTTCGAGCATCGAACGAATGAACTCCTCGATCCCGAAGGCGCCGACGCGGACCTTCAACCTCTCCTGCGACCTCAACTCCAGCCTGGCAACGTTGACAGCACCTGAGCGAGTGGAGGCCAGCGACTGGTTCGGGAAGACCGTGCTGGAGTCCTACCCAGGCCCGGCCGTCGCCAGCCGGAGGGGCGCCTGGGCGGCCACCTTCGAGAAGATCCGGTCCTCGGTGAGCAGGTCCGCGCCGAGGTCCAGGGCGCACTGGGCCACGTGGGCATCCGGCGTCGAGACGGCCAGGCCTCGCTGGCCGAGCCAGGCCCGAAGTCGGCCGACCCGGCACCAGTGGGCGCGATCGGCCGGCACCAGCGGCAGGTCGTCGAGGAGCGAGGTCAGGGCCCGCCGGTCCGACCCGGAGAGCCGCCCGCTCAGGAGCTCTGCGGCCACGACCGGCGGCAGGTGGACGCGCCGCTCGTCGAGGGCCTGCTGGACCAGCTCCGGCCCCCCGCCCGCCAGGAAGGAGATCCAGCTCGAGGTGTCAATGACGAGGGCGTTCACGGGAGGCCTCGAGGTCCACCTCGATCCGGAGCTTGCCGCGGAGGGCCCGCGCCTTGGACGCCGCGGCCGCGCGGCGGACCAGCTCGAGCCCCTCGACGAGGGTCTCGGTGATCCCCTTCCCGGTGACCCGTCGGGCCCGATCCAGCAGGTCGACCGGGAGGTTGGCGGTGACGCGGCGGGTTCGGGGCAGGGGACGGGTGCTCACGGCTTCATTCATATCACCGTATGAATGCACCGGCCACGCCAGCCGGCCGGTCGCCTCGCCCCTCTGTGCCCCCCCCCCATTCGCGATTCCCGACGTCGGGAATCGCCAGATCATCGAACCACGCCGCTCGCCCACGCCCGGCGACTCGGCGGTAGGATGCCCACCCCATGACCGCCCCGTACCGCACCGAGGTCCTCATCTCCGCCGAGCAGATCCAGGCCCGCATCGCCGAGCTGGGCAAGGAGATCGCCCGCCAGCACACCGGCCGGCGGCTCATCTGCGTCGGGGTGCTCAAGGGGAGCTTCATGTTCCTCGCCGACCTGGTCCGCGCCATCCCGCTGCCCGAGCTGGAGGTGGACTTCATCGGGGTCTCCTCCTACTCCGGCACCGAGACCACCGGCGTGGTCCGCATCACCCACGACCTGGCCCGCTCCATCCAGGGCGAGGACGTGCTGCTGGTGGAGGACATCGTCGACACCGGCCTGACCGTCCGCTACCTGCTCGACAACCTGGCCACCCGCCACCCGCGCAGCCTGAAGGTGGCGGCGCTGCTGGAGAAGCCGGCGCGCGCCAAGGTGCACGTGCCCGTCGACTACAAGGGCTTCACCATCGAGGACCGGTTCGTGGTCGGCTACGGCCTCGACCACGACGGGCGGCTGCGCAACCTGCCCCACGTGGCGCTGCTGCAGCTGCCGGCGTAGCGCGGCCCACCGGCGCCGCACCGCCCGGCGGCCCCGGCCCGCCTACCCCGCCTTCTTCCAGGTCACCAGCCAGCTCACCTGGTCGGCCCCGGGGCCCCAGGGCTCCAGCGTGACGGTGCCGGTGTAGGGCGAGACCTCGAAGGCGGCGGCCAGCGTGCCGCTGACGGCGTGGAGGAAGGCCGGCGTCAGCATGGCCGGGGCGATCCCCACGCAGGCGAGGCGGGTCTGGCCGGGGGCCGGCTGCGCCACGGTGATCTGGCCGCAGCCCTGGTAGGCGGTGGACCAGCCCTGCGGCAGGGTCTTGAACATCAGCGCCGGCGAGGGGGCCACCAGCCTGGTGATGCCGAGGAAGAGCGGCTTGAAGAAGCCGTCGAGCGAGGCCAGCAGCGAGGCGGTGCCCCAGCGCCGGCAGCCGTCCTCACCGGCCACCCGGTGGACCGCCTCGGCCATCTCCAGGTTGAGGGCCAGCGGCAGTCGGGCGGTCGGCACCGCCCCCTCGATGGCCCGGAGCGAGGCCGGGGGAAGCAGGGCCAGCACGCTGGCCGCGTCGGCGGGGCCGAGGACGGTCAGCGACCGGAGGTCCTCGAGCAGGTGGGCCGCGCGGACGGTCGGCGAGGTCGGTGGAGCCATGGCGGGGAGGAGTGTCGCCGACAGGCGGAGGTGCTGTCGAGCCGCTGGCGGCGATCCTCGCCGGCGTCGCAGCCCACCGGCGGTCCCGCCGGCGAAGCCACCCGCGGGAAGGCCGCCCCGAGGCGATCGAGGCGGCCGACCCGCGTCGTCCGGGACCTCGGCACCCACCCCAGGGCGCCGGGTCCCAGGAACCCGGCAGCTAGGTGCGGAGCTCGGCGGCCGGCGCGTCGGGGCGGGAGGCGCCGCGCTGCACGTCGACGAGGAAGGAGGTGACGATGAAGGCGCAGAGGGCGGCGATGAAGAGGGCGCGGGCGTTGGAGGTGCCGGCGCGGACGGTGAAGGTCGGGGTGGTGCGGGTGGAGGTGGTCATGGCGTTCTCCCTTTCGAGGTCGGGGCGCTTCGGGTGTTCCTTCGCGCCTTCTGAACTGCAGACAAGACCGCCGGGCGAATCTGACAGGGGCGCGAAGGATTCCTGGAATCCCCAGCAGTCACGCGGACGTGGCCGATTTCACCGCGGCCCGGCGCGGCGCCGTGGGGGCCGGAGGGCGCGCTGCTCGACGCGGTCGCCCGATGACTGATGGTGCAAGGTCCTAGGACCGCTGCGCGGCCACCGGCGTGTCGGGGCGGGAGGCGCCGCGCTGCACGTCGACCAGGAAGGCGGTGAGCAGGAAGGCGCAGAGGGCGGCGAGGAAGATGGCGTGGGCGGCGGAGGTGGCGGAGCGGATGGTGAACATCGGGGCGGGGCGGGATGGGGCGGTCATGGTGGTTCCCTCTCCTGGTCGTGTGCGCGCCGGGTGGTCGACGCGCCTTCCGACCCATGGACAGGAGGCCGGCCGCGATCTGACGCCGCCAGGCGGGTCCCCCCGGAAGCTCCGGAGATCCCCTGGAAGCTCGTGGACCTGAACCGGCCGGCCACGCCGCTTCGAACCTCCCCGGGTTGGCCCGACCGCGTGGCGCCGCCGGCCCGGGCAGGTGACGCCGTCAGCCCAGCAGGCCGCGGGCCCGGGCCAGCTCGCCGAGCCGGGCCTTGATCCGCTCGAACCGCTTCATCAGCGTGGCCGGCTCGATCCGCTGGCCGTCGGCCGCCAGCACCTCGGCCACCTCGCTCCAGGCCAGCTGCTGGTCGATGCGCAGGATCAGCAGCGACCGGTCCTCGTCGGAGAGCGCCTCGCGCAGCTGCTCCAGCGCCTGGCGCTGCCGCTCCACCACCACCACCGACCTGGTCCGGATCGACAGGGCCAGGGCCGAAGCCTGCCCGGTGGCCAGCCGCTGGCCGCGGCGGCGCCAGGCCTCGTTGCACAGGTTCTGGGCGGCGTTCCAGGCCAGCCGGTAGCTCCAGGTCTTCAGCGAGGCGTCGCCGCGGAACGACGGCAGGCCGGTCCAGACGTTCTCCGACCACTGCGAGAAGGCGTCGGCGGCGTCGTCCTCGACCCGCAGCAGGGAGCGCAGGTAGCGCAGGATGCCGGGGCCGAGCGCCTCGATCACCGCGGTGGCGGCGCCGGCGTCGTCGCCGGCCGCCTGCCGCTCGCGGATGAGCTGCTCGAGCTCCATGGCGCCGATGGTAGCGGCTCGCCGGCCCGCCGGCCACCGGGCGGGCCCGGCGGGCCCCGGCCCGGGGCCCTAGGTGCGCAGTTCGGCGGCGGCGGCGGGGGAGGCGGAGGAGGCGCCGCGCTGCACGTCGACGAGGAAGGAGGTGACGATGAAGGCGCAGAGGGCGGCGATGAAGAGGGCGCGGGCGTTGGAGGTGCCGGCGCGGACGGTGAAGGTCGGGGCGGTGCGGGTGGAGGTGGTCATGGCGTTCTCCCTTTCGAGGTCGGGGCGCTCGTGGCTGGTCGGTCGCGCCTTCTGAACTGCAGACAAGACCGCCGGGCGGATCTGACCGGGGCGGGAGCGATTCCTGGAATCCCCAGCGGTCACGGCGATGTGGCCGCCTCGCGGACGACCTCGGCGTGGTGAGCAGCCAGGGCGCTGGCCGACCGTCCCGTCCTCGCCAGGCCAGGGTCGAAGGAGGGCCTGCCGATCACGGTCAACGAGGACCTCGGGCGGCCGATCTCCTACCGGCCGCCGCGGTCGGTCGAGCTCGGGCCGGACTCCTCGCCGCGTCGCGTCGGAGCCGGGGGTCGTGTCACCGGGACATGGCTTGTGATGGTCTCTCGAGGCGCGTAGCGTATTCACTATTCGTCTCACCCAGAGAGGGGGCGCCATGGGACTCGGGTCGCGTTCTGCCGTTTCCCCGCCGGTCGAGGTGGTGCCGTGCACGAGGCGGCCACTGGTCCCGGTCGTCGCGTGGCTCGCGCTGGCGGTCGTCGCGGCGGGATGCCCCAGGGCGGACGAGTACACCATCGACATCCACTTCACGGGTGGAGGCGACGGGACCGTCCGGACCTTCCAGGGGGACTGCGTCAAGACCGGAGCCACGGTGACCGGGACCTGCAGGCTGACGGACTACCGCTCGCTCCAGGGCAAGCTCCTGGAGGCGGTCCCGGCGACCGGGTCCACCTTCGGTGAGTGGCTCTACCGCGTGTTGGTGTGCCAGCCCGGAACGTCCGAGACCAGCTGTGCACTGAACGAGGACGGCTCGCACGGGGGAAGCCCCAGCATGGTGACGGTCAGGTTCGAGGGCGAGGCGCGCGTGGAAGTGGCAGTCGACAAAGTCGCCGGACCCTACGACGTGAGCGTCGCGGTCTACGTCGACGACACCGGCGATCTCTGGTGTGAACCCTTCCAATTCGTCTACGTCCCCTCCGACAGCCTCCTCCGTCCGCTCAGCAAGTCGTGGTCCGACTGCCTCGCCAGCTGGACCAGGGCCACCCCGGTGACCCTCAAGACGATCTTCAAGGTGACCCGAACTGGAACCGCGATATCGGTACCGGCCCACCTCGAGTGGAGCGGACCGTGCACCGGGGCCTCGCCGACCTGCACGTTCACGGCGCCGGTCGGCACCACGCAGGTCTCGGCGAAGGTGGTGCTCGACACGCCCGACCTCTCGCCGCTCACCGTCCTCGGCGGCGGCGGCGACGGGAAGGTGACCAGCGAGCCGCCCGGAATCGACTGCGCGTTCCTGGGGCCGGGCGCCGGGACCGGGAGCTGCACCGCCGACCTGCCGTCGTACCTCCCGGTGACGCTCACCGCGCACCCGGCGGCCGGGTTCGAGCTGCGGAAGTTCGAGTCGATGCCGCTCACGGGGTTCCACTGCACCGGACCCAGCTGCACCTTCACCCCCCTGCCCGGCGAGGCCTGGACCGCCACCCCCACCTTCGCCCCGACGTCGATCCCGACCCGGCTGCTCACGGTCGAGGGTGCCACCACCCTCACCGCCGGCCGCGGCACCGTGACCGCCAGCGCCGGCGCCATCGCCTGCCTGCTGACCGGCGCCACGGTCGGCACCGGCACCTGCGCCGCCAACCTCCCGCAGGGCACGGTGGTGACGCTCACCGCCACGCCGGAGGCCGGGAGCACGCGGGCGAGCTGGTCGGTCACGCCCGCGCCGGCCACCGCGTGTGCCGGCGCCACCTGCGCCGTCACGCTCGACGCCGACACCACCGTCCGCATGGGGTTCGAGCTCCTGCCCACGGTCCGGCTCACGGTCGACGGCGGCCCGGCCGGCACGCGGGCCGGTGCGGTCACCAGCGACCTGGGGGGCATCGACTGCGTTCCGCTCGGCTACCGGGTCGAGGGCACCTGCACCGCCGACGTCGCGCCCGGCACCGTGGTCACGCTCACCGTCACGCCCGACGCCGGCTACGGCTTCACCTCGCTGACCTTCGCCCCGGCGGCCCCCGACTGCACCAGCTCCCCCTGCCCGATCACCGTCAGCGCCGACACCACCGCCACCGTGACCTTCACGGCCACCCCGGCGCTGACCCAGCTGGTGAGCCTGACCGGGCCGATGCCGGCCGGCACCGGCGGCGAGGTGACCGTGGTCTCGGGCGGCGGGACCTGTGACAACACCGGCTTCGGGAGCTGCACCTTCCCGACCACCATCTACGCGCCCTGCTGGTGCCAGACCCCGGCCGGGAACACCCTGCTCCTGCGGGCCACCGCCTTCCCCGGCAACACCTTCACCGGCTTCACGGCCGGGTGCACCTCCACCGCCCCGTCGCCGGTCGGCGTGACGCCCGCGGGGGTCGACTGCACCGTCGACCCGACCGCCGCCGTCGTCAGCGGACAGCTGACGCGTCCATGAGGGCCGGCCACTTCTGCGACAGGCCCGCCGCGCCGGGGTAGCATCCCGGCAACATGGCCTCCTTCTTTGCGCGCCACGGCGCCGGTGAGATCCTCGCCCGCTACAGCTTCATCGAGCCCCTGCTGACGGGGCGACGGGTCCTCGAGCTGGGGGCGGCCGCCGCCACCGGGGGGGCCAGCGCGCTCCTGCTGGCCGAGCGCGGCGCCGCCGCGGTGCTGTCGCTGGTCGAGGGGGACGAGGCGCTCCAGACGGCCCGCGCCGCCGGCCACCACCCCTTCGTCCGCTTCGACGACGCCCCGCTGGCCTCACTCCCGGCCGGGGCCTTCGACCTCATCCTCCTGGCCGACGGCGCCTCGCTGGCCGACGACCCGGCCGGCCTCACCGCGCTGCGCCGGCTGCTGGCCGAGAAGGGGCACCTGGTCACCGCCATCCCCGCCGCCGGGGGGCGCTCCCTGGCCGAGCTGGCCGGCGACGCCACCCCGGTGCAGAGCCCGGCCTACGAGACCTTCATCGCCGCCATGACCGAGCACTTCCCCTGGGTGGAGGTGGCCACCCAGTCGGCCTCGGTCGGCTACATCATCGCGGTGCCGCCGCCGGAGGGCGAGGAGGCCGAGGTCAGCATCGACGGCTCGCAGGCCGGCGACGCCGACGCCGCCGCCTACCTGGTGCTCTGCGGCGAGGGGCCGACCGGGCTCAGCGGCATCACCATGGTGGCGCTGCCGTCGCGGCAGCTGCTCGACGACGCCGCGGCCTCGCGCCAGGCGGCGGTGGCCGGCGCGGCCCAGGCCGGCGGCGCGGTGGCGGCGCTCGAGGCCCGGGTGGTCGAGCTGGGGGCGGCGGGCGAGGCGGCCGCGGCCGAGCTGGCCCGGCTGCAGGAGGAGCGGGCGGCGCTGGCGGCCGAGCGCGACACCCTGCGGCTGGAGCGGCAGGCGGCCGCCGAGGAGCGGGAGGGGCTGCTGCAGGACCGCGAGGCGGCCATGGCCGGCGAGGCCGAGGCCCACGCCGCCCTGGCCAGGCTGGAGCAGGGGAGCCGGGACGGCGACCAGGCGCTGGAGAAGCTGCGCAGCGTCGAGGCGCTCTGCGACGCCGAGCGGGAGGCGGGCGCGGCGGCCAAGGCGGACGCCGAGCGGCTGGGGGCGCTGCTGGGGCTGCGCGAGCGGGAGCTGAACGAGCTGCGCGGACAGCAGGAGCCGCGCCAGCGTGAGCTCGACGAGCTGCGCGGGCAGCAGGCGCTGCGCCAGCGGGAGCTCGAGGAGCTGCGGGAGCAGCAGGAGGCGCTCCGGCAGCGGCTGGCCGAGGCCGAGCTGGAGGCGACGCGGCTCGGCGAGGACCGGACCCGGGCGGTGACCGAGCTGGCCGAGCGGTCCAGCTCCGGCGTCGAGACCGAGGCCGGGCTGCGGGCGGCGCGGGCCGAGGCCCAGGCGGCCCGCAGCGTGCTCGAGGTCTCGCTGGCCCGGGCCGACGCCGCCGAGGCGCGGGTGCAGGAGCTGGAGGAGGGGCTCGACCAGCGGGTCAGCGAGCTGAGCGCGCTGCGCGCCGAGCTGGAGGCGGGGCGGGCCCAGGCGGCCGGCGCCGCCGGCCAGGAGGCCGCGCTCCGGGCCCGGGTCGAGGAGGTCGAGGCCGGCCTGGGGGTGGCGCGCGCTGAGCTCGACCGGCTGCGCGAGGAGGCGGTGACGGCGCGCGGCGAGGCCGAGGTGGCGCTGCGCGAGATCGACGAGGCGCGCGGCGAGGCGTCCCGGGCCACGGCGGTGCTGGCCGAGCTGCGGGTGGAGCTGCGGTCCACCGGCGAGGCGCTGGAGGAGGCCCGCGGCGAGCTGGAGGCGCTGCGGAGCGCGCCGCCGCCGGTCCCGGTGGCCACCCCGTCGCCCGAGCTGGAGGCCCGGCGGGTCGAGCAGGCTGCCGAGGCGGAGCGGCTGGCCGGCGAGGTGGCCCAGCTCGCCGAGCAGGCGGCGCGGCTCGGCGAGGAGCGCACCAACCTGGCCGGCGAGCGCGACGGCCTGGCGACGCAGCTCGACGAGGCGCAGCAGCAGGCCGACCGGGAGCGGGAGCAGCTGGTGGCCCAGCTCGACGAGGCCCGCGCCATCATCCACGGCGCCGCCGACCGGCTCCGCGAGCTGGAGGCGCAGCGGGCGTCGGCCGAGGCCGAGGCCCGGCTGCAGAAGGAGCGGGCCAGCGAGGCCCAGGCCAGGACCCGCCAGGCCGAGGCGGCGCTGGAGGCGGCGCTGGAGGAGGCGGCCCGGCCGGCGGCGCCCGCCGGGGTCTCGCCGGAGGAGCTGGAGGCGGCGCGGGGGGCGGCGGCGAGCGCCGAGCGGGCCCTCGCGGAGGCGCGGCAGGCGGCCGAGACCGCCGAGGGGCAGGCCGCGGCCCTCGACGCCGAGCTGCAGGCGGTCCGCTGGGAGAAGGAGGAGGTGGAGCAGCGGCTGGCCTCGCTGCAGCAGCTGGAGCGGCCGCCCGCCGAGGGGGGCGACGCCGCGGCGCTGGCCGAGGTGGCGCGGCTGCGGGGCGAGCTGGCGGCGGTGCGCGCCGAGCTGGAGCCGCTCCGGGCCGAGCTGGCCCGGGTGGGCGGCGGCCAGGAGGCGCGGGAGCTGGAGGTGGAGGGGCTGCGGGCGGAGCTGGTGCGGGTGCAGGCCGAGCTGGCCGCCCACGCCGTGGCCTCGCCGGGCGCCGCCGGCGGTGACCCCGAGGCCCTGGCCCGGGTGGTGGCCGAGAAGGAGCAGCTGGCGGCGGCGCTGGCAGACCGCGACCAGCGGATCGCCCGGCTCAGCCGCGAGGTCACCGACAAGACCGACCGGCTGGGGCGGCTGGCCAAGGAGATGGGCGAGCTCAAGGCCGGGGGGATCGGCAAGATTTTCCGCTGACCCGGTGTTATCGTCCTGCCCGTGACCGAACCGACGCGGCGATACGAACGGATCGAGATCGAACTCCCCGTCCGGCTGTTCATCCCCGGCCGGGACGGGCTGAAGTTCGAGGCCTACTGCACCTCCCGCAACCTGGGGCTGGGCGGCCTCTTCGTGGCCTCCAGCTTCCTGCTGCCGGAGCAGCTCGACGTCCACGTCGAGCTGAAGCTGCCCGAGAAGCCGCTGGCCATCCGCTCCCGCGTCACCCACGCGGTGCAGCTGGAGGACGAGACCCTGGCGCCGGGCATGGGGATCGAGTTCCTCGACGTCGACGCCCACGGCCGCGAGACCCTGCTCCGCTACTTCACGCCGCAGCGCTACGACCAGTTCTTCAAGGACTTCATCGGCGAGTTCCCGCACCTCAAGAAGGACCTCCCGCTCCGCGACGTCTCGCTGGTGCTCAACCTCTGGGAGGAGTGGAAGGTGAAGCAGGAGGGCGGCCCGGCCTTCACCGCCTCGGGCGCCCCCCCGGCCACCCTGCGCCGCGCCGGCGACGCCGAGGCCACCCGCCCGGCGCACCGCCCGGCCCCGCGCCGCCCCCGGCGCTGACCTCCCGGCGGCGCCCGTCCCCCGATGGCCCCGGTCCGTCTCGCCTTCCTGTGGCACATGCACCAGCCCCTCTACCGGGAGCCGGAGACGGGCGAGTACCTCATGCCCTGGGTGCGGCTGCACGCCACCCGCGCCTACTACGACATGGCCTGGATGCTGGACCGCCACCCCGGCATCCGCTGCACCGTCAACTTCACGCCGGTGCTGCTCGAGCAGCTCGAGGAGTACGTGGCCGGGACCGCCCGCGACCGCTTCCTCGACCTCACCGCCCGCCCCGCCGCCGACCTCACCCCCGAGGAGCGCCAGGCGGTGCTGCGCCAGTTCTTCATGGTCGACTGGGAGACCAACATCCGCCCGCTGCCCCGCTACTGGGAGCTGCTCCACCGGCGCGGGCGCGACCTGCGCACCGTCGACCTGCCGCGGGTGGCGGCCGGCTTCACCGCCCAGGAGCTGACCGACCTGCAGGTGCTCTTCAACCTCTCCTGGATCGGCTTCGGCGGGCTCCGCGACCTCCCCTCGCTGCAGGGGCTGCGCGAGAAGGGGCAGGGGTACGACGCCACCGACCTCGACGAGCTGCTGGCGGCGCAGCGCACCCTGCTGGCGGCGGTGGTGCCGCGCTGGCGCAAGCTGGCCGAGCGCGGGCAGGTGGAGCTGAGCTCGACCCCCTACTTCCACCCCATCCTGCCGCTGGTCTGTGACAGCGACGCCGCCCACCGCGCCCTGCCCGGGCTGGAGCTGCCGCCGCGCTTCCGCCGCCCCGAGGACGCCCGCTGGCAGGTGCGCGAGGCCATGGAGAGCCACGCCCGCCGCTTCGGGGCGCCGCCGGCCGGGATGTGGCCGGCCGAGGGCTCGGTCTCGCCCGAGGCGCTCGAGGTGCTGGCCAGCGAGGGGGTGGGCTGGGCCTGCTCCGACGAGGCGGTGCTGCTCCACTCGCTGCCGCCGGAGGCGCCGCGGGCCGGCTCGGTCTACCGGCCCTGGCGGGTGAGGGCCGGCGACGGCCGGGAGCTGAAGATGCTCTTCCGCGACCGCTCGCTCTCCGACCTGATCGGCTTCAACTACGCCCGCGCCGAGGCCGGCGAGGCGGCCGCCGACTTCACCGGCCGTGTCGAGGAGATCGGCCGGGGCTGGGCCCGCGACGGCCACCAGGGGCCGGCCACGGTGGGCGTCTTCCTCGACGGCGAGAACGCCTGGGAGCACTACCCCAACTCCGGCCACGAGTTCCTCGACGCCCTCTGGAGCCGGCTGGAGTCGCGCCCCCGCATCACCACCACCACGGTGGGCGAGGCGGTCAAGGACGCCCCCGGCCCGGCCATCCCCCGCATCCACTCGGGGAGCTGGATCGAGGCCTCCTACCGGATCTGGATCGGCCACGCCGAGGACCGGCGCGGCTGGACGGCGCTGGGCAAGGCCCGCGACGCCGTGGAGGCGGCGGCCCAGGCCGGCGGCGACGAGGAGCGGCTGGCCCGGGCCCGGCGCCACTGCTACGCGGCCGAGGGCTCCGACTGGTTCTGGTGGTACGGCGACGACTTCGCCTCCGAGCAGCTGGCCGAGTTCGACGCCCTCTTCCGCGGCCACGTGGTGCAGGCGGCGCGGCTGGCCGGGGCCCCACCACCGCCCGAGGCGCTCGAGCCCATCAAGCGGGTGGAGGCGGCCGCCGCCAGCGCCGAGGCCCGGCCGCTGCGCGATCCCACCGTGCTCTTCACCCCCACCCTCGACGGCCGCGAGACCACCTTCTTCGAGTGGCAGGGGTCGGGGCTCTACCGGCCCGGGCAGCCGCGCGGCTCGATGTACGGCGGCTCCCACGCCTTCGGCCTGCTCCGCTTCGGCTTCGACCTCGAGGCCCTCCACCTCCGGCTCGACCCGGCCGAGTCCTCGCCCCGCGCCGCCGAGGTGGGGAACCACGTGCGCGTCGAGCTGGTCTCCCGCGGGCGGCAGGTGGAGGTGGACTTCGAGCTGCGGCCCGACGGGGAGCGGCGCGAGGGGCGGGCCCCGGGCGGCGTGGCGGCCGGGCAGGCCGCCTTCCTCGACGTGCTCGAGCTCTCCATCCCCTTCGCCGTGCTCGGGCTGGCGGCCGGCGACAAGGTGGCGCTGGCGGTCCACGTGCTGCGCAGCCAGGTGGAGGTGGAGCGGCTGCCGCGCTACGGCTTCGTCACCGTGGTCGTCCCCGACCGCGACTTCGACGGCGTCAACTGGCGGGTCTAGGCTCCGGGCCATGACGCTGACCCTGGGCCTCTCGCCCTGCCCCAACGACACCTTCATCTTCGACGCCCTGGTCAACGGCCGGCTCGACACCGGCGGCCTCCAGCTCGAGGTCTTCCACGAGGACGTGCAGACGCTCAACGAGTGGGCGCTGGCCGGGCGGCTCGACGTCAGCAAGCTCTCCTACGGCGTGCTGCCCGAGGTGGCCGGCCGCTACGCGCTGCTGGAGTCGGGCGGGGCGCTGGGGCGGGGGGTGGGGCCGCTGCTGGTGACGCGGCCGGGGCAGGCCTTCGACCCGGAGCGCTCCACGGTGGCCATCCCCGGCGAGCAGACCACCGCCCACCTGCTCTTCTCCCTGGTCTACCCGGGGGCGGCGGGGCGGCGCTTCATGCGCTTCTCCGGGATCGAGGCGGCGGTGGCGCGCGGCGAGGTGGACGCCGGCGTCATCATCCACGAGAGCCGCTTCACCTACGCGGCGCATGGGCTGGTGAAGCTGCTCGACCTCGGCGAGGCCTGGGAGGAGCGGACCGGCGCCCCCATCCCGCTGGGCGGCATCGTGGCCCGGCGCAGCCTGGGGCCGGCGCTGCTGCGCCAGCTCGACCAGCTGGTCCGGGCCAGCGTCGAGGCGGCCCGGGCCGGCGGCGGCGCCCTCTCCCCCTACGTGGTGCGCCACGCCCAGGCGCTGGAGGAGTCGGTGATGCGCCAGCACATCGACCTCTACGTCAACGAGCACTCGGTGGCGCTGGGGGCGGCGGGGCGGCGCGCCGTGGAGACGCTGCTGTCGGTCCACGCCCGGCGGCAGGGGCGGCCGCCGCTGACCCTCGACGAGGTGCTGGCCCCGCACCTGCTCGCTGGTTGAGCAGCGGCGCGGTCCGGGGAGGTGGTCTCGACCCCTGCCGCGCCGGGGCGTCTGCGGGTATGCTCCGCGCCCGTGACACGCCTGCCCCCCGCCCGTGGCCGCACCGCCCTGGGCGTCCTCTTCCTGGTCGTCTTCGTCGATCTCCTCGGGTTCGGGATGGTGATCCCGACCATGCCGCTCTACGCCCGCCACTTCGGCGTCTCCGAGGCGGTCACCGGGCTGCTCTCGGCCGGCTACTCGGCGATGCAGCTCGTCTTCGCGCCCATCTGGGGCCGGCTCTCGGACCGCTACGGCCGCCGCCCCATGCTGCTCGGCTCCATCGCCATGACCGCGGTCGGCTTCCTCGGCTACGCGCTGGCCCCGACCTTCGAGTGGCTGCTGGTCTCCCGCCTCTTCGCCGGGGCCGCCACCGCCAACCTGGCCATCGCCCGCGCCTACGTGGCCGACGTCACCCCGCCCGAGGAGCGGGCCGGCGGCATGGCCATCATCGGGATCTCCTTCGGCCTCGGCTTCATCCTCGGGCCGGCCATGGGCGGCCTGCTCTCCACCCACTACTCGCTGGCCGCCCCCGGCTACGCGGCGGCGGCGCTGGCCACCCTCAACCTGGTGGCGGCCTGGTTCATCCTGCGCGAGCCGGAGAGCCACGCCCGGGCCAGCCACCGCCCCCGCTTCGCCGCCCTCTTCGAGGAGCTGGGCCGGCCGGGGATCCGCGGCCTGCTGCTGGTCTCCTTCCTCTCCATCCTGGCCTTCTCGGCGCTGGAGAACACCTTCGCCTTCCTGGCCGCCGACGCCTTCGGCATCCACGACCACGACGTCCCCTACGTCTTCGTCTACATCGGGGTGCTGGCGGTGGTGGTGCAGGGCGGGCTGGTCCGGCCGCTGGCCAAGCGCTACGGCGAGCGCAAGCTGCTCATCGTCGGCCTGGCCCTGCAGGCGGCCACCTTCGTGGTCCTCCCCTTCGCCGCCACCACCACCGGCCTGCTGGTGGTGCTGGCCCCCATGTCGCTGGGCAGCGGCCTGACCCAGCCGACCCTCTCGGCGCTGCTCTCCAAGCTGGCCAGGAAGGAAGACCAGGGCGGGACCATGGGGCTGGGCGAGTCGGCGTCGGCGCTGGGCCGGATCATCGGCCCCATCTCCGGCACCGCCAGCTACGCCCTGGCCGCCGCCTTCCCCTACGTGGCCGGCGGCCTGCTCATGGCCATCGCCGCGGCGGTGGCCACCACCCTGCGGCCGCCGCCGGACCCCGGCCCGGCCCTCGCCGAGGAGCGCTGATCACATGCCCGAGCTTCGCCGAGATCCCATCGTGGGCCGCTGGGTGATCATCGCCACCGACCGGGCCGGGCGGCCCAGCGACTTCGTCCGCCCCGCGCCCCGCGGCCCCGACAGCCTCTGCCCCTTCTGCGCCGGGCAGGAGGACAAGACCCCGCGCGAGGTCTACGTGCAGGGGCGGCCGCCGGCCCTGCCGCCCAACGGCCCGGGCTGGAAGGTGCGGGTGGTGCCCAACCGGTTCCCGGCCCTCAAGATCGAGGGGGAGCTCGACCGCAAGGCCGAGGGGATCTACGACCTGATGAACGGGGTGGGGGCCCACGAGGTGGTCATCGAGACCGCCGATCACCCCCGGCAGATGAAGGACCTCTCCGACCACGAGGTCACCGAGGTGCTCTTCGCCTTCAAGGCCCGCATCCTCGACCTGCGCAACGACCCCCGCTTCCGCTACATCCTGCTCTTCAAGAACCAGGGGCACCAGGCCGGCGCCTCCATGGAGCACGCCCACTCCCAGCTGATCGCGCTGCCGGTGACGCCGCGGCAGGTGCAGGACGAGATCGACGGGGCCCGCCGCCACTACGAGCACCGCGAGCGGTGCATCTTCTGCGACCTGGTGGCCCAGGAGCGGAAGGATCGGGCCCGGCTGGTCTACGAGAACGAGGAGTTCGTGGTCTTCGCCCCCTGGGCGCCGCGCAGCCCGTTCGAGACCTGGATCGTGCCGAAGCGCCACGAGTCGAACTTCGAGGCCGAGCCCAAGGAGCGGCTGGGGCAGTGCGCCCAGGCGCTGCGCTCCACGCTGCGCCGGCTCTCCGCCGGGCTGGGCGATCCGCCCTTCAACTTCATCGTCCACTCCAACCCGGTCCGCGACGCCCCCAGCCTGAGCTACCACTGGCACATCGAGGTGATGCCGGCGCTCAGCCAGGTGGCCGGCTTCGAGTGGGGCTCCGGCTTCCACATCAACCCGGTCCCGCCCGAGGAGGCGGCCGAGTTCCTCCGCAAGGTGCTGGTCTAGCCCGCCATGGAGCTGCTCTTCCTCGCCTCCGAGGTGGCGCCGCTCTCCAAGACCGGCGGGCTCGGGGACGTGCTGGGGGCGCTGCCGGCGGCGCTGGCCGCGGCCGGGGACAGCGTGGCGGTGGTCTCGCCGCGCTACGGCTTCATCGACGCGGCCCGCCAGGGCTTCACGCCGCGTCACCTGGCGGTGCGGGTGCGGGGCGAGGCCACCACCGTCTGGTCGCGCACCCAGGGCCGGCTCACCACCTACCTGGTGGAGCACGAGCGCTACTTCGGCTCGCGGCGCAGCCTCTACGCCGAGCACGGCCACGAGTACGGCGACAACGCCGAGCGGTTCACCTACCTCTGCCGCGCCGGGCTGGAGGTGCCGGCCGCCTTCGGCCACCGGCCGGCGGTGCTCCACCTCAACGACTGGCAGACGGCGCTGGCGGCCTGGCTGCTCCGCGAGGAGCACGCCACCGACCCGGCCCTGGCCCGCACCCGCTCGGTCTTCACCATCCACAACCTGGCCTACCAGGGCTCCTACTCCAAGGAGCTGCTGCCGGCGCTGGGGCTCCCCTGGGAGATCTTCCGGCCCGACGGCGTCGAGTTCCACGACCGGCTCAACCTGATGAAGGCCGGGCTGGTCTTCGCCGACGCCGTCACCACCGTCTCGCCCACCTACGCCCGGGAGATCACCACCTGGGAGGGGGGCGAGGGGCTCGACGGGGTGCTGCGCCGGCGGTCCGGGCAGCTCTCCGGGATCCTGAACGGCATCGACGTCGCCGAGTGGGACCCGGCCAGCGACCCGCACCTGCCGGCCCACTTCGACGCCCAGCGGCTGGCCGGCAAGGCGGCCTGCAAGCGGGCCCTGCAGGAGGAGCTGGGGCTGCCGGTGCGCCCCGAGGTGCCGCTGCTGGCGGTGGTGAGCCGGCTGGCCGACCAGAAGGGGATCGACCTGCTGCTGGCGGCCCTGCCCGAGCTGCTCAGGCGCGACCTGCAGCTGGCGGTGCTGGGGAGCGGCCGGCTCGACTGGGAGGAGGCGCTGGCGCAGGCGGCCCGCACCCACCGCGACCGGGTGGCGGTGCGGATCGGCTTCGACGAGGGGCTGGCCCACCGCATCGAGGCCGGCGCCGACCTCTTCCTCATGCCCAGCCGCTTCGAGCCCTGCGGCCTCAACCAGCTCTACTCGCTGCGCTACGGCACGGTGCCGCTGGTGCGGCGGGTGGGCGGGCTGGCCGACACCGTGGTCGACTACGACGGCTGGCGGAGCGGCACCGGGTTCACCTTCACCGAGTACAGCCACCGGGCGCTGGTGACGGCGGTGCGCCGCGCCCTGGAGCTCTTCCGCGACAAGCGGGCCTGGCACGCCATGATGCGCCGGGGGATGGCGCTCGACTTCAGCTGGGCGCGCAGCGCCGAGCGGTACCGCGAGCTCTACCGGGGGCTGGTCGGGGGTTGAGCGGTCACCCGGCCAGGTCCCACGAGGCCGGGCGCAGTCCCCAGCGAAGCACCTCGGGATCGAGGTCGGTGTCGTCGGGCCAGACCAGGGTCCCGAGCTCGTCGTCGACCCGCACCGACCGGAAGAAGCCCGGGTCGGCTCGGTGCGGCGCGAAGACCGGTCCGCGCAGGTAGGGGGCGAGGTCGAGGGTCCTGGTGGCGCCGTCGGTGAAGCCGAGCTCCACCACGAAGCCATCGAGGCATCTCACCGAGGCGACGCAGACCATGCCGCGAGCCTAGTCGAGCGGGGCGATCGATTCCAGCGGCTCCAGCCGGCGGGCCCGCTCCCAGTCGGCGGCCAGCTCGGTCCGGTGGAGGATGGCCCACTCCACCACGAGCGCCAGGGCCCGCCTGGGGAGGGAGCCACGCAGGACCTCGAGCGTGTCGATGCGGATGGCCGCTCGTGCCCCGCCGTAGACGGCGTGGAAGTGCGGCGGGAGGTGGTCCTCGTAGTACATGGAGACGACGATCCCGAAGAAGGCGCTGAGGCGTGGCATCCCCCGTCGCAGGGCAAGCCCGGGGCCGCCGCAAGTCCCTGGAATTCCAAGGGTGGACCAGGACCGACGGCGGCCGAAGCGCGGACCATGGTCCGCGCGGCGGAACCCTCGGTCAGGGGAAAACTGGCCCAGGTCGGCTGCCTGGACCGGCCCGATGGACAGCCCGCCCCGCCTCGGCGAAGCTCGGCGCCGGCATGGACACCGCGCGCGCGCCGACCGGCCCCACCGCCACGCCCGGCGGCGACCCCGGTCCTCTCGGCGACCCCGGGCCGGGCCACGAGGGAGCCGCATGAGCCACGGGAACGACTTCACCCTCCGCGCCATCGACGGCCAGCTCCAGGTCCACCGCGACCAGCTCGGCTACCCGCAGGTCACCGCCGGCACCGAGCCGGACATGTTCTTCGGCCTCGGCTACCTGCACGCCCTCGACCGCCAGGTGCAGATGTGGGTGACCCGGATCATCGGCCGGGGCCAGGGCTCGCAGCACCTCGACGCCGGCCCGGAGATGCTCGAGGTGGACAAGTACCTGCGCTGGCTCGACCTGGCCGGCGACGCCGAGCGCGAGGTGGCCCTGCTCACGCCCGAGGCCCGGGCCCTGGTGGAGGCCTACTGCCGCGGGGTCAACGCCGCGGTGGCGGCCAGCCCCCGGCCGCTGGAGTTCCGGCTGGTGGGCTACCGGGCCGAGCCCTGGACCGCCGCCGACGTGCTGCTGGTGGCCAAGATGATCGGCTACGTCGGGCTCGCCTCCACCCAGGCCGACGCCGAGAAGTTCATCATCCAGCTCGTCCAGGCCGGGCTCGACGAGGCCCGGCTCCAGGAGCTCTTCCCGCCCATCACCGAGGCCCTCACCCCGGCGCTGGTCGAGCTGCTGCGCGGCCTCAAGGGGATGGCCCCCATCGTCCCGCCCACCGCCGGCTGGAAGCGGCTGCTCCCCTCCTTCTCGGCCAGCAACAACTGGGTGCTCGGCCCGGGCCGCTCGGCCACCGGCAGCGCCCTGCTGGCGGCCGATCCCCACCTCAACCTGCAGCTCCCCAACGTCTGGTACCAGGTGACGCTCCGCTGCGGCGACCGGGTGCTGAGCGGCGCCAGCGTGGCCGGAGCGCCGGCGGTGGCCATCGGCCGGACCCGCCACCTGGCCTGGGCCGCCACCTACGGCACCATGGATCTCAGCGACCACTTCGTGGAGGAGCTGCGCGACGGACAGGTGCGGCGCGGCGACCGCTGGGTGCCGGTGACGGTGCGCGAGGAGGTGATCCGGCGGAAGCAGGGGGCGCCGGTGAGCTTCCGCGTCGCCAGCACCGACCACGGGACCATCGAGGGCGAGTCGCTCGAGGACGGCCACCACCTGGCGCTGGCCCTGGCCATCAAGAAGTACCCGGGGACCGCGGCGCAGAGCCTCGACGCCTTCTTCCGCATCTTCCGCGCCGGCTCGGTGAAGGAGGCCATCGACCTCTTCGCCGGCCTCACCTTCTCGCCGTTCAACTGGGTGCTGGCCGACCAGCATGACATCGGCTACCAGCTGGGCGGCCTCTTCCCGGAGAAGAAGCCGGGCAGCTCCGGCCTGCTCCCCTACCTCGGCTGGGAGCCGGGCGACGCCTGGCGGGGGCCGATCGATCCGCGCCGCTACCCGCGCGCCGTCAACCCGCCCGGCGGCGTGCACGTCACCGCCAACAACGACCTCAACGCCTTCGGCGAGGTCCGGCCCATGACCCTGCCCATGGCCCCGTACCGCGCCGAGCTGATCCGGCGGCGGCTCGACGAGCGGCCCACCCACGGCGTCGAGGACCTGCAGCGGCTGCACCACGACCGCTACTCGCTGCAGGCCGAGCGGTTCATGGCGCTGCTGCGGCCGCTGCTGCCACGGACGCCGGCGGGGCGGGAGCTGGCCGGGTGGGACCTGCGCTACACCGCCGGCTCGGTGGGGGCCACCCGCTTCGAGAACGTCTACCGGGCCCTGGTGGAGCTGGTCTTCGGCGAGCTGGGGATGGGCGAGGGGGCGCTGGCCTTCGCGCTCGACGAGTCGGTGCTCTTCCCCATGCTCCACGGGAACTTCGACGCCGTGCTGCTCTCCGAGCGCTCCGCCTGGTTCGCCGGCCAGCCGCGGGAGGCGCTCTTCAGGACCGCCATCGAGCGCGGGCTGGCCCGGCCGGCGCCGCGCCACGGCGAGGTGGCGCGCCTCTGGGTGAACAACCTCTTCTTCGGCGGCAAGCTGCCACGCTGGCTCGGCTTCGACCACGCCTTCGAGCACGTCGGCAGCCGGGCCACCATCCCCCAGGCGCAGCGCTACCGCTTCGCCGGCCGCGAGGGCTCCTTCGCCGCCAGCTTCAGGATGGTGACCGACCTGGCCTCCCGGGAGCTGTTCATGTCGATGTCCGGCGGCGCCTCGGGGAGCCGCTTCTCCCGCTGGTACAAGGCCAGCACCGCCGACTGGGAGGCGGGGCGGTACCTGCGGGTGGAGTCGTAGCGCTGCGGCGCGGCCGGGCCAGGGCGGGCCGGTCCGTCCGGCGCCGCCCTCACTCCGCGGTCAGCCCGGCGGCAGGAACCGCCGCGCCGAGAACGGGGCCAGCTCCACCGGCGGCGGCGTCCCCAGCACGCAGGCGGCCACGGCGTCGGCGGTGATGGGGCAGAGCAGGATGCCGTTGCGGGTGTGGCCGGTGGCGTAGAAGAGGCCGGGCACGGCGCCGGGGCCGAGGATGGGCTCGCCGTCGGGGCTGGCGGGGCGGAAGTTGGACCAGCTCTCCACCACCGGCGCCCGGGCGATGGCCGGGGCGAGATCGATGCCCACCTCCAGCACGTGGCGCAGCCCGCCGGCGGTGACCGCCTTCTCGAAGCCGGCCTCCTCCATGGTGGAGCCGAGCAGGATGCGGCCGTCGGCGCGCGGCACCGCGTAGCCGTGGCCGGAGAAGATCACCCGCGAGAGCAGCGGCGGCGTGGTGGCCACCACGGCGATCTGGCCCCGCACCGGGCGCACCGCGTTCGGCGGCAGCCCGTGCCCGTCCACCTGCAGGCTCCAGGCGCCGGCCGCCAGCACCACCGCGCCGGCCTCGATGGGCCCGCGCTCGTGGTCGGCCCCCACCGCCCGCCCGCCCTGGTGGCGGATCCCCAGCACCCGCCCGGTCATGAACTCGGCCCCGGCCCGCTGCGCCGCCGTGGCCAGGGCCCGCCCCAGCGCCCGGGGGTCGAGCGAGCCCTCGTCCTCGAACCAGAGGGCGCCGCGCGCCTGCGGCGACAGCCCCGGCTCGAGCCGCCGCACCTCGGCGTCGTCGAGCACCGTCACCGGCAGGCCGGCCGACTGGATCTTGGCGGCCCGCCCCGCCAGCAGCCGGGCGTGGTCGTCGTCGAAGGCCACCTCCAGCGTGCCGCCGCCGCGGTGGCCCACGGTGAGCCCGCTCTCCGCCTCCAGCGCCGCGATGAAGCCGGGGTAGCGGGCCAGCGAGGCGCGCCCCAGCGCGTAGAAGGGGCCGGGCTCGAGCGCCTCGACGCCGGGGGAGAGGATGCCGCCGGCGGCGCTGGAGGCCTCGGCGCCGGGGATGGACCGCTCCAGCACCAGCACGCTCCGCCCGGCGCGGGCCAGCCGCCACGCCACCGCGCAGCCCTGCACGCCCGCCCCGATCACCACCACGTCGGCCTTCATGGCCGCGCAGCGTAGGACGGCGGAGGGGGGCGGCGCTACGTCGAGGCGACGAGCCCGCGGCGCGGGCCGGGGGCCAGGCCGTGCAGCAGCAGCTCGTGCACGTGCTTGCGCCAGGTCTCCGGCGGCAGCGGCGTCTCCACGAACGGCCGCGACGCCTCCTGGGCCGAGGCCAGCAGCGCCGCCAGGCCGCCCACCGTCACCACCGCCAGCACCGGGTCGATGGCCGAGTCGCGGCCGTCGGCCAGGGCGATGGCCGCGGCGGCGCGGCGGACCGGCTCGAGCAGCGACGGGTCGTCGCCGGCCAGCTGGGCCAGGTGCGGGGCGCCGTCGAGGTACTCGCGGATGAGCAGCTGCGCGCCCATCTGGTCCTTCATCATGGCGTCGAGGTAGGCCTCGACCACCGCGGCGGCGCCGCCCGGACCGTGCTCGACCACCTCGGCGATCTCGGCGGCCGCCTCCAGCCAGACGCTGCGGAGGATGTCGAGGTAGAGCGCCTTCTTGGAGGACCAGTGGCGGTAGATGAGCGCCACGTTGCAGGCGGCGCCGCGCGCGATCCCCTGGACCCGGGCGCCGTGGTATCCGCGCTTCGAGAACTCGATCCGGGCGGCGTTCCAGATCCGCTCGGCGATGCCGGAGCGGGGGGGACCCAAGCGACGCATGTTGGCGACTGATCCGTCCATGCGTAAATGCTTAATCCCGGACTTGACGCAGGTCAAGCCCCCATCTCCCGAAAGGGGGGGGTGCCAGAGGGGCGGGGTAGGGTGGAGCGGTGCCCGTCCCCGGCCGGACCATCCTCCACCTCGACCTGGACGCCTTCTACGCGTCGGTGGAGCAGCTCGACGACCCGGCGCTGCGCGGCCGTCCGGTCATCGTCGGCGGTCCGTCCAACCGGGGGGTGGTCTGCGCCGCCAGCTACGAGGCCCGCCGCTTCGGCGTCCGCTCCGCCATGCCCACCAGTCAGGCCCGGCGGCTCTGCCCGGAGGGGGTCTTCCTCCACCCCCGCTTCGGCCGCTACGGGGAGCTCTCCGACCAGGTCTTCGGCATCTACCGGCGCTACACCCCGCTCTGCGAGCCGCTCTCGCTCGACGAGGCCTTCCTCGACGTCGGCGCCAGCCGGGCCCTGCACGGCGACGGCCCCACCATCGCCGCCCGCATCCGGCGCGAGGTCCGCGCCGAGACCGGCCTGACCGTCTCGGCCGGCGTGGCCGAGGTGAAGCTGGCGGCCAAGATCGCCACCGACCTCGGCAAGCCGGACGGCCTCACGGTGGTGCCGGCGGGCGGGGTGGCCGCCTTCCTGGCCCCGCTGCCCATCGGGAAGCTCTGGGGCGTGGGCGGCGTCACCGAGGCGGCGCTGCGGAAGATCGGGGTCAGCACCATCGGCGACCTGGTGCGGCTGCCGGAGTCGGCGGTGGGCGCGGCGCTCGGCGCCGACCGGGCCCGGGGGCTGCGGGCGCTGGCCCGCGGCGAGGACCAGCGCGAGGTGGTGCCGGACGAGGCGGCCAGGAGCGTCGGCGGCGAGGAGACCTTCGAGGCCGACCTGGTGGGCGAGGTGGCGCTGGCCCGGGTGCTGCTGCTGCAGGCCTCGCGGGTGGGGCGGCGGCTCCGGGCGGCCGGGCTGCGCGGGCGGACCGTGACGCTCAAGGTGAAGTACGCCGACTTCACGCAGGTGACCCGCCGGGTGACGCTGGGGGCGCCCACCGACGACGACCGGCTCATCTACCGGACCGCTCGTAACCTGCTGGCCCGCGTCGAGGCGGGGCGGCCGGTCCGGCTGGCCGGGGTCACCGTGTCCGGGTTCGACGACGCGGCCGAGCCGCCGGCCGACCAGCTCGACCTCTTCGGGGGACTGGCCGGGGGCGGGCCGGGGGGGGCGCCGGCCGCCGACCCGCGGCGGCAGCGGCTCCACGCCGCGCTCGACAAGCTGGCCGACAAGTACGGCGAACGGACCGTGGCCCCGGCCGACCTCTCCGACCGGACCGAGGCGGAGCGCTGGCCGGTGCACCGGCGCCGCGACCGGGAATAGGGGCGCGGGGCAGGGCGCCCAACATCGTCAGCAAGCGCTTACCAGGATCGGGATGCTGCGAGGGGGCTTGCCTGGTCGATGATGCCATCGTTATAAGACGATGAATGTCCTCTCCGCGAAGCACCGTTCGCTGCGCACCGCCCCCCGCGGCCCACGCCGGTCCGGACCCGCGCCCCGTGGAAGGCGCCGAGGCCGACGACGAGCTGGCGCTGCTCGCCAAGGCGCTCGGCCACCCCGCCCGGGTCCAGATCATGCGCCTGCTGGTGCGCCGCGAAGCCTGCGTCTGCGGTGACATCGTCGACGAGCTGCCGCTGGCCCAGTCCACCGTCTCCCAGCACCTCAAGGTGCTCAAGCAGGCCGGCCTGATCCGCGGCGACATCGACGGCCCGCGCGTCTGCTACTGCGTCGAACCCCGCGCCCTGCGCCGCTTGAAGGCGCTCATCGGCAGCCTCTAGGAGCCACCCGTGACCACCCCCGCCGCCGGCGTCGCCGGACGCCTCTCCTTCCTCGACCGCTACCTGACCCTCTGGATCTTCGCCGCCATGGGGGCCGGCGTCGGGCTCGGCTTCCTCTGGCCGGGGGTGGTCCCCATGCTGGACCGGATGTCGGTCGGGACCACCTCGCTCCCCATCGCCGTGGGGCTGGTGCTGATGATGTACCCGCCGCTGGCCAAGGTCCGCTACGAGCAGCTGCCGCGGGTCCTGAAGGACGTGCGCATCCTCACCCTCTCGCTGGTGCAGAACTGGATCGTCGGGCCGCTGCTGATGTTCCTGCTGGCGGTGGTCTTCCTGCGCGACAGGCCGGAGTACATGGTCGGGCTGATCATGATCGGCCTGGCCCGCTGCATCGCCATGGTGATCGTCTGGAACGACCTGGCCGGCGGCGACACCGAGTACTGCGCCGGGCTGGTGGCCTTCAACTCCTTCTTCCAGGTGCTCTTCTTCTCGGTCTACGCCTGGGTCTTCATCACCGTGCTGCCGGGCTGGCTCGGGCTGCAGGGCGCCGAGGTGCACATCACCATCGGCGAGATCGCCAGGAGCGTCTTCATCTACCTCGGCATCCCCTTCATCGCCGGGGTGGCCAGCCGCTTCGGCCTGGCCGCCTGGAAGGGGGAGGTCTGGTACCGCACCGTCTTCATCCCCCGCATCTCGCCCATCACGCTCATCGCCCTGCTCTTCACCATCGTGGTGATGTTCTCCTTGAAGGGCGAGACCATCGTGCAGCTCCCCCTCGACGTGGTCCGCATCGCCATCCCGCTGCTCATCTACTTCGTGGTGATGTTCTTCGTCTCCTTCTTCATGAGCCGCAGGCTGGGGGCCAGCTACGGCCAGACCGCCACGCTCTCCTTCACCGCCTCGTCCAACAACTTCGAGCTGGCCATCGCGGTGGCGGTGGCCACCTTCGGCATGCACCACGGCGCCGCCTTCGCCGCGGTCATCGGGCCGCTGGTGGAGGTGCCGGTGCTGATCGGCCTGGTCAACGTCTCGCTGCGGCTGCGCGACCGCTGGTTCCCGGGCGAGACCGCCCGCCTGGAGGCGCTCCAGAACTGCGCCGGGGCCTTCCCCGCCACCACCGAGGTGAAGCCGTGAACCAGCCGTCCTGGGTGGCCGAGGCCGAGGAGCTGAGGCGGCTGGCTCCCAAGCACCTGCTCTTCCTCTGCGTCGCCAACTCGGCGCGCAGCCAGATGGCCGAGGGGATCGCCCGCTCGCTGGCGCCCCCCGGCGTGACCGTCTCCTCGGCCGGCTCGAAGCCCTCGCACGTCAACCCGCTCGCCATCCGGGCGCTCGACGAGGTGGGCATCGACCTCCGCGGCCACTGGTCGAAGAGCGTCGACACCATCCCGCCCGACGGCGTCGAGGTGGTCATCACCCTCTGCGCCGAGGAGGAGTGCCCGGTCTTCCTCGGGAAGGCGAAGCGGCTCCACTGGGGGCTGCCGGACCCGGGGGGCGCCGGCCTGGGCGAGGCGCAGCAGCTCCAGTCCTTCCGCGACGTCCGCGACGAGCTGAAGCGGCGCCTGTCGGTGGTCTTCGGCCGGTGACCCGGGGCGATCGTCGCCCCCGCCTTCCTGCTAGGCTCGAGGCTTCCGCCCCCGCCCGCCGCCCCGCCGGCAGGAGTCCACATGCGCCGCCTCCCCCTGCTCCTCGTCGCCGCCGCGCTGGCCTGCACCTCGGAGGTGACGCCGACCAACCCCTTCGACCCGGCCACGCCGCTGCCGCTGCAGGCCAAGGCCAGGGTAGCAGGCCACGTGGAGGCCGCCGGCCGCGCCAGCCAGGCCGGCATCGACGTCTACCTGCTGCAGGACGGCCAGCCGCTCCGCTCCTTCAGCACCGACGCCGCCGGCGCCTTCTCCTTCGACTCGCTCACGCCCAGCCCCTACGCGGTGGCGGTGACGCTCAACGGCTACGTGACCGCCACCCGGGACTTCCAGCTCTCCGCCGGCGAGGCGGCCGACCTGGGCACCCTCCCGCTCCAGCCGCTGCTCGGCGCCGAGGCCGCCTTCATCCCCGGCAGCGCCATGCTGGGGAAGCTGGCGGCGACGCCGGGCGCCCCGGTCGAGGCCGACCCCACCGCCGACCACGGCGGCATCCTCGTCGAGGCCCGGGGGCTGGCCTTCACCTACACCGCGGTGACCGCCACCTCGGGCGACTTCCAGCTCACCCTGCCGCCGGGGACCTACGCGCTCAAGGCCTCGCGCACCAGCTTCGTGGCCTCGGCGCCGGTCGAGGTCGCGGTGGGGCGCGGCGAGACCGCCACCAAGGTGGTGATCGTCCTGGCCACCAACCCGGCCACGGTGAGCGGCCAGGTGCTGGCCGAGCGGCTCGACGGCAGCACCGCCCCGCTCGCCGACGCCCTGGTGACGCTGGACGGCACCTCGGCCACCGGGCTCACCGGCCCCACCGGCGACTTCACGCTCGACCAGCTGGCCCCGGGCAGCTACCTGCTGCGGGTGGTGAAGGACGGCTACGTCTCCGCCGCGGTGCCGGTCCTCAACCTGGTGGGCGGGGAGCTCCGGGCGCTCGCCAGCCCGGTGGCCATGACCCTGGAGCGCGGCGCGCTGCGCGGCCAGGTGGCGCTGGCCGACTCGCCGGGCGACGCCAGCGGCGCGGTGGTGGAGGTGACCGGGACCGGCCGGGCCGCCGTGACCGGCGCCGACGGCGTCTTCGCCTTCGAGGGGCTGGTCACCGGCACCTACGAGCTGCGCCTGCGCCGCGACGGCTACGGCCTGCAGGTGGTGGGCAGCCTGCTGGTGACCGCGGGGGCGGTCCGGCAGGTGCCCACCGTGACCCTGCTCCGGCAGGGGGGCAGCGTCACCATCGCCGAGGGGGCCGTGACCCAGCTCCGCACGGTGACCCTCCAGCTCGGCGCCCCCGCGGCCGCCGGCTGGCGCGCCTCGGAGGACCCGACCTTCACCGACGCCGCCCTGGGCGACACCGGGGCCACCACCCGCCCGTACGGCGGCCCCGGCTCCACCGCCCCCTTCACCCTCTCCGACCGGGACGGCCGGCACGACGTCACGGTGGTCTTCGTCGACGCCGCCGGCGCCACCCTGGCCGCCGCCATGGCCAGCGTCGTGCTCGACCGGCTGGCCCCGTCGGCCCCGTCGGTGACCATCGCCGGCGGCGCCAGCTTCGTCCGCTCCAGCCCGGTGGCCCTCTCGCTCGGCGCCCGCGACCTGCCGCCGCCGGCCGATCCCGCCGCGGCCGTCTCCGGCCTCTGGCAGGTGGAGCTGGCCGACAACTCCGCCTTCGCAGGATCGGTCCTGCTCGACTACAACGTCGCCACCACCTGGAGCCTGTCGCCGGGCGACGGGATCAAGTCGGTCCACGCCCGCTTCATCGACCGGGCCGGAAACGTCTCGACCGCGGCCACCGCGCTGGTCACGCTCGACACCCTGGCCCCGGCCGACACCACCCTGGCCGTGGCTGGCCCCGCCGCCGCCGCCGCCGGCTTCACCTCGACGCCGCTGGTCACGCTGGCCCTCGGCGCCACCGACGCCAACGCCGGGGCCGGCGGCGAGGCGCTCTCGGTGCTCCTCTCCAACACCCCGGGGTTCGTCGGCGCCCGCTGGCAGCCCTTCGCCCCCAGCCTCTCCTGGCTGCTCGAGCCCGGCGACGGGACCAGGAACGTCCACGCCCGGTTCATGGATCCGGCCGGGAACGAGAGCGCCCCCATCTCCCGGACCATCGAGCTCCGCTCGGCCGGCCCCACCTCACCCTCGGTGGCGGTGGTGGACGGGCTGGGCGGCCTGGTCGCCGTCACCCGGCTGGCGCCGCTGCGGGTGCGGCTCTCCGCCGGCGGCGCCCCGGTCCGGGCGCTGGTGGCCGACAACCCCGGGCTGGTGGGGGCCGCCAGCGTCACGCTGGTCGGCGAGGTGCTCCCCTTCACCCCGGCGCTCCCGGTGCTGAGCCTCTCGCCACCGGACGGCCAGAAGACCGTCTACGCCCGCTTCGCCGACGCCGCCGGCAACCTCTCCGAGCTGGCCACCGCCACCGTCACCTACGACACCACGCCGCCGCTGGCGCTCCCGCCCTCGCTCACCCCGGCCACCTTCGTCGCCGGGGGCACCGTCGGCCTCACCTGGCCGGCCGCGGGCCAGGAGACGGTGGACGTCGCCGGCGCCGGCGTGGTCCCCCAGTCCGGCGTGGCCGCGCCCGCCGGGGGCACGCTCCAGGTGAGCCTCACCGCCGGTGACGGCGCCAAGGCGATCCAGGTCACCTACCGGGACGCCGCCGGCAACAGCACCGCGCTGGCCCCCCTCTCGATCACCCGCGACGGCACCGCCCCCGCCGCGGTCCCCTTCGTCGTGACCGGCCGGCTGGCCGACGGGCTGGCCTCCACCCTCCTCACCGCCACCGCCAGCGTCACCCTCGACCTCTCCGCCCAGCTCGACGCCACCAGCGGCCTCGCCGAGCTGCAGCTCTCCAACGACGGCACCTTCGCCAGCGCCGCCTGGCAGCCCTTCGAGGCCGCCGCCGCCGCCGTCCCCTGGGTGCTGGCGCCCGGGGACGGGCCCCGCGTCGTCCACGCCCGGCTCCGCGACCGCGCCGGCAACCTCTCCGGCCCGGTCCAGGGCTCGATCACGCTCCACCAGGCGCCGCCCACCGGGGGACGCCTGGCCATCGAGGGCGGGGCGACCATCACCGGCAAGGGGGCCGGCAGCGGCCAGCTGGTGGGGCTCTCCATCGCCGCCAGCAACGCCGCCGAGATGCTGGTCACCGTGGACGGCATCCCCGGCCCCTGGGAGACCTACGCCACCTCGAAGCAGGTGTCGCTCGGCCTGCTCGACGGGCTCAAGGTGGTCTCGGTCCTCTTCCGCAATGACGCCCGGGTCGAGGGGGCCGGCGCCAGCGCCGCCATCTTCCTCGACACCACGGCGCCCGCGCTCCAGCTGCTGGAGCTGGTGGGCACGCTGGGCGACGGCCAGGCCTCGACCTCCTGGGCGGCGGGGCCGGTGGTGGTGGCCCGCGCCGGCTGGGACCCGGCCGACGCCGGGGTGAGCCGGATCGCCTTCCTGGAGGCCAGCGGCCCCTGCCTGCTCCCGGCGCTGCCGCGCTGGCAGCCGGTGGCCCAGGCCTCCACGCTGGTGCTCACCGGCGCCGACGGGGCCAAGCAGGTCTGCGCCTGGCTGGCCGACGAGGCCGGCAACGTCTCGGCCCCCCGGGCCGCCACCATCGCCCTCGACACCGTGGCTCCCCCCGGCCCGGTCTTCACCGACCTCGGCACCGGGATCACCAACCAGCCCACCGTGACCGGGACGCTGGCCGTCCTCCCCGGCGGAGAGGCGGGCATCGAGTACCAGTGCCTGGGCGGCCAGTACGCCGGCACCTGGACCGCCTGCACGCCCGATCCGACCCGGCGGCTGGTCTTCACGCTGGCCCGGAACCAGGACAACGTGCTCGGCGTCCGCACCCGCGACCTGGCCCGCAACGCCAGCGCCGGCACGGTGGTGAGCGTGACCCACGACGACGTGGCCCCGGTGCCGCCGGCCATCACCGGCCTCAAGACCACCGCCACCACCGCCGGCCTCACCTGGACCCCCAGCCCCAGCCGAGACACCGTGCGCTACCTGGTCCACTACGGCACCGCGCCGGGCGACGTGGCCGGGGTGGGGGCCGACCAGGGGGTGGCCCCGGTGGAGGCCGGCGCCGCCACCGCCTTCCAGCTCTCCGGCCTCTCCTCCGGCACCTCCTACTACCTCTCGGTCTCGGCGGTCGACGCCGCCGGCAACGTCAGCGAGCCCTCCGGTGAGCGCAACGCCAACCCCAACCGGATCAGCCCGCGCGTCCTCTCCGCCTACGGCGCCGAGTTCCAGTCCCTGGGTGCCCGCGCCGACGGCACCGTCCGCGTCTACCTGGCCCAGCGCCAGGGGCTGGTGCAGCTCGACGCCACCGACCCGGCCAACCCGGTCCTGCTGGGGCGCGCCCAGCTCCCCGGGATCGCCCCGCTGGCCACCGCGCCGCTGCTGGTCTTCGGCTGCACCTGGCAGGGCGTGGTCGGCGACTGCGTCTACCTGGCGGGCAGCTCGCTGGAGGCCGACTACCGCAGCGAGCCGGCCGCCTACCGCGCCAGCGTCACCGTCTTCTTCTTCCCGGCGGCGCCCCGCGGCGGCGTCCCCTCGCTGGGCGTGCCGGTGGCCTCGCTCCACGCCCGCGCCGAGACCCTGGCCCTGGCGCCCGACGGCCTGACCCTCTGGGCGGTGGAGCGCCACCAGGTGCGCGCCTACTCGGTGGCCGACCCGCTGGCCCCGGTGCCGCTCGGCGAGCCGCTCCAGTTCCTCGACGCCGCCGGCCAGAAGGTGGTGCCGACCCGCTTCCACGGCGCCGGCGTGGTCCCTGGCGGCACCGGCCTGCTGCTCGGCGTGCTGGCCTCGCCGGCCGCCGGTGACCCGACCCTCTACACCTTCGACGTCGCCCGGCCCACCGTCGCCACCGCCTTCCCTGGCACGGCGCTCCGCACCGAGGCGGGCGGCTCCCTGACCACGCTGCCCAACTGGGATTACTACGCCCCGGTCCCGGCCGAGCCGGTGGCCGCCTTCTTCGGCGCCTTCCACGTGGGGTACGTGACCATCGACCGGGTGGGGCTCACCGGCGTCACCCAGGTGGCCACCTTCGACCCGGCCGGATTGAACTTCCCCCGGCCGGAGCGGTCGCTGCTGCTCGCCAGCGGGCCGATGGTCAGCAAGTTCCCGCCGCGGCTCTTCGCCGCCACCGCCCAGGACGCCGCCCCGGCGGTGGCCAGCGGCGACCACTTCTACCTCGGCACCTACGACGCCACCGTCAGCCCGCGCGGCAACCTCGAGGTGCGCCGCTTCACCGACGCCGCGGGAGCGCTGCAGCAGACGGTGCAGGTCGACCTGGCGCAGATCGGCAACGAGGTCCGCGCCCTCGGCGTGGCCGACGCCGGCGGCATCGACCGGGTGCTGGCCTCCGGGGGCAGCAGCTTCGTGGGCAACCGGGTCACCCACGCCGAGGTGAAGGCCGACGGAGCGACGGCGGCGGTCACCCTCCACGCCGAGTTCCTCGACAACAGCTTCGCCCAGGGGAACGGCTGGGTCTTCGCCCGCGCCATCTCCGGCGCCATCGACGTGCTCGACGTCTCCAACCCCACCGTCCCGGCCCGGGTCGGGTCCTACGCCGAGACCGGCCACCGCCTCTACCCGAAGGTGGTCCACGGCCACACCCTCTACGCCCTGGACGTGCTGACCTCGGTCTTCTCCTGGTCGCTCCGGCTCTTCGACATCGGCGCCGACGGGACGCTCACCTCCGCCTCCACCGTCCCGCTCTCCTCCACCTCGGCCTGGGTGGTGCCGGCCGGCAACCGGCTCTTCCTGCCGGTCTCGGGCGGGATCCAGCTCTGGGACGTCACCGACCGGACCGCCCCGGTGCTCTCCGCCACCCTGCCGGTGTCGGCCAACTCGCTGGTGGTGCGCGGCGACACCCTCTACGTCACCACCAGCGCCGGCGCCCTCCAGATCTACGGCCTGAGCGGGACCAACGTGACCATGCTCGGGCAGACCGCCAGCGTCGGCATCGGGTACAACCTCTCCGTCCGCGGCGACACCGCGCTGCTCGACACCACGGTGGTCGACGTGAGCAACCCCTCCGCACCCGCGGTGGAGACCGGCACCTACGGCGTCTACAAGGCCGCCGTGCTCCAGGGCGGCTACCTCATCGGCCAGTCGAAGTGGGGCACGGCGCCGTCGGCCACCACCTCCGCGCCACCGCCCGAGTCGGGCCCGCGCTTCTACGCCCGGGGCGGCGGCTTCGACGGCGCCCAGCCCTTCGCCGCCTGCGGCGCCGGCACCTCCTACTACCCGACCACGCTCGAGGTCTCCGGCGCCACGCTCTTCGCCCACTGCAACCAGAACGGCCTGGTCCTCTCCACGCCGGTCAACCCGGCCGGCGGGGAGCTGGCCTCCGAGTCGCTGGTCAACCTGGCGGTCCCGTACAGCTACGGGCCGCCGGTGGCGCCGCTGGCCGGCGACGACAACCTGCTGGTGCTCGGCGGCATCAACGCCGGCGGCTCCACCTTCCCGTCCTTCTGGCGGGCCGATCCGGGCCGCCAGGCCGCCGGCGTGCCGCCGCGCCCGGTCTTCGTCGGGACCGCCCCGGCCATCCCCCACCAGCTGGCCTGGATCGACGGCGACGTGCTGGCCGCCTTCGCCGGCAACCCGGCCACCCTGCAGCTCTTCGACGCCAGCCGCGGCACCGCCGCCTGGGGGCCGCGGGGCAGCGTCTCCACCGGCGTCAACGGGCAGGCCATCCCGGCGCTGGTGAGCGACACCGAGGCGGCCTACGCGGTGGTGGACCAGTCCGGCGCCAGCTCGACGCTGGTGGCGCTCGACGTCCGCAGCAAGAGCGCGCCGCTGCTCGCCGCCACCATCGCCGGCGCCGCCACCGAGAAGCTGATCGGGCTGGCGCTGCATCGCCGGCGCCTCTACGCCGCCTCCACCGTCACCACCGGCGGCACCAGCTGGGACGCCCGGGTCCGGGTCTGGAGCGCGCTGGCCCCGGCCGCCTTGGTGGAGCTGGCGCCGGTGACGCTCGGCGCGCTCCACCCCATGAAGACGGTCCGCGACGTGGCCGTCACCGGTCGCTGGCTCTTCTTCACCTACGACGGCGCGGTCGGCCACTCGCCCTACGGGCTGGGCGTGGTCCTGCTCGGCCCCGGCGGCGACGGCACCGGCGCCACCCTGGTCGGCACCTTCGAGTCGCCGCTGCCGCTGGGGAACCCCACCCCCACCGGCGACCTGCTCTACGCCCGCCACAACCTGGGGCTGGCCACCTTCGACCTGGCCCCGCTCTTCCGCGGCGGACGGTTCCCCACCTACCTGGGGAGCCGGCGGACCAGCGAGGCGCTCTTCACGCAGAACGCCGCCCGCCTGCTGGTGGCCGGGCCCTGGGCCTACCTGCTCGGCGGCGACAAGTTCCGCGTCTTCGACCTGCGGTGAGGGAGCCGGCCATGCGCGTGATCCTGAGGGTGGTGGCGGCGGCGGTCCTGCTGGCGGGCGCGCCGGCGAGGGGCGAGGAGACGGCCGCCGCGGCGCGGCGGGTGGCGGGGGCGCTCGCCGAGGCGCTGCAGAAGCGGGGGGGGACGGAGACGGTGGCCATCACCCCGGCCCGCGAGACGGCGACCGCGAAGCAGGCCGGCGGGGCCGGGCCCTTCACCGAGGCGCTGGCCGCCGAGCTGGGGCGCAGCGGGCGGGTGAAGGTGAGGAGCTGGGAGCTGCTCGACCGGGCCCAGCGGGAGAAGACCCTGGCGGCCCTGCTGGGCGGTGGGCTGGCGCCGCCGCCGCTGCCGGAGGTCGGGGCGCTGGTGGTGACCGAGGCGTCGGGCGGCGGGGACGGACCGGTGCGGGTGCAGGTCCGGCTGGTGGCCCTGCCCGCCGGCAACGTCCTGGCCAGCGAGACCGCCCGCCTCGACGCCGGGAGGCCGGGCGCGGCCACCGCCCGCGCCGAGGCGGTGGACGTGGTGGTGCGGCGCCTCTCCGACACGCTGGCGGCCGGGCTGGCCCGGCTCCCCGGGGCGGCGCGCTACCAGCGGCTGGCGGTGCTCCCCTTCGTCGACGTGGGGGCGGAGGCGAAGCGACGCGAGCTGGGGGCGGTGGTGACGGCGGAGGTGGCCACCGACCTGCGCCAGTTCCACGGCCTGCTGCTGGTGGAGCGGGCGCGGCTGGGGGCCCTGCTCACCGAGGTGAAGCTGGGGGAGATGGGGCTGCTCGATCCCAAGGACGCCCCGCGGCTCGGCAAGCTGGCCGACGCCCAGGCGCTGGTGGTGGGGAGCGTCGCCGACGCCGGCGACCGCTTCCTGGTGAACGCCCGGGTGGTCGCCACCGAGACCTCCGAGACGCTGGCCACCGCCTCGGAGGCGGTCTCGGCGGCCTCCCTGATCACCCTCTCCTCCGAGGCGGTGGTGCTGCGCAGCCGCAACGACGCGCTCTTCCGCTCGCTGCTGCTGCCGGGCTGGGGCCAGGCCTACAACCGCCAGCGCGCCAAGGCGGTGGTCTTCGGCGTGGCGGCGGCGGGGACGCTGGGCGTGGCGCTGGCCTTCCAGCTCAAGGGGGCCAAGGCCGAGAAGGACTACCAGTCGATGGTGACGCCGGGCGCGCTGGGGAGCGATCCGGCCGCGGCGGCGGCGGCGCTGCGCGCCGAGGCCAACCGGGACTTCCGCTGGCGCAACGCGGCCCTCTGGTCGGCGGCCGGGGTCTGGGCACTGGCGGCGGTGGACGCCTACCTGTTCGGCGTCGACGGCGAGAAGGCGGCCGACGGCCTGGCGCTGGTGCCGGCGCCGTCGGGGGCGGGGGTGGGGGTGGCGCTGGCTGGCAGGTTCTGACGCGGAGGTGGTAGCTTCGACGTCGGCGAGGGGGTGGTCCGCATGAGCGACTCAGAGCACGCGGCAGCGCTCTTCGAGCACGGCGCCGACGGCGTGCTGGTGGCGTCGCCGCAGGGGCACCTGCTGGGCGCCAACCCGGCCGCCCTCCGCCTCCTGGGTCGCTCCGAGGCCGAGCTGGCGCGACTGGGCTGGCCCGGCCTGGTGGTCGACCAGCCGGACGTCCTGGCCCTGCTGCAGCACGGGCGGCCGGGGGACACCCGCCGCGGCCAGGCCGAGCTGCGGCGCGCCGACGGGACCACCGTGGCCGTCGAGCTGACCGCGGTGACGGTGCCGGGCGACGGCGCCGGGCCGCGCACCTACGTCACCGTGCGCGACGTCTCCGCCACCCGGGCGGCCGTCGAGGCGCTGCAGGCCAGCGAGGAGCGGTTCCGCCAGCTGGCCGAGAACGCCCGCGAGGTCTTCTGGCTCCTCGAGGTGCCGGCCGGCCGCATCTCCTACGTGAACCGGGCCTACGAGGAGATGTGGGGCCGGAGCTGCCAGTCCCTCTACGACGCCCCCCAGGACTGGTACGAGGCCCTCCACCCCGAGGACCGGCCGCGGGTGGTGGCCGCCTACGAGTCGTCACCGGACCACGCCTACGACGAGGAGTACCGGATCCTCCACGCCGACGGCACGGTCCGCTGGATCCGGGACCGGGCCGTCCCGGTCCGCGGCGCCGACGGCCAGGTCCGGCGGGTGGCCGGCATCGCCGAGGACATCACCGCGCGCAAGCACTCGGAGGAGCAGCTCCGGAACACCAACCGGGTCCTGCTCACCCTGTCGCGGTGCAACGAGGCGCTGGTGCGCGCCACCAGCGAGCAGGCGCTCTACGACGAGGTCTGCCGGGTCATCGTCGAGGACGGGGGTTACCGGCTCTGCTGGGTGGGGCTGGTGGAGCAGGACGAGCGCAAGACCATCCGGCCGGTGGCCAGGGCCGGCCAGGAGCAGGGCTACCTGGCGTCGCTCGACGTGGTCTGGTCGGACACCGAGCGCGGCCGGGGCCCGACCGGCACGGCGGCGCGGACCGGAAGGCCGGTGGTGGGCCGTTACTTCCTCACCGATCCGGAGCTGGCCCCGTGGCGGGCCGAGGCCCTGCGGCGCGGCTTCCGCTCCTCGGCGGCGCTGCCGCTGGTCGGCGAGGGCGGCGCGCTGGGCGTGCTCAGCATCTACGCCGGGGAGGCGGCGGCCTTCGGCGACGCCGAGCTGCACTTCCTCGAGCAGCTCGCCGAGGACCTGGCCTTCGGGATGGCGGCGCACCGCGCCCGGGCCGAGCGGGACCGGCTCAACGGGCAGCTGGCCCGCGCTGACCGGCTGGTGGCCATGGGCACGCTGTCGGCCGGGGTGGCCCACGAGATCAACAACCCGCTCACCTACGTGGTCTCTGCCGTCGAGCACCTCGAGGGGCTGCTCCGCGCCTCCCCCGCCGGCCTGCCGGCGGCGGCCACCGAGGCGGCGCTCGGGGTGCTGGCCGAAGCGCGCGAGGGGGCCGAGCGGGTGCGGCTCATCGTCCGCGACCTGCGGACCCTCTCTCGCGTCGACGAGACCCGGGTGGAGCGGGTGGAGCTGCTGCCGGTGCTCGACTTCGCCGCCGGCATCTCGGCGAACGAGCTGAAGCACCGGGCCCGGCTGGTCAAGGACTACGGCCCGCTCCCGGCGGTGATGGGCAATGCCGCCAAGCTCGGACAGGTCTTCCTCAACCTGCTCATCAACGCCGCCCAGGCCATCCCGCCCGGCCGGGTGGACTGGAACGAGGTGCGCCTCACCACCTCCACCGACGCCGGGGGGCGGGCGGTGATCGAGGTCAGGGACACCGGGACCGGGGTGCCGCCGGAGGTGGCGGCCAGGATCTTCGAGCCGTTCGTCACCACCAAGCGGATCGGCGAGGGGACCGGCCTCGGGCTCTCCATCTGCAGGGCGGTGATCACCTCGCTGGGCGGGGAGATCAGCTTCGAGGACGCCCCCGACCGCGGCGCCATCTTCCGGGTGGCGCTGCCGGCGGCCGGCGCCCTCCAGGCGGCCACGGCGGCATCGACCGTCCCGGCGGCGGCGGTGGCCGGGCGGAGGGGCCGGGTGGCGGTGGTCGACGACGAGCCGGGCGTCCGCCGGGCCATCGTCCGCATCCTCGCCCCCGAACACGACCTGGAGGAGTTCGACGGCGCGCGCGGGCTGGCGGAGCGGATCGCCGCCGGCCAGGTCTTCGACGCCATCCTCTGCGACCTGATGATGCCGGAGATGACCGGCATGGAGCTGCACGGCCTGCTGCTGCGCTCCGCCCCGGCGCAGGCCGCGGCCATGATCTTCATGACCGGCGGCACCTTCACCGAGGACAGCCAGGGCTTCCTCGACGCCGTCCCCAACGCCCGCCTGGAGAAGCCGTTCGAGATCCTCCCGCTGCGGGCGCTGATCCGGGGACGGATCGGCCCGCGCTGACCCCGGCCCCCCCCCGCCGCCGGCGGGGTCGCTCAGGTGGTCGGCAGCCCGGCCACCAGCCGCTCGGTGACCTCCCAGAGCCGTCGGGCCAGGGCCGGGTCGTCGGCGTCGGCGCGCGGCCGGGCCAGGTTGCAGTCGGCGAAGTAGGCGCCCGAGGTGGCCGCCGCGCCGGGGTGGACCGCCACGTAGACCCCGGTGGCCGCCCCCTGGGCCGCGTCCTTGAGCACCAGCGGCCCGACCAGGCCGAGGGCGAAGTTGGCGAGGCCGGGCATGTGCCGCCAGAGGTTGCTCATGATGACGCCGGGGTGGACGGCGTTGGCGGTCCGCCTGGTCCCGGCGAGGCGGCGCGCCAGCTCCTTGGCGAAGAGCAGGTTGGCCAGCTTCGACTGGCCGTAGTGGCCCCACGGCGTGTAGCCGTGGTCGGCGGCCAGGTCGTCGAAGAGGATGCCGGCCTTCGGCGCCATGTTGTGGGCGCCGCTGCTCAGCATCACCACCCGCCCGTCGTCGGCGAGCCGGTCGAGCAGGCCGGTGACCAGCATGAAGTGGCCGACGTGGTTGGTGAAGAGCTGCGCCTCGACCCCGTGGACCAGCTCCCGCTTCGGCAGCGCCATCACCCCGGCGTTGCAGATCAGCGCGTCGAGCCGGTGGCCGCCGCGCCGCACCGCCTCCACGCAGGCGCGGACGCTGGCCGGGTCGGAGAGCTCGCAGGCCAGCGGCACCGTCAGCCCCTCCACCGAGGCGCAGGCGGCCTGGGCCTTCTCCAGCGTCCGGGCGGTGCCGATCACGGTGGCGCCGCGCAGCGCCAGCACCCGCAGCGCCTCCAGCCCCAGCCCCGAGCCGCAGCCGGTGACCAGGATGGTCTTCCCCTGCAGCGAGAGCCCGGCGGTGACCTCGGCGGCGGTGGAGCCGTAGCCGAAGCCGCTCGGTCCCTTCCCCTTGAAGTGCTGGTAGAGCGACATCGATGGTCTCCTCGCGTTCGGGGTGGCCCACAATCCCGTTGCTCCGGGCGGCGGCCCGCTTACATCTAACGCCCGGCGTCATCCTCGCCCGGAAACCTCCCAGGAGCACCATCGTGACCACCGCCTCCCTCTTCGCCCCCGCCACCGTCGGCCCGCTCCCCCTGAAGAACCGCCTGGTCATGGCCCCCATGACCAGGAGCCGCGCCGTCGAGGCCAGCACCCCCAACGCCCTGATGGCCGAGTACTACGCGCAGCGCGCCAGCGCCGGCCTGATCATCACCGAGGGGACCTCGCCGTCGCCCAACGGCACCGGCTACCCGCGCATCCCCGGGCTCTGGAACGCCGCCCAGGTGGCCGGCTGGAGGCTGGTGACCGAGGCCGTCCACGCCCGCGGCGGCCGCATCGTCGTCCAGCTCATGCACACCGGGCGGGTGGGCCACCCGCTCAACCTGCCGGCCGGCGGAGCGCTGCTGGCCCCCAGCGCCGTGGCCGCGCCCGGCGAGATGTACACCGACGCCGAGGGGATGAAGGCCCACCCGGTGCCGCGCGCCATGACCGACGCCGAGGTGCGCGCCGCCATCGAGGAGTACGTGGTGGCGTCGAGGAACGCCATCACCGCCGGCTTCGACGGCGTCGAGCTGCACGGCGCCAACGGCTACCTGATGGAGCAGTTCATCAGCCCCGACACCAACCGGCGCACCGACGCCTGGGGCGGCTCGATCGAGAAGCGGCTCGGCTTCGTGCTGGAGGTGGCGCGGCAGGTGGCCGCCGCCATCGGCGGGGAGCGGGTCGGCATCCGGCTCTCCCCCTACGGCGTCAACGCCGGCATGGTCGCCTACCCGGAGATCGACGAGACCTACCGGACGCTGGTGGCGGCGCTGGTGGCCACCGGGATCCAGTACGTCCACCTGGTCGACCACTCGGCCATGGGGGCGCCGCCGGTGCCGGCCGCGCTCAAGCTGGCGCTGCGCGCCGCCTGGCCGCGCACCTTCATCCTGGCCGGCGGCTTCGACCGCGCTGGCGCCGAGGCGGCGCTCTCCGAGGGGCGCGCCGACCTGGTGGCCTTCGGCCGCCCCTTCCTCTCCAACCCGGACCTGGTGGCGCGGCTGGAGCGCGGGCTTCCGCTCACCCCGCCCGACTTCGCCACCTTCTACCTGCCCGGGCCGAAGGGCTACACCGACTACCCGGTGGCGGGGTAGGTCGTCCCGGCCCTCAGTGGCGCAGCGGCGGGTCCCCGGCGGCGGTCCTCACCCGCGCCAGGATCCCGTCCAGCTTCACGTCGGCCTTGGGGATGTAGCCCTGCACGCCGAGCAGCTCCGCCTCCCACTCGTAGCCGTAGGCGGAGAGGATCAGCACCGGGATGGCGGCCCAGCGCGGCTCGGCCCGCATCCGCTCGATGACCCCCCAGCCGTCGATGCCGGGCATCTTCAGGTCGAGCAGCACCAGGCCCGGCACCTCCCCCTCCAGCTGCACCAGCGCCTCCTCGCCGCTGGCCGCCTGCTCCACCGGGTAGCCGGCCTGGGCCAGCACCTCGCAGAGCGCCTCGCGGAAGCCGTCGTCGTCGTCCACCACCAGGATGTACTGGCCGGGGGTCACGGCGTCGCCTCGGCGCCGAGCGCGGCGGCGATCTCGGCGCCGATGCGCCGGGCCTGGTCGGCCTGCCCGGGCGGCAGGCTGACCGCCCCCACCACCGGGTGGCCGCCGCCGCCGTAGCGCTGGCAGAGCGCGGCGATGTCGTGGGTGCGCGGGGTCAGCGGCCAGGGGTTGGAGCCGACCGAGACCTTGGTCCGCTTGCGGTCCTCGGAGAGCACCACGGTGTAGCGGGCCTGGGGGAAGAGGTCGTAGGCGATGAACTTGTTGGCGCTCTCCAGCCCGGTGCCGAGCAGGTCGACCCGCACCACCCCGTGCTCCTGCCGGGCCAGCTGCCGGTAGAGCTCGATGGCCGCCTGGTGGCGGGCCAGCAGCGGCGCCAGCGGCTCGGCGGCCCAGGGCTGGGCGACGATCCAGGCCAGCGGGCGGTGGCGCATGGCCTCGATGACCCGGTCGGGGAGGACCGGGTCCTGGGTGGCCTCCAGCAGCGACATCAGCTTCAGCGCCGGCTCGTCGAGCCGGACCGCCACCGCCGCCGAGGGGAAGCGGGCGGCGTCGATGATCTCGGCCCAGTGGACCAGCTCCTCGAGCCCGCGCCCCTCCCAGCCGAACTTCTCGCGCAGGGTGCGGGCGATGAAGCCGGTGCAGGAGGGGGCGGCCGGGTCCCAGAAGTGCTGCGGCGCGCCGCGGGCCTCGAAGACGGCCCGGTCGGCCGGCGACATGAAGGCGCTGGCGTGGTGGTCGAACCACCAGTGGAGCCCGGGGTGGGGCGAGAAGCGGAAGTCGACGCAGGCGTTGAGGGGGCCGGAGAAGGCGTCGGCGGGGAAGGGATCGCCCTGCTGGTGGGCCATGGGGCGGTGGACCACGCCGCCCAGCCTGGCCCCGTCGCGCTCCGACAGGAAGCGGCCGAAGAGGGCGGCGGAGGCGCAGCCGTCGAAGCAGTTGCCGTGGTAGAGGATGGTCAGGTGCATCGCGCGCGCAGCATAGCGGCAAGCCGGGGCAGTGAGCGCGCGGCCCGCCCGGGGAGACCCACCGGGGCCGGCCGCCCGGGCCCGGGACCGGTAGCCCCTTCTCGCCGGGGCTCCGGCGCGATAAAGACCTTGTTCGTGCCCCACCGCGCCCGACTCGCCGCCGCCCTGCTCGCGCTCGGCCTCGCCGGCTGCCAGACCATCCGGTACCAGACCGGCCGGCCCGCCGCCGCCACCCACGTGGAGCAGGACGTCCACTTCTTCTTCTGGGGGCTGGTGGGCCACCCGGTGGTCGACCTCGACGCCGCCTGCCCGCAGGGCGTGGCCGCCTGGCGCAGCGACGCCCAGTTCACCGACTGGCTGGTCGACGTCCTCACCTTCGGCGTCTACAACCCGCGCACCGTCACCATCCAGTGCGTGGAGGTGAAGCGGTGAGGCGGGCCACGGCGCTGCTGGGGCTGCTGGCGATGGTCGGCCTGGCCGGCTGCTACCACATCCGCTACGAGCGCCCCAGCGTGGTGGGCGAGGGGGGCGCCCCGCGCGAGCAGTGGCACCACGGCGCCCTGGGCGGGGCCATCGAGCTCTCCGGCCCGGTCGACCTGGCCGCCACCTGCCCCGACGGCTTCGCCCGGGTGGAGAGCCAGATCACCTTCTTCTACTGGGTGGCGCAGGCCTTCACCTCCTTCGGCGTCCTCGGGCCGCTCCACGCCTCGCTCTGGACGCCCTCCGGCGTGAAGGTGGTCTGCGCCCGGCCCGGCGTCGGGCTGGCGCCGGGGGTCCGGGCCCTCAAGCTGGTGCTGCTGCCGCTGACGCCGCGCGGCGACGTCAAGAAGGAGACGGTGTCGGTCTTCGACGAGGCGCTGGCCGGCGAGCTGCGGCGGCGCCCCGGGGTCTCGGTGGTGGCGGAGTCGGACCTGGCGGCCCTGCTGGGCGTGGAGAAGAAGCGGCAGATGCTCTCCGGCTGCGCCGACTCCGGCTGCCTCGCCGAGCTGGGCGGGGCGCTGGGGGCCGACCGGGTGGTCCACGGCTCGGTGGGGCGGGTGGGCAGCTCGCTGGTGATCACCATCTCCTCGCTGGACGCCCCGCGGGCCCGCACCGTGGCCTCGGTGTCGGAGCGGCTCAAGGGGGCGGGCGACGAGGCCTTCCTCGACGGCCTCTCGGCCATGGTCGACCGGCTGCTCGCCGAGCCGGGCCCGGCCGCCCCCCCGCCTCCCCCGAAGCCGGCGGCCCCTCCGAAGCCCGCCCGGTAGCGGCGCGCCAGCCCCGCGAGTAGACTCGGCCGGGCATGGACGCCATCCGCGTCGGGGCCCTCCTCGACGACAAGAACTTCGACCTGCGGCTGACCCTGGTGGCCGGCAAGCAGGGGATCTCGCGCCGCATCAGCTCCACCCGCATCCAGAAGCCGGGGCTGGTGCTGGCCGGCTTCACCGAGTACCTGCACGGCGAGCGGGTGCAGATCTTCGGCAACACCGAGATGAGCTTCCTCCTCACCCTCCCGGTGGAGAAGGTGCGCGAGGCCATGCGCCGCTTCTTCGAGGAGGACGTCTCCTGCCTGATCGTCACCAAGGGGATCCAGCCCACCGCGGAGATGGTGGCCGCCGCCGACGAGGCCGCGGTGCCGCTGCTGCGCACCAGCCACGTCTCCTCCAACTTCATCGAGCAGATCCAGGGCTACCTGGAGGACGTGCTCACCGCCCAGACCTCGATGCACGGCGTGCTGCTCGACGTCTTCGGCGTCGGCATCCTGCTGCTGGGCAAGTCGGGCATCGGCAAGAGCGAGATCGCGCTCGACCTGGTGATGCGCGGCCACCGGCTGGTGGCCGACGACATCGTCGACGTCAAGCGGCGCACCCAGAAGGCGGTCTACGGCGCCGGCTCCGAGATCATCAAGCACCACATGGAGATCCGCGGGCTGGGCATCATCAACATCAAGGACCTCTTCGGGGTCGCCTCCATCCGCGAGCGCAAGAAGATCGAGATCGTCATGGAGCTGGTGGAGTGGGACCCCAGCGTCGAGTACGACCGGCTCGGCGTCGAGGACCGCAAGTACCGGATCCTCGACGTGGAGATCGCCATGCTGGTGGTCCCGGTCCGGCCCGGCCGCAACATGACCACCATCATCGAGGTGGCCGCCCGCAACCACCTGCTCAAGCAGCAGGGCCACCACTCGGCGCTGGAGTTCCAGGAGCGGCTCAACCGGGCCATCGCCCTCTCCCCCGGGGCCAGCCCGGGCGAGTCGGACGTCGAGTGACCGGGCCGGCGCCGGCGGTGGCCGCCCCGCGGCTGGTGATCATCACCGGGGTCTCCGGCTCGGGGAAGTCGACGGCGCTGCGGGCCCTGGAGGACGCCGGCTTCTACTGCGTCGACAACCTGCCCATCGTGCTGCTGGAGAAGCTGCTGGAGCTCTCCGGCCACACCGCCGGCGAGGTCTCGCGCATCGCCGCGGTGGTCGACGCCCGCGACGTCCGCCACCTGCCGGAGGCGCCGCGCATCCTCGGCGAGCTGCGGGCCAAGGGGCTCGACCTGACGGTGATCTTCCTCGACGCCACCGACGAGTCGCTGGTGCGCCGCTACTCCGAGACCCGGCGCCGCCACCCGCTCGCTGGCGCCTCCGGCACCGTGCAGGACGGCATCGCCGCCGAGCGCCAGGCGCTGGCCGGGCTGCACCAGGTGGCCGACGAGGTGGTCGACTCCACCAGCCTCAACGTCCACGACCTGAAGCGGCTGGTGGGCCGGCGCTTCGTCAGCGGCGAGGGGGCCAAGCTGGGCGTCACCGTGGTCTCCTTCGGCTTCCGCTACGGCATCCCCGCCCACGCCGACCTGGTGCTCGACGTCCGCTTCCTGCCCAACCCCTACTTCGTCCCGGAGATGCGGTCGCGGGTCGGCACCGAGCCGGAGGTCCGCGACTTCGTGCTGGCGCAGCCGGACGCCCAGGCCTTCCTCGACCGGCTCCTCGACTTCGGCGGCTTCCTGCTGCCCCGCTACAAGGCCGAGGGCAAGAGCTACCTGACCATCGCCATCGGCTGCACCGGCGGCAAGCACCGCTCGGTGGCCATCGCCGGGGAGCTGGCCCGGCGGCTCGAGGCGGCCGGCCAGGCGGTTCGCCTCTGGCATCGAGACATCGAGAAGGAGTAGGTTTCCGCCCCGCCATGGTTGGACTCGTCGTCGCCACGCACGGACAGTTGGCCGCGGAGCTGCTCCGCACCGCCGAAGGCATCGTCGGGCCGGTGCCCTGCGCCGCCGCCATCTCCATCGACGCCGCCACCTCGGTGGAGGAGGCGCGGGCCCGGCTGGCCACCGCCATCCACAAGGTGGGCGCCGACGCCGAGGGGGTGCTGGTGCTCACCGACATGTTCGGCGGTACGCCCGCCAACCTGGCGCTCACCTTCCTCGACGAGCAGATCGAGGTGGTCACCGGCGTCAACCTGCCCATGCTGATGAAGCTGGCCAGCAGTCGGGGGAACGGCCTGGCGGCGGCGGCCGAGCTGGCCACCGCGCAGGGGCAGAAGAACATCACCCTGGCCAGCGCCCTGCTGCGGGCCCGCGTCCAGAAGAACGGCTGAGCCGGGGGCCACGTGATCGCGCTCGTCCGCGTCGACAACCGGCTGCTGCACGGGCAGGTGCTGGAGGCCTGGATGCCCCGGCTGGAGGCCACCGAGGTGGTGGTGGCCGACGACGAGGCGGCGCAGAGCCCGCTGGCCCGCGCCGCCATGACCCTCTGCGTCCCCTGCGAGACCCCGGCCCGCATCGAGCGGATGGCCGCCGTCGACTTCGCCGCGCTGGCCGCCTCGGCGGCCCGGGTGCTGGTGCTGGTGCGCGACGTCGAGGGGCTGGTGGAGGCGACCCGGCGCGGCCTGACCCCGGCGCGGGCCCCCCGGCTCAACCTCGGCAACGTCCACTTCGCCATGGGTCGCCGCCCCGTCACCCCCTCGGTCTTCCTCACCGCCGAGGAGCTCACCGCGCTGCGGGCGCTGGAGGCGGCCGGCTACGCCGTGGAGGCCCAGGCCATCCCCACGGACACCAGGTACGGGCTGGACGAGCTGGAGCGCCGGTACGCCGCCGCCCGATAGGCTACACTCGCGAGCACCGTGGGCTACCTCCTGCTGGGCATCGTCGCCGGCCTCGCCGCCGTGGAGCGCAAGGGCTTCCTCCAGGCCATGCTCTCCCGACCCATCGCGCTGGCCCCGCTCACCGGGCTGGCGCTGGGCGACCTGGCCGGCGGCCTGGCGGTGGCGGCGCCCCTGGAGCTGCTCTGGCTGGGGGCCGTCAACCTCGGCGCCGCGCTGCCCATCAACGAGGCGCTGGGCACGGTGGCCATCGCCGGCGGCGCGGTGCTGGCCGGGCAGGCGCTCGGCACCGGCGTGACCCCGGCCACCGCGGTGCTGGCGCTGCTGGCCGGGGCGCCGCTGGCGCTGCTGGGCCGCCGCGCCGACCGGCTGGTCGAGGGGGCCAACGAGCGGCTGGCGCTCTTCGCCGAGGAGGCGCTGCGCCGCCACCACCCCCACGCCGCGGTCCGACTCAACCTGGCCGGGCTGGCCATGCCCTTCGCCCTGGCCGCGGCGCTGGCCCCGGCCGGCGCCTGGGTGGCCGCCGAGCTGGCGGTGCGGGTGCTGCGCGCCGCGCCGGCCCTCGACGGGCCGCTCCGGATCGGCTGGTGGGCCTTCTGCGGGCTGGCCTGCGCCGCCGGCGCCCAGGCGCTGCGGGCCCGCCGCGCCGGGGCCATCTTCGGCGTGGCCACGGCGGCGGCCCTGCTCATCGGGCTGGGACTGCGGGCCACGCCATGACCATCCGCCTCCGCACCCGGGCCCACGTCTTCTGGCGCTGCCTCTTCCTGCAGGCGGCCTGGAACCGGCGCGGCATGCAGAACCTCGGCTTCGCCTACGCCATCGAGCCGGCGCTCGACGCCCTCTACCAGGACCCGGCCCGGCGCGAGGAGGCGCTGACCCGCCACCTCGGCTTCTTCAACTGCCACCCCTACATGGCGGCCGCCATCCTCGGCGGCGCCATCCACCACGAGGAGCGGGTGGCCGCCGGCGAGGAGCCGGGGGCGGCGCCGCTCTCCTACAAGGCGACGCTGCAGGGGCCGCTGGCGGCGGTCGGCGACGGCTTCTTCTGGACGGCGCTGCGGCCCTTCTTCGGCGCCATGGCGGCGCTGGGGGCGCTGCTGGCCGGCTGGCCGGCGGTGGTGGCGGCGGTGGTGCTCTACAACCTCATCCACTTCTCGCTGCGGGCCGCGCTCTTCCGCGCCGGCTACCAGCAGGGCGACGCGGTGGTCGGGCTGATCGCCTGGCTGGCGCTGCCGAGGATGGCGGAGCGGCTGCGGGCGGCCGGGGTGGCGCTCTGCGGCGCCGCGGCGGCGGCGGTGGCGCTGCGGGCCGGGGGCCCGGCGCTGGGGAGCGAGGCGGTGGCGGCCCTGGTGGTGGCGGCGGCGGCGGCCACCGGCTACCTGGCGCTGGCCCGCGGCGCGGCGCTCCTCCCCGCCGCCTACCTGGCGGCGGCCATCGGCACCATCGCCGCGGCCGTGACCGGCTTCGACGGGAGACCCTAGTGGCGCGCCTCGAGCAGACCTTCACCATCGTCAACTCGCTCGGGCTCCACGCCCGCCCGGCCTCGCAGCTGGTGCAGATCGCCAACCGGCACCAGTGCGAGGTGCACATCATCAAGGACGGGACCTCGGTCAACGCCAAGAGCATCATGGGGGTGCTCACCCTGGCGGCGGCGCGCGGCTCCCGGCTGACGGTGACCTGCGAGGGCGACGACGCCGAGTCGGCCATGGCGGCCATGGGCAAGCTGATCAGCGCCGGCTTCGGGGAGAAGTAGGGAGCGGACCATGGCGGCAGGCACCACCACCCTGAACGGCATCGGCGCCTCCCCCGGCATCGCCATCGGCCAGTGCTGGCCGGTGGACCGGCGCAAGGTCCGCACCCCCAAGCGGCGGCTCGGCCCCGACGAGATCGAGCCGGAGCTGGCCCGCTTCAGGGTGGCGCTGGAGACCTCCGACCAGCAGCTCGAGGCGGTGCGCCAGAAGGTCACCGTCACCGAGGGGAGCGGCGCCAGCGAGCACACCGCCATCATCGACATCCACCGGCTCATGCTCAAGGACGAGATGCTGGTCCTCGAGGTGCAGAAGCTGATCCGCGACGAGCGGCTCAACGCCGAGTGGTCGATCAAGCGGGCGGTCCGCAAGATCAAGGGGGCCTTCGCCGCCGACGCCGACGAGTACTTCAAGGAGCGGCGCGCCGACGTCGACTACGTGGGCGAGCGGATCATCAAGAACCTGCTGGGCCAGCAGGTGGACGTCGAGGAGCTGCCGCCGGAGGGGGCCATCATCGTGGCCCACGACCTGACCCCGGCCGACACCGCGCTGCTGCTCCACGAGCGCAAGGTGGGGGCCTTCGTCACCGACGCCGGGGCCAAGACCAGCCACACCGCCATCGTGGCCCGCGCCCTGGAGGTGCCGGCGGTGGTGGCGGTGGGGCGCATCACCGCGCTGGCCGACCGGGGTGACTGGATCATCGTCGACGGCACCCGCGGGGTGGTGATCATCGGGCCGACCCCGGGCGAGCGCGCCGACTACGAGGCGGCGCGCGACCGCTTCCAGCTCCACGAGCGCGAGCTGCTCCGCACCCGCGAGCTGCCGGCCACCACCCTGGACGGGGTCACCGTCAGGCTGGCCGGCAACATCGAGTTCGCCGAGGAGGTCCCCAGCCTGCTCAGCCACGGCGGCGAGGCGGTGGGGCTCTACCGCACCGAGTTCCTCTACCTGCAGCGCGACCGGCTCCCCACCGAGGAGGAGCACTACCTGGACTACCGGCGGGTGCTGGAGGCGCTGGCGCCGCGCCCGGTCACCATCCGCACCTTCGACCTCGGCGGCGACAAGCTGCCGGCCGGCCTCAAGGCCCACGCCGAGAACCCGGCCATGGGGCTGCGCGCCATCCGCTACTGCCTGCGCCAGCCGGACATGTTCCGCAGCCAGCTGCGGGCCCTGCTGCGGGCCTCGGTCCACGGCAACCTGCGGCTGATGTTCCCCATGATCTCCGGGGCGGCCGAGCTGCGGGCGGCCCGGAAGATCCTCGTCGACGTCCGCGACGAGCTGGGGCGCGAGGGGTACGACCTGCCGCTGCCGCCGGTGGGGATCATGATCGAGCTGCCCAGCGCGGCGCTGATGGCCGACCGGCTGGCCCGCGAGGTGGACTTCTTCAGCATCGGCACCAACGACCTGATCCAGTACACCATCGGCATCGACCGGCAGAACAAGGACGTCGCCTACCTGTACCGGCCGCTCCACCTCTCGGTGCTGCGGCTCCTCAAGGCGGTGTGCGAGGCCGGGCGCGAGGCCGGCATCCCGGTCTCGATGTGCGGTGAGATGGCCGGCGAGCCCATCAACGCGCTGGTGCTGCTCGGCCTCGGGGTCACCGAGCTCTCCATGAACGGGCCGTCCATCCCGCTGGTGAAGCGGGTGCTGCGGGCGGCCCGGGCCGAGGACGGCCGGGCCCTGGTGGCGCGGATGATGGCGCTCACCCAGGCCGACGACATCGAGCGCGAGGTCCGCGACGAGATGAACCGCCGCTTCGGCTCGCTCATGGAGCACGACTCGCAGGTCGGGCCGGTCTCCGGGTAGGGGGGGGGCCGCGGCGTCCGCTGCGGCGGACGGTGGGCGGCACGTCCGTCATGTTGACAGGTCGGCGGGCGGGCGCTTAGGTTGCGTCCCCTTCGAGCCTTCCAGGGAGCGCCGCCATGTCCGCCAGCGAATACCTCTTCACCTCGGAGTCGGTCACCGAGGGCCACCCCGACAAGATGGCCGACCAGATCTCCGACGCCGTCCTCGACGCCGTCCTCAAGCAGGACCCCAAGGGGCGGGTGGCCTGCGAGACCCTGCTCAAGACCGGCTACGTGATGATCGCCGGCGAGATCACCACCAAGGCGCTGCTCGACTTCCCCCGCATCGCCCGGCGGGTGGTCACCGACATCGGCTACACCCACGGCGCCACCGGCTTCGACGCCAACACCTGCGCGGTGCTGGTGGCGGTCGACCAGCAGTCCCCGGACATCGCCCAGGGCGTGGACACCGGCGGCGCCGGCGACCAGGGGATGATGTTCGGCTACGCCTGCGACGAGACCCCGGCGCTGATGCCGGCCCCCATCCAGTACGCCCACGCCGTGACCCGGCAGCTGGCCCGGGTCCGCAAGGGCGGCCTCGACTTCCTCCGCCCCGACGGCAAGAGCCAGGTCTCGGTGGAGTACCGCGGCGGCAAGCCCTTCCGCATCGACACCGTGGTGGTCTCCACCCAGCACTCCGAGGAGGTCTCCAACAAGGACCTCCACGAGGCGGTGCGCGAGCTGGTGATCGCCAAGTCCCTGCCGAAGAAGCTCCTCGACCGGAAGACCAAGTTCCACATCAACCCCACCGGCCGCTTCGTGGTGGGCGGCCCCATGGGCGACACCGGCCTGACCGGTCGCAAGATCATCGTCGACACCTACGGCGGCATGGGCCGCCACGGCGGCGGCGCCTTCTCCGGCAAGGACCCGTCCAAGGTCGACCGCTCGGCCGCCTACATGGGGCGCTACATCGCCAAGAACGTGGTGGCCTCCGGCCTGGCCACCCGCTGCGAGGTGCAGGTGGCCTACGCCATCGGCGTCGCCGAGCCGGTCTCGGTGCTGGTGGACACCTTCGGCACCGCCCAGGCCGACGAGGGCCGCATCGCCCGGGCCGTCCGCGCCGTCTTCGGCCTGACCCCGAAGCAGATCATGGAGCAGCTCGACCTGCGCCGGCCCATCTACGAGAAGACCGCCGCCTACGGCCACTTCGGCCGGACCGAGAAGAGCTTCACCTGGGAGCGGACCGACAAGGCCGAGGCCCTGGCCGCCGCCGCCGGGCTGAAGCGGAAGGCCGGGTAGCGCGAGCATCGACCGGCCCGCGGGCCACGCCGCACCTTGAGGGGGCTCGCCGCGAGGCGGGCCCCTTCGGCGTCATGGGCTGTCCGGTGCGGTGACGCCGACGGCCGGTCGGCGTCCGGTCACTCGAACGTCCGTTGGCCGGGCGCGTGGCTGCGACGAATCGCCAATCCTGCGTGATGACGAGCCATGACCGCTGGGCTCGCGCTTGCGTGCCCTGGATCCGACCGGTCCGACGGATGGTCGTCCACACCACCATGCTCGCCGACGCTCGCGAGGCCAGGAGCTTCACATGAAGGCGCTCGTCTACCAGGGACCAGGGAAGAAGGCCTGGGCGGAGAGGCCCAGGCCGACCCTCACGGCCCCGACCGACGCCATCGTCAAGGTGCTCAGGACCACCATCTGCGGGACCGATCTCCACATCCTCAAGGGCGACGTCCCCACCGTCACCGAGGGACGAATCCTCGGCCACGAGGGGGTCGGGGTGATCGAGGAGGCCGGCCCGGGCGTCTCCAGGTTCAAGAAGGGCGACCACGTCCTGATCTCCTGCATCACCTCCTGCGGGAGGTGCGACGCCTGCACCAAGGGCATGTACTCGCACTGCGCGGATGGCGGCTGGATCCTCGGTCACCTCATCGACGGGACCCAGGCCGAGTACGTGCGGATCCCGCACGCCGACACCAGCCTCCACCTGGTTCCGCCCGGCGCCGACGAGGACGCGCTGGTGATGCTCAGCGACATCCTCCCCACCGGCTTCGAGATCGGCGTGCTCAAGGGGGCGGTGAAGCCCGGTGACACCGTCGCCATCGTGGGCGGCGGGCCGGTCGGCCTGGCGGCGCTCCTCACCGCCCGGCTCTACTCGCCGGCCGAGCTGATCGTGGTGGACCTCGACGAGAACCGCCTCGCGGTCGCCACCAGGCTCGGCGCCACCCGGACCATCCACAGCGGCGACGGCAAGGCGGTCGAGAAGGTCATGGCGCTGACCGGCGGCACAGGCGTCGACGTGGCCATCGAGGCGGTCGGCATCCCCGGGACCTTCGACCTCTGCCAGGACATCGTGACCGCGGGCGGACACCTCGCCAACGTCGGCGTCCACGGGAAGAGCGTCTCCCTCAAGCTGGAGAGGCTCTGGGCCCACAACGTCACCATCACCACCGGGCTGGTGGACACCACCACCACGCCCATGCTCCTCAAGACCGTGGTGGCCGGCCGCCTGGACCCGCGCCAGCTGATCACCCACGAGTTCACCTTCGCCGACTTCCTGAAGGCCTATGACACCTTCGGCGACGCCGCCAAGGAGAAGGCCCTGAAGGTCATGGTCAAGGCGGCGGGCTGACCTGGCCCCCCGGGGGGCTTGATCCCGGAGGGGGAGTCGTTATATCCGTTCACCCGGATAGAGCGATGAATGCCTCGACCGCCACCTCCCCGCGCCGCCCGGCCGCCCTGCTCGGCTGGATGGACGGGCTCGCCGACCAGACCCGGCTGCGCCTGCTGCGGGTGCTGGAGCGCGAGGAGCTGTCGGTGCAGGAGCTCTGCGAGGTGTTGCGGCTGCCCCAGTCCACGGCGTCGCGCCACCTGAAGACGCTCTCCGGCGCCGGCTGGCTGGCCTCGCGCCGGCAGGGGACCGCCACCTTCTACCGCTTCGCCGACGCCGCCGACGCCGGGGCCCGGCGGCTCTGGAAGGTGGCCCGCGCCGAGACCGACGGCTGGCCCTCGGCGGAGCAGGACGAGCTGCGGCTGGAGGCCCGGCTGCGCGCCCGCCGCCAGGGGGCGGAGCAGTTCTTCGCCGGCGCCGCCCAGGAGTGGGAGGCGCTGCGGGCCGAGGCCTACGGGCTGCGCTTCGAGCGCGAGGCGCTGCTCGGCCTGCTGCCGGACCAGCTGGTGGTGGCCGACCTCGGCTGCGGCGCCGGCACGCTGGCCGCCGCGCTGGCGCCGGCGGTGGCCCGGGTCATCGGCGTCGACCAGTCGGCCGCCATGCTGCGGGCGGCCCGCCGCCGCCTCGAGCCGTTCGACAACGTCGAGCTGCACCGGGCCGGGCTGGAGGCGCTGCCGCTGCCGTCGCGGAGCTGCGACGCGGCGCTGCTGGTGCTGGTGCTGGCCTATGTCCCGGCCGTGGCCCCGGTGCTGGCCGAGGCGGCCCGCATCCTCAAGCCCGGCGGACGGCTGGTGGTGGTCGACCTGGCCCGCCACGGCGACGAACCCTTCGCCCGCCGGCTCGGCCAGGCCCGGCTCGGCTTCGCGCCCGACGAGCTGCTCCGGGCCCTGGGCGCCGCCGGCCTGGCCTCGCCGACCCTCCGCCCGCTGCCGCCCGAGCCCGGCGCCCGCGGCCCCGCCCTCTTCATCGCCACCGCCCGGCAGCCCGCCGGGCCCCACCGCTCGCCCCGCCGCACCACCGCCGCCGCACCCACCGAGGAGTAGACCGCATGGCCGCCCGAAAGACCGCGAAGAAGCTCGAGTACCTCGTCAAGGACATCACCCTGGCCGCCTGGGGGCGCAAGGAGCTGGAGCTGGCCGAGAAGGAGATGCCCGGCCTGATGGCCATCCGCAAGGAGTACGGCAAGAAGAAGCCGCTCAAGGGGCAGCGGGTCACCGGCTCGCTGCACATGACCATCCAGACCGGCGTGCTCATCGAGACCCTGGTGGCGCTCGGCGCCAGCGTGCGCTGGGCCTCCTGCAACATCTTCTCGACCCAGGACCACGCCGCCGCGGCCATCGCGGTCGGCCCCACCGGCACCGCCAGGGCGCCGGCCGGCGTCCCGGTCTTTGCCTGGAAGGGCGAGACCCTCGAGGAGTACTGGGAGTGCACCGACCGCGCCCTCGACTTCGGCAACGGCCGCGGGCCCACCCAGATCGTCGACGACGGCGGCGACGCCACCCTGCTGATCCACAAGGGCGTGGAGTTCGAGGCCGCCGGCAAGGTGCCCAGGGCCGGCCCGGCCGACTCGGAGGAGTACGCCGTCATCCTCAAGCTGCTGGCCCGGACGCTGAAGGCCACGCCGAAGCGCTGGACCGCGGTGGCCGCCGCCTGCCAGGGCGTCACCGAGGAGACCACCACCGGTGTCCACCGGCTCTACGAGATGCAGAAGAAGGGGCAGCTGCTCTTCCCGGCCATCAACGTCAACGACTCGGTGACCAAGTCGAAGTTCGACAACCTCTACGGCTGCCGCCACTCGCTGGTGGACGGCCTCAACCGCGCCACCGACGTCATGCTGGCCGGCAAGCTCTGCGTGGTGCTCGGCTACGGCGACGTCGGCAAGGGCTGCGCCCAGGCGCTGCGCGGCCAGGGGGCCCGCGTGGTGGTCACCGAGATCGACCCCATCAACGCCCTGCAGGCGTCGATGGAGGGCTACCAGGTGGTGCGGGTCGAGGACGTGGTCAAGAGCGGCGACGTCTTCATCACCGCCACCGGCAACTTCGACGTGCTCACCGTCGCCCACATGGCCAGGATGAAGGACTGCGCCATCGTCGGCAACATCGGCCACTTCGACAACGAGATCGACATGGCCGGCCTGAAGAAGGCCACCACCCGGGTGAACATCAAGCCCCAGTACGACGCCTTCGTCTTCCCCGACGGCCACCGGGTGCTGGTGCTGGCCGAGGGGCGGCTGCTCAACCTCGGCTGCGCCACCGGCCACCCCTCCTTCGTGATGTCCAACTCGTTCACCAACCAGGCCATGGCCCAGATCGAGCTGGTGGTGAACCGCAAGGCCTACCAGAACAAGGTCTACACGCTGCCCAAGCACCTCGACGAGAAGGTGGCGGCGCTGCACCTCGGGCAGATCGGCGCCCGGCTGACCCGGCTGACGCCCGAGCAGGCCGCCTACCTCAACATCCCGGTCGACGGGCCCTACAAGCCCGATCACTACCGGTACTAGCTCCATCGGCGTGGCGGCGGGGCGCCCCGGGGGCTATGGTCCCCGGGCGTGCTCACCCTCACCGACCTGCGCAAGGCCTACGGCCCCACCGTCGCCGTCGACGGCCTGTCGCTGCGGGTCGAGCCGGGCGAGATCCTCGGCCTGCTCGGGCCCAACGGCGCCGGCAAGTCGACCACCCTCCACCTGGCCCTGGGGCTGCTGGCCCCCGAGTCCGGGACGGTGACGGTGGACGGGCTGGGCGCGCCCACCGATCCCGCGGTGCGGCGCCAGCTCGGCCTGGCGCCCCAGGCGCTGGCGCTCTACGCCGAGCTGACCGGCCAGGAGAACCTGGGCTTCCTCGGCCGGGTCTACGGCCTGGGCCGGGGGGCGCTGCAGGCCCGCGTCGACTGGGCGCTCGACTTCGCCGGGCTCACCGACCGCCGCCACGACCGGGTGGGCGACTACTCCAGCGGCATGCAGCGCCGGCTCAACCTGGCCGCGGCGCTGCTCCACCAGCCCCGGCTGGTGCTCCTCGACGAGCCCACCGCCGGCGTCGACCCGCAGTCGCGCCACGCCATCCTCGAGCGGATCCTCGAGCTGAAGCGGGGCGGGCTCACCGTGGTCTACACCACCCACGACATGGACGAGGCGGAGCGGCTGTGCGACCGGGTGGCCATCGTCGACCACGGCAAGCTGCTGGCCCTCGACACCGTCGCCAACCTGAAGCGGGCCCACGGCGGAGACCCGGTGCCGGTGGCCGCCGGCCGGGGCGAGGGCGTCCGCGCGGCGCCGGCCGACCTGGGGCAGGTCTTCCTGAAGCTGACCGGGCGGACCCTGGGCGAGGCCTGAACCCGCCGCCGCCCTCCGCGCCGCCCGCGGCGGGGTGGCCGGGCTCGTCGCCGGGGGCGTGGCGCTCCCGGGCCCAGGCGGGCTACAACCAGTCGAGACCGCACCAGGAGGCGCGATGGCCACGCTCGAGTTCTTCTACGACTTCGTCTCGCCCTACAGCTACCTGGCCTCGACGCGCGTCGAGGCCTTCGCCGCCCGCGCCGGGGCGACCGTCCGCTGGCGGCCGTTCGTGCTCGGCGGGGTCTTCAAGGCCACCGGCAACCGCGCCCAGTTCGAGATCCCGGCCAAGGCGAAGCACATGCTCACCGACCTCGACCGCTGGGCGAGGCGGCTGGGCGTGCCGCTCCACTTCCCGGAGCCCTTCCCCTTCTCCCCCATCCTGGCGCTGCGCGCCGCCCTGGCCGCCGAGGCGGCCGGGAAGCTGGTGCCCTTCACCCACGCCGTCTACAAGGCGCGCTGGGCCGACCAGCGCGACATCGCCGACCCGGCGGTGCTGGCCGCGGTCCTCGACCAGGCCGGCCTCGACGGCGCCGGGCTGGTGGCGGCCGCCCCCGGCTACAAGGAGGCGCTGATGAAGCAGACCCAGGAGGCCATCGACCGCGGCGCCTTCGGCGCGCCGCTCTTCTTCGTGGGCGAGCAGATGTTCGTCGGCAACGACCGGCTCGACTTCGTGGAGGAGGCGCTCAAGGCGTTGAAGTAGGGGTGCGGTCGTGCCTGGAGCGTGTGCGGCGGGGCGGGTTGGCGAACGGAAGGCGCAGCGAAGGGTGGGCGAGGGCGGGCGGGGCCTTGGTTCGGGCAGGTCCGCGAGGCGGGTGGGGCCGAACGCCATGGTAACCTGAACGACACGGACGGAGAGTCATTTCGGGCGTCCGAACTACTTCGATCATCGATCGAATGAACTCCGCGAAGCGCGGGGCGGCCAGGTTCAGTCAACTCCTGCCGCCCGCCGCCGTGCCTACCGGGACGATCCATCGCGATGGCCCTCCAGCGTCACACGGACTGAGAGTGAGTTCGTGCGCACGAACCGCACATGACCCACCCCGGCCGAGGTCGAGCGCTCCATTCCGACGGGCGAGAAGGATCGCCGTCGCGTCGCCGCGCCAGCAGGCGCCCCGTCGCCCTTCCCGTTTGTCCCCGGCCCGCCCCTCGGGTAGGTTCCGCCCCGCATGACGCTCCTCTCCGCCATCCTCTTCGGGCTCATCCAGGCGGCCACCGAGTTCCTCCCGGTCTCCTCCACCGCCCACCTGCTGGTCTTCGGAGAGCTGCTCGGCCAGTCGCTCGACGAGCCGCACTTCCGCGCCTTCGTCGCCGTCATCCAGTCGGGCACGGCGCTGGCGGTGGTCCTCTACTTCCGCGCCGACCTCTGGAGGATCCTGCGCGGCGCGGTGGTGGCCCTGGCCCGGGGCGCGCCGCTGGCCACGCCCGAGGCCCGCCTCGGCTGGCTCATCGTGCTCGGCACCCTCCCGGCGGCGGTGCTGGGCAAGCTGCTGGAGCGGCGCATCGAGGCGCTCGGCAACTGGGTCATCGTCGGGGCCCTGGTCGGCTGGGGGCTGGTGCTGCTGGGCGCCGAGCGGCTGGCCCGCCACGTGCGGACGGTGGAGTCGATCGGCCCCCGGGACGCGGCGCTGGTGGGGCTGGCCCAGGCCCTGGCGCTCATCCCCGGCTCCTCCCGCTCCGGCACCACCCTCACCATGGGCATGCTGCTCGGCCTGACCCGCGAGGCGGCGGCCCGCTTCAGCTTCCTGCTCTCCGTCCCCATCATCCTCGGGGCCGGCGCCTACAAGCTCTGGAAGGAGCTGCCGCAGCTCCGCGGCCACCCCGACTGGCAGCTGGCCACCGCGGTGGCCACCCTGGTCTCCTTCGGCGCCGGCTACCTGGTCATCGGCTGGCTGCTGGGCTGGCTGCGCACCCGCCCCACCGATCTCTTCGTGGCCTGGCGCCTGGTCGCCGGCGTCGCCATCGCCGCCCTCATCGTCGCCGGGGTGCTGCCGGCGTCATGAGGCTCGCCGACCTCCAGGCCGCGCTGGCCCGCTGGCCGCCGCGGCCGTCCCCCGTCGACCAGGTCTCGCCCCGGCACTGGCCGGCGGGCGGCTTCGGCGAGGCGGCGGTGCTGGTGCCGCTGCACGAGGAGGAGGGCATCCCCAGCGTGCTGCTGACGCTGCGCCGCGCCGACCTGCGCCACCACGCCGGGCAGATCAGCTTCCCGGGGGGCCGGCTCGATCCCGGCGAGGGCTCGCTGGCCGCGGCGCTGCGGGAGGCCCACGAGGAGGTGGGCCTCGACCCGTCGAGGGCGGTGGTGCTGGGGAGGCTCTCCGAGACGGTGGTGCTGCAGTCGGCGAACCGCTTGACGCCGTGGGTGGCTTCGGTGCCATATCCCTTCCCGTACGCTGCGGCGCCGCGCGAGGTGGAGGCGATCTGGCACGTCCCCATCCCGGCGCTGGTGGCGCCGGGGGTCCACCACACGCAGCGCCACAACTTCTACGGACTCGACGTGGACATCCACTTCTACGAGGTCGAGGGCCGGACGATCTGGGGCGCCACCGCCCGGATCCTGTTCGAGCTGCTCGAGGCCTGGAGCGCGACATGAAGATCTACCCGGTGATCATGGCGGGCGGCTCGGGGACCCGGTTCTGGCCGCTCTCGCGCAAGGCCAGGCCCAAGCAGTTCCTCGCCCTGGCCGGGGACCGGCCGCTGCTCAGCGCCACCGTCCGCCGCCTGCCGCCCCTGGCCAAGCCGGCCGACACCTACGTGGTCTGCGGGCCGGCCCACGCCGCCGCCGCCAAGAAGCTGCTGCGCGAGCTGCCGGCCAGGAACTTCATCGTCGAGCCCTGCGCCAGGAACACCGCCCCGTGCGTGGGGCTGGCGGCGCTGCACGTGGCGGCGCGGCAGAAGCAGGGCATCGTCGCCATGCTCCCGGCCGACCACCACATCGCCCGCCCCGAGGCCTTCCGCGCGGCCATCGCCGAGGCGGCGCGGCTGGCCGAGCAGGGGCACATCGTCACCATCGGCATCCGCCCCCACGCGCCGGAGACCGGCTACGGCTACCTCAAGGTCGGCGCCCGGCTGCCGGGCCAGGGGAGGGGGCGCGCCAAGGCCAAGGGAAAGGGCAAGGCCACCCAGAACCACGCCCACAAGGTGGAGCGCTTCGTCGAGAAGCCGGACCTGGTCACCGCGGCCCGCTACCTGGCCGACGGCCACTACCTCTGGAACTCGGGCATCTTCGTCTTCCGCGCCGACGTCATCCTCGCCGAGATCCGGCGCGCCATGCCGGTGCTGGGCGAGCAGCTCGACGCCATCCAGCAGGCGCTCGGCACGCCCGGCTACCAGAAGACGCTGGACCGGGTCTTCCCCGACTGCCCCTCCATCTCCATCGACTACGGGGTCATGGAGAAGAGCCAGCGGATCGTGGTGGTGCCGGCCGACTTCGGCTGGAGCGACGTGGGCAGCTTCGCGGCGCTCCCCGAGGTGCGCCCGGTGGATCACCTCGGCAACGTCGCCGAGGGCGACGCCCTGGTGATCGACGGCCGCAACAACGTGGTCATGGCCACCCGGGACCGGCCGGTGGCGGTGGTGGGGCTGGACGGCGTGGTGGTGATCGACGCCGGCGACGCCATCCTGGTCTGCCGCAAGGACCGGGCCCAGGACGTCCGCAAGGCGGTCGACGAGCTGGCGCGGCGCGGCCGCGACGAGGTGCTCTAGTGGGCGCGAACCAGGTCAACCCGGTGGTCTTCCGCGAGTACGACATCCGGGGCGTGGCCGGCCTCGACCTCACCGAGGAGACGGTGGGGCTGGTGGCCCGCGCCCTCGGCACCCGGGTGCGCGCCGCCGGCGGCACCAGCGTGGTGCTGGGGCGCGACGTCCGGCTCTCCAGCCCGGGCTTCCACCGCCAGGTGGTGGCCGGCCTGCTGGCCACCGGCTGCGACGTGGTCGACGTCGGCATCGTCCCCACGCCGCTGGTCTACTTCGCGGCCCAGACCCTTCCGGTGGACGGGCTCTGCATGATCACCGGCTCGCACAACCCCGCCGACTACAACGGCCTGAAGATCGGCGTCGGCCCCACCACCCTCTACGGCGAGGCCATCCAGGAGATCCTGCGGGCGGTCCAGGAGGGCGAGTTCGCCAGCGGGCAGGGGAAGCTGACCAGCCACGACATCGTCACACCCTACCAGGACTACGTGGGCAAGAACCTCCGGCTCGGCCCCCGCAAGCTCAAGGTGGTGATCGACGCCGGCAACGGCACCGGCGGCGTGGCGGTGCCCATCTTCGAGCGGCTCGGCGTCGAGGTGGTCCCGCTCTTCACCGAGCCGGACGGCCGCTTCCCCAACCACCACCCCGACCCGACGGTGGAGAAGAACCTCGAGCCGCTGAAGCGCAAGGTGCTGGAGACCGGCGCCGACCTCGGCGTCGCCTACGACGGCGACTCCGACCGGGTGGGCGCCGTCGACGAGCGGGGGCAGGTGCTCTGGGGCGACCAGCTGATGATCCTCTTCTCCCGCGCCATCCTCGCCGAGGTGCCGGGCGCCGCCGTGGTCGCCGAGGTGAAGTGCTCCTTCACCCTCTACGACGACATCAAGCTGCGGGGCGGCCGGGGCATCATGTGGAAGGCCGGCCACTCGCTGATCAAGGCCAAGATGAAGGAGGAGCACGCCGCCCTGGCCGGCGAGATGAGCGGCCACATCTTCTTTGGCCACCGCTGGCTCGGCTTCGACGACGGCATCTACTCCTCGGGCCGCCTGGTGGAGCTGCTCTCCCACACCGCGGCGCCGCTCTCGTCGCTGCTGGCCGACGTGCCGAAGACCTTCAGCACCCCGGAGCTGCGGGTCGACTGCGCCGAGGAGATCAAGTTCGAGGTGGTGCGCCGGGCCCAGGCCTTCTTCTCGGCGGGGTACCAGGCGGTCACCATCGACGGGGTCCGGGTCATCTTCCCCGACGGCTGGGGGCTGGTGCGGGCCTCCAACACCCAGCCCATCCTGGTGCTGCGCTTCGAGGCCACCACGGCGCCGCGGCTCGCCGAGATCCGCACACTGGTCGAGGACCGGGTGGCGGTGATCATGAAGGAGCTGGGGAGCCCGTGAGCGCCCGGCTCGCCCTCGGGGTCGATCTCGGCGGCACCAACGCCCGCGCCGCGCTGGTGGACGTGGCCAGCGGCGCGGTGGTGGCCGCCCACAAGCTGGCCCACGCCGAGCGCAGCCCCGAGGCGGTGGTGGTCACCATCGCCGCGGCGGTGCGGGAGGCGGCGCGGCAGGCCGGGGTCGACCCGGCCTCGCTGGGGACGGCCGGCGTCGGCGTGGCCGGCCAGTGCCTGGGCCGCACCGGGACCGTGCTCAACGCCCCCAACCTCGGCTGGCGCGAGGTGCCGCTGGGGGAGCCGCTGCACGCCGCGCTCGGGCTGGAGGTGCGGGTGGTCAACGACCTCTCCGCCGCCGCCTGGGGCGAGCGCTGCTTCGGCGCCGCCCGCGGGGTCGACGACGCGGCGCTGGTCTTCGTCGGCTCCGGCGTCGGCGCCGGGCTCATCCTCGGGGCCAGGCTCCACGAGGGCGGCCGCGGGGTGGCCGGCGAGCTGGGGCACATCAAGGTGTCGCCGCGCGGCGCCACGCCCCGGCTCTGCGGCTGCGGCGAGTGGGGCTGCCTCGAGGCCTACACCGGCGGGATGAACCTGGCGGTCCGGCTGCGCGAGGCGGCCGCCGCCGGGAAGGCCGCGGCGGTGCTGGCGGCGGCCGGCGGCGACCCGGCCCGGCTCTCGGCCTCGGCGGTGGAGGTGGCCTACGCCGCCGGCGATCCCTTCGCCCGGGAGCTCTGGGGCGAGGTCGGCGAGCTGCTCGGCACCGCCTGCGCCAACCTGGTGACGCTGCTCAACCCGCTGCGGCTGGTGCTGGGCGGCGGGGTGCTGCTGGGCTGCGCCAACCTGGAGCGGATCGTGCGCGCCCACATCGCGGATCGCTTGCTGCGCGCCGCCCGGCGCGACTTCGAGGTGCGTCGCGCCGAGCTCGGCGACGACGCCGGCGTGGTGGGTGCGGCGCTGCTCGGCGCGGTCGACCACCCACACGCGCAGTGAGATCTACCTTCCGATCCGATCACCCTCGGTGAAAAATCGCCCCCCGGGGGCCTTGTACCCCTTCGGATCTAGCTGGGGGGAGCGTCGATCGAGTGATCGATTTTCCTTCTCGCTTCCTTGACGGGATCGATCTCGCGTTGCTAACGTGCATCTACATTGTCCATTCGAAAGCCGTTCTCGAAGTGAATGGACGTTCCGAGGAGGGAACTATGGCTGCCAAGAAGAAGGCCGTGAAGAAGGTTGCGAAGAAGAAGACCGCCAAGAAGAAGAAGTAACAACCGCATCAAGAGCAGAGTTGTGCCGCGGCCGCCTTCGGGCGGCCGCAGCTTTTTGGGAGCCGCATGTCGCTGACGGCGGTCGAGCTGGAGCTGGTGGTGGAGGAGCTGCAGGCGCTCCGCGGGGCGCGCGTCGACGCCGTCCGCGTCCACGCCGAGCTGGCCCTGACGCTGGAACTGCACGGGCCCAGCGGAAACGCGCTGCTGCTCCTCTGCGCCGAGCCCGAGCTGACCCGCCTCCACGTCGCCACCGCCCGCCCCGCCCAGCCCGACAGCCCCTTCGCCTGGCAGGCGCCGCTGCGCCAGGCGCTGGAGGGGGCGCGGCTGGAGTCGCTGCAGCTGCTGGCCGGCGACCGGGTGGTGACGCTGCGCCTGGCGCGGGCCGGCGGCCCGCTGCTGCTGGTGGCCGAGCTGACCGGGCGCCACGGCAACCTCCTGCTGGTCGACGCCGACGGCCTGGTCCGCTTCATGGCCTCGCGCGCGGCGGCCCCGGGGCGGCGGCTCGCCCCCGGCCAGCCCTGGACGCCGCCGGCGCCGTCCCCGGCCGCCGAGCGCAAGCCGCCGCGCTTCGCCCCCTCGCCCTCCGGCCCCTTCCCCTGGTCGCTGGCGGTGGAGCGGCGCTACGCGGCCGTGGAGGCGGGGCGGGCGCTGGCCGAGGCGCGCCGCCGCCTGCGCGAGCCGCTGCGCGCCGCGGTGGCCCGCGGCACGCGGGCGCTGGAGAAGCTGGCCGAGGAGGCGGCCCGGGTGCCGGCGGCCGAGGCCGACCGCCGCGCCGGGGACCTCCTCAAGGCCAACCTCCACGCCGTGGCCCGCGGGGCCCGGCAGGTGACGCTCACCGAGTGGACCGCCGAGGGGCCGGTGGAGGTGGCGGTGGCCCTCGACCCGGCCCTCACCCCCCGGCAGAACATGGAGCGCTGCTACAAGCGGTTCAAGCGCATCGCCGAGAGCGCGGCGCGGGTCCAGGCCCGGACCGCCGAGGTGACCTCGCGGCTGGCGGCCGTGGAGGCGCTGCGGGTCCGCGTCGACGGGGCGCCGCTGGAGGCGCTGCCGGCGCTGGAGCGGGAGGCGCGGCGGCTGGCGGCCGGGCCGAGGGCGACGAAGCCGACCCGCCGCAAGCGCGAGCAGCCAACGCTCCCCTACCGGACCTTCCGCTCCCTGGCCGGGCTGGCCCTGCTGGTGGGGCGCGGCGCCGCAGAGAACGACCAGCTCACCCGGCGGGTGGCGCGCGGCAACGACCTCTGGCTCCACGCCCGGGGGCAGGCCGGGGCCCACGTGGTGGTCCGGCTGGGCGGGCCCGAGGCCGACCAGGAGTCGCTCCTCGACGCCGCCACCCTGGCCGTCCACTTCTCCGACGCCCGCGGCGAGCCGCAGGCCGAGGTGGCCTGCACCCGGGCCAAGTACGTCAGGAAGCCGAAGGGCGCCGCCCCTGGCGCGGTGACCTACAGCCAGGAGCGGGTGCTCCACCTGCGCCTCGAGCCGGCCCGGGTGGCCCGCCTGCTGGCCGACGAGGAGGGTGGGGCGCCTTGACCGACCACCAGCCCGGCGCCCAGCATGCAGAGACCGTGGCCACGCGCGAGGTGCACCGCCAGCTCCCGCTCTTCGAGGGCCGCCACCTCGGGCGCGAGGCGCGGGTGGCCGAGGCCCGCCGCATCGCCGACGAGCTGGCGGCGGTGCTGGGCGAGCCGGTCAAGCTGACCGTCCACGACAACCGCTCCACCATGGTCTCCTTCCGGCGCGCCGGCGGCGGCCTCCACTACCGGGTCCACCACATGTTCCTGGAGGCGCCCGGCGAGGTGGTGCGGGCGCTGGCCGCCTTCGCCGGCACCAGCCGCGGGGCGGCGGGGCGCCGGCGCGAGGCCAGCCGGCGCATCGATCGCTTCGTCCGCGACCAGCGCGACCGGATCGGCGCGCCGCGGGTGGGGCGCCTGCAGCCGCGGGGGCGGGCCCACGACCTGGCCGCCATCTTCGAGCGGCTCAACCAGGCCGAGTTCGGCGGCGCCGTGGAGGCGCGCATCGGGTGGGGGGCGGTGCGCCCGGGCCGGCGACGGCGCACCGTCAAGACCGGGGTCTACCTGCACGACGCCCGGGTCATCCGCATCCACCCGACGCTCGACCGCCCCGAGGTGCCCGAGTTCTACGTGGCGGCGGTGGTCTTCCACGAGATGCTCCACCAGGTGGTCCCGGTCCACGAGCGGAACGGCCGGCGCGTGGTCCACGGCGCCGAGTTCCGCCGGCGCGAGCGGGCCTACGCCGACCACCAGCGCTCGCGCGACTGGGAGAAGGCCCACCTCGGCTTGCTGCTCTCCTCGCCGGACCGCTGAGGAGCGCCGCCCGGGCCGTTCCCGGGGCGCCCCGGGCAGGGCCGGAGTGGGCATGACATCATGCCGCCATGCGACGCTGCGCCTCCTTGCTGCTGCTGGCCGCCGCCGGCTGCCTGACGGCGAGAGGGACGCCCGAGGCGCCGGTGATCACGGCGGTGGAGCTGCGCGGCGTCCGCACCGTCGACCGGGCCGAGCTGGCCGGGAAGCTGGCCACCCACCCGTCGAGCTGCCTCTTCGGCTGCGACGTGGCCCGGCTCGATCGGGACCAGCTCGCCGACGACACGCTGCGCATCGCCGCCTTCTACCGGGAGCGCGGCCGCTACCGGACCACGGTCGCCGAGCCGCAGCTGACCCCCGACGGCGAGGGGCGGGTGCGGGTGCGGCTGGTGGTGGAGGAGGGGCCGGTGGCTCGGGTGGTCCGGCTGCGGACGCCGGGGCTGGAGGAGGCGCCCGAGGCGGCCCGGGAGCTGCACCGGCCGGCGCTCGAGGTGGGCGGCCGGTTCACCCTGGAGGCCTACGACGGCCTGCGCGCCCAGCTGCTGGCCGCGCTCCGCTCCACCGGGTGGGCGCTGGCCACGGTGACCCAGGAGGCCCGCGTCCTCCCCGACCTGGAGCAGGTCGACGTCACCTACACCGTCACGCCGGGCCCGCGGCTGCGGTTCGGGGCGGTGGAGGTGAAGGGGACGGTCCGGGTCCCGGCCGGCAAGGTGGCCGACCACGCCAGCCTGGAGGTGAGGCCGGGCGCCTTCTTCGACGAGGCCGCCCTGGTCCGGGCCCAGGCCCGCGTCTTCAACCTCGGCGTCTTCGGCGGGGCCCGGGTGACCCTCGGCGAGCCGGACCTGGAGCGGGGCGTGGCGCCGGTGGTGGTGACGGTGCAGGAGGCCCCCTTCCAGACGCTGCGCCTCGGGCCGGGGATCGCCCTCCAGCCCAGCCGCTGGGAGGCGCAGGCGCTGGCCAGCTGGTCCCACCGGAACTTCCTCGGCGACCTGCGCAAGCTGCAGCTCGACGCCCGGGCCGGCTACGCCTGGCTCCCCACCCCGTACCAGCCGGTGCACGAGGGGGTGGTCGGGCAGCTCACCGCAGGCTTCGAGCAGCCGGGCGCCTTCGGCCGGCAGGTGGACCTGGCGCTCAAGCTGGGAGGGGAGCGGTCCATCGAGACCAGCTACGCCGCCTGGGCGGTGCGGGCCCGGGTGGGCACCCCGCTGCGGCTGGCCTCGCGCTGGACGGTGGTCCCCTCCTACAACCTCGAGACCTACTGGATCGACTCCTGGTACGACCCGGCCACCGGCACCGTCCCGCCGCAGCTCCGCACCTGCACCGCCGGCGGCGTCTGCGTGCTCTCCTACCTGGAGCAGCGGGTGGCCTGGGACGGGCGCGACGACCCGGTCGACCCCCGCCGCGGGCTGGTGGTGGGGCTGACGGTGCAGGAGGGGTTCCGGCTGGGGAGCCACGGCTACAGCTACCTCCGCGTCGCGCCCGACCTGAGCTTCTACGCCCCGGTCGGCTGGCGGACGGTGCTGGCCGGGCGGGTCCGGGTGGGCGGGCTGGTGCCCATCAACGAGAGCGGACCGGCCTCCATCGTCGCGCTCTTCAGCTCGGGCGGCTCCAACACCGTCCGCGGCTACGGCAACCAGCGCCTCTCGCCCATGGTCTACCAGGACGGTCACTGGGTGCCGACCGGTGGCAACGGCCTGCTCGAGGCCTCGCTGGAGCTGCGGCAGCAGCTGGGCGGCCCGCTCGGCGGCGTGGTCTTCATCGACGTCGGCAACGTCTCGGAGGCCTCCGGCGCTCCCCGGGAGTGGCTGCGGGCGCTCGACCCGGCCGGGCTGCAGCCCACCTTCGGCCTCGGGCTGCGCTACCGGACCCCCTTCGGCCCGGTGCGGCTCGACGCCGGGGTCCGGGTGCCGACCAACTTCAGCCACGGCGTCTCCTTCTCCAACCGCTTCCCGGCGGTGCCGGGCGGCTCCGGTCACCGCGAGCCGATGATGGCCGTCCAGCTGGCCCTCGGCGAGGCCTACTGACCATGCGCCGGCCGACCCGCGCCCTGCGTGCCATCGCCCTCGCCCTGCTGGGGATCGGCGGCGCCCTGCTCGTCCTGCTCGCGGCCGCCTGGCTGCTGCTCTCCTCCGGCGTGGCCTCGCGCCGCCTGGCCGGGGTGGTGGCCGGGGCGCTCGACGGGCTGGTGCCCGGCCAGATCAGGCTGGCCGGGCTCGAGCTGGGGCCAGGCGGGGGGCTGGAGCTGCGCGACGTGGTGATCACCGATCCGGCCGGCCACCCGGTGATCCGCGCCGAGCGGGTCCGCCTCCGCATCGGGCTGGCCGGGCTGGTCACCCGCACCGTCGGCGTCGACGTCGAGGTGGACCGGGCCCAGGTCTGGCTGGAGCCGGGGGAGGGAGGGCGTCTCACCATCGCCGACGCCTTCCACGCCGCCACCGCGCCCGGGCGCGTCGGCGCCGATCCCTGGGGCGGCTGGAAGATCCGCGTCGACCGGCTGCGCATCACCGAGGCCGCCCTGAGCTGGCGCGACCCGCAGGGCCGGTCGCGGCTCCAGGCCAGCGGCCTGGCGGTCGACGGCGCCGGGTCGCTCTCGGCGGCCGGGGTGGTGGCCGCGCTCACCGCCACCGGGGCGCTGGCGGTGCCGCTGGAGGGGCCGCTCTCCGTCGAGCTCACGGCCCGGATCGAGGGGAGCCGGCTCACCGTGCCGCGGCTGGTGCTGGGGGCCGCCGCCAGCCGGCTGGAGGCGTCCGGCGAGTGGGACTGGGAGCGCGAGACCTTCCGCGCGGCGGCGACGCGGGTGGCGCTGGCCGAGCGGGACCTGGCGGCGCTGCTGGGCGCCGGCGTCGGCCTGCGCCCGCTCGAGGGGCGAGTCTCGGCCGAGTCGGACGGGAAGCGGATCACCGCCGAGGTGGTGCTGACCCCGCCCGCGGGCGCCACCGGCGGCGGCCGGGCCGCGCTGACGCTCCTGCTCGGGCCCGGCGGCCCGCGCCGGCTCGGCTTCGACGTGGTGCTCGACGGGATCGACCCGGCCAGGCTCCTCGGCCGGGCGCCGCGGGGTCGCCTCAGCCTCGCCGCCCGCGGTGAGCTGGCCTGGCCGGTGTCGCCGCGGGAGCCGCTCCACCAGGGTCGCGTCACGGTGGAGGGGCTGGAGGTGGCGCTCCCCGGGCTGGCGCTGCGGGGGTCGGGGCGCTGGCGCGACGCCGGCGAGCTGCGCGCCGACCTGCGGCTCACCGCCGCCGACCTGGCCGTGGCCGGGCCGATGGCGGCGGCGCTCCTCGGCGTCGAGCTCCCGGCCCTCTCCGGGCAGGGCGAGGCCAGCCTGGAGCTGCGCGGCACCGCCGCCGCCCCCGAGGCGACGCTGGCGGTCCGGCTGGCGCGCGCCACGGTGGCGGGGACCTCCGTCACCGGGGGGCGGGCCGAGCTGCGGCTGGTCGGCGACGCGGTGGCGCTGGAGGCCTCGACCTCGCTCGGCCCGCTCGGCGGCGACCTGCTCACCGCGCGGGGCGAGGCCGTGCTGGCGCCCGGCTGGCACGGCGCGACCCTCTCCCGCCTGGAGCTGGGGCTGGCGGGGCAGGCCTGGACGCTGTCGGGGCCGGCCACCGTCACCTTCGCCGGGCCGAGCGTCGACGGCGCGGCCTTCAGGTCCGGGGCGCAGCGGCTGACCCTGGCCGGCGGGTACCTGCGCGGCGGCGCCGTCGACGCCCGGCTGGCGCTGGACGAGCTGGACCTGTCGGCGCTGCCGAGGACGCTGGCGGCCGAGTCGCTGGGGCTGGCGGGGCGGGCCACCGGGACGGTGAGCGTCAGCGGGCGGGCGGCGCGTCTCCGGCTCGAGGCCCGGGTGACGGTCGCCGCCGGGCAGCTCTTCCCGCTCACCGGGCTCACCCTCGAGGCGTCGCTGGGCTGGCGGCAGCAGGCCCGGCGGATCCAGCTGGAGGGTCGGATGACGCGGGGTGAGGGTGGCACGCTGGACCTCGCCGCCGACCTGCCCTGGCCGCTCGGCGGCGCCTCGGCGGGCGCGGCGGTCACCGCCCGGGTCGCCGCCGCGGGCTGGCCGCTCCAGTGGCTGCTGCAGTCGAGGCAGCTCGACCTGCCCGCCGACGGCCGCCTGGGCGGCGAGCTGACCCTGGCCGGCTCGGTGGGGTCGCCGCGGCTCAGCGCCCACGCGGCGCTGACCGGCGGGCGCTGGGGCGAGGTGCAGCCGCTGACGCTCACCGCGGCGCTCGACGGCTCGAGCGACGCGCTGCGCGCCGAGGCGGAGCTGCTCCTCGCCACCACGGCGCTGGCCCGCGGGCGGGCCGAGCTCCCCTGGGATCGGGGCGCGCTGCTCCACCGCCCGGGCTGGACGCTCTCCCGGCTGGCCGAGGCCGCCTGGACCGCCGAGGTCGAGCTCCCCAGCCTGGAGCTGGCCACGCTGGCGGGGACGGCGGGGCTCCCCGCCGGGATGGGAGGGCGGGTGCAGGGCCGGCTGACCCTGGGCGGGACGCTGGCGGCGCCGCGCGGCGCGCTGTCCGTGGAGGCGGTGGGGCTGGCGCTGGGCGGCCACGCCGTCGGCGACCTGACGGGGACGGCCAGCGGAGACCGGGGGGCGGCGCGGCTGGCGCTCAGCCTGGCGCCCACCGGAGGGGGGACGCTGCGCGCCGAGGGGACCGTGGCCCTGGCCGGGGCGCCGACGCTGGTCGAGGCGCCGCTGCAGCTCACGGTGAAGGGGGAGGCGATGAGCCCGGCCTTCCTGCCGCTGCTCCTGCCCGGCCGTCTGCGCACCGCCAGCGGGCAGGTGGACGCCGACCTCACGGTGACCGGCACGGCGCGGGCCCCGCGGCTGGCCGGCACCGTGGCGCTGGTCGACGGGGCGGCCTCGCTGCCGGGGTACGGCACCTTCCACGCCATCGGCTTCACCGCCTCGCTCGATCCGCGCGGGCTGCGGGTCGAGGAGCTCTCGCTGCAGCGCGGCGCCGGCCGGCTGCAGGGGCGGCTCGCCGTGGAGGGGCTCGACCAGCCCGAGGCCAGGGTGGACGGCGCCCTCACCGCCACCAACTTCGGCGTGGCCCGCTCCGGCATGGACGTCGCCACCATCGACGCCCGCGCCGCGCTGGGGGGACGGGTGGTGGGCCGCCGGCTGGAGCTGGACGTGGCGGTGGAGCGGGGCGCCACCGTCCGGCTGCCGCGCAAGGCGCCGCGCCAGCTGCAGTCGCTCCAGGAGCGGGCCGACATCGTCATCGGCGAGCCGAGGCCGGCGGAGGACGGCGGCGCGGCGGGGACGCCCCCGCCGGCCGGCGCGGTCGCCATCCCGCTGGAGGCGAGCGTCCGGGTGCGAGGCGAGCAGATCCTGGTCAGGAGCGACCAGCCGCGCGTCCACCTCGAGCTGCGCACCGACGCCACCTGGGACCTGACCGCCTCGCCGGTCGAGGTCCGCGGCGCGCTCGACGCCTGGCAGGGGACCTTCGAGCCGCTGGGGGGGCGGCTCTTCACCGTGGTCCGTGGCCGGGTCGCCTTCCCCGGCGGGCCGCTCGACGACGCCCAGCTCGACCTGGCCGCCGACTACCAGAACCCCACCGCCCTGGTCCACGCCACCGTCACCGGCACCTTCGAGTCCCCGGTGCTGCGGCTCACCTCCGAGCCGGCGCTCGACGAGGCGTCGCTGGCCATGCTCATCGTCACCGGCCGCACCGAGGTGAGCGCCGGCGGGACCGAGCGGACCGGCTTCACCGCCCAGGACGCCGGCATGGCCGCGTCGCTGGCCCTGGCCAACCGGCTCTTCGAGGAGCAGCTCGGCGAGAAGATGCCGCTCGACTCGCTCACCCTCGACTCCACCGCGGTGGCCGCCGGCAAGCAGCTCACCGACCGGATCATGGTCGGCTACATCCGCCGCTTCGACGCCCGGCCGGAGAAGGGGGAGAACACCGACGAGGTGCGGGTGCAGTACCACCTCTCGCCGCGCTGGACGCTGGAGTCGCGCTACGGCAACGCCGGCGCCGGCGGCGCCTCGCTCATCTGGCAGAAGGACTACTAGGAGACCCGCTGGAGGCGGCCGGGGCCGGGCGGGTGGCCAGGCGCCAGAGCGCGGCGCCGATCCAGGCGGCCAGCAGCAGCCAGAGGCCGGTGCGCACGAGCTCGCTCGGCTTCACCAGCGTCTCCACGAACCACGGCGACCAGTCGCGGGCCCGCACCTCGAACTCGAGGTGGTAGTCGGCGATGGAGACGGCGCTGAGCAGGGCGAAGAGCCAGCCCGGCGCCGCCACCAGCGCCCCGGCCAGGAAGCCGTAGAGCGCGTACTGCGGGCTCCAGACCTTGTTGAGCGCGATCCAGGTGACCAGCACCAGCGCCGTGCCGAGGCGGGCGGCGTCGGGCCCGTCCCCCCGGCGGCCGCAGCGCCAGGCGGCCCGCAGCGCCAGGAGCCCCACCAGCGCCACCGGGCCGAGCGAGGCCAGGTCGAGCCAGCGGCCGGACGGGCCGCCCAGGGCGTGCCAGGCCGAGTTCTCGGCGCCCCGGGCGGCGTTGAAGCGGAAGAACCAGCTCCAGCCGTCGAAGGCCAGCAGCGCCAGCGGCAGGTTGACGGCGAGCAGCAGCCCGGCGGCGACGGCGCCCCAGCGCCAGAGCGGCCGGCGGCCGGCCGCGGCCAGGGCCCCGAGGGCGGCCGGGACCAGCGCCGCGGGGAAGAGCTTGGCGGCGGTGCCGAGCGCCGCCAGCGCCCCGGAGCGGGCCGGCTGGTCGCGGGAGAGGGCCAGCAGCGAGCCGGCGATGAGCGCGATGGGGAGGAGATCCCAGTTGAGGAAGGCGGAGTAGCCGAGCGCCGGGGTGGCGGCCAGCCACCAGGGCCGGGCGCCGGGGAGGCGCGCCAGGCACCAGAGCGTGGCCGCCAGGCAGGCGGCGAGGAAGAGCGCGCTCACCAGCAGGTAGCCGGCCGGCCCGCCGGTGACCAGGCTGGGGAGCCAGAGCGCCAGCCCGAGCAGCGGCGGGTACTCGATCCGGTCGGCCAGGTAGGGGACCGGGTGGGCGCCGCCCAGGTAGCGCGGCGTGTAGAGCGTGAGCAGGTCGCTGTAGCTGTGGTGGGCGAAGGCCCAGCGCCAGTAGTCGGGGCCGACGGCGTCGAGGCCGCGGGCCACGTTGGCCAGCCCCAGCGCCAGCCAGAGCAGGCAGAGGGCGGCGACGGCGGGGTGGAGGCGGCGGCGCGTCACGCGGCGGGACGCTAGCACGCACCTCCCGGCGCCGGGGTAGCATGGCGCGGTGCCGTCCCTCGAGGAGCTGACCCGCACCCTCCAGCGCGTCGTGGAGCAGACCGGCGCCTGGGCGCCGGCGCTGCTCTTCGGGGCCGCCTTCATCGAGCACGTCATTCCGCCCTTCCCCGGCGACCTGCTGGTGGTGCTGGGGGCCTGGTACGCAGTGCAGGGGGTGCTCTCCTGGCCGGTGGTCTTCGTGGCCGTCACCGCCGGCTCAGTGGCGGGGGCCTGGGTGGACCACCGCGTCGGCGCCTGGCTGGGGCGGCGCCTGGAGCAGAGCCCGGCCGCCGGCCGCTGGCTGAGCCGCGAGCAGCTGGGGCGCTTCGAGGCCGCCTACCGGCGCTGGGGCGCCTGGCTGCTCGTCTTCAACCGCTTCTTCCCGGGCGTGCGCGGCTTCCTCTTCCTGGCCGCCGGCGCCTCGGGGATCCCGCTCTCGCGCACCCTGCTGCTCGGCGCCCTCTCGGCGGCGGCCTGGAACGGGCTGCTGCTCGGGGCCGGCGCCCTGGTGGCCAGGAACCTCGACGAGCTGGTGTCGCTGGTCGATCGCTACACCCGGGCCGCCGGGCTGCTCATCGCCGTGGTGCTGGCGGTGGCCCTGGCCCGGACCATCTGGAAGCGGCGGAGCCGGAGGACGTGATGGGTGCAGGCCTGGTGCTGGCGTTGCTGCTGACGGCGCTCCCGCAGGGGAGGGCCGTCTACCGGATGGAGCTGGCGGGCCAGCCGCTCGGGGTGGTGACGCTGGAGATCGCCTGCCCCGGCGCCGCCTGCGCGGTCCGCTGGCTGTCGGCGCAGCGGCTCCCGGCCGAGGCCGGCGGGGCGGTGGTGGAGCGGCGGGTGGAGCTGGAGGTGGACGCCGAGGGGCGGGCGCTGGGGCCCGCCCGGATCACCGAGGCCGGCGTCACGCGCCAGGTGACGCTGCCGCCGGGCGCGGTGCCGGCGCTGCTGGTCGAGGCGGTGCTGGAGCAGCGGCTCAGGGAGAAGGTGGGCCCGGCGGGGCCGCCGGCCGCGGGGGCCAGCGCCTGCCTCGACGCCGCCGACGAGCAGACCGGCGCCCCGCTGCGGGCCTGCGGCCGGCACCAGGCCGGCAAGCTGCGGGTCGATCTCGGGAACGAGCTGGAGTGGGTGAAGATGGGAGCCGACGGCCTGGCCGAGGACGTCGACCTGCCGGGGCAGCGGGCCCGCTTCCTGCGCGACCCGCGGGCGGCGGTGCCGGCGAGCCCGCCGCGCCTCTTCGGCGTCGAGGTGGTCGGCCCGGCCCGACCGAAGCTGGGGAAGAGCTTCTGCGGCGTCGGCCGGGATCCGGTCCCCCCGGTGGTGCACGCCCTGCTCCCGCCGCCGCGCGCGGACGGGGCCAGCTGCCGCGAGCAGACCGCCGACTGGCTGGGGCGGGCCCGCGCCGCCGGGTTCCGCGGACGGACCGCGGTGGGCGTGGCCTGGTCGGGCACCGCCTGGGCGTGGCACGCCTGGGCCGAGGTGCGGCTCGACGAGGCGTGGGTGCCGATCGATCCCTCCTTCGGCCAGGCGCCGGCCCGCTCGCCGCGCTTCACGCTGGCCACCTGGGAGGGGGAGGACGAGCCGGCCCGCGCCGAGGCGGGGCGGAGGATCCTGGCCTGCTGGGGTCGGGTCCACGTCGAGCCCTGATCGCGAGGAGGCGCCGCCGGATCAGCGGGCCAGGCTGGCGAGGTACCGCAGCAGCGCCTGCGCCTTCGGGACCAGCGAGCCGAGCTCCACCCGCTCCTCGCGGGTGTGGAAGCCGGCGCCGCGCGGCCCGAGGCCGTCGATCGACGGGACGCCGACGGCGCCGGTGGTGCAGGCGTCGGAGCCGCCGCCGACCAGCGGCGCCTCGCCGGAGGAGAGGCCGCTCTGCCGCTGGCAGGCCCCGTAGGCCTCGGCCAGCGCCGCGGTGGCCGCGGTCGGCGTCAGCGGCGCGCGCCAGGAGGTGCGCTCCAGCTCGAGCCGGGTCCCTTCCACCGCCGCCACGCAGGCGGCCCGCAGCGCCTCGACCAGCCGCTCGCCGTCGGCCTCGGAGAGGAAGCGCAGGTCCACCTCGCACTCGGCCCGCTCCGGGACGGTGTTCTTGCTGGTGCCGCCGCGGATGGTGCCGACGCTGACGGTGAGGCCGCGCGGGTGGTCGGTGAGCCGCTGGGCGGCATCGACGAAGCGGGCCAGCGCCCAGATGGCGTTCTTCCCCTTCTGGTGCTCGTTGCCGGCGTGGGCGGCGACGCCGGTGGCGACGACGCGGACCGCCGCCGTCCCCTTGCGGCGCGTCACCAGCAGGTCGCCGGCCCGCCCCGACTCGAAGACCAGCGCGGCGCGGGCCCCGGCGACCAGCCGCCGCAGGTGCGGCTGCGACGAGGGTGACCCGACCTCCTCGTCGGCGACCAGCAGCCCGGCCACCGGCACCTGCTCCAGCAGCCCGGCGCGGTAGGCCGCCGCCAGGCCGAAGAGCATCACCGCCAGCCCGCCCTTCATGTCGAAGGCGCCCGGCCCGTGGCCGAAGCCGGCCTCGGTGCGCCAGCCGGAGAAGGTGCCGGGCGGGAAGACGGTGTCGGTGTGGCCGACCAGGAAGACCGGGGCCCCGGCCGCCGGTCCGCGGAAGGCGAGGTGCGGCCCGAACGGGGGTGCGTCGATCCGCTCGGTGGTGAGCCCAAGGCCGGCCAGCTCCGCCTCCAGCAGCGCCACCACCCGCGCCACGCCGGCCGCGTCGCCGGTGTGGGAGTCGAGCAGGACCAGCTCCGCCACCAGCGCCTCGAGCGCCGGCCCCGAGCCCTCCAGCCAGGCGAGCGACTGCTCGACCGAGGCGTAGCCCTCCTCGAAGGTCTCCCCGAAGGTGTCCGACATGGCGTGCTCGGGTATAAGTGCCATCCATGGCAACGAGCAAGCGCTACCGCGCCGCGGTCATCGGTGGCTCCGGCTACGGCGGGGCCGAGCTGATCCGGCGGCTCCTCGTCCACCCCGACGTCGAGCTGGTCCGGGTGGCCTCGGTCGACTTCGTCGGCGAGCCCCTCTCCGCCGCCGACCCCGCGCTGGAGCAGGTGACCGGGCTCTGCTTCGAGGGGCTCTCGCCGGCCGAGGCGGCCCGCGACGTCGACGTGGTGCTGCTCGGCCTCCCCCACACCGTGGCCGCCGCCAAGGTGCCGGAGCTGGCGGCGCTGCCGGGGCTGAAGGTCGTCGACATGAGCGGCGACTTCCGCCTGAAGGACGTCAAGGCCTACGAGCGCTGGTACAAGCACACCCACCCCTGCCCGGAGCGGCTGGCCGACTTCGTCTACGGCCTCCCCGAGCTCAACCGGGAGCGGCTGCGCGCCGCCCGCTTCGTGGCCTCGCCCGGCTGCTTCGCCACCACCATCGAGCTGGCGCTGCTGCCGCTGGCCCGGGCCGGGCTGCTCTCCGGCGTGGTCCACGTGCAGGGGATCACCGGCTCCTCCGGCTCGGGGGTGGCGCCGTCGGCGGGGACCCACCACCCGGTCCGCGCCAACAACCTGAAGAGCTACAAGCCGCTCGAGCACCAGCACGTCCCGGAGATCACCGAGACGCTGGCGCTGGCCGGGGCCCCCGACCTGCAGCTGCGCTTCGTGCCGGTCTCGGCGCCGCTCTCCCGCGGCATCCTCGCCACCGCCTTCCTGGAGCTGCCGGAGGCGTGGACCCAGGCGCGGCTCGACGCCCTCTACCGCGAGGCCTACGCCGGCGAGCCGTTCGTGCGGGTGCCGGTGAAGCGGCTGCCGGAGGTGGCGGCGGTCTCCGGCTCCAACTTCGCCGAGGTCGGGCTGGTGGCCGGGGCCGCCCACCGCGGCCTGCGCACCGTCACCCTCTTCGGCGCCCTCGACAACCTGGTCAAGGGCGGGGCCGGGCAGGCCATCCAGAACATGAACCTGGTCCTCGGGCTCGACGAGCGGGCCTCGCTGGCCGACCCCGGGCCGTGGCCGCCATGAAGACCATCGTCATCAAGCTGGGCGGGGAGATCGTCGACAGCCCCGAGCTGGATCTCATCGCCGCCGACCTCCAGGCGCTGGTGGCCGGCTGGCACCGGGTGGTGATCGTCCACGGCGGCGGGCCCCAGGCCAGCGCGCTGCAGAAGCGGCTCGGCCTGGAGCCGAGGATGATCGCCGGGCGGCGCTTCACCGACCAGGCCACCCTCGACGTCATGAAGCAGGTGCTGGCCGGCCAGCTCAACGTCGACCTCTGCGCCCGGCTGCTGGCGCGCGGGGTGATGCCGGTGGGGCTGCACGGCGCCTCGGGCCACATGGTGCAGGCGTCGCGGCGGCCGCCGAAGGTGATGCAGGGGGCCGGACCGGACCCGGTCGACCTCGGCCTGGTCGGCGACGTCACCGGCTTCAACCTGGCCCTGCTCGGCGATCTCTGGGAGCGGCGCTACGTGCCGGTCATCGCCTGCCTCGGCTGCGACCGCAGCGGGCAGGTGCTCAACATCAACGGCGACACCGTGGCCAGCCAGCTGGCCGGCGCGCTCAAGGCCGACGCCCTGGTGCTGGTCACCTCGACGCCGGGCGTGCTGCGCGACCTCGCCGATCCCGCCAGCCGGCTGCCGCGCATCGGGCGGGCCGAGTTCGAGCGGCTGGTGAAGGACGGCACCATCTCCGGCGGCATGATCCCCAAGCTGGAGGAGTCCTTCGCCATCCTCGCCGGCGGGGCCCGCAGCGTGGTCATCATCGGCAGGCTCGCGGCCGGGGACCTGGCCCGCGCCGTGCTGGAGCCGGGGAGCGCCGGCACCGTGCTGGAGCCGTAGCACCACCGTCGGGGGGGACCATGTCCGAACGCCGCGCGCCGTCGCCGCAGACGCTCATCTTCGAGAAGGGGTACGACCCGCAGCGCTCCGAGGGGGCGGCGGTGCCGCCGGTCTTCCGGACCTCCACCTTCATCTTCAAGAAGGCGGTGGACGGCAAGCGGGCCTTCGAGCTGGCCTACGGCCTGCGGCAGCGCGAGCCGGGCGAGAGCCCGGCGCTCATCTACACCCGGGTCAACAACCCCAACAGCGAGATCCTCGAGGCCCGGGTGACGGTCTGGGACGGCGCCGAGGCGGCGGCGCTCTTCTCCTCCGGCATGGGGGCCATCTCCTCCACCTGCCTGACCCTGCTCCGCCCCGGCGACACCATCCTCTTCTCCGACCCCATCTACGGCGGCACCGAGTACCTCTTCCGCAAGCTGCTGCCCGAGTTCGGGGTCCGCACCGTCCCCTTCCCGGCCGGGGCCACCGAGGAGGCGCTCTCGGCGCTGGCGGCGGCCCACCCCACCACCCGGGTGATCTTCCTGGAGTCGCCGGCCAACCCCACCATGGAGCTGTGCGACGTGCCGGCGGCGCGGCGGGTGGCCGACCGGCTCTCCACGGTGGGGCGCCCGGTGCTGGTGCTCATCGACAACACCTTCCTCGGCCCCATCTTCTCGCAGCCGCTCCGCCACGGCGCCGACGTGGTGCTCTACTCGGCCACCAAGTTCTTCGGCGGCCACTCCGACCTGGTGGCGGGGCTGGCCATGGGGCCGGCCTCGATCATCGACCAGGTGCGCGCCACCCGGACCATCCTCGGCTCGATGTCCGACCCCGACACCGCCTGGCTCATCCACCGCTCGCTCGGCACCCTGCAGCTCCGCATGGAGCAGCAGCAGGCCAACACGGTGCGGCTCGTCGAGCTGCTGCGCCGCCACCCCGGGGTGACGCGGGTCTACTACCCGGGGCTGGCGGAGATGGGCGAGCGCCAGGTGGCGCTCTGGAAGGCGCAGTGCACCGGGGCCGGCAGCCTGGTCAGCTTCGACGTCAAGGGCGGCGAGGCCGAGGCCTACCGGGTGCTCGACGCCGTCGAGCACATGCGGCTGGCGGTGAGCCTGGGCGGCATCGAGACGCTCATCGAGCACCCCTGGTCGATGACCCACGCCGACATGACCCCGGAGCAGAAGCTGCAGGCCGGCTTCGGGCCCGCCATGATCCGGCTCTCGGTGGGGCTGGAGGACCCGGCCGACCTGGCCGACGACCTGGAGCGGGCGCTGGAGAAGGCGTAGGCGCGCCCGGCCTCCCCAGCCTGGCCCCCTTTCCATTCGGGCGGGGGGAGCGTGTCTCCTTCCTTGAGGGCCGGAATTGGCCGGCCGCCACCGTCGAGGTACCCGATGAAGATGACCGCCGCCCTGTCCGCGCTCCTGCTCGCCACCGCCTGCGGCACGCAGCAGCCGCTCTCCGCCGTCGAGATCCGCGCCGCCATGCCACGGAGCGCGGTCGTCAACGTCAACGCCCCCGATCCCGGCGCGCCGGCCGGGGCGTTCCGGCTGTCCTCCGCGCGCCTGGCCGAGGGGAGCGTCGTCGCCGCCGGCAACGTGGTCAAGGCGCCGACCGCGGTCCTCTCCTACGTCTTCGCCACCACCATCAACGCCGGCGTCTTCTGGGCGCTCGCCCCGGTGGCCTGGTTCGTCGACGTGGTCCCGCCCACCCGCTGCGACCACGACTCCTGCACCTGGGGCCCCGGCTCCAAGCCGAGCGAGCTCAACGACTGGAAGCTGGTGGTCTCCCGTGCCGGCGACGGCTACGACTGGACGCTCTCCGCCAGGCCCAAGTCGAGCGCCGCCGCCCCCTTCACGGCGGTCCTCTCCGGCCGCGCCTACCCGGGCTCGCTCCCCGGCCGCGGCCACGGCTCCTTCCACGCCGACTTCGACGGCGCCTGGGCCGCGCTCGACCACGCCGCCGGCGAGGCGCAGCAGGACTTCGGCTCGCTGGCCGTCGACTACGACGCTCGCGGCGGCGTGAAGATCAACGCCACCTTCCTCGGGGCCCGCAACAACGACGCCCCCGGCGTCACCACCGCGATCGCCTACCCGAACCGGACCAACGCCGTCTACGCCTTCGCCGCCGAACCCGCCGGGGCCGCGGGCGACCTCCAGCTCGGCTTCCGCAACACCGGCTACGCCGCCGGGAACGCCGGCGCCATCGACCTCGCCACCAAGACCCTCCACACCCGCTGGAAGTCGGCGGGCGGCCGCGGCGACCTGGTGATCACCGCCCCGGCCCCCGACAACACCTCCGTCGCCTTCAGCCAGTGCTGGGACGGGGCCCCCGACTACGGCATGACCTTCGACGGGACCAGGGCGGCCGGCGATCCGCTCCGCGGCGACCCCGCGCTCTGCGCCTACGCCGACGCGCTGCCGGTCACCATCGTGGTGCCGTAGCCTCGGGCTCCGTGGCGCGCCTCGAGGTCATCAGGGGTGGACGGATCGAGCTCGCCGGTCCGTCCACCGGTCCGTCCGGGGCCCCCGGCACCGGCCTGCTCGAGGAGCTCTACCGCCGCCACGCCGCCATGGTGCTGGGCCGCTGCCGCTACCTGCTCGGCGACCGCGACGCCGCCCAGGATGCCGCGCAGGAGGTCTTCGTCTCGGCGCTGCGCGCGCTCCAGGAGTTCCAGGGCGCCTCGTCACCCACCGCGTGGCTGCTCCGCGTCGCCACCAACCACTGCCTCAACGTGCGCCGGGCCGGGCGCGCCGCCTGGCCCGCCGAGCTGGCCACCCTCTCCCGCGACCGGCGGGAGCGGGGCATCGAGCCGGACACCCGCGAGCTGGTTCGCGCCCTGCTGTCGGCGGCACCCGCAGAGGCCCAGGAGATCGCCGTGCTCTACTTCGTCGACGAGCTGACCCAGGTCGAGATCGCCGAGACCACCGGCCGCAGCCTCCCCACCATCCGCAAGCGGCTCCGCGAGTTCCTCGGCGCGGCCCGCGCCGCGCTGGCCGAGGCCATCCCCGGCCTGGCCCTGCCGGATCCCGAGGTGCTCCCATGACCACCCTGTCGCTGGGCGGCCCCGGCGTGGCCTGCAGCGTCACCCGCCTGCGCCGACTCGCCGCCGGCGAGCTCTCCGGCGACGAGCGGTCCCGCCTCGAGGCCCACCTCGACGGCTGCGCCCGTTGCCAGCAGGCCGCCGCGGGCCTGGAGGCGGAGCGCCGGACGCTCGCCGCCGATCTCCCCTTCGAGGCCTTCGCGGCCGGCGTGGCCGAGCAGCTGGCCCGGGCGCAGGCCCGCCCGCCCGGCCGCGCCTGGAGGCGCGTCGTCCCGCTGGCCCTCGCCGCCGGCCTGGTGGCGGCGGTGGCGGCGCCGCTGCTCTCCACCCTCCACCGGGAGGGTCCGCGGGTCGGGGGCGACGACGGCACCCGCATCAAGGGCGGGGCGGCGGTCCAGCTCCTGGTCCGCGAGGGGAGCGGCGCGCGGGTCCTCCTCCCCGGCGAGCCGGTCCCGGCCGGAGCGGCCCTGCGTCTCACGCTCTCCCCGGCCCGCCGCACCTGGGTGGCGGTGGCCCTGGTGGACGAGGACGGACCGGCGCTCCTCCACGCTGGCCCCGCCTCGCCAGGCCCGCTGGCCGAACCCTTCGAGTGGACCGGGCGGCGCGGCCGGCTGGTGGTGGTGCTGGGCGACCGGCCCATCGACGGTGCCTCGCTCCTTGGTCGGCTCGTCGCCGGGGATCCGGACCCGGCCGGGCCGGCGGCATCGCTGGACGTGCTGGTGCTGCCGCTGCTCCGGGGCGCCCCGTGAACCTCCGGCTCGCCCAGGCCGTGGTCGCCGCGCTGGCGCTGGCCGCGGCCGCCACCGCGCAGGCCGCGCCGCGTCGGTTCGCGCTGGTGGCCGGCGAGCCGGACGGCGGGCCCGGGACGCAGCGGCTCCGCCACGCCGAGCGGGACGCCAGGCGCATCCACGGCATCCTCACCCGCGTCGGCGGGGTCCACCCCGAGGACGCCACGCTGCTCCTCTCCTCCGGGGTCCGCTCCTTCCGCGGCGCCCTCGCCGACCTCTCGGCGCGCGCCACCGCGGCCCACGCGGCCGGGGAGGCGACGGTGCTGCTGGTCTACTTCTCCGGCCACGCCAAGGACGGTGCGCTGCGCTTCGGCGGCGGCGGCCTGCCGCTGGCCGACCTGCGCGAGGCGCTCCAGGCGGCGCCCGCCGACGTCCGCATCGGGCTCTTCGACGCCTGCCGCTCGGGGGCCATCGCCCGCGCCAAGGGGGTCCGCCCCGCGCCGGCCTTCGACGTGACCGCGGCGCGCGAGGCCGGACCGCGCGGGCTGGTGATCATCGCCTCGTCGGCTTCCGACGAGGACTCGCAGGAGTCGGACGCGCTGGGCGCCTCCTACTTCACGCACCACCTCGCCTCCGGCCTGCTCGGCGACGCCGACGCCTCCGGCGACCGCAAGGTGACCCTGGCCGAGGCCTACGCTTACGCCTACGCCCGGACGGTGGGAGACACGGCCGGCTCTGCGGCCGGCGTGCAGCACCCGGTCTTCCTCTACGACCTGGGTGGCGCCGGCGACGTGGTCCTCACCGACCTGGCGCCCCGGGCCGGCGGGCTGGTCTTCCCCGCGGCGCTCGAGGGGATCTACGTGGTGCTCGACGCCTCGGGCCGGGCGGTGGCCGAGGTGGCCAAGCCGGCCGGCGTGGAGCGACGCCTCTCGCTGCCGCCCGGCCGCTACACCGTCAAGAAGCGGCTCCTGGGCGACGAGGGGCTGCTGGTGGCCACGCTGGCGGTGGCCGAGGCGGCGGCGGTGGTCGACGAGGCGCAGATGGATCGGGTGGCGCTGGCCCGCGATCCGCAGAAGGGGTATGGCGGCGCGGCCTGGTCGCTGGTGGCCGGCCTGGGCGGACAGCGCTTCTTCGACGCGGCCGCGCGCGATGGGCTCTTTCCACCAGCCACGCTGGTCGGGGTCGAGCTGGCGGTCCGCGACGACCTCGGGCACGGACTGGCCTGGGGGCTCGACCTGTCGACCGGCGGAGGACGGGGGACGCTCCGGCTGGAGGGGCTCGACCCCATCGGAGTCCGCTTCACCGAGGTCTCGGGCGGCGCCTCGCTCTGGACCGAGTGGCGCCCGGGGCACGCCACCCTCTCGGTGGGTGGTCGGGTGGCCTTCATCTGGCTGGGCCGGACCTTCGACCAGGCCACGCAGCTCCCCGGCCAGTATTTCTTCACGGTGACGCCGGGGCTGGTGGGGGCGGCGGCCTGGCACTTCACGCCGCGGCTGGCGGCCGTGGCCCGAGCCCGGGTGGGCTGGCTCTTCTACAACGTCGACAAGAACATGAGCCTCGGCTTCGCAGAGGGGCTCATCGGGATCGAATATGCGCTCTCCGACTGAACGGCCGCTCCGTCTCGCCCCGCTGGCGCTGCTCCTGCTGGCCGGCTGCGGCAACTTCTCCAACGAGGACATCCGCTTCGTCGAGGCGCTGCCGAGGCGCGAGGAGATCAGGGTGGCGGTGCCGGCGGCGGTGGCGCCGCAGGCCCTGATGGCCACCCCGGTGGGCGCGGTCGCCGCCTGCACCGGCCTGGGGACCGCCGAGACCTGGCTCTCCGCCGAGAAGACCAGCCAGGACTTCAACCGCGGCATCGACTGGGTGCTCGGGCTGGTCGACGTGGTGCGCCGCCACCCGCCCACCCACCGCGAGCAGGACCTGCGGCGCTGGGGGCCGTTCGACGACCAGCAGCACCCGGGCAACGAGATCCAGATCGTCTTCACCCGCTCCTGGCCCGCCGCCGCCGCCCCCCACCCGCGCTACGCCTACTCCTTCGAGGCCCGGAAGCGTGCGGCAGGGGGGGCCTTCACGCCGCTCCTCTTCGGCACCTTCGTGGGCGCCTCGGCGTCGCGCGGTCGCGGCCAGCTCGAGCTCGACTTCACCGCCATCTGGGCCGTGGGGATGCAGGACGCCGACACGCCGCACGGCGCCATGGACGTGCGGTACGACCGGAGCGGCTCGCCGCGCGTCACCCACCTGACCATGCTCCCGGCCGTCGAGACCCAGGGGTTCGGCCTGGTCCAGTTCGACTACGGCTTCGCCGGCTACTCCGACGGGAGCGGCCGCTTCGACTTCGCCATCAAGAACGCCTCGGGCGACCTGCTGGCGGTGACGGCCGGGTTCGACGCCGCTGGCGCCGGGCGTGACCGGGTGGAGTTCACGCGGGCCGGCGACCTGACACCCATCGGGAGCTTCGAACAGTGCTGGACCGCCGACGCCTGCCTGACCTGGGTGAGCGACCCGCTCGACATCTCCTGCCCGGGGCGCCTCAACTGCAGCGGCGGCAGCGCGGCGACCTGCGTGACCGTCCCCGGGCCGGTGCCGGGGTTGCCCCCGGTGCCGTAGGGGTCGTCACCCTCGCCGCGGCACTCGAAGAGGTGTGACCGGCCGTGAGGTGCGCCCCGGGCCCACCCCGGTCCCTAGCAGCCCTTCACGGATCGCGCTAGCGTCCGGCGCGGGAGTCGGGGCTGAGGTCGGCAGCATGTCCACCGGTCGGGCACCACCAGCCGAGGTCGTGGCCACGTCGAGGCGCGAGCGCATCGACGGCGCCCGGCTGCTGCTCCTCGAGCGGGCACCCGGCGGCACGCTGCAGGAGCTGCTCACCGCCACGCTCGACCAGGCCGAGGCGCTCACCGGCAGTCAGATCGGCTTCTTCCACTTCGTCGGCGACGACCAGGTCTCGCTGCAGCTCCAGGCCTGGTCCACCCGCACGGTGGCGGAGATGTGCTCGGCCGAAGGGGCCGGCCGGCACTATCCGCTCGACCAGGCCGGCGTCTGGGCCGACTGCGTGCGGGTCGGCCGGCCGGTGGTGCACAACGACTACGCCTCGCTCCCCCGCCGGCGCGGCCTCCCGCCGGGCCACGCGCCGGTGGTCCGCGAGCTGGCCGTCCCGGTCTGGCGCGCCGGCCGCATCTGCGCCGTGGTCGGGGTGGGGAACAAGGCCAGCGACTACCTGGAGGAGGACGTCGCCGCGGTCGCGGCGCTGGCCGATCTGGCCTGGGACATCGCCGACCGCAAGCGGGCCGAGGAGGCGCTCCGGGCCAACCAGCAGGAGCTGCGCCTCCAGCAGGAGCGGCTCGACCTGGCCACCCGGGCCGGGAAGGTGGGGCTGTGGGACCTGGACATGGTCACCAACCGGGCGTGGCGGACGCTCCGCCACGACCAGCTCTTCGGCTACGACGCGCTGCAGGCCAGCTGGGGCCCCGAGGAGGCGCTCCACCACGTGGTCCCGGAGGACCGGCCCGTCTTCCTGCGCGCCTTCGCCGAGGCCCTGGCCACCGGCCACTTCCACTACGAGCTGCGCATCCTCCCTCGGGACCAGCCGGTGCGCTGGCTGGCGGCGGAGGGGGAGCTGGAGCGGGACCCGGCCGGCCAGCCCCTCCGGATGACCGGCACGGTCGTGGACGTCACCGAGCGGAAGCGCTCCGAGGAGGCGCTGCGCCAGAGCGAGCGGCTCTACCGCGCCATCGCCCACCACTTCCCGCGAGGAGTGGTCGGTCTGTTCGACACCGAGCTGCGGATGACGGTCATCGACGGCACCCGGCCCAGCCTCACCGAGGACCTCGACCGGCTCCGCGGGCGGACCCCGGCGGAGTACGCCCCCCCGGAGCTGGCGGTGCGGATCGAGGCGGCCTTCCGCGAGGCGCTGGCGGGCCGGTCCACCCAGACGGCGCTGGAGGTGCGCGGCCGCCAGCTGGAGGTCTGCACCTACCCGGTGCGCGACGAGGCCGGCGCGGTGGTCATGGGCATGGTCATGACCGAGGACGTCACCGAGCAGGTGGCGCTGCACGACCGGCTGGAGGTGGCCTCCCGGCTGGCCGCGCTCGGCACCCTGGTGGCCGGCGTGGCCCACGAGATCAACAACCCCCTGGTGGTCGAGGTGGCCAACCAGGCCATGGCGCTGGAGGCGCTGGAGGGGCTGCGGCTCCGGCTCCAGTCCAACCCGGCGGCGGCGGTGCGTGCCGAGCTCCCCGGCCTCGACGAGGCCATCGCCGCGCTGCACGACGCCCAGGAGGGCGGCCAGCGCATCGCCCGCATCGTCAAGGACCTGATGGTCTTCAGGCAGCCGCTCACCCGGCGGGAGCGGCTGCGGCCCATCGACGTCGCCCGGCAGGCGGTGAAGGGGCTGCCCCCCGGCGCCGGGGCCGAGGTGGCCATCACCGTCGAGGACCTGGGGGCGCCCGACGTCCTCGGCGCCCTGGACCAGATCACCCAGGTGCTGGCGAGCCTGCTCGGCAACGCCGTCAAGGCCACCCCGCCGGGGCGCCCGGGGGTGGTGGTGCGGGTCGGCCCGGGGCTGCCGGGGACCGCCCTCCTCGAGGTGATCGACCACGGCGCGGGCATGGACCCGGAGACCCTGGGGCGGATCTTCGAGCCCTTCTTCACCACCCGCGACGTGGGGCAGGGGATGGGGCTCGGCCTGGCCGTCAGCCACGCCATCGTCACCGCCCACGGCGGGGCCCTCACCGCCGCCAGCGTGGTCGGGCAGGGCTCCAGCTTCAGCGTGGTGCTGCCGGCCGCCCCGCCGCTGGCTTGACAGCACGCCCGGTCCGGTCCGACCCTCGGCGGATGCCACTGTTCGGCCGACACGACGGTGACCTGGTCCGCGACGAGGGGCCGGTCCGCCTGATCATGCCCTACCTGATGCGGCGCCGGAACGAGAGCGCCGTCTACCAGCAGTCGCTCTACCGCGTCGCCGCGGCCCGGGCCTGGCTGCGCGCCTACAACCGCGCCCACCGGTCCCACCCGGCCACCCTCTTCCACCTGGTGGCCTACGGCTGCGCCGTGGCCCTCCACGAGAAGCCGCGCCTCAACCGCTTCGTTTCCGGCCACCGCATCTGGCAGCGGCGCGGCGTCTCGCTGGCCTTCGTGGCCAAGACCGAGCTCAAGGAGGACGCCCCCGACACCACGGTGAAGCTGGAGGTGGCGCGCGGCGGCTCCTTCCCGGACTTCTCCCGCGGGCTGGTCACCCTCATCGACGGCGCCCGGGCCGGGGGGCGCCAGGTGGACCGCGAGGCCGACCTGGTCATGCGGCTGCCCGGGCCGGTGGTCCGGCTGCTGGTCGACCTGGCCCGCTGGCTCGACCACTGGAACCTCTTCCCGCGCTTCATGACCGAGCACGATCCCATGTACTCGAGCCTCTTCCTCGCCAACCTCGGCTCGGTGGGCGTCTCCCACGCCTGGCACCACCTCTTCGAGTACGGGAACTGCTCGATCTTCGGCGCCGTCTCCGCCGTGCACCGCCACCCCTTCGCCGAGCGCGACGGCGTGGTCTCGGTCGAGGCGCTCGACGTGCGCTGGACCTTCGACGAGCGGATCGACGACGCCCTCTCGGCGTCGCGGGGGCTGGCCATCGTCCAGCAGGTGGTGGAGGACCCGGCGCGCTGGCTGGGCGATCCGGCCGGGGAGCCGCGCTGGACCGGCGTCGCCGTTCCCGCCGGGCCGGCGCCCGCCCCCGCCGCCGGGCCGGGCTGAGGCGGCGTGCGCCCCACCGAGCGGCTCACCCTGGCGGTGCTGGTGGCGCTCTCGGCGGCCTTCGCCGCGGCGCGGCCGCCCGGGACCGGCCTCCACCTGGCGGCCCTGGCCCTCTTCGCCGGCGCCACCTGGTGGCTGGCCCGGGGCGGCGAGCGGCGCGGCGCGGCCGGCCTGCTGCGCGACCTGTTGCCGGTGGCGGCGGTGCTGGTGGTCTACGCCGTGCTCCAGCCGCTCATCGAGGCGGTCAACCCGGTCCGCTGGGACGGCGCCCTGGCCGACCTCGACGCCCGCTGGTTCGCCGGGCTGGTGGTGGCCTGGCAGGGGGCGCTGGGGCGACCGGCGCTGCTCACCGACGCCGCCTACCTCGGCTACCTGAGCTACTACGCGCTGCCGCTGGGGGTCTACCTGGCGGCGCGCCGGTGCGATCCGGCCGACGGTGAGGTGGTGGGGGTGACGCTGCTGGCCACCTTCTACCTGACCTACCTCGGCTACCTCGGCCTGCCGGCCTCGGGGCCACGGGTCCCGGTCCCCGAGGAGGCCCTGCTGGGCGGCGGCGCGGTGAGCGCGGCGGCGCGGGCCTTCCTGGCGGCCGCCGAGGCCACCACCCTCGACGCCTTCCCCAGCGGCCACACCGCGCTCTCGATCCTGCCGGTGGCGCTGGCCGCCACCCGCTTCCCCCGGGCCGCGCCCATCCTCGGCGCCTGGGCGGCGGTCATCGTCTTCTCCACCGTCTACATCCACGTCCACTACGTGGTCGACCTGCTGGCGGGCGTGGTCTTCGCCGCGGCCGGCTACGCCGCCGGGCCCCGACTCCATCGCTGGCTGGGCGGCGCCGCCGGGCGTGGTACGGAGTGAGGTCATGACCCCGGCCGCCGAGTGCACCCGCCGCCTCACCGACCTCCGCGCGGCGCTGGCCGCCCGCCAGCTGGAGGGGGCGCTGGTGCTCCAGGCCGTCGACGTCCTCTGGCTCTCCGGCACCCGCCAGACCGCGGCGCTCTGGGTGCCGGTGGCGGGGGAGCCGGCGTTGCTGGTCCGCAAGAGCCTGGAGCGGGCCCGGGCCGAGAGCCCGCTGGCGCGGGTGCTCCCCTTCCCGCCGTCGCGCGAGCTGGCCTCCCTCTGCGGCGGGGCCCGGCGCCTCGGCCTCACCTTCGACACCGTGCCGGTGGCGGTGCAGCAGTTCTGGGGCAAGGCGCTGCCCGGCGTCGAGTGGACCGACCTCTCCATGACGGTGCGCGAGCTGCGCAGCGTCAAGTCGGCCTGGGAGCTGGCGCGGATGCGCGCCACCTCGCTGCTGCTCTCCGGCGTGCTGCGCCAGGTGCCGGAGTTCCTCCGCCCGGGGATGCGCGAGCTCGACCTGGCCGCGGAGCTGGAGGCGCGGATGCGCCGGGCCGGCAACGAGGGGAGCCCGCGGGTGCGGGGCTGGAACCAGGAGTTCTTCATGGGGCTGGCGGTGGCCGGCGGCGGCGCCACCGCCCCCAGCTACTTCGACGGGCCGGTCACCGGCCGCGGCCTCTCCCCCTCCTCGCCGCTGGGGGCCTCCCGCGACCTGGTGGGGCGCGACGCGCCGGTGCTGCTCGACTACACCGCCAACCTGGGCGGCTACCTCACCGACATGACCCGGCTGGCGGTCTGCGGGACGCTGCCGCCCGAGCTGCGGCGCGGCTTCGAGGTGGCCCGCGCCATACAGGACGAGCTGGCGGCCGGGCTGGTGCCCGGGGCCGTGCCCAGCCAGCTCTTCGCGCTGGCCAGCCGGCGCGCCGAGGAGGCCGGCCTGGGCGGCCTGTTCATGGGGCCGCCCGGGGCGCAGGCGCGCTTCGTCGGCCACGGCATCGGCATGGAGCTGGACGAGGTGCCGGTGCTGGCGCCGGGCTTCGACGCCCCGCTCCGCGCCGGCATGACCCTGGCCATCGAGCCGAAGTTCGTCTTCCCCGGGCTGGGGGCGGTGGGCATCGAGAACACCTTCGCCGTGGCCGAGGGGGGCGGAGAGCGCTTCACCGACCTCCCCGACGACCTGCTGGCGGTGGAGTAGGGCGACGCCCGCGACGCCTGGAATCCGGCTTGCGCCGGGAGCCCGGCCGCGGCAAGGAGGACGGCATGAGCGAGGGCCCGCACCGTGATTTCGAGGCCGATTACCAGCGCGGCGACGCGCCGTGGGACATCGGCCGGCCCCAGGCCGAGATCGTGGCGCTGGCCGAGGCCGGCCTGATCGTGGGCGCCGTGCTCGACATCGGCTGCGGCACCGGCGAGAACGCCCTCTACCTGGCCGGCCGCGGCCACCAGGTCTGGGGCCTCGACGGCTCGGCCACCGGGATCGAGCGGGCCCGCCAGAAGGCGGTCGAGCGGAAGCTGCCGGCCCAGTTCCACGTCTGGGACGCGCTGCAGCTCGGGCGGCTGCGCAAGCGCTTCGAGACCGTCATCGACGTCGGCCTCTTCCACGTCTTCTCCGACGCCGACCGACGGCGCTACGCCGAGTCGCTGGCCGAGGTGACCTCGTCCGGCGCCGATCTCTTCATCCTCGCCTGGTCCACCGAGGAGCCGCCCGGCCCGGGCCCGCGCCGGGTGTCGGAGGACGACATCCGCGAGGCCTTCCGCTCCCTCTTCGCCACCATGGAGGTGAGGCCGGCCGGCTTCGAGCGGGTCGGGGCGCCGCCCGCCAGGGCGCTGCTGGCGAGGCTGACCAGGATCTAGCTAGCGCCCGCCCGGCCGCCAGCTTCCCACCTCGACCAGCAGGCGCCAGGTGTCCCCCTCGCGCACCTCCACCAGCATGAAGCCGCCCACCTCCTTCAGGCCGTCGAGGAGCAGGCCGGCCACGGCGCTGACCCGCTCGTCGCTGGAGATGAGGCGGCGGAGCGGGTGGCGCGTCGCCGAGGCCGACTCGAGCGGGAGCGGCGCGTCGAGGGCGTCGAGCACCGCCCGGAGCTTGCCGTCGGGCTCGCGCCTCCAGAGCGTGACGTAGCGGCCGGCCCCGGCGGGGGCGCCGGCCGGCGAGGCCAGGGTCCAGCCGCCGCGGGTCAGCACCAGGTCGCCGCTGCCGGCGGCCAGCGCCGAGTCCGGGGCCCAGGTGAGCGTCGGCCCCTCGGGGGCCAGCAGCGGGGCCCAGTCGATGCCGATGGCGGCCACCCCGACGGCCACCCCCTCCCGGCTCACGAAGACGGCGTCGGGGGCGATGAAGGACGCGAAGGCCCGCTCGTCGTGCGCGGCGGTGGCGGCGGAGAAGGCCAGGTCGGCGGCGCGGGCCTCGGCCTCGGGCTGCCCCCGCGCCACCACCGGGGCCCCGGGCCGCTGGGCCTGGGGCGCCGCGCCGGGGCGGCCGGTGGCGCAGGCGGAGAGCAGCAGGGTGAGCGGCACCAGGAGTCGCGGGGAGGGGGTCATGGCGGCGCCTTTCGGGCTCAGTCGAAGGGGATGAGGTGCAGGGTCTCGCCGGGCGTGGCCCCGAGCAGGCGGGTCGCCGCGGCCGGCAGCGCCAGGCGGCCGCCGCCGAGCCGGGCCGGCGTCCGCACCGCCCGGAAGCGGTTCGGCCCGCGGGCCAGGGTGCGCGCCACCAGCCGCTCCGGCGCGTCGGCGCGCAGCGGGGCCGCCTCCAGCGCCGCGCTCCGGTGGGCCTTGACGAGCGAGATGCCGGCCAGCGGCGCCTCGTAGTGCGGCCCGCCGTCGAAGGGATCGACGCGGTGGACGTAGCTGAAGCCGAGCCGCTCCAGCATGGCCTGCACCGGCCGGGCCTTCTCTCCCACCGCGCCGAGGGCCCGGCGGGCCGGCGGGGAGAGCAGGCTGGCGTAGACGTCGAAGGGGGGGAAGAGCTGCTGGATGAACTCCTTGTTCTGGCGGGAGAGCTTGTCGGCGGCCTGGTAGTCGAGGCCGGTGAAGGCGCGGCCGAAGGCCTCCCAGAAGGCGCTCTTGCCGTCGGGGGTGAGCGGCCCCATCAGCTCGGCCAGCACGGTGGCGCGGAAGTGGCGCCGGTGCATGGCCATGTAGAGGAAGCGGACGAAGGAGAGCTGCGTGCCGGCCCGCTCGGCGCCGCGGCGCGCCCCGGGCCCCACCACCAGCCCGCCGATCTCGGTGGGGCCGTCGAAGTGGTAGCCGAGCGAGAGGATGGCGTGGCGGAAGTGGCGATCGAGCGACGAGGAGTAGTGCTCCTTCTCGCCGACGGTGAAGAAGGTGCAGGGCGACTCGCGGGTGCCGTGCTTGGCGATGACCATCGAGGTGCCCACCAGCCGGCCGCCGCGCGGCCGCTCGGCCACGAAGACGTAGGACCGGCCCAGCGGGTTGGTGATTCGGCCGGTGAAGCTGCGCACCGAGCGGTCGACGATCTGGCCGAGGGCGCGCCGGTCGTTGGGCAGGTTGACCGAGTCGAGCTCGGCGGCCAGGGCCGCCAGCCCGGTCAGGTCGCTCCGCTGGGCGTCTCGCAGGAGGAGCATCCGCCAAGGAGTATCATGGTCCCCCATGCGAGCGGTGGTGCAGCGGGTCAGCCGGGGCGAGGTGCGGGTCGAAGGGGCGCCGGTCGGTGCGGTGGGCCGGGGGCTGGTGGTCCTGCTGGGGGTGGCCCGCGAGGACGGCGAGGCCGACGCCGCGGCCATGGCCGACAAGCTGGCCGGGCTGCGCATCTTCGAGGACGCCGCCGGCAAGATGAACCTGGCGCTCCACGAGGTGGGGGGCGGCCTGCTGGTGATCTCGCAGTTCACGCTGCTCGGCGACGCCCGCAAGGGGAACCGCCCCGGCTTCACCGACGCCGCGCCGCCCGAGGCGGCCGACGCCCTCTACCAGCGCACCTGCGCGCTGCTGCGGCAGAAGGGGCTGCCGGTGGCCACCGGGATCTTCCGCGCCGACATGGCGGTGGAGCTGGTCAACGACGGACCGGTCACCATCCTGCTCGACACCCGGAAGCTCTTCTAGCGCGGGTCTCTAGGGCTTCGCCGCCGGGGTGGCCCCGCCCAGCCGCTGCCAGAGGAAGGTGTAGGTGAGCGCCGCCATGTGGGCCGCCTGCTGGTTGTTGGCGGCCCCGCCGTGCCCCCCCTCGATGTTCTCGTAGGCCAGCACCGGCTGCTTCGACTCCATGAGCCGGGCCATCATCTTGCGGGCGTGGCCGGGGTGGACCCGGTCGTCGCGGGTCGAGGTCATGAAGAGGGTGGGCGGGTAGCGCACCCCCGGCTTCACCTGGTGGTAGGGCGAGAAGCCCTCGATGAAGGCCCACTCGGCCGGGTCGTCGGGGTTGCCGTACTCGCCCATCCAGCTGGCCCCCGCCAGCAGCAGGTGGTAGCGGCGCATGTCGAGCAGCGGCACCTGGCAGACGACGGCGCCGAAGAGGTCGGGGCGCCGCACCAGCATGTTCCCCATCAGCAGGCCGCCGTTGCTGCCCCCGTGGATGCCGAGCCGCGTCGGGCCGGTCACCCGCTGCTTCACCAGGTCCTCGGCCACGGCGATGAAGTCCTCGTACGCCCGCGGCCGCCCCGCCTTCAGGGCCGCCTGGTGCCAGCGCGGGCCGAACTCGCCGCCGCCGCGGATGTTGGCCACCACGTAGACGCCTCCGCGCTCCAGCCAGGCCGCGCCCACCGAGGCGGCGTAGCCGGGGAGCAGCGAGATCTCGAAGCCGCCGTACCCGTAGAGGAGCGTGGGGTTCTGGCCGTCGAGCTTCAGGCCGGCGCGGGCCACCTGGAAGTAGGGGACCCGGGTGCCGTCGGCCGAGACCGCCTGGTGCTGCGAGACGGTGAGCCCGGCGGCGTCGAAGTAGGCGGGCAACTGCTTGAGCGGCCGGGGCGCGGCGCCGCCGGCGGTGCCGTGCAGCAGCGAGGTGGGGGTGGTGTAGCCGGTGACGGTCATGAAGTAGTCGTCGGAGTGGTCGGGGTCGATGGGGCTGACCCCCACGGTGACCAGCTCCGGCGCCCCGGGGAGCGGCTGGCGCTTCCAGCCGGCGGCGCCGGGGGTGAGCAGGGAGACCCGGCCGCGGACGTCGTCGAGCTCGTTGAGCAGCAGGTGGTGGCGGGTCGGCGAGAAGGAGACCAGCGACCGGCGCTCACCCGGCGTGAAGAGCTGGTCGAAGGTCCGGTCCCCGGCCAGGAACCGCTCCAGGCGGGTGGCCAGCAGCGATCCGGCCGGCCAGGTCGTCCCGCCCACCGTCCAGTCGTCGCGCAGCTGGAGGAAGAGCCACTCCCGGAAGACGCTGGCGTCGGCGCTGTCCGGCTTCTCCACCTTCACCAGCGTCGCGCCGCGCAGCAGGAAGAGCTGGTTGGAGTAGAAGGTGATGGTGCGCTCCACGAAGTCGCGCTCGAACCCCCTGGTGGGGTCGCGCCAGCCGGCCGCGCCCATGTCGGCCGGCCGGGCCTCGTAGACCAGCGTGGCCGCGGCGATGGGCGTGCCTCGCTTCCAGCGCTTCACCAGCCGCGGGTAGCCGGAGTCGGTGAGCGAGCCGGGGCCGAAGTCGGTGCCGACGAAGAGCGTGTCCTTGTCGATCCAGGTGGTCCGGCTCTTGGCCTCGGGCAGGGAGAAGCCACCCTCCACGAAGCGGCGGGTCTTCAGGTCGAACTCGCGCACCACCGCGGCGTCGGCGCCGCCGCGGGAGAGGCTCAGCAGGCAGAAGCGCTCCTCCGGCTTGAGGCAGGTGGCGCCGTGGAAGACCCAGTTCTCCTTCTCGGCCGCCCCCAGGGCGTCGAGGTCGAGCACCGTCTCCCACTTCGGCGCCGCGGTGCGGTACTCGGCCGGCGTGGTCCGCCGCCACAGGCCGCGCGGGTTGGCGGCGTCCTTCCAGAGGTTGTACCAGGCGCCGCCCAGCTGCTCGACGTAGGGGATCTTCTCCTTCGAGTCGAAGATGGAGAGCAGCCGCTGCTCCAGCGCCGCGAAGCCGGGCGAGGCGTCGAGCACGGCGGCGGTCTCGGCGTTGCGGGCCCGGGCCCAGGCCAGCGCCTGCTCGCCCTGCACCTCCTCGAGCCAGCGGTAGGGGTCGTCGGGCGTGGGCGCGGCGGGGGCGGGCGTGGCGGTGGTCATGGCGTTGGTCGAGGCCGGCGTGGGGGCCGGCGGCGCGGCGGCGGCGGGCGGGGCGAGGGTGAGCGCGAGGGCGGCGGCGAGGGCGGTGCGGTGCATGTGCGCTCCTGGTTCGGGGCGAGGGACATCATAGTGGAGGCGGGCCCGGCTGGCGTGTGACCGGGGCGGCCCGACCTCCCCGGCACCGGACCCGAGGTCGGCGGGTCCGCCTCCAGCGCCAGCCTGACGCGGCGTCGGGCCCGGGACGATGGTAGCGTCGCCGCCATGTCCGACTGCCTCTTCTGCACAATCGCCTCGGGCGCGCTGCCGGTGAAGCTGCTCCACTCCGACGAGCAGTGCGTCGCCTTCGCCGACATCAACCCGCAGGCGCCGTTCCACGCCCTGGTCATCCCGCGGCGCCACCTCGTCAACCTGAACGAGCTGGCCGCCGCCGACGAGCCGCTGGCCGGCCACCTGCTCCGCGTCGCCGCCGAGGTGGCCCGGGCGGGCGGCGTCGCCGAGCGGGGCTGGCGCGCCTCCTTCAACACCAACCAGGAGGGGGGCCAGGTGGTCTGGCACCTCCACCTGCACGTGCTGGGCGGGCGGCAGATGGGCTGGCCGCCCGGGTAGCGACGGGCCGGCGGCGGACCGGCCGGCCGAGCGGGGTCACGAGCCGGTGGCCGCGCCCGCGCCTGGTTACCGGACCACGGCCCGGGCCAGCGCCAGCCGCAGCCCAGCGGTGGCCGCCAGCCGCTCGCCGGCCGGGGCGTCGCGGCCGGACAGCGACAGGAAGAGGGCCAGCGGCCGGTCGTTCACCGCCAGCACCACCCGCTCGACCATCAGCGTCCCCTCGGCGTAGCCGCGCCAGCCGCCCGGGGCGCGCAGCCCGGCGCCGGCCCGCGCCACCAGCGAGGCGCTCCAGAGCCCGTCGGCCGACTCGGCGCGCAGGTCGAGGGCCCCGCCGGTGAAGGGGACCACCCGGTGGACCGGGCGCAGCTCGCGCTCCACGTCCACCCCGTAGGCCAGCTCCGGGCCGAAGGCGGCGCGCCGCAGCGGCAGGCCGAGCCGGACCAGGTCGAGCAGCAGCGTGGAGCGGAGCACCTCGACCTCCAGCCGCCGCTCCCGGGCCCGCTCCCAGCGGACGCCGCCGGCCTGCACCGCCACGCCGACGTCGAAGGGGAAGGGGAGGCGGGTCGGCCGCGGCCCCGGCACCAGGATGAAGGGCTCGGCAAGGTGGCGCAGGAAGACGCCGCGCCAGGCCACCCCCTCGGCGTCGACCACCCGTCCGCCCACGGCGGTGGTCGCGGCGTCGAGGAAGGCCTGGTCGCGGAGCCACTCGGTGACGCCGCCCGGGCCGGTGGTGTCGGAGCGCCAGCGGAGCGCGGCCGCCAGCTGCAGCCCGCCGCCCGCCGGCAGCCCCCCGCCGCCGCGCCAGCCCGCCGAGCCCTCCAGCCGGTGGCCGGGGTCGAAGCAGGCCGGGAAGGTCCGGCCGGCCTCGTCGGTGACGAGGCACGGGGGCCCGGCCGCCGCCAGGACGGCAAGCAGGAGGGGGGCGACCACGGTCAACGCTCCAGCGACTCCTGCGTCGCGGCGGCGCGCAGCGGCGGCGCCCAGAGGCTGAAGCGGAGCTGGGCGGTGACCTCGCCGACCCAGCCGGTGGGCCAGTCGGGCACGTCGTTCCGCCGCTGCCCGCCGGCCGCCACCACCAGCGAGGCGGGCTGGTCGTTGATCGAGAAGAGGATCCACTCGTACTCGGCCCGGACGTGCTGGCGCTGCCGGCGCTGCGGCAGCGGCGCCGCCGGCCCGGCCCCGCGGGGCAGGACCAGCTCGGTGCCGAGCGAGCCGCGCAGGTGGTGGAGCCCGTCGCGATCCAGCCGGGCGTCCCCCTCGACGGCGAAGATCAGCGGCCAGTCGCCGCTGCCGCCGGTCGCCTTCTCGTACCCCCCGCCCAGCTTGAGCCGGATGAAGTCGGCGAGATCGTCGGTGCGCCAGACGTCGAAGGTGAGCGCCGCGGCGGCGGTCCGGGTCCGCTGGTAGCGCGCGCCGGACCGGGTCTTCAGGGTCTCGAAGCGGAGCGCCTCGGCCCAGAGGCCGGCGTAGAGCGGCGGATCGAAGCGGCGGGGCCGGCCCACGAAGGTGGTGAGCCGCAGCAGCGGGTGCGGGTAGGCGCGGGTGGCGTCGACCTCGACGGCGCTGAAGCCGGCGGCGCTGCCGTCCACCGCCGCCCAGCCCTCGAGGAAGCGGACCCGGACGATGGTCGGGACCCCGGCGTCGAGGGAGGGGTGGTCGATGCGGGCGCCCGACGAGACCACGCCCTGGTTGGACCAGGGCAGCCCGCCCGAGGCCCATCCGCCGCCCAGCCAGACCCGGCGGGCCAGGTCGAAGGAGATCTGCGAGGCGCGCTGCCGCTCGTCGCGGCGGAAGCCGGGCGGGCTCTCGGCGAGGGCCGGGACCTGCTCGAAGCCGGCCACCTCGGCCGGGAGCAGCACCGGCAGGGCGCACGGCCCGACCCGCTCCAGCGGGCCGGTGACCTGCCCGTCGTGACCGAGCGTGGCGTCGGGGGCGATGAGGCAGCGCCGCGCCGCGGCGTCGCACTGGGCGCGGAAGCGGCCGGCCGGCGTGACCAGGCACCGGGCGGGCTCGCCCCAGCGCAGCGCCGGCGCGCCGGGCGCGACCAACGGCAGCCAGGTCGCGGTCTGCGGCGGCCCGGGGGTGGGGGGCGGCGCCACGGTCGCCTCGACGGCGGTGGGCGGGCCCGGCGGCGTGGCGGGGGGCTGCGGAGCGGCGGGCGCTGCTTGCGCCAGGGACAGCGCGGCGATCACCGCGGCGACGGTCGGGAACATGGCTCCTCCTCGCGGAGGCCGGACCGGCCCCTGCCGGAGCCCCCAGCGGGGGAGTAGCGCTGGCCCCGTCGATGTGACGGACTTCGGTTGAGAGCCGGTCTCGGCGGCGGCAGCGGCCGGATCGAGGGAGGCCTGTCAGCGGCTCCAGAGCGCCAGCGCCAGGTCGGGCTCCCCGTCGACCGCGTCGGCCAGGGACCGCAGCGTGTCGTATTCACGTTGGGTCTGGTCAGCGCCGGGAGGACGCGGCACCAGCGCCAGCTCCTCCCGCAGCCGCTCCACCTCCGCCGGGTCGCAGAGCCGGATGGGTGCCCCGCTCGGCAGCCTCAGCTCGCTGCCGGCCGGGACGCCGCGCAGCAGGTGGTCGGCGATCCATGCCGACCGCGGCTCGAGGTACTCGCTGAGCGGGCAGCCCCAGGTCCGCTGGACCGGGACCACCTTCCCTGCCCAAGGGACGCAGAGCAGGTCGATCAGCCCGGTGACCAGGGGACCGCGGGCCAGCCGGTCCAGGTCGCCGAGGGGGGTGGCCTCGCTCCCCAGCTTCTTCAGGGCGTCGGTGAGCTCCGCCTGGATGAGCAGGTTGGGGCCGAGGCCGCCCCGGGCCTTGGCCGCCAGCGGGCCTGCCCGCTCCAGCAATTCCTTGAGGAGGATCCGCTCGCGGTCGTTGGCGAAGGCCTGGTAGGCGGGCAGGATCAGCTCACGGAGCACCCTCGGCCTGAAGAGGACCGCCGACCGGTCGGCGAAGGTGGTCAGCGTCGCGGTCGGCGTCGCGCGGCCGGGCTCGGTCGCCTGCAGCGCCTTCAGGAAGGTGGCGCGCTCCTCTGCGTCCTCGACCTGGGCGGCCAGCTCCTCGGCCAGCGGCCTGGCCCGGGACATGGAGAAGGGGGCTCCCGCGCTGACGCGCCGCACCGCCTCCTCGACGAAGACCTTGGCCATGGGTCCGACCGATCGCGCCAGCGCCTTGGCGCAGCGGGCCAGGAAGGCCGAGGAGGCCGCGTCGGCGACCGGCACCTTGCCAGTGAGGGCCGAGGCGCCGGCCTGGGACCAGCTCACGCCGGAGGTGGCCAGCACCGGGCGGGAGCCGAGCGCCGGGGTGGGAGCGGCCCGCGGGACCGGGGCGCCCACCGAGGAGCCGAGGACCGCCGACCCGGAGGCGGACGGCGCCAGCCCGTGGCCCTGCTCGATGGCTCGCCGGGCCTTGCTGGAGGCCACCCGCAGCGCCACGGTGGCGAAGGCCGGGTTGAGCGTCCCGTCTGCGACCACCGCCAGGACGAAGCTCCCGCCGGCCACCGGGCCGAGGTTGCGCAGCAGCACGCAGCCGTCGGCGTACTGCGCGGCGGCCGACTCCCACCCCGGCTGGCGCAGCGCCAGGGAGTCGACGGCCTTGGCCATCAGGAGGCCGACCTGCTGGCACAGCGAGCGGTCGTAGACCGCCTGGCCGCGGTGGGCGAGCAGCCGGCCGGCGTCGTCGAAGACCATGGCGGCGTGGACCCCGGCCAGGTCGAGGAGGGCCTGGAGGTTGTCGCCCATGTTCGGATCGGCTTCCATGTGGAGCCTCCGCCAACGCTGAACTCCGGGTGCGGACTGGGCGCGATGCTGTCACGCGCGTTCCCTGGCGGCAAGGGAACTGCGCTGGGAACGGCGCTGGCCTGGCTGCCGCACCGGGCGTGGGTGGGGGCGATGTCGGGCCGATTCAACATCCGCGCACCACCGGTGTTCCTCTGATGAGGTTGGCTGGACGGTCCAGCCATGATGTAACTCGCCGTACCGGTCGTGCCTGGGCACGCGGGGCGGCGTCCTGTGCCGGGAGCTCCCGGCGGGAGGTCACATGGGCACCATCAGCAGAAGGTCCGCGCTCCACCTCGTCTTCGTGCTCGGTGCCGTCGCGGGGCTGGGCCTGGGCGGCTGTGACTCCACGCATCACGTTCCCCCGCCGCCGGTGGCCATTCCACAGTCCCTGGCGACGCTGCCGGACGTCGCGGTGGACGTCCGTCTGTCCGGCACCGATCCCTCCGCCGGCCTTCTCACCTTCGCCGTGGCGTCGCCGCCGTCCCACGGCACGCTGACTGGCACGGACCGGCTGTACCGCTACACGCCCGCCTCCAGGTACGTGGGTCCCGACTCGTTCACCTTCACCGTCGCCAACGGCGCGGCGATCTCGACCCCGGCCCCGGTCTCGATCGAGATGCTCCCCACCACCGGCCCGCCCTACGCCTCGGGCTGGTACGCCATCCGCTGACCGGGGCCCGGCCGCGGCGCACCGCGGTCACCGGGTCACGCCGAACGGCGGCGAGGCGCGCCTCCTCCACCGACTCACTCCCGCATCACCCAGGTGGTCCGGGCCCGGGCCAGCTCCTTGCCGTCCTCCTCGCGCGCCACCGCGTGGAGGAGCACGCCGTCGCCATCGGGCGCCGAGCGCGACAGCACGGCCTGTCCGAGCGTGGTCTCGGCGAGGAACTGCACGTCGAGGGTCGCCAGCCGCAGCGTCCGCCAGGCGGCCTCCTCGACCGCCTCCATGGCCCAGCCGATGTAGCTGGCGTTGGTGACGTGCCCGACGGCGTCGATGTCGGAGAAGCGGACCTGGAAGCGACGCTCCAGCGCGGGCGCCCCCGGCCCCGGGAGCGGCGTGGCGAAGAGGGGCATGACGTGCTCGACCTGGGCGTGGCGCTCCGGAAGGAGGATCCGGTCGGGCCGCCGCGGTCGCCGCGTGGCCAGCTCCATCACCAGCCAGGAGGTGAGCGCCCGCCCCACCTCGACGCCGTCGCGAGTGAGCCGGAAGTCGCGCAGCGCCTGGATCCGATCGAGGCCGGAGGGCCAGGTCTCGACCACCAGCACGTCGCCCATTCGAACCGGGACGTCGAGCACCACCCGCTGCCGCGACAGCACCCAGGCCAGCCCCTGCTCGTTGAGCCGGCTCATGCCGAAGCCGAGGGCGTCGGCCGACAGCCCGGCCGCCTCCTGCAGGTAGCCGGCCAGCGCCGCCGGCGAGAGCAGGCCGAAGGCGTCGGCGTCGAAGCTGTGGACGGTGAAGGAGGCGCGGGTGGTCTCCACGGGCGCCTCCGCCACCGCTACCCCTTCTTCGCGAACTCGCCCATGAAGGCGGCCAGCTCGTCGAGCCAGGCCGGCTCCACGGCGTTGTAGGCGGAGACCCGGATGCCGCCCACCGAGCGGTGGCCCTTGAGGCCCACCATCCCCTTGCCCTTGGCCTCCTTGACGAAGCGCTCCTCGTCGGCCTCGGTGGGCAGCCGGAAGACGATGTTCATCACCGAGCGGCTCTGCTTCTCCACCGGGCACTTGTAGAAGGCCGGGTGGGCGTCGATGGCGCCGTAGAGGACGCCGGCCTTGGCGCGGTTGCGTGCCTCCATGGCCGGCAGGCCGCCCAGCCCCTTCAGCCAGGCCAGCACGTTGCGGATCATGTAGATGCCGAAGGTGGGCGGGGTGTTGTAGAGCGACTTGTTCTCGGCCGGGGTGCGGAACTGGAAGATCTTGGGGATGTCCTTGCGCCCCTGCTCGATGAGCGCCTTGGCGATCACCATCACCACCACGCCGGAGGGGCCGATGTTCTTCTGGGCGCCGGCGTAGAGCAGGCCGAACCTGGAGACGTCGAGCTTCTTCCAGAGGAAGTCGCTCGACATGTCGGCGATGAGCGGCACGGCGCCGGTGGCCGGGAAGGCGCGCGAGGCGTCGACGTCGAACTGGACGCCGTGGATGGTCTCGTTGGAGGTGAGGTGCAGGTAGGCGGCGCCGTCGGCGGCCTTGATCTCGCCGGGGGCGGGGGCGCGGACGTAGCTCTTCTCCTTGCCGTCGCCGGTGCCGGTGCTGCAGGCGACGCGCACCGCGCCGCCCAGCATGGCGGTGGCGGCCTTGGCCTCGGAGACCGCCTTCTCGCTCCAGGCGCCGGTGACCACGTAGTCGGCGCTGCCCCCCTTCTGCACCAGGTTCATGGGGATCTGGGCGAAGAGCTGCGAGGCCCCGCCCTGCACGAAGAGCACCTCGTGGGTGTCGGGGACGGCCAGCAGCTCCTTCATGAGCGCGATGGCCTCGTCGTGGCAGGCCTCGTACTCCTTGCCGCGGTGGCTGTGCTCCATCACCGACATGCCGCTGCCGGCGAAGTCGAGGAACTCCGCGCGGGCGCGCTCGAGGGCGGGGAGGGGGAGCGCGGCGGGGCCGGCGTTGAAGTTCTTCACGCGGTTCACGAGGCACCTCGGAGGGTTCGTGTGGAGGCGGCATTCTAGGAGAAACCGCCCCGGGCTACCATGCGACCCCCCGCCCCCATCGAGGAGCCCCCCAGATGCCCACCGCCCGACCCCGCCGCAGCGCCCTCTTCATGCCCGGCTCCAACCCCCGGGCCCTGGAGAAGGCGCGCACCCTCGACGCCGACGTGCTGATCCTCGACCTCGAGGACGCGGTGGCGCCGGCGGCCAAGGGCGAGGCCCGCCGGCTGGTGGTGGCGGCGCTGGCCGCGGGCGGGTACGGGCGGCGCGAGCTGGTGGTGCGGGTCAACGGTGGGGACACGCCGTGGGGGGGCCACGATCTCGCCGACGCCTCCCGGAGCGGCGCCGACGCCGTGCTGCTCCCAAAGGTCGAGTCGGCCGAGGAGGTGAAGCAGGCCGAGGTGGCGCTGCGCTCCGCCGGGGCGCCGGACCGGCTCGCCCTCTGGGCCATGATCGAGACCCCCCGCGGGGTGCTGGCGGCGCCGGCCATCGCCGCCGCCTCGTCGCGCCTCGCCTGCCTTGTGGCCGGGACCAACGACCTGGTCAAGGACCTGCGCGCCCGGCACACCCCGGAGCGCGCCGAGGTGCTCACCAGCCTGTCGATGGTGGTGCTGGCGGCGCGCGCCCACGGCCTGGCCTGCCTGGACGGGGTCCACAACGACCTCACCGACGAGGCGGGCTTCGAGGCCGCCTGCCGGCAGGGGCGTGACCTCGGCTTCGACGGCAAGACGCTGATCCACCCGAGGACCATCTCGGCGGCCAACAGGATCTTCGCGCCGAGCGAGGCCGAGCTGGCGGCGGCCCGGGCGGTGGTGGCGGCCCACGCCGAGGCGGAGGCCCAGGGGAGGGGGGTGGTGGTGGTGGAGGGGAGGCTGGTGGAGGCGCTCCACGTGGAGGCGGCGACTCGGCTTCTGGCGCTGGCCGCCCTATTCCCGACCGAGGGTAGTGGGAGGTGAGCGGCCGAGTTGGCACGCGATGGCTGACTGGAAGGCGCCCGCGGAGCACGAAAGGTAGGACCTTGATCCCCGACGAGGCGCGCCGCCGGGACAGAACGAGCCCAGCGTCAGCCAATTCGCCAAGGGAGGTGCGCCTGGCAACTCGACGTGGCGTGGCTCGGCCACCAGCCCCCTCTCCGGGGGTTCCTGCGAACGACGGACCATCCGCAACGGGGGAGCTTCTAACCCCAACTCGCGCAAGCGGCGCCGTGACGGACGCGCAGCTGCCACGTGCCAGGAGGGAAGAGCACCTGACGTACGCCGGCTCTCCAGGCGGCCAGCGCCTCACGGTAGGCCCGGCCGAACTCGGCGAGGCGCTGCAGCGCCTCGATTCGTCGCCACTTGTTCCTGGCCGCGACGCGCGGACTCAGGGCTCGGCGAGGGGCCTCAGACGCCGGGCGTGAGAAGGGCCTCTGCGCCAGGACGCGAGTGACCCCTACGAAGGAGCGTCCGTTCTCTCCGAGCTCCGCTGCTGCACGATCCTCTGCGATGCGGAGCGCACCCAACAGGACTTCACAGAACGACTCCTCGGTCTCGAACCCAGGCGGCCGATGGAGTTGGATGCAGGCGGTCGCGGGCATGGGACCGGCCTCACGGAAGAAGCCCTTCGGACGCGCGGCCCAGACCGGACCCGAACAGAGCCGGTGAGGGCTGGACCAGAGCCCCGGCCATTCCCTCCCGCGACGAACCAGCCCGGCGGCCACCGGATTGGCCAGCACGTACACCATCTTCTCCAGGATGGCCTCGCGCGTCTCGAGCCGAACTGCGCTGTAGCTGTCCTGGTCCCAGAAGGCTTCCCAGTGGCCAATGGAGGCGTTGATCGCTCGGGCGACGAGGCCGTCGAGGTAGGCGTGGAAGTCGGGCAACCTGGCGTTCGGATCGGTAACGACAAGATGGAAGTGGTTCGAGAGGACGCAATAGGCGTGGACGCGGATGTCGTACCGGGCGGCTGCGACGCCGAGGATGTAGCGGAAGATGTCATTGGTCTTCGTGGACGGTCGTAGGAAGAAGCGGCGCTCGGAGCAGCGTCTGGTGACGAGGTACGTAGCTCCCCGAAGGACTTGGCGCGGTGCGGTCATGGGATTCTCTTGAAGCAACTGGCGTGCCGAGTCAGGGAACCAGAACCGGAGGGTTTGCACGCAACCGATGGTCCGCGGAATGGACGCCTCCGTCCGCGGAAACTACCCTCGGTCGGGAGGGGGGGCTGTCGCGCCGACGCCGGTGGGCCTGCTAGAATGACCGGTCCGTCATGCGAGGAATCCGAGGCGCCACCCAGGCCGAAGCCAACACCCGCGAGGCCATCGAGGATGCGGTCATCGAGCTCTGCGTCGAGCTCACCGCCCGCAACCGGCTCACCGCCGACGAGATCACCTGGGCCATCTTCACCGTCACCCACGACCTCGACGCCGACTTCCCGGCCCGCGGCGCCCGGGTCCAGGGCTGGCACCAGGTCCCCATGATCTGCTCCCAGGAGATCCCCGTCCCCGGCTCGATGCCGCGGGTGATCCGCGTGCTGCTCCACGTCGAGACCCGCGGGACCCCGCACCACGTCTACCTGCGCGGCGCCCAGGCGCTCCGCCCCGATCTCCACCACGGCGTGCCCTTCAAGGACCCGCCCGCCGCCGCCGCCCCCTCCTCCCGCCCGAAGCGGAAGCCGAAGCCAACCAGGTCGAAGCCGCGGTCACAGCCGCGCCCAAACCCGGTCCAGGCCGCATCCCCCGCGCCGCGCTCCAAGCCGACGACGGCCGCCGCCCCGCGCCGCCGGAGCCCGAAGTGACCGGCCTCCCCCGCCGCCTCGGCCTGGTCGGCCTCGGCCTGATGGGTGGCTCGCTGGCCCGGGCCGCCCGCGCCGTCGACCCGCAGCTCCGGATCGTCGCCGTCGAGCCGCGCGAGGACTACCGGGCCCAGGCCCTCGCCGACGGCCTGGTCGACGAGGTCGCCGCGACCCCCGGTCCGGCCCTGGCCGGCTGCGACCTCACCGTGCTCTGCACGCCGGTGGCGGCCATCGAGGCGCTGCTGGCGCCGGTCTCCGCCCACCTCGCCCCCGGCGCCGTGCTCACCGACGTGGGGGGGGCCAAGGAGGCGCTCCTCCGCGCCGCCGCCGCCCAGGTGAAGCCCGGGGTCGCCTTCGTCGGCGCCCACCCCATGTTCGGCGGCCACGGCGGCCAGGCCGGCGCCGTCGCCGCGGCCGGGCGCTGGCGCGGCGGCACCGTGGCTGTCTGCACCGACGGTGAACAGTCCGCGGTGGCCCGGGTGGTCGCCTTCCACGAGGCGCTCGGCGCCAAGGTGATCCGCTGCACCGCCGCCGAGCACGACGCCGCGGTGGCCATGGTCTCGCACCTGCCCTACCTGGTGGCCAGCGCGCTGGCAGCCACCGCCGCGCAGGCCGGACCGCTGGCCCGGGCGCTGGCCGGCCCGGGGCTCAAGGACACCACCCGCCTCGCCGAGTTCCCCTTCGACATCCAGGGCGAGGTGGCCCGGCGCAACGCCCACCTCCCGGCCGCGGCCGCGCAGCTGCAGGCCCAGCTGGCCTCGCTGCTGGCCGCCGTCACCGCCTCGCCGGCGGCGGCCCGGGCCGCCCTCGAGCAGGCGCGCGCGGCGCGCGAGGAGCTCTTCTGAGCCAGCCGCTCACCTGCAACCGCCGCGGCCCGCTGCGCGGCGCCATCGAGGTGCCGGGGGACAAGTCCATCTCCCACCGGGCCATCCTCTTCGGCGCCCTGGCCAGCGGCGAGACCCGGGTCACCGGCCTGCTCGACGCCGAGGACGTCCACGCCACCCGCGCGGCGGTGGCCCGGCTCGGCGCCACCGTCCGCGTCGAGGGGCGCGAGGTGGTGGTGACGCCGGCCGAGACGCTCTGCGAGCCGGACGACGTCATCGACTGCGGCAACTCGGGGACCTCGCTGCGGCTGCTGGCCGGGGTGCTGGCCGGCCTGCCCGGCCTGTCGGTGCTCACCGGCGACGCCTCGCTGCGCCGCCGCCCGGTCCGCCGGGTCATCGAGCCCTTGCGGCTGATGGGCGGCGACCTCAGCGCCCGCGACGGCGACCGGGTCCCGCCGCTGGTGATCCGCGGCCGGCAGCTCAGCGCCGCCCACCACCGGCTCCAGGTGGCCAGCGCCCAGGTGAAGAGCGCCATCCTGCTGGCCGGCCTGCGCGCCGACGGCGTCACCAGCGTCACCGAGCCGGAGCGCTCGCGCGACCACACCGAGCGGATGCTGCGCGGCATGGGCGTGCCGGTCACCGTCGACGGGCTCACCGTCTCCGTCACCCCGTCGCGCCCCCAGGGGACGCGCGTCGACGTGCCCGGCGACATCTCCTCGGCCGCCTTCTTCCTCTGCGCCGCTGCCGGCCTGCCCGGCTCGGAGGTGACGGTCCGCAACATGGGCGTCAACCCCACCCGCACCGGCCTGCTCGAGGTGCTGCGCGCCATGGGGGCCGACCTCTCCGTCTCCGGCGAGCGCGAGGTGGCCGGCGAGCCGCGCGCCGACGTCACGGTGCGGGCCGGCGACCTCCGGGCCACCGAGATCCGCGGCGCCGTCATCCCCCGGCTCATCGACGAGCTGCCGGTGCTGATGGTGCTGGCCACCCAGGCCCGGGGTCGGACCGTCATCCGCGACGCCCGCGAGATGCGGGTCAAGGAGTCCGACCGGCTGGCCGCCATGGGCGAGACCCTGGCCGCCGCCGGCGCCCGGCTGGAGCTCTTCGACGACGGCTGCGCCATCGAGGGGCCGGTGCGGCTCGGCGAGGTCTCGGTGAAGACCCGCCTCGACCACCGCATCGCCATGTCGATGGCGGTGGCCCAGCTCTTCGCCGGCGCCCCGGTCCACCTCGACGACGCCTCCTGCATCGCCAGCAGCTTCCCGTCCTTCTTCTCGCTGCTCGACGCCCTCTGCGGGGAGCCCCGGTGATCAACGGCCGGACGACGCTCTACGGCGTGGTGGGCTGGCCGGTCGGCCACAGCCTCTCGCCGGCCATCCAGAACGCCGCCTTCAAGTTCCACAAGCTCGACTCGGTCTACCTGGCCATGCCGGTCGATCCCTCGGCGCTGGAGGCGGCCCTGCGCGGCGCCCACGCCCTCGGCTTCCTCGGGCTCAACGTCACCGTGCCCCACAAGCAGGCGGCCGCGGCGGCCTGCGCCTCGCTCGACCCGGTGGCCACCGCCTGCGGCGCCGCCAACACGCTGCGCCGCGCCGAGGCCGGCTGGGAGGGCTTCAACACCGACGCCACCGCCCTGGCCCAGCTGCTCGACGGCGCCGGGGTGCGGGCCGGCGCCCGGGTGCTGCTGGTGGGGGCCGGCGGGGCCGCCCGGGCCGGCGGCTGGGCGGCGCTCAAGGTCGGGGCCCGGCTGCAGGTCACCGCCCGCCGGCGCGAGCAGGCCGCGGGGCTGATCGCGGCGCTGTCGTCGTCGGTGGCGCCGGGCGCGCCCAGGCCGGAGCTGGTGGCCTGGGAGGCGTTGGCGGCCGCCAGCCGCGCCGCCGACGTGGTCATGAACGGCACCAGCGTCGGCCTGGGTGGCCACCCCGCGGCGCTCCCCGGGCTGGGCTTCCGCGCCGGCCAGGTGGCGCTCGACATGGTCTACGGCGACACCGCCTTCGCCCGCGACGCCGCCGCCGCCGGCGCCCACGTGGTGCGCGGCGAGGAGCTGCTGGTCCGCCAGGGGGCGCTGGCCTTCAGCCTCTGGACCGGCCGGCCCGCCCCCGAGGCGGTCATGGTCACGGCGCTCAACGCGGCGCGAGAGGCGATCCACCGATGACGCTCCGCTACCTCACCGCAGGTGAATCACACGGCCCGGGCCTGTGCGCCATCGCCGAGGGCTTCCCGGCCGGCGTCACCGTCGACCTGGCCGGGGTGGACGCCGAGCTGGCCCGCCGCCAGAAGGGGTACGGCCGCGGCGGCCGGATGAAGATCGAGCGCGACACCGCCCAGTTCATCGCCGGGCTGCGCGGCGGGCTCACCACCGGCGCCCCCATCGCCCTGGTCATCTGGAACAAGGACCACGAGAACTGGAAGGCGCTGGTCAGCCCCACCGCCCGCGGCGGCAAGAAGTTCACCCAGGTCCGCCCCGGCCACGCCGACCTGGCCGGCTCGCTCAAGTACGGCTTCGACGACGCCCGCGACGCGCTGGAGCGGGCCAGCGCCCGCAACACCGCCACCCTGGTGGCGCTCGGCGCCCTGGCCCGGTCGCTGCTCTCCGCGGTCGGCGTCACCGTCAGCTCGCGGGTGGTGGCCATCGGCACCGCCCGCCACGAGGTGGGGACGCCGCCGACGCCGGCGCAGCGGGCCCTCATCGAGGCCTCCGAGTTCCACGTCGACACCCCGGCGGCCGAGGGGGCGATGAAGGCGGTGGTCGACCGCGAGCGGGAGCGGGGCGGCTCGGTGGGCGGCCTGGTGGAGGTCTGGGCCGAGGGGCTGCCCATCGGCCTCGGCAGCTACGTCCACCCCGACCGCCGGCTCGACGCCCGGCTCGGCCAGGCGGCGCTGGGCGTGCAGGCCATCAAGGCGGTGGAGGTCGGCGACGGCACCCGGGTCGACTGGCCCGGCGACCAGGTCCACGACGCCGTCTACCACTCGCCCGACCGGGGCTTCTACCGCGAGACCAACCGGGCCGGCGGCCTCGAGGGGGGCATGACCAACGGCAGCCCGCTGCGGCTGCGCGCCTACATGAAGCCCATCCCCACCATGCTGACGCCGCTGCCCTCGGTGGACCTCGTCACCCGGCAGCCGGTGCAGGCCCGCTACGAGCGCAGCGACGTCTGCGCGGTGCCGGCCGCCGCGGTGGTGGTGGAGGCGGTGGTGGCCTGGGAGCTGGCCGCGGCGCTGCTGGAGAAGTTCGGCGGCGACACGCTCCACGACCTGCAGGCGGCGCTGGGGGCCTATGCCGCTCGCATCCGGTGAGCTGCTGGCGCTGACCGGCATGATGGCGGCGGGCAAGTCGACGGTGGCCCGCGTCCTCGGCGCCCGGCTCGGCCGCCAGGTGGTCTCCACCGACACCATGCTGGAGTCGCGCTTCGGCAAGCCCATCCCCCGCATCTTCGCCGAGGACGGCGAGCCGGCCTTCCGCGCCGCCGAGCGGGCCATCGTCGAGCGGCTCGACGGCGGGCTGGTGGTCGACCTGGGCGGCGGCGCCTTCTGCGACCCGCCGAGCGCGGCCCGGCTGCTGGAGGCCGGCAAGGTGGTCTTCCTCGACGTCTCCCCGGCCGAGGCGGCGCGGCGCCTGGCCGGCGGTCGGGGCCGGCCGCTGGCCGCCAGCTGGGAGGCGCTCCACGCCGAGCGGCGCCCCCGCTACCTGCGCGCCCACCTCACCGTCGCCGTCGACGGCCTCTCCGCCGACGAGGTGGCCTCGCGCATTCTGGAGTCCCTATGACCACGCGGTCCGCGCCGTGAGCCCCCCCACCGTCCTGCTCTCCGCCCGCCAGGGCGAGCACCGCTACCCGGTCCACGTCGGCCCGGCGGCGCTGGCCCCCCTGCCGTCGCTGGTCGAGCCGCACGATCGCGTCGCCGTGATCACCTGCGCGCGGGTGGCCCGGACGCCGATGGCGCGCCGGGCGCTGGCGGCGCTGGCCAGGACCGGCCGGGTCGCCGCGGTGGTGACGCTCCCCGACGGCGAGGCCGGCAAGACCCTGGCCCAGCTGGAGCGCTCGGCGACCAAGCTGCTGGCGGCCGGGCTGACCCGGCGCAGCCTGGTGGTCTCCATCGGCGGCGGGGCGGTCTCCGACGCGGCCGGCTTCCTGGCCGCCACCTTCATGCGCGGCCTCCCCTGGCTGGCGGTGCCGACCACGCTGCTGGCCATGGTCGACGCGGCGCTGGGGGGCAAGACCGCGGTCAACCTGCCGCGCGCCAAGAACGCGGTGGGGGCCTTCCACCCGCCCGCGGCGGTGCTGGTGGACCCGCGCGCGCTCGACACCCTGCCGGCGCGGGAGCTGCGCTCCGGCCTGGGCGAGGTGGTGAAGTACGCGCTGCTCGACCCGGCGCTGCTCGGCCGGGTCACCGCCGCCGGGGCCGGCCGCCCAGACGCCGCGCTCATCGCCGCCTGCATGGCGGCCAAGCTCGAGGTGGTCGAGGCCGACCCCACCGAGCGCGGGGCCCGGGCCCTGCTCAACCTCGGCCACACCTTCGGCCACGGCGTCGAGGCGGCCGGCCGCTTCCAGCGCTACACGCACGGTGAAGCGGTGGGGCTGGGGCTGGTCTTCGCCTTCCGGCTGGCGGCGGCGCTGGGGCGGGTGGGGCCGCTGGCGGTGGCCGAGGCCGAGGCGGCGGTGGCCGGGGCCGGGCTGCCCACCCGCCTGCCGCGGCCCCTGGCGCGCCGGGCCGTGGCGCTCATGGCCAGCGACAAGAAGCGGACCGCCTCCGGCCTGCGCTGGGTGCTGCCGCGCCAGGTGGATGGGGCGCGCTGGACGGTGGAGGTGGGCGTCGAGGCCGGGGCGCTGGCGGTGGCGGCGGCGGTGGCGGAGCTCGCCGGAGGCTGAGCGGTCCGTCCGGGCGAGGGGCCCGCCGGGGGCGAGCGACCCGCAGGCTCAGGCCAGCCCCTGCGCCGGGCGCGGCGCCGGCAGGCCGGCCAGCAGGGCGTCGAGCGCCTCCGCGGAGGCGGGGCGCCCGAACAGGTAGCCCTGGAAGCCCTGGCAGCCCATCCCGGCCAGCAGGTCGCGCTGGGTCGCCGTCTCCACCCCCTCGGCGATGACCGCCAGCCCGAGGCTGCGTCCCAGCGCGATCACCGTCCGGGCGATGGCCGCGTCATCGGGCGAGGCGAGCAGCGCCCCGACGAAGGACCGGTCGATCTTGAGCTCGACCAGCGGGAGGCGCCGCAGGTAGCTCAAGGACGAGAAGCCGGTGCCGAAGTCGTCCAGGGCGATGCCGATCCCGGCGGTCCTGAGCGCGGCCATCCTGGCGATGACCACCTCGAGGTCGTTCGCCAGCACCGTCTCGGTGAGCTCGAGCTTGAGCCGCCCCGCCGTGGCCCCGGCCTCCCGGACCCGCGCCAGGACCCGCTCCACGAAGTCGGCCTGCTCGAACTCCATGGCGCTCACGTTGACGGAGAGCGTGAGCCCGGCCGTGAGCGGGTGGCGCGCCCACAGGGCCAGCTGGGAGCAGGCGGAGCGCAGCACCACGTCGCCCAGCGCCACCATCAGGCCGCAGCGCTCGGCCAGCGGGATGAACTCACCGGGCGGGATCAGGCCCCGGCGTGGGTGGTTCCACCTGGCCAGGGCCTCGGCGCCGATGACCCGCCCCTCGCCGTCCACCTGCGGCTGGTAGTGCAGCGCCAGGTCCCCCTGCAGCAGGGCCTCGAGCAGCTCCGACTCCAGGCCGGTGCGCTCCGCCACGTCGGTCTGCAGCACGTGCAGGACCAGGTAGATCATCGCGGCGGCCAGGCCGTGGTTGAGCCAGTTGGCCACGGCGCGCAGGTCACCGGGCAGGACCAGGGCGCTCTGGATGCCGAGATCCCCGGCGCCCAGCACCACGAAGCTGACCAGGCAGAAGGCCGGCACGCCGTGGCGAACCAGCCGCCGCTCGTCGCGGAGGACCAGCCCGGCCACCGCGCCGAGCACCAGCAGGAGCAGCGGCATGGAGCGCGGCGTCTGCGGCGTGGGGAGGTCCAGCACCAGGGTGGAGATGCAGACCAGCACGTACATCACGGCGATCAGCAGCCCGGAGGCGAGGCGCAGGCGGCCCCGGCGGGCGAGGAGGGCGCCGGCCACCGACGCAGCGACGAAGAACACCTGCAGCCCCAGGGCAGGCCACAGGCCCATGGAGGCGAAGACCAGCAACCAGACGAAGCTCACCGTCCCGGCCATGGCGCAGCCGGCGAAGATCACGGCGCGGACGCGCTGACGGTGCGCCGAGCTGAACTTGGTTGGCCTGACCGGGCTGGTGGAGTCCATGGGGTTCTCGCCGCTGCCGACCCGCTCTCGCCCACCGACGACCGGCGCGAGGAGGGCCTTGATCCCCATCAAGTCCCATCGGCCGGGCCCTGTCCAGAGGCTCATCGTCCGCGGCCGTACCTTCGGTGCCGCAGGCGGTGGGCGGGCCGCTTCAGCGCCGGCTGGTCAGCAGCGCAGCTGGATGGTGGTGCGGCCGGCCTCGGCCCGGACCGAGAGGATGGCCCGCTGGCGCCGCTGGCAGTAGGTCCGGATGTCCTTCTCGAAGGTGGGGCAGTCCCCCACGATCTCGACGATGGTGCCGGGCGGTGTCTCGGCCGACTCCACCGCCAGGCGGAGGACCGGCTGCGGGCAGCGCATGCCGACGCAGTCCAGGTGGACCAGCTGCTGCTCCATGAGGCCTCGCTTCAAGAGCTCGAGAGGGGAGGGTGGAGTGTGCCAAAAAGCGCCCGGCCAGGAACCCCACGGCCGGGTGCGACCCCACGCCGCGAAGGCCCAGAGTAGCCCGCCCGACGGTCCGTCCGTCCGAGCCGGAACGACGCCTGGCGGCGATGGCAGCTTGCGACGGTCGGCCTGACGCACAGATGGTCCGTGCCCGGAATCGCACCCGGAGATACGGACTTCCGTCACATTCCTCCGGCTCGTTCGTCTGCCTCTCCGGCACGAGGCATCCACGATGAAGCCGGGCGCCAAGGGGCGCTGCTGCCCGTCACGGCGCTACACGCAATCCACGGTGGCGGATGGGGACGACGGGCGAACGCCGAACATTCAAATGACCGCCAACTCCCTAGACTCTCAGTCGACAGATACGAACAGTAGCGCGTGCCGTGGATAAGGCTCGCTGGCAGTGCGCGACTCAGCCGAGGGAACAGCGACATGACAAGAACGGTCCGGAACCTCTTGATGGCGATGCTTGTGGGAGAGGTCATGGCCGGCTCGGCCGCCTCAGCGGAGCCGCCCGGGCCCCCAAGCGCCAAGTTCACCTATGACGCTGCTGGCCGACTCACCGGGGTCTTCAACCTCCAAGCAGATCCAGATAACTGCGGGTCCTTGGGGAATTCATGTCCTGCCTTTTCGGGATCCGCGAAGTGCTGCGTATCCGGCAGCTGCGGATTCGTGGACCAGGGGGTCTGCTTCGCCGGCCTGCCGCTGATTGTAAGTGTCGACCCAACGACAGCAACCGTACAGACCGGGGGCGCGCTTCGCTTCACTGCTACGGTCGCCAACGCCGCAGACCCGTCCCTCATGTGGTTCGTCAACGGGATCGCCGGTGGAAACTCAACATTTGGTACGATCGACGGGTCGCAAGGGCCGTTTGGCAACTATCAGGCACCGGCCACCGTGCCAAACCCGGCCAATTTCTTCGTACAGGCCCTCTCGCTGGCTGACTTCACCACGTACGCATCGGCCTTGGTCACTGTGGTGCCGGCAGCTTCGATCAGCATCAGTCCATTGACCGCCGGGGTCGCAGCGGGCGGGACGCAGCAATTCACTGCTACCGTTACGAACGTGCCCGCCGGAACGGACCCCGGTGTCTCCTGGAGCGTCAACGGAGTCATTGGCGGAGATGCGACCGTCGGGACAGTTACTGCTTCAGGCCTGTATTCGGCACCTGCAACCGCTCCAAGTCCTGCCGCGATCAAGGTCGCAGCCACTGCCAACAGCAATTCAGCCAAGGTGGCTTCGGCGACAGTCACCATCACCGCATCACTGGTCGGGGTATTCCTGACCCCGGGCCCGGTCTCGCTGAGAGCAAGGACGACACAGCAATTTGCGGCCCTCGTGCAGGGCTCAGCCAACAAGGCCGTCACGTGGAAGGTCAATGGAACAGCAGGTGGAAGCGCTACGATAGGGACCATCTCCACCGCTGGGCTCTACACGGCCCCAGCCTCGGTACCGACGCCGGCGAACGTCGCTGTCTCTGCTGTTGCCTCGGCTGATGCCACGAAGTCGGCCACGACGACAGTCACCGTGACAGCACCGCTGGTCTCGGTAACGGTCGCTCCGGCTGGGCTGGCCATCCGGACCACCCAGACCCAACAGTTTACGGCGAGCGTAGCCGGCTCGACCAACACTGCCGTCACATGGAAGGTCAACGGAACAACCGGAGGAAGCGCGACAGTCGGAACGATCTCGACATCGGGCATGTACACCGCTCCGGCAACCCTACCGTCTCCCAGCACGGTGACCATCTTGGCGGTGCCTACAGCCGATATCTCCAAGTCGGGCGCCGCCACCGCGAACATCACGACCGCAACTTCGGTTCTCGTTAGCGTCAACCCGGTATCAGCCGTTCTGGCTCCGGCGACGACGCAAGCCTTCATTGCAACGGTCCAGAATACAACCACCAAGACCGTGACCTGGAAGGTGAACGGGGTGACGGGAGGGAATGCGACCGTCGGAACCATCTCCACGGCCGGTTCCTATAAGGCACCAGCCACAGTGCCTACTCCGTCGGCTGTGACGGTCACGGCCGTTTCCACCGTCGACTCGACCAAGTCCGGGGCTGCCAGCGCCACCATCGCCAAACCAGTCACGGTTACCGTGGCCCCAACGACCGCTTCGCTTCAGGCCGGCGTGACCAAACAATTCACCGCAACGGTTCTCAACTCTGCCAATACGGCGGTGACTTGGTCGGTGAACGGGATTCCTGGTGGAGACGCCGTTGTTGGGACCATCTCAGCGGCAGGCCTCTACCAGGCCCCCCAGGGTGTTCCCACACCCGTCACCGTGTCGGTGGGCGCGGCTTCGGTTGCAAGCCCAACGGCCTCGGCCAAGAGCACCGTCACCATTACCGGTTCCGCCATTAAAGTATCCGTGAGTCCGGCCTCGGTCAGCGTCATGGTGGGAAAGACCCAGCAGTTCGCCGTTGCCGTACAGAATGCGACGAACGCCGCGGTCACTTGGAAGGTCAACGGTACTACCGGCGGGAGCGCATCCCTCGGTACCATCTCGGCCGCGGGCCTCTACGCCGCGCCGGCCGCCGTTCCCAACACCGCGACGGTGACGATCTCGGCCGTTTCCGCCGCCGATACGACCAAGTCTGGGTCAGCGACTGCGACCGTTCAGCCGGCCCCCACCTTGACGGTCCTGGTCACACCAGCTCACGCCAAGATGGTCCTCGGTCAGGTGCTCCAGTTCGGTGCCTCCGTATTGAACTCCACCAATCCGGCGGTGACATGGAGCGTCAACGGGGTGACAGGCGGGGACCCAGGCAATGGCACCATCGACGCCACCGGGCGCTATACGGCTCCGCTCTCACTGCCGTCGGCGCCTGCCATCGTTTCGGCGACCTCCCAAGCAAATCCAACTTCGACCGGGTCGGCGTCTGTTTCGCTCCTCTCCTCCACGCCAGTCAGCGTGAGCATCAGTCCAAGCTGGACGTATATCAGTCTCGGAACAGCTCTGTTCTTTGTTGCCACCGTCCAAAGCACCTCCGACGCATCGGTGACTTGGCTTGTCAACGGGATCCCCGGTGGGAACGATTCCGTTGGCTTCGTCTCGCCGGACGGTCTCTACCAGGCGCCGCAGACCGCGCCGGGCGAATCGATCACTCTCACCGCCATCTCCAATGCAGATGAGACAAAGTCGGCAACAGCAACGCTTAGCCTCCTACAGTCTCAGGTCTCCGCAGTCTACATGGGTCCGCCGAACCCAACCGTGCCCGTGGGCCAATGGTTCAATTTCGCGGCCACCGTTGACGCAGCCCCAGGGCAATCCACAACAATCGAATGGGACGTCAATGGATACTGGGGTGGCGACGGAATCCACGGGACGATCGACGCCAACGGCGTCTACACCGCACCGTTGACGATTCCTTCCGATCCGGTGGTTGTATCGGCAATCTCGGCGGCTGACCGCGCCAGACGCGCATCAACGACAGTAACGATTGCGCCTGCTCCCCCGGTGGTCGTGACACCGACCAGTGCCACGGTGCAGATCGGAACGGCTACCAGGTTCTGGCCCACAGTCACCTTGCCTACCAAGACCCTCACTTGGAAGATCAATGGAGTGATCGGCGGTTCGCCGACCGTCGGAACCATCGACGCGGACGGCCTCTACACGGCACCGCTCACGGTACCAACCCCTGCCACTGTCACGATCTTGGCCACTTCGACGAGTGATCCTTCCCAGTCTGCGACGGTCACGGCGACAATCGTGACTACTCCGCCCGTTGCCATCTACGGGCCGCTTCCCTCGACGTCCATCATTCAGGTCGGGACGACGCAGCAACTGATCGCGCCGGTCGAGAACACAATCGACACATCTGTGACGTGGCTCGTGAACGGCATCGTTGGAGGCAACAACACCGTCGGGACGATCAGCCCTGCTGGGCTCTTCCTGGCCCCCGGCAGGATGCCGAACCCCAGCACAGTGACGGTCACGGCGGTTGCCAATGCCGACCCCACCAAGTCGGTCAGCGGAACCATCACGATCTTCCCGGTCCCTCCGCCACTGGTCTATGTGAGGAATTGGCAGGGAATCCTGCTTCAACCTTGCGCGCCATACTGGGTCCAGATCGGAGGCTCGGCACAGTTCTACGGGTCGATAAAGAATGACCAGACAGGCAGGCTGTTGTGGCAGGTCAATGGCGTGACCGGAGGGGATTCAACAAACGGACTCATCAACGCGCAGGGCGTGTACGCGGCGCCGTCCATGGTCCCAGACAACGCGACCGTAGTCATCACCGCCGCGCTCCAGAGCGATCCCACCGTTGTCTTCCCGATCAACCTGACCATTACGCCATGACATTCACGACGACCATAGAACTGAAAGGGAAGAGGTCCGGCATGAATGCTCGACGCGAACCCGTCGCCCCCCCTCCTGCGAGGCTGAGGAAGTTCCTCCAGAGACTCATGGCGGCCATGGTGCTGTCTCTTCTCGGGTCCGTTCCATTCGAGGCGGAGGCCCAGTCGAACGACGTGTTCGACTCCTTCTTCCGCTTCACCGAAGTTGAGCACAAGCCATTCTTCGAAGGGACCAACGGTGACCTGGTCGATCCCTTCACCGGAACGGTACGCATCGTCCAGGAGGACCTGGTGCTTCCGGGCGTCGCTGGACATGACCTCCGGGTGGTTCGCGCATACAGCAGCAAACTCTGGGGGCGGACCGACCTTCTGACCTCCTCGAGTCCCCTCCTGGTCGAGAACGAGAACTCGGCGCTCGGCTACGGATGGACCTTTCACTTCGGGCGCCTCCGGAATCCAAACGCATCGGGCATCGTCGATATCTGCTCCGGTGACCTTCCGATCTTCGAGGCGCCGGACGGGTCCAATCACGTGTTCTATCCCTCTGCGAGTGAGCCGGGCGCCTGGATCTCCAAGGACTATTGGCGCCTGGAATTGAACTGCTCCTATCTCGCAGGAGCGGGAGCCTGCGTCTGGTCGAACGCGGGGACTCGATACGAATTCGACCCGGCAAATCAAGGATACTACGGCACCGTGCCCGTATGGCCGGCAAAGGCCATCGTGGATACGTTCGGAAACCAGATCACCTTGGATTACATGTCACCGGGGCAATACCCGAACGTAGTGAACGTGCCACCGGTCGCCAGCATCGTAGATACCTACGGAAGAACGGTGACGTTTGACTATTGGACCTATACGGATGGCGACGGCGTTCGGCTCAAGTCAATGACCGCAAACGGGAAGGTCTACTCCTACGGATACACGCTTCCTGCGGCCGGTAGCACTGCCGGACCAGGGAAGTTCCCTATCCCCGACCGGCGCTTCCTGACATCCGTCACGCCGCCCGCCGGCCCCGGCTTCGCATTCACATATGGTTTCACTCGAACCGTCGAGCAGAACCAGTACGCCCTTGCCAGCATCACCTATCCAAGTGGCGCCACAGCGTCATACACCTACGCGAAGTGGAACATCTTCGCGGGCAGCACGACGATCCCCCTGCCCTTGGTGCAGCAGCGAACCGTCACCGGGCGAGGACTGGTGCCCGGTACCTGGACCTACGCCTACCAGGCTCTCCCTCCGGGTTCAACGACGGGTACCGACAGGGAAACCGGCGCTTCCACCAACTTCAACGTCACGACAGTGACCCGTCCAGATGGCAAGAAGGACACGTTCAGCTTCTTTGGGTTTGGCGCGGTCGTCGACTTGGCGCCGAATGGTGGACTTACCTATGCAGTAGGCCTCACTCGCGAGATGACCCGAGGTGACGGGGCAGAGATCGAGCAGTTGAATTGGACCCCGCTCCCCGCCATCTCGAACGTCATCTTCTCGGCGCCAAACTACGCGGGTGACACTGGGTGCCCGGCCATCGTGGGGCTTCACCTTCAGGACGGCGCCGTCTATCCGGCCGCAATGGAGTTCCGTGGGATCTATCGCGACCCGAAATCAACATCGGCCATGACGGCCAAGTTCGAGACGACCTACGGGCCCTTCGATGCCTACGGTCAGGCGGAGACCATTGTCGAAACGGGTGTCCAAGCCGATGCGATGTTGCAGGTCGACGAGGCCGGCCATTCGTTCCCAGTCCCTTTGCAGTTCGGTGGAACGAAGACTCGAACGACGACCTCGACCTATTTCAGCAAGCCACGCCTCGGTACCGGGCCCACCCTGAACATTCTTCGCGGCCGGCCTCTTTCACAGACAGTCGCGGAAGGGAACGAGACCATGGCCAGTAGCTGGACCTACCTCGGCCCCAACTTCGCCCGAGACAGCGAGACCGTAAGCGGCATCACCACCAACTTCAGCCATCATCTCACTGCGGCCGAAGGCGTCGGGAACTTGAAGACGGTGACCAACGCCCTTGGGCAGGTCCTGAACCTGAGCGGATACGGGGCGGGCTCCTCCTGCCAAGCGGCCAGCGGATGTGGCATTCCTACGGTCCTCGATCTCAACGGCCTGTATTCGGTTCGGCGCACGGCCTCCTGGGAGGGCTGGGTGCTGACCGAGACGAACGGCCGGAACTACACGACCAGCTACACCTACGACGACATTGGTCGCCCATCGACCGTGACGCCTCCCCTGCCACTCAAGAACGCCTCGACGACCATCACGTGGGCCACTGACAACTCCTGGAGGACACTCGTGCGCGGCCTGTACACCAAGACGAGCACGCTGGATGGTCTCGGACGCACCATCAAGACCTCTGATTCCGCAGGAACCGCTACGAGCGCCAGGTTTGATGCGATGGGGCAGCGCTGGTTCACTTCCTACCCGTTTGCGCCGCTAGCAACCGATGAGGTGGGGAGCAAGCTCGACCTCGACGCCATCGGGCGCCCCGTGATGGTCTCAAGAGCGTGGCGACCTTCGTACGCCTCATATGCCCCGGACATCACAAATAGTTTCAGTTCCAATTGCGTCAAGACAAAGTTGAATACCGTGACGGCCCAGGTAGGTGCCTACTACCGGAACCCAGAGACGACTCGCTGCTACACCGCCTTCGGAAGCCCTGCGGAGCAGCGTCTATCGTCCCTGGCCGATCCGATGGGTAGTATCTGGCAATTCGGCAGCAGCGTTTCCGGAAAACTGGAGAGCGTCCTGGCACCACTCGTCCAAGGTGACCGAAGCAACTTCTACGACCCGGTCACGCAACTCCTGAGCACCGAGCTGACCGCGGAGTCAGGAACCAACACATTCACCTACAACGCCATCGGCCAGGTGAGCACGCGGCGGGATGCCCTTGGCGTCATCCAGACCTACGGCTACGCTGACCCCCTGAGCCGGTGGACCAGCCTGGCCTACACGGGAGCCGGCTCCGTGGGCGGTGACGACGTCTCCAGGAGCTACGACAACTCCAACAACATCACAGACGTTTCCAGTCCAAATGGTGGGGCGTACCACTACACGTTCGATGAGCTGAACCGCGTCACGTCGCAGACCTGGAGCTTTGGCCCGCAGACATACACGACGACCTTCGGCTTCGACACGCAAGGCTGCCTCATTTCGGTGGTCTACACGACCGGCGATTCCTTGGTGCTGACCTGCGACACGGCCAACCGGACAACGTCGATCACGCTCAACGGGGCAGTCATCGTGACGGACGTGACCTATCATCCCGGGGGGCAGGTCAAGACCATGAAGTACGGCGACCAACCGGGGAGGGTGACGACGACGGTGCTGGATGACCTCCAGCGAGCCAAGACGATCACGGCGCCAGGGGTCATCGGCCTGAACTACACCTATGACATGGCCGACAACGTGCTGACCCACTCCGACTCGGAGGCGGCGGGCTCAGGCAGGTCATTCACCTACGACCTGATGGATCGCCTCATCGTTGCGCAGGGCCCGAACTGGTGGGGAACCGCGGTCTACGACTACGACGAGCTGGGAAACCGGACCCTCAAGTCGGACAGCAGCACGACGGTGAACAGCTACGACGCCAAGAACCGGCTCGACGCGGTCTGGGTCAGTGGCGGAGAGAAGTACCCCTCGCTCACCTTGACCTGGGACGTCGCGGGCCGCCTGTCCTCCTCCTCCGACGGGGCCAGCTACCGCTACGACGCCATGGGCCGGCGGGTGCAGAAGACCGCGAGCGCCCAGAACACGGTCTACCACCACGACACCGCGGGCCGGGTCATCGCCGAGACCGACCTGGGCGGCTTGAAGCAGCGGATCTTCATCTACCTGGGGAACAAGCTGGTGACCGTGGACGGCTGTGCGGCCGGGGCCATGCCGGCCTGCGCCGAGCGGCAGTGGTACCACACCGACGCGCTGGGCAGCGTGGTGGCCCGGACCGACGCCAGCGGGGCGGTGGTGGCGCGACTCAACTACCAGCCCTGGGGCGAGCAGTGGAGCGTGGCCGGCGATGGCGGCGACCGGCAGTACAACGGACGGGTCTTCGATCCGGGCACCGGCTTCCACGACTACGGCGCCCGGATGTACTGTCCGCAAATCGGGAGGTTCATCTCGGCGGACTCGGTGATGGGATCGCCTGGGAACCCGGCCAGCCTGAACCGGTACAGCTACGTCCACAACAACCCCTACAAGTATGTCGACCCAGATGGGCGGATGCCGTTCCTTGCTGTCACAGGGCTGGTGGGCGCCGTGGGCGGCGGCATCTACGGCGCCGTCTCGTCTGCCAATAGCCAGGAAGGGTTCAGCTGGGGTGCAGTCGGCAAAGGCGCTGCCATTGGCGGTGTTGCTGGACTCACCCTTGGTGTCGGCACGAGTCTGGCGCTTACTGGGACGGTCGCTGCAAGTACTGCTGAGGTTGGGGCTGCTGGGGCGGCGCTCATGGGGATGGGTGGAGCGGCGGCCAAGCAGGCGGAACCAGCTTTGAGTAGGGCAGGAGAGGCCCTACTACGGGCCGAGCCAGCTGGAAGCGCGCTGAAGGGAGACCAAGTCCACAGGGCAGCGACCTTCATGCGCGACGCGGCGGCGCGTTCTGGTAGGACATTCGAGATCACAGGCGGTGACGGCGCGTCGAGGACCCTCACTCAGGTGGGTGGCAAACTCAATGATGTCTCCGGCCGCTACGAGTATATCGTCGACGGCGGGGGCAAACTCACGCATCAGATGTTCGTCGCGGGCGGGGCCATCAATGGCGTCCCCATCAAGCCCTAATGCCGGTGCTTTTGCCGAGGGATCCATGAGCAGTATTGACGCGAAAGCTGTGCATCCTTCTTCCCATCTGGAGCGCCGCCTGATCGAGGTCCTGGCCGGCCGGGAGATGGGGCGCAATACCGGAGCCGAGGTTGTGGCGTGGGCCGAGAGCGCACTGGCCGCCGGCCTTGATTCGCCTTCGCTGCGCATCCTGGCCGGGCTCGCAGTTCCCCACAACGAGTTCGAGGTGGATCGCTACCTGAACGCAGCTGCTATGGAGATCGAACTTGTCCTGCCCAGAGGAGTGGACCTCATGAGCGTCCGAGCACATCAGGTTGCCGAGGACATCGTGAGCGGCACGGTCACCGCACGCAATGGGGCGCGGCGACTATACGAGATCGCACGGGCGACTGGCCTCCTTACAGACCTTAGCGTCTGGTCCGGCCTCGATGATGCGCTGGCTATGGCCGATAGCGGCACCTTTGGAACCGTGGCGGAAGTAGAGGCGGAGATCGTCGTGCAGGCGCGACGACTGCTGGCGGGATGAAAGTGGTCTGCGAGGAGAACAACAAAGTGGTCTTCGAGGAGAACAACGAGGAGCACGGCGAGTAGGAGCTGTCGTACCGCTCGCTGGTAGGATGCGCCATCGTGCTCGCCGCCGCCCCCTTCCTCTGCGCCCTCCTCGCCACCCTCCAGGTGCCGAGCGGCACGCTCGGCGGCGGCTTCGCAAGCGCCGGCACGACCGTCTACCACTACGACGCTGGGGGGCGCGTGCTGGCGGAGACCGATGCCGCCGGGGGGACGCTCCGGGAGTACTTCTACTTCGGCAACAAGCTGATCGCGGTGGGCGGGTGCGCGACGGCGAGCAAGGCCTGCACGGAGTGGTACCACACCGACACGCTGGGAAGCGTGGTGGCCCGCACCAACGCCGCGGGTGAGGTGGTCGCGCAGCTGACCTATGAGCCGTGGGGCGAGGCCTGGGAAGTGAGCGGGTACCGCGGCGACCGGCAGTACAACGGCCGGGTCTTCGACCCGGGTACCGGCTTCCATGACTACGGCGCCCCGGAACCTGTCAACACGAATGAGACAACCTGCTGCTGAGATTACTGACGCACTTCCTCTGTCGGTGAAATCTGCTGCGGCTTGTTGATCCAGACCTCGGTGGGCACGGCGCCGGCCGACGGGGCGCCGGCGGGGAACCGCTCGGGCCGATCGGCGAAGGCGGCCGCCAGGACCGCGCTGCGGGCCTCCAGGCGGGCGCCGGCGAGGCCGTGGTGGACGTCGTGGGGCGTGAGGAGGCCGAGGCCACCGTGGCGGTGCTCGTTGTTGTACCAGCCGAAGAAGTCGACGCAGTGGGCCCGGCCGTGCTCGATGGCGCCGAAGCGCTCCGGGAAGTCGGGCCGGTACTTCATGGTCTTGAACTGAGACTCGGAGAACGGGTTGTCGTTCGAGACGTGGGGCCGCGAGTGGCTCTTGGTGACGCCCAGGTCCGCGAGCATGAGCGCGACGGGCTTAGAGCGCATCGAGGTGCCGCGGTCGGCGTGGACCGTGAGCTGGTCGCGCTGGATGCCCTGGCGCTCACAGGTCTCGCGGATGAGCCGCTCGGCGAGCGCGGCGGTCTCGCGGTGCGCGAGCATCCAGCCGACCACGTACCTGCTGTAGACGTCGAGGATCACGTACAGGTGGAAGTAGGTCCACTTCCGCGGGCCGAGCAGCTTGGTGATGTCCCAGCTCCAGAGCTGGTTCGGCCCGGTGGCCAGCAGCTCGGGTGCCGTGTAGGCCGGGTGGCGCAGCTGGTCGCGGCGCTCGCGAACCTCCGCGTTCTCAGCCAGGACGCGGTACATCGTGCGCTCCGAGCAGAGGTAGCGCCCCTCGTCGAGCAGCGTCGCGTGGACCTCGGCCGGCGCGAGGTCGGCGAAGCGCGGCTCGTTCAGCACGTCGAGCACGACGCGCTTCTCGGTGGCGTCCAAGGCGCGATGGGAGGTCCGCTTCGCCCGCGGCCGTGGCGGCCTGAGGCGACGGTAGTAGGTAGCCTTGGGGAGCCCCACGGCCGCACAGGCCGCGGCGAAGCCGAGGCGCGGGCCAAGCTCGGTGACGGCCTGCATCACCGCTCCTCGTCGGGCTTCGGGAGTTGGATCCCCAGCAGCTCCGAGACTTTTTTTTGGAGCTCAACGAGCCCTTCCGCACGCTCCGCGCGCCGCTGCAGGCGGGCGTTGTCACGCTGCAGCTCGACGACCTTGCGCTCGAGCGGGTGCGGAACCTTCGCCGCCGGCCCGCGCTTCCTGGGGGTCAGCCCGGCCAAGGCTCCGCTGTCGCGGGCCCGCCGCCACTCGACCAGGTGGGACGAATACAGGCCCTCTCGCCGCAGCAAGGCGCCGATCTCGCCGGCCTTGGTGCAGGCATCGGCCTCGGCAAGCACCTTCCGCTTGAACTCGGCGGTGAACTGCCGCCTCCGGGGCTTCGCGGTCACTTCGGTCTCCTGCCCAACCAAACCCATCTCTGCGGTGCTCACGTGGAAGTCCAAGCTCGCCCTTCTACACTAAACTCCGTGGGGTTCGTTGTCTCACTCACGTTGGCAGAGAGGGCCCGGATGTACTGGCCGCAGATCGGGCGGTTCATCTCGGCGGACTCGGTGATGGGGTCGCCGGGGAATCCGATGACGCTCAATCGGTACTCGTATGTGCTGAACAATCCGTACAAGTATGTGGATCCGACTGGGAGGTGGCCGACTGACACCCACAACGCGATCATTGACTACGCGTTCCCGGCAATGTCCAGCTCCCAACGGCAGATACTGAAGGACGGCTCCGCCTACACTGATCGGCCTGGTGGCCAACTCAGGGACAATTGGCACTCCATGCGGGCGTCCGGCCAAAGCCCAGAGCAGGCCAAGGCCGCCATCGCGACCCGCATTGCCAACGGCGAGGCCGAAGCCGGGGCGTACGTCAAGGCAAACGGCGGAAAGATCGAACCGGGCCTTCGCGAGTGGGCCAGTACGAATCATACGGTGATGGATGGCACGTCCCCCGTTCACGTCGACGAGCAGGGTAATCCACTAAAAGTGGATTGGCTCAAGATTGGAGAGCACGTTGCCGGCGAGAAGAGCATTTCGCCTGGGCAAATGCAGAAGTCGGTGGACGCCAGCCGGGCCTCGTTTGAGCGGGCATTCGGGAAGGAGGCGCTAAATGACGCGATGGGGGTGTGCCGGTGACTCGAGGTGGCAGGTGGGCGCGGCTTGCCTTCGCCCTTGTTGGCGGTTGCCTGCTATGGGGGGGCATCGTTGCCGCACGGGTACTGGGTGACGGTGTGGGCTGGCTGACCACACTCTGCAATGTGGCGGCGCTTCCAGGAGCAATGATGCTGTTTCCGCTGTTCCCGGAAGGATCGCATACAGGGCAAGGGGTGACTGATTGGGGCACGTTGATCTCCGTATCCAATGTCGCCTTCTATTCAGTTGTCATCTATCTGGGATCACGCGCCTGGAGTCGGCACGTTCACCGACGCGCTTCCCTGAGCCGAAAGGGCTAGCCCGTGGGAGGGCCAGACCGGTCCGCGCTCGCCGGGGGTGAGTTCTGCCGACGTCCGTCGAGATCCGCAGGCCATAGAGGGATTGGCGATCGTGAGCATTACGGAGACGAACAAGATTGACATCGTCGGCACTCGCCCTGGCTCCAGGGTGGTGCGCCTAGTGATCGCGGATCACTTGGATTGGAAGGACTTCCAAGGACATGCCGAACTGCTTCAGGCGAAGGTGAACACCTATCTGGAGTTCATCGAATCGGGTCAAATGCAGCGCACGACTAACCCACCCATGCCCGCCGATCCCCAGGTCGAGATCCTGCTCACTGCACAGCATACACCGAGCGATGAGGCGGAGCGCTTCCTGGCGCAGGTGACCAACTTCCTTCAACAGTCCGGAATCGGCTTCAAAGTGGAAGTGAGGCCCGCGTAGCTACGTGTGGCGACGAACACGGGGAAGGCGGTCAGCCAGCGTCATCATGACCCTGGCCGAAACGGAGCGGTCCCGGCCACTCGCAGCGCAGGCTCACCCCGTCCGCGCTGCCGTAGTCGCGTCACGCGCCGAGTCTGTCACGGTGGACGACATAGATCAGTCCCGAGGAGACCGTCATCTGCTCGCGAAGCGCGTTGAAGTCGGCCTGGCTCCAACACCCCAACTCCTTCGCCACAAGCTCGGCGATCACCAGCGCGAACTTCGCGGCCTCGCGGTACGCCATCCCCCCGATGAACGGGAACACCTCGGGCGCGATGTTGGCTATCCCGGCCGCTCCCGACCCGTGGGTGTTCCAGCAGATCTGCGGGTACCGGAGCCGGTAGAACTCCTCGAATCTCGCCGCGAAGAGGCCATCGGCGACCTTGGAGTCGCTGCCAAGGTCCCTCCCCGTCCAGCGCGACGGGTGCTCCGGCTTGCCGTCCTTGCGGGGCCACCAGCGGAGCCGAAGCTGCTCGACACGGGTCTCCTCGCGCTGGAGGAAGGCCAGGATCGTCCTCTCGTCCTCGGCCGGCGCGCTCCCCAGCTCGGACAGGTAGGTGGCAATGGACTGGGCGTGCTTGAGCTTTGCCGACAACTCCCAGGCGTCCATCTTCTCGGGGCTCTGAGAGGTGGAAGCGAAGTGCATCAAGGTGACGTCAACTGCGCCCTCGAAGAGCGCTCTCGCTGCGGCAGCCACGGCCTGGAAGTCGCCCGGGTGGTTCAGCTTGTCCAGGCTCCGGAGCCACGCGATGGCGCGCAGGAACTGAACCTGGAAGGTGACACCATGGGGAACCTTCCCGGCACGCTCGTCCACGAGCAGGCGGAGCTTCTCGTCGATGAACTTCGCCACCACCTGGCACTCGGCGTAGAAGGCATCGGCCAGCGCGAAGGCTTCCCCCTGGGTCTGGTGAGCGGTCATGCTCTTGCTCCGTCTGGCCGATCCTGACTGGCGTCCCGGAAGTGTACTTCCTGGCACGCCCCTGGTGCATCGCGGTGGGGCAGGACTTCAGCCACGTGGGTCGGCCCCATCCTTTCTGGACAGGATGTAGGCTACCGACGAGCGCGGGACCTTCATGCTGATGGCGATCTCCCTGATGGTCTTGCCGCCGTCCCGCAGCTCCACCATGCGTCGCCGGTCGGCCCGGGTGAAGCGGCTCGGCCTGCCCCACGACCTCCCCTCGGCCTCCACCCGCTCCCTGGCGGCCGAGATCCTCTCGTTGATCGCGAGCCGCTCCATCTTGGCGGCCCACGCCATGACGGCCAGCACCACCTCGGCCGCTGGTCCGTCGAGGGCGAAGCCGTCGGACACCGAGACCAGCTCGGCGCCGTGGGCTCGCAGCTCCTCGATCACCTCGAACGTGTCGCGGATGCCGGAGCGAGTGAGCCGGTCGAGCTTGAAGACGTAGAGCCGGCGCACGTGACCGGCGCGGGCGTCGGCGCGGAGCTGGTCCAGCTCGGGGCGGGCCAGGGTCTTGCCGGACCTCTTCTCGGCCCTCCAGTCGGTGATGGTGTCGCCCCTGGCCGTGGCGGCGCGCTCGATGGCGCTCTTCTGCGTGGCGTAGTCCTGGGCGCGGCTGGAGACGCGCAGGTAGGCGGTGGCGTCCATGATGGTGATCTCCCCGGTGATGAGCGCGGAGATCGCGCTCTCCAGGCTTATCCCCACCGACGAGCTCGGCTTGACGCTGGCCACCCATGGCGTTGCTGGCCTTCGGCCTGAAGAACGTGGGGTGTCTCATCTCATGCGCCCCGAGGGACCTCTTGGCGCCGCCGATGGTGGCCATCATGGCGCCCGAGATGGCGCCCAAGGATGCTCCCAGCTTCTCGGCCATCGAGAGAGACCATCATGGTCGGCAAGTAGCCCCCCCTTCTGTCAGTTCTGTCAGTTCACTCTCTAGGCGAAGCCAGAGATGGAACTTGGGGTGTCTCAGCACATGATTCCCCTGGCAGATCAGTGTGTTGAGACACCCCGCGTCTTCATCCAGCTACCCCTGGCTGGCCCCCAGGGAGGAACTGACAGAACTGACAGAAGTCCCCCGGAAGGGGATCTTCGGGTTGATGAGGTACTCGACGCGATCCCTGCCACGGGTCTTCTGGGCGACCTTCTTCAGCCAGTTGGCGGCCTCCAGGGTGTCGAGCGCGTCGCGGATGGAGTCGCGGTCGAGACCGGCCCAGCCCTTCCTCTCGATGTCCCGGGCCGTGAAGCCGCTCTCGACCTCCCTGGTGACGATGCGCTCGGCGAGCCGTTTGGCAGCGGCCTGCGTGTCGATGACCCCCGAGTAGAGCTGGAGCGTGTGCTCCTCCAGCACGCCGGCCCACTCGATGGCCATGTCGAGCGCCCCCTCGCTGACCGGGCCCGCCGGCACCAGGCCACCCGCGACGTCCGCCAGGTGGAAGAGCAGCGCGAGCGACGGGACCAGCGACCTGTACTTCGAGAAGTGGGCGCGGACGGCGGCGTGGTGAGCGGGGTCACGCAGCTTCGCCTCCAGCCCGGCCATCCAGGTGTTGAAGAGCGCCTGCGCCGACGCGGAGAAGCGCAGGTAGGGCAGGCCGTCGCCCTGAACGGCGCCGAAGTGGCCGGCGGTCATCTGGTCGAGGTTCCAGAAGACGTTGTAGGCCCGCTGGAGCGCCGCGTTGTCGGGCGCCGCGTCGATGCACTGCCAGTCATCATCTGCGCCGCCGAGGACCAGGAGCTGGATGCGCTGGACCAGGCCGTCGTCGTTCTTGCCGCCGCCCACGGCGGCGCGCAGGTAGTCGGCGAAGACCTCGGGCTGGATGGTGCCGAAGAGCGAGATGCAGTTGGCCGGCACGTGGATGGTGCCCCGGCCGATGCGGTCCACGATGTACTCGCCCTTGCCGTCCCAGCCCTCCAGGAAGAAGGCCCGGTCGCCCTCGTGGCCGTCGCGGTCGAGCTGCTTCAGCCAGCCGGTCAGCTCGTCGCGCTGGTAGAGGATGCCGTTGGAGTTCTGGGCCATGACCTCGGCCAGCTTCTCGATGGTGGCGTCGCTGGTGATGAAGCGCCTCGGCCCGGGAACCGGGATGAGCGCCGCCGCAGCCAGCGGCTGGAGGGCGGCCAGGTCCTGGCCGTTCTCGATGGCGTCCTTCACCGAGGACTCGAGGGAGGCGCGCCGGACCTTGCTCTCGATTCGCCGGAGCTCGTGCTGGGGCGCCTGGGCGAGGTGCTGGGCCCGGTAGATGGCCTCCAGCGCCTTCAGGGGACGGAGCCCCTCCTCGGCGGCGGGTGACTTGAGGGTGCCCGGGGGCGACACCACCGCACCCCACTTGTTGCCCGTGACGGTCCAGGTGTCCTGCGCCTTCGGGCGGATGCAGACCTTCCGGCCCACCACCGTGGCCATGGCGATGATGCCGGGGACGGCGATGAACTCCAGCGGGCACCCCATCCGGTAGGCGCCATCGTCGATCCAGTCCCCGAGCGAGGCCGGGATGGCGTCGGCGTCGAGGTGCGGCAGCGGCTCCAGCGAGAGCGTGATGGGCGAAGGGTCGGGCCAGCTCGTGTCGGTGCCGGAGGCGGGGAGCGCGGCGACGACCTCGGCGAGCGGTCGCGCCTGCTGGGCGGCCGCGTCGAACGCCGCCCGGTAGCCCGTCGAGCCGACCTTGAGGTGCAGGTCGCTCAGGTCCTTGGCGCCCTGGAGCTGCATGACCATGGCGCTGCCCTGCCACCCCAGCTCGCCGAGACGCGAGGCGATGTCCCGCACGAACTTGCCTCCGGCGTCGTCCGGCTCCTGCACGACGAAGGTGGTCGTGATACCGGCCATCATGGTGGCATCGACGGTGCCCTTCACCGCCATGGCGCCGGGGATGCCGATGGTGGGCTGGCCGTAGAACCAGCCGGTGAGCGTGTCGGACTCACCCTCGACCAGGAGCAACCACTTGTGGGGGACGAACTCCGGCAGGCGCCACAGGCCGTAGGCCATGGCGGCCTCGCCCTTCGGCCACCGGGAGCCCTGCTTGGCGACGAGCGCGGAGCGGACCTTCACCACCTGGCGGCCGTCGAGCCCCCGGTAGGTGATGCCCACGCCGGTGGCCTCGATGTCGTGCAGGCCGTGCAGGGTGAGGAACTCCACCGGAAGCTGCTTCGCCTGCGCCAGGTCGGCGAGGTTGATGGGCGGCTCGTGCCCCGGGAAGAAGTGCTTCGGCTGGAGCCCCATGGACTCGCCGATGTCCGTGAAAGTGCAGCCGGCGTGGCAGTGGACGAGGATCTTGCCGTCGGTGTCCTCCGTGACCGAGAGGCTGGCGGCACCGTCGTCGTGGCTGGGGCACTTCGCGTAGAACTCGTCAGGCCCGCCGGTGACGCCGTCGAGCCGGGCCAGGAAGTG